>NZ_JBEFNZ010000001.1:0-1322 GCF_045063735.1 Maribacter sp. Asnod1-A12
GCGGGCTATATTGCCCCTGCAGATGCCGAGGCCACGAATGGTTTAGATACCAACTACCCTGTTGGTTTAACTCCAGAAGATACCGATGGTGATCTAATTCCTGATTATTTAGATGCAGATTCTGATGATGATGGTATTACAGATGTAGTAGAAGCTGGGCAAGGTACAATTACAGATCCTTTAGCGGATACTGATGGAGATGGTTTAAACGATGCTTTTGATGATACTACTTCAGGCTATGATGTAAATAACGATTTAGATACAGGTGCGATTGCAACGGATAACGAAGATGATGTTGACCCTGTTGAGGTTGACTTTAGATCGATTTTTGATTCTGATAACGATGGTATTCCAGATACGGTAGACCTTGATGACGATAACGATGGAATCTTAGATACAGATGAGTTAAATTGTTCTCCCGGATTTGTAGATTTGGGTCAAAGTTTCGTTTCCACAAGCAACCCAGGTACAATTAATGATATTTATGCTTTTGATGGTGTAGATGCTGATTTTAGTTATGAACTTCAAGGTTCAACCACATGGAATTCTGGAGTTACGAGCCAAAGTAACGGTTCTATTACTGGAGAATATATAAATGTACAACCCCAAAATACAAATTTCTCGAACGGCGATGTTGCTGTTTATACTATTGATTTTGTTAATGGACCTGTTTACAACGTTCAATTTCAATGGGGAGGATTAGATAATGCTGATAGGTCAGATTTTACTGCATCTAACTCAGGAAACAGTACTTCTGTTTTTCTTTCTGATGATAACTTAGGCACGAATGCAACTTTTACTGGTCAATCGGTAGTTAGTAGTGCATTAGGAAATAATGCCCCTTTAAATAGTATTTTCGTTTCTATACCGGGACCTGTAACACAGATAAAAATAGTAGTAGGGAAAAACGATGCGGGAAACAATGGAGATGTTACTATGCAGTTATTCCATTTTCAGTATTGCACAATGTTGGATACCGATAATGACAATATTCCAAATCATTTGGACTTAGATTCTGATAATGATGGTGTTACGGATACTACAGAAGCCGGTGGCGTGGATGCAGATGGTGATGGTACCGTAGACGGTTTTGTTGATGGCAATGATAACGGTGTTGCCGATAGTGTGGATACTACTCCTTTACCAGACGAAGATTCAGATAATGATGGTATAAAAGACAGAGTAGATTTAGATGCTGATAACGATGGTATTCCAGATGTAACCGAAGCTGGTGGTCCAGATACGAACGGTGATGGTGTTATAGATACTTTCGCTACAGATACAGATAATGATGGTTTGGCAGATAGCGTTGATCCAGTTGG
>NZ_JBEFNZ010000002.1:0-1181 GCF_045063735.1 Maribacter sp. Asnod1-A12
GTGAACTTCGTATCCGCTTTCTTTACTTTCTTGTCCTGTGCGCTTGCCATCATAGCCATTACCGCCAAGCCACAAAAAATATATCCTGTTTTTTTCATGTCGTTTTTTTAAAAGAATCTTGGGGTGATCACTCGTTTGTATTTGTTCAGGAATTCATATCTCAGCATGATCTCGAAAGAACCGTCGTTGAACCTGGTCGCTCCAAGGTCCGTCGTTTCCTTGTCATAGGCAAGCCCCAACATCAACTGGTCGTTCAGCTGAAAACCGAACAGGGCGCTGATCGCAGCGTCCCATCTATACGCAGCCCCCAAAGAGAACTTGTCGTTGAAAAGGAAGTTCGCGCTTAAATCTACCTGTAAAGGTGCCCCCTTTACGGCTTTTACGAGCGCCGCGGGCTTGAACTTTACGTTGTTCTTCAAATCGAACACATACCCCGTGATCAGATAGAGGTTCATACGCTCCTGTGCGATCAAACTCGAACTGTTCGTATCCGAACTGTCGAAATGCTCGGTCTGCAGAAAGTTCGGTACCGATAGCCCCGCATAGAAACGGTCCGTATGGTAATAGATCCCCGCTCCGAAGTTAGGCGAGAACTTGTTGTCGATGTTCGGCAGGTTGCTCTCCGCCCCGTAGTTCCTCAGTTTCGTGAAGTCCACGTTGAACAGGTGCCCGCCCGCTTTCAGTCCGAACGAAAGCTTACCCTCCTCAGAGGTCTTTACCGTATAACTGAACGCGGCGTCTATGTACGTATCTTGGTTCGTACCGTTACCGATCTCGTCGTTCACCACCGATAGTCCCAATCCTACATTATTGGAAACGGGAGTATGAAAGTTCAACGTCTGAGTCGTCGGTGCGCCGTCGAGCCCCACCCACTGCGAACGGTGAAGGGCAACTATGCTCAACACTCCTCGAGATCCCGCATATGCAGGGTTCACCGATATCGTATTGTACATGTACTGCGTGTACTGCGCGTCTTGCTGGGAATACCCTGTCAGAAGACCCGCTATACTGATCAATATGAATAGAAAATATTTGTTCATCTTATCTTTTTTAAAGAGATTTTTTTATCTGTTTATGTATAGGTAACCCGACTTGTCCAAGTTATCCCCGTTGTTATTATACTTGATCACATAGAAATACACGCCAACCGGTAACTCGGAATCTTGGTTTATCGTAGCTCT
>NZ_JBEFNZ010000003.1:0-1172 GCF_045063735.1 Maribacter sp. Asnod1-A12
AGTAAATTAAAAACGGAAAAGATACACTATCAAATCACTCCGAGTTCCAAGCTCATAGTTCGATTCAGATCTTTTCCGTTTATGATAAAACTCAAATTAGAAATTCGGGATATAAAGCCCATTATAAAGGAGTTGAGTACTATCTATTTAATCAAGTAAACCAAATTTATGAAAACAGAATTAAAGTTCATCGGAATTGATGTAAGCAAATCCACTTTGGATATTTGTATTTTATCCGACACAACGGAATCCCTGGTCATTAAAAATACCAAACGATCAATCTTTAAATACTTTGGACATCTGCTAAAAAACACTGCTCACGAATATCATATCTGTGTTGAGAACACAGGAAAGTATTCCTGGGAGCTAATGAGGATACTTCCTAGTATGAAGTGTAGTTTTTATGTCGTAAACCCATTGCATTTGAAGAAAAGTCTAGGACTTGTACGTGGTAAAAACGATGTTATAGATGCCGTTAGGATAGCAAGGTTCATTCGTAAGAACCATGATGAAATGGATTGTTACATAGAAAAAAGAAAAGTACTGGAATCCCTACAGGTACTAATGTCGGAAAGAAAATTCAGGGTCAAACAACGCAAGGAAATCAAGACCAAAAATAAAGAAATACTTGTTTTGGACAACGCAAAGCTTGTCAAATCGATTCTCTCTAAAAACCAAAAGCTGATAAAGGAACTGACCAAGCAGATCGGCACTATAGAATTAGAGTTAAAACAACTTGTCGACTCTTGTCAAAGGATTAAGAATATGGCTTCACAGCTACAGTCCATCCCCGGTGTAGGTCCCATATTGTGCTTAAACCTAATTGTAAAGACCAATGAGTTCAAAACTATAAAAGAAGCGAGAAAATTGGCTTGTTATGCAGGTGTAGCTCCTTTTGCGAACACCTCTGGAATATCGGTATTCGGAAGGAACAAAGTATCTAATCTAGCGGACAAGGGACTTAAAAAACTACTCCATTTAGGTGCTCTGAGCGCAATAAGATTGAATAACGACCTAGCTATATACTATCATCGAAAAGTTAATGAAGGAAAAAACAAAATGAGTGTAATAAACGCTGTGAGGAACAAAATCATTCATCTAGTTTTTGCTCTGATTAACAACCAAACATTTTACAAAAACCGTTTGGCAACGTCATAGAAATCGAACTGACA
>NZ_JBEFNZ010000004.1:0-2766 GCF_045063735.1 Maribacter sp. Asnod1-A12
TACCAAATACAGATGGTACCGGTGGTGTAAACTATTTAGATATTGATGCAGATGATGATGGTATTCCAGATAATGTAGAGGCACAAACTACAGCGGGCTATATTGCCCCTGCAGATGCCGAGGCCACGAATGGTTTAGATACCAACTACCCTGTTGGTTTAACTCCAGAAGATACCGATGGTGATCTAATTCCTGATTATTTAGATGCAGATTCTGATGCGGATGGTATTAACGATATATTAGAAGCTGGTCAAGGTACAATTACAGATCCTTCCGCAGATGCAGATGGTGACGGACTGAACGATGCATTTGATGATACTACTTCAATATATGATGTAAACAACGATTTAGATACAGGTGCAATCGCTACAGATAACGAAGATGATTCAGATTTGACTGAGGTTGATTTCAGATCGATATTAGATCATGATCAAGATGGTATTCCAGATACGGTAGACCTTGATGACGATAACGATGGAATCTCAGATTTAGATGAAACTAATGGAATCGACCCAAGTGCAGATGATGATAATGATGGTGTTCCAAACCATTCCGATGATGATCCAAACGATCCATTAATTGGCGATGTAAACGGAACAACAGAACCGGCATTCGATTTTGACGGCGATGGTATACCAAATCACTTTGATTTAGATGGAGACAATGACGGAATCTTTGATGTGTATGAAGCTGGTAATGATGCTTTGGATACGAACAATGATGGTGTAATTGATAGCAATGATGATGGATTTTCAGATACAACTGGTAACGGTCAAGCAGATAGTTCAGAAGGTCTAACACCACTGAATAGCGATACTACCGGAAATGCAGATTTCTTAGATATCGATGCCGATGATGACGGTATTCCAGATAATGTAGAAGCACAACCAACAAATGGATATGTTGCGCCTGCCGATGCTTTTGATTTCAATGGTTTAGATACGAACTATCCTAATGGCTTAAGACCTGAGGATACTGATACGGATTTAATTCCAGATTATCTAGATGCAGATTCTGATAATGATGGTAATTCAGATGCAATAGAAGCTGGTCAAGGTACAATGACTGATCCATTGGCAGATTCTGACGGAGATGGTCTTAATGATGCTTATGATGATACGCCAGGACTAGATGTTAATAACGATTTGGATACAGGTGCCATTGCAACGGATAACGAAGATGATGCTGATTTAACTCAGGTAGATTTTAGAGATATCCTAGATTATGATAAAGATGGTATTCCCGATACAATAGATCTTGATGACGATAACGATGGTATCTCAGATTTAGATGAAGCCAATGGAGTCGACCCAAGTGCCGATGACGATAACGATGGTGTTCCTAACCATTCTGATGATGATCCAAACGACCCATTAATTGGAGATGTAAACGGAACAACGGAACCAGCGTTCGATTTTGACGGTGATGGAATTCCTAATCACTTTGATATTGATTCAGATAATGATGGTATTACAGATGTAGTGGAAGCCGGTAACGGTGCACTTGATACAAATGCAGATGGCGTTATTGATGCTGATGATACTGGTTTTTCTGACGCAAATACAGATGGTCAAGCAGATAGTTCAGAAGGAACGGTTCCACCAAATACAGATGGTACAGGAGAAGCTGACTACTTGGATATCGATGCGGATGACGATGGTATTCCAGATAATGTAGAAGCACAGCCTACCTTAGCGTATGTTGTTCCTGCCGATGCTTTTGATGAAGCAGGACTGGATATCAACTACCCAGGTGGATTAATTCCAGAAGATACGGATGGTGATGGAACTCCAGATTACTTAGATCTTGATTCTGAAGATGATGGTGTTCTAGATGTTGATGAAGCAGGTCAAGGTACCTTTGCGGGTGTTGATTCTGATGCAGACGGATTGGATGACGGCTTTGACGATACACCAGGTCTTGATATAAACAATGATTTAGATACAGGCGCCGATGGTACGGATAATGATGACGATGATACTACACCAGAAGTGGACTTTAGAGAAATTGGTGATAGCGATGGTGATGGTGTACTGGATACGCAAGAAGAAGCAGACGGTACAGATAAGAATGACCCTTGTGATTACATAATAGAGAATGTTACTTTAGCTTTCTCAGGTGATTACTTAGTTGCCGATTGTGATGGTGATGGTGTAATTAATAGTCAAGAAATTGATGATAATACCAATCCAGAAGATCCTTGTGATTTTATTGACAATAATATTACCGTTGAACAAGGCGGTGATTATTTGATTTCTGATTGTGATAATGATGGTTTGACTACCTCGCAAGAAGAAGCCATTGGTACAGACCCAGATGTAGCAGATACCGATGGAGACACGATACCAGACGGTCAAGAGATTGAAGACGGTACGGATCCATTGAATCCATGTGACTCGTTAAACGGTATACCTACTTTAGAAGCAGGTTGTGATTCAGAATTGGTAGAAACTGGTATTTCTGTTATTAATGAAATCATAACACCAGATAATGATGGTATCAATGATGAATTCTTGATAGAGAATATCGAGTCGTTCCCTAGCAACACGGTACAGATATATAATCGATGGGGTGTTATAGTGTATGAGATGATCGGTTACAATAATGTTACGAATACCTTTCAAGGTGTTTCTAATGGTAGAGCTACGATAAACCAAGATTCCGAGTTACCGGTTGGCGTGTATTTCTATGTGATCAAGTATAATAACAACGGGGATAACTTGGACAAGTCGGGTTACCTATACATAAACAGATAAAAAAATCTCT
>NZ_JBEFNZ010000005.1:0-7009 GCF_045063735.1 Maribacter sp. Asnod1-A12
TAAATTTATATTGGGAGCGGCCTACAGATGGGATGCTGCATTTAGTGGTATGGCAGGATTTAATGTGTCGAATAAATTTCTAATAGGCATAGCTTACGACAAGGAAACTACAGAGCTTGGCAATGCCACCTTTAATGATGGTTCATTTGAGGTCATCTTCAGATATGACTTTATCACTACTAAGAATAACTTGAAATCACCAAGGTTCTTTTAACAAAAAAATAAAGCCCAAGTATATTAAAAAATTTCCAATGGAATTACACTTAGTTAAAGTACAAACCAAAATAATAGTTCTCTTTTTGATCCTTTTTGGTTTAAACGGGGTTTACGGTCAAATACAGGCTGTAGATGATTCTTTCAGTACTGTTTTAGCACCAGGCGAGGTATTAACTGAAAACGTTGTTGCTAATGATTTTTTGGACGGTAATACACCTGTAATTGGCACGGATGTATCTTTAACGGCAGACCCTAATGGAACTAACCCATCAGGGATAACCTTAGATACTAACACAGGTATGTTTACTGTAGATGCAGGTACCGCAGATGGAAGCTATACATTAGAATATCAAATTTGTCAGATTTCAACACCTACCAATTGTGCTATTGCGAGTAGCACCATAATAGTTGGTGACGTAGATGATGATGGTGTTGGTGATACCGCTGATTTAGATGATGATAATGATGGTATTATAGACGCGGATGAATGTCCGGACTCAAATTTTATCACCAACCCTGATGGTTCTATTACTAGAAATGGCATAACTATTACATCTACCTATGGTGGTGTAGGAACTGGTGCCAATGGTTCTAATAGTGGAAATGTAAATTCAACCTACCCGAATTATACCGCAATTCAAGCAACTCCGCGCGTAGACTCTGATGGTAATGGTGATGGTTGGGAAGATTATATCTATCTTGAAATTACCTTTAGCCAAGCTGTAGAGGTAGGCGATACATTTGGTATGGTTGATATGGGGGGTAATGCTTCCGGCTGGGAAATAGGGTCTGTTATTGGTTATAATGGCACTACTGCTGTAGTACCTTTATTTACTAATGTAGGATCATATCTAGCTAAAAGTACGGTTGCCGTAGTTGATGTTAATGCAATACCAGGTGTTGTGTTACCAAGTTCTCTTACTTCTTTGAATACGGCTGCAAGTACGCCTGGTAACATACAAGATGAAGACCCGGATGGTCAATTCACTGCTGATTTTGGTACTAATTTAGTAGACAGAGTAATTATTCTCTATGGTCTAGGGCGTGAAAATGTAACTGGTGGCAGTAGCAATCAATCTTCAGGAACTTCCAATACCGGTTATTATAATATTCCGGAATTAGCATGTGACTTTGATAATGATGGTATACCTAATATAGTTGATTTAGATAGTGATAATGATGGTATACCAGATAATGTAGAAGCACAGACAAGTGCGAGCTATATTGCCCCGAGCGGTACGGTGGATGCCGATGGTGTTGATACTGCGTATACGGGCGGTCTGACCCCTGAGAATACAGATGGCACCGATACCGAAGATTATTTGGATTCAGATTCTGATAACGATGGAATAGATGATACCATTGAGGCAGCAATAACATTAACGGGCACGGATACGGACTTGGACGGTCTAGACGATGCTACCGATGCAACTGCAGATTATACAGATGTTGGTGGTACCATAGATGATCCGATAGCGACACCCTTGCCAGATTTAGATGCCGATGCTTCTACCGGAGGAGATCTGGATTTTAGGGATGATACTGATGATCGTTTAGATACGGATGGTGACGGTATAGTGGACGAGGAAGATCTAGATGATGACAACGATGGTATTTTGGATACCGACGAGTGTGTTTCATCGTCCTTGGTGAATATAGGGTCCGACAATGGCGATAGTATAGATATTAACGGAATAACGGTAACCTATTTAGAAGGTGTAGTTGGTGGCGATGGCACGGTTCATCCCGTTCATGGAGATGCATTTTCTGGAGATAAAAGTATTTCAACCCTTGTTTTAAATAGAAATGGTTCGTACGATAACAATAGCAATGGTTGGGAAAACTATACCTATACCATTGTTGAGTTCAGTCAGCCAATGGTAATCGGCGATATATTTAAAGTTGTAGACTTGGACGGAGCCTCTAATTGGGAAATGGCAAGTGTAATCGGCTTTAATGGTAGCACGGCAGTATTGCCTACTTACACAAATGTAGGAGCTTTAGTGAACACGCAAAGTTATCCCGTAATTGCTTCCATACCAGGATATGCCAATTTCCCTACCAGTCTAGAGACGGGAGATAGTTCTATTTCACAGCCAGGAGATGTAGATGAGCATAACTCAATAGCTCAATTTACTGCAGATTTTGGGTCTGATGCCGTAGATTCTGTTATTGTAATTTACGCACTCGGTGGTCCTGCTGTTAATAATAACGGTACTCAAAGATCAGGTGTGGAGATAGATTTTAGTTCGCTTACCGCATTTGCATGTGATAGCGATTTAGATGGTATACCGAATAATTTAGATTTAGATGCCGATAACGATGGTATTTTAGATGCCGATGAAGCTGGTCATGACCAATCACATACTGCTGGCGTAGTAGACGCAACAGTTGGCGAAGATGGTATTCCAGATGCAGTGCAGACAGATCCTGATGGGTATACTGTAAATTATGTGCTGTCTGATTTTGATGCCGATGATATTGCTGATGCATTAGATTTAGATAGTGATAGCGATGGTATACCGGATAATGTAGAAGCACAGACAAGTGCAAGCTATACCGCCCCGAGCGGTACGGTGGATGCCGATGGTGTTGATATTGCGTATACGGGCGGTCTGACCCCTGAGAATACAGATGGCACCGATACCGAAGATTATTTGGATTCAGATTCTGATAACGATGGAATAGATGATACTGCCGAAGCAGCAATAACCTTAACGGGCACGGATACGGACTTGGACGGTCTGGACGATGCTACCGATGCAACTGCAGATTATACAGACGTTGGTGGTACCATAGATGATCCGATAGCGACACCCTTGCCAGATTTAGATGCCGATGCTTCTACAGGTGGTGATCTGGATTTCAGGGATACTTCTGATGATAGAATAGATACGGATGGTGATGGTGTAACAGATGACGTAGATTTAGATGATGATAACGACGGTATTTTAGATAGTATCGAATGTACAGATTTAGATATTTCCGATTCTGTAGACAATGGTAATGGTACAGTTACAATAAATGGTATTGTAATAACGTCTGCTTATGGTGGCGCAGGAACTGGTGTAGTCGGTACTGAAAGTGGTAATGCATTTACAGATTATCCGAACTATACAATTATTCAAACACAACCACGAAACTCGGCAGATAACAATTCTGGCGGTTGGCAAGATTATGTTTATCTCGAGGTAAGCTTTAGCGAACCGGTAGAGGTTGGTGATAATTTCGGAATGGTCGATATTGATGGTAATGCTATTGGCTGGGAAATGGGATCTATTATTGGATATAATGGCAGTACGGCTGTAGTGCCTACATTTACAAATATTGGTGCTAATTTAAATCAGAGTACAGTAGCTGTAAATGATGTAAACGCTATACCAGGGGTGGTATTACCAACAAGCCTTACCACTTTTGACGCTTCAATGAGTACAGTAAATAATGCAGCTGTTGAAGACGCATCTAATCACTTTACAGCAGATTTTGGTACTAATTTATTAGATAAAATAATATTAGTATTAGGTATAGGACCCAATGTTACAAATAATAGAACTACCTCACAGACCTCAGGTATTTCAAACACTGGCTTTTATAACATTCCTCAATTTACTTGCGATATTGATAATGATGGTATACCTAATATAGTTGATTTAGATAGTGATAATGATGGTATACCAGATAATGTGGAGGCACAAACAAGTGTAAACTATATTGCCCCGAGTGGTATAGTTGATGCCGATGGTGTTGATACTGCGTATACGGGCGGTCTGACCCCTGAGAATACAGATGGCACCGATACCGAAGATTATTTGGATTCAGATTCTGATAACGATGGAATAGATGATACTGCCGAAGCAGCAATAACCTTAACGGGCACGGATACGGACTTGGACGGTCTGGACGATGCTACCGATGCAACTGCAGATTATACAGACGTTGGTGGTACCATAGATGATCCGATAGCGACACCCTTGCCAGATTTAGATGCCGATGCTTCTACAGGTGGTGATCTGGATTTCAGGGATACTTCTGATGATAGAATAGATACGGATGGTGATGGTGTAACAGATGACGTAGATTTAGATGATGATAACGACGGTATTTTAGATAGTATCGAATGTACAGATTTAGATATTTCCGATTCTGTAGACAATGGTAATGGTACAGTTACAATAAATGGTATTGTAATAACGTCTGCTTATGGTGGCGCAGGAACTGGTGTAGTCGGTACTGAAAGTGGTAATGCATTTACAGATTATCCGAACTATACAATTATTCAAACACAACCACGAAACTCGGCAGATAACAATTCTGGCGGTTGGCAAGATTATGTTTATCTCGAGGTAAGCTTTAGCGAACCGGTAGAGGTTGGTGATAATTTCGGAATGGTCGATATTGATGGTAATGCTATTGGCTGGGAAATGGGATCTATTATTGGATATAATGGCAGTACGGCTGTAGTGCCTACATTTACAAATATTGGTGCTAATTTAAATCAGAGTACAGTAGCTGTAAATGATGTAAACGCTATACCAGGGGTGGTATTACCAACAAGCCTTACCACTTTTGACGCTTCAATGAGTACAGTAAATAATGCAGCTGTTGAAGACGCATCTAATCACTTTACAGCAGATTTTGGTACTAATTTATTAGATAAAATAATATTAGTATTAGGTATAGGACCCAATGTTACAAATAATAGAACTACCTCACAGACCTCAGGTATTTCAAACACTGGCTTTTATAACATTCCTCAATTTACTTGCGATATTGATAATGATGGTATACCTAATATAGTTGATTTAGATAGTGATAATGATGGTATACCAGATAATGTGGAGGCACAAACAAGTGTAAACTATATTGCCCCGAGTGGTATAGTTGATGCCGATGGTGTTGATACTGCGTATACGGGCGGTCTGACCCCTGAGAATACAGATGGCACCGATACCGAAGATTATTTGGATTCAGATTCTGATAACGATGGAATAGATGATACTGCCGAAGCAGCAATAACATTAACGGGCACGGATACGGACTTGGACGGTCTGGACGATGCTACCGATGCAACTGCAGATTATACAGATGTTGGTGGTACCATAGATGATCCGATAGCGACACCCTTGCCAGATGTAGATGCCGATGCCTCTACAGGTGGAGATTTGGATTTCAGGGATACTATTGATGATAGAATAGATACGGATGGTGATGGTGTAACAGATGACGTAGATTTAGATGATGATAACGACGGTATTTTAGATACTGTTGAAGGTGATCTTGATTTTGATGGTGATTCGATTATCAATTCCTTAGATCTTGATTCTGACAATGATGGTATTCCTGATAACGTAGAAGCACAAACTACGGTTGGTTATACACCACCGAATACAGATGATTCTGCCACATATTTAGCAAATGACGGAGTAAACTCTGCCTATTTAGGAGGATTATCTCCAACAAATACAGATGGTGCCGATAATCCAGATTATTTAGACTTGGATTCTGACAACGAAGGAAGTAATGATACTATTGAAGCCGGTATAACTTTAACAGGTAATGATATAGATAATGATGGTTTGGATGATGAAACCGATACAACTGTAGATTATTCAGATGTTGGTGGTACCATTGACAATCCACTTTCAGGTACGGTAATTCTTCCAGATTTTGATAATAATGCCTTAAACGGAGGAGACATCGATTTTAGGGATGTAACCGATGATTTCAGTGATTTAGATAGCGATAATGATGGTATTACCGATAGTTTTGAAGATTTAAATTCCGATGGAGATAATGACCCTTCTACAGATCCTACAGATACAGATGGTGACGGATTTCCGGATTATTTGGATATAGACGCCGATGGCGATGGTATACCGGATAATGTTGAGGCACAGGCAACTGCAGAATACAATCCACCTTCAGGGATCGATGCGAATACCAATGGTTTAGATGATGCGTATGAAGCTAATGGTTTAACAGGTTTATTCCCTGTAGATACCGATGGTGATAACTTACCAGATTATTTAGATGAGGATAGTGATAACGATAATGTATTAGATGCTATTGAAGCTCATGACTATGACCACGATGGTATAGCAGATGTTGTCAGCATTGGTTCAGATAAAGATAACGATGGTCTGGACGATGGTTTTGAAGGCGAATCTACTATAGATATAGATGTAAACGATGAAATAGATGATCCTTTCAACGATTTGCCAAATACTGATGGATATTTAGAGTCGGATTATAGGGATACCGATGATGATAATGATGGAATAGAGACTATAAATGAAGATATAAACTTAGATGGCAACTATGCTAATGACGATAGTAATGGTAATGGAATTCCAAATTATTTGGAACCGAATTTAGTTGAAAGCGAAAATGAGTTGGAAGTATTCAATATTATTACACCAAATGGAGATGGAGTTCATGATGTACTGCGAATAGACGGTTTGGAAAACTTTCCGAATAATAACATTCAGATTATTAATAGATGGGGTGTTTTGGTTTTTTCTACAAGCTCTTACAATACAGAAAGCAATAATTTTGCTGCTGTTTCAACAGCAAGGGCG
This sequence comes from Maribacter sp. Asnod1-A12, assembly GCF_045063735.1. Taxonomy (NCBI): domain Bacteria; kingdom Pseudomonadati; phylum Bacteroidota; class Flavobacteriia; order Flavobacteriales; family Flavobacteriaceae; genus Maribacter; species Maribacter sp. Asnod1-A12. Next base: position 6,795 of record NZ_JBEFNZ010000005.1, read on the forward strand.
ACGGTTAAAACTGAAAATAAATTACCAGTAGGTACATATTTTTATATATTAAATTATGGCGAATCAGAAGATAATATGAAATCTAAAACTGGTTACATATATATAAATAGATAATAAGAATGTTAAATACCTATATAAACATACTACACATACTACATAAAAGTAACCTAAAGCAAGTTGTCGCTATGATGGCAATTTGTTTTAGCTTATTCTCT
>NZ_JBEFNZ010000006.1:0-2212500 GCF_045063735.1 Maribacter sp. Asnod1-A12
CCAACTGGATCAACGCTATCTGCCAAACCATCATTATCTGTATCTGTAGCGAAAGTATCTATAACACCATCACCGTTCGTATCTGGACCACCAGCTTCGGTTACATCTGGAATACCATCGTTATCAGAATCTAAGTCTAAACGATCTTTTAAACCATCATTATCTGAATCTTCGTCTGGTAAAGGAGTCGTTGCAATTTCATCTGCAAGTCCGTCATCATTGGTATCTATCATAGATGTTGGGTCACCAGCAGTTGGGTAGTCTATATGACCATCACCATCTGTATCTATACCACCTGCTTCTGTAATATCTGGAATACCGTCGTTGTCTGAATCTAAATCTATTCTATCATCTAAGCCATCATTATCCGTATCTGGATTTTCCAAAGGTGTACCAGGAGTAGCAGGACCAACGGGGTCTACACTATCCGCAAGACCATCATTATCTGTATCTGTAGCGAAAGTATCTATAACGCCATCACCATTAGTATCTGGACCACCAGCTTCGGTTACATCTGGAATACCGTCGTTGTCTGAATCTAAGTCTAAACGATCTTTTATACCATCATTATCTGAATCTTCGTCTGGTAAAGGAGTCGTTGCAATTTCATCTGCAAGACCATCATCATTGGTATCTACCATAGATGTTGGGTCACCAGCAGTTGGGTAGTCTATATGACCATCACCATCTGTATCTGTACCACCTGCTTCTGTAATATCTGGAATACCATCGTTGTCTGAATCCAGGTCGATACTATTTGGTATGCCGTCTCCATCTGTATCAATATTACAATCAGATTCAAGAAATATATCAAATTGCGACTGGCCACCACCTGTAGTAATAACTTCAAACTCTGAAGCACTACCAATAGAATTCCAAATAAAATCTCCTCCAGCGGAATTATTATTTTCGGTACTTGTCGTAATCCTTTCTACTCTAAACTCATTTACTACACTATTATCTTCAACATATTTAGTGGGGTCCAAAGCTGTTATCATTGTATATGATGTACCATCTAATGATTTAACACCATCATATTTATTACTGCCGCTACCAGAAATCACACCACCGTGAACCACACGAACACTTACGTCTACAGTACCTGTTGATTCGAATTTAGGTACGGCAGAACTGGTGGTATACCACCTTCCTCCTGAATGAACATTTGTATTGGTCAATGTAATTACAATACTCCCTGCTGGGTATCCAAAATTAGCGCTAAGGTCTTGATTAGAGACCGTATTTCCTGTAGTATTATTTGTTAAACCAAAATCTGCTGGGGTAATTTCTACTGGACCGAAGCATTCATCAGAATCTAAAATTCCATCGTTATCGTCATCTAAATCAGTAGTATCACCAATGCCATCATTATCATTGTCTGGATCAACATTCAGTGTAGCACTATTTGTATTTTCAAAACAAATATTGTCAGTATGTGTTACTACTAGGGTATACTCATTGCCATCTAAACCAGTTACATCACTAATTGTTAGAGTAGGAGGTGTAGCACCTGAACCAGAAGTATTTGAATATACTCCAGTATCTGTAAGGTTTACACCATTTTCTTGCCATTGATATATTAAACCTGAAGAAACATCAGTTTCTCCGGTTGTATAATCAGGTGTTGTATTAGGAGCTGTTCCTGTAAAAGTTTCTGTACTTGTAGCAGTTGCACTTGTTATTTCAAAAGTTGTGCTACCACCAGTAACTATTAATTGATCAGTTAATGCTGTAGCATCTACATTTGCTTCTGTAGCCACTGTTTCATTTCCAGTTACACCATCATAACCATCAGTTATACTACCACCTGTGGTTACTTGTCCATCAGAATTTAAACCATCTCCGTCTAAAATTCCATCGTTATCAGTATCAGTACCTCCTGATTCCAAAACATCAAAACAACCATCGTTATCTGAATCTAAATCTAAATAATTTGGTGTACCATCTAAATCTGTATCATTGAAACAAGAACCAATACGGAAGTTTGTATTAGCATTTCCTGATGAAGGTGTTGCTGCACCATAAGAAGTAATAGTTACCTGAACAACAATACGATCTATTTGGTTAGGAATAGTAATAATTAACGTATTATCCAAAGCATCAGTATTTCCTGTAGGTGAAGTTGTAGCGTTATTTCCATTTTGAAATGCAGAAAATGTATTTTCTGATTGAGAAATATTAGCACCTATTTCACTTACATAGTAATTTACTTCATTGGCTCCGTTATAGAAAGATACAGTGACTGTTTCCCCTATATCGGCAGCATTATTTTGATCAAAATCGGTAAATATTAAATATAAATCTTCACTTGTAGGAGAAACATCAATGTCCCAAGTAACATACTCATCAAAATTATTATATGTATTTGATACTTCAAATGCATCAGAATCTGAAACAGCATTAGTGTTGTTTATACCAAAAGTGTCGGTAAAGGTCGGAGTAACAGAAATTCCAGTATCTGAATCTGTAAATACAGTTCCTGATGGTGCTGTATCATCTGCAGTTAAACCGAATCTCAATCGATCACAATTCTCTTCTTCAGTATCTAAAATTCCGTCATTATCATCATCTAAATCTTTTGCATCATTTACACCATCACTGTCAGCATCTGCCACTGTAATGGTCACTGTCGCAATACTACAATTTGTAGGCTCTATAATTTCACAAATTTGATATTCTAAAGTATAAGTTCCATCTGGGGTATTAGCATCTATATTAATTAAACCAGTAGCAGGATCAATAGTTCCTATTGTATTTGTACCATTAGGGTCAACAGTTATTGTTACATCTGTGCCTATAACAGGAGTGTTCCCAGCTAATTCATCGTTGTCAATAATACTTGCTGTAGTGGTTTCACCAGAGGCAAAAACACCTATAAAATTATCATCTATTGCTTCTATACAATTTAAAAAAGTACGTGTATCGGAATAAAAGTAACAACCAGCAGCTTGTTCTACCCTTACTGTGTAAGCGCCGGGTGCGGTTGGGTTGTATGATGATGACGTTGCTCCAGATTCTTCTATACCATCTCTGTACCACTGATAATTAATATATCCAGAAGGAGCTGTATATGTTATAGGATCACCACCTACTTCATAACATTCTGGACCAGAAAAAGCGATATTAACTTCTGGAACAGTATCAAAACCAGAAAAATAACCTGAGAAACCAGATATACTTCCTAACCTTCCAAATACTCCTGCAGCTAATGGATATCCACCAGTTGAAGTTATAGATAAATTACTAGTATTATCAAAATCTTCATCGATAAAATAAGTGTGGTAATTTGAGTTGCCAGTAACTGAAATTGGAGCTGGAATAGGAATTGATACTCCGTTATCTGTAATAATCAAATCTGTTTGTGTAACATCAACAGAAGCTATTATAGTTAATGCAGTATAGCTAACACCTCCATTAGCGTTAGCTCCTGCTAAATCAGCAGCAAACGATATCCCTTCGTTTGAACTTGGTAACAAGCAATTTGCAGGGGGTATAAAATTCATTGCGATTCTAGGACCACCGGTCACACCAGAGGTAGACTGATAAGCATACGCTTTTTGAGAAGTGTTAATATACATATTGCTTCCAGCAGTAGTTCCGTTATAATTAGAACCAGAAACAAAAAGATATTCTCCATTATTTATTGTACCAAGTGAAGTGCCACCTGCAAAAACTTCAGTATTATCTACTGTAGCTACAATAATTGCATATTCTTCATTATCATTAGTTGAACCACCTCTTACAAAAATATAATCATTACCTAAATAAGTAACTGGCACTGGTTGATCCATAGCATCATCACCTCCACCCGTTAAAGCAGTGGCAACTAGTTGCGCATTAGAGATTGCAATGGGCTGATTAGATAAAATAGTTGCTCCTAACCACCCATTATTTAAAGCGTTAGCACTAGTTGCAGCTTCTAAAACAAAAGTCTCTCCTTTATCTAGAGCTATTGTAATAATATCATCAGTAATAGCAGAATTATCTGTACCTGATCTAAAAACCATGCTAGTATCATAACCAGATATAGTAACCGTAGTACCATCTTCAGTTGCATAAATACCTAAACTTGTAGAGGCACCTCCAGAATCTGCACCTTGCGTTATGCCTCCCCATCTAAACTCATTACCCAAAGCCTTTGTACCCTTTAAGGTCATGATATCTGATTGATTATTATTTCTGACCCTATAATTTGCATAAAAATCGTCGCCTGTTGAAGATTCAAATCGTAAACCAGCATTAGTCAATATCACACCAGTATTAGCATCTGATATATTCGTTATTTCATTAATGGTAGAACTAGGCGTTCCACTTATCGGAAAATCTGTAGACATAAACGTACTCAACCTTTGAGGAGAAGTAGCTGACAAACCTGTAACGGTGGCATATGGAACTGTACTAGTTCCTCTATAAACTATAACATCAAATGATGTAGTGACTGCCGTAGAAAAATAAATATCTTGATATTGAATTCCTGACCCAGTTACACCTTCTTTTACTGGAGGTAAATAATGGGTATTGTCTAATTGAGCACTAATTTTACTTATAGAAAAAAGTACTAGAAATAATAATATTATTCTAATTTTTATATTGACCAGTTTTGATTTCATTATTAAAGGTTTTCCAGGGTTGTTTATATAAATATGAAGGATAGGGTTAATTCAAATGAAAATAATATATCATTTAACAAATCATTTTTTGAAAACATATATATACCGTAATACTATAATTCAAATTTTGGTTAAGTAGTTATTTAATATTCTACAAATCAACATAAACGGTAAATATTTCTGCCAATTTTGTTGTTGATTGTAAAAAAAATTGTGTCGAATCTCTGTAAAAGTGTCGTTGAATGGTTTATATAAAAGTTTCAAATTTAAAATTAAGTGCCACTCTTAATGTACTACATAAAAAGTAAGCATAGGACTACAAGTGTGTGATTATAATTACAAATTTAGTTGAAGACTAAAATGATTTTTATTTTTTGTTGTGAAATGAAGATAGTTGTATGTCAAATACTCAAAACTTAATGTGTACGATTCTAATATTAATGCGCTTTATCGATAAACACAACTATAGCAGTACTTAACAACACATAACCATTTTAAAGAATTCGCTTAAAAAACCCTTTTTTACTAAAAAGTCAATGCTACTAGACTATACAGGGGTAAAAAACAATATTTAAAATTTATTAAAATCTTGGTCAACAAGTGTAAAAAGCAGGCGCACCCAAAATTTGTCAAACACTATTTCCTACAAAAATCACATTAACGAATTCTACAAATGCTTAATTCAATTTCCTACAAGTATTAATGAATTAATATATTAACTATTATTTCATTCTCGTTCCAATTTTGAACTAGTAAAACTGTTAAAAATATTGATTTAAAAGGTACTTGTTTTCTAACTACCTAAATATTGTTGAACTTTAGATTAGAAATGTAATTGGTATGACCTCAGCAGAAGCAAAACTAAAAGAGCGTGTAAAAGAACTTACCTGTCTTTATGAAGTTACTTCCATTATTGTTAATTCTGATTATGACCAATTACAAACTTCTTTTGAAGCTATCGTTTATTGTCTTAAAAGAGCTTGGCAGTATGAAAATGAAACAGAAGTCTTTTTGAAAGTAGGTCAATACCAAGAACAGACCGATGATTTTAAGAATAATATGGTCACTATAGTATCTAATATCAAAGTCTTTAACAAAATTGAAGGTGAGGTAGTAGTTGGTTATCCTTCTGATACGTTTACCAAGAAAGATTTTTTAGTTGAAGAACAGACTTTATTGAATAATGTAGCTTTAGATATTGGCAATCTTGTTGAACGAAAACAGATACGTGATAGAGAGGCCATTACCCGAAGACAAATGGAGCGTACAGATCGTTTGCATATTCTTGGAGAAATTACGGCAGGCATAGCCCATGAGCTTAATACTCCCCTAGCCAATATACTTGGCTTTGCTGAATTACTTACCGATAAAATTGCTGATAAAGAGAACATAAGAGATTTAGAAAAGATAATTGATAGTACTATTTTTAGTCGAGAAATCGTAAAAAAGCTCATGTTTTTTGCTTGTGAAATGCCACAGGAAATGAAAACAGTAAAACTTGTTCCATTAATAACTAGCGTCATAAAACTTCTTGGACCCTCTTTACAGGCTAAAAATTTGAAACTTAACACGGTCTTTGATAATGACAAATTCGCGCTTAGGGCAGATACGGTACAAATGACGCAAGTGATGTTCAATTTAATTATGAACGCCATTTACTATTCTCCTGTTAATGGTATTATAACCGTACATGTTTTGGAAAACGAAAGTCATTTTAGCATTGAAATCTTAGATCAAGGGGAAGGGATACCGAACGAATTAGAAGACAAAATTTTTGAACCTTTCTTCACTACAAAACCTATTGGTGAAGGTTCTGGACTTGGATTAAGCGTTGTACACGGTATTATTACCAGTCATAAAGGTAGAATTGCATATAAAAAGAACACACCGAAAGGAGCTATATTTACCGTCGACTTTCCTAAATTATAATAATGGATTTGCGTAAAGAGAATATTCTAATAGTAGATGATGATATTGATATTTTAGAGCTTTTACGAAGGCATTTAAAATCTATGGACTATCATACTTACAAAGCGGTTTCGGTAAAAGAAGCTTTGTTCATACTTAAAGATACGTTCATCGACCTGCTAATTACCGATATACAAATGCCTGAAATTGATGGTTTACAATTATTAAAATTCTCAAACGAACATTACCCTGAAATTCCAAAACTGGTGGTTACCGGTTATCCATCGGTTGAAGGAACATTAGAAGTTATTAAATCTGGAGCTACTGATTATTTAACTAAACCATTTACCAAATTAGAACTTAAAGAAGCTGTAGAAAAAGGGCTGCAACAAAATTTAGCTCGAAAAAAAGCAGTAATAAAAGCAATAAACCAAAAACCGAACGTATATTCTGATATGGTCGGCGAATCTGAAGGTTTTAGAAAAGTCACCAATATTATTGACCGTGTAAAAGACAATAAAGCTACAGTGATAGTTACCGGAGAAAGCGGTACCGGTAAAGAATTGGTCGCAAGGGCAATTCATTACTCTGGTAAATTTTCTCGAGAACCTTTTATTGCTGTAAACTGTGCGGCTATACCCGAAAATTTACAGGAGTCTGAACTGTTCGGATACTTGAAAGGTGCCTTTACAGGTGCTAATGAAAATAGAAACGGCTTTTTTCAAGCAGCAAAAGGTGGCACCTTATTTCTTGATGAAATAGGCACGGCTTCATTAGCAGTTCAAACAAAATTACTACGAGCGCTTCAAGAAAAAGAAATTACTAGAGTTGGATCACATAAAATTGAAAAAGTCAATATCAGAATTATTGCGGCGACAAATGCAAATTTAAGGGAAGCTATTAAAAAAAATACATTTAGAGAAGATCTATACTATCGGTTAACGGTAGTTGAAATTAATGTACCACCCTTACGAGAACGAAAATCTGATATCGTAATTTTGACTGAGAAATTTCTACGTAAGTACGGAATCGAATTTAAAGATAGATTACTACGTATTTCTCCAGAAGCCCTGCAAATTCTCAAAAGGTACAACTGGCCTGGCAACATTAGAGAACTAGAAAACATTATACAACGAGCTGTAATTATGGCCGATGGAATTATTGAAATCAAAGACCTACCCGATACTCTAAAATATCAAATTGATTTCAGTGATGGTGAATTACGTCCACTTCGCGACGTAGAAAAAGAATATATAAGCCGTGTTGTTGCTCATACGAAAGGCAATAAAACTAAAGCCGCCGAAATTCTTCAAATAGACCGCAAAACATTGCGTAAAAAACTAAAATAATTATCGGGTAATTTCTCCTCACACGGGTAACTTATCCCCAATATAAATTTCACTCAAAAAAAAGTTACTTTTTATTATATTCTGATTTTCAGATTATTACAATAAAAACTTTTGATTATTTATATAGTAGGCATATCATTTGCTCTTTAGATTACGTAAAGAAAAACAACTATCTAATACGAACAAGGCTATATATAAACACATTAGAAAAGGTAATAAATAGTGAAAGATGAAGTACGGCAGTTTAGTTTTTAAAAAAAATGAATTCTTGATAATTAAAAAATATCAAGAAATGAACAATACCATAGAAGACTATTCGCACAATAATCTGTTAGAAATTCTTAGTCAAAATATGACCCTTGCTATGTGCTTGGATGCAGAAAATATTCCGTTTGACATAATCACTCTAAACTCAATTATAAAAGTCAGTGGAGCATCTGGTTTTCATCGATCACTCCAAATAGTATCTCCAGACAAAGAAGATATTAAACAGAATAAAATTTCAGTTATCAGCAGTTTAGGTGCTTCAGTAATTGGACGTGCTGTAGGAGATAAAATTTCTTACGGACTACCTGGAGACCTGATATCATTGACAATTACCAAAGTAACCCAACCAAACCCAGCCAACAAAAACACTACTGAAGTTTTTAAGACCAAAAGAGAAACAATTCACTAATTTTAAATTATTCAGTTATGTTAAAATACGCAATTACCCTATTATTTTCTATAAGTCTATTAAACGCACAAAGCAACAACACAAGCCAAACCGAGGTTAACGTTGGTGATATTTTTGAAATAGGAAAACCAGAATCTAACAAATACAAACACATAGATTTTCCAAGAGAAAACTTCATTATTAAACGTGGTGGCATAGCCAATTATAGGCGCGCCCATGGCGAAGAAGTTGTGGTTACCGCCGTGAAAGAATTAAAAGACGGTACAACACAAATTAAAATTAAGCGCAATGACGGTGGTCGCTTCTTTGGCAGTCATACTGTTGTAACAGCCGACTTTAAAGACGCCATTACCGCGGGCGAATTAAAAACCCTGTAATGTTTTAGTTAGTTAAAAATCCACTTGGTTACTATAAATAAGTTGGCTGATTTATTAAGAATCAACCAAGTGGGTTTTCTAAAAAAAGAACTCTAAGGTCTAATCACAAAACTATACTCATGCTTACAAAACTAAAAATTCCTCAAAGATTGCATGCTGGCTTTATATTGGCCATTGCGTTTTTATTGGTTTTAGGTTCTAACAGATTATATCAAAGACATTTCTCTACTTTACAAAATACGGTAAACTCGGTATATGAAGACAGAATTAAGGTTCAAGATTATATTTATCAATTAAACAATATTTTCCAAATTAAACAAATAAGGTTTATCACTGCAGGTGATTTTACACCAATAACATCTGAAAACGAAAAAGTAAATAAAATTTTATCTGATTTTGCTATAACAGAACTAACTACCGAAGAACACAAAGCTTTAAATGAATTGACTTTACAATTCGAAAAGCTTAAAAAATCTGAAGAAAAAACCGTGCAATTAAAAGGAAATATTAGCGCACTGCCCCTAAATTTCTTAGAAGTAATAAATCAACAATTAAATATTCTTGCAACTATACAGCTTGAAGAAAGTAGGCAAATGACGCAACTCTCAAACAAAGCTTTAGAAAGTAACTTACTTATGTCTAAATTATCATTTGCTTTTTTAATACTAATCGGATTAGCCTTATTAGTCTTAATTCTTTACCCCATAAAAGCACAACAACCTATTTTAGAATAGAAAATCAATTACTAAATCATTATAAATTAAGCGCAATGAAAAATTGTATACATAGCTTATACGCTACCTATACAAAAATGATACATTGCTCCATGAACAAAATACCAGAACTCTATTTTGTCGTGTAGTACATACGTATATTTATTCGACATCACCAATACACTTAAATTAAGCTCTTTTTTATAATAGGAAATTCGAAATTTATTAGCTACATAGATACAAAACAATCATTTGTGTTGCGACTAGGCATTGATGAACGAACTCTTAATAAATTGGATTATTATGCAAACGTACACGTGTTGACCCTACATTCAAAATAGTCTTTTTAAGCACTTTATCGTCGTTTCTGCTCATTGCATATCGTACCTTTGTATTATTAAAATGAATAGCGATAATGGACGACGAATTTCATAGAATACTTTATAATTATCTTGTAGAAACCGGGCTAAGCGAAACGTTTGCGTCCTATTTAAACCTTGCCATTTTATTTGTCTTAGCTTTGGTATTGGCATATTTTTTAGATCTGATCATTTGGAAGGTATTGCGTTCAGTTTCTTTAAGGCTCGCTAGAAAATCCAAAACCAATTTCGATAATTTTTTGGTAGCCAATAGAGTACCAAGGTATATAGCACACATTATACCCTTGAGTATATTGGTAGAACTCGTACCCTTTGGCTTTATAGGTTTTGACTATGCCGAAAAAATAGCTTTAAAATTTTTAAATGTACTATTTGTTATTCTTACACTTTATGTCGTTAAAAGTGTATTTACAAGTATCAACGATTATCTAAAAACAAAGGCTAGGTTCAGAGATAAACCAATGGGCAGTTATATTCAAGTCTTTATGATCTTCGCATGGGTGGTGGGTATATTTACCATTTTTGCTATCATCACAGAAATACAAGTTTGGAAGTTTTTTACCGCTCTGGGAGCAGGATCTGCTGTAATATTATTGATTTTTAAAGATTCGATTCTCGGTCTTGTGGCAAGTATACAAGTGAGCATCAACGATATGGTACGTATCGGTGATTGGATCAGTTTTGATAAATTCGGTGCCGATGGTAATGTGGTCGAAATATCTCTTGCCACTGTAAAAGTTCAGAATTTTGATAATACTATTACGACTATACCAACTTATGCATTAATATCAGATTCTTTTAAAAACTGGCGAGGAATGCAAGAATCTGGCGGTAGACGTATAAAACGTGCCTTGATTATTAGCCAAAAAAGCATTCGTTTTCTGTCTGATACCGATATTGAAGAATTTCAAAAGATTCAATTAATTCAGCCGTATTTAAATACACGAGCAGAACAGATCAATACCTACAACACAGAAAATAATATTAACAAGAACCTAGCTATAAATGGTAGAAACCTAACCAATATTGGGGTTTTTAGAAAATACGTAAACGATTACCTTCAAAACCATTCTGCAGTAAATAAAGGTATGACTTTAATGGTGCGTCAATTAGCACCTACACCGCAAGGTATTCCTTTAGAGGTATACGCTTTTAGCTCTGACAAACGTTGGGAGAACTACGAGTATGTAATGGCAGATATCTTTGACCACCTATTGTCTGCCCTACCCTATTTCGATTTACAAGTGTATGAAATACCAGTGCCTATTGCGACTTCATAACTAGTTGCCATTTGTTTTCTTCGATTAATTTTTAATCTACTAGCTATGTTGGCTTTAGTTGAAAATTGTATCTTTCTTGGGTACTACTATTATTGAATATTAAATACTATAATTTCCTCAAAAAGCTCAAAACAGGAATTAATTGGAATTCAAGACTAAAATTATTATTTCTATAGCCTTCATTATAGCTATACCTATTTGGCAGAAATTAGGGGAATTAAATGATAATCGATTTGTTAAAAGAATTAATAAAATAAATCCAAAATTAGGAAGTAAGATTTCAAGATTTTTTTCGAAAGAAAAAAGTTCAATTTCAAAATATGTTACTTTAATCTATATAATTCTATTTCTATTAGCAATATGGGTGGATTTAGAATAATTGAATTGAACAGTTGTTAGTCAAATTTTTAAGAATTTATCTTTAATAATTAACAGCATTTTAGTTGATAATAGAATTTAAAAACCAACCAAAAAAATATGAGCATTTTTAGAAAAATTGATAAAGTACTTGGTGCTTTTGGAAATATAAAAGCATTAGAGCGAACTCATATTGACACCTTTACCGAAAACTTAATCACAAATATATCTGGAGTAAAAATTGCCGAATCTAAAGATGGTCAATTATTCGCTGAATTTCAGGAATTAGCTGGGTTTGACTTTTTAGAATCTACAATTTTAAGTAAAGAAAATATTAAAACATTTAAAGGTGCAAAATTATCTTTTATTGGCGATAACAATGAACTGATTCTAGATTCTGATATAACAGAAATTGAATCAGATTATTCAAATGTTTCTAATAGATGGATGACAAAAGTTAGTTATGTTGTCACTAAAGATGATATAAAATTTATAACTCAGAAAAAGGCAAATTTTATTTTATTTGAATACAAAAAAAAGTCAATTAAATTGTATGTAATAAAATAGCATCTTGAACACTAATATGAAAAACAAGATCTCAATTACATTTTTACTTATTATAACTACATTCTCTTGCAAAACAAAAGAGCAGAAGACGGTTTCTAACCCAAACATTAAAATTGAATGGACGACAGATTTAAAAGGAGACTTTTCTTTTAAAGAAAATTGGAGTTATAAAGAAGGGGTTTACAAAAACAGTCATGGTCAAGTAAGTTGTGATGGTAATTGCCCTGCAGCAATTAACAGAATGAAAGATAATACCGGTAAAATTTATAAAGATTCGTTACAAGCATTTTATAAGCTAATAGATACTACTCACGTATACCATTCATTAAAGTCAGAAAATAGAATGTATGAATATTCAGGTACAGATTTTATTGAGTTTAAGAAACTAAAGAATGGAACTATAAAAGGAGAATCTCAAAACAACGTTTCTACACACAGTAATTTAATTTTAGAACTAAAAAATAATTCATTAACTGCTTCTGTCTATTTCAACAGTATAAGAGATTTAGGGATTCACACTTTTCCTTTAAAAAGCGGAACTATTAAAATAGATAAGACACTTTTTGAAAAGGGAATTGTAAAAGCTGTATTTGATTTTGAGTTTGTAAATACTTTAGAAACAGATAAAAAGTTATTCTGGAAAGGAAATATTTTTAGCATAATTATTACGGAATAAAAAGCAGAACTCACCATGCCAACAATCTGCAAAAATGAAAATTATACTATTTGTATTCGTTCTTTTATTAACCAGTTTATCTTTTATACAAAGTCAAGATCATAAAGTAAATTTACAACTTTAAAACCCGATGTTTGGTTAGGTATTTGAGATATAGAAAGTAGCTATCTTTAGCTAAATACAGCGCAGTAGCACATTAAAAAAGACAAATTGAATTCTAAAAAAGTTAATCCCCAATGTTAAAATGCTGCTTTTATTTAAGAGAAAATAAGTAGAGGCTATTAAATTGACAAAAAAATAAGATTTCTCATTATCCAATATATATTTATAGTTTGCTTTACGTATTAAAAACTTATCCTCAACCCAATTCTTAGACTTGTAAATAAAAAAACTACGCTTATAAAAAGTTGCTAGGTAAAAGAAATATAAATAGCATTTTAAGGTTATATATAATCAATTAATTCACGAACCTTAAATAAGTGTCTATGTTAGAAATTCTCGCAATTGGTTATTTTACCAAAAAAATCAGAACAATAGCTGATGAAAAAAATATAAAACCTAGTAAATGGATTTGGAGGTTGGTTCTTACTTGGTTCGGTGTAGAAATAGGGACTATAATTTTAATTTTTGCACTAACAAATACTGATATAGACAATGGTATTTTTATTGCCGTTTTACCTGCATTAATATTGGCAGCACTGAGTGCTTTTTTTACAGTAGAACAGCTTAAAAAAGAGCCAAAAATCCCTTCCGATATAATTAAAACTGATGTAATTGAAGCTTAAATAACTATCATTCGGTGGGTTAGCCATGCTTTTTAATTACAAACTAGATGTTCACTATTATCAATTGAAATTGCAGAACATAAGAAATACTGCTATTATTGCTTTTAGATACTCCTCATACCAAGAATTAAAAATTATATAACAAAACAATTGCATATCAATTACAAACTTAAGACCACCCTTATAGAAAATTTATAACCAAATTAAATATGAAAACTTCTCAGACAAAAGAGAAGCCGTATTAGTTTAATTGCGTCTGAACTGAGACAACAAAGCATATCCAGAAACGTTAAAAAAATCTAAAATAACAACAACGCCATGGGCATATTCAAAAATCTATTCGGTTCAAAAGATAATATAGAACCAAAAAAGGTAAATCAAAACAAACCTATTTCGAAATCTTATGATGACATCTCTTGGATGACAGATTTAAGAAGAGAAAATTTAGACATCTGTTTTAATGGTGGCTTTAAACCTACCATCTCATTACCTACGGATTTAGGCAGACAATTAAGACCTTCTATAGAAATAGCAAATAGACTACATGCTATAAAAGTTTTGGTACTATGGTTAATGGTACCTGAAGAAAATTTACCAAAAGAACACATCTTAAGTTTTATTGAAAACAATAAACTTCAAGATTTCATGACCCAAGAAGAAAAAGAAATTTTAAGCGTACAAAGAAATGACGAACAAGCAAGAAACGCTATCGGCTGGAAATTTGAAAACGCATGGCCTTTAGCTTGGTATTTTGGATACAAAGAACCTGAAATAAGCGGGCAAATGATGGCCGGAGACCAAATGCAAGACATTTTAAGTAATTATACATGTAAATTAGATAATAGCATAAATGATTGGGTAAAAGACAAAGAGACAATATCGAAAGAAGAATTGATGCAGAAAGAAGACTTATTCTACTGTGTACATAACGCAGTTAGAAGTGCTCAGTTAGGTAGCGATTCAGTTCCTTCTGGTTTTGATCCTATGGGCAATGGTGGCGTAATCCACGAACGAAGACATTCGTTAACTTATATGGTTTCTAAAGGTACAAGTTGGGAAGATACTGATTTGAGTACTTAAAATTGTATCTTCTTTCATTCCATTCAGTAAAAGTTTAAAGAACTTTTCGTAAGTCTATAAAATGAGTATTCTACTATAAACTACCATGACCATATTTTCTTATCATCTTATCAAAATACCATTTCCATTAGCAGTAAAGGGGTTATTTATTAATCCCGTTCATAAGAAAACAAAAGGTTTAGTTCATTGCGAATATATGTCGGCAATGACATTAGGCTCTCCTATTATTTCTACTTCTAGATTTCTCATTAACCAGGTTGCGGTATTTGCACAGTGGGAAAATGAACAGGCACTTAAGAATTATCTGAAAAATGAAAAATTTGGTAAGGTTTTATCCAAAGGATGGCATATTCGTTTATTATTTATGCGAGAATGGGGTAAAATAGGTGGCTTCAATATACCACAACAAAAGGCGACTTTAGAAAACGAATCATCTGCTGTAGTTGCAATTACCATTGCAAGAATGAGACCCTTCGCCATACCCAGGTTTTTAAAATGGGGAAGACCGGTTGAAAGATTGGTTAGAGATCATTCTGGAACTTTATTATCATTGGCTTCAATTAAATTACCAAATACAGTGTCGACATTTTCAATCTGGAAAACTGAAAAAGAAATGACCAATATGGTTCATGGTCATAGTAATATGCCCAAACCCAAAAGACATTCAAACGCTATGAAAGAAAGAGACAGAAAAGACTTTCATTTCGAGTTCACCACACTACGCTTTAAGCCTATCTCTGAATTTGGGGAATGGAAAAAGCGACGAAATTTTATTCCTAGATCCCAATTTAAATAATTTATGTAAATGGCATTTGCACTCTTTAAACAAAACCTTCAAGATTGGATAACCCAACAATGGGTAATTTTATTTGGTAAAAAAATTAATGATGCAGATTACCAATACTTATTGGGTCCTTTTGGCAAGACTAATGGTATAGGCATAAAATTTATTCAACAATTAGTAAAAAATGAAAATTTACAACTAGATAATAAACAAGTAGACAAAGGATTGTTGCAGTCTATCAAACAATTAAACCTACCAGAAAATGACCTAAATAGGTTATCAAAAAATGTAATTGACTTTTACGAAAATACAAGCAATTATGATTTTGATTTAAAGGTAAAATGGAACCCCTTATTTAAAGTATTTGGAGGGTTGTTAAAAATCATATTCAGCAATCGTATTCAGCAGCTAAATATCCCTATGGGTGCAGATAAAGATTCCGAAAGTTTACAGAGTGAAATTATTCATTTAATAGACAAAAAAACGAACGTAGTTAAGCGAACGATATGGCTAAGAACTTTCAAGAAATCTGGTCAAGTAGTATATTCTGGCGTATATGAACCGTGTACGCTACCTAATGGCACTGGCTGCATAAAAGCTATTTTTCCTTTACCTAACGGTAGTGCTACCGTTATACTATACCCACTAGTAGGTGAAAATGGTGAACTTATTCTAAACTCGTCAGGCAAAAAAATCGGCGATAGCGGATTCTATTTTCTAGTGAACGACTCTAAAGGAAACTTATGGACTAAATTCATTAAGTCGTTTAAAGATAAATTAGTGGTCAGCTCTAAAAATAAAAGTATAACAGCCATACAGACCTTAACTTTATGGAATTTAAGGGTACTACAATTTACCTACAATATAAAATCTAAGTCAGTTTAAGAAATTATGCTGGCTATCAACTAGGTGAATTCCTTATTTTAAGAAGTTCAATATTTATAATTACTTACCAAATGAAGAACACGATAAGTATAGAAAAACCAATGTTTGTTAAAAGCTTAGGGTTAGTATCTATTATTTAAAAAACTAAAAATTTTATACTTTATGACAACACTCATGAAAGAGATTACAAAATCTAATAAAATTTCTCCCCTGACCTACATATCATATATTTAAAGATTTGATAAAGCATTAAATTAAATGTACACGAACCTTTTAAATACTGATATTCAACTTGAAAATGAAAGGGTACTTCTACTCCCTTTTCATAATCAAAGAGTTCAAGAACTGAGAGAAATAATTTTCGAAGATGATATTTGGAAATATATGGGTATGTGCATGAAAACCGAAAGAGATTTTGATAACTATTTAGCAAAAACAGCTAAAGACAAACTTAATGGCGTGTGCCACCCCTTTATTATCATTGACAAGAAAAATAATCGTGTTGCAGGCAGCACTAGATATGGCTACATAAATAAAGTAAGCCAGAAATGTGAAATCGGTTGGACCTGGTATGGAAAAGAATTTCAAGGTACCGGTCTAAACAAAGCTTGCAAATACGCGTTACTTAAATTCGGATTTGAAAGTATTGCATTCAGAAGAATACAATTCAGTGCAGATGAACAAAATTTAAGATCGCAAAAAGCTATTGAAAAACTAGGAGCTTCAAAAGAGGGAATTTTCAGGAATAATTATATTGATCAAAATGGCAAGAGTAAAAATGATGTCTATTTCAGTATAATTAAAGAAGATTGGTGTTCATTAAAAAATAAATATTTTAATGAATTTTAATGTACTCAAAACCTTTAACACATAAACTGACCTACTATTTTTAAATTGGCTTATATGGGTTTTAAACTATTAAAATAACGTAGTACTTTTTATAAAATTTAAATTAAACCTGTTCATAATCAACATGTTACATTTAACTAAAATTTTTCATTTTTTAAAAAAATACGATCTATTTTTAAACCAAAATTCAGCTATTGCATAAACAATTATCTCTATTATTGTTAACCATTTCGCTATCGTGTTTCAGTCAAGAAAATTACAGTTCCTTCAATGGTAAGGTTACTAGTCTTAAAAATGATATAAGCAACGTTTTAGTGGTAAATCTAAATTCTAAAAAATCTACCATTACAGATTCTTTAGGGGTATTCTCTATAGAAGTGAAGCTAAATGATTCAATACGTATTACTGCAGTGCAATACTTGCCAAAAGAAATAGTAATTAGCCAATCTCATATGAAAAGTAGCTTAATAACTATACAGCTCATTGACAATATTATTGATTTAAATGAAGTTACGGTAACCCCTTATAATTTAACGGGAGATATTTACAGAGATATAGACAGGTTGCAAATAGAGCCTACAGTAACGTCATATTCGATAGGTTTACAAAATGCAGATGTCACCAAAATGACCCAAAGCGAACGATTATTGCAAGAAGCTGATAGAGGAAAGTATGTAAGCCTGCAAACAATGGATGAGTACGGGAAGCTAAATGAAATTTTGAGTTACGTTGGTTTATCTATTAAAGTAAATACTCATAAAATCATGAACAAAGTTTCTGGAAGAACTAAATCGTTAGAGGAAATGGTAAAACGTGATGAAAAGACAGTATTGAAAAAAAATATCATCGATAAATTTTCTAAAAAAGTAATCTTAGATAGTTTTCTTATTCCAGAATCTAATTTTGAAGGATTTTTAACCTACTGTATTTCTCAAGATGACTTTTTAAAACTTGCCCAAGCAGGAAGTTCAATAGAAATATGGGATTATCTACAGTCAAAAAGTATTGAATTTAATGAAAACGATAATCTGGTAAAACAATAATAATTCAACAATCGAATTCTAAAAAGGTCAGTTTAATGTGCTATAGCATATTTATTAAATTAATGCTATTTCAATTTTTACTTCTTGGATAAAAAATAAACACTTATTTTTCAAGCAACAGTTCTTAAATTAAGTATCAAGTTTATAACACCAATGCTTTAAATGAAATACTTATATTATTTGATTTTAATATTCGCTACAACCAATTGCACGAAAAAAATGGAAGTAAAGGCTATACCTTTTGACAACAAGATAAAAAAAATGTCTTTTGAAGACATCACTTTTAATGCTATTAGCTTAAATCAGATAACTGAACCGTATGTTAACGACAACTCAAAAAACGGCTCTTCTCAAAGGTCACATTGGTCTTATAACACCTTAGGGTTTAGAGATATTATTTTAAAACAATTATCAAATGAACTTGGCGCTAGCGTAGTTAAACTACTAATAATTACTCCACATATAAAAGAATCACCTTATGATGCTTTTGCCTATTTGGCCAACAAAAATATAGTAGCTGTTCGATTATCTGGCAATGCTTATTTTAATCAATGGATGGATATCATTTTTAAAAAGCAATATGAAAAAGTAGAAAAATATAAAGCTGAAGGTCAATTTGAACGACAGCCAGAACTTAATCAAAACCCTCAGTTTCTGTTAACACTTGGTAAAGGCCAATATTCTATAAAATGGGTGAATTCTGGAATGATGGTAGATGAAAGACCTTATGAAAATACTGGCAACTATCTATATAAAAAAGCACCTAGACAGTATAATGAAGTTAAGATTGCCAAAGAAAAACAGAATTACTTAAAAAAATATAAAGATCATAGTGGTGCAAATCTAAACGAAGTAGAAATACAAAATTTATTTAATACACTTATAAGTACAAAAAATCTAAAAGCAAATGCCCCGACAAATAACGAAAAAGTCTATAATGACTTTAAGTCTTTGGCTGGCTATTCATTACCTAAAGAATTAAAAACCTTATTACACTACCATTCAGGAATTGAAAATACCGGCTTTTTAACAGCTGAAGAAATTCTTAAAGAATGGAAAAATTGGAAATCCATATATGATGACCCTAATTGGATGCTTTCTGATTTAACAGGAAATAACCACCCAGACGGTAGAAAAACAATAGGTATGTATACTAACCCTTTTTGGGTTCCATTTTTTAGCACGGCAGGCGGTAATTTTATAGCTATAGATTACGCTCCTGGTAGTAAAGGATCTTCAGGTCAGATTATTGCTTTTGGTGCTGATGAAACCAAAATAAGATTCATTGCCGAAGACATGAAAGATTTTTTACAACAATGGATCGATGGTAAAGATGTTATGAATAATGGATTTTAGATTTAAACGTTCAGCATATTATTAAAACTTAAAAAGCTATCCATCAACTTCACACTTTAAAACCAAATACGAATACCAACACTTCAAAACAATGCGTAAAGAATTAAACATTAAAGAATGGTATAGAAAAGATCACTTCGAATTTTTCTCTAAGTTCAGCGAACCATTTTTCGGCATAACCGCTAAGATTGATTGTACGTTAGCCTACAAAATCTCAAAACAGAATGGCTATTCTTTTTTTTTATACTACCTACATAAGACTCTGGTAGCAGTCAATACGATAGAACCATTTAGGTATAGAATTGTAGATGGAAAAGTTTTTGAATATGAAACTATAAATGCATCACCAACGATAAATCGTGAAAACGGCTCTTTTGGATTTTCTTATCTTGATTACCATAAAGACTTTAAAACATTTTGCGATTTAGCGAGCCCTAGAATTGAAGAAGTCAGAAACTCTAATAGTCTAATGCCAGCACTATCTGGAGAAAATGTAATTCATTTTTCTGCTTTACCTTGGGTAGATTTCACCTCACTATCTCATGCAAGACACTATGATTTTCCTGATAGTTGCCCAAAAATAAGTTTTGGTAAAATGGTCGATGTAAATGATAAACAAATGATGTCAATATCAGTTCACGTACATCATGGTTTAATGGATGGTTTACATGTTGGGCAATTCTTTGAAAAGCTTCAAGCATTGATGTTTGAGAATTAGGGCAAACACGTTATAAACTTGATGTCAATTTCAACATAGTAGAACTTAAAGAATATAACCAACGTAACTGTTCCCAGATCAATTGTTCTTCTTGGTGATTTCGTTTAAGCGTATTATTATCTGCTGCATTTAAATTCACATTCTCAGATTCGAACTTTGGCAATTGTTTTTCAAACGAACCTACCTCTTCGAAATTTGGTTCTTCATCATTTGCAGTACCTTTAGAAAGAGATTGCTTTACCAAATTAAGGTTTTCATCAATCTTATAAACAATACTATTAAATCGTTCAGATGCTTCTGTGGTTGCATGATGTTGAATATAGATACTCAATGATGCCAGAGATGATAAAAAGTTATGATTCAGTTCTACTAGCTCATATATTTTATTCAGATTTTTTTGTTTTGAATGTGGTTCTTGTGTCATACGCTGAAATGCCGAACTCAAATTTGAAGTTTCTAAAAAAGCATTTTTACGTGCTAATCTATAGCTTGTAGGCACATTACCTTTGTTAATATAAAAATCTGAAATTTTAGACAAATACATTCTGTTAGCTTCAACACTCTTGGTAACATCGTTCTGTATTTCTTGAAAGCTCCAACTAGGCCATAAAAACAAAAAACCTAAATAAGATAAACCCGCACCCACGAGTGTATCTAAAATTCGGTATTGAATAACCGTCATGACATTGGGCTGTAAAATGCCGTATATGAATACAATACTAAGGGTAACGTATATTGCCGAAAGTTTGTAGTTCTTCTGCAGCATTGAGAGTGCTATAATAAATGAGATCAGTGCAAGTGCCGCGTACACATAAATATCTTGTACTAGGTAAACAATTACGGTTGCAATGACTCCACCAATAATAGTACCAATAGTTCTGTCTTGTGAACGGGTTTTGGTAAGTCCATAGCTCGGTCTCATTATCAAAATAATCGTCAACAAAATCCAATATGGATTTTGAAACGAAAATATATTACCCAAAACAAAACCGATCATCAACGTAATTGCCAAACGTAGAGAGTGACGAAATATAGTAGATCGAAAACTAAGATTTCTTAGCAATATTCGTGGACTATAATCTTGTGAAATCAAAAATCGTTTGAGAATTTCTTTATCTATAAACTCCTCAGATGCTACATCGTGATCACTTAATAACCACTTTACTCTTTTAAGCTTATCGAATTGCTTTTCTTGATATTCCAACAAATTCTGAAACATAATAAAAGCCTCATAGGCTTTCGCTTCTTTTACCGT
Organism: Maribacter sp. Asnod1-A12; assembly: GCF_045063735.1. NCBI lineage: Bacteria > Pseudomonadati > Bacteroidota > Flavobacteriia > Flavobacteriales > Flavobacteriaceae > Maribacter > Maribacter sp. Asnod1-A12. The sequence goes on from NZ_JBEFNZ010000006.1 coordinate 21,649, forward strand.
ACCTAGAATAGAAATCTTATTTCGTAACTCTTCAAAGTGATTGGTAAGCTCATCATGCTTAGGTAAATGACTGGGTTTATTTCCGATTTCAGAAATCGATCGAAGTTGAATTGCCATCTCAAAAACCGTATTTTGAAAAAGCCTGGTAAATTCTGGATACCTTGTAAACTGCTCATCCATCTTCGTGTAATTTACCGGGTTGGCACCTGCAGTTTCTAACATTTCTATCAATTGGCCTAATACCAATACTCGTTTTCCATTATAGGTTGATCTACCCGTATTCTTACGAGAATGAATAAGAATTTCACGAAGGGTTTCATGTTGATCTGTTAGTTCACTTTGTATTAAAAAAAGTGCTTGTTGCAATTTTTTTCTATTAGCTTTTTTATTAATCAGCTTTCCTCTCTTTTTCAACAATTTACCAGTATTACCTATGGTATTGTATAAAACTTCTTCGGTCTGCCCTTTAGGGTTTATTTTGAACCACAAGAGTGATAAAGTCAAATACCAGAGTCCACCAAGCCCGACCAGCAATGCGTGTTCATAAACATTTAATTTATCTGGAATGTGGGCGAAACTTAAGACCAAAGCTAAGAGTCCAGAAAAACTTATAAGCGACGCCCTAAAACCATAAGAAGAAATTAAAGAAATGCCAAAACTAACAACACCTAAAATTATAAGAGAAAACCAAGTAGAATAGTGTAAATAACCCCCAATAAAGCTTACGACCATTACTAAAGCTGCCGAGAAAAGTATACCGTAAATTTTATGCTTCTGACTACCATTGACATCACTGGGGTTACACCAAAAAGCCCCAAAACAAACGGCTACACCAATTTCAGCAAATCCGGTAGTTATACCAATCGACAAAGGTGTAATTACAGCAATTACGGTAAGTACCGACTTTGAAAAATTGGTACTACCCAAATATTGTAAGAGCTCTTTAAAAGAACCAGAAATATATTTTTGAATTTTGCTCAACACCTGTTTTATATATCGCAAAGATACGCTTTGGCAGTAAGAAGAATTGAGCACTATAAAAACAAAAAGTGCCGATATAACTAAATCTCAGCACTTTTGTAAACTTGAAATGGTAATTCTTAATTTTAAAAGAATTTATCTATAATGCACCGCGATTTGAGCTAATTGACCAACAATTTTAACGGAATCTTTCATAGATAATTTAGAGCCATCTGCATGTATCCATCTTTTCAGAGGTTGTTCGCAAATCATATTCTTTACTTCAGTTTTACCAAAATATTTCTTCATTCTCATAAATAGCTCCACATCAAACAACCATTTAGTAACGAATTTCTTTTTGAACATTTGAGAGGCAATCTCACGATCCATAACTTTTGCACCACATTGGGTATCCTTAAAAGGCATACCTAAAATAGTTTGAATGATAAGATTAATCGTCAAACTAATAATCTTACGTGCCGATTCTTTCGTAATGTTAGCTCCCATTCTTGATATTCGAGAACCACTTACTATTTTAAAGTCAGAACTTTCGATTGTTTTTACCAAATCATCGAAATCCCTGAAATCTGTTGATAGATCTGCGTCTAAAAAGCCAATATAATCAAGTTGCTCATCTTTCACCAAATGTAAAATTCCTTGTCTAACGGCCTCTGCTTTTCCACCATTTTGCTTGCAATTATAAATACTAATATTCGCAGGGTTTTCTTGTTTTAACTTTTCTAATACCGCCAATGTGTTGTCATTACTACCGTCATTAACGAAACAAAGGTGATAACCTAAGTTTTTGTGGGCAAAATTCTTAAACTCTTCGCTTGAAAGTCGCTCTTCTTCATTATAGCAGGGTATTACCACACCAACACAATTTTTCTGTAAAATTCGAGTATCTGACAAAACCGTTCTTGTCATCCCTTTACTAGCAGGTATACCGATAATTCTTTTTATTCTAGCCGCCATTTCATCTAGGCTAATTGGTTTTTTCATGTAATCATTAACACCTAAATCAAAATTCTGCATGATAAGCGACTCATCTGTATTTCCAGACATTACAAGGATCGGAGTATTTTTTTTCATAAAAACTCGAATATATTTTACTACTTCTGTTCCGGTACAAGACACCATTTCAGATCCAGACATCTCTGGCATATTCATATCCAACAATACCAAATCTGGTTTAAAAGAATCATATAGTTTTATCCCCGTTTCAATTGAAGTGGCCGTTTTAACTTCATAACCTATTTCTGTTAATCGTTTTTCTACAGAAAGAAGAATAAGTTTTTGGTCATCTATGGCTAGAATTTTCATAAGTTAAGTTTTGGTTACTTTATAGTTTACCCCAACAAATTTACTTGACAAAACTCAAGATTTTATCTAAATAAGGTGGGTGGTTATTTGCTGTGGACGAGTGGTTTATAATATTCGACTACTACAACTTTAAAAACAAACAGCCTCAATTTTTATTAATTTTTAAAAAATCGCTAATAATATTGTAGGTAATCTATTATTAAAATTCAAAGTATTCCCTTTTAATTGTAATCATCATCTTATATATTTAATACCTTTATGTAGAATTTGATTCTAATCTAACCTTTGAAAAAAAAAACCAACACCCTCTTAATACTAGCTTTAATTGTAGGGCTCGCTTTTCATGGTTCTGCGATTTTCTTCACCTTAGAATCTACTTATGACGCATTAATTCATTTATTTTTTGCTGATCATTATGCCAGTAGTTGGTTTGATCCTTGGGAATATAGATGGTATACTGGTTTTACGGTACAGTCGTATCCACCATTGGTACATCAACTCATAGGTATACTCTCTTACATCGGTGGACTAAAATTTGGCATGTATACTGTTGCGTTAATAGCCATAGTTCTATTTATTACCGGTGCCTATAGGTATACCCTGCTTATGACCGGTAGTAGAAGAATAGCAGGTTACGGCGCTGTAATGGCTGTTTTCTCTTCAACATTCGTTGAGACCCTTCATATTTTTGGACAATTACCCAGTATATCGGCACTATCCATTTTGCTTCATTCCATGACCGAAATATATTTATGGATCAAAACTGGTAAAACACGCTACTTTATTACTTCGGCGACTATGCTTGCGGTAACCGTTACATCTCACCATGTAACTCCCCTTTTTGGGATGGTATTTTTTATCGCTCCATTAATGGGTATGGCGGTAATGGATGCTGCTAGAGAAAAAGTAGCATCTTACAAAGCTCTAACATTTAAGGTCTTCTGGGGTACCACATTACAGCATTTTTGGCGTATTGCCAAGTTTGGCGGTACGGCAATATTTTTACTTGTATTCTGTATTTTCCCCTACTGGTACAATTCTAAAAGAAACCCCATTACCCAAGTTGCGATTCCGCATGGTTCGCGAGATAACTTTTTGGAAATAACTTCATCAGGACTTGTATTTTTCATCATTCCCTGGGGTGTTTTTCTATTTATTCTACCCTATTTTTTTTACCGATATTTTAGTAAAAGATATGTATTCTTCGGATTATCTTTCGCACTATTGACAATACTAGGTACAGGTGGTACAACCCCGATACCACGTATGATGTTAGGGGAAATGGCCTTTAATATTCTTACTCTAGATAGATTCACATTGTGGGCGACAATTATGGCGCTTCCCCTATTCGCAGAGTTTGCATACCGGATGGTGGAAGGTGATCTAAAAACCTTAATTCAAGAAAAATTTGGTGGCGTATATCATAGAGTACTAGGTGGCTTAATTGCTGGTGGTATGTTGTTTATGGTAATATTTACCATGACGCTTGGTTACTTTAGACCCTCACAACCCGCTAAAATAAAAATGCTGCCTATTGTTAACTTTCTTGGGGCAGATTCACATGACTCTTGGCGATATTTACCTTTAGGTTTTGGCGATCAAATGGCATGGCTTTCTGCACAGACTAGGGCAATGACCGTTGATGGGAATTATCACTCCGCACGCCGATTACCAGAACTAACAACAAGGGCAATAGAACGTATAGAAAACTCTAAATTTAGAGGTGTTGAAGGTATTGGTTCATTACAACAGTTCTTGACCGTACCAGAAAAATATAATTTAAAATATATATTCTCTAACGATAAGTTCTATGACCCCATTCTATACTACTGTGGCTGGCAACGACTGCAGCAACTAGAAAACGGAATTATGGTTTGGGAAAAGCTAAACGTGGCACCCATACCGCAAATAATGCCTAAGCAAGATGTACCCACTATAATGAAAATTATGTGGGGTATCATTCCGCTATCAACCGTACTCATCTCCATTTTTGTCAATATTCAGATGATATGGGTCCGGTTGTTAAAGTCTAGAAAAGTACCGGTTCATTCATTCATGAAATTAGAACTACCATATAATAAATTTCCATCAAAACTATTGACCTTTTCGCACTGGTGGGCATTACTTGTGCTGGTATGTATGGGGTATGGCATGTATATTTTTTATGTAAAAAACGTTACCCAGCTTTCACCCAATAATGTGGTGGAATCTTACTATGACGCATTAGATTTCAAGGAGTTTTCCAGGGCGCACTCCTACATTGACCCTGAGGAAAATATTGATATTGCCCAGTATATGCTAGAGGTTTCGGTTACAGATGGTATTTTAAGCTCGTATGCAAAATTAGATTCCTTAGGCATAGAAATTTATGATGAAACAGAAAATAGCGCAAAGGCAAAAGTTGCTACACGTTGGATCACCCCTTTGGAGAATGTATTCAACAATGAATTTTATGAACTGGTAAAACGAAAGAATAAGTGGTACGTAAAATCATTAAAGGTCGATAATGACATACCACCAGATCAACTATTTACTGCCAATGGCACCACCTATTATAATCATGGTAGACGAAAAATCACCACCCAAGAAACCTATCATGAAGATGTGCTAAAACAACCTGTTCTAGAAATTCTATCGGCTAAATTGGTCAAATACAAAGGACAGTATAGTATAATTGGTGAGTTACAAAATGTTGATAATACCCCAGCAGATATTGTAATTAAAGCCACGTTATATAATGATGATAATAAGGAATTAGCGAATTACAATGCCAAGCATCAGATAAAACATAAGTTGATGCCAAAAGAAACAACGACCTTTAAAATTAACTTTGAAGGCATAGCATGGTCGTCTACAAAAGACACCCTACCACCAACGTTTGATCCTGACCAATTTACCCCTGTAAGCTTTGAACAACAACCCACAAAATTCAACCTACAATCTGCGGGTAATACTGCAAACACAGATTTATATAAGCATGTTGCTTTGCAAGACTTAGAATACACGGAACAAGGTTTTAATGGTGTTTTGTTTAATTCAGGCGTGCAAGAAGTAACCATTCCGCAATTGATTATATCTTATTACGATGAAAATAGCGAACTACTTTGGGTAGATCATAAGTTTGTAACCGAAGGGGTTAGAATTCAACGTAAGCAATTCTTTAATTATAAACCATTAGAACTAGATAGCTTAGAAGTAATTAGCAGTAGTTTAGAAAACTGCTTTGTTAATGGCTCACCCAATAAGGCAATTGCCGATAAATTATTCCCTAATAGAAAGTTGGTACACGGCAAACAGCAAACCCAACCCTTTAAAGGAAAAGGATATGAGTTTATAAAATTTGAGATCAACAGTTATATAGGTAATCCAAAATAGTATGCGCAACACCATTATACTACTTTTAAGTCTTGTACTATTTGGTTGTTCAGAAAAAAAAGAAGAACAGCCCAAGGAAACCTATATACCCCAAACTGAGCTACTATCGCAAGTAAAAAATAGTATTGCAGGTGATACTATCAACATATCCTTCAAAACAGAATCCCCCAATGAAACCTATAAATTACATGTTAAAAATGCTTATGGTAGTGTGTTACTAGACTCCAACGAAAAAGAAACGGATAACATTGAATTTAGCATTCCTAAAAACTTTACTAGAATTGCCGGTCCTTTCAATTGGAAATTGGTTTTAAATGGCGAGGTGTTGGAAGAAGGCACGCATACTATTGCCACAAATGCACCAAAGGCTACGTATGTAGAATCATATTTTGGTCCCCGTAGTGTAACAGCAGGTAGAAATGATTTCTCTATGTTGACCATCTCACCTACAGATGCTTATGACAATCCTTTGGATGACGGCACAGAGGTTACCGTTAAATATCAATTTTTAGAAAATATTGATGAATTACAAATAACGACAGAAAGCTTTATTGCATGGTATAATGTAGCCTCTACCTTAAAATCCGGTAGAATATTAGTAACATCAGAATGTAATGGCACCACCTCTAAAGAATTGGCAACCATTGTATACCCTGCAAATGCAGTCAACTTTTCAATTAGCAGTTCTAGTGCCCATAATTTTGCTGATGGCAACCAAATTGTAACCTTTATATCAGATATTATAAAAGATGAGTTTGGCAATACAGTTACAAATGGCACACTGGTAACTTTTGTAATCAAAAATGAAAAAGACCAATATTTATATACCATTGGCACCACTATTAACGGTGTAGCAGAAGCTAAAACCTTACACCCGGACAAAGCTGCCATATGGGAGGTACAAGCTTTTGTAACAGGAGCCGCTGAAAGTAATACCACAAAATTTGAATTCCAATCTGCGATAAAAGACTACGCCGTACATTTTTCTAAAGGAAATAGAAATATTGATGTTGGTCCGTTTGAAAGTTTTATGAAACAACTGATTCCTGACGGATTACTATTACAATTAGACATATACGATGCCAATGGAGAATTTATAGACACCAAAAAAACTACATCTAAAAACGGAGTATCCAATATTTTCTTAGGCGAGCATTTTCTTGAAGAGGGCGACTATATATTAAAATTGACCGCTGCAGGGATCACTAAAGAATTTACAAAGAATATACATGGCGATACAGTTAAATAAAACATTATACAGAACTGTGTTAATAGTCACCTTTTTGGCTATCAACGGACTTATTCTATATGGTATAGGAGCTGCCTGGGCATTTATGAATACCGGTGCAGATAAAACCTCTATGCTCCATTTAGAAGTGCCTATGGATGATGTCTATAAGCCAAATCTTAACTGGTTAAATATTGACAATCCAGGGCGACCAATGGAAGAGCAAGCATTAGGAGAGATTACCAATGATTATATGAATGCATGGCATGTTAGAAATATTGCATTCAAGAAAAATGACCGTTACGGTATAGAAGATTTTTATACTGACAGTGCACGGGTTAGATTATATGATAATATTGATTTGAATGTAAAGAATAACCATTGGTACAAGCGCACTACCCTAAACCATAATCCCGCATTAGATTTTTACACGGCAGATGGCACTATGGTGGTGTTTAAAGACTATAATGTAGAGGAGTACCAAGAAACCTATGAAGGTGAAACCCTCCTTTTTAAAGAAAAAGACACTACTAGTTACCAAGTAATGATGCTCTTAGAGGACGGATTTTGGCGAATTAGGCACTTAAAAGAGATACCAAACCCAATTGACACTTCTAATGTAGAAAAGAAAAACATACAGGCTAAACTTGAAAAAATAAAACAGCAAAGAGGTCTAAACTATTATCCAAAAGACTCCCCTTGGGACACTTTTGGAAAGCGTTTTAACGATACCATAATCAATGATGATTTTCAAATTATTAGTGAAATGGGATTAAATACAATTCGTGTATTTATTCAATATGAAGATTTTGGAAAAAATAGGGTCGATGCCAAAAAGTTGGAACTTTTAAAGAAACTTTTAGATAAAGCAGAAGATAATAAGTTGGATGTCCTCATAACCCTATTCGATTTTTATGGTGATTACGATATATCTAATTGGACATTGACACACAGACATGCAGAAGCCATTGTAAATGCAGTAAAGGACCACCCAGCGCTCTTAGGGTGGGATATAAAAAACGAACCCGATCTAGATTTTGATTCCCGTGGTAAGGATAATGTAATACAGTGGCTAAATCAATTGATTTTAGAAATTAGAAATTGGGATACTAAAAACCCAATAACCATTGGTTGGTCTAACCCAGAGGCTGCCTTGAATCTATCTAAAGAAGTTGATTTTATTTCATTTCACTATTACAAAAAGCCACAGTACTTTTTAGAATCTTATAAGGTATTAAGGTATTTAACTCCAAATAAACCTATTGTTTTACAGGAATACGGAGACTCTTCTTATGATGGTATGTGGAGCTTATTTTCAGGCTCGGACGAAAAACAAGCCGCTTATTATAAAGAAATGCAAGGGTATTTAGAAGATGGGAACATTCCCTTTTTATTCTGGACACTTTATGACTTTGAAAAAGTACCAAGCTCCGTTGCCGGTAGCCTACCTTGGAGAACAAAAAAGCAACACTTCTTTGGTTGCTTGGATTCTTTAGGTAATAAAAAGCCATCTTACTATGAACTAGCTATAAAGAATAAATAAGATAAAATTTAGGTACAAAAAAAAGGCTGGTTACCACACCAGCCTTCAAATACTAACCATATCGATTCTTAATGAACCAATTTCTTCTCCACAGTTGATATGTCTATATTGAAACCTGTTTCTTTAGATTTCTGTATAGCCTTAAAGTAGTCTATATACATCTGTGTAATAGCAGACATTGGTAATGAACATGCCGCTTTATAATTTTGTTTTGCCAACTGAATTCTATATGAATCATCTGTAATAATCTTTTCAATGGCATTAGCCAGAGATGACGTATCATGAGCATCAAAAAATTCACCTACATAACCTTCTTCCTTAACCAATACACTTAAATCGCCTAAATCTGGCAAAGCAACGGCATTACCATAACTACCAGCTTGGTGTAAAACTCCTGAACTACCAGTTGTTGACGTATATGGAAAAACAGTTACTGCACTATCTCCAAATATCTTTGGAACATCTTCCTCTGCTACATAACCTGTAAATCTCACTTGAGGAACATGACTATATTTTTGTTTCATTTCATCTAAATAGCCAGGTGTATTAGGGCTATCTGTACCAGCAATAACAATTGCAATATCTTCATTGGTTCTCGACCTGATCTCTTCTACCGCCTCAATAAGAATTTCAACTTTTTTGTATGTACCAAACTTACCAAAAGCCATTACCTGTTTTGGACCTGCAGGAAGTTTAAAATCTGGCTCTGGAGGAGTTTCAAATGCACCATGCGGAATTAAAGCTACGTTCTTAACCTTATACTTATCTTCTAATGTAGTTACATATTTACTTATGGTAACCGCAAGAACATCTGAAGCTAAAACAAACTTCGTCAACGTAGTACCAATAAAATTATAGATACTTTGTAGTATTTTATTATTGGTAAAACCTGCATTCTCTAAATCTACCTGTTCAAGAATATTATGTAATAATGAAATAGTTGGTATACCCTTGGTTTTACATATAAAAGGAAGCATTAAGCCCATTGCAGCCGGTATTTTTTTATCTCCGAATTTTAAAAACTGAAGATTAAATAAAACCGCATCTGGTTTCACCTTAGATATGGTTTTATTGATGCTGAAAATATTACTATAACTATTAAAACTCCAACATTCTTTCACTGTAATCTTACAGCCTTCGCCCTCAAAATTTAAATCTTTAGGTCCGTCAGTTCTATCGGTGATCAAAATTAATTCTGTCACCTCTTCTTGTAGTCTAAAATGCTTTACCAAATAATAACCATATTCTGTTAAGGTTACTTTACTAGGTGGGTATGCGGTTACAATTGCTAATTTCATTTGAGTTATATTTTATTAAACAGGACTTTTTTTATTGGGGACCAATCCCTTTTTGATTCTTTTATTCTTTAATGACTTTAGAATCCGCTTTATTCTTGATGATAAAAAACAGTAGTTGAGCTACCAGTAAAATGACCATAGCAATGATTTGCATATGAACTACCGTTTCTAGGTTATCATGATATAGCATGATCAAAGCAACTTGAGAGAAGCCTAACAATCCAGATAGTATTACGGGCGAGAATTGATTTAATGATAAAAAGTAGTAAGCGAATATATTAGATACTGCAAATAATGAAGTTGCTAAGGCATACTTCCATAACAAATGTGCAATAGACAAATAAGCATCACCGAACATTAAGGTGATAATCAAGTTCGGAAAAAGAAAACACACAAATACAATAAAGGTAGACAAGCCACCAATAAAGAATACATACTTAAACAGCACCGGAGCCGTTGGCTCGCCATCTTTTTGTTTCTGAATGACTGTTGGCATTAATAGCATTACAAACATCCAAGCCACAAAGTACACTACCCTACCTATCAATGCCAATGATGAATACAAGCCAGCTTGTTTATCATCAAAGTAATGCTTGACCAATAAAATGTCACTATTGTTTATTATGATCTGGGTAAGTTCATAACCAGCAGTAAGACCAATGAATATCCAAACCTGCTTTAAATCTACCGCGGCTAACTTATCTTTAGAAAATACCTGAACACCTTTAAAATCTGACGGAAAAAGTCCGAACACAAAAGAAAGTGCGATACCAGTTGCAATTAAAATACCCGGTTCAAAAGGCACCAAAAGCAAAAGGGCAAAAGTAAGCAGTAGTCTACTCCACATTTCCGTTTGGTAAGTACCTGCCAATTTTCCAAAATCATGCCCACCTTGAAATCTTCCTCTATTTACACTCATAACAAAGTACAAAGGTATAGCAACCGCAAAAATCATAAACATATAATGATTTTGGGTATTGAACAGTTCTTGAAGATTCTTGGAAAAAATGAGCACAAGAATACCTGTAAATACACCAAATATCAATGCATACCTATACATGGTATTCTTAAAAGCGACCCACGTATAATCTGTAAATAAAACCGCAAATTTTGTAGTCGCCAATTGAAATGTCATACCAACAAAAGAAAGTACTAATAGCAAAGTGACCAATAATGCAGCATCTGCAAAGGCTTCTGGACCTAACAACCTACCTAGCAGTAGATTGTAAAGGTAATTTCCGCCATTTACAAGCAAAGCACTACCCATAAACAATTGTTTAGAGGAGATTCGCTTTAAAGCTAGTTTAATTGCTGTCATTTTGATAGGGTAGTTTTTGGTGGTTATGAGGTGTTATTATCTATATACAACCGCAATTTTAGCAAGTTGACCAACAATTTTCACTGAATCTTTCATGGATAGTTTAGATCCATCAGCGTGTATCCATCTTTTAAGAGGCTGTTCACAAATGAGCTTAATCGCTTCATTTTTACCATAATGTTTTCTCATACGAATAAACATCTCAACATCGAACAACCACTTGGTAATAAAAGGTTTGTTGAAGAGTAATGGTACTACAGAGCGGTCCATTACTTTGGCGCCACACTGTGTGTCATTAAAAGGCATTCGTAAAATAGTTCTAATGATTAAATTAATAGTCATACTAATAATCTTACGAGCAGACTCTTTGGTGATATCGGCACCCATTCTACTCATTCTTGAACCACTAACGATCTTAAAATTTGACTTATCAAGCGTTTCTACCAAATCATCAAAATCTCTAAAATCGGTAGAGAGGTCAGCATCTAAAAAGCCTATATAATCTAATTGTGTGTCTTTAGCCATATGTAGCATACCTAGACGAACCGCCTCTGCTTTACCTCCATTTTTCTCACAATCATATATACTAATATTGCTTTCGTTCCCTTTTTTCAACTCTTCTAATACTTCAAGAGTTTTATCTGTACTACCATCGTTTACAAAACATAGGTGGTAGCCCAGATTACTATGTGCAAAATCTCTGAACTCTTTACCTAAAAGACGTTCTTCTTCATTATAACAAGGTATAACTACACCAACACAGTTTTTTTGTAACATTCGACCACTGCTGGTGGGTTCTATCTTCATTTCAATAACTGGAGCACCAATAAGTCTTTTTATACGAGCGGACATTTCAGATAAACTCACGGGTTTCTTCATATAGTCATCAATACCCAAGGTAAAGCCATCCATAATAATAGCTTCTTCGGTATTTCCTGACATCACTAAAACCGGTGTATTATTTCGGTCACCACTTTTAATATGTCGTACGACCTCTAACCCAGAAATATCGGGCATATTAATATCTACCAGAACTAAATCTGGCTCAAAAGAATCATATAATTCTATTCCTTTTAATCCAGAATCAGCAGTCTTTACATCATAGCCTAATTCGGTAAGTCGTTTTTCAACAGACAGTAATATAAGTTGCTGATCGTCAATAGTTAGTATTTTCATGTTTTTTATTAGGTAAGATTTAACTTACATATAACGTAATATTTTAAAAAAATTGTAAGTTTTACAAAATAATCAGAAAAAAATTTTTACTACAATTATCGTAATCAACTGATTAATAACATAAATAAGAAAAAATAAAATTTTTTCTTATTGTAGGAATTTCACTTAAGAAATCTAACATCTAAATTATATGGAGTTTTGAAATTTTTACAAAAAAAAAGAGGGTAGCTAACCACACTACCCCCTTTACACTAAACCTAACCAAAAACTTAAGACATTATTTCTTTTTCTACTAAAGGTACATCTAACGTAAAACCTTTAGATTTTGCTAACTGCAAAGCTTTAAAGTATTCAACATACATTTTTGTAATTGCTGACATGGGTAGTGAACAAGCCGCTTTATAATTTTCTTTGGCCAAATACTTTCTATACGAGTCATGTTCAAGAATATTCTCAATGGCGTCTGCCAAAGATTCGACACTTTCAGGCTCAAAAAATTCGCCTTTATAACCTTTCTCTTTAACCAGAATGCTAAGATCTCCTAAATCTGGTAATGCAACAGCTTTACCATAACTACCTGCTTGGTGCAATACACCAGAACTGCCTGTGGTAGATGTATAAGGAAAAACAACAACCGCGCTTTCACCAAATAGTACAGGAACATCTTCTTCAGCTACATAACCTGTAAAAAGTAATTGATCAACATTTGCATATTTATTTTTCATACTATCTAAATACCCTGGGGTATTAGGACTATCTGTACCGGCAATTACAATTTCAATGTCCTGTTTGGTACGTTGTCTAATCAGCTCTACCGCTTCAATCAAAATATCTACCTTTTTATAAGTACCGAATTTTCCAAAAGCCATTACTTTTTTTGGTCCAGCGGGTAATGTAAAATCAGGCTCTAGTGGAGTTTCAAAAGAACCATGTGGAATTAAGGCTACATTTCTAGATTGATATTTTTGTTCTAATATGGTTTGGTATTTACTAATGGTAACCGCAACAACATCGGAAGCCAAAACAAATCTTGTTAATACATTTCCAATACCATTATAAACCTTCTGCATTAGCTTATTAGAAGTAATACCAGCATTCTCCAAATCTACTTGCTCTAAAATATTATGTAGCAATGATATAGTAGGTATACCTTTTAATTTGCATATTAGTGGTACCATTAACCCCATTGCAGCAAGTATTTTTTTATCTCCGAATTTTAAAAACTGAAGATTGAAAAGGACAGCATCGGGTTTTGTTTCTTTAATAACACGGTTAATCTTGAATATGTTTTTGTAATCATTAAAATTCCAGCATTCTTTTACAGTAATCTTACATCCTTCTTCATTAAAAGCAAGATCCTTAGCACCCTCGGTCTTGTCAGTAATTAAAACAATTTCCGTTACTTCTTTTTGAAGTCTAAAATGTCTTACTAAGTGATAGCCGTATTCGGTCAATGTCACTTTACTTGGCGGATAAGCGGTTACAATTGCAAGTTTCATAGGTTAAGTTTTAAATTCCCTTGGGTTAATTCTGATACAAATATCCAACTAAGACAAAGGTTATTGGGGCTATTTTGGGTGGATGAAGCGTTACTGTAGACGAATGGGAACAATAGCTCGTTTAACTAAACCAGAAGTATTTACAAACATGAACATCAGGTACTTACATTCAATATTATCATAACTAACTAAGGTAAGAATAACATAAAATTAAAAGATTGGTAATTTCATAAAACCATTCTCAGCCCTAAATGACAATATATCTATTCGAATATTTTTAAAATAAATACCTTCCTGATTCTAACCAAATTTGCAGAAATGATATCATTTTACAATAAAGCGTTTAAGCACAAACACAGTCACCTTCTTTCAATGCTGTTATCCCCTATTTATAATAGAGGGTACTATTTTATTCTTACAATATTGAAATGGACTAATAAATTTCAATAATTACCGTTAGGTATTTGTAGTATTAATCTGACTTTTAAATGATTCGTAAAGTAGTATTTCTTATTCTTATAACCTCTAGCTTTCTAAGAGCACAGTCTGATATGACCAAAGGCTTTGGTTTATTGGAGAAAGGTGATTTTCAAGAAGCTGAACTTTTTTTTGGTGAATACCTTAAAACCGACCCTAATAATAAAACTGCGTTACTTTGTTATGGACGAGCTGTTGGACTAAGTGGAGAACCCAAAAAGGCAACAGGTCTTTTTTCTGACCTTTTAGAAGATTACCCTGGCGATTTTGAGATATTGATCAACTACAATGAATCTTTTTTATGGGCTAAAGAATATGAACAGGCTAAACCCTTGTACGCAGATTTAGTTGAAAAATTCCCTACTAAATTTGGTGCCGTATTAGGTTATGCAAATACATTGAGTAATTTAAAAGAATATAAATCTGCCTTAAGCTGGGTTGAAAAAGCGATAGCATTACAGCCAGATAATGAAAGTGCAAAAGTCTCCAGAAAATTTATGAGGTTAGGTTATGCCAATGCCTATGTAAATAACCAACAGTATGGTAAGGGAGAGCAGATACTTAAAAAAATATTTGAAGATTTCCCTGAAGATAAAGATGTACTCATCAACTTGGCTAATCTTTATCTAATTACAAAACAGGCAGACAAAGCAAAGAACATGTATGTTAGGTATGCCACCACTCCAAAAGATTCCATTACCGCTTTAAATGGTATTGCTTTGGCAGAACATTTAGATGAAAATGACAAAGAGGCGCTAATTATTGCTAAAGGCGCAACTGTAAAAGTGGATAAAATTGATGACGTACCACTTACTGAAAACACTTACGATCGTTACGTACAAGCCTTGATCTGGAATAAAAAATTTATACCTGCCCGTAAAAAAATAGATAGTTTAGAAGCCCATTTTCCAAATAGAAATTGGATACATGCCTTAAAAGCTACTTTGGGGCTGTACACTGGTGATTCAAAAGCAAGTGTAGAAAGTTATGACAGAATTTTAGTGAACGACAGTGCTTCTTTTGACGGTAATTTAGGGAAAGCAAATGCCCTGTTTGCATCAGATAAGATTATACCAGCGTACAATATGGCCAATCAAACTTTAAAATTTTATGAAAATCAAAAAGATGCCAAAGGTTTTATTGAGAAGTTGAATATAATGCATACACCAACAATCGAAGAGCATGCCGCTTACACTTTTGATA
This sequence comes from Maribacter sp. Asnod1-A12, assembly GCF_045063735.1. Taxonomy (NCBI): domain Bacteria; kingdom Pseudomonadati; phylum Bacteroidota; class Flavobacteriia; order Flavobacteriales; family Flavobacteriaceae; genus Maribacter; species Maribacter sp. Asnod1-A12. Next base: position 37,049 of record NZ_JBEFNZ010000006.1, read on the forward strand.
ACGGTAATAATACCGCCTTTTATACAAATACTACCATAGACGTACCTTTCTCCACCAAATTTAGAACAACAGTTTCTTACTTCTTTCGATCCACAGAAAATACGGTTACTGACAATAAAGCGACATCGCATGTAGCACTAGTTGGTTTACAATATAAGATTTTTCCGAAAACGATTTTAAAGACGGTACTCGGCTTAAACAATTCAAGGTTTTCAGATGACGCCTATACACAACCTGTTTTAGATGTTAAATTAGATTTACAACCATTTAAATTACAGAATCTAACACTTGGTTATCAAAGAGAAGTACAAAGTTTTAATGCCGAATTAATTGAACAAGAAATTGTTCAGAATCATTATGGTTTAAATTACAATTTAGGCACTAATGTTAACTTTGGTTGGTATACGCAATTAATGCACACACAGCAAAGTGACGATAATATTAGAAATTTATTATTTACTTCTCTATATTATAACGTACTTAAAAAACCAGCTTTAAAAATGGGTATTAATTACCAATACATTACTTTTAAAGAACAAGTACCTACCATTTATTTTAGTCCTGAAAAATATCAGGCTGTTGAACTTTTTGCCGATGTACGTGGTAAAATATCTGAGAAAACAACCTACATAGCAAGTGCCGCTACCGGTATTCAAAAAGTTGAAGATGACCCTAACACAAATATATTTAGGGCAGAAGCTTCTGTTCAACATCAGTTTTCTAAGCGTTTTAGTCTAAACGTTTATGGTAAATACAGCAACATTGCCTCTGCGACCGCTGCTGGTTTTGAGTTCACCGAAATAGGTTTAAAGGCTAAATGGTTGTTTCTAAAGAAACCACTTTTTTATAAAAAATTGGATTTAGAGTAGTCAGAATCCAATATTCAATTACAAATTTTTATACCGTTTCAAACATCTTTATTCGATAAGATATTTAGCGGACTACAAAAATAGAAATTCTTACAAAAAATTTCCATCTTATATTAAAATCTATAAATCTTATTAAAAACCTTGCTAATACCATCATTAATGTAAGAAAATTACTTAATTTAGCGTAAGAACAGAAAGCATCCCCTGCACTAGAAATACTATTGGAAATGAGCCTATAAATGTGCTTATATGTGGAAGAGAGTTTTAAAATTGTTTATTGGCCTTTATGTGCCACTTTTTGCGCTTACCCTTTTTTTATATCACTCTCAAAAGGCAGAACAAATTGATGCTATTATGGAGCGTCAGATTCGTGCAAACACGATGAAGAAAGATTCTTTTAAAGAAAAGTACTATTCTTTTTTACGTAATACCCAATATTGGGCCAGTTTAAAATATCCAAAGAATTTTGATCCTTTAGCAGAGCATTCTTCTTTCTTAAATGCATATCTAGAACTTATTGAATATATAACTATTTATGATCAATTTCGCTTTATAGATTTAGAAGGAAAAGAATTTTTTAGAGCCCAACGGGTAGGAAACGATACTCTTATTATTAACCCTTTACAAGATAAAAATCAACATACCTATGTTCAAGCAGGGTTACAATTAAAAAAAAATCAAATATATCTTTCTCAAATAAGCTTAAATAAGGAAAATGGGAAAATTGAAAAACCGCATAAACCAGTAATGAGAGCTGTGGCTCCTATTTTTGATATTGATGAAAATCAAATTGGTTTAGTGGTCATCAATTTTAAAATGAAAAAAATTCTAGACCAAATAAAAGCCAAAGTTGAAGAAAAAAATATTTATTTATTAGATGAGAATTTTAAAGTTATAACAGCAAGTACCATAGAAGAAGATTTACCCTATGAATCTGAAAATAAAAATAGGTACATAGACGGTATTTTAAACACCAAAGCAATAACTCATATTCGAGACAGCACTTTTGTTGAAAATGGTCATATTTGGACGCAGCAATCCATTAATTTAAATGGAGCGACATTTACGTTTGGTTCTCAATCTAACCTACCTACAGAAGTAATAACCCAGTCTAATTTGCTTATGGCTTTGGAAGTTCCTCCCAGAGTAGTAAAAGCCGAATTACAACCTTTATTTCGAAGTCTGTTGATATTTAATATCATTTCTATAGCAGGTCTTCTTATGCTATGCTATGTATTTCAAAAAAAGAAAATAGAAAAAGAACTTTTCTACAGAGAGTTAGAAAGTAAGAACATTTTATTAACCAGAAGTAAAGACAAGTTAGAAGAGAATAACGTTATGGTCAATGAAATGAACAATAGCTTAGAAATTAGAAATAAGCAATTGAGTGATTTCAACTATTTGATTTCTCACAATCTACGTTCACCGGTAACTAGTATGTCTGTAATTGTAGAAATGATTCAGAAAGAGAAAAACCCAGAGGTATTACATCAATTATTACCTAAACTTGATGATGTTGCCAAAAGCATAACTCATTTAACTGAAGACATCAACGACTATGTATCTATTCTCGATAATAAAGAGATAAAAATAGCAGACATAAATTTGGAAGAACTAATAGAAGAGGTGAAACATGAATTTACAGAAACACTGTTGAACAATAGTGGTTTTGAAGTACGGCTAGACTTGAAGGGATGGAATCATATTACCTATTCAAAACTCTATTTGCAGAGTATTGTACATAATTTTATTTCTAATTCGATAAAGTATAAAAGAGATAACGTTGATTCATACATTGAGTTTGAATCTGCCCTGGAAAACAACCAAAAAGTGCTATATGTTAGAGACAATGGTATAGGCTTAAACCTTAGTAGACATGGTGAAAATGTCTTTAAATTATATAAAAGATTCCATAGAAATATCTCTGGAAAAGGAATGGGATTATTCTTGGTAAAATCTCAATTAGAAGCATTGAATGCAACAATAACAATAGATAGTAAAGTAGGAGAAGGAACTACATTTAAATTAATATTCGAAAAATGAACACGAAACCAAACATTTTGCTAGTCGATGACGACGAATTGTATTTATATTTAATGGAAAAAACCATCCATCAATTATCAAAAGAATTGGTAGTAAGCACTTTTACAGATGGTGAACAAGCTGTAGAGTATATATCTAACTGTACCAATGAAAAAATAGAGTTACCTGAGGTCATATTTTTAGACATTAACATGCCCTTTTTAGATGGTTGGGGGTTTTTAAATGAGTTTAAAAAACTCAAATCAAAAATCATTAACAACATAAATATATATATGGTAAGTTCATCTATGCGCGATAGTGATATTAAAAGAGCTTCGCACTTTGAAGAGCTAACTGGGTATGTAGTCAAACCAGTTGACAAAGTTCAATTAGCAGAAATATTTAAAAAGATTTATCACGAAAATTGGTGAAAAAGATTTTCTTGTCTTAAGCCTTAAAGCAAATTTAATCGCCTCATTAATTCTGGACGATTAGAGCGACTAATAGGTACAACATTTTTGGCAATCAATACACTATTGTCTTCAATATCAATAATTTTGGTAAAGTTGATAATGTAAGAACGGTGTATCTGAAGAAATAACTTTTCTGGTAATTTCTCCTTTATTTTCTTTAGGGTAGTATGTACCCTGTGTTCTTCTTTCTCTGTTTTAACATCAATATAATCTCCTTTAGCTTCAATGACCAAAATTTCATTAAGCTTCAATTTTATCAACCTTCTATCAATATTTATATACAAGTCTTCGCCCTCTGGAGAATTTTGTTGAGATGCTGGCATCTGAGCCTGTGGCTTTTGAGCAAGACTGTTTTTAACTTTATCTATACTTTTCTCAAAACGTTCTAATGTAATTGGCTTCACTAAATAATCAACAATACACTCATATTCATAAGCTGCTATTGCAAAATCGGTATCAGATGTGGTCATGACCACTTTGGGAGGGTTTTTAAGGGTCTGCACAAAATCAACACCACTAAATCCTGGCATATGTATATCTAAAAAGATAACATCGATAGTGTTCTGGTTTAAAAACTTAATGGCAGATATGGCATTATCAAATTCTTCAATGACATCTAGCTCTGGAACTTTTGAACACAGTTGCTTTACAATTGCCCTAGCCATTGCTTCATCATCAATAATAATACAGTTCATTTATATGGTTTTAATATATTCTTCAATAGTATCTAGAACTTCATTAAACTCAGATTTACTATCGTGCTTACCTTCCAACAATTCCATCTCATAGGCAACGGCTAGTTTATAAGAATTTTGCATGCCCAAAATATTAAATTTGTGCTTCAATTTATGAACAATTTCTGCAGTTTCTTTGAACCTGGCATTAGAAATGTGTCCAATATATTCTTCTTTTTCTAGGGGAAATTCGTTTTTGATTATTTCTATGAACTGACCTCTGAACTCAACATCGTCACCTGCAAGTTCGTCAACATAGTGTAGGTTTGGTTGTTCTATCATAAATTCTTTTTTAAAGTTATAAAAAATGTAGTTCCTACATTTTCTTCAGACTTCAACCATACACTACCTTCATAAAGAACCGTAATTTTCTTTACAATTGCAAGTCCGATACCTGTAGCGTTATTACTGGTTTCTAATTTTTTAAACATTTGGAATATGCCATCTTGGTGTTTTTTAGGTATTCCCTTTCCATTATCTGAAACACTGAACTTCCAAAACACCTCATCAGGTTCATAACCAATTTTAATTTCCCCATTTGCTAAATGTTCTGTAGCCGTAATGGCATTTAAGAACAGGTTCATGAACAATTGTTCTAACCGTTCTTTCTCAAATTCCATTTTAGGTAAATTCTCAGGATATTTAAACGTTAAGTTGTCAGGAACAAAAATTGTTTTTTCAATATCCCTTAAACTATCCTCTAAAAGAAATGTTATACGTTGCTCATTGGTTTCACCCATTGTAGCATGGTTGAGTATACCCGTAACCAACTTATCCATTTTTGTAAGATTGTCAGATACTAATGAGCAGTTTTCCTTACTTGCTTCAGAAAAATTATCTTTTTCATCTTCCATTATCCAATTCATCAAGGCACTAATATTTCGTATTGGCGACCTTAAATCATGCGATACCATTTGGGCATAATTATTTAAAGATTCGTTCTGGTTTTCTAGGTTAGTGACCAACTTATCTTTTTCACTCGTCATCTCGGAAACCTTCAATGCTAAACTGCTAATGTAAGATGCAAGCTCTTCTGTATTTAGCTCATCTTGAAAATCAATATCAAATGATTGATCTTCATTTAAATTCTTCCTTAAACTTCGAATGGCATCTTCTAAAGAGACCAAAATACTTTTTTGCTGTAAAGCTTCTTTTTGCAATTTTTTATTAGCCTCAAATAGTTCGTCAGAACTAATGGTAGAGGCTCTATGAAGCATAGAAAATTTATCATCATAATTCTCATATGATTTTTCTATAGCTTCTAAAAAACCATCCATTTCTGGATGCTCCCTTAGTTTAGCAGGTAAGTATTTTCGTATTTGTCTTTTTAAAAGAGAATGCATTATTCACTGAATAAAGTTAGTGTCATGGTCTGATTGTGCAATTTACAACTATCTTGCCCACTAAAAGGTGCCATTTCCCCATATGAATAAAACCCACTTATTACTGTGTTATCCCCTACTACCGCCTTCACTTCCTCTAATTCTTCTTCTGTTCGTTGGTCCATCACTAATTTTCTACCAATACAACTAATTAACAAAGCAAGTTCAGGAGAGCTCTTTCTGTCTTTCATAGCCAATTCTGCTGCATGAAAAGCTCCATTTACTATATCATCTACCGACGACATCATTAATTGCACTCTAGCCCCTTCAGGTACATCTCCTGCAAGTGTCATCGTATTTTCTTTTTCATCTATATTCAAAATAGTTCGTACCAAAGGATCTGAGTCTTCTGTTGCTTTTACACTTAATGGATAAAGCAATGCAGACTTTGGTAGTTCATCAGCTTTCTCACCTAAATAGGTTTTATAAAGGTCTAATGCGGGTTTATCATCAAGCTCGAAGAGAACATTTCCCTTAGACTTTGTAATAATACGTTCTGGCCCAAAGGTGGTCCACCCTCCGTAATTGGCACTAGAAATTTCTAAGGTATCGCCATAAAAACCTATGGCGACAATTTCACCCTCTTTTGGGTTTTCGTTATAAGATGCAAGGGTACGTTCAAAACGATCATCATCGCCACATAATCCACCAGATAAACCAAAACTTGTATTTTCTACGTGTTCAACACCTTCGATTAGTGCACTACCATTTACCGTACTTCCTTCAGAAATAACGAACAAATGCTTTAAATTCTCTTTTGGAAACTGAGATTTCAATCTCATTCCCATTTTTTTATCATCATTATTATAATCGGCTACATTGCATCGTTTTACAACAATAGCACTTTTTTCAAATTCAATAGCTGTCAATACTACCGTGCCTTCTAATACTTTATCCTCAATAATTTCTCCAGATGTAGTACCAAAAACGATATGCCCATCAGGAAAAAGCTCTCTTACTTCATTAAAAATATGTTCACTTTCCAATAGATATCTATTACCAAAAACCAATACTAATGGCTCTTTTAATTTTGTGGTGCTTTGAAGTACAAAAGACTCATTAGCCTTTTTTATTGCTTGAACTATTTTCATATGAAGCGTTATTAATTGTGGTCTTTTTTAATTGTAAAATGGAATTGGGTTCCTTCACCAACAACACTATCTACCCAAACCTTACCTTGGTAACGGTCAATAATCTTTTTAACGATAGATAGTCCAATACCCGTTGATCGTTCATTATTACCGATGGATTGAAAGATGTCGAATATCTTCTTATGATACTCTTCTGGGATACCAACACCATTATCTCTAATAGTAAATTGCCAAAATTCGCCATCATCTTTAAATAGCACTTCAACCAGCCCTACCTCTCTTTCAATATGCACAACGGCATTACCAATAATATTTTGAAAAACTTGATGCACCTTAATTCTATCTGCCATAATGGCAGGTAGCGTTTCAGGCACGACTAATTTTACGTGCTCAGGAATAAATATGGTTTCTCCAATATCTGATATTACCCCATTTAAATCTACTTTAGAGTCATCTAAAGCTGAACTATTAGCTGTAGAATATTCTAGAATACCGTGGATCAATTTATCCATAGAGGCGACTTTCTCCTGCATCAATTCAAGATTCTGTTTACCACCTTCATCTAACACATCTTTATAATCGTCACTTAACCAAGTTGCCAATGCACTTATACTTCTAAGCGGCGATTTAAGATCATGGGAAACTATGTGCGCGTACTCTTGTAAACCTTGGTTACTGTTCTCTAGATCTTTTACTAATTGTTCTTTTTGAAGTTCTAGTGTTTTTTGCTCTGTAATATCCATGGTAATACCAATAGATCCAATTACCTCATGATCTTTACTATAACGTGGTGCAACACTAATCATCCAGTACCTTTTTTCTCCAGATTTTGTAATTACTTGCACTTCATAAGAGTCTGATTTCCCATTTGCACGGGTCTTAATATGTTCGGCAACCTTATTTTTATCTTCAAAACTTACAAAAGATTTAGCATCTGTATGAAGCAATTCGCCTTCTTCAAAGCCGATCATATCACAAAAGCTTTGGTTTACCAATTGAATTACACCTTCTCGATTCGCTTCTAATAAACCAAGGTTCATATTGGCAATGATACCACTATACTTTTCCCTTTCTGCTTTTAAACGCTCTTCTGCCTCGACTTGCTTGGTGATATCTTCAACCATCATTACGATATAGCTGATTTCTTTATAGATATTCCTAACTGCACTCACAGATAGCTTCACCATCAATTGCTCCCCATTACTTTTAATAAATCTCTGGTGAATATTATATTTATCTATTTCACCGTTATTAAGTTTTGCTAAAAGCTTGTCGGCTTCTTCTAAACTTTCTGCATCGGTAAAATCCTTAACGTTCATGTTCATAAACTTATCATAGGAATATCCTAACAATGAAGTCATGGTATGATTGACCTTAATAATACTATTTACATCTGCTAAAATGATACCTAAAGGTGAACTATTAACGATAATATCTAATTGGCGCTTTTGTTCCGACAATAACTCCCTAACTTCCATTTCTTGGGTAATGTCCCTTACTATACCTTGTGCAGCAATCGGTTTTTTATCTTTATCAAAAACCAAACCAGCATTAATTTCGACCCACTTTTCAGCACCGCCTTTAATTAAAATTTTGGCTCTATAATTTTTAAGCATACCAACTTCTCGCAGGCTACTAAAAGATTCCATGGTATATTCCATGTAATCTTTATGTACCAGTTTCCAAAGATTGATCTCTTCTTTATTATTATCGAACCCTAAGAAGTTTTTTGCAGACTGGTTCATACTTATCACATTATATGATAAATCCATCACCACATAAGGGTCTATAATATTAATAAAAACACCATCTAGTTCAGAGGTCTTTTGGCTCAATAAATTTTCTAGCTTATGATTAGACTCTCTTAAATGACTAGCAACTTCGTAAAGCTCATGAGACTTTTCCTCCAGAATTCTTTCGGCTTGCTGTCTTGCCTTTTTTTGCCTTTCTAGGGCTTTCTTAAGAAGAGTAACTTCTTTACTATCCATGTTGTACAACGTCAAATTTTACTTCGGTACCATCATCCTTAAGTAATTCGTAGGTAATATCTGCCTTACCGTTAAAATGCTCAAATGCTTTTTCAATAAGACCATGAGCCAATCTATATAATCCTCTAGAAGAAGAGTATATCATTGAAATTGAATTATCGGTCTTTTCTAAAATTTTGAATGTAGGCAGTTCAGCCTCAGGATAAAGCTTTTTTACATGTACATGAATATGGTCTTCTATAGAATATAGTAGACCAATTGGTGACAGGTAACTTTGAATGACTTCTGGGTGTGCATTTTTAAGACTTGAGAATAGATAAAGTCCAAATGCATAAATCAAATCTCCAGCTGGTAAGTCTACCTCTTTACTTAATTGGGTAATCAATGCCACCATTTCGTTAAATTCGTAGGTGGCAACAGATGTGTAAATTCCTTCTGAAGGAAGATTTGACTTTTCAATAATATTATCAACAGTTTCTAACCCGAACTCGGATTCGACCATTTCTAAAAACTCCGTGAATACTATACCTTTCATTTGAGAACATTTGATTTATTATCAAACGTAGGAAAATTAATACAGAAATGAAGGAAAATGTTGTGAAATGCGCTTTTTTGTTAGCCTTTCACTAGTTGATTAACGGTCCAGTACTCTAAAACAGCATTTAACTTATACTCATAATCCTCATATTTTAAAGGCTTAATTACATAACCTGCTATACCAACTTCATAACATTTTAGTAAATCTGCTCTATTTTCAGATGTGGTTAAAATAACTGTAGGTAAATAACGCAATTGTTCATCTGCCTTTAAAATAGATAGAAATTCAATACCGTTCATTCTTGGCATATTTAAATCTAACAATATAATATCTGGTAATTTTTCACCAGAACGTAAATATGTTAATGCTGACTCGCCATTTTTGGCTTCTACGATATTATGCTTTAAATTAAGTTTAGAAACTGTACGTTTCAACTTCATTACTTCTATTAAATCGTCTTCTATTAAAAGGATGTCCATTGTTGTCTATTTTTGATACTACAAAGGTGGAAGATTAGTTTTAAATAATTTGACCAGTATAGACGAATGTCAATTAAGTGTCGGTGAATGGTAAATACATACCGTTGAGCATTTAGCGGTTTACTTAAAATGTACGGTCAGGATCAAAAGCAGCTATATCCATAGACGTCTTATAACCAGACAATAACTCTGCAATTAACTTACCTGTTGCGGGTCCTAAACTCCACCCCATCATTGCATGACCTGTACCTATCGTTAAATTCTTAATTTTAGTTGATTTGCCAATATAAGGCAAGCCATCTGGTGAAACCGGTCTTAAACCTGTTTTTACATTTTTAATTTCAGTTTCGTTGATTGTCAAATCTGGATAAAAAGAATGGGCTCCATTTGCAATGGCCATTACGCGTACGTCTCGTACAATGTTATTATTGCCAGAAAACTCCATGGTACCTGCAAATCTAGTAAACCCGTTCATGGGCGTAACCGCCATTTTAGATTCCATTAAAATAGCCGGTATTGAAATTCCCGTATCACGCTCTACATTAATTCGATACCCCTTACCACCTTGCAAAGGCAGTTTTAGTTTCATTTTTTTAGCAAGTTCCCCACTCCATGAACCTGCAGCTAATACTACCTCATCTAGTTGATAATTATCCTTATCTGTAATAACTTCTATTATTTTGTTGCCTGAGCTCTTTATATCAACAACTTCTTCATTTGTTTTAATGACGACACCTTCACCTTGAAGGTATGCCAGCAATTTGGGCATAATTTCCGTTGGTGTTGTATGGCCATCACATTCATAATGTATAGCTCCTTCTGCAGCTATGTTTACGTTAGGTTCTAGCTTTAGCAATTCTGACTTGTTCAAATCAGACACTTCTAGTCCTTCAAAGGCTACCCTTTCCGCAACTTGCTTTTCATGTAGGTAAGCAGCTTCAGTTTTGTAAAGCATTAGAAGTCCTTTTCTTTCAAGTTGAAAATCACCCAAATCTCCAGAATTTTTAATATCGGTGAACAATTCTCTGCTTATTAGGTTAATTTCTTTTATTGCCGGAATTGCCTTTTCAACCTTTTCAGGTGTAGATGATTTATGAAAATACCAGGACCATTTTAAAAAATCCGTATCTAATCTCGGTTTCATGTAAAACGGACTAGCAGAATTGAACATCATCTTAATACCTTTAGCTATCATACCTGGCGATGCCAGTGGTATAATATGACTTGGGGTAATGTAACCTGCATTCACAAATGATGCGCCAGTAGTTATGTCGCCTTTATCAATGACCGTTACTTCAAAACCTTCTTTATGTAGATAGTACGCAGTACTGAGCCCAACAATTCCTCCTCCAATAACAACAACACTTTTCATTTTCTGTATATTAAATTACTTGAAAACCGTGAGCGTACGGATCATCATCATCAATAGTAATCGTATTCTGACCATATATTTTTGCCCACCCTTTTATACTAGGTACTACAGCAGGGATACTCGCTAAAGTAGTTTCTTTTTCTACACGACCTATAAATTGAGACCCTATGAAACTTTCATGTATAAAATCATCACCTACTTTCAATTTTCCTTTGGAAAACCATTGCGCCATGCGGGCAGATGTTCCCGTACCACAAGGAGAGCGATCAATAGCTTTATCGCCATAGAACACAGCATTTCTAGCAGTAGCTTTATCGGATATTGTTTTCCCCGCCCACAAAATATGACTCACATCTTTAATGGTTGCATTTTCTGGATGTATAAATAAATCAGGATATTTCAGATTGATTTTTTCCCGAATTTCTTGACTGAACTGAATTAGGTGATTGGCAGAATAGTCTTGTATACCGGTAAAATTCTTTTGTGAATCTACAATGGCATAAAAATTTCCTCCGTACGATACATCAAAAACCAATACACCCAACGCAGAAGAGTCAACCGTTAGTTCGGTAGCTGCAAGGTAAGATTTTACATTGGTCAATTTTACCCAATCAACTTTTTCTCCGGTTTGCTGGTATGTAATATGTACCAAACCAGCAGGAGTTTCCATACGAACTTCACCAGGAGTTTTAGGCTGTATCAACCCCTCTTCAATACCAATGGTAATGGCACCAATAGTTCCGTGACCGCACATGGGCAAACATCCGCTAGTTTCAATAAACAAAATACCGAAATCATTATTTGGGTCGCTTGGCGGATAAAAAATACTACCGCTCATCATATCATGACCTCTTGGTTCAAACATCAACCCTTTTCTTATCCAATCATAATCCCTTAGAAAATGCTGACGTTTCTCGCTCATAGTAACACCAACTAAATCTGGACCGCCTTGTTTTATAACCCTAACAGGATTACCACAAGTATGAGCATCGATACAAACAAAAGTGCTACTGGCCATATTAAGAGTGTGTTATATGTTTCAGTTTTTAGTGTATTCCCCTTCTACCAATCGGGTAATTTTAAAAGGGTTTTCATTTTGCAGAGCCAATGGTAATAATTTATTTGGCCAATCTTGAAAAGAAACGGGACGCACCCACCTTTTAATAGCCGATGTACCTACAGATGTAAAACGAGGATCTGTAGTTGCAGGAAACGGACCTCCATGGACCATAGAAGAATTAACCTCTACACCAGTTGGTACACCATTGAACAAAATTCGCCCTACCCTACTCTGTAAAGCATCTACAACGCCAGAATTATTCTCTAAATCTTCTTCAGAGCCTAAAATAGTTCCTGTTAACTGCCCTTCTAGATGATTTAAGATAGCTTCTAATTCACTCGTATTCTCACACTCAACTACTACGGAAAATGGTCCAAAAACTTCTCTATGTAATTTTGTATTTGCCAAAAAATCTGCACCACTCACTTTTAAAATCGATGGTTTAGCAGTATTCGCATTTGTATCCTTCTTATAATCGGCAGTAATAGTTACTCCGCTCTGTGCTGACAATTCCTTTTTACCTTCATTATACTTTGCATAGATGTTTGGATGCAACATGCAAGTAGGCTCCAGTTTTACTATTTCTTCTGATAATGTTTTTATAAATCCATCTAACTTATCTCCCTTAACTGCCAACACCAAACCAGGATTGGTACAAAACTGACCAGCACCTAAAGTAATTGAAGAAGCATATTTAGTTGCCCAAGCATCACCATCGTTTTCTAAAGCTGATGGTAATACAACCACTGGGTTTATACTCCCCATTTCTGCAAATACGGGAATAGGCTCATCTCTTTCATTTGCCAATCTATACAATGCCGTACCACCATTTATACTTCCAGTAAAACCAACAGCTTTTACTTTTGGGTGTTTCACCAATTGTTGCCCTACTTCTATACCGCTACTGTTCAAATTAGAAAATACACCATTTGGCATACCCGTTTTCTCAGCTGCCTTAATAATAGCAGAAGATACCAGTTCACCGGTACCAGCATGCATTGGGTGACTTTTTACAATTACTGGACAGCCTGCAGCAAGAGCACTTGCCGTATCTCCCCCAGCTGTAGAAAATGCCAATGGAAAATTACTTGCACCAAAGACCACCACCGGACCTAGAGGAAATAGCATTTTTCTAATATCAGATTTTGGCATGGGTTCTCTATTAGGCTGTGCTTTTTCAATAACAGCCTCTACCCAAGAACCGTCTTTTAATAAATTGGCAAAAGCACGAAGTTGCCCCATGGTACGTCCACGCTCACCTCTTGCCCTACCATCTGGTAAACCCGATTCCTTACAATAGGTATATATTAGGTCATCTCCAATTGCTTCAATTTCATCGGCAATAGCTTCTAAAAACCCTGCCTTTTTAGCTCCTGAAAAATCTTTATATACTTTAAAAGCGTTTGTTGCCAAATCAACGGCTTCATCAATTTCGTTAGCAGATGCTTCGTAGAATGTCCACTCTGTATCCTTATTTTGTTTAGGATCAAAAGTCTTAAAAGTTTTATTTCCTTTCTTTGAAGATTTGCTCCCTATTGCATTTGTACCGCTTATCATTTTCTATATTTATGGTGTTACTCAAAAGTAAATAAAGATGCTGAAACAAATTTCTATTCTTTCCTTACATTTCTATCCATATGCATATTTCTTACTTAGATATCAAAAAGTACTATTTGCTTAATTGATTTCCTTATAATTTGGCAATGTTGGTCTAGTTGCCATTCCTTGTTTTATAATAGCCGCTACTCTTTCTCGTTCTGCGCCCACTAAAGGTAATCTTGGTGCACGGACATTTTCTGTGCCAATACCCGTTGCAACCTCTGCCATTTTTATGTTCTGCACCAATTGCGGACTGATATCCAACTCTAATAATGGTAAGAACCATCGGTAAATTTCTAAAGCTTCTTTAATTTTACCAGCTCTGGCCAGTTCAAAAACTGCACAAGTTTCTGCCGGAAAAGCACATACCAAGCCGGCAACCCAACCATCGGCTCCCATTAGTGTACTTTCTAAACCTAAAGTATCAACACCTGTTAACACATTAAGTCTATTTCCAAATCTTGTTTTAATACGGGTAATATTAGATATGTCTCTAGTAGATTCTTTTACCGCCTGTATATTCTCGCAAACCGTTAACACCTCTAACATATCAAGAGTAACCATTATACCATAATCTATAGGGTTGTTATAAATCATAATCGGCAAATCTGTACTATTGGCAGTTTCTTTAAAATACGTAACTGTTTCATGGTCATTTGCTTTATACCGCATTGGAGGTAACATCATTAAACCTGTAGCACCACATTCTTTAGCTACTTTCGCAGCATGTATAGCACCCTTAGTTGTTTGTTCGGCAATGTTTATGATAACGGGTACTTTTCCTTCTACCAGTTTTACGGTCTCCCTCATTAAAACTTTCTTCTCCTCATAGGTAAGTGTACTAGCTTCACCCAAAGTACCACCCAAAATTATTCCACTTACACCTGCATCTAGTTGGGCCTTAATATTTATGGAGAACATATCTAGATCAAGTTCATCTTTATCTGTAAATTTTGTGGTAACTGCTGGCATTACCCCTGTCCATGAAATACTCATTTTGTTTTCTTTTATTTAATATCCAAAATTAGCTATAGCATGTTGAACTATATGTTGTCATATTATCCAGACATGGTACTATTCTACCATCTTATCATTCAATATTTATTTTATAGTGATAAATTAGATGCATATGAAAGTATTTCCTTTTAAAATACCAAAGCCCTTGGATGAACATTTAATAGTTCAAGTAGATAAGGAACCTGTTTTTTATAACAAGCTTCATCAACATGAAGAAATACAAATAAGCTACATCATAAACAGTAACGGAAAGTTGTTGGTAGGCGATAGCATTCATCAATTCTCTATGGGAGATATCTACGTTATTGGCAGTAACATGCCACATGTTTTTAAAAGCATACCAGGGCAGCAAGATGCGCATATGTTAACTGTATTCTTTACTGAAAAATCCTTTGGCACATCATTCTTTAAGCTACCATATTTAAATGACTTAGGCAACTTCTTTGCTAATGCCGCCGGCGGATTTAAAGTAACATCAAATCAAAAAAAGATTGCTCAACAACTATTAGAAATACAGTCGCAACAAAAACTAAACCTTTTTGTTTCCTTTTTATATCTTTTAGAAGAACTAAGTAAAGTAAATATAGAACCTCTTAGTAAGTTTATATACTCTAAAACGTTGAGTTCTACAGAAGGTAAGCGGTTACAAGACATTTTTGACTTCGTATTCAAAAACTTCCATCAACCAATTTCATTAGATGAGATAGCAAAAATGGCATATATGACACCAAATGCCTTCTGTCGTTTTTTTAAACAACGAACAGACAAGACCTTTTTTCAATTTCTAATAGAACTACGTGTTGCACATGCCTGCCAATTATTGATTTCCAATAAAGAGCTGAATATTAATATGATAGCCGATCTTTCTGGGTTCAATTCTATTTCTAATTTCAATAAAAAGTTTAAAAAAATAAAAGGAATTACACCTACGCAATACCAACAGTCTAATTCATCTTAAGATAACTTCATTATTTATAACGGTATTAATTTTAAATTGAAATATAGGTTTCTATATTTGCCATTCAATTTACTACAGGTATGCCCACGTGGTGGAATTGGTAGACATGCTACCTTGAGGGGGTAGTGTTCGTAAGGACGTGCTGGTTCGACTCCAGTCGTGGGCACAAAAAGGTTAGATTTAGGTCTAACCTTTTTTTATGATATAAACCAAAGCTTTATCAACAGTCAAAATTACTCTTGAATTAAATAAACTCTTGTTAACTTTATTCTAGCTAAAAGTATTTCTTCACCTCCCGTACAGACCTGATGCACCTTTTAATTCAATAGAAATAGGATTGTTTTTTATCTTCCAATATAATCTTGAATAATCTTTTTCTTTTTTAATAAAAAAATCAGAATGCATTTTTTCAATCTCATTGTTACTTAAATCTGCATTATCAATACGGATTTTGGCAAATGATTCTCTTAACTCTTTTATTTTGTTGTTTTGAATCCAAAATTTGGTAAAATAAGGTCGTTTAATAACACTATCAGGTATATCTTCTATTTGATTGTTGCTTGCAAAAAATTCATGCACTCTTGTTTTTAAAAACACCGAAGAATGTAACTCTTTAATCTTATTTTTAGATATATCGAGAGATCCAAGTTGAAAAAAATTAACATCACCTAAATTAAACGCTGCAATTTGATTAGAAGCAAAATTTAGCTTTTTCAATGACACAGTTGTAATATTATGTTTTTCAAATTCTTGTATATCAAATGATGCTATTTTATTAGACCTCAATAAGAGAACTTCAAGTTTATGCTTAAAGAAATTATAATCAATCTCTTTAATTAAGTTGTTTGAGTAATCTATTAGTTTCAAATACGGTAAACTAAGCAACCCGGTATCCATCTTGCTTAATTTATTTTGTTTTATATGAATTTCAGTAAGTTGCTTCAATTCTTCTAACTCTTTTGGGAGTTGAGTTATTTTATTACTACTCAAATTCAAAGACTTCAAATTTTTCAAAGATGACAACCAGCTTAAATCAACAAGCTTACAACCCGCTACGTTCAATGTTTTTAGATTTTCAAGTTTCTTTAATTCAGATACATCTTCAAATTCATTTTGCTCAGCCTCCAATGATTCTATATGAACTAATTCACCCACCGACCTCGGTATAGTCAAATGTGAACCGTTCAAAACCAAGTGTTTTAATGATGCCATCTCTTTAAAATGAGGAATAGCAGAATTAAGATCTAAATTAGGACATGAATAAAAACGAAGTGTTTGAATCTGATTAAAATATTTGATCTCTTCTGGAATTACTTTAATAGTGTTTTTCTTTACCTCGAACACATTATGTAAAACATCTTTAATATTTCGATTAGATGTTGCTATAGCATGATGCATAAACCTAAAAACAAACTCATCTATTTCTGGGTGATTTAGCAAATGAGCTAATTTATGTTGCGTGCTGCCCGATTTTCGCAAACTTCCAGATACACCTACTTTAGCATGTTGAACAAAAAGTTGTGAACCATATTTTTCATATAACTTTGTTGCCTTCTTAGCTATCTTTTTGTCAGGATGGGTAGTCATTATTGCGGCAAGTAGTGACTGAATCGTTTTATTAGCCCCACCGCCTTCAATAATTTCAAATGCAATTTTATAGTTCTCATCTAAATTGCTTGACAAGAGTTTTAATAACTGATCATTAAGACCTGCATTGTCATCCTGTAATAACCATGGATCTTCAAGCTTTACGATTAAATCTTGCAAGTGATCTTTAAATACAACATTCTTATTACTAATAATAAGCTTTTCAAAGTCATTATATTCGGTTTCACTACCAACCACAAATACTTTATTCTCTTTATCACTTTCGTCTGCCAAATAAAAACACGTATCATTAAGTAACTCTGCCCATTTCTTCTTTGTAAACCCTTTTACTTTTGTAAGTAACACAATACCAGTTATTTCGTTACTCTCCAAAGCAGAATCCAATTTATCAGGCAATATATCTTTCAGCTCAAGAAAATTCTTTTTATAAAAGCAAAACAGCGTTTGTTTAGTGTCATTCGACAATTCAGAATTGATATACTTATGCCTAAAAGAAGTCACTAAGTCATTAAGCCTCTTATTTTCCTTAAATTCAACATGCCTAGTTAAGCCAAGACATAATGGCGTTTTATCTTCAGAAAAATAACTTCTAAAATTTAAATAATTCAAAAAATCAAGTTCAAGAAAATTAGGTTGTATATCTTCAGGGTTTAGATTAAAGTCAATATTTAAACTTTCTAACCAGGGCATTTTCTTTACAACACTAACCAACCCATCCATATCCTTCTTTTTCTCAAGCCCATAACCAAGTACAAGATGCTTAAGTGTCTTTAATTCAGATAGAACACTCGGAAACTTTTTCCCTCTATAACTACCTAATTTAAAATGCAGAAGGTTTGGTAAATGCTTAATCTTAGCAATATCCTTGTCTAAATTTATTTGGTTATTTCTATCTATGGAAATTGATTCCAATAAATGTAGTTCAGACAAATCTGGTAATGACTTGTATTTACCTCCTAAAAAAGATATTCTTTTTAATTTCTTTAAGGCTAGAATAGAAGTTGGAATTTCTATTAATGCCATAGCATTAAGATCTAATGTTGTTGCATCTGAAAATTGTTCAAAAAAATCATTAGGTAAAACCGACAGCTTTTTTTTATAATCTCTAATTTGAAGATGTGTCTCGTTATAAAACACAAATTCTGAATAATCAATCGATTCTTTTAATTCCGTTTCGACTTTCCCAGAAATATTGGTTTGTTTTTTAAACATAGCAATTTACATTTTTGTTAAAATAAGTTTACCTATTTCAGGAATAGCATAAAGTCTTTTTAAATCTTTTCTATCTGCGTTTACTAGGTCTTGAGCCATAGATAAACGTAGGTCGTTAGGAATAAATGGCAACATTATAAATTTATGCAGATTATCAAACTGTTTATTGCTAAGCTCAGTTTTATTATAGATCAAACTGTTAGTTAAACGGGTGAGAATTACTGATAATATATCTAATCGTTTTGTTTTACCATCTATCAATTCTTTTAATCTTCCGTTAATTAGTTTAAAATCAATAGTATTAAGAATTTCTTCAGGCGCAACAAGCTTATCCAAATCCATATTAATAAAATTAATGAAAGCCACAGAAGTTTCTTGATCAAGACAACCATCTGCAATAATTTTGACTAAATCAAGAGATTTTTTTAAATCAGATATAGAATTAATGGACTGAAAAAACTGAACTAAAGAACGTGGCGTTGTTCTTTGACCGGTTACAACCTCAGGATAATTTAAAACAAAGGCGATACCCCTTGGATCTATTTCTTTTTTCTCTGCCCATCTAGCCCATGTTTTCACATCAAATTCCATAGAAACATGAATCATTCTTGTAAGCATAGCATCATCCATTGTAGTAACAGAATAATCACCGCCATCTGGGTTTGCGGTCGAAATTATCATCCAGTTTTCTGGCAAGGTCCAACTAACCAATTCATAATTTTGAAGTAATTGCATAATCCCTCTTAATATTCGATCATCAGCTCTATTGATGTCGTCAATAAGTAAAATTCCTGGTCCTTTCTTGGTAGGAACCCAGTCTGGTGCTACAAATTGGGTGGTGTTTTTATCATTAACATCTTTAATCTGCGGCATACCGACCAAGTCGCCCATCTCTTCGAATTGAGCAGGTGCTATATATATAAATTCAAACCCATTCTCTAAAGCAAATTCTTTTACCAATTCAGTTTTTCCAATACCATGCATTCCCCAAATACAAGCTGGTGTAGGCCTGTTTAGACTTTTTTTTCCAAAACTACAATCTGTCAAATGTTTTAAAAAATCCCTTACTTTATCGGCATTTACAGTAGCCCCATAGGTTATGTAATTAAATTGATTATTTTTTTCCATATTAGCTTATACTTATAATTTTGCTTTACGACCTGGTAACTTTTTAAAGTCGTTACTATCTGTTTCAATTCCTTCTTTACTGATAACCCACAAAATAGGGAAGCGCGAATGAGTTTTAGGTTTTGGTGCAACCCCATCGGTGAAATAAATTAACCCATCTGGTTTAAAGGTTTTATTTCCATATTCTATAGGAGCATTAAAATCAGTACCTCCACCGCCTGTCACAAAAGTTGGTGTAACGCCTTTATAGGCATAAGATCGGTTTATCACAACGTCGCACTCTACAACTTCTATTTCTGCTCCTTGTCTCCAAATATGATATACTTCATTAAAAAAGTCAGCTAACTCACTTTTATGTATACTCCCTGATGTATCAATTGCAATTAATAGCTTTTTAAGCTTTTTAATTTTAATACCAGGCACAGTGCCAAACCTTTTAGAAGGTCTTTTAAGTGTTGTTCTAATCTTGGTTTTACAACTACTTTCAGAAAAAAGTTTAACAACCCTTCTCCAATCAACTAAAGGTTTTGGTTTTATTAGTATTTGTTCAAGCCAGGATCGTAAACCTGCAGGTAAATTTCCAAAAACCTTAACCGAAGTTTTCTTATTTGCAATATTAATGAGGTTTTCTATTTGAGCTTCTGTTAAGCTTTTATCTATATTATTTTGCGAATAAATTTCAACCCATTTGTCATGTCTATTTAGTCCGTGTGAAGTTTCCTGTATATTATTATAATTTTTTGCTGCTTCTGAATCTTTAAACTTGCCATTTAATTCATTTTTAAGCTCGATCAGTTTATCATAATAATAGTGGTGTGTTCTATCTTTTTCCAGTTGCAACTCAGGAAACGTTTCTAAAAAAATGGATTCATCTGGCAATTGATTTCTTTCTATGAACTGATTTACAACTATGTCCATAGCAATATTTAAAAGATGCTTGTTAAAGTTTTTGACATTGACCAACGTGTGCTTAAAGATAATATGTAACACCTCATGCTTAATAACTCCATACCTATGTTTTTCATCAGTTAAGAAATTATCCCAAAATATAGGATTGATATATAGCGTGTGTGCATTTCCCGTAATACCAACCCCCATTGTTTGAACATCGTCATCAGAATCAACAATTTCTTTATTCATGCAACTAAACAAATGAGAATAAAAAGGCTCTTTTAATAACAAGGATATGCTTGTTCTTGTGACTTCTTCAAGTATTCTTCCATTATCAATACTCATAAAATCATCTATTTTGTTTCTCGTTTACCGCTTTTCTAAAGTTGGTCATTTTCTCTTTTTCTTGTTCAGAACCATCAACAAAAATTCTGGAATCGTGAAACGGAATATCACTTTCGTCAGGTATTTCAATAGTGTCAGCATCGCTAAGTATACCAATATATCTTGCTTCAGATCTAAATATTGAAATAGGTATTTTAGAAATAATCGTCTTGCTTAACCTTATTTCATCAACCTTTAGTTTCTCGAACTCGTCAGGCAATTTTTCAATAGCATTTTCCTGCATATTTAATTCTCTTATCTGTTTAAAAGAAAAGAATAGAGTAGGGATCTCTTTAAAGTCGTTTTGATTTAAGTTAATTCTATTGAGCATTACAGATGCTAAATCATGTTTTGTCTTTTCATTCGATTGAAATAAAGAACCTAAAAAACCGTGCTTCTTTCCTTTCTCAACGACCCCAATAGAACTCAAATGATTGTTCTGTGCATTTATGCTTCGACCTCTGTAAGACAAACCCTTAGTACTGAATAAACTTACTGGTAAATTTTTTAATTCATTGTTTCTTAAAGTAACCTCTTCTAGTCTCAAACAATTTTCAAAAGTATCTGGTAAGTCGCTTAATTTACAATCTGACAAATTAAGGGAACGTAACTTCTGAAGTTTATTAAAGTTAATCGTAATATTTTCTAAAGGATTTTGATCAAGCGATAAAAAATCTAATGATTCAAATGTTTCAATAAACGATGGTAGCTCTGTAATTTGATTGTTACTCAAATTCAAAAATTCTAATTTCTTGTAAGATTCAATAAATGAAATATTGGATAGCCCTGTATAGTTTAAATGTAAACGAGTTATATTTATTAAACTTTTTAAATTGTCTACATCTTTTAAATTAAGTTTGACAATAATCAGCTCTTTCAGAGAACTGTTTATTTGAGACAAATCGGGAATTCGCATATCACCAGAGGCTTGCCAGTGACCAATACTAAGCTTTTCTAATGTTGGTATTTCAAGGAACGAGGCAGGAAAACTATCCATTGATTGTTCTACATTTAGTGTATGCAGTGGTAGTTTATGTATTTTCTTTCTTAGAAACTCTTCTCGTATTGGTTCAGAGGGCATTATTCTTAAAGTGTGAATAAAATCGCATTCGTTTAACGACTCTGTTATTTGGTTAAACCCTACCTTTTCTAAGTATACACGTCCAAAAGAATTTATAAAATAATCACTAATTCTACCTTCCTTATTGGCTTGGTGCCATCTAATCATTTTAAAGGCTAAAATAAAAGCACATAGATCAATTTCATCATGATGATATATTTTTTTGAAATTTTCAAGTTCTTTTTTCTTATAACTATCTTTCCAAGTATTCTTTATATGATTTTGTAAATCTGAAGAAGCATATTTTTTAAAAAGATTACGAGAAGTTTTTCTTATTCCAATATCTGTATGAAACAAATGGATAGCTACGAGATAGCTTATAATTAACCTATTAGCACCTCCACCCTCAATTACGGGAAGTATTAAAGCTAATTGATCTTCATCTTTGGCTTTTAACAATCGAGTAATCTGTTGTATAAGCTCCGTACTACTTTCTTCTAATAAATAAGGCGTATCTTCTTCTATAAGTTGCTCTTTTAAATGATCTTCAAGAAAGAAGTTAAAACCTTTATTGAATAACTTCTCAATATCTTTCAAATCTACTTTTGGGTTTATAAGAACATAAGAAACATCTATAGGTTTAGTTTTAACTTTGAAGCCTTTTTCACCTAGTATATCCTTTAAATTCTTAAGGGTTCCCATACTAGGTTTACCTGATACATATACCACCGAACCATCTGTAAAACCTTCTTCAAAAGGGTTTTTTAAAATTTCAAAAAGTGGTTTGTAGTAACCAGATAAAAGAGCAAAAGCAATCATTCTTTCTTGCTCAGACTTGATCTGTAGTTTATCAATTGTAATAAGAGCTTCTTCTGCACTTTTTAGTACTTTAAACAGCCTTGTAAACTTTATCCAGCCTTGAGGTAGAATTGCATACTCTAGTGGTAATTGAATGTCTTTAATATCATTATAAGTATTACCCTGGATGTCAATTTTCAATTCCTTTATAAATGATAATTTTACTATTGAAGACGGAATTACCTTATCTTGAGTTACAATTTGAACGTATTCCAAATTAGGAAATTGTTGAAGATTTTCTATGTACCAATCTAAAGTACGTGGTTCCCTGAAATTAAATTCCAGCTTTTTAATGGAACTCATTTTTGCCAGTTTGTCAATTTCCTGATTAATATCTAAGTTAGGAAAAGCTGAAAATTGTATAGATTCAATATGTTTTAAGCTGTAAAACTCTTCAGGAAAACTAGTTATTTCCTCATCACGCCAATATATTTCTTTTAAGTTTAATAGTTGTGATATTAGTTTAAAATCTGCATTCGATATTGTACCTGCAGTAATTTTTTCAAGCTTCTCAAAAGCTACTACTTTTAAAAAATTAAGGGCTAAACCATTACCTAACCAATGCAACTCTTTCAAATCTGTTAGGTTGTATAATGATTCTGGAATTTGGGTAAGATCAGGATTATTTCTTATTACAAGAGATTCCAATTGTTCTAACTTACCAATGGTTTTGGGAAGCTCAATTACTCCCGTACTTATAATGTTTAAACTTTTAAGGTCATTTAATTCTCCTATAGTTTCAGAAATATTCTTCAATCCTCTTAGATAACTAAATGATAGTGATTCAAGATTTTTAAGTAATCCTAAATTATTAGGTGAATCTTGACGAGCTTCCTCATCACTATACAATGACATTCTATAAAACCTGAATTCTTTAATTTGTGGCCAACTTGCTAAATTGTTTATTAATGACTCAAGATTTAATTCCGGATTATCTTGGTATTTTATCTCTTTTAGATTTTTCAATTTTTTCAAAGAATCAGGAAGTACAACTAGGTTGTTTTCTTCTAAATCTAAAGATTCCAACTGTGTCATATCTCCTAATGATTCTGGTAAATCTTTAAGTTTCCATTGCCTAAAACTGAAGTGTTTCAGACTAGGTAACCCAGCCAATACTTTACATACTTGCTCTAGGTCAAGTTCAGCATTACCTTTTAAATGTATAGTTTCAAGATTTTTTAGATTAGCAATTTCTTTAGGTAGTGATTTTAATTTATTCGATTCAAGATACAACACCTTTAAATTAGTCAAGTTCCCTATCTCCACTGGCAAAACTGATAAACCTGAAGAGGAAAGATCAAGTTCTTCAAGATTTTTTAAATTAAAAAAAGTAGCCGGTAATTTCTTTAGTTTATTAAAACGAAGATTTAAATACTTAAGATTTTTAAATCCATTTAACTGTTCAGGATATGTAGTTAAATTATTGTTCCTTAAATTTAAAAAAGTCAATGAATCTAGAGAAGAAAAAGATGGTGGCAATATTTTTAAGCCATTACTCCTTAGGTCAAGAATTTCAAGGGCTTTGAGATTTCCAATGCTTTCAGGCAATTCTTTTGTTGCATTTTTAATTAATCCAAGACCTTTTAAGTTCTTTAATTTAGACAACTGAATAAATAATTCTTCATGATTTAATGTTTTATTATAGCTTAAATCAAACTCAAGATGAGGTAACATATTGAAATCAGTTGTATTTATAGCTAACCTTTTCAACTTGCGATTCTGTAACACAAAACGAACCTTGTTACCTATTAAACTTTTTACCCTACGTAAATCACCTGTTTCAATTAATTCATCATTTGCCGGCATCTTTTGATATTGCATAATCTATATTTAGGATATAACTCTAACGTTAATATATTTGATTAATTATTAGCAATTAATTCCTGTATTACCTTTTGCTTTAAATCTATATATCCGATTTTTTTATAAATATCTTTTTCAAACCTTATACCTTTTTTCAATTACAAATAATCTCAAAATCAAAATCACAATTTTATTTTGATAATTTTAACTACTAAGTACCCCATGGCATTTTAATAAATTGTAGATTTGTTTAATCCTTTTTCAGAAAGCATGAACAATGTAAAAAAGCAATTTAGTATTAGAGACCTTGAAAACCTCTCTGGAATTAAAGCACACACCATTAGAATTTGGGAAAAAAGATACAATCTTTTATCTCCTGAACGTACCGATACTAACATTAGAACGTATAGCCTTTCTAGCCTTCAAAAGCTACTTAATGTTACACTACTTTATAACAACGGACATAAAATTTCTAAAATTGCTAAGATTTCTGATAAGGATATTCCGTACGTGGTTCGCGAAATAGTAGCAAAACACAGTCATAAAAGTCAGGCAATTAATGCTTTTAAACTAGCCATGGTCAATTTTGATCAGACTATGTTCTTTAATACTTACAATGCCCTATTAAGTGAAAATTCATTTAGAGAAATCTTTAAAGAGACTTTTGTTCCTTTATTAAATGAACTTGGATTGCTATGGCAGACGGATACTATTAGTCCGGCTCATGAGCATTTTATGAGTAGTTTAATTAAACAAAAGATTTTATTAAACACCGAAAAGCTTCAACATTTAGAACCTACAAAAAAGGATAAAGTATTTGTGGCTTTTTTACCCGAGAACGAAATTCACGATATAGGCTTATTATATATTAACTACGAAATCATTTTAAAAGGATATAAATGCATCTATTTAGGTCCCACAATACCTATGGAGAATCTAGAAGATGTGCTGAAGTATTTTGATGACATCTATTTTGTATCTTATTTTACAGTTTTTCCAGAAAAAGATAAGGTTAACAAATATCTAGAAGACTTTTCTGAATTAGTTTCCAAGTATAACAATCCAAACTTTTGGATTTTAGGTAGACAGACAAATTTCATTGAAGAAGATACAAAACCCAACTTCTGTAGAACTTTTACTTCTATTGACAGCTTAGTTAACAACCTATAATCTTACAGAAATAAATGAATAGAAGTTGTATTGTAATCGGTTCTGGTTTTTCATCATTATCAGCATCATGTTACTTGGCAAAAGCTGGGTGGGACGTAACCATATTTGAAAAAAATGATACCGTTGGTGGTCGTGCATCGCAATTTATAAAAGACGGATTCACTTTTGATATGGGTCCTAGCTGGTATTGGATGCCCGATATTTTTGATAAGTTTTTTGCTGATTTCAATAAACAAACATCAGATTACTATCAATTGGACAAGTTGAGTCCGGCCTATAAAATTTTCTTTTCAGATGATGTTATTACCATTGGTGATAGCATGAATAAAATTTGCGAGGAATTTGAACGCATAGAGCCAGGTAGCTCAAAAGCGCTAAAAAAGTTTATTGATAAAGCGCAAGAAAATTATGACATTGCCATCAATAAAGTGGTTCTAAGACCAGGATTATCACCTTTAGAATTGGTAACTAAAGAAACGATTTTAAAAGTCGACCAATTTTTTAAAACTATTAGCTCACAAGTACGTAAGTCTTTTAAAAACTCAAAATTGGTATCAACGTTAGAATTTCCTGTATTGTTTCTTGGCGCCAAGCCTAGTAATACACCGTCATTCTATAATTTCATGAATTTTGCAGATTTTGGCTTAGGTACATGGCACCCTAAAGGTGGCATGTATGAGGTAATCAAAGCTATGGAAAGCTTAGCAATAGAATTGGGTGTAACAATACATACAAATTCACCTATAAGTAAAATTATAGTTGATAACGGCAAAGCTTCCGGTGTAATATGTAATGATAAAACCTACAAGGCAGACAAAGTTTTAAGCGGTGCAGATTATCAGCATTCAGAAAGTTTGTTGGATGAAAAATACCAGCAATACAGTCAGAATTATTGGGAGAAAAAGGTTTTTGCACCCTCGTCTCTTTTATTTTATATTGGATTTGACAAAAAATTAAATAATGTAGAACATCATAATTTATTTTTTGATACGGATTTTGAGTTACATGCCAAGGAAATTTATGACAATCCAAAATGGCCTACAAATCCGTTATTCTATGCTAATTTTCCTTCTATAACAGATGCGAGCATGGCGCCAGAAGGTTGTGAAACAGGTTTTTTCCTGGTGCCAATTGCAACAGCGTTAGAAGACACCGAGGAACTAAGAAAACAATATTTTGACATTATAATGGATCGTTTTCAAGAAAGAACCGGTCAAGACATTAGAAATAATATTATATTCAAAGAAACATTCTGTGTAAATGATTTTGTAGAACGCTACAATTCATACAAAGGAAATGCCTATGGTATGGCAAACACCTTAACACAGACCGCTTTTTTGAGACCAAATTTAAGAAGTAAAAAGGTCACCGACCTTTACTTTACAGGACAACTGACAGTACCTGGCCCCGGAGTACCACCAGCTTTAATATCTGGAAAATTAGTGTCAGAATTAATTATTAAGGACAACTAGTGATATATGAAAGATACTTTTGATCAAGTTTCGTACCAGTGCAGTAAAGTCGTTACCAAACGATACAGTACTTCTTTTGCTTTGGCAACAAAGATGCTTCACCCATCTATTCGTTTTCATATTTATAATATTTACGGTTTTGTACGTTTTGCCGATGAAATTGTAGATACTTTTCATGACTATGATAAGGAAATACTTTTTGATAAATTTGAACAAGAGCTTGAAGCATCTTTAAGAGATAAAATCAGTCTCAATCCAATTTTAAATTCATTTCAACATACCTTCCACACGTATAGTATTCCTAAACATTTGGTTGATTCGTTTATGAAAAGCATGCGAATGGATTTAGTTAAGAATATCTACCGTACCGATGCTGAATACAAAGAATACATTTATGGTTCTGCTGATGTAGTTGGTTTAATGTGCCTACAGGTGTTTGTAAAGGGTGATGTTGAAGAATATAACAAGTTGAAAGAATCTGCCATGGCATTGGGTTCGGCATTTCAAAAGGTGAATTTTTTACGCGATGTTAAAGCCGATTTTGAAGAATTAAATAGATCTTATTTTCCAAATACCAATTTAAAGGAATTGGACGAAGCTTCTAAAAAAAGAATCGTTGAGGAGATTAAAGCTGATTTTAAATTAGGCTACCAAGGTATCGTAGATTTACCTGCTGAAGCTAAATTTGGAGTCTATACCGCTTACAAGTATTACTATAAACTGCTTAAAAAATTACAAGGCACACCCTCTTTGGAAATTAAAAACGCCCGGATACGAGTACCTAATTATCAAAAATTTGGACTACTGGCGCGTTCTTATGTTAAATTTAAAATGAACTTAGTATAATGAATATATTGATTTGGATATTGATTTTTCTAGGAACATTCTTGTTCATGGAATTTATGGCGTGGTTCACGCACAAGTATGTAATGCATGGTTTTTTATGGAGTCTTCATAAAGATCATCATAAAAAAGACCACGATTCTTGGTTTGAAAGGAATGATGCCTTTTTTATTTTCTACGCTATCGTTAGTATGTCTTTGTTTTATGCAGGCACTACCGGTTTTTGGTATGGCTACCCATTAGGATTCGGGATACTAGCTTATGGTATAGCCTATTTTCTAGTGCATGACATTTTCATTCACCAACGTTTTAAACTCTTTAGAAACGCTAATAATTGGTATAGCAGAGGGGTTAGAAGAGCGCATAAAATGCATCATAAGCATATTGGTAAAGGGGATGGCGAATGTTTTGGGATGCTTTTTGTACCCTTTAAATATTTTAAAAAATAAGTTTTAAGTAGATAGCACCAATATTTATTCTGCGATAAGTTGATTTAGAAGCTCATCAACTTTTTCATTATCCCAATCAGCAATGGCATTTTGGTGAATTACAATGGCACCATTTTTATCAATTACATAAGACCCTGGTGGTTTTAGTAATGATATAGGGCTTGGTTCTCCAATAATTTGATAAGTTACAGGAAAAGTATAACCCTGTTCTTCCATAAAAAGCTCTACTGGAGCCCTCTCTTCATTGGTAATTACATAGAACTTCATCTTGTCACCATAAGTATCATAAAGATATTGTATGTCTTTCAATTGCGCTTGAGAAGGCATATGCCACGATGTCCAAAAAGTAATAAAGGCAACCTGCCCTTTGGCTTCGTCAAAATTAAAAAACTTCCAATTTGCATCTTTCAACTTCCAGTCGTAGTCAGTTATCTTACCTCGGTTTTCTGGTTGTATAATAGTTGGGGATGTGGCAAAAACCCTGTTGAGAATAATCTTGCTATAATCACCTAAAGGGGTAACAAAAAAAGAAAGTACAAAAGCAATGATCAATAAGGTAAAAACCGTTTGTCTCTTCATAAAAGTTAGATAGGCATCAAAACTAAAAAACTCCTGATTAATATCAGGAGTTTTCCTTACAAATTTTGAGTTGTTGAATTATGAGGCATTTTCCCTCTTAATAACGTTTAAAGCAGAACCTTCTCTATACCACCCTATTTGAGCTGCATTGTAAGTATGGTTTACTTTGATAACATCTTTGCTACCATCGGCATGAACAACCTCAACGGTCAACTGCTTATCCGGTGCAAATTCTGCTATGTCTATAAAATTAAAAGTATCGTCTTCTTGAATAAGGTCATAATCGCTTTCATTAGCGAACGTTAACCCAAGCATACCTTGCTTTTTAAGATTTGTTTCATGAATACGAGCAAACGATTTAACTATTACTGCAGCAACACCTAAATGACGTGGCTCCATTGCAGCATGCTCACGTGAAGATCCTTCACCATAATTGTGATCACCAACAACAATACTTCTTATACCTGCCGCTTTATATGCGCGTGCAGTATCTGGCACTCCGCCAAACTCTCCGTTCAATTGGTTCTTGACCATATTGGTCTTTTTGCCGAATGCGTTTACGGCACCAATTAAACAGTTGTTAGAAATGTTATCTAAATGCCCACGAAAACGCAACCATGGTCCTGCCATAGAGATATGATCCGTAGTACACTTACCAAATGCTTTAATCAATAACTTAGCGCCCATTAAACTTTCATCCTTTATAGGAATAAATGGCTCTAGCAATTGTAATCTTTCTGAATCAGAAGCTACTTTTACCTCTACGCCCGACCCATCTTCATTGGGAGCAAGGTAGCCTGCATCCTCTACTGCAAAACCCTTAGGCGGCAATTCCCATCCCGTAGGCTCATCAAACATAACTTCCTCTCCTTTTTGGTTAATTAGCTTATCCGTCATCGGATTGAAGTCTAATCGTCCTGAAATAGCTATTGCCGCCGTAATTTCCGGCGAAGCAACAAAGGCGTGAGTATTTGGATTACCATCTGCACGTTTAGCAAAGTTTCTATTAAAAGAATGGACAATACTATTTTTAGGTGCATTTTTAGGGTCATTGTAACGCGCCCATTGACCAATACATGGTCCGCACGCGTTAGTAAATATTTTGGCATCCAACTTTTCAAATATTCCAAGGATACCATCACGGTCAGCTGTATATCTTACTTGTTCAGAACCAGGGTTGATTCCTAATTCCGACTTCATTTTAATTCCTTTATCAATAGCTTGTTGAGCAATTGAGGAAGCCCTAGATAAATCTTCATAAGAAGAGTTCGTACAAGAACCGATTAATCCCCATTCAACAGCCAAAGGCCAATCTTGAGAAGTAGCCT
Source organism: Maribacter sp. Asnod1-A12 (assembly GCF_045063735.1). Taxonomy (NCBI): domain Bacteria; kingdom Pseudomonadati; phylum Bacteroidota; class Flavobacteriia; order Flavobacteriales; family Flavobacteriaceae; genus Maribacter; species Maribacter sp. Asnod1-A12. Next base: position 67,416 of record NZ_JBEFNZ010000006.1, read on the forward strand.
TTTCTGTCATATCGCTACCTACTTTCGTAGATAAATCTGGCGTAAAAGGACCATTTAATAATGGTGTTAATTTAGAAAGGTCTATCTCAATAACCTCATCAAAATATTGCTCAGGGTTTGCGTACACCTCAGCATCTGCGGTTAAATGTTCTTTCACTGTATTTGCAGCATCTGCAATATCAGCCCTATCGGTAGCTCTTAAATAACGCTCCATAGACTCATCATAGCCAAAGGTAGAAGTGGTTGCCCCTATTTCTGCTCCCATGTTACAAATAGTTCCTTTCCCTGTACAAGAAAGGTTTTTGGCTCCTTCGCCAAAATATTCCACTATAGCCCCTGTTCCACCTTTTACGGTAAGAATCTCAGCAACTTTTAATATAACATCTTTTGGTGCTGTCCAACCAGAAATATTACCGGTTAACTTAACACCTATTAATTTTGGAAACTTAAGCTCCCAAGCCATACCTGCCATTACATCAACAGCATCCGCACCACCAACACCAATAGCAACCATACCTAACCCACCTGCATTAACAGTATGTGAATCCGTACCAATCATCATCCCACCCGGGAAAGCATAATTCTCTAATACTACCTGATGAATAATACCTGCACCTGGCTTCCAAAAACCGATTCCGTATTTATTTGAAACAGACTCCAAGAAGTCAAAAACCTCTGCACTAGTCGTATTCGCTGATTTTAAATCTGCAGTAGCACCATTTTTAGCTTGGATCAAGTGATCACAATGAACTGTTGTTGGTACTGCAACCTTTGGCTTACCGGCTTGCATAAATTGCAATAAAGCCATTTGGGCAGTAGCATCTTGACAAGCAATACGATCCGGAGCAAAATCAACATAATCCTTTCCTCGGGTGAATGCTTCGGTCGGGCTACCATCCCACAAATGAGAATATAAAATCTTTTCTGAAAGCGTAAGTGGCTTACCTACCACCTCTCTTGCCTTGTCTACACGTTCCGACATGGAAGCGTAAACCTTTTTAATCATATCTATGTCAAAAGCCATAAAATTTATTTATAAAAATTGTTAATCTGTCTTACCTGTACAAGATACAAAATGTAAGGTGATTTTAAGAGCGCATATGAAATTAAGAATGATTATAAAAAGCAAAAATAAGCCCGAGTATAAAACCCCGGGCTATATTTAAAATCAGATAAGTAATTAACTTTGTTTTACAAATTATATTAGAAAAACATACCTGTCTCTAAAATAAAATTTAATCAATTAACAATGAATACTTTTGAACGAGACCAATTAGAACCTCTAACATTTAAAATATAAGTACCACTTTCTAAACGTGCAGTATCAATTTGATGAAATTCTTGAGGGTTTACCATTGTTTTATTAAAAGATGTAATCAATTGACCGCTCATCGTATACAAACTGATCATTAATTCTTCATTCTGCCTATCTGCCATTAAAATATCTAATGTCAACATTTCATTTCTCTTAACGGCATTAGGATATACCAGTATATTTACATCAAATATTTCAAAATCCATATCAACCGTTTGTGAATATATTTTTTCTCCACTAACGGTAACAGCTGCTATACGATAAAATGAATCACCTATAATCGGGTTTTCATCATATCCAGAATAACTTGACCCTTCTAGAGATTGCATACTTGGCTGATCAGAAACAATATTGAAATTATAATTATCTAATGAACGTTCTACTTGATAGTATGAAATTTTATCTTCGGCCAAAGTGGTCCAATTTAAATCTACTACATATGAATCTGATCGGGTTGAAACATTAGTAAAGTAAAAATCATTTTCAAATGTTAGATTTGCCCTGATAGTTGTAGCCACTAGATTTTCCTCTTGCGCTGTGCCATAAAAAACACCTGGTTCATTAAAAACCATAAAATTAATTTCTTCTGTTGTATGATTCGTTTCTGAATCTCCGCAACTTTCTTCTTCTACAAAAAGATCTACTGTACTACCGGTTAAATTTCGATACCTAAGTGTTGCAGCATCTCCGCCATATTCTGAACCAATTTCTCCTATAAAAATTAAATCATCATTATAATTTTGGGTAAAACTTATAGTTTCCCAATTGTGGTCAATGGTTCTACCAGTACCTTTTATTTCAAATTTAATCTGTTCATCTTCGTGTGAACCAGCCTCTACCGCAAGCCAACTAATACGTTCTAAAGAATGCCCTCCAGTTGCTTTGTCTTGTTCTTTTAACTTTAAACGTAACTGAGAACTATTAGTATTTTGTTCATCAATGAAAACATTTACAGCTTCTGCTTCATTTTCTGTAATACATTGCCCAAAAACCAAAGGCACGTTTTCGAAGGTTGATGAAAATTGATGGGTATACCAGCTATCATCAACTCCATCAATATTTCCTGCATGTAACTTTTTACCGTTGGGCAATTCGTAAACCCCGGCCTCGACGACGATATATGAAATATCTTCAAAAGTATGCGTCTGGTCTAAACATTCCCACTCATCAATACGAACATCAAAACTATCGCTTGTTACATTTTGGATACGAACTGTAGATTGATGCCAGCCATTATATCCCACGCCACCAGCAATTACGACCGGATCCAAATACACTTTATCTAAAGATACTTTCAACCAATTATCGTCAGCACTAACTTTTCCTATTTCTCCAATACTAGCAAAATCTGAACTGGACTTATTCAGAATCCAGGTTTGATTTTCAATATTCTCAGTCTTTTTTATCCAATTTAGAATCTTTGTACCATCTGTTACCCGGTTTCTAAAAACATCAAGCACCAAGCCATTATATGCATTTACAATATAATACCCGCCCTGTTCGTTTTCTTCAAAATACCATAGTTGGTGTTGTTCCCCACTCCATGATTCCTGTACAACATCAGCCCCTTTTGCAGTTCTAAGATCACTTAAAGACAATGCCATATCAGAATGTCTTACCATGATTCTATATTTATTATTGCCCATGGCCTCAACATACCAATTTGCATTGTCATCAACACTTGATGTTAGTTGAACTACTTTAGCATTGCTACTCAATTCAGCATTTTCAACAGCTAAAAATTTAGCACTATGCTTTGCTTGAAAAGTGTACCAGCCATCTTCAATACTAGCCGGACCATTAGAATCAATCCCATCGATCCAACCTATTAATTGTTGAAGATAATCTTCATCATTTAGATTTCTACCTATAGGAGGCATACGATCATCTCCCATACTAGCATCTCGCATATACATCATAGAGTTTTCATAATCATGAGGCTCTATAATCTGATAACCTGGTAAAGAAGCATGGCTAACCACTTCAGTATCGATCATATATTGATCGTACAAAGCAGTTAATGACCTACCGTCAAATGCACTTTCCACGCCATCAGGTCTATGACAATAGGCACAGTTTGCATCTAAATAAGACCGTACCTTCATTTCCGTACTGGAATTAGCATCATTGATATTCGCAGATTTTGGCAACTTAGCTTCGTCACCAATATCATTACTGAATATATTTAAATGATTCCAAGTTTCTAACTGATTACCAGTAATACCATTAGGGTATGTATAATCTTTATTAAGCTGTCTTGTCTTTAAACCTAGCGCATAACCCGCTACACTATTATGACATTGTATACACTGTGCCCTTGTTGGAAAATTCCAAGTCTGAGTCTGCTGAGTACCATCTGCTTTTGTTACGGTATAGTCTTGGGAAACCTCCTCGTCAATTCCTATTAAATAAGCATCAGTCTGTTCGTCATTCCACTTATACGTTACTCCATAAGCATTATTATCTTCGGTAAAAACCAAAAATCGCGTTTCTAGTTTAGTTACTTCATTTAGATTGTTCTCGTTTACGGGCAACTCAAAATGCTTGATCAGTACAGTACCGGAAGGAAATTTCCAATTCTCCTCTTTCTCAAAATCTATTTGTTCAAGATCTGTATTGTGATCTCCATTATTAGGAAGCGCAATCCATCTTTTCTTAGCAGCCCCATCTGACCATAAAGGTGCATTTACATCATAAGGAATAAGTCCCTCTACAGGTGTTAAGCTTTCTAAATCGGAAAAAACATTTAATTGAGATAATTGTTCTGGTGGATCTACAATTGCTCCAGTTCTAACTATTTTTCGAATAACACCACCATCGGTTGCAGAGCCATACAAATCTAAAATATACATATACTGATCCGAATCTATAAAAAACGAGGAAATACCATCTTTACTACCAGTACCATGAGTAGGTACATTTAACAAGTAGTTTACATCACCACTATTCTCACCTGTTTTTGTCAATGACCATACATTTTGTGTTTCATGGTCACCGAAAACATACTTACCATAGAGCTCTGGATACTTGTTGCCACGGTATACGAAGCCACCTATAACTGATCTACCTATTGATCGCCCAAAAGCGTAAATAGGTTCCTTTTCGTTTCCGATCAAGACATCCGGCATAGCCTTAGCTCCATTTTGATCACCCTCTCTATAAGGCCACTGTAAGTTATCACCCTTACTTACCAGACTAATCTCTTCTTTTGATCCCTGTCCTATATCTCCCAACCATATATCACCTGTAACCGCATCGTAAGTCATACGGTGTGGACTACGAGTACCAATGGCATAAAATTCCTCTAAAATACCTCCATTAACATCTTGCCAAGGATTATCATTAGGAATATAATATCCTTGAGTAAATGAATCAGGCCATCCATCTGGAGGTATACCTGCATTTTGTGGTTGTTTTCTAATTGGATGGCTAATACTACCTCCTCTTTGATCAACATCAATCCTCAAAACTCCACTAAATAACCATTTGTCTATTTGCTGTGTTACTCCATAAAAATCATTTGCCAAACCTTCATCGCCAACACTTAAATAGAGAAATCCGTCTGTAGGTCCAAAAAACATATCTCCACCATTATGCCAATCATGTCTATCAAAAATATTGATCAAGACTTCTTCACTTGATGGATTTATTGCATTTGCCCCTACAGGTAGATTAAATCTAGACAAACGCATATAACCATTTACCCTATGACTTGTTCGATCGGTACCATCTACAGGACTATAACGATAAAAAACATAGACATATTCAGCATTTGGCGAACCTTCAATTCCGTACTCCGGATGCAAAACTACCCCTAGCATACCTCCATCTTGATAAGTAACTACCTTGTCAGATATGTCTAGTAGTTCTATTTTTTCACTTGTATTTTCATCATTGGCAATTTTCCAGATATGACCTTGTACGCCAACTACCAAAAACTCATTTTGACCAGGTAATTCAACCATATCTACAGGATCAATAAAAGTTAAGTTAGGAAAGGCATTGCTAACCGTATAACTCACTTCAACTTCTAAACCTCCAGAAGGCGTATCATTTGGAAATGTTCCATTTAGGTATGCTCCAATGGGTGATGCATTTTCAATACCGGGCCCAAACATTATGGGGGAAAATGCAAAAGTTAAAAACAACGCAATTGATGCGCTGAAGAAGATAATTCGTTTTTTAGTCAATTTTAACATTATAATCTATTTTAAAAACAGAAAAATAAACTTTGTTTAAAAAATGTTAAATAAAGCGCTATAAACTTTCATAATATCCGTTAAACTGCACATTAATATTCCATAAACGTAAAAAAAATTCCAATAAAAAGACAACCAAAAAAATCTATTGAACATGAAGATATATTATCAATTAAAACAAAAAAATATCCTTTAATAGACAACATGTGTTTCATAAAATCTGTAATTGGTTAAATAAAAAAATTAATATGATAAATTTTTCCACAAAAAAAGCCTGAGGTCTTAACCCAGGCTTTTAGTACATAATTTTTTATATAGACTTACATAACCAATTGCTTCTGAGAAGGCTTAAATTTAGTCAACACAATACCGTCTACAGCAGCTTCATATTCTTCCATTGTAGGGGTTCTTCCTAAAATAGTTGATAACACCACTACTGGTGTAGAGGACAGTAAAGATTCTCCCTTTTTCTCACCTGTATCTTTTACCACTCTTCCTTGGAATAAACGTGTGGAAGTTGCCATTACCGTATCTCCTGGTTCTGCTTTTTCTTGATTACCCATGCATAGGTTACAACCTGGACGCTCTAAATACAACATGTTTTCATATTTAGTACGCGCTAAACCTTTTGGTGCGCTATCGTCAAATTCGAAACCTGAATATTTTTGTAATATTTCCCAGTCACCTTCTGCTTTCAACTCATCAACAATGTTGTATGTAGGAGGAGCAACAACTAAAGGCGCATTAAACTCTACTTTGCCATGTTGTGCCTCAATATTTTTCAACATTTGAGCCAAAATTTGCATATCACCTTTATGAATCATACATGACCCTACAAAGCCTAAATCTACTTTTTTAGTACCCCCGTAGTAAGATAATGGTCGAATATTATCATGCGTATAACGCTTAGATACATCTTCATTGTTTACATCTGGATCAGCGATCATTGGTTCAACGATCTTATCTAAATCAATAACAACATCTGCATAATATTTAGCATCTGCATCTGGCTTTAATGCCGATTTAGTTCCTGTTTTAATTTCTGTGATACGGTTATTTGCCTTATCAACTAATCCTTTAAGATCTTGTTTTGGGTTATCCATACCCTTATCGATCATAATCTGAATACGATCTCTAGAGATTTCTAATGATTCGATCAACGTGTCATCTTCTGAAATACAGATAGAAGCTTTTGCTTTCATTTCTGCCGTCCAATCTGTAAAAGTAAACGCTTGATCAGAAGTCAATGTACCAATATGTACTTCGATAATTTTTCCTTGGAAAACATTCTCTCCGTCAAATTGATTCAACATTTGTTCTTGGGTAGCGTGAACCACATCACGGAAATCCATATAAGATTTCATTTCTCCTTTAAAAGTAACCTTTACAGACTCTGGAATTGGCATTGTAGCCTCACCTGTAGCCAATGCTAAAGCAACTGTTCCCGAATCGGCTCCAAAGGCAACTCCTTTTGCCATACGCGTATGTGAATCTCCACCGATGATTACATCCCAATCATCAACTGCAATATCATTTAATACTTTATGGATTACATCGGTCATTGCATGATATTTCCCTTTAGGGTCACGTGCAGTAACTAATCCGAAGTCGTTCATAAACTTCATTAATCTTGGAATGTTAGCTTTAGACTTATCATCCCAAACAGAAGCTGTATGACATCCTGACTGATACCCTGTATCAACAATTGGAGAAATAACCGTAGCAGCCATCATCTCTAACTCTTGAGAAGTCATTAAACCTGTAGTATCTTGAGAACCTACAATGTTTACCTCGACTCTAACATTAGAACCTGCATGTAATGTTTTACCTGGTGTAGTACCAACTGCATTTCTGTTAAAAATTTTCTCAACAGCGGTTAAACCTTGTCCTTCAATAGAAACTTCTTTTGAAGTAGCATATACTTGAGGAACATCTATACCTAAAACTTTACAAGCATAAGTTTGTAGTTTTTTACCAAAGACAACAGCATAAGAGCCACCCGCTTTAATAAACTCCATTTTTGGTGGCGTTAAAGCTGTAGAGATATCTTTTAACGCTGTAGTCCCGTTATATAATTTCTTTGTTTTTGTATTGATAGTAAGAACCGTACCTGTAGCTACAGAATACTCTTCTTTTAATATTGCTTCTCCATCTTCATCAACAATAGTATTTCCTTCAGCATCTTTTTGCTTCACCCAGTTCTTTAAGTCGATACCTATACCACCGGTTACACCAACCGTAGTCAAGAAAATTGGTGCAATACCATTTGTACCGGCAATTACCGGAGCAAAATTGATAAATGGCACATACTTGCTAAAAGGAACTCCCGTCCATAACGCTACGTTATTTACACCGGACATTCTAGAAGAACCAACGCCCATTGTACCTTTATCGGCAATTAACATTACACGCTTATCAGGGTGTTGCTCTTTTAAAGCCAACAATTCATTCTGCATTTCTTTGTTATGCTCAAACATACACTGACCATGTAATTCACGATCTGATCTAGAATGTGCATCTGCACCTGGAGATAATAAATCGGTAGAAATATCACCAACACCTGCTACAAAAGTTACAATTTCTATTTCTTCATCAACCTCTGGTAACTTTGTAAAGAATTCTGCTTTTGCATAACTCTCTATAATTCCCTTTGCGATAGCATTTCCTTTCCCTAAAGCTTCTTCTAAACGTGCAGTATCTGCTTCGTAAAGAAATACCTGAGTCTTTAAAACCTCAGCAGCCTGTTTTGCCAAATCTAAATCATCACCTAAAGCGATATCTAACAATACTTCAACAGAGGGTCCACCCTTCATGTGAGACAATTGTTCAAAAGCAAAAGAAGGCGTAATTTCTTTTACAACTGTTTCACCAAGAATAATTTCTTTTAAAAATTTTGCTTTGACACCGGCAGCACTAGTAGTTCCAGGTAAAACATTATAGATGAAAAAGTCAAGAGAACTTTCTCTGTACTCATTATCTACATCTTTGATTTGTTCGATTATCTTACTAAGTAATTCTGCCCCATCAATTGGCTTTGGATGAAGACCTTGACTTTTACGCTCTTCTATCTCCTTTAGGTAATCTTTATAAATGCTCATTAAAAAGTAATTTGTATGTTAATTTGTACATAGCCATGTAATATGATTTTGTATTTCTTTCTGAAGATTTGTTGATGAAATGAAAATCATTATTACAACAAATTAACAGATTGAATTAATTTTAAATATATATTTTACTGAATAAGAACAACATATACCTTTCTAAATCTACCCATGCCGAATGTCATCTGTTAATTAATTTTAAGTTAACGCAATTCCGTAAAATTACGTAATATAGAACGCATTTGAAATTAAATAAGTATGATTAGGTGCTTTTTCTCAAATGAAGTAGAAAGTTGATAGATATCAAACAATACTTAGTATTATTTTGTTTAATTCTTCACAAAAATGCAGAAAGTAAGCTGGTTTTTAAAGTAGCTTACTTATAATATCCTCTTCATTGATACCTTCAGCCTCTGCTTTATAGTTTTTGATTATACGATGACGAAGAATACCTTTAACTACGGCATGTACATCTTCTATGTCTGGAGAGAACTTGCCATGAATAGCAGCATTTGCCTTCGCCCCCAAAATTAGATTTTGAGATGCTCTTGGTCCTGCTCCCCAATCTAAATATTGTTTTACGTAATCTGAAGCAGAATCTAGATTAGGTCTTGTACTATTTACTAATTTAACAGCATACTCTACAACATTATCAGCAACTGGTATTCTACGTACCAATTCTTGAATAGCAATTATATCTTTTGCATTGAACAGCGGCTTCACCACTTGTTTTCTATCTGCTGTTGTATTTTTTACTACTTGAATTTCTTCGGCTACAGATGGGTATTTTAATTCTATGGCGAACATAAAACGGTCTAATTGAGCTTCTGGCAAAGGGTAAGTTCCCTCCTGCTCAATTGGGTTTTGTGTTGCCAGCACAAAGTATGGTAAATCTAATTTATGCTGATGACCGGCTATCGTTACCGCTCTCTCTTGCATAGCCTCTAAAAGTGCTGCCTGAGTTTTTGGCGGAGTTCTATTAATCTCATCTGCCAAAATAATATTTGAAAAAATCGGACCCTTAATAAACTTAAAGTTTCTATTCTGATCTAAAACTTCACTACCAAGAATATCACTTGGCATTAAATCTGGAGTAAACTGTATTCTTTTGAAATCTAAACCTAAGGCTTGAGCAATGGTGTTTACCATCAAAGTTTTTGCCAAGCCAGGCACGCCTACCAACAATGAATGACCACCTGAGTAAATGGAAAGCAATATTTGTTGAATAACCTCATCTTGACCTACAATGATTTTGGCTATTTCTTTTTTAAGCTCAGCATGTTTTATTACTAGTCGTTCTATTGCAGCAACGTCAGACATATATTTATTCTTTTACCCATTTATTAGCGAAATCGCAACCTTTGTTCTCATCATTAACGCTAATATAAGTATCTTCAATATGTTTATCCATCCATTTTTTAATGGCATTATATTTCTTTTCAGTCAATGCCAATTCTTGAATTTTAGTATAATCCTTAGAGAAATCAGCAACGTGCTCATCATACCTGTTGGTAATTTTTAATATTTTATATTTTGGAGCACCACCTCTTTGATCCTGTTCTAATACAGGGTATGTAATTTCATTATCCTTCAAATTCTGAACTTGGTTGTATAATGTAGGATCCATTTTCGTTAATTCGAATTTAGAATCAAAGTTTACAGGATTACGCAAAAGACCTCCATCAAATTTAGTTTCTTTCTCATCGGAAAAATTTAACGCAGCTTCAGCAAAAGTGAATTCTTCGTTAATGATTTTCTTACGGATAGTATCTAATTCCGCCTTGGCTTGGTCCAGAACATCTTGAGAGATTTCCGGTTGAATCAATATGTGTCTTAAATCTAGTTCTTGACCTCTAATTTTTTCGATAAAAATAATATGAAACCCGAAAGTAGTCTCAAATGGCTCAGAAACCTCACCCTCTCTCAAACTAAAGGCAACATCTTTAAACTTCTTATCAAAACCTGTGTCTTTCGTAATACTATAAAAACCACCTTTAGACTTAGAACCTGGATCTTGCGAATATAAAATAGCCTTAACACTAAAACTAGAGCCGTTATCATCAACATCGGCCTTAATCTGATTCAGCTTATCTACTACCTTCTGCTTTTCTTCATCAGATGGCTCTGGTTCCTTAGTAATCTGAGCAATTTCTAACTCAGCACCAAATACCGGGCGCTCATCTTCAGGAATCCTATTAAAGAACTGACGAACCTCTTCAGGTGTAATTTCAATCTCTTTAATAATGTCTTGTTGCATACGCTCAGATAGCATACGCAGTTTATTAATCTTATAAAGTTCTTCTCTAAAACTAGCTTCGTCGGTTTTCTTATAGTACTTCAAAACCTTGTCCATTGAACCAATTTGTTGTACCAAAGATTGTAATTGTCGATCACCAGTAGCGTTTACCTCATCATCTGAAACCAAGATACTATCTTGAACTGCCTGGTTAGCGTATAAACGATCTTCCATCAACTTACCTAAAAGTCCGCAATGAGTAATATCTTCTGTAGATGCCCCTTGACTTTTAAGATCGATCAATGTTTTTTCAATATCAGAATCTAAGATTACGTAATCACCAACAACCGCGGCTATACCATCTAGTTTAATTCTTTTAAAATTAGTTGCGGAGTCTTTTTTTACTGGCGCTGCTTCAGCTATAGCTTCCATTGGCTCTGCTTCATCAGCAGAAACATTCGGTATAGAATCTTGCGCTGTTGCCATACCTGAGAACAGTAAAACCGCCCCTATGTAAATACTATTTTTTATTTTCGAAAACTTCAAATTCATTATCCTTGATTGCTTCATCTAATAATTCAGTTTCTAATTTGCGTAGGTAGTCCATTTTTCTACGACTTAATAAAACTTGTTCAATTGTAGGTTTAATAAAGGACAAAGGTGCTATGTCATTAACATCTTTAGTTTCCTCTATTTTTCCCAAATATACCCCGATTGAATCCTCTAATTCAAAAAATTGTGAATTTTTTAAGTACTTATTAGCATTGTCTGGGTTAATTGGGGGTATTTCTTCAAATATTCTAGTGTAGCGCACCCATATAGAATCATTAAAATTCAATTTAGTAAACTGAACACCAATAGAATCTAAATAGCTAACATCGTCTTTTTTAAATCTTTTTAACCGTTTCCCTACCTCATCTTGATCTAAAAATCCTTTTGGCAAAGCAACAAAACGTATTCTTGCAATACGCTCTTTAAGCTTAAAATTCTCTTTGGCATTTTCGTAGAACGCATTTAACTGCTCGTCCGTAATTACCGAATCCGTAGCCTGTGCCACCAACGCTTCTTTATAAACACTTGTGTATAGTTCAGTTCTATAGTCATCTACCAAAGCATTATATTCTGCCAGTTTTTCTTCTGATAGATTAATTTTTGCTTTAGAAAGTAACAACTGCTTAGAAGCCCAATTATTTATATAGTTAACGGCAAAAGAAGCACTATCCCCTTTTGTCATATTCTCTGTGATTAACGGCGCCAGATCATCTTCATATAAAAAAGACTCGCCTACCCTAGCAATAACCTTCTTTTCCTCATCTTTCTTAAACAGACCGTCACAAGAAACGAAAGCAAAAGAAATTAGCCCTATGGTCACAATAGGGTAAAACTTACGTAGTAAAAACATTGATTTCTTAAAAAACATCGAGCAAAAATAGCAATAACCAAATCGTATGCAAATGCATAAGGATTTACTTAACACATTTTTTTAGGTCTCACAAGATATAACAAATAGCTAATAATCAACTAAAAATAGTAATTCTCCCCTTAGTAATCTCATTAATTACTAACCACAAACTGCCATTTTTTAGGTAAATTTGCTACTTATTTTATAACCTAACACAACATATTCTTGAACCGACAGATAAAACTAATATGGGACTTTAGAGGTCCTGCTGCATTAAAAACGGCAGAACATCATGTTAAGCACCTAAATGAATTCATAGCTTCAGAAAAAACAGCTTTAAGCATTACCGGTTTTAAGGAAATAAACGACATGTACAGTATTGCATTTATGGTCGTGGAGGAAAAGGAAATGATTATGGTCAGAGACTTATTGAAACCTCACCGCGGTGAAGTCTATATTCCATAAATAAAACATAGTAACATGAAGCACTTTCTTCTTTTTATATGTGGTGTCCTTTTATCTTCTTGCGCTCAAGAACAACGGAATTTAAATTTTCTTGAGGTTGCACTATCTTCTGATAATCCTAAAATAAAAAGGGTGATGGATAGTGTTGAAAACTATCAAGTTCAAATTAGATACACACAAATTGATAGAAGAAATGATAGCGTCTTTTTTACCGATTATGATTTTCAGGTAAACGACAGCATGTATTTTTATCCTGCAAGCACAGTTAAATTCCCAACTGCCGTACTAGCTCTAGAAAAGTTAAATAATATAGACAGCTTAACTATAAATACCAGGTATTACATAGAAGGTGACACTATTGAAAGTACGTTTGCCAAAGATGTATCCAAAATTTTTGCTGTTAGCGATAATTTAGCAAACAATAGATTGGTGGAATTCTTAGGATTTGAAGCCATCAATGAGAGTTTAAACAATAAAAAAATATCACCTGTTAGACTTAGCCACAGATTAGGTTATCATTCAGATGATTTAAGAACAAAGCCCTTAATTATCTATTTAAACGATTCAACAACGGGCATTACCAATTCATTACTCAACAAAACACCTAAAAAGTTAGAACTCTTAGATATTGAAAAGGGCGTAGGTTATTATGAAGATGAAGAGTTAATTAAAGAACCATTCGATTTTAGTTTGAAAAACTATTTCCCTATTCAATCGCAACACAACCTTTTAAAAAGAGTGATATTTCCTCAAAAGTATAAAGCATCAGAACAATTTGACCTTAGTAATGAACAACGTGAACATTTATTGACAGCAATGCATACCGTTCCTCAAAAAGTAGGTTATGACCCAACCACATATTACGATGGCTATTGTAAGTTTTTCATATATGGCGATACTAGAAAAGACATTCCCCAGCAAATTGAAATTTATAATAAAGTAGGATTTGCCTACGGTACGCTAACCGATTGCGCATATATAAAAGACACGGAAAGGAATATCGACTTTCTTTTAACCGCAACAATTTTAGTGAATAAAGACGGCATCTTCAATGACGATGCCTATGAGTATGACGAAATCGGAATTCCGTTTTTAGCACAATTAGGAAGAGAGATCTACCAACAAGAAGTAAATCGAAATCAACATTAGAAACAGCACGCTGATTATGCAAGACAACACCAATAAAACTAGAATAAACAAATACCTTAGCGAAGCTGGTTATTGCTCACGTAGGGCTGCAGACAAATTGATTGACCAAGGCAGAGTAACCATAAACGGAGAAGTGCCAGAAATGGGAACTAAAATATCAGCCGGTGATGTTGTTAAAGTTGATGGCGAATTAATTAAAGGACCTAAGGGAAAATCTACGTATTTGGCATTCAACAAACCCATCGGTATTGTTTGTACCACAGATACAGGTGTAGAAAAGGATAATATTATAGATTACATTAACTACCCAAAGCGTATTTTCCCAATTGGGAGATTAGACAAACCAAGTGAGGGACTTATATTTTTAACCGATGATGGCGATATCGTAAACAAGATTCTACGCGCGCGTAACAATCATGAGAAAGAGTATTTGGTAACGGTAGACAAACCTATAACGATAGATTTTTTAAATAGGATGAGAAAAGGAATTCCAATTCTTGATCAAGTAACCAGGGAATGTGAAGTTTTTGAAGTAAGTACGTATCAATTCAGGATCATTCTAACTCAAGGTCTAAACAGGCAAATTCGTAGAATGTGCGAATATTTAGATTATAGGGTAAAGAAGTTGAAACGCATTAGAATTATGAACGTGCAATTAGATGTACCCGTTGGAAAATGGCGTGATCTTACCGAAGAAGAATTAAAGGAAATCAATAGACTGGTAAGTACCTCATCTAAAACATTTGATGGCAAAAAGTAATTTCGCCATATTATCATTTCCCAACACTAATGATTTAACAGTAAACACCCCTTTAATTGGTTATTAATCACTACCTTATAAAGAAAAGATGCGTTATGTCACAAGAATACAATTTTTCATTTAAGAACCATTCCATAAAGTATTTATTGGTATTTCTTTTTTCAATAGGAATAGGAGCAAATAATATGTGGGCACAGACTAGTAATTACACCGAATACACCGGTGAAGTTTTAGACGCTGATAGTAAGAAACCATTAATTTTCGCTACACTAACCGTTGACAACACCAATGTAACCACCATCACCAACTCTGAAGGACAGTTTTCGCTGAAAGTTCCAAATGAGTACACTGAGAACAACTTAACTATTGCCTTTTTAGGATATAAAACGAAACAAATTTCTATTACAGAATTAGAGGAAAAGAAGAATAAAATCTTCATGACAGAATTTGTTATGGCTTTATCAGAGGCAAGTATAGATGCCCCAAATGATGCTGAAGCCTTGGTAAAAGAGACACTGAACAAAAAAGGGGACAATTATTTAAACGAAAGTACTGTAATGACTGCCTTTTACAGAGAAACTATTAAAAAAAGAAGAACAAACGTAAGTCTTTCCGAAGCGGTAGTGAATATTTACAAAACTCCGTATTCATCTAAAAAAACAGATGCGCTGGAACTTTATAAAGCACGAAAAAGCACTGACTACGCTAAGTTAGATACTGTTGCTTTAAAACTTCAAGGAGGACCGTTCAATACCTTGTTCGTAGACATGGTAAAATACCCTAACTACATTTTTACTCCGGAGACATTAGCTTATTATGATTTCTCATTTGACACTTCTACACGAGTAAATGACCAACTAATTTATGTTATTGATTTCAAGCAAAAGCCTGAAATTATAGACCCATTATATAACGGTAAATTATATATCGATGCTGAAAACAAGATTTTAACCAGTGCTATTTACTCTCTAAACATTACAGATAAAAGATTGGCATCTCAAATGTTTGTAAGAAGAAAACCAAAAAACGCTGACGTATGGCCAACAGAGGTTTCTTACCGTGTAGACTACAGAGAAAAAGATGGAAAATGGTACTATGGGTATAGCAATGTGCTATTAGAGTTTAAAATAGATTGGGACAAACGCTTATTCAACTCGGTATACAGCATGAATTGTGAAATGGCCATTACAGATTGGGAGAAAAATACTGACAATGCCTTCCCCAAATATAAAGATAGAATGAAGTCTTCCATTATACTAAGTGATGAAGCTATTGGCTTTGCTGATCCAGATTTCTGGGGAGAATATAATATTATTGAACCAGAAAAATCAATAGAATCCGCCATCAAAAAAATACAAAGACAATTAAGAAAAGGTAAATCTATCAGTGGTACAGCTGCGAGATAGAAAGTTTTAAGTAGTGTTAAAAAAAATCCCTTTGTTATTCTATAACAGAATTACAAAGGGATTTTTATTTACTAGGGGTATTATTGTTTAGTTCGCTACTTCACTGATGAATTTTAATCGATACAATCTTAACTCTTCTTCTTCATACTCACCGTCAAATTCGGTCATTGCTTCCTCAAGATTATCACTATCTGCCTCTAAGAAGTACTCATGTATTTCTTCTTGTTGATCCTCATCTAAAATCTCATCGATCCAATAATTAAGGTTCAACTTTGTACCGCTATATACAATTTGCTCCATTTCCTTGATAAGATCAGGAATTTCCAATCCTTTTGCCGATGCAATATCAGACAAAGGTAATTTTCTATCTACATTCTGTATAACATATAACTTCAAGGCAGAATTAGCCCCTGTACTTTTAACTACAAGATCATCTGGTCTAATGATTTCATTTTCCTCAACGTAAGTGGCAATAAAAGCAATAAATGGCTTACCGTATTTCTTAGCCTTACCTTCTCCTACTCCATGAACATTCAACATTTCTTCATGTGAAATAGGATATTTCAACGCCATATCCTCCAATGAAGGGTCTTGAAAAACTACAAATGGTGGAACACCTATTTTCTTTGCTTGCGCTTTTCGCAAATCTTTCAATTGCTTCAATAATTTCTCATCGGCAATACCACCAGATTTAGCGGCACCAACAATAGCATTATCATTTTCGGCATTGTAAACATGATCCTTGGTCATCATAAAAGATGATGGCTTAGTTAAAAACTCCTTACCATTATCCGTTACATGTAATACGCCGTATTGTTCAATTTCTTTTCTTAATAATCCGGCAACCAATGTCTGGCGAATAAGTGCCATCCAATAGCTTTTATCTTTATCAGAACCAATTCCAAAAAACTCTTTTTCATTGGTCTTATGTGAAGATATTATTGCATTTGTTTTACCACGCAAGGCGTTTACAATCTCTTTAGATTTAAACTTTTCACTTGTACCCGTTACTACTTTAAGCAACTTCTCAACATTATCCTTCGCCTCTTCTTTCTCTTTAGGATTTCTGGTATTGTCATCCATTTCGGCACCTTCACCATTTACGTCGTCAAATTCCTCTCCAAAATAATGAAGCATGAACTTACGTCTAGACATGGAGGTTTCTGCATACGCCACCACTTCTTGCAATAAAGCATTTCCTATTTCTTGTTCAGCAACAGGTTTACCAGACATAAACTTCTCTAGCTTTTCAATATCCTTATAAGAATAATAAGCTAAACAATGCCCTTCTCCACCATCACGACCAGCTCTACCTGTTTCTTGATAGTAACTTTCAATACTTTTTGGAATATCATGATGAATAACAAAACGCACATCTGGCTTATCTATACCCATACCAAAGGCAATGGTGGCAACAACCACATCTACATCTTCCATCAAGAACATGTCTTGATATTTAGATCTTGTTTTTGCATCAAAACCTGCATGGTATGGCACGGCACTTACTCCATTTACCTGCAATACTTGAGCTAACTCTTCTACCTTTTTACGACTAAGGCAATATATAATTCCTGATTTACCAGAATTTTGTTTCACAAAACGGATAATATCCGCTTCTATATTCTCTGTCTTGGTTCGTACTTCGTAAAATAAATTAGGTCGGTTAAAAGAAGCTTTAAAAAGCTTTGCTCCACCTATACCTAAATTCTTAATTATATCTTCTTGAACCTTTGGGGTTGCCGTTGCTGTAAGTCCGATGATAGGAATATCATCTCCTAATCGTGCAACTATAGATTTCAAATTTCTATACTCAGGTCTAAAATCATGACCCCATTCAGATATACAATGCGCTTCATCTACCGCTACAAATGAGACCTTTACCGAACGTAGAAATTCTACATTCTCTTCTTTAGTCAAAGATTCTGGTGCAACATACAATAGTTTAGTGACTCCATTTGTGATATCTTCTTTCACCTGTTTTACCTCCCCTTTATTTAATGAGGAATTTAAAACATGGGCTATTCCTACCTCAGAAGAAACCCCACGTATGGCATCTACCTGATTCTTCATTAAAGCGATCAACGGAGATACGATAATTGCCGTACCCTCTTGCATAAGGGCAGGTAACTGGTAACACATAGATTTACCACCACCAGTTGGCATGATTACAAACGTATTATTCTGCTTTAAAACATTTTTAATTACCTCTTCTTGAAGTCCTTTAAACTGAGAAAAACCAAAATATTTTTTTAATGAGGAATGTAAATCGATATTGTCAAATTCTTTACTGTCTGTCACATTTTACATTTAAGGGGACACTACTTACTTTAAAATTTTATAAGCGAACAAAATTACAAATTGCCTAGCTAGGCGTTTCTAAATTATTATGCGATAATCGGCATTTAAAATTAAGTTTGTTTAATTTTGTCATCTTAAAGATAATACATTCTTTTAGGAATACAATCCATAATTTGAATAATAGATTGATTGCAACGGACACCATTATTGGCTTAGCGAGAAAAACCATTGAAACTGAGCGTGATGCTATAGCACAACTTTCCTCACTTTTAACCGATGATTTTGCTAGCATCGTTAACTGCATTATTGAAGCCAAAGGACGCGTAATAATTTCAGGTATCGGTAAGAGCGCTATCATTGCCACCAAAATTGTCGCTACTCTGAATTCTACTGGTACTCCCGCAATTTTCATGCATGCTGGAGATGCCATTCATGGAGACCTGGGAACCGTACAAGACAATGACGTTGTTATCTGTATTTCCAACAGTGGAAATACACCAGAGATAAAGATGTTGGTTCCGCTCATAAAAAGAGGTACGAACAAGCTAATTGCCATGACGGGGAACACCGATTCTTTTTTGGCAAAACAAGCAGATTTTATTTTAAATACACATGTAGAGAAGGAAGCTTGCCCTAACGGACTAGCTCCTACAACAAGTACTACAGCTCAATTAGTTATGGGTGATGCACTTGCAATTGTTCTTTTAGAAATCAAAGGATTTAGCAGTTCTGATTTTGCAAAATATCATCCTGGTGGATCTTTAGGAAAGAGATTATATTTAAGAGTTGCAGATTTGGTAAGTAAAAATCAAGTCCCACAAGTTCAAAAAGATGAAGAGGTCAAAAAAGTAATTATTGAAATCTCTAAAAAAATGTTGGGCGTAACAGCTGTACTTGATGGCAAAAAAGTTGTTGGTATCGTAACCGATGGCGATATTAGACGCATGCTAAACAAACATGACAACATTAAAGGTTTGACTGCAGAAGACATCATGACTACAAACCCTAAAACCATACCTGCAAACACCTTGGCTATTAAGGCTTTAGAACACATGCAAAAAAAGGGAATATCACAATTGTTAGCCATGGATGAAGATACGTATGTTGGCGTTATCCATTTACATAATTTAATAAACGAAGGTATTTTATAATGAGTTCCAAAACTACCACGCCACCGAATGAGATGTCATTTCTTGATCATTTAGAAGAACTAAGATGGCATTTAATAAGATCTGTATTGGCAGTTGTTATCATAGGAAGTGTTGCCTTTTTAATGAAAGGTTTCATTTTTGACACTATAATATTCGGACCAAAAAATATGAACTTCCCCACGTATCGCTTCTTTTGTGATATTGCTACGTGGTTGAATAAAGTGCAATCTTTTACGGTAATAGATTCCTCTTTCTGTGCCGATGAATTTCCATTTACCATTCAGAGTCGTGAAATGGGCGGACAATTTTCTGCCCACATATGGACTTCCATCTGGGCAGGTGTTATTCTTGGATTTCCCTACATATTATATGAAATGTGGAAATTTATTAGTCCGGGGCTACATGCCAACGAACGCAAGAACTCCCGCGGTTTTATTTTAATTGCATCTATCTTATTTTTTATAGGAGTTTTATTTGGATACTACATAGTAGCGCCACTTTCTATTAACTTCTTAGGGTCTTATGTTGTTAGTGACTCCGTTTTAAACGAGTTCGATTTGGACTCTTATATTGGGACATTAAAAATATCCGTACTTGCTTGTGGTATATTATTTGAACTACCGATCATCATTTTCTTTTTAACTAAAGTAGGTTTAGTTACACCTGAATTGATGAAGAAGTACAGAAAAATTGCCTTGGTAGTTGTTTTGATACTTTCTGCGGTAATTACACCACCAGACGTTACAAGTCAGATTATAGTTGCCATACCGGTAATTGTACTATACCAGATAAGTATTTTTATATCTGCGATGGTATTGAGAAAAGAAAGAAAAAAAGCTGAAAAAGAAAAAAAGAAAAATAGAAATGTCAAACCAAATTGAAGAATTTAATGCCTACCGTTCTAAGATGAACGATAAGTTACTGGCAGATAACAATAAAGTTGTAAAACGTATATTTAATTTAGATACCAATGCATTTGCTGCAGGTGCTTTAGATGTTAAAACCAAAGAATTATTAGGTCTTGTTGCATCAACCGTATTGCGTTGCGACGATTGTGTAAAATATCATTTAGAAAGTTCTTACAACGAAGGCGTTTCTAAAGAAGAGGTCATGGAAACTTTAAGTATTGCCACTTTAGTTGGCGGTACAATTGTAATTCCACATTTGAGAAGAGCTTATGAATATTGGGAAGAATTAGAAAACCAACAAGGTTAAAAAATCGCCAATTACTTTTCTAACAGACCAATAACCAATAGATTTGAAAACATGAAGTTACGTGCCGACAATATAATGAAGTCCTACAGAGGTCGTAGGGTGGTTAAAGGAATTTCTCTTGAAGTTAATCAAGGTGAAATTGTAGGGTTACTTGGACCTAATGGTGCCGGTAAGACCACTTCCTTTTATATGATCGTTGGGCTTGTAAAACCCAATGGCGGCAGCATCTATTTAGATGATATGGAAATCACCAAATTTCCTATGTACAAGAGAGCTCAGAATGGTATTGGGTACTTGGCACAAGAAGCATCTGTCTTTAGAAAGCTAAGTATTGAAAAGAATATTTTAAGCGTACTTCAATTGACAAAATTGAGCAAAAAAGAGCAACACATGAAAATGGAGTCGCTTATAGAAGAGTTCGGTTTAGGTCATATACGCAAAAGTCGTGGTGACTTATTATCAGGTGGTGAGCGAAGAAGAACAGAAATCGCTAGAGCTTTGGCTACGGATCCAAAATTTATTTTGCTAGATGAACCTTTCGCCGGGGTAGATCCCGTGGCCGTAGAGGATATTCAACGTATTGTAGCGCAGTTAAAAGACAAAAACATTGGAATACTTATTACAGACCACAACGTACAGGAAACGCTTGCTATTACAGAGCGTTCTTACCTAATGTTTGAAGGTGGTATTCTAAAATCAGGAGAACCAGAAGAATTAGCTGCAGATGAAATGGTACGTAAAGTTTATCTGGGTCAGAACTTTGAACTAAGAAAGAAGAAATTGGATTTTTAATAAGTGCTATACCTACTCTATTTCCTTATACTTTTTAAGATTATATAATCCCCAACCAAAGAATAACAATTCTAAAAATAAGGCGGGAGTGAATAATGGTGATACTCCATCAAAGAGCGTACTTACTATTCTACCAAAAGAAATTCCGCCCATAAAGAGCACATTACATAATGT
The DNA here is from genome assembly GCF_045063735.1 of Maribacter sp. Asnod1-A12. Taxonomy (NCBI): domain Bacteria; kingdom Pseudomonadati; phylum Bacteroidota; class Flavobacteriia; order Flavobacteriales; family Flavobacteriaceae; genus Maribacter; species Maribacter sp. Asnod1-A12. The sequence goes on from NZ_JBEFNZ010000006.1 coordinate 89,079, forward strand.
TGCAGCGTACCAAAGTTTTGGTTTAAGAGACCCCAATACCCAAAATAATCCCACACACATATAAATACCCATTACCGCACGTAGCATATTCTTTAACTCCAAATCAACCACTTCAAAACCCAAAAGTTCGGGCATAATATATGTTGGGTGACCACCATAAACTACACCGGCTATAATAACAACAACCCCTGATAACAATAAATTAAGATTTTTCTGATTCGTCATTGAATGGTTTTCCATAAAGTTGAAAATATCTAAATGCTGCTACTCCTCCAATAAATGAAAATAGGGCTAGCATCCAGAATACATGTTGATGCCCTTCTAAGCCAGGTGATGCATCTAATAAATACCCCATTGCCGGACCCGCAAAAATATCGGGAGTATATCCTATCAACGAAATTAACCCCACCGCAGTTCCAGTAAGCACCAAGGGAATTCTTCCGCTTTGCATTACCGCAAAGTATAAAGAACGAATAGCATACACGCCCAATGCCACAATCATGATAGAGAACAAGAATACGAAATATGAAACATTGGCAACCATACCCGATGCGAACAACAAAGAACCTAACAGTGCAACTACAAAACCTATCAATAGAAATAGAGTTGGTCTAGAACGGTCTGCTATCACACCTATAAAAACACCTATTACCGGTCTTGCGAATAATAAAAAGGTACCTACTTCCGCAGATTCCACCTCATTGTAAAACATTACATCTTGCGCATAAAGCGAAAAAATATCGGTGATTTTATACCCTACGTAAGCACATAGAATTATAATCATTAATAGTAAAACCGAAGGTAAACGCAGTACTTCTTTAATTTGAGAAACGGTGATTCTTTCTACGACAATCTCGTTTTCAAGGCTTTCAGGTAATCTCATAAAAAACCAGACAAGAACACCTATAAAAGATACTATAGCTGAAGAGGTCAATATTACATACCGAAAAGCAAACCTGCTTTCTTCTAAAGTGGCAACTTCTAGATCTGCCGACATAAAGTGAGAAAAAACAAGCACTCCCAATGTTCCAAATAGTGCACCTACCAATCCCCTACCACCATCTAAAAAACCAAAAGCTTTGCCTTGAGAACCACTACCACCCCAAACACGGGTAGCTTTGATCATAGGCGACCAGAACAAAAAAATTGTAGTAAAACCCCAAAAGCCGTAAAGTACTTGCAAGGTTAAATAGTCTGGGAATGTAGCAAAAACCAATCCGCCAAGAGCGGTCATCCAAAGCGCAATGGCTATTAATTTTCTTGGCTGAAATTTATCGGCTAAAGGCCCTCCTAATAAATAAGAAACCAATGCAACAAAGCCATAAACGGAAAAACATAAACCCAACGAAACATTATCAAGTTCAAATACTTTTAAAACGGTAGGTCTAAAGACACGCTGTAATACAAAAGGCAAAATAAAGACACTCTCCCCTGCTAAAATCAATAACAACAGATAATACCAAGGCGCTTTTTCGGGGTCTTTCATTTTTCTCTTATCGGAATCCAAACTTCTTCTTCTGAGTTTGGATCATTGTTTTTATATTTAGCTCCCAGCACTTCAAAATGAGGACGGTTATCTAAGATATAATCAGAATTTGGTATCCATTCTCCGTAAAGTAATTGGAAAAAAGCCTGCGCATTTTGTGCAGTTCCTTTGTAATTGAACACCGCAAACAAGCCAGTTTCTAAAATTAAACTATTCATTTTCTCTGGAATGAACTCTAAATCCTCCACCTCAATACAAGCCCATTTTACAAATCTATTTGCAGGAGAAAACGCTTTAAAATAATCCACTGGATATTCTTGTAGAGATATAAAATCATCAGACGACCTATTTAGCACTTCCTTACTTCGCCCTCTAAAATTCTTCCAAAGGTCAAAAGTTTTATTATCTATCAAACTCATTTCCTGTGAAAGACCAATCAATTTTCGTTCTTTACTTTCTACAATTCTTACATCCATCTCCCTAGTATAATAATCAAACATAACCAATTCATTTAAAATCTCGAAATATAGCAGACGTGCAATCTACTATAGTTTCAATAACATAAACATAAACTTCAACTAACGTTGATTCATCAGAATTAAAACAATTTTGAGGAAACTAAATGACCAGATGAAAACGACGAAAAATACAAGAAGAAATTTTATTCAAAAAACCTTAATGGCTTCCGGAGGATTAATTTTAGCTCCAAACTTTATAAGCTGTAGCGAGGATGATAATATACAAGTTGAATATGACGAATCGCAATTAACGGTACAAAACTTCAATTATGGCGTAGCCAGTTTTGACCCAAGTAGCTCCGGAGTTATTATATGGAGCCGTTTTAATACCGCAAATGTTGAAATTATCTGGGAAGTTTCTACGCAATCGGATTTCAATAATATATTAAGAACCGGAAAAATAACAACTGAAGATTCTAGGGACAACACTCTGGCCATTGAATTAACAGAGCTAGATGCAGACCAAAAACTATATTATAGATTTATTAGTACAACAGACAATTCAATTTCCGTTGTCGGTGAAACCATCACATTACCTACGGATGCCACTCAGGCTAAATTAGCAGTATGCTCTTGTTCAAATTACCAAGCAGGTCTTTTTAATGTGTATGATGCCATGGCAAATTCAGACGCAGATATCATTGTGCACTTAGGTGATTACTTCTACGAATATGGTGCAGGAGGATACGGTTCTACTGAAGAGAACGCTTTCTTAAACCGTTTTCATGAACCTGCGGGAGAAATTATTTCTCTAGATGATTATAGAACTAGATACAAGCAATATAGATCAGATGCTTCTTTACAATTAGCCCACCAAAAGAAACCGTTCATTTGTGTTTGGGACGATCATGAAATTGCCAATGACACCTATAAAGAAGGAGCAGAAAATCATGATGAAGCTACGGAAGGCAGTTTTGAAGTCAGAAAGCAAAATGCTTTACAAGCATATAGCGAGTTTTTACCTTTCTCCAGAATAACTGCAGATGACAATAGCATTATTTACCGTTCTGTAAATATTGGCAACCTTGTTAATCTTATTTTAATGGACACCCGTCTAATAGGTAGGGATAAGCAATTAAATATTGGCGATTATTATACAGCAACAGGCTTTGATGCCCTAGCATTTCAAACTGCATTGACAGACCCAAACCGTTCTATAGTAGGAGTAACACAGAGAGATTGGATTATATCTGAACTAAATAGTAGTTCTGCCAAATGGCAGGTTTTAGGTCAACAAGTACTCATGGGTAAAATGAACATACCGGTGGAGTTATTAACTGCATTTGGTTCTGAAAATTTTGGTGCCATTCTAACAGAACTTGTGACCATCAAGTTAAGATTATTAAATAATGACCCTAGCTTAAGTGCAGAAGAAATTGCGAGAGTAACTACCGTTATACCTTATAATTTAGATGCTTGGGACGGCTACCCAATTGACAGAGAGATTATTTATAGTGCATTGAACGGCAAAAAGATAGTAACTTTTGCTGGCGACACCCATAATGCTTGGCAAAATACGTTGACTTCAGAAAATGGAACGGAAGTAGGTATAGAATTGGCAACATCCTCAATTAGCTCACCAGGCTTTGAAACATATCTTGGTGCAAATTCTTCACCAGAGCTAATTGCCGGTTTTCAAGAAGCTTTAGTAGCATTAATAGACGGATTAAATTATTTTGATGCATCAAGAAGAGGATATATGATGACAACATTTACAACTACAGATGTAACGTCTGAATGGATTTTTGTAAACACCTTATTATCAGAAAGTTATTCAACAGAAATAGGATATTCTTTAAGCTACTCCTAAATAATTCTAAAATAAAATTAAATGTCGTGTTGCATGTTCAACGCGACATTTTTTTATAATACCAATAGTCCATGATCACGTAAACCTGTTACTTGCTTAGAATACCAAAACAACTCAAAATCTTCTAATTGAGATTCGTAATCTTTTTTCAACTGACCATAACTTAAAGGCTTATTTTCAGGTTTCAATTGTTCTAGAGTAGCAAGCAACCATTCTCCTTTATCCTTATCTACTATTATTTCATACATATCTGTCTTTGTATGAAAACCCAATTCTAATTGCTGCCAAGTCATGCCTTTTTTCTTCTTCACACGTTCATTGGCAATAGGCATTGGTCCTATCCATGCTATTTTAGCCGTAGATTTTGTATTCAGAACAATTTCTTGTTGCAGGCAATTATAGATATAGTCTGCGGAAATCGTTGAAGGTGGAATCTTAAAATCGAACCATTCTTGCAAACTCATATCAAAACCGATACCGTGCATAAAATTGAAAAGCGATTTTTTTAATCCGAAACTGAACTTACTGTGGTCAACCCCTGTTTTATCTTTAAAGTCAATATCGTTGTTCGCAAAGCTGATAGTTTTTAAATCTGGCATAACTCCGTATTCCTCTGGATGCAAACCAACTGGACTATGAGCCGTTAATGCAAATTGATGCCAAAAACCAGATTGAATAATACCCAATTCAAACAACTGACGCACCATTTCTAAACTATCAACCGTTTCTTGAATGGTTTGTGTTGGGTAGCCGTACATTAAATAGGAATGCACCATAATGTTGGCTTCGGTAAAATTGCGTGTTACTTGCGCCACCTGCTCAACCGTCACACCTTTATCTATGAGTTTTAACAATCGGTCAGATGCCACTTCCAATCCACCAGAAACCGCAATACAACCCGATGCTTTTAGTAGATAGCACAAATCTTGTGTGAAATTCTTTTCAAAACGAATATTCGTCCACCAGGTAATGGTTAAATTCCTTTTTAAAACCTCTAAAGCAAAAGCTTTCATTAAAGAAGGTGGTGCCGCTTCATCCACAAAATGAAATCCGGATTCCCCGGTTTGTTCCACTAATGTTTCTACACGGTCAACCAACAAACTAACCGCTAAAGGTTCGTAAATTTTTATATAATCTAAAGAGATATCGCAGAAAGTACATTTGCCCCAATAGCAACCATGAGCCATGGTCAGTTTGTTCCAACGCCCATCGCTCCATAAACTGTGCATGGGGTTGGCGATTTCAATAACCGAAATGTAATTGCTTAATTGCAAATCGGCATAATCCGGTGTACCAACATCTTGCTGTTTGTAATCTTGCCTTAAACTATCGTTCTTATAAACGACTTTACCATCCTCTAAAAGAAAAGCACGCTTTAATTCCCCTTCCCCATTGACCACATATTGATGTACCAATTCTAAAGGAAGCTCACCATCGTCTAATGTAATAAAATCAAAAAACTCAAATACACGAACATCAGTAAGGCTACGTAGTTCTGTATTTGGGAATCCGCCACCCATAGCAATTTTTATATCAGGATAATTAGCTTTTATAAATTGCGCACAACGAAAAGCACTATATAAATTACCCGGAAAAGGAACCGAAAAGCACACCAATTTTGGTTGTACTTCTTCTAACTGTTCTTTTAAAATCTTTAGCGTTAACTCATCAATAAAAGTGGGTTCTTCGTTAAGATGACTATAAAGCTCATCGAATGAATTGGCACTGCGCCCCAATCTTTCTGCATACCTACTGAATCCGAAATTGGGGTCTATGCATTCTACAATAAAATCTGAAAGATCTTCAAGATATAAGGTTGCCAAATGTTTGGCTTTATCTTGCATACCCATATTACCAAAAGCCCATTCTAAATCATCTAACTGTTCAAAACGAGAAGCTTGTGGCAAAAAATTATCGGTACATAATTGCCTAGCCAAGGTGTCATTTTTTCCTTGCAAAAAGAGAATGACAGCATCTAGGGTTTTCAAGTAATCATTACGAAGGGCATAAATTCTTTGGCAATTTTCAGTCACTATGGCATCCGAAGAAAAAGCCATGTCAAAAAGTTGCTGAAATGTATCTTTATTAAAGAGTTCTAGAATCACCTCAATCCCTAAATCGGACTGAAAAGAAGAAATACTCTTTGTATTCAAAAAACCTTTAATATAAGCCGTTGCCGGATACGGAGTATTTAATTGGGTAAAAGGTGGTGTTATTAAAAGAAGGTCTTTCACAAAGTTATTTTAGAACAATGCTGCAAAGATAACAGTTACCTCATTCATTATTCAATATCTCACGCACCGCCTGCTGATATGCTCTTGGATTATTAGCCTTTTTTATTTTTTTGAATGCCTTATGCGGATTAGAAGTTGAAAGTGCAAAATATTCCCAGAAACCACGCATTTTCATTTTTATAGGAGTTGGCCCTGATAATGCTTCATCATATTGCTGATAGATGGTGTCATGAAATTCTGAAAAAATCTTCCAACGGTCTTTTGGATATTCCGTCGTATTGTTTTTAATCATACTTGGCAGAAATGGGTCGGCAATTAAACCTCTTCCCATCATAAAGTTTTCAATTGTGGGGAAGCGCTCTTTCATTTCCTGAAACTTCGCTACTGTAGTAATATCGCCGTTATAGTATAATGTATGTTTGGTACTTTCAACACACTTCTGAAAAGCATCAAGGTCTACTCCGCCCTTATACAATTGCTTTCCAATACGTGCGTGAATAGCAATATTCTTTAACGGGTAGGTATCTAGAATAGGAAAAACATCTAATATCTCTTCTGCATTTTCATACCCCATTCTCATTTTCATAGAAACCACCACATCTGTTTCTTCATGAGCTCGTTTTAAAATATGATCTATTTTTTCGGGGTTACAAATGAGTCCGCTACCCATACCCTGCTTCGTTACCATTGGGTAAGGGCAACCTAAATTCCAGTTCAATTCCTTGTAACCTAAACTCTGAATATATTTTACCACAAACAGAAATTCATCGGCATCACCGGTCATTACCTGTGGTATTACTTCTAAGGTGGTATTATTCTCTCGCTGTAAATCTTTCTGATACGAATTTTTAATCACCATTTTACCGTTTAAGCGAATGTATGGCGCGTAAAAGGTATCGATACCTCCAAAATACTTATGGAATGCATTTCGGAATCTAAAATCGGTAAAGCCCTGTAATGGGGATGATAATAAGGTAATTGACATGTATAGATTACTGGGTTTGATGCAAACCTTTCAGTTTTGCAACAACAGATTCAGCTGCAAAAATAGCGCCTTCCATGTAACCAGAGTGATGTTTTGATGTTTCTGCACCAGAAATAAACAATTTATTATTAAATAAGGGTACTTGATACAGTGCATGACCTCCGTTTTGATGCGGAAACAAATTATCTGCTTGTCTATGAGATTTGGTAAACTCTTCATTATACCAAGCCGTTTCATGATACGATTCATAATTTAAGGCATCATCCCCAAAAACCAATTTCAATTGTGCCTCGATTTTTTCAATTCGTTGTTCTTTAGTAAAACGAGCACAGCTACCAGAAGCAAAACCGACTAAGGCGTACGACTCATTTTCTAGATTAGATTGATCGTAAAACTCGGTAAGCGGACCAACATTACTAAATATCGTACCCGACTTACCTTGCGCTCTCCAAAACGGCTTTTTATAGGCTAGAGCAACTTTAATGGAATCTTGCATCCAAGTGTGGGTTTCTTCTGCCAATGAAACCAATTCATTTGGTAACTGAGGCGTAAATGTTATTTGATCTATTAACGCTGCTGGTGGCAATGTAGTGATAACAATATTTGCATTTAATGTGCGAGAATTGGTCTTCACTTCAATATCATCATCATTCACATTTATTTCATTGACCTCTTCACTTAAAAAGATAGTATTTGGTTTTATTTTAGCAGCTATTGAATTGAGTAAATCAATAGTTCCGTTTTTAAATCGGTAACTCGGACTATCATTTGGAACCGCTATTTCTTGTGGTGGTACATTTGAAAATGTTTGAAAATAAGATGTACCTGTCATAAATTGTTCGAAGTACGGAACTTTAAATTCGTCTATAACATCTGCCAAATGGTAATGAGCTTGATTGAACCAAGTAGCTCCCATTTCAACTTTAGTATTCCCAGATTGTAACGTATGTATTCTACCACCTATTCTATCTCGTGCCTCTAATACTTTGACATCAAATCCAAGTTCTTGCAGCCGATACGCAGTTAACAAACCCGATAATCCTGCGCCGATAATAACTACCGATGTATTCATACTATTAGTAAAAACTAATTAAAATAATTTATCAAAGCTTTGATTGGAGTACGCTAACGGTCACCAATAACTGACCAATATGCCTTTGGCTATGCTCCGCAGCGTGAAATAAGAGACCGATTACGGTAGACGGTAATTTCTTTCTACCCACCGTTCTTTTTTCAGTAAGTGAAGATTCTGGTAACGTTTTAAAATATGCTAAAGCTTCGGCCACCTTTACTGAGAATTGCTCTTGCAAATCAGATACTTCAGTGTTTAAATTAAAAGAACCTTCTGCTTTTAGAAATTGAAACTGCTCCTCTGATAACGATTCACCTTTAACATAAGTCAACATTCTGTCCAAAACGCCTGTAATATGATTCATATGAAACCCAACAGAAGCTCTACCTGCAGCTTTAGCCCAAAGCAATTCTTTTGGGAAATCTTGAGTATACTTTTTAAGTTCTCTTTCCGACTGTAATAAGGCATGTGCGGCTGGTTGCAACAAATCTGGCACACTCTGAATAGGCCCACTTAACCAAAATTCATATTCTTCATTTTCCATAATCAATCTTCCTAAATAATTCTATTTTTAAAGTCTCTCTTGTATAGCAGAACTTACTACGTAAAACAGAATAATTAAAGGAATTGCCATGAACTTCATGGTAACGATAAGCACTAAGCTAATTATCAAAAAGATATAACGCATAGCATTATCCTTAAAGCTTGTATTCTTGAATTTTAAAGCAAAGAGCGGCAAATTAGCATTTAGCAGATAGGCACTTACCAAAGTTAAGATGATTAAGAACCACTGATTAAGTATAAGGCTATTTAAAAAATCATTGTTTTGATACAGAAGAATTAATGGTAGTGACAAAATTAAAAGTGCATTTGCAGGAGTTGGCAGACCTATAAAAGAAGACGTCTGATTTTCATCGATATTAAATTTTGCCAATCGGTATCCAGAAGCCATTGTCACTATAAATCCAAAAAACGGTATCAAATGAATGTATTGAAATTTACCTGCCTCCATAAAAAAGTGAGCACCATCTCCCCATCCGCTAGTTTGAGACATTGCCAATAATTGAAACATGACAACACCAGGTACAAGTCCGCTCGTAATCATATCCGCCAGAGAATCTAACTGTAAACCCAGTTCACTTTTTACATCTAAAACACGCGCAGCCAATCCGTCAAAAAAATCAAAGAAAATACCTAGTGCAACGAATATAGCTGCAAGTTCTAATTTATTCATGACAGCGAACATAGTAGCCACACAGCCACAGAACACATTCAAAAGAGTAATAAAATTGGGTATATGTTTTTTCATAGAAATTTAATTTTCAAAGAAACTGCTTAAATAATTTTCACTTCAGAATATGCCATAAAAATAAGACAATTCTATTGGTTCTAACTTTTATAGAGATTAAAGTAGATAACTTTAAAATTCAATATGAATCTATATTCCTGTTCTATTTGTAAATTATAGAAGCTTTTGGAATTAAATATCTTATTATTCGCATCTTTGCAGTTGGTATGAACTAGTTAAGGTATGTTCAGAAAAACTATACTCTTTTTAATATTTCTTTTTACTGTATTTTTGGGACATACTCAAAATGCACAGCTATCTCCATTATCAAAAATTAGTTTATTGACAGTAGGTACAGGTGAGGACTTGGCTGCAAAATTTGGTCATAGTGCTATAAGGCTACAAGATCCTACTTTAGGTATTGATGAAGTGTACGGTTACGGAACCTATGATTTTGAAGACCCGAATTTTTATCTTAATTTCACTAGAGGAAAATTATCGTATACCATATCTAGAATTCCGTTTAAATACTTTGAATATTCCTATAAACAGGAAAAACGTTGGGTCAGAGAGCAAGTTCTAGATGTCAATTTAGAACAACGTAAAAGCATTGTCACCTTCTTAGAGCACAATTTACTACCAGAAAACAAAAAGTACAAGTATGACTTTTTGTTTGACAATTGTGCTACAAGAATACCAATGGTATTTGAAAAGACATTAGGAAGTACGTTTGATTTTGATTACAACTATTTAGAAGATCAACTAACATTTCGTCAGTTAATCCGTTTGAAACTAAATCCGAATTCGTGGTCCAATTTCGGTATTGACCTTGCATTAGGTTCTGTAATTGATAGAGAAGCAACGCCCTACGAACATTTATTCTTACCAATTTATGTGTACGAACAAATGAAACATACCACATTAGCAGAAAAGCCGATAGTTAAAACTGAGTCCGTCATTTTAGATATCCCTGAACAAGAATTCCGCTCTCCTATATTTCTAACTCCTTTATTTTGGCTTAGCATAGTATTGGTGCTGGTCTGTTATATTACTTATACGGATTATAAAAACTTAAGAAGAAATAAATGGCTGGACTTCGGGCTATTCGCAATTACGGGACTAGCTGGTATTCTTATTCTTTTTCTATGGTTTGGCACAGACCACTTAGCAACTAAGGGAAATTTTAATTCGCTGTGGGCATTTGCACCAAACATTATTTTAGCATTTATGATGATAAAAAAGCAAATTCCGTCATGGATAATCACTTACATCATATTTTTAACCATATTACTGGGCATTACCTGTATACTTTGGATGTTTAAAATTCAAGTTTTTTCCATTTTACTAATTATCGTATTACTAGCATTGGCTATCCGTTATTTATATCTGATTTATTATTTTAAGAGTAAACAACTAGCAAAAAAATAAAATTAAGTTACCCTACATGAATCTACTTACCGTTGAAAATATATCGAAATCCTATGGCGAAAATGTTCTTTTTGAGAACCTATCTTTTGGGATCAACAAAGACCAAAAAATTGCTTTAATCGCCAAAAACGGTACAGGAAAAACTTCTATACTTAATATACTGTCAGGAGCTGACACCCCCGATTCTGGTCAGGTGAACTATCGTAAATCTACACGAGTTTCCTTTTTAGCTCAAGAGCCGGTAATGGATCCAAACTTAACCGTAGAAGAAACTATTTTCGCTTCAGACAATGAGGTATTGACAGTATTGGCCAATTACGAAAAGGCGTTACTAAACCCTGAAGATGCAGATGCTTACCAAAAGGCATTTGATGCAATGGATCGTTTTGAAGCCTGGGATTTTGAAACACAGTACAAACAGATTCTTTCAAAGCTAAAACTAGATGACTTAAATGCGAAGGTCGGCAAACTCTCAGGTGGACAAAAGAAACGTTTAGCACTTGCCAATGCGCTAATTAATAAACCGGATCTTTTAGTGCTAGATGAACCAACCAACCATTTAGATCTTGAAATGATCGAGTGGTTAGAAGAATTCTTCGCTAAAGAAAACATGACACTATTTATGGTAACGCACGACCGTTACTTTCTAGAGCGTGTATGTAATGAAATTATTGAGCTAGAAAACGGAAAGCTTTATCCGTATAAAGGAAACTATTCATACTACTTAGAAAAAAAAGAAGCCCGTATAGAGCAAGAGGCGGTAGAGCAGCACAAAACAGAATTATTATTTAAGAAGGAATTGGATTGGATGCGCAGGCAACCTAAAGCCCGTACTACCAAGTCTAAATCTAGAATAGATGATTTTGCCGTTATTAAAGACAAAGCAAGTCAACGTAGAAAAGACCACCAAGTTCAGTTAGAATTGAACATGGAGCGTATGGGAAGCAAAATTCTTGAACTTCACAAGATTTCAAAATCTTTTCCGAATAAACCGATTCTTGATAAGTTTGAATATGTATTTCAAAAAGGAGAACGTATTGGTATCATTGGCAAGAACGGTACCGGTAAATCTACTTTCTTAAATATTCTAAGTGGTCGCGACCAACCGGACAGCGGTAAGGTGATTGTGGGTGAAACCATCAAATTTGGGTACTACACACAAAAAGGAATTGAAATAAAAGAAGGTCAGAAAGTAATCGATGTTATTCGTGAGTTCGGTGATTACATTCCGCTAATGAAAGGCAGACAGATTTCTGCACAGCAGTTATTGGAGCGTTTTCTATTTGACAGAAAAAAGCAGTATGATTTTGTAGATAAGTTAAGTGGTGGTGAGCGTAAACGATTGTACCTGTGTACCATATTGATACAGAATCCTAATTTCTTAATATTAGATGAACCTACCAACGATTTAGATATTGTAACATTAAACGTATTGGAAAGCTTTTTAATGGATTTTCAAGGATGTTTAATGGTAGTTTCTCACGACCGTTACTTTATGGATAAGATTGTAGATCACCTATTTGTATTTAGAGGTGATGCAGTTGTAGAAGATTTCCCGGGTAACTATTCAGATTACAGAGCTTATGAAGACAGTCAGATTTTAGAAAAGAGAGAACAAAAAGAAACACAAACAACTACCAAAACCAGTTGGAAAGAACCAGATGCTTCGCCAAAAATCTCATATTCAGAACAGCAAGAGTACAAAAAGTTAGAAAGAGAGATTCAAAAATTGGAAAAATCTAAAGTAGTATTACAAGAAAAATTCACTGATAGCTCTTTAAGTGGCGATGATATCAAGAGCCTATCTATTGAGCTTAAAGAGGTTACTGATGCCATAGAAACCAAAACAGAACGTTGGTTTGAGCTTTCTGCATTAATGGAAGGTTAGACTTCAATAATCCGTTAATTTCCAAATAGATTTTATAATTACATAAACCGTAGACGAATGATTTTTACCATTCGTCTATAGTTGAATGATGCCCAACGACGAGCGACAAAATATGTTTGGGCTTGCCTGTACTTTAGCAGTGTAAAACAAATATTATGAAATCAATTATTCTTTTAACCGCTCTTTTCTTCACATGTTTCTTAGCTCAGGCACAAGCTAACAATGAGAACGTTTCTATTGAGAGCGAAACTGTACAAGTAGAGATGGTTGAAAAAATTGAAAGTAATGATATTGTTGTGCCAACAATTGAAACTGAAAACACAATCGAGGTTGCAAGATTGTACAAGAACAAAAACAACAGAGTAATCAAGGCTTTAAAATTTTCAACGAAATTGAACAGCGCTAAACTTTCTTAATACAATAATTCAATTCCCTTTTCTCCTCAAATCTTACCTATCCCCATTTCTTACCATTACCTACTTTTTAAAATACAAACAAAAATAACAAGTTCAAGAATCAAGTTCAAATACAAATACAAACTCAAATTCAAACCCAAGCTTAAGTTTAAAAATCTGGATCAAGCTAACCGTATAACCTGGCAACATCCATTCTTCTATTAATATCTGCAACGTAAACACATAAACAGGCAATACTAATACCTATAGTAACTGAGCGAACTATAATATCTAGAAGACAGTTGACTTCTGATTTTCCATAAAATTAATAAACGATGCCTAATTACCATTCGTCTATAGTTAAATGATGCCCAACGACGAGCGACAAAATATGTTTGGGCTCGCCTGTACTTTAGCAGTGTAAAACAAATATTATGAAATCAATTATTCTTTTAACCGCTCTTTTCTTCACATGTTTCTTCGCTCAGGCACAAGCTAACAATGAGAACGTTTCTGTAGAGATCGAAACTGTACAAGTTGAGATGGTTGAAACAATTGAAAGTAATGATATGGTTGTTCCTACAATTGAAACTAAAAATACAATCGAAGTTGCTAGATTATATAAGAACAAAAACAACAGAGTAATCAAAGCTTTAAAATTCTCAACAAAAATAAACAGCGCTAAACTTTCTTAATACAATAATTCAATTTCCTTTTCGCCCCACATCTTACCTACCCCATTTCTTACCATTACCTACTTTTTAAATACAAAGTCAAATTCAAAAATCAAACTCTAGTTCAATGACAATCTTTACTTTTGACAAAATTAGAAAAGGTAACTAGTGTTTCGTTTTATATCCTATATTAAATTTCTTCTTACGTCTAATAATCAGCACGGAATTCATTCGCCATTTGTGTATGAATACATTACCAACTGTCTTTATAAGAAAAGAGAATTAAAACTTCCCATTACCTTAAAAGTCCTTATTAAGAGTATAGACTATTTTAATTACAAGTCTATTTTTCTTGTGGGTGATTATAAAACATCCGAAGAACTCATTAAACAACATTGTTCTAATATATCTACCGTTGAAAATAATCCAGATATTATTCTTTCAAATATCAATGACCTAAAAAGAATAAATCTAAACCGTAATACTCTATCTAACGACTGCATGCTTCTTTTAGACGGAATACATAAAAACAAAAAAAATCTAGAAATTTGGAAAAATCTTAAAGCAGAAAATCATGTTAAGGTCACAATAGATATGTTTTATTGTGGCGCCGTATTCTTTAGAAGAGAACAAGTAAAGGAACATTTTAAAATACGGATATAAACCAGTAATTTTAGACTAAAGCAAATCTTAATGAGCAGTAATACTATATACATTACCCTTGGTGTCGTTTTCGCTATCTACTTAGCTATACGTATTACCAGTAAAGGAAAATCTAAAGACCGTAAATCAAGAAAGTTTATGGGTGATTATGAAAGAAAAAATAAAGGTGGCAAAGAATAAAAGTCAAGCTATTATTTTAAACCTTTATGTTAACCACAGTTTAATCTTTACTTCTTTCTAACACTCACTTTCAATGAAAATATATACTAAAACAGGCGATGACGGAACTACCGGACTATTTGGTGGCACACGTGTACCAAAACATCATATACGAATTGACAGTTATGGTACCGTAGATGAGCTAAATTCTTGGATCGGACTCATTAGAGATCAAGATATTGACCCAATATACCAGCATCAACTAATTGCAATACAAGAACATTTGTTTACCGTTGGTGCTATTTTAGCTACCAATCCTGAAAAAGAAATGCTTAAAAATGGTACGGAGCGTTTAAAAATAACAAAAGTAGGTACTGCTGAAATCAACTTTTTGGAGGACGCTATTGACCAAATGGATTCGCAATTACCGCAAATGACCCATTTTATTCTACCTGGTGGTCATACAACCGTGTCATACTGTCATATTGCCCGTACAGTATGCAGAAGAGCTGAGCGTATTTCAACTTTATTGCACCAAAATGAACCGTTTGATAAAAATGTGTTATCTTTTATAAATAGACTTTCAGATTATCTCTTTGTATTGGCACGAAAATTGTCGTATAATACTAAAGCGGATGAAATTAAATGGGTTCCTAAAAAAAAGGACTAATAAATTCGTAATTTATTCGTTATCAATTAATAATTGCAAAAAAAGCATGAGCTATGACGAAATTTATTATTAATTTCTTTGCTGTCTCAATTTAAAAATTACTTTTGCAAAAAATTAAAATCAAACAATTACTATGTATTGGACATTAGAATTAGCATCTTATTTAAGTGATGCACCTTGGCCGGCAAGTAAAGATGAGTTAATAGATTACTCCATCAGAACTGGAGCCCCTCTTGAAGTTGTAGAAAATTTACAATCTATGGAAGAAGAAGGTGGCGAAATATATGAATCTATCGAAGAGATCTGGCCTGACTATCCAACGGAAGAAGACTACCTCTGGAACGAGGACGAATATTAATATTCGATATCATAATAACTACTAAAAAGTCTCCTCGGAGGCTTTTTTTTTATGTAATTTTGACAGGTTCTTAGGTAATTTGGTCGAAAAATCAAGACTGGAATACCTTTTGCTCTTTAACAGCATCGATTACAATTGTCGATTATAAAATATTTTGAAAGCTATTCTAGCTAATATATTAGTCAGAAAAGCTTCAATTCTAATAGATTAAAATATATGAGTTTCATTAATTCCATCCTAAAGGCATTCGTTGGTGATAAATCACAAAAAGATGTAAAGGAATTGCAGCCTTTAGTAGACCAGATAAAGTCGTTCGAATCAAAATTAGAAAGTCTTAGTCATGACGAACTTAGACAGAAAACAATAGATTTCAAGAAGGCTATTCAAGAATCTATCAAAGAAAAAACCGATCAGATCAGTGCTTTGGAAGAAGAGGTAAAGAACTCTACAGACATTGATAAAAACGAAGACATTTATACAGAAATAGATAAGTTAAAAGAAGAAGCTTACACGATTTCTGAAGAGACTTTAAATAAGATATTACCTGAAGCTTTTGCCGTTGTTAAGGAAACTGCCAAGCGTTTCGCCAATAACGAAACCTTAGAGGTGACAGCATCAGAATATGACAGAACTTTGTCAGGTACTAAAGACTATGTTACTCTTGAAGGCACCAATGCAGTTTGGAAAAATTCTTGGGATGCTGCCGGTAAAGAAGTTACTTGGGACATGGTGCATTATGATGTACAGCTTATTGGTGGTATTGCCATGCACCAAGGTAAAATTGCAGAGATGCAAACGGGTGAAGGTAAAACCCTAGTTGCAACATTGCCGTTATACTTAAATGCTTTAAGTGGTAACGGTGCCCATTTGGTAACTGTAAATGATTACTTAGCAAAAAGAGATAGTGCTTGGATGGCACCTATATTCCAATTTCATGGACTTTCTGTAGATTGTATTGATTACCACAGACCAAATTCTGATGGTAGACGTGCAGCTTACAATGCGGATATTACATACGGTACCAATAATGAATTCGGTTTTGATTACCTAAGGGATAATATGGCGCACACACCAAAAGATTTGGTACAACGCCCACATAATTATGCCATGGTAGATGAGGTCGATTCTGTATTGGTAGATGATGCCCGTACACCATTGATTATATCTGGTCCGGTACCAGAGGGTGACCGTCATGAATTCAATGAACTAAAACCAAAGGTTGACGAGATCGTTAGAAAGCAACGTCAGCATTTAACGGGAGTTTTGGCAGAGGCTAAAAAACTGATTGCGGAAGGTGACACTAAAGAAGGTGGATTCTTATTACTAAGAGTTTACCGTGGTCTACCAAAGAACAAGGCATTAATTAAATTCTTGAGTGAAGAGGGTGTTAAGCAATTGCTTCAAAAAACAGAGAATTATTACATGCAGGACAACAACAGGGAAATGCCGGTTGTTGATGAAGATTTATTGTTTGTAATCGACGAGAAGAACAACCAAATAGAATTGACCGATAAAGGAGTTAATTATATTTCTGGTGAGCAGGATAAAGATTTCTTTGTTATGCCAGATATTGGTGGAGAGATTGCCAAAATTG
Source organism: Maribacter sp. Asnod1-A12 (assembly GCF_045063735.1). Classification (NCBI taxonomy): domain Bacteria; kingdom Pseudomonadati; phylum Bacteroidota; class Flavobacteriia; order Flavobacteriales; family Flavobacteriaceae; genus Maribacter; species Maribacter sp. Asnod1-A12. Next base: position 106,301 of record NZ_JBEFNZ010000006.1, read on the forward strand.
AAAGTCAAAATCTAGAGATTGAAAAAGAGGCAGAATTAAAAGAAGAGCTTTTTAAAGATTTCACTATTAAGAGTGAACGTATACATACCATGAGCCAGTTGTTAAAGGCTTATACCCTATTTGAAAAGGATACCGAATATGTGGTAATGGATAATAAGGTAATGATCGTTGATGAGCAAACCGGTCGTATTATGGACGGTCGTAGATATTCTGACGGATTACACCAAGCAATAGAAGCGAAAGAAAACGTGAAAATTGAGGCATTAACTCAAACTTTTGCAACGGTTACTTTACAGAACTATTTTAGAATGTATAGTAAGCTTGCCGGTATGACAGGTACGGCGGTTACGGAAGCTGGTGAATTCTGGGAAATCTACAAGTTAGATGTAATGGAAATCCCAACCAACAGACCTATAGCCAGAGAAGATAAAAATGATCTTATCTACAAGACAAAAAGAGAAAAATACAATGCTATAATTGAAGAAGTAACCAAAATAAGTAACGCAGGCAGACCTGTTCTTATTGGTACGACTTCTGTAGAGATATCAGAATTATTATCTAAATTATTAAGTGTTCGTAAAGTACCGCATAATGTACTGAACGCTAAACTTCATAAGAAAGAGGCAGATGTAGTTGCAGAGGCAGGTAATGCCGGTGTAGTAACCATTGCAACCAACATGGCAGGTCGTGGTACGGATATTAAATTGTCTGACGCTGTTAAGAAAGCAGGCGGACTGGCGATTATTGGTACGGAAAGACATGATTCTCGTCGTGTAGACAGACAGTTACGTGGTCGTTCCGGACGTCAAGGAGATCCAGGAAGCTCTCAATTCTATGTTTCATTGGAAGATAACCTAATGCGTTTATTTGGATCGGACAGGGTTGCCAAGATGATGGATAAAATGGGCTTGGAAGATGGTGAAGTTATTCAGCATAGCATGATGACCAAATCTATTGAACGTGCTCAGAAAAAAGTTGAAGAGAACAACTTTGGTGTACGTAAGCGTTTATTGGAGTATGATGATGTTATGAACGCGCAACGTGAAGTTGTTTACAAAAGAAGGCGCCACGCATTACAAGGCGAGCGTTTAAAGCTAGATATCGCTAATATGGTCTATGATACCTGTGAAGTTATCGTAGAAAGTAATAAAGCTGCTAGTGATTATAAGAATTTAGAATTTGAATTGATCAAGTACTTCTCTATTACGGCACCAGTAGATGAAGCTGAGTTTGGCAAATTGTCCAATCAAGAAATTACAGGTAAAATTTATAAGGCAGCATACGAACATTACAATGCTAAAATGGAGCGCAATGCCGCTGCAGCTTTTCCGGTAATTAAAAAGGTACATGAAGATAATGCCAATAACTTTGAGCGTATTGTAGTTCCTTTTACTGACGGAATAAAAAGTTTGAATGTAGTAACCAACCTTCAAGAGGCTTACGATACTAATGGTAAGCAATTGATTACGGATTTTGAAAAGAACATCTCACTAGCTATTATAGATGATTCTTGGAAAACACATTTACGTAAGATGGATGAGTTAAAGCAATCGGTTCAATTAGCGGTTCACGAACAAAAAGATCCTTTATTGATTTATAAGTTCGAAGCATTTGAACTTTTTAAATCCATGATAGAGAAAGTGAATAAAGATGTTGTTTCTTTCTTATTTAAAGGAGAATTACCTTCTGAAAATGCTAGTGCTATCCAAGAGGAAAGAAATGTTCAACGTAAAGAGAATTTACAGACTACAAAAGAGGAAATTCCCAATAGTGATGAATTAGCAGCACGTAGTAGAGCAGTTAGTCAAAATCAGGCTGAACGTCCTGCAGTTACCGAAACTATTACAAGGGAACAACCAAAAATTGGAAGAAATGAGCGTGTTACCATTAAAAATGTAATGAGTGGCGAGAGTAAAACGGTAAAGTTTAAACAAGCAGAACCACTTTTACAAAATGGATCATGGGTTTTGACTCAAGACTAATTCACATAGCATTATAAGTTTTAAAAAGGCATCCAAATGGATGTCTTTTTTATTTACTGTTTATAACAAGCTATAAATAAACAAAATAGAAATTCATTTACAATTAAATCTTTTTTCAAGATTATGTATTGAATTGAATCATTAACAGTTCATTTCATATTTTTAACCAAAATTTAGGCTGAAAAAATATGTTATTCAAAATAATAATAGTCGATTTTATCATACTTAAGTAGAAAATACTAGTATAATGATAAAAACATAATTAGATTTACATTACGTAATACGTATGTTTTCTAGTACATAAATAATATCTATGTCCGGATTTACCATTGACAAAGAACGTCTACAGGATAAAACCAAACTATTTTTAAGGGTAAATTATACCACAAGCATTATCTCCATACTATTTGGAGCCTTATGCTATTTCTTTTTGAACATTACTCAAATTATACCTTTTGCACTTGCAGGTTTTGCTATTTTAAATATTATTAATTTATTATACTTTAGATTCCATAAAAATATAGTACCAACATTTAATTTTTCATCTATAATAGGTTTAATTACTGCAGTATCAGTAACCCTTTTTAGTGGCGGAATTAATAGTCCGTTTATATTCATGATACCTTTAATAGCCTTTGGCGGATTCATAAATAGTACTAAATATGGCAGAGTTTACTTTAACATAATAACCGTACTGATTCTTTTGGTTTTTACACAATCTATACCTGAATTACGTATTACAGAAAATTTAGTTCCAAAAGAATCGAGTTCTGTTTTTAGTCTTGTATCCGTTTTATTTGCTGTTTTCATTTTAGGTAACACTTTGGGCAAAACACTTTTGAAAACGTATAATGCTATGTATAGTTCAAAAAGGGCATTGGCAAACCAAGTACATGAGAAAGAAAATCTTTTAAAAGAGGTTCACCATAGGGTTAAGAACAATTTACAAACCGTGTCTAGTTTATTAAGTCTTCAATCTAGAAATATCGAAACAGGTCCGATGAAAGGGCTATTAAAGGGCACTCAAAATCGTGTAATCGCCATGGCAATGGTTCATGAAATGCTATACATGCGTAATGATATCAGCCATATTGAATACAAATCTTATGTACAAGAGTTAGGAGAGTATTTAATTCGCTCCATAAAAGGCAATGACAACAATGTTGACTTAAAAATTGATATTCCCGATATAAAATTGGGTATAGATACCGCCATTCCATTAGGACTTTTAATTAATGAAACATTGACCAATGCCTTAAAATATGGCATTGAAAGTGATAACGAAGGTGAAATCAGTATTAAGCTTCAACAGGATATAGAAAAAGAAAACTGTTATATCCTAGAAATTGGTGATAATGGTATAGGTTTCCCCGAAACTATAAATCATAAAAACACAAAGTCTTTAGGTTTAAAATTAATTCATAATCTTACAAGACAATTACGCGGCACTATAAAACGCGATAATTCTAAGAAAGGGACTAATTATGTTATTAGATTTCAAGAAATTAAGCAAGAATTATCTCCAGTTGCTTAAAGAATATACCCCTTAAATACCAAATTCATTATTCACACTTAAAGTTGGTATACAGTTACCTCAATTTCTGATGCTTTGGTTATATTTAAGGTAACTAACTCAAACAACCACTTTATGTTCCGCAAATTATTGCTTACTACGGCATTGATTTTTTCAGTCTTGCTTTCCGTTAATGCTCAATCATTAGAAGGCGATGGTCCACATTCGCAATTGATTATTAGAGGTGTAATGCTTATTAATGGCAACGGTGCACCACCACAAGGTCCAATAGACATAGTAGTAGAAAACAATATCATTAAAGACGTAAAAGTTGTTGGCTACCCTGGTGTAGCAATCGATGATTCTAAAAGACCGCAATTAAAAGCAGGTGGAAAAGAACTAGATTGCACCGGCATGTATTTAATGCCTGGTTTTATTGATATGCACACACATATTGGCGGTGATGCTCAAGGTGCAGACCCTGATTATGTATTTAAACTTTGGATGGCTCATGGTGTAACTACCGCGCGCGAAGTTGCCGGTAGAGGTATTGATGTCACCCTTGACTTAAAACGCAAAAGCGAAAAAAATGAAATTATAGCTCCGCGTATTATATCCTACACAGCCTTTGGGCAAACGAGTAAATCTTTTAATCCGTTAAATGATATTCCGATATCTACCCCTGATCAAGCAAGAGAATGGGTACGTGCCAATGCTAAAAAAGGTGCTGATGGCATCAAGTTTTTTGGAGCAGAACCGGCAATTATGGCAGCGGCATTAGACGAGAACAAAAAATTAGGACTAGGCTCTGCTTGCCACCATGCACAAATGAGTGTTGCCCGTTGGAATGTTTTACATTCCGCCAGAGCAGGGTTAACCTCTATGGAGCATTGGTACGGACTTCCAGAAGCTTTGTTCGACGATAGAACGGTACAAGATTTTCCGTTGGACTACAATTACCAAAACGAACAAGATCGCTTTGAAAATGCAGGTAAATTATGGGAACAAGCTGCAGCACCTTATTCTGAACATTGGAACAATGTAATGAACGAACTATTGGAACTTGATTTCACCTTGGACCCAACTTTCAATATCTATGAGGCTAGTAGAGATTTGCAGCGAGCTAGACGTGCTGAATGGCATGAAGATTATACATTACCATCTTTATGGGAGTTTTATCAGCCTAGCAAAGTATCTCATGGATCGTACTGGCATGATTGGGGAACGGAACAAGAAGTTGCGTGGAGAAAAAATTATAAACTTTGGATGACCTTTATCAATGAATATAAAAACAGAGGTGGTAGAGTAACCACAGGATCAGATTCCGGATTCATTTTTCAATTATACGGATTTGCCTATATAAGAGAACTGGAATTAATGCGAGAAGCTGGGTTTCATCCTTTAGAAATTATACAATCTGCAACATTAAAAGGTGCAGAGGCATTAGGTATGGATGACAAATTAGGTTCGGTAACCATAGGCAAATTGGCAGACTTTGTCATTGTTGAGGAAAATCCGCTACAAAATTTCAAAGTATTATATGGTACGGGAGCTATAAAACTTACCGAGGACAATGAGGTGGTTCGGGTTGGTGGTGTAAAATACACCGTAAAAGACGGAATCATTTATGATTCCAAAGCGCTACTGGCAGATGTAAAGCGCCAAGTAGATGAAGCTAAAGCTAAAAGTAACTATACTATTAAGCAGCCTGGCGTTAAAAATTAAAATTTACGCTTGTTTACAGGTACTTTAATAGGACGTACTTTTTTTTCGTTTTTTGAAGTAAAAGCAATAGTTGCAATAACAATAAGTGCTGGTATTAAAATTGAAAGTATCATCATAATTTAAAATTTATAAGGTGCTTCATTGCACCTTTTAATATATGGCAAAGATTATGCCAACTTACCGTATGATTTCTTTGTAGCGAACGCTAATTCTTTGTTAATTCTAGCATTTGCGTATCTGTATAAACGCGCTACTGACGTTTCATCAGTGATTTCAAACGATTTTTCGTTGCCAGTATTGTCAGAGCTATCAGCCAAAACAACACCCACTTCAGTAGTGTTAATTTTATCATCTGTCAGGGGAGTTTGTGCCAATGCTAATGCTCCGGCGAAAATAACTATCAGTAAGGTGAATATTGCTTTCATATTGTAATATTGAACAATATAAAAGTAGTTTCAGGTCAAGGATAATGCCTCTTCCCCTCGCTAAACTGCTATAATTTTCGGCTAGCGTAAAAATCTGTGACGAATAGACAAAAAGTGTCGACGAATGGTTTTTGGTCTAAAAACAACACACCGATTTGAAGTGTATTTAATCGATATTTTTGAGTACATGAAATTTACGACACCCCTATAATTGGGCTCTAAAAGCAACTATAGAAGTGGAAAAAAGAATTCATTATAATGAAGTAAATATTCCTATTTTTTGTTTCTACCACGTTTACCGTAGTTCTTATCTCCACGGGTCTTTGGTTTGGTGTATTTCTTTTTAATAATACGTTTATAAGAACCACCTTGATTTTCTTTCTTATTCTTATCGGATTTTTCATGAAAACTTGCTCCACGTTCCTCTTCATTTATATTAAGCGGATTTTCTCGCTCTCTATGCTTTGGCTGCTCATCAAAAGTAAGTTGAGTGGCAATTTCAACGCCGTCAGGCAAAGGTTGTAGATTTACCTTATGCGACATCAACTCTTCTATAGCGTCTTTTGCTTCTTCTTCTTTTGGTGTATACATTAAAATTGAAGTACCTTCTTTCTCTGCCCTACCCGTTCTACCAATTCGGTGCATGTAGTTTTCTGGGTATGTTGGCGTATCAAAATTAATTACGTGAGATATCTCTTGTAAATCCAATCCACGTGCCATAACATCTGTAGTTACCAAAATACGGTTCTTACCCTCGTCAAACTGATTTATGGAACGTAGTCTATAATTCTGTGTTTTGTTGGAGTGTATTATACAGATTTCTTCACTGAAGAATTCTGCCAACTCTTTAAACAGTAAATCGGCACTTCGCTTACTTGAAACAAATACCAAAACCTTATGGTAGGTTTCTTCATCTTGTAATAAGTGGACCAACAAATTTACTTTTGTATAAAAGTTAGCTGTAGCGTAGCCATATTGAGTAATATTCTCTAAAGGAGTTCCACTAACGGCAATGGCAATTTTTTGAACGCCGGTAAAGAAATCGGTAATGAACAATTCAATATCATCGGTCATCGTCGCAGAAAACATAATATTCTGTCTCTTCTGTGGTAATAGCTCGAAAATATTTACGAGCTGAAACCTAAAGCCTAGATCAAGCATGACATCGACCTCATCAATTACAAGCTTCTTCACTTGTTTTAATTGAACTGCTTTGGTAAGAATTAAATCATACAATCTTGCAGGTGTTGCTACGAGAACATCCGTACCCAAGGCCAAAGCCTCTTTTTGACGCAACATACTCTTACCGCCAAATACACCAAGAATGCGAATACCTGCATATTTAGCCAACTTCTCCGCCTCTACCACTACTTGTACCACAAGCTCTCGTGTAGGTACTAGAATAATAACCTTAGGGTGAATATCTTTAGAAAACTTCAGTGTATTTAAAATAGGAAGCAAATAAGCAAAAGTTTTACCCGTACCTGTTTGTGCAATACCAACTACATCACTACCACTCATTACTATAGGAAAAGCTTTTTCTTGAATGGGAGTAGTATTTTCAAAACCTAAATCATCAAGAGCTTTTTCTAAGTTTCTAGATATTTTTAAATCGGTAAACAACGGCATAACAATCACTTTTGTATTTCAAGTGCAAAGCTATGTTGATTAGTTGACAAATTACGAATAGTGAGAGATTTATCGGTAATTAAGTCAAAAGTAACTATGAAAGCAGAAAATATTAAAGGAGTTTAAAGTTAGACTTTTAAAATACGTCTACTTTTTCCTGTGGATAAATAAAGAACCGAACCTAAAATGGGTAGAAATAGTACAATTAGCAACCATGTGATTTTACCGTCATTCTTAAATTCATGGCGCGCAATATCAACTAAACAATACACCCAAACAAACAGCGCTGCAATTAAAAAAGTTTGCCAAAAAAATAATGTAAATGAAAAATCTGCTGGTATATTCATAATTGCATGATTTATAAAAATCACGTATTTCATAAAGTTATAAAAATTAACAACATAGAAAATAATATTTTTCAAATAGAACAACATATACTTACTTCATGAAAACACACACATACTTATTCATATTTATGTTTTTTATATTTTTTAATGAATTAGCCGCCCAAGCAACTAATATGACATATGACGAAGCTATCAATAGCGCCATAGAAAAAGAGTATCCTGAATACCACGCCGCCCTATTAACCATATTAGATGATTTTGAAAAAGAATTGATTTCCAAAAACATAATTACAGATGGTACTTATAAAAACTATGTCAGCTTATTAAACGAAATAAGTAATGATAGTACTTATGAAATAGTAAGTGATTTTGCTTTGGGAGATTCTTTAAAGATAAATGCTAAGCGCTATAAGTATAAACTCGCCCAAACTATGAAAACGGTGCCATTAATACAGTATAGAAATAAAGCTCAGCCAAAAAGCATACTATTTAATCAACGAGCATCTGAAATTACTAAAGAAAAAGGAAAATTTAACCGTTCAGATTATGCATCACTATTATTAGAGGTATTTAATGAAGAAGACTTTCAACTACCAACAATACGAACACAACTGTATAGATTTCTAGACCCGAATACAGAACACACTTACTATACCTATATTGGCCAACCTACTTCAACCAATAACTAATCGAATATTTAAAGGTTAAAACATTCCCATATTACCCCTCTTTTCGTAACACCTGCAGTGGCGGACTATTTAATACTCCTCTACTATTCATTAAACCGATTGCCAAGACTAATAATGTAATACCCGGCAATACCACCAAAAATGGCACCCAAGATGGAACAAACGGGGTATCAAAAACAAAATAAGCCAATAGGAAACTACTTAGTAAAGAAAGTACTACTCCTACTCCAGTACCTAAAACACCTAAGAACAAATATTCCAGAGCATTAATTTTTAAGATCTGTTTACTCTGAGCACCAAGTGTTCTTAGTAAAACACTTTCACGAATTCGTTGGTATTTACTGTTACGAACAGATCCTATCAATACAATGATACCTGTAAGAATACTAAAGAATGCCATAAAAGATATGACCCATGAAATTTTATCTAAAATATCTTCGACCAAGGTTACTACCTGTCTTAAATCTATGATAGAAACATTAGGGAATTTCTTTACCAACTCTCGCTGTAAACCTGCTGATGATTTTTTATCTGGGGCATTTGTAGTTACCACATGAAACTGTGGTGCATTCTCTAAAACTCCCTTTGGGAATACAATAGAGAAATTGAGTTGCATACGTGCCCAATCTACTTGACGAATATTACCTACAACAGTAGTCATAAGTTTCCCTTGTACATTAAATACCAGTGTGTCACCAATAGTGACTAAAGCATCATTTGCCACGTTATCTGCCAATGAAATAGGAATTACCTTTGCATTAGAATCCACAGAAGGTATCCACTCCCCTTCCAATAATTTCTCCGAACCAATCATAGAATCCCTATAGGTAGTTCTAAACTCGTGGTTCAAAATCCATTTGTTGATTCGGGTGGTAGTATCTAATCGAATATCATTAACCTCTCGATCTTTTATACGCTCTAAACGCATGGTAACAATAGGAATATTATCTATAACCGGTAACCCCCTTGGCGTAATAGTATTCGCTACGGCATCTCGCTGATCGGTTTGTACATCGAACAAAATTAAATTCGGACTTTCGGCACTTGCTTCAAAAGAGGTTTTGGCAAGTAGAAAATCTTTCGTAAAGTATAAAGTACTAATTAAAAACGTTCCAATACCAATGGCTAAAATCAACACTACAGTCTGATTATTTGGTCTATATAAATTCAACAAACTTTGTCTTGCAGCAAAACTCCAAGATTTAGGAAAGTAGCGTTTTATCAATCGCATAAATAGAATCGATACTCCCGCCAATATTGAAAATGTCACCAATATACCCGCAACAAAACTCAATGCAAACACCCATCTACCCAATAACCAAAAGGCGAATAAAAATATAAAAAGTACTACAGCAACGATTACCCAAATTTGGTAAGGTCTAGCTTTCTTACTAGTATCTTCTTGTACACGTAGCACTTGTAACGGAGATACAAACCAAGTATGTATTAATGGTGATAAAGCAAATAAAACGGACATACAAACACCAAGTAACAACCCGACTAATATGGCTTGAAATGAGGTAGATATCTCAACTTGAAAAGGTAAAAACTCTTGTAATATAAGTGGAAAGGTCTGTTGTAACAATAATCCTATAATAGTACCTATGAGTCCGCCCAACAATCCCATTCCTGCAATTTGAATCAGATAGATTAGAAACGTTTGCTTACGTGTAGCACCCAAACATTTTAGCACTGCAACCGCTTTTAATTTCTCTTTTATATAAATATGAACAGAGCTGGCAATACCAACGCACCCTAAGAGGAGTGCTATAAATGCCACTAGGTTTAGAAAACGACCTACATTATCATACCTACGACCTAATCGCTCGCTTGTATCTGTATGGGTATCCATGTCTGCATTATCAGCATCTAGTAACGGATCAACATTTTTACTTAAAGCCTCTAAATCTGCTTTATCATTATTAAAGTAATAGTTATATTTTAAACGACTACCACGTTGTAAGAGTCCGCTTTTTTCCATAAAACGAAAAGGGACTATGATGGGTGGCGCGGCAGTGGCACCAATACCTGTACTTCCTGGAGCGGTAATCAATGAGCCAACAATAGGGAAAGTAACATTACCAAGTTTTACACTATCGCCAGGTTTTAAATTGTATTGCAACATTGCAGTAGCATCGACAAGCGCCCCACCTTTCTCCAAATATTCTTGTGCAGCCGTGAGCGGCTCTGTTTCTAAAGCTCCATAAAAAGGAAAAGCGCCCTCAATGGCACGTACCTGAACCAATTTAGTTGTCAGACTTTTAGGGAAAGCCGCCATGGAAGCAAAATTGACTTCTCGTGCATTATATCCTCCTAAAGAATCCATCAATTCCGTTACTCTTTCATTTGCCGGCTGATTGCTATCGATAAGAAAATCCGCACCCATAAGTGCTTTAGACTGTAGACCAATATTATCTTTTAGGTTATCACTAAAAGATTGAATTGACACCACCGCGGCAATACCAAGAATTATGGAAGCCATGAATAACAGCAAACGGTTACCGCTAGCCTTTCCATCGCGCCAAGCCATTTTCAATAACCAATTAAATGGTGCTTTTGATGTTCTTTGTGTCGTACTCAAGATAATGCCGTGGTTTCGTTGATTACTATTTTACCACCTTTAAGTCGCAATACATGTTTGTTCAAATTGGCCAACTCTAAATCATGGGTAACAATAACCAAAGTAGTTCCCATTTCTTTATTCAAATCAAATAAAAGCTTAATGACCTTTTCCCCGGTTTCCTCATCTAAATTACCCGTAGGTTCATCAGCAAAAAGTATAGAAGGCTTATTAGAAAATGCCCTTGCCAAAGCAACTCGTTGCTGTTCACCGCCAGATAATTGAGATGGATAATGATCATGACGATCACCCAAACCAACCTTGTTTAAAAGTTCCATTGCATCTTTAGAAGCATTGGCAGCCCCTTGTAATTCTAAAGGAACACTAACATTTTCTAAAGCCGTTAAAGTGGGTAGCAATTGAAAGTCTTGAAAAATGAATCCTACCTTTTCATTTCTTAAGAGTGCACGTTGATCCTCATTTAGAGCACTTAAATCTTCCCCACATAATTCTATGGTTCCTTCGTTTATTTCATCTAATCCGGCGCATAGTCCTAGAAGAGTGGTTTTTCCACTACCAGACGGACCAACTATTGCAAAAGTGTCACCTTCTTCTATTGAAAAAGAAATATCATCAATAACTGTCAAATTCTTAGATCCGCTGGTATACGTTTTCTTTAGATTACGTACGTTTAATATCTTTGTCATAAATCATTTTGGTACAAGACAACAAAATAAACAAATGATTTGGAATCTAATAAGTTAAGACTATGTTGAAAGTATTAAAGTTTCGTTATTTTTTAGTGGTGTTGTTGTTCGTTGGATGTGGAGAAACACCAGAAAAAAAGCAAACTGACACCCAAACCGAAGAAGTTAGTAGCCCGGAAAAAGAAGCAATTTCTGCCGATGACAAAGTGATTTTGTTCTACGGAAACAGTCTTACCGCTGCGTATGGCTTAGATACCAAGGAAGGGTTCCCAAATAGAATTCAATTAAAACTAGATTCTTTGGGACTAGATTATAAAGTAATCAATTCCGGATTAAGCGGAGAAACCACCTCTGGAGGATTAAACCGTTTGGATTGGGTACTAAATCAGCCAGTAGATATTTTTGTTTTAGAATTAGGTGCGAACGACGGATTGCGAGGTATACCCATTACAGAATCGATGAATAATTTACAATCGATGATTGATATGGTCAAAGACAAAAATCCTGAAACACAAATTATATTAGCAGGTATGCAAATACCACCAAATATGGGTGCAGATTATGCTTCGCAATTTAAGATGATGTACCCTGCATTAGCTAAATCTAATGATATAGCGTTGATTCCCTTTTTATTGGAAGGTGTTGCCGGTATCTCTGAATTGAACTTAGAAGATGGAATTCACCCAACTGCAGAAGGACAGAAAATAGTAACTGAAAATGTATGGGAGGTTTTAAAAACTATGGTATTACCTCAAGGGGGAATGGAGGTAACCGAAAAACTTGTAGAAGAAATAAACTAAACGAAAGAAACAGTTCTTATTCTTGCCTTAAAAAGTAAGGCACGTTTAACTCTTGCATTTTTGACTTTGTAAAACCTTGCAGCTGTTTGGAAACCATGAGTGTTTACGTCAGACTTAATTGCTACATCTGCCATGGGCATAACAATGGTCTGTACTTTCGTGTCTGGTGACTTCGATTGTGCTTGGGACTTAGTTCCCAAACAGACGACAAGGAATAAAAAAATAATTGTACGCATAATAAAGTAGGTAAATTTGGTTTATAGATAACCCACTACTTGTCAGTAAACGTATTTCCAAATCGATAAGAGGTACATTTTTAACGATGAAAAGAGAGCTTTTCGATATACTACTGAATTTTGTAGTCCGTTTTCCTACAAAATTTTCTTCCATTAGACACCGAATTTGTGCAGTTCACCGAGTTAATAAGCTTTTTCCTACAAAAACAACTTTGTATCCTATAATAGGACTACAAAAAGTGAGTTCAAAAATGAGAATTGACTTTGGTTGTTAGTTGTTAGAAACAATAAAAATTTAGCTTCGCTAAATTTTTATTGAACTTACATCATTTAAACTCTATGACTTATTTTGCCACTTATTACTTTCAACCTTAAACTTTGTACCTATTACTTAATACTCTTTACTTAATACCAAAATTTTAAGCCATTTTAGGTTTGTTCGCTTTCGTTAAGAAATTCAAATCTCTTTTAATTCTTGAGTTTTTGAATTTGTACAATCTAGCTACTTCTGTATTCGTATTTGCTTTTACTTCAAATGTTGTTTTAGTAACAATGCTCATTTCAATAGTTTCAACCTTTACTTCTTCAGTAGAGTTCTGTGCTTGAGCGGTGAAGCTTAAAAAGATGATAAAGATTGTTGCTATTATTGTTTTCATGACTTGCGTTTGTTACAATAATAGAACGCCGCAGGCCTTGTTTTACTAGGTGATGAATCGCTGAAAAACCCCTAATTCTCGTTAGTTGACACAAGTTCGGTTTAAGTGTAAAATCGCATCGATAAATGACACACGCACCAAAATCACCTTATCGATATTAGGTGTAGTTAACCGAGAAATTTACTTTTAAAAAATAGAAAAGAGAGTAAAGAATAGAGAAAACAGAGGTTGGTTCTTGGTTGTTGGTTGTTGGTTGTTGGTTGTTGGTTGTTGGTTGTTGGTTGTTGGTTGTTGGTTGTTGGTTGAGTATAAATTTAGCTTCGCTAAATTCTCCTCAATAACAATACCGAAAAAAGTCTATTCTCTATACCCTATCTTCTATTTTCTATATTTCCGACTTAATACTTAATACTTCGTACTTTGTACTTTGCACTAATTAATTCCTACTTAAATCTAACTTCAATAACACATTAGGATTAGGGCAATTCCCTTTATAAAAAGATAATCTTGCCTCTGCACATACACCCGGGTAGTCACCTTCATTACTTTCTAAATCTTTTATAATTTGAAAATGCAGATGTGGGGCATAGTTCACATTAATATCTGGAGTACCTAAAGTTGCAAGTACTTCTCCAGCTTTAAAGTCTTTTCCTATATATAGTCCTAATAAGGAATCCACGGCTAAGTGACCGTATAAAGAATAGAAAGTAATATCATTTAAAACATGTTCTAGAATAATAGTTGGTCCGTAATCACCAATAGTAGCATTATTTTTAAAACTATGAACTTTTCCATCTATAGGCACCAATACCTTTGTACCTGCAGCACACCAGAAGTCTAAACCCAAATGAATATTTCTTATAGGTTTACTATTAGAAGTAAAACCTTCTTTATCACTATATAGGTTTCTATGTTCTAAATATCCGCCGTAGGCAATAACACCTTTTTTGCTTGTAAGTACACCATCTATATAATTTTGACAAATAGTATAGTCGGTAATATCTAAATTCAATAAATCTTTGTTCTCTTTAGAAAGATCAAGAGTCACGTATGCGTCTGCAGGAATAGTAGTATCTAAAATACAGATAGTTTCTGCCGAGTAAGATTCAAGAGCGTAAAGTAATGTGTTCATTTATCAAAAATATAATTTCCTTTAATGGCGTTAACATTTTTTAACCGTTTTCCTCGTAAGGTCTTTGTAAATTACCTACAAATTGCTAAAAGAAAATTGCTATGAAATTATTACAAATCACTTTATTGGCCTGCGCGACCTTGATTGCGACCAGTTGCCAGTCTAAAGTCAAGAAAAATACCATTTCCGAAAACTCGGAAATCATGGAAACCGAACATGAAGAAATAGAAGAAGAGGTAAAATTGAGTCCGCAACAACTAAGCAAATATGAAACTGCATATTTTGCCAGTGGCTGTTTTTGGTGCGTTGAGGCTATTTTTGAAAGTGTGAAAGGTGTAAAAGAAGTAATCTCTGGCTATGCCGGTGGTGAACAAAAGAACCCCACATATGAAGAAGTTGGTTATGGAAAAACAGATCATGCAGAAGCTGTAGAAGTTTACTATGATCCTAATGAAATATCTTTTACTCAATTGGTGCAAGTATTTTTTGGTTCTCATGACCCTACACAATTAAATAGACAAGGTCCTGATCGTGGTAGGCAATACCGCTCTATTGCTTTTTATAAAAATGATGAGCAAAAACAGATTATTGAAAGTTATATGAAGGCACTTACAGATAATAAAGTGTACGATAACGATCCAATTACCACAGAAGTTATACCTTATACTGTATTTTATAAAGCTGAGTCATATCATCAGGATTATGAAAAGAACAATCCTAACAACTCATATATAAGAAATGTATCTATACCGAGATTAAATCGATTTAAAGCAAACTTTGGAGATTATCTGAAGAAGAGTGCCCATTAAAAGATCTCCCAAGAAATTTCTATAGACAAGCGCCCCAAAAGGGGCGCTTTTTTTATGCACTGGTCAATTTTATAAATCACACATTCTATTGGTCAATACAGTAATTATATGCTTGTTTTAATTTTATCATATCTTGCTCCCTGAAACGAAGTACTATTAATCTTACAATATTTAAGAAAATAGTGTGTTTACATCATAGATACCAACTATTTATTATGAAATGGACTATTTATCTTATACTTCTTTTAGGCCTAGTGTCTTGTAAAGAGGGGAATAGTAAAAAAAATTCTCAAGTAACGCCGGTCTCTTATATTAATGATTCCCCTACCCTAGATGGTAGAGCTATAGAAAACTATTGGAATTTATTGGATTGGAAACCCATAGATCAAAATTGGATTGGCGGTCCTTTTGACCATGAGGATTACAACGGTAGATATAAGATTGCATGGAACGAAGACGGACTCTATATTTTATTGGAAATCGTTGATGATACCATTTTAGACAAAACGGAAGATCCATTAACACTTTGGTGGAACGATGACTGTGTTATTGTTTACGTAGATGAAGATAACTCTGGAGGTCAGCATAGATTTAATCATAATGCATTTACCTACCATGTAGCCTTAGATGGGAATGTTGTGGATTTAGGAGTTGATGAAAAACCTACTTTGTACAATAATCATATTACTTCTAAACACCTAACAGAGGGTAATACTACCTATTGGGAAATGTTTGTAAAGGTCTACCCTGGTATCTATAATGATGAGCCTAACATAAAGCCTGTTGTGCTTAAAGAAAATAAGAAAATTGGTTTTGCCCTAGCTTATGCAGATAACGATAGTAGCGAAGAGCGTGAGAATCTTATAGGATCCGTATTTGTAGCAGGAGAAAATAAAAATATGGGGTGGATAGATGCAAATGTTTTTGGCACTCTACAATTGGTAAAATAACTACTGCAGTACTACTTCGCTGTAATCTGATGTTATTATAATAGATTTATTACTATTATTATTTAAATGATGTCCCTTATAAATAGTTGTGTTTCCATTTTTAGTTTCTATCATCTGTAAACCTTCTGGCATCTTTAATGTTGAAGTATTGCCTTTTACATAAATATTGGTAGCTACTTTTGGTACGGTAACATTCAACTCGCCATTTTTCACACTAACATCCAACTCTTTAAAATCGTTACCCAATTCAAGAACGTGTACAGCACCAAAATCATTTTTTATAAATGCTTTGTTGAACAATTTTTCTATAGTAACATCAGATGATGTTGCCTGCAATTGTAATTGAACTACTTCTGACAATGAAATTTCTTCCGAGTACGAAGTACTTAACTGCCCATAGTTCCATTTTTGAACACTAACTGGTGTATATGCTGCAGAAACAGTCGTTTCTTCTCCATCAATTGTAACTGCCCAAAGGCTTGAATGCGAAAGGTTCGCATTCAAGTTTTTGGTGTTTTCAGCTAATTTAACCTCGCCATGGCGTACATCCATCTTAATTCTAGTGGATTTTGGTAAGCTAATTTTAATGGTTTTCTTAATCTTAAAATTCTTTTGTTCGCCTTCGTTAGTGTAATAAAATATATTCGGTGAATTTGCATTAGATTGAATAATCATGCTACGCTCCTCTCTTTCTTCTTGTATTTTTTCTCGTCGCTCTTGTAACTTCTCTTCTCTTTGCTCTAATTTTTCACGACGTTTTTCCAACAACATTTCTCGCCTTTCATTATAGGCTTCCATTCTTTCTTCAATTGCTTCACCCCTTTCTTCCATACGCTCCGCCCATTCCTCTAATCGCTTTTGATGTTTTTTATCAAAACTCTTTTCAAAATTCTTTTGCCATTTTTTCATGTAGTTATCACCATCTTTTTGATATGCTTCATAATCAAATGTAAAGGCATCCGTTAATGGCAGCGGTGGCATTTCTGGAAAAGGTGCTATCTCTGGAACTGTTACCACAAATGATGCAATCTCCGGAACCTCTATGCGCATACCGCCATGATCAAAAACGTGATCTGAATCAAAACTGGTAAAAAAATCGTTATTCTTTGACTTAGAAGAAATCTTAATTTCCTTACTATTGCCTAATATTTCAATAGGGCTATTTTTAAAGTAGTTTTCAGCTTCCTCTTTAGTTGCACCTTCTAGGGTGATAGTGGCCGAAATGGCCACCTCATCCTTATCCCAAGTTTCAAATTCAATATCGGCATAGCTGGTATTGATATTTACTACAGCATCTTCTGCCACAATAAATCGTTCTTGAAATGTTTTACTTTCTTCTTGCGCCAAAAACGACGTAGAAGTTAATAGACCTAATGCAATGATGAGTTGCTTAGATACTGTTGTCCATGATCTGTTCATTTTTTGATAATTTTAATTCGTTTAACTTTCTTTTTAATTTCTGTAATAATTGTAATCGCAATTGTAAATTCTCTATCAGCGCCGTAATGGTTTGATCATTAGGTCCTAATTCTTTTAACTCTGTATTCAACGTCTTATATTCCATATTTAAATTATTAAGCTGCTCCATAAAACTGTCTACCAACTCTTTGGTGTCTGGTGATACTTCTAGCTTTGCCAATTCCATATTAATATGGGCAACGTAATAATTCTCTACCTTTTTTAAATCTGGTGAAAGATCACCGAAAGTAAATTCAGATTTCTGTTCCTCAATAGTGTCGGCATCAACCACAGTTTGTGTATTGTCATCATTATTATTAAAGTATAGTAACCCAATTCCTAAACACATGATTACCGCCACAGAGGCTGCGATCTTTAACCAATCTCCTACGGGTTTACGCTCTACTGGCATGGCTGCTTCCAGTTTTTTTAAAAAGCGTTCTTCATGACGGTTTTTAATGGTATGCTTTTGCTTTTCCCTATCTTTTTTGAACATTTCCCTAAGATCCTGTTCCATATTTTTTTCCTTTTAATAGTTCTTTTAAATGTCCTTTTCCTCTAGACAATCTGGTTCTACAGGCAGATGCAGAAATATCTAATACCTCAGCAATTTCTTGGTGATCATATCCTTCTACTAAAAACATGAGTACCACGTATTTATATTTATCCTGTAATTCATTAATAGCAGATCTTACTTGTTCTATTGTAATTGTTGCCGGTACATTCCAATTATCATTTTCTGCAACAACCTGCATATAACTATCATCTAAAGAAACCTCTTTATCTTTTTTAGATTTCAGAAAATCGATACTCTTATTCACCACTATTCTTTTTAACCAAGCTCCAAAAGTGACATCGCCTTTAAATTGATGAAGTTTTTCAAATGCCTTTATGAAAGATTCTTGCAAAATGTCTTCGGCATCATCTGCATTTTTCACAAATCGCATTGCTACAATGTACATTCCGTCGCAATACTTCCTATACAACTGCAACTGGGCAGCCCGGTCGTTTGCTTTACATTTCTCTACGACATTGCTTTGAAACATCGGTTAAATTGATTGGTTTTAGTTTGTTGTTATAATAAGGACGACATAAAAATTAGAATGTTGCAAAAATTTTTATTTTTACACTACACTATTAAATTTTGCCTTTGAAACAAGTTACAATTTCCAATGCCTATTTAACCCTTATGGTGCTTGATTATGGCGCTACCATTCAAAAATTACTTGTAAAAGGTGAAGATGGTGAATATACCAATGTCGTTGTTGGGTACAACCACCCAAGTAGATATAGGTTAGATGACAATGCTTTAGGTGCAAGTATTGGGCGTTACGCAGGTAGAATATCTAAAGGCGGATTTGTTTTAGATCGAGAAAGATATCATTTGTACCAAGAAGACGGGGTGCATTTACATGGTGGTAAAGAAGGATTTCATCAAAAATACTGGACTATTGATGAGGTAGATAATAGTGACAAACCTTTTGTAAAACTAAGCTATACCAGTAAGCATTTAGAAGAAGGGTACCCAGGTAATTTAACCGTGAGCGTTACTTATAAATTAATGAACAACGCTTTGCAGGTAATTTATGAGGGAATGACAGATAGAAGTACGGTAATTAACCTTACTAACCATGCCTATTTTAAATTAGATGACAATCCCTATATAGATGAGTACGATTTACAATTAAATTGTCCGTACCGATTAGAAACTAAAGAAAACTTGTTACCTACAGGAGATATTATACCGGTTCGTAATACAGAATTCGATTTTCTTTTGCCTAAAAAGATAGGGTTACAAAGGTTCGATACCATTTACATTAAGGATATTGGCAATGAAAAAGTTGCGGAGTTATACTCAAAAACATCTGGGATTAACATGAAAGTATATACTAATCAACCAGCATTGGTAGTGTACACTCCGCCGGATTTTCCCAGTATTTGTTTTGAGGCACAGAATTACCCAGATGCTCCCAATCAACCAGATTTTCCAAAAAGTGTTTTAAGACCTGGGGATATCTATAATAACATATCTATCTTTAAATTCGATATTGATTCTAAAAGCTAATTATAGCATGAAATACTGCTAAAGTTATTGTTCCTATCCACAAATAGTATCTTTATATCACTTAAATCGATTTAAGTAATTGACATGAATTTAGCCAATCTTACCACATCAGAATTTCTTGAAGGCATCTTTGCAAATAATGTTGCTATAGTAAGTAAGGCTATTACCATAGTAGAAAGTACAAAACCAGAGCATCGTATTATTGCTAGTGAAATCATATCAGGTTGTATTTCAAAGAAACAAGAATCTATTAGAATTGGCATTACAGGAGTCCCCGGGGCTGGTAAAAGCACATTTATAGAACAATTTGGCGGTATGCTTACCAAACTTGGTAAAAAGGTTGCCGTACTTACCGTAGACCCTTCTAGCAGTAGAACAAAAGGTAGTATTCTGGGCGACAAAACCCGTATGGAAGAATTGGTTAAAAACCCAAATGCATACATAAGACCATCAGCTTCTGGTTCTTCATTAGGTGGCGTAACCCGTAAAACAAGAGAGAGCATTGTTATTTTAGAAGCAGCAGGTTTCAACTGCATTTTAATCGAAACTATTGGCGTTGGACAAAGTGAAACTGCTGTTCACGATATGGTAGATTTCTTTCTATTGCTAAAATTGGCGGGTGCGGGAGATGAATTACAAGGTATAAAAAGAGGTATCATTGAAATGGCAGATGCCATTGTTATCACAAAAGCGGACGGTGATAATATTCAACGTACAAAGCTTGCCAAAATGGAATTTGCACGGGCATTACATATGTTTCCGCCTAAAGAAAATGGTTGGACACCAGAAGTTCTTACCTGTTCTGCCTTAGAAAACAGAGGATTGAACAAGGTTTGGGAATTGATTGACAACTATTGCAAAAACATGCAATCATCCGGATTCTTTACTACCAACAGACAACAACAAAATGAAAATTGGTTGATTCAATACTTAGAACAGGAGCTAGTGTCTGAATTCTACCATCATCCAAAAACTAAAGAAATGTTACCACAATTAAAAAAGGAAGTTATTAGCGGTAATACCTCTCCTTTTTTAGCTGCAGAAAAGCTGTTGAAGGCTTTAAAAGAGCAGTAAACACTTTAAAATGATACTACTGTACATGTAGATTATCTTAAGGATAAAAAACATAACTTTGCAGCGATTTAAAAAACAACTCAATGAAACCTGTTACCACTTCCCTTCTTTCGGTAGTTGTTCCTTTATATAACGAACAAGACAATGCGGCTCTTTTAACACAAAAGATCCACGAAAGCTTGGTTGGCTACGACTATCAAATTATTTATATCGATGATTTCTCGACCGACAACACCAAAAAAGTAGTCAAAGGTCTTAAAGATGAAAAGGTCCATCTAATTGAGTTGAAGAAAAATTACGGTCAGAGTTTAGCCTTGGCAGCAGGTCTTGATTATGCTGAAGGAGAGTATATTATTACCATGGATGGCGATTTACAGAACGACCCTTCCGACATTCCACAAATGCTGACCTATGCCGTTAGCGGTGAGTATGATGTTGTAACCGGTATTCGTCAAAAGCGAAAAGATTCTCTTGTAAAAAAAATTCCTTCTAAAATCGCTAATTTTTTGGTACGCCGCGTGACTAAATTAGATATTAAAGATAATGGTTGTGCATTAAAGGTTTTTACAAAAGATATTGCCAAAGACCTAAATTTATATGGCGAAATGCATAGATTTATTACACTTTTGGCATTTCTAGAAGGCGGACAAATAAAGCAAGTTCCTGTAAAACACCATGCACGCCATGCTGGGGTTTCTAAATACGGATTGGAACGTGTCTTTAAAGTAGTTGCAGATATGATGCTATTACTTTTTATTCGCAAATACTTTCAACGCCCAATTCACCTATTCGGTATTTCCGGCTCTTTAATGATTCTTGTAGGTATTTTTATCAACATTTACCTAATGATAGTGAAGTTTGGTTTTGGCGAAGATATTGGCACAAGACCTTTATTAACGGTTGGTATGATGTTTATTTTTGCAGGTATTCAATTATTCACAATTGGTATTGTAATGGAATTATTAATACGTACTTATTATGAATCTCAGAACAAAAGACCTTACCGCATTAAAAAAGTAAGTGTAGGTGGCGAAGTTAAATAAGAAAGTAACCACCGGATTAAAAGTACTGATCAGTACCATTTTAATTTACTTCATTTTTACAAAAATAAATGTAAGTGAGATAAAAGACATACTGATTACCAGTAATCCGTTTTACTTGATATTAGCAACCATATTCTTCATACTATCTAAGTTCATTGGGGCTATTCGCCTTAATCTCTACTTTCACCAACTTACTATTATGCTTACGCATAAAAGCAATTTTAAGTTGTATTTACTAGGTATGTTCTACAACCTATTCTTGCCTGGTGGTATAGGTGGCGATGCGTACAAAGGTTACATTTTAAAGAAAACCTTTGATGTCAAAACCAAAAGGATGGTAAGTGTTCTCGTGTTAGATCGTTTAGGTGGTTTGTTACTGCTATTCATTTACGCTTGTACCCTACTTGCTTTTATTGAATTAGAAATATTAAATGGACACCGTTGGTTATTTATTACAGCTATACCCTTGTCAGTTATCGTCTTTTGGTTCTTAAACAAGAAGTTCTTTAATTATGTACTTCCCATTTTTTGGAAAACTACAGTACTATCCGCATTGGTACAATTAGCACAACTGGTAAGTATTTGGTTTATATTATTAGCGTTGAATATTGAAACTAATCAGGTTTCGTACCTTATTATATTTTTAATTTCATCGATTGTAGCAGTTGTCCCCTTAACTTTAGGAGGAATTGGAAGTCGCGAAGTAACCTTTTTTTATGGAGCCCAATTTTTGGGGTTAGACCAGAATATATCGGTTGGGGTAAGTGTCCTTTTCTTTTTAATAACCGCTTTAGTTTCTCTAGTCGGAGTAATTTACCACTTTAAGACTATTAAATTGGAATTAGCGCAAATAACTACCGACTCCACAGAATAGCGCTTTTAGTAAATATGCAGTAGGTGCATTTTACGTGTCACCTTCTTTCGGGTATTAGGGTTTAAGAATTTGCCTTGCAAACGTGTAATTCTAAATTGATCTACGGAAAGTTGGGAATCCCAATCAAAACCCTTTTTCTCTAGCATAGCCATCTCATCATCGTTCACATATACCCAAACATCTTTTTTGTTCTTTAAGACCTCTGGTGTAGTAATTTGAACTGGAAACTGATTATAGAAATCTAACGACCATGTATGATCACTGCCTACTTTGTAAATACGCTCTACCGGAATATCTTTCTCAGCGATAACTTTAGACATTGAAGACCCCCCTTGATAATCTAACAGATTTGGATAAAAGTGCAGATTTAAAACGGCATTTAAAAGTAAAGATGCACAAACTGATATCGTTAACAATTTTGCATATACGCTTTCTCTCTTTAAAGCATAATACACCACCATAACTGCCGCAACAGCCAAACAGATGTAAGCCAAAACGCTATTTAATTTAAAGACATAAAAGCAAATTAGGGCAGAAGCAATAAATACAATACTTAATACAAAATATTGCCCAAACATTAATTTCTTTACAGTTTGTAACTTGCTGTTAGCATATAAATTATAAATATATGCTGCAGTAATAATTGCAAAAAGAGGAATAGTAATATTTAGATAATGTGGCAATTTAAATTGCGCAAAACTGATGATTATGAATATTAATGTAATACCACCAATGGTTAAGAATTCCGATCCTTGAACGTTTTTAAATTTATGTTTTATAAATGCCCGTATTTTAGTGTAAAATGAGGCAATACCCAATATTGTCCAAGGCAGAAATACCCAAAGAAACGTATGAAAAAAGAAAAAGTAATCACTACTATTTTTTCCAATGCCTTCACCACTTAAACGTTCAAAACTTTGCTCCCAAAAAATAAAGAATATGCCACTACGATTGTCCTTACCACGAATTACCTTTTCCGGGTGTAAATCAAATTGCAAATAATAGGCATATAGCATAGGAGTAATCGTCACTGCAAATACCAAAATTGCCAATAGCACTTTCCAGCTTAAAAACGCTTTCCATTTTCCGGTATAGAATAAATGACATAAAATAGGCAGACCTATAACCAAAAGAGCAATCTGCCCTTTGGTAGAGAATGCTATACCAGCTGCAAAAGCTCCTATAACAATTGCCGACACACTCCCCTTTTCAATATACTTTGCAAGTTGCCAAATAGCTAAAATGCTGAAACCCGTTAGTACGGCATCGGTACGAACGTCTATTGCACCCAAAACAATGGTTTGAGCGGTCATAAAAATCAATGCAGAAAGTTTACCAACATGCTTGTTATATAGCAGACTACCTAATCCATAACAACTATATGCAGCCAATAACGTAGCTAGTATTCCGGGAATACGATAAGACCAATCATGAATACCGAATATTTTATATGATAAGGCTGTCAACCAATAGTGCATATGCGGCTTATCTAAATACTCTTCAGGTCCTTTAAAAAGACTAAAAAAATCATTTTCTTGGACCATTCTCATGGCCATCACGGAAAACTGTGCAGAATCATTTTCAAACAACGTCACAAACATACCTGCAACGTATACCAAAAAAATTAAAGCTATTAAAAACCAGTACCTTAGATTAGATATCATAGGGAGAATTTGCGTAGTGCAAATATAAATAACTTTACAAACAACCAACCGAATAACGAGCCTATAACCGCACCGGTAATTATATCTAGGGGAAAGTGTACCCCAATGTAAACCCGACTATAAGCAACCAAGGCTGCCCAAAGCACTAAAAAGAATCCAATATATTTAATTTTGGATTTTAAAATGCTACCAAAGAATACAGCCAGCGCAAAGGAGTTTGATGCGTGGGCAGAAAAGTAACCAAATTTGCCACCACAGTAACTTTTCACCAATCTCATGTAAGGTTCAACTTCTGGATCATGGCAAGGCCTTAACCTTGCAACTCCGTACTTAAAAAAATTTCCTAATTGATCCGTTACTGTTATCATTAAAGCAACAGTAACTAAGAGCACCAAGGTCTTTTTAGTACCATATTTCTGAAACGAAAGTATCAGTAAAAAAAGATACAATGGTATGGCACTAAATTTATTGGATACGAATTGAAAAAAATTATCCCATTGCGGATTACCTAGCCCGTTGAGATATAAAAAAAAATCTTTATCTAACTGTAATAGCTCTTCAAGCATAATAGTTAATCTTCGTATCTAGATACCTCACGATCATAAAAAGCGGTAGCCGCTTTTATTAAGTTTTCAGCCTCTTCTTCCAATTCTTTTTCATCTTCCTTGGAAAATTCTTCGAGCCATTCAACTTCATCATCTTCAAGATTGATAATAAACCTTGGAAACTCGGTATGTACTACAAATATTGCAGTAGGATAATCTGTATTATCACCCAATAAAAATTTTGGAAATTCCATAAAAATTGTAATCTATAAATTGAAAATTCATTACCGCCTATGATAGAAACACCCTTACGCGGCAATTAGTTTTTTAGTTAAATAATTAAATCGAATATACAACATAATAGCCGATGCCGTTAGTCCTGTAAGCAAACCGATCCAAATTCCAGTGCTTTTTAAATCTGTGTGCAGGCATAAATAATAACTAACAGGAAAACCGATAAGCCAATATGAAATAAAAGTTATCAGAGTAGGTATTTTAACATCTTGTAAACCACGTAAAGCACCTAATACAACCACTTGTACTCCGTCAGAAATTTGAAAAAATGCGGCTACTAACAACAATTCTGCTGCAATAACCAATACTTCTGTATTATCGGCAAAATTAGTCATGTCTTCAATATCTAAATATAATGACGGAAACCAATGCCTACCGATTAAGAAAAGCGCGGCAAAAACAATTTCGAGTAAGAAAGTTAATAAGAATATGGACTGTGCTATTCGTCTTAGCTCTTTAAAGTTTGATAATCCTTTTTGATTACCTACCCTAATCATCGCAGTTACACCAAGCCCCATACCGAACATAAAGGTCATACTACTTAAATTCAATGCAATTTGGTTTGCGGCTTGCGCATTCTTACCTAAAACACCACTTAACCAAACAGCTGAGGTGAAAATACCAACTTCAAAAAACATTTGTAAAGAAGAAGGAAAACCTAGTTCAATAATCTTCTTCATTACTACTTTTTCAATTCTCGAAAAATTGAAACCGGTAACGTAATACTTGAATTTTTCTTTGGTTTTTAAAATGAACCAAAGGTATATTACCATAAAAAATCTAGATACCAACGTACCTATGGCGGCACCTACAATGCCCATTTCTGGAAACCCAAAATTTCCGAAGATTAAAAGGTAATTTAAGACAATATTAATGACATTAGCCGCAATGGTAGCATACATGGGGTATTTGGTCTGCGACAACCCTTCAGAAAACTGCTTAAATGCTTGAAATATGATTAACGGTACTAATGAAAAAGCAACCAAATCTAAATAGGGCAATGCCAATTCCACCACCTCAATAGGCTGTTTCATGGCATACATAATTGGCTTTGCCAGTAATATAAGCCCAAATAAGGTCAATCCTAAAACAGTACATAAAACCAGACCATGCTTTAATGCACTTTTTGCATTTTCCTTATTCCCTGCTCCATCAGCTTCTGCTACTAAAGGTGTAATTGCTGTTGAAAAACCAATACCTAAAGACATAGCAATGAATACAAAACTATTGCCTAATGATACCGCTGCCAATTCTGCGGTACCCAATTGCCCCACCATTATATTGTCTGCCAATTGTACAAAGGTGTGCCCCAACATCCCTAATATAACAGGAACGGAAAGCTTGATATTATAACGAAACTCTTTGGTGTAATTCTGTAACAAAACCTAAACTAAAATTTTACACAAATGTACCGCTTATTGAATGAATTATATTCTGCTATTGGAGGTTAAATATATGTAGAGCTCAATGAATTATAAACCATTCTATGAAAGTAATTTATACTTAGAACCTTGCTTAATTTAAAAATTGTTTAATTATCACTTACCGAACACCATGATATGGCTATGAATTATATTTTATAAAGTTTAAATTTAAAATACTTAAAATCAAATATTTAGTACCACATACAAAACAATCAAATAGTTAAAAACTGCATATGGCTTTACATATAGTGTTAAACTAAACGTTTATTTCATACTATTATGCCATTCATAGTCGTTATAAGTTGTAAACACACCAATTACCATTAATTATTAATATTATGATGCAAGATCCGCTCGTTTGGATTATCGATGATGACGATATATCTAAATACGTAATGAAGAGGTATCTAAATCAATTATCAGCAAATAGAATAGTTGATTTTCCAGATTCTCTTCAACCTTTAAAATTATTGACCGATAAGTGCAATTCATTTAACGAACTTCCAGATATTATTTTTCTTGATTTACATATGCCGATTTTAAATGGTTTCGACTTTTTGAAAGAATTTCAGAACATTAAGATTGACAAAAAAATAAATATTGTAATGTTGACTTCTTCTATGAATTCAGAAGATATTGATAAGGCAAAAACATTTCCGGAAATAACTGATTATTTTATTAAGCCAATAAAACAAACCGATCTTGCGAGAATTATGAGTGCTGAATTAAAAACCTAATAGTTATTCTTTAGTTTTCGCTTCGTTCCAGTATACATCCATTTCTTCTAAGGTCATATCATTTATTTCCTTACCTATTTCTTTTGCCCTAATTTCAAGGTATTGAAAACGTTTAATAAACTTTTTATTTGTGCGTTCTAGAGCATTTTCAGGATTGACACCTAGAAACCTTGCATAATTAATCATAGAAAATAAGACATCGCCAAATTCAGCTTCAATTTTCTCTTTACTTCCTGTTTCTATTTCTACCTGTAGTTCTTCCAGCTCTTCTTGTACTTTCTCAAAAACTTGTTTTGGCTCTTCCCAATCAAAACCAACACCGGCTACTTTATCTTGAATTCTGCTTGCTTTCACCAATGCCGGCAAACTTCGAGGCACACCTTCCAAAACACTTTTTTTTCCTTCTTTTAATTTTATCTGCTCCCAATTTCGCTTTACATCATCCTCATCTATAACCTTTACATCTCCATAAACATGCGGGTGTCTTTCCACTAATTTATCACAAATGGCATTGGCCACATCTGCAATATCAAAGTCATTGGTTTCTGAACCAATTTTAGCATAGAAAATGATATGTAACAATACATCACCAAGTTCCATTTTTACCTCATTTAGGTCGTTATCTAAAATAGCATCACCAAGCTCATAAGTTTCTTCAATAGTAAGATGCCTAAGTGATTGCATAGTCTGCTTCTTATCCCATGGACATTGTTCTCTCAATTCATCCATAATGGTCAACAATCTATCAAATGCCTGCAATTGTTCTTCTCTACTATTCATGCCTCATGTTTTTACAAAAATACATAACCCCATATTGCCGCACTAAAAAACCTCTTTAGTTTTTGTACATTTAATATCACGAACAATAAAACAACAAAATCTATCAAAAACTAACAATGCTATACTAAATAGGCATTAAAATTATAAATGGGACAATCAATTTCTCAAACTACCATACGAACAAATACAATGAATACACGAAGAAATTTCATAAAAAAATCAAGCATATTTAGTGCTGCAACGCTATTAATACCACAAATTAGCTTGGCTACTTCAATCACTGACAATTATGGCGTACAACTTTATTCCCTTAGAGATAGTATGCTTAGCAATCCA
Organism: Maribacter sp. Asnod1-A12; assembly: GCF_045063735.1. NCBI lineage: Bacteria > Pseudomonadati > Bacteroidota > Flavobacteriia > Flavobacteriales > Flavobacteriaceae > Maribacter > Maribacter sp. Asnod1-A12. The sequence goes on from NZ_JBEFNZ010000006.1 coordinate 134,755, forward strand.
AAAAAGACACTTGAAGAGATTGCAAGTCTTGGCTTTAAAGAAATAGAAAGCGCAGGTTCTGCAAAAGGATATTATTATGGTCTAGCACCTTCTGAAATGGCTAAAACATGTAAAGATTTGGGATTAAAAATTACAAGTGGCCATGTTCGTTTAGATCAAAAATTCGACCAAACAATGGAAGATGCCGTTACATCTGGTCAAGAATACCTTATATGTTCTTCATTACCAACTAACGGACAAACTGTAGATAATTACAAAAAGGTCGCAGATCAATTTAATATTGCCGGTGAAGCTTGTAAAAAAATGGGGCTAAAATTTGGTTACCATAACCATGAATACGAATTTGAATCTGAAGACGGAGAAATATTTTATGATGTTCTTATGGATAATACTCACGCAGATCTAGTACATATGGAATTAGATTTAGGTTGGGTGGTTGTTGCCGGAAAAGAACCATTACATTACTTTAAAAAATATCCTGGTAGATTTCCGCTGTGGCATTTGAAAGACATGAATATAAATAATAAAGAAAGTACTGAATTTGGAAAAGGTATTCTAGATATTGAATTAATGTTAAAAAATAAACATCTTTCTGGTGTAAAACACATTTATATAGAGCAAGAGGAGTATGCTAATACGGCTTTTGAAAGTATGCGACATAACATGAACTATTTAAAAAATATTTAAACAAGAACGATGATAAACAACCATAAATTTTTGAGCATTTTCACTTTGGCAACCTTTATTTTATCCTGTAAAGCACAACAATCTCCCATTGTACAAAATGATGCAAAACCGATTCAAATTTCAAACGAATACAGTTTTACAGAAGGTCCTGCTTCTGATAAAGAAGGTAATGTATATTTTACCGATCAGCCCAATGACAAAATAATTATTTGGAATGCTACCGACAATTCTTTCAGCATTTTTAAAGAACCCGCTGGCAGAGCAAACGGTTTATTCTTTGACCAAAATGAAAATTTACTCGTTGCAGCCGATGAAAAAAACGAATTATGGCGCATTGACACTGAAGGAAATGTCGACACTTTAGTAACATACTATGAAAACAAAAAACTTAACGGTCCTAATGATATTTGGGTCGATTTAAAGGGAGGCATCTACTTTACCGACCCTTACTACCAAAGAGAATATTGGAAACGAAAAGAAGCTGAGATTATAGAAAAGAATGTATACTACATATCACCCGACACAAAAGAAGTCTCTGTGATTGCAACTGGTTTCGTACAACCTAATGGAATAATTGGCACTCCAGACGGAAAAACACTTTACGTTGCTGATATTGGTGATAAAAAAACATACACCTACACTATTGAACAAAACGGATCACTTACAAATCGTAAACTTTTTACAAATATGGGCTCTGATGGTATGACGATTGACAATTTGGGCAATATATACCTAACAGGTAAAGGAGTTACTATATTTAATAAAAATGGCGAAAAAATTTACCACATACCTATTAACGAAGATTGGACAGCTAATGTAACTTTTGGTGGAAAAAATCAAGATATATTATTTATAACCGCTATGAGCTCTATTTACACTTTAAAAATGAACACCAAAGGTGTAAGATATTAAAGTTGCTACTATATAATTTCACTGTAAATTACAATGAACACATTCAATAAAAACTAAAATTTATGAGTTGGTTCATCTGAACCAGCAACATTTAAAGCATACCCTTAATTTTTAATAAATACTTGTTTCATGCTTAAGTAGAGTGTCCAAAATATTAAAACAAGAAGCCAACATGAATAATACAAAATAACACTGCATATATTACCGATATCTTAATAAATCTTTTTAAAAACCCTAATTCTTCGTTTTTATTTATCTTAACCCTCTTAAAACCGAACCTAAGTATGATTCCATATATTTTTGAATTTATTGGTACAGCAATGCTAATTTTAATAGGAAATGGCATTGTTGCCAACCTAGTTTTAAAAGGCACAAAAGGTGCTGACTCTGGTTGGGTCGGTATCTCTATTGCTTGGGGTATTGCCGTATTTATCGGTGTATTTATTTCAGCCGATGCCAGTGGTGCTCATCTAAATCCGGCAGTAACAATGGCACTTGCCGTGGCAGGAAAATTTTCTTTGAATTTAGTACCAGGTTATATTGTAGCCCAAATTTTAGGTGCTATGATCGGTAATTTACTCGTATGGCTTACTTACAAAAAACAATATGAGGCAACCGAAGATTCAAATGTTATTTTGGCAACTTTTTCTACTTCCCCAGCAATAAGAAGTCCGTTATGGAATTTGGTCACTGAAATAATCGGAGCATTTACCTTGGTTTTCGGTGTATTCTATATTGCAGGCGGCACCATTGGCGACAGTATAGTATCATTAGGCTCGTTAGACGCACTACCGGTAGCTTTATTGGTTATGGGTATCGGTTTCGGTTTGGGCGGACCAACAGGTTACGCTATTAATCCTGCCCGTGATTTCGGACCACGTTTATTACATTCTATACTACCCATAAAAAACAAAGGCAAAAGCGATTGGAGTTATGCATGGGTTCCAGTTGTTGGTCCTGTTATTGGCGGAGTGCTAGCGGCACTAACATTTATGCTTATAGAAACGATTCAATAAAATTAAAATATATGAAGAAACTTATTTTACTTACCTGTATTTTTATCTCTATGAATGTACTTGCCCAAAAAATGGTAGACTTACCATATGAAAAAAGCCCTAGCGTAATATGGTCAACTGATGAAAAAGAATACTATACCGATATTTGGGCCACAGAAGTAATTACAAATGTTTCTGTACCAAGAGTGGAGGTGTTTGAAGCAGACCAACCAAATGGTACGAGTATAATTATTGCACCAGGTGGCGGACTTTATGGCTTAAGTATAGAGAGTGAAGGTAGAGCTGTTGCTAAATGGCTAAATAATAAAGGAATAACCGCATTTGTATTAAAATACAGATTAGTACCTACAGGTATAGATGGAATAAAAGAGATTACCGAAGAAGGTTATACCGACCCCGAAAAAATCGGAAGAAAGGTTGCTCCGGTATTGCCATTGTCAATTTCAGATGGTCTTTCTGCTATTACATACGTAAGAACGAACTCAAATAAATGGCAATTAGACGCTAATAAAATTGGCTTCATGGGTTTTTCTGCAGGTGGAGCCGTTACCATGGGCGTTACTTTTAATTGTAACGAAGCTAACAAACCTAATTTTATAGTACCTGTTTACCCGTGGATGACCGTAATGGGCGAATATTCGGTACCAAAAGATGCTCCACCGATGTTAGTAATATGTGCTTCAGATGATCCATTAGAATTAGCAAAACCAAGTACGGATTTATATTCTGCATGGTTGACAAGCGGTAAAAATGCCGGTATGCACATGTATTCTAAAGGCGGGCATGGATTTGGAATGAAAACACAAAAGCTAGCCTCAGACAATTGGATATCTCAATTTTATCAATGGGCACTAACCGAAGAATTTATCGTAACCACCAACAATTAATCTAAAATGTACAAGCGAATTTTACTTTTAAAAAGTTTAAAAAAAACAGCATTCCTAACGTTCTACATATTTCTTATAGCTGCCGCAAGCTCTGCTCAAACTGAAAACGTTTTCACCAATGAAGTTAAGAATATCGTTACAAAATACGATAGTATTTGGGATTCTAATAAAGAGACCATTGTGTTCACAGGTAGTTCAAGTGTGCGACTATGGAAAAAACTAGAACATGAATTTCCAAATCATCAAATTGTAAACAGTGGTTTTGGAGGTTCGCAAGCATCTGATCTATTATTATTCATTGACGATTTAATCTTGTCTTACAATCCAAAAAAAGTATTTATTTACGAAGGCGATAACGATTTATGGTCTAAAAAAAGACCTGCCGATGTTCTTGATACCACAGAAGAGATCATCCGTCGAATAAAAGCGAACGATCCAACAACACAGGTTATTTTAATATCGGCTAAGCCAAGTATCAGTAGATGGAAAATACGAGGAAAGTATAAAAGGTTAAATAGAAAAATGGAGCGTTTTACCATTGAAGATACTCAGTTGTACTACGTAGATGTTTGGACACCTATGATGAATAAACGAAAATTAAAAACCGACATATTCATTGAAGACGGTCTTCATATGAATCAAAAAGGTTATGATATATGGTATGATGCCATGAAAGATTTAGTTAACCAACAATAACAACACAATATGATGAAGACTATTTGTATTCGAGGTCTATTTTTTACAAGCTTAACACTCTTATTAATTGCTTGTGGTGAAGAGAAGAAAGAGCGTATTGCAATGCCAACGACAGATTTATCTAAAGCTAGCTTAATACCTAAACCTTTAAAGACCATACCTACAAACTCCGCTTTTGCACTAGACCAGTTTACGGCAATTTACACTTCTAAGAATGCTACTGGTTTTGAAGAAGTAGGTACATTTTTATCAAACAAACTCAAGAATAAAATAAATCTGTCCATACCTGTAAATACTGAAGGCGCAAATAATATTGAGAGAGTTATTTATATTAACCAGAGCGATAGTACTGAACTAGAGTCGCCAGAGGCATACCAACTTTATATAAATCAAGATTCTATAATTATCAATTCAAATACTGCAGAAGGTGCTTTTAGAGGAATACAGACTTTGAGACAATTAGTACCTTTAAAAAGTAACGATACCTTAGCGTTACAGAAGATTTGGCCAGTACCGTCAGGTAAGATTACCGATAATCCTAATTTTGCCTATAGAGGTTCTATGTTAGATGTGGCACGCCACTTTTTTAGCGTTGACGATGTAAAAAAATATATAGACCTATTAGCTTATTATAAAATAAACATGCTTCACTTACACCTTAGCGATGATCAAGGTTGGAGAATAGAGATAAAATCTTGGCCCAAACTTACAGAAGTCGGTGGTAGCACTGAGGTCGGTGGAGAATCTGGCGGATTTTACACTCAAGAAGATTATAAAGAAATAGTTAGATATGCCGCAGAAAGATACATTACCATTATTCCAGAAATTGATATGCCTGGTCATACCAATGCAGCTTCAGTATCTTACCAATTCTTAAATGGTAATGGAAAGACCCCAAAGTTATATGAAGGTATGAAAGTTGGTTTCAGTACATTCGATACGCATAAGGACACTGTTTATGCCTTTATAGATGATGTCGTTAAAGAAATCTCTGCTATAACGCCTGGACCTTATTTTCATGTTGGTGGCGATGAAAGTCATGTAACCAAAAAGAAAGACTATATTTATTTCATAAATAAAGTTGAAAAAATTGTACAGAAGCATGGTAAACGAATGATCGGTTGGGATGAAGTTGCCATTGCAAATGTTGACTCTACCTCTATTTCTCAGTGGTGGGCAAGTGAAGAAAATGCTAAGAAAGCTGTTGACAAAGGAATGCAAATTATTGTATCGCCTGCCAAGAAAGCTTATTTAGATATGGAATACGATACATTATCTAAATTCGGACTACACTGGGCGGCTTACATACCTGTCGATACAGCCTATATTTGGACTCCAGAAGAATATGGCATACCAATGGAAAATATTTTAGGAATAGAAGCACCTCTTTGGTCTGAAACCATTAGTAACATTGATGAATTGGAATATTTAGCCTTTCCTAGAATTATTGGTTATTCTGAACTAAGCTGGAGTATTAAAGAAAATAGAAATTGGGAAAACTATAAAGTAAGGTTGGCTGACCAAGCCCCATTTCTAGACAGAATGGATGTCAAATATTATCCATCTGATTTAATAGATTGGAAAAAGAGTGAATTTACTTATGAAACCATAGAAAAAGACTAACAAAATTTAATTTTCGTAATTAAAAAAAAGCTTTAATCACTGATTAAAGCTTTTTTAATATTTTACATTTAGGTTTTCATATTGACTATATAAGTATTCAACTTTTCAAAATTTATTGGTTTTTCCATATACCCAATAATATTATTAAATGATTTTGCTTGCGACCTATCTTCATCTCTAGCAGAAGATGTTATTATTATTATTGGAATATTAGGGCACAAATTTAAATTTGCTTTAGCCTCAAGAAAATCCCAACCATCCAATACCGGCATATTTATATCTAGTAAAATCAAATTAGGGCAATCATTAGTTTTTAAATAATTTAAACCTTGCTGACCATCTAATGCAATGTCAATATTCTTATATCCATATTTTTCAAGATTTAATAAGGTTATAAAATTTGTAATTTCATCGTCTTCAATAATTAGTATTTTTTTCATTTTTATAGCTTTGGTGTTTATTTAAATTGAATTATAAATTCGGTTCCTTTATTGACATTACTTGTTACGTTTATTTCCCCACCATTTCTATTAATAATAGAATGCATAATGTACAGACCAATACCTAGACCCTCTACGTGTGTATGCATACGTTTAAAAAGTTTAAAGATTTTTTTTGTTAAGTTTTGATTAAAACCTAAACCGTTATCCTTGAAAATCAAGGTTATTTTTCCATCAACTTCTTTGGTTGTAATCTTTATACTTAGCTTTCTACTAGGATGCTTATACTTTAGCGCATTAGACATTAGATTTTGAAGAATGCTTTCTAATTGAAAAGGGTTATAATTAATATTTGGGCTACTAGAATAGTCTTCTTTTATTATAGTTCTCCCTTCTATAATCTCTTCTGAATTCGCTTGTTTGATTCTAGCCATAACCTCAGAAAAAACTATATCCTCTTTATGTTCACTGAAATTCGATTTTATAGCAATAACCTCATTTAAAGCCCTAATTTTATCACACATAACCTTAGTAACGGTTTGCATCTTATCGACTATAGGTACAATTTCTTGTGAAGTGGGTTCTGCATTTAACACCATTTGCAAAAGACTTTTTAAATTAGTTAATGGCGCTCTTAAATCATGTGCTGCTACATAAGAAAAATCTTCTAACTCCTTATTTTTTCTTTGCAAATTCATATTAACATTCCGCAAAGAAGTTTGTGTACTTTTTAATTTTTGGATAGTATCGATTACATTAGTAATGTCTAGAGTTGTTATACCTAAATAATCGCCAATTTTAAATGCCTTTGACATAAAGGTATACTCTACAAATTCACCTTTAAATAAAAGTTCATCAAAACCAATTGGCTCACCCGTTTCTATAACATTTTTATATGCATCAAAGCGGTCTGTACCCTCTAAATATGGGAATATATCTAGTATATTTTTGCCTATAAAATTTTCTTGTGCAATACCTATGGTATCAACAGCAGCTTGATTTACATCAATAAAATTCATTTCTCGATTTAAAATCACGAACGGTGAATACGCATTTTCAAAAAAAGTACTTTTCAATTCACAATTAATATCTAAATCACTTAAACTCATATCAATAAAATTTTGTTTCAACTAATCATCTACATTTCGAAATTGCAATTATTTATATCTTATTTCAGCTGATATATGATGTATAAAGGAATGGTATGGTTGAAATACAAAAATCTATAGATGAGTGACTTAACTAAATAATGCAATCAGTACTACGATTAAGTTTTAAACAAAAAAAAAGCCCCAAAAGGGCTTTTTAAATATTTAATAAAAGAGAAAGACTATTCTTCTTCAGAAGTTTCTTCATTTTGAACCTCTTCACTAGAAAAATCTGTTATCTTATTATCTACAAGAATATTATACCACTGAATAACTTTCTTAATATCACTAACATAAACGCGATCTTCATCATAATCGGGTAATACATCAAAAAAGTATTCTTCTAATTTAATTTTTTCTTCTTTGTGACCGATGGATGTTTTACCACCATCTTCCTTTTCCTGTATTTTCTTAAATACATCTCTTAAAGGGACTTCTTCCTCTAGTGTGTAAATTGCTATTTCAGACAATACACTTACACTACTGCGTAAGCTTACAGTAATTCTTTTTCCATCTAATAAAGACTCCGCCACAAAACCTGTTCTGGTTTGGGTAATCAACTTATATAAACCTGGTTTTCCCGCAACGGATAAAATTTTCTCTAAACCCATAAACTCTTTTAAAATTTTAGACGACAAATATTATACTTTTCTACTAATTATAAAGGCATTTTAACGTCCTTTTTTCAAAGCAGGAAATTTCATACGATAATCTATGCTTATCTTTCCTTTAGATATATTAGCTAATCTACCCTTTAACATTCTCTTTTTCAAGCTTGATAGTTTATCTGTAAATAATACCCCTTCTATATGATCATATTCATGTTGAATTACTCGTGCCAACAAGCCATCAAATGTTTTAATATGCTCTTTAAAATTCTCATCTAAATAACTGATCTTAATAGTATCTTTTCTATTTACATCTTCGCGAACATCCGGTATGCTTAAACAGCCTTCATTAAATGCCCATTCTTCACCAGTTTCTTCTTCTATAGTAGCATTAATAAATACTTGTTTAAAACCATCTAACTGTTTTTGTTCTTCCGCAGTTAAATCTTCATCACCAGAAAATGGCGTTGTATCGACTAAAAATATACGTATTGGCAGACCTATTTGTGGAGCAGCAAGACCTACACCACTAGCATTATACATGGTTTCCCACATGTTAGCAATCAAATCATTCAGTTTTGGATAATCTTTATCTATATCATCCGCAACTTTTCGTAATACGGGGTCTCCGTATGCAATAATGGGTAAAATCATTTATAAAGTCTTTAAAAAATCTTGTAATATAATTGTTGCACTGATCTCATCAACCAATGCTTTGTTTTTTCGTTGTTTCTTTTTCAATCCGCTATCTAACATAGTCTGAAAAGCCATTTTAGAAGTAAAACGTTCATCGTGCCTTTTTAGGGTTATAGTCGGAAATTTTTCTGCCAACTTCACTAGAAAAGGAGCAATATAAACCTCTGACTCAGAAGCGGTATTATCCATTTGTTTAGGTAAACCAACTACAATAATTTCCACTTTTTCTTTAGGAATATAATTAGTTAAATATTCAAAAATTTCAGCAGTAGCTACTGTGGTCAAACCAAATGCTATCATTTTCATATCATCGGTAACTGCTAGCCCTATACGTTTTTCTCCGTAGTCAATTGCAAGAATCTTTCCCAAACTAAATTTTTGGCAAAAATAAAGGATAATTTGTTATATGTGCGGTTGAGCATGGCTAATTACTTTACTTCAACTTATATTTGAAGAAATTTTATGAAAATGACAGAATTAAGAGCTCAAATAGAGAAAGCTTGGGAAAATAGAGAACTTTTAAAAGAGTCTATTACTCAAGATAGCATAAGAGAGGTTGTAAACCTTTTAGATTTAGGAAAATTAAGATGTGCTGAGCCAACGGCAGACGGATGGCAAATTAATGAATGGGTAAAGAAAGCTGTTGTCATGTATTTTCCTATTCAAAAAATGGAAACATTAGAAGCTGGTATTTTTGAGTACCACGATAAAATGCCTTTAAAAAGAGGTTATAAAGAAAAAGGAATTCGTGTGGTTCCTAATGCCGTTGCTAGACATGGTGCATTTATTTCTGCAGGCACTATATTGATGCCAAGTTATGTAAATATAGGTGCATATGTTGACGAAGGTACTATGGTAGATACTTGGGCAACCGTGGGTAGTTGTGCTCAAATTGGTAAAAACGTACACTTAAGCGGTGGTGTTGGTATCGGCGGTGTTCTTGAACCATTACAAGCTTCACCGGTTATAATAGAAGACGGTGCTTTTATAGGTTCTCGTTGTATAGTAGTTGAAGGTGTTAGAGTTGAAAAAGAAGCTGTATTAGGCGCTAATGTAGTTTTAACAATGAGCACAAAGATAATTGACGTTACAGGAGAAACCCCAGTAGAAACAAAAGGTGTGGTTCCTGCACGTTCAGTAGTAATACCTGGTAGTTATACTAAAAAATTCCCAGCTGGCGAATTTCAAGTACCATGTGCACTGATAATTGGTAAAAGAAAAGAAAGCACAAACAAAAAGACATCATTGAATGATGCACTAAGAGAGTATGATGTTGCCGTTTAATATCTAAACCAACTTCACTACTTTGTTTATAGCTTGAGAAAGGTAATAACCAGAGGCGACTTTGGTTTTTACCTTTTCGACATTAGAAATCATTGTAGTATATTCTTTAGAACTAAGGTTTGCTAAAACACCGTCTAATTCATCTAATGAATTTAAGGTAATACCTATTTTTTCCTTTTGAATAAATGTAGCAATAGCAGCCTTTTTCCATACAATAACCGGTAATCCGCATAAGATATATAGAGATGTCTTGTGCGGATTATTATATAGTAGATATTTACCAAAATCTCCTGAGCATTCATTCAGTGCGTTACCATTCCAAATTAATCCAAAAGAACCTTGTATTTCATCAATTACCTCGTCTGGTGAGAAAACACCCTGATAATCTAAAATGGAATTATCTTTTTTAGCATCGGCCGCATTAAAGCCGTTACCATATAACTTAAGTTTATAATTTGACGGATTAAGATTATCCATACTATATAAAAATTCACTTTTCTCTTTCCCCAATCCTCCAGCAAAAACCACATCATAAGGTGTGTTGAGTGTTGCATGCTTATTACTTGCATGTATATAATCGAACAATTCTAAACTTACCAATTGTGCTGTACAGCCATTCTTTTGAAACCATTTCTTCATAGATTCGTTATGAACTATGACAAAATGGGCTTTGTTGAATTTAGCCATTTCACCTTTTAAATCAGATGACTTCCCCATTAAAAATTTCACATCATGAATGATAATGATTAATGTACATTTCTTAATAGAAACAATATTTGTAATATACCCAAAGAACTTACTTAAAGGGTATTGCATACAAAAAATCGACTTACTTGGCAGTAAGAATAAACCCTTGGTTATACCAAAAAAACTAATAACAGCTCCTATAACAGAGCTTCGATAATTACTTTGTTGAAAACCCAAATTTTTAAATCCATTCTTTTCCAAAACCGTCTCACAATCCATTTTTGGTTTAGAAGCAGCATTCTTTGAAAATTTATAGTTTCTAGAAATAAAATAGAGATTTTTAGAACTCATGTAGTGTTTAGCTATTGTAAATTGTATGCAATTATAACAATTCTAAATCATAATTATAAAGATAAAACTCAAACTATTGTAAAGATTTTCATGTTAACCAATTTAGATATCAAACAGTATCTTTGAGTTTTAAAAATTGAAAAATGGTAACAACTAAAAAGTATGATTTTCTAATTGTTGGCGCAGGTTTGTACGGTGCTGTTTTTGCACACGAAGCTAAAAAAAGAGGAAAAACTTGCTTAGTAGTTGACAAAAGGGAACATATAGGAGGAAATACGTATTGTAAAAAAATTGAAAAAATAAATGTACATGCTTATGGTGCACATATTTTTCACACGAACGACAAGAAAATCTGGGATTATGTCAATGACTTAGTACCGTTCAATAGATTTACGAATTCACCTATTGCAAATTATAAAGGCGACTTATATAACTTACCGTTCAATATGCATACTTTCTATCAGTTATGGGGGGTAAAGACACCCGCTGAAGCCAAAACGATAATTGAAGAACAAAGTAAAAAATATAAAAATAAGCAACCACAAAATCTTGAAGAACAAGCTTTATCACTAGTTGGTGAAGACATTTATTTAAAACTGATCAAAGGTTATACCGAAAAACAATGGGGTCGAAAAGCTACTGAACTCCCTTCATTCATTATCAAAAGATTGCCCTTACGCTTTACTTTTGACAACAATTATTTTAATGATAATTACCAAGGAATACCAATAGGTGGTTACAATGAACTTACGGGAGGTTTATTAGAAGGTATTGATGTGCAACTCGGTGTCAACTATTTTAAAGATAAAGTTGCTCTAGACAGCATGGCTGAAAACACAGTTTTTACTGGAAAAATTGATGAATACTACAACTATGAATTTGGAAAATTAGAGTATCGAGGGCTTCGTTTTGATCATGAAATTTTAGATATGAATAATTACCAGGGTAATGCAGTTGTTAATTATACCGAGACAGAAGTACCTTATACAAGAATTTTAGAACATAAACATTTTGAATTCGGACAACAAAAGAAAACAGTTATAACAAAAGAATATCCATTAGAAGCTTCATCTAAACAAGAACCTTACTATCCTATTAATGACACTCAGAATAACAACTTGTACTTACAATATAAAAACAGGGCCTCTAAAGACTTAGTTATTTTTGGAGGTAGGTTAGCAGAGTATAAATATTACGACATGCACCAGGTTATTGGAGCAGCGTTAGCAAAAACTAAAAAACTTTTTGATAATTAAACGCAACCATTATTAAAAACATACTCTTATAGACTGAACAGAGCTATAACGTTAGATTTCAATTATGTAAGAATTTTACTTCTTAACACAATTTTTTAACTCTTTTTTTGTTATAACTTTGTTCGCTCCGATTAGAGCAAACCTATCAAATTGGATTGTATGATTACCAAAAAAGAACAACTTACCGCATTAGTAATTACGTTTAACGAAATCGGCTACATTGAAAAATGTATTGAGTCTGTTTCTTTTGCCGATGAAATTATTGTGGTCGATTCTTTTAGTACTGATGGAACTTATGAATATTTAAAGGATCACCCTAAAGTTAAAGTCATTCAAAATCCATTTGAGAATTTTACCTCTCAGAAATCATTTGCTTTAAAACAGGCCAAAAATGACTGGGTTTTATTTTTGGACGCTGATGAAATTGTATCTGATGCCTTACAAAATGAAATTTCAGAAACAATAACTAGCGATACAGAAATTGCAGCATTTTGGTTCTATCGCCAATTTATGTTCAAAAATGAAAAATTAAAGTTCAGCGGTTGGCAGACAGATAAAAACTATAGACTTTTTAGAAAAAGTAAAGCTGTTTTTTCTGATTGTAAAATAGTTCACGAAACGTTAGACGTTGATGGAGCATCAGGCATTCTAAAAGAAAAACTAACACATTACTGTTACAAAAACTACGAAGATTATAAAGGTAAAATGTTGAAGTATGGTCGCTTAAAGGCAATTGAATCATTTTACAAAGAAAAGAAGTTCAGTTATGTGATGATGATCTTAAAAACCAGTTGGAAATTTTTCAACCATTACATATTACGTCTTGGTATTTTAGATGGTAAAAAAGGTTTTATAATTTGTTACCTTAATTCATTGGGCGTTTTAGAACGTTACAATGAACTTAAAAGGTTGGAACAAAAAAACGAACTAGCATATTACTTGGTAATGCCATAGAACGTCCACACACTTTTATCTTTTTTAGTAGTATTTCTTATTCCTACATTTTTAGCAATAGACTCTGGTGTTTTATACCCTCTTTTATGGTCTAGATGCACACAAACAGCACTATATCGTAGTTGCTTGGACTTTAAGCCAAAGTTGAACAAACGTTCACCGAGCTCTCTATCTTGACCCCCATATTGCATGCGCTCATCGAAGCCATTTACATTTTCAATATCTTTTTTCCACCCAGAAGAGTTATGCCCGTTCCAACTAGCATTTGTAGGCGTAACCCTATTTAAGATTTTAGAAATAAAGCCTTTAGCAGTAAGCTTATTGTTTTTAAAAGTCTGCGGAATTCCTTTTTCTTTCAACCATTGAATATTGAAGCATCGTTGTTTTTCAATATCGTCTAGGGTTATTAATTTAGAAATATTCATGGGTAACATATAATATCCGCCAGATATAAAATACCCTTGTTCCTTGTTTATATAATGTACCTGAACAAAATCTTCACGAGGAATACAATCCCCGTCAGTCATGATAATATAATCTGCCGAACAGGCGGTTACCGCTTTATTAAGTATTCTAGATTTCTGAAAACCTTCATCTTCTTGCCACACATGTACAATGGGGTAATGTACCTTCGCTGACATTTCTGCTAATAAATTCTTAGTAGGATCTTTAGAACCGTCATCGGCAATTACGACCTCAAAATCCTTAAAAATTTGTTGTTCAAAACCCCAAAGCACTTTTTTCAACCACTCTTCGGCATTATATGTACTAACTATGATACTTATTTTCGGAATCTCCATGCTAGGTTTCTAATTGCTGTAAAAATATAAAACTCTTATCTATCTTTGAGCCAGATAAAAATAAATTGCTTGATGGTCAAAAAAATAATTTACGGAGTTTTAAAAAAAATGAAATTTTTACCACAAGAACTTTATGTCAAAATTTACTATGAATACTACTCTGGAAACAAACTAGATTACAACGACCTTAAAGATTTTAATGAAAAAATATCTTGGTACAAAGTATTTTATAGACCAAAGATATTAAACCAATTAGTAGACAAGTATAATGTTAAGGCATACGTAGAAAGTAAGGTTGGCAAACACATATTAAATGAAACCATAGGTACATATGATAAAGTTTCTAAAATAGACTTTGACGCTCTACCTAATAAATATGTTATAAAAGGTGTTCATGGTTTTCACTTTAACTTAATCGTAAATGACAAAACTAAACTCAATCTTTTAAAATCTAAATACTTACTTCGCAAGTGGATGCGAAAAAATCAATACTATCGTGGTGGTATGGAGTGGGCTTATAAAGATGTAAAACCGTTATTACTTGTTGAAAAATATTTAGAAGAAATGGGAAAGGATATTATAAATGACTATAAATTCTTTTGCTTTAATGGTGTACCTAAATTTGTTCAGATCGATCTTGATCGAGGTACAAATAACTATCGTTGCTTTTATGATATGAATTGGAAAAAATTAGACTTCTGTACCGAAATCAGTACATTTTACCAAGAAGAGGTAGAAAAACCATCCAACTTTGATGAAATGAAAGAAGTTGCTATCAAACTTGCTGATAAATTACCTTTTGTTAGGGTTGATTTATATTCTATAAATGGCAAAACCATATTTGGCGAGATGACGTTTTACCCTTCAGATGCACGAAGAAGGTTTGTACCTGCAGAATACAATAAAATAATTGGAGACTATTTTATATTACCTAAAATACCTCAAGGCGAAAAATACATAACTTCAATCTAGCTTTAAATGAAACCAGAACAAGAAGAAATCAACAAATGCATAGAAGTTTTAGAAAATGGTGGTCTCATACTCTACCCTACAGATACGGTTTGGGGTATTGGTTGTGATGCTACCAATGAAAAAGCAGTTGAAAAAGTATATCAATTAAAACAACGTAACGATAGTAAGGCCTTAATATGTTTGGTTGCCAATGATGCCATGCTTGAAAAACATGTAGAGAAAGTATCTGACCTTGCTTATGATATTATTGACCTATCTACAAAACCAACCACCATTATTTTTGATAATCCGCGTGGAGTTGCTAAAAACTTGATAGCAGCAGATAATACTTTGGCCATTAGAGTGGCATCAGATAAGTTTTGTAAATACATGATTGGCAAGTTTAAAAAGCCAATTGTATCTACTTCTGCCAACATTTCTGGTCAGAGTACTCCAAAATCTTTCCAAAATATAGATTCAGCCATTTTAAAAGGTGTAGACTATGTGGTAAATTTGCATCGTGAGAAACAGAATAGCTCCGCCTCATCAATTATTAGATTAGCTAATGACGGTACGGTGAAGATTATTCGAGATTAAGAACATGCAAGAGAGCTATACAGACGCTTTAAACAATCCAATTTTCAAAATTATTTCAGAAGCTGCAGAAGAACTTTCTGTAGATTGTTACGTTATTGGTGGTTTCGTCAGAGACTATTTCTTAAAACGAAACATACCAAAAGATATAGATGTGGTTGCAATTGGCAGCGGTATTAAACTTGCCGAAAAAGTTGCTTCTAAATTAGAAGGTAAACCACAAGTTTCTGTTTTCAAAAATTTTGGTACCGCCATGATCAAAAGTGATGGTATTGAACTTGAATTTGTTGGTGCACGTAAAGAAAGTTACAATAGAAATAGCCGCAAACCTATTGTTGAAGATGGCACTTTAGAAGATGATCAAAAAAGAAGGGATTACACCATTAATGCCTTGGCGCTTTCTTTGAACAAATCCAACTACGGTGAACTTCTTGACCCCTTTGGTGGTATTGCCGACTTAGAGAATAGAATTATCAAAACTCCCCTGGAGCCAGGTATTACTTATTCAGATGACCCATTGCGTATGATGAGGGCTATTCGTTTTGCTACCCAATTAGATTTTCAAATAGCACTACCCTCTTTACAGGCGATTACCGAAAATAAAGACCGTCTAAAAATTGTATCTAATGAGCGAATATTAGACGAACTTCATAAAATTATGTTGTGTAAAAAGCCTTCTTTAGGTTTTTCATTACTACATAAAACAGAATTACTAGAACTAATTCTACCAGAACTTACCGCATTACAGGGCATAGAAGAAATTGAAGGACAAAAACATAAAGATAACTTTTGGCATACATTAGAAGTAGTCGATAATATATCTGAAGCTACAGATGACCTCTGGTTACGCTGGGCTGCTTTGTTACATGATATAGGTAAAGCACCTACTAAAAGGTTCCATAAAAAAATTGGGTGGACATTTCATGGGCATGAATTTGTAGGATCAAAAATGGTCTTTAAATTGTTCAAACGTTTACGTATGCCATTGAACGAGAAGATGAAATTCGTTCAAAAAATGGTATTGATGAGTTCAAGACCAATTATACTATCTGAAGATTATGTTACGGATTCTGCTGTTCGTAGATTGGTTTTTGATGCCGGTGATAACGTAGAAGACTTAATGACTTTATGTGAAGCGGATATCACTACCAAAAATCCGAAGAAGCAGCGTAAATACCACCAAAATTTTAAAGTTGTTCGCCGAAAAATTGAAGAAGTAGAAGCTCGTGATCACATTAGAAACTTTCAACCGCCTATTAGTGGGGAAGAAATAATGGAAACTTTTGCGCTAAAACCTTCCAAGGAAATAGGTATTATTAAGGAAGCGATCAAAGAAGCCATTTTAGAAGGCGAAATACCAAATGAATATAAAGCGGCTCAAGAATTTATGTATCTTAAGGGTGCAGAATTGGGACTACAGAGTACAAAATAGAATGGATATTATTTATGGATATTACATTTAGAAAAATTGCCAAAACATCTTTGGTATTAGTTTATTTAGTGATTGTCGCAGGTGCCGTAGTTAGAATGACCGGTAGTGGAATGGGTTGCCCAGATTGGCCCAAATGTTTTGGTTACTATATACCACCTACTGAGGTAACCGAAATACAATGGCAACCAGACCGATTATTTGAAAAAGGTCAAGTAATTATTTATCGGGAAACGCTACAGGTTTCAAAAGAATCATTTACTACAAAAGATTCTTTTAATGAAGCTAATTGGGAGCCTTACACAAAACATGACTACGCTGAATTTAACCCATGGCACACTTGGATAGAATATATAAATAGGCTTTTTGGTGCCTTAGCAGGTCTTGCAACCCTACTACTTGCAATCATGTCTATTAAATTCTGGAAAAAGAAAAAGCGTATACCAGTTTTGTCTTGGCTAGTGGTTGTAGGTATGGTTTTTCAAGCTTGGCTTGGAGCAACCGTAGTATATTCAGTTTTAGAGCCGGCAAAGATTACGGTTCATATGTTAATGGCTTTGGTAATTGTAGCAATACTATTATACATTATATACTTGGCAAATAAAGAAAACAAGCGTATTAAGTATGATAAATTGGTATTGAATATTAGTATCATAGCGCTAGGCATGACCTTAGTACAAATTGCTATGGGAACACAAGTACGCCAATTTGTAGATGAACAAATAGACATTTACGGTTATGCCGCAAAAGGGAGTTGGTTACAAGATCCTGAGTTATTATTTTACATTCACCGATCTTTTTCTATACTTATCATTTTAGTGAATTCTTTCTTGGCATATAGAATAACCAAGCTAGACCTTGGTCACTTTAAAGTCTACTGGGTCATGTTTTTACTACTAGTGGTAGTATTTACCGGTGTAGCTATGAACTATTTAGATTTTCCTTTTGCTAGTCAGCCATTACACCTTGTCTTGGCTTCCATTCTATTCGGTGTTCAGTTCTACATACTTTTAGATGCATTAATGCCTAGAAAAGACTCCAAAACTTCGTAACTTTGCCGACCCGCAAAAATTAAGGTATGATTTATAAAATTCGTGTAATTCTAGACGCTGAAGAAGATATTTTCAGAGATTTAGAGATTGAGTCTCACAATTCATTAGAAGAATTCCATAATGCAATTACTCAGGCATTTGGTTTTTTAGGTAATGAAATGGCGTCTTTTTATACATGTGATGAAGAATGGAAACAAGACGAGGAGATCGCACTTTTTGATATGAGCGAATCTGGTTCTGATGTACGTTTAATGAACGAGACCTTTCTAGAGGATATCATGACAGAAAACAACCCTAAATTGATCTACGTTTATGATTTCATGAACATGTGGACGTTTTTTGTTGAGCTTGCAGATATTCAAGAAAATGAAGATGGCCGTGCTTACCCTAATGTACTTTTTACATTTGGTGAGCTACCGGAAACCCCTCCAGAGAAAAACTTTGAGGCAGAGAATAGTGCCTTTGATTTTGATGATACGTTTGACAATTACGACGATTTAGATTTCGATGAAAATTGGAATTAAATTTCAGGTAAATAATATTTTTCGCTTACTAACCATTTAATTTAGAACATTTTATGATTAATCTATATGCTACCCAAATTGAAAGTATTTCTATACATAGAGTTGGTAACAAAAATAAAAATGAAGGTGTTTTTCTTTCAGAAGAACCATTTAGGCTTAACGATGAAACCACAGGGTTATTAAAAGAATACTTCTTTAAACCTTTTAGAGAAAAAGAAGAAAACTACTATAAGTTAGCTAATGAAGTTGATGTTGAATTCAACGAATTACACAAAATTGTAAGTGAAGTTTTTGATGATCCTTCTAAGGCTCATTTAAACTCTAAAAAAGTAGCCTCTCTATTGTTCGAGCAAAGTAATCACCCACATATAAAAAGTGGTGAATTATACGTTGCGTACTTATCTGGTTTACTTTTAGATAACAAAAAGGTAGATGCCATAGGAATCTTCAAGAGTGAGTTAAAACACGATTTTATTCAGTTTGAAGAAAAGAACAGCAATTTAGATATTGTAATTCAACAAGGTATCAATATCAATAAATTAGACAAAGGTTGTTTAATTTTCAATGTAGAAAAAGAAGAAGGTTACAAGATACTATCGGTAGATAGTAATAAGTACGACACAAAGTACTGGATAGAAAACTTTTTAGGTGTTGAACCACTTTCAGATGATAACTTTAAGACAAAAAACTATTTAAAGTTTTGTCAAGATTTTGCTAAAGAGGTGGTTTTACCGGCAGAAGACAAACAACAAGAGGTTTTATTCATGAACCGTGCCGTAAACCATTTTGCAAAAAATGATGCTTTTGAAGAGTCTACATTTTTAAACGAAGTAATGGAAAACCCAGAGTTGATACCTGAGTTTAAACATTATAAAACAGAGAAAGGTCCTAAATTTAGTATTGAAGATGTATCCACTTTTGATATTGCAAACAAAGCAGTTTCAGATGCACGTAAAAAAATAAAGAATGTTATTAATTTGGATACTAACATTCAAATTAAAATGGATTTCATTAACCCAGAATCTGCAGAGAAATTTGTAGAGAAAGGATGGGATGAAGAAAGACAAATGTACTACTACTTAGTATACTTTAACAAAGAACAAAAGAGCTAATAATTTTAAAGTCAAAAGGTTACCAATAAAACTAAAAGACCATTATTTTCATTAGAAAATAATGGTCTTTTAGTTTTATCATTTTTAATGATATACCTCAATTATTTATTTTAATATCTTGTTCTAGAATCTGTTTCATACTAACGTCTTCATAATTACGACGTACAAAATCTAATGCTAAATCTAGTACTTCACCCATTTTGGTACATGTTTGAAATTTCATATCCATAGTAAGAACTTCTATTTCTTCTCTCAGCATAGCTATATTCTCAGGTGTAGAAATATCATCCATTTTACATATTGCACGTAATTTTTTAATGCGATTTCCAGAACTTAAAATTCGTTTAGCGACCATAGAACGTTCTTCTAGTTTATATTGATCAACAGAATCTCGGGTTAATTTATTACGTACCAACTCTACCATTTTGTAATTTTCCTTAAAAAATTGAGGTCTATAGACTTTTAGCTTACCTTCAAAACATTGTTGATCAAAATCTATTGCTCGAATTTTATAAACCACATGGTCAAAATCATGTGTAGGCACAATAACATAATTATATGAACGCATATCGCCTAATAAACGAATCATACAACGTTCGTTAAATTTTACAAATTCTTTAGCCAACTGTGCCTTTTCAGGCTCCGTGCATTTCGGCAGCATATCTTTTATAAACATATCGCCCGGTATACCCGCAATATGCTCTTCAATTAAAGTATCCTTATATACTAAAAAAGTTAAATTATATGGAGAAAGCATATGCTCTAACTCTAACCCATAAATACGCGATGCATCGGTCTTTTTAATATAGAAATAAGTGAAGTTGTCATTTAAAATATTTCTAACCTTTATACGAAATGGTTTTGAATTACCGAACGTGCAAAAGTCTACCGAATCTACATTTAAATATTTATGAATATTATCAGTACCGTCAGAGAGTAGAATAGAATAGACTTTTTTCAAGCTCTCATCTATTTCCATTCTTTCAAATTCAGAGTAAAATACCCTTATCCATAGCGTATCTACATCATTATCATCATAAACTGCAACCGAACCGGCAAAACGAAGAAGATCATCATAAAATATAGGTATTTCTGTTTTACGACTATAGTTTTTCAAATAGCCATCTAAAGCCTCACTTACAGGATAAGCAGGTTTTTTTTTAGACATTAATCGTTCTTCTGACATACTTCAAATTTACTTACAAATTAAACATTTCAGCGAAATAAAATTCACTAAGCATATAGAATTAACGCGTTCAACAACATATATCGCATGTATACAACATTTTTTTAGACATTAAGAGAAACCTTGTTTTATTTGTTTTGATTCTATTTGAAACCAAACCGATGATTACTCAGATTAAAACTACTTTTAAAATTCTAGTGTTTTTTCTAATCGCTTTTAGCTCATTCGTGAGTTTTGCACAATTAAGCGACCTTCATTATTTACCGCCAATGAAGCAAGGTCAAAACAATCAAGGGATACAGAACCAAGCTATTTATCTTTCTACTCCTGAAACTACAGCATTTAATGTTTATGTTTATAGAGGTACATCAACTACCATAGAAAGAACAATAACTATTGATAATCTTAATCCTGGTGTTTGGACACTTGGTAATGGGGATAATAATATAACCCTAGTAGATAATAACAGTACTGGTACGGTACTTACCGATAGTGGATTAAGATTTATTTCTGCAGGTGGAGAAAAGTTCTACGTAAATTATAGAGGTAAATCGGGATCACAAGCTGCATCGTTAACAGCGAAGGGTAGACAAGCTATGGGTACCAATTTTAAATGGGGCGGTGTACCGAACAAAGGTAGCCACTCATCTAAATCTAATACCTTAGGTATTATGGCCACCGAAGATAATACTACGGTAGTTTTATCTGGTTACGATCCCGATTGCGAATTTAGAGTAGGTACAAACAGAGCTGGTATTACTGCAAACTCGCATACGATAACCCTAAATGCCAACGAATCATTTGTATATGAAACTTACATTGGTACATCACCAACACAGGCTCATGAAGATGGTTGGATAGGTGCTTCAATTGTGTCGACAAAAGATATTGTAATAAGTAACGGTTCTATAAACTTTGGTAGTGAAGATGGTCAAAGTCACAGAGATGCCGGTATGGATCAACCCGTACCTATTAACAGATTAGGTAAAGAATATGTTTTTATAAGAGGTAACGGTAACACGAACGGATTAACAGAATTTCCATTGATTATCGCTACGGCAGATAACACCCATATATACGTAAACGGCAGCACAACACCACTTGCCACACTAGATAATGGTGAATATTTTAAAATACCTAGTAGTTACTATTCTTCAAATACAGTAGGAGCGAATATGTTCGTTCAAACATCAAAAGATGTATACGCCTACCAGTCAATGGCGGGTTCAAGTAATTTATATACTCAAGGTTTAAATTTTGTAGCGCCCGTTAACTGTTTGTTGCCAGATGTAATGGACAACATACCAGATATTAGAAATATTGCTGGTACTACGGTAACCGGTGGATTAACCATTATTGCTTCAGTAAACACACCAGACGCCAATGTTAAGGTCTTTGAAGACGGAGTTGAAATATCAAAACCAGCTTCTGACCCAGTTGCTGGTTCAGGTGACTGGAAAACGTTTTACATACCAAATCTTGATGGTGACATTAGTGTAACCTCAACCGGACCAATGGCTATCGGTTTTTTCGGTTATAATGGAGCTCAAGGTGTTGCAGGTTATTTTTCAGGGTTTGACACTGTACCAGAAGTTGTTTTACAAATTAATGGAGGTGTTGAAGGAGAATGTTTTTCAGGTTCAAGTATTTTTGAGGCATCCGATGATAACTTCGATGCCTACCAATGGTATTTTGATGGTGAAATCATTCCTGGTGCAAATTCATTTGAATATGCTGCTACATTGGCTGGAGATTATTATGTAAGGGGAACGAAAGGTCCTTGTACATACGATTCGCAAACTATTAAAATTTTCTATTGTGAACCAGATGTTCAACTTATAAAAACAGTAGACAAAGAAGAAATCACGGAAGGTGAAACTGCGACTTTTACCATTAGAGCGGAGAATTTATACTTTAACGACATAACCAATTTAAAGGTTACGGATAACATTCCTGCAGGACTAACATTAGTACAAGCAACAACAATAACCGGAACATTTAATGGTAGTGTTTGGAATATTGGTACATTAGCTCCTGGTGAAGTAGCCTTTTTAACTTTAGAAGTAACTGGAGACGAAATTGATATTTTGCCTTTACTCAATCTCGTCAATACGGTATCCAATACTCAAGACCAAACGGATGCCAATATTACAAGAGATGAGCCTTCGGCACGAATTATAGTACATAACGATTTTGATAATGACGGTGTTGTAGATAGTGTTGATTTAGATGATGATAACGATGGAATTTATGATTCTGTTGAACAAATGTGTATCATATCTAGTGATGTTAATTTTACTTCACCATCAAGCACTGTACAAGGTGGTACTGCCGTAACAGAAATTTTTTCGAATTTCTATGGTTTTTGGAGAAGTTCTACAACTTCAAAAAATCCATTATTGCCAAACTTATCACATGAATTATTGGCATTCACCTCTGGAGGCACAACTTTTACTACTGGAATTGCAGACGATGACCTTTACGATTCTAACGGAAATGGTTTATCAGACGGCATAGACTCCGATAATGATGGGATTGCAGATATTTCCGCCACTGAATCTAGCTGGATGGCCTTGACCCCTTCGAATAACATTTATGGTGAGGCAACCTTTGAAGCTAATTTAAATGATGGAAATGATGACAATGCTTTAGGATTGACTGTTATAGATGACCCTACTACAGACCCATTAAATCCATTATTGACCCATGGGCAAAACGGATTAGACCTTGGTTCTGGTATTGTAAACATAGGCGATACATGGACTTATGAAATAGACCCTATCGTAGCGACAAACGTGGGCGATGGCATACCAGATATATTACTAACCCAAGTTGCTGATCCTAATGGTGTAGCTCATGTTGTAAGTATTTATGATGCTACAGGTGCTCCTATAGGTAATGCTGTGAGCGTACAAGCCTCTAGTGGTGGAGCACTTGCCGATGTTGTTGGTTCATACAGTTTAGATATTTACAATGCGAATGGAAGTGTTTTCTTTAATAATACCACCAGAGATTATCGTTTGGCAACAATAGAATTGTCAGAGTTCGGTATACCAACCGCTAATTTAAGTGAAGTGGCTTACATTAGATTAGAACTTGGTTCTGCTGCTGATGTTGCATTTTTATCCTACAATACGGCATCTTTTTCCGGATTTTGTGCAAATCTAGATACCGATTTAGACGGATATCCAGATCATTTAGACTTAGATAGCGATGACGATGGGTGTAGCGATGCCAACGAATATTATAAAGATGATGCTACAGATGGTGGCGATGGTGGTGAATACGGAACAGGTGTTCCTGCAGTTGACCCTACCGATGGTACCGTAAATGCGGCATCTTATAGCGAAGTATTTGCTCCAATTATAGTGTTGGGCAATACCTCAGAACTACAAAGTGGCACAGATATTAATGGACAAGATGTCGAATTAGGTGATACTTTTAATTATGTATTACGTTTTCAAAATACAGGTGATGATGATGCCACTAATTTTACGATTAAAAATGTTCTGCCCGATAATGTAACTCTTGACGATATAAATATTGATGATGCACCGGGGGTTACTAGTAGTTATGTAGAAAGTACTAGAACCATAACTTTTACGATACCCGACGCATTAATTCAAATTGATGACCCTGAATATAAAATAAAAATAACGGTATCTCTTTCTGGTGATTGTTCTGAGTTCGTAGCGGCTTGTGCTTCTCAACTTGAAAACAATGCCTACGCAACATATTCTGGCACTTTAAATACCAATACCTTTTCTGACGAAGATGGCAGTAACCCGGCAGGTGCCTGTATCACTACTTTAGAGGTAGCGACTAACAATGTTTCTGATGCATTGGCCAACTGTAATGTTGCACGTTCAGTAGAGCTTTGTGGTGCTAGCGGAACACTTTCGGCTGGTTTAGGTTTTGATACCTACACTTGGGCTATAGACAATAATAATAATGGTGTTATTGATTCTGGAGATACCATTTTAAATGACGGTACGTCAAACACGTATACCGTAACTAACATAGGTAACTATATAGTAGAGAAAACATCAACATCTGGTTGTGCAAACCATACAGAATTGATAACTGTAGAGCGATATGGTGAAACACAGACAAACCCAATTATTAGCTACTTGAATCAAGTAAATACCGATAGTAATCCTGATAATGATATTCAGGGAGAAACCGTTACTTGTTCTAATGATAATAGTGATATGCCACATATATTTCTTTGTGGTGAAACCGATAGTGCATTTATTCAATTAGGTATAACCGATGCATTAAGCATTAAATGGGAAAAACTTGATGAGACAAGCTGTAACGTTGCTACTTGTGGTGATGTAAGTGATGATTGTGCAAATACAGCTAGTGGTTGGACATGGAACGAAGAAACAGATTCAGATAATTTCACGGTAACCGAAAGCGGTAAATACAGAGTAGTTATCGGTTATGAAGGTGGATGTTTCAGTAGATTCTATTTCAATTCGTACCAAAATACTTTAGACATTCCTGAGCCAGATTCATCTGATATCATTTGTGATACCGAAGGCTTTATTAGAGTAATCGACTTAGGTAGCGGTTACGGTTATCAGTTATATGATGTTGAAAACAATTCTATCGCAGTGCCGTTTAGTGCTGGTCAAGGTCCAAATTTTGCTATCGCAACTAGCGGAACCTATATAGTACAAGTTACACAATTGAATCCTTCAACAGGTGCACCAATTGAGAACAGTTGTGTTTTCGAAACCGAAGAAATAGGTATTGCAGAAAGAATTTTTGAGGCAAAAGTCAGTTCAACTCCATTTGATTGTACAGATGCAGGAACAATTTCAATACAGGCACTGAACGTTTCACCAGAATATAGCTATGAGCTTTACTTCGACAATGGTAGCGGTGGTAAAGGATCTTTAGTAGCCAACAACTTGGTTTCGTCTGATAACACCTATACATTTACAGGGCTTGCAGCAGATGATTATTTTATAGTAACTACTACCGTAGATGGTTGTAGTGATGAAAGTACTATTACGGTAGACGAAATACCTGAACTAAGATTAACAGCTACAAATCAAGAAAACATTACATGTTCTGCCGGTATTATAAACTTAACGCCATCTGGTGGAACTACGGGGCAAGAATATGCTATCTACAGTAAAGACGGCGTAGCGCCATATACTGATGAAACTACTATTCCCGATTCAGAATTCACATCTAATTCAACATTTTTATTCGGATATGAAGGTAACCCTTCAACATATGTACCTAATGAAGATGGAGATTATATATTTGTAGTTAGAGATGATAATGGGTGTTATGCCTTCTCTAATCTAGTTACTATGGAAGATTTAGGTACTATTACCATATCAGCTTCCAACACAGATATTACCTGTGCAGATGCTTCAACATCTGTTTTGACGATTACCGCATCAGGCGGTAATGCACCTTACCAATATAGTCTAGATGGTGGTGTTAATTATCAAACGGAAAACTTTTTCAACAATATTTCTGCGGGAATTTATACTATTACGGTTATGGATTCTAGTGGTACTACTGGCAACACTTGTACAGAAACATTGGAATATGAAGTTACACAACCATTTCTGTTGACGGCATCACCTTCTATTATAGAAGATGCGTCATGTGATACATCTGGTGCGGCAACTCCAACTGCTTTAGTGAAGATTTTAAATGGTAGTGGCGGTCAAGCTCCGTATGAATATAGTTTTGACGGTGGTAGTACGTTCACTTTAGTTGACGAACAACGTTTAACACCTGGCACATATCAATTAGCTATAAAAGATGCTTTGGGTTGTGAGACACCTTTAGAAATCACGGTACCTACAGCAGCTATAGACCCTAC
Organism: Maribacter sp. Asnod1-A12; assembly: GCF_045063735.1. Taxonomy (NCBI): domain Bacteria; kingdom Pseudomonadati; phylum Bacteroidota; class Flavobacteriia; order Flavobacteriales; family Flavobacteriaceae; genus Maribacter; species Maribacter sp. Asnod1-A12. The sequence goes on from NZ_JBEFNZ010000006.1 coordinate 161,502, forward strand.
TTTTACAAATGATATTACTTATGAGTGCGATGGAGACGGCGTAGTAACAATTACTCCTTCGAACACAACAGATTTCACCTATACCTACAAATTAAACGGTACAGATAACACACCTGCAGATAGTAATATTTTCAATAATGTCGCATCTGGTACACAGACTATTACTGTTGGCTATACAAGTTTAATAGCTGCTGATCAAAGTACACTTTTTCTTGAAGATTTTGGAGCTGGTGTAACCACACAAATTGCAGAAATAGGCACAGGATATTGCTACGAACCTCAAGATGGTACAGATACCGATTGTAATTTAGGTCCTGCAGGAATTCTTGTAAACGCTGAATATGCAGTAACAAATACAATTACCAACCCTAATACATCATGGAGAAGTCCGAATGACCATTCTGGTATAACCGATGGCAGATTCATGGCAATTGGGGTAAGTACCTCAGCAGGAAACAACAATATCTTATGGTCAAGAACAGGCTTAGAAGCACTTGCCAATCAAGATATCACCATATCATTCTATGCATATAATATATTAATAGATAATGCTTCAGGTAACGACCCAGAAGTATTGGTAGAATTAGTTGACGGTTCTGGCAATGTAATCAGTAGTCAGGCAACGGCAGCAGTTCCACAGAACAATAATGCAGACGACTGGCACTTAAGAACGGTTACTTTTAACCCAGGTGCAAACACTGTAGTTGGTGTTGTTCTACGTACCAACCTAGATAGTGACAACGGTAATTTCTTAGCATTAGATGATATTCAAGCTTCACAGACTCCTGAGTTATGTGAGCAAACAAAAGATATTACAGTTATTGTAGAAACAGGAAAAACTTTTGAAGTAGCTATTTTAAGTAGTACTGACCCAACTTGTAATGGGAGTGACAATGGTAGTATCCGTTTTGAAGTTTCTAATTTTAATCCTATCGCAGGTTATCAATATTCAATTGATAATGGAGCAACTTGGGTTACGGAAACAACATCTCCGATTACTACACCAACAACTCTTGCCGATGGCACATATAATATTATGGTCGAAAAAATAGACGATAATACATGTACGGCAACCTCAGCTACTTCAGCAACGTTGACTTCGCCAAACGCATTAACCGCTGATCTTCAGCAAAAAGCAGAATTTACTTGTTTTAACACAGGTGCTACTTTGCAAGCATCTGCAGATGAAGGTACGCCGGGTTATGAATATCAATTAGAATTAACCGATAATACTATGGTTAGAGCTTTTGGTTCAACAGCACAATTCTTAAATGTACCAGCTGGTAATTACCATGTTAGAGTAAGAGATCAAAATAATTGTGAAGTAATCTCAACAACAACTGTAACTGTGGTTCAGCCAGATACGATTGCTTTTGACTTAACCGCAACGCAATGTTATGACGGTCAAAACAATGGTACCGTAACGGCTACGGTGACTGATGGTAACGGTAATTATTCATTTAGAATTAACGGCGGAGCATGGCAAACACCTTCAACAATTACAGACGTAACATATACATTCAGTAATTTATCTGAAGGTACTTATGATGTTGAAGTAAATGATCAATATGGTTGTGCAACTTCTATTCAATCTATCACAATAGCACCTACTATTTCATTAAGTGTTGTGGTCGTAAATGCAAGCTTATGCGCTGATGGCACATTAACGGCAACAGCTTCAGGCGGCGACAATAATTTCATGTATGCATTTATTCCTTCTGGAAATACAGTAACTGATGCTGATTTCTCAATTAGTAATTCAACAACAATTGCACTAGCTAATATTGGAGATTATGACATCTACGTAAGAGACAAAGCTAATGGTACCGATGCTTGCCAAACTATGGTAACAGAGACCATTGCAGCTAATCCGGTACTTGATATTGCCGCAGTGGCAACAGACCCAGATTGTCATGATGGTACGGGTAGTATTGAAGTTACCATAAATGACGGACTATCGCCTTTCGATTTCCGATTGGTAGATAAGACAAATGGAACACCAGACCAAGTTCAAAATGATGTAAATAGTACCAATAAAACCTATTTTAATCTAGCGCCAGGTGAATATGACATCATTATAACAGACGATGGCGGTTGTTCAGAAACAGAAACCGTAACGATTACGGCACCAGATGAATTAACCGCAGATGCAGAAGGAAGAACACCAATTGCATGTACAGGAGACCTTAATGATTTCGGGTTTGACATTCTCAATTACCCAACTACTTTAGGCACATTAGAATTTAGTGATGATGGTGGTACAACTTGGCAAACATCTGATCAATTTAGAGGTTACACCTCTGGTCAAGAAGTTGACCCATCTATAAGAACGGTAGATGGCAGTGGCAACACTATTTGTAAGACAGATTTACCACGATTAATCATTCCTTTTCCCTTAGATGATCTAGACATAACTATACTACCGATTATTGTAAACTGCGATGAACTACAAGTAAGTGTTCGTGGTCAAAATGGTACTGCACCTTATGAATATACTTATTCTGAAGACCCTGCCAATTTCAATATAGTAACACCAGTAAATGGATGGACAACGCCTTATGCTACAGGCACTACACATACCTTCAATAATCTAGTACCAGGCAGAACTTACGCGTTCTATGTACGAGATGATGTTGGTTGTGTTAGACAGAGTAGTGTTAACGTTAATGATATCATAACGAACCCAATGGACATTACATCAGTTATTACTCCTGCATGTGAAGGATCAAGCAATGGATCAATAGAATATACCATTACAGATACAGATGGATCTATAGAACCTGATATGGAATGGTTCTTATATGATGTAGATGGTAATGTAATTAGAGATAGTGGTGGCATTGTTAGCTATTCAAGTACTATAAATGTGACAAGCTTACCAGAAGATGAATATTATATTGAAGTACAACAATTTAATGGCGGAGCTCCACAATGTATAAGTGCTAGTGAAAATGAGATTCTAGAAATGTTGGATGAGATTACAGGCGACACACAATCTATTCAAGATATTTCTTGTGAGAACCCCGGGTTAATTTTAATTGACAATGTACAAGGTGGTGGAGGTGATTACTTCTATACCATTTCTGGCCCTAGTCCTTTTACCTCAATTACTGCAACAGGTGATAACCCAATAGAGATTGCAGCTGATTCTCCCGCAGGTACTTATACGGTTACAGTTGAAGATCAGTATGGTTGCTCATACCCATTAAATGATGTAACCATGAGCTTTACAGCGGCACCAATTATTGTTGACGTAGTAGTTGCAAATTGCGATACAAATGCATCGGTTACTGTAAATGCTACAGGTACAGGCACAATACTATATTCTATAGACGGAGGAAGTACTTACCAAAACAATGGTGGTATCTACAATACAGTTGCTGCCGGTAATTATACTATTTATATTAAAGATGAAACTGGTTGTACAGAAGATACCAATATAGTGGTACACCCTACCCTACAAGCATCGGCTACCTTAGATAAACAATTAGGTTGTGGTGCCGGTTTTGAGGCTGAAATAGCTATTGAAGGTATTTCTGGTTCTGGGAATTATGAGTTTAAAATATTAAATAGTGATGGTACAGAAAAAGTAGCTCGTCAAGCACTAACAACACCAAGTAGTACCTTGCATAATGTACTGATAGATGTTGCAGGTACGTACACCGTAAATGTTTATGATGCCGATACAACAATACCAGAATGTTTTAGAACTTTTACTGTTGTTGTGCCAGATGCCATTCAACCAGATTTTACGGCTACTCCTATTGAGGTTAGTTGCTCAGGTGCTGATGACGGTAGCATAGAGTTGGTTCAAGTAAATAACGGCAACAATCCGTTGACCTATGTATTAGACCCAATGCCTGCTAGTGCATCTTGGGATGTGGCGACACAATCTTTCACCGGACTACCAGGTGGTTCGTATGATGTAACAGCAACAGGACCAAATAACTGTCCTACAGTAAAAACTGTGGTTGTAGATGAAAATATAGCTGTAGCATTTACAGCTCCCGTTCCTGACCAATTTGGTTGTGCTACCGGTAATGATGGTAACAATGCCACAATTACCATAGATGATTCAACATTTGTTGGTGGTAGCGGAACTTATAATCGTTTTGAATTCATTGATGATGCAACTTCTACCGTGCTTCAAAACAGTAGTAGTATAACGTATACGCATACCGATGCAGCTGGTGGTGATATTATAGTTCGTGTATATGATGACGAAGGTTGTTCTGCAGAACATATTGTTACCATAGCCCCTTATGATACATTTGGTACTGCTTCAATTACGGTTGACAGATATCTAGATTGTATAAATAGTGGTGAGAACATTACCGTGAATGCGACTAGCGCATATACCAGTACCACGGCAAATCTTGCTAACTACGAGTTTAGAATTTTACCATCTGCAACATACCAAACAGGTAATAATGTATTTACCAACTTGGCTATTGGCACATATACTATTGGTATTAGGAATGTAACTACCGGTTGTGAAATAACAAGAACCCATATTGTTGAAGACCCTAATACTTTTAGTATTGAGGTAAATAAGCTTTCTGATGTTGTATGTTTTGGAACAGATGGGGCTATTGAGGTAACATTTACCGATGCTACATATACTGGTGATTTTAACTGGGAAGTTGTAAATGCCGACGGAACAGCTACTACACGTGCAGATGATGCCGCTACTTTTGCAGGAACAGGTACAACAGCTTCTATACCAGTTGCAGTTGGCACTTATATTGTAAGAGCCTCGCAAGTGGGTACACCAGAATGTGTTCAAGAACGAACCTTTACTATTACATCACCAAGCGACCCAATTACATTGGCTACGATTGAAACCAATGATGTGGGTTGTACCAATGATATGGGAAGCGCAAATATTTCTCCATTAGGTGGCGAAGGTCCATACGATATTACCTTAACACATATAGCTTCTAGTATTGCATACACTGAAACACAGGTAAACAGTTTCCTTTTCCAAGGATTAAGTGCCGGTCAATATTCAGTTGATGTTACAGATGCTTTAGGTTGTAGTATTCCTTTTGCCAATGCGTTCGAATTAGTAGTTCCAGACCCAATCACAGCTACTATTTCTAGTACTACTTTATTATGTGAAAACGATAATGATGCTTCAATTACAGCAACTATTGCCACTAGAAATGTAACTACAAATTACAGATACATATTAAATACATATAGCGATGCTTCTGGTTCAAATCAAATACAAACATCTAGTTCACAAACTGTAGATACATTCAACAACTTAAGTTCTGGTTTTTATAGTGTAACTATCTTAGATGATATGAACTGTAGCTTTGAAACGGCAATTGAAGAAATTGTTAATCCGGTTGAAGTTAAAGGTCAATTAGTAACCGCACAAAGAATTAGTTGTTTGTCCGATGCGGAGTTATTATTAACAGCTTCAGGTGGTACGGGTCCATACATGTGGAATACCGATGGTACTTCTACCTTCAACGCCATGAACGAAGTTAACGGACCGAACACCCATTTATTCACTGGTGTTGTGCCAAATACATATCAATATTATGTACAAGATAGTTTTGGTTGTATTTCAGTATTAAGTAACAGTGTAACTATTAATCCTATAACCGTATTAACAGTTACTCTAGATAATGATGATCCGACAATTAGTTGTTATGGTGATAACAGTGGTGTAATAAATGCCGAAGCTCAAGGCGGTTTAGGCAACTATCAATATGCATTATTTTCAGACGCCGGTCTTACTAACGAGGTACGAGCAAATCAACCAACCGGTCTGTTTACAGATTTATTGGCCGGACCTTATTATGTAAGGGTACAGAGTGATGATTGCGAGGTAACATCTGCCCTGATAACTATTACCGAACCAGACGAATTGCTTATCGACACTGCAAATACGATAATTAACGATGTTACTTGTAATGGTCAAGAAGATGGTAGCATTACGGTTAATATGCTTGGTGGATCTGGTATTTACCAATATGCAATTTCACCGAATTTAGATCGCTTTAGCGATGACAATACATTCGATGATTTGGCACCCGGTGACTATGTTATAATAGCACAAGATTCTAACGGTTGTTTCGAACTAATAGAAGCGACTATTGCGGAACCCGATGTTCTAGAAATAACGACAGAGAGTACGGCAGAAATTTGCGTAGGTGAAGAAGATGGAACCATAGATTTAACTATAATCGGTGGTACAGCACCTTACAGCACCCGTTTAGAAGATGAATCAGATTTCGTTCAAGATAGAACGAGTTTTACTAACTTAGCTGCAGGCGATTATATTATTTTTATACAAGACGCCCAAGGTTGTGAAGAAACAATTATTGTTACCATAGATGCTGGTGTAGATCTTGGTGCTATTGTTGAACCTGTTTACGGTTGTAATGGAAATTTCCCTAGCAATTATGTCAACATTGTTCTTAATGACACAAGTATTGAAGACAATGTTTTATTTGGTTTGGATACCGTTGACCCATCTGAAATGCAGTTGACTCCTATTTTCCGCGAATTAACTGCGGGAAGTCACTTTATAAGCATTTCGCATGCAAATGGTTGTATTGCCACATACGATATTGAAATTGAAGCATTCGAACCATTAGAAATCACTGTGGTAGAAAGTAATATCAACCAAATCACCGCTACAGTTACCGGTGGCAAAGAAAATTATACGTTCTACTTTGAAGATGAAAATAGAGGTTCAGAAAATGTGTTCTACATTACTGAAACGGGTACATATACAATTACCGTAATTGATGAAAACGGATGTGAATCAACAGCTAGTTTGTTTATTGAATTCATTGACATAGAAATTCCTAATTTCTTTACTCCAAATGGAGATGGTCAAAACGATTTTTGGATGCCGGATAATATAGAAGTTTACCCTGAAATTTTCATTAGTATCTATGATCGATACGGTCGTTCAGTCTACACCTTCAAAGATAATGAAGATGGATGGGACGGATTCTACCAGGAAAATGAGCTGCCAACTGGAGATTATTGGTATATTATTAAATTAAACGGTGCAGCAGATACTAGAGAGTTCGTAGGTAACTTTACACTTTACAGATAGATTAAACAATAGAGGTAATTAAATAAATTACCTCTATTTATTTAAAAATCACCACTTAAAATCAAACCTTTACAACAAATTATTGTATCACTTAAAGTGTTTAAGTTTCTTTGAATCTTTAACGTTTATAATGAAACAAAAAGTAGGTTTAGTTATATTATTCATAATGATGTCCGCTGCTGGTTTTTCTCAGTTGAGCGACCTTCATTATTTACCCCCATTAAAACAAGGTGGTAGTAATCAAGCTGTAGTGCAACAGTACATATACCTATCAACACCAGAAACTACTTCTTTTACTGTAAATGTCTATCAAGGTACTTCTAACACACTATTTTCAACATTAACTATTTCAAATACAGCACCGCAAGAAATTATTTTAGGAAATAGTAATAACGAAATTACCATGGTTACGGATAATAACACTGGTATAGTTTTAACTACTGCAGGCTTACGTTTCGAAGCTCCAGGCGGTGAAAAATTCTATGTAAACTATAGAGGTCGTTCAGGTGCGCAAGCTACATCTCTTACCAGTAAAGGTAGGCAAGCAATGGGTACACATTTTAAATGGGGTGGCATTCCCAACAGAGGTACCCACAGTAGTTTAACCAATGTATTAGGCATAATGGCTACCGAAGATGGTACTACGGTTACCCTTTCTGGTTATAATCCTAATTGCGAATTTAGACTAGCTAATGATGTTGACGGTATTACTGCAGATAGCTATACAATTAACCTTGAAGCTAATGAATCGTTTGTTTTTGAGGCATATACAGCCGAGACTACCGCTAATATTGACGGTTGGATCGGTGCAGATGTAATTTCTAACAATCCTATTGTTATAAGTAATGGTGGGCTCAACGTAAGTATTAAAACCGGTGTTGCCAATAGAGATGCTGCCATTGATCAACCTGTACCTCAAGAAAAAATTGGTAAAGAATATGTTTTCATTAGAGGTAATGGTACCACAGAAACAGAATTTCCTATTATCATTGGAACGCAAAACAATACGAACATATTTGTTAATGGTAATACTACACCTGTTGCTACTATAAACAATGGAGATTATTTTGAAGTTCCTTCAAGTTATTATTCAAGTGCTGCGGCCGGGGCGAACATGTATGTTACAACGTCAAAAGATGCATACGCATACCAGTGTTTAGCCGGTGCATCTGCTATACATACTATCGGGCTGAATTTTATTGCTCCCGTTAATTGTCTATTACCAGACAAAGTAGACAATATCAGTCATATAGAAGACGCTGGTGGTATTACCATGACCGGTGGTGTCACCATTATTGCCTCTACCTCTACCCCAAATGAAAATATTACTGTTACCGATGACAGTGGCAATGTAACATTAACTACACCAACTACAGTTGCAGGTTCCACCGAATGGAAAACATTTTATATTTCTAATCTAACCGGCAATGTATCTGTTGAATCAACAGGACCAATTGCTGTCGGATTTATTGGATTTAATGGAGCTCGTGGTATCGCGGGGTACTTTTCTGGTTTTGATACGGTACCAGAAGTTGATTTAGAAGTTAATGGAGGGGGCTGTTTACCTGGTGCACTTATTAGCGTAGTTGATGCAAATTTTGATTCTTACCAATGGTACCAAAACGGAACAGAAGTTAGTGGAGCTATATTTTCAAGTTACAACCCCACTGAAGCAGGCGATTATTTTGTTCGTGTAACTAAGGGTGGTTGTACTTACGACTCTCAACCTATTGCCGCTTATTACTGTCTTGACGACATTGTAATAAAAAAAGTAGCAGATCAAAATAATGTTAAGGATGGCGATACCGTGACTTTTACGATTACAATAGAAAGTCTTGGTGATGATCCAATTACAAATTTGACACTTACGGATGTGCTACCAGATGGAATTACATTGTTATCTTCATCTATTTCTAAAGGTAGTTTTACATATCCAGATTGGTCAGTCGGCAGTATGAATAGTGGAGATTTAGAGACCTTGATTTTGGTTACAAGGGTTTTTCTACCAGACGCTAATACGAGCACAGCTACTTATACTAACAACATTAGCAACTCACAAGACCAGACCGATAGTAATATTACAGCAGATGATCCATCTGAAACAATTGTCGTAGACTTTAACACCCCCAAAAATGTTATAACAAATAGAGGAATTACTTATCGAATAAAGCGATTTTAATTTTTTAATTGTAACAAATCATTAAGTTCTTCGTCAAGTAGGTATAACCAATCAAAAAATACTTAGCGTGAGTACTATTCTAGCAGTAAATCATCTTACCAAAAAATTCGGATACCTTACGGCAGTAAAAGACCTTTCATTTACAATCGAAAAAGGTAATGTATATGGCATTCTTGGACCGAATGGCAGTGGCAAATCAACCACGCTTGGTATCGTTTTAAACGTAGTCAACAAAACTAGTGGTGAATTTGCTTGGTTTGGTGGAGACACATCAACACATGACGCTTTAAAAAAGGTAGGTGCTATAATAGAGCGACCGAACTTCTATCCATACATGACGGCTTTACAAAACTTGAAATTAGTTTGCAAAATCAAAGATGTTTCAAAAGAAAAAATTGAGGAAAAGCTAGATTTAGTCGGACTCCTAGATAGAAAAAATAGCAAATTCAGGACTTTCTCTCTAGGGATGAAACAGCGGTTAGCTATCGCCTCTGCCCTACTGAATGATCCAGAAATTTTAATCTTAGATGAACCTACCAATGGTCTAGACCCTCAAGGAATTCATCAGATTAGGGAAATCATAAAGACTATTGCCGCTAAAGGAACTACCATTTTGTTGGCATCGCATTTGTTAGATGAAGTAGAAAAAGTATGCTCTCATGTCGTCATTTTAAGAAAAGGTGAAAAGCTTTACTCTGGCAGGGTAGATAGTTTACAAGCCAGCTTTGGCTTTTTTGAACTAAAGTGTTCAGATACAGATAACCTTTTCTCTTACTTAAACAGCAATGAACATTTTGGTGAAATAAAAGAAGAGAATGGTTTGGTCACAGCTTTTTTAAACGCTGAATTAGATGCACAAACATTGAACAAGTTGCTTTTTGACCATGGCATCGTTGTTTCGCATTTAATAAAAAGAAAAGAAAGCTTAGAAGAACAATTTTTAGCTCTAACCAAAAATGTTAACGCCTAACTACTTACGATCATGATACGATTACTTCAAATAGAATTCATAAAACTTTGGAATAATAGAGCTAGCAAGTTCTTGATTGTTTCTTATTTTGCGCTTTTAACCTCTATCGCATTAGTAGCGGCCATTAAATTTGATATAGGTCCCATAAAGTTTCATCTAGCCGATCAAGGTATTTTCAATTTCCCTTATATCTGGCACTTCAATACCTTTATTACTGCATTTTTTAAACTATTCTTAGCCATAGTTATCGTTTCAATGATGTCTAATGAATACAGTAACAAAACAATAAAACAGAATTTAATTGACGGACTTTCTAAAAAGGAATTTATACTTTCAAAATTTTTGACCGTTATTACTTTTTCATTAGTCTCAACGATATTTGTATTTATAGTTTCACTCATTTTAGGACTATTTTACTCCGATTTTACTGAGATTTCTATCATTTTTACCGATTTAGAGTTCCTTTTCGCATTTTTTGTGAAGCTTACAGGTTTTTTTTCTTTCTGTCTTTTTTTAGGTGTTTTGGTAAAACGCTCTGCCTTTGCACTTGGCTTTTTAATTCTTTGGCAAGTTATTGAAGGTATCTTTAGAGGAATTATAAGATGGAAATTTTTTGATGGAGAAACAACAGATACTATTATGGGTCTTTTTCCACTACAATCTATGTTCAACCTTATCAAAGAACCTTTTTCTAGATTAGGTGCAGTACAATCGGTTGTTAACCAGATGGGCGAAAAACTTGAATTAGACTATTATATACATTGGTATGAAATTGTAATCGTACTAGCATGGACAGCCATTTTCATATATGGATCCTACGCTATTCTTAAAAAACGTGATTTATAATCAACGTACAACGATTACATCTAACTGAACTTATTGTTTTTTGGGTAATATGCTTTTTAAAACTATTTAATTTGGGGTCTAGTTTTTCTACTGGATTTCCAGTAGAAAAACATCATAATTAATAAGTATTTATCACTCTTCATATTTTAGTATATCTTCTTTGTACTATATTCATTTCTAGAACATACTTAGACACTATGAAATTCTATAGTACCTTAATTTTCATTTTCAGTTATTTCTATGTTTGTGGTCAGGCAAGTGATTGCGTTGATGCCATAATCGTTTGTGGAAACAATAATATTTCTAGTAATGTATCTGGTTTCGGAACACAAGAGTTGGACCCCACAACCAACTCTTGCGTAAATCAAGAGCTTAACAGTCTTTGGTTAAGTGTTAATATTGCTGTTGATGGAACACTTGCCTTTACAATTCAACCTCATGATAACGACTTAGAGGTAGATTATGATTTTTTTATTTTTGGTCCCAATAGCGATTGTCAAAATCTCACTAGCCCGATCAGGTGTTCAACAACTAATCCTCTACAAGCTTCTTTGACCAGTAACTTCACCGGATTAAGCGATTTTGAAACAGATCAAAACGAAGGTCCTGGTGAACTAGGCAATAGTTTTGTATCTTCTATTCCCGTATCGGCAGGAGAACATTATTATATTTTAGTAGACAGACCTGTAGGAGATGGTGGTTTCAATTTAGACTGGACAGGTACTGCAGGTTTTCTTCCGTCACCGGTAGTTTCAGAACCACAAGACATCGAAGTGTGCAATCCATCTAACACAACTCTTATAGATTTGACCGAAAATGAATCTCAAATTACCAACTCAACAAATACAAACATATTTTACTACACCTCGTATAACGATGCGTTTGATGATATTAACGCAATTATAGAACCAACACAATTCTTATATAACAATCTCACAAATACCGTTTTTGTTAGAGTAGCTAATACTAATGGTTGCTTTGAAGTTGTAGAATTCTCTATAATTCCCTATTCATTTGATACTCCGCCAGAACTCAGTTACGACACTTGTGACACCGATAATGACGCACAAGCAGAATTTTCAATTGTTGAAATAACTACAGATGCAGAAAACGCAATACAGAACAATCTAGATTATGAACTTAGTCTATATCGAAATGAGAATGAAGCAACGACAGGTTCAAATGCGATTACAAATACTATTTTGACAACTATAAGTACAACAATTTATGCCCGAGTAACACCAATAATGAATACAACTTGTTACATCACCTACCCGATTACCCTGACCGTTACCCCTTCTGAATTTCCAGCTTCTATAGATTTAGTTCAATGTGACATTGATGAAACCAATTCTTTGGACGGGATTACAGAATTAGATTTAAGGCAATCTTTTCCTGATGTAGCAGAAAGTAACATCTTTTTCTATGAAACAATTGCCGATCGTACCGCAAACAATAATATTACAGATCCGAATTCATACACGAACACTACAGCCTTTAATCAAACTATATTTTACAAAATAATTTCAGAAGATTGTGAAAATATAGGAGAAATATCCATACAGGTTAATCCAACAGTCGTAAGCTTAAATGCTATTAGCCCTATCTTATTATGCGACGACAATGAAGAGGACAGTATTCTTGAGAGCACCTTTGACCTGGAAGATATTAGACAGCAAAATTTTCAAGGTTTAGATGTTGCCTTTTATAACAGTTTAAACGATGTTACCCTAGAAGAGAATGCACTGACAGGAAATTTAAGAACGACCTCAACCATTATTTACGCTAGACTAGAGGCAAATAATCAATGCCAAAGTGTAGAAGAAATAGAATTGATAGTCAACCCAATACCAAAAGTTAGTTTAGAAGAAAACTATTTAGCATGTACCGATGGTGAACCTTTGGTAATTAATGCTCCCGACGGTTTTGATAAATATAGCTGGTTTAAAGACACCGGATCTGAATTTCAAGAAATTGGAAATAATGAAGATATTTTGGTTAATGAAGATGGTAACTATATTTTAGAAGTTGAAGTTCATTACCAAAGTAACGGTGAAACCATAATTTGTTCAGCATATGCAGATTTCATCGTAACCACATCCTCACCTGTGGTTATTGACGATATTGTTATTCAAGAATCTTTTAGCAACAATACCGTTGAAATAATAGTTAGCGGTAATGATATGTACGAATACTCGCTCGATGGTGAAAATTACCAAGATGAATCTATATTTTTTAATGTAGAAGCAGGTTTTTATACCGTTTACGTTAGAAATAAAAATGGTTGCGGTACTACAGAAGAACAAATATCTGTTATTGGTTTTCCAAAATTCTTTACACCGAACGGGGATGGCAGTAATGATATCTGGCAAATAATTGGCATCAACGATACCAGAAATGACCAACGTATTTTAATTTACGATCGCTACGGCAAACTTATACATCAAATAAAATCTAACGCTATTGGATGGGATGGATTAATGAATGGCCAGCCTCTGCCAGAGTCGGACTATTGGTTTCAAATCACCCTAAGTGACGGCAAAGATTTCAAAGGCCATTTCTCGCTTATACGATAAAATACTGTTATTTATATATATTGACTTCAATTTTTAAAAACTCATAACTTCTTTTACTAAAAGATACATCTTCAATTACATGACTAATTAATGGGTTTTAACCAAAAAATTTAAAAAATCATCTTTTTACTCAACAAATTGCTACTTTATATATTTAATCTATTAAAAAGTTGATTTTAAGACATTCTCAAGTAAAGTCTTTATCTTAACTCCTTACTTAAAATAATTGTTGCTTACTCCAATAATACTATAATCGCTTTTTTCAATATCGTAATTTTAAATTGATGTCAAAATTATTAAGCCTTGTTATCATCTTGGGAATTTTTGGAAAACTTTCAGCCCAAGTAACCGAAGACGAAAAAGACGCCCTTCAAGCTTTTTATACCGCAACAAATGGCGATACATGGGGCAGTCAAACTGATGGTATACCGGATAATGATTGGGATTTTTCAGGAGATGTCTCTAGTGATTGGTACGGTATAACTGTTGACAATGGACATGTAGTTGAGATGGATATGAACCTTATTAACAATGCAAATACAAGTAATATTCAGTCAGGTTATATACCCGATGAATTAGCAGATTTAGAATTTTTAACAACAATAGATATATCGGCAAGTGGACTAACAGGTGCTCTTCCTGTTAGTATTACAACACTACCTAATTTAGTTTATTTAAATGTTTGGAATAATGATTTAGCGGGTACAATTCCCATAGAAATCACTGATATGACACAATTATCGGTATTACATTTAGGTGATAATAATTTTACGGGAACTATCTATCCTGAATATGGTGATTTGGTGAACCTGACATATCTAAATCTCTCTGATAATGACCTTACCGGAACAATACCAGTAAGCTTAGGAAATTTAGTAGAGCTAAGGAGTCTTATTTTAGGGCAACAACAGCTAACAGGAAACCTGCCAGTCTCATTGAGAAACTTAACAAATTTGATAGAACTATCCATTCAATCCACACGAATAGATGGAAATTTACCTGAGGAGTATTCTGAATTAACAAATCTACAAATCCTTCGTTTAAAGTCTTACACCAATGCTTTTATAGGTGGTCTTACCGGCTCTATACCAGATTCTTATGGAAACTTAGTTAATTTAACAACTTTAGATCTTTGGGGCAATGCACTTACTGGCACATTACCAGAATCACTTTTCAACTTGGTAAATATGGAATATTTCAGCGTTGCAAACAACCTAATATCAGGAACGCTACCGGCAAGTTATTCAAGTTGGACCAACATTATAAGATTTGAAGTGTATAATAATGATTTAGAAGGTACTATTCCCGATAGTTATTCAAGCTTCACACAAATAGAAAGCTTTTCAGCAGACACGAACAATCTTACCGGTTCATTATCTCCAAACTTTTCGCAATGGGTAAATCTTGAAACATTCAATGTTTCTAGAAATGAATTAAGTGGTGATTTCCCTCCATCATACGACCAGTGGACTAATCTCTCTCATTTTAATGTATTTGAAAACGCATTTTCTGGAACTATTCCGGATACCTATAACCAATGGAACAATATCATTAATTTTAATGTTAACATTAACCAACTGGAAGGTACTGTACCCGATTTTACTATAATACCTGGTTTTACGCAAAATCTTAATATATCAGAAAATCGTTTTCAATTCGGTGATTTCGAAAGTGAATTTCCTTTTTACGATGCAAATTTTTCTGGTTTTCGTGATAATCCCCAAGCCAAGGTTAATGATATTTTAACTTTAAACGAAGATACTGGTGATAATGTAACCCTAACTACAACGGTTAGTGGATCTCAAAATCATTATCAGTGGTTTAAAGATGGTGTAGCCATTGTAGGTGCACCCGATAGCCCTACACTTACATTGACTAATATACAGGCTACCGATGCGGGAGTATATTACGCAGAAATCACTAGTGATATTGTAACCGACCTTATTTTAGAAAGAAACGATATAACTATAATTATTAGTTGTGTTTTACCCACAGTTGATGACCCTGCCGATGTAAATGCTTGTCTCAATTATACCCTGCCCGCCCTTTCTGCTGGTAATTTCTATTATACACAGACCAATGCCGGAGGTACGCAACTAAATGCTGGCGATGTTATAACAAGTTCACAAACACTTTTCGTGTATGCAGGAACAACCGGTTGTTCTGACGAAAACGAATTTGACATTCAAATAGGAACGGCACCGACCGCAGACGATTCTGCCGATGTAAATGCATGTGCGAGTTACACCCTGCCTGTTCTTTCTGCCGGAAATTTCTATTTTACACAGACCAATGCCGGAGGTACGCAACTAAATGCTGGCGATGTTATAACAAGTTCACAAACACTTTTCGTGTATGCAGGAACAACCGGTTGTTCTGACGAAAACGAATTTGACATTCAAATAGGAACGGCACCGACCGCAGACGATTCTGCCGATGTAAATGCATGTGCGAGTTACACCCTGCCTGTTCTTTCTGCCGGAAATTTCTATTTTACACAGACCAATGCCGGAGGTACGCAACTAAATGCTGGCGATGTTATAACAAGTTCACAAACACTTTTCGTGTATGCAGGAACAACCGGTTGTTCTGACGAAAACGAATTTGACATTCAAATAGGAACGGCACCGACCGCTGATGACCCTGCGGATGTCATCGCATGTGCGAATTACACCCTACCTGTTCTTTCTGCGGATAATTTCTATTATACGCAGACCAATGCAGGCGGTACGCAACTAAATGCTGGCGATGTTATAACAAGTTCACAAACACTTTTCGTGTATGCAGGAACAACCGGTTGTTCTGACGAAAACGAATTTGACATTCAAATAGGAACGGCACCGACCGCAGACGATTCTGCCGATGTAAATGCATGTGCGAGCTACACCCTGCCTGTTCTTTCTGCGGATAATTTCTATTATACGCAGACCAATGCAGGCGGTACCCAATTAAACGCAGGGGATCTTATAACAACTTCACAAACACTTTATATATATGCCGGTACTAGTGGCTGTTCAGATGAGAATAGCTTCGTTATTCAAATAGATAGTCCTACAATAGCAGATGACCCAGATGACGTGGAAGTTTGTGAAAATTATACACTACCCATACTTAACAACAGTAACTACTTTACTCAACCCAATGGTACAGGTACCGAGCTTTTTGCAGGTGATATCATAATCCTCGCCCAAATCATATATATTTATTCTGAATCTGTATCCTGTTCTGACGAAACCAGTTTTACGATAACGATAAATCCGTTATTATGCGAAGAAACAGTAGAACCTGAGACAGAAACTTTTTGTACTATAGATTTCCCAAATTTCTTTACTCCAAATAATGATGGCGTGAATGACAATTATATTCCCGTTACAGATGACTGTTCACCAACAGGAACCTTAACTATATACAACCGCTATGCCCAACTGCTGTTTCAAACAAATACATTAGACAATACCTGGGATGGTACATTTAACGGAAAACCATTACCTTCTTCAGATTATTGGTTTCGATTTGAAAGTGCAGAAAATAATGTAATAATTTCTGGCCATTTTACTTTAAAGCGATAGCAGTCACGATTCTTTTTAACGAACTCCTTTAAATGACACTTCTTTTGTAATTTTAGAGGATGAAATTCAAAGTTGTATCAGATTTTAAACCCACTGGCGACCAACCAAATGCCATAAAGGAATTGGTAAAAGGTATTAATGATAAAGAAAAATTCCAGACCTTATTGGGTGTTACGGGATCAGGTAAAACATTTACCGTAGCCAATGTAATAGAAGAAGTTCAAAAACCTACACTGTTGTTGGCGCACAACAAAACCTTAGCAGCACAACTATACTCAGAGTTCAAACAGTTTTTTCCTGATAATGCTGTTGAATATTTTGTTTCCTACTATGACTACTATCAACCAGAGGCGTTTATCCCAACAAGTGGAGTTTACATCGAAAAAGATCTTTCCATAAATGAAGATATTGAGAAATTACGTCTAAGTACCACATCATCACTATTATCTGGACGACGAGATGTCATCGTAATTGCATCCGTTTCTTGTTTGTATGGTATTGGTAACCCTATTGAATTTCAAAAGAACGTTATTTCCATCAAAAAAGACCAAGTAATCGCTAGAACAAAGTTGATGCACCAACTGGTACAGTCGTTATACTCTAGAACGATGGCAGACTTTAAAAATGGGAATTTCAGGGTTAAGGGAGATGTTGTAGACGTTTTCCCAAGTTATGCCGACCACGCATTTAGAATTCATTTCTTTGGCGATGAAATAGAAGAAATAGAGGCTTTTGACCCATTTAACAATACTATTATAGAGGTATATGATAGCTTGAACATTTACCCTGCTAACATGTTCGTAACCTCGAAAGACGTATTACAGAACGCAATTCATAATATTCAAGATGATTTAGTAAAACAAATTGACTACTTCAAAGACATAGCAAAGCCTTTAGAAGCCAAACGATTGGAAGAACGTACCAATTTCGATTTGGAAATGATACGTGAGCTAGGGTATTGCTCAGGTATTGAAAACTACTCTAGATATTTAGATGGTCGTCAACCAGGTACTAGACCATTCTGCTTGTTAGACTATTTCCCAGATGATTATTTAATGGTAATCGATGAAAGTCATGTTACCATACCACAAGTACATGCCATGTACGGTGGTGACCGTTCTAGAAAAGTGAATTTGGTAGATTATGGTTTTCGTTTACCAGCCGCTATGGACAATAGACCCCTAAAGTTTGAGGAGTTCGAAGCGTTGCAGAATCAAGTTCTATATGTTAGCGCTACTCCCGCAGATTACGAATTACAATTAAGTCAAGGTGTATATGTTGAGCAAGTAATTAGACCAACAGGACTTTTAGATCCTATTATCGAGGTAAGACCAAGCCTAAACCAAATTGATGATTTAGTAGAAGAAATTCAAATTCGTGTTGAAAAAGATGAGCGGACTTTAGTGACCACTTTGACAAAAAGGATGGCAGAAGAGTTGGCTAAATATATGGACAGAATCAATATTAGATGTAGATATATTCATAGTGATGTTGATACTCTAGAGCGTGTAGAAATCATGCAAGATCTGCGAAAGGGAATTTTTGATGTGCTCATCGGGGTGAATTTATTGCGCGAAGGATTAGACTTACCAGAGGTTTCTTTAGTGGTAATTTTAGATGCCGATAAAGAAGGTTTTTTACGTAGTAATAGATCATTAACACAGACCGTGGGTAGAGCTGCAAGAAACCTAAATGGACTAGCAATTATGTACGCAGATAAGATAACTGCAAGCATGCAAAAAACGATTGACGAAACAAATTACAGAAGGCAAAAACAGATACAATATAATACGGATAATAACGTAACGCCAACTGCTTTAAACAAGAGTTTGGACAGTGTACTTTCTAAGAACTCAGTCTCTACATATCATTTCATAAAAGAGGAACTTAGAGCTGCCGAACCAGACATGGATTATCTTACAAAAGAGCAAATTGAAAAGCTCATAAAAGATAAAAGAAAGGCGATGGAAAAAGCTGCAAAAGAATTAGATTTTATGCAAGCAGCGAAGTTGAGAGACGAAATAAAATCATTGCAAGAGCAAGAATAACAAACATTTTTAGAAATCAATTACAAAATAAAAACATATCTATTTAAAGTTCACATAAAGATGTATAAAATACTGGTAAACAATTAATTAAACACATTTTTTAGACAAGACTAAATCTTATTTATTCTAGTTAAAATAGATTTTAAAAGTGTTTTTTAGCTGTTTTTCATTTAATCATAAAACAACTATAGTTTCTCTATCACTAAAATTTCTAAGCAGGAAACAAAGCTTGTAAAAAGAAAAAATATACAAGCGTACATTACGAATTTACGTTAAATTTTTGAACAATAAAATTGGCAGTTACAACCCAACAAAAAGGGTTAGGTTTTAAAGCTTAAAACTCGATTTACAGAACTAGAAAAACTCCTTTTAAAGAATTATTACAAGGAGACATTTAAAGCTTTATCCTAAAAATAAAATCCTATATTTTCAATTATAAAAATACCGATTTAAGAATAACATAACGCAAATATTCTTCCCAAAAAAAAAGCCTCATATGAGCTAATTGAACAATTATATCGATATGCAATTCAGTTCAAATTCAACGCGAAATAAGAACATAAAAACCAAAAAAAAGAAAACAAAAAAAGTGCTTTGATTTCTCAAAGCACTTAACTAAACAACTCAAACCAACCTAAAAAAACCTAGTAACTAAAACTTACTTTAACTCAATCATTCTTTTTGGCTTTGGCAAAGCCTCTTCTTTTTTCGGAAGATTAAATTTCAAAATTCCACCTTCGTATGTCGCTTCAATTTTATCTGTTGCAACAGTTTCAGGTAAGGTAAATGCCCTTTTAAATGATGAGATATTAAACTCTTTTCTTGTAAAATTTTCTTTTACCTCTTCACTCTCTTCTTTAATTTCTGCAGAGATTGTTAAAACAGAATCATCAATTTCAATTTTAAAATCATCTTTCACCCTACCAGGTACAAAAAGTTCTAATTCAAAATCTTTCTCATTTTCTTTTATGTTCACAGCGGGTACAGATGAACGTGAATTCTCAGTGCCACCAAACCAGTCCGGTCTAAATATCTCATTCATTAAAGCCGGGAACAAAACGTCATTTCTCTTAGTTAAACTCATAAACATATCTTTTTAAATAAATTAATTTTAATAGTCGATTTGAATAGAACAAATTATATACCAACACATTTTATATGTCACTTTGACATTATTTTAAGACACAAATATGTCATTATGGCATTTTTATATTATATGAGCATGTAATTTTAGTATATCAGCCATTATATCGAACTAACAATCGCTAGATTTATGACAGACTTATTAAAATGGATAGACTAACCAATTTTATTGACCTCATTCAATCTAGAATTGCTTTTTTCCCCACTATAATCTCCTTGGGTGGGTTGCTAACAGCTTTTTTCATGATTTACCTGGAACAACAAGATATTTCAGCACATATCATGGAAGTTGCTCCAGCTTTAGTCATTGATGATACAGACACCGCTAAAACAATTCTAAGCACTCTTATAGGCGGTTTAATTTCTTTAACGGTATTCAGTTTCTCTATGGTTATGGTGCTATTAAATCAAGCTTCTAGCAATTTCTCGCCTAGAATACTACCCGGTATTATATCTGATCAAAAACATCAAATTGTATTGGGTCTTTATATCGCCACTATACTTTACAACATTTTTATTCTTATTTCCATAGAACCTACTGAAAATTCTTATCAAACACCTGGCTTCTCAGTACTACTAGGTATTATTTTAACTGTTCTATGCTTAGCTGCTTTTATATATTTTATTCATCATATATCTCAAGCTATACAAATAGGTAATATTTTAACTGCAATACACTCTAGAACAAAATCTGAAATAGCATCAATTATAAAGGAACAGGAAATGAACACCTTTGAGTTTCCTAGTCAAGACTATTGGAAAGGATATAAAATTACCGAAACCGGTTACTTCTACGGAATACTTAATGATGATTTACTCGAATTGTGTAAAGAAAACTCAATTAAGGTTATCATTCAACTACACAAAGGGCAATTTATCTTAGATGGTACAATCGGGTTCAAAACTGAAAGACCGATTAATATTGAATTACAGAAGAAAATAATGGGTACTTTACTTTTCAGTCACGAAGAGCTTATTGGAGAAAATTACGTTTATGGATTTAGACAGATTTCAGAAATTGGCGTTAAAGCAATGTCACCGGGAATAAATGACCCGGGAACCGCATTGAATACCATTGACTATTTAACTTCACTTTTCTTAGATTTAATGCGAAAGGCAGACTTTGAATACATTACAGAAAATGACCAAAAAAATTGGGTTCGTATTAAGTCTTCAAAATTTTCAGAAATATTATTTAACGTAATGGCAACCTACAGACAATACTGTAAACACGATATTACGTTAATGCGTAAATTAATGCACATGCTAAAAACACTTACTAATCATGTGATCAATTCTAATCAACTAGAGGTATTAGAAGAAGAAATAAATGAATTAAGGGCTGATGCCAATATTAATATCGAGAATAAAAGAGACCTCGGTAAATTAGATGCCGACTTTATATCTTGGTCTTAGTTATAATGTGATTTAAAAATAGAAATCAATACCTCTGGCGGAACAACTTTATTAGGGTATTTATGCATTATAGAAAGTACTTGTTGAATTGCCCCAGGCGGTAGTCCCATTTTTAGACCAATGTCGTAAATTCTTTTAACTTCGTTAATATCTTGATTATCATCAACATTCATAAGCAACACTAACCTATGAAATTGTAAAAGACGTTCAGACTGTGATCTTGGAATTATATGCTCTACATTAGAACTAAAGAGACCATCAAAAATTTTCTTGCTAACCTCTAATTGTTGAGCTACCGAAAATAGAAAATCATATTCAGATTCCTTTACCACATTATTAACTTTAGCAAAAGATATCATTTCAGATAAAATACTTAACTTCTCTTTATTCGTAGGCATAATTAGCAGTAATTTAATATTGAGGGAATAATTTTTAAACGTTAAAAAAGCTCATTTATTTTAATACAGATAACCTGATAATTCTGGTTTTAACCTTTTTAAAAATTTTATTTAGACAAAAAACTTTTAATTAACCGCTCCCCTTGATAATAGTCTTCACAGAAGTGCAGATCATATAAAAACTTTTTAATAACATCTTGGGGCAACCCCATAGTTAGTCCTCGTTTATACAAAAGCCTTACCCATTTAAAATAACATTTACGTTCGCATTTATCTTTCATAGCCATTTTATAGAAACGAATAACTTTACAAGCCAAACTACTTGGAAGAATAAAAATTTCTTCTTCTTTAATATACTCATCTATAATAGTATGATTCAACCCTAATTGGTCACCTATGGAACAAATAAATTCATATTCAATTTGCTCCAAACCATTGTTCACCATTGAGGATTGAATCATACCTGCGATGATTTTCATTTTTATAGCATCGTTTTCCCTCATATTTTCAGTTCTTTCATTTACTAACTAAATTTTCATCGATTATTATAAAGTCTGATCTTCTGTTTACTAAATGGTCTTGATCAGAACATTTAACACCGTTACTACAATTGTTTATTAACATGGTTTCACCGTAACCATTAGCACTTTGTATTCTATTTTGCGATATTCCCTGACTTACCAAGTAATCTCTAGTAGACTTTGCTCTACTATCTGAAAGGCGAAGGTTGTAACTATCACTACCGCGAGAATCTGTATGAGATTCTATTTTTATTCTCATGTCTGGAAATTGTTGCATAGCAAAAAGTACTTTCTTCAATTCGATTTCGGCACGAGAAGTAATTGCAGATTTATCATAATCAAAATAAATAGGGTCCACCTTTATTTTTTCAACTTCCCCATCATTCTCTACGATCATATCATAAGGTGTCAAGAAAACAACATTATCAAACGAAGGATCTTGTGGCTCTTTTGTAGTTGTAACCATTACTGTTTTTTTCGAGAATCTATCCTTAAAAAATACTAATCTATTTTGTCTATCGCATGGCAAATTAATTTCATAATTGCCTTGCTCATCAGTCAAAAGAATTTCTCTTAATCCATCTTTCGAATTCTTTACTTCAATATTTGCAAAAGGAATAGGTTCTTTTGTAATCTCATTCAATACCTGACCAGAATATGTTAAACAATCAACAGGAGCCATTTTTTCGAAAGAGTAAATATCGTCATCACCAACGCCACCCATTCTATTAGAAGCAAAATATCCATTAGTAAATTCTTCCTCCATAATAAGTGAAAAATCATCCATATTACTATTAAAAGGTTTTCCCATATTAATAGGCAAAGAATATTCATCTTTACTTATAATTTTGGATTTGAATAGATCAAGCCCACCTAGACCATAATGACCATCGGAAGAAAAATATAATACCTCATTTACTACGTAAGGAAACATTTCTCTACCATTAGTGTTAATTGCCGGACCTAAATTCATAGCTTCAGAAACGACACTACCATCTCTTGATAAGGCTACCACATAAATATCTGACCCACCGAAACCACCTGGCATATTTGAAGTAAAGTATAAGTACCTGCCATCTGAACTTAAAGCTGGGTGCCCACACGAATACTCCTTATCATTAATAGAAAGTTCAACGATATCATTGACTTCGCCATTATATACGTTTCCTTTTACAATCTGCATATTTGATAGCCCATCTTTATTTGCATCAAGTTTACCTTTCTTAAAATAATTTCTAGTAATGTAAATACGCTCTTTATCTTTTGATAAAACAACAGACGCGTCATGAAAATCTGATAATCTGTTCGCAGCAAATTTCTCAGGTACATAACCTGCATCCATAGGTCTTGTTGCATATAAATCTAGATAGGGCTGATTGTTCCACGGGTAAACTTTACCACCCGCTTTTACAGAATCTCTTGTGCTAGAGAAAACAATTTTTTCATCGAGATAAAAAGCAGGAGAAAAATCAGATTTTGGACTATTAAAGTTTAGAGTATCCATTTGATATTTGACATCTGTTAGTAACAGACTATCTAAATGCTTCTGTTGTGCCAAAATCATCTGCAAACGATCTTGGTCTTCATAATAAGAGAAAAGAACTTCATTAGCCCTTTCTGTATCCAAATCTGCCTTCAGGCATTGAACCAGTTTTATAATATTATTTTCGCCAAACTCACTACCTTTTAAAACGTATAGCTTAGAATACCATTTTTCTGCATTGGTATAATCACCCATGTTAAAATAACTATCTGCTAAATTTTGAATAATGGCAACATCTGGCTTTTTATCTTTTGTCGCTAAATCGGTATATAGCTCTATAGCCTTATCATATTTAAAATTTGTAAAATATTCATTTGCACGTGTTACTTTAGTCTGTGAGTGAGACAAACAAACCGAACCCAATACTAAGAATGTAAGTAGTAATTTTATTTTCATAATTATATTTTTAGAAGAATCTTGGAGATAAGGCTCTCTTTTTCAAGCCTTCTAGATTGTAGGTTAATATTATTTCATGAGAACCACTATTGTAATCACCAAGACCTGTAGTAGAATAATCATAGGCATAGCCTAAGAAAAACTTATCTGTAATATGAAAACCCGCTAAAGCACTTACTGCATCATCATATCGGTATGCCAAACCTAAACTTAAGCGTTCACGTAATAAGAAATTTGCAGAAACGTCTACTGTAATTGGTGAACCCGCAACATGTTTTGTTAGTACTGCAGGTTTGAATTTGACAGACTCACTAAGATCGAAAACATAACCACCCATAAAGTAGTATTGACTTTTTCTCTCTGTAATTAGATCATCATCACTATCATAAATCTGAGAATTTAATAAGTTAGCACTAGATGCCCCTAAGTACCATTTTGCACCATAGTAGTAAATACCGGCCCCGACCATTGGCCTAAATTCACTTAGATTCTCTTGAAAAACAGGATCTAAACCATTGGCAAAGTTACCTTTTGAGTAATCTACACTTAACATATCTATACCTGCATTTAAACCTAAAGACAAGGTTGTAGATCGACCGGTTTTAATGTGATATGCAAAATTTGCGTTTACTTCGAAATTATTAGAAGCACCTATATTGTCATTTACTATAGTAAGCCCTAAGCCTATTCTATCTTTTACCAAACCGTGAGCAGAAAAGCTTTGGGTTTCTGGAGAACCATCAATGCCTACCCATTGTGTACGATATAATAGACTCGCCGCCAATGTACCTTGAGTACCTGTGTAACCGGCATTTAACGTTTGTGTATTATACATGTATTGTGTGTATTGAGGTCGCTGTTGTGCATAACCTACCATAGTCACGAATGCAAAACCGAGCATGGTAAATATTCTTATGATTGATATATTATTTTTCATATTGATTATTATTTGGGAGTGTGAATGAATTAAAATTTAGATTTTATCTAGCTAGGTGTAACCAACCGACTAAATCTCTATTTAACTCTGGAATATTTATAGCATAATAATAGGTGCCAGCAGGCAAATGATCGCCCTTATTGAGAACTCCACCTACATTAGCAATTCCATCCCAGTTATTCTGGTAATCTTGGGTTTCAAAAACTAAATTTCCATTTCTGTTGTAAATACGTACAGTGTTCGCATAGTCTGTGATACACTCTACTTCGAAGAAGTCATTGAATCCATCTGAGTTTGGAGAAAATTCATTGTAAACTTCTAGGCAAAATTCTGCTCCGAGTACCTCGCCACAGCGCATTGTTTCAATCTCGGTAAGTAGTTCTTTATTAGGGCTACAAGTATCTGTACTCAAATAAGCAACTTGAATACTTGTATTTTGTAATTCGTTCCAAACTACTGTAACGTAATCATCTGTAGAAGTACCACCATCTGTAATTACACCACCAACAACTTTCCATTCATAATTGGTCTCACCACTTTGAGTGAAATATGAATAAGATTCAGAACTTATACATGCCTCCTCTGTTTGACCCGTTAAGGTAATAGGCTCATCTTCTTCAATAACTGCTATGATTTGTAACCTTTCTGCACTTTCACAACCATTTTCTACTCTAGAAACATAGTAATTACCAGCGACCAAAACATCTGTAGGGTTCAGCATATTACCACCCTCTGCACTATCATAAAATACTACTTCATTTTGATTCACTTCTAAGTCACCAATAACAGGACTAGTAGATTCGCAAAATGTTTGGGTTTCTTGAGAACTTGTAGGTGCATCTACATTTACAACTTCAACAGTTATAGCTATACGGGCAAAAACATCTATTGGTAAATTCAACAAGCCTGTAAAATAGACTCCACCATCAACCAATGGCGTATCACTACCCAAAAGACTACCGCCCACTAGGGCATCGAACAAAACACCATCTTCTAAACCTAATTGTAAATCTAAAATAGTAGGATTATCAGATGCACAGAATACCTGTGTCAAATCTCCTGTAGGTAATTCAGGAATTGTAAACGGTAATTGCTTAGTTACTGAACATAATCCAGAATTCATGCTAAGCTCAACGGTATTATCTGTATCGATTAAAGCATCTAACCCAGCTACATCAATATCATAATCTAAATTAGAATCTAGCGTACCTGTATAATCAGTTCCATTTAACCTAAGTGTTACGGTGTCTCCTTCACTAACATCACCTGTAACAGAGCCGGTCAAAGAAATACTAGAATTATCATTATTTACGTCAACAACATCTTCTACAGTAATTACAGTATCTAGCGTGGCATCAATATTAAAATTAGAGTCTATTATTGTTACGTTCACCTCTTTTAGATCGCCATTGGCATTTGTACAGTCTACCACACCTTGTTGCAATCTTACAAAGTAATCATAAGGAGAACTTCCTTCATCTAAACCACTAATAGTTAGAGTACCCGTATCAGATATAGTATATGTTACATCACCCACCACCATATTATCTAGAATTTGATTTGTAGCGTCTATATCAAAAAACCATTCATAAGTGCCATCAATATCACTAGTAGGTACTAAAACAACATCATTAGAACTACACACAGGTTCATCTGCACCAGATACTTCAATATCCGCTGCCGTTGGTATATCTAAAACATTGACAGTTATAGTTGCTCTTATAGATTCTTGAGAACAACCGGGCAGAGCTACACCAATGTAAAAATCTGTAGTTTCATCTAATATTCCAGTATTAAAAGGAATACCTGAGTTTACGTTAGCCAATAAATTACCACCGATAAGAGCATCGTAAAATCTCAATTCTAGTCCCGTTTCATTTTCTATTGTAGTCAGTAGATCAATACTTGTACCTGCACAAATAGATATTTCTTCAGAATTTACAGTTGCAGAACTAGAATTTGAAAGGTTCAATAATTCAGAAAGGGATATAATGGTATCAACAACGATATTTGCCTCTACATTTAAATCGTCACCAGTTATATTCAATACCGCAAAATCACCTGCTTCGTTTGCACATTGACCATCTGTAGTGGTTAATTTGGCATAAATACTATATGGTGTAACATCTGCTTGTAACCCAGAAATAGTAAGTTCACCATTAGCGTCAATATTATACACTACATCATTAACATTCACATTATCTGTAATCTCGTTTACTCCATCTGCATCGAAATACCATGTAAAATCTCCCGAAATATCACTAGAAGGAACATATGTAACTTCACCTGAAGCACATAAATCATTATTTTCTTTTTCAATGTCTATATCTGTAGCGGTAGGTATTGGACTAACATTTACCAAGACTTCTACTCTTGGGGATTCATCTGTACAACCTATTTCACGAGCAGAAACATAATAAGAGGTAGAGGTTGTTAAAACAGGGGTATCGAAACTCTCACCAGAAGCTAAAACAGCTAATAGATTACCCCCAATTTCTGCATCGTACCATAACAATTCTTCTGTTGCTGGATTATTGGTAGTTGCAATCAATGAAACTGAAGAGCTTTCGCAAATAGTTATATTTTCAGAATCAGGATCAATTTCAGGAGATTTTGGTGCACTGAACACATCATAAATTCGAATTTTTTGATCCAAACTAACTCCAAGTAAAGAACTTAAATCTATTGAAATTCTATCTATAGAAACCCCTGGCTCAACAGGTATTGTTACAGTGCCGTTATCTGTCAACAAACCAAGTAAATCAAGGTCTAAAAGATTATTAATATTATCAGAAAATACATTTGCATTAGTACCATTATCTGCCAGTACTTGAATATTATTCAAAACACCTAATTGAAGTAACGATGGATCAACACCCATAGTAAAATAAAAAACGTCATCTGAATCCGAAGGTGTATCCAAATAAAATGTTTGGCTCATATTTGCCGCAACACTAACAATACCAAATCCTAATTCAGAAAATGTATTTATATCGTCATCAATGGCAAACTCAGGATTTGTAACCCCTGCTCCTGATAATTCAAGCAAGTCTAACGTAATACCTGACCCGTCAAAAGAAGTGTAATCAACATTTAAACATGTATTGGCATTATCAGCAGTAAATGCACCAAAAACATTTAACTCTTTTTGTGTATTTAAACCTACTAAAGAACCAACTCTATTTTCAAGGTTTATTCTATTATAAGCTGCATTTGGGGTAACGGCCATAAAATAATCACCATCACTATTTGATACTACTCTTACAGCATTTGCAGCAAAAGAATTTGCTATTCCAGAATCTGCTTGAAGTATTGAAGTATTATTATTCTTCACATCTACAGAGAATTCTTGATTACCTAAAATTACGAGTCCGGCAACATCTGCTAAAAGCCCACCTAAGTTACCTCCTAACAAAAAAGGTAGTAAATCATCTTCAGTATCTAAGCGAATGTAACTTGTTTGGTTGGCAGGTATTTCATTTGGAAACGCCAATTCTATATGACCTGAATATGAACCAAGACCTAAAAGTAATCCTGAATTAGCATTTACAACAGCGCTTGACAACAAACTACCATCTATTGCGCGACCTGAATTATCAACATCGCTTTCACTCGTTATGACATTCGCAAATTGTTGTTGCCCAAAGGCAGATTGTATTCCGATTAAGAATACAATGAAAACTAAAATTAATAGAAAACTATTTATGTATTTTCTCTTCATATTGTTAAAATTGAAAGTTTTTTCTTACAATTATAACGTCCATGAATTATACTTCATATACGATATATCCTACTTTACGATATATTCTAATTAATCATCGATGAAATGATTAATAAAATCGATAAACGGTACAATAAGTTGAGAATTGATAAAAACAGCAATATTTAAGTGTTTTATATACGTTTAATTCACAAAAAATCAAGTTTTCAAATTAACACAAGTAGAAATTATAGCACATTTAAGTCATTGATAATTAATCTTATAATCAAAAAAAATGACCTGTAAAACAGGTCTTTTTTCTATAACAATTTCTTTATGCCAGCTAGCTTTTATTTGATGAACACTTGGGTAAAGTATAATGTACCATCTTCTGATGTTGAAACAGATATTGCAGTTTCCGTATAATCGCCTTCTATGTTCTTAAGGTGACTTGCACTTGCCAGCCAAGCTTCGAATACTCCCTCGGCAGTTGAAAAACTTCTACCAACATTCTCTGAAACTCTTGTTGCATTTACCTCTACAGACAATTCAGATGATCTCTGTGCAAAATCGTCATGGCTGATTTCATCTTTTGAAATCATATAAAGATTATGATCTAACGTATATGATTGTGCCTGGTTGTTATATGATAATTCAGATAGACCGTTCTCAGCTCTATAACCGTTCACCAAATCAAATATCTCCAATTCAATATCTATATTTACATCTGATACTACCAAAGCAGTTGAAGTGCTATCTAACAGTATCTCTTCATTTAAATCAGTTTTGCTACATGAGCTTGTTACTATTAAAATCAACGCTAAAAATATAATTGAAAACTTCATCTGTATATGCTTTGTTATTGTTATACATGACAAAGTTACGTGCGCGATAAAGCTTAAAAACAGATTCTTCGGGCAATAGACGAGATGTATCGGTCAGTGGTATAATCCTATAGATGAGGTAATATTTATCCTATAACACTAAAATGTTTAAACGATGTAATTGACTTTTAATCCTATTTTATACAGATGGAAGGATGACAATTTAATATTCATAAATTAAAAGGTATTTAATTTATCAAGTATAACCGCAATTACAAAAAACAGAAAACCGATGCTACTTTAAAATGAATGCAAAAAAAATGACCTGTAAAACAGGTCATTTTTCTATAACAATTTCTTTATGCCAGCTAGCTTTTATTTGATGAACACTTGGGTAAAGTATAATGTACCATCTTCTGATGTTGAAACAGATATTGCAGTTTGCGTATAATCGCCTTCTATGTTCTTAAGGTGACTTGCACTTGCCAACCAAGCTTCGAATACTCCCTCCGCAGTTGAAAAACTTCTACCAACATTCTCTGAAACTCTTGTTGCATTTACCTCTACAGACAATTCAGATGATCTCTGTGCAAAATCGTCATGGCTGATTTCATCTTTTGAAATCATATAAAGATTATGATCTAACGTATATGATTGTGCCTGGTTGTTATATGATAATTCAGATAGACCGTTCTCAGCTCTATAACCGTTCACCAAATCAAATATCTCCAATTCAATATCTATATTTACATCTGATACTACCAAAGCAGTTGAAGTGCTATCTAACAGTATCTCTTCATTTAAATCAGTTTTGCTACATGAGCTTGTTACTATTAAAATCAACGCTAAAAATATAATTGAAAACCTCATCTGTATATGCTTTGTTATTGTTATACATGACAAAGTTACGTGCGCGATAAAGGTTAAAAACAGAATCTTCGGGCAATGGACGAGATGTATCGGTCAGTGGTATAATCCTATAGTTGAGGTAGTATTAATCTTATCTATATAAAATAATTAATCGATGTAATTGACTTTTAATCCCATTTTATGCAGATAGAAGGATACTAATTGATAGCACCACCATAAAAGGACCTTAAAACATGAGGTAAATATCTTTAGATAGTTTTATTATAAAATAATTATTTAATGAACAAACTTTTAAGAAGTCTAACCTATTAACAAGGAGTAGCAACCAACAGGTCATATTTTTGTAATAACTTGCAGTCCTTAAATTTGTGGTATGACAAATAATGATATATTTAAAAAACTAAGAGTAGCGTTGAAATTCAGAGATGATCAAATCGTTGATATTTTGCAGCTTGTAGATTTTAAAATTTCTAAAAGTGAATTAGGTGCTTTCTTTAGAAATGAAGACCACCCAAATTATATGGAATGCGGTGATCAAGTGTTACGTAACTTTTTGAACGGATTAGTTCTTCATCTGCGCGGAACAAAAGATGCCCCTAAAATACCTGGAGAAGTGCTATTGGCTATGTCAACCAGCACCAAAAGACCGGTTCAAAAAAACAATGAAAGAAAAGACTTTAAAACAAAGCAGATGAACAAGGTGGATACTGCCGTTAGCCCTGTGAAGTATAAAAACAAGAAAAAAACTTAATACACCTCTGTGTATTAAGTTTTTTTAATGGCATAATTGAATAATTAAGCCTCTATTCGTACAGGAATGGTATACACTTTACCTTCCTCTACGTCTGTCAAATTAACTTTTTGATAGTTTAATTTGGCCTTGACAAAACTTTCCATTTTATCAAATTCAGAATTCACAGATAACACTACGATTTCCCCATCTGCATTCAAAGTAAAACGAACCTGGGCTGTTATATCGTTATGTTCTTCAGCGAAGTTATTCTCCGTTAA
Source organism: Maribacter sp. Asnod1-A12 (assembly GCF_045063735.1). NCBI lineage: Bacteria > Pseudomonadati > Bacteroidota > Flavobacteriia > Flavobacteriales > Flavobacteriaceae > Maribacter > Maribacter sp. Asnod1-A12. The sequence continues at coordinate 193,533 of NZ_JBEFNZ010000006.1, forward strand.
CATTTTTGAAATCTGTGTTGAAAGATTTTTAGAAGGGTTTTCACCTTTTACATCGTTCGCTAAAACATTACCTGTTGCAAGTAGCATTGCAGCTACGACTACTAAACTTAATTTTCTCATGACTTTTTGTTTTTTACTTCAGTTTTTCTGAAGTATGATTAATAATTGATTGATGATGAATTACTAAAAAGACGACTGCAAAATAAGAATGTTACAATTTAAGCTCATTTTAACATCTCTTTAATATTAATTCTTCAATTACACCACAAATTTAGATATACAATTCATAGTAAAAACATAGTTTAATAGCCTTAACCATTATTTCATTTCGGTAACATAAAATATAGATTAACACCAGTTATGGTTACGATTAATTAAAATAACCAACACAATAAATACATACTTTCAATAGTAAACAAAAAAAAGGTCACTCCGATTGGAGTGACCTTTATATTATATAAAGTGAATTGGGGTTTTAAGCTAATACCTCTTTTACTTTATCTGCAGCTTCTTGGAACTGTACAGCCGATTGTACTGCAAGTCCAGAATTGTCAATAATCTCTTTTGCTAATTCAGCATTAGTACCTTGTAATCTTACAATAATCGGCACTTTCATTGAATCGCCCATATTCTTGTATGCATCAACAACACCTTGTGCAACACGATCACAACGAACGATACCACCGAATATGTTGATTAGAATTGCCTTAACGTTAGGATCTTTTAATATAATTCTAAACGCCTCTTCAACTCTTTTAGCATCTGCCGTACCACCAACATCTAAGAAGTTAGCTGGTTCACCACCTGCCATCTTAATTAAATCCATAGTTGCCATAGCAAGACCTGCACCGTTAACCATACAACCAACGTTACCGTCAAGATCAACATAGTTAAGACCAACTTCTCTTGCTTCTACTTCAATAGCGTTCTCTTCTCTAAGATCACGCATTTCTGCATACTGCTTTCTACGGTATAGTGCATTATCATCAATAGAAACCTTAGCATCAACAGCCATGATCAAATCATCAGATGTTTTTAATACAGGGTTAATTTCAAACATATTAGAATCACTTTCTACATATGCTTTATATAATGATGCAACGAATTTTGTCATTTCTTTAAACGCAGTACCTGAAAGTCCTAAGTTAAAAGCAATCTTTCTTGCTTGAAAACCTAACAATCCTGTAGCTGGATCAATTTCTTCTGTAAAAATTAAGTGTGGAGTACTTTCAGCAACCTCTTCAATGTCCATACCACCTTCTGTAGAATACATAATCATATTCTTACCATTAGCTCTGTTTAACACAACAGACATATAGAATTCACTTGTTTCGCTTTCGCCTGGGTAGTATACATCTTCGGCAACCAATACTTGGTGTACTTTTTTACCTTCCGCAGAAGTTTGCGGTGTAATTAAGTTCATACCGATAATCTGGTTTGCGATCTCTTCTACCTCTTTTAGGTTTTTGGCTAATTTTACACCACCACCTTTACCACGACCACCTGCGTGTACTTGCGCTTTAATAACGTGCCATCCCGTTCCGGTTTCAGCAGTTAATTGCTTTGCAGCCTCAACAGCCTCTTTTGCATTTTGGGCAACTATTCCTCTTTGGATGCGCACCCCAAAACTTGCTAATATCTCTTTTCCTTGATATTCGTGAAGGTTCATATATATGGTGAATTTAAATGTTAAGCAAAAATAGGAAACAGTAAGTAATTATTTAAAAATACTGAGGATTAATTAGAACAACTAGTATAATTATCTAGATAAAAACACAAAACTATAAGAATACGATTCATTTTTTCAGTCTAAAATTGACTTAAATCTCCAAATCTTTAAAATCCAGAGGATCAAAATTCTTAAAATGACCATTGAGCTCTATCGTTTTCTTGGTTCTGTTTACTTCTGATAAAACAGTAATAGTTGATGTTAAATGCAGACCTATAAAATTTAGTCGGTCATTTTCTGTAGGTATCTGTAAAAGTTGATACTCCTGTTCAAAAGACAATCCGATTTTGTGAGCCAGGGCAAAACTATTGAATTCTTTTACATTGAGTTTGGTATATGGCACATCCATAATAGCATATAACTGCTCTATACCATTTATGATTGTTTGCTTTTTTTCTTCAGTCGCTACGTAATCATACTCCAATAACTTTACAATACCGCCAGCGTATAACTTATTATCCATAATATTATCGAAAGCCAGTAATTTAAATACTTGTCGAGCCACACAGACCACATCCATTTCTCCAGTATCATATGTGGTAACTACCTCTACCAATTGTACCTCAACACCGTATTCCATTTTATTGTTTATGAAAACAGGTATACCGAATGTAATAGCTTCATCTCTACAATCTTGTATTAATTGTTTGTAGCGATCTTCAAAAATATGAAGCGGTACAGTCTCTCCCGGAAAGAATATTGATTGTAATGGGAATAAAGGTAATTTCATTTTATAAAAATACAAAGGACTTTAAATAGCTCCAAAATAAATAAAATTTTCTATTGTTATAAATATCACAATTTGTTATTTTAATTGTATTTACATTATTATTTTTGCTCCTAACCAATTAGAAAGTTAAATTCGCCTAAAATTAGATAGAATGAGAAATGAGGATTTGTTGCAAATAGCAAAAACATATGGAGACCCCGTGTATGTTTATGACTCTGAAAAAATAGTTTCACAATTTAATAGATTGACAAAGGCATTTGGTTCAGTCAAGAAATTGAAACTTAATTATGCAGCTAAAGCACTTTCTAATATTACCGTATTAAGATTAATGAATAGTCTTGGTAGCGGTTTAGATACAGTATCTATTCAAGAAGTTCAATTAGGTTTATTAGCAGGTTTTAAACCTGAATCAATCATTTTCACACCAAATGGAGTTTCGTTAGAAGAAATTGAACAAGCAGCCAAATTAGGAGTACGCATTAACATAGACAACCTTTCTATATTAGAACAATTCGGTAGTAAACATCCAAATATTCCGGTATGTATACGTATTAACCCACATGTTATGGCAGGTGGCAATTCTAATATTTCAGTAGGTCATATAGATTCTAAATTTGGTATCAGTATTCATCAGATACCACATTTATTACGCATCGTAGAATTGACTAAAATGAATATCAACGGCATACATATGCATACCGGTAGTGATATTTTAGATATCGACGTATTCTTATATGCTTCTGAAATTTTATTTGATACCGCTCGAAATTTTAAAAATCTAGATTTTATCGATTTCGGTAGCGGCTTCAAAGTACCTTATAAAGAAGGTGATATTGAGACCAATGTAGAAGAATTAGGTAAGAAACTAAGTACTCGTTTTAATGAGTTCTGTAAAGAATATGGTAAAGATTTAACCTTAGCTTTTGAGCCAGGTAAATTTTTAGTGAGTGAAGCAGGTGTTTTTCTTGCCAAAGTAAATGTGGTTAAACAAACGACATCAACAGTATTTGCAAGTGTAGATTCTGGTTTCAATCACTTAATTAGACCAATGCTTTATGGCGCTACACATACAATAAACAACATTTCTAACCCAAGTGGTAGAGAACGTTATTATTCTGTTGTAGGGTATATCTGTGAGACCGATACTTTTGCCAGCAATAAAAGAATAAACGAGATTACTGAAGGCGATATTCTTTGCTTTAAAAATGCGGGTGCATATTGCTTTACTATGGCAAGTAACTACAACTCAAGATTTAGACCACCAGAAGTTCTTTGGCATAAAGGGAAGGCAATTCTTATACGCGAAAGAGAAACTTTTGAAGATTTAATTCGTAATCAAGTAGATGTAAAAGATTTATTCGCTGTTAAAGAAACCGCAAAAGTGAAATAAAGCATTTAAAAATACGTTAGTTTTGGTATAATAGTAGGACTATACACTCAAATTAAACTCATGAAAACGTATTCTTTATCTTTTTACAAATCATTTTTATTCTTAGCCGTTCTTTTTATTTCGGTCGCTAGTTATGCACAAGAGGTAAATTGGATTTCTTGGGAAGAGGCTGCCGAACTAACGGCGACCGACACAAACCCAAAGAAAGTCTTTATTGACGTGTACACAGATTGGTGTGGATGGTGCAAGAAAATGGATAAGGACACTTTTCAAAATCCGGAAGTAGCTGCATACATGGCAGAGAACTATTATATGGTAAAGTTTGATGGTGAAGGAAAAGACCCAATCGAATATAAAGGGAAGACATATAAATTTGTTCCTTCGGGCAGAAAGGGTTATCATGAATTTGCAGCCGCTTTAATGCAAGGGCGTTTAAGCTACCCAACTACTATTTTCTTAGACGAAGAATTAAACATGCTTTCTCCAATACCTGGATATCAAAAGCCAGAGCCATTCTTAGAAATTGCTCGCTATTTTGGTAGTGACATTTACAAAGAAAAAGATTGGAAAGCTTATACTGGTGAAGCCGGTAAATAAGAATTTACACTTACCTTCTAAAGTCATTACAAATATGCAATGGCTCATTTATAAATTTACTTTTCTTTAGAGTTATACGTTGTTGAAAAATTGGAAAGCAATTTCCATTAAAGTACTTTCACAGCAACGTATAACTCTAACTTATGAAGAACCTATTTTACGCTAGTTTTTTAGTCATCATTTTAATATCGTGCGCTAACGAAAATGACAATTCTAAACAAGTTGAATCTGGAGTATCAGAAGCAATGGCAACCCAAAGAGCTTCTCTAATATCCAATGTTCATTACAACTTAAGTTTTGATATCCCTAAAGAACTAAAAGCTCCTATACCTTCTCAACTAGTTTTAAATTTTGATTTAGAACATCTCAAAGAACCAGTCTACTTAGATTTTAAAGAAGAAACTTCTAAAATAAAATCGGTATCCATTAATAAAACTGAAGTTGATATTCTTCATGAAAATGAACATATCGTTTTACATGAAAACTACTTAATTAAAGGAAATAACACTGTTGTAATTGAGTTTGATGCTGGTGAGCTTTCTCTTAATAGAAATGAAGATTACCTGTATACTTTATTAGTTCCTGATCGTGCAAGAACACTATTCCCATGTTTTGATCAACCTAATATAAAAGGTATGTATACATTGAATATTACAGCACCAAACGACTGGAAAGTTTTATGCGGTTCTAAAGAAGTAAAGCAAACTCAGAAAGGTGAATACACACAACATAATTTTAGTGCTTCTGACCAAATGAGCACCTATCTATTTTCTTTTGTAGCGGGTAAATTTGAATCTGTAACTCAAAAACCTGCGAATATGGATATGACCCTATTATACCGAGAAACGGATACCACTAAAATTAAGTACAGCTTAGACTCCATTTTTGATTTACATCAGCAATCCTTATCGTTTTTAGAGGACTATACCGCATATCCTTTTCCTTTTCAAAAAATGGATTTCGCTGCAATACCCGGATTTCAATATGGAGGAATGGAACATGTAGGCGCAATTCAATACCGTGAGAGTTCTCTCTTTTTAGATGAAAGCGCTACCGCTAACAGAAAATTAAGCCGTGCAAAGCTAATTGCCCACGAAACATCACATATGTGGTTCGGCGATTTAGTAACTATGAATTGGTTTAATGATGTTTGGATGAAAGAGGTGTTTGCCAATTTCATGGCAGATAAAATTATGAATCCCGCTTTCCCAGATATAGACCATCAATTGGCTTTCATGATCACCCACTACCCCAATGCTTATGGTGAAGATAGAACATTGGGTACAAACCCCATTCGCCAAGACTTAGAAAACCTCAACAACGCAGGTTCACTTTACGGTAGTATTATTTACAACAAAGCGCCAATAATGATGCGCCAACTAGAAACCGTTTTAGGTAAAGAGGCATTTCAAACAGGCATTCAAGAATACATTAAAACCTTTGCATTCAAGAATGCTGTTTGGGGTGAGCTAATTGATATTCTTGATAAAAAGTCTACTACTGATATGGTTGGGTGGAGCGATGTTTGGGTAAATAGTTCTAGTAGACCCATCTTTAATGATGATATTGAATATGGTGATGACAATAAAATAACCTCATATAAACTATTTCAAAAAGCAGAAGATAAATCTAATCATTCGTGGCCACAGAGATTTGACGTATCATTTCTTTATCCTGATAAAACCAAGACGTTAACCGTTAACATGATTGGTAACGAATTGAGTTTAGATGAAGCTATTGGCATGGATAAACCGAGCGCAATATTATATAATTCTAATGCTGAAGGCTACGGAGTGTTTCCTGTTCAAGAACAAGATATAGAAATTATACCTTCCATAAATGACCAAGTGGCTCGTGGTTACGCCTACATCAATGTGTATGAGAATATGCTAAATGGCAGTATTGATCCCAATGAAGCAATAAAACTATACTCAAAAGGACTAGTTAATGAAAAGAATGAATTATTAATTAATCTCATCTCTAGGTATACCACTTCAGTTTTTTGGAAATATCTTACTACTGAACAACGCCTCTTTTATCAGAAAGAAATTACAGAAGAAATATGGGCTAAATTACTAGAAGAACTTTCGCCAAATATTAAAAAAACCTTATACAATACCTATGTATCATTAGGTTATACAGGTATTTCCCAAGACCGATTATATAAAATCTGGAAAAAAGATGTAGTAATCAGTAACCTAAAACTTAACGATGATAATTTTACGGAACTGGCGATGGATTTAGCCTTATACGAACATCCCGAAAGCGAGAGCATCCTTAATATAGCTGAAAAAGCAATAAGCAACAATGACAAATTAAATAGATTTCAGTTTTTACTTCCTTCTCTTTCAAAAGACGTAAACACTAAAAATGCATTCTTTGAATCTCTAAAACTTGAAGAAAACCGTGCTAAAGAATCATGGGTGGCTAATGCAATGAATAATTTAAATCACCCTTTACACCAAAAAGAATCTATTAACTATCTAAGGGCAAGTCTAGACTTAGTTGATGAAATACAAAAAACAGGTGATATCTTTTTCCCAAAGAGATGGTTAAGTAGTACTATAGGTAATTACACATCAGCAGAGGCTTATGAAATATTACAGCGTTTTCTTGAGGAAAATCCCGATTTAAATCCTTCCTTGAAATCAAAAGTATTACAAGCTTCAGATGATTTAAGAAGGGTGCAACTTCTGCAGAAACAGATAGACACCTCAATAGATTAATATTTAGACATAAAAAAAGAGGTCTAAAAGACCTCTTTTTTTTATACACATCTATTTTTCTATCTACTATAATTAGGACTTTCTTTTGTAATGGTTACATCATGTGGATGACTTTCATTAATACCACTAGCTGTAATTTTAACAAATCTTCCATTGTCCTGTAAAGTAGCAATATCTTTTGCCCCACAGTATCCCATACCAGCTTTTAAACCACCTATAAACTGGTGAATGCTTTCGTATAATTCACCTTTATAAGGCACACGACCTACAATACCTTCAGGCACTAATTTCTTGATATCATCTTCAACATCTTGAAAGTAACGATCTTTACTACCTTGCTTCATTGCCTCTACAGATCCCATACCTCGGTAAGATTTAAACTTTCTACCTTCATAGATAATCGTTTCTCCCGGAGATTCCTTGGTTCCTGCTAAAAGTGATCCTAACATAACTGTATCAGCACCTGCAGCAATAGCCTTAGGAATATCACCCGTGTACCGAATACCACCATCTGCGATAACCGGAACACCAGAACCTTTTATAGCCGCTGCTACCTCTATAACAGCAGAAAACTGAGGAAAGCCAACACCTGCAACAACTCTTGTCGTACAGATAGATCCTGGACCAATACCAACTTTAACTGCATCTGCTCCTGCATCTACCAAATACTTAGCAGCCTCGCCAGTTGCAATGTTACCAACAATAACATCTAAGTTTGGAAACTTCTTTTTTACTTCTTGCAATACCGATACTACACCTTTTGTATGCCCATGAGCAGTATCTATAACCACAGCATCCACACCGGCATTAACCAATGCCTCTGCTCTGTCTACTGCATCTTCAGTAACACCTAATGCCGCCGCTACACGTAAACGACCATACTGATCCTTGTTGGCGCTAGGTTTTTGGGTAAGTTTTGTAATATCACGAAATGTAATTAAACCTACCAACTTATAATCTTTATCTACAACAGGTAGCTTTTCAATCTTATGTTGTTGTAAAATATCTTCAGCTTCTGAAAGTGAAGTACCTTCTGCTGCTGTTACCAAATTTTCAGAAGTCATTACTTCAGATATTGGTCTTTCATTATTTTTTTCGAAACGTAAATCTCTATTGGTTACAATACCTAAAAGTTTACCATCGGCGTCAACAATAGGAATACCACCAATGCTATACTCTTTCATATTAGCCTTGGCGTCTTTTACTTTTGAATCAAGTGGTTGGGTAACCGGATCTAAAATCATTCCGCTTTCAGCCCTTTTTACCTTTCGCACCTTCATGGCTTGCTGCTCAATGGTCATGTTTTTGTGCAGAACACCTATACCACCTTCTTGAGCCATGGCAATTGCCATTCTAGACTCTGTAACCGTATCCATCGCTGCCGATATGATAGGTACATTGATTGTAATATTTCTTGTGAATTTTGTCTGAATACTTACTTCTCTTGGAAGCACTTCAGAATAAGCAGGTACTAACAGTACATCATCGTAAGTTAGACCTTCTCCTAGAATTTTATTTTGGTGGGCTTGCATAGCAATTAAGGATTTAATTGCGTGCAAATATAACGAATATTGTTGACTTATATACCATTAACATAACCTTAGCAAAAGCTTCACATAAAAAAGCTTTATAAAAAACCAGGTAAGACATCTTTTAAGTAAACTATACTAAAACATTACCTGATAACATACTAAAATTTAAACTGTAAAGTCGTATAAAATGTTCTAGGTTCTGACGGAATAATACCAGGTCCTGGGTACCCAGTTGCTCTTCGTGTAAAATAGCTATTATCCAAAAGATTATTTATACCAGTCTCTAATTTCCATTTTTTATAGGAATAAGCCAAAGAAAAATCCATAATGTCATATGCAGGTATCTCACCTTCTATACCACGTTGATTATCATTGACATCTTGTGGCGCATTAGTTGCATCTGTAAATTGACTTGACAAATACGTGTATTGCAAACTACCTATTAAGTTGCCGTATCCGAAATTAAGTCCGGTTTTCAAGTTTACATCAGGTATAAATTCTACCTTATTCCCCTCTACATTCGTTTCTTCTGAAGATAAATACTCCGAATTGGTCAACGCCAAGTTTACAAAATAATTTAGTTTCAACTTTTCACTAGCAGATAGGAAAGTTTCCTTGATACTCCAATTCGCAAAACTCTCAATACCATACATAAAAGCAGTACCAATATTACCTCTAAAACGAACTATACTTCCTGTTTCCACTTCTTCCCCTAAAGCATTGGTCTGTGTTTCGCTCTTTAATATCTCCCCTAACCTATTGTCATATAATAAGCTAAATGCACTAACATCATAAGACAATACATTGTTATATCTACCTCGAAATCCAATATCTGCAGTAAAGCCATCTTCATCAGAGATATTTTCATCCACTTGAAAAGAAGGGTTCACCACTCGTATATCACTAAAAGTGACCGACCTATAATTCTGAGAAAAATTACCGTAAAACTCAATACTGGAATTTAACTTATAGCTAGCCCCTATACCAAGCAACAAAAACGTTCTATCAAACTCTCTATTATCTTCTATCTCTTCATTTAAAAGTGGGTTATCCGCCAGATCAAGGACAATATTCTTATAACTACCAATACTTTCTGTTTTAATATGCTCTAATCTAAAACCAGGTGTTAAGGTAAATTTTGGAGTTATATTGAATATATTCTCACCAAAGAATGCTAAATTGGAATTAGGGAAATTAAATTGAGATTGTCTCTCGTAATTTGGAAATTCATCATCCGCAAAATTAAAGTCTGCATTAGAAGCCGTTGTACCAGGACCTTGTCTTTGATTATTATCGGTTCTATAAATTTTAGAACCTAATAAAAGAGCCGATTCTGTATTACCCAATTTATACCTAGTAAGCAATCTAGCTTCTGCACCCCAATTCTGAAAATTATCAATTAACAACTCTCGTGGTTCTTCAAGGTCATCTGGCTGCGACACCCTATTTGTACGAAAACCAAGTGCACTTCTAGAAGCATCTAATCCAAAAAGATTCAAACTAAAATCCATTTTTGAAGAGAATTTATGATCTAAACGCAAGGAATACAATTTCCAATCAATATCAAACCAATTACGCTCCCTATTGCTAAAAGTAGGATCTTCAATAAATTGGGCATCTGTAAGACCACCTGGCTGTTGCGCCAAATAATTAAGAAATGTAGTCTCTAGCGTAAGTTTCGTTTTATCAGAAACCTGATACCCTATTTGCGCAAAATAATTTCTACTGTTGTAATTAGAATTTGGTCTAAAACCACTACCCTCTTTATAATTAAAATATGTATAATAACTTATTTTACCTACCGTACCACTAAGGCTATTAAACGAGGTTTTTAGATCATAAGACCCCACTGTCTGCCTACTAACCCATTCGATTTTCTTATTTGGGTTGGGCTGTTTGAATTTAAAGTTTACCAATCCTCCAAATTGTGTTCCATATTGTAATGAAGCTGCACCTCTAACTACTTGAATTTCTTCTAAAGCTTCAGCTGGTGGAGTGTAATAACTTTCTGGGTAGCCCAAAACATCTGCGCTAATATCATACCCGTTTTGTCTGGTATTAAAATTCGCAGTTCTATTAGGGTCCAAACCTCTACCACCTATATTCAATTGTAAACCTGCATCGCCGTTATCATAAATGTTGAGTCCTACTACTTGGCTATATATCTGTCTTGGGTTGTTTGCAGCTAGATTACCAGTAATACCCTCTAAAAGTACAACCTCACTCTTTTTACCGGCATAGATTGCTGTACCTTCTACTTTCTTCAATTGTTTTAAAGCAAAAACCTCTTCTCTTTTCTGAATTAAAACCACTTCTGACAAATTGTTGACTTTTAGACGCTGCAGTGTTACGTTAAAAGTAACGTTGTCATTTAAAACAACATCTTGTTCTTCAATTTCAAACTCATAGGCAAATACAACAATGGCATACGTACCTGCCGCTAAACTTTCTACTGAATAATAACCTTCTGAATTTGTTGTTTCTAAACGCTCTAATTCTTTAATGTACAATTCTGCATCAGAAACGGGAACACCATCTTCATCGGTTACTTGTCCTGAAATACTTAGTTGCCCAAATAATGGAAATGATACTAATAATAACAGTATATAACTAAATTCCTTTAATCTCATCTTTAAATGGTGTTATCCAATTCTTATGTAAAAAAGACTCTCTTTGTTTTCCAAGATCAATAGTAGGGTCTATATATGTTGTACTTAACCTACCATTCAAACTAACTTGGCAATCTACGAATACCTGCACATTTTTATGGCCATCTTTTTCAAAATGATTTTTTAAAAAATGGGCATATTCTAATATAAAATCTGGCTGAAATGCCATTTGTTTTTCTTGAAACAGAGTGATAAAATCTGTATTATCCACATAAAACCATCTGCCAGATTCACCATCTACAATTTTAAACTGTGCGTAACCAGATTTTTCCATGAGCATGACGCGCCAAGAAAATCGGTATCCTTCTTCCGTCCAGAATAATTCACCTGGATACAAAAGATACCTAAAAGGAAAAATAAGTTGTATAGCAAAAAAGGCAATTAAAACGGTCATTTTCATTTTCGATGTAATAGTCGAAAAATGCTGATAAACTTTCTGATTATTAAATTTCGTATCATCCACTTTCAAGAACTTCGAAAGGTATTTTAAGATTTTCTCATGAAAGCTTGCATCGAAAAATATCAAAGCAGAAATAATCATTACATACGGGAACATGCCAATAGGAAAAAGTACCCTAGTCAACACATGAAAAACTACGACCATTACAAATGCATACGGTCTGGTTTTTTTGAATAACAAGAAAAAAGGAATCGTTAGATCATATAGTGCTCCAGACCAGCTAAATGCATATTGCACCCACTCTTCACCAAGTAAACCACCTATAAACGGAGTATCGAATTTTGAAGGCAACCAAATTTTCAAAGGCATAGCCTTTAGCAACCAATCTGAATTTAACTTCGCCAGTCCAGCATAAAAATACACAATACTTAAAAGAAGCTTAATGCTATTCACCGTCCAGCTAGGTACATATTCAAAACTTTTTTTAGGGTTTAGATATGCGTCTAAGGAATAGGTTGCATTTGCGGGCAGAAATATCATTAAAAAACTAAGTAAGCTAATAAAGTAATAATGGTTAAGGTATGTTGTCTTATCCATTAATTCTATATAGGTAAAACTCAAAAAGAATATGATAATACTTAATTTGTATCTATACCCAAGAGCCACCAGTAGCGCTGCAAGACCACAAATAATAAATATGAGATAAGTATACACACCTAATGGCTTTACCCACTCAAACCCAAAGTAAGAAAAAAAGAATTTTGGCTGAATGTAAAGTTTATCAATCCAACCATAGCTCCAAAACCGAACAATGCTAAAAAACATCATTAGACCAAATAAAATACGAAAGACCGCCAAAGGGGCGGTCTCTACGGGAGCTTTTATATATTTATTAATCACCGATTCCATTAATCACCGTCGGCATCAACAAAATCAATACTTATACTCATAGCAGAAACCATATCTACTTTTAACATTGGCACTGCTTTTTGTACTTCATCATAAGTCAATAGCATAGCTGTTGGCGGATTATTATTTTCTATTTCTTCTTTAAAAGCCGAAAGATCTTGAACCATTTCATTGGCGGTATTAAATTGATCGTTTATTAAATTTGATAAGTCTTCACCATCTTTTAAGGAGTTCAAAGCGTCTAAGTAAGATGCCAAACTCTCCCCTTCTGTACTAGAGTCAAAATGTTTACCATTGAAAAAATCTTGAACAGCAGATAAACCTTCTAAGAATAAATCATTAGAAATAGATCCTTCATAAAATGCCTCAACATTCTGCGGTAAAGTACTACCTGAAAAAACACCTAGAGGAATACCCATTTTACCTGCTCTTAAATATAACTCATAATAAAGGATATAATCGTTTACCATACGATCCACAGATGCAGTAGAAGAAGAACCGTCATTTGCAACAAATGTATCCCTATAGCCTTCTGTCCAGTCAGACAAAACAGTATTTGTCAATGATTGCATATCTAATAAAATATCTTCGGAATAGGTTAGCAACCTATCTTTATTATCACCGTTGAAGACAGCTAATATATCAACATCACTTTCCCCTAATCCATTTATTAAATAATCTAGCGCCGGAAAACCTTTAGCACTTCTGTTTGAAGAAAGAGACAAATCATAACTACCTGTTATTATAAATTCATCTATCTTCTCACTATCAGTTGGATAAATATTCATATTCAACTGATAACCTACAGTTTCGGCAGGTCCAATCTCGAACATAGCAACACGTTGCCAAGATGTATAGGCATTTACCCATGCAGAGCGGAATGCCAATAAATTACTTTCATTAGCATCTACTTTAAAAGTGTTGAATGAACTTATTAAAGCATCTAAATCACCAGAAAATGCCTCATATGATGGTATAATTATATTATCGGCCCAGTTAATTAACATCGCACTACGCTCGAAAGAAACCTCTTCACCTGAATCGATTATTACAGTATCATCTGTATCACTATCACTGGAACATGCCCAAACTAAAGTCAAAACACAAAAAATTCCAACAATTTTCTTCATCTCTTATTTTTATTTATTCTAATTAAATGCAAAAATAAATAAAGCAATTCAATCTACTTAGATTGAATTGCTTTATTAATGAATTTCATCTGATTTATTCAGCAGCTTGCTCTAAAGTAAAACTAAACCTAGCGGCAATGTCAGCTGAAATAGCATCTAATGTAGCCGCTTCAACATTCCAAAGTCCGTTTTCCCCGTCATCCATTAAATCTACCAAGAAAGCATCAACTTCTTCTTTGGTAAAATAAGGTGCTGTAGAATTGGTTTTTCTTGTAAACTGTAAACTGTAAACAAAACCGTAACCTTCAGACAAATCATGAAAAGCACCACCATAATCAGGTATTTCTTGATTCAAGTTATTTTTCCCTTGTTGTAAATAATATACAGCTCTAATGCCTATGACTTCAGATAATTTCTGTCTAATAATTTCTGCCTGTGCATCCCTAATATCATACTGTTTAGCTACAATGGCAGCTCTTCCCAATTTAAAGGCTTGAAAAATTTCATCGGCAATACCTGCAAAATCATCATCTCCTTCTACTCTTTCAACATATTTATTCAGAAAGCTATCTGCTCCTAAATCATCATTTGGGTTTGCAGCATCAGCATTTAGACCATAAACATAACCATAAGCCTCATCCCACTTATGTTCCATGTTTGTATATGATTGCCCTTCAACAACAACATCCGCATCATTATCAGCTACATTATTACCTTCATCTAAAACCGCAGTACTTAAATAATTATTCACTATTTGGTCTAGAGTAAGCGCACCTATTAAACCTTTATTAAAAGCTTGGTTGTACTCCAAACCTTGTGCATTTACATATCTAGTTGAGGTACCATCGGCAATTTGGCCGGCTGCACCTGCAGATGCGACAACTTCCCAATTTGGGAACACTTCATTTACTTGTGCTGTGATAAAACCATCAAAATTTACTCTGATCAACGTTTGATCGGTAGCATTTGTAGAAAAGAAATCTACCGATGCTGCAGTTTTACTTTTTACACTCTTATCAGATGCATTCAACTCTACATCTTCAAAATCATCAGCCCCTTCTTCATGGGCATACATACTTAAGATATCATCAGACGTTGATGTTATATCAGTAAATGCGCTTAAAATTTCATCGCCCATTTTTAATCTTGTGGTCTGACCATCAAAACTTACCGTAGAGGCTTCACTTCTTGTAAACACATATGCTTCAGGTACCTCAAAATCAACTTCGCAAGAGTCGCATGTTGAAAGTTCTAAACTATCATCATCAGAACTACACGATGTAAAAATTAAACCTGAAATAGCTGTAAAAGCCAAAAGATACTTATTCATTTTATAATTCATTTTTATTTAGACTTGTTACAAATAAAGGCGCAAACCTATAACATGAATTTATACGAAACAAGGTTATCTAAAATAAACTGGTTAATTTAACAATCTAATACTATTACGTGGATTGTTAGTAGCGACCATTTAATGATATGCTGAAAAAAGCTCGGTAGCTTTATTATAGGAAGATTCAAAAGTCATCCAATTTACACCTGAATCAACTTTTTCTGAAGTTAAATATGATAGTATTTTTTCAGTTGGCATATTACCGGTCAGATCGTCTTTAGCCATTGGGCAACCACCAAAGCCTTGAATAGCACCATCGAACCGACGACAGCCAGATTCATATGCCGCTGAAATTTTCTCATGCCACTTTGTAGGTGTAGTGTGTAAATGTGCACCAAATTCAATATTTGGATATTTATTGATTAAATTTGAAAACAGGTATGTTATAGTTTCTGGATCAGAAGAACCTACCGTATCTGAAAGCGATAATATTTTAGCTCCCATTTTTGCTAACTTCTCTGTCCACTCCCCTACAATGTCAACATTCCAAGGATCGCCATAAGGGTTACCAAATCCCATAGAAATATAGGTTACTACCTCTTTATTAGCGGCATCCGCTAAGTTAAATATCTCCTGCAAAGTTTCTACGGACTGCGCAATGGTCTTATGCGTATTTCGCATTTGAAAATTTTCTGAAATAGAAAATGGAAAACCTAGGTAGTCAATTTCAGGGTGTGTAACCGCATCTTGTGCGCCACGGATGTTTGCCACTATAGAAAGTAATTTAGAATTTGTTTTAGACAAATCTAACTTGGACAACACCTCTGCAGTGTCAACCATTTGTGGTATCGCTTTTGGCGAAACAAAGCTTCCAAAGTCTAAGGTGTCAAAACCGCAACCCAATAATGACTGAATATATCTCACTTTTTCATCAGTAGGGATAAATGTCTTAATACCTTGCATGGCATCTCTAGGGCATTCTACTAATTTGATCTTTGCGTTAGACATTTCGTAAAAATACAAACTCTAAACAAGTATCTCCTATTAATAATTCAAATAAACTACCCAATTAATAAATAAACAGCAATACCGATAAAGACAATAATTTGACCCCATTTTAAAAGAAATCCGGTTCTGTTATTAGCTGTTAGATAATTAGAGATTTGACCGGATAATACTGCAATAGCACCGAAAACAACTGAAGAAACCATTATAAATAAAAAACCCAAGGTATAAAATTGTATAACGTTGCTTAAAGAATCTGAAAATAGAAAGCCAGGGAAAAACGCTAGAAAGAATATCGTTACCTTGGGGTTCAATACGTTCATTATAAAACCCTGTTTATATAAGGAACCTAAACTTTTTTTATTTTTTGTTTCTCCGGCAATAGAGATAGCATCTCCACCTCTATACACCATTACAGCTAAATACAGTAAGTAAGCCGCTCCGAACATTTTTATAAAAGTAAATAAGGCAGGGTTATTCTTAATAATTGCAGAAACCCCGTATGCCAACAAAGTGGTATGTACTAAACAACCTGTCATTAGACCTGCAACCACCGCTAACCCGTATTTTTTTCCGTTACTAATACTTTGTATTAATACAAAGATATTATCGGGTCCCGGCGAAAGTGCCAGAACAAATGTTGCCATTGAAAATGCTAATAAAATATCGTAATTCAATTTAGAGGATCATAGTTCAAACGGAAAATTACGAATAACAATGAATTACACCTATTTTTAATATCTTGTTCAAAAAACAACACATTATGAAAATCAATTTTTTCCTATTATTAATTAGTATTTCGTTTATGTCAAATGCTTTTGCTAAAACAGATGAAAACATTACAATGATAAAAATGAATAAAACCGACAGTCTTTTAAGACATACCGTTTTTTTTAAGTTCAAAGAAGGAACGACTGCCGAACAAATAAAAACAGTAGAAGATGCATTTAGCGCACTACAGTCAAAAATAGAACAAATAAAAGGTTATGAATGGGGACTGAATAATAGCCCAGAAGGTTTAAACAAAGGCTTTACACATGCCTTTTTTCTAACATTTGAAGGTGAAGAAGCCCGCGCTATCTATTTACCACATCCAGACCATAAAGCGTTTGGTGCCATACTGACTCCGTTTTTAGATGACGTCTTTGTAGTTGATTACTGGACAAAGCCTTAAATTCAAATCTCATAAATATAAAATGCCCATACACAGATTGCGTAAGGGCATTTATGTTTTATAATTTCTTGGCAAAAATTAAACGGCAGCCTTTTCTATTAGCGCCTTATTTATTTCTTTCACCAAAGCCGGACCCTCATATACAAAGCCTGTCCATAATTGAACTAAATCTGCACCAGCTTCTAGTTTTTCAATGGCATCTTCAGCAGAATTAATGCCACCTACACCAATAATCGGAAATGCTTTATTACTCTTCTCTGCTAAAAATCTAATTACCTCGGTACTTCTCTCTTTTAAAGGAACACCACTTAACCCACCCACCTCTTCGGTTAAAAGAGCATGAGATTTTAAATTCTCTCTAGAAATGGTCGTATTAGTAGCTATAATACCATCAATAGATGTAGTTTTTACAATCTCAATAATATCTAATAACTGACTATCTGTAAGATCAGGAGCTATTTTCAATAAAATAGGTTTACGAACTGTCGATTTACGGTTACTTTGTTTAGCGTTCTCTAATTGGAGCTCGTTTAATAATGCCGTTAACGGCTCTTTATCTTGTAACTCTCGTAAACCAGGCGTGTTCGGCGAACTGACATTAACAACAAAATAATCTACATGATCAAATAGTGCATCAAAACAAATGAGGTAATCTTTGATGGCTTCATTATTAGGTGTCACTTTGTTCTTACCTATATTACCACCTATAAGTACTTTATGATTTTTCTTTAAATTCTCTACAGCTTCAAAAACGCCGTGATTATTAAACCCCATTCGGTTAATGATAGCCTTATCTTCTTTTAAACGGAATAATCTCTTCTTAGGGTTCCCCTCCTGAGGCTTAGGCGTCAATGTACCTATCTCTACGAATCCGAATCCGAAATCAGAAAGTTCGTTATATAAAACAGCATTTTTATCAAAGCCGGCGGCCAAACCAACGGGATTTTTAAATTTCAAACCAAAAAGCTCACGTTCCAAACGCTTATCCTCAACAACGAACATAGATTTAATAAGTCCTGACAGACCTATTTTGGAAAAAAACTTAATACTTGAAAAACTAATGTGATGAACTTTTTCTGGATCGAGAAGAAATAAAAGAGGTCTAATAAAAAGCCTGTACATGTATCTAATTTATAAGCCGCAAAAGTACAAACTGTAAATGAGAAAGTTAAGCAATATTTTATCTGTTTTCGTTAGGTATACTGTCTGTATATACCGCAGGAGTGATAATATATGCTGAACGAGAAGCTTCTTTACATAACGACAAGTATAATTTATACTGATTTGAATTGAACAATGCCAACATTCTTTTATCAATCATTTCTTGAACTCTAGCCATACTATCCATTACCACCTTATACTTACCGGCCAATTGACGTAGTTCCTCAACACTACTTTGCGGGTGTCTACTCTTTACATTTTCTAATTCATTACTTAAAATATCATTTCGATATTTTACTTCTCCGCTAAAACTCTCTAATTTTTCTTTTTGCATATCATTCAATTGAAAAATATCTGAAATTATAGAATCGCTCGTTACACCAACCCCAAGAATACAATCTGCCTGTGCATTTACATTTGCAATGAACAAAAGAAAAGCCATCATTACCACATACCTAAATTTCATCAACATTGTATTTATAGAATATTACGTTTACAAAATTACAATATATAAGCTTATTTTTGATAAAACACATTTAGCATGCAGCATATTATAGACCGTTTCATTAGTTACCTTACTATTGACACACAGAGCGATTCATCATCAGAGACCACACCAAGCACAGAAAAGCAATGGAATTTAGCCAATAAACTAGTTGATGAGTTACGCGCTATAGGCATGACAGATGTTACTATAGATGAGAATGCATATATCATGGCAACCTTACCTTCTAATGTTGATCATGAAGTACCTACCATTGGTTTTATTTCTCATTTTGATACGTCACCAGATTTTTCAGGTACGAACGTAAATCCGCAGATTATTAGAAACTATGATGGAAAAGACATCGTACTAAACAAAGAAAAGGACATCGTTCTATCCTCATCATATTTTGACGATTTATTACAATACATCGGTCAAACAATTATTACTACAGACGGTACTACGCTATTAGGTGCAGATGATAAAGCGGGTATTACAGAAATTGTTACCGCCATGGAATATTTGATCAAAAATCCTAAAATAAAGCATGGAACTATAAGAGTTGGTTTTACACCAGATGAGGAAATTGGTCGTGGCGCCCATAAATTTGATGTGAAAAAATTTGGTGCAGAATGGGCATATACAATGGATGGGAGCCAAATTGGCGAATTAGAATATGAAAACTTCAATGCAGCAGGTGCCAAAATTACCGTGAAAGGAAAAAGTGTACACCCAGGTTATGCAAAAGGTAAAATGGTAAATGCTCTTTTAATCGCTAATAAGATTATCAGCGATTTACCAAAACACGAAGTGCCGGAAGAAACCAATGGTCGAGAAGGCTTTTTTCACGTGCATCACTTTGATGGAGAAATTGAAAATGCAACGGTAGAACTCATTATTAGAGATCACGATTTGAAGCATTTTAACAAACGAAAAGAATTAGTACAAGATATTGTTAAAAACTATAATAATGAGTTTGACAATTGTATTGAACTAGAATTAAATGACCAATATTTTAATATGAAAGAAAAGGTAGAACCTGTTTTTCATATTGTAGAGACTGCTAAAAAGGCTATGGAAGATGTTGGTGTAAAACCGATTATTAAACCGATTAGAGGTGGTACAGATGGTTCTCAACTAAGCTATATGGGCTTACCCTGCCCTAACATTTTTGCTGGCGGACATAACTTTCATGGTAAATATGAATATGTATCTGTAGAGAGCATGCAAAAAGCGGTAGAAGTAATTGTGCGCATTTGTGAATTGACGGCAAATCAATAATACGATGGAAAAGCAAGAGAAATTAGATTTGTTTTATAATGAAGCACATCAATATAAAAATGGTGTAGCCCAATTAAGAGCCCTTGCTTTAGACTGCGGTATGACGGAAACCTACAAATGGAGTTTCCCTACCTATATAATCAATAATAAAAATGTCATCGCCATAAACAAATTCAAAAATCACTTTGGCATCTGGTTTTTTAACGGCGTCTTTTTAAGTGATCCTAAAAAGGTTTTAGAAAATGCACAAGAAGGCAAAACCATGGCAATGCGTCACTGGAAATTTACTTCACTTGAAGGTATTGATAAAAAAGACATTACATCTTATATAAATGAGGCTATAGCAAATCAAAAGAAAGGTTTACAGGTAAAGGTTGAGAAAAAACCTAAAACTAAAATTGTAATTCCCGTTCACTTATCTATTGCGCTTGAAAACAATGATGACATAAAAACCGCTTTTGACAAATTAAGCTATTCCAAACAGAAAGACTATGCCGAGTACATTACAACTGCAAAACAAGAAAAAACTAAACTATCTAGATTAGAAAAGATAATTCCATTGATAATAGCAGGTAGAGGACTGCATGACCAATACAAGAAGTAAGCTATTATCTTAAAATTAAAAACAAAAAAAACACCGATGTTTCCATCGGTGTTTTTTTATATGAATTCAGAAAAAGTTATTTCTTTTCTGGAGCGTTTAACTTAGCGCTCATTTCCATGGATATGGCAGATCTATCAAACTTTAACTTCCCTGCCATTGTTTCCAATACACAAGAAGTATCCTTATCATTCAAATCTACTACTTTTCCGTGCAGACCACTCTTGGTAATAACACGATCACCACGTTTTAATTCTGCCGAAAACTTCTTTTCATCCTTTTGTCTTTTCATTTGAGGTCTTATCATAAAAAAATATGCGACCACAAAAATCAAAATCATCGGAAGAAACTGCCCTATATCACCCATTTTTGGTATATCTGTAAGTTATAATTATTTAACAGGTCCTAATGGAGCTGCTCCTTTTGGGTTAACGAAAGCTTTAATTCTTAAAAGTTCAGAACCTTTTTCTGTATTTGCTGTAACAGTAATTGTTTTAGTTACCTGGTTTTGACCTGATCCATTGAAATTAACTTTCAACTCTCCTGTTGCACCCGGTGCAATAGGCTCTTTTGGAGGATTAGGAACTGTACAACCACAGCTACTTTTAGCGTCAGTGATAATTAAGGGAGCATTACCAGTATTGGTAAATGTAAATACGGTCTCTTGTGGAGTACCTTGCTCAATTGTACCAAAATCATGCTCTGCCTTTTCAAAAGACATTACAGGTACTGCTTTAGCAGCCTCATCTCTTACCGCAGCTTCTGCTACATTATCGGTTTTAATTTTACTTGATGCGTTGTCTTTACAAGAAGTAAAAGCTACCATTGATACTAGACCAACGATTAGAACAATTTTTTTCATACTATTTTAGATTTATCGATTAATTGTAAAATTATAAAATATTTTTATAATAGCCCCCTACCCATTTTGTTAAGCTTTCCTTCTGATCTGTATTCTTTAGTAAGCTTATCGAGAATTCCATTTATAAAAATGCTACTTTTCGGAGTAGAGTATTCTTTGGCAATTTCTAAATACTCATTTATAGTTACCCTTTCTGGTATAGAGGGAAAATGTAATAACTCGCAAATAGCCATTTTTAATAAGATGCTATCAATACCAGCAATACGATCCTTATCCCAATTTGGTGTTTTTCCTTCTATTTCTTTTTCGAGTGCATCGTTCTTCAACAATGTTCTTGACAGTAATTGCATGGCATATGTCATATCTTCATCATCTTTCAACAAGCTTGGTAAAAAGTAAGATTCCGGGTGCGTTAATTTTGCTTTCTTAAAATGCTTTAAAACAAAAGTGTTCACAATTGGTATATCATCTACCCACGTTAACTTATCATCTTCGAAATAGTCGTAGATTTTTTCATTTGGTGCAATTATGTTCTTGAACAATGTCATCACCAACTCTTTATCTGCAGTATAATCGCTTTCTGGCGAAGACATATACTCGTGGTATGCATTGCTCTCTAAAATCTCTTTATAGATTAGCTTCACATACTCTTCGTTCAAATACCAATTATCTAATTTTCTATGAGTAAGCTCTTCTTCTAAGGTTTTATTCTCAACAATTTGTAATAACAATCTGTTTTGAATAAACTTTTTAGGATTGGGAAATGCTGTCTTTTTATCACTAATATATTTGTTAGCAGATAAAGAAATTTGGTCTGCAGCCCTTTTTTGTATTTCTACAAAAAGACTTAACCATAATAAATACAACGTATAGGTATTCTCTATGCTTACCTTTAAAAACTTCTCTTGTTTCTGTAACGAATCGTCCTTAGACTGAATTAGAGCGTAAATACTCTGCATTACCTTTACCCTAATGTGCCTTCTTGTAAGCATTTGAAAGAACTTATTTAATTATTAGTAAATAACCTCGGGGCAAGCCCTCGTAGCTTTAAACCTCGCTAATCGAGATTTAAAGCCGCAAAGGTAAGTATCTATTTAAAGGGTCACAATAGCAATCGTATTTATCTTAGCTTATTTATAACATATCGTTTTAGGTCAAAAAACTATATTTGCCATCATAAATTTACACTATCCTCTTTTCAACTACCTATGAAAGAACTTAAGCATCTAAATAAATACTTTAAAAAATACTGGCTTAAGCTTTTTTTCGGAATCATCATTACTATAATAGCGAGGCTATTTCAATTGATTATGCCTTCGTATGTGAATAATTCTATCACTATTGTTGAGAAGTATATAAAAGAAGAAATAGAGAAATCTACTGCTCAAGATTTGTTAATGGAATACATTCTAATTATAGTAGGTGCTGCTTTACTATCTGGTTTCTTTACTTTTTTAATGCGTCAATTAATAATTAATATTTCACGATACATAGAATACGATCTAAAGAATGAAATATTCGAACACTATCAAAAATTGAGTCTTAACTTCTATAAGAAAAATAGAACAGGAGATCTTATGAATAGAATTAGTGAAGATGTAAATGAAGTACGCATGTATGCTGGTCCTGCTATTATGTATGGTATACAAACACTGACTTTGTTTTCTTTCTTAATACCTTTAATGTTTATAAAAGCACCAACCTTAGCAGCTTACACGCTACTACCGCTACCTTTTTTATCTGTTTTAATTTACCAAATAAGCAAGGTAATTCACAAACGCAGTACTATTGTACAGCAATATTTGTCTACATTATCAACTTTTACACAAGAAATTTTTTCTGGTGTATCGGTAATAAAGGCATACGCTTTAGAACCACAAACCAATGAAGATTTAGAAAAACTTGCTATTGAAGGAAAAGAAAAAAGCATAAATCTAGCAAAGGTAAATGCTTGGTTCTTCCCATTAATGATTCTATTAATAGGTATCAGTAATATTTTAGTGATTTACATTGGGGGCAAACAATACCTAGCCGGCGAAATCGAAGTAGGCCTTATTGCAGAATTTATACTTTATGTAAACATGCTAACTTGGCCGGTTGCTATTGTAGGATGGCTCACCTCTATAGTACAAAGAGCAGCAGCTAGTCAAGAACGTATAAACGAATTTTTAAATCAAGAATCTGAAATAAAAAATATACCGACACATGAACATAATGTAAAAGGTAAAATTGAATTTAAAGATGTTGATTTCACTTATCAAGATACTAACATCAATGCGCTTAAGCATTTATCTTTTACTATAAATGAGGGCGAGACAACAGCGGTAATTGGTAAAACTGGATCAGGTAAATCAACTATTTTAGATTTAGTTGCACGATTATATGATACCACATCTGGCGAAATATTAATAGATGACGAACCCATAAAAAATATAGATTTAACTTGTTTACGACAATCTATTGGAGCCGTACCACAAGATGCTTTTTTATTTTCTGATAGTATAAAGAACAATATTAAATTCGGAAAAAATGATGCTACTGATGAAGAAATAATTGCAATTGCAAAAGATGCAGTAGTTCATGAAAATATAATGGGTTTCTCTAAAAAATACGATACCGTATTAGGTGAAAGAGGAATAACCCTTAGTGGCGGACAAAAACAAAGGGTTTCCATTGCAAGAGCGTTAATAAAAAAACCACAGATATATTTATTCGATGATTGCCTTTCTGCTGTTGACACAGAAACCGAAGAAGAAATCTTGAACAACCTTAAAAAAGCTTCTAAGAATAGAACTACATTAATTGTAAGCCACAGAGTTTCTTCAGCTAAAAATGCAGATAAAATCTTAGTTTTAGATGATGGTAGACTTATTCAAGAAGGTACACACGACGAATTAAATACCCAAGAAGGATATTATAAGGACCTCTATCACAAACAGCTCTCAGAGAAAGAAAGTTAGAAAATTGTTGTCGGATAGCGTTTTTTTTTTCATTTTTGATAGTATAACGACACTAAACATTAGAAATGAGCGAAAGAGATTTATCAGATCAGGAAGAAATTCACTCCAAAGTTTTACGCGCAGGTAGAAGAACGTATTTTTTCGATGTAAGAAGTACAAAGGCTGGGGATTACTATTTGACCATTACAGAAAGTAAGAAATTTACACATGACGATGGATCATTCCATTACAAAAAACACAAAATTTATTTATACAAAGAAGACTTCGACGCCTTTAAGGAAAATGTTGAAGAAATGATGGATTTTATCATTAATGAAAAAGGTTCTGAAGTAATTTCTGAGAGACATCAAAAAGATTTCAAAAAAGAAGAGGTAGAAGTTGAAGTACCTGCAGAAAACACATCTACAAGTGCATCTAGTTTTACAGATGTAAGTTTTGAAGATATATAATCTTAAAAATGAAATTTAAAAATTAACGACCCTAAATAAGGGTCGTTTTTTTTGTGCCAATTTAAATATCATCACAAACCAAACTTTACCAACCCTATATTTATTAAAATCAACATACTCACAATAATTACGGCCACATTTACAGTAAAAGCCATTGATAATACCGCAAAAAGTAAAACTATATAAATAGGATAAAATAGTATAGCCACGGCAAATCTAAACGTACCCATAAACTCATCTTCAGGTACTTTTGGTTTCAACCATATCCTCCAAATAAGAACAACAGGAAAATTTATAACAGTAAATAAAAACTTGAATAAATTTCGCTTTTGTTGTCTGGGTATAATGTCATTAGATAATCGCTGCTCTTCATGAAAGTATGATTCAATTTTTTCATTCGTTAACACAGGATTTAGAAAGTCTGCGTTCTCAACATTTAATCGATATAAAATCATTTCATACTCTCCTCTATCATTTGGAATATGAACGGTTAATTTCTTCAGTCGCTCAGAAACTTCCCGCTTCATATCAAAACTTGTTTTATTCAGGTCTTTTGAATCATAAAAACTCTTAGCTGAAATTGGGGCTCCATAATGTATTGCAACCTCATCAGGAAAATGAGCGGCATGCTTGTAATTTAAACCTACAGGTATTAGTTGAACATCTACATCTGGGTATAATTCAAAAGTGCGTATCAAAATTCTTGTAAAGCCCTTGCTTAAAGTTCTAACTGATCGCTTAAGATTATGATTTGCCTCTGGAAATAAAAGTAGAGCTTCTCCCCTATTTAAGATTTCTGCACATGAATTAAATATAGCATCGTTATTAGAAAGTGTATCTCTACCATCGCGCATTCTATAAATAGGTAGCATTTGAAAATAAGAGAACATACGTTTTAAAAATTTACCCTTAAAAACATCTGATCTAGTTAGAAAATAAGGTTTTCTATTACAATCTGTTGCAATTAACAAAACGTCTATAAGTGCACTTTGATGATTAGGTAAAAACATTACAGACTTATCTTTAGGAATATTCTCCAGCCCAGAAACGACGATTTTCTTATGATAACCGTACAGTCCGGTTTTTACAACAATCTTAACCAAAGAATACAATAATCCGCTCACGCTATAGTCTCTTTAGTAACTGGTTTTCTATTCCAGAAAGCAGCTAAAATTAATCCCGAAACTATGTGCCAAATCCCCCAGAATGCGGCAAGAAGCGCCATTCCCCCTAATCCATCAAAAAAGGTGAAAATCAAAAGTAAACCCAAACCAGAATTCTGAATTCCGGTTTCAATGGTTATTGACCTAAGACTATCTACCGGTAATTTAAATAATCTACCAAGACTATAACCCGTAGAAAATGCAATAAGGTTATGAATTAATACGATCCAAAAAACATAAAGTACATAATCCATAAAAATAACACGGTTATTAAATAGCGCTATAAATACCAAACTAATAAAAAACACCAACGATACTATTTTTAGTTTCTTTGCTATTTTCAATGCCAATTTTGGTTTCTTATAATTTACGTACATACCTAAAATCAAAGGCAGCCCCAGTAATAAAAAAACCAGTTTGATCATCTCTAAAGGCGCTATTGAAATATTTTGAATTAAACCTGCACTAGGCTCATAGCGCATGGACCAGAAATGAAAATTTAAGGGTGTCATTACAACCGCTAACATAGTAGCAATAGCGGTAAGACTTACGGACAATGCCGTATTGGCTTTAGATAAGTAGGATATAAAATTAGAAATATTACCACCAGGGCAGGCCGCAACCATAAACATACCAAGGGCGATGCTTGGTAAAGGCTCAATTATAAGCACCAATAAAAAAGTCAAAGCCGGTAGTAAAACAAACTGACTAGTTAAACCCAACAACAACGCTTTGGGCTTTTGCCACAAAGGTTTAAAATCTGAAACTGAAATCTCTAAAGCTACGCCAAACATGACCAAACTTAAAACAAGGTTCATCATCCAAAGAGAACCCGAATCAAAATTAATATGAATGGTATCTAAAATATTATCAGTCAAATATCTAGGAGATTTTTAATCCGTTTGGCACTTTCATTTGCGGTTGAAGAAGCACCACAGAACTATTTTCTACAGCTCCCAATATAAGACATTCACTCATAAAATTGGCAATTTGCTTTTTAGGAAAATTAATAACAGCTGTTACTTGAAGTCCTACAAGGTCTTCTTTCTTGTACTTTTCCGTTATTTGAGCAGATGTTTTTTTAACCCCTATTTCATCACCAAAATCTATATGTAATTTATATGAGGGATTTCTAGCCTCCGGAAAATCGAGCACATCTATAATTGTACCCACTCTCATATCGATCTTACTGAAATCTTGCCAAGTAATAGTATCTTTCATCAGCTCAATTTAAGCTTTTCTATCATATCTTTAGGTACATTGCCCGCATACATTCCGTATGCATCTACCAAAAGACCTTTTTCACCAGTACTAGTTTCAATAACATATAAGATGGTATTGTCATCTGGGTTGCTCATACCCTCAAAACGATAAAATTTTACAACCTCTAATTCGGTTGCAGTATGTATGTTTTTCTTGCTTTTATTTTCTACACCAGCATCACACAAGTTAAAATCTTCCGTGTAGCCCTCATCTTGCAATGCTTTAATTGCGTTGGATAAAGAAATATATGAATTTTTCATTTTTGAAATTTTTAAAGGTTTTTGAATATTATAAAGGAAAGACAAGCTTAATATAATCCTTAACTTAGTACCATAAATTATTAGTTGATATGGCAAGAACGGAAAGCAAAATGTTGGCATTGGGTACGGTAGCACCAGAATTTAGTCTGTTAGATACTGTAAGTAAAAAAACCATGAATTTGCACGCTTTAAACGGTCATAAGGGAACAATGATCATGTTTATCTGCAACCATTGCCCCTTTGTAATTCATGTGAATCCAGAAATCACTAAAATGGCTATTGAATATCAGAAAAAAGGAATTCACTTTATAGCTATTTCGAGCAATGATGTTGAAAACTACCCAGAAGATGGTCCACATTATATGCGGATAAAGGCTAAAGCTGAAAATTACACTTTCCCATACCTATATGATGAAGACCAATCTATTGCAAAAAAATACGATGCCGCCTGCACCCCTGATTTTTTCCTTTTTGACAGAGAGTTAAAATTAGTTTACCGTGGTCAGTTAGATGATTCTAGACCAGGAAATGGTTTACCATTAACCGGTAAAGACCTCAGAAATGCCATTGAAAATCTTTTAAAAGGTGAAGATATAGACCCAAATCAAAAGCCTAGCATAGGTTGTAATATTAAATGGAAATCTAGTAATCAATAAAATTTTCATTTCAAATTATGGAGAATAATATTCAGTTTGAACAACTGAAACCAGAACTTTACAACACCTATATTCACATAGGCACGAAAGCCTATAATCAACATTACACACATTTATGGCCCAATGGCAATACCAAAACATATATAGAAAATAGCTTTACGAAAGAGGTTTTACTACAGGAAGAAAAAAATCAGGATACCATTTTATATGTAATTAAAATAGAATCCGAATATGTAGGTTTGTTAAAAATCACCTTACACAAAAAACTACAAGAGTTTAGCAGAGCTGATGCTTTGTACCTTGACAAAATCTATATACTCAACGAATATTCAGGAAAAGGCATAGGTGCTAAAAGCTTGCAGTTCGTTGAAAAAATTGCCAAGAACAACGCTAAAAAAGTAATCTTTTTAGAATCTATGCAAAAAGGAATGGCGCTACCATTTTATCAAAAACATTCTTTTAAAATAGCAGCCATAACCCAAGTGCCATTTAGCAATGTTATTGAAGACGAAAAACCTATGTACCTCCTAAAAAAAATCTTATAAATTTCTTACCAACCTTTACGCTCAGCCAAGGTTTTAATATGTGCAAAATGATGGTTTCCATGCCATGCATATTTACCAATATTTTTTGCTACAGATACATTAACATTGCCCTCCGGATGAATATAACTTCTCTTTAAATCGTCTGGCGTTAGTCTTTCGCACATGTAAACCAATTTAGCATGCAAAGCCGTTAAATAGGAAAGTGAAAGAGCTATGGGTGCTGTCTTGGCATCAATAAGTTCACTCCACAATTTTTCTTCATAAACTTTAATAACCGGAGTATTTTCTGTCAATGCCCATTTAAAGCGTATGTAACTATTATGATGACTATCTGCTATATGATGAATTACTTGCCTTACCGTCCAACCACCTTCACGGTAGGGAGTTTCTAATTGAGATTCAGAAAAATCACTGACCAAATTAACTAACCGTTGCGGTAATGTTTCCAACGCATTTATCCATTGCTTTATATTCTCATCAGAAATATTTTCGGGACACTCAAAATGACCAATCGGATATCGTAATTTTTCTAAATCTTCCATAAACTAAAAGTAGAAAATTTTAATAGACTTTTAACCCAAAAACTTTAGACAAAGCTAATTAATCTACTAATTTTATAGGATATAATATTAAATACATAAAAATATATCAATATGGCAACAATACGTTTGGGTGACAAAGCACCTAATTTCACAGCAGATAGCTCAATGGGGACCATCAACTTTTACGATTACTTAGGTGATAGTTGGGGAATTTTATTTTCTCACCCAGCAGATTTTACTCCGGTATGTACAACAGAATTAGGTACCGCAGCTAAATTCAAAGATGAGTTTGACAAGCGCAATGTAAAAATGATAGCATTAAGCGTGGATGGTGCAGCTTCACATGCTGAATGGATCAAGGATATCAACGAAGTGCAAAATACAGTGGTAAATTTTCCAATTATTGCAGATGAGGATAAAAAAGTATCTGATTTATATGACATGATTCACCCAAATGCAGATAATAATCTTACAGTGCGTTCTGTATTTATTATTGCACCAGACAAAACCGTGAAACTAACATTGACTTACCCAGCTTCTACCGGAAGAAACTTTTACGAGCTATTAAGAGTAGTAGATTCCTTACAACTTACAGCGAATCATAAAGTTGCAACACCAGCAAATTGGGAGCATGGCAAGGATGTAGTAGTGAGTCCGGCTATATCAACCGATGATGCAAAAGGCATTTTTTCAAAAGGAGTTACAGAGGTAAAACCGTATTTAAGAATGACTCCAGACCCAACTGCATAATCTTAAAAACAAGTTCATTCTCAATACATTAGAATAAATTTGTTAACTATAAGATAACGTAGAAGATTTTAAGTTTTTAAACAAAAAAAAACTATCTTCGCTCTTTAATTAATATTTAATTTTTCTATTATGAGTAAAGGAACAGTAAAATTCTTCAATGATTCTAAAGGTTACGGATTTATCACTGAAGATGGTTCAAACGAAGATCATTTTGTACACATTTCTGGCTTAATCGATGAAGTTCGTGAAGGTGATGTTGTAGAATTTGAACTACAACAAGGTAAAAAAGGATTAAACGCCGTTAATGTGAAAGTAATTGACTAGGTAACGATTTAACTTTTTTATAGTATAAAACCCGGACCAATTGGTTCGGGTTTTTATTGTGCCTATATTTTTTTTAAAAAAATGTTCAACCTAAACGCAACCTTTTATATAAATACATATCTATTGATTAAACAAGAACGGTTCCCCGACCTTAACCATGTATTTATGACCACATTTTTGACCGTATTTTTAGTTTTGATGGTAGTTAACGTTATTTTGCTCTTAGGCAGTTTCGTTACTCGTAAAAAGTAAACATCAAAAAAAAACACCCATATCAAAATGATATAGGTGTTTATTATTATTTTAAAGCAGTTAGGTTTCTTAACCTACCTTCATTAATTCTACATCAAAGATCAGTGTAGCGTTTGGTGGTATCACTCCGCCTGCACCTGCAGATCCATAAGCTAGATCAGAAGGAATTACAAAACGTGCCTTATCACCAACTTGTAATAAAGAAATACCTTCATCCCAACCAGGGATAACTTGACCAATTCCTAATTGAAAATCTATAGGAGAGTTCCGTTTGTAAGATGAATCGAATACTTGACCATTTAAAAGAGAACCTTCGTAATGCACAGAAACTTTCTCACCTTTAACAGCTTTAGCTCCATTACCTTTCTGGATCATTTTATAACGAAGTCCTGATGGTGTAGTATCAAAACCTGCCGCTACTTTATCAAGTTCAGCTTCTTGCTGTGCTTTTTCTGCAGCCAATCTTGCCTCACCTGAAGCATTGAAATCCTCAAAAGCCTTTAATGCATCCCACTTCTGTACTGCATCACCAACTCTAACAATTTCTAAAGATTCAATAACGTCATCTTGCACTATAGCATCCACAACTTCCTGACCAGCCTCTACATGACCAAAAACAGTATGCTTGTTATCTAACCATGGTGTTGGTACGTGAGTAATAAAAAATTGGCTTCCATTGGTTCCAGGACCGGCATTTGCCATAGAAAGAACACCAGGAGTATCATGCTTTAACTCTGGATGAAATTCATCATCGAATTTATAGCCAGCATCACCTGTCCCTGTACCTTGAGGGCAACCTCCTTGAACCATAAAATCTGGAATAACCCTATGAAATTTTAAACCATTATAATAAGGTTCACCTTTACCTTTAGCACTATTCTCTTTGTCACCCTCTGCAAGAGCTACAAAGTTACCTACAGTACCAGGAGTTTTATCGTGAGTTAATTTTACTAGTATTTCGCCTTTATTTGTATTGAACTTGGCGTAAATTCCGTCTTCCATTTTTATTTTTTTAGTATCTGGCAAAGGTAAAGAAATTTAACGATTTGAACATTTCATGATTTTCAAAAACACAAATTGATTTCGTTACTATTATAGCAAATATAGTAGAAATTAAAATCCGTATTTATCTACCAAGTATATTAAACTTGCCATAGATGCAGCTCCTAATTGAAGCTCTCTTTTATTTACATGCTCAAAGGTATCGTTCTCTGCATGGTGATGATCAAAATAACGTTGAGAATCTGGTCGCAGACCTGCCAATACCAATCCTTCTTTTTTTAACGGACCAATATCTGCACCACTAAATCCTTTTACAAAATAGTGTACCAAGTAGGGTTCAAAAAGACTTTTCCATTCTAGTACTTTCTGAAAATCTTTATCAGAGCTTTCAAATGTAAATCCGCGAGGAGTAAATCCGCCAGAATCACTTTCTAAAGCGAATATGTGCTTTTCATTTTTAGCATTTGCAACTTCGGCATATTTATTACCGCCTCTTAATCCATTTTCTTCGTTCATAAATAAAACTACACGAACAGTACGTTTTGGTTTATAACCAGTTTTCTTGAAAAGATTAAGCACCTCCATACTTTGTACACAACCTGCACCATCGTCATGCGAGCCATCACCTAAATCCCAAGAATCTAAATGACCACCGACTACGATAACTTCTTCTGGTTTAGTTGTTCCTCTAATTTCCCCAATAACATTATATGACTCTACATCATTGAATTGTTTACAATTCTGTTTGAAGTAAAAATTAATTTCAGAATCTAATTTCAAAGATGTGCTCAATAGCTCTGCGGCGTTTGTACTGATTGCAGCTGCAGGTATTCTTTCTGAAACTGTTTGATCACCATAACTCATTGAACCTGTATGTGGATAATCGTCTAAACGTAAATTCATAGACCTAACAATTACACCTAAAGCACCATATTTAGAAGCTTCCTTAGCCCCTGCATAACGTTGATCAACACAATTAGAATAAGCACTAAAAGTATCGATTTGAGTAGCATCCATAGGTTTATTAAAAAAGACAATTTTACCTTTTATCTCCTCTTTACCCAATTCTGCCAATTGTTCTATACCTTCTACTTCAATAACTTTTGCTTTAACACCCGTTGAAGGTGTTGCCACCGAACCACCAAGTGCACAAATGGCTATATTAGTAGTCGTACCAGGTGAGGTCTCGAAATATGCAAATTCTGGAGTACCCCTTACCCATTTTGGTACCATGACCGGTTGTAGCCAAACTTTATCAACCCCTAATGAATCTAATTGAGCCTTTGTATAATCTACAGCTTGCTGCGCTTGAATAGAACCAGATAGCCGCCCACCAATTTGATTAGACAAGTAGTTTAACCAACCATAACCAGAACCTTCTGTAAGGGCAGTGTCATAAATTTTCTTTATCTGTTCTTGATCCGTATGTTGTGAAAGCCCCACATATGTGAAAGCAATGACAAAAAATAAAGCAAGTTTACTGTTCACTTTGTAATTGTTCTTCATAGCTGTCTAAATTAGCCATTATTTTTTCGCTCAGCATAGGCTCTTTGATATCTTTGTATTTTTTTAACGATTCCAATAGTATAGATGCCACTATTATACGTGTTGCCTTTTTATTATCTGCAGGCACCGCAAACCATGGCGCGTGATCATGGGTAGTTTTCGAAATAGCTTCTTCGTAGCAACTTTGGTAACTATCCCATAATTTACGTTCCTTTAAATCTCCCGGAGAAAATTTCCAATGCTTCTCTTTAATAGCTAACCGCCTTAATAGTCGTTGGCGCTGCTCTTCTTTTGATAAGTTTAGAAAGAACTTAAATATCAAAGTACCATTTTCAGCTAAGTGGCGTTCGAAATCATTAATTTGTTTAAATCTTTTATCCCAAAAATTTTGGTTTATATCGTCTACAGTGTGTATACCTGGTATATGCTCATTTAAAATGTATTCTGGGTGTACTCTAGTTACTAGCACATTTTCGTAATGGGTTCTATTAAAAACTCCGAATTTACCTTTCGCCGGTAACACCAAATAATGGCGCCACAAATAATTATGACTTAATTCTAATTCTGTAGGCACCTTAAAACTATGTACCTCTACCCCACTAACATTAAAATCTTTAAACACCTCTCGTATTAAACTATCCTTACCAGCAGTATCCATACCTTGTAAGCATACAAGAATACTGTATTTGCCATGGGCATAAATGGTGTCTTGAAAGTCTCCAAGTTCTCTCCTAATTTTTGACAATTCTTTTTTAAGCTCTTTATCAGACTTTCCAAAATCTTCAAAAGTCTCATGATCCGATATCTTAAAATTTTTATTGGTTCTGTAATGGTCTATTTTTATTTTATCCATTCTGAAATATAAAATATAATATTAATGATTACTAATTCTGAACTAAAAGCTAAGTAATAATATTCTCACAAATTCCGTTAATCGTGATTGATGTGTATTGTATCGAAAATAATATTTTCAACAAGGTAAAGCTTATAAATTTATCGGTGTAAGATCCCAAATCTTGCACCTAAATTACCTACTTATGAAGAAAAGTATCTTTTTTTTCTGTGCACTCGCACTACTTTCGCTATCCTCATTCGGTATGAATGTAGAGTGTGAATACGCAAATTCTAATATGGGTTATGCAAAATCTCAGATAAGCGCCGCATTACTTACTCAAGATATTAATCAAGCTCGATTTTATGCTTATAAAGCATTAAGCGCATTAGAAAAATCTAAAAATCAATTAAATGTATGTGGTTGTAAATATGCCAAAGAAAGCATGTTAGAAAATATGGAAGTGTTATCACTTGCTACAAAATCGACTACATTAGAAGGTACGATTACTTATCTGAACAAATCTATTGAACTAACTAATAATACCATTTTGGTATTGGAATCTCATGATACCCATGAAAGTGCATATGGTAATGACGCACTTTCTTTAAATACCAATTCTGATGTAAAAAATACAACAGTAAAAACGAATTCAAATAAAAAAGACTTGTTTAAAACCATCGATAATTCCTTAGAAAAATATCGCATTTCTTTAGACAAAGTTGTTCAAAGTGTTAATTGCAAAGACGCCACAGCTTTTGCAACCAGAATTTACGATGAATGTGAAGCACAATTACTGAAACCGAATATCTCTGAAGGTAGCAAATACTATAATCTGCGCACTAAAGAGATAACCCAAGAAGCTTTAAATAAAATCGGCAATTGTTCTACTAAAAATTAATTATTTAAACTACTTACTAGCAAACAATTTAACATCATCTTCTGACACCTCTTGACCACCAAGAATAATCAATCTTTCAACAACGTTTCTAAGTTCACGAATATTCCCTGTCCAGTCATAAGCTTTTAATAGTTTAATAGCTTTTTCTGAAAAAGTTTTACCAGCCATTCCTTGCTCTGCTGCAATTTTTTTAGAAAAATGCTCAATTAGTAATGGGATATCATCTCTTCTATCATTTAAGCTCGGTACCTGAATAAGAATAACGGCAAGTCTGTGGTATAAATCTTCCCTAAAGTTACCTTCTTCAATCTCTTTCTTTAAATCTTTATTCGTAGCTGCAAGTACACGAACATCAACTTTTATATCTTTATCTGTACCAACTCTAGATATTTTACTTTCTTGCAACGCTCTTAATACCTTTGCTTGTGCAGAAAGGCTCATGTCACCTATTTCATCTAAAAATATGGTACCCTTATTGGCGGCTTCAAACTTACCTGCTCTATCTTTAACTGCAGATGTAAAGGCACCTTTTACGTGACCGAACAATTCACTTTCTATTAATTCCGAAGGTATTGCAGCACAGTTTACTTCAATAAAAGACCCTGAACTTCTTGCGCTCTTTTCATGTAGCCAATGTGCTACAAGTTCTTTACCGGTACCATTAGACCCGGTAATCAAAACACGGGCATCTGTAGGTGCCACTTTCTCGATCATATCTTTGATAGTACCTATTTCGCTACTCTCACCGATCATTTCATAATTCTTACTTACCTTTTTCTTCAAGTTCTTGTTCTCTACAACCAAAACTTTTCTATCCAGTGCATTTCTAACGGTAGTAAGCAATCTATTTAAATCTGGTGGCTTAGAGATATAATCAAAAGCACCTAAACGCATTGTATTTACGGCAGTATCTAAATCTCCATGACCGGAAATCATGATAAAAGGTATTTCTGGCTTGATTTTTCTAGCAGCTTCCAATACTTCAACACCATCCATTTTTGGCATTTTTATGTCGCAGAGTACTAAGTCATAGTCATTGTTCTTTATAGTCTCAATACCCTTTAATCCGTCTTCGGCTTCTTCTACGGAGTAGGCATCATTTTCTTCGGATAAAATTTTAACCAATACCCTTCTAATTGCTGCTTCATCTTCTATTACTAATATCTTTGACATAACTGCTTTTTAAATTCCTATTCTTATTCCTGTTCTAAAATATAGACCCGATGCGTCGTTTAAAGTAAAAATATCATCTCTTTCCTCATTACGTAATGCACTATTTTGATAAATAGAACGACCACCTATAAAGTAAACGGACATATCTTTAGTTATTTTGTATTGATAACCTAATGTCAATAATAATGCCGTAGAAGAAACATCTGTAGATAAATTGTTACCCGGCAACAGAATATCGTTTTGGATATTCACATAATACCCATCTAAAAATATTTCCGTCTGAAAGAAATGCCCTTTCTTGGTAAAGTACTTCATACCAGATTTTGGTGCCCCCAAAGTATAGGCCCAGTTTGGGTGAAATCGTTTTTCAAAATATACAAAGGGCAAAGGAACATCAATAGGTGAGGTGCCGTTATATGAAATACCCAAAACCAACATATACGGCTTATCCACATCTTTAATATTCTTATATGCGCCAACTGTATAATTCATATTAAAATCATCGTCTTGTAACTCTTCTACAAAATTAGATGACCATCTTGGAGTTACAACTCCTATTAAACGCCATGTTTCACTAAGCTTATACATATAAGCCAAGTTAATATCAACCACATGAAACTTATTTAAATCACCAGAATTAGGGAACAAATCATCTGGAACTTCAAAATTATATCGATTATACTCAGCACCTAAAACGAGATAATCCTTTTTTTCTCTAACAGCTAAAGGTACATTCAAAACTAATTTTATTCGTGACGTTTCTACTTCACCACTATTCTCTGGCATCAACATATATTCCAATCTAAAAACATCTGGTGTTTGCCCAAAGACCGAATTTAAAAAAACGAAAAACAAGAAAACAAATGGAATTTGCCTTTTAATCTTTACCATTTTCTTCTGAATTAGAAATATTGTTATGCTGAAAAGGACTTTGTTGGTACAAATGAATATCTCGTTGTGGGAAGGGAATGGAAATTTTATGCTTTCTAAATTCTGAATCTATTTTATATCTAACCTCGCTTTTTACTCGTGGATCGGTAAAACTATCTGTAATGTAAAAATTAACCGCAAATACGAGTGCCGAATCACCAAAATCTTCAAAAATCACAAACGGCTTTGGGCTCTTTAAAATAGTTCTTTGCGATTTAACTACATCTAATAATATTTGGGTTACAAGCTCTATATCGCTACCATATGCTACCCCTACTCGAACCAATTCTCTTGTAGTTTTATGATTTTGTGTATAGTTATAAACGATATCACTTATAAATTTATGATTCGGGATAATGATTACCTTGTCATCTCGTGTTATCGCTCTAGTAGTTCTTAATTTAATTTCAAAAACTTTACCAACCTTATTATCTATTTCAATAATATCGCCAACTCTTAGCGACTTATCTACTATTATAAATATACCGCCGATTATATCTTGAAATATCTCTTGTAACGCCAATCCAAGTCCGACAAATAACGCAGCAGATGCGGTAATCAATATGGTAATATTAATACCTGCCGCGCTCATGGTAAAAAGAATAACTATAACATATACCAAATACTTGATAAACTTAAATATGCTAATAAATTTAAGTTTGTCATCAGCCTCCATTTTCCTGGTAAAAAATCTACGTACAGCCTGTAAAATAGTGCTAGTAAGTAAAAATGCTACAGTAAGTAATAATAGAAGACCTATGGTTATGTTAATAGATTTATCACCCTCTCCAAAATGATAGCCTAGGTCTAAAAATTTCTTTATAGTACCCCAAATATCATCTTCTATTATATCTTTTATTTTTTCTGTACTTTCTTGAATCATGACGAGTATTTAAGCCACTTATACAATTCTTTATAGCTTGGTTTCTTACCATACATTAAGATACCCACTCGATAAATTTTTGCGGCTACCCAAACAATACCAATAAAAGTACCTATTAAAATTAAAATTGATGCAACTAATTGCCAAACTGGCACCCCGCCTTCACCGATACCCCATGGCAATCGCATTAACATTACTATTGGCGATGTTAAAGGAAAAAGTGAAAATGCAACCGCTATAGGACCATTTGGGTTACTAAACACCGAAAAGAACCCTACATAAATAGCCAACATTAACGGTAATATTACCGGAAATATAAATTGCTGCGTGTCTGTTTCATTATCTACCGCAGCCCCGATAGCTGCGTAAATCGAACTATAAATTAAATACCCCAACATAAAATACACAATAAAAAAGAAAAGCATTGCAAAAATGGGTAACTCAAAAATCTCTTGGGTGTACAATTGAACGTTTTGGGTAAGGGCATCTACATCAACATTGGTAGTATTCGTAATACCTGGCGTCATACCACCACCTTTTGTAAGACTTGCGGGATCAATATCAAAAATAGCCAACCCAATGAATAATAGAATGGCACCAGAAATAATCCAAATTCCAAATTGTGTAATCCCCGCAAGAGATGTTCCAATAATCTTGCCCATCATTAAATGAAAAGGTTTTACAGATGAGATAATGACCTCAATAATTCGACTTGTTTTCTCTTCGATAACGCTACGCATTACAAAACCTCCATAAATAATAATGAACATCATAATTAAGTAGCCGAATGCACCACCAATTATTGCTTTGATTTCATTGATTCCTTTTACATTCTGCAGTCCATCAAAAGTTTCGATGTTAATATTATAACTACGGTCCATTTCTGCGTATTCCTTGGGCGACAGCCCTAATTCCCGTAACCGTTCTTGACGTAGCCTACTGGTTATAGAATTCTCCATCTTATCAAGAACCGTAGCACTTGGCGCATCTTTACTATAAAAAAAGGCACGTTGAGCAACTTGCTCTACATTAGATTCGTTCGGCAGGTAAATAAGACCGTAAAAACCCAAGCCCATTGTTGAATCTTTTGCCTTTGCCAATGTTATATCTTTAAAATTGATATATGAAGTAGCTTCTGAAGTAACAAATTCATTTGCGAAAAAACTACTTTCATTCAAGACACCGATAACCTTTTTCTCGGTATCGTTTAATTGCGTAAGATATGCTATCAACAATATCATACCTACCATCAAAATAGGACTCAAAAAGGTCATAACCACAAATGACTTATTACGCACCTTGGCTATATATTCTCTTTTAATTATTAGTGGTAATTTATTCATGGTCAATATTCTTATTTTGAATGGTCTTAATAAAAATATCATTTGCAGACGGTATGGTCTCAATAAATCCGTTTACGTTTGCCCTTGAACCTAGAAAAGATAAAATTTCACCTGATTGGTTTGAGGGGAGTTGTATTCTAAGATTTAACTGATTATCCAAACTATCGTAATCTTGCGTAACAATCTGAAATTTATCTTTCATTTCAAGTAGTAATGCCTCTTGATTATTAGTTTCTACACCAATCTCAAATATATTATTCTTATAAGCTTTTTTGATATCAGATAATTTACCATCCAAAATTTTCTCAGACTTATGAATCAATGCAATATACTCGCATAATTCTTCAACCGATTCCATTCTATGCGTTGAGAAAATGATAGAAGTACCTTTTTCTTTTAAACTCAAAATCTGCTCTTTAATGATATTGGCATTAATTGGATCAAAACCACTAAATGGTTCATCAAAAATCAACAACTTTGGCTCGTGAAGTACGGTTACCACAAATTGTATTTTTTGTGCCATACCCTTAGAAAGTTCTTGTATTTTTTTATTCCACCAATCCCCAATTTCCAATCTTTCGAACCAATACTTTAATCTTTTTTTTGCATCGTTCTTTGATAAACCTTTGAGCTGTGCCAAATATAGGGCTTGCTCACCGACCTTCATACTTTTATAAAGTCCTCGTTCTTCGGGCAAATAACCAATCTGAGCAATATGCTCTGGCTTTAGTAAGTCACCGTCAAAATAGACTGAACCTTGATCAGGAAAAGTGATTTGATTTATAATACGTATCAACGTTGTTTTACCCGCCCCATTCGGACCAAGCAAACCGTAAATACTATTTTTAGGAATTTCAAGGGAAACGTTCTTTAATGCCGTATGGCTCCCATACTGTTTGGTGACATCATTGGCAACCAAAATGTGACTCATGTACTCAATTTCTACAAAGATATTGAATTGTTTTGACTAGCTACATTGTTTATGATTCCTTTATAAAACACCAAAAATTAGACATAAATAAGAAAATACATATTACCCTAAAAAGCAAAACCCACCCTTGATGACTCAAGGATGGGAAAAAAATTGCTATGAAAAAGAAAATTAATATTGGTTACCCAATATTATCTCAAATATACGTTTTTTATTTAAAAACTAATTATTTAGAACTTATGAGAACATATCTTTAACTTTTTCAAAAAATGACTTATCAGATTTCTCTGGTTTAGGCTCAAAATTGTCATTGCCTTGCATTTTCTCGAAGAACTCTCTCTGTTCTTTATTTAGCTCTTTTGGTGTCCAAACATTAACATGTACCAATATATCACCAGCACCATATCCATTTAAACTTGTAATACCTTTTCCTCTAAGTCTAAGTATTTTTCCAGATTGAATACCCGCCTCTAACTTAATACGAACTTTACCGCCAACGGCATCAATTTCTTTTGATGTACCTAAAACGGCTTCAGAAATACTTATATAAAGATCATAATGAAGGTTATCACCTTCTCTTTTTAAAGTACTGTGTTCTTGGGTTTCTATGGCAACCAATAAATCTCCTGGCACCCCATTTCCTGGAGCATCATTACCTTTATTCGGCACTTTCAATTGCATGCCTTCTTCTACACCTGCAGGTATATTAATAGACACGGTTTCATCAGCAACTTTAAGTCCTTGGGCATCTGCATCGCCAGGCTTACCATCTAAAATTTGACCACTACCACCACAAGTACTACATACAGCAGCTGTTTGCATTCTACCAAGTATCGTGTTCTGAATTTTTGTCACTTGACCTCTACCGTTACAAGTAGAACAAGTTTTATAGGTAACCCCTTCTGCTTGAACTTTTCGTTTTACCTTAACTTTTTTCTCTACACCATTTGCAATCTCTTCTAAGGTCAATGAAACCCTAATTCGCAGATTACTTCCTTTTACTCTTCGTTGACCACCGCCACCGCCGAAGCCACCAAAGCCACCGCCAAAGCCGCCACCGCCGAAAATATCACCAAATTGGCTGAAGATATCATCCATATTCATACCGCCGCCGCCAAAACCGCCGCCACCGCCGCCCTCAAAGGCAGAATGACCAAACTGATCGTAACGAGCTTTCTTATCGGCGTCACTTAATATTTCATAAGCTTCAGCAGATTTCTTGAATTTCTCTTCGGCAGAACTATCTCCCGGATTTTTATCTGGGTGATATTGCAATGCCTTTTTACGGTATGCTTTCTTTATTTCTGCAGCAGTTGCATTCTTACTGATGCCTAATACTTCATAATAATCTTCCTTCATTCCAATCTTTTAATTTCCTACTACTACTTTTGGATGCCTAATAATACGGTCGCCCAACTTAAATCCTTTTTCGATGACATCGATAATTTTACCTTTCATCTTTTTGTCAGGAGCCGGTATTTGAGTAATTGCTTCATGTATTTCTGCATCGAATACATCACCTGCATTTGCCTCAACCATTTCTAAACCTTTGCCTTTAAGTGTCTCTCTAAGCTTAACGTTAATTAGCTCTACACCTTTAAAAGCTTCTTTATCATCTGACTTCGCCAATTCTTTCATTGCTCTGTCAAAATCATCCAATACAGGCAATAATGAAACTATTACTTCTTGTCCTGCAGTTTTGAACAAATCCATACGTTCTTTAGAAGTACGTCTTTTATAATTCTCAAATTCTGCAAATAATCTCAAAAACTTATCTTTCTCTTTCGCCAGTTCCTCATTAAGTGTCTCTTCTACAGACTTTACTTCCTCATCCTCTTCATTCTCCAGCTTTTGTTCTTGCTCTTCGCCATCTAATAGCGCATCATCCAAGAATTCTTCATCCAAAGTGTTTTCTTTATCACTCATAACTTATTGTAATTTAATTCGCTGATTAAAAGCAGGCAAAAGTACTGCCAAATCTTTAAAAATGTCAAAATGTCACAAAAGATTAAAAAAAAATCCGCCATAAAGCGGATTTAAATTTTACTGACAAATGTATAGGTCTCTATGAAACAAACTGTTTTGTAACATTATTGTTAGGTTCAACACATACTGTATTTGAATTATAAATTGCACCAAGAGCTTGACAAATATTAGCATATTGAAATATAAAACCTTCTTCTTCTATCTTCTTACTACTAACACGTTGACTGGCAAATAAGATATACGCCATTTTGCCAAGTACCGTGTACATTACAA
Organism: Maribacter sp. Asnod1-A12; assembly: GCF_045063735.1. Taxonomy (NCBI): domain Bacteria; kingdom Pseudomonadati; phylum Bacteroidota; class Flavobacteriia; order Flavobacteriales; family Flavobacteriaceae; genus Maribacter; species Maribacter sp. Asnod1-A12. The sequence continues at coordinate 236,170 of NZ_JBEFNZ010000006.1, forward strand.
ATTTTGGAATATTTGGCAAAATCAACGGTTGATCTAAAGCCTTGGCAATCTCTTTTACCAGCTTGAGATTAGTTACGGGGTTTGGCGCAACACCATTATAAGTACCTTTTAATCTATACTTGGTTATATGTAAAAATATACCAGCTAAATCAGATATATGAATCCATGATTGCCACTGCTCACCAGAACCAAAAGCAGCGCCTACATAATATTTAACCGGTTTTGCCATTTCTGGTAACGCACCACCATCTCTTGACATAACTAACCCGATACGCACTTTAGCAACCGATAATCCTATTGTTTTAAACTCATTGATTTTCTTTTCCCAAACACTAACTACCTCTCCCAAAAAGCTATCATCAACCTTTTCTTCATTCTCGGTATAGTAATTACTTAAGGAATCTGGATAAATACCTATAGCCGAGGCAGAAACCAGAGAAGTTACCGTATGATTTTCATTTTCTTGCAGCGTTTTCTTTAGAAGCTCTAAAGTATTAACTCTACTATTGATTATCTCTTTTTTATAGCTGCTTGTCCATCTTTTAGATATGCTCGAACCAGCTAAATTTATAATGACCGAAACACCATCTAGGCATTTTGCATCTATTTCCCCATTAGTAGGGTTCCAAAAATAACCTTGATAGTTATCTTTTGAAACAATTTTATTTTTTCGCGTAGTAAGGTAGTTAACGGTATAACCTATATCATGGCATTGAGATACTAACTCGCTACCTACTAAACCTGTCGCACCTGTTATCAATACTTTCATGGACTAAAGGTATTATTTTTGATACATCTAGATACACTATTTAATTTCGATTTAACATTGTTGCCATAGCTATTGATGTACAACGTGTTAAAGATTTATTAATACCCCAAAAATTATTGTTTTTTTGCTCGTAACATTTCTCTTTTACCTGGAGGACCTGGCAATCTTTCAACAAGAAAACCGACCTCTAACATAGCACGCCTAACACTACCTTTTGCAGCATAAGTAACTAATGTACCACCACTTTTCATAGCATTGAACATAATTTGAAAAATTTCTACCGTCCATAATTCCGGTTGCACACGGGCACCAAAAGCATCGAAATAAACGAGATCATAAGTATTAATATCTTTTATTTCCTTAAAAAGCTTCTGTTGCTTAGTTAGTTTGAAGTTCGAAGTAATTTTTAACTCTTGCCCCCATGAAGAAGCGTGCATTAAATCAAAATCATCTTTTCTTGAAATAGCATTTAATTCCTCTAAGTAATTTAGCTGATCAAGTTCTTTTGACGATACAGGGTAAGCCTCCACACCAGTATATTTAATTTGAAGATTTCGCTTTTGATATTCGATTAAGGTTATGAAAGCATTTAAACCGGTACCAAAACCTATTTCAAGAATGTTCAATTCTTGATCTTTGAACAAATCCAATCCAGATTTTATGAACACGTGGTAAGCTTCTTGTATGGCGCCATGCTTAGAATGGTACTGCTCTTGCCAGTCCATAATTTGGATGGTTTTAGAACCATCTCCTGTAGTAATAATTTCTCTTTTCAATTAATTAGGAACTATTACTCCCGTTGCCTCAAAACTATAGGTTCTTTTAGGAGCTGTTATTTTTGCAATTTCTTCTGAAGTTTTACCACCATCTTTGGCGTAATGCCTTTGATCATCAACACTCATTTCCTCTACAAATGCCAAGCCGTTCAAAACAACTTCTTTTTCAAGAATATCTGCCGGCATAAAAAATCCATAATCTTTAAATCTTACCATTGCTTGCTCACCTTCTGGCAATTCAACAATCATCCAACAACCTTTTACCTTACAAACTTCTTTTACTTTAGTCTTGAATTGAATATTCAAAGAATCTGCTACTGGTAGTGAAGCAAATTGTGCCATTACTTCATTTTTGTCACTCAATGAAGTGATTTTAAACTCTTCGCCGTAAAACTCTGATGCATTTTTTTCAGCATCTTGCTGGGCATGGCATGTAAAAAACCCAAACAAAAAGACAAGTAATATGTTAAATCCTTTCATAAATCCTAAAAATGTTGATATACCTGCAAAACTCATCAATTTAAAAGTAAAAAAGAAGTGCTAGTAGGGATATTTGTTTAATTTTAATCAACTAAAGTTACGTATTTCATGAGTATTGCAACGAAAGATATCATAGTAGAAAAGGTAAAAACTTCAAAAATTGACCAAGTAGATTTTGACAATCTTGCTTTTGGCTCAGTATTCACAGACCATATGTTAGTCTGTACTTATAAAAATGGTGCGTGGGAAACTCCTAAAATAACACCATACCAACCAATTACACTAGACCCTTCTTCAAAGATTTTTCATTACGGACAATCTATTTTTGAAGGTATGAAAGCATATAAGGACAAAAATGATGATATCTACTTATTTAGACCATTAGATAATCATAAACGTTTTAATATATCTGCAGAAAGAATGTGTATACCTCAAATTCCTGAAGATTACTTTATGAAAGGGTTGACCACACTTCTAAATCTAGATAAAGATTTTATACCTACTAAAGACGGTAGTTCTTTATATATACGACCTTTTATGTTTGCCTCTGGTAACGGTTTTCATGCATCGCCAGCCAACGAATATAAGTTCATCATTGCTTGCGCACCTTCTGGAGCTTATTTTTCTGGCAAGGTAAAAGTACTTATAGAGGAAAAATATTCTAGATCAGCAAACGGCGGCGTAGGTTATGCTAAAGCTGGTGGTAACTATGCAGGTCAGTTCTACCCAACGCAACTTGCTGTTGAAAAAGGATATAACCAAGTAATCTGGACAGATGACACCAACCATGAATTTATTGAAGAAGCTGGTGCAATGAATATATTCATTAGAATAAACGATACCTTATTAACAGGACCTACCAGTGATCGTATACTTGATGGTATTACCAGAAAAAGTATTTTAAACATTGCTAAAGATCAAGGCATTAAGACGGAGGTTAGAAAGATAACGGTAAAAGAAGTTGTTGAAGCCGCAAAAGACGGGTCATTAAAAGAAATGTTCGGTGCCGGTACTGCAGCGGTTATTTCACCCATTGCAGGTTTTGGTTACCGAGATACCGATTATGATTTACCAGAATTGGAGAATAGTTTTGGTCAACAATTAAAGAAAATCATAACAGATATACAATACAACAAATCTGAAGATAAATTCGGATGGCGCTATAAAGTCAAATCATAACAATAAAAAAAGGGGCGAATCGCCCCCTTTTTATTTATTCAAAATCACTTCAATATTAGGCTTAGAATAATTAGGTCCCTTAAGCACTTTTCCATCTTCACGGTAAATAGGTTTGCCATCTTCACCTAGCTTACTCATATTACTTCTTTGTATTTCATTGAATACTTCTTCAATCTTATACTGCATACCGTGTTCCAAAATAGTACCACACAATATGTATAACATATCACCCAATGCATCAGCAACTTCAACAAGGTCGTTATTCTGAGCCGCTTCTAAATATTCATTATTTTCTTCGTCCATTAAATTAAAACGCAAAGTGTTCTTTGCTTCTCCTAAGTCTGCAATCATATCTTCTGAAACACCCAGACCAAAAGAATTATGAAATTCTTCTACTGCTTTGATTTTATTTTTCATCTTTATTATACTGTTTTCCGTTAGCTTTGCGTAAAAATATAAAATATGTTTAGCACTGGACAAATCATTTTTGCAATCGCTTTTGCAGTGGTTTTCGCCATCATAATTGTGATTTCTTATAGAAAAGACCTTGAGTTACACAAAAAAAACTTCAAAGGCGTAAAATGGATAGGTATTTTCTTTACATTATTCATAATTCTACTGCTATTCATAAAGTTTTTCCTAAAAGAATAGTTAATTTTTTTCCTACACCACAAAAATTAACGTTTTCACAACAAAACACCGAATATCGACGTTATATATACCAAATACCGTAATTTTGCGTTATTCATCTATAAGATGTAATAAATTATGATGACATTTCTTACAATTTTTTTAGTATTAGTAGGTATTAACATTGCGTTGGTAGCAGTTAGTCTGATCAGTGTTTCTCAAAAAGCGAAAACAACAGCTCAAAAACCAACTAAACAACCAACATCTGTAATCTATCCTTTAGATTTACTTACTACAAGCTACAAGAAAGCAGTTTAGTTTTTTACCTTTATAAGGTATGAAACAATTTTTACTGGTTTTTTTAGGTGGAGGTTTTGGTAGTATATTAAGATACTATATATCTAAAAATCTAAACGCCTACTATTCAAATTTTTACTTAGGCACCTTTTTGGTCAACATTATCGGTTGTCTACTAATAGGTATTCTTATAGGTCTTTCTCTTAAGAACAACTACATTTCAGAAAATCAAACTTTATTATTGGCTACCGGTTTTTGCGGGGGCTTTACTACTTTTTCTACATTTGCTTTAGAAAGCAACATTTTATTCAGAGAATCTTCATTACTTCAAACAGCGCTTTATATGGGCTTAAGTGTAGCAGTTGGTATACTAGCTATATCATTTGGACTGTGGATTTGCAAAATGTTATAGAAATAACATTAGCTTACCACTATTTTATTTTTATGCATTTTTTTAAGTATTTGCTATTTTATTAAACAATCGTTAGAAAATAAGCTGTTTTTCTAACAATCATTCTATGATTGGCAGCAAATCACTTTTTTCAATTCTAAGTATCTTCAATATTATATCTCAAAATTAGCAATACCCTAAAATTTTAGGGGTATATATTATCATACTGATAAAAATTCGCATTGACACCCTAATATTTTTAGGGTGAGAACCTTTTTAACATATATTTGGCAATATCAAAAACTTATTCAAATGAAAAAAATCGAGGCAATTATTAGAAAATCCAAGTTTGACGATGTCAAAGAGGCATTACATCAAATTGAGGTTAACTTCTTTAGTTACTGGGACGTAACTGGAGTAGGAAATGAAAAACAAGGTCACGTATATCGTGGTATTTCATATAGTACTACAGATATTCAACGTAGATATTTATCTATTGTAGTATCTGATGACTTTCTTGACAAAACAGTGAATTCAATTCTTGAGGCTGCTTATTCTGGTAATGTCGGCGATGGTAAAATATTTGTTTCTGAAGTTCAGGAAGCTTATAGAATTAGAACTAAGGAAAAAGGCTTGGCAGGAATTAACTAAACTTAATAATAAACCACTCAAAAAATTACAAATATGAATGAAGTAACACAAGAATCGATGGATAAGGCTTTGGAAGCCATAAATGGCGACATGGGTGCACTATGGATTGTACTCGCCGGTATTTTAGTCTTCTTTATGCAAGCAGGTTTTACTTTGGTAGAAGTTGGTTTTACCAGAAGTAAAAACACCGGTAACATTATCATGAAAAACATAATGGACCTTGCAATTGGTTCCCTTTTGTTTTGGGCAGTAGGATATGGTATAATGTACGGAAGTGATTTGGTACTTGGAGGATTTTTTAGATCAAGCCCAACAGAGCAAGGATATTTCTTCTTTAGCGCAACAGATTGGTACAATTTATTCTTTCAAACTGTATTCTGTGCTACCGCAGCAACTATTGTATCTGGAGCCGTGGCAGAAAGAACTAAATTCTCTACTTATTTAATACTTTCAGCTATTTTAACAACTCTAATCTACCCAATTTCAGGAAGTTGGTACTGGCCTTTTGATGATGACGCATGGTTAAATACAGCAGGTTTTGTTGATTTTGCAGGATCTTCAGTAGTACACGCAGTAGGTGGTGGTGCTGCCTTAGTAGCCGCTATCATGGTAGGGCCTAGAATTGGTAAATATGTTGACGGAGAAGTAAAAGCTATTCCTGGTCACAATATGATGTTAGGATCATTAGGTGTATTTATTTTATGGTTAGGTTGGTTTGGTTTCAACGGTGGATCTCAATTAGCTTGGGGTGGCGATGATACTATAGCTGCAGGTAGCGTAATTATTAACACAAATTTATCTGCCGCAATTGGTGCTATTGCAGCACTTTTCTTGACTTGGTTAAGATATGGAAAACCAGATCTTTCAATGACTTTAAACGGCGCGCTTGCTGGCTTAGTTGGTATAACCGCTGGTTGTGGAGCTGTAAACGCATGGGGAGCAATTGCCATTGGTCTAGTTTGTGGTTTGGCAGTAGTATTATCTATTGAAATGATAGATAAAAAATTCAAAATAGATGATCCAGTAGGAGCAATTTCTGTACATGGTACATGTGGTTTCATTGGTACTGTTCTAGTAGGCGTATTCGCTTTAGACGGCGGTCTTTTATATGGTGGCGGAGCTAGTCTTCTTTGGGTTCAAACTTATGGATCTCTTGCCTATATTCTTTGGGCGGCATTTGGAACATTCGTTGTCTTATTCATCTTAAAGAAAACAATAGGGCTACGTGTTTCTAAACAAGACGAAATCGAAGGATTGGATCTTACAGAGCATGGATTAGAAGCTTACCCTGAACACATCTCAAACGATAAATAAAAAAATACGGAGCGTTTTGCAGAACGCTCCGTTACATAACCTTATCAATAAATCACTCAAAATTAATTCATCCCAAAAGGGATAAAAATCAAAATTTATGAAAACGATTATCAATACAAAATACGTAAAAAATATTTTTGCAACAGGTCTTATGCTTTTTGCAGCTGCTGGCGTAGTAGCTCAAGAAGAGGAAGAAGAGAAAAAAATAAGCATTAGCGGTTCGGTAGATGCTTACTATCAAACAAACTTGAGTGCTTCAGACGCGACTCCACAATCTTTTGGCAGCTCATTCGCAAATGAATTAGGTTTTGCTTTAGGTATGGCAAATATAGTTGCCGCTTACGAAGGAGAAAAAACTGGTGTAGTTGCAGATGTGGTTTTTGGACCAAGAGGAGATGAAGCTGTTGGCGGTTATAACCTAAACCAACTTTATGCATACTGGAATGTATCTGAAGGTACTACATTAACAATGGGTAGATTTAATACTTATTTAGGATATGAAGTAATTTCGCCTGTAGGTAACTTTAACTACAGCACGTCTTACTTATTTTCTAACGGACCTTTTTCTCACGTTGGCTTAAAAGCTGATTTTGCACTTTCTGATGATTTTAGCTTAATGCTAGCTATAATGAACGTAACTGATACGAACAATAACTTAACTGGAGCTTACTCTGCAGGTGCTCAATTAGGGTATTCAGGTCAGTACCTTAACTTCTACTACGATGGTGGTGAAGCTTTAGGTTTCGAAATTGACTACACAGGTGGCTTTGATCTTTCTGAAGATTTTTTCCTAGGAATAAATGCAGCATATGCCGATAACGACGGAGCAGGATTTTCAGGTGCAGCTCTTTACCCTCAATACGCAACTTCAGATGACTTTTCAATCGGTTTAAGAGGTGAATATTTCGCTATCGATTTAGATGACCCTGCAATTGACAACCCAAGTGTATTGGGATTAACGTTAACAGGAAGTTACTCAGTAGATAACTTAACAATTAAGCCTGAGATCAGATTAGATTCTTGGGGTAGTGATGTTGAGCCTTACTTTGATGCAGACGGAGCAGCGTCTAAAAGCTTATCTTCTTTCTTAGTTGCAGCTGTTTACTCTTTCTAAGTAGTTGATAAAATTAATGGTTGATTTTATAGTTTAAGTTTTAAAACCTCGGCAATACCTGCCGAGGTTTTTATTTTTTACAACTTAGTGGTCAAATGCCTTAACCCCTACTTTAATTTCAGTATCTAAATTATTTACTGCAGGTACAAGAGGACAACTAAATTTCTTGTTATAAGCACAGTACGGATTGTATGCCTTATTAAAATCAAGAATAATTGTATTACCATCAGGTATTCTTAAATCCAAATATCTACCTCCACCATAAGTTTCCTCACCATTCGTATTATCTGTAAAAGGCAAAAACAGGTAATCCTCATATTTTTCTTGAGTAATTAAATCTGGAGATTGGTAAATTTCCAATTCATGGGCTTTTCCATTAATAGAGAACTTAGCGATAGCATATACAACCTCCGTAGACTCCCTATCTGTAGTAGTAGGCATTGAAAATGGCAACGCTTCAGGAGTTCTTATAAATTCTGCCTCAATTACATAACTGGTATCTGGCTCAAAGAAATCCAAGCTTTCAAAATCAATACGAAAGCGATCCGCTAATGGAGAAGTTTCAGGGTCTTTAAATTCAGCATTTAATTCTTTCTGAAAAATTAAAATATCTGCCAATTTATCTGATGTTGCAGTAGCAACTGCTCCATCTTTTACATCGTGATATTTCTTTTCTTGTCCGCATGAAACAAACATTCCTAAAAACAAAACTGCAATACATAATCTCATATCTCTTCCTTTACACTTCAAAAATACAATTTATTCATTGTACCTTTTTTTACATATAATCGTACTTTAGAACCTTATACTTTTTTTATATGAAATTTAAACATGTTTTGCCGTTTTTACTTTTAACTTTATTTAGCTGTCAAGAAAATAAGATAGCACATGAAAAAGAGGTTGAAATAGAAAAGACAAGAGTAATACCAGAGCTAAATCCTGAAAACTACAATGTTGCTTTTTTAATTATGGACGGTACTTTTAACACTGAATTTACTGCACCATTCGATATTTTTCAACACACAAAATACAGAGAGAATATAAAGGCAATGAACACTTTTATAGTTGCCAATACGTTAGAACCGATCACCACTTTTGAGGGTGTTCGTATACTGCCTGATTATGATTATACAAAAGACAAGCTGCCCAAAATAGATATATTGATAGTTCCTAGCGCAGAACATTCAATGGACAGTGATTTGAAAGACACGGTAATGTTAGATTTTATTAAAAAAATTGATGAAACCGCACTTTACATGACAAGCCATTGCGATGGAGCCTTCCCTCTGGCAAAAGCAGGAATTTTAGATTCAGTTGCTTCAACCACCTTCCCTAGTGATGTGGAACATTACAGAAAGATGTTTCCTGATTTGAATATAAAAGACAATGTCCTATTCGTTCACGACGGAAAATACATTACTTCTGCAGGCGGAGCAAAAAGTTTTGAAGCAGCCTTATATCTTTGCGAAGTACTTTATGGAAAAGAAATTACCAAATCTCTTGCAAAGGGTTTAGTCATAGATTGGGATTTAGAAAAGGTGCCACACCTTACTGTTCAATAACATCGTATCTAGCATCTTTTAGATATTTTTCAATCATCTCATTAAACTCAGGCATAATTTTAAATAGTGATGCATGTTCTATTGAATATAGCTTCTCCTTATCAGAGTATCCTGTTTTTAATAGCTCTTCTAAATAAAAAAGCGCCGTACCATAATCTTCCATTTTAGAACTAGCTGAAATAACCTTCAAATAGCCATCATACTCATTGGGTGCGGTTATTGTTTTAATCATGTACAATAAATTTAAAGCTTCCCAATCTATTTGTTCTTCAGAGATTAAATAATCAACATTATCAGAAATTAATGCATTTATATAACCACGTAATCTACTCGACATTTGTCTTTCAAATAAATTAGAACTTTTATCCAATTTATTCAATTCTTCCATTTGAAAATTCCACCAACCTAAGTTAGCATAGTTATATGAGATAATATCTTCCTCTAAATAGTAACTATAATCTTCTTTCATAAACGATTCCTTTAAAAAATAACTGTTTTGACTTCTATTAGCTTTTTTAAAATTGGTACTTCTCTTTAATATTTTCTGAGATTCTTTCAATGAATCTAATTTCATTAGAGGATTAAAAATCTTTTCCATATCTGCCATTTGGTAAATACCTAATAGCGGTTTTTGATTTGACACCAACGCATTTGCTTGATTTAAAAATTCGTTATAGGACCTTGATATTAAGCTATCATTTCGATCTTCATAACCTTTTGCCATACTTGTTAATGACAACATTCTAAATGCTTTTGCAATTGTGGCTGTCTCTGGCAGATTACGACTTCCGTCAAAAACCAATAATTGATTCGGAAACTTTAACTTATTAAGTACCTGCTTGGCATTATACATAGAACTAAAATTATAATCTTCTCTATTGATTATACCAACAAATTGAAACGGTCGCTTAGAATTTAAAATTTCCACATTACCAACAGATGCACCAATAGAAATAACACCCTTAATCTCTTTAACAAAAGTGGGTAAAATGGAAGCAAACATCGCACCACTACCAAAACCAGCGGTATAAGTACGGTTCTTTGCAATAGGTATTATATTAAAAACAGCATTAAACATTCTATTTGCTATTAGAACATTTTGAGAAATAGATAATGTATCACTCATGTTATTTGAACTGGCTAATATATAACCTTCTTGTTCTGCTGCATTTATCAACATTGAAATGGCAGCTTTACCCTTACCTTCCAAATCCATCACAAAAGCTACAGGCCACGATTTTTCAACTTCAAAATCAGTAGGCAAGTACAGCGAAAAAGTTTCATTTATCGTATCATTTATACTTAAATTTTCTGAAATAGCCCCTCTCAAAATTCTAAGTTCTTGTGAGGATATTGTTATAGAAAATAAAACGAATGCAAGAAGTACTATTTTTTTCATCATTTATTTTGCATCAAAAACCTAGCCAAAATAATTATCACTTAAATACTAATTATAATGTATAACAAAAATTATACTATTTTAGTTACAGTAACTATTTATAAAGTTAGGTAAAAACCATTATACAACTTGTTATTTAATTTTGTGCATTGGAGCATTCGAAATTACTTGTGAAAGTACTATATGTGTTCTAGTTTCACCGTACTGAATAAGTTGGTCTATAAATTTTTCTAAATGAAATTGATCCTTTAAAACCACTTCCATTACAATATTTTCATTTCCTGTAATTCGATAGCAATTTATCACTTCTTTCAAAGTTGGCACTACGGACAAAAATGGTTTTAGCTTGCCCATAAATGCGCGTAAAGTTATAATTGCTTTTAATTGATGACCGGTTAATGCATGAGACACTGTAGCCTTATAATCTATTATAACACCTAGGTCTTCCATTTTCTTGACTCGTTCGGCTACTGCTGGTGCCGTTAAGCCAACATTACGACCAATATTCGCAAAAGATTCTCTAGCATTATCTTGCAATTGTTGCAAGATTTTCCAGTTCAACTCATCTATCTTTAGATTCAATAGTTATTTTGTTTAAAAATTAATTATCAAAGGTAAAAATACAAATTACATTTGCTTTCAATAGAAAATTATCAAATAACTAACGTAATTTTATATTATACTAATATTACCCCACGCTATGGCATACCGAAGTCTTAAACATTTGCCTATTTATAAAAAAGCATTGGAACTCTGCACTATGAGCAGAGAAATTGCCTCGTATGTTTCTTTCAATAAAGATTTAATGCGCCTTTGCGAATCTAATAGCCTTAGGGATATTATGGCTAATTCAATTTTGACAGATTCGATTTTAATACCTCAAAAAATCGCACAGGTAGAATATTCAACTTGTAGTAATGAGCGATTAGAGACCATTTCTTACATAAATATTATTATTAGAAATATCAACTCTTATTGCATGGGTTTGGAAAAGCATGGTGTAAAAGAAACGGAGTATATTAATTTATTGAGAAAAGAGATTAAAAGTTTTAGAAAATCTTATAAAGCTTGGAAATCTGAACACTCTTAAGAACTTTAAATTCTTCCCAAATTAGAGGGTAAAGAGGACATTTAAAGAATTATGAACTATTTTTGATGTAATAATTAGTATTACATTGAAAACAACAATTTTAGTTCATTGCCCAGACCAACCTGGTATTATATGTACCGTTACCGGATTTATTAGTAAAAATAAGGGCAACATCGTTTACCTTGATCAACATGTAGACAAACCAGCTAACGTATTTTTTATGCGCACCGTCGTTGAATTTGAAAAAGACTTCACTGACCTAGAACATTTCAAAACTCTTTTTCAAAAAGAAGTGGCTTCCATGTACAACATGCAATGGAGCATACATACCGACGATAATTTACCTAAAATGTCCATTTTCGTTTCTAAGTACAAACATTGTCTTTATGATTTATTAAGTAGGTATCGCTCAGGTGAATTGTCGGTAGATATACCTTTTATTTTAAGCAATCATAATGATCTAAAACATATAGCCGACCAATTTGACATTCCTTTCTTTCACATACCTTTTAATAAAGAGAACAGAGTTGAAGCAGAAAAAGAACAATTGACTCTGTTAGAAAAGTTTGACATTGATTTCATCGTATTAGCTAGATATATGCAAATAGTTAGCGGAACACTTATCAATAAGTTCCCTGATAAGATTATAAATATTCACCATTCATTCTTACCAGCATTTGCAGGAGCCAAACCATATCATGCAGCTTTTAAAAGAGGTGTAAAAATTATTGGTGCAACGAGTCATTACGTAACTGAAGAATTAGATGCGGGCCCGATAATTGAGCAAGATGTAACTACAGTAACACATTCTCACTCCATAGAAGATTTTATTGCAAAAGGAAGAGATCTGGAAAAAATAGTACTTTCTAGAGGGGTAAAACTTCATATTGCTCGTAAAACTATGGTCTACAACAATAAAACAGTAATATTCTCGTAACATAAGTAAACCCAATATAAATTATATTCTAATGATTAAAAAAGCAAGCCTAGCCTTATGCATGTTACTAGCGGTATCATGTAACGAACTACAACAAGTAGTAAACCAATTGCCAACATCTACAGACACTGTACTATCTAATGAAACCATTGCTAATGGATTAAAAGAAGCACTTGATCAAGGCATAGAAAAGCAAGTAAGCAAATTAACTGCAACAGATGGTTTCTACAAAAACGATTTGGTGAAAATTTTAATGCCAGAAGATTTACAAAAAGTAGATAAAACTTTAAGAGACATAGGATTAGGAAGCTTAGCTGATGAAGGTTTAAAAGTTTTAAATCGTGCAGCTGAAGATGCAGTATCAGAGGCAACTCCCATTTTTGTTAACGCAGTTAAGGAAATGTCTTTTGCAGATGCCAAAAACATACTTTTAGGTGAGAATAACGCCGCGACAACTTATTTGGAAACGAAAACAAATACCGAATTATATGCTAAGTTCAACCCGGTAATTAACGAATCTTTTAAAAAGGTTGGTGCAGATAAAATATGGAGCTCAATTATTTCAAAATATAATGCTATCCCTTTAACCAATAACATCAATCCTGATTTAACTGATTATGTAACCGAAGAAGCTCTTACAGGTGTATACAAAATGATTGCTGTTGAAGAAGAAGAAATTAGAACACAGTTCTCATCAAGAACAACAGATGTGCTTAAAAAAGTATTTGCTCTTCAAGATAGCAAATAGTTTTTCGAAACATTTACAATAACTTAAAAAGATATGCGTTAAAACTAAACAGAACAGTATTAAAGCATTCATTTTCAATTTTTTGAGTTAGTTATTTTTTGAGTTAGTTAGTTAGTTAAAAACCGGTGGGAGCATCGGTTTTTTTTGTTTGGCACCAAAATTAAAATTTAGAGTTAAAAAACACTACCCTACTATTCGGTTAATAATTTGTTTAATTTTGAAATAACAAATAATCTACCACCTTCTCGTTAAAAAAGTTCGGTTTCTCAACATTTACCACATGACCACAATCTTTAATAACTATCAACTGAGAATTCTGATGTAATTTCACAATTTTGCGAATGCTTGGCAAAAACAAATAATCTTCTTCCCCCATTACATATAGTGTGGGTATTTTAATATCTGCCGACCTAAAAAAACGTAAGAGTGGATTAATCTCTGAGGTAAGCTTAAACCAACGTATAAATTCTTTTTGATATAATTTCTTTGCTTCACGAACAAAGAGCGACCTAGACTCTCTATGGTTCTTATTTGGCATAATAATAAATGCGAAAAATTTATACAACCACAAATAAGGTATCACAGTTTTAAAAACAACCCCAAGTTTAATGAGTATCTGAGAGCGTAAATTAAGCTTCATAATAGCACCACCCATAACCATACTCTCAACTCGTTTAGGGTGAATTTCTGCTAAATTCCTTATAAGTATCGTACCTAAAGAAATACCTACAAAGTGAGATTTCTCAATATTTTCTTGATCAATGACCTCAACAATATCATTAGTAATAACATCAAAAGTATACCTTTCGTCAAAAACATTTTTAAGACTAGGCTTTGAATTTCCGTGACCTCTTAAATCTAATAACAAGACATTAAAATGTTTTTTAAACTCACGAATTTGCTTGTACCAAATCGAAGAACTACCTCCTGCCCCATGAACAAAAGTGACCCATGTAGAAGAAGTTTTATGTGGATAGGTTATATAATGAAGCAAATTATTTTTTATTTAAAACTCAGTTAACTTACAATGTATCAATTCTTTTTGAGATAACATTTATGATAACCTAAATTCACTCAAAAAACGATGAGCTTTTAAGTTTTTATCTTTTTAATTGTTAAAAAAAAGATATATTACCTAATAAATAGATGTACAGCTTAAGATACCCACATCCAAAACTTGATTCTGAACGTATATTTGTAAAAACATAAATATTGTATAATGAACAAGCAGTATTGCAAGGTAGGATCGGTAACACCAATGGAAGCAAATAATGATATTATTAGCTTATTAGAGTATCAATATCAGACGTTTATAGAAAAAGCTTCACACATTCAGTCAAATACTCAACTGGGAGAATTCTTCGAATTAAAAGCACAAAGAATTAAAAAAACTTTAGAAGATTTAGTTTAATTTTTCTAGTTGCGTTTTCATTGCCTGCTGTAACTCTTTTGCCTTGGCTTTAGCAGCATCTGCAAAGTTCTCTTGATCAGATGCATAAATTATTCCACGGGAAGAATTTATAAGTAGCCCCACATTTTTAGACATTCCGTACTTACAAACTTCTTCAAGACTTCCACCTTGTGCCCCTACTCCAGGTACTAGTAAGAAGCTATTTGGTACAATTTCACGTATTTCGGTAAGATATTCAGCTTTAGTAGCACCAACCACATACATCAGGTTCTCAGCTCCCTCATATGTTGTAGATACCGATAATACTTCTTTATACAGTTCTTTACCCTCTATCTTTTTAGTTTGCAAATCAAAAGCACCTTGATTAGAAGTTAACGCAAGTAAAATAGTGTGCTTATCCTTAAACGCTAAAAAAGGTTCAACGGAGTCTCTCCCCATATAGGGAGCTATAGTAATAGAATCAAAATTTAAATCTTCAAAAAATGCCTTGGCATATCTGGTAGAAGTGTTCCCTATATCTCCTCTTTTTGCATCTGCAATGGTAAATATATCAGGATAGTTTTCGTTTAAGTATTTGATAGTCTTACGTAATGCCGACCAGCCTTGCACTCCGTATGCTTCATAAAAAGCAATATTAGGCTTATAAGCTACGCACAAATCATGGGTTGCATCAATTATGGCTTTGTTGAACGCAAAAATAGGATCGTCATCTTCCAACAAGTATGAAGGAATCTTTTCTAGATCCGTATCTAAACCAATACATAAAAAAGATTGTTTTTTATGTATTTGGGCAACTAACTCTTGAGTGGTCATAACTTAAAATATCTCAGAGGCTTCCCTCAATTTCTCTGTATTCTCTACAAAACTTAATTCGTCTATTATTCTTTGAATATCTCCATCTATAATATTAGACAAATCATATAACGTAAGACCAATACGGTGATCGGTAACCCTACCCTGAGGGTAGTTATACGTTCTAATCTTTGCAGAACGGTCACCACTACTAACTTGAGAGTTTCGTTTAGCGGCATCTTCTTCTTGTTTCTTAGCCAATTCTAAATCATACAATCTAGAACGAAGTACCCTAAATGCCTTATCCTTATTCTTATGCTGTGATTTTTGATCTTGACACTGCGCTATCAATCCGGTTGGTATGTGCGTTAAACGAACAGCAGAATATGTTGTGTTTACAGACTGACCTCCAGGTCCTGAAGAACAGAAGAAATCTATTCTCACATCTTTTGGATCTATTTGCACATCAAAATCTTCCGCTTCTGGCAGAACCATCACTGTAGCTGCACTAGTATGTACTCTACCTTGGGTTTCTGTTTGTGGAACACGCTGCACACGGTGAACACCCGCTTCAAACTTTAACGTTCCATAAACGTTAGCTCCAGAAACTTCAAATTGTATTTCTTTATAACCACCACTAGTACCTTCACTGAGGTCGATCACGTTAGTTTTCCACCCTTTACCTTCACAATACTTCGTATACATTCTAAAAAGATCGCCCGCAAAAATACTTGCTTCATCGCCACCGGTTCCGGCTCTAATTTCAACAACTACATCTTTTGCATCTTCCGGATCCTTCGGTATCAACATCAATTTAATGTCCTCTTCAAGTTTTGGTAATCCGCCTTTAGCCTCTTCCATTTGCATTTTTGCCATTTCAAGCATTTCTGCATCACTACCATCAGCAATAATTTCTTCAGCTTCCTCTATATTATTGGTAAGTTCCAAGTATTCCTCTCGCTTATCCATTAAATCTTTAAGGTCTTTGTATTCTTTTGTAAGTTTTACATATTTCACTTGATCAGAAATAATATCTGGCTGAATTATAAGGTCTGAAACCTCATCAAATCGTTGTTTTACGATGTTTAACTTGTCTATCATATGCTTACTTCACTTGAATAGCAAATTTACAATAAATTTACTGACAGCCCAGAGCGATTGTTAGGGTAAGAATTAAAATTATTAAAATATGAAGAACCTTAAAAAGAAAAATCAATTGAGAATAATGCCATTACTTTTATGTAATTTATTAGAACTATCAACTATTATCACCTCTGTATCTCCTAATTGATTAATTAGAGCCAAGCCATGATCTAAGCCTAATACAAAAATAGCCGTTGCCAAGGCATCTGAAATTTCTGCACTCTTTGCAAATACCGACACACTGTTAATACCTGTTGCAGGATACCCTGTCTTAGGGTTTAAAATATGAGTATACTTTTGATTATCCGACATTATAAAATCAACATCACCACCAGTGGTTGCGACAGAAGATTCTAAAATTGGAATCCATGATGATACGTTGCTGCTTAACTCTGGGTTTACCACCCCTATCAACCACTTATCTCCTGTTACTTTCGTTCCCCAAGTTGTTATATCTCCGCCAATATTGATAATACCAGCTTTTACATCCTTAGACACCAGCAATGCTTTTACCTTATCTGCAGCAAAACCTTTACCAATACCACCAAAAGAGATTCGCATTCCTTTTTTATTAAGAAATACGGTTTGATTCTTACTGTTTAGAATAATATTTTTAAATCCAATTTTACTTTTCGACTCATTTATTTGAGCTACAGAAGGTACAACTTCCATAGTGCCGTCAAGTTTCCAAATATCGCTCAAAGTACTAAAAGTTATGTCAAAAGCACCGTTAGTAATTTCTGAAATCTGAATAGAACGTTCAATTAACCTATAGAGTTCCCAACTTACTGGCACAGGTTTAATTCCTGCATTTTTATTGATCAAACTTGTTTCTGAATCCTTATCCCATGAAGAAATTAATTTTTCTATTCTTTGCACTTCTGCAAGTGCCTCTTGTATATAGATAAAACCTAATTCTTCATCAACAGAAATTACCGTTATATCAAAATCGCCTCCCATAACCTCATAAGACTTTTTTACAGTCACATACTTTTCTTCTTGACCATATGTAAAATAGGTCATTAGACAGAATATTAAGGCACAAATTTTTTTCACTAACTTTCTCTAATTGAATATAAAGATTAACAAATAAAAATAAAAAGCTAGGTTGGTTTTATTTAGGCTAAGTAAAAAGGTAATTATTTATTCAAAAACTCTTAAAATATCACCATCTAGAGTGGTATTGTATATTTTTAATGCTTTGGATGTACTATTAGGGATTTCATTTAAAGGTGTACCTGTTTGGGAAAATTTAGAACCGTGTACATCGCAATAAAAAATACCACCTTCTTGATCTACAAAACGAACTTGATCGTACTGTTCATGACTACAAATCTGTGTTGCCGCCACAAACTCCCCTTCCAAATTCTTGACAACTACGACTAAATTCTTTAATATGAATCCGCCATTGTTCGCTAAATTTTCTGCCTCTTCAGAATTAAGATCTATGGTAAAATCAATATCTGTTGGTTGTGTTACGATATCCCCTTCTACTGCACTATCTTTAGAACAACTTCCTAGACAAGGAAAAGTTATCGCAAAGGCAGCACCTGCGCCTAGCGTTCGTAAAAATTCTTTTCTTTCCATAGCAAGAATAGGTTTATACAAAAAGAACGATTTTTTTACGCTATTCGTATAAGTTAATACACAAAGGTTCCATTGTTACTTGAAATTGTTAGTTTTTTCGAATCGGATGCCTCTACCCTACCAATAATTTGGGCATTTACACCAAAACTTTTCGATATTTCAATAATATTATCTGCAATCTCTTCTGACACATAAAATTCTAATCTATGCCCGCAATTAAAGACTTTATACATCTCTTTCCAATCAGTGCCAGACTGCTCTTGAATAAGTTTAAAAAGTGGTGGCACATCAAATAAATTGTCTTTTATGATATGTAGCTCATCAATAAAATGAAGTATTTTAGTTTGTGCCCCTCCACTACAGTGGATCATACCATGTATTGACTCTGATGTATATTCTGAAAGTATTTTTTTAACTATCGGTGCATAAGTTCTAGTTGGCGACAATACCAATTTACCTGCATCGACAGGAGAATTCTCAACGGCATCTGTCAATTTTACATTACCCGAATAAACAAGCTCTTTGGGTACTTCAGCATCAAAACTTTCTGGGAATTTATCAGCTAAATAATTTGAGAATACATCATGTCTAGCAGAAGTTAGCCCGTTACTACCCATACCGCCATTATATTCCTTTTCATAGTTTGCTTGTCCAAATGATTCTAGACCAACAATGACATCACCAGCTTTAATATTGGCATTATCTATTACATCACTTCTTTTTAATCTAGCAGTAACTGTAGAATCTACAATAATGGTTCTTACCAAGTCACCTACATCTGCAGTTTCACCACCAGTAGAATGAATGGTGATACCGAATTCACCTAAATCATTGATGAGTTCTTCTGTACCATTGATAATAGCAGAAAGCACCTCCCCTGAAATTTTATTTTTATTTCTACCAATAGTAGAAGAAAGCATAATGTTATCCGTTGCACCAACACAAATCAAATCATCTATATTCATGATAAGCGCATCTTGAGCAATACCCTTCCATACCGAAATATCACCGGTTTCTTTCCAATACATATATGCCAAAGAAGATTTAGTACCTGCACCATCTGCATGCATAACCAAGCAGTAATCTTCATCTCCCGTCAAGTAGTCAGGAACGATTTTACAAAATGCCTTTGGAAATAGACCTTTATCAATATTTTTTATCGCATTGTGTACATCTTCTTTAGAAGCAGACACGCCACGTTGTTGATATCTTTCACTACTTGATGTGGACATAATTTAAATTTGTAGCAAAAATAAGGGAATCATTAAAACTCTAACCTTTGAACAGCTTAATATTCCCTCATTTTTTAAATTATCAGTTAGATTTACTCAATAAATAACAATTCTCTATATTTTGTCAATGGCCATAAATTATTGTCCATAAGTTTTTCTAACTTATCGCTATGAGCTCTAATCTCCGAAAAATAAGGTTTTACATTATAACAATATGATTCTGCTTTTTTCTTAGTATCCTTCATAGCGTTTGCCTTTTTACGAGCATCTGCCATAGCATCTACCATTTTTTTAATACCCACAACATGCTCGGCAATCTCCTCTATCATAGTAAGTTGCCCTTCAGAGAATTTTTTATGTGCGGCACCATATATTTCTTTTAATCCCGCTACGTTCTTTATCAGCTTATTTTGATACTCTAATGCAGCAGGCATAATAAAGCCGTAAACCAATTCATTATACACCCTACCTTCTATTTGCACATGCAGAATATAATTCTCCAAATCTACCTCTCTACGTGCACTGATCTCTACTTGGCTCATTACATTCATCGACTCAAAAAGTGCTATACTTTCTTTTGACGTCAAAACCTCTAAAGCTTCGGGTGTATTTTTATTATTACTTAATTTTCGTCTTTTAGCCTCATTTTCCCAGTCTATACTATACCCGTCACCATCAAAACGAATACGCTTAGAAGTTTTAATATATTCTCGAAGTACATTAAAAACAGCTTCATCTTTTTTCAAACTTTTCTTATCTACCAAAACATCTACTTCCTTTTTAAAGTCCTTTAATTGCTTAGCTACTATAGTATTAAGAATAGTCATTGGTTTGGCGCAATTCGTTTTTGCACCCACTCCTCGCATTTCGAATTTATTACCTGTAAATGCGAAAGGTGATGTTCTATTACGATCGGTATTATCCATTAAAATTTCTGGAATCTTACCTACAACATTCAATTTTAGTTCTGTTTTTTCCTCTGGAGATAATTTACCCTTCGACACCCCTTCAAGTTCATCTAAAACATTACTTAATTGCGTACCCACAAATATGGAAAAGATTGCTGGCGGAGCTTCGTTAGCTCCCAATCGATGATCATTACTGGCAGATGCAATGGAAGAACGCAAAAGCTCTTCATAAGTATCGACCGCTTTTATTGTATTTATAAAAAATGTCAAGAATTGTAGGTTTTTCATTGGCGTAGAACCCGGACTCAATAAATTAACACCGGTATCTGTTGCCAATGACCAATTATTATGCTTACCAGAGCCATTAATACCCGCAAAGGGCTTTTCATGAAACAACACTTTAAAATGATGTTTGTCTGCAATTTTATCCATCACATCCATCAACAATAAGTTATGATCAATTGCAAGATTCGCTTCTTCAAATACTGGAGCCAACTCAAACTGATTTGGCGCTACCTCATTATGTCTCGTTTTTACAGGTATGCCCAATTTGGTACATTCCTGTTCCAAATCACTCATAAAACTAAGTACACGACTAGGTATTACCCCAAAATAATGATCATCTAGCTGTTGCCCTTTTGCAGGTGTCTCACCTACTAGCGTTCTACCCGTCATCATAATATCTGGTCTAGAATGAGCAAGAGCCTTATCTATTAAAAAATATTCTTGCTCCCAGCCTAATGTTGCATTTACTTTAGAAACTGTTTTGTCAAAATATTTTGCTACAGCCGTTGCTGCCTCATCTACAGCACTCAAAGCTCTTAATAATGGTGCTTTATTATCTAACGCCTCGCCAGTATAAGAAACAAATATCGTTGGTATACATAAGGTTGTACCATAAATGAAAGCAGGTGAAGAAGGATCCCAAGCAGTATAACCTCTTGCTTCAAAAGTATTTCGAATTCCACCACTTGGAAAACTAGATGCATCTGGTTCTTGCTGAACCAACTGCCCACCGCCAAATTTCTCTAAAGCCCTACCGTCAGATAACAAATCAAAAAAAGCATCGTGTTTTTCTGCCGTAGAACCTGTTAAAGGCTGAAACCAATGTGTGTAGTGTGTAGCACCCATAGTAATTGCCCATGCCTTAATAGCCTCCGCTACCTGGTCCGCAATTTTACGATCGATTTTAGATCCCGACACCATTGCACTTTTTAAGCTTTCTAGAGCATCTTTAGTAAGATACTGTAGCATCTTACGCTCATTGAATACATTGATACTGAACAGATCAGATCTTCTACCTTTCTCTTCTATGGCGATACTTTTTCTATTCTGACTTTCGGTTATTGCAGTGAATCTTGATGACCTCATATTTAAATAAATTATTAATTTGACAAAATTACGTTCAAAAAATAGATATTTGATAATATACCCGATAATATATAGGGGTATGTTCCAAAAAATCTAATAATCACAGATTTACCCCCTTAAAAATGCCTATAATTCCTCAAAAAACTTATTTTTACCTGTCTTATTATATTAACATAAATTTATAACACTATATTATGGCTAAAATTAAATTAGAGTACTTGTGGTTAGACGGGTACTTTCCTACTCAAAACTTAAGAAGTAAAACTAAAGTAGAAGAACACGAAGATTTTAAAGGTACATTAGAGGAAATAGGTAACTGGTCTTTTGACGGGTCTTCAACAAAACAAGCTGAAGGTGGATCATCTGACTGTTTATTAGTACCTGTAGCTATATACCCTGATCCTGATAGAATCAATGGTTATTTAGTTATGACAGAAGTAATGAATGCTGACGGCACTCCGCACGTATCTAATGGTAGAGCTACGATTGATGATGAAGATGATGATTTCTGGTTCGGTTTCGAGCAAGAATATTTCATTATGGATACTAAAACACAATTACCTTTAGGTTTCCCTATTGGTGGTTACCCTGCTCCACAAGGTATGTACTACTGCTCTGTAGGTGGTAAAAATACTCATGGTAGAGGTTTAGTTGAAGAACATGCAGATCTTTGTATTGATGCAGGTTTAAACTTTGAAGGTATTAACCAAGAAGTTGCGTCAGGACAGTGGGAATATCAATTATTTGCAAAAGGTGCTAAAAAAGCAGGTGATGAAATTTGGATTTCAAGATACCTTTTAGACAGGTTAACTGAAAAGTACGGTTACTATATTGAGTATCACCCAAAACCATTAGGAAAAGACATGGACTGGAACGGATCTGGTATGCATGCAAATTTCTCTAACACGACACTAAGAACTTGTGGTTCTAAAGAAACTTACGCAGCTATTTGCGAATCTTTCCGCCCATTTGTTAAAGAACATATTGCTGTATATGGTGAATTCAACGATCAACGTTTAACTGGTTTACACGAAACTGCTGCTATTACAGATTTCTCTTGGGGAGTTTCAGATAGAGGTGCTTCAATACGTATTCCATTAATTGCTGTTGAAAAAGGTTATAAAGGATGGCTAGAAGACAGAAGACCTGCTTCAAATGGTGATCCATACAAAATTGCAGCTAGAATCATTAAAACGGTTAAAACTGCAAAGATTTAATACCAAATTAATTGTTGATTACATTAGAAACGCCTTGAACTTGTTCAGGGCGTTTTTTATTAATACCATTTTAAACCATAAGAGCTTATCCAATAGTCACATATATAAAGGCTAAATAAACACTTATTAATATCAAACCATCTCTCCACCCCAAACGTAATCCTTTGGGTATAAAAACCAATGGAAGAATAAGGAAAGAAATACCCAACATCCAGAAGATATCATTTTTCAAAAGACCTTCATCCATAACCGATATTGGTGTAATTATAGATGTAATTCCCAATACCGCAAGAAGATTAAAAATATTAGATCCTATTAAGTTACCTAAAGAAATTGCTTTTTCTTTCTTAATTACCGCTATAATAGACGCTGCTAATTCTGGAATACTTGTCCCTACAGAGACAATAGTTATGGCGATTACACGCTCACTAACACCAAATATAGTCGCCATACCAACAGCTCCACTAATCAAAAGTTCGGAACCTCCCCAAAGAGCACCTCCACCTAGCCCTAAAAACAAGGCTGTTTTATAGGTAGGCATCATAACATCCGGCTCATCTTCCCCATCTATAACCGCAGGTTTTTGAAAACGCAACAGATATATCAAAAATAGAAAAAGAAAAACTACCATTATTATACCTTCATATCGCACAAGCACTCCGTCAAAATATATAAAGAAGAAAAAGAGTAAAGAAGCCAACATCATTACAGGCCAGTCCGTAGTATAGAAACTTTTACTAACATCAATAGGACTAAGCAGAATAGTTATGGCAAGCACCAAACCTAGATTAGCAATATTAGACCCTACTACATTACCGAAAGCCAAATCTGGAAATCCGTCTAAAGCGGCGTTTATACTTACAATAAGCTCAGGTGCCGATGTCGCAAAAGATACCACCGTCATTCCAATTACGATTTTAGGAATTTTTAGTTTTAACGATAAATCTACCGCAGCTTTCAAGAGCCAGTTTCCACCTGCAATAAGCAATACCAACCCGCCAACAATAAATAAGAAATCTTGCATGAAAAAAATTTTGACAAATATAATTAGAAGATATGTGAACGCATATGACATTTGATATCATATGAAAACTAAATTTTCACCGACTAAACAATAAATCTCTATGCTTATAATGCATAGATTTTTTTTTTGCTAGAAGAAGAACGGAAAGATACTTTTTATGTAATATCTATAAACTTTAGCTCTACGTTTTCTAAATATCATTAAAAAACGCCCTACAATTATTACAATTTAATAGACAAATGAATAATAAAATTACATATTAAAACTCAATCGTAGCAAGTGAGTTATTAATTATAATATATTTAATTTTTACTCTTACATATTAGTATTCAAAATCATTATTTTAACAATTTTCATTTGTGGGAACACTACTACAATCATATCTTTCGAAAACCATCTAAAAATAATCTACCACTAAAACTTTAATATGATTACTTTAATAAAACTTCTTGTTGTCTTAATCTTAAGTATAATCGTAACCTTAGTGTATCACTAAATACTTTATAAAAATATATTCATAGCCGCTTAGCAACTTGATCAAGCGTTGAGTAATTTATGTATTTTTATAAAAATTTTAATTTGAAAAAGAAGCTCTACAAATTAATAGCCAAGCTAAACAAAGCTGTCTTACCTTCTTACAGTAAACAACAATTAGATTTATCTAAAGCTAACAAGCTACAAATGGCCCTAATTGGCTGGCGTTATTTTATTACCAAAAAAACGCTAGACTAGTATTTTACTAAAGATTTTACGGCATAGTCATTTATTCTAGAACCACCTTTTAAAAAAGTGAGTTCAATTAGAAAATTACATTGAACTATTTCTCCTCCCAATCTTTCTATTAAATTACACGTAGCTTTAGCAGTACCTCCAGTTGCTAATACATCATCATGTATTAAGACCTTATCCCCTTTCTCAATACCATCAATATGAATTTCCAAGGTATCTGTACCATACTCTAAATCGTAAGTCTCACTCAACGTGCTAGACGGCAGCTTACCAGGTTTACGTACGGGTACAAATCCGGCATTTAACTTATGAGCTAACATAGGACCAAAAATAAATCCCCTGCTTTCCATACCAACTACCTTGTCTATCTTTTGACCATTTAACAAATCAAACAATGCATTAGCTGTTGTATTAAGTGCTTTAGGGTTTTGAAGTAATAATGTTATGTCCTTAAAAACTACTCCTTCTTTAGGAAAATCAGGCACATCTCTAATAAAGCTTTTAAAATCCATTTAATATTGTGTTCTTAATTTTGTGGTAAAAGTAAAAAGAAATATATTTGCACCCCGTTAAGGGAAAATCAAAATGGCCTCGTGGCGCAACTGAATAGCGCACTTGATTACGGCTCAAGAGGTTACAGGTTTGAATCCTGTCGAGGTCACTAATAAAACCAGCACTTTCCAAAGCTTTTTGGAATTGCTGGTTTTTTATTTGCAGAAAAACATTGTCTACAAAAAAGATAACTGTTACTGAAAATTAGTAATTTATTTTTTATAATGTTTTATTTTAAGTAGATATTAGAATTATTATTTAAAAAAATTAATAAAAATCTTAGCTGTTAATCCGAATTCTATTTGGAGTATAAAGTTTACTGTAGGATTATATTTTTTTAGACACATATGGTTTTTTTAATTGATGATATAAAGTCATGGACCAATCCTTACCTTGGAACATAATATATAATATTTGGCAGTAATTAAAACAATTTGCAATGAAACAGATATTTTACATTTTTCTTTTATTAGTTACCGCAATTGTTAATAAACTAAATGCACAAGTAGACAAATCAAAACTCATAATTGAGGCAAATGATTGTTATAATATCAAATATCCTTACGAAATCGTTGATAATATTAATGGAGCATTGAAAATTGGAGCAATTGATTCAACCAAAATAAAAAATATAGAATTAAAAAAATACTATTATGAAAATGCAGATGTTTTTTTCGAAATAGGAGGAGGATGCTTTATGCCTTATCTTGACGAACTGAGCACAAAAATTGAAAATGACACAATTAAAATATACTGGAATAGAGAAAGCAATGAACCTTGTTCCGAAGTTGGTGAAGCAGTACCATTTTGTGGAAAAATAACAATCGATAAGAGAAAATATCTAAACTACAAAAAGTTAAGATTATTAAAGGTTTACAAAAACTAGGGACTACTTGCAACAAATTAATTCATATTTCAACAAAAACTTAATTTCATAATTTGGATATACTTGTATGGAAACAACAGAGCTAGATCCCTGTGCTGTTTATGAGTTTTGCTCATTGATTGATATTACTAAAGATTACAAGCATATTCTTGAAAAAACATTATCACGTTGTGGGTAAGAAGAATATTATAAAATATGTCGTTCTAAATGGAGATAAATCATCCATTAGAATTTGATTATGAATTGAACGCAAATAACATGTACGCTAAAATTCTATTTTTTAATTTAAAAAAGTTAAAAAATTTGTAATATAAAATGGCAAAATGGAAGATAAAATATTTACCGAGACAGAAAGTAACTACTGCCAATAACGTTTAAAATTAATTGCTATTTTTAGCCCATATTCGAAAATCTTCACAGATTTTCTAATCTGTTTTATTTGTTAAATCACCTGCTAAACTAAGTAACCACCCTTATATAAAACTGTTGTGGACAATTTGAGAAAAACCTAAACTCAATTGAATATGTAGAAAACTATAACCGAAAAAGAACTCTACTCTGAAATTTAGGAAACCGAAGCAGAATTAAAAGAAAAATATCTTAATTTTTGGGGTATCAATAAATAAAGAGGTTAACGGCCCCTACAAAAAATGGAATGAATTGACTTTGACTGAAATACTTGGTAAAATAAACAATATTAATACATTTAAAGGTTCGATTTATTTTGCAATGTGAAATATTAATACGAATTGTATGGCAGTTGAATTCAAAATAAAAAATGGATACAACAAAACCCTAACGTAATGTGAACTTTAGATTTAAATATCTATGTATATTTATGAAGCCGTTAAATCTTATGAATTTAGCATTGTTTAAAAATAGTAGTAAAAAATTAGGTTTAGCTTCGTGCGCAGATGGAAACGAAAAATTAAATCAATAACTATAAAAAATTCCCTGTTTCTACTATAATACTATTCTTCTCATAAAAAACATCTTCAAAGATTATAATCTGATTAATAAATTACAACAAGATTATTAGCAATCAATGTATTTCATTTATTTAAAAAAATACAGAAAATTCATACACTTTTAAAGTTAAAAAAGAGTTTTAATATTTATATTAGATTCTTTTAAATATAATTTTTCAGCAATAAGAATTAATGAATGCAACGTTTTCTCATTAGGATATTTTCAAGCTCTGTATTATACCTCCTTACGGTATTGGGTCTAAGCGCTCAGTCAGACAATAGATTTTTAGAGAAAATTGGCATTGAAAAAGGGCTTTCCTCTAATTACCCTACTAGTCTAATTGAAGATTCTAATGGATTTATTTGGATTGGTACTAATAACGGATTAAACCGATACGATGGATATAAACCAAAAGTATTCAAGTATGACCCAGAGAATAACAACACAATTTCCGAAAATTGGATTACGAGTCTACTAGAAGATTCTAATGGCAATATATGGATTGGAACTGAGGGTGGTGGTCTAAATCTTTACAATACAACAACTGGCGCTATTACCAGGTATATCCATAAAAAAAATGATTCTACTTCTATTAGTAGTGACGTAGTCCACAGAATATTTGAAGATAGTAAGTCTAGACTTTGGGTAGGCACAAGAAATGGATTGAACTTACTAAACCGTTCCCAACAGACCTTTCAGCATTGGAAACAACCAAAAGAATGCCAAAATTGTGACTATTCGGTAAAAGCATTAGCTGAAGATGATAAGGGTAACCTTTGGGTTGGAGACGAGTTTCAAGGACTATATTACTTCATACCGACAAGTGGTAAATTCACCAAAACTTCTTTAAACAGTATCAATAAAAACGCACTTCCTTCAGAATTCATAAACGATTTATACTATTCAAACGGTATGTTATGGATTGGTACGGACAATGGGTTAGCAGTTTTAAATACTCGTACTGAACCGCTTGAAAAAATATCAATTGAAGAGAATGACCCATATGGTATTAGCGAAATGTGCATATGGAAGATTTATAATGATAATGATGGCAGTATTTGGTTATCTACAAATGGTAGTGGATTGTTAAATTATAACTTAGAATCACAAGAGATTAAAATTTATAAGTCTGATGGAATCTCTGCATACAAAATAGGAAGTAATTCTATAGAAGATGTAATAGTTGATAAATCCAAAAATATTTGGATGGCAACCACTGGAAACGGTTTAAACAAATTTGATTTAAAAAATCTAAACTTTAATCATTGGGAAAAAGACAACTACAGTAATAATTCGTTGGTTCATAATGGTGTTCGTGCAATGTTGCAAGACTTAGATGGTACTATATGGGTAGGAACTAATAATGGACTAAGCCGATTTGATCCGAAATCTAAGTTATTTAGAAATTATGTTGAAGATTTTAGTTACCGAGGTGATGAAAATATTCCGAGAATTCGTGCAATTCAACGTTCTAAAAACAATATCATTTGGGTAGGCACACAAAGTGGTGGGCTCTATAAGTATCATAGAAATGAAGATAAATTTATTATAGAATCAGGTTTTATAAATAATCCATTAGCAAGTAACATAGGCCATATACAAAGTATATATGAAGCAGAAGACAACCTATTGTTGATTGGAACTATAGGCGCTGGCATGGTTACTTACAATACAGTTACACAGGAAATTAAGGGTATATATTCTAAAGACAATCCTAATAAAATCTTATTTAGTTTAACAGCATATTGCGTACTTAAATCTTCTGACTCCGAAATATGGATTGGTACCGACAGAGGACTTATTTTGCTTAACACCAATACTTTTGAGTTTAAATTATGGGACCATCAAGAAGCTTGCGACAACTGTATTATTGGAAATAAGGTTCGTTCTTTATATCGTGATAATAATAGTAAAATATGGATCGGTACCAGAAGCGGTTTATCAATATATGACCCAGAATCTGACAAATTTGAACAATACACCGTAGATGATGGTTTACCAAGTAATATCATTTTTGGAATTCTACCAGGTGATGATGGCAATATTTGGTTGACAACACCCAATGGATTGTCCCAAATAAACTCGCTTACCATGCAAATTAGAAATATTGCCATACCCGGAAATAATATTTTAGACATGGGAGGTCATGCAATGGGATTAGATGGGAATTTATTGGTAGGAGGTACATCTGGGTTTACAATTTTTAATCCAAAGGATATCAAAAGCAATCCAAATATTCCTAATGTTGTTTTTACAGAAATTAAGGTTAACAATAAATCTATAGAGTTGGACAAGAATATTTCTGAATTGAAATCAATAGACCTTCCCTATGACCAAAATAATTTAACCTTTGAATTTTCTGCCTTAGAATTTACTAACTCCCAAATCAATAAGTACAAATACAAATTAGAAGGGTTTAATGATAATTGGATTGAATATGGTAATAAGCACGATTTAACCTTTACAAATTTATATCCAAAAACATACGTATTAAAAATAAAAGGATCTAATAATGAAGGTGTCTGGAATGAAAGAGAAACGGAATTAAAAATCAACATAAATCCGCCTTGGTGGAAAACAATATGGTTTAGAATACTTAGCTTTTTATTTATTATAGGGTCACTTTTTGCAATCTATTATTTACGTATCAGAAGTTTAAAAAGGTCTGAAGTGATGCTTCAAAAAGAAGTATCTAAACAAACAAAAGAACTGGTAGAAAATAATGAAAGACTAAAGGAATTAGATAGGGAAAAAGACGGAATCATCAGTATTATGGCGCATGACCTTAGAGGTCCTCTAAACAATATTCACGGTCTAAGTCTATTATTAGACAAAAATAAAAATCTTGACAAAAAGCATAAATCATATATTGAATATATTAATAAATCTGTTATCAGTGGTAATAGTTTAATCACAGATTTGCTCTTTATGAGTAATGTAAATCACCCAGAGAAAACTGTTGAGCTAAAAGACATTGAGCTTTCTGAATTTATAGAAGAGTGGGAAAAAAGCTATATAACCAGGTTGGATAAAAAAAAACAAGAATTAAGAAAGTTTATTGACGAAAAGCCACTGATCATACATACAGACCAAAAATTGGTAGCCCGTATTTTTGATAACTTAATGACCAACGCGATTAAATTTTCTAATAAAGGAAATAAAATTGATTTAACCGTAAATTCTGGCAACGACCATATCACCATTTCTTTTAAGGATTATGGTCCAGGCATATCTGAAGACGATATAAAAAAAGCTTTTAAAATGTTTCAAAAACTTTCTGCACGTCCAACTGACGGAGAA
Organism: Maribacter sp. Asnod1-A12; assembly: GCF_045063735.1. Classification (NCBI taxonomy): domain Bacteria; kingdom Pseudomonadati; phylum Bacteroidota; class Flavobacteriia; order Flavobacteriales; family Flavobacteriaceae; genus Maribacter; species Maribacter sp. Asnod1-A12. Next base: position 266,628 of record NZ_JBEFNZ010000006.1, read on the forward strand.
AGTTCTCACGGATTAGGATTGGCTATTATTAAAACATTAGTGGAAAAGCTTAGAGGATCAATAAAAATAGAAAGTGAACTTGGGCAGGGTACCGAATTTATAATTCATTTACCTAAAGGTAAAAATGTAACCTAATACCTTAGCATCATTAAAAGAACCAAACAAATTGCTCTTGCAATTCAAAATAGTTTAATTGACACTATTACCTTTCTCCAATAAACCTAAACCGACAAACTAAAAGCCCTATCTCAATTAGTTAAAGTGATAAATTCAGTGTCACTTTACATTATCTTGTTTTTACATGTTGTGTAAATAACGTTTAGCATTAGACAAAACTCTATATTTTCAACTCCTACTTTATAATCTTTTTAATCCAAATTTAGTTAGCAAAATATATATAAAGGAAAATTACAACAGTACAAATAGTAATGCCAACAGGTTTTAAATACTTCCAATTTTTAATATCAACTTGTTCAGTATACACTTGAACATAATCTGTTTCTCTTGGTTTAAAATAACTGACCGTAAACATGATAATTAATGCTAGCATGAAAATAATTCCCATTAAATGCAAAAAATGCGGAAAGTAAGTGCCGTTTTCCAAGCTTATAGGCCTAACTACGTATAAGGCTACTAAATATGTAATAACACTAAAGAGGATAGCCATATTGGCTGCTTTTGCAGTAACACGTTTAGAAAATATTCCTACAATTATAATAGCTAAAATAGGTACACTGTGTGTACCATTTAACTCTTGTAAATATGTAAAAATACCACCTTGAACTCCATACAGCAGAGGCGCAATGGCCATTGAGAAAATGGCTAAAAAAGCACCAAATCTCTTTCCTGCTTTTACGACTTTAACATCAGATGCATTTTTATTGATGTATTGCTTATAAAAATCCAAACCATAAAGAGTTACAGAGCTGTTAAGAGCACTATTAAATGAACTTAAAATAGCCCCAAAAAGAACTGCCGCAAAAAAACCAACGAAGGCAGTAGGCAATATCTTCTTAACTAACATAGGGTATGCCTCATCTGCGTTAGCAATATCACCTTTAAAAATATAGAAGGCTATAATCCCTGGCAACACAACTATAATAGGACCTAATATTTTTAAAAAAGCAGCTAATAAAAGACCCTTTTGACCTTCTTTTAAATTTTTAGCTCCAAGAGCTCTTTGAATAATGGCCTGATTAGTACCCCAATAATAAAAATTGACGATTATCATTCCTGTAAAAATAGTCCAAAATGGCACATCAGATTCCGGGCCTCCAATTATATCGAATTTTTCAGGGAGTGCCGTTGTCAGTATATCTAAGCCTGTAAATACATTACCGTCACCTATAAACATTAGACCAAATATGGGTATTAACGCGCCACCTATTATTAAACCAACCGCATTAATAGAATCTGATACAGCAACCGCCCTTAAACCTCCAAAAATTGCATATATACTACCTATTATACCTATTGACCATACAGTTACCCAAAGTGTTTGCTCTGGCTCCATACCTAATGCTTCAGGAACATCGAACATGGTATTGATCGCCAACGCACCTGAATACAAAACAGTAGGCAACATTGATATTGCATAGCCTAACAGAAACAGAATAGAAACAATAGTCTTTGTAGAAGTATCATATCTTTTCTCTAAAAATTGTGGTATAGTAGCAATACCACTTTTTAAATATTTTGGCAGTAACACAAACGCGGTAAAAACCATTGCTACGGCAGCTATTACTTCATAAGCTATGATCGGTAGACCATCGCGAAAAGAAACACCGTTCATACCTACAATTTGTTCAGTAGATAAATTGGTCAATAATAAAGAACCTGCAATAATTGGTCCTGTTAAACTTCTACCACCTAAAAAATAACCATCAGAAGACTTTTCATTCGTTTTACGTGTTGATATATAAGCTATAATAGCTACTAATAATGTAAAACCGATAAAAGATATAATCCCCATAATTATTGTTTCTTAGTCACGTTAAAAAATTACATTCTATTTTGAAACATATGATAATATGCTTCATTTGCATTCAACTTATCCTTAAAATCCCTAATGTTAGTTCTTTCATCAATTACAAGTAATTCTATACCTGCGATATCTGCAAAATCTTCCATATACTCTGCATCTATATCTTGGCAATATACCGTATGATGAGCACCACCTGCCAAAATCCAAGCTGTTGCGGCAACCTCTAAATTTGGTTTAGCATCCCATAAGACTCTTGCTACTGGTAAATTAGGTAAATCTTCTATGGGTTTTATAGCCTCAACTTCATTTACAACTAATCTAAATCTATTACCCATATCTACTAAAGAAATGTTGATCGCATTACCAGAAGTCGTATTAAAAACCAACCTTGCAGGATCTTCTTTTCCACCTATAGAAAGCGGATGAATTTCGCATGTGGGTTTTTCGTTGTCGGCAATAGACGGACAGATTTCTAACATATGAGAACCTAAAACATATGACTTTTGCGACGTAAAATGATAGGTGTAATCTTCCATAAAAGATACCCCACCTTTTAAGCCCGTATTCATAACCTTTAATGCTCTAACCATTGCAGCAGTTTTCCAATCGCCTTCTCCTCCAAAACCATAACCATCAGCCATTAATCTTTGTACGGCAATACCAGGCAATTGTTTTAATTCACCTAAATTTTCAAATGTATCTGTAAATGCTTTAAAGCCGCCTTCATCTAAAAAGCTTCTTAGCCCAAGTTCTATTTTAGCAGCATTTTTTAGTGAGTCTCTTTGGTTACCACCTTCTTTAAGGGCTGAAGTTAATTTATAGTCATTCTCATAAACAGCTAATAAATCGTTCAACTCTTTATCGGTAACTTTATTTATATGCTTAAGTACATCTGTTGAATCGTATCCATTCACAGAAAAGCCGAATCTCATTTCTGCCTCTACCTTATCCCCTTCTGTAACGGCAACTCCACGCATGTTATCACCTATTCTAGCTACTTTTAAATGTTGTAATTCATTCCAACCTAGAACAACTCTTGACCAAACACCTATTTTTTTCTGTACACGTTCAGATTGCCAATGCCCTACAACAACCTTTCGTTTTTTACGCATTCTAGTCATCATAAATCCAAATTCCCTATCACCATGTGCAGATTGGTTTAGGTTCATAAAATCCATATCAATAGAATTCCATGGTATTTCTGAATTGAACTGTGTATGTAAATGACAAATAGGTTTATTCAAAATAGTCAACCCTCTTATCCACATTTTTGCAGGAGAGAACGTATGCATCCAAGTGATAACACCTATACACTTTTTTGAGATATTTGCCTCTTCACATACATGGGTAATTTCATCAGGTGTTTTTACCGTAGGCTTGTAAACTATTTTTACCGGTAAAAAAGATGACGCATTTAAGCCTATTACAATATCTTCCGAATTTTTGGCTACTTGTTTTAAAGTCTCGTCACCATATAAATGCTGACTACCTGTAACAAACCATATTTCTTTTTGTATACTATCTATCATACTAAATTATATAATCTTATTGACCGTAATAGGCATCGTCACCATGTTTACGTTCGTAATGCTTTTTTATTAATGAATCTTTTAACTTTTCTGCTTTAGGATTTATTTGTAATGTTAAAGTTGCCATTTGAGCTACAGTTTCTAGAACCTTACTATTATAAACTGCTTTTGCTGCATTTTCACCCCAAGTAAAAGGACCGTGGTTACTTATTAAAATCATTTCGACCTCAGTATTCGAAATCCCTCTTTCTTTAAAACAATCTACTATTTGAATACCTGTATTATGTTCGTAATTACCTTTAATAAGGTTATCGTTCATCGGCGGAGCACAAGGAATATCTTTGGTTAAGTGATCAGCATGCGTAGTTCCTAAAATAGGAATGTCAAGTTGAGCTTGCGCCCAAGCTACAGAGTACAAAGCGTGTGTATGCGCTATACCACCGATATCACTCCAAGTTTTGTATAGAAAAGCATGTGTTTTAGTGTCTGATGAAGGTTTAAGTTGTCCCTCAACGATGTTATTATCAAAATCAACAATGACCATATCCTCCGGTTTTAATATCTCGTAAGGAACACCACTTGGTTTAATAGCAAAAACTTGATTTTTACGATCGACCGCACTTACATTTCCAAAAGTATAAATAACCAAACCAAGTGCGTTCAGTTCCATATTGGCCTGATAACATTCTTGTTTTAATGCCTTATAATCCACTTTCATTTATTTATTTTTAATCCTATTTTCTACGAACAAACACAATTCATTATAAGATTGCATTTGATCATTATAATTGGCTATCTTTTCTTCTTCAGGATAATAAACTGCCTCAAAATCACTTCCCATTTTCTGACTAGCTTCTAAAACATTTGTATAAATACCTGCCGCAACTGCTGCATATATTGCCGCGCCTAAAGCAGGTGCTTGATCTGAAGCTGCAATTTTGATAGGTTTATTTAGAACATTGGCTAAAGTTTGCATAATGAAAGGAGATTTTCTTGCCACACCACCAATACCAATAACACTATTTATTATAATCCCCTCTTCTTCAAAACGTTCCACAATTTTTTTAGATCCAAAGCAAATAGCGTTTATTAATGCTTTGAATAAATGTGGAGCTTTGGTACCTAATGATAAATTAGATATCGCAGCAGTTAATTCTTGATTTGCATCGGGTGTTCTTCTACCATTAATCCAATCTAAAGCTATCGGTATACTAACCGATAACGGAATATCTTCTGCTTGTTTACTTAATATCTTTATTAAATTTAGGTCTATTTCTTTCTTAAGCTTCTCTTTTTGTTCTTCGTTTAAAATACTTGAAGTTAGAACTAGGTTATCAATTGGCCATGATAATATATCTTTAAACCAAGCCAATACATCTCCAAAAGCAGACTGCCCAGCTTCTAGACCTTCAAAACCCGGAATTACAGAACCATCTACTTGACCACAAATGCCTTTTACGGTCTTTGATCCTAAATGTTCTTTTGAAGTCACCATAATATCACAGGTAGAAGTACCCATAACCCTTACCAATACATGTTCTTCAATTTTAGCGCCGAGTGCCCCAGCATGCGCATCAAAAGTACCAACGGCAATGACCGTGTCTGTCGTTAGACCCAACTTTTCTGCCCATTTTGCATTTAAGTTTCCTGCTGCTTCATTTGAAGTAGACGTTTCATCGAATAACCTTCCTCTCAAATTAGCCAAATAAGGATCTAATTTCTCTAAGAAATTTTTAGATGGTAAACCTCCCCATGTTTTATGCCACATTGCCTTATGCCCCGCTGCACACCGACTACGTTTAAATGAATCTAAATCTTTATTATCCACAAGTAAATATGTCAATGCATCACAATGTTCCATCCAAGAGTATGCAGCATTTTTCACTGCTGTATCTTGACGCACAATGTGCAGAATCTTAGCCCAAAACCATTCAGATGAATAGATGCCTCCTTCGTATTTAGTATAATTCTCACCGCCCCAATTCTGTGCCAATTCATTGATTTCGTTGGCTTCTTCAATAGCAGTATGATCTTTCCATAATACCATCATTGCATTTGGGTTTTCTTCAAAACCTTTCGTTAAAGCAAGGGGAACTCCATTTTTATCAACTGGCATTGGGGAAGATCCTGTGGTATCTATACAAATACCCTTTATTAATTTAGGATCTAAATTACTTTGTATAACTACAGATTTTACAACAACCTCTAATCCTTCAATATGGTCTAAAGGATGTTGTCTAAACTGATTTATAGAAGGCTTACAGTATTTATTATCTTTCCATCTTTTATAATAATGAACTTCTGAAGCTATTTCTTGACCATTATCTGTATCAATTAATACTGCGCGAACAGAATCTGAGCCATAGTCCAAGCCAATTACATAATTTTTCAATTCTAAACTTTTTTATATAATCAAATATAATATATTATTAAGTGTTACTAATACATTTATAGTATTATATAGCCTAAATTACCGTTATACGGTTAATCAGTAGTTGATTAGTTAGAAATAAATCATGGTTCCAAAAAGAATTGAATGTAAAATTGGTATACACTTTAATAATTAAATGTCTCTAATTATTTATCTAATGCAATTACTAATAAAACAAAAAGCCATCTAAATAAATAGATAGCTCTTTGCAATTAACTAAACTCACTCTTAATTCTACTTAGTTCTTAATCAACTTTGTTGTTTCTACTCTATTTTGAAATGAAATTCTAACTAGATAAATGCCTTTTTTAAATTGATTTGTTCTAATTTCTTGGGTAGAGCTAAAAGACCCTCTTTCATTTTCAATTCGTTTTACAAACCTTCCTTCATTTGAATAAAAATCAATAAATATGGGCTCATCGGTTGAAGAACTATATTCGTAAAATAACTTATTTTTAAAAGGATTTGGATAAAAATATATTGAAATATCCTCATCATTATCAGTATTATCACTAGCCACACTATCACTTAAATTCGGTAACATGTAATCGTTAAAAGTGAATTTTCCTTTACTACTAGCAATAGTTTTATTTCTAGAAACGGTGCTCTCAGACATACCTACAATAGTCCAACCTAACTCATTAATAAACCAAGTTTCATCTATTAACGAACTTTGATTATGCTTTCCGTTTTTCGATTCAATCTCAAGCACATTATCAATAATATTTTTCATATCAATAGTCGAATCAATAACCTCAGTTGAAAAATCACTACTTGAATCTTCTTGTATGACATTATTGGGGACTATATCATACGAAACCACAACATCTGAAGATTCTGAAATGGTTCTTAACACTTGATATGTTAACCCATTATTAGATGTAAACTGACCTATGTTACTAAAACCACTATCTTCTCCATTACCGTTTCCGTGATTGCTTCCATTTCCGTGCCCGTTTCCTTGTCCATTACTTTTATCTTTTGAATTGCTCTTTCCATATTTTTTATCCTTCCCATTTCCGTTTCCGTTGGCGTTTCCATTTCCATTTCCGTTTCCGTTGGCGTTTCCATTTCCATTTCCGTTTCCGTTTCCGTTTGCGTTTGCGTTTGCGTTCTCGAAGTTTCCAGAATTGTCAAAAGCATAAACTATAATATTAGCTTTTTGATCGTTAAAATCCCCTTCTTTCGTTAGTCTTGCCTTTAGGCTAACACTAGACCTGCCGCTACTACCGGTATTCCAATTTCCATCTAATGTTGCAGTAAGTGGTAAGCTTATCAATTCAATTTTTGTTGGATAACCCAAATTATCATGATTATTTGAAGATTTTTGAATTTTTATTTCAAATTCTTTTGAATCATCGCTATCAAGGTTTTCATTCTCCCATTCTATCCATGAAGATGAACCCACGGCATCAAACTTCATTTGTAAGGGTCCTTCCCAACCATCAGCTATATAATAATTTGTCCAGTATCCATCTCCTAAATCTTGTTCAAAGAGTATATTCTGATTATTATCAGCTACAGGTTGATTTCTATATGTTATTGAACCATTACCTTTATTAACTACAATGAATGGTATTTCATTTAACGAAATTGGTTCCCAAGATTCTTCTTCAAACAAGACTGCTTGAATAATATTTGTTTCTCTTGGCCAACCCGCATCAACAACCAAATCAAGACTTATAGTGTCTGTGCCTGCTTCTACGTCTACCCATACCTCTCCTATTTTACTACTATTTGTTACATCTACGCTATCGCGAACCTCAACTAAAATTCTACTTGCTTGCAGCAAATTATATTTAATGTTCACTTCTCTTAAAGTTCCATTATCTATCGGTTCTTCTGATGTATCAATAATTTCTAAAGCATTAACACTAGGTACCGTACCACCAACTAAATCTGGAATACTATAACTTGAAAATGTAAATTTACCTTTGCCACTAGGTATTGGTTGACCATCGGTATCTGTACTTGCAGATTGTCCTACTACCGTCCATTCTAAACCGTTTATTTGCCAATTTTCATCAATTGGCACTTGTTCGCCTGCATAAGTAGACTCTTTCAAAATCAAGTTATCAATAATATCCTTCATATCTATTGTTGCTTGAATAGGGTCTGTACTATAATCTGCCCTTGGGTCTTCTTGAACAATTTCATCGGGAATTAAATTATAGGAGGCTACCTCACCAATATAACCTGGTAATGTTCTTAGAATCTGATAGGTTAAACCATTATTTGCGGTAAACTCACCGATGTTGTTGAATTTATGAACGCCATCAATAGTTGCATTATCGTATTTCTCTCTAAAATTTCCTGAGTTATCAAACGCATGTACAATTATATCAACTCTATTACCACTCATATCTCCATTTTCAGTAACCCAAGCCGTCATATTTATTTGACCTTTACCACTGCTTCCTGGTGACCAGCTGCCCTCTAATGTAGTTTCTAATGGAAAATTAATATCCTTTAAAGCTGAAGGGTATCCTCTTTCTTCTTCATCTTTCCATTCGTGCCATGAGAATTTTTGAATTTTTATATCAAACTCTTTATGACCTCCATTGGCATCGTTTTCGTTTTCCCATTCTATCCAAGAAGTTGACCCAAAAGGCTCAAACTTCATTTGAAGAGGTCCTTCCCAACCATCAGCTATATAATAGTTTGTCCAATATCCTTCACCTAAATCCTGCTCAAAAAGTTCATTTTGAATATTGCCAGCTGTGGGTTGCCCCCTATAGGTAATTGTACCATCTCCTTGACCAACCAATAAAAATGGTATTTCATCAATTGTAATAGGAGTCCATGTATTACCTTGAAATAGTAAAGCTTGAATTCGATTTGTTGCCCCTGGGTTACCTGCATCGACTACTAAATCTACACTAACAGTATCTTCACCTGCTTCAACATCTACCCAAACTTGACCTATTTTATTACTATTTGCAGCATCTTCACTATCTCTTACCTCTACTAATATTCTACTAGCCTGGCTAACATTATATTTAATTTGTACCTCTCTTAAAGTTCCATTATTAATAGGATCAGCAGAAGTATCGATAATTTCTAAACTGTTCTCTCCAACAGTTTGATCACCTAAAATTAAATCTGGAATCGTATAGTTAAGCAACGTAAATTTGGCGTCACTATCACCAACATAATCACCACCAATAGTGTCGCCAGAAGAACCGATAAAAGTCCACTCTAAACCATGAATATACCACTGGTCATTTAACGTTGGTGTAGTACTATTAGAATCTACCTCAATCAACTTTTCTAAAATATCTTTCATATCCAATGAAACATCGAAAGGGGCCGTATCGAAAGCACTATCCCAATTACCAGCTCTTGGATTATCATAAGGAACAATATTATAAGTAGCCGCTTCACCATAACCACCTGTATTTCTTTTTAAGACATGGTATGCTACACCTCCACTACTAATGGTATCTAATGGTTCTAAACTATCATTTGGGTCCTCTGCATATCTTTGGGCTAGATTACCAGAGTTATCCCAAGTATGAACTATAATATCACTTTTAGCATACGTATTATCATTTAAATCTCCTCCACCATTATATAACCAAGCTGTCATATTAAAAAATGTTCGCCCTTGACTGTTAGGTGCCCATTGACCGGTATACGTACAAGTAACAGGATTGTCTATATCCGCAATTTTACTTGGATACCCACGTTCTATTCCCTGTTCTTTATAATTATGCCAAGAATACTTTTGAATTTTAATATCAAATTCAGCATGTGTTTGCCCAGCTTCAAAGCCATTATTATCCCAATCTACCCAAGCCTCTTGTTCTGCTTGACCAAATTTTGCTTGAATATCTCCTATCCAACCATTATTAACAAACCAATTAGTGTAATAGCCATTACCTAAAGATTCTTCAAATAAAAGATTTTGAGAATTGTCGTAGTTATATGGCTGCCCTCTGTAAGTTATTGTTCCATCACCTTTACTTACTAATAAAAAAGGTGTTTCAGTTATACTTATTGGTGTCCAAGAGTTACCTTCAAACAATACTGCTTGAATGCGATTTGTTGTCCCCGGAAAACCACTATCAACAACCAAATCAACACCAACAGTATCATTACCTGCTTCTACATCGACCCAAACTTGTCCTATTTTATTACTACCTGCCGCTATTTCATTATCTCGAACCTCAACTAATATTCTACTAGCTTGCAATAGGTTATATTTAATATTTACTCTTTTTATAGATCCATTATTAATCGCATCATTAGACGTATTTACAATTTCTAAGGTATTATCTCCTGTAGGTGCAATATATTCTTCAATAGTTATGCCCGCTACATTATCTTCTGCAAGACCTGCCCAAGTAGTAGATAACAATTGTGCTTGCAAACCATAATCATCACCAACAGAATCTGGAGCCAATACATTTAAGGTAACAATACCTGAATCTTCTGTAATAGTTTCTAATGCTTGATCAAGATCATCTCCGGTCGGGCTTTTAAACCTGACTAAAACATAGGCAGTGTCTACCGCTTTTGTATATGACAAATCAATATTTACACTACGCCCTTGTGTTGCGGTTGTAGGCGTATTCACTATTGAAATACTATTTTCCAAAACCGGGGTATTAGATTCTACGGTTACATCGGCTACTTCATCATTTGCCAAACCTGCATATGTTAATGAAAGTAATTGAGCTTGCAGGCTATAATTACTTCCCGCACTATCTGGTGCGACTACACTTAATAATACGTTACCTGAGTTCTGAGTTACCGTTGTTGACGCCTGACCTAAATTAGTACCATCAGGACTTTTAAAGCGCACTACTACAATAGCAGAATCTACCTGTTTTGTATAGTTTACATTAAAATCGACTGATTGACCTGCCGTTACAGTTGTTTCTGGATCAACTATTGCTATACTATTTTCCAAAACAGTAATGCCCTCTTCGACAGTTACGCCGGCTATTTCATTATTTGCAAGACCTGCATACGTTAATGAAAGTAATTGAGCCTGTAAGCTATAGTTGTTACCTGCACTTTCTGGAGCTATTACACTTAATAATACGTTACCTGAATTTTGAGTTACCGTTGTTGATGCCTGCCCTAGATTAGTACCATCGGGACTTTTAAAGCGCACCACTACAATAGCAGAATCTACCTGTTTTGTATAATTTACATTAAAATCGACTGATTGACCTGCCGTTACAGTTGTTTCTGGATCAACTATTGTAATACTATTTTCCAAAACCGGAGCGTCTGCTTCGATAGTTACATCAGCTACTTCATCATTTGCAAGACCTGCATACGTTGATGAAAGTAATTGAGCCTGTAAGCTATAGTTGTTTCCTGCGATTTCAGGTGCGATTACACTTAATAAAACGTTACCGGAGTTCTGAGTTACCGTTGTTGATGCCTGCCCAAGATTAGCACCTTCAGGGCTTTTAAAGCGCACAACTATAATAGCGGATTCTACGTCTTTTGTATAGTTTATATCAAAATCAACTGATTGACCTGCCGTTACAGTTGTTTCTGGATCAACTATTGCAATACTGTTTTCCAAGACCGGAGCGTCAGCTTCAACAGTTACTCCCGTAAACTCATCATTTGCTAAACCTGCCCAAGTTTCTAAAGCCAACATTTGTGCATGTAAACTATAATTAACGTCAGCTATTTCGGGCGCTTGAACACTCAATAAAACAGAACCACTTTCTGAAGTTACAGTAGTTAATGCCTGCCCTAAATTATCCCCTGTCGGACTTTTAAATCGTATTAGAACATAAGCCGTGTCTATAACCTTGCTGTAATCAACATTGATATCTACCATTTGATCAGCGGTAACCGTTGAAGGCGGATTAACAATAGTTACGGTATTTTGGCCTTGCACTACAAATGCAAAGCTTATTGCAAAAAGTAAGAAAAGTAGTTTTGTTTTCATAATTATTGGTTTTCGGGTTATTTATATCTCATCATATTTTACACCTATTTATCGTAAGTAAAATGTAAAATGAGTCAATCAGCTTAATTAGTGTTTAAAATACACTTAATAAAAATCGCATAAGTATTTAACCTTTTACATCATATGTAAAAGTTATTATGTTCAGCAAAATAATTGCTATTAGAAATCAGACAAAACAGTGCGCAACTATCTAATATTTATAAATATAAGAATATATTTATAATAAGTGTATATATTACATTAATAAATTAAGGTATTAAGAAAATATATTGATAATACTTAAAGAATACCAACTACTCGATATTTAAAAAAAAGACCTTAACTCAAATAAGTTAAGGTCTTTTTTACGGTTAGTGCCGCCTAACATGCTTTTCTAATAATTTAAAACACCATCATTATTTTTTAAATGGTTTAATATAAAAAGTAAACTCATATTCTCTTGGTAGTACTCTGTATTTGTTTAAAATAGAAATAGCAGTACCACCTACACCCGAAACAGCATGATCTAGGTTCAATGTTATATAATCTACTTTTTTTAGTTGATTTCTATAATAAGACCTCGTCATATTATCAGTATCATACCTTTGGGCACTCGTATTAAAAGTTTGGTCTCCATTAATTTGTAAACCATAACCGCTATCGTCACTAATTGAAGTCCAATAAACATCTGTTTTATTACCGTAATCTTGTGGAATTATATATGGAACTTCATCATCTTTTACAGTGGTCTTATACGTTCCGAACTTTGCTCCCGTTTTCCTATCCGGATACGTTTCATAAGGTCCCCTACCATACCATTCTATATTTTGAAAAGTTTCTGGTAATTTAAGTTGTAGACCAATCTTAGGAATCCAATTTGTAAATTCTCCTGCAGGAGAAGATTTTGTCTTTACCGTTATAGCACCTTCTTTATCAATACTATAATTAATCTCATTTAAAAAGCCTGTAGCCCCATTATTACTAGAAGCTAACGTAATAACATTTAAGCCTACATTAGTATCGTTTTTTACAATTTCGATGGATGAAATTTTATGCTCCAATTCATTTAAACCTAATGCATACCAACCATTAGACATATTAAGCCCCATACCATCTTTTTTATGACCCATTTCTGTTGTAAATGTCGGCCACGCATCTAATTCGTTTGCTAATGGTGCCCTCCAAACATTGAACATAGGCCCTTCTTTTAAATACTCTTTATCTTGATAAATTAAAGAAGTAAGCAACCCATTCTTTTTATCGAATGTATATAAAAAATTCTCACCTTTGAATATGATATTCTCATCCACATCATCAACAGATAGTCCGGTAATTCTGGTAGTCTCGGCACTTTTCTTACGAAAGGGAAATTCAAATTGTTCCCATGCTATTTCGTGTCCTTTTTTAGCCCAATTTGTATCTTCTTTAAGTACAAAACTTAGTTCTAAAACATAATGAACATTCTCTTGTTCTAGATCTTTATTGCTATAAGGTATATTAATCTTTTGTTTTTTTAAGGGATCTAAGTTAATATTTATAAGTCCTGAATTTACCTTTTTACCATTTGCCAATAAAGACCAATTCGCATCAAATTCATTTAAATTAGAAAATGGAAAACGATTAAAAATCTCTACAGTACCTTCCTCTATATTTGAGAGTTTCACCTCAATTGGTTGTGGTGATTTTTTCAACTGCCATAATTCGGGTTGAATACTTCTATCTGGCCATACTAACCCATAGGTTCTTCCAGGTAATCCAATACTATAATAATGAGATTCATCTTTTACAGTTTCAAAATCTAACCAAAGCGCGGCATCGGTCTTTAATTCTTGATTATTTTGAGTTTTGACCGAAACAACTTTATTGAAAATTCTAACATTATCCAATGTAGCATGTGTTAAATTCCCTAAATGGCTATCTATGATATGCGCAGATTTACCTATTTCTACTTGATAAGGACCATTGATAATATTACCACTGCAACTTTTTGTAGCTACCTTATCTCCGTTGAGATATAGTATTAAATTATTACCATCATAAACCCCGGTAATATCATGCCAATTACCCACCCAATTATTTGGAAGTATTGCCTCTACGATTACCTTCTCTCCTGTATGTACATAAAATTGCAATGTTTTTTCATCTGACTGTAATATACCATATTGATAATCACCCTTGGTAATGAAATAGGCATCGCCATTATACTTTTCTGGTTTTATAGAAAAAGAAAGTGTAAGTTCATCATTAGAAATATCTAGTGCCCTATCACGGTATACTTCAAGCCAATCATCATGGCCACTTAAATACAACGCATTACCGTGCTTACCCTTTTTAATTAACGCCTTATTCATTAAAGCTGCGGATATATTATTTGGTGAACTATCTGGTGTTGTTCTCCAACTAGCGTCTATACCAGGGCTAACCCAATCCCAAATAGCACCACCTGTTAGGCGTGGGTATTTGTAAATTAAATTCCAATACTCATCTAAACCACCAAGTGCATTACCGGCAACCGATAAGTATTCGTCCATAAACGAAGGTCTAATATCATCTTCTAAAGCAAAACGTTTCTCTAACATAAAAGGTGTAACATACCTTGGCCCTACAATATCTTCACATTTGATAGGGTTGGTTTTTGGATCTTCGTCACTATTACCGCCATACATCCAAGCAGGTCGACTTGGATCTATTTGTTTTCCTTCAGCAATCAACTCACAAATATTATCACCGGGTCCACTTTCATTCCCCGCGCTCCAAACAATAATAGAAGCATGATTTCTATCTCTATAAACCATTTTCCGCATGCGATCCAAATATTGGTCTTTCCATTCAGGATCACTTGAAAGCTGAATATTACTATGGGCTTCGTCACCTGTCTCATCAATAATATACATGCCAAGTTCATCTGCAAGATCTAAGTATTCTACATTGGGTGGGTAGTGACTAGTTCGAACGCAATTAATATTAAATTGCTTCATTATCGTTAAATCTTTCCGCATCGTTTCCAAATCCATAGTATGACCGGTTTTAGGGTGCATCATATGACTATTAACTGCGTTTAACTTTACAGGCATACCATTCACATAAATTGCCTTATTCTTAACCTCTACCTCTCTAAAACCTGTTTTATGACTAATTACTTCAATAGTATTATTATTCTCATCTACTAATTCTAAAATAAGAGTATATAGGTTAGGATATTCAGCAGACCATTTTTTTGGTTTTTTGACCAAAAAAGAACCTATATACTTATCTACGGCAAAGTTTAATTCTCTTGATAGTACTTGATTCTTGTCATCATCTAATAAACCAACTTTAATTTTATATTTATTTAAAACTTCTTTGTTGGCAGCTTTTAGAAAAGCATCTACATTTAAAGTTGCATCTTCATATTTATCATCTAAATCTGTTATAACATAAAAATCATGAATATGATTTTGAGGAGTTGACATTACATAAACATCTCTAAAAATACCTGCTAAACGCCACGTATCTTGATCCTCCATATATGAACCATCACTATAATGCAATACTTTTACTGCGATACTATTTTCACCATCTTTTAAATAAGGAGTAATATCATATTCAGCTGGTTCCATTGCACCTTGGTTGTAACCAACCTCCTTTCCGTTAATCCAAACATAAGAGGCAGATTGTACACCTTCAAAATGTAAATAGTGCTTTTTATCTTTCCAATTTTTAGGCAATGTAAAGGATCTAAAATAAGAACCTACAGGGTTGAAATCTTTAGGCACAAATGGTGGCTTTGAATTATAAGGTTGACCTATATTTCTAAACATGGCATAACCGAACCCCTCCATTTCCCAATTAGAGGGTACATTTATATTGTTCCAAGAATTATGCTTGTATCCTTTAGCATAAAAGTCTTTTGGGGCAGTTTCTAAATTTTCAGAAAATTTAAATTTCCAAACACCATTAAGACTAGTAAAATTAGGTGATGCTTTCTTAACAATACTTAAAGCCTCTTCAATAGAATTAAAAGGCATTAAATTAGTATGTGGCATTACCTGGTTCTTTTGAAAAACCTTCGGGTTTTCCCAATCATTTTGTGCCTGAGCAACTACCAAACTGAATAGTACGCATATGCTAAAAATATAACTGGTTTTATTATAGAAATAATTCATTTACTAGTATTATTGATTTAGATAAATTACTGCTCAACAACAAAGTGTTGCTTATAAAGTAAAAATAAATTTACTAATCTTTATAATTTTAAAATAGTCGATTTCACCATTAAATTTCATTGAAAAAGAAATTATACTCGTAAAAATTCCATTAACTTAAAGTAAATGAAATTTTAAGTGTTGTTTGAACACTTACGAATATATAAAAAGAATTATAATTATCAGGATTTTAAAATTGAAAAAGCCTTATCTAATAATCTCATTTAAACATAAGATTGAATTTAATTAGATACACCAAACCGTATTTCAATCAATAAAATCTTATTACTAAAAATCTGAATATCAAAACATTTTTAGCACTTGCCATGCATATGGAATAAACCTACATTAAATTTAAAAAAACATGTTTTTTTAAAACATTATATAATTCATCTAAATCAAAAAGAATGAAATGTAGTATATTATTAAGATTCTAAAGTTTTAAGTATATATGTATTAAGATGAAGAACATCCTTTAAAAATTGCTAATTAATGCTATTTTAGCAATGAATTGACTATCAAACCAAAAGAAATATCGCTTTCAAGTAATGAAAATAGGTAACACCGATCAACACGAAGATGTAAATTCCAAATTGCAATACTACAATAAGGAAGACCAAGTTTTACTTGCCGTAGATTGTATCATTTTTGGATTTGACGAAAAAGAACTTAAAGTACTTCTAGTAAAACGTGATTTTGAACCTGAGAAAGATAAGTGGTCGTTAATTGGTGGGTTTTTAAAGAAAAGCGAAAACTTAGACCAAGCAGCTATTCGCGTGTTAAATATATTAACCGGGTTAAAAGATATCTATATGGAACAATTACACAGCTATAGTGAAATTGATAGAGATCCAGGTCAAAGAACTATATCTGTTGCGTACTTTGCTTTAATCGATTTAAGCTCTAAAAACTTTGATAGAATTAAAATTGACTCTGCTAAGTGGTATAAAATCAATAAAGTCCCTCAACTAATATTCGATCATAATGAAATGATCGACAAAGCAATACAAAGATTAAGACGTAGAGCTTTAATTAAACCGATTGGATTTGAGTTATTACCTGAAAAATTTACAATGAGACAATTGCAGAGTTTATATGAATCTATTTTGGATAAGAAGTTAGATAAACGAAATTTTATCAATAAAGTAAATTTGCTAGATATTTTAGATAAACTGGACGAAAAAGATATGACCAGTTCTAGAAAAGGCTCATTTTTATATCGATTTAACGAAGAAAAATATAATAGTAAATCGGAAGAAGGTTTTAACTTTAAAATTTAAAGTTTTCAAAAATCAAAGTATCACTATTTCGACTATAACTATTGTGTTTGAACCACTTAACATAATATTAGGTTTGAACTTATTACCGCACATAATTCGCTCTTAAGTACTAAAGCCACTTATCTATATAACACATAACATTCCTTTATTGTGGCTCCCATAAGGTTATATAATCTATAAGCATACTTGTGGGGTAATCGTCTGAGTTTGGTGGTCCAGGAAAGTTACCACCAATAGCAAGATTTATAATTGGATACATATCTATTTGAGATACTATTGCCGAATCACAGATACTAGCAACAAGCTCACCATCAAGATACCATTTTACAAATTCATCTGTTTTCCAAATTCCATATCTATGCCAATTACCAGCAAAGTCTTCTTCATTCTCCAGTTTTATAGGACCTACTCCAACAACATTATTAATTTCTGTACCATTACACTGCATACTTAAACCGGGCTCGCCATTTGCGCTATTAAAACCAGAACCAGAAACTGACCATTGCCCATCATCATAATGATAAGCTACTTGCAAACGGTCTGTACTATAAGGACCACCTAAAAACTCCCCACCTGGTCCACGTACAAATTCCCAATCTATCTCTGTTCTACGTTTACCGTTTTCCCCAGTATCTTGAGGACTTTCGTAATATCTATGTAATAACCAAAAGGCACCCCAAAAACCGGCAACATCTGGTTCGAACCAGATGTTTGCTTCAATGTAACCATCTCTGTAAGGTGTAGATTCTGAACCTGTTAATACGCCTGAATAATATTCGGCACCAGTGGCTTCCACTTGCTGATCATTATTTAAGCCAGCAGTTATAATAAGATTGCCATTACCATCAAAATCAAAAGGATTCGGAGCCTTTACGTCTCCATTTAAAACATCCGTATAATATTGTAATTCACTATTAATAGTAACGTTTGGTCCCCATGGCAATTGGCTTTGCCATTTGCTAGGATCTGGTAACGTACCTGGCTGTTGATTAAAATCGTCTTCAAACGTGATAATATAGTTAGAATCAACATCTGTCGGTAATCTATCATCTTTAACCTCAGGTTCTTCTTCTGGTGTTTCCGGTATTGCCTCAACTGGATCTTCAATTTCTATACTATCAGTTTGTTCAGTATCAGCATCTGTTGAAGAATTCTCTGAACATCCATTGAACATCAAAAATGTAAGAATGATAGCTACTACATATACCCCTTTATATCTCCATATCCCTAATAACATATTCATAATTACCTCTTTTTGTTATTGAGTTTTGATACGAACAAACTGTAAATAATCATCATTCTTAGCCACAATGATATATTCTTCACCAGCTATTGAAATCCTTTCCATATCCTTTACATCACCTGGTGTGTAAAAGCCACTTTCCATGCTTTTTATAGTCGAAAACCCTCCTTTATCATTACCACTTAATAACAAGCCATGCCCTGCATCTGCACGAGGCGTTTCTGCTTCAGATTGATATAGGTTGCCTGCAACCAAAACATCTAAACTTCCGTCTTTATTAAAATCATCTACCAATATTTTATTAATAGGTGAAATTTGCGACTCTTTGGGTAAATCATGTACTTTCCAAGATCCACCGGTATTCTCTATGAACGCACTTGCAAATGAAGATACTTGATAATGTATACCTTTTTCTAATTTATCCTCATCATAGATATCGGTTAATGTAGCTGTAGAATATTCATTATAGGTTTTAAACTTATTTTTAATATCCGGCATTTGCTGAGAGGAACATTGGCGACCACGTAGAGGATACTTTTCACCATCATTATAATAACTAAGCACAATATCATTCGTTTGATTTTCATCAAAATCATTTAAATTGACATCAAAGGTACCATCTTCACTAGCTTTGTATTTATAATTTAAACCAAGATTACCAGCCACTAAGTCTTGATCACCATCACCGTCAAAATCACCTTTAGCCAATGAAAACCACCAACCGGTAGTACCTGACAAACCTAAATCTTCAGTAACTTCTTTAAACTCTCCTTCTTCATTTCTAAGTACTTTAATAGGCATCCACTCTCCTGCTATTATTAAATCTTCCCAACCATCATTGTCATAATCCATAAAAACTGCAGAAGTTACCATTCCGAATTTTTCTTTAAGAAATGGCGCTACGCTTTCAGTTGCATCTACAAACTTAGGTTTACCAGGTGTACTAACATTCTCTAATATATAACTCATAGGCGGATAGGGATAATTTGCAGGAAACAAACGCCCGCCAACAAACAAGTCTAAATCTCCATCTTTATCAAAATCATTTGCAAATACCCTACTACCACTAGTAATCATTTTTGGCAGAACATCATCATTTTTACTAAAATTACCATTACCGTCATTAATATACAGTCGATCCTGTAGCATCTCTGAACGATACGAAAATTCATTACCACCACTAACTACATATAGGTCATTATCCCCATCATTATCAGCATCGAATATTAAGGCATCTAAATCTTCAAAATCGCGTTCATTAGCCATTAATTCAGTTTTTTGTTGCTTGAACGAGCCGTTTTCAGTTTGAAAAAATAAGCCACCTGGGTAATTATGTGCTCCACCTACATAAAAGTCTTCTAATTTATCTCCATTTAAATCACCGACTGCTATACCTGGCCCGAAACTAGAAGTTCTGTGCGGTAATAATATTTCGTAAGTGAAATCATTATATAAATTCTCGCGATGGGTAAATGACAAAATTGAATCTACATCACTTTCAAACAAAAAAGTGGTTTTACCTATCTCTTCATTTACAGAATTGTTGACGGCGTCATCGATATTGACATTCAACGTTTGGTTTGTTGATACGTTTGTAAAAATTTGTGATTTACCATTAGGCCATTGAATATGTAAAGAATCAATCTCATTAAACTCTCCTAAACCAAAGTGTAATTTTGGTGCTACTGAAGATTGAAAACCTCTAGCCAATGTCAATTCTTGATATTGTTTTAAACCATTATTGATTATAGTTGCTTTTACACCAATACCTTGAATATTTTTATTCTCCCCTTTAAAAGTTAAGGTCAAATAATTATTAGACGCTGCACTTGAGTTTTCAAAAACAGATACTTTTTCATCAATATTATTTGTAATGATCTCTAAATCTCCGTCATTGTCCAAATCAACATAAATAGCTCCATTCGAAAATCCGCTGTGCTCAATTCCCCAAGGTTTGGTCACTTTTTTAAAAGTTAGATCACCCATATTTTTATACGCATAATTCGGTAAGGTTTCAGAAGGCATTGCCATTGTTTTTGACAATAAACTATCTTTATGTCTAGCTTCTCCTTTTAGCTTAGCGAAAAAATCTTTATTATTTATTTCTCTTCTCGAACCATTTGAAACATATAAATCTTTTAAACCATCATTATCTAAATCCACAAAAAGAGGACTCCAACTCCAATCTGTAGAAGATACTCCTGAAAGTCTAGATATTTCTGAATAGATAGGGTAATTCTCTTTAGTTTCACCAATATAATGCTGTAAAGAATTTTGCATATACTGCGTCTGAAAACCTGCTTCTTTTACCTGTTGCATTAATAAAGGATCCATACTTGCCATATTGGCTTTCGATCTTCTATTGATCTCGGCATCCATATCTACTTGAAAAATATCAAGATTACCATCGTTATCAAAATCTGCAATGTCGGCACCCATTCCATAAAAAGAGGTATGTTTTGTACTCTCTTTAATTGTATTCGTAAAAGTTCCGTCTTTATTATTTATATATAATATATCTGGACTATTAAAGTCATTTGATACATAAATATCTTGCCAACCATCATTGTTTAAATCTGCTGCTG
This sequence comes from Maribacter sp. Asnod1-A12, assembly GCF_045063735.1. Taxonomy (NCBI): domain Bacteria; kingdom Pseudomonadati; phylum Bacteroidota; class Flavobacteriia; order Flavobacteriales; family Flavobacteriaceae; genus Maribacter; species Maribacter sp. Asnod1-A12. The sequence goes on from NZ_JBEFNZ010000006.1 coordinate 287,784, forward strand.
TTGCACTAATAGATAGGCTATATTCAAAAAGACCAGCTTCTTTTGTCACTTTTGTAAATACATCTCCATCATTTCGATACAAATGATTAGACTGTAGATCAGTAACATGATACATCATCGCCCTTAAGGTTTTTGAATCTGTTTTAAAATCTGTGATAGGATAATTGGCTACATAAATATCTAGGTCACCATCATTATCAAAGTCTAAAAATGTGGCATTAATTGAATTACCGGCATCGTCAACTCCTAATTCTTTCGCGCGCTCTGTAAATGTATTATCACCATTATTTATGTATAATTGATTTTCCTTATTTCCATCTTGACCAGATACACTAACGTAAATATCCATAAACCCATCAAAATTAACATCTGCCATCGAGGTACCTGTGTACCAACGATTATCGCCTTCAATACCTGCAGTTGTAGAAATATCTTCGAATTTAAAATCTCCCTTATTTAAGTAGAGTTTATTCTTTACCTGATTACCCGTAAAAAAAAGATCCGTCAATCCATCATTATTTACATCGCCGGCAGAAATACCACCACCCATGTAGATATAGTAGTATGTAAAATAATTTAACGAATCTGTTTCTGTAAGGTTATTTGCGAAGTTAATTGAGGTTTGCTCATAATCCAGCTTTTTAAAAATAGCTGAAACGCTATCTAAGTTAGTATTCTTTGTACTCGATTTTTCATTAGTTTTTGAGCATGAACTAATGAACACAACTAAGGTAAGGTATATAAAAAGTGGTTGAATTCTCATATTTGGAAATCGTTTTAAATAGAAAAAAGCAGAAATTAGATTTCTGCTTTTTTAAAAGGAAAATTAGCTAAAAATCAATCATTTATTAATGGATTGGTATCTATCTGTTCTGTTGGTATTGGTAAATATCGTTTGTCTAGAGAATAATTTGGTTTTATACCTGTATTAAACAAAAATTCCATATCCAAATCCCATCTTTGTAAATCAATAAAACGTTTACCTTCACCTGCCAGTTCTATTTGTCTTTCATGAATTAATGCTGCAAAAGCTTCTTCTACCGAGTTTACAGGATAGCCCGCATCGTTCATAGCTACGGTACCGTATAATGGCATGCTTACACTTGGTCTAGATCTAACTTGGTTCATTAAAGCTATTGCATTGCTTAAACTACCACCACTTCTAAACAACTCTGTCTCAGCTTTCATCAATAATACATCTGAGTAACGCAACAATCTAATGTTGGTACCATTATCTTGAGTATGAACATCATCTTCGATATAACTCGAATATTTTTTCATTCTAGTACCACCAAGTGTAGGTCCTGAAAAATCTCCAACATCTGGATCAACACCCCATGTTCTTCCCGTACCGTAAGAATCACCCGTAACCCACCATGTATCATCAAATCTAGGGTCATTATCTTCATAAGCCTCTACCAATACCGGACTAGGTATACTATTTCCCCATCCACTATAATCTGCACTACGTAGCGTTGACAATGTGTTATTGTTTCCAACATTATTACCCCAAAGACCGTCTAGCGAACCCTTTCTAAAGTCAATCTCCAACAATGTCTCATCATTGAATTCACCTGCAACGTTAAAATTGTCAATATAATTTGACATTAAAGAGTAAGATGTTACCTGGTCAAAAGCTTCATAAGCTTCATCATATTGTTTTAAATATAAATAGGTTTTTCCAAGCATAGCATAAGCGGTTTCATTGGTTGCCCTGCCTGTAGATTGTATGCCTTTAGTTCTCATACCTTCGGCCGCCAATTTCAAATCAGCAACGGCTTGTTCCAAAACTTCTACTTGTGTACTTTTTGGTTGAAAACCTGTAGTACTTTCACCAATTTTAATTGGAACATCGCCATATCTCGTAGCTAAAATATAGTAATATAAACCTCTCATAAAATATGCTTCTGCTACTAGCGGTTCATAAAATTCTGGTTCTGTCGTATAATTTGCCGAACCCTCTATTACGAAGTTAGCTTTTGCAATACCAGAATATGCCGATTTATAGAATCCGCTTGGCGCATCAAAAGTACCGTCTAGTAAAAATTCTGAAATACGAGATAATTGTGGCTGTCCAGAGATATTAATAGATAGTTCATCTGACACATAATCATAAAGTAAATTACCGTAACGACCATACATACCTTCTGATCTAAATGCAGAATAAATAGCAACGACAGCAGACTCTTGCAATTCGGGCGTAGCTTCTAAAACCGCTGCATTAAGACCATTTGTATCTTGAAACTGAAGATATTCATCTTCATTGCAAGACACTAAACATATAGCCAAACCTAAGCTACATAATGTGTATTTAATTAAATTTTTCATGTTAATTCCTTTTTAAAATTCTATTTGTAATCCTACAATAACAGTTTCTGGTGCCGGTGAAAATCCTTTATCAAGACCAATACCATCAATTACACCACCACTATTGTAAGTTGGTCTAATTTCAGGATCATACCCTGAGTAATCGGTTATAGTCAAAATATTCTGAGCACTAACGTATAAACGTAATTTACTAACACTGTTATTCAATAACTGCCCTAGCGAATTTTTAGATAGTGAATACCCTAAAGTTATATTTTTTAATCTTGTATATGAACCATCTTCAATATATCTATCTGAAACTCGTTCATTATTATTAGGATCATTAGGTGAAAATCTCTCTACAGAAGTATCTGTATTGGTTGCGGTATAACGATCCAAAATTCTTGTCGAATAGTTTCGTGGTCCGCTACTATTAAAATTATCAACGGTATACCTTAAATGATTATAGGCATCTACCCCTTGAACACCTGTAAAATACAAACTAGCATCAAAACCTTTATAACTCGCACCTAAATTAAATGAATATGTAAAATCAGGATTTGGATCACCTATTACAACTCTATCCTCTTCAGAAATTACTCCATCACCATTTTGATCTTTATATCTAATATCTCCAGCAAAAGTACCTATATCACCATCCAAAGAAATTTCACTGGCGTCAATTACCCTACCATCACTTACAACCGTGTATACTAGATTACCATTTGCATCGGTAGTTCTTGAAACCCCTGCACCTGTACTTGTTTCACGAAATGCTTGTGACTGTAAAGAACCACTTATGGCAGCCTGCTCACTTTCAAAAATTCCTTCTGTTTCATACCCTACAAAAGAATATGGTGCTTCTCCTGGCAAGTTAAAAACTACAACACTGCTAGATCCACCAAAGGTTACCTCTGCAGCCGGTATACCTTGACCGCCTGGCGCTACTTCTTTAACGACTGGATCAACAGTAGAAACATTTACCGTGGCATTCCATTGAAAATCACCTTCATAATCGTTATAACCCAACGTTAGTTCTACACCTTTAGAGTCTACTCTACCAGCATTTGTAAAGTTCGGCTCAAGACCTTCTGAAGTATCAACTATAGGAAATACAATTAACTGATCATTTTCACTAGTAAAATAATCTAATTCAAGTGTAAACTTATTTTTAAAAAGACCTAACTCAAGTCCGTAATTAGTTTTAGTACTTGTCTCCCATGTTAAAGTTGGTGAACTTACCTGAAGTACAGAAATACCAGTAACATCACCAACAGGACCAAATGTATTATTTAATGCGGGGTTAGTTGCAAATTGTTGTGCAGAATTATTACCCGTCTTACCATAACTAGCTCTCAATTTAAGATTAGAAATAGTGTTGCTTTCATTTAAAAAAGATTCATTGGTAACAATCCAAGCAGCAGAAGCAGCTGGAAAAATTTCATCTCTATAACCCGCTGCAAATTTTCCGTCGGCATCTCTTCTGATTGAACCAGATAACACATATTTATTCTTATATGAATACCCCACACGACCTGCTAACGAAAGTAATTTGTTAGGTAAGTATGAAGATGCGATATTAACAATTTGATTGGTATCAAGATTACCAACCACCCCGGCACCGAAATCTGTAATAATATTTGGTTCGTCACTAGTATACCTAGTACTACCTGTGTTAATTTTAATTTGCAATTGTTCAAATATAAAACTTGCATCAACCCTATGATCTCCAAAAGTTTTATTATAAGATAGAACGTTCGTCAAACTTGTTGTTAAGTTTCTATAAGTACTTTTCTGAAGAACTTTATTAATATTAGTACCATCGCCATCTAAAATATCTTCACCATAAGTATTTTGTTGCGAACTAGAATTTTGATCAAAAAGGTTGACACCTAACTGAAGTCTGTTTGTTAAACCTGGAGCCAATTGAATTTCACCATAAATAGAACCTACAATATTAGAATTTAATCGCTCGTTGTCATTAACATCAGCTAAAAGAACCGGGTTGCGTTGACCGATAGTAACTAGATCTTCAACCCTACCGGTACCAGCATAACGTCCATCTTCAAATCTTACCGGTAAATATGAAGGCATTTTTAATGCCCAAGCCGGTAAAAATTCACCACCAACTTGCTCCGGCGCTTTTTGTCTACTGTAATTTAGGTTTAAAGTTTGTCCGATTTTAATAGACTTACCTACCTTATAATCTGTATTAGCACTGAAGTTCCATCTTTTAAACTCGGTATCTAGTTGAATACCATCTTGACTAAAAATACCGGCACCTACTCTATAGTTCACAAATTCGCTTGCTCCAGAAACAGAGAAGTCATGATTTGACATTGGCGCAGATTGAAAAACTTCTGACTGCCAATTAGTATCTGCAGCAACAAAATCAGGATCAGAAAAGCGAGGAGGAGTTTCATTAACACCAACTGCCGCATCAGTACCCACTCTCAAATCTTCATCAATAAGAACTTGAATTAATTGATCCGTACTTATAACATCATAATATCTTGATTTATTAAAAGTTTGATATCCTGTATAAGTGCTATAAGATATTTTAGGAGCACCTTCTTTTCCTTTTTTGGTAGTTATAATGATAACCCCGTTAGAACCTCTAGATCCATAAATTGCAGCGGCGGCCGCATCTTTTAATACATCTACCTTTTCTATATCATTTGGGTTTATAGCGCTTATATCACTTATGAATATACCATCTACAACATAAAGTGGCGATCCATCACCAAATGTATTGAAACCCCTAATCAAAACAGTAGCTGCTTCACCAGGAGAACCACCATTTCGAACCTGAACACCAGTAGCCCTACCTTCTAAAGCTTGGTTTATGTTAGCAGCTGGTAAAGAATTGATTTTATCGCTGCCAACCGAAGAAACGGCTGTTGTCAGTTCTGATCGTTTTTTTGAACCATAGCCAACGACAACTACCTCATCTAAAGAAGCAACATCTTCTTCTAGGGTTATATTGAATTCTATCCTATCATTTGTCTGAATTTCTTGTGCGATAAATCCTAAATAGGTGATATTTAAAACACTATTTGGTTCTACATTGTTCAAACTAAAATTTCCATCAAAATCTGTAACTGTACCGTTCGTGGTACCTTTGACAACAACTGATGCCCCCGGTAACGGGCCATCTAGCGAAAACACCGTTCCAGTTATAGATTGCGCGAACATGATACTACTGCTAAGTATCATAAACATAAACGCAATTATGTTTTTTAATTTTAAAATATTCATAGACGTATTGGTTTAAAAGAAAAGTTAGTTTAATTGGTTAATTAAGTGGTACAAACCTGATATTATCTACATTTACGGTAGCTGGTCCAACACCTGTATATTGGTTAATAGCTATCAACATTTGACCTACTTCTGCAGGAATGATTCTTGCATCTGGATCACTAGCTAATCTAAAACTGGCAAAGGTTATTGAAAATTCTTGCCAACCTTCTTCATTGACTGTAATATCAGCTGCATATTGGTCTCCCGCTCTATTTTGTGCTATTACGGTAAATAATGTGCCCAATGCACCATTTACATCTGCATCAAAAGCAATTGCCATGTTTGATGGATTAACTTCTTCTATACCTGTTGCCGGAAAAGTTCCACTAAAACAGCCTCCAAATCCTGGGCTCGGATTACCGTCCCAAATAAATTGAATAAAATTACCATACTCATCGTCTGAACTTTGACCAGAACTGGTTTGACTTCCATAACAGCCCCAATTATCAGACCCAGCTTCTTCAAATCCTAATCCATCAAAATTTGAAATAAATACTGCACCAGGTTCAAACTGTCTACCCGGAGCCCTTAAATCAAAATCAATTGTCTCGTCACCTATTGGAGAGCCAGATAACACCAATTGTTTTGAACCATAAACAACATCGGATTCCTCTAAATTTGGTAAAACAAAAATTAAACGAAAATTAGTGTTGATTGCATTATTGATAGTCAATTCTACTGGATCACCTTCTCCTATCAAACTTGCACTAGTGACCTTATCAAAGTTTTGCCCCAAAAGCACCAAAGAATCTCCTTGAATTCCAAATCCAGCATTTTTATCGAGACCATTTATAGATTTTACAATTACAGTTTCATCTGTTGAGGCTGTGTCATCGTCTTCACAAGACACTAAACCGATTACGAGAAGTAGGAATATAGAGAATACTATAGCCTGACTAGGTAGTTTTTTCATTTTGGTTAGGTTAAATAAGATTAATACCGTTTAAACAGTTCTTAAATGATTTAGCTATAATAAGATTGGTAAGAACTTTTGTAATACATTGATATAAAGTATGTAATACACAGTTATTCTATCTTCGTATAGTTAAGTGTCATTTCAACACTAAATTAAAATAATATTTCAATTAAAAAAAATCAAGAAACCAAATCCAATACACAAAACTTAACAAAAATTTATAATTAAATTAAAACTATCTGATTTACAGTGGTTTAAAAATTATTATCTACTGTGTTAAATTTACATTTAATTTAACTAAAGTGAAGAATAAAGCACTAATAGGCTATAATCATTCCAATTATTTAAATGAATAGAAGGCACATATTGACTAAAAAATGGAAGAAAAATGGTTGAATAGGTGTAGATGTAATTTATAAATAGTCTACAGGAAGAAAAATCATATTTACAAGTCATTGAAATCTTAATAGTGGATTTCGTTGTTGGTGTTCCATTTTTCCTTAAAGGTTTATGCCAATGCTTTTGCATTAAAAGTCCCATCGCCAATTAACTTATACAATCACAAAAGATTACAAGGGCAAAATCCGCTTATTCAATCATTAGAAGTTACTTTGAATACTTCTTTGGTTTATTTGGTATAGCTTCTGGATAATGTACTGGAGTCTATTGAAAATTTAATAGTTTTTGATATCAATTTGATAAAATGAAACTATAGAAACCACTTTCGTACTTTCTTTTATATTAAAATTTTATTTACAAGAGTTTTCCTAACCTATTAGTAATAAAATAAATTCTTCAATACTCTTTATTGTCAATTCTTAGCACTCCAAATTAAGACAAGCGATAAAAATGCTATAGCCTAATACACTCTAACTCAATTCTAAACAATATGATAAAAATTAAACCCAACTGCAAAATTTACATACTATTTAATTATCATATTTTTAATCTATTAAACAAAAATTAGTAATATTAACATAGGATATCGATTACATATTATATATTTCTCATATAAAGTGAATTAATCTAAATCAACTACATATTTAAACCACCCTTAAACTTTAAAAACAAAATGAACAAGATGCGAACAACAGCAAAAGTGATTTTTATATTAATTTTTCTGATATTTGAGAGCTGTGCAGAAAATGCAATAGACCACACCCCTTGGATTGACTTATTTGACGGAAAAACATTAAATGGTTGGCATAAACTTGGCGGTGATGCGAACTATAGCATAAAAGACGGTACTATAGTGGGCACAACTATACACGACACCCCTAACACTTTCTTGACTACAGATAATATGTACGGAGATTTCATTTTAGAATTAGACTACAAGGTTGATTCTACCATGAATTCAGGTATTCAAATTCGTAGCAACAGTATACCTTCTTACAGAGATGGAAGAGTACATGGCTATCAAATAGAAATTGACCCATCTGAAAGAGCATGGAGCGGTGGTATATATGATGAATCTAGACGTGGTTGGTTGAACCCGATGACCGACAACCCTAATGCACAAAAAGCATTTAAACAAAACGAATGGAACCACTACCGTATAGAAGCAATTGGCGATACCATAAAAACTTGGGTAAACGATGTGCCGGCTGCCTACCTTATAGATGATAAAACCGCAAGTGGTTTTATTTGTTTGCAAGTTCACAGCATTCATGATGATCAAAAAGCTGGTACTGATATCGTTTGGAAAAATGTCAAAATAGTTACAGATAGTGTTTCGAAATACTCAAGACCTACTCCCCTTACTCCTATTATTACCAAAAATCAATTATCAATTGACGAGAAAAAAGATGGATGGGAATTACTGTGGGACGGTAAGACCACTAATGGATGGAAAGGTGCCAAGTTAGAAGAGTTTCCAGAAAAAGGTTGGGTAATTGAAGATGGTGTTTTAAGTGTTCTTTCATCAGGCGGTGCAGAATCTTCAGCTGGTGGAGATATCGTTACCGAAAAACTTTATGGTGATTTTGAATTAAAAGTTGATTTCAAATTAACACCTGGCGCCAATAGCGGTATAAAATATTATGTAGATACGAATATTAACAAAGGAGAAGGTTCTTCTATAGGATTAGAATATCAAATCTTAGATGACAACCTTCATCCAGATGCTAAACTAGGAAATCATGATGGCAGTCGGACGGTGTGTTCATTATATGATTTAATTCAAGCGGATGTAAATAAACCTATCAACGCAATTGGTGAATGGAATACCGCTCACATTAAATCAAAGGATAACCATGTTGAACATTGGTTAAATGGAACCAAGGTTTTAGAATACGAACGAAAGAGCGATGCATATAAAAAGTTAGTCTCTGAAAGCAAATATGCTAAGTGGCCAAACTTTGGAGAACTAGAGAAAGGTCAAATTTTACTTCAAGACCACGGTGATCTTGTTTCTTTTAAAAATGTAAAGGTTCTTTCAATCAGTAATTCAAAAGAATAAATAACATGAGTTCGAACAGAAGAGATTTCATAAAAAAAACTGCAATAGTTGCGGTTGGTTCTACTTTAGTTGGTTCAAGTGCAAATGCTATGACCGCTAAGAGTTATTCTAAAATAATTGGTGCTAATGACCGTATTAATGTTGCAATACAAGGTTTAGGAAGAAGATACAGTGCTTATATACCAGCAATAGCTAATAAAAATAATAATGTAGAGCTTACCTATTTGTGCGATGTCATGAAAAGTCAACGAGATAAAGCTTCCGTAGAATTAGCATCTAAAATTAACCACAAGCCAAAACTAGAAAATGATATTCGTAAAATATTAGATGATAAGGAAGTAGACGCCATCTTCATGTCAACTCCCGATCATTGGCATGCACCAGGTGCTTGCATGGCCATGCAAGCAGATAAACATGTATTTTTAGAAAAACCTTGCAGCCATAATCCTCGGGAAGGGGAGTTAGTGGTTGCATATCAAAAGAAATTCAACAAAGTGGTTCAAATGGGCAACCAACAGCGCTCATCGCCAGAATCACAAGAAATTATAAAAGAAATTCACAACGGTATTATCGGTGATGCCTATAAAGCCACTGCTTTTTATATAAATTCTAGAGATCGAGTACCGAACCAAATAAAAGCGACCCCACCAGAAGGCTTAGATTGGAATCTTTTTCAAGGTCCGGCTCCTAGAAAAGCTTATACCGATAACACTTGGGATTATAATTGGCACTGGTACGGATGGGATTTTGGTACGGCGGAGATGGGTAATAATGCTACTCATGAACTTGATATTGCACGTTGGGCATTAGGAGTTACATATCCAGAATACGTATCTGTTGATGCTGGAAAACATCATTTTAAAGATGATGGTTGGGAAATGTACGATACCATGGAAGCTACTTTTAAATTCGCAGGCAATAAAACCATAAAATGGGATGGAAACAGTAGGACAGGTTATCATAAATATGGTAATAAATATGGCAGAGGTACTATAATTGACGGTTCTGAAGGAACAGTGTATATCGACCGTGGCGGCTATAAACTTTTCAATCTTAAAGGCGGTCTCATAAAAGAAAACCTTACTCCTAACGAAGAAGAAGGTACCGCCCTGGGCGGCGGCGGCGACATGTCAACGCTACATACCGTAAACTTTTTTGACACTATACGAGGTAAAGCTCAATTAACTTCACCAATTGATGAAGGTGCTATAAGTCAAATGTTAACTCATTATGCTAATATTGCATCTAGAATTGAGAACTCTTTTGAAATTGATGAAACTACAGGGCGTATATTTAATAAAGAAGCCATGAAATTATGGTCAAGATCATATGAACCTGGATGGGAAATAAAAGATATATAGCATAATAAATATCTACGAAAATTATAAATTAATGGAACAAACATGGCGTTGGTACGGTCCAAATGACCCCGTATCATTATCAGATATTAGACAAGCAGGCGCTACAGGCGTAGTTAGTGCTTTACACCATATACCAAACGGAGTGATATGGTCTGTAGAGGAAATAATGGTGAGAAAAAAAATAATTGAAGCAGCAGGCTTAACATGGTCTGTCGTAGAAAGCGTGCCTATTCATGAACAAATAAAAACTCAGAAAGGCGATTACAAAACCTATTACAAGAACTATAAAGAAACCCTTTCAAACTTGGGCGAGTGTGGTATAGATACGGTGTGTTATAATTTTATGCCTGTATTAGATTGGACAAGGACCAATTTAGATTATGAAGTAGAAGATGGTTCAACTGCACTTCGATTTGAAGCTGCTGCTTTTGCAGCTTTCGAGTTATACCTCTTAAAGAGACCAGGTGCAGAAGTCACTTATTCAGATTCTCAAAAAGCTGCCGCCCAAGCGTATTATAACAACCTTACCGAAGAAGGCAAAAAGAAATTAATCAGTAATATTATTGCTGGCTTACCTGGCGCAGAAGAAGGGTATTCGCTAGAAGAATTCAACGCTATTTTGGCTACTTATGATGCTATTGGATCAAAAGAACTTAAAGAACATTTATTCGAGTTTCTAACTGAAATTATTCCTGTAGCAGAAAAATCTGGCATACGTATGTGTATACACCCAGATGACCCACCATTTCCAATTTTAGGGCTACCTAGAGTTGTAAGTACAGAACAAGATATAATTGACCTATATAATGCCGTTGATAGTCCAAATAACGGATTAACATTCTGTACTGGATCATTCGGTGTTAGACCGGATAACGATTTACCGGGCATGGTAGAACGCTTAGGTGATCGTATTCACTTTATTCACCTACGAAGTACTCAAACTGATGCCGAGGGTAATTTTCATGAGGCAAACCACTTAGAAGGAAATGTTGATATGTTTTCTGTTATGAAGGCACTAATCAAAGAACAGCAAAAAAGAAAAGCTGCAGGAAGAAAAGACACAAGAATGCCTTTAAGACCCGATCATGGACACAAAATGCTAGATGATCTCAGAAAAAAAACAAATCCGGGGTACTCTGGCATTGGTAGACTAAGAGGTTTGGCCGAACTAAGAGGTTTAGAATTAGGTATTAGAAAAAGTTTGTAATCAGTTTAAATTAATTATCAAGTGCTTGAAGTTCTTTTTCTGTAAATTCCATACCAGAAGAAGGCTTCACACTTCTTAATTCTTGTATACGATTGGTGCTTAACCTTTTCGGTTTATCAGAAAAAGCATTGGTTACGTATGATATTATATTGGCTATATCCGTATCTGTTATAGTTTCATTTCTAATAAGACCAGGCATTGCCAAATTTATATTATAAACTTCACCATTTACATGCACAGGGCCTTCAAGTCCATGTAAAATTATAAGGGCTAGTCTCTCTGTATTTTTAACATGTTCAGAATTCAATAAAGGAGGTGCTAAACCTTCAATTCCCTTACCACCGGCACCATGGCAAGATGCGCAAATCTGAAAAAACATTCGAGCACCACTAGTACGTGTATCTTCAGTAGTTTTCTCAATTGTAAAAATAGCATTCATCTTATCCGCTTTTTTATCTGAAATAGTTCTTGCCAGTTTGTTTACAAAAGGAGTATGTTTTAGGCTATCCATTACAATAGCATTGGCATAAATATCAGAATCAACAGTGCTTAACCCCGAAATTACAGCCTCTACAATGGTTATACTGTTTTCTCTCCTATTTAAAATTTCCATCATAAAAGGTAAAAAACGCTCTTTATCAATCTTAATCCAGTTACCTAACAAATTACCTAAATAAAGATCTAAACCAATAGTATCACGCTCCAAAATATTTTTAAATATTGGTACAGCTTCATCTACATTTTCTGCAGACGCAAACCCTTTTAAAAGTACAAGAGCATGAGAGGCTACATTTTCATCACTTCTTATAATAACCTCTGTCAAAAATTCAAATGACAATTCATTCCATCCCTCTAGCACATACAAAGCATGAATTTGGCTCCATTGATAATCTCTATTAAGTGCTATCTCTTTAACCTCCTCAATCGAATTTTTAAATTCTTTGTAAACTAAAAAATGTTGAGCTCGGTCACGAATCCATCCATTATCACTCTTTAATAACGATACCAATTCACTTCCATTTAAAGTATTAAAATCAGATAGTTTATTACTAGTGGTATTTTCATGAGAAACTTTAAGTATCCTTCCAAAATTCACAATAGTATCTAATTCTTTAACCTTAACATTATCTCTTAAATAAGGACTCATATAGGCATGATGACCAATCATACCTCGGTGCATATCCACAACATACATACTACCGTCAGGACCATTTTTCAAGCTAACAGGCCTAAATCCTTCATCTGTAGAAGTTATAAACTCCTTGTCTTGCCAAGCTTGTTCAGCTTTCACTGAGTCTCCTGTAAATGTCAACAATGTACGTTTTATTAAATTTCCCTCTGGTATACACACAAACACATTTTCGTCATAAGCAGCAGTAAAATTACCACCCCTATAGACTAATGGACTACAAGCTGCAGTAGCATTTACCAAAATACTATCCGCATTTAAAACTCCTTTTGCATACCCTCTATTTACAGAACCTGCAAAAGCCGGATATACCCTTTGATCAGTGGTGAGTAATTTATCTACGCTAGATTTCGGAGTAAAATATTTATTATTAATAAAAATATTTGGCAGCACATAATCTCCCAATAATATCCTAGAATTATCATTATAATAAAGTCTGCCAAAATTATCATGAGTAATACCCCATTGACCTCTAAAAGTAGTTGGTTCTTTTTCCCAAATCCCGGCTTTTCTTCTATATCTAAAATTAGATTTAGCATTATAAATCCAATTATCAATATTCAATTCTAATCCGTTTGGTTGATGTTCAGGATTACCTTCTACGGCATAAATAGAATCTACCAATACTTTATTAGTAGGCTTATCGTCTTCAATATCGACATACCATAAATATGGTGGCTCTGCAAATAACAATCCCCCGTATACGTGAGCCATGGCACGTGGCATTACCAAACTATCTAAAAATATTTTTGAATGGTCTGCTATACCATCTTCATCTAAATCTTCTAAAATAACGATACTACCAGTAGCATCTTCTTCACCTGAGCCCTGTAAATCGTCCATATAGCCAGGCATTTGCGCAACCCAAATTCTACCTTTAGCATCAAAATCTATAGCAACAGGGGCCTTTACTAATGGTTCTGCCGCCAAAACCTCTAAATTGAAACCTTCCTCAACAACATATGGTTCTAAAGAAACATCAGTATCACTAAACCTTGTTTGACAAGAAATAAAAAGGCATAATACAATAAGAAGACCCATTAAATTAATACGCATGAAAATCAACTATGTTAAAGAGCTATTGAACATTTAGATTTATAAACTATTGACAACCAAAAAAGGGGCAACCATATTAAACGAACATTACATTTTAAGATATTTTAAATTAGGCAATCGATTACAAACAAAATGAGAGGTCTAGGACGTTTAACTAAAACTCTAACAAATATTTTATATAAAATTAAACTCCAGAAAAAGAAGTAAATCCGCCATCAACATCAAAAATGCTTCCGGTCACAAAACTAGACGCATCACTTAAAAGATAATGTACCATACCATTAAGCTCAGAAGCATCACCAAAACGACCCATTGGGGTGTTCTTAATTATACTATTTCCTCTTTCCGTAAAAGAACCATCTTCATTAGTCAATAAACGTCTATTTTGATTTCCGATAAAAAATCCTGGAGCAACAGCATTTACTCTAATTTTATCGCCATGTTTAGAGGCAAGTTCGTTCGCCAACCATTTGGTGAAAATATCTACCGCGCTTTTAGCCATTGAATACCCTAAAACTCTTGATATGGTCTGCTTTGCCGCCATAGATGAAATATTAACAATTGAACCATAACCTTGCTCTACCATTAATTCGCTCAAAACAACCGAAGGAATAACTGTACCGAATAGATTAATATCCACAACTTTTCTAGTGTCAGCCATAGCAATATCCCTAATAGTTTGATCGGGTTTTAATGTTGCACCGGGTATATTACCGCCTGCAAGATTAACTAGACCATCTAAGTTCTTGAATTCTTCTTTAATTTGGTTTTTCAAATTAGTTAGCTCCTCTTCATCCATAACATCTACTTTAAAAATAAATGTACTACCAGAAACAAGTTCGTTTAATTCTCTTTGCTTTTCTTTCAATTTATCTATTGACCTACCTAACAAAAGAACCTTTGCTCCATTTTCAACTAAATATTTTGCAATCGAACCACCTAAAGTTCCTGTGCCTCCAGACAAGGCAAAATTTTTATCTTTTAACGACAATAATTCGTTCATTTTTATTTTTTTAGTCTATTTATTCAGGATTTAAAATCTTAAAAAATGTAAATCCCTTAATCTATTTTGATAGGCAAGTTAAGAGATTTATTAAAAATGACCCCTACTCTTTATGTATTATAACAAATACTCAAATGTTTTTTTCAAAGAACCATAATTCATATAAATATAATATCAACGGTCATATCTGATTAAAATTAATATAATAATAACTAGACACATTAATTTTCATTTTTATAGATATGTTCACATTATGTAATTGAATATCAACATATAGATAATTATAGTTAAGAGAATGACAAAACTTTAGGTCCAAATACAAATATCACAAATTGACGAAGGGAATTCTATTTCTCTCTAGTAACTTTGTAAAGACATTTTTTGGATAATGAAGAAGGCAATTTTATTTATGATTATTAGTACGTTTTCATTTAGTTTAATGAACTCGTTTGTAAAATACCTAGACCATTTTCCTACTTTCGAAATTGTATTTTTTAGAACCATAGGCTCACTGATATTAGGAACATCATATATTATAATAAAAGGTATTCCGATATTAGGTAACAGTCGTAAGTTTATGATTTTTAGAGCACTTGCAGGGTTAACCGCTATGAGCTTATTTTTTATGTCTCTAAAGTATCTACCCGTCGGCACTGCCGTTTCTTTACGTTATCTCGCCCCTGTTTATGCTGCTATTTTTGCTGTTTTCTTTTTAAAAGAAAGATTAAAACCTATTCAATGGTTTCTGTTTTTATTTGCTTTCGCTGGCGTTTTAGTTTTAAAAGGATTCGATAATAATATCAATACCACTGGTTTACTTTTAGTTTTGGCTGCATCTATTTTTAGTGGATTGGTTTATGTATTAATTAGAAAAATCGGAAATAGTGATCACCCTTTAGTAATCGTTAATTACTTTATGTTCACTGGCACTGTTATAGGAGGAATTTTAAGCATTTCAAACTGGGTCACCCCTATAGGTATTGATTGGCTATTACTATCGAGCTTGGGTATATTTGGCTTCTTCGGTCAAGTATTTATGACCAAAGCCTTTCAAATTGCTAAAACTAATTTAGTGGCTCCTTTAAAGTACATTGAGGTTATTTTTACAATTATGGTAGGGATATTTTGGTTTGGTGATTTCTACAGTATTTGGAGCCTTTTAGGCATAGTAATGATTGTTGCGGCTTTGATTGCTAACGTAATTATTGGGAAGAGAAAATTACGTTAGCTACTAAATATAAAAAGCTACCGATTTCAAGAAATCGATAGCTTTCAGTTTTGGTCAGAAATTTCAATTATTTGCGAGCAGTATCCTGCTCAGCCAAACTATTGTTGACATCCAGTAAAGAATTGACAATAACAGTATTTACTTCATTGTTTATCTCATCAGAATAATTAAAGTAATATATAGCCGAAAATAATAACGCTAATGCAATTAAAAAGTTTGCAATCATTTTAGAATCTAAAAAATTTTCTTTGTTCTCCATATCAAAGCGTTTTTATGATGTGTTGAATATAGAACTAATAGTGATAATTAACAAATATTTAAGAAGTCTATTTATTACATAAAATCTTTTGCATAAGTTACTTATGACTCTATATACTAATTCTAGATGTAAATATTAACTTTTAATTAACTGATTAGCAAATATTTAACACTTGTTTGAATCAAAATTTAAAGTTAACAAGTCAATCAAAGGCGCTAAGAGAATTTAACTTTGTTCGAAGTTTAAAACAATTATAAATCTTAAATATTAGAACAAATGAAAATTTTAAAATCTATAACATGTGCAACACTATTATTTTTAGCGGTAGGCGTAAACGCACAAAGCACTAAAGACACAAAAATTATTAAAGATGCAGATAAAGCGAAAGAAAAATTGATAACTATGGAAGTAGGTTTAGATCAATTCTTTAATAATTCTGCAGGATATGTAGTTTTTCCTAATGTTGGTAAAGGAGGTTTTATAATCGGTGGGGCATCAGGTAATGGTGTTGTATACGAAAAAGGCGCTAAGATAGGTATGGCTGACTTAAAGAAATTAAGTGTTGGTTTGCAAGCAGGCGGGCAGGCGATTACAGAAGTCATATTTTTTGAAACCCCTGCAGACTTAGAAGAATTTAAAGATGGTGATTTTGAATTTTCTGCCGAAGCATCAGCTGTAGCTTTAAAATCTGGTGTTGCAGTCAATGCTAAATATAGAGATGGAGTTGCTGTTTTTGCATTACCAAAAGCAGGGTTAATGGCAGATGCTTCTGTTGGTGGTCAAAAATTTGAATACACGCCAATGATGAAATAATTCATCTTGACTAATAGATCAAAAAAAAGCCACCCTAGAGGGTGGCTTTTTTAGTTTAAACTTATCCATTTTCGGTAAACCCCGGGTAACATGTCATACCTCCATCTACAAAAATAGTAGTACCATTAATATATTCAGATTCATCTGATGCCAACCAACTTGCCACGCTACCGATATCGTCTGGCACACCTATTTGTTTGTAAGGTATAAGTTTTAACATACCGTCTCTACCATCTTGAGTGCTCCAAACATCTTTATTTATATCCGTTTTAATTGCACCGGGCGCTATAGAGTTACATCTAATTCTATCTGATCCATATTCTTGACATATAGTTTGCATAAGCATTACTAAACCACCTTTTGATGCAGCATAATTTGCATGACCAGCCCACGGAATTACTTCATGAACAGAGCTCATGTGAATTAATTTTCCTAAAGATTTGGAAACCTCTGGACGCATCCCCCTTCTTTTAAACTCTAAAATTGCCTCTTTAGCACAAAGAAACTGTCCGGTAAGATTAACATCTATTACTCTTTGCCAGTCCTTTAAAGGCATCTCATGAAGTGGGTGATCTAACTGTAAACCGGCATTGGCAACACAAACATCAACTGTTCCATATTCAGCGACAGTTGTTTTGAACATACTCTTTACCTCCTCTTCTTTACTGACATCGCATTTAACAACAATCGCATCTCCACAATCAGCATTCACACTAATCCAATGCGCAACTTGTTCAGCCTCTTCTTTACTACTATGATAATTAACTACAATATTGGCACCTTCCATACCCATTGCTTTCGCAACCGCTTCACCAATGCCCTCGCTAGAACCTGTTACAATACACGTCTGTCCTTCTAATCTTTTATTTGGTTTTTGCATGATTTTGTTTTTAGATAAATAAATATATAATTCAACTGTAATATTGATTATCTCAATAACTCAAAATACTGACACAACTTTGAGTACAAAAACTACAATTCATTTTTTATTCCCTAATTCACGAGTTAAAGTGCTTACTAACACTTAAAATTAAATAATAAAATGTCATAACATTTCTTAAAAAAATAATTAACCCTCTAATTTTTAAGCACTATACCATCATAATTTATAAATGAATAATCGTAAATTCGTTCTACACTTTTTTATGAGCAAGAAAGCCACCATTTACGATATTGCAAAAGAGCTAAAAATAACCGCAGCTACTGTCTCTAGGGCTTTAAACAACAATCCTAAAATAAGCGAAAAAACTCGCGATTTGGTTCTTGCCACAGCTGAAAAATTAAATTACAAACAAAATAGACTTGCGGTTGCTCTCAAAAGTGGTAGGAGCAATAATGTAGGTGTGGTTGTGCCATTTATAAATAAAAACTTTTTTGCATCGGTAATTAGAGGCATTGAAGAAGAGCTCTACCCTAAAGGGTTTCATGTCATCATCTGTCAAACACATGAAGAAAGTGATCGCGAAAAGAAAATTATTCAAAATTTAATTAATGCACAAGTAGACGGCATTCTAGTTTCCACCTCATTTACAAATAAGAACAAAGATCAATTAAATCAAGTTTTCAAAAAAAATTCCCCTTTTATATTTTTTGATCGTGTGTTAAATTTTGAAGGCATAAGCACAGTAACCATTGATGATTACCAAGGTGGGTTTGATGCTACTGAGCATCTAATAAACCAAGGCTGCCGAAGAATTGCCCATTTTAACGTAGATCAAAATATTGAACTATATAATAACCGATTTAATGGTTACAAGGATGCACTTTCAAAACACGGCATTGCGTATAACAGCGATTATGTAATAACGTTAAAAAATGATATGCAGGCAGGTAAAGAAGCTGCAAAAAAACTAATGCAACTACCCGTACCACCAGATGCAATTTTCTCTTCTACGGATAATGGATTGCTGGGTGCGGTTAAATATTTACAGAGCAAATCTATAAGAATACCAGAAGATGTTAGTGTTGTAGGATTTAGTAATGAACCATTTACTCAGTTTTTAGAACCATCTATCAGCTCCGTTGACCAATCACCAGTGGAAATGGGAAAAATGACCGCTAAAGTATTCTTGGAGCAGATTGAAAATAAGCAATCTTCAAACACCCAAAAAAAGGTAGTACTCCCTGCTAAATTAGTTATTAGAAAATCATCCAATAAAACCAAATAGCTGATAAACTACAATTTCAGATTTTATTTATCCTCCGTGTACTTTAAGTAACCTTATTAATAGCTTAGCAATATTTTACAAATCAAACAAGCTAGGTAACCATAAGCTTAATTGCGGAATATAAGTAACCAAGAAAAGTGCAATAATCATTGCTATAAACAAGGGCAACAAGGGTTTGAATACCTTTTCAATAGTTGTTTTGGCCACACCTACCCCAACAAATAAAACTGAGCCAACCGGTGGTGTACATAAGCCTATACAGAGATTCAATACCATTATAATCCCGAAGTGGACAGGGTCCAAACCTAATTTGGTGACCACTGGCAAGAATATGGGAGTAAAGATTAACACAGCAGGGGTCATATCCATAAAAATACCCACGAACAACAACAATAAGTTAATGATCAAAAGAATAACAATCTTATTATCACTTAGGCTTAAAAGTCCGGAGCTGATATCTTGGGGAATATTTTCATAAGATAATGCCCAAGACATACACATAGACGACCCGATCAATAGCATTACAATTGCCGTTGTTGCAGAAGAATCCAATAAAATTTGAGGCAATTTTGGCAGGGTGATCTCCTTGTAAATAAAACCAAGAATTAGACTATACAATACCGCAATGGCAGATGCTTCTGTAGCCGTAAAGATTCCTGTAACAATACCTCCAATAACCACAACCAACATAAAAAGACTAGGTAATGCATCTATAAATGTTTTCCCTACCTCTTTTAAACTACTTCGTTTTCCTACTTTGTATTTCTTCTTTTTTGCCCAGAAAGCTGCTACGATCATTAGAAATAATCCCGTCATTATTCCGGGGATATATCCCGCTAAAAATAGTGCTGCAATAGATGCACCACCACTGGCTAAAGAATAAACTATTAATACATTACTTGGTGGAATAATTAAACCGGTTGTTGCGGAAGTTATATTGACCGCTGCCCCAAATTCTTTAGAATAGCCTTCTTTTTCCATCTCAGGACCTAAGATACTACCCATAGCAGAAGCAGATGCCATTGCTGATCCTGCAATTGCTCCCATTAACATAGCCGCTATGACGTTTATTAATGCCAATCCGCCAGGAAAAGAACCTACCAATGTCTTTGCAAATGCAATGAGTCTATGGGCTATACCTCCCTTATTCATCAGCTCGCCTGATAATACAAAAAATGGAATTGCCAACAAGGCAAAACTATCCAGACCTGTAGCCATTCTTTGAGGTACCGTTGTAAACGCAGGCATTGCAGGTATACTAACCAACATGGTCAGTAAAGATGAAATTGCTATACTCCAAGCTACAGGAGTACCAATAGACAATAAGCATATGAAGCTTAGTACTAAAACGATAATCGGTAAATGCTCCATCATGAGTTGATATTTTTGAGGTCAGATATTTTGTAATACATAATCAACAAACCGCTGATTGGAATTATAAGGTAGACCACTGCAAGAGGTAATTGCAGAGCCGGTGATTGTTGCCCTAGAACATAAGAGATATATACTAATCTGGAACCACCTATTACAAAGGCGAACAAAACAAATAGTATAATTAATATGGTGACTATTATCTTTAATTTTTTCTGTGTCTTTTCACTTTGCCTAAGCGGTAGAATATCTATGGCAACATGTAAATTTTTACCAGAAACATATGCAGCTCCCAGTACTCCGATCCAAATCATTAAAAAACGTGCTAGCTCATCTGTAAATGAACTAGGGTTGCCGGTTACGTATCGTGTAAAAACTTGCCAAAGTACATTGATGACCATGACGACCATAATAAGTACTAGTGCCTTGCCTAAAACGGAATCTATTTTATTTCGCATAGTAAACTATTTGGTTTCTTGAATTTGTTTGATAAGCGGGTATATTTCTTTATCATCTTTATAGCTTTCAAAAATACCTGCTACTTTTTCTGCAAAAAGAGATTTATCTGGTCTCGTAATTTCAACACCTGCTTTTTGCACTTCGCGCAGAGCTTCCGCCTCGGCCTCAGCCCAAAGAATACGTTGATATTTTACAGATTCTTTTACTGATTCATTCAACCATTTCTTCTCTTGTTCATTCAACTTATCATAAGCATATGTACCTATCAATAAAACATCTGGCAGAACGGTATGTTCATCTAAGGAATAGTATTTACAAACTTCATAATGTCTAGAAAGGTAAAAACTGGGTGGATTATTCTCGGCACCATCTACTACTCCTTGTTGTAAAGATGTATATAACTCGCCCCATGAAATAGGTGTTGGGGAACCTCCTAATGTCTTAACCATATTTACGGCCGTAGCACTTTCCATTACGCGTATTTTTTCACCTACTAAATCTTCAGGTTTTTCAATTGGTTTGTTCATAGTGTAAAAACTTCGACTACCTGCATCATAATACCCTAAACCTTTTAACCAGTATTTCTCACCATCGTTCAATAACATTTCACCTACCGGACCGTCAAGAACATTAAACGAATGTTGACGATCTCTAAAAAGAAATGGCAGTCCCAGCACCTTCATTTTGGGAGCAAAATTTTCTAACACACCAACAGAAACCTTGGTCATATCCAAACTTCCTATTTGTAATAACTCTAGGCATTCTCTTTCTGTACCCAATTGCTGACTTGGGTAAATTTCAAGTTTTAATTTACCACCAGATCTTTCAAACAAATCTTCACTCATTTTAACCATTGCCTTATGCACAGAATGGCTAACATCTAGCCCATGACCCAAACGCAATGTTTTTACATCAGTTTGAATTTCACAGCCAAAAAAGGGTATTACCAGAAAAAAGAGCAGTAGTAATTTTATACTTTTCATAGAAATGTTTTAAACGGATAAGAATAGACCGATACTTTTTGATTAAAATTTGAAATACTCCTTGGCATTGTTATAACTAATATCCTGTATTATTTTACCCACCAATTCAAAATCTTGGGGTAGTTCTCCCTTTTGCATTTCTTGTCCAAATAGGTTACAAACTATTCTTCTAAAATACTCATGCCTTGGGAATGAAAGAAAGGATCTAGAATCTGTCAACATGCCTATAAAACAGCTAATTAGACTCATATTGGACAATGCATTCAATTGTCTGGTCATCCCATCTTTCTGATCCATAAACCACCAACCAGAGCCAAATTGCATTTTACCTTTTATTTTACCATCATTATAGTTACCGATCATGGTGGCTAAGACTTCATTATCTGCCGGATTTAGATTATATAATATAGTTTTGGTAAGCTTGTCTTTAGAATCCAAAGCATTTAAAAAGCTTGAAAGGGTTCTTGCTTGCGAATAATCCCCTATAGAATCCCAGCCAGTATCCGGACCAAGAATACGGTTCATCCTTGCATTATTATTACGTAATGCGCCAAGGTGAAATTGCTGTATCCATCCGCGAGAATGATATTGCTCACACAGGAATAACAATATAGCGGTTTGAAATTTTTCGTCTTCTTCCAAAGACAATTGCTTATTTTCCAACCTTTTTTGAAAAATGTTTTCAATCTCGGCATCTGTAAACATCCTGAAAGGCACATAGCTTAAACCATGATCAGACAGCGTACATCCATTTTCTTCAAAGTAATCTAAACGGAGTAAAAGGGCGTCGCACAAAGATTTGTATGAGTTGATGTTTACTTTACTAACTGAAGATAACTTCTCTAAATATTCTAAATATGTATCGTTAGAAATAACAATAGCCTTGTCTGGTCTAAAAGCAGTACTCACTTTTACATTAAAATCACTTTTCTTTAATTTGACATGGTTATCTAGACTATCAATAGGATCTTCTGTAGTGCAAATAACCTCTACGTTCATTTTGTTAATTAGACCCTGACAGCTATACTCTGATGTTTGAAGTTTTGCAGTAGCTTCATCATAAATATCATTTGCGGTATCTTCATTCAACAACAGGTCAATATCAAAATAACGCTGTAGTTCTAGATGTGTCCAATGATATAACGGATTTCTTAATGTATACGGCACTGCCTTACCCCATTCAAGAAACTTCTCTTTATCTGGAGCGTTGCCAGTAATATATTTCTCATCAATGCCAAAAGTCCTCATGGCACGCCATTTATAATGGTCGCCGTCATTCCAAACTTTTGTCAAATTCTCAAAATATCTATTATTCGCAATCTCATCTGGCGGTAGATGACAGTGGTAATCTATAATAGGCATTTGTGATGCATATTCATGAAATAATTTCTGCGAGAATTCATTCTCTAAAAGAAAATCTTCTGTGATAAATGTGTTATTTTTTATAATGGAACTACTCATTAATTTTAATTTGTAAGGTTTAAAACTCTTAGCTATTCTTTAATACCAAGATTATTTACGTATCGATCCTTATGAAAAATGTAGGATATAATTGATTAATTGAAATTAACTGACGCTATATATATTTAAATATTCTAAAGCTATATTCAGCTAATAACCACTCATTACAAAATACATTGAATATTTATGCAATCGATTACACAAATATATTCCAAATTACAGATTTAGCAAGTATTTCAATTAAAAATGTGATAAAAAATAATTTTCAGAAGAATATTTATCTAATTCTTAATGGTATTTTTCGTAATCTTAAATTATACACAATTCTTTTATTCAAAATGTTTATTTTTTGATTTTGAAAAATAAAATCCCCTAAATTCTCTGTCAACAACTAAAAAAAGGGTTCAAAACACCCTATTATCGTTAAATTGTTCATAAATACTATTATCTAATACCCTCATAACTATATACAATTGACAAAGAATTGCGTAATTTGAATATTATGTTAACTTTGAAAAAAAAGAAGCAAATGGAGTTACTTGAAAAAGCTCAAGAATTTATAGGTCGAAAAATGAGTAATATGTCTACTAGTGACCGAGTAGAAGCGTCGAGAGAGGCAAAAGCACTTATTTTAAGTATTAATGAAATATACAAGGAAACGAAAGATTCTAACTTAATGGATGTAATGAAAGAAGTTACAGTCAAAAAGAAGAAGATTGAAAAACGATTGAACGGAGTACCTTTAGTATAATTTTGATTACAATACAGACTTGTTATAATTTCTTTTAAGAGTTTAATTGAAATAAAAAAATCCCTTGAATTTGTTCAAGGGATTTTTTTATTTCAATACTATTTGTAAAATCTATACACCTACACTTTATACAATTTCTGCACTGAGGCCAGCTTGCAGTAATTTAGAACATTTTGGTTTCAGCTCTTCATACTCGCCAGTCTTAACAGTACACTTGCCTTTATAATGTACAATTAATGAGCATTGTTCAGCCTGTTCAGGCGAATGTTCACATACAGACATTAATGTATTTATAACATGATCAAACGTATTGACCTCATCATTAAAAAGTACGATTTCATTCTGTTGAACCGTTTCTTCTTCTAAAAGTAACTCTTCGGAAATTTCTTCTCTTGTGCTCATCATATTCCAATTAATACCTTCTAATTTACATATTTTGCGGCAACCCAATTATTGCGTTCAAGATTTTTTTCGAATTTTAACGCCAAATCAGTACATTTTTGCGAAATCATTTCTAAATCCTCTTTATAAAAACCACTTAACAATAAAACACCCCCTGTATTTAAAGATTTTGCATAGCTAGGTAAATCTGCCAACAAGATGTTTCTATTGATGTTTGCAATAATCAAGTCGTACTTCTTACCATCAAGTAAGGCAACATCGCCTTCATATACAGAAATAAAGCCCATGCCGTTACGCTCAACATTCTCTTTTGCATTCAAATAACACCAATTATCAATATCAATGGCATCTATTGTAGTAGCACCACGCATACCGGCAAGTATTGCCAAAACACCAGTACCGCTACCCATATCCAAAACAGTTTTTCCTTTTACATCTAACTGCAGAATATGCTGCAACATCATATGGGTTGTTTCATGATGACCCGTACCAAAACTCATTTTTGGTTCTATAACAATGTCATACTCTACGCTAACAGCCTCATGAAAAGGAGCCCTTATCATACAAATATCATCAACAATGATGGGTTGAAAATTTTGCTCCCAAGTGGCGTTCCAATTTTCCTGCTCAATTTCTTTATAGTCATAAGTAAACTTATATCTATGATTATGTAAAATTGGCAAATCTTTTAACATTCCCTCAGACCAATCAGTTTTTTGAATGTATGCCAGAACATCATCATCTTCTTCAATAAAACTTTCAAAACCAACTTCACCCAATTCCGCAATTAGAAGGTCAGAAGCTGGATCTTTTGGTTCTACCGTAAATCGGTATTCAATATATACTGTATCGCTCATTTAAAAATACTAGCTTAAATAGCTTTTATGATAGCAATAAAATCGTCTGCAACTAAAGATGCACCACCAATTAAACCACCATCAACATCTGGTTTAGAGAAAATTTCTTCGGCATTACCTGGTTTTACACTACCACCGTATAGAATAGTTACGTTGTTTGCTATTGTAGCATCAAAAGCCTCTGAAATAGTTTTACGAATAAATGCATGCATTTCCTGAGCTTGTTCAGGAGAAGCCGTTTCACCTGTTCCAATTGCCCATACCGGCTCGTAAGCCAAAACAATTTTAGACCAAGCAGATGGTTCTAAATCAAAAAGAACGTTCTTTAACTGACTCTCAACTAGATTAAAGTGATTTCCAGATTTACGATCTTCCAATTCCTCTCCAAAGCAAAACATAACACGCATACCTTTATTCAAGGCAGTCACCACTTTCTTTGAAAGAATTTCATCATCTTCTCCAAAATAAGCTCTTCTTTCAGAGTGTCCAATAATAGCAGTATCAATACCAATATTCAATAACATATCTGCAGAAATTTCTCCTGTAAATGCTCCGCTTTCAGCATAATGCATATTCTGGGCTATAACTTCTATTTTAGAACTTTCTAAAGCATGAACTGCACTTGTTAAATTCACATATGTTGGCGCTACCATAACTTCTGCATTGGTATCTGGCAATTTTGCAGATAACTCTGCTAAAAGTGTTTCCGTCTCAGCCAAATTCTTATTCATCTTCCAGTTACCTGCTACTATCTTTGCTCTCATGTTGTTTTTGTTTCTAATTATATTATTTCAATTTAATATCTTAATTGAAGATTAAATCTCCTAGATCGTTATAATGTACTTTTTGTTTTATGGTACCTTTTTCTAAAACCAATACTCCCGGATTAGATCGAACAATGGTTTTCAATGTTGTTTCATCTGTAAAGTAAAAATCAAAATCCAAACTATACTCTTTAATCAAAGCATTTGTTTGGTCAGGACCAGAGGCCGACATACCTATTACTTTATATCCAGCTTTTATAGCCTTATCGGCTACTGTTTTTATATTCTTGAACTCTTCTAAGTTCGATTTTCTTAAATCGTAGGCTATGACCATAACCAATTTAGGTTCTTGTAATAAAGACGCCGCAAAATCTTCGCCCGCTTGCTCTATGGTAAAATCATGAACAGGTGGTTCATACCCCGCTTGTATCTCTTCTGTTTCAACATCGATAAATTCCCCATCTACTGTTGGATAATCTCCTTTACTAATATGAATTTCTTCAGTACCATTTACATTGAACTTCCATCTGTATTCAAAAATAGCTTTAGGCGCATCATCTGGCGTACTCATACCCTCTTCAATATTTTTTCCTATTTCATAAGGTCTAAAATCTATTACTGGCAAATGATTTAATACATAGTATACATAACCTACACAAGCAAAAAACGACACCGTTAATATGGTCATCAACACTTTTGAATTTACTAACGGAGTAATGTATTTTCTTCCGACATAAATAATCAATATCAAAACTAACAGTACTACATCTTTTGTAAAAGACTCCCAAGGTGTCAACTTTATGGCATCACCAAAGCAGCCGCAATCGGTCACTTTATTGAAATACGCGGAATAAAAAGTCAAGAAAGTGAAGAACACGATCATTGCAATCAATGTCCATACGGTAATTTTACGCTTATACCCAAGTATCAGCATTACACCTACCATAACTTCTACGATGACCACAAGTATAGAAATAGCTAATGCGAACGGAGTTAAAAAAGGAAGATCCAAAACACCTTGACTAAAGTATTCCTCTAACTTAAAAGAAAAACCTACAGGGTCATTCAATTTAATAAATCCGCTTATAATAAAAAGTATACCAACAAAAATTCTAACGACCCCTACTAAATACTTCATTCTTATTATTATTTTTCTGATTCTGAACCTAGGTGTATCAATGCAAAAACCGCATAATTGATCATGTCTTGATAATTGGCATCTATACCTTCACTTACCAAGGTTTTACCTTTATTATCTTCTATTTGTTTTACACGAAGTAGTTTCTGTAAAATCAAATCTGTAAGTGAACTAACTCTCATATCTCGCCAAGCTTCACCATAATCGTGGTTCTTGTTCAGCATCAATTCTTTGGTAATTTTAATATGCTTAGCATATAGCTCAACAGCTTTTTCAGTAGTTAAATCAGGTTGATCGGCAACACCTAATTCAAGCTGAATTAAAGCCATTACAGAATAATTTATGATACCAATAAACTCTGATCGTTCACCTTCATCAACCTTACGTACGTCATTTTCTTGAAGACTACGTATGCGCTGTGCTTTTATAAAAATTTGATCCGTTAATGATGGCAATCGTAAAATGCGCCAAGCACTACCATAATCTGACATTTTTTTTTGGTACAGATTTAAACAAACCTGAATGACCTCATCGTATTCCTTTGCCGTATCTAGCATGTAATTCTATCTAATTTGTGTAAATTTCGCTTAAAAAATTGTAACCATCAAGATAGATGGTTTAAACTTGGAAAATGCCACAATTTCCTGATAATAATTAATAATGACCATAAATTGCAACGGTAAACTTATATCACTAGACCAGCCTAAGGTAATGGGCATTTTAAACGTTACTCCAGATTCTTTTTTTGATGGCGGAAAATACAAAGACGAATCTAGTATTCTACATCAGGTTGAAAAAATGCTTAATGAAGGTGCCACCTTTATTGATATTGGCGCCTATAGTTCTAGACCCGGAGCTTTAGAGGTAGATGAAGCAACCGAATTACAGCGAATTACACCCATTGTCAGTTTAATTCTAGAAAAATTCCCTGATACTATTCTTTCCATTGACACTTTTAGAAGTAGCGTTGCTAAAGCATGCATAGAAAAAGGTGCTGCCATTGTCAATGATATTTCTGCGGGGTTACAGGATGAGAATATGCTATCTACAGTTGCAAAATTGAACGTACCTTTTATAATGATGCATATGCGTGGTACACCACAAAACATGCAAAAGCAAACAAACTATGAAGATATTTTAAAAGAAATCCTATACTTCTTTTCAAAAAGATTATTTGCAGCAAAAGCATTAGGAATAAAGGATATTATTATAGATCCAGGTTTTGGTTTTGCAAAGAACTTAGCGCAAAACTATGAGCTTTTAAAACAAATGGAAGTCATGAATATCATTGAACACCCAATATTAGCCGGCATAAGTAGAAAATCGATGATTTACAAGACTTTAGATACTACTGCAGACCAGGCATTAAACGGATCAACGGCTCTACATATGATTTGCTTACAAAAAGGTGCTAAAATACTACGCGTTCATGATGTTAAAGAGGCTATGGAGTGTGCAAAACTTCATGAACAATTAAATGCCTAAGTTTATATGAATTTCTTGTCAACTAATTTCTTAATTTTACTAAAACGGTACTGATTGGATTTTTTAAATTTTCTTGACTTTAAGATTACGGATGTTCTTGACATCATTTTTGTCGCCGTACTTCTTTACTACATCTACAAACTAGTAAGAGGGTCTGTTGCCATCAATATATTTATTGGGATCGTTATAGTTTGGGCTTTTTGGAAATTGACCGAATTATTAGATATGCAAATGATCAGCAGTATGGTCGGTGCATTTATGCAAGTCGGACTTATTGCACTCATCATAGTTTTTCAGCAAGAAATCAGAAAATTTCTTTTAATGATAGGCTCTACCAATTTTGCCAATAAAAGAAATTTTGTAAAGCATTTCAAATTTTTAAAACAAGAAGGTTTATCTACCGATACCGATGTAGATGCTATACTAAAAGCCTGCGAAAAGATGGCGAGCAGTAAAACGGGAGCTATTTTGGTTATTGAAAGAAACAACTCCCTAGATTTCATTAAGAGTACGGGAGACCGTATGAATATTGAAATCAATCAACCAATTTTAGAAAGTATCTTTTATAAAAACAGCACATTACATGATGGTGCCGCTGTTATCGTTGGGAATTACATAGTTGCTACCAGGGTAATTTTACCTGTCTCCAATGAGCGCAATATTCCGCTTCGTTTTGGCTTACGACATAGAGCAGCTGTGGGTATCAGTGAAAAAACCGATGCAATAAGCATTGTGGTTAGTGAGGAAACCGGACTTATCTCTTACATTAAAAATGGAGAATTTGTGCTGTATGACTCCATTACACAATTAGGTAATATGCTTAAACAAGATTTGGTGTAATGAAATGTAAGAACTGCCAAAGCATCCTAAGTATTGATAATAATTATTGTCCTGATTGTGGTGCTAAGGTAATACGGAACAGACTTACGGTCAAGAATCTTATTAATGATGCCACTGAACGTTTTTTCAATGTTGACAATACCTTTCTCATAACTTTCAAACACCTTTTCACAAAACCAGATGAAGTTATTGGTGGCTACATTAATGGTGTTAGAAGGAAATACTTAAACCCAGTAAGCTACCTCACCATAGCAATTACTTTTGGAGGACTTTTTGTTTATGTCTGTACAGAGTTCTTCCCTAATGCTTTAGATTTTGATTTTAGATATGAAAATTCTTCGTCTTTAACCGAAGCTGAAAAATTTGGACAAGATTTTCAGAAAAAATGGAATACGTACCTATTCAAATACCAAAGTCTCTTCTATATTGCGATGCTACCTTTTCTTGCTTTAATATCGAGGATAGTTTTTATCAATAAAAAACAATTTAACCTTAGTGAACATTTTGTTATTAACATCTATGCTTACTCTCATTTGTCCATAATCATCAACACCGTTTATATGTTGGTTTTATGGAATTCTAAATTACTTTACTACGTTTCCATGGTCAATTTGATATTTCAAATTGGCTTCTTCACATGGGTATTTTACAAACTTTTTAATTTGACCATTAAGCAGACCATATTAAAACTTTTACTCTTTCTTGTTTTATTCGCTGCGATATGTTCTGTGATGATGATCATAATTGGAATTGTGTACATAGCCCTTTTCACGGACACATTTCAGAAATGACTCCTTGATTAAGCAACCTCCTCAGCTAAGAACTGAGCTTCGTAAAGATTACTATAGTAACCACCTTTTTTAAGCAACTGTTTATGTGTACCGGTTTCTACGATATTACCGGCATCCATTACAATAATCTTATCTGCTTTTTTAATCGTAGCCAAACGGTGGGCAATTACAATAGAGGTTCTGCCTTGGGTAATTTTATCTGTAGCTAATTGTATTAACTGTTCAGAATAAGTATCGACAGAAGATGTCGCCTCGTCTAAAATTAAAATACTAGGGTTACTAACATATGCTCTAAGAAAAGCAATCAATTGTCGTTGACCGCTTGAAAGCATAGTACCTCTTTCTTTTACATTATAATGATAACCACCAGGTAGGCTAGAAATAAACTCATCTACACCAATAGCTTTTGCTGCATTCTCAATATCTTCAACAGTGATATTAGGGTCTTTAAGAGAAATATTATTGGCGATGGTATCGGCAAACAAAAATACATCTTGCAACACTACGGCAATATGTGAACGTAAAGAAGCTAAATCATAATCTTTTATATCCACACCATCCACGGAGATAGCACCGGAATTAATTTCATAAAATCTATTCAACAAATTAATGATCGTACTTTTTCCTGCACCTGTTGCACCAACAATAGCAACCGTCTCCCCTGCCTTTACATCAAAAGAAATTCCGTGTAAAACTTCTTCATCCTCTAAATATCCAAAATGTACATTATTAAAACTGATATCACCATTTACGGTTTCCTTTTCATAAGAACCTACATCTTGTATATGGCTATCAGTATCTAAAATCTTAAACACTCTATTTGCTGCAACCATACCCATTTGTAGGGTATTGAATTTATCTGCAATTTGACGAAGCGGTCTAAAAAGCAAATCTATTAACATTATAAATGCGAAAATGGTACCTGCTATATCCGTCGAAATATTGGCGACATTTTGCAAACCTCCATACCATACAATTAACCCCACCGTAATAGAAGAAACAATTTCTGCGATAGGAAAGAAAATAGAGTTATACCATACCGTTTTCAGCCAAGCCTTTTTATGCTTTTCATTTATTTCCCTAAACTTGTCGCTCTCAATTTTTTCCCTGGTAAATAGTTGAACTATTTTCATACCCGTTATACGTTCCTGAACAAAGGAATTTAGATTAGAAACCTCTGCCCTAACCTCTGTAAAAGCGACTTTCATGGCTTTTTGAAACCACCTTGTAGCATATACGATTATAGGTAATAATGCAAAAACGATAAGGGAAAGCTTCCAGTTGATAAAAAGCATTACCATTGCAGCAACCACCATTTTCAGTAAGTCTGCTACAATAACAAAAAATCCTTGACTAAAGATTTCACCAATTCGTTGCATATCGGCAACAGCCCTGGTCACCAAAACCCCTAAAGACGAATTATCAAAATAGGTCATTTTAAAGGAAAGCATCTTTTTGAACAAGTTGATGCGTACATCTCGTATAACGGATTCTCCCAACCAATTGGCGTAGTAGTTAAAAGCCAGCTGACATATTACTTGGCCAAGTAACACTACCAACATGGCAATGGTTAAATAAAGAAGCATCTCATCATTACTGCCCTTAATAGCCTTATCTATGATTTCTTTTACGATCAAAGGTGTAAGAATGGCAAAACCGGATAATAATATAGCAGCCAAAGCAACGCCATAAAAAGTGATTTTGTACGGTTTTGTGTAGGCGAGTAAGCGTTTAAAAAGACGAGTATCAAATGCTTTACCAGAATCCTTATCCATTCTTTAAAATAGTATTGGGGTAAACAATAGAGGTCAAATATAGTCCTTTTGCAGGAACAGAAACACCTGCTTTTGTTCTATCCTTGCTTTTTAATATGGTATTAACATAGTCTGCCGGGTATTTACCTAATCCCACATTAATTAAGGTTCCCACAATGGCCCGCACCATGTTTCTAAGAAATCTATCTGCAGTAATTGTAAAAACAAGTTTGTCGTCTACCAACTTCCAATGCGCTTCCCGTAAATCACAAATATTGGTAAAAACATCTGTATTGGATTTTGAAAAACATTCAAAATCTTTTTTACCTAACAACAATGCTGCTGCGGTATTCATCTGTTCAATATCTAAATCTTTCTTTACAAAATGAGCCAGATCAGTAGCAAACGGATTCTTCTTTTTATCAATATGATATTCATAGGTTCTAGCCGTAGCATGAAAACGGGCATGTGCATCTTCTTTTACCTCAAATATGCGATCAACAGCAATATCATTAGGTAAGAAAGAATTTAATCTAAAAACGTATTCTTTAATATTTTCTAAGGTATCAACATCAAAGTGAGCATACATTTCTTTGGCATGAACACCCGTATCCGTACGACCGGCACCCATGAGCGAAACCTTAGAATTTATAAGCTTGGACATACCATTCTCTAGTACTTCTTGTACGGTTATGGCATTTGGCTGATTCTGCCAACCATGATATGCTTTACCGAAGTATGAAAATTGAATGAAGAATCTCAAAAGGATGTGCTAGTTTTGTATAGCACAAAGGTATTAAAAAGGATACGTTTTAACATTGAATTGATTAAGCTGTAATTCTAAACTTTAAAATATCAATTCTAAGAAATTTATTACCTGTAAAATTCAATCTTCATATCCCAATAACTAAAAATAAAAATGACCAAAATACTCTTACTTTCCGACACTCATTCACATATAGACGATGCTATTTTAAAGCATGTTAAATGGGCAGATGAAGTATGGCATGCTGGCGATATTGGCTCTTTAGAAGTTACCGATGCCATTGCAAAATTAAAGCCGTTAAAAGGTGTGCATGGTAATATTGATGATCATATCATTCAAAAAGAATTCCCGGAAAATAACAGATTTTTCTGTGAAGGAGTAGATGTTTTAATCACCCATATTGGTGGATATCCACCTAAATACAATATTAGAACAAGAGATATTATAAAGGAAAATCCGCCAAAATTGTTTATTTGCGGTCACTCACATATTTTAAAAGTAATGATGGACAAAAAATTAGGCGTTTTACATATGAATCCTGGAGCATGTGGAAAACATGGTTTTCATCAAGTACGCACCATGTTACGTTTTGTAATAGAAGGTGACAACATTAAAGACTTAGAGGTTATAGAATTGGGCAAAAGATAAAATACAGGATTTTGTTATTTAACCAAATCCTGTATCTAGCTAATTAATATTCAAACGAAACTCCCAAAGAAATTGTACCACCATCGTAGACATTTTTTCTATCTACAAGCAAACCCGAATAGTCAGAGTACTGTGCAACCAAATTAAAATGGTCGGTAATCTTATACATTGAAGTAATACCGTAATTTGTAAAAGTAGTACCCTCTCCAAACAAGAAAGAACCACTTTGTACATTATTTTCAGAAGATAAACGTTCTTGAATTTTCAATTTTCCAATAAGATACAGCTTATTAAAGAACAAATGTCCTAACTCAACCCCGGCTTGAAATTGGTTACTGAATCCTTCAGTTCTAAAATTTACACTTGAAAATGCTGATGCATATGTTTTACCATTTTTAAAACCATGAGATGCGGCCAAGGTTGTCCAGATATTAAATTCACCATCAGAAACAGGTAAATTTATTTCATCAAATTGACCAAAGGCATTAGGCTCATTAGATCTCGCAAAGTTGGTACCATCATTAGTAGGTATATCCAATGCCACTTGTAAAGACAAAGGAAAACTTTTAAGAAGTTTATACTTAACTCCCAATTGAATATTGCCTACTCCGCCTACAGTTTCTGTAGTGCTAAAACTATTTAAACGAACAATAGGTAAATCTACGATTGCTGTAAACCTATCTGATATACCGTATTCACCATAAAGCAAAAGTCCGCTTGTTCTAAAATCACTACCTTGATCAGCCAATCTGCCCTCGGTAGTATAATAATTATTAGAAGAAAAATACGATGCCGACGCTTGAAGATAAAATCCTTTTGCCTCCCTCGTCCATCCACTTTGTGCCTTTAGACCAACAGTAAGCAAGCAAAAGCAAATACCTAAGAAGATTTTTATTTTTTTCATAATTCTGTTATTTCAAATTATAGGTCTGCAACATTGAAAACCCATAAAAAAAAAGCCTTTGGGAGACATAGAAAAACAGAATCATGTGTCTCTATTCCCAAAGGCGGTAATACATTATATTAGTTTAAAGCAACATTACCAAATGGTATGTTAGCAGTAGCACACCAAAGTATAATGTGCGTATATTTAGCATCTGGGGTAGCATCTAGCTTAATGAACATTTCACCATTGTCAGCCACGTTACCAATTAACATTAAATCTGGATTTCCGTTTGCAGGATCTGGGGAGAAAACTTCTGAAGTAGACAAAAAGATACCTACAGTACCTGTACCCAATTCAGTAGTAAAATCATCTGCAAAACGAACAAAGTTTGTACTTTCTGAATCTACACCTACCTCTACTAGTCCTTGCGTAGGCGTACCACTTTCAGCAACTAGATTACCACTTAGGGTCACCATTAAATCACCAACCGGCAATGACGAATCCACTTCTACTGTTTCGGTTTCAACTACTGTTTCAGTAACTGTTACTACTTCACCATCATCATCCGAACAACTGATAAAAAAAGTAGTCATAACACTAGCTAACAATACAAGAGTAAATTTTCTGTTCTTCATAATTTTAATTTTTAAAATGTTTAGTTCAAAACAGGTAACTAACGACTATCGTTAGCCTTGCTGTTTCTTGGAACAAACATAGAAATGGGGTATCACGAAGAATTCAAGAAAAAGTAAACAGTTTATCACATTAGGAAGAAAAGCTGCAATAGTTTTGTGATATTTAAAGAAGATACAATAGTTGCCAAGAAAAATCAGGGCATAAAAAAACCCGGAAACTACCCCGGGTTTTAACGCACTAATACTACTAAGATTATAGGCTTAACGCAAGCGATCAACAGATTTTACAAGATCTTCATCCTTCTTTATAGCTCTATTGGCAAGAACCAAAAAAATGATAGAAAATACTGGAATCAGCATCCCAATACCCTTCTCAGAAACCAAGGTTTCTCCGGATAAGTTTAGTGATCGGTAAACGAAAAATCCTAATAAAAAAACATTTAATATCATGTTCAGTCTATTAATTACAAACTGAGTTTTTCTGTTTTTAAACTGAACCGTTGCCCAAATTGCCAAAACGGCACTTAAATAAAAGGCAATGGAAATGAGCATTTCATTGTTGGCAAATACCTCAGTACCATCTACATTAATCCATAGATTAAAGAAGAACGGTAGAACACCTGTAAGTATTGCTACAATTATTAAATAAAGGCTCTGTATTCTTTGAATCATAAATCAATTACCAGTTTACAGTGCAAAAATACACGTCTTTTCAAAAATTATAACCATATTAATCAAAATAATTTGTAATATTGCTACGTTATCAAGTCATAACACCTACCAATAAGGAAAACATTCCTTGAGATTATCCAAATAAAATTATTTACTTCTTTCAATACAAACTACTTTATAATTTATTCTACTACTTAATGTTTGAGATTTCAGATTTAAAATCAAAAAAGCTACCTGAACTTCAGGAAATAGCAAAAGGACTAAAGGTTCCAAAATTCAAAACCTTAAAAAAATTAGATTTAGTCTATCAAATTTTGGACTTACAGGCTGCCAATCCTAAAGTTGCTGCAGCAATTGCCCCGGTAACTACAGAAGAGATAAGTAAGCCGGTAGAGGAAAAACCAAAGCCTAAACCAAGACCGAGACCTCGTGTTGCTAAAAACACAAATAAAGATACTAGTGCACCAACAAAACCTACACCTGAAAAAGTTGTACCGGTTAAGAAAGAAGTTGCAAAAGAAACTGAGTCTAAAGAACCTGTTGAGCAGAAAAGACCAAGACCGAGACCAAAAAACTCGAACCAGCCCAATAACAGGAATCCTCAACAAAACAACAATCAAAAAAAGAAGCCGAACCCAAGAAGTACTCACGACAAAAGCAATTTTGACAAGGATCTCAAAAACAGGTATAAAGAGCCTGAATACGAGTTTGATTCTATTATAGCTAGTGAAGGTGTTTTAGACATTATGCAAGATGGTTACGGGTTTTTACGTTCCTCTGATTACAACTATTTATCTTCTCCTGATGATATTTACGTTTCACAATCTCAAATTCGTCTTTTCGGATTAAAAACCGGAGACACCGTATTAGGCAATGTAAGGCCACCAAAAGAAGGTGAAAAATATTTTCCTCTTATTAAGGTGAATAAAATTAATGGTATAGACCCTCAAATTGTTCGCGACCGTGTATCATTTGAGCATTTGACTCCGTTATTTCCACAAGAGAAATTTAATTTAGCAGAACGCCAAAGTACGATATCTACGCGTATTATCGATTTGTTCTCCCCTATTGGAAAAGGACAGAGAGGTATGATCGTATCACAACCAAAGTCTGGTAAAACCATGCTTTTAAAAGATATCGCAAATGGTATAGCTGCAAACCATCCTGAAGTTTATCAAATTATATTATTGATTGATGAACGACCAGAAGAGGTAACCGACATGCAACGTAATGTGCGAGGCGAGGTAGTAGCTTCAACATTCGATAAAGAACCAACAGAACACGTACGTGTAGCCAATATCGTTTTAGAAAAAGCAAAAAGATTGGTAGAATGCGGTCATGATGTTGTAATTCTTTTAGATTCGATTACGCGTTTAGCTAGAGCATACAACACAGTACAACCAGCCTCTGGTAAAGTATTAAGTGGCGGTGTTGATGCCAACGCTTTACACAAACCTAAAAGGTTCTTTGGTGCTGCCCGTAATATTGAAGGTGGCGGATCACTTTCTATTATAGCAACTGCATTAACAGAAACAGGTTCTAAAATGGACGAAGTTATCTTTGAAGAGTTTAAAGGTACAGGTAACATGGAACTTCAGTTGGATCGTAAGATTGCCAATAGAAGAATTTTCCCTGCTATTGACCTTACTTCGTCAAGTACACGTAGAGATGACATGTTATTAGACGAAAGCACGTTACAACGTATGTGGATCATGCGTAAGTATCTTGCAGATATGAACCCTGTAGAGGCTATGGAGTTTATAGAACAACGTTTTAAACAAACAAAAAATAATGAAGAGTTCTTAATGACTATGAATCAATAGAACAATTCTAACATATATTTTAAAATCCCGATCTTATTAAAAATCGGGATTTTTTTATTCTATAAACTCGGCTATAACACAACACTAGACCCCTATTATTCTTTTTAATATCTTTAGCCTATTAGAAAAGAACTCTCCCCCAGTCTTTTACCAATTTTCGTATTAATAATCTTAATTCTAAGAAAATGAAAAGACCGACCACCATAAGCATTAAAATAGTCCTATTCATCACTCTAGCAGCTATTATTGGTTGTAATGAAGAACAAAAAGTGAATATCCCTAAAAATAAAAATCCTAATGTTGAAGCACCTGCGCAAATCATCACTATACCCGAAGCACAAGATATGTACGAATCGTACAGTAAAAGACGAGTTCCTCTAATTCAACACTACGAAGATTCTATTAATAGAACACATATAGAGGATAAAGAATTTGACGTTGGCAGATTTGTATACTACGATTATAAAACAATTAAACAATACTTAGCTTTCATTGAACAAGAGGCTGCAGATGCCGATGTAGAAATTTCAACTTTGAGATTTTATTTTTCCAATTATCCTGATGAAGTTGTTTTTAAAAACACAAAAGAAACGATTAAACACCCTCGACAGAATTCTATAATGCTATCCCCAACCTATAATGACGGAAAGCGAGATCATCTTTTTTACGTAACGCAAGGCATAAAAGGCAAGCAAGCTGTACCATTAAATAATGAATTTGAAGACATGAAGGGTTTTAGCGTAAATAAAGAAGAAAAAAACAAAGCTTATGCATCTATAGTACCCAATTCAAGTTTAACCACTGCAGCACCACCTATACTACAAGAGGCACAAAGTTTAACCTTAAATAGAGGTTCTGGTGTTCCTCCACCAAAGAACCAATAACTTTGCATAAACAAGGCTAAAAAATATGTTAGCATACATTTTGGATAATTATTTCATGCCACTCTATTTAATAGCATTGGTATTATGCATAATTAAATATCAACTTTATTATGACACGGTATTAAGGTACTTCCCAATACTGCTTGCCTACACCTTAATGTCTGAGGTTTTAGGCCTCATAGTAAGAGATGTAGATGACATTCAGTTAGTATACAAGCAAGAGTTTTACAATTATAACACTATAATTTTCAATATTTACGATATTATTTTCTTCCTATATTTTTTTTATATCTATTATCAATTGAGTGATAATATAACAACCAAAAATATTATTAAATATGGCGGAGCATGTTTCTTACTAACGTGTATTGTAAATCTATTTCTTCAAGACTTTTACACCGAACCGCAAAATTTTGCAATTATTATTGGGTCGGCAATTATAGTCTATACGGCATCAATTTATTTATATAAAATGATTATTACCAAATACAAGCTACCAGTATATAGAAATCTATTATTTTGGATAAGTGTTGGTATTTTATTTTTTTACATATGGTACCCAACAGCCATGTATATCTTATCTTTTCACTACGATTTTTTTACCAACCACAATTTTTCTAAATACCACTACATTTCTATAGCCGTATTTTACACTTGCATAATCGTAGGTCTAACCTTAATGAAAAGACTTAGAATAGCAAATGAAGCAATTAAATAAAATGTACTATTCCAAAAAAGTCCAACAAAAAAAGCCTTCCTAATTAAAGGAAGGCTCTAAGTTTGAACTTTAAAGCTAAATTATAGTGCAGCTACGTGCTTTGCTAATTTACTCTTTAAGTTGGCAGCTTTATTATCGTGTATAATATTTCGTTTAGCTAAACGATCGATCATACTAACAACACTTGGAAAAAGAGCCTCTGCATCTTTCTTAGATTCTTCCGAACGCAATCTTTTAATAGCATTACGTGTAGTTTTATGCTGATATCTGTTACGTAAACGAACTGCTTCGTTTCTTCTAATTCTCTTTAATGCCGACTTGTGATTTGCCATTTTATTATTTGTTATAATTTCTTCGGATTCTCATCCATTCAATTTTTGTAGTCCGTAGGGGAATCGAACCCCTGTTACCAGGATGAAAACCTGGCGTCCTAACCCCTAGACGAACGGACCATTATGTCAATACTTTGGAAATACATCCAATTGTTATTAGTAGTCCGTAGGGGAATCGAACCCCTGTTACCAGGATGAAAACCTGGCGTCCTAACCCCTAGACGAACGGACCATACTTTGCGCAATTGCGGATGCAAAAATACAAATATTTTTTACTATCGCAACACCTCTTTATTATTTTTTAAAAAAATTAATAAGCTTTCGCAAATAACACTCTTTTATTAGACGGTTTACCGGTCACCATACAAGCACCTTCTTCTTCTTTTGCATCTATGGGAATGCAACGTATAGTTGCCTTTGTCTCATTTTTAACACGTTCTTCTGTTTCTTTACTACCGTCCCAATGCGCAGAAATAAATCCGCCTTTTTCTTTTAAAACTTTTTTAAATTCCTCATAAGATTCTACTTCAGTAATGTGATTAGTTCTATAATCAAGTGCCTTTTGATACATATTCTTCTGAATATCGTCCATTAAAAACTCAATTTTAGCAACCACATCTGTCGCTGCAACCGTCTCTTTTTGTAGAGTATCTCTTCTTGCAAGTTCATACGTGCCATTTTCGAGATCTCTCGGTCCAATTGCCAACCTAACCGGTACTCCTCGTAATTCGTACTCATTAAATTTAAAACCTGGCTTATGTGTGTCTCTATTGTCGAATTTCACAGAAATACCTTTTGCCCTTAATTCTTTTACTAATGGATTAACGGTCTCTGAAATTTGATCCAATTGATCTAATCCTTTATAAATAGGTACTATTACAACTTGTATAGGCGCTAATTTTGGAGGAATCACCAATCCATTATCATCACTGTGCGTCATAATTAACGCACCCATTAATCTAGTCGAAACCCCCCAAGATGTAGCCCAAACATATTCTTTACCCCCTTCTTTGGTTGCAAATTTAACATCAAACGCCTTTGCAAAATTCTGACCCAAAAAATGAGAAGTACCCGCTTGGAGTGCCTTTCCGTCTTGCATCAATGCTTCTATACAGTATGTTTCAATAGCACCTGCAAAACGCTCGCTTTCTGTCTTAGTACCTTTGATAACAGGCACCGCCATATGATTCTCAGCAAAATCAGCATAAACGTTCATCATTTGCTCTGCCTCTTCAATTGCTTCTTTTTCGGTAGCATGTGCCGTATGACCTTCTTGCCATAAAAACTCTGCCGTTCTCAAGAACAATCTTGTACGCATTTCCCAACGAACAACATTGGCCCATTGATTAATAAGTAATGGTAAATCTCTGTAAGACTGTATCCATTTTTTATATGTATCCCAAATAATAGTTTCAGAAGTAGGTCTTACAATAAGTTCCTCTTCTAGCTTAGCATCTGGATCAACAATAATCCCACTCCCATCTTCAGCATTTTTCAATCTATAATGAGTAACTACAGCGCATTCCTTTGCAAATCCTTCTACATGGCTGGCTTCTTTACTTAAATATGATTTAGGAATGAATAAGGGGAAATAAGCATTCTCATGCCCCGTCTCTTTAAACATTTTATCTAAACCTGCTTGCATTTTCTCCCAAATACCATAGCCATATGGTTTTATAACCATACAACCTCTTACCCCAGAGTTTTCGGCTAAATCAGCCTTTACCACTAATTCATTATACCATTTGGAATAATCCTCGCTTCTTTTTGTCAAATTTTTACTCATTATCTGGACTTTGGCACAAACTTTGTGAATATTAATATATTATAATTGGGTAAAACTAGTTATTTTTAATATGTTCAACAATATAATTTTGATCCGATGATATATTCTCTACCCCACAACAAACTTCGCAAT
The DNA here is from genome assembly GCF_045063735.1 of Maribacter sp. Asnod1-A12. NCBI lineage: Bacteria > Pseudomonadati > Bacteroidota > Flavobacteriia > Flavobacteriales > Flavobacteriaceae > Maribacter > Maribacter sp. Asnod1-A12. The sequence goes on from NZ_JBEFNZ010000006.1 coordinate 329,390, forward strand.
ATAACAATGTTGGTAACCCTAGCTGTTTTAACAGTCTCTTGCGGCTCATACCAACAATCTTCTTATTACAATAATGATGGTATCTATTCCGATGAAGCACCCTCAAACGTTGAAAGAAGACCTAATCAAGAATATTATGATAATTCAGAAACAAACACGTATTCTGATTTTTTTGGTGAAAAGGCCAATCAATACGATGAAATTTTAGATAATGAAATATTTACCGATGTTGATTCTTATTCCAGTAACAATTTAGATGAAGAAATATCAGATGAGCAATTAACCGATTACTACGCTAATACCAATGATTATGAGGGTTATGGTAGCTGGGGTAGCAATAACGCAGATGTAAGCATATATATTCATGACAACGGATGGAATAACTGGGGTTATGGAAATCCTTATGGATGGGGATGGAACAATATTGGTTATACCGGTTATTATGGTAGCGGTTGGGGTCAACCATGGGGATGGAACAGATGGAACAACTGGGGTTACGGCGGCTTCGGATTTGGATGGAACAGCTGGGGGTTTGGCTGGAACAATTGGGGATACGGTCGTGGATATAATTATGGATACGGATATGGTTACGGAAATAGATACTATAACCGTAACAATCGATTCTCAAATAGAAATTACGCATTGAACAACTCAAGAAGAGGTGTATATAACAGAGGTTATGTTAATAATAGTGGTTTGTCTTCAACTGCATTAAGAGGAAGGTCTAATGTAAATACAAGTGGAAATTCTTCTAGATATCGAAGCACCACCTCTCGTTCTGCAACAGCAAGAAGCTCTGCTTCAACACGTAGCTCAAGAACATACTCTGGTAGTTCAACAACAAGAAGAACGGTTGGTGTTGACCAGAACAGAGCTTATAGAACAAGTAGAAGCACGAGAGCTACACCAAGATATAGTAGTTCTTCAAGAACTTATAGTAGCAGACCAAATTCATCTAGAAGTAGTACAGCAAGGTCTAGTAGCAGAGTTGCCGTACCAAGAACATCAACTTATAGAAACTCTGGCAGCACCTCTAGAAGTTATTCTTCCGGAAGAAGTTCGAGTAGTGGCAACTCGCGTAGCTCTAGAAGCAGTAGTTACAGTTCTGGAAGAAGCAGTTCAAGCGGTAGCTCTTACAGAAGTTCAGGCAGTAGCTCAAGAAGTTCTAGCAGTGGATCATCATCTAGATCTTCTGGTTCATCTAGAAGCAGTAGCAGCAGAAGAAACTAAAATCGAATTTTTTTTAAATTGAAATATTGCTATGAAAAGATATTTAACTTTCGTAATACTAATGTCTTGTGCCATCTGCAGTGCACAAAATATAAATGATGCTTTAAGATATGGCACAGAAAATTTACAAGGTACTGCCCGGTTTCAAGCCATGGGCGGAGCATTTGGAGCGTTAGGCGGTGATTTATCTTCACTAAACATTAATCCTGCTGGATCTGCTGTTTTTAATAATAGTCTTTTTACAATAACTGGCTCTAACTACAATACCAATAACGATGCTCGTTATTTTGGTGACGCGTTAATTACAAAAGACAATAATATAGAAATAAATCAATTCGGCGGTGCATTTGTATTCAAAAATACTAATACTAATTCTGATTGGAACAAATTCACTCTTGCCTTTAATTATGACATTGTAGACAATTTTGATAATGAATATTATATTTCTGGAAGCAGTACAGAAGGAATCGATACCTACTTTTTAGAATTTGCAGGTGGCACTCCATTTGGATCAATTCTCGTACAAGATAATGAGTTTCTTGAAGAAGCTTATTTGAACATAGGCTCAGCACAAGGTTTTAGTGATCAACAAGCTTTTTTAGGATATTATGGTGGTATTCTAGACCCAGAAACTGAAGATGATGGTAACACCAACTATATAAGTAACAGTCTTTATGATAGGGTAGAGCAAGATTTTCTAAGAAGAACAAACGGCTACAATAGCAAGTTCACTTTAAACATGGCATCTCAATATAAAGAGAATATACACATGGGAGCTTCTTTAAATTTTCATAGTGTACTGTATTCTCAATATGACGAATTTACAGAAAGTGGATATGAGCCAAATTCAGCGATACAAAGAACCACCTTCGATAATTTTTTACAAACTGAAGGAAATGGCTTTTCTTTTAGTCTTGGGGCAATTGCAAAATTGAATAATAATGTACGTTTAGGCGGAAGCTACCAATCTCCTACTTGGTACCGATTAGAAGACAATACTTCTCAACGTATTAATTCTGATTTAGCAGATGCTGACATTAATTTCATAAGTTTCAATATCGTAAATGTTTTTGAAAAATATACTGTAAAAACACCAAGTAAATTGACGGGTAGTTTAGCTGTTATTTTCGCAAAAGATGGTTTATTAAGTTTCGACTACGGTTATCAAGATTTTTCTCAATCAGAGTTACGCCCTACTAACGACCCAAGTTTCCAAACTGTCAACATACAAATTGCTAACGATTTGGGTGCTGTTTCTACATTTAGACTTGGTGGTGAATATAGAATTGAACAAGTTAGTTTAAGAGCTGGTTATCGTTTTGAGCAGAGTCCGTATGCAAACGGAAATACTATTGGAGACCTAAATGCCGTTTCTGGTGGTATAGGTTATAATTTCGGAGGCAGCAAATTAGATTTCGCGCTTAGCCGTTCTCAACAAGATATTAATGAAAGATTATTCAATGCTGGCATTACAACACCCGCAACGATTAACAGAAGTATAACCAACGCGACTTTAAGTTACACGATTAATTTCTAAAGCAAAAAATACTTGTATATAAAAAAGGGAAGCTAATTAGCTTCCCTTTTTTTTATCTTTTAAGAGAAAAATGTGTCTTCCTAGTTTTAGCGACCAAAAGGCTTTCTTCTTGTTCCTCGTATTCAAAACGAAACCAGTAATCGGTTGATGGCATTTGTTGACCGTTATAATTTCCGTCCCAGCTATCGGTTGCTCCTAACTGTTTTAACAACTTACCATAACGATCGAATATAAAAACAACTGTATTACTTAAAGTCTCAATACCTTCAATATTCCAATTGTCATTAATTCCATCCCCATTTGGTGTAAAAAACTTCGGGTAACCAACCACTAAAAACTCTATAGGATCAGTAATTCCGCATCCATTTTTATCATTTATAACGACCGTATTAATCCCTGGCGGCACATTCATGAAAATTGGATTATCCTGAAACACACCATCGTTGATAGCATATTCGTAATCACCATCTCCATCAATAAAAAACTCAATGTTATTTTGATCCGGATCAATCGAAAGGTTAGTGTCCAAGGTCTCGACCCTGTCTAAAATAGGTGTTCCAAAAAATGTAATTAAAACTCCGCTTTCATCAGCCACAGTTGGTGGTGAACCAGTGACTGTAGTAATCGAAGCAAAATAACGACCTGAATTAGGGCTCGAAACAATAAGTTCGGCGCCAAAATCACCAGAACCGACAAGCGTATCATCAATAACACCATCATCTTCGTAATCTACCGTCCATTCTACACTGTCAATATCAGCACCCGCTGGTGAATTCAATGCGCTTATTGTAATAGGATCATCACCCTCACAAGCAACAATATCCAAACCTAAAAACTCATCTCTTAATGTACAGTCTAAGGCCGTATCTTGATTCGCATTTACTGAACTACCGGTAAAAGTTAGCATAAAAGGTTCAGGATCACCTGTAAAGTTGTCTGCAAAATTATTTATTAATATATAATAAATTTCACCTGGCACCACATCTAAATACTCATCATACGTATTTTGACTACCTGTTAAAGATGCCCTACCCTCTTCACCACTTTCAGGATTTACCCCCAGTCCGGTAAAATTGGTATCATTTACCTCATAATTACATCGAATTGGTTGCGCTGTACCATTACTAATATCTGCACAATCGACATCTGGTCCATAAACAGCAAAATCCCATTCTGCCGTAGGCGTAGACCCTGAGCTAGGAAGAGCCTCAATATCAAAACCCACTTGACCCCCAGTACCCGCCCTAAAGACGAACCATGAAGTATTGAACTCTATATTTGCGGAAGAAAGACTACCTTTTTCAAGACAACCTGTTTGAAGAATTTCATCGGGATCAAAATCATCGACATCACCTGTTCCACCAGCAATACCCATAATAGGTTGATCGGCACAAACAGGAATAGCCGTTCTACAATCGGCTGAATTTTGTGCAGTTGCATTCCAATAAAAAAGAAATAAACAACATATAGAACAAAGAAGTGTTCTCATAAAAGTGTAACTAATTAGTATACGTAATGTATATTATAACTACACATAGCAATCTTTAGTATCTTTCAACGAAGATTCTGGTATTTAATCGATAAAATACACTTTTTCAGTCTAAAAACGATGCTTAACGTTTTAAACTAAAATGATTATTAATGTACGATGCATTTGTGTTCTCCCCTAAAGAATTGGTATAAGAAAGTTTAAACCAATAGTCTGATTCTGGTAACAAGGTTCCATTAAAAGAACCATTCCATCCGCTAGAATTTTCAAATATTTGATATAATAATTTACCATAGCGGTCATAAATTGTAATTACAGGATTATCTAAAGCAGACAAACCATCTACTCTCCAAATATCGTTTACATTATCACCATTAGGCGTAAAGAACTTTGGAAAACCAACTACAACAATATCCCTAGTATCGAATCCACAACCATTAATATCACGGACTGTAATGGTATGCTCTCCAGGAAATAAATCATTAAAAACCCCATTACTTTGAGGTGTTTCATCATCTACTTGAAATTCAAAATCACCATTCTCTGTTAAGAAAACATTTACCACATTAGACGCATCATCTTCATATTCAACAGTTACATCTGAGATAACTGGCGGACTAGAAAAAACAACGCTAACCGAGCGTACTGTTACGCACTGTATCAAACCTTGGGTATTGGTTACTGACAAAGTATAAACGCCTGGCTCTGCAACGGTAATCAATGAAGAGGTTTGTCCCGAACTCCATTCATAACTAAAATCGGCATCGGGTATACGTTGACCTATTGTTACAATAGGCTCGTCTCCGCATATAAACACTTCTGTATCGAAATCTAAAACAGGTAATTCAATTCCGTTAATCGTAAAAGATTCAGAAGCATCAAAACACATTGAATTTTCAATCGATGTGGTTCTTACATAAATAGTTTGTGCAACTTGAATTGGAATATATTCTTTAGATAGCGCATTGGCACCATCAACTGCATCTTCAAAACTTTCATGATAAGACACCCTGAACTCAAATTCACTTTGTTCACCTAAAGCTTCAGTATCTTTCAAATTTAAGTCGATAACCGTACCATCCAAACAAGCAGTTTTGTCTTCCAAAGAGAACGTTTCTGGCGAAGGGGCATAAGCGACCTGCGTTTCACTAATCAAATTATTACCCAAAGGTCTTATCACCAAAACACGATACATACCAGAAATAGCAATAGCAAGTTCTGAATCACTTTCACCTGGTATACGTTGATAACCGGCACCAGCATCTAAATACCACTCATATTCTATGGCATCGTCAGTAGTTGCATCTAAAATAACAGTATCATTGTCACAAGCTATAATTGGGGGTCCTAATAAATTATCTATGATATCACAATCTAAAGCAGAGTTTGGAAACTCAACAAATATATTCCCCGAAAATTGAATGGAAAAACCAGAATTATTATTACTGAAATTATTGATCATAAGCAGGTACTCTTCTCCAGGCTCAACGTCCAGCCAATCATCATATTGAATATTTTCTATTCCTGTAGGGTCCTCACCTACTCCTATAAAACTACTATCATCGGAATTATCAAAATAATTACATCTAATCGGTTCGCCTAGTGTACTACAATCATTCGTTTTATATAAAGCAAAATCCCAATCTTCGTTAGAATCAAACCCTATATTGAACCCTAGTTGACCAACTTCTCCTATCTTAAAAGTATACCATGCAGAATTAGTTTCTATAGTACCACTACCCTGAGTGATACAACCTGAAATGGTCGCACCATTAAAATCATCTACTCCGTACCCATTGGTACCACCGTTGACAGGTGTATTATAACAAATAGGCACCGCATTGGCACAATCTGCAGATACTTGTGCAAAACTAGCCGAAAAGGCTAATTGACAAATGAATAAAATGAATAAACCATACTTGGTCATAGGGGGCTTTTCGATTTGGAAAATAAAATTAACTAGACCTTAACGTTATGGCTAATTAATGTTGTGTAATACCCGTTATTCGTTATAAAGTGGCACATATTGTATATCTTTGCAGCTTCTAAAAGATAGATAAAATGAAAATTGAGGATACATTGGAAAATCAATTTGATGAATTAGGAAACGACCATATTTCTGCATCAGAAGATACTCCATTACGTTCAGATGCCTTTGACTTGAATGATGATGAAAAGATTGAACGCATTCGTGAAAATGTACGTGAAATCATGCAAACTTTAGGTTTGGATCTGACAGATGACAGTCTAAAAGGAACTCCTAACAGAGTTGCTAAAATGTACGTGAAAGAAATATTCGGCGGTTTAAACCCTAGCAGCAAACCCAAGGCTTCTACCTTTGATAATAAGTACAAGTACGGTGAAATGTTAGTTGAAAAAAACATTACCCTTTATTCTACTTGCGAACACCACTTACTACCAATTGTTGGTCGAGCACACGTTGCCTATATCTCTAAAGGTACCGTGGTTGGTCTTTCAAAAATGAACCGAATAGTTGATTATTACGCAAAACGCCCACAAGTGCAAGAGCGCTTGAATATTCAAATTGTCAGAGAATTACAAAAAGCCTTAGGCACCGAAGATGTTGCTTGCGTTATCGACGCAAAACACCTTTGTGTAAATTCTAGAGGCATTCGCGATATTGATAGCAGTACTGTAACAGCAGAATACGGCGGTAAATTTAAAGAAGAATTAGTACGTCGCGAGTTTTTAAATTATCTAAATCTAGACACCCACTTTTAATAGCATATAGCTTCATGCAATTGTACGAAAATCAGGAAATCAAAGTATACAATTCCCTAACCGGAAAAAAGGAAGTTTTCAAACCCATAAATGAAGGTCATATAGGTATGTACGTTTGTGGACCCACTGTGTACAGCAATGTACATTTAGGAAACTGTAGAACTTTCATGTCTTTTGATATGATTTTTAGATACTTTAAACACCTGGGCTACAAAGTACGCTATGTTCGCAATATTACAGATGCCGGTCACTTAGTTGATGATGCAGAAGATGGCGAAGATAAAATTGCAAAAAAAGCACGTTTAGAAAAGTTAGAACCAATGGAAGTTGTTCAGCGTTATACCGTAGATTTCCATAATATTTTAGAGAAATTTAATTTTTTGCCTCCAAGTATAGAACCCACGGCAACAGGACATATTATAGAACAAATTGAAATCATTAAGGATATTCTTGAAAAAGGATTTGCATACGAAACAAATGGTTCTGTATATTTTGACGTCGCTAAGTTCAACGAAGAGCATGAGTACGGTAAACTAAGTGGTCGTAAGCTTGAAGATATGATTGCTAACACCCGTGATCTTGCCGCTCAAGATGACAAGCATAATCCGCAAGATTTTGCTTTATGGAAAAAAGCTGAACCGCAACATATTATGAGGTGGCCTTCACCATGGGGAGATGGATTCCCTGGGTGGCATTTAGAATGTACTGCGATGAGCACAAAGTATTTAGGTGAGACATTCGATATACACGGTGGCGGAATGGATTTAAAATTCCCACATCACGAATGTGAGATCGCACAGGCAGAAGCTTGCAATGGTCAAAGTCCAGTAAACTATTGGTTACATGCCAATATGCTGACCTTGAACGGTAGAAAAATGGCAAAATCTACCGGAAATAGCATTTTACCAGGAGAGATTTTTTCTGGTGAGAATGAGATTCTAAGTAAGCCCTTCTCACCGTCTATGGTACGTTTCTTTATGATGCAAGCTCACTACACCAGCATTTTAGATATGAGTAATGATGCTTTACTAGCATCTGAAAAAGGATTTAATAAATTGATGGAGGCTATCAATTCCCTTAAATCCTTAAATACTGGCAAGACTACCGATTTTAATGTTGCCGATTGGAAAGCATCTTGTTATGCTGCCATGAACGATGATTTTAATTCACCTATACTAATTGCGAAATTATTTGATGCCGTTAAGCATATTAACCTTATCAAGGAAGGCACTGAATCTATTACCGCAGAAGATAAACTAGAATTAGAAAGCACTTTACATGGTTTCGTTTTTGATGTTTTAGGTTTAGAAAACAAAAGTAGTTCTGATGCCGATACAGAAAAATTAGGTGGTGTTGTAGAGCTATTGATTGAATTACGTAAATCAGCTAGAGAAAACAAAGATTTTGCCACATCTGATCAAATTCGCGACCAATTGGCTGCATTGGGTATTCAATTAAAAGACGGTAAAGAAGGTACTACATATAGCTTATAATCTTAATCTAAAAATCTAGATTTCTGTATTTTCGACTGGTACGCACCAGGTGCTATGTGCTGCCTTGTTTTAAATACCCGATTAAAGTAAGATCTACTCTCAAACCCGCAATCTAGATAAACATCTTTAATGCTACGCTTTGGATCCCGTAACAATCCTACAGCTAATTTTATGCGCTCATTATTTATAAACTCTACTGGAGAAATACCCAACTCTACTTTAAATGTTCTATAAAAATGAGACGGACTCATACAAGCAATTTTACTAAGGCCATCTACATTTAATGACTTATGCACATTATCTCTAATATAACGGATCACTTCAGTCAGTCTACTCTCTTTATTTATAGACAATGTAGCATTACTATATATTTTACGTTCATTGGTTTGTAAAATTCTAATAATAAGTTCGCGTAACATGTTATCTACAAATACATCTTTAGATGGATGTTCTTCTGAAAACAAAAACAAGAGTCGCTGAATAATTTGAAATATTCCACGATCGTTTACAAAATGAAAATTATAGTCCATGAGCCCCCAAGCTTCTTTATTACTTTTGGGCATACTCTCGTTCATAAACTGTAATACATTATTTATTTTATCTTCAGAAATTGCCATAGCTAAACAACGGGTAGGATTCTTTGCCATTGCTTCTGGAAAATCTATACACATATTTTCATTTGCAGGCAATACCAATGACTCACCTGGTAAAAAATCAAAAGATTCGTAATCACGTAAATGCATTATTTTCTTTCCTTGAATCATACTTGCTAAAACAGGTTGCTCAAATTTCAACAAAACACTTGCGGCTTGTTCATGCGTTTCGAAAACATGCATAGCGGCATTGTTCATGGTATAAGAGGTCTGGTTTTCTACCAAAGTCTCTAATCGTCTTCCTTTTAAAAAATTATCTGACAATTGAATCATCTTATTTTTTATTATAAAATTAAGAAATTTACAAAATTTTATACTTAAAAAAATCATAATATCAATAAATGATAGAATAGTTCACATTATTCATAGAATCGGTCAGACAACCTAAGAAAGTGGTAAGTACATTTAGAATATAAAACAAAACGTACTCCCACTCAGGAGTTTTAAATCTATTAATACTTAAATCATATATTATGAGCACAACAGCAACTGTAGAAAAAGATGTACTTCAAAAACCGAAGTTTAAAAACCAATATGAAAATTTTATTGGAGGTAAGTGGGTAGCACCAAGTAAGGGAGAATATTTTGACAACATTTCACCTGTAGATGGTAAGTCTTTCACAAAAATACCTAGGTCAACAGCAGAAGATATAGACATGGCAATTGATGCTGCATGGAAAGCTGCAACGTCATGGAACGCATCTTCAGCAACAGAAAGAAGCAATATGCTTTTAAAAATTGCAGACAAAATAGAACAAAACTTAGAAGTGCTTGCAAGAGCAGAAACTTGGGATAACGGTAAAGCCATTCGTGAAACTAGAGCCGCAGATTTACCTTTGGCAGTCGATCATTTTAGATATTTTGCGGGCGTCATTAGAGCAGAAGAAGGGTCTGTCAGTGAATTGGATTCTAATACGGTGGCACTAAATGTCACGGAACCACTAGGTGTCGTCGGTCAAATTATACCATGGAATTTCCCATTATTAATGGCTACTTGGAAATTGGCTCCAGCATTGGCTGCCGGTAACTGTGTAGTTTTAAAACCTGCCGAACAAACCCCTGTTGCAATTTTAATTTTAATGGAAATCATTGAAGGTATTTTACCTGACGGTGTATTAAACATTGTAAACGGATTTGGTGCAGAAGCAGGTAAACCATTAGCCTCTAGTCCAAGAATTGATAAAATTGCCTTTACCGGTGAAACTACGACAGGGCAATTGATCATGCAATACGCATCTAAAAATATTACTCCGGTTACCTTAGAGTTAGGTGGTAAATCTCCAAATGTATTTTTTGAAAGTATTATGGATGCTGATGATGAATTCTTTGACAAGTGTTTAGAAGGCGCCAATATGTTTGCCTTAAACCAAGGTGAAGTTTGCACATGCCCATCTCGAATGTTGGTACAAGAAAGTATTTATGACAAGTTTATAGAACGAGTAATAGAACGTACCAAGGCTATTAAAATGGGGCATCCTTTAGATCCAAACACAATGATGGGCGCTCAAGCTTCCAACGATCAATTCGAGAAAATCCTTAGCTATATAGAAATAGGTAAAGAAGAAGGTTGCGAGGTACTTACTGGCGGTTCTCAAGCGTATAACGAAGGTCTAGAAGGTGGTTACTATGTTGAACCGACTATCTTAAAAGGGAATAATAAAATGCGAGTTTTCCAAGAAGAAATTTTTGGTCCCGTTCTTTGTGTAACCACTTTTAAAGATGAAGCCGAAGCTATAGAAATTGCAAATGACACCCTTTATGGTCTAGGTGCAGGCGTTTGGACACGTGACACCCACCAAGCCTATCAAATATCAAGAGCGATAAAAGCCGGTAGAGTTTGGGTCAACTGCTATCACCTGTACCCTGCTCATGCTCCTTTCGGTGGGTATAAAAAGTCAGGTATTGGTAGAGAGAACCATAAAATGATGTTGGCACATTACCGTCAAACCAAAAACATGCTTATCTCTTACGATAAGAAGAAAATGGGCTTCTTTTAAAAAACAATTTATGATGAAAACAAAAAGAGTATTAGTAACCGAAAAAGCGGCTGAAATAATTGCTCAGCTAAAAGAAAAGCATGGCGAACTTATGTTTCACCAAAGTGGTGGCTGTTGTGATGGTTCATCTCCCATGTGTTTTGAAAAAGGAGATTTAATGCTCGATGATAACGATGTTTGGTTGGGCACCATAGAAGGTTGCGATTTTCATATGTCTAAAGATCAGTTTGAATATTGGAAACACACGCAACTAACGGTTGATGTTGTCCCTGGCATTGGTTCTAGTTTTTCATTGGAAATTCCGTTAGGACTTCGATTTTTAATCAAATCTAGATTATACTCTGCAGAAGAAGCAGAACATCTAGACCCCATAAGAATAGGCGCCTAAACCGAAACTATTTCATTTTCAAAAGTCCGGATGCAACTCATCCGGACTTCTTATTTTACACGGTTAGTTGTTTTGTAGTAAATTTGTATTATCAATTTGTCATCGTGAAAATCTCATTAAAAAAAATTCTTATTGCTCCCTTGGTATTTCTAGTCCGGTTTTACCAAGTAGCTATCTCTCCGTATACTCCAGCAACATGTAGATACTCCCCTACTTGCTCTCAGTACACACTTGAAGCATTAAAAAAACACGGTTTATTCAAAGGCGGATGGATGGCAACCAAACGAATTTTTAGCTGCAACCCTTGGGGCGGAAAAGGATATGACCCAGTTCCTTGATTAAGCTTCAAACGCAAAGTCCAAGTTCAAGTCAAAAAAAAGCTAACTAAAGTTAAAAGTTCAGTTGGTCAAAACTCTGACATAGTCAAATAACCAAGTATTTCTTTTATCTAACATCTATTTTCTCTTCTCTCTTTTCTACCCTATATAAACTTAACGCTCTTTTAACCTAGAACAAAACCGATTTCCACAATCTAAAGCCTAGGTAGATTTCTATTTTATTATCTTAGCCTTTCAAAATTCAACACATGCATTTCTTAGGAATTACTTGGAATCCGAATGAGACACTTTTTAACATCGGATTCATACAAATTAAGTATTACAATCTTCTTTGGATTACCGCCTTTGCATTAGGTTGGTTTATCATGAAAAAGATATTCCTAAATGAGAAAAAATCCGTAGAACAATTAGATTCGCTATTTATCTACACGGTTCTAAGTACAATGCTTGGTGCAAGATTGGGGCATGTATTCTTTTATGACTGGGCATACTATTCCAATCATCTTATAGAGATTTTAATTCCTGTTCGCGAAAGTGATACAGGCAGTTTATTATTTGGCATAATAGATGGTTATGAGTTTACAGGCTTTGCCGGTTTAGCCAGTCACGGAGCTACTATTGGTATCATAATCGGTACGTATCTGTACACTAGAAAATACCCGAAATTTAAAATGCTTTGGATATTTGACAGAATGGCTATACCAGTGGCAATTGGTTGTTTCTGCGTACGTCTAGGTAACTTTTTCAATTCTGAAATCAATGGGAAAGTGGTAGATGAAAACTTCATATTCGCTACCAAATTCATTCGAGATTCAGACGACTTACATCCATCAAAAGCATTAGGCATTACACAAGAAAAAACATTGAATGCGGCTTATGCAGCAATAGAAAACAACCCACAGTTTTCACAGTATTTAGCTGAGATACCATACCGTCATCCGGCACAATTGTATGAAGGCATAGGTTACTTGTTCATATTCATTCTTTTATATTTCCTATACTGGAAAACCGATAAGAAGAATAAACCAGGCTATTTGTTCGGCTTGTTCTTTGTATTACTTTGGACGGTTCGTTTCTTTGCAGAATTTGTAAAGAAAAGTCAAGGTGGGTTTGAAGAATCTTTAGGCTTACTTTCTACCGGGCAATGGTTGAGTATTCCTTTTATTCTAATTGGATTATACTTCATGTTTAAAAAAACTAAAACCGCATAGTATTGAAAACTATATATAAAAGTTCGGTTATTTTAATGGCTGTTGCACTACTAGCTTTTTCTTGTAAAGAAGAACCTAAGAAGACTATTGCCACGCAAAGTATAGATTTCACTTATGAAGGAGATATAACCATCTTTTTAAATGCAAGCGATACCGTGAAGACCAAATTTAATATTGAGTTTGCAGAAACGGATTACGAAACCCAAACGGGACTTATGTACCGCAAGGGAATGGAAGATGACCAGGGTATGCTATTTATTTTCCCTGACCAGAGAATGCATTCTTTTTACATGAAGAATACAGAGTTTCCTCTAGATATTATTTATATAAAAGATGATTTAAAAATTGCTAGTTTTCAAGAAAATGCCCAGCCACTTAATGAGACCGGTTTATCTTCACAGGTACCTATCAAATATGTTCTTGAAATTAACGGTGGTCTAGCGCAAGAATTAGGGCTATCTATTGGTGACAGCATTAGCTTTAGCAGAAAGTAATTACCGCTTCTAATATTTTATTACGAAATAATGCCAGAATATGTATTATTCAATGAAGAATCTGAACGCTTACTTTTTAAAGAAGTACAACCATCAGATTTTCAAAATTGGCTCCCTTTTCATGAAGAACCTTTAAGTACCCAATATTGGTCAGGTTTACCAACCGATCCTATTGTGGCATGCCAACAACAATTTGACAGAATATTTGAGCGCTATAATGACAACTTAGGTGGCATGAACTCTTTATTCTTAAAAGACACTAATACGCTAGTAGGTCTTTCTGGAATACTAATACAAGAGGTAGATGGTAAAAAAGAATTTGAAATAGGCTATTCCATTCTCCCAAAATATTGGCGACAAGGTTTTGCTTTTGAAGCTGCCAAAAAGTGTAAAGAAATAGCTTTTCAAAAAGGATGGACCAAAAGCCTAATTTCAATCATACAAGTTGATAATATTCCCTCGCAAAAAACAGTTATAAAAAATGGGATGTTTTTAGATTTTACTACTTCCTATCACAATAACGAAGTTCATATTTTTAGAATAAACGCATAAATGAGTCATTGGGTAATATATTTAGATAACAATTCTAACAAGAAAGGCTTCATTAAAGACTTTCAATATGGTAACATACCTGTAGCGCTTCAAGAATTCAAACCTAAAAACGGCCGGTTATTTTCTGCTTTCACTTTAGATAAACTTATTGACGAAGAAGATAAACATGATGAAAAGATTATCAGCTCTGAAAATCAAGCCCTGGAGACCATGTCTAGTGGGGAGCAAAAAAAAGCACTACTAAAGTATCTATTAAACGAAAAACCAGATTATATAATTCTAGATAATCCTTTTGACAATTTAGACATTGCTTTTCAAGAAGAATTAAAATTAATACTAAAACAACATTCAACAGAAATTGCATTTATTCAATTGGCGAGCAGAAAAGAAGACACCCTTTCTTTTATCAATCATTTTGGCAGCCTTAAAAAAAATGAATTTACAGTATTAGAGAAATCGATATTGAACGAGAATACAAATAGCCACACATTCAATGCTATAAATATACCTGCATCAATCACACCTATTACCAACCTAGATAATATTTTGATTGATTTTAAAAATGTAAGTATCTCTTATGGTGAGAAGCAAATATTGAACAATATCAACTGGACAGTAAAGAAGGGTGATTTCTGGCAACTTTCAGGTGCGAACGGTAGCGGAAAATCTACCATGCTTTCCATGATATTTGGTGATAATCCAAAAGCATACGGTCAAGAAATATATTTATTCGGAAATAAAAAAGGTAGTGGAGAAAGTGTTTGGGACATTAAAAAGAAAATAGGGTATTACGCACCCGCAATGACACTTAAATTTAATGGCAGACATTCTATAGAACATATGCTCATTTCTGGCTTAACGGATTCCGTAGGGCTCTACACCATACCTACAGAGCTACAAAAAAGAATAATTGATCAATGGTTGATCCTTTTAGAATTACAAGATCAAAAAAAGCAATATTTTAATACATTATCCACTGGGCAACAACGTTTGGTAATGACTGCGCGAGCCATGGTCAAAAGACCTCCAATTTTAATATTGGACGAACCAACAGCAGATATGGATGATGAGTCCGCCAGTTTATTGGTTGCCTTGGTCAACAAATTTGCCAAAGAAACCGATACCGCCATTATTTTCGTTTCACATAGAAAAGAAAAAGGTCTAAAACCGAAACGGACTTTAGACCTTATACCTAGTAAAAATGGTTCATCTCGTATTATAAAATAAAATACCTCTTTAAAGTTCAAATGTGTAAGCAGCCGATATCTGAAACACACCATTCTTAATTCTAGAATTATCAATAAATATATTACTTAGTCCAGCATTATAACGCAAGCCAAGACTAAGACCAATATCTCTTAAATTTACGCCGGCCCCGAAACCAAGCCCTAAATCAACCGTTTTATAACTATCAGTAGTCTTTATATTATTTGCATTAGATTTTTCATTTGCTGAAATAAGAAAACCGATTTGTGGACCTGCTTCAATGTATAACATATCAATCGGATAAAACTTTCCCATAACTGGTAAAGAAAGATAACTATTCACCAATTTGGTGTCGTCTAAAATTGCACCTTTTACAGAATATAGTAGCTCTGGCTGAATACTGAACATATCCACAATCTCTATCTCAGCAACGCCACCTACATGCAATGCAGCCAAACCCCTTAAGCTTGAATTTACATTACCCGTAAAATTCGCCAAGTTCAATCCAACCTTCGGTCCAATGTAAATAGATTGCGCTTTTAAACTACCACTGTACAAAGATGTCAATGCTAAAAAACCTACAATAATTAATTTTTTCATTTTGATTAAGTGTTTATGATTCAAAGGCAAGAAATGCATAAACTTTTATACTTAAAAAAACATGGCTAAAAATACTGGTTTTCAAGTAGAGTAAAGTAATAGAAAAGGGTTACAAAAAAGAATCGACCCTTAGAGAAACACAATTCGAAAAAGTATTCAAACAAAAAAAAGCCGCTCATTTCTGAGCGGCCTTTTTACCTGAGTTAGTTATAAATTTATTCTACTTCAGCACTAGGCTTAGCGTCACCAGAAGTAATTTTCTTGCTCAATGCATCGAACATTACAGGAGTTGCAATAAATACAGATGAATATGTACCTATAAGTACACCAACGATCATTGCAAACATGAATCCTCTTAAAGATTCACCACCGAAAATGAAGATTGCCAATAATACCACTAATGTTGTTAATGATGTATTCAATGTTCTACTTAACGTACTATTGATAGCATAGTTAATGTTAGAACCACCTTTCCAGCCACGTTCAGCCAAAGTTTCACGAATACGGTCAAATACTACCACGGTATCATTCAGCGAGTAACCAATTACGGTTAGTATCGCCGCAATAAACGCTTGATCGATTTCCATGTTAAATGGCATCAGCTTACCGAATATTGAGAATACACCAAGTACAATCAATACATCATGGAATACTGCAGTAACAGCACCCAATGAGAATTGCCATCTTCTAAATCTTAATAAGATATATAAGAACACTACTGCCAATGACCCTAGAATTGCCAAGAAAGCATTGTTTTTAATATCATCGGCAATAGTAGGACCTACTTTTGAAGATTTCATAATACCAAAAGTCTCATCATCAATACCTCCAAGTACAAAAGCATCTTTAGTTATACCATCTGGCAAATACTTTTGAAGCGACGTGTATAATTTATCTTGAATTTCATTATCTACTTCGATACCTTCAACATCTACCTTATAAGGCGTTGTAATCCTTATTTGATTAGATTCACCATAAGTCTTCACATTAGTTCCGCTACCGAATACTGTATTTAATTCCGAAGATATTTCAGAAGGATTAACAGGTTGCTCAAAACGAACCGTGTAAGAACGACCACCGACGAAATCTACACCCTGCTGTAAACCTGGACCAAAGAACAACGATGCTAGTCCTGCTAGAATTAAAATCCCAGATATAACATAAGCAATCTTTCTCTTCGCTAAGAAATCAACATTGATTCCTTTGAAAAGGTTTTTAGTGATACCAGTAGAGAAATCCAAGCTTCTACCTTTTCCACTAATATACCAGTCGATCAACAAACGAGTGATGAATATTGCAGTAAATAAAGATGTTATAATACCAATAAGTAAGGTAGTTGCGAAACCTTTAATAGGACCTGAACCAAAAATAAATAAGATAACCGCAGTTAAACCGGTTGTAATGTTCGCATCTAAAATAGAAGACAGTGCATTACCAAAACCATCAGCTACAGCTTGGCTCTTACCCTTACCTTTTGCCAATTCTTCTTTTATACGCTCAAAGATCAGTACGTTAGCATCGACAGACATACCAAGTGTTAAAACAATACCGGCAATACCAGGTAACGTTAACACGGCATTTAAGCTAGTTAAGACACCAAATATCAATAAGATGTTCAACATTAAAGCGATATCTGCAAATACACCTGCTTTACCATAATAACCGATCATCCATAAAAGAACGATTACAAAAGCGATTAAGAAAGACATGAAACCACTATCAATAGCTTCTTGACCTAATGAAGGACCAACAATTTCCGATTGAATGATTTCTGCAGAAGCTGGAAGTTTACCTGCTCTAAGTACGTTAGAGATATCTTTAGTTTCGTTTACTGTAAAATCACCCGTGATTTCTGAACGACCACCAGAAATAGGACCAGAAGAAACACCAGGAGCAGTATATACTTTATTATCTAAAACAATTGCTATACCAGTCTGGTTGGTGTAAGCATCTCCAGTTAATTTTTCCCATTCTTTAGCACCTTTCGTATTCATGGTCATAGAAACAGCAGGCTTACTGAACTGATCAAAATCCGCTCTAGCATCACTTACTACATCACCACTAATTCTTGGCGTTCCTTCGCGATTAGATTTCAACGCGTATAAATCGATAACTTCAGTTTCTTCTGTAGATGGTCTTTCCCATACAAATTTTGTAAACTGAATATCAGCAGGTAATAATCTTCTGATTTCCGGCATTCTTAAGTAAGAACCAATAGTTGCCGTATCCTTAATAGCAGCACGGAACATTGCATTTGATCCTGGGTTAGCAGGAATCAATAATTCGTATAAAGGATTAACCTGTGTCGCTAAATCTAAAGAATCAGCAGAAACATCAGATAATAAAGAATCTAATTCAGACTCTTCTTTAACTTGTTCTGGTTGCTTAACCTCAACAATCGTTTTTAATTTCTCATTCGCCTGAATCAAAAACGTACTAAAGCTTGTATTACTTTGCTTGTACGTTTCCCAAAACTCTAATTGAGCAGTACTAGATAAAAGATCTTGTGCACGAGCGATATCTCTAGCACCTGGCAATTCAACCAAAATACGACCAGAGTTACCTTCTCTTTGAATGTTTGGCTGTGTTACACCAAAACCATCTATACGTTCTCTTAATACTTCAAAAGCAGAAACGATAGACTCATCGATTTTTCTACGGATGATTGGCTTAACCTCATCATCAGACATTTGAAAGTTGATTTCATCACTAAGACCTTTGTTAGCGAAGATATCCGGCGAAGCTAATTTAGTATCACCTTTGATGTTATCGAAAGCTTCAAAAAACAAATCGATATACGTATCATCACTATTACTAGAAGCAGCATCCGCATCCGCTAATGCTTTATTAAATACCGGGCTCTTTGTATTATTTGCTAATCCTTTAAGGATATCCTTAATGGAAATCTGTAATGTAACGTTGATACCACCTTTAAGGTCAAGACCTTTATTAAGTTCTTTCTTTTTAGCTTCATTGTAATTGGTATACCCAAATACAGGGTTATTACCAATAGAATCAAGATAGCTAGCAGCTACTTCTTCTCTTTTGGCCACATAGCCATCTTCTGCCTCAGAAACTCGGCTTGCAGCGAAGGTAGTCGCTTCTTTTTCTACTTTACTGGTTACGAAAGTATAGGATAGCTGGTAAATACTAACTAACCCAAATAATAAAGCAAACAGCTTTATAAGTCCTTTGTTTTGCATTTTAATAGTTTATTTAATTTATGTTGATTAAGATTATATGTATGTTTAAAAAAAGGGCAAACAACTTTTACGTAGAAGTTATTACGCTCTTTAGTACTAGTGTATGTTATCGGAAATTAGCTATTTCCACATGAGTAAGGTCCTGCCCTTACTTCTGGAATTATTTGTGAAGTATTATCTATTGCAAATGCAATAGTTCTATTAATCTTATAAGCCGTAGCTACAAGAACATCTTGCTCTAATTCTACAGCACTACTAAACGGCAATAATACCGGGTTAGTCAATTTTTTAGAATCCTGCTTTTGAACGGCAACTAGAGTTGCATTCAAAGTAACACCGCTATCTGCTTGCTGATGCAGGTCAGATACTACTAAATTATATGTTTCAGGTAGTTGTTCTTTTGGGTAGTCTGAAGGAAATTCTTCTTCATTGGTTGTTAGCGGTTGATTTTCTTCAGAAAGAAACTCTTTAACACTAAGTGCATCAACATCGCTATAATAACGAATACTTAATTGAGCACCGTCATTTTCTATAATTTCAACACCATCAACACCTAGAACTTCTAGTTTCTTGGTGATTTCTGCTAAAATCTCATCATGGGCAGATTCCGAAGCTAATTCTACATCAGCAAATTGTAGTACAATTTGCTGATTAGAAGCTTTAGTTTGCTCTTGACTTAGCCCTAATAAGGCTAGAATAATAAATAAAGTACTTACGCACCATTTTGCATTCATGCGGCAAATATAAAAAGAAAGATTATTCTAGGTAGTATATTTTTTACAATATATAATACCAATGCTCACCTATTAATACAAATAAAGCCCTTATAGTTAGACTATAAAGGCTTTGTTTTATGTTTAAGAGTATATAAACTACAACTCTAAAAGACCATTGGTTTTAGTAACACCAGCAGCACTTTCTTGCATTTTCGCTTTTTCAGCATCGCTTAATGGAATGTCAACGATTTTTTCAATACCGTTTTTTCCTAAGATTACAGGTACACCTATACAGATATCGTTTAAACCATATTCTCCTTCTAACATTGTAGAACAAGGGAACATTTTCTTTTGGTCACACGCGATAGCTTGAACCAAAGCAGAAACCGCAGCACCTGGAGCATACCATGCACTTGTACCTAACAAACCTGTTAAAGTAGCACCACCAACTTTAGTATCGGCAGCAACTTGCTCTAATCTTTCATCAGTTAAAAATTCAGATACACGAATACTGTTTCTAGTTGCATGAGAAGTTAAAGGCACCATACCCTTATCACTATGACCACCTATTACCATACCGTCGATATCAGAAATAGGAGCTTCCATAGCCTCTGCTAAACGATACTTAAAACGAGCACTATCCAAAGCACCGCCCATACCTATAATTCTATTTTTAGGTAAGCCAGTAGTTTTGTGAACCAAATATGTCATAGTATCCATAGGGTTACTTACTACGATAATGATAACGTTTGGAGAATGCTCCAATAAACTGCTAGAAACGGTTTTTACGATACCAGCGTTAATACCGATCAATTCTTCTCTGGTCATACCTGGTTTTCTAGGGATACCAGAAGTAATTACTGCTATATGGCTATCTGCTGTTTTAGCGTAGTCATTTGTACTACCTGTTATCTTTGTATCGAATCCGTTTAAAGAAGCCGTCTGCATTAAATCCATCGCTTTACCTTCTGCATAACCTTCCTTAATGTCCAAAATAACCACTTCTGATGCAAAATCTTTAATGGCAATATACTCTGCACAACTAGCACCTACTGCACCAGCACCTACAACTGTAACTTTCATTTATTTCTATTTTATGAATTATTATATATAAAGAGGAACACCCACCTTATGTTTATTGAATTTCCACTTCAAAAATAGGTATTTATTGACGAATTATGCTACTGAAAAGTCTATTTAATTACTTCAAAAAGAGCTAAAAACCTTCGATAAAATGCATATTTTGTTAAAAATAATTACCCTTTAACGAAGAAATCGTCAAATAGCTGCCATACGTCGAATTAAAGTAATAAGCCAAAATTAGTCACGTTAAATACTGTGGATCCCAAATCCAAAATTAAATTAACCTACTTATGACTAAGAAGTTCCTCTCTTTGGTGGCCATATGTGCCATAGTGTTTCTTGCGAACTGTTCTCGCATTGAACAAAACAACGACCCTATCATAGGGATATGGTCGCAATCGGAATTAATAGTAACCGAAAATTCCTCAAAGCAGACTGTTCGTAAAGAATGGATTTTCAATGATGTTTTCTTAGGAAGATATCATGAAATTGATGGTTCTACCACTACCCTAAAAACAGATTTCAATTGGTCCAAACAAGACGATACTTATACAGTTGAGTATAAAGGTCTAGAAGGCAAGCCCAATAATACGATCACCATTAAATCTACCGAAGATGGTTTTTATCTTCAAAAGAAAGATGGCGCTACATTGGCAATAAGGGAATAAACGATTTTAACAGGGCCATGGGAAAAAGGCTGTCCGGAGGGATCTGGGCAGTCTTTTTTATACCCATTGTTGTTCTATAAACAGCTTTTAACAAGTATTACCTACGCTTATTTAAAGCACAAAAAAAAGGTCCGACGGAATTAGAGATAATACCTATCGGACCTTTTTAAATTTAAAACTTGTCTTTATCTAAAACCGAAGTTAACACCAACCGTTGCAGTATTAAACTCTCCTAAATTATATTCAGCATTCAACCTAAAGAAACCTAATTTTAGTTTAGTACCTAAGGTACCGGTCACACCATCTACCTTCTTGGTAATTGAAAAAGGATCTTCATATGTATCTGATGCAAATGGGCCACTTGTAACTCTATACGTTCCCAGAACATCTGTTACAGATTTGCCGGTAATATAATTTACACCGCCATAAAAGTTAATGATCGGTAACTTTGTTGAAACAACCGCACCAAAAGCCCAGCTACTGATTTCAGCTTCTATTCGCTGATTTTCACCATCTACTAAATTGGCATTGGCCAAGTCATAATCTCCACTAATATTAGTGTATCCTATAACAGCGGAAATAGCTACAGGTAAAATCTTATCTGCTGGTAATAATTTAGTGAAGTCATGTTGAAGACCTACACCGAACAATCCTATAGATGCATCCTCATATTCTATTTTAGGAAGGAATCTTGCCTTTATTTCTGTTCCTTTGATTAACCCTACACTTCCTTGTAAATATCCTGAAGGGATAAAATCGATATCTTCTCCTGCTAATCCTGATGGTAGTTCAAAAGTCTCACGAACAGTTACCCCTAATACTTCACCTTCTACGAATACCTCTGTTCCAGAAATATCACCTAATGCAGTTGAAACCTCTCTTGCAACGCCAGGGTTATCCACAAAATCCAAATTCTGATAATCATTTGGATCTAAGATAAATGTCTTTTTATCCTCTTTATTCTTAAAACCGGTAATGTTACCTATAATTGAAATTTCAAATCCGCCTAAGGGTTTTGCATCAGCAGTATTATACCAACCTGTTGACATGCTGTACACCACACTTTCTGATAGTGGAGACATGTAATCCGTAGTAAACCTTTCTGCATCTTCAACGCCGGCTGAAAGCACATTATTGAAATCTGCTTGAGCAGTCGCCGTTAAGCATGTTCCAACAAAAATGCAAGTAAGTAGATTTTTCATATTTCTAATTTTATCTAAAACTAAAAAACCTGCGCTGTAGGCGCAGGTTTTTGTTGTGTAAATGGTATTTTCTATGTGTCAATGTTTGCATAAACAGCATTTTTCTCAATAAATTCTCTTCTTGGTGGCACTTCGTCACCCATAAGCATTGAGAAAACACGATCTGTTTCTGTCGCATTATCTATTTGTATTTGACGTAATGTTCTAAACTCAGGGTTCATTGTAGTATCCCATAATTGTTCAGCGTTCATTTCACCAAGACCTTTGTAACGTTGAATACTAACACCACCACTATAGCTATTAGCAATATCATCACGCTCTTTATCACTCCAAGCATATTGCTTTTTCTGACCTTTCTTCACTAAATATAAAGGCGGTGTAGCGATATAAATATGACCTTGCTCTACCAATTCCCTCATATAACGGAAGAAGAAAGTTAAAATCAATGTTTCAATATGGCTACCATCGACATCGGCATCACACATAATGACTACCTTATGATATCTTAATTTCGAAAGGTTCAATGCCTTACTATCTTCTTCGGTACCAATGGTTACCCCCAAAGCAGTATACATATTCTTGATTTCTTCGTTTTCAAAAACCTTATGTTGCATGGCTTTTTCAACGTTCAAAATCTTACCTCTTAATGGCAGAATTGCTTGAAAATTACGATCACGACCCATTTTTGCAGTACCACCCGCCGAATCTCCCTCGACAAGGAATATCTCGCATTTTTCAGGATCTTGTTCAGAGCAATCAGATAGTTTACCTGGTAAACCACCACCGCTCATTACATTCTTACGCTGTACCATTTCACGAGCTTTAGAAGCTGCATGTCTAGCCTGCGCTGCAAGAATTACTTTCTGAACAATTGTTTTAGCATCGTCAGGGTGCTCTTCTAAATAATTTGTCAACATTTCAGACACCGCCTGACTTACTGCTGCCGAAACCTCTCTGTTACCTAATTTTGTTTTTGTCTGACCTTCGAATTGCGGCTCAGAAACTTTTACGGATACAATTGCCGTAAGACCTTCACGGAAATCATCTCCTTGAATTTCAAACTTTAACTTATCCAACATTCCAGAAGCATCCGCATATTTTTTTAGAGTAGAAGTTAATCCTCTTCTAAATCCAGATAAATGCGTACCACCTTCGTGCGTATTAATATTGTTTACGTAAGAGTGAAGATTCTCTGTATAACTAGTGTTATATATCATAGCTACTTCTACAGGAATATCATTTTTTTCCCCTTCCATAGCAATAACCCCTTGTATCAAAGACTCACGGTTACCATCTAAAAACTTAACAAACTCTTTAAGACCTTCATTAGAAAAGAACGTTTCTCCAACGTACTCTCCTTTTTCATCTTTTTGACGCTTATCGGTAATACTGATAGTTACCCCTTTGTTCAAGAAAGAAAGCTCACGCATTCTATTTGCCAAAGTTTCGTAGCTATATTCTATAGTTTGTGTGAATATGGTATCATCTGGGTGAAAAGTCACCTCTGTACCTCTCTCCGTAGTTTCTCCTATTCTTTTAACAGGATACAAAGCCTTACCCCTAGAGTATTCTTGTTGCCAAACAACACCATCTCTATAAACCGTTGCCGATAAATGATCGGACAATGCATTTACACAAGAAACACCAACACCGTGTAGACCACCAGAAACTTTATAAGAATCTTTATCAAACTTACCACCTGCACCAATTTTGGTCATTACAACCTGTAATGCAGATACGCCTTCTTTTTTGTGAAGATCAACAGGTATACCCCTACCGTTATCTTTAGTGGTTATGGAATTATCTTCGTTTATGATTACGCTAATGTTGTCACAATGACCACCCATAGCCTCATCAATAGAGTTATCTACTACTTCATATACTAAATGGTGCAAACCACGGACCCCAACATCACCTATATACATGGATGGACGCATACGTACGTGCTCCATTCCCTCCAAGGCCTGAATACTATCTGCCGAATAATTTTTCTTATTTGCTTCTTCGCTCATAAAATTAAGGTTGTTTTACTTCAAATTTTGCAATCTTACAAATATACGCAATACCCCATGAAATATAGCCTTTCTAAGGATTGGACAAAAGCAAGTTATCAACAATAATTGTGGAAAATTAGCCATCAATACTCAAATTGCGCCATATTTCAGGTATCATCCCTAAATTGAAGTACAGAAGCCTAATTAACCATAAAACACAACTTATCCGCTACATGCTAAATCTGCCTTTTTTTTTGGATAATGTTAACATCTCACCGTTGAAATTAACGGAATAAAACTGATTATTTGCGTTATCGCTTTCTAACGCAAAATATTAAGATATCCTTTAGATATGGATACTAACTTAGAGGTATAATCTTAAAATAATCTATTATGAACGAAGAACAATTTAAAGGAAAGTGGAATATAGCTAAAGGAAAACTTAAACAACAATACGGTGATCTTACCGATGATGACCTTACTTACGCAGAAGGAAAATCTGATGAGCTATTGGGAAGAATTCAAGAAAAGACCGGAGAGTCCAAAGAGAAATTAAAAGAAATGATTGATAGTATTTAAACGCTGTAATCATAATCACATAAAAAAAGTAACCCCGTCTACCAAAGTAGACGGGGTTTTTACAATAGATTTATTGACTAATTCAAACCCTATTGCTTAACATATGCTTCGTCATGCACGTTAGCTATTGCTCTACCAGAAGGGTCATTCATATTTTTAAATGCCTCGTCCCATTCTAGGGCTGTCGCTGTACTACAAGCTACACTTGCTTCTTGTGGCACACTTAATGCTGCAGCATCACTAGGGAAATGCCCTTCAAAAATAGTTCTATAATAATACTCTTCTTTATTTAGTGGTGTGTTAATAGGAAAACGGAATGCCGCATTTTTAATTTGCTCATCAGTTATTTCTTTATCAACCAATTCTTTTAAGGTATCGATCCAACTATAACCAACACCATCACTGAATTGTTCTTTTTGCCTCCAAGCAACGCTTTCAGGTATCATATCTTCAAAAGCCTTACGAACTACCCATTTCTCCATACGCTCACCGTTGATCATTTTATCTTGCGGGTTGATACGCATAGCAACGTCCATAAATTCCTTATCCAAGAACGGCACACGCCCTTCGATTCCCCAAGCAGCTAAACTCTTGTTAGCTCTTAAACAATCGTACATGTGCAGCTTATCTAACTTACGTACGGTCTCTTCATGAAACTCTTGTGCGTTTGGCGCTTTATGGAAATACAAATAGCCTCCGAAAATCTCATCTGCACCTTCGCCAGACAATACCATTTTTATACCCATAGACTTAATTACCCTAGCCATTAAATACATTGGCGTAGATGAACGAATTGTAGTAATGTCATACGTTTCTATGTTATAAATAACATCTTTAATAGCATCTAAACCTTCTTGAATCGTAAATTTGATTTCGTGGTGCACAGTACCAATGTGATCTGCAACCTTCTTTGCCGCAGCCAAATCTGGTGACCCCTCTAAACCAACAGAAAAAGAATGTAACTGTGGATACCATGCATCTGTAGTATCGTCACTCTCAATTCTTTTTTGAGCATATTTTTTAGCGACCGCAGAAGTTACAGAAGAATCTAACCCACCTGACAATAAAACTCCGTAAGGCACATCAGACATTAACTGTCTATGAACTGCTGCCTCTAATGCTTCCTTAATTTCTTGAATACTAGTTGCATTATCCTTAACGGCATCATACTCCATCCAATCTCTAGAATACCATCTTTTGATTTCTCCGTCAGCACTATGCAAGTAATGCCCTGGAGGGAATAATTCTATCTTGGTACAGGTACCTTCTAATGCTTTTAGTTCTGAAGCTACATAGAACGTTCCATTTTTATCCCAACCCATGTACAAAGGAATAATTCCCATATGATCACGAGCTACAAAATATTCATCTTTTTCGGCATCGTAAATAGTAAAACCAAAAATTCCGTTTAATTCATCTATAAAATCAACTCCTTTTTCTTGATACAAAGCCAAAATAACCTCACAGTCAGATTCTGTTTGAAAGTCATATTTACCTTCAAACTGCTTACGTAATTCTCTGTGATTATATATTTCACCATTGGCAGCCAATATCAATTTACCATTAGGACTCAATAATGGTTGTTTTCCAGAAGCCGGATCTACAATAGCCAAACGCTCATGCGCCAAGATTGCTTTATCATCTGCATAGATACCACTCCAATCTGGACCTCTATGTCTAATTTTCTTTGACATCTCTAAAAGTTGAGGTCTAAGTACCTCAGTACTTTCCTTAACATCAAATGCACATACTATTCCACACATAATCTAATTATTATATCAATTTGAATACAAATATGAAGTTATTGTTTCATATAACAAACATATAAGACTATTATACTTACATATTGTAATAATAAAATGAATTTTCTATTCATTCTGATATGTAATTCATCTAAATGCTGTTTCATACGTGATGGAATGTAACTATTAAAATTTAACTTCTTTTTATTAATAGTACTGTAAGGAACTGATTAGTTTTATGACCTAGAAAACCAAAACAATAATTATGAAAAAAGTATTTACACTAGCCACATTAATTTTAGCCTTAGTTTTAACGACTACGGTATCTGCTCAAGAATTCTCTGGAATAGACAAAAGTCCAATGGATATGGCCGCTTACCCTACCGATTACAAAGTTTCTGAAAAGGCAGTACGTATTATTTACGGAAGACCACAATTAAAAGGTCGTTCTATGGAAGAATTAGCCCCTACAGGTAAAGTATGGAGAACCGGTGCAAACGAAGCTCCGGAAATTACATTCTACAAAGATGTAATGTTCGGTGGTAAAGCAGTTAAAGCAGGAACTTACTCTTTGTTTACTATACCAGGTGCAGACGAGTGGACGGTAATATTAAATAAAAATTTAAACCAATGGGGTTCTTACTTTTATGATGAAGCTTCTGACGTTGCTCGCATTAAAGTACCTAACGGTTCTGATGCGGCCTCACTTGAAGAGTTTTCTATTGCATTCAAAGATGCTAACGGTGGTGCTCAACTAGTAATGGGCTGGGACAAAACAAGAGTTGCAGTTCCTATAACCATGTAATTAGAAACACGATATATTAAAAAAGCCTCGGTCAATGACCGAGGCTTTTTTTTTGCTTTTTACTTTTATCGAACTATACCGTTTACAAAAGTCTGCTCGGCACGAATGGTAGGAATCTCTGATACCGGAACCGTCATCATATCTTTATCATAAATGACAAAATCTGCAACCTTACCTGGCTCTATACTACCTTTTTCATCTTCTTCAAAATTAGAATACGCTGCCCAAATAGTCATCCCCTTCAAAGTTTCTTCTCTAGATAACGCTTCTTCCATTTGAAAACCTCCTTTAGGGTATCCACTAGTATCTTGTCTTGCTACAGCAGCATAAAATGTCAAAAACGGACTTACATCTTCCACTGGGAAATCGGTTCCTAAAGCGATTGTACCAGCTTTATTCAATAACGTTTTAAACGCATAGGCTCCTTTTACTCTTTCCCCTAATCGATCTTCTGCCCAGTACATATCGCTCGTTGCATGAGTAGGTTGCACAGATGGTATAATACCATTTTCGAAATAATCAAAATCGTTATCGGTCAATACTTGCGCATGCTCAATTTTCCATCGCCTATCCCCTTTGCCTTCAAGTACATTTTTGTAAGCTCTCAACACAGCGATATTTGCAGAGTCGCCGATGGCATGTGTATTCATTTGATATTCTGAATCGGCAAGTTTTTTTGCTAAAGCTTCAATATCTGCGACGGGAGTTATCATTGCTCCTAAATGGCTAGGTAAATCACTATATTCTTTCTTTAAAGCTGCACCTCTAGAACCTAAAGCCCCATCTCCATATACTTTAATCGACCTTACATTCAATCGGTCTGTCTTGACAGGACCTTTATTTATAAAATAGTCTACATCTTCTTCATTATTGCTTACCATCGCATAGATTCTAATCGATAATTCACCTGCCTGCTGCAAGCTATCTATCAATTCAATAGTACTACGATCTAAACCTGCATCGTTGACCGTTGTTAATCCGTGGTTCAAACTAATTCTTTCAGCATCCTTTAAAGCTTTAATCTTATCGTCAAGAGTAGGTAATGGCATAATACTATCTATAAGCCCCATAGGGTTATCTACCAAAACACCTGTAATACCAGAATATCCGTTCTCCCACTTTTTTACAATCTCGCCACCTTCGATTTTGGTGCTCCAATCGATACCCGCCATATCTAAAGCTTTTTGGTTCACCAAATACGCATGACCATCTACACGTTCTAATGCTACCGGAATATCAGGGAAAATGGTATCTAGTTCTGCCTTTGTCGGAAATTCTTTTATTTCCCAATCATTTTGGTCCCAGCCTCTACCTCTAAGAAATGATTTAGGATTTTCAGCATGAAAATATTTTACTCGTTCTAAGACTTCTTCAAAACTTTTAGTCCCAACTAAATCTACTAGCTGCTGTGTAAGCCCTAATCTATAAAAATGGCAATGTGCATCGATTAAACCTGGGGTAATAGCCCTACCATCGGCATCGATTAACTGATCTGAAGTATATACATCTCGTATTTCATCTGTAGTGCCAACGGCAATAAATTTACCATCTTGAACAGCAAAGGCCTGTGCCTCTGAGAAAGAATCGTCTACAGTGTAGACTTTAGCATTTACAATAACAAGGTCGACCTTCTCTTTCATGAGTTCGCAACCAGATAATAAAACAAGTAGAATAGGAAGTAGTTTTTTCAAAACAAAAAATAGTTAGTTAGTATAATCATCAAAGCCGAGACATTAAACTCCACTTAAATAATATTGAAAACTAAGTAATTTTTTGGAAAGTTTTAAAACTTTATTGGCCGAGCAGTTGGCGAACGCCTAAAATTTCACTAGTACCTATAGCAGAATAGCTTTCTCCCATGATTTTATCGTCCTTAACAGTTAACACGAATGACACCCGTTTTAAACCTTCAAAATTAACGTTGAAGTTAATCGTACTGTTTTGAACAATTACGTCTTGACCGGTTAGTATGCCTGTACCTAATTTTACGGCAACATCATATAAATCTCCTTTCTTGGTAATAAAGAATATACCCTTCTCATATGGCACATCAACATTGGTCATAGTATATTTCCAAACTCCTAAAACAGAATCATTACTAAAAGATTTCGCTTTTATTTGTTGAAAAAAAATATCCGACTCAAAAGATTTTACCGAAGAGAAAGAGCAAAAAACTAATATTAGCAGAATTCCTCGAAACAAGTTAAGGTTGATTTTCATTAATGGTTGTGTTATACTTTGTATTCTTAACGTAGATATATTTTTAATATTTCACATGATTATCAAGCAATTATCATATCATTTACTGTTCTTAGAAATCCATGTATCTAATTTTTCCTCTAGCAATACCAAAGGCAAACTACCAGAATCTAATATTTGACTATGAAATTCTCTTATATCAAAATTTTCACCTAAGATCTTCTCTGCTTTGGTTCGAAGCTCTCTAATTTTCAACTGACCAATCTTATAAGAAAGTGCCTGCCCTGGTGTAGCCATATATCTTTCAACTTCGGCAATTATACTTTCTTCAGACTCCGCCTCATTATCCAATGAATATTGAATTGCTTTTTCTCTACTCCATCCTTTGACATGAATACCCGTATCGACAACCAATCTAATTGCCCTATGCATCTCCATACTCAACATTCCAAAATATTGATATGGGTCTGAATAAATACCTAATTCTTTGCCCAAAGATTCTGAATAAAGCGCCCAACCTTCTACAAAAACACCCATACTTTCAGGGTGTAAAAACTCAGGAAGATTATTATTTTCTTGCTGCAAACTTAACTGAAAGTGATGACCTGGTATGGCTTCATGCAAAAACAAAGCTTCATCATGTACCCTATTATAACTCTTCACATCAGGAATTGGCACATAAAAAATTCCGGCTCTTGACCCATCTTTTGAACCCGGTACATACTCCGCACTTGCCGAGGCTTCTCTAAAAGCTTCTGTTCTACGTACATTGAAACTTGCTTTTGGGGTCAAGGCAAACAAAGAATCTACACGCAATGCTATGCGGTCATTTATAGCATTAAAACATTCAATTACCTCATCAGGTTCTGAAAAAGGCATTAATTCTTTTCTATTTCGAAGAGAACTGAAGAAAGATTTTAAATCGCCTTTAAATCCTATTTCATTCATTACAGCTTCCATTTCTTTAGAAATACGAGCCACTTCAGACAATCCCAATTCATGGATTTCATCTGCAGTCATGTTAGTAGTTGTGTGCAATTTAATTAAATATTGATACGTTTCTTTTCCGTTAGGTAGGTCTAATAATCCGTCCGTATCTCTGCAAGCAGGTAAATATACATTCGTTAAAAACTGATTTAATTCTACATATTTAGGCGTTAGTTTTTCTTGAATGAAATCTTCATAATTACTTTGAAGAATATCCATATCAACATCAGACAGTCCGTCTGGGAAATTCATTATCGGTTGATAGAACAGGTTTTTTTCTAAAGGAATATCAATAAACGATTGAATCTGTGGTAGCATTTTTAAAGTTAATACTTTGGGTAGCACTACACCTTGGTCCATACCTATTTTCATTTTCTCAATAGAAGTATCTAAGAACAATAGATAATCTTGTAACCTACTTAACCAATTATTATAATCCTCTATACTCTTAAATGGCTGCACACTTGTGCCACCTGCTAACTGGGCAACATATAAATGCAAAGATTGTATCTGAAAAAGGGGCATTAACTCAAAACTTGGCAAATCGTAGATTGGTGATGCAACCGTTACTATAGGGTTCATCACACCTTCCAATTTCACATTACAATCCCACTCCATTACACGCATGCTCATATAATCTTCAGCACTTACTTGAGTAGAATCGTATGTACCCAACTGTTCCAAAAAATAGGTATAGCGGTCTTTTAAATGTAGAATGTAATCGTCAGATATATAATCGGCTATCGTATCATTATATTCTGAAAAGCCAGCTTTGGTAGCCTCTATCGGGTTT
This sequence comes from Maribacter sp. Asnod1-A12, assembly GCF_045063735.1. Taxonomy (NCBI): domain Bacteria; kingdom Pseudomonadati; phylum Bacteroidota; class Flavobacteriia; order Flavobacteriales; family Flavobacteriaceae; genus Maribacter; species Maribacter sp. Asnod1-A12. The sequence continues at coordinate 361,291 of NZ_JBEFNZ010000006.1, forward strand.
ATGCTTTTCTTAAACTCATAAAACTCGGTAAAAACCTCAGCAATAGGTTTCGCTGTGGCGATCTTTTCTTCTTTTGGAGATTCTTTACATGAAGTAATAACAGCAACGAATAGTAAAAGCCAGAGGGTACGAATCATAGTAATAGAATTTGTGTTGAAAATTACAAAAACTAATACGATTGAATGAAATCTGCTATACAGAATCTAAAAATTCAATTACTTCTTCGATTTTGAATTTGCTTTCTCTTTTATTTTCACGTAAATCAACTTTTTACGTCCCTTAGAATCTTCTCTTCTTTCAATTTCAAAATGCGGAATCGAATTGATAAGCGGAGTCAGTTTTTGAAAACCGTAGTTACGAGAATCGAAATTAGGCTGTTTCTTTTGTAACAAACTACCTACATCACCTAAAAATGCCCAACCATCATCATCGGCAACATCATCAATAGTAGTCGCAATAAAGCGTAATGCTTTAGGGGTGATTTTATCTACGGTTGCTTTCTCTATAGGGGTTTTATCTGCAGCATCAGTAGTTTCTTCTTCAGACCTACTTTTAAGGATTTCAATATATATAAACTTGTCACAAGCTACTATAAAAGGATTAGGAGTCTTACGCTCACCAATACCAAATACCTGCATACCTGCTTCTCTAAGTCGTGTAGCCAAACGTGTAAAATCACTATCGCTGCTAACAATACAGAAACCATTTACTTTACCTGAATACAGAACATCCATAGCATCAATGATCATGGCAGAATCAGTTGCATTTTTTCCTTGCGTATAGCCGTATTGCTGAATAGGTGTAATTGCATTTTCAAGCAATACATTTTTCCATTTTCCTAAACGTGGATTGGTCCAATCACCATAAATTCGTTTAATTGTAGGGTTACCATATTTAGCAATCTCCTCCATCATTTCTTTTACATAAGCTGACGGAATATTATCGCCATCTATTAATACTGCTAAATTCAAATCCATTCTTAGTGTTTTATGTAAAGATAGATTGATTTCCACGTGAACAACAAAATGTTAGCCGATTAAGTTAAAAATGATTTTTTCTGAAGATTATTACATATTGTAAGTCACTTGACTCAATACACTTTAGTCATACAAAGTAAGAATCTACTACAGCCAAATAAAAACCTACCTATTCTGATCTACTCAAAACAAATTCCACACGTCGATTAAGAAATCTACCATCTACAGTTATATTTGTAGCTATTGGTCGTAAACTACCAAATCCTTTCGCACTTATTCTATTTTTTTGAATTCCGTTCTCGATTAAAAAAACAACTATTTCCTTTGCTCGCCTGACCGACAATTGTTTATTAAAATTATCGGAGCCAATTTCATCGGTATGCCCGAAAATTTCAATATAGATATTTGAATTCCTTTTTAAATAAGAAAGCAGCGATTCCATTTCTTGCTGATGATTTCCTCTTATTTTAGACTTGTTAGAATTAAAATAGACGTCTTTAAATATGTGAACACTATCCAATTCATATTCTATTAGTTCTGTAACCTTTGAGTCTTGAGTTTTTGATTTCGATACCGAAACCATATCTAAATAGTAATAAGAGCCTTTGGTGATTTTTCGTTTGGTCTGATATTTCTGCGTTCGTTTGTTGTTTTTAAAGTTCCCAATGACCATATAGTTTTCTGTTCCTTTTGCTTCAAAATCCGTAGTCAATTTCACCCATTTAATTTCATCGGAATAGTATTTAGAATAGGATATTTCCAATTCTTTGGATGTATCTCCTTTCAATTTAGAAAAGTGAAGACCTGATAACACTTTACTGGTCTCGATTTCGACCGGAAATTCTGTAAATCGTATGCCAAATTCTTTCACTGCAAAATCTGACCGTTCTGCCAAACTTACATAAAATGTAATGGTATACCGCTCACCTCTTTGTAGGGTAGAATTCAATCGACCTTGAATATACTCTCTATAATCATTCGGAGCATACATGTAAAACCCAACATAACCGACTCCAAAATCTGCCGGTTGTTTACCATTGAAATTTTCGGGAGTACCCATTGCCTCACTACATATATTAAAATAATCTGTAGTCCCTATCGTTGGCATACTCCAATTCTCCACATCATTTTCAAGATTACCTAATCGCATTGGACAGTTCAAAAACTTCTCAAAACTTGGATTGGATATCAAATTTTGTCCAAATCCAAAATATGACATGCATAACATCAAAAATGGTAAAAGCTTAAAATAAAGTTTTGTAATAAACATGACTTTGGATAAGAATCTCTAAAGTACAGATTTCTATTAAAATCTAAGAAACAACTTAAATACAAAAATCCCCTCTCAAAACTGAGAGGGGATCTAAAACAACAATCAACCTAATCTAAACCTTATTTTAATTATTATATAAGTAGATAGAAGCAGCAGCCTCTAAGTCATTACTGACCGCTGGCGCAACATTACCACTTGCATTCAATGCGTCAGAAAAAGCAAGTACTTTACCATTTCCAATTTCTGCGATAAATACCGTTTTTGTTTTATGGTCATATGCAACATCAATTGGATTACCCATTTCTGTTAATGATCCCGCAACTCTTGTTTGATCAGACAATGCTAAAGTTCCTCCATTATCTACAGCTGCCAATTTAGCTGCAAAATCTTGTATCACTTGAAATCCACCATCCGTACTTACATCAGTAGCATCACCTATATCGGTCATTACCAATACATCATCCGCTTCACTATAATCAATACCGTGAGTTCTAATGATCCCGTCAACTGTAATTCTTTTTGTTGGTGTAATAGCACCATCAGCAGAAAAATCTGTCAAGAAATTATCATACACTGCCAAGTCGCTTGTAGCATCAACAACAGCTAATAATGTATTGCCCATAAAAGTGATACCCCAAGTATCAAAACCTGCATCGAATGTATTCAATAGACTAAAGCTATTTCCATCATATTCATATACATAAAACTTATTCTCCGTATTACTAGACACAACTACCTTGTTACCGAAAACAGCTATTTCCCTTGGGCTAGCTAATTCAGCTTCGCCTGTAAAATTGGCAACAATACTTGCTAAATCAGTTACTGCGGTAAAACTACCGTAATACTCTAAAGACATATCTGATCTTGATGCTTGAATTAAAGCATCGTTCATGGCGTTATAATAAATACCTTCTGTTGCCCCAGAACCTGTAGCAACCGTTTTAATCAAAATACCCGAACCATCATAAACACTAACATTACCATCTGCTGTACTTGTAGCATATAATCTTGAAGAACTATCTTCACTAGAATCGCCTGTATTACCATCAGTTTCATCACTACTAAACTGTATCGATGATGCCATTGCTAAATCTTCGTTGAATGACGGTGATAAATTACCACCAGAACCTATAGATGTAAACCCTAATACTTTTCCATTTCCAATTTCAGAAACATAAACTGCATCGGTTTCAGAATCATAGGCAACATCAATCGGGTTACCCATTAATGTTGAAGAACCTGCAACACGCACTTGCATACCTAGTGGTAATAATTCACCATCAGATAAGGCATCGAATTTTGAAGAGAAATCAGAAATTACATGAAAACCACCATCTGTATTTGCATCTGCCGCATCACCGATATCGGTCAAAACCATTACATCGTCAGTACCATCATAAGTTATACCGTGTGTTCTAACAATACCTTCAACAGTCACTCTTTTTGATGGTCTTAAAATACCATTAGTAGTATTTGAAAGAAAATCATAATACACAGCTAAATCGCCAGTAGTATCTACAACCGCATACAAATCATCACCTTTAAAAGTAATACCCCAAACCGGGAAAGGAACCTCAACGGTGCTTGTTAATGTAAATCCGCTTCCTGTATTTTCATATACAAAGAACTTGTTTGATCCATTATCGGCAACAACAAAAGAGCTACCATTAACTGCTAATTCTCTTGGACTTTCCAAATCTGCAGAACCCGAGTAAGCAGCTGTAATCGCATCAGTATCAATTAAACTAGATATACCTGTAAAAGCTTCTAATTGTAACGAAGATCTCGAGGCCTGATAAACAACATCTGCCGTAGCATCATAATAAATACCTTCGGCAGCAGTACTCGTTGTCGTAAGAGTTACCAAAGAATCGCCTGTTACACTATATCTAGAAATATTACCATCAACATTATTGGTTACAAATAGATCTGTTCTACGACCTAAAACCGTCATTCCTTCAGCGCAGGGCTCACAAAACGAACCTCCACAATCAATACCTGTTTCATCGCCGTTCATTACACCGTCATCACAAGTTGCAACTGGGGTGCCATCAACTATGGCGTCATCATCATCACTACAAGAGGCAATAAACAAAGCTCCTGTTAGCATTACTAAATAATAAAAAGATTTTTTCATAATATATTGGGTTTTATAAGTTGAACCGCCCATACCTACGAAGTGATCTACATGAGGTTTGTTTTTAAATGTTAAAATTATCATAACACAAAAAAACACCTAAGAATCAGAGAATTCTGATAAACATAGGCGTTTATAAATACGTTAAAATTGTATTCTAAAAATCGAACTTATATGTTGCTCCTCCTAAAATCTGAATTCCTTGAACTTGAAAATTAGCCCAGCGTTGGTAAGCATTATTAGAAAGGTTTGCTCCTTTTATGAAAAACGACCATTGATCAGTATAGCGATACCCAACGTGAGCATTGGCATCAAAATAACCATCTAAGGTAATTAGCGTTGCAGGAAAATCGCTTGATGGCACATTTTCTAGTGCAGATGATGAAAAATCATCGCGCTCGCCAACATAGAATAAATTAGCACCGGCATACCACTTCTCCCCAATCTGATAATCCATAAATAATGATGCCTGTAAATTTGGTAAGTTCCAAGCTGGGTTACCTGTTTCAGTATTATAATCATAAACCTCCACATTTACACCCGCAATAAAGTTACGGTTGACATCTACATTCAACTCCCCAAAAATTCCCAAGGTTTTGATGTCATCATAAAACACATCAAAAGAATTACCATAATAGTACCCTTTGTCATCTGACCTAAAATCATTTCTCGGGTTCAATGTATACAACGGTCTATTGTTCTCTGCAGAATAAGATCCTTTTACATTATAACTTAAATTAGGTAACAACTGACCTTTAAAACCTACATAAGCATTATACTGACTATCTGTAGGTGCAATATTTAATGTTGGAGAAACGAACGGATTACCCTCTACTAAATCGTAATAAGAGTTCTGCTTTAATTCTCCCGTTACTCCACCATATGCGATTACCGTTTCATCTAATAATCTGTATGAAGCTGTTACAGCCGGGTAAATATAGAAGTTACTTTCGCTATTCTCTAAATCCATTCCATAGACCACATTTACTCCTAAATTCAAAGAAAGATCATCACGTAACATGGTTAAAGACGGATTGATACCTACTTGTAAATTCCCATAAGAAATTCCTGCATCGTTGGTACTACTATTTAAATCGGCATTCTCAAAAGTACCACCAACGTAATCAACGTTTACTTTAGCATTAAAGGTCTCTTCATTTACTGGAAATTCAAACCCTGTATTGAAAATTGCTCTGTTTTCCCCAGAACTTACTGCATCAAAAAATCTGCGATATTTTAAATCCGCTCTTTTGAAATAAGCATCTTCCACATTAATATGTCCGCTTACTTCGCCCATGTAATAATTTTGACGTTCATCAATACTATTAATAACCGTTTCACTGAATACTCCTGGCTCAATACCGTACCAATTGTACAATTGATGTTGTAAACCAATTGCTGCACCCCAATCTAAATCGCGATCACGCTTTGCGTATGATGCATCTAATTTGGTATCATAGAACGTATCGCTCAATTCTACACCATCAATACCGCCACGAGACGATAAGTGATTGAAACCAATATCAAAATTCTCATCCCTATTAATGGTTCTACTGGTATAAAATTCGCCCAACACATTACCATACAATCCCGCACCTAAAGAGGCATACGAATTATATAATACCGGTGGTGGCAATCTTTCAACTTTAGATGCCGTACCCTTATTAGGTGTAAACGTAGATGCTACGGGAACGGAAAAAATACTATAATTAATAGGCTTTTTCTGTAATACGATAGAGTCGTTCATATTAGGAACCGACTTGATCTTAAAAGCATCTGAAACGGTTGGCGTATATGCTTTAGTCACCGTTACGGTCTCCGTACCCAAATCTTTTCCCTCTTCTTCTTGAGCAAAAACAACTTGAAAGCCAAGCGTTAAAAATATAAGCGTAAATATATGTTTGTTGTACATAGATGTTCTTTTCCTCGATAATCGAGATTTAAATGTTCCGACGCTTGCGTCGAAATCTAAATAAAATTTTCAATTCAATGTTTCACGGGCTTGCCCGGGGTTTGTTTATTAGTGTACATATTTTTTTAATTAGGATCTACAGAAGAGTTACTTTTAGCCTCTTTAGATTTTATGATAGCCAGCTCTGCTCTTGCCTCGGCAACAATTTCTGGGTACTGTGTAAAGTTTGTTATGACACTTTCAAGAATATATGTCGCTTGGTAGGCATCATTTAAAGCGTAGTAGTTTTTAGCCATGAGCACTAAACCTTTACCGCCCCATTCTTTGTAGACTGCATAGTCTTTCGCTAATTTCTGAACTGCAATATTAGAGTTCTCATAGGACCCATCTAAATTTTCAAAATAGGCATTGTAATACAGTGCTTCTGCCGCTGTTGCCCCAGATGCAATTTTCAATACCTCGGCGTAGGCAGATTTTGCTTTTGCCTCGTCATTTGTTGCAATGGCAGATCTTGCGATCATAATTTGCGCATCACTCTTAATTCTATTATCAATATTCGAAGTTGCCAATACTTTGTCTGCATATTCCAAGGTCTTCGGATAGTTCTTTTGCTTGTAATACCCTTTCATTAAGTTAGAGCGAGCAAATGTTCTGTTCTGTGAAATGTTTGCCTGACTCTCTAATTTCAATAAATATGGCAATGCAATTTGATAATCATCCTTAGAAATATAAACTTCACAAACACGAGTCAACGCCTGTTCTGCATATTCGCTAGTGCTTCTATCGGCAACATATTTGTAATACGGTAAAGCCGATTCTTTTTCTCCTTTCCCGAAGTATAATTGCGCTAAGCTAAAGTTAGCATCTACGGCATGTAGACCAGTTGGGAACTGTTGAATGTAATTTTTATAACCTTTAATGGCTGCATCAACATTGCCTTCTAAATTCTGTTTTTGCGCAGCATCGAAAGTGGCGTTGTCCAATTCCGCATCGGTCACCTCAACAAAATCGAGTCCGCGAACCCACTCAGCATATTCGTTTACGCGACCCATATCCACATACACCAATTTAGCCGTTGCAACAGCCTGTATGGCTTCTTGTGTTTTTGGAAAATCGCGTACAACCGTTTTAAACTTTGCCAAGGCAGCTTCGTTTCTAGCGGCATTATAATTTACCAATCCCTGCCTCATTAATGCCTGTGGCACCAATGAACTACCTCTAAATTCACTGATCAAACGATCGTAAGCAGCAAGACCTTTGTTCTCTTGACCTTGAGAAACATAGGTGTTTCCTAATTCAAATAAGGCATCATCTTTAAAACTAGATCTTGGGTATTGACTTACAAATTCTTCTAAGTTTTCAATTTTGCTATCACCTTTATCAACATAACCATAGCTCATCGCTTTTTGATAAAAAGCATAATCTTTCTCTGGTCCCGTTAATGCCAATGCTTTATTATAGGTTTCAATAGCTGGCCAGTATTTACTAGTAGCGTAGTAGCTATCACCCAATCTTAAATAACCATCATGTAATTTTTCCACTTCTGAATTTCCGTTGGCTGTAAACGAATTGAAATAGGTAATGGCATCGGAATAGTCTTTTTGTTTAAAATAGCCATATGCCAAATTGTAATCTACATCGGCATACATTTCTGTGTTTTTTGCGGATGGATTATTCTTGAAAGCCGTATAGCCCTGTACTGCTTCATTGAAACGATTAGATAGATAATCAGATTCTGCTTTCCAATAATTAGCTCTTGCTTTAAAGAGCATGTCTTCCGCACTATTTAAAGATTTATTGAAATTTTCAGCTGCAGCATTATAATCGCCTTCCATAAAAAGTTCGATACCTCTGTAATACGCTACTTTTTGATAGACAGCTTTACTGGCATAGTTCTTATTCTCTTCTAGCAACCTCATTGCACCTTCAAAGTTCTTTGAAGTAATGTATGAATCTACCAACAAGGTCTGCATCTCATCTTGATGCTCATCTTTAGGGTATGTTTTTAAATAATTTGTAATTACCTGCGGAACCGGCTCGTAGGCATTACCCACCTCATAACTTAAACGTGCATAATTAAGAAATGCATCTTTTTGAATCTCGGCACTATAATCCATTTGAGAAGCATTACGGAAAGCATTTAGGGCTTCCTGCTTCTTATCCAACTTCAAATAACATTCTGCCAAGTGGTAATATGCATTTTGTGCAACACTATTGGTACCTCCTATAATTTTATTGAATTGAGCGATGGCACTGGCATAGTCGCCACCTTTATAATAGGCGTAACCTAAGTAGTAATAATCCGTATTATTCCACTTACCACCTTTACCGTTGTATTCCGTTAGATACGGAATCGCATTTTCATATTGCTTCAAGTTGAAATAACTCTCCCCGATAATCTTGTTCAATTCAGATACTTCTCGTCTATCAGCTTTTGGCAGTTGTTTTTTCGCCAAAGCGATCGCCTCTTCGAATTTACCCAACTTAAAATTCATATCCGCCTGATAATAGCTCAGCTTTTCCTCTAAGACATCTTGATCTGTAATTTGATCAAAACGCTGATTTGCCGTTTCATAATCATCTTCTTGATATGAGATATAACCCAAGTAATATTTTGCTTGAGATCCGTATACTTGAGAATTGGCAACTTTTTCTAAATACTTCTCCGCCTCTTTCGTTTTACGTGATGAGAATAAAGAGTAGCCATAATTAAAGTTAAACTTATCCATCTCGCCACGAGAAAGGGAGCTTTGATCTACTTTGTTGTACCACTTTAAAGCATATGGGTATTTACCTGTTTGAAAATAATACTCTGCCACATCGGCAAAGGCAGAATTACGTTTGGTAGAAGTGGGATATTTTTCCACAAAATCCTCCATCAATCGGTCTGCACCCATCTGGTTTAAACGTACTGCCGCATTGGCTGCGTAGTATGCACTATTGGCAGCGGTCTCTTCGTCTTTTGTAGACACTTTAACCTTCTCAAAAATGGTCTGTGCAGCTTGGTATTGTTCGTTGTTGTATAGCGCTAGCGCGTCTTGAAAAGCCTTTTGCTCATGAGTATAAATCTTAGTTTCTTGGGCATTGGTCAAAGCAACCAAACCGAATACCAATGGAATAAAAGCGGTGATTTTTTTAAGCATAGTGTTCTGTACCTATTTAGAATTACCAGTATCACATGTGATAACGGCAAAAATTGTACCTAAGTATGTGTAATACCCCTTCAAAAAAAAAGATTTTAAAAAAGGGTTCTCTAATATCAAATGGAACTTATTACTTTTATAACAACATTTGCGTTATGGAAGAGATTGTTTTAGAACTTAAGGATGCCTCTATTTTTCAAAAAGAGAGTTTGGTGTTGAGTGAAGTAACTATAAAAATTGCCAAGGGGGAATTTGTATACCTTATTGGTAAGACCGGTAGCGGTAAAAGTAGCTTCATGAAAACCCTGTATGGCGATTTACCTTTGCAAAAAGGTGAAGGTCATGTGGTTGACTTTGACCTTAAAACATTGAAAGAAAAAGATATTCCGTTTTTACGTAGAAAACTGGGTATTGTTTTTCAAGATTTTAAATTACTTCCAGACCGAAATATTAACCAGAATATGTTTTTTGTTTTAAAGGCAACCGGATGGACAGATAAGGCAAAAATGGATGATAGGGTTTCTAACGTACTTGAAAAAGTAGGTATGAAAACCAAGGGATTTAAGTTTCCGCATGAACTTTCTGGCGGGGAACAACAACGTATTGCCATTGCACGTGCCTTATTAAACGATCCTGAACTGATTATTGCCGATGAGCCTACCGGAAACCTTGATCCACAAACCAGTGTAGAGGTTATGAAGGTATTACAGGAAATCAATAAATCTGGCAGAACTATTTTAATGGCAACCCATGATTACGCATTAATACTGAAATTCCCATCTAAAACAATTAAGTGCGACGCCAATAAAGTATTTGAGGTAGTGCAGAGAGCGGTTTAAAAAAGATTTTAATGATATACTCCCCCTTAATCTCTTAATAATAAAAATTTGGGTGACAAAATAGGGTTTATTGACGAATCAGGTGATAAAAGTATTCATTTTACAAAGGATGGTGTGTCAACATTCTTTATCGTAACCGCAATTATTTTAGATGAATATTCAGTAGATAAAACTAGAGAACAATTTGTTGAAATTGCAGCAAAACATACTCGAGCACCTGAAATTAAATCTAGTGCTAAAGCCTTTAGAGATTTTGACAAAAGAATTGATTTTATAAAAGATATTTCTAAACTTAATTTCAAAATCTATAGTATCATAGTTGATAAAAGAGAAGTTTTTGAAGATAGTGGATTACAATTTAGAAACATATTTTATAAATATGTCAATGGTCTATTAGACCGAGAACTATATGATTATTATCCATATTTGAAATTGATTTCAGACAATCACGGCTCTGAAAAATTTATGGATGGCTTCGTTAGTTATGTTGAGAAGAACCATAAACAAACAGAATTATTTAGAGGACCAAAGTTCGAATTCTGTGATAGTAAAAATGAACCACTAATACAATTAGCGGATTTTATTGCTGGTAGTTTATCTCGGTGCTATGATCCCAAAAAAATTAACCCAAGAAGTCCTGAGATATTAAAGATTCTAGACGAGCATATTCTACATTTAAGAGAATGGCCGGAAAACCCTCGACATAAATATTCTAATATTGAATTAGAAGACGAAAAATTCAATAAAGAACTAGTCGATTTCATATTCTTTAGAATCAAGAACTTTATTCATATTAATGCAGAGAATCCAGCTATTGAAATTAAAAATCAATTAATATGCCTGAACTACTTAGTCTTTAGATTTAAGAAAGACCCTCATGAATATATCTATTCAGATGAAATAATAGATAGAATAAGGGTTCGTAATATTCATATTACTAAACGAATATTTAGTAAAGAAGTAATTGGCAATTTGAGAGAAAATAAAATATTGATAACAAGTTCTCAAAGTGGATATAAAATTCCATGTTGTCGTGGTGATATAATTCGTTTTTACAATAATTATAGTTCAAAAGTTATTCCGATGATTGAAACTTTAAAAAAGACTGATATCGTAATCAAAAGTGCAACCTCTGGAAAAATTAATTTATTAGAAGAAATAGATTTCGACTATATTAAAAGACTAACTGACATTAAAAAGTAATAATATATATTCCACAAAATAGATTCAAAAAATTAACAGTTATCTTAGAATCCATTTTCTATTTATAAGGAAGTTATAAAATCCTCCAAAGCAAATGAAAAACCCTGAAAAAAAACGTTTAGATCAACAACATACCGAAGAAAAAGATTGGTTAAAATGGGGTCCTTATTTAAGTGAACGCCAATGGGGTACGGTACGTGAAGATTATAGTGTAGGTGGCGATGCCTGGAACTACCTACCTCATGACCATGCAAGAAGTCGCGCTTTTCGTTGGGGAGAAGATGGTATAGCTGGTATTAGTGATCGTTATTGCAATATGTGTTTTAGTATTGGTTTATGGAACGGTAAAGATCCAATTATAAAAGAGCGTCTTTTTGGTTTAACAGGACCGCAGGGAAATCATGGGGAAGATGTAAAAGAGCTGTATTACTATTTAGAGAATACACCCTCTCACTCTTACATGAAGTATTTGTACAAGTATTCGCAGAAAGCATACCCATACAATCAATTGATTGACGAGAACCAAAAGCGCAATCGTAGAGAGCTTGAATTCGAGTTACTGGATACCGGTATTTTCGATGATAACACCTACTTTGATGTAAGCACGGAATATGCAAAAGGTGATGAAACCGATATTCTTATTAAAATTACGATTACCAATAGGCATTCAAAACCGGCACCTATCACTTTATTACCACAAATGGTAATGCGTAATCACTGGACATTTAAAGAAATGTCTAGAAAGCCTGTTATCACTCAAAAAGGAACAAAATCGAATCCTTTCGTAAACATTGACCACCCGTATGTAGGCAATTATAATCTCTATTTTCAAAAGGCAGCGCAGTTATTCTTTACAGAGAATGAAACCAACAAAGAGACCATTTATAAAGAGAAAAACGACCATCCCTTTAAAAAAGATGTGTTCAATAATGCTGTCTGCAACAATGATTTTGAGTTAGCGACAAAGAATAATTCAGGAACAAAATTCGCTCCACTATATCAAGTTATTTTAGATGGTGGAGAATCACAAACATTTCAACTTCGTTTAACCGAAGAAACACTTGAAGCACCTTTTGCCGACTTCGATGCTATATTTAAAAAGAGACAAAAAGAGTGCGCTCAATTCTATGATGAAATAGCCCCAAAGGCAAGCGAAGACAGAAAGGCGATTTTAAAACAAGCCTTTGCCGGTTTACTTTGGACGAAGCAATACTATAACTACGAAGTTGAGAAATGGTTAGAAGGTGATTACAAAACCACTCCGCCACCAAAAGAGCGTAAGCTTGGTAGAAATAGCCAATGGAAAACACTACGAAATCATGATATCCTTTCTATGCCAGATGCTTGGGAATACCCTTGGTATGCTGCGTGGGATTCTGCATTTCACTGTGCATCGTTCGCCTCTATTGATCCAGAATTTGCGAAAGACCAACTACTATTGTTCACCAAAGAATGGTACATGGCACCTAACGGACAAATACCTGCGTACGAATGGAATTTCAGTGATGTAAATCCGCCAGTACAGGCATGGGCAACCTTACAGATTTACGGCACCGATAAATCTATTACAGGCGTACCGGATATTAAATTCTTAAAACGGATGTTCAATAAACTCAACTTGAACTTCAACTGGTGGGTAAACCGTTTAGATAGAAATGACAACAATGTTTTTCAAGGCGGATTTTTGGGCTTGGATAATATCGGAGTATTTGACCGTAGCCATGGTGTACCCGGTGGCGGTTCTTTAGACCAAGTAGATGGTACTGCTTGGATGGCAATGTACAGTCTAAACATGCTAGAAATCAGTCTACGTATTGCAGAACATGACGATTCGTATGAAGATATGGCAACCAAATATTTCGGCCATTTCATATTCATAGCCGAAGCATTGAACAAAATGGACACTGATAAAGCCAATACATGGGACGATGTTGAAGGTTTCTTCTATGACCGCTTAACGCTACCTGACGGACAATCGACCACTATAAAAGTTCGATCAATTGCCGGTATGTTGTCATTGGCAGCTGTGCTTACGATCAAGAAAAGTGTATTGGATAAATTCCCGAAATTTAAGGCAAGTGTTCTTTGGTTTAAAAAGTACCGTGCAGAGAATTTAAAATATGAAGTGATACAGCAGTATGAAGAAAATGGAGATTTACTTCTATCGTTAGTACCAAAAGACAGAATGCAAAAATTAGTTGCCGCACTTTTAGATGAGAAAGAATTTTTGAGTGAATATGGCATTCGATCATTATCAAAAATACATGAGAAAGCATATCAAATTCATATAGATGGTATAGATTACTCCATTGATTATGAACCTGCAGAATCTACCGTTTCGTTATTTGGCGGAAATTCTAACTGGCGTGGACCTATTTGGATGCCAATGAACTATTTATTCATTCAGGCATTACGTGAGTACCAGTGGTATGACGGCAATGATTTTTTGTTCGAATACCCTACGGGAAGCTCAAAATTGCTGAACCTGAAACAAGTTAGTGATGAATTGAGCAAACGCTTGATCCACATGTTCGAGAAAGATGAAAAAGGCAATAGAGCCATCAACAAGAACTACGAAAAATATTACCAAGATCCTCATTTTAACGACTTGGTATTATTCTACGAGTATTTCCATGGAGAAAACGGTCGTGGTCTAGGAGCATCGCACCAAACAGGCTGGACCGCTTTAGTAGCCAACCTTATTGAGCAGTTAGAAGAATAAAGAAATCTACATAATATCCGACTCAGAGAAGCCTAATCCGTGTTTTTCGGTCGGATATAAGATTCCCTTTTCCAATTTGAAAATGGAGTGATACGGGTCGTCAATAATATCTAAATGCCCGTCTAGATCAGCATACACAATGTTTGGTCTAGATAGGGCAAAATGTAAACCGGCTGCGATACCTAATCCGCATTCATCGATACACCCTACCATGGCATCTAATTTCGCAGCTTTTGCTACTGAGTTGATATGCATACCTACCCAAATACCACCAACTTTCTGAAGTTTGATATTTACCATATCTACACGCTCGTTTTGTGCCAAACGAAATGCATCTGTCAAAGTTTTTAAGCTTTCATCTGCCATTATGGGAACATTTACCTGATCCATAACTTCGCCCAAACGTTCTTCAGCCTCAACTTTTGTTGGTTGTTCAAAAATCTCGACCCCAATAGCTGCAGTTGCCTTCACAAAGGCGACCGATTCTTTTACGGAGTAGCCCTGGTTACCATCGAAACGTAGTTCAATATTAGGATACTTTTCATGAATCATTCTCATCTTGGCAATATCCTCTTCAAGATTTGAACCACCTTTTATTTTTAAAATAGTGAAGCCTTGGTTTACAAATTCGGTCGCTTTCAGCAATGTTTCATCTACTCCCATAATACCAATAGTAATACTGGTAGCGATGCTATTACGATAGCCGCCTAAAAATTTATACAAAGGCACCTCAGCCTTTTTTGACATGATATCGAACAAAGCCAAATCTACCATTGCAAGAGCGGATGACCTTTTACCCAATAACTCCTTCAGCTCTAATAACAACATTGCATACGTAAATAGATCCTTACCCAATAAATACGGAATAATGATATTTTTAATAGCATAGGTAACATCACTTGGCGATTCATTTGTAACCACAGGATCTGGTGCAGCACAACCATAACCCACAATTTTACCATCGGTTTCAACCTTTAAGATAAAATTACTTGTACGGTCAATTGTTTCATAAGCAATAGTATAAGGGTCAGACAATTTCAAGTCTAAACGCTCAAAAGAAATATGGGTTATTTTCATTTCAATTTCTTCATTAAAAGTGCGATTAAATCTTCTGCACCATATTCCAATACATCAAAAGCAGGTAGTTTAGTTTCTAAGGTAATAGCCTTACAAACATCAAGAATTTCACTTTTTTCCATATCTTCATGATTGACAGTAATTGCTATAACTTGCTTACCAGAAATCACCTGAATGGCATTTATCTGTTGTTCTAAAGTGTGCATTTTATAACCTGGGAAGCCGTCATACTCTACTCTTTTTGGTGCATGTTGCAGAATTACATAATCTGGTCTACCGGCAGCTAGAATCTCAAATCCACCAGGGTATGCAGGGTTCATTAAGCTCCCCTGCCCTTCAATAACAATAACATCTGGGTCTTCATTATCATATGCACTGACCACAGCATGTTCAATTTCACCCGAAACAAAATCGTTGATACAGCTATCCATCACCATACTATATTTAGCACCTTGCATCCATCCTGTTTGTCCGGTTCCGATCATTTCTGCCTTTTTACCTGCATTACGAAATGCATGAACCAAAATCCAAGCCGTAGTACGTTTCCCCAAAGCAGAATCCGTTCCTAAAACCGCTAATTTTAAGCAGTCCACTTTTTCAATATCACCTGTAAAAAAATGTAATTGATCACGATCAGGCGTCTTTCTAATATCTCTAATTTTTACATTCTTCTCTTTAGCTAATTCCACCAGCTCAGAGTCATTAGTTAAGAAATCATGTAACCCACTATCTACGTTCCACCCTTGTTGCAAAGCAGCTTTAATGGTCGCTTTGGCAACTTGTGGTAATCTACCACCATCTGGCGCAAGACCGATAACCAAATAACTTGGCAAATTATTACTTGCTGTAAGTGCAACAATGGCAGCTTCTAAATCTTTAAAAACAGGAATTCCGTTAGGTCTACCATCTAAAACATCGCCAGCATCTCTGCCTGCATATCTTTCATCTAAAACACCCACAACTTCATAACGCTCGGTAAAGCGAACCAAACCATGTGCTGTTTTACCATTGGGAGTATTAAATGCACCCTCACAATATACCAATGCCTTACCGTCTGTAACTTTTTTCATTTTTATAATTAATTTTTTGCAGTGAGCACCGCCACAAAACGGTCTGGCTCAAAATTCATTTTATCGTCTAATTCTAAGAGTCCGATCAAACCCGCTGTAGATGCCGGTAAAATTCGAAATCCTTCTTTTTTATATAAAAGAGAAGTCATCTCTTTCAGTTTTTTATCGCTGATATTAAAAGCTTTCCCCTCAGATTCTTTCAATGCATACAATGCCTCTTCCCCATCGAAACTATGCCAGTTAATCAGTGGTTCGTTGTATTTCGTTTCTTTAATCGCCGCCGGGTTCAAATCTTTACAGTGATCTAATCCTAATAAATAAGACTCCACAATCGGGTTCTTATGCGATGATGATGCCGCTATCATTTTAGGAATACGAGACGTCTTTCCTCTTTTGTACAGATTTACAAACCCCCTATAAATGCCTGCGAACAACGTTCCATTAGAAACAGGTACCGCACAGTATTTAGGCGCATCACCTAAATCTTCAAAAATCTCTTGAGCAATTTGAGCATAGGCAGATATTTGAAGAGGAGTATTTGCACCACCAGGGTTGGCATCATACCAACCATGTTCGGCTGCTAACCGAGAACTTTCGGTAACCACATCTTCATAGCTACCAGAAATACGAATAATCTCTGCACCCAAGGTTTCCATTTCTAAAATACGATCAGTATGGTAACTTTCTGGAATGTAAATTTTGCAAGCGATACCCGCTAAATCTGAAGCCAAAGCCATTGCCACACCGTAATTACCACACGTAGCCAAACTAACTACTTTAAACTCGCGACGCAGTGCATCATACAATTGGGCAAAAGCGATGCGGTCTTTTTGTGTTCCCGTAGGGTTGTCGCCTTCGTACTTAAGGTATAGTTGACGAACATCAAATTCACGCTCTAAAGTCTTTGCCCGATGCAAACCAGTGTCCCCAACTTCTAAACTTATAATATCTTCAAAGCACTCTAAACGGTCTACTAAAGATTTGCTTGTATCCTTAACCATATCGCTGAGTCTACGTGCCTCTGCAGACACTTTATTCTCAGCAGTTTTTACACCATCTTTAAGATTCATAAGTTTGCATATATTCTATAATTTAAGATACAGTTATTTAATTGAATGTCAATATAAATTTTTAACCCATTTGCTCTTTATAAAAGGGATGCATAGGTACTATATAATCTGAAAATAATTAGAATTTTAACACAGCATTTGACAGTATACCGGGCTATACAGTGATTTTACGGTACTTTTATTATTTTACATAAACATGAAAATTAACATATAGTAAATGATTGCATAACCTAATTTTGACTACATTTTTAAATAAGCAAAAATCAATGAAAACTACCCGAATCTTTTTTCTTTTTTCATTTCTATTTTGTGCTGTCATAAACGCACAAGATGAGTTACCCTTACGAATAGATAATTCGAAGATCAAGCCCTTACAAAAACTGCTTGATAGTTCTTTACAAACGAACTTAAGAGATGAATTATCATCGCATCCAGAATGGAACGATTTGATCGTACAAAAGAAAATGGCTGTTGGTCTAGTTGATTTAAGTAATCCAGAAAATGTGCGTTTTGCACGTGTAAACGGTAATCATATGATGTATGCCGCTAGTTTGCCTAAAATAGCAATTCTTTTAGCCGCTATGGATGCTATTGAAAAAGGCGAACTAAAGGAAACTGCAGAAGTAAAGAAAGACATGCGTTTAATGATCAGTAAATCTGACAATGCCGCATCTACCAGAATGATCGATCGCGTGGGGTATGAAAAATTAGAATCAGTGATGTGCGATCCCAAATATGCCTTTTATAATGAACAAAAAGGAGGCGGTCTTTGGGTAGGCAAACGTTACGGCAGTGGTGGAGAAACCAACAGAGAGCCCTTAAAAAATCTGAGTCACGCCGCATCTGTAACCCAAGTCTGTAGATATTATTATCTGTTGGCGAACGGTAAGTTGGTCAATGAAAAACGATCCAAGCAAATGCTTGATATTATGGAAGATCCAGAACTGCACCATAAATTTGTAAATACGCTGGATAAGATCGCTCCCAATGCCAGGTTGTTCAGAAAATCGGGCTCTTGGCGTACCTATCATTCAGATTCCATATTGGTTTGGGGCGAAGACAGCAATAGAAGATACATTTTGGTTGCACTCATAGATGATGCCAATGGAGAACAAATAATAAGAGATTTAGTAAAACCAATTGAAAAGGTGTTAAAAAAGCCAGTACTTTAGATCTTGGAATACAGATGCCCATTTCTTGATGGTAGAAAGACTGATTAAAAAAATATTCGATGTACGTGAAGGCGAGTTCAAAGTATCTCTTTGGATGCTCGCCTACATTTTTTTGGTCATAGCCGTATTACTGATCATAAAACCTACGGTAAACGCTCTTTTTCTTTCTGAACTAGGTGTTGAACAATTGCCTTTTGCTTTCTTGTTAGTTGCAATAACTGCCGTAGCTACCTCTTATTTCTATTCAAAAGCAGTATCAAAATTTCCGCTTAAAAAAGTAATTGAGGTGACCATTATTAGTTCTATTGTCATTTTAATAGGCTTGGGTATACTGCTCTCGCTAGATGTGGTCAGCGGTGTGTTGCTCTACTTCTTTTATATATGGGTAGCAATTTATGCAGTATTATCTGCATCGCAATTTTGGGTATTGGCAAACTTGGTATTCAATATTCGTGAGGCTAAAAGACTGTTCGGCTTTATTGGATCAGGAGCTATTATTGGTGGTATTTTCGGCGGATACCTCACCTCTATTCTTGCCCAACTAATTGGCAATGAAAACTTAATGTTCGTTGCTGCCCTGCTCCTTTTCTTTTGTATTCCGCTATTAAGAAGAATCTGGAATATCAGAGTACGAAAAAACGGAAGCGTCAAGAAACACAAGTCGGCATCTAACATTTCAGAGCCGCCATTAAAACTCATCTTAAAATCTAAACACCTTACCTACATTGCCAGTATAGTAGCCGTTAGTGTTGTGGTTGCCAAATTAGTAGATTACCTGTTTAGTGATTTTGCCTCATCTGCAATTACCGATGCCGACGACCTTACTGCATTTTTCGCTTTTTGGTTTTCGACTTTCAACTTATTATCTCTAATTATACAGCTATTTTTCACCCATAGAATTGTAGGTATTTGGGGTGTAGGTTTTTCATTGCTTTTATTACCCATTGGTATATTCGGAGGAAGTATTCTGTTTCTATTATTACCAGAGCTCTCAGCAGTGGTAGTAATTAAGGCTATGGATGGAATACTAAAACAGTCTATTCATAAAAGTGCCTCGGAATTACTGACCTTACCGCTGCCTTTCGACCTTAAGAATAAGACGAAATCATTCATCGATGTCGTAGTAGATAGTTTAGCCACAGGTATTGCCGGATGCCTATTAATATTTGTAGTGCGTGGGCTAAATCTGCCTTCATTCTATATTGGCGTTTTAATCATCGTACTGGTATGTTTATGGTTGTATTTCATTTATAAAGTTAGAATAGAGTATTACAAAACCTTTAGAACGAATTTAGAGGTATTCACAGATAGTGGCAAAAAGACCAAAAAAATCTCCCAATCAAAAGTATCTATAGTGTCTGGCATGCGCACCGTATTTAAAAATGGCACCGAAGAGCAAATTCTTTTTATGCTCGAAAAATTGATGGAAATTAATGACAAACGTTTTGCTGATGATGTAGAGTTATTATTAGAACACCCTAGCAACAAAGTGAAGTTATCGGCGATTCAGAATTTATACTTTTTAAACTCAAAAAGTATGACTGCCGAGGTCTCTGAGTTATTGAAAATCGAAAATAGAGAATTAACCATTGCTACTTTGGCTTATGTTTTAAGTTTTGCCCACAAAGACAAATCTTTCGTTTTTGATGCGTATTTAGAACATTCTAATGAGCGAATTGCAATGGCAGCACTATACTGTTTGGCGAGAGCCGCAAAAAACAACTACTCCTTAAAGCAACGTTATTCGTTATTGGACCGTATTTCAGTTGCTATCAAGAATATTAAAGCAAACCAAAAAAATCACTCTTACATAGTAGCTGTCATTGAAATTTTAGGCGTGGCAAATATGCCTATTTTCTACAATAAGCTCATTGCCTTTCTACATCATGAAAACGAAGAAATCGTAATCACGACAATAAAGTCCATTGGGGTAGCAACTGACCCGACATTAGCTCAACATATAATTCCGTTTTTAGCACAAAAGAATTATAGGCCAACTGTAATGCAAGCTTTTAAACAATATGGGGTACAGATTTTACCTTTGTTACGAAACAATGTGCAAGAACGTTTACAACCCTTAACGGTACTTCGGTTTATACCTGCAGCAATGCAATCTTTTCATTCAAAAGAAGCTGTGCATCATTTATTAGCCATTTTAACAGATAATGACCTTACCGTTCGTTTAGAAGCAATTCGTGCTTTAAGTGCCATAAGAACAACGCATCCGCAATTAAAATTCAATCGATATAAAGTGGTCTCGGTCATTTTTGATGAATGTAAACTACATCATCAGACCTTATCGTCTATGCATACGCAGATTATTATATCGTACCGAAATAGAAATAAATCTAAAAAAGAAATTAGCGATGCCGAACGCGATGCTCGCACCAGTCTTTTAGAACTTTTAGAACGCCGACTAGATTCTGGATTGGAACGTATTTTTAAACTCTTAGGCTTACGTTACCATCAAAAAGATGTTAGTATAGCTTATGAAGGCTTATTGAGCGAGAAACAAGAAGCACAGCACAATGCCATTGAATTCTTGGACAACCTTTTGACCGGTGAACTTAAGCGAAAACTGTTGCCAATTATTGAAGAATCTGCTTTAGATATTTCATCTGAAGAAGAACTTCAAAAAATAAAGCATAAAATACCGACAGAACTGGAATGCTTTAAATTGCTACTACAAGGCAATGACCTTAAAATAAAACTTGCAGTGCTTTACCTTATTGCTCAGCAAAAGGAGCCTCGGTATTTAAGTATAGTCGAAAGTTATTTAAATGATGAAGATCCTAAAATTAGGAGTTTTGCAGTAGAGGCACATGAAGCTATCACATCTGTAGTATAGTATCAAAAACAAAAAGCGAGATATTTTCATACCTCGCTTTTTTAGATTTTACAAAAGTCTACGTTAACTATTTTCCTCTAGTTCCATAACTAGGTTTGCAACCAAGGCTGTCCAACCAGTTTGGTGAGAAGCGCCCAAACCTTTACCTGAATCCCCATCAAAAAATTCATAAAAGAAATGCTCTTTTTTAAAGTGCTCATTTTTAGTAAATACATGATTAGTATCTTCTGAGTGGTACACAAACTTACCATCTTCATTAGGCTCAAACAATTTAATCAATCTTTTAGAAATCTCATTTGCAATTTCGTTCAAGTTTAATTTTACCCCTGAACCTGTTGGAAATTCATATACATATTGTTTACCATAGTATGAGTAATATTTACGAAGCGATTGTACGATCATATAATTTAAAGGCAGCCAAATTGGTCCACGCCAGTTAGAGTTACCTCCAAACATGTTAGATTGACTTTCCCCAGATTCATACGAAATGTGATGATGCCCGTTATGTTGAAAAACATACGGATGTTCTTCATGATATTTTGAAAGTGAGCGAATACCGTAATCGGACAAGAACTCTTTTTCATCAAGTAGACGAAACAACAATTTCTCTAATCGGAATCCGCGCATAATCGAGAACAGATAATTACCATCTGAATTAAATTCTTCGATATTAGAAATCAAAGAAGCCAAATCTGGTCTAGTTCTAACAATTTCTGCAGCTCTAACTTTAAAGTGCTTTAGCTCATCGAATAAGTCCTTGTGAATAATCTCTACAGCGAACATGGGTATAATACCCACCAATGACCTTACTTTTAATCGGTCTGTATTACCATTAGACATTTCTACAACATCGTAATAGAAATTATCTTCATCATCCCAAAGTGAAATGTCTTTTTGACCGATATGGTGCATTGCCCATGCGATATTCAAGAAATGTCTAAAAAATTTAGCCACACTATCCTCATAATTCGAATTCTCTTTTGCTAGCTCAAGAGACATACGAAGCATATTCAAGGTAAACATCGCCATCCAACTTGTAGCGTCTGCCTGCTGCATACGTGTAATACCTTCAGGCATGTGGTTTCTATCGAATACGCCAATATTATCCAAGCCTAGGAAACCGCCTTCAAAGAGGTTGGTTCCGCTTTTATCCTTTTGGTTGACCCACCATGTAAAGTTGACCAATAGCTTTTGATAGGCCTTCTCTAGAAAACTAAAATCTCCTTTACCGTTTCGCTTTTTATCTTTCTCATAAACCGTCCACACTGCCCATGAATGTACAGGTGGGTTTACGTCACTAAAATTCCATTCGTAAGCAGGTATTTGTCCGTTAGGGTGCATATAGCTTTCGCGCAATACCAATAGCAGTTGCTCCTTGGCAAAATACGGATCAATCTCTACGAAAGACGCCATATGAAAAGCAAGATCCCATGCTGCATACCAAGGGTATTCCCATTTATCCGGCATTGAAATTACATGCCTATTGGTCAAATGTTCCCAATGCTTATTCCTAGAATCTGTTCTATATGGCTTGGCTTCACCAGGTCCGCCAAATAACCATTTATAGACATCATAGTAGTAGAACTGCTTTGTCCAAAGTAAACCTGAAAAAGCTTTCCTGGCAATCTCTTGTTGCTGAACGGGAAGTTCCTTTTTTAAGATATCTCCATAAAACTCTTCACACTCTTTAATTCTCTTTTCAAAAATAGCATCATAATCACCCCACGGATCGGCAAGTTTCTTTTTACTAAGACGGACTTTTATTGATTTTTCTTCTCCTGATTTCAAGCGGAGTTTATGCCACACGGCAAATTTAGAACCTTTTTTATCTGGGTTTACCGTTGGTTGCCCATCAACAACATGATCATTGATACCATCTTTTACGTAATCCACTTCATTGGGCACACCATAAATACGCTGGTTGTTGGTTTCGTTCTCACAGAAAAGTTGCTCACCATCTTCATGATAAAAATAATAACGACCATTTCTCGTACTACGAGACTGTACGGAGCCGTCTGAAATAGATTTCATCTCAGGTCGCTCGAACCTTTTATTATGTTTCCAAAAGTTACGAAACCACAAATGTGGAAGCACATGAATACTGGCAGCTCTTGGTCCTCTATTAACAACAGTAACCTTCATTAAAATATCACCAACATCTTCTTTGGCATATTCAATAAAACAATCGAAATACGTATTATTGGCAAAAGCCTTGGTATCTAAAATTTCAAATTCAGCTTCTTCACGATTTCTACTTCTATTTTTTCTAACCAGTTCGGTATATGGAAACTTTTTATGAGGGTATTTGTATAAATATTTAGCGTAAGAGTGCGTAGGTGTTGACACTTGATGAAAGTAAAGTTCTTTTACATCTTCACCGTGGTTACCCTCATCGTTAGTTAAACCGAACAAACGTTCTTTTAAGATAGAATCCTTTCCGTTCCAGAAAGCAGGTGCCAGACATAAGATCTCTCTAGAATCGCAAAAGCCGCCAATACCTTCTTCTCCCCATCTATACGCATTACTTCGTGCTTTATCATGACCGACAAAACTCCAAGCATGCCCTTGCGGACTATAATCTTCCCTTACTGTACCCCATTGACGTTCAGCTAAATAAGGACCCCATCTTTTCCAATTTTTATAATTATCCTCAACGGCTAATCTTTCTTCCTCTGCATTTTTATGGACCATAAAGTCTTTTTCTTTTATACTCTTATTTTTTCAACTTTAATTGCAGAATAGCAAACTATAAAGTTGGACAAGTTTAATATCCAAAATTAGGATATACTGTTAAAAGTACTATTTGTTATAGTATAAGATTGACTAACGTGGACATCAAGTGATTAGTATTATTTAATCATTACAATAAATACAAATAGACTACTAACTTGTTAAATTTAACCTGATTAAACTATTAACATCACAATTGATGCAATGAATGAATATATAAGTTTTATAACACATTGTTAGAAATATATAGTTTTAATACGATTTTAGAATTGCGCTATCCACCTTGTCCGTTTTCTAAATTCATTGAAAAATAATAAAAGATAACGGAAAATATAATTAACGTAAGCATATAAAAAACAATGCCATATCTTGCTTTTTTCTTAACAAAAAACAAGGTAGCAAACACTATTATAAATATTAAATTAACTGCTATAAAAATTGGAAATAGCACCTCTTTACAAAACTCATCAAATTTGGTAAAGTGACCATCTGGAAAACCGATATTAGAACTTGTATAATATACAATCAACAATACGAATACACTAATAAAGACACCTATACCTGCAAATTTACGCTCTGTCATTTTTTTGTGCATCTTTCTGTGCTTGCAAAATATCGCCTTACTAATTATTATATAATGCCTTAGAAATAGCTCATCAACTACACTACTTTTGGCTTTGTTGCTTTGTATACAGTTTCAAGGAAAAAACAGAAAACAATAATACCCAATGCGGTTAAAACCCCAACTCTATTATCAGAAAACTGTTGAACAATCAAAGTAACGAATGCCAACAAACAAAGTATACAGGCAAATAAATGCACATAGCTTTTAGAATCCAGTTCCTTATGTTTTTTGAATCCTATATAATTTACAATGCAAAAAATCAATAAGAACCCTGCACTACCTGCCGTAGATATACTTTGAAGATTAAAGGAGTTAACCAATGCAATAGAAAGTATTGCCGTTATT
The DNA here is from genome assembly GCF_045063735.1 of Maribacter sp. Asnod1-A12. Lineage (NCBI taxonomy): Bacteria > Pseudomonadati > Bacteroidota > Flavobacteriia > Flavobacteriales > Flavobacteriaceae > Maribacter > Maribacter sp. Asnod1-A12. The sequence goes on from NZ_JBEFNZ010000006.1 coordinate 386,434, forward strand.
AAATACCCTATAGGCTTGCCCCAAAACATATGACAGAAATACTTAGGCAACTCATCATCTTCGGCTATATCATAATTTACTCTTCCACTACCCAAAACTGTGGCATTAATAGCCGAAAAAGTTGAAATCAATGCGGTAACAGTAATTATAGTAAACCCTATTTGACCTAAAGTAGGTTCTGCCGCTTTTGCCAGAACATAATCTTCAGCATTCGCAATTTGCTCAAATGGTAAAGCCCCAACGGTTACAATTGCAATTAAGATATATAAAACTATTACGAAGCCTACCGCGCCAAAATATGCTTTTTCGGTATTCTTCTCTTTATCTTTTAAATCGGATATAGAATTTGCAATTAGCTCAAACCCTTCGTAAGCCACAAAAATGACCATACCTCCTGAAAGTATTAAAATAGGGCTCTCCCAATTACTCGGAGACAATTGTTTTAGGTTTTCTGGATGGATGGATAAGCCATAAAAACCAACACCTATGAATGCAATTAAAATAAAGAGTTTAATGATTACTGCTATAGATTCTATTTCACTAACCAATTTTATACTTAAATAATTAATGAATAATGCGATAAGCAATATTGAAGTTTGAAATATACGTGTGTCAATTTCTTGTGAATCTGAAAGGGTAATCAATTCGGTCGCATAAGATCCAAATGCCGATGCATATAGCGCCAACATAACTATATAACTAATCCATAATAAGTTATTGATACCGCCAGCAAAAATACCACTACCAAATTGTTGATGAACAAATTTTACAGTGCCACCATTTTCTGGATATTTCTTTGAAAGTTTAGCATACGAATAAGCCGTTAACATTGCAATGATACCTGCCCATAAAAATGCTACCGGGGTTCCTCCTTTGGCCAAAGAAACCGCTAGCCCAAGTACAGCAAAAATTCCGCCACCGACCATACCACCAATACCTATAGAGATTGCGTCTTTAAGTCCGATTTTCTTTTCCATTTTAAATTTTTTATTCAACTAAGTTACTTGTTACACTACAAAACATTACTTATTAAAAGTATCTGACCAATGCACGCTGACTTAAAAAAAAACTTTCTTGAAAGAACGATCGACCTAAAACAACGGTTATAATAAATACAACAATTGCATCTTATACTAGATGTATGAAAAATCGATTAAACGGTAGGGAGGTATATAATGAAAATCGATCCTTTTTCCTTTTCTCCTATAGCATATATATAACCATTATGTTTTTCTACAATCTTTTTGCAAATTGAAAGTCCTATGCCTGTACCTGAATATTCCGTTTTAGAATGTAATCTTTGAAAAACCTCAAAAATATTACTAGCAAATTCTGGGTCAAAACCAATTCCATTATCCCTAAAAGATATTTTATAATAGTATTCTGAATTTTTAATAAATGTTTCTTCGATTTCGCTACCTCTCAATCTAACTGAAGAAATAGTTACTTCTGGTGAAATATTATCTTTACGATATTTAATAGAATTACTTATCAAGTTGGTAACCAACTGTTCGATTTTAAATGGAATACCGTTAATTACTGGCAAATTATTATACGAAATGGTAGTAGCTGTATCTTTTATTAGTTGAGAAAGTTCTTCTTCTACTTTAGCTATTGTATCAATTAAAGCAACGCGCTCAAATTTTGAATTCACTTTATCTATTCTAGAATAAGATAAAAGATTCTGAATTAATTCGCGCATTCTAAATGTGGCTACTTTTATTTTACTGAAGTATCCTTGTACTGCATTAGGCATACTGTGCTCTTCATCATCTTCAATACGAGAAATAAACATCTGTATTTTTCGTAATGGCTCTTGTAAATCGTGACTTGCAACTCTATTAAAAGATTCTAATTCTTCATTACTTAATTTTAATTTCTCATAACTATCTAAGAGTGCCCTATCTTTTTCTACCTTATTCGTAATATCCTGAACTATACCTACAGATACCGGTCTATTATCAATCTTTACGTATCTTCCTTTTAGATCAAGATGCTTTACGCCTTTATTTTTAGTACAAACTCTATATGTAAATAAAGCAGACATACCTTTATCTTCTTGTTTTCTACTTAAAGCATCAAAAATAGAAACATCCTCTGGGTGTATAAATTCTTTATAGCTATCAAAAGTTACCTCAAATTCATTTGGTTCAACATCTAAAATTCTATAAAAATTATCAGATACCGTCGCTGAGCCATCATCAAGGTACCAGATAAAACTACCTACGCCCGCTACGTTCTCAGCTTCTTTAAAAATGGTATTTTGAAGACTTAGATCTTCATTTAGTTTTTGAAGTGTTTTTTCTCCCTCTTTAACCTTTGTAGTGTCCCAAGCTGTATTGGTTATTCCATTAGCAGATTTTACAATTGTATTTTGAATATATTTTTCTTTACCTTCAAAAACATAAACACTTTCATGTTCTTGATTATCACCAGTCAAAAAGCATTTTTTCATCAATTCATAAAGACCATTTTCCTGAACCATTGGATACATCTTTAAAAGTGAACCACCAATAACATCTTCTTGTTCAGAACCCGTTACTCTTTCAATAGCATTAGACGTATATCGAAATTGAAAATCTACAATCTTTCCTAGTGAATCTAAAATAGGCTCAAAATGACTTATAACATTGTTAGAGCTTTTATATACTCCTTTTAAAAAATCTTCGGTCTCTTCTAATTTTTTATTTTTATTAAAAACCTCACTGGTTACTTCATCAATTTCACCACGCTGTCTATAAATACTTATTGAACCTATTAAAAATATACCCAAAGCCGTTAAAGCCACCAGTAATGATGATAATGGCGTTAAAAATGACTGCGAAGTATATTCTTCTTTACGTGCCACCATTAAATAGTTCTCTTCTGAAAGCATTCTATCTTTAATGACTTGAGATTCTGCCACAATCTTTGCAATACGCCCTTTACGCTTAAATCGCATACCAGCTAGGTTAATTACTATACTATCTTTTAGCTTTAAACTGTCTTCTATGTTAGTGGTATCAAGAATAGTTGTAGTGGTATCTATTTCTAGCTCAATTTTATCTCGCAGCAATTTCAAAGCTTCAACACGCTCTTGTTGCGCATCGTTATCTGAGGTAAGTTTTTTTAGGCGATTTAATGACTGACCTAACTCTGTAACGATAATACCAGAGAGATTACTTTCTTCTTCTTCAAATAGTTTTTTAAGCTGAATAGCTTCGATTTCATTAAACTTCGCCGAAAGTTCTACAATAGACCGTTGTACTTCAAGTGTATGAGAAACCAAAGCACCGGTTTTATGAAGTCTTTGAACTTGATTGTAACCAACTGCTACCGTGTAAAGAAGTAAGCCAACCGCCAAAATCAATAAAACTATATATGTTTTCGTAGAAGCAATTAAGGACTTCATCTTTACAAAGACCCTTTGTTTTAGTTCACTTGTCATCTATAAGCATACATTAAATGAAAGGTAATTATCCATTTCGTTTCAATGAATGAATATACCCTATTTTCTAACTACAGGATAAAGTTCTGAAAAGAATTATGAAAAAAATACAACCACTTTTTAACCACTATATTATTATTCCCAATTTTGGAGTAGCTCAAGGTACAGGTAACTTTCTACAAATTTTCTATGTTCTTCATCTGTCATTACTTCAAGCAACTCTAAGGCGGTTATATAGCTTGCCAAATTACCGTTAGAAGACAAAAACTTGCCATCTTTCACAAAAGAGACTAAGCTATCATTTTGTACTTTTAAATTTGGATAGTCATTCTGCAATTGCTCTCCACCGCCGATCCATGTGACAATTTTATAACCGTCTGCGATGCCAGATTCTCCAATTAATTGTGCACCGGCACAATTACTAACGGTAAAGGTTGTCTCTTCATTTCTCTGTTTAATAAATTCTACAATCTCTTTATTATGAACTTGTGCGAACATATCATAAGCACTTGGCACAAACAAGGCAGTTAATTTCGGACAATTTTTAAATGTATAATCAGGTATAAAGCGTATACCTTCTTCGGTTATTATTGAAGTCTCTGTTTCTGCTATAGTTATAACATTAAAAAGTTGTTTACCCTCTTCTGAAGGTTTCGAAAAAACATCAGATGTAGCGATAACCTCGCTTTGCAAAACACCATTGTACATTAAAAGTCCGATAGTAGGTAGTTCGGCTTTGAAAGGTCTAAGATATTCAATTAAGGTATCCGTTTTACTTTTGTGTACAGTAAGAGTTTCTTGCGTAACCTTAGAACTTGATTTATCAATATTACAACCAAAAACAACCAACCCGGACAACAAAGCTAATGTAACAAATTTTCTCATTTGTATTCTTTTAAATACTTTCTAAACCTTAATCTGAAGTTTTAGTTAGCCATGAAATTTTATGATAATACATAAGCACAAACCCTAAAAGTATAAGCGGAATACTTAAAATTTGCCCCATATTAATTGACATTGAATCTTCAAATGCCACTTGATTTTCCTTTACAAATTCAATCATAAATCTCGCTGTAAACATCATAACAAAGAAAATTCCAACCATAAGTCCATTCCTCTTTTTTATCTTTTTAGATTTATAAACAAAAACAAGTACTATAAAAATCAGTACATAGGCTGCCGCTTCGTAGAGTTGTGTCGGGTGTCTTGGTATTAAGTCGTCTCTTTCAAAAACTACACCCCAGTTTCCACTTGTCGGTTTACCATATACCTCAGAGTTCATGAAATTTCCAATTCTTATACTTGCCGCCATTAAACCAGAACCAAGAGCTACCCTGTCCATTATCCATAAAATATTTGTTTTAGTTTTTCTAACATAAATGACAATGGCAATTACAATTCCGATTAATCCACCATGACTTGCAAGACCCTGAAAACCTATGAATTGAATCGATTCACCAACCTTTCTAATAGGCAATAGAACTTCAATTGGGTTTTGCATGTAATACTGAGGCTCATAAAAGAAACAATGCCCCAAACGCGCACCTAAAAATCCACCTGCAATAATGTACATTGACAATTGCTCCAAATTTTCGAGCGGTATTTTCTCTTCTTGATAAACTTTCTTAACAATAAGATAGCACAAAGCACAACCAATAGCCCATGAAAGGCTGTAGTATCTTATCGGAAAAGTATCAAATAGCGTAAAAATTTCAGGGTCTATATCCCAAAATATAATTCCATCTTTCACGTTGGTTTATTTTAATTTGATTGCTTTTTGGTTTTACCTTCAAATAATAGGATTAGATTAGAAACTATTTGACATCATCTTCCGTTTCAAATTGTCCATCAGCACCTGCAGAAAGTATTAAATAAGTACTTCCGTCTTCAGAAACACTATACTTATAAGGTCTATGCCATGCATCATTGTTCCATTCTTGTCTAATTGGACCATTACCAATTAGCTCTTCTAAACTAAGCGGATAGTAACCAAATTTTTCCTTCCATTTTTCCATTCTAATATGTATCTCTGCCAACTCTTTTGAAGTTTTTTTTGGAAACATAGAATTGGTTTGATAACTAACAAAAAGAAACGCACTACACGAAAATAGCACTATAAGAATTATTGTAACTATTGAACTTGGCTGAAATAGGTATTTTTGAACGGTTCTTTTTCTTCCGTCTTCTTTCTCTTTCTTACTAATTAGCTTTCGATGTTTGTAATCTTCTCTAATAAGTCCGAAATCCACTAAAACAGAAAGTATAATTTCGATCATTTTTATTTAAATTGTTTACCCCCTAAACTATTCACCTCTGAAAAACGATTATTTTTTGATTTCAAGTGTTTTTAGAAATAAATCAATTATTTCCTTATCATCAATATATGCTTCATTTAAAAACATCGTTACTACGATGATACCTTTATCTTTTTCTCCAAAGGTTGCTACCGTATATATTTCCTTTTCTCCATTATAAGTCAACGTAGCTTGAATCCCTTCAATTGTTTGACCACTTTTCAGTTTCTTTTTAAATGTTTCTTCAACTTTTGTATAGCCATAGCTAATACTCTCTTTTATAATTTCTTGTAACATCAACTGTGTTAAATTGGTTGGATTAATTGTATGATATTTTTGTACCATAAACCCATTACCAGTCGATTTTATAATCATACATTGCTCAATATTTTCATCAATTTTAGAGTTGGACACACTAAGGGATTTATCGTAGCTAAAAGAAATCATATCATCTGAATACGTTAATATATCCGGCTGAACAATTTTAATAGTCAAGTCTTTTCGTGAAGAAACTTTATATTGAATTTCACTATTCAACTTAGCCTTAATTGAATCATTATTAATAATTACGATATAATTTTCCTGACCATGTACAAAACTTATAAATAAAATTAACAGAGCTACTAACATGTTCTTTATCATTTTATAAATTTAAATTGAGATCAATTGTTATTTAAATCCTTATTTATCAGACTAAAATAGTTGAAATATTAAGTTAAACCTTCTTCTAGACTCATATCAATACATAAAAAAACTAGTTCATCTTAATTTCGAAATTACATTCTGTCATTTTAATCTACCGTTTGTTAATTATAATTATAGACTATACATTTTTATAATCTACAGGCATAATAGTGCTAACTACCTTTAGCAACGAAGTCGAAAACTAAAGAAAACCAGTTTGTCAAAATAAAAAACAGCCAGTATTATATAATAATAGCTGTTTTTTATTTAAAAAGTATAGAAGTGATACTACTCTCCTAATTCTGTAATTTTTTTCTCATATACCTTTTTGCTCTCTAAAACGGCAACGTTCAATTCTTGCATGATTCCGTCTACACGGCCTTCTATGCTTTTCTTTTAATCATTGATATTATCGAAAGAATTAAGGGCTACAGCCACCTCTAATGCTTTTACAATCTCAACGACATCGCCATGTAATAACCTTAATTATTTATGAAGATATGTTGGTTATCAAAAGTCTTTTAAAAGACAAAGAGATATCTCTTAGTTCATTTTTCTACTAATTAATTACCTCATTAAACTTCTCCCAAAAAACATTATCGAAAGATGATAATGCAAAATTTTCTTCAGATCCCGTAGCCTCACCCATTCTTATAATTACCAAATTCTCACTAGGTACAATGTAGATGCGCTGTTCATCTTTACCTAAAGCTGCAATCATATCTGCTGGTGCATTCGGAATAAGAGATCCCGGAAATTCTGTTTGCGTAGATGGTAACATGAAGTCACTTTTTCCATTTAACCACCATAAATAGCCATAAGCCGGGTTTATATCTTGAGAAGTTGTTGTGCTTTCTAAATAGAAATCTTCATCTACAATTTGATCTCCGTCCCAATTTCCATAATGTGAAGCAAGTAACCCAAATCTTGCCATACTTCTTGTATTACTATGGTATATACGATAGATAAATCCGTTATTCCAGAATCCATCCATACCTATTTTAGCCGCTAATTCGGTATTAAAATAAGTTTCAAATTCGGTTCCACTTGCATCTTCAACTACATTCATTAATCGTTGAAATACGTTACCATAAGCCCAGCGTGTACCCGCATCGGCAAGGGAAACCAAATTCGCTTTGATTACCAATTGAGGTTCGTCGTCTAAACCAGAGGTCATAGTCAACAAACTCTTTACGGTAATTAAATTTTCTTGTTCTATTGCGGCACTTGTCCACTCGGTACCAATATAATAAGACACCTTATTATCTATATCTATTAATCCGTTTTGTTGCGCAATACCAGTGGTAGCCGTTACCAAAGTTTTCCCGGCACTATTCCACTGCCAAGTATCGTTAACAGTATGTTCGTTATAATATTCTTCTACCACAATTTTACCATCGACCAACACCATAAAAGATTTGGTATCATCGGCAATAAGAAAATCTTCTAATTCTGCAAGTTTATCTACATTCCAATTCAATTCTGAAGGTGATACACTTTCCCAGTCATTTGTATTAATAGGCGGAAAATAAGTAGCGGCTTCTGTAGGGGTTGGCTCATTAGAATCAGTTGAGATAGAATCATCTGATTGACAGCTTAAAAGTATAGATAGAATACCTATATAAAATAATCTATGTATCATGGAATTTTCTCTTTAGAAAGGCTTAAAATATTTAACGCACTGGAATCTAATTTGTTGCGTAAAAAATGGTCTATTCTAAAGAATGTACATCACAAAAAAAAGCCAGTATGAACACATACTGGCTTTCTTCTAGAAAAAACTAAAAATCTAAACTATTCTTCCCCTAATTCGGTGATTTTCTTCTCGTATAATTTCTTACTCTCTACAACGGCAACGTTCAATTCTTGCATGATACCGTCTACACGACCTTCAATGCTTTTCATTTGATCATTGATATTATCGAAAGAGTTAAGGGCTGCAGCCACTTCTAATGCTTTAACGACCTCAACGGCATCGCCATGCAACAACCTTAATTTTTCTATAGCCGTAGAAGTATTCGCTAATGTTGCGTTATATTTGGTACGCGCCTTTTCTATAGCACCCAAGAGTGTTTTTTTACTCTTTTCATCACTTAGGCTATTGGTCTGTGTCTCCATTGCCGTGAACAGATTGGAAGCTTTCTCTTTTAAGTCTTCGTACTCCTTATTCAAGTTATTAACTCTACGATCTACTTTTTCCCAATCTCCATATACCTTGGCGAATTCCTTATCTTCATTCTTGGTATCTTCCAAAGCGCTTTTTAAAGCGTTTAGAGATTCTAGACCTTTATTTACATTTTTGTTCGCGGTCTCTTTCTTATTCTCAAAATCGTCTACTTGAGACTTAAATTTATCTTTTAAACGAATAAGGTCTTCCGGACTTTTATCTTTCCAACATGAAGTTAGGGTAAGTGCAATTAGGGCAACAAATAGTGTTCTTTTAAACATGTAATACTTTCTTTAGTTAATGGTAAAACAAAGATACATATTCTTAGATGCTTTTAATTTGAAAATGAAATGGCAAGAGTTTTTACTTGTAAGTAACTAAAATGTCTGCTGCTTTTTTTAAATCAGACACTACTATTTCTGTTTTTGGCGCTAAAGGATATTCTTGCTGCCCTGGTCTACCTATAAACGCTGCTCTCCAGCCTGCCCAAAGTGCTCCAGCAACATCCCAACCGTGAGCTGCGATGAGCATACACTCTTCTAGTTCCAAGCCCATTTGTTTTGCTCCCCATGCGTACGTATCTGTAAAGGGTTTGAATTTTCCCGTTGGTTCCACGCTTAGCATTTCATCAAAATACTCGGTTAATCCCGCATATTCAAATTGCTTTTTTAATCCGTCTTTAGATGAATTGGTGAAGGCTACTAATTTGTAACCGGCAGTTTTCAATTGTGTAAGTGCTTCTTTTACTTCTGGGTGCGCTGGTAAATTACCCATAGACGCAGAAATAGTTTTGCGTGCCTCTTCTTCCGTTAGGGAAATATCAACATTTGCCGCCACCATTTGTAATGCGGCGGCACCAATATGATCAAATGGTTTGTACTGACCACTTGCCGAAGTTACTAATGAATACTGTAACATAGTCGTAAACCAAAGGGAGAGCAAATCTTCTCTTCCGCCTAAAGCTTCTCCTACTTTTTTTTGAACTTTTGTAAGATCTAAAAGTGTTTCGTTGACATCAAAGAACAACACTTTAGGTCGTATATTTTTATTCGCTATAGCAATACCCATATTACAATCTTCATTTAATGCGTTTAAATCCTTTTGCTAAAGATATAAGAAACAACCAATGCCACCCAAGCAATTACAGCTGCCATTTGTTCCCCATCACTTACCATAATGTGTGCAAAAAATGCTAATGTAACCGCAAAGAAAAATGCGGCATACGCCCATTCTTTTATAATATGAAACTTAGGATTCCATATGGCAAATAACCCGATCAACTTTGCAGTAGCGTACGGATAAATTAAATATGTAGGGTAACCCAAACTAGTAAAGGCTCCTTTAATATATTCATGATTAAAAAAATACATACCTGCTGAAAACAATATGACCAAGGTAAAAATACCTGTAGCTACATAATAGATTATTTTGTTCGCATTCATAATTATTGGTAGTTAACTAGTTCCTTATGCTATTTCAACTTTTCTAAAGCCGTTAATATTTCTGACACTTCTGCTCTTTCGGTATAATCTGCATCTAAAAATGCATATTGTATAATGGCATCGGTATCGATCACATAAGTTGCAGCCAATGGCAGTTCATTACTATGATCTCCATTTACCTTACTTAAACCAAAACCTGCTTCATACATTGCAGCAACCTCATCGGTCAAGGAATATACTACACCATATTCTTTTCCAACACCATTACCCACATCACTCAAAACAGAAAACTTTAAAGAATTCTTTTCTGCTGTACTTAGTGAGTTATCTGGCAACTCTGGCGTAAGTGCAATTAAGGTTGCACCCGCTTTTTTAAATTCAGGTAGTTTCTCTTGTAAATAATGTAGTGTGATGTTACAATACGGACACCATCCTCCCCTATACCATGTTAAAACTACGGGTCCGTTTTTAAGTTCCTCATACAAAGAAACCGATTTGCCCGATGCATTTTTCAAGGTGAAGTTAGGTGCTTTACTATTGACATTGAGTGCATTTTCCAATACACCAGATGCCGCAACACTACTAATACCCTCAGCATAGATTTGCTTTTTCTCATCAGTAAACTTCACAGCTGCTTCTTGGCGTTTTACCGCTAATAATGCATCTAGCTCCCCTTTAATTGTTGTGCTCATGATAGACGAATTTATATTTTTATTAATTGGCAATTAGTTCACCAAGTATTTGTTTAAAAGTAGAAACGGGTTGTGCACCTGTTACTGCACTTTTCATATTAAAGACGATAGTAGGCACAGAGTTTACACCCATATTCTTCCATTCACCCTGTTTGTTTCTTACCTCAAATCTCGCTTCTTCACTGTCTAATCTAGCCAGTGCCTCATCTGCATTTAAACCGACCGCTATTAAAGCTTCTTTCAAAACAGCTCTATCAGAAACATCTTTTCTTTCGGTAAAGAAAGAAGTAACCAATCGCATTTTCAATTCGGTCTGTTTTCCAAAATCCTTAGCATATTCTAACAACAAATGAGCATCAAATGTGTTCGCCATACGCATACCTTCAAAATAGTCGAACTTAAAACCAAGTTCTTCCCCAATATCGGTCATGTTCTGTTGCGATGCTTGTTGTTGTTCTATAGTAGAACCATACTTTTCGGCAATATGTTCCGTAAGGTCTTGCCCTTCTGGTGGCATGCCCGGGTTTAGCTCAAATGGTTGCCATTCAATCTCTACCTTATCTTCAATACCTAGTTCTGAAATCGCTTTTTCTAAACGCTTATACCCAATAATGCACCATGGGCAAACTACATCAGAAACGATATCTATTTTTAATTTCTCTTTCATCTCTTAAAATGTTACCAATTCACTGATCTGAATCTCACCTTGTACATTGCTATCATTTTTAACATCTGCCGCAAATGTTGCCGCATGAGGACCAAATGCCGCTTGAAAAGAAGCTACATCATCAAACTTTAAATGAGCAATGGCTACATAGGGTGCAGCTTCGCCTGGCGCTCTGCCACCAACACCAAGATCCAATTCCAATCCTTTCAATGCACTACCCACTAGTTTTTGAACCATTGGCAAGTGTGTATTTTTATAATATTCCGTATCGAACTTTACGCCTTCGCTGTTCGGATACATTACAGATACCTTTATCATTTTCTGAGTTTTTAAAGTTGAAAAAAGTAGCGGTTCTATTCAATCAAGAAACGCTACCTCGTTTATTCTAGTTTTCTGATAAAATTTGACGAATCATTTGATTGGTGAATCCCCATTCGTTATCATACCACGTCATCACTTTTAATAAATCGCCATCTACGACTCTAGTCATACCTAAATCTACTGTAGATGCATGCGGATTTTTCACAATATCAGAAGATACCAAAGGCTGATCTGTTGTAGCAAGAACATTTTGATATCTTTTAGTAGCCGCTTCTTCCCTAAAAATAGCATTAATAGCTTCTGGTGTAATATCATGTTCCATTACAAATGTTAGATCGGACATTGAACCTACCGGAATAGGAACACGTAAAGCAACACCATCAAATTTACCGGCTAAACCTGGCAAAGCTTTAGTGGTTGCAATTGCTGCACCAGTAGATGTTGGTACTATATTCGCCGCACCGGCACGCCCCATTCTTAAGTTCTTCTGTGATGGAGAATCTACAATACCTTGCGATGCCGTATAGGCGTGTACCGTAGTCATGATAGCTTTCTTAATACCAATTCTACGACTTAAAATCTCAACAACAGGACTTATGTTATTTGTTGTACAACTAGCACATGAAAATATGTTAGTTTCTCCAGCTTCCGTATTTACACCATGAACTACCGTTGGTATGTCCTCACTTTTTGTTGGTGCAGAAATAATAACAGATTTAGCACCTGCTTTAATGTGTTTTTTAGCGTCTTCGCTTTTGGTAAAGAAACCAGTACTTTCAATTACGACATCAATTTCATGTGATGCCCAGGGTAAATCTTCAGGATTACGTTGCGAGTTGTATTGAATTTTTTGACCATCTATAATCAAGTTGTTATCATCATGAGAAACCTCTTTTTCATAAATTCCATAAACTGAATCATACTTAAGTAAATAAGCTATATTCTCTACAGATACGATGTCGTTTACCGCCACTAACTCTAATTCTGGAGTATCCAAAATCACCTTTAAAGAAGCGCGACCTATACGCCCCATTCCGTTTATTGCTATTTTTTTCATTTCGATCTATTTAGGTTAATAAAATTCAATCCTACTTACGCAGAACCCTTTAATTTTTGTTTGTTCTAATCCGATAAAACTATATTCTCTGCAAACCCTTGATAAGCTCCTTCAAATTGTTTCGCCATATCGTCTGGAAACAAGTGAAAATCTCCCTCAGCCAATGATTTTACAATTCCTTCCGATACAATTGAGGTAGCCGCAGCACCTTCAAATCCTGCTTTTGCAGCCATATCAGTATCTATAGGACCAGGGTGTACACTTAAAATGCTAACTCCTTTTGCTCCCAAATCCGCTCTTACACCTTGCGTCAAGGAATAGGATGCTGCCTTTGAGGCAGAATAGGTAGATAATTGAGGAAAAATTTTAATAGATGCTACAGAATTTAATTGAACCAACGCTCCTTTTTTATCCTCTAATGTTTTAGCGAATGCATTCGCTACACGTAAAAAACCAAAGGCATTTACCTGTAATTGTTGCATGAAATCTTTTTCTACATCTTCACCTACAGTGGCATAAGGTGTACCTATACCCGCGTTATTAACGACGATATCTACATCATTTGCCTGCTTAGCCAAATCTTGTATAGATTTTGTGTCAGAAACATCTGCTTTCAGAGTCACTACCTTATCACCGTATTTGTCTTCTAATTCTTTTGTAGAATCGGTATTACGTACTGCCAAATACACTTTTTTAGCACCGTGATTTATAAATGACTCTACTATCGCTTTACCGATACCTCTATTGGCACCAGTTATTAAAGCTACTTTATTTTCTATTGTTGTGCTCATATATAAGTTTAAGTTTTTGATAAATTTATTCGAGAAAATAATAGCCTTCCGCCTAAAGACGGAAGGCTACAAATAATCACTCAATCAACATATGGTTTCGAGGGGAAACTGAAACCTCAATTATTTAGACCATGCAAAACCTTGAAAAGGTGCGTCTACTGGCGTATGTGCAATATGGTTTGTGTAGTTACTGATCACTTTTTGAGATAAGCCTAAGATAATTTCCAATACTTGTTGCTCACCATAACCAGCTGCATAAAAAGTATCTAGATCTTCTTGCGTTACATTACCACGGTTACGAACTATAGTCAATGTCATAGTTCTTAATGCTTCTAATTTTTCATCTGCCAAAGGAGTTTCGTTACGTAATGCTTCTGTAATAGCATCATCAACCTTCATCATTTTAGCAATACCCGTGTGCGCTGGTACACAGTAATGACAAGCATGCTCTACATTGATTGTCTGCCATACTACTGTCAACTCATCGTTGTTAAAAGAAGTTTCAGTAAATAGTTTATGTAATGTCTGGTATGCTTCTAAAATTTGTGGAGAAGCCGCCAACACCCCGTGCAAACCAGGGATCATACCAAATGATTTTTGAGAGTTCTCTAATAATCCTTTGCTACCTTCTGGTGCAGATTCAATGTCGTGTACTTTTAAAGTTGTCATAATCTTATTATTTCTATTAATTATTATATTTATGTTAAATCTAAGCGACTGCTTAGTTATTGCTCAAAAAAAAAGTTATAAGTGTAAAAATGTAATCTTAATAATGTCTTTCAGCTGTTCCTCTTTAAACACTTTCGATGAAATCGATAGACCTAAAAGAGCATTCATTAAATAGTCTGCTTGCGCTTCTATTTCTTTTACATCCCTTAAGTCGTCTTGTTTTAGATTCCTTACAAACAATTCTCTAATATTTAAAGAAAAGCGTTTTAACGCCGCCATAATTACAGGGCTGGAATCTTCTTTTATTTCATTTACAGTATTGGTAACCAGGCATCCTTTAAAAATTGCGCCTTCTCTAGAAAAATCAAGAAAATCAAGAAAATATTCTTTAATACCTTTTACTCCATTATTAGAGTTTTCCAAGGTATTGGTAATGGTTTTAATTTGATTATTATAAAGTTTGATGCTTTCTAAAAAAACACCCTCTTTATTTTTAAAACTAGAATATATGGAAAACTGGTTAATACCCATTTCTTTCTCCAACATACGAACTGATGTGCTCTCATAGCCATTACGCCAGAACAGGCGCATTGCCTTTTCTATGACTTCAGCTTCGTTATATTGTTTTTTGCGTGCCATGATTTCTAATTCCACTACAAAACTAAGCAAGTGCTTTGATATAAAAAAACTTTTAACTTTAGATTAAGTATTATTGGGCATTTAAAACCTCCTATAACAAAAATAACCTATTAACATATAGCACAATAGGTTATTCAAATCAGATGAATCAGAAGTTTAAATTCTACCCTTTCTAATAATTTTATCAATATTACCCGCTAAATACATATGATCACTGGCAGAATTCTTACGTAGCACATTCGTCATTAGCACAACCATATACCTACAATTATCTGGGTGCTCAACTATAATAACTGAATTCATAAAGTTGGTTACGTTACCCATGTATTTACCACAAGATTCACCTTTGCTTCTATCGCATTTATACAACGAACCTGATTTAAAATAAACTGCCGCTTCTTTTAATGCAGGCGATTGTGCGTATCTAATTCTACGATCGGTCATATACATCAATCGCTTCATTTCTAAACTAGAAGCTTCATCAACCACCTTACCTTGTTCTAATTGCACCAAGAATTTCATTAACCCCTGTGGAGAACCTATACTACCGCCCTTATCACCTACATAGGTATTTGCACCTCTAGTGAAGAAACTACCTAGTCGCCATTCATCAGATGTGATACCTAAATCGCGCAACGGCAAGTTGACAACATCATTACTTAAGTCCGTTAGCTCCTTTTTAGGTGTTTCTTTAAAGTAAGTATCCGCATCTTCTTGGGTCATCTCTGGGTATTTTTCACCGAAAGCCGCCATCAAAAGTGCTTCTCTCCAAACAATACTTGCCGCACCATTATTACTTACAGACAGCATATGATCTGCCCACTCATATAATGAGAATACATCACTAGCAATTACCTGTCGCTTTACCAAGGTATTCTTTTCAATATTATAAATAGGTATCGTGTGTTCATCTGTTAAGCCCCAAACTCCCGCTTTTACAGTTTTATTCTTCAACAATTCAGTTCTTTTCTCGAATGAATCTGGATAAATTTTCTCCAACTGTGTAAACAATCCTAATAATACCGCCAATTTACCAACACTACCGGGCTGATAACCTGCTGCTTCATTTCGTTCTGCATAGCGAACATTTTCAGGGTCAGAAATATCTAAAACAGTCAATGAATAACTTTTATCTAAACCACGGAAGAGTGCACTGATTTCTTTCTGAAAATCTTCGTTCACCTGCATTAACCCCGTGGCACTATCATTCTTTCTCGATAGTAGATTTAATTGAATGTCATTGTAAGATTTCATTGCTCCTGCAGGTAAAGCGGTCGCATCTTTTATCTCCCCACTTTTAATCATTTCTAAACGCTTTAAACGTTTAATACCTGTTCGCTCGTAACCATCTATTGGATAATAGGTAGATGTTGTAAATGCAGATGCACTTATAACTACAATCAATAATATTAGTATTCTCTGCATTACAATTTTGTATTTAACGAGATTTCTTTCTCTGTATTAATTCTCGGTGTAATAGATTCTAGATACCCAGAACTCAATGCTTTTTTATTTTCAACAAATGGTCTTATTTGAAACAACCATAATTTATCTTTTTTAAAACCAAGCTCTACATCATAAGCACCTTCATAATTTGAATTTGTTTCTTTAGGTAAAGTTTCACGAATGGTATTCGCTAATATTTTAATATCTCTCATGTTCTTTTCATTCACTACTCTATTCTGGAACGTTGCCACTTTCTTGCCCGTACCACCGTTAGATGGTAAGGTATTGTACATTGGTTCACGAGCCGGCGCCAATAAACGATAACCATTACTATCGTAAATAGTATATGTTTCTGCGGACTGACCATCTACTGCACCGCCTGCTCCTCTACTGAAAGCTACCGTTAAATCTTTATCGTTACCCGAATTGATTCCTTTTGTAATTAGAACTCCCGAATAATCTACATCTACACTTGGTATCACCAAAATAGAAGGAAATACATTCTCAGGATTCAACAAATACACTTGTCTCCATTTAAAACTACGTTCAGTATATGGTGAAGCCCAAACATCTTTTATGCCTTCTAAAACTTTCTCTTTATCCAGCACATTGAATAATGTTAAGTTTAATCCTGCGCCAGTAAATTCTTTAAGATCCTCCATATTGGTATCGCTACGCAAGAACACGGGTATTTTTCCGAAGTCCGACCCAAGAACAGATTTGAATTTGCTTTCAAGCTGATTCATAAAATCTTCTTTCAACGGCATTTTTTTGATAGCACCTCTTAAGGTTTCTAATTGTCGTAACTGATAATTCTCAACTTCGGGTTCTAGCACATCTGCATTTCGCATGCGATCGGCTTCTTTGAACATGGCATTCAAATATTCCCAATACGAGCTATTTTCACCAGGCATTTGTTGATCCATATGATCCCTAAAAATTCCGAACGGAATCACCAATCCCTCAACCACCTGCTCAGGAAACATCTTTTTCAACTGCCCTAGGTTAGCCGCTTTTGGTCCGCATAAAGCTCCTGAATCGCTAGCATCAACATCGCGCATGTTTAAAACATCTGTATTGCCTAATTGAATCTTTTCAACAGGCACTTCGATCTTATCGGTATTACGTTCTTTCTTTACGAATAGTCCGCGTTCTTGATCCGTCATCTGCGATTCTGGTTTCAAGATCACATTTCCCTTATTAGAAACCGCATAAAACACGCGGTCACCATCATATTTCTTTAAACTTTGAAGGTTTTGATCAGATAAGGCAGCATTCGGTATACCTAAATTACGTGCCAATAACTGCACGTGTGAAACCATATTACCCTCTGCCACAGTTGCAATACCAGCTACAGGTTTTAAATCTGATGGTGATCTTTGAAAAATATAAATCTTATCTGCCGATACTTCAATATCTTCAGATGAGCCATCAACAACGACCAACTCCCCAAATGCATACCCAGGGTTCAACCCTCTAAATGTACTTTGGTTGGCAATGTCCATCACTTTATTCGTCAAGGCAGATTCTTGTGAAATAAAATCACCAAGTTCACCTACACTTTGTCCTAAATGTAAGGCAACAGAACCTCTAATTCTATCATCTATAAATGCATATGCTTTGGGCTCAAATGTGGTATATGTATTAACCACTTCTTGATAATTCGCTTTTACCATAGCTGCGCTCCACTCTACTGCAGCTCTTGCCGTTTCTAATACCTGTGTTAGTTCTGCCAAGCTCAATTGATCTTGGTTGAATTTACTAAGTGCACCAGAAATTTGTTCCCATTCCCACAGTTCTAAATACCCTGCACCAACCGATGCCGTTGTCAACGCACAAATTTTTTCTAATTGTCCGCTTACCGTTGTTGGTTGCCAATTCGGTGCATTTTGAAACAATAGCTCTTCTAATTTAAAAGAAATGTCCAATAACTGCAAACGTGCCAAAGAACGCTTTTCTGTTAACAATTCTTCTCTTATCTCTAAAAGCAATTGTGCCGTTTCATTTACCGAATAAGAAGCGGTTTCATCATTCGACCTACCATTAACAAATGACTGAACCTTATCGCCTAAAGTTGTGCCTTTTATTAATTTTGATTTGTTCAGCAAAGCCTGAACATCTACAGGCTTAAAGAACGTATTCATGGTAGCTACCAAACCGTCAAGTTTTTTATTTAAATCAGCAGTTAAAGATTTTTGATTTTTAGCTTTAAAGTCGATTACTTTCTGAATATCTGATTTCTCAGGCTGACTGTGAATTTTTGTTCTTAGATCCATAAAAGGAACATACAAATCTGAAATCACCTTAGATTCGCTTCTCATCAACTGCGCTACATTATCATCACCATTATGAGGAATATCTTTTAAAGATTGGCGAATGAGATAGAAATTATCTGTAACCACAGCATCTTTGGATAATATGGTTTTATAAAAATCGATACCCCAAGCCTCTTCGTCTTCTACCTGAACAGAACCTCTATAAAACTGTCCTTTTTGATTGATCCATCCGTTATCGACCAATCGCAAATATTTATCTAATTGGTATTGTTTTAACCGAGAATGATTGTGGTTGTTATCCCATAATTCATCTATAGTTGTATAAGCCAAAATTTGACCTAAATAAACATGATTGCTTTTACCCAAAGCAACCACTTCATCTTTATAGCGAGCATGCTGCACACCCGAACCAATATTATCTGGGCAAGGATTTTTTGGCTGACGAACACTACCATCGGCACAAAACCATCGAATATCTTTATATGGACCTCGAATATCACTTTTATATTTCTCAACCAATGTCTGAACATTTTCGACCGCTAAAGATGATTGCGCCTGAACACTAAGACCTGGTGTAAAAAGAACACAGATCAACGCAATAAAGAAGGTATTTAAATTACTTTTTTTCAATTGAATTATATTATTTTATTCATCAAAGGTACTATCAAATATGACTATTTAATTCGCTATCATGTAATTATTTTAAGATAATAAAACAAAAATACCTTACTGAATTACAGAAGATTAAGATTAAAAAAAAGATTCATAATAAAATGATAAAATTATTCGTTATTCAACTAATTAGATTTCATTTGTATCAACTTTTTAAGTCTAAAAAAAGACTCAAAAAACGGACAAAAAAATCTATAATTAACTTAACAATTTAAAAAATGAAATCACTTTTAATAGTATTGTTCGTAACCATTTCTTCTTGGACCGCATATGGACAAGAAACAGGTACCATGAATGGAACTTATGAAGGGTACAGTAACGGCGTTTATATTTTCTCTGATGATGATGGGGAAAGTGTGGAGTTTAACAATGTAAGTTACGAAGCAAGTAAAAGGTATGATTTAACAAGTCAGAAATTTGTTGGAAGACAATTTGCAATCACTTTTACCGTAGATTCTGAATTAGATGAAGATGACGAAGAAATTCAGACAACCACTATCACAGGTATATTAATGCCTGAATAAAAAGAGTACAAAGGACCTAAAAGGTCCTTTTTTTATGCCCTTAATCGGGTTGAAAAATATGTGTAAATTCACAAAAACAATCTCACTTCAAAGAGCCGATTCTTTTTCGTTTCTTTGTAATTCATAACAAAACAAAAAATGACTTTACTAGGTATTGATGTAGGAGGCTCAGGTATTAAAGGAGCATTAGTTAATTCTGAAACCGGAGAAATGATTTCTGAACGCCATAGAATTCCCACTCCCATACCTAGAACACCAGAAGCAATGACCGATGTAATTGCACAAATTGTAAAACATTTTGATTACAAGGGCAAAGTTGGTTGTGGTTTTCCTACCATAATTAAAAACGGAGTATGTAAGGCAACGGGCAATCTTCATAAAAGTTGGTTAGGTGTAAATGTAGAGGAGTTATTGGAAGAGAAAACCGGACTTGACTTTACTGTAATAAATGACGCTGATGCTGCCGGTTATGCTACCATGAATTTTGGTACTGGTAAGGGTGAAAAAGGTTTTGTGGTCATGATTACGATTGGCACAGGATTAGGTAGTGGTGCTTTTTTAGATGGCAAATTGATTCCTAATTTTGAATTAGGACAAATTCCTTATAAAAAATATTCTAAAATTGAAAAATGGGCTGCCGGATCGGCAAAAGATCGTGAAGGGCTATCTTATAAAAAATGGGGAAAAAGATTCAACACATTTTTAGAATATATTGAATTGATCGTTTCTCCAGATTTAATAATTCTTGGCGGAGGTGCTTCAAAAGATTTTGATGAGTTTAAATCGAAAATTAAAATTGACACTAAAGTAATACCAGCAGCACTTCAAAATCATGCAGGTATAATTGGTGCAGCAGTAGCTTCGCAATACAAAACGAAGAAAGCTTAGAGCAATAAGCTGCTTCTATAAAGCAAAAAAAATCCCAAAGATAACTTTGGGATTTTTTTTGCTTTACGGGCTAAATCTTTTTTAATTCAAAATTTTGGCATCTGCCGGCGCATCGAAAAAATCTTTTGGCAAATCTGATTCAAAAGATACCTCTGTAAAATCAATTTTAGTAATGTAGTCACCTGGCTGATCGTCCTTAACCGTCCAATACGTTTTAAATCCGCCTGGCAAGGTAATACCATCTACAATTTGCTCACCAACAAATTCAGTGAATTTTTCTGGGGCATGACCGCCATCTTTAAAATACTCTGGGTAAGAAACAATATATCTCATGACCGCTATTTTATTCGTCTCTTTATTAACATACAAAATGTAATAGTCATCTGGCGCATCACCGGTACCGGCAGCAAACGTAACCTTAACAGCATTGTAATCTTGACCTTTAAAGGTTGTAGGCTTTAACAATTCCAAGTTAACCCCTTCCCCACTTAACACAAAAGGATGCCCAACAAACCATAATGGTGTCAATGCCCAGAATTTAGTATCATAAGCAAATGCAGTACTGTCTTTTGCCTGTACCCAAGACTTTTCTCCCGTCCAGCCAAAATGTGCAGTAGAATCTGTGGCGCTTGTATGAACAGCACGATTACTCCAAGTATCTACAGTTTGGTAACTATCTCTAGCTGTTTTACCATCTAAAGGCTGATAATTAAAGTGAAAAGATATTGGTCCGTTAGCATACCAAGTATCCAATCCGCCATGTGCTTCCATAGCATTCCAAATAACTTTTCCTGCTTCAGTGCTATTTAGTCTTTCTTTTGCTTTTGAAACTCTAGAAGACACCCAAGAATCAGGGTAAGCAATTACATTGGTTTCAGCGACCACTTCTTTAGCGGTTTCATTTGTTTTTTTAGGAGTTTCTTTACAGGAAACAATAACTGTAAGTACTAATAATAGTGATAGTTTGTAAAGTAGTTTCATAGTTGTTCGCCGTTTATTAATTTCCCAGCATAGATTATACGGCTTTATGATCTAAACTGGCCATTTTACGTTCCTCATAATTCTCGGCAACCTTCTTATCCAATTCAGCAGGTGCTTCAAAATTCAAGGTATTTTCCTTCAGTCGTTCTTCACCTCCAAAAATAACTTGAATCTCCTTATTAAATAATCCTTCAAGTGACCGCTCTGCAACATAGTCAGGAGCATCCATCTTTCTACCTTTAAATTTCTGCATCATCTCAGTATCCGTAGCTGTAGGAAAAGCACAGGTAACCGATACTTTAAAAGGTGCCAATTCCCTTCTCATAGAGTCTGAAAACTGACGTATAGCTGCTTTGGTGCTTCCGTAGACCGCATAGAAAGGCATACCTATTAATCCTAGTCCAGATGAAATATTTAAAATATATGCATCTTCAGAAAATTTTAAAAGCGGAATACAGTACTTGGTCAATAACATTACAGCGGTAAGGTTTACAGCAACCTGATCATAAAGATCTTCATCTTGTATATCTTCTAAAGGACCAGCAGCCACAATACCCGCATTATTTATCAATATATCTAAATGACCCCATTTATCTTCTATACGTGCGGCAGCATCGCGTAAAACCTGAATATTAGCTATATCACCAGCAATGCGAATAAAATTTACCTCTGGATATGAAAGTGATAAATCTTTTAGATTTTTTTTGTCGCGTGCAATGATCGCAATATTAGTGACTCCATCTTTGATGAGCTGTTGGACCATGCATTTTCCAATACCCCGAGTACCTCCGGTAATGAGCACATTTTTCCCTTTTAGTTGCATAATAATGTTAGTTTGAGTTGTGTTTAAATTCTACTTTAAATTAGATAAAATTCTATGTAGAAACGAAGAAAAATGCAGGATGAACGCATTATTAAGAAAGTAGGAAAATCTATCATAATTTTTTGCATATTTCTTAGTACGATGACACTAATTAACATTATATCAACCCAGTAAAGACTTTATAGATTTTACTTTTAAATGAACTTGAGAGCACTACAAACAAAAAAACCACCTAAATAGGTGGTTTCTATATCTAAAAGCAAAAAAAAGCTCCTTAAAAAAGGAGCTTTAGTACTTATGCTATTTTATTACGCTTACGGTCATTCTCCGTCAAATAGATTTTACGTAAACGTAAAAACTTAGGAGTAACCTCAACGTACTCATCTTTCTGAATATATTCCAATGCTTCTTCTAAAGAAAACTTAATTGCAGGAACAATCTTAGCTTTATCATCAGCACCAGAAGAACGAACGTTAGATAATTTTTTAGTCTTTGTAATGTTAACGGTCATATCATCTCCACGAGAGTTTTCACCAATAACTTGACCTTCATAAATATCTTCACCTGGATCAACAAAGAACTTACCTCTATCTTGTAATTTATCTATAGAATAAGGAATTGCTTTACCCGTTTCCATAGAAACCAAAGAACCATTTTGTCTTTGTGGAATATCTCCTTTCATTGGTTGATACTCTAAGAAACGGTGTGCCATAATAGCCTCACCAGCAGTAGCGGTCAACAATTGATTACGAAGACCTATAATACCTCTAGAAGGGATTATAAACTCACAAATCATACGCTCACCTTTAGCTTCCATACTGGTCATTTCACCTTTACGCATAGAAACCATTTCAACAGCTTTACCTGAAACAGCTTCTGGTAAATCTATTGTCAATGCTTCAACTGGCTCACATTTAACACCATCTATTTCTTTGATGATAACCTGTGGCTGACCAATTTGTAATTCGTATCCTTCACGACGCATTGTTTCAATTAAAACTGAAAGGTGTAATACACCACGACCGAATACTAAAAATTTATCTGCACTATCCGTTTCGTTTACACGTAACGCCAAGTTCTTTTCCAATTCTTTTTGAAGTCTATCGTTGATATGACGAGAAGTAACGAATTTACCATCCTTACCAAAGAACGGACTATCGTTAATGGTAAACAACATACTCATTGTAGGTTCGTCAATTGCAATAGTTTTCAATGCTTCTGGGTTTTCAATATCAGCAACGGTATCACCGATCTCAAATCCTTCCACACCAACTAAGGCACAAATATCACCCGTTTCAACTTCTTCAACTTTCTTACGACCAAGACCTTCAAAAACATATAATTCCTTGATTTTTGATTTCACGATAGAACCATCGCGTTTTACCAAAGAAATTTGCTGATTTTCTTTCAAAGTTCCTCTTTGTAATCTACCAATAGCTATTCTACCAGTAAATGAAGAGAAATCTAAAGAGGTAATCAACATTTGAGTATTTCCTTCTTTTGGTTCAAAAGTTGGAATATGCTCAATTACCATATCCAATAATGGCTCAATGTTCTCAGTTTCATTTTGCCAATCTGTACTCATCCAGTTGTTCTTTGCAGAACCATAAACTGTAGGGAAGTCTAACTGCCACTCTTCAGCACCTAGCTCGAACATCAAATCGAAAACTTTTTCATGTACTTCTTCTGGAGTACAGTTTTCCTTATCTACTTTATTGATTACCAAACAAGGCTTTAAACCAAGATCGATTGCTTTTTGAAGTACAAAACGTGTTTGTGGCATAGGACCCTCGAAAGCATCTACCAACAACAAAACACCATCTGCCATATTCAATACACGCTCAACTTCACCACCAAAATCGGCGTGACCAGGAGTATCGATAATATTTATTTTCGTGTCCTTATATATAACGGAAACGTTCTTAGAAGTAATGGTTATACCACGTTCTCTTTCCAAGTCGTTATTATCCAAAATTAAATCACCTGTATTCTCGTTTTCACGAAACAAGCTACAGTGGTACATTATTTTGTCTACCAAGGTCGTTTTACCGTGGTCAACGTGCGCAATGATCGCAATATTTTTTGTAGTAGTGGACATAAAAGGTCTTATTTAAGCGTGCAAAG
Source organism: Maribacter sp. Asnod1-A12 (assembly GCF_045063735.1). Lineage (NCBI taxonomy): Bacteria > Pseudomonadati > Bacteroidota > Flavobacteriia > Flavobacteriales > Flavobacteriaceae > Maribacter > Maribacter sp. Asnod1-A12. The sequence goes on from NZ_JBEFNZ010000006.1 coordinate 411,018, forward strand.
ATACTTTAAATAATAATAGCCACACTTAAACTTATGTTATTTTTATCTTATTGATTTTGAGAGAGTTCTATAAGTCTAGACTACTTTTTTCTACCACCGATCACCCAACCTAGTCTTATATCTATTAAAATGCCCGCATCTACATAAAACTCATCGGCAAAAATACTTGGTCCAAAAGCCAATCCCCAATAAAATCCCTTTTCGTACGTACGCTGCATACCATAAACAATCGCCGCGTTATAAAAGTAGTCAGAAGCATATTCCAAATCACCTATAATTGGCGTTCCAAATTGAAGCTGATTTAAAAATGCAACGTAGTTACCCGTATTGCCAGATATATTCTTTCCTTTCTGCAATCTTCTATTAAAATTAACGTATTGCCTAACGTCTGCCTCTAGACCAGGGTAAAGTCCAAAACTGGTCTCCCTATCTGAACCTCCATTAAGTGCAAAACCTAAAAACGCCTCTAAGTTCAAGGTAGTTTTATCTGCGACACCTACTTCATAAGATACACCTGGCGCCAACAAGTTAATTTTGAAGAGTCCGTCTTCCACTAATTTCCCGGATTGTGCATTCGTATAGAAAGCGGACAAAAGAGTAACGGATAAAAAGATGATTTTTTTCATGATAGCATATGGTTAGAATTTATTCGGAGTATGTATCAAATATCAGACCACATTAATCAAACGTAGGTTTTCTAGATTTTCGTTTTGTCGCTACCCAACCAAAATTAACATTCAGCAAAAAACCATGTCCACTATCCAAAGTTTTTGAGTCAAAATAACCATAACCTACTTCTGCATTTATATTAAAGCCCTTTCTATTAGTACGTTGTATACCATATACTCCGCCATAGAAAGCAAAGGCATAATCAATATTTCCATCAGAGATATTATCAACAAACTGCACAGGTTCCCAAAATATACTACGCGCAGGGCCAATATAATTTGCAGAATTACCAATTACATTTTTATTTACATCTAAGCGCTCTTGAAAATTATGGTAATACCTGATTCTGGTATGCCACGCATAACCTAAAGCATAGCCTTCCTGATATCTAGAAAATGCTGGAGTAAAGCTAGTTGATGCACTTACATTTTTAAAAAGACCTAATTCATATCGAATACCGGGTCCCAGAAGATTAATTGTAAATTGATGTCGCTCAAGATTTACGAGTCCGTTTCCTTTTTCAGAAAAATCCCTAATCTGAGCTTGCGTTGCCGTGACGGTTAAAAACAGAAGAATTACCGTAATTTTTTTCATGTAGTTTGATTGATGTTGCAACTAAAACTACATGTTTCTAAAAACGTAATCACTAGATTTAATGAAATATTAAGAAAATACTTACGTAATTAACGACCCACACACCAGCGCTTTTCACTTATGATAAACCCGATGCTCAAATTAGCTACTGGATAAATTCCGCCTTCAAATTGTCCGTCATAATAAGCTGCACCTACATCTACAGAAAAGTTAAATCCAGAATCAAAACTACGTTGTATACCAGTCACCAATCCGGCATATCCGAAAGCTCCTTCTACATTTTCATTGGCAATGGTTCGTGAACCCGGAAAGAATACCGCTACAGCAGGTGCCACATAATTAGCAGAATTGCCATAAATCTGTTTTCTTTTACGCTGACGTTTTTCAAAATTATAGTAGTACCGATATTGACCAGCTATTGCAGGAAAAACTCCAAATTCACTATAAACATCTGGCAATAATGGGTCTAAAGCAACTTGAATTCCCGCCTTTATATCAAGGGTGGTATTGGTACCCAAAGCCATTTCATATTCAAGACCGGGATTAAGTAGATTGATCTTCACCTGCCTAAGTTCACAGTTTTTACCAAACTGAGCATGAACATTACCAGCAAAACATATCAGCAATATTAAAATAAGAAACTGTTTGATTTTCATTTCGATTTAGGGTTTCGACAATCTTATCTTAATAGAACAGTAAGCTTCTTAAAATAGTATATTTGTTTAAAAATATTCGACGAATGAACCTATCCCTAATACCCCAAATAAAACATACGGACAGTAATAACTTCTTTCTACTTTCAGGACCATGTGCCATTGAAGGTGAAGATATGGCGATGCGCATTGCAGAACATATTATTACAATTACTGATGAGCTTAAAATACCTTATGTATTTAAAGGAAGTTTCAAGAAGGCAAATCGTAGTAGATTAGATTCATTTACCGGTATTGGAGATGAAAAGGCATTAAAAATTCTAAGAAAAGTTTCTGAAACTTTTAAAGTACCCACAGTAACCGATATACATACAGAGCAAGATGCTGTAATGGCTGCAGAGTATGTAGACGTATTACAGATACCTGCATTCTTAGCACGCCAAACAGATTTGGTTGTTGCTGCCGCACAAACAGGAAAAACAGTCAACATCAAAAAAGGACAATTTATGAGTCCTGAGAGTATGAAGCATGCCGTAAATAAAGTTACCGAAACTGGTAATGAGCAAGCTATTATTACTGATCGTGGTACCATGTTCGGTTACCAAGATATGATTGTAGATTTTAGAGGTGTACCCACTATGAAACAATATGCACCTGTGGTTTTAGATGTAACGCATTCGTTACAACAGCCTAATCAAACTTCTGGTGTAACAGGTGGTAGACCAGCTATGATCGGTACTATGGCACGCGCAGGTGTTGCAGCAGGTGTTGACGGACTTTTTATAGAAACCCATTTTGATTGTGCCAATGCAAAAAGTGATGGAGCCAACATGCTGGATTTAGGATTGATGAAAAAACTATTGACAGATTTAGTAGCGTTGAGAGCTGTTGTTAATGAGTTTTAGATATTGTTTTTCAAACAAGCTTGATTTTAGAAAATGAGCCGACTATGTGAAGAATTAAAAAATCTTGAATTAATAATTGGACCCAACTTTAGTTTTGAACTAAATGAAGAATACAAACTCATTTCTTCTAGCCTTGAACTAGATAATAAAAAGCTTTTAAAAGAAGATTTTAACCAATTTACTAAAAAAGGCAAATTTCTAATTCTTAATTCTTTTAGTGGGGGAATTTTGTTTTTAAAAGTTCCAGAACCAATAAGTAAAATAGCTATTGAATGGCGAAGTGAATCAAATGAATTTAAGGCTTCTGTGATATTTCAATCAGATTTAAGAAAACCTGAGAATACTAAATACAAAACAGAAGTTGGTGGTATTGAATCAACTGTTTGGAATGTTAAAGCAATATTCCCCAACTTTTATAAATACAACAAGACAATCCAAAAAGCATTACTAATATTAATCGGAAAGATTGTAAAAGGCATTTGTGAATATGGAAGGATTAATTTTGCTCATCTAAAAATTGAAAATGAATTCAAAATACAATTATTAATTGATGGTAAAGTTGAATCAAATTTGAAGGTTGAATTGAATTGAATTAAAAAAACAAAATGAATAAAATAAAACTGACATCAATTATTCTATTATTGTTTTCTATAGAATGTTTTAGTCAACAAACAGGAAGTACAGGGATAACGCAAACTGCGGTTAATAACGGGATTGGAATTGGCAGTGCAATTGCCATTGTTGTTTCGTGGGACAGGAATAAATCAATTCTTTATGCATTACTACACGGAATCTTGGGATGGCTTTATGTTATCTACTTTGTAATAGTTCGTGAAAGAGAGTAAATAGCGCGTAATTAAGTAGACTTTATCCTCATTAATTTTTACAATTAAAGTCAATCATCCTTCTTATAAAATCCGTTTTTACGGACAGCATAAGCATCCTGTAAAACATCTATTAGAATATCGTTATCAATATCTTCAAGGGTAGTATAACGCAATGAACGTACTACTTTTCTATTTTCAGAAATTAGTACGTTCAAATGTTTTGTTAAGTGTGCCGAGTTCCAAAAAGCAATGTCAACAAACTGCTTTTTGTGCGATGCATTTAAATAACAAATGGGCGATTTCCCAACGTAAAAACAAGGTATATTCCATTTAAATTTCAGTTCAACCTCTGGCAAAGTTGTTTCAATCATCATTTGCAAATGCATTAAAATACTTTTATAAGGTTCTGGTTGATTGAAAATATAATTCTCAGCTGGTTTCATAATTAAATCGATTGTATTAACTTAAAATACGAATACATATACTAATACGCATCCAAATATATAATTTTACCATCTCTAAAATTTATTGATGTTACATAAAACAACAATCTTAATATTTGCTTTTATAATAAGTATCGGTTCTCAATGTTTTTCACAAGAAGATCATGATCACAATTGGTATTTCAACAATAGTAAAAGCTTAAGTGAATTATGGGAGCTAGATGATGAGCACCAACGCGGTACATTTATCCTTACTTCTTATAAACCTATTTACATTACTGCAGCAAAATATTCTACCAACCCAAATGAATTTCCACAAGCAGAAAATTCAGATAAAGTTTTAGATGAGCCTAACAGCTTAAATGCTGTAGAGTCAAAATTTCAGATTAGCCTAAAAACAAAAATCTTTCATGGTATGTTTGATGGTAAAATGGATTTATGGATGGGCTATTCACAGACTGCCTATTGGCAAATTTATAATACAGAGCGCTCAAGACCTTTTCGCGAATTAAATTATCAGCCTGAAATTATTGCCAACTTCCCCATTCAATTTAAAATACTAGGTTTCGACGCTAAAATGATTGGAGCCGCAGTCATACATGAATCTAACGGACAGTCAGACCCTATTTCTAGAAGTTGGAATCGTATTGCTTTTCATGCAGGATTTGAAAAAGGCAATTGGCAGGTAATGCTAAAACCATGGATACGTATAGGAAGTAAGATTGATGACAACGAAAAGATATCTGATTACATAGGCCGTGGCGAAGCCGATATCACCTATGACTGGGGCAGACAGCGCTTTAGAGCTATTGCCAGACACTCTTTAAACCTAGGAGACAAAAGCCGTGGTAGTTTACAATTAAACTGGTCTTTTCCAATCTTTGAAAACTTCAATGGCCATGTACAGTTCTTTGATGGTTACGGCGAAACTCTAATAGACTATAACCACAGACAGACCACTTTAGGGATTGGAGTTTCTTTAATTAACTAATCATTTTTTATATTGTAATCTACCTTAGTATAATATAATTTAGACTTGATTTCATGCATTCAGATTTAAATTTCTGATAGGGAATCAACGCGTATTTCCGGTTTTACAAGTCCTTTCGTAGTTGTTTGCACACATAATTACTTTCCATAAAAGGTTGATTTAAATAAGGCTATCCAAAAAAGGAAATCACTCTAAAACACTACATTCAAACAGATTTCACCAAATAAATAATTAAATCTAAGCCCCTTTTTTAAGCTACCGTTAAAGTACCTTCTTTAACTTTTTTACCTCGGTTTTGTTATATTTTCAGATATTTAATTTAACTTTGTATTTCAAAGTACTTTAAAATGGAGACAAATAAGTATCTAAACGATATTACCGAAATCAAGAATATAATGAATCGTTCTTCACGATTTATTTCATTAAGCGGACTCTCAGGAGTACTCGCAGGTATATATGCCTTAATTGGGGCAGGATTTGCTTATGTTAAGCTGAAAGATACCTCAGCTGCCAATTATGAAAACTTTTCCGGTAGGTCTTCATCACTTTGGGGTTCAGATACTGTTAGCGACCTAACACTAATTGCTATTGCAGTTTTGGTGGCAGCAGTTATTACCGGTTTTATTATGACCTTGAAAAAATCTAAAAAAAGCGGAGAGAAAATTTGGGACAGCACCAGTAAACGACTAGTATTCAATTTTGCTATTCCGTTAGTAGTAGGAGGACTTTTCTGCTTGGTACTTATGCAACAAGGTATTGCTGGTCTTGTTGCTCCGGCAACGCTTATATTTTATGGTCTGGCTTGTGTTAACGCAAGCAAGTACACTATGGGTGATGTTAGATATATGGGTTTGGTTTTTATAGGAATAGGACTAGTTAGTACGCAGTTTATAGGATTTGGATTGTATTTTTGGGCTTTAGGGTTTGGCGTTTGCCACATTTTGTATGGGGCATTAATGTATTATAAGTACGACAGAAATTAAGATTAGCCTAGCTATTGATATATGAGTTTAATTGACAACATAAACAAAGCTTTTGATCACCGAATAAGACTAGGGATTATGTCTATTCTAATGGTAAACGACTATGCTGATTTTAAAATGCTAAAAGAGCTTTTAGGTGCTACAGATGGTAATTTAGCCAGTCATACCAAAGCGCTTGAAAAAGAGGAATACATAAAAGTGGAAAAGCAGTTTATAGGCAGAAAACCTAATACTCGCTACTCTGCAACCCCACTTGGTAAAGCGCAGTTTAAAAAGCATATTAATGCTTTAGAAAAACTAATAGGTAAGTAGTATATTTTTTTATCATTTTACTTTGAAATTCAAAGTACTTTTAAAATAACGAAAATGAGAGCAGCCATATTAGAAAAATTATATAATTGGAGTGTAGTACCCTATCAATACTTCAAAAAGAATGAAGCTTGGCAATTTAATGCTGAAGAATTAAAAGAATATCCAAGCGACTCATTAGGCTATCATATGAGCAAATTTCTTGTTGCCAACAGCTTTCAGTTACAAGAAAAACTAGAGAGTCATGATGTATTTCATGTACTCACCGGAACCGGAATTACGGTTCCTGAAGAAATAAGCATGCAGTTTTATTTAATGGGAAATGGGAAAAGAAGTCTTTACTTATTTACCGTCATATCTATTGGCTCTATGCTCTATCCGGAGTATTGGAGGTTCTTTAAATTGAAATACGCGTGCGGTAAATCTGCACTACCCTTTCATCAATTAGAGTTTCAAAAGCTGCTGAACCAACCCATCAAACGGATAAAGTCCACATTTTTAATTCCTTAAAATCATGATACTAGAACTATCTAAAATTTCAAAAACACGTAAGACAGTACACCTGATTCTTTGTTACTATCTCTTATTAATAATCGAAAAATTTAAATCATTAATAACCTTTTAAATACATCATATTATGAACGTTCATATAAAATCACTCTTATCTGCATTAGCCTTTAGTTTACTATTCTACAGTAAAAGCTTTGGACTAAATTTATTTTTAATTTCCATATTGGTAGTGGTACTTGTTTCTACACTTAAAGGCACACGTAACGTTTCATGGGTTTATGCCCTCACCTATATTCTTACATCAGTTTTTGTATTGATCAATCCTACAGTGTTTACCATATTTGTTCATTTTATGGCATTAATGGTCTATGTAGGTAAATCTATTTCTAACCAAACATCTTTATACCTCTCATGGCTATTAGGCTTCATGAACATACTAATAGCAAGTATTGCGAATTTCATTCAAAGACAAAATTCAGTCAACGAAAAAGATATAAAAAAGGAGACGTCACCAAAATTACTTAATCGTTTAAAAGGTAGTTTTTTCGCAGGGGCATTACTCATTTTGTTCGCTGCGCTGTACAAAAATGCTAATCCTGTTTTTGAGAACCTTGTAAATCAAATCAATTTTGATTTTATAAGTATCCCTTGGGTATTCTTTACATTTCTTGGGTACATTATATTTCTTAACATTTTGCGCCCATTAGATGCACAAGAAATAATTGCGGTGGATGCATCTCAAAAAAACGAATTAAAGACTCCGTCCGAAATAGAAATCATTGGGCAAAAAAGGCAATTGGAAAGTGAGCATACCTTAGGCTCTTTTATATTTTTCGCCCTTAATTTATTACTGGTATTCTTTTTAGTAACTGATGGAATTTACCTATTCCAAAAAACCGAAATTTCTAATGCAGAATATTCGGCATCTGTACACCAAGGGGTGTATGCGTTAATGTTCTCTATAGTACTAGCCATTATACTAATTCTTTATTTCTTTAGAGGAAACCTCAACTTCTATAAAGAGAATACGCAAATAAAAACACTTACATACGCTTGGATCTCGCTAAACATTATATTAATTGTTTTTACAACATACAAGAACTTCACCTATGTTGAAGCCCTGGGTCTTACCTACAAGCGTATTGGTGTATTCGTATATCTACTACTTACCCTTACCGGCTTAATTACAGCTTATGTTAAAGTAGCGGAAGTAAAAAGCTTTATTTATTTAGTGCGTACAAACATTGCAACTGTATTTGCTTTCTTAGTGCTCAGTGCTGCGGTGCCATGGGATAGAACAATTACGTATTTCAATTTAAGTTCACTTGAAAATCCTGATATTCATTATCTCTTGGATTTGGGAGATACTAATAGTATTCAGCTATACAAATATGCTAAAGAGAAGAGTGTAGACTATAATTTAAAAATCAGTATTAAAGATAAATACGAAGATTATATTACACAACAATCAGAAAAAACGTGGCAAGAATATACATTAGTTCAGCTTGTTCAAAATGACTTAAAATGATAGCCTTATTTAAACATAAATGGAACCGTAGAATTGTGAGAGTAGTTTCATTGTATTTTCTACTCTCATCTTTACTACTGTGTATTGCCTTAATACCAAAAACAGAGTTCACTGTCATTGTAGGCATTATGCTATATCTGAGCTATATCATCGTTACCTGTATAGCTTTGATTATAATTTTGGTAAATGTACTTAGGTATTCTAAGGCTATACAAGAGCATACCATGACGCTTATCTTACTGATTATGAATTACCCAGTAAGTATACTTTATATCTCTTTAACAAACGCATAATATTTAAACAGATGAAATTCAAATTCAACCGTATCTATTTCATATATTTTCTTGCACTATTAGGAATCGAAATCTTAATTGCCATATTTTTAAAATCAGGATTTATTCGACATACTTTCGGAGATTACCTAGTAGTCATTCTCCTATTTTTCTTTTTCAAAGCCTTCATAAAGGCAAGTGATATTGCCATTGGCATTGTCACCTTATTAATTGCTTTTGTCATCGAATTTTTACAACTCACCAATATGTTAAGCTACTTTGGGTTGGAGCATTCTAAATGGGCAAATTTAATCTTCGGAAACTATTTCAGCATTCAAGATTTATTGGCATACACCCTAGGTATACTAACCGTAACAAGTTTAGAAATCATAAAACGATTCTTGCTGAAACAACCTATAAATTAAAATGAGACTTCTATTTATTCTTTACCATCAACATAATCCTGTAGATATGCATAACGTTCTGTAAGCTTCCCATTTTTGGTCATTCTTGCTCTTTCCAGAACGCCATCTTTATCTTTGTTGAAAAAAGCCGGAATAACATTTTTTATAAAAGCTTCTCCAAAACCTTCACTTGCGTCTCTAGGTAATTCACACGGTAAATTATCTACCGCCATGACCGCAATTGCGTCAGAATTCTTAAAATCTATTTCAGACTTAGAACCAGGGTGATACCCGTAAATTGGGTCTGCAATAGTTGATGGTTTAATAGTAGAAGCTACCGGACCGTCAATATCACAACTTATATCGGCAACAACTTGAATTTTAAAATCTTCATGCTTAGCATCATCACGGGTAAAAAGATATGGAGAACCTTGACCAAAATAATGACCTGCAATATAGAAATCACTAACCTTGGCAAATCTGAAAAAGTTAGATTTATATTCTTCTGGGTTCGCAAAAAAGTCGGCTTTATTACCACGAACTCCGTCCTTACGCTTATTATACTCACCTGCATCAATTTGGCAATATACAGGTTCATTAAATGTCTCTTCTAAGTATTCGGTAACATTCACCCTTCTCATTCCCATACCGTCTAGCATTTCTCTAGCGCCATTCCCTACCCTACCTCTACCGGTAAGCAGTACTTTGATTACAGGTAATCTTAATTTCTTTAGTTCATTTATTAAAGCCTCTTGATCTTCTAAATCGTTGGCTTTTGGTAATTGAAACAAGTTAAATTTGAGTCCGTATGCACGAAATCCGTTATAGGCACCCACAATACCAGCATATCTACCAAAGGCAACAACGCGCTGTTCTTGCTTGTTGGTAATAACCTCATGGTCGTACATTTCAATATTCTTCTCTAATATAGCTTGAAGTAAATCTCTATTATAAGGTTGCTTTTTAATGGTATGTGAAAAGAAAAAGTACTTTTTATTCGGAATTAGCGCATCAATCGGCACCTCTTTAACACCTAATAGCACTTCGCAATCATTCATTTCATCGGCTACGGATACGCCCAAAGCTTTATAGGCATCATCGGCATACGCTCTAATAGGCGAAGATTCTACAATAATTTCAGCCTTAGGAAATGTATTTAAGACTTTTTGACATGCTTTTGGAGATAGAACAACACGCTTATCTGGCGGATTCTTACGTTCTCTGATGATTCCGAACTTCATATGGGTTTGGTATAAATATTGCACTAAATTATGCAATTAGAAACACTTGGCTTAGGTCAAAATAAAAATTATATGGGATCGTAAAGTTTTGTTAGCTTTGCTGCCCGCTATTTAATAGTTGAAGTCGATTGAATTGATGCAGCTATTATTTAGATTAGGAAGTTCTTTTACATATTGGGGCCGACCGGTTTTGACAGCGAGACTAGTTGGAATGTAAGCATGTCGAGCGCTGGGAAACAGCTCGTTAATCTCATTTTTCACACTTTTAATTGGCGAAAATAATTACGCTCTTGCCGCTTAATCTGAATTATAGTAAGATTAGCCTCGTCCCTACCAGGTAGGGAAGCGAGATGTTCCTGAATAGCCCTTGTTGATGGCGATTCTTATAGGAGCACCAGAAAAGTCAACATAAGGGTGTCCGCTCGCTTTGGCGACACCACCAAAATCTTAAGAAGATAAGTGTGTATTGGGCGGTTTCTGGTCAGGTACACATCGAAAATTAATCAGATTCTAAGCATGTAGAAAGCATTTTAATTGCTTGTTTGGACGAGGGTTCGAATCCCTCCGGCTCCACTAATTAAAAACCACGTTTTAAAACGTGGTTTTTAATATTATAAATTTCAGACAGCAACTTTATATGAAGCTATAATATCATTTAAGTTTTCTGCAATCAATGGTTTTGAAATAAAATCACGCACTAAACCATAACTTTTACCTTTTTTTATTTCCTCCTCGTTAAAATGTGAACTTACAATAAAAACTTGAGGCTTGTTTACAAAAGTTAACTTCTGAAACTTGTCCAAAAACTCCCATCCGTTCATAACCGGCATGTTTAAATCTAACAAAATAATACTGGGCATTTGTAAACCTTTTTTCAATTGCGATGTAAGATTTATGAGCGCTTCTGCCCCATCTTCATATACCAAGATATTTGCACTCACAAAATTATTATGATTCAACAGAATCTTGGTTCCATACACGCAAATAGGATCATCATCAATAATACAAACTGTGTCAACTTTCATAACAAATTATTTTTGTTCATTGTCCTACACAAACAATATACATATAAATTTTAACAAGATAAAACTTACAAATGTTAAATAAAGAGAATTTAATTTTCACAAAGTTATTTTAGTGAAATCTAAAATAAACTTAGATTATTACCTGTACTCTATAAGATTGGTTACATCTCAAACTCCTATAAAATTAATGGAAAACCTACAGCCCTTTTGTTAAAATGCATTTATCATTTAAGATTACAACTATAATCGTATTACAAATGATAAATTCTAAGAAAAAAAATTAAACATATTACATTAAACAACTAATCCCTTCAATAAAATAGGTAGTTAAACCGAATAGACCTTTATTTTTGAAATTTAAGTAAGTTATAATCGTACTACGAAAATATAATCTAAAATGAAAAAATTCATACCTAAACAATAACGTATTATACTTACAATTTTAATAGTAAAATATGATACGTTAGGAAAGTGAAAGAAAATAAAATAGAGTATAATACTATAAAATGTATTACCGTTTCATCCTTACAAAATTCAATCCCATCTTAATTCAAGATTAAATTAAAGAATGTAATTATTAAATTTAGTTATATTTAAAAACATAACTATAACTCAAACCCCCCGTAATTGAGCAAAATTTTTCGCAACCGTTATTATATATTCATATTAACTGTATCCTTAGCTATTATTGGTAACGGATTTATTTTAGACTACAATATGAATCTTCAAGACGCCGATGCCGTCGAAATAAATATCGCAGGTAGACAGCGAATGTTAAGTCAAAAAATCACCAAATACATTTTTTATATTGAGAATGAATCATTTTCGAAATCAAATTTAAATGCTATTGATAGCTTATCAAAATACACCAGCCAATTTGTTAACGAGCATGAATTTTTAAAAAACACCCATGCCACATCAAAAAAAGCTATCAAAATGGATTCTTTATTCTCTCTTATAGAAGTTCCGTTTCAATCTATTGTTAATATTGGCAACCATTATATACAGAAAACGCCAAATACCGCAGATAACCAACATTTAAAAACCCTGATAGTTGACGAACACAAATTTCTTAGTTTGATGGAAGAAATCGTTTTAGGTTTTCAAAGAAATGCAGAAATACAACTTGAAAAAACCAAACGAATCTCTATAATTCTTTCTGTTATTTCATTACTAATATTATTGGGAGAGTTTATCTTTTTAATTATTCCTTTCTACAATAATCTAGTAAGAAAGAACGATGAACTTACAACGGCAAACAGAAAACTTACTGATTTTGCGAATATAACTTCTCACAATCTTAGAGCACCATTAGGTAATTTCAAAACTTTACTTACTTTTTTGCAAAGTTCTAAAGACGAAGAAGACAAAGAATTACTTTTAGATAAATTAAACGTAGTTTCTAACCGTATGGATGAAACTATGAACGTTCTTCTTGATGCTGTTTCTGTTCAAAAATCTACAAGTCAACTTGAAAAGAAAGTTATTTATTTCGAAACAGTTTCAAAAAATATTAAAGAAGATCTTTCGTCTCAAATAGAAGAATCTGGTGTTACTCTTATTGAAGAATTCAAAAATGCTCCAGAAATCAACTATGTGCCTATCTACCTAGAAAGTATCATGCTTAATCTTATGACAAATTCTATTAAATTTAGAGATTCTAAGCGCGCATTAGAGGTGAAAATTAGCACTTCAAAAAAAGGAAAAAAAACCATTCTAACCCACTCAGATAATGGTAGAGGTCTAGATATGAATAGGCATGGCGACAAACTTTTTGGAATGAATAAAGTATTTCATAAAAACACTGACTCTAAAGGCGTAGGGCTTTTTATGACACGAATGCAAATAGAAGCAATGGGTGGCTCTATAAATGCAGAAAGCGAGCCAGACAAAGGAATGACTTTTATTATCGAATTTTAAAAAAATAATTATGTCAAAATTGCTTTTAAGCATAATCGATGATGATGAAATCTATAAGTTTTCATTCAAAAGAATGATTTCGGAATTAGATACTATAAAATGTAACATTGTAGAATTTTCAGACGGTGAAGAAGCTATTGAGTTTTTTAAAGAAAAAATGACAGTAGATAAAGAACTTCCTGACATAATTTTTCTAGACATAAATATGCCGTATATGGATGGTTTTGAATTTATGGAAGAGTATATTTTATTAAAACCGAAATTGCAAAAAAAGATTATTATTTACATGAACTCATCGTCAATGAACGATAGCGATATTGAACGTGCCAAAAAATTGAATGAAGTCACAGACTATATTGTTAAACCTATTGAGCCGTATAAACTAAAAAACATTTTAATTGAACAGTATAATGACTTTAAAAACCAATAAATTTTCAAAGTCATTTCACTATAAAAGCAGTAAATAATTTTAGCTTAAATCTATATATTAATTTAGCTCCAATACTTTTGCCGGCATCTTCTCCTTATCAGTTTTCAAATTCAAAATTTTTGTAACCGTTGGGGCTATTTGATTGGTATATAATTGTTCATTTGTGGCTTCACCTACAGAGTTTACATTTGGCCCTAAGATAGCCAACCAAGTATGTTCTGCTCCTTTTACATCTGCACCATGACTCGTCCATTCAGAATCTTCTCGAGAGCCTTCTCCCCTACCATGATCTGTAGTTATAATGAAATAAGTATTGTCTTTATAAAACGGGTCACTTTGAACATAGCTCCACAAATCGGCTATTAATTCATCTGTATTATGTAATGATTTCATGTAAAGATCGAACAGACCTTCATGTGCAAAATCATCTGTTTCACCATAAGAGATGTATACCAATTTTGGATGGTTCTTTTGAACGTATTCTTTAGCGAAGTGATGTGTAAAAGCATCTAAACGAACACTCTCCCAAATAACTGGTGCTTGACGTTGTATTTCATTCAAGAACATTTCCTTTTCATTTAAATCACCCTCAGCGTTCATATAACCGGCATTGACCGGCACATTACTTCTTTTGTCATTGATTATGTACGGAAAAACATCCCAGCTAGCAAAAGCAGCTACTTTACCTTTATATATATCTGAATTATTTGCGATTTCTAAAATGGTCTTATTTTTATTATATTTTTTTTCATTACTATCTATATTCTCATCGTCGGGCATACCCGTTAAGATTTCGTTATAACCTGGGTACGAAAACAACATCTTATTGGTAAGATCAACTTTACTTTCTTTATTTCGATTTCCATGTAACCGCCCTACTTTAACTATCGTATTCCAGAAAAAGGGCATCAACATTTTTCTATTTTCTACTTGTGAATTACCCATAAAATTTCTAGCTAACCAATCTTTATCTTGTGTGTAGGCACTATTTAACAAATTAGTATCCATACCCATAAATACCTCTTGCCATCGAACACCATCTAGGGTGATTAAAAATACATTAGGTTTTTTGTCGTGTTGAGCTTCTAATGATATTGAACATAATAAAATAAATATGACACCTATTTTGAGTAGTGAATTCATAAGAAATTTAGTTTTTAGTTTTAAAAGTTTGTATTGAAGACCAGTCGCTCCAATTCAAATGTTGATCCCTGTAACGCACACGCCAAAAATATGAGGTATCTGGTTGTAATCTTCTAGTTGGCTCATCGGTTAAATCATCACTTTTTTGGCGGTCTTCTAAATAATACCAATTCTCAGATTGTTTCCAACTATCCAACACCAAATTACTGAAATCTTCAGTGGTAGAAATCTGCCAGTTCGAAGCTGCATGATAGGCGTTCTCAAAAGCACTTTCAAAAGGTTCTGCTTTTAACATATCGCCTGTGAACTCGATGGTTTCTTTTGGTGATATTAGTTTTGGTGTATTGGGTTTATGCTCATTAGCATAAATAGTAATCTCATCGGTCTGTTCGTTTTCTCGAAAAATGTTTTCATTACCACGACTGATTCTTTTTATAGTGAATTTCGGATTTATTTCATGGCCCTCTACTTCGACCATTACAAAGCCATATTCATCTTGCGTTACACTAAATTCATCATAATCTCTACCTTCGAATTCACCCCAGTTATCTATTGCCCCACCAGCTGTAGCTACATTTATCCATAAGTGTTTATGATCTTTAGATTGACCGCGAGAATACCCATGTGTATGACCAAAAAAGTGCAGACTTGGCTTTCCCGTTTCAGTTGTAAATTCCTCTAGCATTTTCACCACTTTACCAGAAGATTCTTCTTCACCGGGGATCCATAATTCTGATTTGTGCGGATGATGTAATTGCGCGAAAACAAAATCGATGTCTGCGTTCTTCGCAGTTTCTTCCAACAAAGTTTTCAACCATTCAAACTGTTCACGATTATCTCGATATCCTTCATTTGAATTCAACCCTATTATTCTGGTATTGCCATAATCTTTATACCACCAATGTTCTGCAAATGCCGGAGTGCCGTTTTTAGGTAGACTAAAATATTTAAAATAAAAGTTGGAATTACGCTCGTGATTACCCAAAACAGGATACACAGGCACTTCTGAGAATAGATTTTTAGCAGGCTTAAAGAAATCATTTTGCCATTGTTTATATTTTGCTCCATTCTCCACTAAATCACCAGGTATCAAAACCATAGCTAAATCATCAGGCACTTCATTTCCATATTCAGATTTTAAAAATGGTAACACACCCCGATTTATAATTTCATTGAACTTATCAGGATTCTGATGGTCAATTTGCATATCGCTCATTGCCAAAATATTAAACGATTCATTATCATTAGTGAACGGCGGGGTTTTAAACTGATAAATATCTGAACGTAGTTTACCAGTTTTAACCCTATAATAATAATCCGTAAACCGGTTTAGTCCCTTGATAGTAACTTCGTGTATACGAGATGCTGTAAAATTAACATCAGTAGCTACTCCAGTAACTTTCTTTCCTAATTTAGGTGATACTCCGTATTCCACTATACTTTCGTCTCCCACAGAGGTCTCCCACATGATGGTCATTTCAGTAGGACTTGCATTTTGTAAATACGGTTGTACCACAAAATATGCTTTTTCTTGTGCATGCGTAGCTGAACCTATCAAAAAGGTTATTGCCAAAATAATTTTTGAAATTTTCATAAGTCTCTAATTACTGACGCTAGATAGCGCATTATTTAATATTTCAATTGCATTTTTCAACTCTTTGCGAGAAATGGTCAATGCCGGTGCTAACTGAAGCACATTACCGGCAGAAACCTTAAAGCTTAATCCGTTACTAAGGCACTCATACATTACCTGTTCGGCTTGATGTACAGCTTTCTGTTTGGTATCTCTATTAGTTACCAATTCTACACCCCATAATAATCCTCGACCACGAACATCGCCTATTATTTCATATTTATCTTTTAGAATGTTCATTGCAGTACACATGGTCAATGAGTCGCCCGCAACCTTATGTAAAATTTTCTCTTCCTCAATAATTTCTATAGTTGTTAGTGCCGCAATTGCACCAAGCGGACTCTTCTCATGGGTATAATGACCCAATGATATATCTGGAAACTTATTATACCGATCTCGAGTTACTATTGCGGCTTGAGGAAAAATACCTCCACCCAATCCTTTTCCTAAACACAAAATATCGGGTTCTATTCCATAATGTTCAAATGCAAACATTTTACCTGTTCTACCAAGGGCAATAGGTATCTCGTCTAGAATAAGAACTACTCCGTATTTATCGCACAAGACACGTGCTTCTTGCCAAAATTCGACCGAAGGTAACTGTATATCTGTATTACGAACGGTTTCGGCTACAAAAGCCCCTATATCACCTTCTTTGGCAAATACATATTCTAAATACTCTAAACACTTACTTTCATTACCTTCAAATATTCCGCGATAGGTTACCGGTGGTGGAATTCTTTCTACACCGGGCATCATAGGCCCCATGTATTCCCTAAATACCGCTTCACCACCAATACTAATAGCATCTAATGAAGCCCCATGAAAAGAATCCCAAAATGAAACTACTTTAAATTTACCCGTTATTGCACGTGCCAGTTTCAACGCAATCCCAATTGCGGAACTTCCGTTTGGTGTCATTAACACCCTATTCAAATCTGATGGAAGCAAAGAGGTCAGTTTCTTAGCGAATTTTATAGCAGGTTCATTGGTATATCTTCTTGTCGAAAAAGTGAGCCCTTGCAATTGTTCCGTTAAACGTTCTACCAATTTTGGATGTGAGAACCCTAATTGATGCACATTATTTCCATGAAAATCTAAGTATTTTTTCCCTGTTATATTTTCTATATATGGTCCATCACATTTTTTTAACACATCTAAACATGGCGTAGACAAGGCTTGGTGAAAAAAGTAACGCGCATCTTTTTCTAAAAGCTGCAAGGTATTAGCATCGGCAATAGCTGCTTGCCATTCTTTTCTTGCCTCAGTGCCATTAATATCACCTTCGGTACGCTTATTCTGTAATTTATCGTGCTTCATAAGTACCGAATTGTAGAAATCTAGTTTCAAATTTATTTTTTTAGTAGAAAGTTCGTAGATAAAATTTGGTTGGGTATGGTATCACTTTTTACGTACACATCTAACCAGCCATCGCCACCTCCATTGAACCAAAGTACCTCTATGGCATGAATCCCTTTTTCCAAATCAATGCTTCCGTTTTTTGTTCTTACTCCGTGGTCACCATCATTATCCACTACCAGTTCGCCATCAATAAAGAGTTTACTGCCATCATCTGAGCGAATAGCAAATTCGTAATTTCCTTTCTCCTCGATTTTAAGCATACTCGTGAATTTAAATAAGGTGTTTGGTTTTATATGTGAGCGGACTTCTTCTGATGAGAATTCAAAGGTTTTACCATACGTATCGGGTTTTCTGTTGGCAACTGATGGTATAAAAGACAGGTTGTCTAAATGATAAACCTCAAAATCGATAGGTTCTTTATAACCTACCGGTTTTACCCGAAAATAAGCTTCACTAATACCACTATTTAATTTTCCGCTTACAAAAACAGCACTCTTAACAACCGTATTTTCAGTAAGTGTTACAGACGAGGTAAACGTATTCGAATTACTTTTAGGCATACTACCATTTAGGGTGTATTTAATTTCGCCTGTTGTATTCGGATTCTTTAAATTAAGCTCTGCAGAGCCATTATACAAACCACCTGCTGTTGCATAACCAATAGCAGCATTCAACAATTCTGGTTTTTTCAATTGTACTAAAACGGGATATTCATCTGCAACATCTTGACCAACAAAAGCTTCAATAACCGGTTTGCCGATCCATGCTCTTGGTGTTTTAATTTGTAATGCATAGGCTACCGTTGCAGCATTATCGTACTGATAAACAGGATATTTAATTTCATAACCCTTTTTAACGCCTTTACCCCATAGAATAAACGGTATTTCTATTTCATCTAAAGATTCGCCGCCATGACCTTTACCCGTACCACCATGATCAGAACTAATTATAACAATGGTATTCTCTGCCATTTGCGACTCTGCTATTGCTTTCATTACCTCTACCAATAATGAATCTGCCTTTTTAACAGAAGCATAATATTCATCTGTACCATGACCAAATTCATGACCCGCATGGTCAACATGATCAAAATGAACAAATGTAAATAACGGATTTTTTACTTTTATATAGCTGCTGGCGTTTACGGCAGTTTCTTCTTCTGTAGCAGGGTTCTCATCAAAATTTACGTCACTTTTTTCAAACAGTCGCCCGAAACCGCCCCAATGATAAATTGCACCAATTTCTGCAAAATGATTTTGTTCTCGTATTAAATGAAAAATAGATGGAAACAAAAATGGTTCGCTTTGTGTAACCGCTGGTAACATAAAATTATCTTTTTCCCAAGAATTTGAGGTTATGCCATGTTGTTCTGGTCCGGCGCCCATAATCATCGAAGCCCAATTGGTACTCGAACTTGTTGGCAAAACCGCTCTAGCATGCATAGTCGATGCACCTTCGCTCATTAATTTATCAAAGGTCGGTGTACTGGCATGTAACAAACCGTCGGGACTCAATCCATCAAAGCCAATTACTACCACATGGGTCGGTTCATCTTCTAGATTATCTAACCTATCATAATTACAAGACCATAGGGAGGTCATCCCTATGGTCAATAACAAAATTGGTATAAATTTCACTATTACTTTAAAATTCGTAGACTTAATCAACATCCCACCAAAGTTTGGTGTTAATGTCATCGGCACCCATATTTTCTACAGCGTCATAATAGTTTTCGCTATTTGTAGACTTTACATCGTTAGGGTATTGAAAACGAACCGGAACTAAACCGTCATTAGCAGCATCTAGACC
Source organism: Maribacter sp. Asnod1-A12 (assembly GCF_045063735.1). Taxonomy (NCBI): domain Bacteria; kingdom Pseudomonadati; phylum Bacteroidota; class Flavobacteriia; order Flavobacteriales; family Flavobacteriaceae; genus Maribacter; species Maribacter sp. Asnod1-A12. The sequence goes on from NZ_JBEFNZ010000006.1 coordinate 430,669, forward strand.
AGGAATTACCTCAGGCATATTAGTTCTTCTCCAATCTGACCAACCTTCAAAACCTGTGTAAAAAAGTGAAATCCATTTTTGAAGCGCAATTTTAGCCAGCCTTTCATCGTCAGTACCGGCATATGCTACTTTTTCTTGAGTAACATAAGCATCCAAATCAGTCGCTTGCATTGCATTAGCAATATCAGACCATCCGCCAGCAGCAACTCTTTCCGTATAATATACAAAGGAAGCTCTAATTCCATTTTCATAGTAAGTAGCTGCATCACCAGAAGAGATAAACCCTCTCTCTGCTGCTTCAGCTAAAATAAACTGCAATTCAGAATAACTCATAATAATGGTCTGTGAAGCTGTATCTGATGCCTCAGTAGTATTACAGGCATAACATGCTAATAATATACCTAATCTTGAAATAAAATTAGAACCAGATTCATCAGTATTCCCTGTTGGACTATATCCTAAGGCTGCTTCATCATCCAAGCCGTTTGGCATTCCTACATAATCATCAAAATCTTCAGAAAAAATACCCATTCCGGAATTGGTGGTCGGCTGTGCAAAAACATATATCCTATTATCTTCCAATTCTTTTAGTCTTGTTTCTAAGGTTAAGCTTAAACGAACCTCATCAAAACTACCACTACGTGTATCATATTTAGGTTGTGGGTTATCAGAATTCCATTGTACTAAAGCCATATCGTCATTACTTTCAAAAATAGGATACATAGAAGGGTTACTAGTAATTTGGGTCATACCAGCAACCGCTGTTGCATTATCAACATCACTTATTCGCATTAACAATCGCAGTCTAAGTGAATTTGCAAATTTTCTCCATTTTAAAATATCACCATCATAGAAAATATCACCCGAAATATTATCAGCATCGGTCAACAACGTATTCGCAGTTTCCAAATCTGCTAAAATACCTGAATAAATATCGCTTTGAGCATCAAAAACAGGAGTCACATTTCCATCTTCAATACCATTTGTAGCTTCAGAATAAGGAACATCTCCATAAGCATCGGTAACATAAGAATAGATCCAAGATTTCATAACCAAGGCAACACCGTAGTAATTTTGAGCTTCTTCATTATCTATTGTTGCATTTATAATATTCTCTACATCACGTAAAGAAGCATAGGCATTATCATAAGGGTCATTTGTTGGAGACCAATTATAAGTATCTCCACTAGTAAATTGTAGTCTTGCCGCGTATTGTACTACGGTAAAACCTTCTTCCCAACCTTGGTCACCCCAATTGTAAGCCATTTCTCTTTGTACGCCTGGCAGTAGTAATTCTGGCTCAGCAGTAGTAGCATAGTTAGGATTTGTATTGACTGTTTCAAAATCCTCAGTACAGCTTAATGCTAGAACTAAGGAGCATATGATTAATAGTGTTTTCTTCATGATTTCTGTATTTTATAGTTTCTTCTCCTTTTAGAAATTAACCTGTAAATTGAAGGTAAATGAACGTGAACTTGGGTATGACATGTTCTCTATACCCGGTTGTAATGTTCCTCCCGATACCCCTACCGTTTCCGGATCAAAATGAGGATTATCTGTCCATAAAATCAAGTTTCTACCGGTAATAGAAACACGTGCACTGGTAATAGGTAAATGTTGAATCATTTTCTCTGGAAAAGAATACCCTAATGAAACCTCACGTAATTTGGTGTAAGACGCATCATATTTTGCTGCTTCTACATTATCTCTTTGATAATATCCATAATTAAATGTTCTAGCATCAACATTTACTGTATTAGGAGTATACACCGGACTATCGGTTGTACCTGTATTTACAACACCTTCTGCAACAATTCCTGTTTCTCTACCTACTAATGTCTCTTGCAACTGACCAGAAGTACTACCTATAGTCTTGGTTCTAGAAACTACAATACCACCTTGTCTCGTATCAATTAAAAAACCTAAATCAACATTTTTATATTTAAAGGTATTTTGCATACCTAATGTAAAATCTGGAGCATAATCTCCTTGATACACCAAATCATCGGTCTCTTCTGGAATACCTTGACTATTTATAATCATTTGACCAAAATATTCGCTATCCTCATCTTCTACTCTTTGAAAACCTCTGCCGTAAATTGCACTGATAGATCCCCCTTCTCGAGCCTGAATATATGCCCCATTCGCTTCTGTTAAAGTAAATTGAATATCATCACCTAAATCGGTCACCACGCTCTTATTACTTGCAAAGTTGAAAGTTGAGCTCCATTTAAAATTATCTGTTAATACTGGCACAAAATTGGCTATAGCCTCAAAACCATAATTACGAACCTCTCCTGCATTAATTAACTGACTACTATACCCACTAGCAATGTCTGTACTAATATTAATAATTTGGTTTTTAGTAGCACTATCATAATACGTAAGATCTAGATTTACTCTACTTTGAAAAAAACGAAGGTCTAAGCCAAATTCATAAGAACCTGTAATTTCTGGTTTTAAATCTGCATTAGGTATCAAAGATGATTCAGTTAAAATGGGTATAGAACTATCAAAAGCAGTTTCATTTTCATAAAAACTACGTAACCTATAGGCATCTGTATCGTTACCCACCTCTGCATAAGCAGCTCTTACTTTAGCAAAAGAAACCCATTCTGGCATTGTAAACATATCACTAGCAATTGCACTTAATGTTACCGATGGGTAGAAATAAGAATTGTTACCCTCTGGTAAAGTACTCGACCAGTCATTTCTACCAGTAACATCCATAAACAGTATATTATCATATGAAAATCTTGCATAGCCATACAAACTATTGATCCGTTTTTCGCTATTGTTAGAACTCACCAGAACTGACTGTCTACTATTATTAAACGAATACACGCCAGGGTTTATTAATTGTGGAGCTACACTTTTAGTGAAATCTTGACTTTGGCGTAATTGGTTTCCACCTCCAGATATATTAATATTGAATTTTTCTCCAAAATCTTTATCATAACTCAACAAGAAATCTGAGTTACTTTCCTCAAAGAATATATTATCTTCTTGATAGGTTCCAAAAGGGAATCGTTGCGTACTAAAAGCTCTTTTACGAACTCTAAAATCTCTATAAAAATCACGTCCACTACGTAATAACAGCTTCCAATTCTCGTTAATGTCATACGTCAAGCTCACATTGCCGAACATACGGTCTTTGTCTTGAGCATTCGTATTCTCGTACATTGTAAAATATGGGTTATCGTGGTAGTTGTAGTTATAATTAAACTGCTGAACACCCTCTAAACCTGGTTGCCAATAATCTCTAAGATTATTTGTATTTAGTTGACGCCCATACCATATAAAAAGATACATGATACTTTCAGTACCATAACCAACAGCTGGTCTATTATCACTATCGGTCTTTACATAATTTATATTGGCGTTCACCTTTACTTTATCAGACACATTCATAGTACCCGAAAAACTTAATGTATTTCTTCTCAAATCTGTATTCGGAAGCGTACCCTCTTGATCTAAATTTTGAAAAGACAACCTCATATTACCCATATCTCCACTTTTAGAAATAGAAATACTATTTGTTTTAGTGATGCCCGTTTCAAAAAAATCTTTGGTATTATTAGGTTGAGATACCCAAGGAGTAGGAATAATATCGGCATCACTTATAAAAGTATCACCACCACGAGTACCGTCTGTTCTAGGAGAGTCAAATTGGGCAATCATAAGTCCGGTATCTAATCTTGGTCCCCAGCTTTCATCAACACCATCGGCAATACCTGATCCACTACCATCTACAAAAGAAAACTGTTGGTTATTACCTTGACCATATTCATTTTGCCAGTCTGGCAACATCATTACATTTTCGATAGTAATACCCGTATTAAACGATATACCAAGTTTACTACTTTGAGATTTACCTTTTTTCGTTGTAATAATAATAGCGCCATTTGCGGCCCTTGAACCATAGAGTGCGGCCGCTGCCGGACCCTTTAACACATTAATAGACTCAATATCTTGAGGATTGATTTCCGCTGCACCATTACCATAATCCACATCTTGCGTTCCAGACCCATTAGAACCTACAATTTCGTTACTAATAGGTGTACCGTCTACAATAAACAATGGCGAGTTTCCATTAATGTTCAAAGAAGCATCACCACGTATCGAAACTCTTGCAGACCCACCTAAACCTGTAGGACTGTTGGTAATTTGCAGACCGGCAACTTTACCCGACATACTATTCAATAAGTTCGGTTCTCTTGCTTGAACAACCTCATCGTTATCCAATTCTTGAGAAGCATACCCTAAAGACTTTTTTTCCCTTTCAATACCTAAAGCCGTTACCACAACCTCATCTAATTGTTGTGAATCGGGTTGTAAAGTAATAGTACCCGTAAGTTTCTTGGCAGTTTCAAATTCTTGTTTAATGTACCCTATATAAGATATCACCAGAATATCACCTAAACTGCTTAGTTCAATACTGAAGTTACCATCAAAATCTGTTGCAACTCCGTTCGTTGTTCCTTTTACGACCACGGTTGCACCGGGTAACGGAACTTGGTTTTCATCTAACACGGTTCCCGAAAATATAGTTTGGGAATGTGCTACAAAACTTGCTAAAAAAGTAAGCATTGTAATTAGTAGTGTTCTTTTCATTTTGTTCGTATTTGTAAACTTTGGTTTGTTAGTTCAGCAAATATCTAAATGAAAATTCAATGTATAACGTTATGTATATTAAGCAATCGCTACCATTACGAGTCTAAGGTTAGCTAAAAGTTAGATAAACATTATTTACAAATATGCAAAATGTAAGTTTTATGTAAAGCCCTTGTGAAACGGTAGCTTACAGTTGTCTCTTCATACAGTAAATGATAAAATTTAATTTTCGTTATGTTTGTAAGAGAACACATATAAATGGATGATTACCTTATTGGAATAGGAAAACGAATCAAAGAAATTCGTAAAAATGGAAATTTGACTATTAGTGAAATTGCCATAAGAGCCGGTGTAACTGCCGGACTCATATCTAGAATAGAAAATGGCAGAACAATACCTTCTCTACCTGTTCTTTTAAAAATTATAAGCTCTTTAGATGTTGAGGTAACCGATTTTTTTGGTGGACTACCGCAATCTAATGGTGCTAACTTTATAGTTTCTAGAAAAGAAGATAATTCTACTATAGAAAAAGAGGATGATGCCGAAGGATTTTCATATTCTTATATTTTCGGAAAACAACTTAATAGTATTGGGTTTGAAGCAGTTTTACTTCATGTTCACCCAAATTCTAAAAGAGAAAAGGTAAATACAGATGCTTATGAGTTTAAATATATGCTTTCTGGTGAATGCTATTATATAATCGATACAGAAGAAGTGCTTTTAAAAGAAGGTGATTCTATTTTCTTTGACGGTAGAATTGCACACGTGCCTGAAAACAGAAGTAGTAGCACCGCAACCATGCTCGTATTGTACTTTTTTATTTAATCCCTAAATAAAAGTATCGAGAACCTTAGGAATACCCATGATTCTCGATACATTTTATTTTTAATAAATTTTCGCCAATAACTATTTAAAAATTAATCAAAAGCAATTAGATTTTTTAAATCTACTAAACTATCTAGCACATAGGTAGGTTTTGCGCTCAACAATTGTTCACGCGTATGAGCACCCGTAGTTACACCTATTGTCACCCCACAATTTGCATTTCTACCTTCTTCTATATCTATAATAGAATCTCCGGCTTTTAACACATATTTTTCTTCTTGAACATTACTTTTCATCATTGCTTCTAATATCATATCAGGATTTGGCCTACCCAATACAACATCATCGGCAGTTACTAAAATGTCATATTCTTTACCTATAGACCATTCCATTTTATCTAATAAAAATTGAGCGATACTGGTATCATAGCCTGTATTTAAAGCTACTTTTATTCCATTACCCCTTAGAGTATGAAGCATTTTTTGCACCCCATCGTAACTAGTAACACTCAGTTCGTTATACGCTGTAGTCAACAACTTTTTAAAATCTTCAAAAATAGAGGCAGACATAACGTTATCAACACTACCGATATCAGCGGCAATAATGTCTTTTATCGCTTGATGTTTTTCTTTACCCGCGCCATGTTCCAAAACAAAATCTAGAGTTAATTGAAAGCCTCTTTCATTAATAGCTTTTTGTAAAGTTTTGTAAACGACGTTATCTTCATTGACAACGGTACCCGCCATATCAAATACGGCCAATTTTATTGTATGCATACTAAAAATTAAAAATTTGATTAATGTTATATTTTGCAAAACCTGCGCTCCCTGTCATACCTTTTCCTCCAATACCGGTAACTATATGAATATTTCTATCTATGGTTCTTTCAAAAATATCTGAATTTTTACATTGAGAATACATACCGAACCAACGCTGATCTATTTCATAAGTAGGTAATTGAAAAATCTCTTTAGCCTTGTTGACCATAAGATTATCAATCTCCATATTAAGATCAAAACCTAAATCATCTATGTTCTCGGCATCTGCATATTCGTGTGAATCACCTAATATTACGCTACCATCCATTGCCTGTTTAAAGAGAATATGTACACCCCATTTCTTTTCAAGACTATCAAGTGCTTCTTTTGACTTTATTTTCAAATAGGAAGGGCACTCGGCAAAAGCTTCGTAACGTCTTATCGATAGACCCGTTAAAATAGATCCGCTAAGTTTAAAATTGCCTTGAGTTCTTGTTTGCATCATTTGTAACTTAGAAATCTCAAGATCACTAGTAGCAAACAATTCCGGATATAAGGTTTTAAAATCACTACCGTTACAAATAATCACCTTAGATGATAATAGGTTTTTACCATTCGCCATTTGCGTACTTACCTCATTACCTAAAGCATTACACTCAATGACTTTAGAATTGAAAATAATACTTACTCCTTTTTTTTGGAGGTATTTATGAATACGCCCGATCATGGTACGTGGTTCAACAGTAATTTCTTCTGGAAAGAACAGTCCTGCTTTTACATATTTCTCGTTAAGCCCTGGGTATTTGTTGAGGCATTCTGCCTTTGTAAACAAAATAGAGGTATAATCATTAGCTCGGTTAATTTCACGTAGCTCTTCGATCAGTTGTACTTCCTCGTCATCACTAGCCAAATAAATTGAACCTTCTTGCCTTACGGTAATATCAAATTTGGCGTGAATCTTCTTATATATTTTCAAACTTTGACGACCATATTCTTGCCATTTGGTATTCATACCAGAAGGTACTACTTGACCAAAATTACGAACCGTAGCACTTTTAGGCATATTATCCTTTTCTAACAATACCACTTTAAGTCCTTTCTTCATGGCTTGATAAGCATGAAAAGTACCTAATACCCCACCACCTACTACCACTAAATCATAATCTATATCAGCCATTTATAATTGGTATTTTAATTTCAATTTTAGAGTGAGTTTTTTTATATTTCTTCTGAAAATATACTATGGAAACGATAGATATAACAACCCCCAAAATCGAAATTAGGTAGGTTGACCCCATAAAAAATTGTAGCCATGAACTATTAGATTGACCAAAATTCTTATAAAGCAAAACACCCATACTCCCTAAATAACCAAAAGAATCTGCTATATAAATTAAATAACCTGCATTACCTTCTATTTTAAAGGTGGCTATCATTCTATCAAAAAATATACAGTTGAAAGGCACATAACACGCGTATAATCCAAACCCTACAAACACCATCCAATAAGCAGGGGACATAGCTCCTTGCTGAAACAAAAATGTAGACGCACCTACAAGTATACTTGCCAAAATCAATAGATAATGAAACCCCATGAATGCCTTGAAATTACTTTTTACAACTGAGAACAATCCTAAAATAACAAGTACTAAAAATGCAATAGGAAGTTCAGATAATGTATAGATTGATGCATCGCCGGCATAGCCTACACCGTCCCATAATTCTCTAGAGAAATTATCCCTAAAGTCTCGCAATGCGGTCAATGCCGTGTAAAAGATTATTAAAACTATAATTGGAAATGAAAATCGCTTCAACACTTGATTTCGATCCGCAGCACTCATAGGTTTTCTTTTTTTTCTAAGCAGTATATCTTCTTCAGTAGGTGCCGGAAGCTTTTTTAGAAAATACAAACAGATAAAAAAAGGAATCAAAAAAAGCCCACCCGTAGCAGCTGGCATCCAAAATTCTGATATATCGTAGGTTGTCATCAGCCATAGCCCAACGGACTTTACCGCACCACTAGAAACTATAAAGCTTGAGCAAAGAATAACACTTAAAATCTCAGTCATTTTTCGACCTTCAAGATATGAGAAAGTGATACCCCAGATCATACCAAGGGAAAGTCCGTTTAAAAAAAAGAGTATGAAGTTATAAGGCTTTGGTATAAAACCGAATAAAACGAGTGTTAGCTCTGCAAATAAAATCATACCGGTTAAATAGGTTACACGGTTCTGTGCTTTCAAACCTGAAACGACCCGAATACCTATAAACTTAGAAAGCATATACCCCACAACCTGTGCTAAAATGAGGAGTATCTTATAATCGATACCGAAAACCATTTCCCCATCAAAAGTGGCCACAGAAAAAGGTTTTCTAAAAGCGTACATACAAAAGTAGAGACCGAACGAAGCAAAAGCTCCATTTAAAAGAACTCTCATATTTAATTTAGAAATCTTAAATAATTTCATTTGTTTACTAATAGTCAATTATACAGGCAATATTCTGTAATTATTTACTATTTGTAACTTTTTTAATGTTATCAGATGGTTATAAAAAGTGATAGATTAAGTTAAACCTCTAGTTTTTGGAGGGGATTGTTGAAATGTATTTAACTAGTTTAAATCGATTTTGAATTTCTCAGACTCCTCCCCATTCATCTGTTTTTGAAAAATTTTTGCAAATTGCTGCAGAGGAACCAATGTTTTATGCTTGGATCCAGAAAGCAAGGCATCAAACAAAAAATGATATGCTTTCAATCTTGTAGCGTCAATATCTTTCAAAGCTATTTTATCGGCATTTCTAAAACGATAAAAATCTAAAATCAAATTTTCCCCTGTCCAATTATCAAAATCATTTATGGCAAGGTCCTTATTTTTCAGTTTTATTACTATTTCCCTTTCAGATAGCTTCTCATTATATATTTGCGTTACTATTTGCCATCCGGTTTTACCAACTAATAACTCTCTAATATGTTCTGGCCAATCTGTAGGTAATAATCGCCAACGTACTAATTCTTGCAAATGTGTATTGGTGAATTCTCTGTAACTGTTAGATGATAAAATGGTATCATCCCATAATCTATCAGGAAAATTATCCTTTAAAAAATTATACTCCACCTTATAGTTCTTAAAAAAAGAATTAAAAGAAGCCACCGAATCCAACACAATAGTTTCCACTTCCAAGCTATTTGAATTCCCTATAATAATTATTTTATAGGCAGGCGCATAAGCAGCCAATGATGGGGTCTGAATATTCGTTAATGTATTACCTTTTTGGGTAGTTATGACACCTGTATCATTTAAATGCATATGCCCACCGACATGTACTTTTAATCCCATATCCGCAAACATTTCACCTACCACCTGATCGGGTACACGATGTGCTTGAAAACTTTTGGCACCGAATAACTGTTTCATTTCATCGGTAGCCCCGTCATTGAAATCGACCATAGGGTAATGACTAAATGCAATTAAGGTCTTACCTAAACGATTGGCATTTTTAACAACCTTTTCCGTCCATTCTAGCAAATATCTTTTATGTTTCAATACTTCATTATATCCTATTCCAGAACCGTTAAATCCGTCACCATTTGATTTTGGCGTATACACATTTGCATCAATAGCCAAAAGCCAAATACCTTTAACAGGCTCTACCAAATAGCTTACGTCTGGCATTGTTTTTAAAGATTGACCTTTAGCAGTACTCGTTCTCTGATCCAATTTAGATGCCCATACGGCTTTATCATAAGTAAATTGTTCATAGGTATATACAGAAAAAGGAGTTTCCCAGTAAGTGAATTGTTTTTGTGGAAAAAAGCCATAGTCTTTCAATTCCTCTAAAATCTCTTTATAACCCCATTCTGCAATTTCTTTTGAAATTACTGTAGGTTTCTCCCCGTTTGAGTTTGACGTATATAATTCATCATCACTCATAATAGGTTGTAATCGACCATCGTTAGCAAGAAAATCGCGCTCACCGCCTTGTTTACCATAGGGTCTAGTAGGGTCATGATTACCGTTTACCATAAAGAAAGACACGTCATACTTCTCAGCATAACGGTCCATTATTTTCTTTAACCCCTTAATATGCATTGGCTGGCCATCATCACTAAAATCACCAGGCATGGCAATGATTTTAATTCCTCTTTCAACAGCATCATCTAATGCAGCTTGAAAAGCGAAATAATTTTCATTGAACAATCGGGTAGAATGCAATTGCGATTCCATGGAACGTATGAGTACATTCTTACCATTTACGGTATCGGTATATACACCTGCACTTAAATCTTTCAATTCAGGATATACATCTGCAAAATGAACATCGGCCATAAAGGCAATTTGAACTTCATTCTTTATAGTTTGCGAACTGCACCCCAAATGCATCATTAGAACAAATAAAAAGGATATAAAACGCTTCATACTTTGAGATTAAATTACGAGAACAATTATAATAGGAAAAGAAAACGGCAAGAATTTACATTCTTACCGTTTCCAATTAAAATTAGTTTTCGATTAATATCCTGGATTCTGATCCAAGAAACCATCTATACCAGAGGCACCATCAACGGCACTTTGTGGTATAGGGAATAATCTATGATTGACATCAGTATCGGTTTTTTCTGTCCAGCTATCTTCATATTTTCCAAAACGTATTTGATCTCCTCGTCTAAACCCTTCCCAATAAAGTTCAAAACCACGCTCACGAAATAAGGCATCCGTATCTATAATAGATAAAGAAAAGGGAGTTTGTTCTGGGCGTGCCGTTCTAGATGTTCTTACCGTATTCACATCTGCCAAAGCACCAGCGGAATCGCCATTTCTTAATTTAGCTTCGGCTCTCATTAAATAAACCTCAGCCAATCTCATCAATACCAAATCAACACTACTATTATCGTTACCGTTTGGTGAGGTACGGCTAAATTGATATTTAGAAACTCTATACCCTGTATGATGTAATGATCCTTCGTTCGAAAAATCTATTTCTAAAGTGTGATCTACATACCCTATATCTCGTGAAGGACCGTTTCCTTTTATCTGTCTTACAGGTAATATTTTAACCGTACCATCTTCACAAGTAAGAAACTGACCATCATCACCTTTTCTTGGTCCCCACTGTATACCGCGAAGAATACCTCTATCCATTTCAAAAGCAACATCTTGTATACAGTAAAAACTATCTTCAGTCTCTGTCTCCAATAATTTTTCACGACCTTCCAAATCTGCCAATTGTACAGCTGGCACCAAAGTATTTAGTTGATAAAAACGAGCATCTGCTTCTGCTGGATCTACATCACCATAGGCATCTACCCAAGTCTGGTAAAAATCTGAAGTTATAGCAGGTCCGTCAGTACCATCTGCACTTGGCCATTCCGGTCTTGGAAACATTGACCCCGCAATCGACCAATACGCCCATCGGCTATGCTCCCCTGTTAACACCCCACGTTGATCCAAAGCAAATATCAATTCAGCATTTGAATGGTTTTCATCATTAAATAGTTCAAAATACTCCGGCGATAAAGAAAAACTTCCAGAGTCTATGATATTGCTAGTATATGTTATCACCGCATCCATATCGGATTGAGTAAAACCAGGCGTACCATAAGGATCACGGTATACCGCTGCGTTCAAGTACAATCTTGCCAAAAATCCGTACACGGCAGAACGTGTCATTCTACCAGGTCCTTTATCATCATTAATCACATCAACAACAGACAACAACTCACTCTCAATATAATCAATGGCGTCTTGCGTTCTCAATACCTCAGAAAGTTCTTCAGATGATTCCTTTTTAAGTACGATACCCCAACTATCTAACAACAACATGTTCAAATAAGCCCTTAAAGCTTTCATTTCATACAATGCGCCTGCAGCTTCTGCATCTCCTTCATCCGCTAACGGAGTCAATACTTCAATTGCTGCCAAGGTTCTAGAAATATTCGTAGTAAGCTCATTCCACCCACTGGCAACCAAATCATTCGTAGGGGTAAAATTATGGCTATGTGCCGCCAAAAATTTACCACCATCAAACCAATCTGTTCCACCTCTATATGGCAGTATTGCCTCATCTGAGGGTATAAGCTGCAGACCATAATAATTGGTATGCCTCCATGTCCATGAAATATAACCGTAAGCAGGTGCAATAGCTCCGCTGACAACTTCCGCCTGGGCACCGGTCAATGATTCATCTAATAATTCTTCCTCTAGATCCGTACAGCTCCATGTCAATAAAGTGACAAGAAACAATGACGCTATAATTAATTTATTTTTCATTTTGATAGTTTTTTTATGTTAAAAGGATACATTTAAACCAAACAAGATGGTTCTTGAATTAGGGTAAGTATACCGGTCAATACCAAAAGTTTGTACACCATCTATTTCACTACCTGTGTTCACTTCTGGGCTATAGCCCGTATAATCTGTAATGATGAACAAGTTCTGACCTGTAAGTGTAAAACGTATATCGTTCACATAATCGCCCAAGCCAATTTTACTGGCTAGTAGGTTATACCCCAATGTTGCATTATTCAATTTTAGGTAAGCTCCATCTTCCAAATATCTCGTTGAAACCTCGTTGGAATTACTAACATCTTCGTTTGGAAATTGAATAGCGAAATCTGTAGTATTCAAGTTTCTGCTCAATTGCCCTTTTGAAAAAGAAGACATTGCGGTATGGTTATAAATTTTATTACCAGAAACCCCATTGAAGTTAAAACCTAAATCAAAATTTTTATAATCAAAATTCAAATAAAAGGCATAGGTGAAATCTGGCAAAGCACTACCTGCGGCAATACGATCATCATCTAAAATTTCACCATCACCGTTAACATCTCTGTATTGATTTAAACCATCATCACCAATACCGATAAACTCTTTCATATAGAAAGTACCAATAGATTCATTATTTAAGTAACCATTGATCGTAGCACCGGTTTGACCGCCACCTTGTGCGGCACCCGTGGTTATAATAGCAAAGGGAGAATCTGTCACTTCGTTTTTTATAAAAGTAGCGTTACCACCAATATTTAATGAGAAATCTTCACCGATCATTGTTCTAAAATCCAATGCAAATTCAAGACCAGAGTTATGTATTTCCAAATCTTCGAGATTGGTCCATATTTTCTCGGTTGGCTGAATTGGATCTACTCTATTGGCGAACAAAACTACATCTGTAGTCACCTTATTAAAGTAATCTATTGTGCCTGTAATCTTATTGTTCAAAAAACCATAGTCCAAACCAATATTGGTCTGTGTAGCTACCTCCCATTTCAAATTAGGGTTTGCTGTACGCGCAGGTACCGTACCAAAAGGGTAACCATCTAAAGTAGTGGCACTATCATCTAAAGGATAGGTATCATTATCGCTCTTACTATCAATATAACTCGCCAACGACACTTTATTATCTATACCCTCTTGACTACCCGTTTGCCCCCAGCTAGCACGTAACTTTAAGTTGTTTACAACTGTACTTTCTGCCAAGAAATTCTCTTTACTAATATTCCAACCTAAGGCAACAGAAGGAAAATACCCGTATTTATTGTTCTCTCCAAATTTAGAAGACCCGTCTGCACGCATGGTTGCCGTTAGTAAATACTTGTCTTGATAATCATAATTTACCCTACCAAAGAAAGACTGTAGCTCATTTTTCTCTGCCGTTGAGAACATGCTCGTTGGATATTCTTGACTACTGATCTGATCTTGGTATCTTGGGTCGATATCATTATCAGCGAAACTTTCCAACTCAAAATACTTTTGCTGAAAGAACACTTCCTGGTACGAATGGCCTACCAAAATCGTTGCCCCATGATTCCCTTTTTCAAAAGTATAGGTCAACGTATTATCTACCTGTGTATTTTGGTTGGTTGTGATCCATGTATTTAAATACCCTTGATTTAAATCTTCTAACAAAGCATAAGGTGCACGTTGCTGATCTCTATTCGTAGAAGAATAATCTACACCTAAATTCAATTTATACGTTAGCCCCTTTACAATCTCTACAGATGGGGAAATATTGGCTAGAATACGATTGCTGTTAGACTCGTCTGCATAAATTTCATTACGTATCAACGGGTTTAATCTATTATCATCCAATATCGTTGGTTCTCCATTCGTGTATAAAGGAATGGTAGGATTTAACTCTAACATATCTGTAACCGTTGCGCTAGCATCTGGTCTATTGTTCAATGTCCTGGTAGCGGAAAGATTAAAATCAACGTTTAACTTACCATCTAATGCTTTTTGATTTAAGTTTAAACGACCAGAGTATCTTTTCAAAGAACTATTTGCAAACGTGCCTTCTTGATCATCAACCCCAACCGAAGCATAATAGTTGAATTTATCTGAAGCACCACCGCTCATAGAAAAGTTTACATTTTTAGATATCCCTGTTTGTGTAAGTTCATCTTGCCAATCGGTATTTGCACCGCCATCAACCAAGGTACCACCAACAGCCGGCACTTGTGTTCTAAACTCATCTGCAGTAAACACATCTATTTTATTTGCCAATGTTGCGAAAGCAGTTGATACAGAAACATTCATTTCCGTTTTACCGGATTTTCCTTTTTTAGTAGTAATCACAATAACCCCATTTGCAGCTCTTGCTCCATATATGGCAGCAGCAGAAGCATCTTTCAATACATCCATAGACTCAATATCTTGCGGATTGATGAAATTTAAAGGATTGGAGGCTACGCCTGTAGAAGTATTATCAATAACAAAACCATCTATAACAAATAAAGGTGAAGTACCGGATCTGAAACTGCCGATACCACGAATAACGATATTTTGAGAAGCACCAGGTTCACCACTTACCGAAGTAATGTTAACACCGGCAACCTTACCTTGTAATAGCTGACCAGGATTGGCAACTACACCCTTATTAAAGTTTTCGCTCTTTACCGATGCAATAGAACCGGTAACATCCGATCGTTTTTGAGTACCGTAACCAACGACCACAACATCATCTAGCTGGGTAGCATCTTCCGCTAACTGAACAGTCAACGTAGTTTCACCTTGTAGTGCTATTTCTTGAGTTGTAAAGCCCAAATACGATACTTCTAATACAGCATCGCTCTTGACGTCTATGGTGAAGTTACCATCAAAATCTGTCGTAACTCCGTTCAAAGTTCCCTTTTCAAGTACAGTTGCACCCACCAAAGGAACACCGCCTTGATCTGTTACCGTACCATTTACAGTGAGGAACTCAACTTCTACTACTCTCTTATATACTTTTGGCTTAACCGTAATAGAAATGGTTTTGTTAATCCTTCTAAAGGTTAAATTGGCATCTTTGGCCATTAGCTCTAAAACCGATCTTAAAGACACGCTTTCATAAGCTATATTGTAGGTATTCTTAAGCCTACCTACTTTGCGATCATAGACAAAATTAAAATTCGTCTGATTTTCGATATCATCTAAAATATCTAAAACCGATGCGCCTTTTACGGCAATATCCACTTTATAATTTTCTAATTTTTGGCCCCTAAGGTCAGCTGCAAGTATGGGATTCAGCATCGCCATGATTATAAGGAGACAAAACGTATTGAATGTCAACTTGATAAATTGTTTATTAGTTAGCAAATTCATAATTTCACATAATGTTTAATGGTTGTTTTTCTTTAAATAATCGTTGAATAATCGACAGTCTGTTTTAGCTCGCCAAAGTGTTACAGGCTGTCTTCTTTTTTAAGTTTACATCATAGATTGGTTTTTTGATTTATTGGTTGTTAACTCTACATTTTCCTTTGATCAAAATGGTATTGTTTTTTAACGGCTTAAAAGACAAGTCTTTTTTCACATATGCGATACTTTCTAAAACATTAGATAAGGTTTCATTATCAAATGAAGCTGTAATATGACAATCCAATGGTTGATCATCATGTATTACAAAGGTTACTCCGTACCACCTCTCTAACATACCTAGAGCTTCTTTAACCGTTATATCGTTGAATTTTAATAGTCCTTTTTGCCAATTATTCAAACTGTTTGTATCTACATCATTCTTTGATATACTATCGGATTTTTTATGGAACACTCCCTGCTCATTTGGCAAGAGGTATACTAAACTGTTTTTAGCACCTATTTGCACTTTACCCGTAGCCACGGTCACTGAAATATCATCACTTTTTGGGTAGGCATTAATATTGAATGATGTACCCAAAACCGTAGTACATAGATCGCCTGATTTAATAATAAAAGGCTTATCAGAATTCTTGGCTACATTAAAAAAGGCTTCTCCTATTAAAGTTACTTCTCTAGTGTTGCCAATAAATTTTTCTGGAAATGAAATGGTACTTCCCGAATTCAATTTTATCTCAGTTCCGTCAGATAGCACAAAATCTTTTCGTTTACCCCAATCTGTAGTTTCAACTATTTGTGAAACGGTTTCAGGCACTTTATTATCCGTATTCAGACCAAAGTAGGCGACAACCCCAAGGTTGATAATAACTGCAATTGCTGCCGCTACTTTTAGCCACAATTTTTTCGACTTCTTATTTTGCTTACTGTGTATTCTATGCAACAGATTTTGACCCAGTTGTTTTTTATGGCCATCGGTTTTAAATACACGATCTCCATTTTCAATAACTAATGAAGCATCGAACTTTTCTAAAAGCTTTTCCTCATTGGCTGTAATGGTACCATTAAGGAACTTGGTCATGAGTATTTTTACTTCTTTTTCGGTCATTATACTATCGTTACAATGACAAGTACCGAAACCGAAGGGGTACGCACACTCAAAAAAACAGTCTTAATGGTTACTTAACAAAGCAACCTTTCACTTAACTTTTAGGTAATGAAAAGGAAACTAAAGAAAGGAAAACAACGTTTTTGCCACTGCAAGTTCTTTACGTAATTGACGTAAAGCATAAGAAATTTGATTCTCTACAGAACGTTGGGAAATATCTAATTGACTGGCAATCTCCTTATTGTCAATATTGTTAACTCGACTTAGTCTAAAAATTACCTGACATCTTTTAGGAAGGTTGGAAATAACACTATTTATTCTAGTAGATAATTCAATGACATCATCATTTTGATCAACTTCTGATGTAACTGAAACAGATTTGGCAACTTCCAATTGGATCTTATTAAACTTTTGACCCCTTAAATGATTGTAGCACTTATAACGAATGGATTTATACAAATATGATTTCAAAAAATTGACTTCCACATCTTGTCTTCTTTGCCAAAAATCGATCCAAATATCTTGTACTATATCTTGAGCCTGACTGTCGTTCATAAGAATTGAGCAGGCATAGGAATACATAGGCTCCCATAATTCGTTGAACAATGTATTGAATGCTTTTTGATCTGATTTCTTAACACGCAAAACCAAATCTTCAATTTCAATAGTATCCATGCCCTCCTTTTTCATAGTTCACAAATCTCCCTTAAATTAATTGAAGTGATATTATAACATTGTAAACATTAGGTAAAATGATCTTTATAGCTCAGGCTTTAGATAGTTGCTAAAAACTACTTCGTTGTAGATATATCCAATACACTTAATAGCTTTGCGAAAATTTCATTATTCTCGTACACCCCTTGAAATTCTTGTGACATTGGTCCGTATGCAAAAACAGGAACCATAACGCCCGTATGGTCATCGGTAGTGAAATCTGCCTCAATCTCATGTAATTCTACATTACCTTGGGGTATGGTCAATCCGCCAGTTTCATGATCTGCTGTAATCACTACTAAAGTATTTTGACTGGCATCTGCAAATTTTATAGCTTCTGCAACCGCTCTATCAAAAGAAATACTTTCAGTTACTACTCCTTTAATATCATTGGCATGACCATAGCTATCGATTTTTGCACCTTCTACCATTAAGAAAAAAGGTTTCTCTTTGTTTAGATACGAAATTCCATTTTTAGTAGCCAAAGCTAAATTTTGAATATACCCCGATAAGTCCTTTTTATCGGTATTGAACCATGCTCCAATTTTTAGTTCTGTACTTGCTGCAATGGTATTGATATCTGTTTTCAATACAAAACCGGCTTCTTCAATGTTCTTTACAGCTGTAGTTGGTTGAGAAATAAACAGTTTCAATTGAGAAGTTTGCAAATCCGATGCAATTTCTGCCGCCATTCCCCTATCTGATCTATGCGCATAAAAAGAAGAAGGTGTTGCACCGGTAATCTCATCAGTAGTAATAATGCCTGTATTGAAGCCTTTTTTAGATAAAATTTCGGTTAGATTAGGGATAGGTTCACCATCTACATTGGTTCCTATTGCCCTGTTATTTGTTTTCTCACCAGTAGCTATAGCCGTACCAGCACCGGCAGAATCTGTAGTAAAATCATCGGCAGATTGTGTCTTAATCAACCCAATACTCTTTATCTGTGTTAAAGAAAGTGACCCGTTATTTGCTAAAACCGTAGATGATATTTGTGTTAGTCCATTACCATCACCAATCAATAAAATGATATTCTTTGGTGAGCGCTGTGCTTTATCCGATTTAAAACTTGGATGGTAAACTTCAGAGAAAAAGGAATTTTGCACCACCCTATCCTTTAAAGAAGAAACATAAGCTACACATTCATTGGGCTTATCGGTATTAATAAAATCGACACCCATGTTTACAAAAGCTTTCCAGGCGGATTTAGAATCGGGTGTAGCCCAAAATCGAAAAGGCTTCTTTAATTGATGTGCTTGTGCTATAACTTCTGTTACCTTATTATAGTCTTGTGAGGTAAGCCTGCCTTTACCGTTCCATTCAGAATAGTTCTTAAAACTTACACTCACCAAGGCAATTTTATCAAGTACTTCTGTATCAGTTACAGGTTGTAGACTTTGATAGTCGAAATAAATATAATTTGGATAATCTACATATTCTTCTAATGCCGGACGGTTGCCAGAGATGACAATTTTTACATCCTTATTGCTGATTATCGACGGATACTTTTTTAGACTAGCTACAATAGCATCTAAAGTTTTATAGGCATCGGTCTTTACATCGATTAATAATTGCAAAGATCTATTGGCAGACAAATTTAAATCTAAAGCTTCTTGCAACGGATTTAAATAGAGCCTCTCTAATGTTTTATTTTCTTGTATTTCACCTTGTTCATGGGCAACCATTAACTTTCCATTCTTATAAAAAACATCTACTTCAATTGACTGCACCTCTGCACCAAAAGCTTTCCAAAAGGGAATATTTTGTTTATAATCGTTATGGGAATGAACTTTATAATCTTGGGCAACACCTACAAACATATTTATAAACAGTAAGCAGGCTATTGGTAATTTTAAAAATCTCATATTTCAATTGTATAAGTATGGAAGTTTGGTCAACAAGTATAAGGTTTAGTTATACCTTAAGAATATTTAACAGATTGCAAAAGTGAGATCTAAATTTCATAATTATCTTAAGTTAAAGTCAAGTAAACATTAAGTTGTTATGAAAATGCTCATATCTATTTTATTATTTTGGCAAGCTGAAAGACTTTTTTATTTATTTTTGAAAACTACCATACCACCAATGACCGAAAATATAAAACAAATGTTCAGTAAAATGAACGACGAAACTCGCGAAGAAGCATTAGAGTGCTTAATGGGCGAATTCAACTTGGAAAGTACTAAGTACGCAAAGAAAAATTGGATTATAGGAGGGCGTATTCCAGAAGAAAACCAAGAAAAAATAGTTCGTATTTTTCAAAATCTACTTAGAACACAAGCATTTAAAATAAAGGAAATAAAGGTCAAGCTTTAAAATTCAGCTCTTTAATATTTCACCAACTTCAAGCTTTAATGCTACTCCGCTAGTTTTTAAAGCAAAAGATTTTTCGATTAAATATTGCAGGAGTTGAGCACCTTGTTTGCCACTAAGTCCGTCGATATGAATATTTGAAATACAATTTCTACGCTCATCCGTAAATCCTATTTTTGGTTTATACGTGGTGTAAATACCCATACTTTCAGGTGAGGACAAACCTGGTCTTTCACCAATACATACAGCTACAAAATCTGCACGGTACAATTCCGCTACGGCATCACCTATAGCAACTCTCCCTTGTTGAACAAGTGCAATTGCGAAAGAATAATCTTCATTTATATTTGGCAAAAGATGGTTTAAAACTTTAAAAGCGTTGGTATTTACCGCTTTTGCCGAAAGTCCGTCAGTAATGACAAAAACAATATCGACCTTTTCAGTCTTTTTTAAATTAGTACTGAAAAGTAACTGCCTACCAAGATCGGGTCTTTTTAAATACACAAGCCTGTCGCTTGCTTCACTATTGAATATTTGATATGGTATTGCTTGTTCTTTACAGTTTTGTGATAAACCGTCAACATCTAACTTGGTTACAATAGCATCCTTTGCCATTGCATGTGCATGTTTTAAAGCAAGTACTTCGCCCAACGGCAATCCAGTACCCACATTGCCCAGAGCTACTCTCGCCTTAGTGTGTTTTTTTAATTGTTGCCATTTATTGGCTATGGATATATTCTTACTCATAAATTCAACAACAATTTATTCGTATCACCCACACTACGCTTATTTCCCAATTCATCAACAATACCCATATTCAACAACCAAGCTTCAAACTCCGGTGCTGGCTTTTTACCAAGAACTTTACGTAAATACAATGCATCATGAAAAGAGGTAGATTGGTAGTTTAGCATTATATCATCTGTACCGGGTACACCCATAAAAAAATTACATCCGGCTACGCCTAATAAGGTCAATAAATTATCCATATCATCTTGATCGGCATCTGCATGGTTGGTATAGCATACATCCATACCCATAGGTAGCCCCATAACTTTGGCACAAAAGTGATCCTCCAATCCTGCACGGGTAATCTGTTTTCCATCAAATAAATATTCCGGACCAATAAAACCAACCACCGAGTTCACCAAAAAAGGATCAAAGTGTCTAGCGACCGCATAAGCCCTTGCCTCCATTGTTTGCTGGTCAACACCATGATGAGCATTTGCAGATAAAGCAGACCCTTGACCGGTTTCAAAATACATACATTGATTACCAACCGTACCTCTCGCCAAAGCTAAAGTAGCATCATGAGCTTCCTTTAAAATTTGTAGATCGATACCAAAAGAA
The DNA here is from genome assembly GCF_045063735.1 of Maribacter sp. Asnod1-A12. Classification (NCBI taxonomy): domain Bacteria; kingdom Pseudomonadati; phylum Bacteroidota; class Flavobacteriia; order Flavobacteriales; family Flavobacteriaceae; genus Maribacter; species Maribacter sp. Asnod1-A12. The sequence continues at coordinate 451,923 of NZ_JBEFNZ010000006.1, forward strand.
CTGTTGGCCTTTTGCGAACCGGTAATGGATTGAAACACTAAATCTACCGGAGCTTTATCCATAATCTTTAAAGCCGTAGTTACATGGCACAACACACAACTCTGAGTAGGTATTTCATATTTTAAACGAACATCATCAAGCATTTTCAATAGATTAATAGTTACACTAGGACTATCGGTTGCGGGATTAATACCAATAACCGCATCTCCACAACCATATAACAATCCGTCTATCGTACTTGCTAAAATCCCTTTCATATCATCCGTTGGATGATTGGGCTGTAACCGAACGGAAACATGACCTTTTAAACCGACCGTATTTCTAAAACGGGTAATTACCTGAATTTTGGAAGCAACGGCAATTAAATCTTGATTACGCATTAGCTTACATACGGCAGCAACCATTTCTGGAGTCAATGCCTTGCTAACTTCTAAAACATTTTGCCCAGATGTAGTATTTTCTAGCAACCAATTTCTAAGGTCACCTACCGTAAAATGAGAAATATTATCAAAAGCTTTGACATCATGGGTATCGATTATTAAACGAGTAACCTCATCTAATTCATAAGGAACTACAGCTTTATTTAAAAAAATTTTTAGGGGCAATTCACTCAACACATACTGAGCCGCAATTCTTTCCGTATTACTAGCTGCTGCTAAACCCGCCAAAGCATCGCCCGATCGTAACGGACTCGCTTTTGCCAAAACAGATTTCAAATCATCGAAAAGATAATTCTGTTTTCCCAATGTAAATTGATAAGCCATGTTAGTTTTTCCGGATTAAAAATACATACACCAAGCTACAAGCAATAAAAATAACAAACGCCGTGAATTGAAGGTATGCAAAAGCCAATACACAAATTAGCGAAATAATTACAGCAGTCATAGCACTAACGGTTGAGAAAATAGGGTTAAAATCTGAATGTCGATACCAATCGAACTCAGGTAACGATGATAATACCGAGGCTTTCTTTTTTCTTAACACTAATAATGATGCGCTAACCGCCAAATACATACATACCGCCCCAAATACCGACAGTTCAATTAAAAACCCTGTTTGGCTACTCCAAATAGCAACAAGGCTAATAATAAAAACCAACGCAGAAGCAACGGCTCTTTTAGAAACCCCTTTGATTTTTAAATCTGGCAGCAAGGGTTCTAGCTGCGTAGTAGCAGCAAAAGCAATTCCTTGTAAAGAAGCTATGAGCCCAAATAAACCAATAAATGTAAATAGTTGCACTAAAAAATTCTCTTTGCCCAGAATCAATGCCATAGATGCCGGCATTGGGTGATTTTCATTCAGTATATCCAAACTCTCTGGCAATGTCCAATCTATACCTCCAGCGGCAAGGAATAACACCAAAAGCGCCAAAGTCAATAAGGTAAAAAAAGCGAGATTATACCCCTTGGTAATCGTTTTTCTAAACCCCTTTCTATCGATTGATTTGGTCATAAGCGATATTCCTTCAATGGCTAAAAACAACCAAATAGCATATGGAATAGCTTGAACAAAACGCTCAACATCTAATGACCCTACTCCTGAATTCATCAGATTTTCTATCTGAAAAGAGCCAACGACCGAGCCTTGATACAAAAATAATTCTGCAATGGCCAATAAGGTCAAAATCACTAACAAGCGCACCCCAACGTGCATTTCAAAAAGGTTTATGATAGAGAAAAACAATATAAAAAGTGTAGCTATCCAGGGAGACATCGTTAAATCATCTAATAAAAACCCTAAATATTCACCGAGAGAACTGGCAATTGCAGGAGTAGCAAATAAAAATTCAAAGAGAATAGCTAACCCTACAAAATAGCCCCATTTCTGACCAAAAGCTTTTTCCACATACGAATGCGGACCATTAGCATTAGGGTATACACATGCCAATTCAATTAAATTTTGCACTAGACCAAAGTACATTAAAGCCGCAACTGCCACAGGAACAAAAAACCATAATGGTCCGGTAATGGCCCAACCTAAATTCCAGCCGAAAGATTCACCTGAAATTACCATCCCAACACCAATTGCCCAAATGGCAAAAACTCCAATTTTGTTAGAAATGGCAGGCTTTTCGGTAATCTTCATTTAAATATGAGTAAGGTGATGAATACTAACGCTCACCTTAAAGCTAAGATTAATTATGACAAGATGTATACCCTACATATTTATTAAACTAGAATTTACATAGAACTATGAAATCGATAAAAATAATAGGTTGATTTTCAAATACCAATAATTATAGACTGCAGAATAATCTTTCTCAGAAATAAAACTATGGCACAAAAAAACCGATACACTATGAGGATGCACCGGTTATTCAACTAACTCAAACTTATTCTAAACTCGATGCAAAGATGCATTCATTTATTAAGTTCAACTTTACCTTAACATCAAGGTAAGTTTAAATTCTTTGCACTTTTTAAAACTTGTTAGAATAATAGTTAATTAGAATTCAACTTTTATATAAATCCAAATACTTACCATAATTATTTTGAATATACCCTTTAGTGGGTATTGTTCAGAAAGTTGACTTCCTATAGTTTTATACCAATATTTAGAACAGTTAATTGAGTTAGTTGTTAGTTGTAATAATCCGTCCTCCCCACAAGAGGGCGGATCTTAACTGAATAAAATGCAGAGACAAAAAGAAGAACTTCAAATTTTAGCACGAATAGGAGAGCGAAAAATTAAAACGTTGAAGACAAACTATGAGCTAACCGAATCTGAATTATTACACATTATTAAACTTCATCATAAAAGAGGAAAACAAAAAACTACCGAACTTTTAAAGACATTGAATATATTTTAGACCAAGCCCTTCATGGAAATTGCCTATCAAAATCGGGGGAACTAGAGAAGCAACGAAAATGAAGGGCTTGGTTTTTATTTTTTTCTTAAAAAACCAGTTATTCTTACATAACACATAAGTTAATACGCTAATAAATATATCGATAGTTATTATCAACAAGGGGTGTTAATAACATTAACGTGCATTTCATCGAATAAAATCAACTTTTCGTCGTTAATGAATAAAGTTTAAATATTTTCGGAATGCGCTAATAAAATAGCGAGATAATTTTTATCACCAATTACATGAAATTACACCCTACCAAAACCTTTTTCGTCCCTATAGCAGCTGTTATTTTTCTATTAAGTTTATCTTCTTGCGGGAAGGACTATGATCTTGTTTCAGAATATGTAGTTAGAGAAAACGCTGAAAAAGTAATTACAAAAAATACTTCAGATAATAATAACTTTGAAGTAACGAGCAGTGATAAGATAGTTGCCGTTAGTAATTAATTACACTAGACTAATTATAGATTTTAGTTGGTTTTGGCTAACCGATAAATCTTTATTTTACCACATAGACAGTTAGATAAAATCTAACTACACTCATATTCAAAAAGCAATTCTCTTGCTTTTATTACTATTTCACAGTAAGGGTACACCTATCTTTTTCTATAACCCTTCAGGTTACATAATTAATTAAATAATCAATTATCATTTAAATCTTAAACCCTAAGAGGATACAACTATATTATTGCATTTTCTACTAACTTTGCAGTACTAAATACATTCTTCTCTTTTTGTACACGATAATTGACATAGAAACTACCGGAAACGGTATTAAAGGCAATCGCATTACCGAAATCTCCGTATTTAAATATGACGGACATGAAGTTATAGATGAGTTTACCTCCCTAGTAAATCCTGAATGTGAAATACCTGCTTTTATTACTGGACTAACAGGTATTGGCAATGACATGGTACGCAATGCTCCATTGTTAGAAGAAATTATTCCACAGATTCTAGATATTACCAAAGACACCATTTTTGTAGCGCACAGTGTCAATTTTGACTATAATGTCATCAAAAATGAATTTAAACTTTTGGGATATGACTTCTCTAGAAAGAAATTATGTACGGTTCGTTTATCCAGAAAATTATTACCTGGCTATAACTCTTACAGTTTAGGAAAATTAACAGCAGCATTAGGAATACCCCTAACTGATAGGCACCGCGCCAGAGGTGATGCACACGCCACAGTCTTATTGTTTCATAAATTATTGAGAGCGGAAAATGCAGACACGGTTTTTAAACAATTCTTGAATTCAAAATCTCAAGAGGCTACTTTACCTCCTGGTTTACCAAAAGAAGAGTATCTTAAGCTACCAACAACCGCAGGTATATATTACTTTAAGGATCAAAAGGGAAAAATTATTTATGTGGGTAAAGCCAAGAACATAAAAAAACGAGTTCTTGGACATTTCTACGATAAAAAGACAAAAGAAATCACCCTTTGTGCAGAAACTGCTTCGTTAGATTTTGAGGAAACTGGTAATGAGCTTATTGCTTTATTGAAAGAATCAGCTGAAATTAAACACTACTACCCTAAATATAACAGTGCTCAAAAAAGATCTATTCAACAATACGGCATTTTCACATATGAAGACCGTAATGGCATTATACATCTTGCGTTCAATAAAATAAAGATGACTCCTAATCCGGTTGCTATTTGTTATAGTCCGACCGAGGCCAGACAGTATTTAGAAACGCTATGCAGCACTTTTGAGCTTTGCCCTAAGTATTGCCATTTACAAGAAAATGTGGCAGTTTGCTCGCACTATAAAATAAAGCAGTGCATAGGTATTTGTTCTGACCTAGAAATGGCAGAAGAATACAACCAACGCGTTCAAGAGGCTTTACAAAGTATAAAAGACGTTGCTTCCACGCTGGTCATAAAAACCAATGGAAGAACATTGGATGAAAACGGATTTGTGGTCATAAGAGAGAATAATTATGCCGGTTACGGGTTTGCCCCTATCGATGTAGCTATTGAACAAATTGAAGACCTTGAAATGTTCATTACACCACAAAAAAATACGCTGGAGACCCAGCGTATTGTTGAAAGCTATGTACGAAATCATCCTACAACTGTATTTGCATTATAACCTGAAGTGATTATAAGGTTGTAGGACAAACGTAATCCGTCTTTTCTAAATCTTCATTTTTAAGTGCACCATATCCACCTTTCACATCAATTAGGTTGTGAATTCCCCTACTTTTTAAAATAGACGATGCTATTACAGAACGGTATCCGCCGGCACAATGTACCAAGAATTCTCCCTTATCAGGAAATTCAGATAAATGCTTATTCAGTTCGCTCAACGGTGTATGAACAGCCCCTACCAAATGCTCACTTAGGTATTCCCCATCTTTACGAACATCAAAAATACCGACATTGCCTTTATCGATTAGGTCTTTGGCTTCTGATGAAGTAATCGAGGTTATTTGGTCTATTTCTTTACCTGCCGCTTTCCAAGCTTCAATACCTCCTTTTAAATATCCAATAGCAGAATCAAAACCTACACGCGATAATCTGGTGATTGCTTCTTCTTCCTTTCCTTCAGGAATCACCAATAACAAAGGTTGTTTGGTATCGGCAATTAAATCGCCCACCCACGGAGCAAAATCACCATTAAGTCCGATAAATATGGATCTTGGTATATGACCTTTTACAAATTCATCTTGATGTCTTACATCCAACACCAAAGCTTCCGTATCGTTCGCTGCTTTTTCAAACTCATTGGGTGACAACTCAACATTACCACGATCAAGCACATCACCAATATCCTCATAACCTTCCTTATTCATCTTTACGTTCAAAGGAAAATATTTAGGCGGTGGCAACAACCCGTCGGTTACTTCTTTTACAAATTCTTCTTTGGTCATATCTGCCCTTAAGGCATAATTCATGTTTTTCTGATTGCCCAAGGTGTCCACTGTTTCCTTCATCATATTCTTACCACATGCAGAACCTGCTCCGTGCGCAGGATATACAATAACATCATCTGCCAACGGCATAATTTTAGTTCGTAAACTATCAAACAGCGTACCTGCTAATTGCTCTTGCGTCATGTCTGCAGATTTCTGTGCTAGATCTGGTCTTCCTACATCACCCAAAAATAAAGTGTCTCCAGAAAAAATCGCATGGTCTTTACCGTCTTCATCTCGCAACAAATAGGTAGTACTCTCCATAGTATGTCCTGGTGTATGCAACACCTTGAACGTAATCTTACCCAATTTAAATTCTTGTCCGTCTTCGGCAATAATAGCATCAAAAGATGGGTTTGCGGTAGGACCGTAAATTATAGGCGCACCAGTTTCCTTTGATAAGGTTACATGACCGCTAACAAAATCTGCATGGAAATGTGTTTCAAAAATATACTTGATTTTTGCATTGTCATTTTCGGCTCTTTTCACATACGGACTCACCTCACGCAATGGATCAATAATCGCTACTTCACCATCACTCTCAATATAATATGCTCCTTGAGCCAAACAACCAGTATATATCTGTTCTATATTCATTCTACACTTTTTTATTTTTAAAATATCTCTTCACCTTTAAGGTACGAGATTTATTTAATTTAGGCTTCTTTTTGCTCTAGCCATTCTGCTATTTTCATAAGCTACTTTTGCAGCCAATAATGAAATTTCATTTGGATTCTCGAAAAAATCAACGGCTTCTTTCGTTTTAACGAATAAAAACTCTCGCTGTAATTCTTTAATGATTCCCGTATTAAAAATGATATCTCGTGTTGGTCCTATTGCTCCTGCAATAAAAAATTGAAGTCCTCTTTCACGAATATCATGTATTAACTTCGATAGCATATCTGCCGCGGTAGCATCTATATAATTAATGGATTCAGCATTCAAAATAATACCTTTTAACTGAGGTCCCTTTGCTTTGATATGCTTTAATAACTGCTTTTTAAAATATGCTGAATTACCAAAGTACAATTGCGAATCGAATCGAACTATTAAAAGATCATTACGTACCACCACCTCATCTGCAAAACGAATCACATTTTTGTAATAGTCGGAATTACCGATATTACCAATCTCTACAAAATGCGGTTTAGATGTTCTATACACCATCAACAATAAAGAACACAAAACGCCGATTAAAATTCCTTGCGTAATCCCCACAAACAGCGTAATCAGAAATGTAATCAACATAACAAAAAACTCATCTTTACGGTTGAGCCATAAATGTTTAAAGTAGGCAATATCTATTAACTTTACTACAGAAACCATGATGATGCTCGCTAAAATAGCATTTGGCAAATATTTAAATAAGGGAGTTAAGAACAGTAAGGTCAATACCACCAATATGACACTAAAAATTGCAGATAAATTGGTTTTTGTACCAGCGTCATAACTTATCGCAGACCTAGAAAAACTTGCCGTTACCGGATAACCTTGAAAAAAAGAACCCACAATATTTGAAGAGCCCAAGGCTATTAATTCTTGATTCGCCTTAATTGTATCTTCACCCGTTTTATCTTGTAAAGCTTTACCAATTGATATCGCCTCTAGATACCCTACCAATGCCAATGCAATGGCAATAGGCGCCAATTGCTTTATATCTTCAACATCTAAAGTTGGTATTACAAAAGATGGCAATCCGCTAGGTACATTGCCTACCAACTTAATACCATAATTCTGCAATTGAAATACATAAACGACAATAATCCCCACCACTACTATAATTAATATACCGGGAATGTTTCTATTCCATTTTTTAAAACCTAACAACAGCGCTATACCCACAAGACCGATACCAAAATCTACCCAATTAATTGTTCCTAGTGCACTAAATACATTATACATAGTTTCATAGACCACATTACTACCGGGAACGGAAATACCTAATAAATGCTTCAACTGACTGAAAACTATGATAATCGCTGCTGCAGATGTAAAACCGCTAATTACGGGTTTAGATAGAAAATTGACCAAAAAACCCATGCGTAGAACACCAAGCAAAAACTGGATAACACCTACCATAAGGGCAAGTACCACCACCATTTTTATGTAATTCTCTACTCCCGTAATTGCCAATGTTCCTAAACCAACAGCTACAAGTAAAGAATCCATTGCAACGGGACCAACCGCTATTTTTCTTGAAGTTCCTAAAATTGCATACGTAAGTACAGGAAATAATGAGGCATATAGACCGTGAACAGGCGGAAGCCCTGCTATCATAGCATATGCCATACCTTGGGGCACCAATACGATACCCACGGTAAGACCTGCCAACAAATCTTTTATAAAATTGGCTTTCCTATAGGTTGAAACCCATTCCAAAAAAGGGAAAATGTTTTTCACACAGCAAATTTAATCATTTCAAAGCCCCTGAAAGTTTTGTAACACTACTTTATATACTTAAAAGTCTATTAAATTCTAACGCCTTTTCTACCCAAAAATCTAGATCATCTTCAATGTCGAATCCATCTGGACCAACGAATAGAAAACCGCGCAAGGGTTTGCCCGTAAAGTCCATTGGTTTGCTACCGGGTTTATTTAGGAGTTCTTCATATTTGAGCTTACCAACACGCACCATTAGCTTATCTTCTTCGCTTTTTTTGTCGAACATGATACCAATACACATTTTACCATTGACCATAAAAATGAGTCCACCCATCATTTTCTTTTCGTCCAATTCGCCTTTTCCTTTTAGACGTGGTCGTACTCTATCTGCCAAATACTCGCTATATGCCATCGCTTAGAATTTGAATTCGTTATCCTCTAGTTCAGGGTATTTGACCTCATCAGCAATTGAAGCTACATTTCCCGCATAGGTCTTACCACGAAGTTTACCCACTGTATGCGCTTGTAATTCCACATCATTCTCCCTATTCAGAAGCGCAGTCAATTCTTGTTCAAAGTCCGTATTTTGAGATAACCACTGCTCTTCCACATCTTCAGAAAGCATTAAGGGCATACGAGGTTCTTTCAATTTTGGGTTATTGTGAATTTTTGCCATCAATCCATTACCTAGAGTCGTTACGATAGAAAAAGAATTGACGATGCCACCATGTTCAGGGTGAATCCATTCAGACCATAAGGCAGCCAAAGCTAATGGTTCATTATTTTTTCGGTGGATGAAATACGGGTATGTTTTCTTATTACAATGTTGATGCTCGTAAAATCCGTCGACATAGAGTATGCAACGCTTCTCACTGGCTGCATCCCTAAAAGCAGGTTTCTCAAAAATGGTTTCTACCCGAGCGTTCAAGGTACTGTTCCAAATTTTCTTTTGTTGTTCAACACTATTTACCCAATGCGGAATAAGACCCCAAGTAGCTACCATAGGGTAAAACGGGTCTTCATTAGTATAGATTAAAACCTCAGGATGCGAAAAGCCCGATGCATGATGAAGCGGCAAATTGGTCAACGGTCCCAGTTTTTCAACAATCTCTTCGATTGCCTTTAAATCTTGATTCCGTTTTGCCCTTTTTAACTGCGCCTCTAAGCTTGTTTTTACATCATAACACATACACCCAATTTTCGCTATAAACTTTACCTACAAAGGTTTCAGTGCAACCTTAAACATTGCAGGCTCATTCTTTAATACCATAAAACCTTCCGCCAAATTTTCTTGTGCTACGGCATACGGATAGAATGTTATGGGCTCTATACAGACCATATTCGGTACCTCTGTCCAAAGCATAAAATGACTAAAACCTTCGGATGTTATTTGTAGCGATTTCTCATCTTGCAAAGTAATAACATCGGTATTTGGGACTTGTAATGCTCTACTACCAACTTCCATCACCTCTGGTATGGTGATATTTTGTTCGCCGGCAGAAATAATAGCATTATTGCTATGCAACATAAATGCAGGGTGATACCCTAACATAAAAGGCATGCCCTCTTCACCTGAAATTGAAAATGTAACCACCAACGAGTTGTCTATTAATTCAAACGACTTTACAAACTCAAAATCGTAAGGCCAGCTCAGCTTCTCTGCGGTAGATTTTTTAGGATACTTTGAATTTAAAACGGCCGTATTTGCTGTATATTTTTTAGAAAATACAGCTTTACTTGCTGAGCTTTCCATTAACTTATATTTCATTTCACGTAGCAGACCATGCTGATCTTGAGTAGCAAAACCTTTAGGTGTTTTTACTTTAAAATCTGCCTCATTTGTTGGTCCGATCAACGGAAACATTTCAGTATCTACGCTGCGCCACCCAGGGTTTCCCTTTTGGTGCATAAATTCATAACCAGAAACTTGGTAGCCTACCAATTCTCCCTCTTCAATTGTCACTTGTTGTTCACCTACTTTTAATGTTGTTATATTACTCATTTATCAATCTATAAATTAATAATGCTGTTCTTTTCGTTAATGCTTCAATAGTATTCAAATTCACTGTTTCTTCGGGAGTATGAGCAGCATTCCCCATAGTTCCCAATCCGTCTAAGCAATCTACATACTCCGCCACAAAAGAAGTATCTGCCGCACCTCTTTTACCTGGATCGTATGCCAAAACCTCACCTTGTTTTAAATCTAAACTCACCTTGTTCAGTTTTGTCAGTAACGCCTTATTACCCTCTGTTGGTTGCATGGCAGGGTAACTATCTTTGAAAGTTACTGTTGCAGATGTATGTGGTAAGTTATTTGCCACTATGGCCCGCATGTTTTCTCGAGCGCGTTCTTTTTGTTCTTCGGATATAAAACGTAATCCGCCACGGACTTCTGCTTTTTGCGCCACTACATTAGTCTTGCCAAAAACAGTTCCCTTACTGGTCATTTCATCGAATTCCACAAAAGTACCACCAACTAAAGTACCCGGATTAAAAGTCAATAAATCTTCGCCTTTTACATCGGTATAAAATCCGTTTAATATTCTAGACATTTCAAAAATCGCCCCTGCACCTGTGTCTTCACTAAAGATACCAGATGAGTGCGCTCTCTTGCCCTCTACCTCAACTTTCCACCCTGAAGAACCTCTACGGGCAACAGTTGCATAGTTGAAACCGGTAGAGTTTTCAAAACCTAAACCTATGTCACTTCTTTTGGCAGCTTCAATTAAATCGTGTCTACTTTTTTCTAACGGACTACCTGTACTTTCTTCATCACCCGTAAAGGCAACAATAATTTGAGCATCATTTAGCAATCCGTTTTGTTGTAGAGCTTTTAGTGCATACAGCACTATGACATCGCCACCTTTCATATCATTACCACCTGGTGCATGTGCGATAGAATCGTTCACCATTTCAAAAGTTTGAAACGGACTATCTTCTTCAAAAACCGTATCAAGATGACCAATTAGTAATAACTTCTTTCCTTTGGTGCCTTTTATTTCAGCAAACAAATGTCCCGCCCTATTCATTTCTTCGGGCATAGGTATCCAAGTACTTTCAAAACCTATATCAGTGAACGCGGTAGCAAACTCCTTTCCTACCATCTCAACACCTTTTAGATTTAAGGTTCCGCTATTAATGTTTACGACTTTTTCTAAAAATGAAAAAGCCTCAGCATTATTTTGCTCGATAGATTTAACAACCTTCTTCTCGTTCTTTGAAAGTTTCTGTGCATTGACACCTGTCAATAAAAACACAGCAATTAGAGTACATAGTAGTTTATGATGCATATGGTCTGTTTTACATCAAATTTACCAAAAACACTTAATTTATGAAGTGAATAAGTAACATAGAATGGAAAGGATTTTTCTAAAAACAAAAGTGGTGCAAATAATTGCTATATTGCACCAATATTACATTTTATGGCAACAGTAAGAAAGTCTATCACCTTTACAGATCAGCAAGACGATTGGATAAAACTCAAAGTCCAAAATGGTGATTACACCAATGACAGCGAATATATTCGTGATTTAGTCAGAAAAGACCAGCAAGAAAATATGAAATTGGCAGAACTTAAAAATGCCATTGATGAAGGTTTACAAAGCGGAAGAAGCTCATTAAAAATCAGTGATATTATTGAGCAAGTAGACAATGGCAAACTATAATTTATCTGCAAAAGCGCAACGAGATTTAATTGCTATTTATAAATATGGAATTAAATCTTTTGGACAATCGCCCGCAACCACTTACTTGCAGGAGTTAGAAAACTTTTTAATTGAATTATCCGACAGACCTACATTGGCAAAAGATGCTTCAACCATAGCCAACGGATTGAAATTCTATAATCATAAAGCCCACGTCATTTTCTATCAATTCGAAAATGAGAACGAAATCTATATAGTTAGAGTTCTTGGAAAACGAATGAACTTTATTGGACATCTATAGTTCAAACCTTCCCAACACTACTCAAACCGAATAGCTTTCACTGGTGTAATTCTAGTAATAATGTATGATGGGATCAAAAGCATCAATAAACAAAGAAGCAACACTCCCGCATTTAAAAGAAGAATAGTCCACAAATCTATACTTACAGGAATGTACTCAATGTAGTATTCTTTCGGGTTAGGAAATTTGAATACACGAAACTTATCTTGTATAAAAATAACACCCAGACCAATAAGATTACCCCAGAACAACCCAACTGCAATAAGGTAGGTTGCATTGTACAAAAACACCTTTCTAATGCTCCAATTGTTACTGCCCAACGCCTTTAGTATACCAATCATTGGCGTACGCTCTAATATTAAAACCAATAATGCGGTAATCATATTTATACCACCAACAATAATCATGATACCAATAATCAATGCGATATTAAAATCGAACAAGCCTATCCATTCAAATATTTTATAGTACTTGTCTTTTATGGTTTTGGTATCTAAACTGGCTACTGTTTCGCCATAGATTTCATTCGCTTTTTGATCAATATCATCAAAACTATTTAGGAAGATTTCAAAATTACCCACTTCGGTATCTTTCCATTTATTCATGCGCTGTATATGGCGTATGTCTGTGAAAATATAGAGTCCGTCAATTTCCTCAAATCCGCTATCATAGATTCCGGTAATGGCAAACTTTCTCTGGTTGGGTATTTTATCGGCTGCATCATCCCGTAGAAAAAAGGTAAAGAAAGAATCCCCCACTTTTAAGTTCAACCGATTTGCCATTATTCTCGAAATAAGCACATCAGAATTTAACTCTCCTGAATAATCAGGTAAAACACCTTCAATTAAAAATTCATCAAACGGCTCCCAATTATATTCTTTACCCACACCTTTGGCAATAATACCTTCAAAGGTTTCTTCAGTACGGATAATACCAGCCTTGGTCGCCACAGCTTGTATATGCACAATACCATCTACCATATTGAAGTCCGGATAAAACTCTTGCTCCGTACTCACGGGCACGACAGAAACTTCAGAATTATTATTGTCGTAATTATAGATTTGAACATGACCGTTGAAAGCAGTTACTTTTTCACGTATTTTCTCTTTTAAACCGCCTCCTGTAGCAATAGCGACCAACATCATGATAACCCCTATTGCAATTGCTGCAATGGCTATTTTTATTATTGGTGCAGATATGCTAATTTTATGCTCCTTACCCTTTATAAGCCGTTTGGCGATAAAATATTCTAGATTCAAATGATGTTATTTTTATCCAATTTCAAAAGTACAGTTTTATTATGGTTTTTGGTATTGGCTACCTGCGGAAACGAAACCAAAGAGCAAGCCATTACGACATCAGCAACCGATGAACCTTTAATAGAACAAGAAGCAAAAGAAATTATAGTCGCCGCCAACCGAACGGAAGCATACCTACCACTTTTAAAAGGAAAGAAAATTGCAGTAGTCGCCAACCAAACCAGTGTTATATTTAAGTCTGGCGGACATACCCATTTAGTAGATAGCCTGCTTTCTTTGGATGTAGATATTAAACACGTATTTGCCCCAGAACACGGATTTAGAGGGAATTTTGATGCAGGTGAGCATGTGAACAATAGTAAGGACATTAAAACAGGACTAGATTTAATATCATTACATGGTAAAAACAGAAAACCAAGTCAAGAGCAATTAGAAGGTTTAGATTTAGTTGTATTCGATATACAAGATGTGGGCGTTCGCTTTTATACCTATATATCTACAATGCAATTGGTGATGGAAGCTTGTGCCGAAAAAGGAATTCCTGTTCTAGTTTTGGACCGCCCTAACCCAAATGGACATTATGTAGACGGACCAACCATGGAAGCTGCAAATACCTCTTTTCTTGGGATGACTAAAATTCCGTTAGTGTATGGAATGACCATTGGTGAATATGCAAACATGATCAATGAAGAAAATTGGTTAAAAGGTGATAAGAAAGCGGACTTAACTGTGATACCTTTAGAAAACTGGACACATGAAAGTTTCTATAGCTTACCTATTAGGCCTTCTCCAAACTTACCAAATGACATTTCTATTACGCTATACCCTAGTTTAGGAATGTTTGAAGGCACTAATATTAATGCCGGACGTGGAACGGAGTTTCAGTTTCAACGCTACGGCGCTTCATTTTTAGATTCAAAAGTGTATGATTTCACCTATACTCCAGAGCCAAATTTCGGCTCAAAATACCCAAAGGAAGAAGGAAAAATATGCTACGGTAAAGACTTATCTAAAGCTGAGCGTATGGGCGAGGTAACGATGGATTATATTATTGATGCCTATACCAATTGCGTAGATAAAAGTAAATTCTTTCTGACTAGCGGATTCACCAAACACGCTGGTAACGATAGACTTCAAAAACAAATTGAAGCCGGTGCAACCAATTCCGAAATAAAAGCGACTTGGCAAGATGACATTATAAAGTTTAAAAAGATAAGAGCAAAGTATCTACTTTACTAAAGGCTGTTCACTTACAATTTCTGTAAGGTCACTACCATCGGTTGTTGGTTTTCTATACCCAACAAAAGGATATTTCAATAATGAACTAATTTGTCCGTTTGCAACCTCATCTGGGAAAGTGTCTACACCATAAACAATTTTCTCTCTATCTAAATGCATGTAGGTGCCGAATAAACGATCCCACCAAGAAAATATGTTTCCGTAATTACTATCTGTATATGGCAATACATAATGATGGTGTACTTTATGCATATCTGGTGAAATCAGCACCCAACTTAAAGCTTTGTCTACACTCTTTGGCAATTTAATGTTGGCATGATTAAATTGAGACAATACTACCGAAAGACTTTGGTACAACATAATTATACCTACAGGAGCACCAACTACAAAAACACCTACTAAGGTAAATATATAACGAATGATGCTTTCTAAAGGATGATGTCTATTCGCAGTAGTAGTATCTACATTATGATCCGTATGATGCACCAAATGAACCATCCACAAAGGTTTTACACGGTGCTCTACCAGATGGGCCAAATAGGCTCCTATTAAATCTAATAAGGCAACACCTAAAAATACATACGCCCACAAAGGCATTTCTGGTAACCAATTAATAATTCCGAAATCATTGGCAACTGCCCAATCAGAAGTTTTTAATAATAAAAATGCTAGTGGAAAATTTATAACTATTGTAGTAAGTGTAAAAAAGAAATTAGGAACCGAGTGTTTCCATTTATTATAGCTACCGTTAAACAAAGGCACAATACCTTCTAGTATCCAAAAAAAAGTAATTCCTCCAACTAAAATAAGTGATCTGTGGGCTGCAGGAATCGATTCGAAATATGCTATAAGTTGTTCCATTAAATGAGTGAGTCGTTTAAGTTATGAGCGGCGAAAAAATATTACAATACTTAATTATGTTATCATCAATAAAAAATCTCAATTCTAATAAATTCGCAACTAATCACCCAATATAATAAACTTTTATTGATTTTGCGATGATATTATTAAGAGTTAGGTTTTAAATAGAAGTGGCGTTGATAAAATTTAAAATTCACAAATTATTGAATTTAAAAAATGACACCACCTCTTTTAATTAAAATCAAAATAATATTGTCTATAAACTTCTGATAAAAAGAAGTTTATAGACAATATTATAAAGTACCTTTGCGGAAAATTATCTTAAAGATAATTTTATCACCTAATAACAAGGAGAATATGAGTGCATTATTTACAGAGCCGAGTTTACAAAACATCACCAACATAGCCAATAGATATGGAATTAGTTTGAATGCTGTGATAGATTTAACACAAACGCTAATGAGGAGTAATGGCACCATGGCTCAATTTAATATTTATGAATTAGGCGGCGGCGGACAATGGATGCAAGGTGGAATGACTATGGTTGGGGATATGTTTAACAATCAATTGAAAAATACGGTCGACGGACTTTGTGGAGAGTTATCAAATCTTATACAACAAGGGGGTATACAGTATAAACCATTACCTAAAGTTCAAAACCAAAATGGATTTAGTGGTAACTGGTGGGGAGATTTAGGGTTTCCTAATTCTACAGGTAGTCAGAACAATACTAGTTATGCTATTTTTTCTAATATTGGACGTTTAGCGATTCAAGAAAATGGAAAAGTTACTGTTTTTAATACGCTTGACCATCAAATAGGTGGAGTAGGACAACAACAAAGTGGAAATTATTCGGTTTCTTTTACTAGTCAATATGGTGCGGTAGATTTAAATTCTTTACCTGTTGTATCTGGAGAGGACAAAACACCTAAACCACAACAAGAAAACAAACAACCTATTGTACAAAACGAACCAGAACCTTTTACTCAAGAATCCTCAAAAATTAGCAATGATTTTGAAGAAGACATTTTCGAAAAAATAGAAAAACTAGCTGATTTAAAAGATAAAGGAATTCTATCCGAAGAAGAGTTTAACAATAAAAAAACAGATTTATTAAATAGATTATAAATCTATTCCAACTCAAAAACAACATTTCTCTCTGTATTCGTCTTATACATAGTCTTAGGACCAATTTCTATGATTGCTGTTGAACTATAATTTTTATTGTTCGGGTTCAGCATATAGTCGAGTTGATGTTCGATCATCTTTTCAAAAGGAAGTAGAAAATCTGTAGTATCGCATTGCTCTACCCCACCCATATTCAATAAATTTAAGACTGTATATACTGACTCGATAGTACTTAGGCAAAGTGCTTCGGGTTGCTGCTTGATAGTGAATTTGGATGCTATACTATTATCAAAACTTACTCTATTCAACTTTTGCAAATTCGTACTTAGTTTGAGCATTTTACGGGCGCAAGGCCAGGTACCATCAAGAATGAAGAAGTTAGCACCATTACCCATAAAAGATTTCATTTCAGAACCATTTCTTTGAGAAAGGTTAAAACTTCTTTTACCTGGGTAGAGCAAGAAAGAACTTTTCTCAGCCGTCAATATTTCATTTACACGCGCATTATTACTAAAATCGACACCAACTATAATCTCTGAATTTTCAAGCTGAAGATTCGTCATACACCCAGTTCCATTCTTTTCTTTCTTATACTCTTTTGGATGCATGAGTATAATAAAACGTGTTTTAGTCTTAATAGTACTAATGTGTTTACAAATACAGGTGCTGGATGGCCGCATGCATTTGTAACATTGTACTCTTGGATTTTTTAGTAGCACTGGCAAGTTTCTTATAATATTTTTAACTGCTATGATGAAAATAAGTTACACCCCTAATTATTGTAGTAGTTAATAGCTGAAGGTATTATTTTCGAGCCAAAAATTCTTTTGCAGTTAGAACGGGAATATTCGAATTTTTAAAGTCTTTTTTATTACGTGTGATAATAATATCTATTTGATTTTCAATGGCAGAGTAGTATTGTAGTCCGTCTTCAAAATCAGGAAATTTTTCATCACTCAAAGCCAGTTCAGTTATTTTATCATCTAAACTTAAAACCTCAACAAGCACCTTAAATTTCCTCAAAACTTGCCTCGCATCTTTTGGAGATTTGAGTTTAGACAGAATGTAATTGGTGTTTGCAAAAGTTAACGATGATATAGCAAGTTCTAGTTCTTTTTTATCAGCACGAGAAAATAATTCGGCTGCTTCATCATAGAATTTTTCTCTTCTTGAAAGCAGGTCAATAACGATATTGGTATCAATTAGCAATCTGTTCATTTGTATTTATCAATCAAATAGTCAGAATACGCATCTTTAACATCGAAATCTTTATCTAGAGAAATTACACCACTTAAACTTTCTACAAGAGGTGTTATCTCTATAGATTTATCCTTTTGCTTGGTAAGTGTCATTAAATATGATTCTATAAGTTTAGACAAACTAATATTATTCGATTTAGCATAATACTTAGCACTTTCGATAATTGTTTTATCTAAACTTAATGTCAATTTCTTGTCCATAAATTTTATATTACGTACAAATTTAATAATTTTTTACGTAAAGATAGTTTTTTTCTTCTGCCTAACTATTAATTATTATCAATATTTATTTGCTATATAACCCCAAACCATCAACAATTTATTTAATCAACTTCTTCATTTCCTCCACAATATTAAAAGCAGCAGGGCAAATAGCTACATTCTTTAGGGTAAGATTACTTATTTGCTGAAACTTCTTTCTATCGGTATGAGGAAACTCGCGACACGCTTTTGGGCGAACGTCATAAATAGAACAGTAATTATCGGCTCCTAAAAAAGTACAGGGCGTTTGTTGCAAAACATAATCGTTCTCTTCATCAATGCGTAAATAAGTTTCAATGAATTTCTGTGGTTTCATTCTAAACGACTTAGATATACGCTCCACATCTGCATTGGTAAATAATGGTCCTGTGGTCTTACAACAATTAGCACAGGTAAGACAATCGGTTCGTTCAAATTCCGCCTCATGAAGTTCTTGCATGATATAGTCCAGATTCTTTGGCGGCTTCTTCCTTAGCTTGACAAAGAACTTTTTATTCTCGTTATGTTTTTCTTTTGCCTTTTGCGGCAGTTCACGTAAAACCTCTTCCATGTTCGAAATTAATTCTTCAAAACTAGCGAAGTAGCACCAAAAATTGAGACTTTTGCAACTAGAAATACAAGAATTTTGAACAAGGACATTTTAGGTACGGCACTTTTAGATTATCAGAACGGTAATTATACCGAAGATATTACCACATATTCATCTCTGCTTGAAGATGATGTTTTACCGTTACCCTATATGTTCAGGGGTTTTAAAGAAATGCCAGAGCTAGAGCAAAAGGCTTTACAATTATGCAAAGGCAAAGTGCTGGATGTTGGTTGTGGTGCCGGTAGCCATGGGCTGTATTTACAAGAAAAAAGTTTTAAGGTCATTGGGCTAGATGCATCTAAAGGCGCAATTGAAGTCAGTACACTTCGCGGATTAAAAAACACTACACACTCCGAACTCTTAAAATATGAAGGAGAGCAATTCGATACGATTCTAATCTTAATGAACGGCGTCGGTTTGGCAGGCACGCTAGACGGATTGGAACCTTTCTTCTCTAAATTGAAATCGCTTTTAAAAGAAGACGGACAAATTCTACTAGATTCCAGCGACATTATTTACATGTTCGAAGATGACGAAGATGGTGGCTACTGGATTCCCGATAACGTTAATTATTACGGCGAAGTAAGCTTTGAAATGGAATACAAAAAGGAAAAAAGTGAATCTTTCCCTTGGTTATATGTAGACTATAACACTTTACAAAGAGCGGCAAATTATAGTAATTTAACATGTGAACTTGTAATGGAAGGCGAACATTTCGACTATTTAACAAGATTGACACATATGAAGTAATAGCGACCCTTTTTTTTCGTTATCCTATTTGTACAAAACAATTTTATGAATAAGTTCAAAAGTTTACTGTTAGTTGGCATTTTGGCACTTGCCGTTTCTTGCTCTAAAAACTCTTCCAATTCTGACGATGACAGCACTACTGCTCAGGTAGATAAAAGCGCCAATCTTTTGGCTACCGGAGATTCTGCGAACGATATTCTCTCTAATGATAATTTTGATAAGCTCTTAATAGAAATAGCATACGTTACCGGTTTTAAACCAACTGAAGCTGCTATAGCAGATTTCACCGAGTACCTAAAAGAACATACATTTAAAGAAGATATTGAACTGGTGTATAACGAATTATCCAGTCCATCAGAAGATGACCTTACCTTACAAGAAATAGCAAATTTAGAAACCTCTAACAGAACAGCCTTTAATACAGGAAGCACATTGGCTATCTATATTTACTTTGCCGATGCACCTGCTGAAGGTGACGATCTTGATGGTGGTTTGGTGACTTTAGGTGCTGTTTACCGGAATACCTCTATGGTAATACATGAAGTTACGGTAAGAGATTTAGCTAGTTTAAGCTCATCTATTAGTGAGGCAGATGTAGAGACGACTACTTTGAACCATGAATTTGGACACCTATTCGGTTTAGTTGACCTAGGGACCGAAATGGTCAACGATCACCAGTCTGAATCTGAAAATGAAGACGGACAATTAGTTCCTGATAACCATTGCAACCAAGCTGGTTGTCTTATGCGTGCTGAATTACAATTTGGCGGTTCATCTGGTAAATCTTTACTATCAAATTCCCTTGCCCAATATGAGGACGGTATAAAATCTGGCTGTAGATTATCTGGAACAACAGTTTTAAGTTTACTACAACAGCATACTGCCAAAACTACAAATACAGTTCCTTTAGATGCAGAATGCTTATTGGATATTCGCGCAAACGGCGGAAGAAATTAAATACCTTAAGGAATATTCAAGTATTTATGCGTCTGCAATGACACTTTCCATTTTGGATTATTCATCACGTAATCTACGATCATTGGCACTACCTTATCCCTAACACTCCATTCTGGCTGCAGGTATAAAATGCAATTCGCATTGGTTTTCGCTGCTTGCTCTTCGGCAAAAATCAAATCATGCTTGTTATACACAATAACTTTAAGTTCATGAGCTTCGTCGTAAATACGACCTTCAGGTAATTTGTTTTTCTTTGGCGATAGACAGATCCAATCCCATTCGCCAGAAAGCGTGTAGGCACCAGAAGTTTCTATATGGGTTTTTAGACCTTTATCCTTTAATGCTTTTGTGATCGGATTCATATCCCACATCAAAGGTTCTCCACCGGTAATAACAATAGTATCAGAATACTTTGCTGCATTATCAACAATTTGTTCAATCGCAGTAGGCGGATGCGTTTCTGCATTCCAGCTCTCTTTTACATCGCACCAATGGCAACCAACATCACACCCACCAACACGAATAAAGTAAGCTGCAGTTCCTTTATGAAAGCCTTCACCCTGTATAGTGTAAAATTCTTCCATTAATGGTAAATACACCCCTTTATTCACTTTTTCAAGTACCTCCTCATTTTTCATTCGGCAAAGATACGTTTTAGTTGACAAATTCTATTAGAAGCGCACATCTGTAAATTCTGTACTCAGGCACCTACTGTTCGCACATTAAATGTTAAAAAGTCGTGATATTTAAGGCTGCACATGTCTTTAGGTTTGGTTAAAAATCCACTATTTTTATCGAAAATATATAAAATGGCCGGCACCGAAGATTTTTTTGACCATATAGAAAAAGGATATTCCACAAAAGGAGACTACATAAATATGGGTGCAGCAATGCTTAACGGCGAAGCTGTTAAAGATGCTTTTGTAAAAATTCCGTTGAAAACATTAAATAGACACGGGCTTATTGCAGGTGCTACAGGAACCGGTAAAACAAAGACGCTACAGGTTTTGGCAGAAAATTTATCTGATAAGGGTATTCCTGTAATGCTAATGGATTTAAAAGGGGATTTAAGTGGATTGGCACAACCTAGTCCCGGTCACGCAAAAATTGATGAACGCCATGCTAAAATAGGTTTCCCTTTTGAAGCAAGTAGTTTCCCCGTAGAAATACTTTCGTTATCTGAACAAGACGGAGTAAAATTGAGAGCTACGGTTTCTGAATTCGGCCCTGTTTTATTATCACGTATTCTTGATCTTTCTGACACGCAATCCGGTATTGTCTCTGTAGTATTCAAATACTGCGATGACCAAAAAATGCCATTGCTAGATTTAAAAGATTTCAAAAAAGTACTGCAATACGCTACCGGAGCTGGGAAAGCGGATTTTACCAAAGAATATGGTAGGATCTCCACAAGCTCTACCGGTGCCATACTTAGAAAAATTATTGAGTTGGAACAGCAAGGTGCCGAGCTGTTCTTTGGAGAAAAATCTTTTGATGTAAATGACCTAACCCGTATTAACGAAGAAGGCAAAGGATATATCAATATTTTAAGATTGACAGATATTCAAGACAGACCAAAGTTGTTCTCGACATTTATGTTAAGTCTTCTGGCAGAAATATACGATACCTTCCCAGAGCAGGGAGATAGTGACAAACCAGAATTGATTCTTTTTATAGATGAGGCGCATCTTATTTTCAAAGAAGCTTCAAAAGCACTGTTGGATCAAATAGAAAGTATTGTTAAACTGATACGTTCAAAAGGTATTGGTTTGTATTTTGTAACCCAAAACCCAACAGATGTACCAAACGATGTATTATCCCAGTTAGGTTTAAAAGTACAACATGCGTTAAGGGCTTTTACCGCTAGAGATAGAAAAGCGATCAAATTGACCGCAGAAAACTATCCGGAGTCAGCGTATTATGACACCAAAGAGGTACTTACATCTTTAGGTATTGGTGAAGCTTTAATTTCTGCCCTAGATGAAAAAGGTAGACCAACACCACTTGCCGCTACCTTATTGCGAGCACCTATGAGCCGTATGGATGTATTGACTAAAAAAGAATTGGCAGAAGCTATAGATAGTTCTTCATTGGTTAAAAAATATGGTGAGATCATCGATAGAGAAAGTGCTTATGAAATCTTGAACGAAAAGATTGAAAAGGCAGAAAAGTTAGCGGAAAAAGAAAAGGATAAACCGGCTGCTAGAAAAACATCAAGTAGAACTAGCACAAGGCAAAATCCGGTAATAAAAGTATTAACGAGTGCTACTTTTATTAGAGGCGTACTTGGAGTGTTGAAAAAAGTGATGAGATAAGATATGAGATTAAAATATACCCTTTTATTGATTTTATGTTGCGCACTTCTTATTAATTGTGCGGGTGAAACAAATACGGATTTTGTAATTTCTGGTGATAAGGTGGGCAAATTATCCAAAGAAAGTTTAGCCAGAGATGTAGAATTGATTTTTGAAAAAGATTCTGTGGTTCAAGATACCGTGAAACTTAAAATTGGCAGTGGAGCCAGTAAAATTAGAATCTTTGAAAGAGGTGCCGGCGCTTTACTATTAACCCTTACACCTAATAACGATAGCATTGCCACCATACAGAATGTATTGATCAATGATGAAAGATTTAAGACGGACAAGGGTATTTCAAAACTGAGCACATTTAAGGAGATAAGAGAAAACTATCCAATTAAAAAAATCATTACATCCATTAACAACGTAGTGGTGTTACTAAAGGACAGCGACCTCTATTTTACCATAGACAAAAAAGAATTGCCAGAAAGCCTAAGGTATAATGCCAATAGCAATATTGAAGAAGTTCAAATACCAGATGCAGCAAAAGTGAAATACATGATGGTAGGTTGGGATTGATTTCTCATTAACATTTCAGGTGAATCATCTGAAGAATATTTTCTTTTACATTTTAAATTTTAGCAAGTGCCTGTATTTCTTCAAAAACTCATCCCTAAGTTAATTGGGTACTATCTTAATTTTCTTGTATGGTTTTCGCCAAAGAAAGCTGCAAAAAAAGCTTTTCTAGTATTTATAAAGGTTAGAAAAGGTCGTGTACTACCTAACCAAAAAACGTTTTTGGATAATGCCAAATTTGAGGTGTTATCAATGGATAAAAATGATATTCAAATATACAACTGGCCCGGAAGCAAAGATACCGTATTACTGGTGCACGGCTGGGAAAGCAATACCTGGCGTTGGCATAAACTCATAGAAAAATTACAGGAAGCAGATTATAATATTATAGCATTTGATGCCCCTGCACACGGGTATTCCTCAGGTGGCAACCTTCATGTACCGTTATATGCCGATACCGTGCAACAAGTATTAACCAAATACAGACCAACAACGGTTATTGGGCATTCCATGGGTGGCATGACCATTTTATACAATGAGTCTTTACACCCTAACAAAACCATTGAAAAAATAGTTACCATTGGTTCTCCCTCAGAATTTCATGAGATACTAGCGCATTACAAAAACCTGTTAGGCTTCAACGATAAGGTTTTAAAAGCATTAAAAGACTTAGTGTACAACAAATTCCAATTTACGGTAGAAGAGTTTTCAAGTTCCAAATTTGTTAAAACTAACCAGAAAAAAGGATTACTTTTTCATGACAAGTTAGATATGATCGCTCCGTATCACGCCTCCGTAGATGTTCATAAGCATTGGAAAGGAAGTGAATTGGTAAGTACGGAAGGCTTAGGGCATTCTATGCACCAAGATGGGGTAAACGAAAAGATTGTTTCTTTCTTAGAAGGATAATTTCTAATCGTATATAGCACACCCAAAAGTCACTTTTTATTTAATTTTAAAATAAAAATGGCAAAGTCAAACAACATACCTCAAATAAAAAATGAGGAACAGTACGAAGCATTAGTAGACAAAGGTTACAGTAAAGAAAAAGCCGCACGTATTGCAAATACTAAGAATGCAGGAAAGAAAGGTGGTAAAGCTTCCACTTATGAAGAAAGAACTAAAAAAGAACTTTATGACCAAGCAAAAAAAATGGTGTCGATGGACGTTCAAAAATGAGTAAAAAAGAGTTAATTTCAGCCTTAAGAAATAACTGATTATGCAAGACGTAACACCTTTCCATATTGCCATTCCCGTTCATAACTTAGCGGAATGCAGAACTTTTTATAGAGATATCTTGAATTGCGAAGAAGGTCGTAGTAGCGACCATTGGGTTGATTTCAACTTATTCGGTCATCAATTAGTGATTCATTACAAACCTAAATCTGAATCAGAAAGTGTACACCACAACCCCGTTGATGGTCATGACGTTCCCGTACCACATTACGGAGTAGTTTTATCTTGGGATACTTTTCAAAGTTTTTCAGAAGAATTAAAATCCAAAGGCGTGAAATTTGTCATTGAGCCTTATGTACGTTTTGAAGGTAAAGTTGGTGAACAAGCTACTATGTTTTTCTATGACCCAGCCGGCAATGCTTTAGAGTTTAAAGCTTTTAAAGATATGGGCCAGTTGTTTGCGAAGTAAGTTAAAATAGTATTTAAAAATATAAAGACATGTCATATATACTCAGTAATTAGTAAGTGTAATCTATATCAAAGGATAAATTGATTTTAATACACCTTCCTTAATTACAATTTCTACCTTAATTCCAGATTTCATTTTTGACCTGTATAGGTTTAGAGTACCAAACTTTTTATTTTTATTATTTAAAGCAAATAAACATTCATGAAATAATTTGTTGTAGGTCCATGTCAAAGGAAAAAAAGTACTAGATTTTTTTTTTACCCATCTATTCATTTCTGAGTCGTAATACTCTATAATAGCTTCATATACACCCATTTTATTCCTCTTTAATACTTTCTTGACTTTTACTGATTTTTCATCATAAAAATGAACACCAGTAATTTTCCCTTTCTTTATTTTACCCTTAATACAATGTTCAATCACTTCAACAAACTCAGATGACAATCTAGTATCATTATCTGTTTTTACAGCACCTTGAATTACATTAATATTCTTTTCTAAACAAATTTGTTGAGCTCTTTTAGGATTTGATTTTAGAAGTTGTTGAAAAATTTTTGATTCTTTTCGAAGGCTTGAAAGACTTTCAAAAGGTCCCTCATCTTTTCCTTCTTCATATTTGATTGTAGAAACGGTAGAAATTTTTGATATTGAAGTACCCATTTTCAAACCCTGTTTGTTGGTTGTAAATGTATCTTCATGAATATAGTATTGATATTCCAATCTTATTCTTTAAATGTTTATTTAATACAAGTAAAATACTTATCAAACTAAAGTTAAAATACTACTGTGACCAAGAAGTAGGCACTCTATCCCATCGGTGCTTTTTTAATTCTTCATACAATTCGTTAGATAGCAATTGACCATCACTAGTAGCCGTATTCGCCAATACATTACGTTGCTTACGCATACCTGGTATAGTTGTACCAACATTATCATTCATTAGAATAAAACGCAATGCCATTTCTGCCATGGTCATACCTTCAGGAATTAACGGCCTTAAAGCATCGGCATGTTCTACCGAAGAAATTAGATTCTCCGGCACAAAATAAGTACCCCTCCAATCGCCTTCAGGGAACGTTGTTTCTTTCGTCATTGTACCGGTCAATGTACCTTCATCAAAAGGTACACGTGCTATGGTTGCAATATCCAGCTCTTTACAAAGCGGAAATAAGGTATCTATTGGTGCTTGATCGAATATGTTGTAAATGACTTGTACAGCATCTAGCATTCCTGTTTTTAGAGCTTTTATTCCATTTTCTGGCTCCCAACGGTTCATACTAATACCCATTGCAGCTACTTTACCTGAAGTCTTTAAATCTTCAATAGCGCGTTGCCATTCTTCTCTGCCACTCCAAACATCATCCCAAGTATGAAACTGCATAAGATCTATTTGCTCCAGCCCTAGATTCCTTAAAGTCTTATGGGTGTATTCCATAATATGTTCTGTAGGATAAGAATCCTCAAAAGCATATTCAGGTTTTGCTGGCCATTGGAAGTTTTTTGGTGGAATTTTACTTGCTGTATATATTTTCTTAGAAGGATGTCTCTTTACCAACTCTCCAAGCAGCTCCTCGCTATGACCTTCTCCGTAACCCCAAGCGGTATCAAAAAAATTAACTCCGTTTTCAACTGCCAAGTCCAATGATTTTGCAGATTGGGCATCATCACTTGCCGTCCAACCGGCCATTCCCCACATTCCGTATCCTACTTCACTTACTTGCCAATCTGTTCTTCCGAATCTTCTGTATTTCATATGATAAACTTAATCAATGAAAATAATAATTTAAAGGTTTCGTTATTATTAAAATCTAACTTTTCTTGTATGTTGAAATTAAGAGTTTTCTACAGAATTATATTTTCACTATTATTTTGTATTTGTATTAGTTGCGATGATGAGTCAACCGAAGAAATGATTGAACAAGAAATGATTAGTAAACCAGTTATTTCTATTTCGGAAGATCTTAGTTATGTTGAAATAGAAACCAATTTCTTGATTACAATTGAATCTGATTATAATGTACAAACTGAATTGTATATCGATAATCAAGAATTAATTTCCAGTACTGAAAAATCTTTTGAATTTACAATTGACCCTTTTCTATTTAATATTGGAAATCATATTTTAAAAATCAAATCCACAGATTCTCAAAACCAAGAAACATCATTCAATGTTAACATAGAAATAAAAAAACTTCTTTTTGAAGACCAGACATTCTACCAAAAAGAAAATCCACTTCAGGGTTTGAGATATATTTCTGTTCATGATCAATCTGGAATTCTAATTGATATAAAACAAATAGAAGGTATAAATGATGGTAAATTCTACGCCGACAATAATTTTATTAAAGAAGATTTTATAGTTACTAGATATGAACTTCCTACATTATTTAATGGGTTTTATCAATTGTTATCCTTTGTTGATGTAAAACCAGGTACTGTTGTTAATGCAGATCACAACTTTAATAGTCCATATTTTTTTCCAAAAACCGAGTCTCTAAATTTCACCTCAGAAATAACACCGGCACTAATTGCAAATAATTTCAATAGCACCATCGTAAGTCATGATAACTCAGATTACGTTTTATTATATTCTTTAGCTCAGACTAAAAACTTCCTAATAACTACCTCTACTGATAACCTAGATACTTTAGACAATTTTAAATATTTCTTTATAGATGACATAAACAAAACCGAATATGTCTTAGGTGATTCCAAATCACTCACTAACATTGAAGAACTTGAAATACCAGTTTCGTCAAATTTCAGATTAAATTTATATGGTTTTATTGATAATAATGATTTCCAAAATAATAAATTCTACGAAGCATTTGTATCGCGAAATGCAAACAATAACATTATTGAAATACCACTTATTGATGAATTTGAAATTAATCAAGCTAGATTAGCATATTCAGAAAATAGTTCTGAAATTTTCATAAACCAAGACATATCCAATAAAATAATTGAGTCTCCCAATACTAACATATTACAGGATGGTAATACCTTAAATATTTCTGGAGAGTATGATTATTTAGGCCTAAATCTTATACTTACAACATCTGATTTATCAAATACCGTAAGCTGGAGTATTCTAACTTCTGAAAAAGATAATATTGACATACTTCATAAAACAATTGAAATACCCGAAATAATAAATGAAACATTATTAAATGTAGGGATAAATATGAATGTTAATGAAACATCTGATCAAGGCAAATTCTTAACCTGCACCCTTTACAAGAATTACGACTATACTTTTAATCAAAATCAATTAATTACTCAGCCAAATTATTCCTCAAATCGAGATGGATTTAGCTTTAAAAAGACACTAAGTTTCAACTAGGTCTACTTATACCTCCAGCTTGTTAAATCTGCCCCTTTGGGTGCACTTTTTTCTATACGTTCCATAATCTTTGGCACATACATGGTATTATATCTTAAGCGAGTAATTGCATTTGGTTGGTCTGGATCTCCGTTCCAACAATGTTCGTCTCTATCTCCATATTTCACCTCACCTTCATAATAAGGATCTGTAGTACTCTCCAAGAAATCTTCCATTAGGTAAACTGCATTATTAAGGTAGTAGTTATCCATATCTCCACAATAGATATGAATTTTACCTTTTAAATTATCACCTAACTTATCCCAGTCTCGTTCTAGAATATGTCTTAAATCGAAATTCTCTTTCCAGTATTCAGCCACCTCGTGGTCAATATCACCTGTCTTTTTATCCCAAATTCTCTCTGGGTACCCATCTTCGGCTTGTGGCGAATAAGTAGCTTCCCAAATATCCCATTGTTGTCCTGATCTAGACTTATCACCCAATACTAATTCTAAGTGATTTCCTTGTTTTAAGGTAGATTGAATTTGACCTAGATAATTACGATGCGATGGCACTTCTAATGTTTTATGTGCGCTCTTATAGAAGTAGGCATTTTCATCTTCATAGATATTCGTTAAGGTATATGCTCTAAAATCTACGGGGTCTGGGCATGCCGCAAAGCAACCATTGTACTCATCTGGGTATTTTACCTGAACAGCCAAAGCTTCCCAACCACCGGTAGAACCGCCATAAAGAAAACGAGACCACCCCTCTCCCATTCCTCTGAATTGTTTTTCTATTTCAGGAATCAATTCATAGGTAATGGCATCACCATAGGGACCTTGACTTGCAGAATTCACCGCATAAGAATCATCATAATATGGTGTAGGATGTTGAATTTGCAACACTATAAATCTTGGAAAATCTGGCTCGTTCCAACGTTTATAAAAATCGTAGGCTTCTTGTTGTTGAATAACATTATAGCCTTCTAAACTAAATCGTTCAGAATATTCTGGTTTCATATTAGGATCTGGAGGCGTAGTTCTGAATCCGCCAAAATCTGAAGGAAAATGACCGTGAAAAACCATCAGCGGATACTTAGCTTCCGGATGTTCTTCAAATCCTTTTGGCAGCAATACATGCGCTCCTAAGAAAATATCACGTCCCCAAAACTCAGAAAGCTTTTCTGACTTCACTTTTACATGCTTAATCCACTTAGTATCTTCTGGTTCTTCAATTGGGGCAATCACCTGATTTAAATCCACCGACACATTTTCAAATCCGTTGCCGGCAACTCTAATTTTAAATGGTTTACTATATAAATTGCCTGGTGATTTATTCCATTGTTGTCCCTCGCCATTATCCATAGGCAACTTTACCGTATGACCGGTAGACAAATTAAAAGTTTCGTAAACGTTCAAAAGTGCCTGTACATTATACTCACCCGGTGGAACATCTTTTAAGCTTTCGTACGGATACCCAAAAACAGTCTCATCGAAAGTTATGACTGAATCCTTCGCCCAGTTCTCCACATTTACACCGAATATCAGTTGCGTATTAAGCCCATCATTGATTTGAAACCTAGGTTCATTATTATCATCAGTAGAAAGCATGAGCAGTAAACGACCATCCAATTTTACAGAATCAGTAGTAGTATAAATTACTTTAATTTCATGAACTGGAGTAACTACTTCTTCACAGCTTAAGCAAAAACCCAACACTAGTGCAACTACAATTACTTGTTTTATCATGGCAATATTTTTTTAAATCTTAAAGATAATTAATGAATTAATAATTTACTACGTAGGAAAAACAATTCGAAATTCAGCACCTTTATTTGGACTACTGAAAACAGATATAGTACCTCCTAAACTATTAATTTGATTTCTTATTAAAAACAACCCAACTCCTTTACCTTCTTGCTCATTATTAAAACGTTGATTTAAACCAAAAATCTTATCACCATTTTTATCCATATCAATACCTTGCCCGTAATCTTTAAAGAAGAGCATATTTTTACCATCTTTAAATTCTGTTTTTATTTCTATACTCGGAGAATTACCAGGTATGGTATATTTAATGGAGTTAGTAATTAGGTTTAAAAAAATGCTTTCCATGTATGCGATATTAAAGTAAGCACTTTTACAATCGGAAAAATCTGATTCTATTTTAGTGCTAGAAGTTTTAATAATAGACCCTAACGTATTTTGGGTTTTAGCTAAAACATTCTCAAAACAAACTTCAGTAAGAGAGTTCTGTCCTTTACTTGCACTCTCCACTAAATTTAAATAGTTCTCTAAAGAATCTTTTACTCCCTTGGCAGAAACTTCCATATACCTAAGTATCTGTAAAGTATCTTCATCATTAATTAATGAATAATCAAGGACATCAAAAAGTGAAATCAAATTATTCATAGGAGCTCGTAAATCATGAGAGGTCGTATAATTCAACCTAACAAGATCCTCATTTACAGTTTTTAATTTAGCAAACTCAATAACACGTTCATTCTTTAGTACCATTTCGGCGGTAATGTCTTTGGCTATCGCATAAACCAATCTCTCTTCATTTACAGGAACAGCACTCCATGACAACCAAATTATTTTACCATTTTTCTTAACATATCTATTTTGAAAACTTAACAGTTTTTTATTCTCATGCAAACTAGCCCTTGTCGATTGCGTAACATCCTTATCCTCTTCAAAAACAAAATCATTAATTTTTTTTGACAGAAGTTCTTCTTTTGTAAATCCAAGTAATTTAACGAAAGACGGATTTACATCTTCAAAATACCCTTCATAATTAGCTATGCAAAGCATATCTACCGATGAATCAAAAAAATGGTTCAATTTCATATTACATATAGCTACTTCAGTACAATAGTTTCTTTTATAGACGATTATCTACAATTAAATCTATTGTCACAATAAACTTAATCAATAATCTTTTATAACAATTATAACCACAGTAATTTAATATGTTGACCTACCTATTTTAATTTTTTATTAAGTAAGCTAAATACCAATTTCATTTATAAAACGTTTAAAAATACCACAACATTCAATCGCCATATAAATAATAGGTATTATGAAAAAACTACTATACACCTTACTAATAGGAATTTCAATAACTGTGCTAGCAAGTTGCGATTATGATGACAGTAATGACATAGACATTCTAGTACCAAACGATACTACAGAAACCGGAATAACTATAAAGAAATTATCGGCATAAAAAAAGCCTCACAATACTATTGCAAGGCTCATTTATCAATTTCTATAGAAATTAGTTTCTACTTCTATGTCTCTCACGAGCCAACAATGTATTTTTCAATAGCATTGCAATGGTCATAGGACCAACCCCACCAGGAACGGGAGTAATGTACGATGCTTTTTTACTGACATTTTCAAAGTCAACATCACCCGTAATATAATATCCTTTTTCTTTAGTTTCATCTGGTACTCTAGTAATACCCACATCAATTACAACGGCATCGTCTTTTACCATTTCCGCCTTTAAGAATTTAGGCACACCCAATGCGGAGATAACAATATCTGCCTGTGAGATAATCTGTGTAATGTTTTTTGTATGACTATGGGTAAGGGTTACGGTCGAATTACCTGGCCATCCTTTTCTGCCCATTAGAATACTCATTGGTCTACCTACAATATGGCTACGACCAATAACTACGGTATGTTTACCTTTTGTATCTACCTTATAGCGTTCCAATAATTCAAGAATACCGAACGGAGTAGCAGGAATGAACGTACTCATATCCAAAGCCATTTTACCAAAGTTTGTAGGGTGGAATCCGTCTACATCCTTATCTGGATCTACCGCCATAATTACCTTTTGGGTATCTATCTGCTCAGGTAAGGGTAATTGAACAATAAAACCATCAATATCATCATCAACGTTCAATTCCTTGATCTTGTTCAATAATTCTTGCTCAGAAGTAGTACTTGGCATTTGTATTAAGGTAGATTCAAAACCAATACGCTCGCAAGAACGAACTTTACTACCTACGTAGGTTAAACTAGCCCCATCGCTACCAACAATAATTGCTGCTAAATGCGGTACTTTTTCACCTCGTTCTTTCATCTTGGCTACCTCAGCCTTGATTTCCTCTTTAATTTCGTTGGATACTTTTTTACCATCCAATAATTCCATATCCGCTTCTCTTTAAGTTGTGTTGTTAGGTTGTGTATTTCGGTATTTATTTCATTCCTTTCATGGCGCCCATCATTTGCATCATCTTCTTACCGCCACCGCCTTGCATCATTTTCATCATCTTGCTCATTTGATCAAATTGCTTTAAAAGCTGATTGATTTCTTGAACTTCTCTTCCAGAACCTTTTGCAATGCGTTTTTTTCTACTTGCATTTAATTTAGATGGTGTAGAACGTTCTTCTGGAGTCATAGAATATATAATAGCTTCTATATGCTTGAAAGCATCATCATCAATATCCAAACCTTTTAAGGCTTTTCCCGCTCCAGGAATCATCCCCATAAGGTCTTTCATATTACCCATCTTCTTAATTTGCTGAATTTGGCTCAGAAAATCATCGAATCCGAATTTATTCTTGGCAATCTTCTTTTGGATCTTTCTAGCCTCCTCCTCATCAAACTGTTCTTGAGCCCTTTCTACAAGTGATATCACATCACCCATACCCAAAATACGATCTGCCATACGTGATGGGTAGAAAACATCAATAGCTTCCATCTTCTCCCCAGTACCAATAAACTTAATTGGTTTATCTACCACAGATTTAATAGAAATAGCGGCACCACCACGGGTATCACCATCTAACTTGGTTAAGATAACACCATCAAAATTCAAGATATCGTTGAAAGCTTTTGCCGTATTCACAGCATCTTGACCGGTCATAGAATCTACTACGAACAAAGTTTCTTGAGGTTGTATAGCTTTATGAATGTCTGATATTTCATTCATCATAGCCTCATCAACAGCTAAACGACCAGCGGTATCAATGATAACCACATTATGTCCGTTTGCCTTAGCATGTGCTATACCAGCTTTAGAAATCGCTACTGGATCCGTATTTTCCCTATCTGAAAACACCTCAACACCTATCTGTTCCCCAACTACGTGCAATTGATCAATTGCAGCAGGACGGTATACATCACAAGCAACCAATAACGGCTTTTTAGATTTTTTTGTTTTTAGGAAATTAGCAAGTTTACCAGAAAAAGTGGTCTTACCCGAACCCTGTAAACCAGACATTAAAATAACCGATGGATTCCCGGACAGATTAATACCTTCTGACTCACCACCCATTAATTGGGTAAGTTCATCTTTTACAATCTTGACCATTAACTGACCAGGTTGTAAGGTGGTCAATACATCTTGCCCCAACGCCTTTTCTTTTACCCTATTGGTAAATTCTTTGGCTATTTTAAAGTTAACATCCGCATCCAATAAGGCTCGGCGTACTTCTTTGGTAGTCTCTGCAACATTAATTTCTGTAATCTGACCATGTCCTTTTAGTACATGTAATGCCTTGTCTAGCTTATCGCTTAAATTATCGAACATTCTTTTCTTTTTTAAGGGGTTACAAATTTAATAATATCAATGTAAAATTCGTAGCAAGTGCCAGAAAATAAACAAAACAAAAGAGCATCCACTATAAATGGATGCTCTAAAGTTGCTTGTGGGGCAAAAAAGGAATTCTATTTTCATAAACCTCCTCACAAAAACATCTAGCAATACCATCAACGAGGCCCAACTCATTACTGTTGATGAAATACTTTTAGATGTTTTTTTAAAATATCTTGCAAAATTCTTTTCCATAACTGCTTCTGATGAATACCATTTTTGGCATTAGCAACAAATTACTTTCAAGAAATTCTGATCATATATACGAGTAAAAAGTGTTCTTAGACTTTATGAATAAAAGTATACGAAAAACGTAACATAAATACGCAGTAATAGGAATTTATTTAAAGTATACAGTGACACATAGCCATGAATACACATGGCATATGAATAGTAAATAATTAAGACAGACTACATGCGCTCCGGTACCGAAACACCTAATAAGCTAAAGGCGTCTTGTATAACGTTGGCC
The DNA here is from genome assembly GCF_045063735.1 of Maribacter sp. Asnod1-A12. Lineage (NCBI taxonomy): Bacteria > Pseudomonadati > Bacteroidota > Flavobacteriia > Flavobacteriales > Flavobacteriaceae > Maribacter > Maribacter sp. Asnod1-A12. The sequence goes on from NZ_JBEFNZ010000006.1 coordinate 486,254, forward strand.
ACCTTTTTAGATAATTGAACACGTAGTGTCTTTTTAGTATCATCTACTTCACCTAAAATAGATACCTGCTGATAAAACGAATTAAACTCTTTAACCAAGTCATACGTATAATTTGCAATCAAAGCCGGACTGTAATTATCTGCAGCTAATTGTATGGTATCTGGAAATAGTTGAAGTTGTTTGATCAACTCCTTTTCTTTGCTATGAAGTTCTGTAACCTTGGCATCTTTAGAAATATCGATACCCATGCTTTCTGCCTTTCTTAATATAGACTGAATACGTGCGTAGGTATATTGAATAAACGGACCAGTGTTCCCTTGAAAATCTACCGATTCTTCTGGGTCAAATAAAATTCGTTTTTTAGGATCTACTTTTAATATGTAATATTTTAAAGCTCCTAAACCAATCATTTTATAAAGCGATTGCTTTTCTTCTTCATTATAATCGTCAAGCTTACCTAACTCCTCTGAAATATTTGCAGCAGTTTGTGTCATATCAGCCATAAGATCATCGGCGTCTACCACGGTACCTTCCCTACTTTTCATTTTTCCACTAGGCAAATCTACCATCCCGTAACTTAGGTGGTGTAATTTATTCGACCAAGAGAACCCTAGTTTTTGTAGTATTAAGAATAATACTTTAAAGTGATAATCTTGCTCGTTACCAACAGTATACACCATACCGCTTACATCTGGGTGGTCTTTTACACGTTGTATAGCAGTACCTATATCTTGTGTCATATAAACCGCTGTCCCATCTGAACGAAGCACAATTTTCTCATCTAGTCCGTCTTCGGTCAAGTCAATCCAAACGCTACCATCTTCCTTTTTAAAGAAAACTCTTTTTTTGAGTCCCTCAGCAACAACATCTTTACCTAAAAGGTAGGTATCACTTTCATAATACAAGTTATCAAAATCGACTCCTAAATTCTTGTACGTAACCTCAAAACCTTTGTACACCCATCCGTTCATGGTTTTCCAAAGTGCAGCGGTTTCTTTATCACCAGCCTCCCATTTTAAAAGCATTTCTTGAGCTTCCAATAAAAGTGGCGCTTCTTTTTCTGCAATTTTCTGATCGATACCTTCAGCTACTAATGCTGCTATTTGTTCTTTATACGCTTTATCAAAAGCAACGTAATAATTACCAACTAGTTTATCGCCTTTTAACCCTGTAGATTCTGGTGTCTCTCCGTTTCCAAATTTCTGCCAAGCTACCATACTCTTGCAAATATGAATTCCTCGATCATTAATAATCTGGGTCTTGTACACTTTTTTACCAGATGCCTTTAAAATTTCAGCAACGGAATATCCTAATAAGTTATTACGAATATGACCTAAGTGTAAAGGTTTATTAGTATTAGGAGAAGAATATTCTACCATTACGGCATCATCAGACTCTTTTACAAATCCATAATTCTCCACTGAAGAAATTGAATTGAAAAAATCTAAATAGAAACCATCATTGATAACAATATTTAAAAAGCCTTTAATGACATTAAAGCCAGAAACCTCTTCTACATGCTCCTCTAAGTATGCACCAATTTGTTCCCCAATTTGAACAGGGTTTCCTTTAACCACACGCAACATAGGGAAAACCACAATAGTGATATCTCCTTCAAAATCTTTACGTGTAGGTTGAAATTCTACATTTGGCAATTCTCTGTCAAAAATAGATTTTACCGCTTCTTTTACTTTATTTGATAGTACCTCTTGAATATTCACCAAAACGTTTAATTAAGGCTGCAAAATTAATCATTTTTTATGCTTTAAGATGAACAGATGCGGCATTCATTCGGCATTTCGTTAACTTTAATGAAAACAGCGTAAGAAAACATACATGCTCGTAAACGTATCTTATAACAACAAATCGGTTTCCAAGAAAATTGACTCTGAGGTAGGTAAGCCCTTTACTTTAAAAGAAAGATGGGCATTGGGCGGTATTGGTTCTCCAAAATTGATCATTACAGAAACAAGTGTTGAGATAAGAAACCTGCTTATTCTAGATAACAATAGAGACACCTGTAATATAGAAATGCGCCCTAAAGGAATTATTGTCGGCTTTAGATCTTTATTGGAATCTTATGCTTTGGTTATACCCTATTACAAACTTTCTATATACAAAGGGAAGGCTTCAGTATACTCTATTTACAGAGATCATTACTTTATAAAAGTGGAGTCCGATACTAAAGCGGTTCAAAAATTCCTTAAAAAAATAATAGATTACAAAGCTAATAATGCACCAACATCAATAGAAGATTTATGAAAATACTGCTCACAGGTGCCAATGGTTATATAGGTATGCGACTTTTACCGCAACTTTTAGAAATGGGTCATGAGATTGTTTGTGCAGTGCGCGATGAAACTAGACTTTCAGTAGACAAAGAAACCAGAAGTCAGATCGAAGTTATTGAAATTGATTTTCTAGAAGAACCCAAAGAGAATGTAGTTCCTCAAAACATTGATGTCGCGTACTTTTTAATTCACTCTATGAGTTCTTCTACACAAGACTTTGATGAAATGGAGGCTAAAACTGCTGAAATTTTTAACAAGTATGTTTCCAAAACTCAAATTGAACAAGTAATTTATTTAAGTGGAATCGTAAATGACAATAATCTTTCAAAACATCTACAATCTAGAAAAAATGTAGAAGATATATTATATCAAGGTAACTTCAAGTTAACGGTACTAAGAGCAGGAATTATTGTAGGATCAGGAAGTTCCTCTTTTGAAATCATTCGCGATTTATGTGAAAAACTTCCGGTTATGATCACCCCTAAATGGGTATTGACAAAAACGCAACCCATTGCCATACGTGATGTCATTGCATTTCTAACAGGAGTTCTAGGAAATGAAAAAACATATAACGACTCCTTTGACATTGCCGGACCCAATGTACTCACATATAAAGAAATGTTGCATAAATATGCCGAAGTCAGAGGATTCAAAAACTGGATTTGGACCGTACCTGTAATGACTCCAAAACTATCTTCTTACTGGTTATACTTTGTAACCTCAACCTCATATAAACTAGCATTGAACCTAGTGGACAGCATGAAAATCGAAGTAGTGGCAAAAGACACTCGACTACAGGATATTCTAGGTATTACGCCCCACACCTACAAAGAAGCTATTGATTTAGCCTTTAAAAAAATAGAGCAGAATTTAGTCATTAGTAGCTGGAAGGATAGTATGATTAGCGGTAGGTTTGTTGATAATCTTGAAAAACATATTCAGGTACCAAAATATGGCGTGCTGAGAGATTACAAACAACTAAAAATTTCCAACCCAGAAGTAGTATTGGAACGTATTTGGAGTATTGGCGGTGAAACCGGATGGTATTACGGAAACTGGCTTTGGAAAATAAGGGGGTTTTTAGATAAGCTTTCTGGTGGTGTTGGTTTAAGACGAGGAAGAACCCATGCCCATAAAATATTTGCAGGTGATTCATTAGATTTTTGGCGGGTGTTATTAGCCGATAAAAAAGCGAAAAGATTATTATTATTTGCTGAAATGAAGCTGCCAGGCGAAGCTTGGTTAGAGTTTAAAATAGATGAGAACAATGTGCTACACCAAACCGCAACATTTAGACCGCGTGGTTTACGAGGTAGATTATATTGGTACAGCATAGTTCCCTTTCACTATTTCATTTTTGGAGGAATGCTCAAGAATATTGCAAATCAGAAAAATAATAAATAACAATAGTTTTTAAATAGGTTTCCCAAGTTTTAAAGGCAGCTCTGTTAAACGCTGCCCCGTTAAACGCCTTACCGCATTAGCAATGGCAGCACCAACAGGTCCTAATGGTGGCTCCCCTACAGCACCGGGAGTATCTTTACCTTGCAGTAATACCACATCAATTTCTTTAGGTGCATTCTTCATCAACGCCATTTGGTATGGTCCATAGATAGTCGGAGTTAATTCTCCGTCTTCCACAAACATTTGCTCGTAAAGCACAGCACTCATCCCCATAATTACACAACCTTCGCATTGCGCACGTATCTGATCAGGATTTACTGCTAAACCAGGATCCATAGCCACGGTTACCTTATGCACTTTAATTTCATTGTCAACAATAGAAACCTCAGCTACTTGAGCACAAGGTGTATTCGCATCTATTGAAGCGGCAAACCCCATTGCACGACCATTAACAACTTCTTCGTTATAATTTGCTTTTTCGGCTGCAGCCTTAATCACATTTTTTAAACGTATATCTATTGGCTCTTCACCTATTTGATGCAGTCTAAAGTCTACCGCATTCTTATTGCCCTTTAACGCCATTTCATCTATAAAACTTTCCATGGCAAAAGTGTTGGCTAACAAGCCCAAACTACGCCACCAACTGGTTGCAAATGGCAACACTACATGCCAATACACCGTTTTAAAATTAGGAATAGCTGTATACTGAATAAATCCACCACGAATAGCTCCAACATCGGCACCTAAAAAGTTAGTAAGTGCATTAGGTATCAAGGCAGAATCCGTAGCCACATCGCCGCTTACAAATTCGTGTTCAAGCGTATCTAAATATCCTTCACTATTCAATTTACCTTTGATAATATGATGCGTTGGCGGGCGAAACATGTCATGCTGAAATTCTTCTTTTCTACTAAAAAAGTATTTTACCGGTTTACCAACAGCTTTAGACATTATAGCAGCTTGTACAGCATGAGGTGTATGTAACCTTCTACCAAATCCGCCACCCAAATAAGTAGGTACGATATTTACCTTATCGGTATCTAAGCCCAACCGTTTTGCAACCTCTTTTCTAGTAATGCTTACAACTTGCGTTGAAATTTTAATGGTAGCACTGTCACTTTCAACAGAAGCAACAACACCATTAGGTTCAATTTGGGCATGTGCTCCAATAGGGCTTCTAAATTCTAGAGTTTCAAATATATCATCTTCGTCAAAAGCATTACCGTTTTTCTGTATTGTAGTAGAGTTACCGTTACCTACCGTCATCATTTTAGTGATAGCAGTAGTATCTAAATTCTTATAACTTTCCCAAGTTACATTAATGGCATCTTTGGCGTGCTCGGCCTCTATCATAGAATTTGCGACTACACCTACAAAATCATCTTCAACAATTATCTTCACCACCCCAGGCATATTCTCTGCTGCAGAAGTATCTGCACTAACAAAAGTTGACCCAATTTTAGACGGTCTAACCACAGCGCTATAAAGCATATCAGGCATATCTGCATCCATACCAAAAATTGGATCTCCGTATACTTTCGCATCCAAATCTACCCTAGCAATAGGTTTACCTATATATTTATAGTCTTTAGCATTTTTTAACGAAGGAACATCTGGCACTTCCCAATTTTCAACTCCTTCAGCAGCCTGCGCATAAGTAAGTGTTTTTCCGTTACCGGATATGACACCGTCCTCAACATTAAGTTCATCAAAACCAACATTCATTTTACGGGTAGCTTCTTTAATAAGCATAACCCTGAGCATTGCAGCAAGTTCCCTTAAGGGTTTCCATAGTCCAGAAATTGAAGTACTACCACCTGTAGCAAAACTATCCACATTACCGGTAGATGAAGCAGCATGAACAACTTTTATCTGGCTCATAGAAACAGAAAGTTCATCAGCGGCCATTTGGGCTATTCCCGTAAATGTTCCTTGCCCCATTTCCATTTTAGGAGAATGCAATAGTATCTCATTGTTATTGGTCACTTCAAACCACACCATAGGTTTATCCGTATTATCGGTATATGGCGCTTCGAGAGAGTTCGCAAATCCTAACAACTCTCTACGGATGGGATTTCTGAAAATATATGCACCAACTGCAACCACACCGATAGTACCTAATCCACCCTTTACTAGAAACCTACGTCTAGATACTTTCTTTGAACCTTTTACTTTATCAGACATGGATTACAATTCTTTAGATTCCTTATTTTCTTCTTCAAACTGCAAATCAGCTGCTTTATGTATTGCCTTTCTCATGCGATAATACGTTCCGCAACGACAAACATTTATAATATTCTTATCTATATCTTCATCTGTAGGCTTAGGCACCTTATTTAAAAGGGCAGCCGTTGCCATCATAAAACCTGGCTGGCAATAGCCACATTGCGGAACAATTTCTTCTATCCAAGCTTGTTGAACAGGATGAGGGTTTTCTCTGTCTCCCAACCCTTCAATAGTAGTCACTTCTTTACCTTCAGCAAATTTTACAGGATAGGAACATGAACGCACCGCTTCACCATCTACATGTAAGGTACATGCTCCACAAGCCGCTTTTCCACAGCCAAATTTCGTGCCTTTTAAGTCTAGCGTATCTCTAACTACCCAAAGTAAAGGCGTATTTTCATCTGCTATATCAACAGTTTTTAATTCACCGTTAACAGTTAAGGAAATTTTCATAAAATTTTATTATTTAGAAGGTATTACCGCCCCGTTAGCAAACCAGTTTTCAACAGCTTTTTTAAAATCTTCTTTAGAAACCGGAGGCAAAGTTCTTTGTTCTCCATTTGCATGAACGCCTGGCTCCCATGCCCAAAGCACTAAATCATCTTCGGTCATATGTTTCACAAGTTCCTCATGACTTCTGTTTCCATTGGTGTTTTTATCCAATAAACGTTCTGCGATTTCTTCTCTTGTTAATCCTTCCCACGCCATTGAAGCTGGCGCTAATGCCCAATGTGGTGCACCGGGAACTCCAGAATTTAAATTATTTTCAGATTGATGACACGTATTACAATTAGTAGCCTCAAAGCCATGATCATCTTTTCCCCTTGCCATACCAAAATAATGCGGATGACTATCATCGCCTTGCTTAGGAATGTTATCACTAGGATGACAATTCATACAACGTTGATGGGTAAGTACATCCATCATCTTATTATAATCGTCATTAGAACTTTGAGATTGCTCTTCTACCATTTCATAAGCTGAAATTTTGGGAGTATTTGCCAATGCAAACAACAAACCCACAACAGTTAATGCTAGAAAAATATAAATTGGTTTTATCTTCATAGTGATTTTTAAAATGTTAAAAACATCTAACCTCTTTGAAGATAGCGAATGCTTTACAAAAAAGTTACCCCATTAAAATATATAATTTTAACAGGATAAATATTTTATTTAGTTCTTTGGAAGAAAAACTTCTGCCATCATACAGCGAGCACTACCACCACCACATGTTTCAATAGTATGAAGAGAGCTATGTAAAATAGCACAGTGATTCTCAATTTGAGCAACTTGTTTTGGTGTTAAACTATGGTAAGCCGCAGAACTCATGACCATATATCGCTTATCATCACTACCTAAAACCTGAAGCATATTACCTGCAAAATGGTGCATTTGTTGTTCGGTAATAACAATGACTTCCTTTCCATCTTTTTTAAGGTGGTCCAATACATTTTTTCTTTCTTTCTTATCATCAATGGAATCTGTACAGATAACGACGAAATTTTCAGCCAGAGCCATCATTACATTCGTATGATAAATTGGTAATCGCTTACCATCAACAGATTGATTAGCCGTAAATATGACCGGAAAAAAATCGAAATCTTCACAAAACTCAATAAACAACTCTTCGTCTGCGCGTTCAGATAATGCACAATATGCCTTATTGTTTACTCTATCTATTAATATACTACCGGTACCCTCTAGAAACAATTCTTCTTCTTCGGCAGAAGAATAATCGATGACATCATTGATTTTAAAACCGTTATGTTCTAAAATCTCAAAAATATCATCTCTACGTTCATTTCTTCTATTCTCTGCAAACATAGGATAAACACCTACTGTACCGTTGGCATGAAAAGAAATCCAATTATTTGGAAAAACGCTATCCGGAGTATCAGGTTCTTTGGTATCCTGCACAACGATAACATTTACTCCCTTATTTTTTAATACGGAAACAAATGCATCGAACTCCTCTTGAGCTTTCTGATTTATTTCTTGATTCTTCATATCAATATCTTCCATAAAGTAGTTATTGACAGCGGTCTGCTCATTCATTCTGAACGACACCGGGCGAATCATCAGTATTGTATTTGTTATTTGCATACGGGTACTTATTAAATTGTTGTTTGTTGATATATAAATTATGCTCTGATCAAGGGTAATGTACTACAACGCAATAACCCTTCTTGCTTTGATATTTCAGCATACGGAATTTCCTCTACCGTAAAACCTTGTTCCCGTAACCAATTATTTAAACGTGTAAAACTTTTTTCAGAAACAACCACATCTGGTGAAATGGAAAATACGTTACTGTACATATAATACATTTCTCTAGCATCAATTTCAAAGACATTTTCCTTTCCAAAAAAATCTACCAACCATTGGTATTCTTCTTCTACTAAAAATCCATTTTTATGAATAATAGCTTTTCCTTTTCCTAAAGGTTGAAAACAGCAATCTAAATGCAATGCGTTTTCTTGAGCAATGGTGTTAGACTTGCGCAATTCAAAAGACTTAATTGTTTTATGCGGAAATTGTTTGGTCAAATATTCAACGGCAGCTTTATTTGTTCTAGCAGTTATGTAGGTAGCATAATCAGGAGCCGTATAGGTACCTACAAAAATATAGTCGTTCCAAGGCATAACATCACCACCTTCAACATGAACATCTTCAGGCGGAGTTAAAATGTTGTCATCATCAATTTTATCCAGCACATGTAAAATTGCTTCAACCTCTTGCTCTCGATCTGGTAATATATTGGCTTTAATTAATTTATCTTCAATAACAAATGCTATATCTCTAGTAAAAATCTGATTACAATCTTCAAGAACTTCAGGTCTAAATACTTTAACATCATATTTCTCAAACACTTCTCTAAATACTTCCATTTCCGCAATCATATCAGATTCAGCTGGGTACGTGCCAGCTTTGATATGCTCTTTTGATTTTGGATCGTAAGCTTCTTCTAAAGTAGGGGTTGGTCCAGAACTTTTGGCTATACCTAGAACAACTGCCTTTAAAGGGGAAATCTCATCATTAACATTTAACTGTAGCATATGTATTTATTTAATTCTGAATTAAAATTTGGCACAAAAAAAAAGCTCCTTTACAATTAAAAGAGCTTTTTGTTTTTTTATTAACGGTAGCAATCTACCTCTTGTCCAGTTCGACAAAAGATCTTAAATTTTCACCAACATAAACCTGTCTAGGTCTACCAATTGGTTCACCATTCAATCTCATTTCTCTCCACTGTGCAATCCACCCTGGTAATCTACCTAAGGCGAACATTACTGTAAACATTTCTGTTGGAATACCTAAAGCTCTATAAATAATACCTGAGTAAAAATCTACATTAGGGTATAATTTTCTATCAACAAAGTATGGATCCTCAAGTGCTTCTTTCTCTAAACCTTTAGCAATTTCCAAAATAGGATCATCTATACCTAAATCTGCCAAAACTTCATCAGCCGCAACTTTTATAATCTTGGCACGTGGATCAAAGTTTTTATAAACTCTGTGTCCAAAGCCCATTAATCTGAATGGATCAGATTTATCTTTAGCTTTGGCCATGTACTTTTTAGTATCGCCACCATCAGCTTCTATAGCCTCAAGCATTTCTAATACAGCTTGGTTAGCACCCCCGTGAAGTGGCCCCCAAAGAGCAGAAATACCTGCAGATAAAGACGCAAACAAACCAGCATGAGATGACCCTACGATACGTACCGTACTAGTAGAACAGTTTTGCTCATGATCAGCATGTAATATCAATAATTTGTCTAAAGCATCAATAACAACCTTATTCTTTTTGTAATCTTGGTTAGGACGCTTAAACATCATTTTATGAATATTCTCAACATACCCTAAAGTATCATCACCGTAATCTAATGGAAGACCTTTCTTTTTACGTAAAGTCCAAGCTACAAGAACAGGGAATTTTGCAAGAATACGTACAATGGCATGGTACATATCATCATCAGAACTTACATCTACAGTAGAAGGGTTAAATGCAATCAATGCACTTGTCAATGATGACAAAACACCCATTGGATGAGCAGATTTTGGAAAACCGTCCAATATCTTTTTCATCTCTTCATCTACATGAGACTCATCTTTAATATCCTTATGAAACTTAGCCAATTCTTCTTCATTTGGCAAGTCTCCAAATATCAATGCATAAGCCACTTCTAAGAAATCTGCTTTTTCGGCTAGCTCTTCTATTGAGTACCCTCTGTAACGTAAAATTCCTTTTTCGCCATCTAAAAAAGTAATAGCACTTTCACAAGATCCTGTGTTTTTAAAACCTGGATCAATAGTTATAATTCCTTTGGTAGCTGAACGCAATGTCTTGATATCGATTGCAAGTTCATCTTCGGTTCCCTTAATTACAGGAAACTCATATTTTTCACCATTATATTCTAAAATAGCTTTGTCTGACATTTTTAATTTTTACGTTTTATACTCTTCTCGTAAAGTTAACAAAACAGGATTGGTTTACCAATTTCATAAATCTGTTTTGGGTAAAATTAACAATAAGTACTATGAATAGCTTTCATTACAACAGATATAGTGACTTGTAGTATTCATCTAAAGACTTTTCCCAGGTAAAACGTGCTTTTTTCGCATTCGCTTTAATTTTTTTCCAAGTAGGTTTATCATGTTCCCAAATGGTCAACGCTTCGTCAAACCTCTTTATCATGTTATTTATTTGATCGTCATAAGTATCCCCACTAAAGGCAAATCCTGTTTTCATATGATCAACAGTATCTTTTAGTCCACCCGTATGGTGCACTAGACACGGATTTCCATTTCTCATAGCCAACATTTGACTTATACCACAAGGTTCAAATAAACTAGGCATAAAATACAAATCTGTTTCTAAGTACATAGAATCAATTAAATCTTCTGATTGCCCATTAGTAAATACGAAATTCTTATGATGATAGCTCATATGACGAAAAAACTCTTCATAATCGGGATCACCTGTACCTAGCAAAATAAAAATTCCATCAATCTCATCTAAACGTGCCAGCATTTTTTCAAAAGCCTCTGGAGAACGTTTTAGAAAATAAAATTTTTGTTCGGTTAATCGCGCTACACTAGAAACTATGAACTTGGGTCTATTACCCACGTACTGCATAATTTTCTCCCCAGTATGCGCTAGAAAATCTGCTTTATACTTTTTGGAGTTTTCTTGAAGCCATCTAAATAAAGCTTTTACAGTATTTCTATAAAGTAAACCTTTTTCCGCTACTCTAATATTACCATAATTACTAGCATTTAGAATCCCGAAAAGCCTACCTTCATTATTTGCAACTAACAAATCATTCTCTAAACTTTCACCACCTATAAATTCAGGTCTTCTACTGGGCAAAAGAACATCTTCTTTATAAGAGGGCGATACGGTATGTACAGCATCTGCAAGTCGAATACCTACAGCCATCAAATTAATGCAATCTTGATATCGAGAATCCATCAAAGCTTTATGATCTAATTGAATCTCAGGAAACCAATGATTGACCGATGCATAATTATTGTAAAAAGGACGAATACCCTGTATTGCCAAATTATGTATGGTATACACATATCTCATCTTTTTTAAATCTTGATAATTTGGATGATATGTTTTTATAAACAAAAGTGCAGCAGAATGCCAATCATGCATGTGTACAATATCTAAATCACCAAAAGCTCCTATTTTAATTGCTTCTGCAGTAGCTGTGCAAAATATGACAAACTTTATAAAATCATTAAAAAATGGTTCCGTTGGATCGTCGTGATAAATATGAGCTATACCGCCTTCTACAATTTCAGGATGATGTATAACATAATGTGTAATATTCTTATCTACTCTCTTTGGAATAACCTCATACAATTCTGCCGTATATGGCATACCCCTAAGACTAAACTCCAGTTTTGTCTTAAAAATTCCGTTTTTATGTAATCTAGAGTATGAGGGTACAACTACATGAACTTTATCTTCCCGCTTGGATATTTCTCTAGGAACGTCTCTTACAACGTCACCCATTCCACCAGCTTTACAATCAGGAATGGCATCATTCTCTGCGGAAACAAAAAGAAAATTATTCATACGCTAACAAAGAGGGGTTATTATTGATTTATTCTCAAAAGGTAGTTAAAGTTTTGAAGTACGCCAAAAAAAAAAGCCTTTCTCGAAAGAAAGGCTTAATTATATATTTCAATTAGAAATTAATCTAATTTGAAAGCCTTTTCTTGTGGGTAGTAAGCTGTGCTTCCTAATTCTTCTTCTATACGAAGTAATTGGTTGTACTTAGCCATACGATCCGATCTTGAAGCTGAACCAGTTTTTATTTGACCTGTATTCAATGCAACAGCTAAATCAGCAATAGTATTATCTTCTGTTTCTCCAGAACGGTGAGACATTACTGAAGTATAACCAGCGTTTTTAGCCATATTTACAGCAGCAATAGTTTCCGTTAAAGTTCCAATTTGGTTTACTTTAATCAATATTGAATTAGCAATACCTTTTTCAATACCTGTAGATAGACGTTCAACGTTAGTAACGAATAAATCATCACCTACTAACTGAACCTTATCACCAATTTTATCGGTCAAAGATTTCCAACCATCCCAATCATTTTCATCCATACCATCTTCAATAGAGATTATAGGATATTTAGCACTTAAATCCGCCAAGTATTGAGCTTGCTCTTCAGATGTTCTAATTACACCAGATTCTCCTTCAAATTTAGTGTAGTCATATTTTCCATCAACAAAGAATTCTGCTGCAGCACAATCTAAAGCGATCATTACATCGTCACCTAAGTTGTAACCTGCATTCTTCACTGCTTTTGCTATAGTATCCAAAGCATCTTCAGTACCACCTGCAAGGTTTGGAGCAAATCCACCTTCATCACCTACTGCAGTACTAAGACCACGATCGTGTAATACTTTTTTAAGGTTGTGAAAAATCTCTGTTCCCATTTGCATTGCATGTGTAAAGCTTTTTGCTTTAACCGGCATTACCATGAACTCTTGAAACGCGATAGGCGCATCTGAGTGAGAACCACCATTTATAATGTTCATCATTGGTACAGGTAACGTATTAGCGCTAACACCACCAATATATCTAAAAAGAGAAAGACCTAATTCATTTGCAGCAGCTTTCGCAGCAGCTAATGAAACACCTAAAATTGCGTTAGCTCCTAATTTAGATTTATTTGGTGTACCATCTAAATCTATCATAGTTTGATCTAAAAGATTTTGATCAAACACACTCATCCCTAAAATCTCTTCTGCTATAATACTATTTACGTTATCAACAGCTTTACTTACACCTTTACCCATGAAAGATTTACCACCATCACGTAATTCAACAGCTTCATGCTCACCAGTAGAAGCTCCAGAAGGAACCGCAGCCCTACCCATTACACCATTTTCCGTAACTACATCTACTTCAACAGTTGGATTACCTCTAGAATCTAAAATCTGCCTTGCGTGAACATTTAATATAATACTCATTTTAATCTTTTTATATGTTGTTTGTAAGAAGTAAAGATACAAAACAGGGAAATCACTGGGTTTGTTTACACCCAACATTTCCCAATTAATTAATGTTAATTTAAACTATTTCGTTATGTTTTGAACTTTTCTCAATTAATTTGAAAAAATCATCAAAAAGGTAATCAGCATCATGGGGACCTGGACTTGCTTCTGGGTGATATTGAACAGAGAATACATCCTTATTTTTCATATGAATACCAGCAACCGTCTTATCATTAAGATGTGTATGCGTAATTTCTAAATTCTCATTAGCCTCTGTTTCTTCCCTATTAATTGCAAAGCCGTGGTTTTGAGAAGTAATCTCTCCTTTACCTGTAATCAAATTTAGTATTGGATGATTAATACCCCTATGTCCATTATGCATTTTATAAGTTGAAACTCCGTTTGCCAAAGCTAAAACTTGATGACCCAAACAAATACCGAAAAGAGGCTTATCTGTTTGTATCATTTTTTTAACTGCAGTTATGGCATTAACCAAAGGCTCTGGATCACCAGGACCATTAGAGATAAAAAATGCATCAGGATTCCAAGAGGACATTTCTTCAAAACTACTGTTAAAAGGAAACACTTTTACATAAGCTCCACGCTTAACTAGATTTCTTAAAATATTCTTTTTAATACCTATATCAAGTGCTGCAATTTTGAAAGTAGCATTTTCATCACCTACAAAATAGGGCTCTTTCGTAGAAACTTTAGAAGCCAACTCTAGTCCTTCCATACTAGGCACTTCACTTAATTGTTTTTTTAAGTCCTCTATGTTATCTATGTCCGTAGAGATTACAGCATTCATTGCTCCATTATCTCTAATATAACTAACTAAGGCACGTGTATCTACATCAGAGATTGCAAATAATTCATTTTTATCTAAAAATCCTTGCAAACTATCATCTGCCAAAGGTCTAGAATATTCATAGCTAAAATTTCTACAAACTAATCCAGATATCTTAATAGACTCAGATTCAACTTCATCTTTATTTACACCATAATTACCAATATGTGCATTAGTAGTTACCATAATTTGCCCAAAATAAGAAGGATCAGTAAAAATCTCCTGATAACCTGTCATTCCCGTATTAAAGCACACTTCTCCAAAGGCAGTACCTTCTTTATCGCCAACAGATTTTCCATAAAAGATAGTACCATCTGCAAGTAATATAATAGCTTTTCTCTTTGCCTGATATTTCATTTTAGTCTTATAATTTATTCGTTCACAAAAAAACATAAAAAAAGGATAAGCTAGAAAGCTTATCCTTTTTCATTATTAATATTTATCGACAATTTTATTCCTTAGAATCATCTGTCTTAGCTTCTGTTTCTGTTTGAGCTTCTTCAACTTTAGTTTCTTTCTCTGCAGAAACCGCAGCAGCATCACTACCACCTGATCTTCTACTTCTTCTAGTAGATTTCTTCTTAGGCTTACCAGCATTATACAATTCGTTGAAATCAACTAATTCTATCATTGCCATATCAGCATTATCACCTAAACGATTACCTAATTTGATAATTCTAGTATAACCACCTGGTCTATCAGCAACCTTTTCAGATACTACACTGAACAATTCCGTTACAGCATACTTATCACGTAGGTTCTTAAAAACGATACGTCTGTTATGAGTACCTTTCTCAGAACTAACATTATTTTCCGCTTTTGATTTTGTAATCAAAGGCTCAATAAACTGCTTTAAAGCTTTAGCTTTAGCAACTGTAGTGTTGATTCTTTTGTGCTCGATCAAAGAACAAGCCATGTTTGCTAACATTGCTTTTCTATGAGCAGTCTTTCTACCTAAGTGGTTAATTTTTTTACCGTGTCTCATGTTTTAATTTTATCATCTTGCTACCAAACTCGACAGAACGAGGAGCAAAATATGATTATTTAATCTTTATCTAATTTGTATTTTGATAAATCCATACCAAAACTTAATCCCTTATTAATAACAAGTTCTTCAAGTTCAGTTAAAGATTTCTTACCGAAGTTTCTAAACTTCATTAAATCATTCTTATTGAAGGAAACTAAATCTCCTAAAGTATCTACTTCAGCAGCTTTTAAACAGTTAAGAGCACGAACAGAAAGGTCCATATCCACTAATTTAGTTTTCAACAATTGTCTCATGTGTAAAGACTCTTCATCATAAGTTTCAGTCTGAGCAATTTCATCAGCTTCTAATGTTATACGCTCATCAGAGAATAACATGAAGTGATGTATAAGAACTTTTGCTGCTTCAGTTAAAGCATCTTTTGGATGAATTGATCCATCTGAAGATATTTCAAAAACCAATTTTTCATAATCGGTTTTTTGCTCTACACGAAAGTTTTCAATACTATATTTTACATTCTTAATTGGTGTAAAAATAGAATCAACAGCTATTGTACCTAATGGTGCACCAGATTTCTTATTTTCCTCTGCAGGAACATAACCTCTACCTTTTTCAATAGTTATCTCCATATTGATACTAACTTTAGCATCCATATTACAAAGAACTAAATCTGGATTTAAAACTTGATATCCAGAAATAAACTTTTGAAAATCACCAGCAGTTAATTGATTCTTACCACTTACAGAAATTGAAACAACTTCAGCTTCAGAATCTTCTATTTGCTTCTTGAAACGAACTTGTTTCAAGTTTAATATAATCTCTGTTACATCTTCAACAACGCCAGGTATGGTAGAAAACTCATGCTCTACCTTATCAATCCTAACCGAAGTAATTGCATGACCCTCTAAAGAAGATAGCAATACTCGTCTTAATGCATTCCCAACAGTTAATCCATAACCAGGTTCCAAAGGGCGAAATTCGAACTTCCCTTCGAAATCAGAGGAATCGATCATTATTACTTTATCGGGTTTCTGAAAATTAAATAATGCCATAATTGGATCGGTATTGTTTATTTAGAGTATAACTCCACGATTAATTGTTCTTTGATATTTTCTGGAATCTGTAATCTTTCAGGAATACTAACATAAGTACCTTCCTTCTTCTCACTGTTCCAAGAAATCCACTCATATACTGCACTACTAGCAGCTAATGAATCTTGTATACTTTGTAATGATTTAGATTTTTCTCTAACACCAACAACATCACCTGCTTTTAATGAGTAAGATGGTATATTAACCAACTCTCCATTAACTGTAATATGTCTATGAGAAACTAATTGTCTTGCACCACTTCTAGTTGGAGATATACCCATTCTAAAAACTACGTTATCTAAACGAGACTCACATAACTGAAGTAAAATCTCACCAGCAACACCTTCTTTTCTCTTTGCAGTTTGGAATAAGTTTCTAAATTGCTTTTCTAAAATACCGTAAGTATATTTAGCTTTTTGCTTCTCCATCAACTGAACAGAGTACTCAGACTTCTTGCCTCTTCTTCTGTTGTTTCCGTGTTGTCCTGGAGGGTAATTCTTTTTTTCGAAAGATTTATCATCTCCGAAAATTGCTTCGCCGAATTTACGAGCGATTTTTGATTTTGGTCCTGTATATCTTGCCATTTTCTTTTGATTTGAAAGTGAGATTATGAATTAAGGCTTATCCTTCGATAATCGTAACTACACTTTCGGTGAAATATAATAGTAATTAATTAAACTCTTCTTCTCTTAGGAGGTCTACATCCGTTGTGAGGCATTGGAGTAACATCGATAATCTCAGTTACTTCGATACCAGCATTATGTAAAGATCTGATTGCAGATTCTCTACCATTACCTGGACCTTTTACATATACCTTAACTTTTCTTAAACCTGCTTCATGAGCAACTTTAGAACAATCTTCTGCAGCAACTTGTGCAGCATAAGGTGTGTTTTTCTTAGACCCTCTAAAACCTAATTTACCGGCAGATGACCAAGAAATAACATCTCCCTTTTTATTTGTCAAAGAGATAATGATGTTGTTGAAAGATGCACTTATGTGCGCCTCACCTACAGAATCAACTATAACTTTACGTTTCTTGGTAACTTTAGTATTTGCCTTTGCCATACCTAATTATTATTTAGTTGCTTTCTTCTTGTTAGCAACTGTTTTACGCTTTCCTTTTCTAGTTCTAGAGTTGTTTTTGGTACGTTGACCTCTTAAAGGCAAACCTGACCTGTGACGAATACCTCTATAACAGCCAATATCCATTAAACGCTTAATGTTCAACTGAGTCTCTGAACGTAACTCACCTTCAATGGTAAATTCAGAAACAGCTTCCCTGATACGACCTATTTCATCATCATTCCAATCAGAAACCTTAGTATCTTCGCTAACTTGGGCTTTACTCAATATTTCTTGTGACCTACTTCTTCCAATTCCGAAAATATAGGTTAAGGCGATAACGCCTCTCTTTTGTTTTGGTATATCTATACCTGCGATTCTTGCCATAATTACCCTTGTCTTTGTTTAAATCTAGGATTCTTTTTGTTGATTACGTACAACCTGCCTTTTCTGCGAACAATCTTGCAGTCGGCACTTCTCTTCTTAACTGATGCTCTTACTTTCATCTTGTATCTTAGTATCTATATGTAATTCTTGCTTTAGTAAGGTCATATGGACTCATCTCCAATTTAACCTTATCTCCAGGTAATAGTTTTATATAGTGCATACGCATCTTACCTGATATATGCGCGGTTACCACATGTCCATTCTCCAATTCTACACGAAACATTGCATTTGATAATGCTTCAATGATAGATCCATCTTGTTCTATTGCTGCCTGCTTAGCCATAAATTATGCTACTTTTCTATTTTTACCAGTTTTCATTAAGCCGTCATAATGTCTATTCAACAAATACGAATTAACTTGTTGTACCGTATCTATAGCAACACCCACCATAATTAAAAGTGAGGTACCACCGTAAAATAACGCCCATCCAGCTTGAACATCCATCAACTTTACCACTATCGCCGGTAAAATAGCCAGCAAAGCTAAGAAAATAGATCCAGGTAACGTTATTAATGACATAATCTTATCTAAATAATCTCCAGTTTCTTTTCCTGGACGAATTCCAGGGATAAAACCACCACTTCTTTTAAGGTCATCTGCCATCTTATTGGTAGGAACCGTAATTGCAGTATAAAAATATGTGAAGATTATAATCAATATTGCGAAAAGCAAATTATAAGCCCAACCAAAAATATCGCTAAACTGTACTTGCATCCATTGACCAAATGAAGTATCATCAAAAGCTCCACCTATCATACCCGGTACAAACATTATTGCCTGAGCAAAGATTATTGGCATTACTCCTGAAGCGTTTAATTTTAATGGAATATACTGTCTAGAACCCATGATGTTTTTCTCATATCCACCAGAAGCGGTTCTTCTTGCATATTGCACAGGAATTTGTCTGGTAGCCATTACTAACAGAATACAAGCCAAGATAACTAGGAACCAAACAATTACTTCAATTAATATGAACATTAGCCCACCATTATTATTAGTAGTTCTTGAAATAAATTCTTGAACGAACGACTGAGGCATTGTAGCGATTATACCTATCATAATCAAAAGTGAAATACCATTACCAATACCTTTATCAGTAATTTTCTCACCTAACCACATTGCAAACACAGTACCTGTCACCAATATAATAACAGCTGGAACCATAAAATCCAATCCTTTCCCTAATAAGAAAGCACTATCCCTTACACCAAAAGCCTCAAGACCATACAAGTATGCAGGAGCTTGAACAATACAAATACCGATAGTCAACCATCTAGTAATTTGATTAATAGTCTTACGACCACTTTCTCCTTCTTTTTGTAATTTCTGAAGATAAGGAATTGCAATACCCATTAATTGAACTACAATAGATGCAGATATATAAGGCATGATACCTAATGCAAAAACAGAAGCATTAGCAAACGCTCCTCCTGTAAATGCATTTAAAAGACCAAAAATACCTTGATCAGTACTATCCGTTAGACCACCTAATTGTGTTGAATCTATACCTGGAAGTACAATTTGACAACCAAAACGGTAAACCAATAAAAGACCTAATGTTATAAGAATTCTATTTCTTAGCTCTTCTATCTTCCAAATATTGGATATTGTATCAATAAAATTCTTCATGCTCTCGTTTATGCTTACAAACTTATTGCTTCACCACCTGCCGCTTCAATAGCTGCTTTGGCAGATGCTGTAAATTTATGTACTGAAATTTTAAGAGATGCTTTTAATTCACCATTTCCTAAAATTTTCACTAAATCGTTCTTACCAACTAAACCATTCTCAATCAAAAGATCTAAAGAAACTTCATTGGTTATAACTTTGTTATCAACAAGCTCTTGCAACTTTTCTAAATTGATACCTTGGTAGCTCTTACGATTGATATTCGTAAAACCGAACTTAGGTACACGACGTTGCAAAGGCATTTGACCACCTTCAAAACCAATTTTCTTAGAATAACCAGATCTTGATTTTGCTCCTTTATGACCTCTTGCAGCTGTTCCTCCTTTTCCAGAACCCTGACCTCTTCCAAGGCGTTTTCCGTCTCTATTCACTGAACCTTCTGCAGGCTGTAAATTATGTAAACCCATTTTATTCTAAATTTAAGCTTCCTCAGTGGAAACTAAATGTTTAACTTTATTTATCATACCAAGAATGTTAGGTGTATCATCATGTTCTACAACCTGACCAATTCTTTTTAAACCAAGAGCCTCTAAAGTCCTTTTTTGATTTTGAGGTTTCTTAATTCCACTTTTTAACTGTGTAACTTTAATCTTTGCCATAATTTTCCTCTTAACCTTTAAACACTTTTTCTAAAGAAACACCTCTTTGTGTAGCAATAGTTTTTGCATCTCTAAGTTGTAATAAGGCATCAAATGTAGCCTTTACAACGTTATGTGGATTGGATGAACCCTGAGATTTAGATAATACATCATGTACACCTACAGATTCTAATACTGATCTTACAGCACCACCAGCAATAACTCCGGTACCATGAGATGCAGGCTGAATATAAACTCTTGCACCACCAAATTTACCTTTTTGCTCGTGAGGTAAAGTTCCTTTATTTAAAGGAATACGAACTAAATTCTTCTTGCCATCTTCAATTGCCTTTGCAATTGCAGTAGCAACTTCTTTTGATTTACCTAAACCGTGACCTACAACACCATTCTCATCACCTACAACAACAATTGCAGAAAAACCAAATGCTCTACCACCTTTTGTTACCTTAGTTACACGTTGAATACCAACTAATTTATCTTTTAAATCTAAACCACCTGGTTTAACAGTCTCTACGTTTTTATATTTTTGGAACATACTAGTATATTAGAATTTTAGTCCTGCTTCTCTTGCACCATCAGCCAAAGATTTTACTCTTCCATGATACAAATTACCCCCTCTATCAAAAGCAACTTTATTTAAGCCAGCTTTAACAGATTTCTCAGCGATTGTTTTACCAACCAAAGCAGCAATCTCGGTTTTATTTCCTTTTACTTTTGCAATATCCTTATCTCTTGAAGAAGCGGATACTAAAGTGACTCCTTTAACGTCGTCTATAACTTGAGCGTAAATTTCGCTGTTACTTCTAAATACAGATAATCTTGGTTTAGCTGCAGTTCCAGAAGAAACCTTACGTATTCTACGTCGGATTCTTAATTTTCTTTGTGTTTTTGATAATCCCATAACATCCTTTATTAAGCTGATTTACCAGCTTTTCTTCTTAATATTTCACCTACAAACTTAATTCCTTTCCCTTTGTACGGCTCCGGACTACGGAAAGATCTAATCTTTGCTGCTATATGACCAACTAATTGCTTGTCATGAGAAGTAAGCTTTACAATAGGGTTTTTACCTTTCTCAGATATAGTTTCAACCTTTACCTCTGGGGCAAGATCAAAAACAATATTATGAGAAAAACCTAAAGCCAAATCAAGTTTTTGACCTTGATTACTTGCTCTATATCCTACACCTACTAATTCTAATTCTTTGGTCCATCCTTTAGATACACCTTCTACCATATTGGTGATAAGTGATCTATATAAACCATGCTTTGCTTTATGGTCCTTAGAATCAGATGGCCTTGTAACGAAAGCCTGTCCGTCTTCTACTTTAACCGATACTCCTGAGAACTCTTGAGTCAACTCACCTAACTTTCCTTTAACAGAAATGATATTGTCGTTGATTTCAACTGTAACCCCTTCAGGAATTGCGACTGGATTATTACCTATTCTAGACATTTTCTAAATCTTTTATCAATTAATAAACGTAGCATAAAACTTCACCACCAACTTTCTCTGCCTTAGCCTGCTTGCTAGTCATTACACCATGAGATGTAGAAACGATTGCAATACCCAAACCATTCAATACACGAGGTAAATCTTCGTTACCCGCATATTTTCTAAGACCAGGCTTACTTATACGCTGTATTTTCTTGATAACAGGTTCTTTTGTAAGCTTATCATACTTCAAAGCTATTTTTATAGATCCTTGAACTTTGCTCTCTTCGAACTTGTAACTCAAAATATATCCTTGGTCGAATAATATTTTAGTAATTTCTTTCTTTAGATTCGACGCAGGAATTTCAACAACCCTATGTCCCGCTCTACTCGCGTTTCTAACTCTCGTTAGGTAATCTGCAATAGTATCTGTTACCATATGTATATAATTCGGAAACGGTTTTCAGCACTTAAGCCAAACCTGAACCCATTAATAATTCTTTACTTACCAGCTAGCTTTCTTAACACCTGGTATTAAACCAGCGTTAGCCATCTCTCTGAATTTTACCCTTGAAATACCAAAAGTTCTCATGTAACCTTTAGGTCTTCCAGTTAACTTACATCTATTATGTAAACGTACCGGAGATGCATTTTTAGGTAATCTTTGTAGCGCTTCGTAATCACCAGCTTCTTTTAAAGCTTTACGTTTCTCAGCATAAACTGCTACAGTTCTTTCCCTTTTTCTCTCACGGGCTTTCATTGATTCCTTAGCCATACTAATTCTTTTTAAAAGGTAAACCTAATTCTGTTAATAATGATTTCGCTTCTTTGTCTGTATCCGCAGAAGTTACAAATGTAATATCCATACCGTTAATTCTATTGATTTTATCAATATTAACTTCAGGAAATATAATTTGCTCCGTTACACCCAGGTTATAATTTCCACGACCATCAAAACCAGTAGCTTTGATACCTTGAAAATCTCTTACACGTGGTAACGCAGAAGTAACCAAACGGTCTAAAAATTCGTACATACGCTCACCTCTTAAGGTAACTTTAGCACCAATTGGCATACCTTTTCTTAATTTAAAGGCAGCAACATCTTTCTTAGACATAGTAGCAACGGCTTTTTGACCCGTTATCATAGTCATCTCATCTATTGCATGGTCAATAAGTTTCTTATCAGCAACAGCAGCTCCTACACCTCTACTCATTACTATCTTCTCTAACTTAGGAACCTGCATTACATTACTGTAACCAAACTCTTCGGTAAGGGCAGCTACTATTCGCTCCTTATACTCTTTCTTTAATCTTGCAACGTATGCCATAACTAAATTACTTCATTGGATTTTTTGGAAACCCTAACTTTTTTACCATCCTTAATCTCGTAACCTACTCTTGTTACATCGCCAGTTTTACTGTCGATCAACGCTAAATTAGAAATATGGATTAAAGCTTCTTTTTTTACAATACCACCTTGAGGGTTTTTAGCACTAGGCTTCTCATGTTTAGATACCATATTGGCACCTTCAACGATGGCTTTATTTTTCTCAAGATTTACACGCATAACTTTACCTTCGGTACCTTTATGGTCACCAGCAGTAATTCTTACCGTATCTCCTGTTTTGATTTTTAACTTTTTCATCTTGTCCGTTATATTATAATACCTCTGGGGCCAATGATACAATCTTCATGAACTGCTTATCCCTAAGCTCTCTTGCTACAGGTCCAAAAACACGAGTTCCTCTCATTTCTCCGGCAGGATTCAATAACACACAAGCGTTATCATCAAATCTGATATAAGACCCATCAGGTCTTCTAACCTCTTTCTTTGTACGAACTACAACAGCAGTTGAAACCGCACCTTTCTTGATACCTCCGTTTGGAGTTGCTTCTTTAACAGTAACAACAATTTTGTCACCTATTGAAGCATATCTTCTTTTGGTACCACCAAGAACACGGATAGTTAAAACTTCCTTTGCCCCTGTGTTATCCGCTACTTTTAGTCTAGATTCTTGCTGTAACATAACTTATTTAGCTCTTTCTAAGATTTCTACTAATCTCCAACATTTGGTCTTACTCATAGGTCTTGTTTCCATGATCTTTACAGTATCACCAATGTTACAATCGTTCTTTTCGTCATGTGCAACATATTTCTTTGTCTTCAAAACGAATTTACCGTACATAGGATGTTTTACTCTTTTTACTTCAGCAATAACAATAGATTTCTCCATTTTATTACTAGTAACAACTCCTACTCTTTCTTTTCTTAAATTTCTTTTCTCCATAAAGCCCACCAGTTATTGGTTCTCCCTATTAGTTAATTCAGTAGCTAATCTTGCTACCGTTCTCCTTACTTTTCTAATCTGAAGCGGATTTTCTAACGGAGTTACAAAATGTGCCATTTTCAAATCTGCATGCTGCTTCTTGTACTCGGCCAATTTCTCCGTAAGTCCTTCCACAGACATTTCTTTAATCTCTTGTTTTTTCATTATTACTTACGTTTAATTTCCAGCCTCGTAATCACGAGCTACAATGAATTTTGTTTTTACAGGAAGTTTCTGAGCCGCTAATCTTAAAGCTTCTTTTGCTACTTCCATAGGAACTCCGGCCACTTCGAACATAATTCTACCTGGCTTAACCACGGCTACAAAATATTCTGGTGCACCTTTACCTTTACCCATACGTACTTCTAATGGCTTTTTGGTAATCGGCTTGTCTGGAAATATTTTAATCCACAATTGACCTTCTCTCTTCATAAATCTAGTAGCAGCAATACGAGCAGCTTCTATTTGGCGTGAAGTCAAAAATGCAGCATCATCAACATTCTTTATACCGAACATACCATTTGAAAGTTGGTGTCCTCTTCCAGCAAGACCTTTCATACGGCCTTTCTGCATCTTACGGAACTTTGTTCTTTTCGGTTGTAACATTACTTTAGTTCTTTAAAAAATTACTTTCTACGACGTTGTTTTCTTCCACCTTCTTGCTTACCACCTTTGGAAGAATCTTTTTTCATCCCTACTAATGGAGATAATTCTCTTTTACCATAAACCTCACCTTTCATAATCCAAACTTTAATACCAAGCTTACCATATGTAGTTTGAGCTTCTTGCAAAGCATAATCAATATCTGCTCTAAAAGTAGATAATGGAATTCTACCATCTTTATAAGATTCAGAACGTGCCATTTCAGCACCATTCAATCTACCAGAGATTTGAATCTTTATTCCTTCGGCATTCATACGCATTGCTGCGGCGATTGCCATTTTTATCGCTCTTCTAAAAGAAATTCTACTTTCTATTTGACGAGCAACACTTGCCGCTACTAAATTAGCGTCAAGCTCAGGTCTTTTTATTTCAAAAATGTTGATTTGAACCTCCTTATTGGTGATCTTTTTCAACTCCTCTTTTAATTTATCAACTTCCTGACCACCTTTACCGATAATAATACCAGGTCTAGCAGTTGTAACAGTAACCGTGATTAATTTAAGAGTACGTTCAATTATAACTCTTGAAACACTAGCTTTAGAAAGTCTGGCATGAATATACTTACGTATTTTATCATCCTCAGCCAATTTATCTCCGTAATCGTTTCCACCATACCAGTTAGACTCCCAACCTCTTATGATTCCTAGACGATTTCCTATTGGATTTGTTTTCTGTCCCATCCTAGTTTTCTGTTATGTTTTTTGAACCCAAAACCAATGTAACATGGTTTGAACGTTTTCTAATTCTATGTGCTCTACCTTGTGGAGCAGGACGCAATCTTTTCAACATTGCACCACTATCTACTCTAATCTCAGCAACAATTAAATCAGCATCTTCTAAATTTGCCTCTTCATTTTTTGCTTGCCAATTAGCCAAAGCTGAAAGTAATAATTTCTCTAACTTTCTAGAAGCTTCTTTAGGATTAAACCTTAATATAGCTAAAGCTTGTTCTACCTTTACACCACGAATTAAATCTGCAACTAAACGCATTTTTCTAGGTGAAGTAGGACAGTTATTCAACTTAGCGAAAGCTACCATCTTCTTCTCGGCCTTTATTCTTTCGGCCATCTGTTTTTTACGAACTCCCATAGCTTACTTTTTTCCTTTGTTTTTCGCACCCGCATGACCTCTAAAAGATCTAGTTGGTGAAAATTCCCCAAGTTTATGTCCTACCATGTTTTCTGTTACAAAAACAGGTACAAATTGTTTTCCGTTGTGAACCGCTATTGTCATCCCAACAAAATCAGGAGTAATCATAGATGCTCTAGACCAAGTTTTGATTACCGATTTTTTACCGGATGATACACTTTGTTGGATTTTTTTCTCCAAACTATAGTGAACGTAAGGTCCTTTTTTTAGTGAACGTGCCATTTCTTTCTACTTTTTTATTTCTTTCTACGTTCTATTATATACTTGTTGGTGCTCTTGGTCTTAGAACGAGTTCTGAATCCTTTAGCAGGTATTCCGTTTCTCGATCTTGGATGACCACCTGAAGCTCTACCTTCACCACCACCCATTGGGTGATCGACAGGGTTCATAGCTACCGGTCTAGTTCTAGGTCTTCTACCCAACCATCTACTTCTACCAGCTTTACCTGATACCAATAATTGATGATCCGAGTTAGATATAGCACCAATAGTTGCCATACAACCAGAAAGAATTAATCTAGTTTCACCAGATGGCATCTTAACAGTAACAAATTTACCGTCCTTCGCCATAAGTTGAGCAAATGTACCAGCACTACGAGCCATAACAGCTCCTTGACCAGGTCTTAACTCAATACATGAAATTATAGTACCTAACGGAATTTCGCTTAACGGCAACGCATTACCAATCTCAGGAGCTACTGTAGCACCAGCAGAAACCTGCTGATCAACTTGTAAACCATTCTGAGCGATTACATAACGCTTCTCACCATCTGCATATTCCAAAAGAGCAATAAATCCAGTTCTATTTGGATCATACTCAATAGTCTTAACAGTAGCAGACACATCTTGTTTGTCTCTCTTAAAATCTATTACACGATACCTTCTTTTATGACCTCCACCTTTTTGGCGTATGGTCATCTTTCCTTGACTGTTTCTACCTCCCGACTTTTTTAACGGAGCAAGCAAGCTTTTCTCCGGCTTATCAGCAGTAATGGCGTCAAATCCATTTACTACTCTAAAACGCTGTCCTGGAGTGATTGGTTTTAATTTTCTAACTGACATTTCTTGTCTTTATAGATTACTGTAAAAATCGATAATATCACCTTCTACAACATCAACAATTGCTTTTTTAATAGCATTTGTTTTTCCATGCTGTACACCAGTTTTTGTATATCTGGATTTTCTTGAAGGACCGTAATTCATTGTACGAACCTTCTTCACAGAAACACCATAAGTAGCTTCAACCGCATCTTTAATCTGCAACTTGTTAGCCTTAGGGTCAACTACGAATCCATAACGGTTATTCAACTCGCTATCAGCAGTCATCTTTTCCGTTATAATTGGTTTTATCAACACACTCATGATATTATTGTTTATTTAAATTCGATTCAATTCCTTCTAAAGAGCTTTCTAACAACACCACACTATTAGCATGAAGAATTTTGTAAGTACTTAATTCTGAGTTAGTTATAACTTCTGAGCCTTTAAAATTACGCGAAGACAAATATACACCTTTATTTGAATCACCCAACACTATTAAAGACTTTTTATTCTCAAGACCTAAAGTCTTTAAAACCTGAACAAAATCTTTAGTTTTAGGAGTGTCAAAATCAAAGTCTTCAACTACTAAAATTGCATTCTCTTTAGACTTTAAAGTCAATGCAGATTTTCTTGCCAAACGCTTTAAGTTTTTATTTAACTTTTGACTATAATCTCTAGGTCTAGGGCCAAATATTCTACCACCACCTCTAAAGACTGGAGATTTAATACTACCTGCTCTCGCAGT
Source organism: Maribacter sp. Asnod1-A12 (assembly GCF_045063735.1). NCBI lineage: Bacteria > Pseudomonadati > Bacteroidota > Flavobacteriia > Flavobacteriales > Flavobacteriaceae > Maribacter > Maribacter sp. Asnod1-A12. Next base: position 513,779 of record NZ_JBEFNZ010000006.1, read on the forward strand.
ACCAGTACCTTTTTGTTTCTTAATTTTTCTAGTACTACCAGCAATCTCAGCTCTTTCCTTTGCTTTGTGCGTACCTTGTCTCTGGTGAGCCAAATACTGCTTTACATCTAGGTAAACTGCATGATCATTAGGCTCTATAGCGAAAACATCATCAGAAAGGTTTGCCTTTCTACCTGTGTCTTTTCCTTTAATATCTAAAACTGCTATCTTCATTACTCTACCTTTGTATGGTTACATAAGCATTCTTATGGCCCGGAACACAACCTTTTACTACTAAAAGATTCTTTTCTGGAACTACTTTTAAAACTCTAAGGTTCTGAACCGTTACACGATCAGTACCCATTCTACCGGCCATTTTCATACCTTTAAATACTCTTGCAGGATATGATGCAGCACCAATAGAACCAGGAGCTCTAAGTCTGTTATGCTGACCATGAGTTGCTTGACCAACTCCACCGAATCCGTGACGTTTTACAACACCCTGAAAACCTTTACCCTTAGATGTACCAATAACATCTACGAATTGTCCTTCAGCAAAAACATCAACACCAACAGTGTCACCTAATTTAAATTCACCTTCAAAATCTCGGAACTCAACGACTTTTTTCTTAGGAGAAGCACCTGCTTTTTTAAAATGGCCTAATTCAGCCTTAATAGCACGACTTTCTGCCTTGTCATCGAAACCAAGTTGAAGGGCACTATACCCGTCGACCTCTTCGGTTCTGACTTGGGTAACTACACATGGTCCAGCCTGTATAACGGTACATGGAATGTTTTTTCCATTCTCGTCAAAAATACTGGTCATGCCTACTTTCTTTCCTATTAACCCAGACATACTTATTTATATTAATTATTACTTATTAAATTCTATTCAAAAAAATAGGGTCAAAATAATTTAACCCTAAATTATTTTTTCCGTTTTTCCCTCGCACGCAGCTTAGGACATGTTATCCAACCCATTAAGGATTAGATTGTGAATTACACCTTAATCTCTACTTCTACACCACTTGGAAGCTCTAACTTCATAAGTGCATCAATAGTTTTAGATGAAGAGCTATAAATATCCAATAACCTCTTATAAGAACTTAATTGGAACTGCTCTCTAGATTTCTTATTTACGTGCGGTGAACGCAATACTGTAAATATCTTTTTATGTGTTGGTAAAGGAATTGGTCCTGTTACAACAGCACCGGTAGTCTTTACCGTTTTTACAATCTTCTCAGCAGACTTATCCACCAAATTGTGATCGTAAGATTTAAGTTTTATTCTAATTTTCTGACTCATGTCCTAAATTTATGCTGTTATACCTTTTGCTGCTTTGATAACTTCTTCTGAAATATTAGAAGGAGTTTCTGCATAGTGTGAAAATTCCATTGTTGAAGTTGCACGACCTGAAGATAATGTTCTAAGAGAAGTAACATATCCAAACATTTCAGATAATGGCACTGTACCCTTAACAACTTTTGCTCCAGCTCTATCGCTCATATCACCAATAGTACCTCTACGTCTATTTAAATCTCCAACGATATCACCCATGTTTTCTTCAGGAGTAATAACTTCTAACTTCATGATTGGCTCCATAACAACGGCACCAGCAGCTTTACCAGCAGCTTTGTAACCCATTTTTGCAGCTAATTCGAAAGAAAGTGCATCAGAATCCACAGGGTGGAAAGATCCATCCTTAAGAACAACTTTCATAGAATCCATTTCATATCCAGCTAAAGGTCCGTTTTGCATTGCAACTTTAAAACCTTTCTCTACAGATGGAATAAATTCTTTTGGAATACGACCACCTTTAATTTCATCAACAAACTGAAGTCCTTCTCCTTCGAAATCCTCATCAGCAGGACCCATTTCAAATACAATATCACCAAACTTACCACGACCACCAGATTGCTTCTTATAAGTTTCTCTGTGTCCAGCCGTTTTAGTTAAAGCCTCTTTGTATTCTACTTGAGGTTCACCTTGACTAACTTCAACCTTAAATTCTCTTCTTAAACGATCAACAATAATATCTAAGTGAAGCTCACCCATACCAGATATAATTGTCTGTCCAGAAGCCTCATCAGTTTTTACTTGGAAAGTAGGATCCTCTTCAGCTAATTTAGCTAAAGCCATACCTAACTTATCAACATCTGCTTTCGTCTTTGGCTCTACAGCAATACCAATTACCGGTTCCGGGAAGTCCATACTTTCCAAAACAATTGGGTGCTTTTCATCAGACATGGTATCACCAGTCTTAATATCTTTAAAACCTACAGCCGCACCAATATCACCTGCTTCGATAAAATCAATAGCATTTTGCTTATTGGAATGCATTTGATAAATACGAGAAATACGTTCTTTTTTACCTGAACGATTGTTCAATATATAAGACCCAGCATCTAAACGACCAGAATATGTTCTAAAGAATGCCAATCTACCTACGAAAGGATCGGTAGCAATCTTAAATGCTAAAGCCGAGAATGGCTCTTTTACATTAGGCTTACGTTTTTCTACAGCACCTGTATCAGGATTTGTTCCTTCGATATCATCCTTATCTACCGGAGAAGGTAAATATCTACAAACAGCATCCAATAAAAACTGAACACCTTTATTTTTGAATGAAGAACCACATATCATAGGGATGATAGCACGATCCATAACCGCAGCTCTTAAAGCAGCGTGTACTTCTTCTTCAGTAATAGAATCTTCGTCTTCGAAGAATTTCTCCATTAACTCCTCATCATATTCTGCAACAGCTTCAATTAAGGCAGCTCTATACTCCTTAACTTCAGCTTTCATTTCTTCAGGAATATCGATCACATCAAATGTAGAACCGAATCCTTCATCATGCCAAACAATTGCTCTGTTCTTAGCCAAATCAACAATACCCCTAAAATCAGCTTCATCACCGATAGGAAGTACAATTGGCACAGCATTAGAACCTAACATTTCCTTAACTTGCTTACACACCATAAGGAAATTAGAACCCTGACGGTCCATTTTGTTCACAAAACCTATTCTTGGAACTTTATAATTGTCAGCCAATCTCCAGTTAGTTTCTGACTGAGGCTCAACACCATCAACAGCACTAAACAAAAAGACCAAACCATCCAAAACACGTAAAGAACGATTCACCTCTACGGTAAAATCAACGTGACCTGGAGTATCTATTATATTAAAGTGATAATCCTTTGTATCAGGCAATTCCTTTGCATTTTCCAAAGGAAACTTCCATGTACATGTAGTAGCAGCAGAAGTAATTGTAATACCTCTTTCTTGCTCCTGCTCCATCCAGTCCATAGTAGCAGCACCATCATGAACCTCACCTATCTTATGACTTACACCCGTATAAAAAAGTATACGCTCTGTCGTAGTAGTCTTACCAGCATCAATATGCGCAGCAATACCTATATTTCTTGTAAATTTTAAATCTCTTGCCATGTCTATTTAGAATCTAAAGTGCGAAAATGCTTTGTTTGCCTCAGCCATCTTGTGCGTATCGACTCTTTTCTTAACAGCTGCACCTTCCTCTTTTGCAGCAGCTAAAATCTCTCCAGCCAATTTTTGAGCCATACCCTTTTCGTTACGCTTTCTTGCATAACTAATCAACCACTTCATAGCTGTTGATATTTTACGGTCTGGTCTAATCTGCATTGGAATTTGAAATGTTGCACCACCAACTCTTCTACTTCTAACTTCCACGTGGGGCATTACATTACTTAATGCATCTTTCCAAAGCTCTAAAGCTGTCTTCTCTTCATCAGTCTTCTTTGCATCCACGATATCAATTGCATCGTAAAAAACACCAAAAGCAACTGATTTTTTACCATCCCACATCATCATATTGACGAAACGTGTCACCAACTGATCATTAAATCTTGGATCTGGTAAAAGTGGTCTTTTCTTTGCCTGTCTTTTTCTCATTACTTCCTTTTAAACAAGTTTAATTACTTCTTAGGGCGTTTTGCACCATATTTAGATCTACGTTGTGTTCTACCGGCCACACCTGCTGTGTCCAATGCACCACGTACAATATGATACCTAACTCCTGGTAAATCTTTAACTCTTCCGCCTCTTACTAATACTATCGAGTGCTCTTGAAGATTGTGACCCTCTCCTGGAATGTAAGCATTCACTTCCTTACCGTTAGTTAACCTTACCCTTGCTACTTTTCTCATAGCTGAATTTGGTTTCTTAGGCGTGGTAGTATAAACACGTGTACAAACACCCCTTCTTTGAGGACACGAATCCAAAGCAGCCGATTTACTCTTCTTAGTAATCGTCTCTCTTCCTATTCGTACTAATTGTGATATTGTTGGCATACTATAATATATAAAATTACCCCTACTTTAAGGGTCGGCAAATGTAGTAATATTTCATTATAATTCAAACCCTTACGTATTTATTTTTATTTTTTTTCAAACAGTCCTTTTTACTTCCCTATAAACATGTATAAAATTTCAACCAAACAAAGAGATAACACCTTGGCATACCTACATGATTTGTAGTCCAATCATAATTTAATATTTTGTATTCATTTTTAAGTAATTATGAATTTATTAAAACTATAGATGCATATTTATGCATCTATTAATTAAAACCTTGCGAAAATTTTAATATCAAAATTATTAATGTATTACTAAAATTTTCTTAAAATTTTTTAGTCTTGTTAACATATTATTATGAGTTTTACTACTAACTAACTCAAATAATTTAAAAATGAAAGCAAAACTAAAACGATGGTTAACACTAATTCTGGTGCTAGTCGTGCATATTACCTTTGCACAACAAAAAGAAATCACTGGTACAGTTTCAGATCAAAATGGATTACCACTACCCGGGGTAAACATAATTGTACAGGGAACTACTAACGGAACACAAACTGATTTTGACGGGAACTACTCTATTAGTGGTGCAACTGGCCAAACCCTACTATTCACCTACATAGGGCAAAAAACCGCCAGTAAAGTAATTGGAACAAATTCATCCATAAGTATTCAAATGGAAGAAAGTGCAGAAGCCCTAGATGAAGTGGTTGTAACAGCACTTGGGGTTAAAAAAGAAACTAGAGCAGTTGGCTACTCTGTACAAGCTGTAAGCTCAGAAACCATTAACAACTCAAATGCGAATGATGCGCTTTCTGCACTAGCAGGCCAGGCGGCAGGGGTAAAAATCACAAGCGCATCTGGATCTGCAGGAGCAGGAACAAGAATAGTAATAAGAGGACAAACTTCTCTATCGGGAGACAATCAAGCCTTAATGATCGTGGATGGCGTTAGAATGAATAATTCTCAGAACAATTCAGAAAGTAGAAATGCCGGTGTAGCAGGATCTAACAGAGGTATGGACATTAACCCTGCCGACATTGAAACCATAAACGTATTAAAAGGGGGAGCTGCAGCAGCGCTTTACGGTGTTGATGGCGGTAACGGAGTTATTGTGATTACAACTAAGAAAGGTGCCCCTGGAAAACTAAAAGTAAATGTAAGATCTAACCTTACATTTAGTAAAGTCAATAAGTACCCAGAACTTCAGAACACTTTTGTTCAAGGTAGCGGAGGGGTTTGGGCTGGTCCTGAAACAGGAACTTCAGGAAGTTGGGGTCCAGACAAGTCTAACTTATTCTGGGATGGCTCTGATTACGCGTATGACAACAATGGCAGAATCGTAGAAGGAAACACAACAGGAAACCTCACTCCTTTTACAACTTATGACGTATTTGAAGTTTTCCAAACAGGAGTGACAACAGAAAACTCATTCTCAATATCTGGCGGTGGAGATAAAACAACATTTCGTTTGGCTTATGGAAAAACATCAGAAGAAGGTATAGTACCAAAAAATGATTTTGACAGAAATACTTTAAACTTCTCAGGTTCCGCAAAAATAAGTAACAAGTTTTCAATAAACATGTCAGGTACCTACACAAATTCCAGCTCTTACAGAATACAACAAGGTAGTAACACTTCTGGTTTAATGTTAGGTTTACTAAGAACACCTATTTCTTTCGACAATAGTAATGGGTTTGCCAATGCCCAAGATGAAATAGCAGCTTACGAATTTGAAGATGGATCTCAAAGAAATTACCGTGGCGGGGGTGGTTATGACAATCCTTATTGGGTTATAAACAATGTACCATATACTGATGAAGTGAATAGGTTTGTTGGTAGTGTAGGTATTAATTACACTATTACAGACTGGTTAAATTTTGCTGGTAATGTAGGTATTGATACTTATGCAGATGATAGAGTTCAATTTTTTGATATTGGTTCAAGAACGAATACAGCAGGAGCGCTTATATTAGATAACTATGCTTATCGTCACACTGATAATTATTTCAATTTAAACGGTAACACCGACATCTCAGAAGACTTGAATTTTGGATATTTATTAGGTGTCAATATCTATTCGGAAGAACAAAAAGTAACTTACGTTGAAGGTTCCGATCTAGGCATAAAAGGTTTTAATAATATTACCAATGCTGCTACTGTACAAAGTGACTATGATGTATCCAAGAAAAAGAACGTTGGTTTTTATGGTCAATTGGATTTTGGTTATAAAAGAATGTTATATCTAACAATTACCGGAAGACAAGATTACCTATCCACATTAGAAGACCCTAACAACTTCTCCCTAGAAAACATTGCCTTATTTTATCCGTCTGCTAGCTTAGGTTTTGTTTTCAGTGAATTAACCGGCACTAGTGATTTCTTATCTTTTGGTAAATTAAGAGCGTCTTGGGCACAAGTAGGTGCTGGTGCACCATCGGCATACGCCACATCTACCGCATATGAAACTGCAGCTATAGCAGATGGATGGTCGACCGGTATAAATTTTCCTTTTAATGGAACTGCTGGTTTCCAAATTAATGATGATTTAGGAAATAACTCCTTAAAACCATCCACAGTAACATCAGAGGAAATAGGTTTAGATTTAAGATTGTTCAAAAATAGACTTTCAATAGATGCAGCCTATTATCATAGACTCGCAAAGGATCAGATCTTAGCTGTACCAATTGCCAAATCTACAGGTTATGATTCAAGTTTCTTAAATTCAGGCGAGCTAGAGACCACAGGTCTTGAAGTTACTTTAAATGCAAAAATTATAGATGGTGATAATTTCAAATATAACCTAGGCGTAAATTTTGACAAAAGTGAAACTATAGTTAATTCATTAGCTGAAGGTGTTGAAAGTCAATTTCTAGGAGGTTTTGTTTCTTACAATATCCCCGGTGAGCGTTTCGGTCAACTTTATGGCGGTTCTTTTTTAAGGGATGATGCTGGTAATATAATTATTGATGATGACCCAACATCTTCTAATTACGGGTTACAAATTGCCGACCCAGAACTTAAGGTAATAGGAGATCCAACACCAGATTTCACTTTAGGTTTCAACAATACCTTCACCTATAAAAATTTAACTCTTAACTTCTTATTAGAATGGAAACAAGGTGGAGAAATGTGGAATGGCACAGACTGGGCACTTAGCTTTTTTGGACGATCAAAAATTACCGAAAACCGTGGAGAAACTTTAATCATCGAAGGTGTTAAACAATCTGATGGATCAGCTAATGATATTGTTGCAACCTTAGACCAGTATTATTACGAAAGTAGCGGTCTAAGTGGTTTCGGCAGTGTAGACGAGGCTTTTGTACAAAGCACATCTTGGTTACGCTTAAGGTCTTTAAACTTATCTTATGACCTAACAAGCGCCATCAATAGTGATTTCTTTGACAATGTTAGTCTAACTTTTACAGGAAATAATCTATGGCTAGAAACCCCTTATACTGGTGTTGACCCAGAAACAAGTTTAACCGGTGCCGGTAGTAACGCACAGGGTATAGACTATTTTAACAACCCAGGCACTAAATCATATGGATTAGGCATCAATTTAACTTTCTAAAAAATAAAGTAATCATGAAAAATATAATATACAAAGGGTTATTTCTATTGATTTTAGGCTTCATAATATCATGTGAGCCTTTCCTCGAAGAAACAAACGAAAACCCAAATGACCCAACCGAGGTATCGTCGGCGGCTATATTACCTACAATACAACTAGCACTTGCATACAATTACAATGCGAATTTCTCGAGAGTTTCTTGTATGTGGGTTCAACAAATAGAAGGGCTAGACCGCCAGTGGGCTGGTTTCAATAGTTACACTACGGTTGCATCCGACAGAAGTACAGACTGGTCTAACTTCTACGTTGATGTTCTACAGAATTCTGATATAATGATTCAGCAATCTTCAGAAGCTGGATACAACCATTACGTAGGAGCAGGACAAATTTTGAAAGCTTTTTCATTAATGGTTATGACAGATTACTGGAATGACATACCTTATACAGAAGCTTTTACAGGTGTTGAAAATTTACAGCCCGCTTATGATTCTCAAGCATCCATTTACTCAGAAATACATTCTCTACTAGCCAGTGGAAGAAATAATTTTGCTTCATCTGATGGCGGATTAGCTCTTTCTGGTGATTTAATTTATTTTGGAGATACTTCTGCATGGATAAAAGCAGCGCACGCCATTGATGCGAAAGCATATTTGCACGAAGGTTTGCTAAACACCGCCAATTACGCCGCTGCCTTAACATCTATTGAAAATGCTTTTGACTCTAGCGCAGATGATTTTAATTTCGCTTTCGGAACTGGGGCAGCGACAGCTTCTCCATGGTACCAATTTAACCGAGATAGAGGCGATATCGGTTTTAGCCCAACAATGGATGCTGTTATGGTCAACCTAAATGACCCTAGAAAAGATATTTATGACGGTGATAATGAATCAACATTCTTGATTGAATACGATACACATGAGTTCTTTACTATAGACCAAGCAGTAGATATGGCAACTTACACAGAGTTAATGTTTGCAAAAGCAGAGTGTCTTATTGCAACTGGCGGTTCGCAAGCAGATATAAGCGAAGCTTATTTTGCCGGAATTGAAAGTTCATTTTCTAGCCTAGGGCTTGACACTGAATACTCAACCTACACTACACAAACAGCCGTTTCGCCAGCTTCTATAACTTTAGAAAATATAATTACTCAAAAATGGTTGGCGCTATATGCAAATCCAGAAACATATAGTGATTGGAGAAGAACTGGCCTACCAAGTTTAACACCTGTTAGTGGCTCAGCAATACCGACTAGGTTTTTATACCCACAGACAGAATTGGACCTTAATACCAATACACCCTCTGTTACTTTATTTGAAAAAGTAGATTGGGACACCAATTAATAACCAGGTTATCATAAAACATTAAAAAGCCTGTAAATTTCTTTACAGGCTTTTGTTTCAACAAAATATTTCTCACCTAAAACACTTTGTTAAAACCTTCAAAATATCTTTAACAAGCATACTAAAAACCCATACAATTTTCGATCTGAATAAAATGCAGGTTTTTCTGATTTTTTTTGAAGAATTGCGAATATGATAAAAAAAACCATGCTGAATTATATAACTTTAAATCTGGATCGTGTTTTATCTGTAACTTCCAATTTCATAACAAGTTCTTAAAGTTTTATTAAAATTATCTTGCATTATTAACACATTATTGTGATGTTTGTCGCTAGCTAATTCAAATAATTTAAAAATGAGAACAAAACTAAATGGATTGTTAACGCTACTTCTAGCGTTAGTTGTGCATATTTCTTTTGCACAACAAAAAACAGTTTCCGGTACGGTTACTGATCAGGGAGGGCTTCCTTTGCCCGGAGTTAACATTGTAGTAGAAGGTACCACAACAGGTACCCAAACTGACTTCGATGGTAACTACTCTATTATGGCCGCACAAGGCGAAACATTATTATTCACTTACATCGGTCAAAAAGCCGTAAGAAAATCGGTTGGTGCTGGTAGCACGGTAAGTGTACAAATGGAAGAAGATGCTCAAGCTCTTGAAGAAGTGGTTGTTACCGCTCAGGGTATTAAGCGTGAGAAAAAAGCTTTAGGTTTCGCTGTATCATCAGTGAACGAAGAAGATTTAGAGTCTAGATCTGAAGGTGATGTAGCACGTGTATTATCAGGTAAAGCATCAGGTGTACAAATTACTGCTGCAGGTGGTATGTCAGGTTCTGCAACTAATGTAGTTGTAAGGGGATTAAGTTCTTTTAGTGGTAGTAATCAAGCTTTATTCGTAGTTGATGGCGTTCCTTTTAGTAGTGATACTAACGCTCAAGACACAAATGGTGGTGGTTCTAACTTCTTGACTGGTAATACTGGTTCTTCAAGATTCTTAGATTTAGACCCAAACAACATCGCAAAAATCGAAGTACTTAAAGGTCTTGCTGCTGCAACACTTTATGGTTCTCAAGGTAAAAACGGTGTAATCCTTATCACCACTAAAGCAGGTTCTTCTGTTGGTGGAAAGAAAAAAACTGAAATTACAGTTAATCAATCGTACTTCGTTAACGAATTTGCTTCATTACCAGATTACCAAGATGAATACGGAAATGGTTTTGATCAAGCATTCGGTTGGTTCTTCAGTAACTGGGGACCTAGCTTTGAAGAAAGTGGTCTTTCTGGTTGGGGCAGACAATCTTCTATCGATGAAAATGGTACTTTAGAACATCCTTATAGTACAACTTCAGTAGCTTCTACAAGAGAGGCTTTTCCTGAATTACAAGGAGCTAGATATGATTGGAAACCTTACAACTCAGTAGAAGAGTATTTCAAACCTGGCTCAGTAAGTTCTACTTCTGTAAACATTAACGGTGCTTCTGAAGATGGCAACACAACTTTTAATGCCAATTTTGGTTATTTAGATGATGAATCTTTTATTCCTGGAAATGGTTTAACAAGAGCTAACGTTTCTATTGGTGGTCGATCTAAATTATCAAATAGATTTACAGTATCTGGGGCTATGAACTACTCTAGAACTGATTACAATTCACCTCCAATTGCGGCTAGTGAGGGTAACGGTACTACTGGTCTTTCTATTTTTGGTAATATTTACTTTACCCCAAGAAGTGTTGATTTATTAGGTTTACCTTATCAAAACCCAATTGACGGTTCTAGTGTGTACTATAGAAATGGAAATGACATTATCAACCCTCGTTGGACAGCAAACAATGCAAAATATTCTCAGTTAACTACACGTGTTTTCTGGAATGCATCTGTTCAATATGATATAAACGATAATCTTAACATGACATATAGAGCAGGTTTAGATTATTATAACGAAAGAAACGAGCAGTATTCTAATAAAGGTGGTGTTGAATTTACAAGCGCTATTTTTGGTTTCTTAAATACATATGATAACAATAACACTATTTGGGATCACTATTTGGCTTTAAATGGTAATTACGATTTATCAGAAAAATTAGGTCTAACTTTTAACGTTGGTGCAACTTCTAGATCAACAACTTTTGATCAATCAGGTGTTGCTAGTACGGGTCAAATTGTTTTTGATATTCAAAGACATTTCAATTACCTGAACCAATCACCTATTCAATATACAGAAAAAAGAAACATAGCTGGTATCTTAGGTCAAGCTACCTTAGATTATGACAACATGTTGTTTCTAACGGCATCAACAAGAACTGACTGGGTTTCCAACCTTATTACAGAAAACAACAGTCAAACCTATCCAAGTGTTAGTGGATCTTTCTTACCGACTGCTGCTTGGCCTAGTATTAAGTCTGAAAAAGGACTTAATTTTTTAAAGATAAGAGCTGGTTTAGGTCAGTCTGCGACATTCCCTACAGCGTACCCAACGGTAAGTGTAGTTGAGCAAAACACACAAGTTTACGGTGATGATGCTGGCGTAACTACCAATCAAGTTTCAGGTTTTAAAGCAAATCCTGATCTAAAGCCTGAGGTACTTTCTGAATTTGAAGTAGGTTTCGAATCGAAATTCCTTAGCAATAGAGTTTCTTTAGACTTCACTTATTTTGATAGAACGACTAAAGATCTTATTGTAGAGGAACCTCTTTCTCCATCAACAGGTTTTACCTTTACTCAAAGTAACGTTGGTAAAATAGAAGGTGATGGTATTGAAATTGACTTAGGTGTTGATTGGTTTAGAAGTGATGACAGAACCGGTTTCAATTGGAATACTAGAGCAAACTTTACTAAAAATAAATTTATTGTAACTGAACAAGAACAAGATATCATCATTTATGCTGGTAGCTCAACTTTATCTATAGGTGGTAATGCCGCAATAAAAGGAGAACAACTAGGTGTAATTGTTGGTGATGCAATCGCAAGAGATGCTGATGGCAATTTCTTAATTGATGATGGTGGTGATTATGTTACTACAGAAGTTGATTTAGATGGAAACGTACCAGTAATAGGTAATCCAAACCCTGATTATGTCATGAACGTTATCAACTCTTTTTCTTATAAAAATTGGAACTTAGGTTTTCAAATTAGTCATATTAAAGGTGGTGATATTGTTTCTAACACTATAGGTACTTTATTAGGTAGAGGTTTAATAACTGAAACTTTAGATAGAGAGAATACATATATATTACCTGGTGTTTCTCAAAGTACTGGTGAAGTAAATAATAAGCAGATCAATAACTCTACGTACTACTTCAACAATATTTTATTCGGTCCAACTGAATTAAAGGTATATGATGCCTCTGTAATTCGTTTACAAGAACTTTCTTTAGGATACACTTTCCCAGCCAAAGCACTAGAAAGAACTCCTTTTGGATCATTAACAATTACCGCTCAAGGTTTTAACTTGTGGTATGATGCTTACAACACGCCAAAGGGTGCTAACTTTGACCCGAATATTCAAGGCGCCGGTGTTGGTAACTCTCAAGGTTTTGACTTTATTAACGGTCCTAGTTCTAGAAGATATGGTGTTAGTGTTAAAGCAACCTTTTAAAAATTGCTAATCTTAATTAATAGAAATATTATGAAAAAAATAATTAAATATATAACCGTTGTTTTAACTGCAGGAGTGCTTTTAAACTCATGTGAAACAACAGATCTAGATCTTAGGACTAGCCCTAATGATCTTGCTGCTGATCAAGCAGATCCAAATTTATTGTTGAATTCAATTCAACTTGCTTATGTAGCAAATATGTATACCATAAACGATATCGGTTCTGAATTAACTAGAATTGATTATATGCTTGGTCGTAATTATTTCAACACATACCCAGGTAATACTTTTGATGATATCTGGGAACGTCTTTATAGTAGTACAGATGGCAATGACGATGTGTTTACATCGACTGTTGACTTAGGTATATTTCCAAATGTTGATAATCTTAAAACAATTGATGCTGAAAGTGATACGGATTATTCTTTTCATATTGCAGTTGGCCAGACCTTAAAAGCACATATGCTTTTATTATTAGTTGATTATCTTGGAAAAGCAACTTTAAGCGAAGCTGGTAACTCTGTAGATTTTCCTGCACCATTATTAGACGATGGACAAGATGTTTACACAGGTGCATTAGCCTTATTAACCGAGGCTGAAACTTTATTTGCTGCAGAACCTGGAACACAAGGTGGTGAAGACTTTTTCTACGGAGGCGATACTGAGAATTGGATAAAATTAGTTAATACAATCAGACTAAAAGCTGCAGTTACCACTGGAGACGCAAGTTCATTTAGCTCAGTTATTGCTGGTGGAAATTATATTTCAAGTACAGAAGACGATTTTCAATGGCAATATGGAACAAGAGATTTACAACCTGATACGCGTCACCCTGATTACCAGGATGACTATACTCTAAGTGGTGCAAATTTATATCAGAACAACTGGTTAATGAATAACATGTTGGTAAAAAATGACCCTAGAATAAGATATTACTTCTACCGTCAAGAAAGCGCTACACCAGGTGCTGCCGGGGAACCTGCAAACGAAGAATTACTTGCTTGTTCTTTAGCAGTTCCACCTGCACACTACGATGGTTATGTTTACTGTTCAGTACCAAACGGATACTGGGGTCGATCTCATGGAAATAATGAAGGTACACCTCCAGATGGTTTCCAAAAAACTGCAGTAGGTGTTTATCCAGCTGGTGGTCGTTTTGATGATAGTAGTTTTGATGTTGTCGGTCTTGGCCTTGGTGGTGGAGGTGGTGGTATTGAGCCAATCATCCTTGCGTCATATGTTGATTTTTGGCAAGCTGAAATGGCTACTTCTGCAGCTGAAAAAGTGACTTTCTTAAGATCAGCAATGACAAAGTCTATTGCTAAAGTGCAAAGCTTTGGTTCTTTAGATTCTAGTGCAGATTTATCTGTAGCACCTTCTGATGAAGATGTTACTACATATATAGATGGCATAGCTGCTGATTACTTAGCTGCTTCTGGAGATGATCAAACAAACATATTATCTGAGCAATATTGGATTGCACTTTATGGTGGTGGTGTCGAAGCTTACAACTATTATAGAAGAACAGGCTTTCCAACTACTTTAGCACCTAACTGGGAACTAAATCCTGGTTCATTCCCGAGATCATTCCTATACCCTCAAACCGAGGTTATAACCAACTCGAATGTTTCTCAGAAAGCTGATTTATCAACTCAAGTATTTTGGGATACTAATCCTGCTGGACCTGCATTCCCATCTGCTAACTAAAAAATAAGAAAATGAAAATAAACAATAAAATATTAGGCGCTATAATAGGTGTTTCATCGCTTCTTGCAACATCATGTGATGATGATGGAGGTAAAGTTATTGATGAAGTATTTGCAGAGACTACTAGAGGTGCTGTATTAAGAACAATTGAATCTGACGGAGTTTTTGATCGTTTCGATACATCTACCACTTTTGGCTTTACTTTTGAAGAGCAAGATTATGAAGATGGTGATCTTTTGGAAAAAGTTGATCTATACATTAGTTTTGAAGACAACACTGAAGCGAATGGCGATTCAACTGTAGAAGAAATACTTATTGAAACATATCTACCTGCAGATTTTACCGACGGTGAATTTGGCTTACCTAGAGCTAGTTATAATACTACTTTAGCAAACGCTTTATCATTATTAGGTTTGGTTGAAGGTGATTTTGACGGTGGTGATGCTGTTCAGTATCGATTGGTACTTACCCTCACCGACGGTAGAACTTTTAGCAATGACGATAGTACAGGAACAATTACAGGATCTTTCTTTAATGCTCCGTTCTTTTACGGACCAGTAATTAAATGTATACCTCCAACCCCAGTTGCAGGTGAATATACTATAGAATTAGAAGATAGTTACGGTGATGGTTGGAACGGTGCTTCTATTGATATTGTAATAGATGGCGTAGCTTCATCTTTTACAATAGAAGATGGTAGTGCAGGTACAGCTAGCTTTATTGTACCAGAGGGAACAACTGAATTTACTTTAGAATTTGTTTCTGGAGCATTTGATAGTGAAGTTACCTATGAAATTACTGCTCCAACCGGAGAAACGGCAATTTCTGATGGTCCAACCCCAGCAGTAGGAGCAATTACTTTGAATATCTGTAACGGGTAATCTCACTAAGTATTTAAATTATTCTATAGCTGCCCTAATAACATAGGGCAGCTATTTTGTTTAAACTAATCTCAAATTTACCCCCGTATGCTAAAATTGGTCCAGATAGTTAAAGAAAAGAACTTAATAAAGATTTATATAAGCCTGTTATTGTTTGTAATCTTTTCATGTAATAATCAGAAAAAAGACAACATAAACGAGATAGTTAACAACAATAAAATTGACGAAAAAATTTTTGAAAGTATTTCAAGTAAACAAAGCAAAATAGACTTTAGTAATAATCTTAAAGAAGACATAACGAATTATAATAATGTTTTTAATTTTGATTATTTCTATAACGGAGCAGGCGTAGGTGTTGCAGATATCAACAATGACGGACTATTAGATATTTTCTTTTCGGGTAACCAAGTAGAAAATAAACTTTATTTAAATAAAGGAAATTTTACTTTTGAAGATATTTCTCTTACTGCCGGTATTAATATTGGAAAAAAATGGAGTAATGGAGTAACGTTTGTAGATATAAATAATGATGGTTGGGAAGATATATATGTTTCTCAAGGAGGTCCTAATAACAGAAGTAACAGAAATAATCTTCTTTACATAAATAATCAAGATCTTAGTTTTACTGAAAAAGGTAACGAATATGGACTAAATGATCCTGGTATTTCTACTCAAACCGCGTTTTTTGATTATGACAATGATGGTGACCTTGATTGTATAGTAATGAATGAAAATGAATTGTACGGCTTAGATCCAGTCACCTTACTTAAAACTGTAAATAATACTGAAGAATCTAAATATTTCAATAGTAGCCATCTCTATCAAAATACTAACGGAAAATATGTTGATGTAACAAAAAAAGCAGGACTTGAAAATCCCATTTTTGGTCTTGGCTTGTGTGTTTCTGACCTCAACACCGATGGGTATTTAGATATCTATATTACAAGTGACTACTACTTACCAGATGCTATATACATTAACGATAAACAAGGCACTTTTACAAATTCAGTAAAAGAATTAACACAACAGATTTCATTTTATGGTATGGGTATAGATATTGCCGATATCAACAATGATAAATTACAAGATATTTTTGTTTTAGATATGGCATCTAATGACCATTATAGAGCCAAAACGTTAATGGCATCGATGAGTACAGATAAATTCAATTATTTAACTAACACTGCGGCATTCCAATACCAATACATGTACAACTCTTTACAGCTTAACATGGGAAAAGACCACTACTCTAACATAGCTCAATTATCTTCTATGGCAAGTTCTGATTGGAGCTGGTCTGTCTTACTCTCCGATTATAATAATGATGGATTTAAAGATGTTTTTATAACAAACGGCTATCGTAAATATGCCTTAGACAATGATTTTCAAAATAAAGTTTATAATACCAAAATAAAATACAAGGGAAATATACCTAATTCCATAAAACAAAAATTATATGACCAAATGCCGTCAGAAAGTCTTCGTAATTTAATGTATGAAAACCAAGGTGATCTTAGCTTTAGAGAAACTTCAAATGAATGGGGTTTAGAAGATTTAACATTTAGCAATGGTGCTGCTCAAGGTGACTTTGATAATGATGGCGATTTAGATTTAGTAATTAATAATATTGATCAAAAAGCAATTTTATATAAAAATAATACAGTAGAAAATAATTCAGGTAATTTTTTAAAAGTCACAGCTAATTCAGCTACTTCTGAGACATTCGCTAAAGTAACAATCTCTTATGACAGCAAAAATCAATATGAAGAAGTTAAAAGGGTAAGAGGATACATGTCGTCTCAAGAAAACGCAGCCCATTTTGGACTTGGAAAATCAACCCTAGTAGATACCGTAAAAATAGAATGGTCCAGTGGCAAGAAAGCATACATGTACAATGTTAAAGCTAATTCATTTCTTACTTTTTCTGAGAAAGATGCGCTACTAAAAAATAACTCCGTACCAATTACAAACAATTCGTACTTTCAAAATGTCAGTGATAACAAACTACATTTAAATTTTAGACATAAAGAAACTGCCTACGACGATTTTGAACAAGAAATACTGCTCCCTTACAAACAATCTAACACCGGTCCATTTATGTCAAAAGGCGATATAAATGGAGATGGGAAAGAGGATTTATTTATAGGAGGTGGATCTGGTCAAGCAGGTTCGTTATATATACAAAGTGAAAATGGTTTTGTCAATCGCACTCCAAAAGCCTTAATACTTGACAAAGAGAAGGAAGACGCAGAATCTATTTTCTTTGATTTTGACAACGATAACGACTTAGATCTTTATGTAGTTAGTGGTGGAAATGAATACGGAGAAAGCTCATCTTATTATGCAGATAGATTATATATAAATAACGGTAAAGGAGATTTTAAAAAACTGGAGACTCCTATTCTCAACTCATTTCCTAAAAGCGGTAAATCTGTAACAATAATCGATTTCGATAAAGATGGTGATAACGATATATTAGTAGGAAATAGGATAATTCCGCACAATTACCCCAAATATAGCGCATCGATACTTTATGAAAATGATAATGGCACATTAATAAATGTTACTGAGAAAATAGCACCAGACCTAGAACATTTTGGTTTGGTCAATAGTATCATAACTACAGATTTCAATAATGATGGGTGGCAAGATTTTATTGCAGTCGGCGAATGGACACCAATTGGAATGTTTCAAAATAAAAATGGAAAATTCGAACTAATAACAACCGATGAACTTGCGCTGAATTCTAAAGGATGGTGGTTTAAAATAAAAGAAACGGACGTAAATAACGATGGAAATAAAGATTACATAGTTGGGAATGTCGGTAAGAACATAAAATTTACTGCAACAATTGAGAAGCCTTTTAAAATTTTTGCAAATGACTTTGATAACGATGGTATTAACGACGTTGTATTAAGTAAAAAATATCATGAAACATATGTTCCGGTTAGAGGCAGGGAATGTTCATCACAACAAATGCCATTCATTAAAGAAAAATTTACCACTTATAACGATTTCGCTCACGCAACAATGGAAGACATTTACGGTGAAAAGTTAAAAGAATCATACGCAACAGAAGCAACAGAGTTTAACTCTATACTACTTTTGAACAAGGGTAATAATCATTTTGACAAAATAATATTGCCCAATGAATGTCAATTATTTCCAACTTTAGCTATTTCTGTATTTGATTTAAACAAAGATGGTTACGAGGATTGTATTATATCCGGAAATATTTACGAAACAGAAGTGGAAACACCGAGACTTGATGCTATTTCGGGTTTAGCGTTAATTTCTAATAAAGTAAACGGTTATTTACCTTCAACAATGGAAAGAACAGGATTATATTTGAGAGGTAATGTAAAAAGTACTGAATCGGTAAAATATAATGACAGAACCCTTCTAGTTGCCGGTTTTAACGATGACAAACTGAGAACTTTCGAATTAACAAAAAATTAAACTATCTGAATATAAGAGGTTTAAAAAAAATAGTTAAATTCTAGCACTAAAATAACCACACCATGAAAAAATTATTAATACTTGCTGCAGCAGCATTAGCTTGTAACAATTTACAATCGCAATATGCAGGTCAGGTGCCTTCAAACCTAGCAGGTGCTAGTCAAAATGCAGCTGCAGGTGCAGCAATTTCCAACTTCTTAGGACCCGTTAACGAGGCTTATCAAAAAAGGCGTGAAATAGATTTAGATAAATTTCAAGGCTCACCATACACTTCCAACACTTTTGCCCCAACAATCTTAAAATATAATGATGAAGTCGTCGGTTCCATTTACTATAGATACAATGCCCTGAATGAAGAGATTGAAATAAAAAAAACTTCTTCAGAAGAAGAAGCATATCAAGCATTGACCAAAGACAAAGATATTAGTTTGCTTATCAATGCAAACCCTTTAAGCTTTAAAACGTTTGTAACAGAAAAAAAAGCTACACTTAACGGCTATTTAACTTTGATACAAAAAGGTAACAAATATGACCTATTCGAAAGAACTCTAGTAAAGTATACAGAAGGGCAACCTGCCCAAAATTCTTTTGTGGCAGCTGTACCTAGCAGATTTACAAAATTTACCGAGTATTACTTTCAAAAAAAGGGTATAAATAGAATTGACCAAATACCGCAAAAAAACAATAAGCTTTTAAAATTAGTCGATGAATCTAAAAAGGAAGAATTAAAAATTTTTTTAAAAGAAAAAAACTTAAACATTAAATCGAAAGAAGATTTAATGACTGTGTTCGACTATTTAAATAGCTGAAATTATTAATCTTAATATTTAAAAGCGCCCAACAATTGTTGGGCGCTTTTTATTTACCTTTGCCCCATGCAAAAAACCACTCAAATTTATGGCTTAAGAGCCATTATAGAAGCTGTCAATTCAAATGAAGAGATAGACAAGGTATTTCTACAAAAGGGTCTTAAAGGAGATTTAATGAAAGAATTGGAAGGTTTATTGCGTCGAAATGAAATCAATATGGTCTATGTACCTATTGAAAAGTTAAATAGACTAACGAAAAGCAACCACCAAGGTGCCGTTGCCAACATCTCCCCTATCGCATTTCATACTCTTGAAGATTTAGTGGAAAAGGCAAACGAAAAAGAAGGTCCCGCTTTATTTTTATTACTGGACCAACTATCTGATGTACGAAATTTTGGTGCTATTATTAGAACAGCAGAATGCACAGGTGTTGATGGCATTATCGTTCAAAAGAAAGGTGCCGCCCCAGTAACTGCAGATACTATAAAAACTTCTGCCGGTGCAGCATATAGGGTTCCTATTGCTAAGGTTGACCATTTAAAAGATGCTATTTTCTATTTACAGGCATCTGATATTAAAATAGTATCGGCTACCGAAAAAACAGATGATTCTGTTTATGATGTTCCTTTTACAGATTCTATAGCCATTGTTATGGGTGCTGAAGATCGTGGTATTACACCTTCTATATTAAAAGCTTCAGATTATAGAGCTAAGTTGCCTTTACTTGGAGAAATTGAATCATTGAATGTTTCTGTTGCTTGTGCAGTATTCTTATACGAAGCGGTTCGCCAACGTTTGTAATCATCGTTTATATATCTGAATCACTTTTAGAATGTTTCTTGAAGATATAGTTGAAATTAAAACTTTCATTCTCTTTATCTTCTTCTTTAAGGGGTAGTTCCTTAAAGTTTCCGTTTTCATCAAAGTGCTGTAAAAACAAATCATCTTCTTCTTTAAAATCTAACTTTTCCCACTCATATTTTTTGGTTGGCGGAATTTTTACTTTCACCATTTTAGCAAGAAACAATCCCGTGAGAAAACCGGCAAGATGTCCTTCCCAAGACATACCTTCCTTTACGGGAAATATATACCAAAGCATACTTCCGTAAATAAAAACAACTATTAAAGAAAGTGCTATTAACCTGAAGTATGAGCTAAAAATTCCTTTAAAAAAAATGAAACTCGCCAAAACATATATGAGTCCGCTTGCACCAATATGATATGATGTACGCCCAATTAACCATGTTATAAATCCTGATATAAAAATACCATACAAAACCACTTTCCATGCGACATCCCTATAAAAGTACCATAAGGCAGCGAGTAATATTGCTAACGAGATGGTGTTATTGTATAAATGCTCTATAGAACCATGAATAAACGGACTTAATGCGATGCCACGCAAACCTATTATCGTTCTTGGCATTACCCCCATTTCATTGAAATTCATACCAAGTGCCAGTTCCACCCAATATACTCCCCATATCAAAATCATTGCCAAAAGTGGAATGGCAAATACTTTATTTGAGAATTTAAAATGTCCCATTTCTGACATCAGCTTTTTTCTATATGGTTTACAATTATACTACCAACGTTTACAAATTTGTCATATTGTCACTCTAATCCCTACTTAACAATCAATTGGCACCTTACTTTTTTATTCTCATTTAAGTTTATTATACTTTTGTGCAATGAATGAACCTTTAGCAGAACGCGTACGCCCTAAAACATTAGACGAGTATATTAGTCAGCACCATTTGGTAGGTGAAAAGGGCTCGCTTACGCATCAAATCAAAAAAGGTATTATACCGTCATTAATTCTTTGGGGACCACCTGGCACCGGAAAAACTACTTTAGCAAATATCATTGCAGAGCATAGCAAAAGACCTTTTTATGTATTAAGTGCTATTAACAGTGGTGTCAAAGATATTCGCGAAGTTATTGATAAAGCAAAACAGGCAGGCGGTTTGTTCACTGCTAAAAATCCTATTTTATTCATTGATGAGATCCACAGGTTCAGCAAATCTCAACAAGACTCTCTTTTGGCCGCGGTCGAAAAAGGGTGGGTTACATTAATTGGTGCTACAACCGAAAATCCAAGTTTTGAGGTTATACCCGCACTACTGTCTCGTTGTCAAGTTTATGTTTTAAATGCTTTCGGAAAAGATGATCTTGAAAACCTGATCAAAAGGGCAATGGAGAAAGACACATTGTTAAAATCTAAAAAAATTGAACTAAAGGAAACTGAAGCCCTTCTACGTCTTTCAGGGGGTGATGGTAGAAAATTGTTAAATATCTTTGAACTTGTAGTTAATTCTGAAGAAGGAGATAATATTATTATCACCAATGAATTGGTATTGTCTAAAGTTCAAAAAAATACTGTGTTATATGATAAAACAGGCGAACAACATTATGATATTATATCGGCTTTTATAAAATCTATTAGAGGAAGTGACCCAAATGGAGCCGTATATTGGCTAGCCCGTATGATAGAAGGTGGTGAAGACGTAAAATTCATTGCTCGAAGAATGCTTATTTCTGCTTCTGAAGATATAGGTCTGGCAAACCCTACAGCTTTAGTCATGGCAAATACAACCTTTCAAGCGGTTACCACGATTGGTTATCCTGAAGCACGAATTGTACTAAGTCAATGTGCAATTTACCTGGCCACCTCTGCAAAGAGTAATGCTAGCTATATGGCGATCGGCAAAGCGCAGCAAGCAGTAAAACAAACCGGAAACCTCCCTGTACCATTACCATTGCGAAATGCTCCAACTAAATTAATGAAAGACCTCGGTTACGGTCAAGAATATAAATATGCCCATGACTATCAGAACAACTTTGTTGACGCCGAATTTTTACCCAATGAACTTACAGGAACCACTTTTTACAAACCTGGAAACAACGCAAGGGAAAAAAACCTTAGCGATTTTCTTAAAAATAGATGGAAAACGAAATATGATCTTTAGAATTTAATATTCAGTTCTTCTTGAACTAATCGATCATTTTCATAGTACTCAAAAACCCAATTACCATCTTTTTTATAGACCATACCATTTTTAGTATCGGTTCTAGCCATATATACATTGTCAGTAGAACTCTTCATCAAATTCATTCTTACCTTAGGAGAACTATCTACTAACTGATACCCATTATCGGTAGCTTGAGCATACCAAATATTTTTTGCTACTGACCTATTAACCTCTAATCTTTTTAAAGCAGATTTCTCGCTTTCTGTTTTCTTGACGTTAGATGCAATAGGCGTATTGTCTTTATAATATTGAGTTTTCTCAGTTTCTTCAGAAATTATAGCAGGCACTTTTTTTGCATTTTCGTTTGCCTTTTCATCCTTCAATATTTTACTAGCTTTAGACTCATCTAACTTTTTAACGTCATTTTTGAAACTAACGGTAACAGTTTGATCTTTTTTATCTTTAGCGGTATACTTATAGTTCATACCATTAAACGAGCGCATAGATTCTTTTATAGCTTCATTATAAGCTTCTTTATATTCCTTCTCTTTACTTATACCCTGCATTGAATTAAATACCACTTTATCATTGCAATCAATTAAATTAATTGTTGTTTTGGTAGAAAATAGATTGCTATCATCTTGCAAATCTGCGATTAACCCTAAACATCTATTGACTTTCAAATCTTCTGGTAACTGATCATCATAAACCGCAACAAAACTTTTTCCTGTAAAAAGGTGTTTTATTAAAGTACTTGTTTGATGTTGGTTCATATTCTTAAATGCATCGAACTTTTTAGGAACAATAATATACTTATAATCATTTAAGTTAGTTTGGGCGAATGAAGAGAGCCCTATAAAAGTGAATAATAATGCGATAACTGTTTTCAAAATAATATAAATTTTAAATTCATTGTAATATATGAAAAAAGCATGCCAAAAAAATAGAAAGCAGATAAGAACATACACTAATTCTTGCGACCCCAAGATATAATGTTCAACCCGAATTGAAACGACGCGTAGTTACTAGCTGCAATGTTATTATAAGACAGTAAGTTATCTGCCATTACATAAAAATTAATCGGTCCGGCTTGTAAATTCATCCCAAGACCTACATTGGTATAGCTAAATTTATCTACCGTGAACGTTCCTTTTAAAGCCAATATATTACCAATTCTACGGGTATAAAAACCAGTTAACGCTACTTGCGGTCCTCTTGGTCGATTGATCATATAAAGTTGCCCACCAAGAGAATTTCGATATTTAGTACGTAATTCTCCACCTCCGGAAGATCCGGTTTTGCAATCACAATTTTGTGACCCACCTTTACCTACAGGCTCTCCAAAGTCATTTCTAATTGATGCGTACAGTTTTGTCGGTCTAAAAGAAACATAACTTTTAGTATCTGTTTCGAACGGTACGGCACCCTCTACCTCATCTACCAAATCTTGCCAGAAATCTCTATCAAGACTCGCGAAATTATCTAATACATCTATTTCAATACCTTCGACAGTTGTACTCCCTTTGAGACTATAACTTTTAGTATCTCCAGAATGATAGATAAACCCTACATCCAATAAACTACCGGTAACCGTTGTACGTTCAGACAGATGATATGTAAACCCTAGGTCAACACCTAAACCTAGATCACCACCAAAAAATGCCCTACTAACAATTTCATTGGTAAGTGCATCAGAACCATTAGCCTCATCTAAATCTTGAAGTCCAGAAGTATGCAAAAGTAAATCTGCATTTATAGTTGTAGCAATACTATTGTTTTGACCTTCAGAATTTCTAAAAGAACCTTGATTCCTTGATGAACTATAATCTGCAATACCAGAATAAATTTTACCTCTTGCCCCTATTGTTAAGTTGCGATATACTTTTTTATTCACTCCAAAATGTAAAACATTCACCAAAGAACCACGAGTTTTTAAATCAGAAAGATCATAACTTCTATCTAATTGATTGGCATTACCATCAAAAATTAAAGATGCATAATCTTGAGGCCAATAGGTAATATTATCAAACTCTAAATATCCTCCAAATGAAAAAAATAAATTCGGGTTCTCTCCCCTAAATCCACCTGCTAAATATTCTAACTGAATGGTAGAACTAAATTCATCTCTTGGGGTAAGTACTTCTAAAGCCTTTTCTCTAAATTTTATATTAATATCGATACCGTCATTGGCAAAAATATCATTAATAGAAATAGCGTTAGAACCTGCATAACCTGATATACCGGATAATAATGGAACACCAGCAAACCATTTAAAATCTGTATCTACACCAGGGTTTATAGAAAGGGATTGAGGAATCTCATTAAAATCATACAGAATTTGTTTATTCTGAGCAGTTACACGCAGAATAAAAAACATAGCTACTATAAAAAGGCTACGATTTAAACTCATTTAATTTCTAATGTAAATTCTGCACTTGAACGAAGTACAATTGCGGGGTCTTCTAGGGTAGATTCACTACTATTGTTTCCAAGATTTATTGCTGTAAGCCTAATTTCAGAAGTGGCTTTAATGATATCTAAACTCTTACCTGTTGCCCCATATGCCACGTCGCGCTGTAAAATAGCAGTAGGACCAGCATCCATATTAAAAACCTCGATATCTAATACATTTTCTACCTCATCTAAAAATTCAAGCCTAATTTCTATAGGTTTACTGGTTGTATTTTCCAATTCATAGGTCAATACACCCGAAAGTACCCTATTCGTAAAAAAAGGCTCCTCAAAAGCATCAAAATTAAAGTCTTGGGTGAAAAAATTAATTCCTGCAACTCTATTAATTAAGGTTTCTTGTGCCTTAACATAAAAAACACTTGTTTCATAACTAGGTGTAATCGTTAAATCATCTATCTGATCAAAATCCTGCTCATCAGAACAAGAGACCGTCATCAATAAACCTATTAAAACCAGTAAAATTACATTAAGCCCTCTCATCACCACTTCAAAAGTTTAATAAACAATAGGCATACACCTATAGTAGTAGTAACTCTATAAAAAGGATTTTATTTCTTGCAGATCATAAATTATCGGTGAAAGGCTATGACTCTTTTCTTTATGAGCATTAAAATGTATGGTATGAAAACCTAAAGATTTAGCACCCATAATATCAGCTTCTAAGCTATCACCGATCATTATTGATTTTTCTGGCAATGCACCAGCTCTTTGCAATGCCAAATTAAAGATGATAGGGTTAGGTTTTTTAACTCCTGCCGTTTCAGAATCTATAATCTGATTAAAATAGTTATAAATACCTGAGTTTCTAAGTTTCTTATCTTGAACTTCTTGAAAACCGTTGGTAATAATGTGAAGTTTATATTTTGGAAGTAAATAATCTAACACCTCAATGGTATTTGGAAAAAGAGTGTTAAACGAGGATAAATGATTAATATATTCTTCTGATAACAAATGAATTAAATCATCTGAAGCATTGTACCCCATAGTATCGAATACAGATTTAAGGCGCTGATACCGTAATTCTGATTTTGTGATTTTCTCTTCACGAAATAATCTCCAAAATTTCAAATTTGTAGGTACATAAACCTTTAGAAAATCAGTTAATTCTATTTCAATTTTTTGTTCGTTGAAAATTTTATTAAATGTAAGTGCCGAATTTTTATCAAAATCCCAAAGGGTGTGATCTAAATCAAAAAACACATCTGTAACTTTATCTTTAAGCATTTTGTTCTTTTATAATTTGAGTGTAAACAGACATCCAATCTCTACCTTCTTTTTTACCTAAAACTTCATTAGAAAACATCGCGATTAAAGTACCGTTTACCTTTTTTACTTCATCGCTTATCAATTGTACTTGACGCAACAAATCTTGATTTTGTCTAATTTTAGAAAGTGATATATCGTGAATTGCAAACGGATGAATTTTTATAGGTTGCTTTACCTCTAGTGGTATATCATAAAACTGAAATGTAGAACAGGTGCCTGCCCTAAAACCTAATTCAAAAGTATAACCCATGGTATAATCATCAGTAAATTCTGTTGCAATTAAGTTACGATAGCTTTGTGGCACATCTACCCTATTATACCTCATCTTGCAGTTATTTACCGGTCTATTGATAACTACCTCTAAATTGGATTTCTCTTTTTTTAATAAATCAAGATCTGAAAACGAACTATAACTAGCCGCCAAAGATACAGGGACATAATCTGCCACATATTTTATAAGAGACTTAAATTTTATACTGTTGGTAGAAACGTTCTTATCATATTTGGAATAATCTGCAAACTGAAAAAAGAAATTACATTTTACATCATACTTTTTATGAAGTGCAATTATCTCTGCATAATTATCATAGGGATCTTTCTGCTTATTTAAACCTACTGCAATACGCTCAAATACACGCTTTAGCTTGAGAGTCCCCAAATCCATCAACATGCCTACTATACCACGTACAATTCCTCGATTGGCATAACAATGAGAAGTGGCTACATCTATAACAGAAACGAAGTCGTAAGATTTGTTTTTATACTCTAAATCTTCAAAGCGCTCTTTAAGTGCCGTCAGCAATTTAAACGCCCAAATATCTACGACAGGTTTTTGAAGAAATCCGTTTTGAAAGGCAATACTATCTTTTGGAGAAAATCTACCATGAATATCCTTCACATGCGGTAAATACTCTTCATATCTTGAGAGCATAAAAAAACTAGCAGCAAAAATATCAAATGGCAAAATACTCTTCTCACCCGTCTGAAAAAAACAAGGAACGCCATCCCACTCAGCTAAATTCAATTGTATATCATTGATACCTTGTTCAAACAACAACTCGTTACTACGAACAAAAAATTCGTTCTGTAGCGGTTGTTTCGTATATGTAATTTTTGGTCCGGTGTGTTTTATAAATTCTTCTACCTTAGTCGTAAAATCAAGCTCAATACCCAATATATTTACAAAGATATGCCTCATTATATAGGTAAGGCGCGGTGTTATTTTATGTGTATAAATTAATAACATTTATAGAATTTTTTCATCTGCAAAGCTATAGTAACTTTTTTGGGTAATGATCAAATGGTCTAACACTTTAATATCTAAAGTTTCACTTGCTATCTTTATTTTTTGGGTAATCTGTTTGTCAGCTGTACTGGGCCTCAATGTACCAGACGGGTGATTATGAGCCAAGATGATAGCAACAGCACCTAATTCCAGTGCTTGTTTCATTACAATTCGAACATCTACCAAAGTACCGGTAATACCACCTTTGCTTAGTTGCGCCTTGTGCAATACTTTGTTAGAATTATTAAGAAACAGAATCCAGAATTCTTCATGCTCCAAATCTCCTAAAAGAGGTTGTAAAATTTCATAAACATCTTTACTACTACCTATTTTATCTACTTTGGCAGCATCTTCCCCCCTTCTTCTTCTACCTACCTCTAAAGCCGCAGCAATACTTACTGCTTTTGCTTCCCCTATGCCTTTAAACGTCATTAATTGCTTTATAGAAAGTCTACCTAACTCATTCAGGTTATTATCAACAGATGCCAATATACGTTTCGATAGTTCAACCGCACTTTCAGATCTACTGCCAGACCCTATTAAAATAGCTATCAATTCGGCATCAGACAATACAGAACGACCTTTTTGTACCAGCTTTTCTCTAGGTTTATCGTCATCTGACCAATTTTTAATAGATAACGAAGTTGGTTTATCATGCATGTGCTAAAGATACAGAACAAATTATTTTATGGTAAATTTAAGCTCCAAATAAAGAACCAACCATGAAATCACTACTCAACGAAGAAGCCTATCAAGAAATCAAATCCAGAATCGAACAACTTTCAGAAACTTCTAAAAGAGGTTGGGGAAAAATGACAGTAGGGCAAATGTGTTGGCATTGTCAATACCCATTAAAACTCGCAGTAAAAAACGAACCCAATACCTCTAAGGGAAATTGGTTCGTAAAAACGTTCTTTAAAAAATCTTTGTACAATGATAAACCATGGAGAAAGAACTTACCTACCGCACCTCAGCTAAAAACCAAAGAAGCCAAAAATTTCACTAACGAACATGAAGTACTTATAAGTTTAGTCGAAGAATTTTATGCTGTACGAGATAGACAAGAATGGTACCCCCACCCTGCTTTCGGAACCTTTACCAAAGAACAATGGGGGCAGGTACAATACAAACACCTTGACCACCATTTAAAACAATTTGGAGTCTGACAACTGGTTGTTGGTTGTTGGTTGTTGGTTGTTGGTTGTTGGAAAAAACAAATACAAGTTCAAGTTCAAAAAAAGTAAAAATCTATACATAATACTATGTACTTAATACTTTACACTTAATACTCTTTACTCTATTTTCTAACTTTCAACCTCACCTTACTTTAACAATTCATGAAATTTCTTCAAATCGAAC
This sequence comes from Maribacter sp. Asnod1-A12, assembly GCF_045063735.1. NCBI lineage: Bacteria > Pseudomonadati > Bacteroidota > Flavobacteriia > Flavobacteriales > Flavobacteriaceae > Maribacter > Maribacter sp. Asnod1-A12. The sequence continues at coordinate 542,811 of NZ_JBEFNZ010000006.1, forward strand.
CCACCGTAATTTCCTGAGCTCATTAATAATAAAGTACTGTTTTTATAAGGTTGCGCTTCTAAATATTCATGAAACGATTTTGCATCGGTAAAAATGTTTAAATCGTCTCTTTGAAATGCTTTTGAAATTTGTTCGGGAGTTACCGCTTCTAATTTTTTAATGGCGACAGATTCTGGTAAAAAGAAAATTAACGCTTCATCGGCAGCATTCAATGCACCTTTATATTCCTTTAAAAACTCAGGATTAAAACTACTATAAGTATGCAATTCTAAACAGGCAATCAATTTTCTGTCCGGATATTGTTCTTTTACCGCTTTTGTAGTTGCGGCGACTTTACTAGGTGAATGCGCAAAATCTTTATATGCAATACTTGTTGAACCCTCAGCTATTTTCTCTAATCGTTTAGAAGCGCCTTTAAAGGTGGCAATTGCTTCATAGAAATCATCTTCATCAACCCCCATGTTTTGACAAATCCATTTTGCGCCTGCCAAATTGCTCAAGTTATGTTTTCCAAATACTTCAATAGGCATTGGTCCTTCATTGGTTTCCAATAGTGTTTCACCATCTTCAACAGTATATTCAGGTGTAGTGTAGGGCAATCTTCTAATTGTATTTTCCGAAGCTTCAACAACCTCTTTTACCGTTGCGTCTTCTTCATTATAAGTGATCGACCCACCATTAACGATACTATCAACAAAAATCTTAAACTGCTCTACATAATTTTCAAAAGTCGGAAATACGTTGATGTGATCCCAAGCAATACCACTTAGCAAAGCGATATTAGGTTGATATAAATGAAATTTAGGTCTACGATCTATTGGTGAAGATAAGTATTCATCTCCCTCAAGAACAATAAAATCATTATCCTCGGTCAAGTGAACCATTCTATCAAAACCCTCTAATTGTGCACCAACCATATAATCGACATCGATATCATGAAAATTAAGTACATGTAGTATCATTGATGTAATGGTTGTTTTACCATGACTACCACCAATAACCACTCTCGTTTTGTTCTTTGATTGCTCATATAAAAACTCAGGGTAAGAGTAAATCGTTATTCCAAGTTCTTGAGCTTTTAGCAATTCAGGATTATCTGCCTTTGCATGCATACCCAGTACAATAGCATCTAAGTCAGCTGTTATTTTTTCAGGAAACCAACCAAATTTATTTGGCAATAGTCCTTTTGCTGCTAATCTAGATTTAGAAGGTTCAAAAATGACATCATCACTACCTGTAATAACATATTCTTTATGTTCTAATGCCAACGCTAAATTGTGCATCGCACTTCCACCTATTGCAATAAAATGTATTTGCATTCCTAAATTTTAGGTGGCAAAGATACGTATTGTGCTATTATTATTCTCATAATCCTTCAATCTAAGCTCATCTCCTTTATAGGTTAAAACAAGTATTTCATCGATAAAACACTTACTTTTTTAACACTCAGCATCAATTTTAGTAGTATTCACCCTACATTTTAACATTTTTACAACATATAATTTCTTACGCTTATACTTACAGATACTTTTATCACAGTAGATTCAACAACCAACCCATTATTAATGAATAAATTACAACAAAGGTTTTTAACCGTTGTATTCTTTTTACTCGGTTTCTCAAATATTGTAACATCGCAATGTGCAGGTAATGACGTAACCATTGAAATTTGTGCTAAAGATACAGACCCTACAAATCGAGATTATGACTTATTTTCTCAATTAGGTGGTTCACCCACTTTAGGCGGAACATGGTCTACTACAAATCCTGAAAATTTCTATGCCCTTAACCAAAGTACTGGAATAGTAGATTTATGGCGAATCAATAATTACGGAACACATTCATTCGTTTATACCAATACTTCATGTAATGAAACAGCTACGGTAACCATTAACTTAGGTGGTTATCCAGGCGAGGATAATATTGATGGTAGTGCAAATGCTTGCGGAGATGACAGTAGTGTTAACCTACATGGATTTTTGGGTAGTAATGTCGATGGAAAAGTACAAGACTTCAATGGGCTATGGGAAGAAGACCCTAGTACTTTTACGGGTTTCTTAGAAGACAACCTTTTTAACGCACAAGCTGCCGGAACAGGTATATATACATTCACTTATACCGTACCCGATGTAAATAGTTGTTCTAGTAGAACTGCTACAGTAGTTCTTGAGGTACACCCTCCACCAAACCCAGGTGTAGCCACTAATCTTACTTTTTGTGCCGACGATGATTTTTCTTTATACACAAATCTTGATTTAAACGAGCAATTATCGGGCGAAGATCCAAATGGCACATGGTCAGAAAGTACCACTAATCAATTGAGCGATTTAAACGATTCGGTAATTAACATTCAAGAACTATATGACAACTTTGGTTATAATACCTTTTCCTTTACATACACTGTTTTCCCTACTCATCCCGTTTGCGAAAGAAGAGAGGTTACGGTAACCATAGATATTTTACCCATTTTAGATGGGGAAATTACGGCTGATAATATTTGTGTTGGTCAGGAATATGTCGCAGATTTAATATATGATGAAACCCTTTTACATAATGGTTCTTTTTTAATAAGTTATTCTATCAATGGTTCAGCCGGAGTTGCTAGCACCGTATTAACTGACGGAATCGCAGATTTTATTATTGACCCACAGCTAGTTCCCTTAAATGAATTGGTTACTCTTGAAATAACCGGAATTACCAGTGTTACCCCTATTCGAGATGTTTGCTCTAGAATTATTGTTACACCTACCACATTTTTAGTAGCAAGTTCAAAAGCCGAAGTGACCAGTATTTGCGTAGAGACCGATGCCACCGTGCAAATCACAGAAATACTTGACACAAACGGTAATTTGGCAAATGGTACTTTTCCCGCTCAATATATATTAACTAAACCAGATACCAGTACTGATACCTCAAACTCTTTTGAACTAGAATTTACCAATGGCAATGCTTCATTTACAATACCGGGAAGTAATTTTTCTGAAGATGGAGAATATCAAGTCGTACCTTCCATTTCAAATACATTTTCAACCAATTGCCCTCTAGCAGATATTTTTACGGTAACTCCATTACCAGATGATATTAAATTAGATTTATTGGTAGACAATAATTGTGATGCCATACAAATAGATGTACTTATCGATGCTCCTATTTTGCCCAATGGAACCTATACTATAACTTATGATGTTACCGAATTAGGCTCTAATACGGTACTAACAACAAATACTATCAATTTTACAGGGGGTACTGCAGCCTATCAAATTGATGTAGATGCTTTACCCATGGGTAATTATACGGCAAGTGTGCGCAGTATACAAAATGACACTACACCTTGTAGAATAGATTTTGAATTTGAAGAGAATGAAAATTTCTCTAGAGGCGGAGTGCCAGAAGCACCACAGGCAGCAATAAACCAAACATTTTGTTTAAGCGATTTTATTGGCGGACCAACACTAATGGATATTGAAGTTACCGCAGAAGGCGATATTTTGTTTTATGATACGTTGACCGATGAGAACATACTTCCAATTTCAACGGAGTTGGTAGAAGGGGAAGATTATTTCATTAGTAATTCTGACCCATTAACCAATTGTGAAGGTACAGCGCGTATTCAGGTAACGGTAAGTTTCAGTAATCCCGATGCTCCAACGACTATTAATATCAATCCGTTATTCTGTTCTGAAACGAGTCCGGCTTTATCTGATATCGAATTAGATAATACCGCTGGCAGCTCTATCACTTGGTATGATTCTAGTAGTGGAGGCAGTATACTTGACACATCCACACTTTTGGCAGATGGACAATCATATTTTGCCGCGACCAATACTAGTGGTTGTAATAGCTCTGAAAGATTAGAAATCACGCCCACGATAATTACAGTAGCACCAACCTCGTTATTAACAGATATTTTAATCGTATGTGGTTTAGATAACCCTACCGTAAATGAACTTCGGAGTTTAGAAAACGAATCTGAGAATGAAGTAATATGGTTTACTACCGAAACTGGTGGCAACCCTTTAATGGGTAATATGCCCTTGTTAAAAGACACCATATACTATGCACAAAATGTTAATCCTATTACAAGGTGTTCATCAGCGACACGAGTACCTGTTATTATAGATTTGAGCGAATGCGACCCAAAAAATTATGATTTCTTTATTCCTGATGGGTTTTCACCCAACGACGATGGCAAAAATGACACATTTTTTATACCGAATATAGAAATGATATTCCCCAATTTCACTTTAGAAATTATAAATAGATATGGAACCACATTATTTAAAGGTGATATAGCCAAACCCGCGTGGAATGGTGGAAATGGTTCTTCAACAGCACCTAACGGGGTCTATTTCTATATCATTAACTACAACAAAGGCAATTCAGAACCTATTCAAGGTCGTTTATACTTAAATAGATAACCAATGCATAAAAAATTAATACATACACGTTGGGCTATCTGCATCACCATGCTTTTGTTCCTTATAAAATTACATGGCCAACAAGATCCCCAGTATACACAATACATGTACAATATGAATGTAGTCAACCCGGCATATACTACAAACGAACCAGGTATGTTAAATTTTGGTACGCTGTACAGAACACAATGGGAAAATGCCGTAGGTACACCAAAAACATTGACCTTTTTCGCACATACACCGTTATCGGAAAAAATAGAAATGGGCGCGTCAATTATATCAGATGATATTGGTGATGGTTCTTTAAAGGAAAATAATATATACGTAGATTTCGCCTATATACTAAAGCTAGATGAACAGAGTAACATAAGCTTAGGTCTAAAAGGTGGCATAACTACATTCGAAACCAACTTTAATGGTTTTAGACTACCAGAGGTACAAGATGACCCTGCCTTCAACGAGAATATGAACAATACCTTTCCTAATATCGGTATTGGTGCATTTTACAATAGAGATAAATTTTACGCAGGACTATCCATCCCTAATATACTGACTTCTAAACACCTAGAAAACAGGAACGGATTAACCCGTATAGGTTCAGAAGCTATTCACCTTTTTGGTATGGCGGGCTATGTTTTTAATGTCAATTCCAATTTAAAATTAAAACCGTCAATCTTAACAAAAATGGTGTCGGGTGCCCCCATAACCGCAGATTTCTCATTCAACGCATTATTTTATAAACGTTTTGAAGGTGGTCTATCTTACCGTTTAGAAGACTCTGTAAGTGCCATGTTCAATATTGCCGTAATACCTTCTTTACGTATTGGTTACGCGTATGACTATACCCTATCTAACCTCGGTGCTTTCAATACCGGTTCGCATGAAATTTTCGTCTTGTTCAACCTAGACCTTTGGGGACTGAAAAAAGGCTATGACAAATCTCCTAGATTCTACTAAAAATGAAAAAGTTACACATATATCTCATCATATTATTAGGGGTCTTCCAAACGGCTTGGTCACAACAAAATTTAGAACGTGCCAACGACCTTTTTGAAAAAGCATATTATACAGATGCCATTGCGCTCTATGAAAAAACTTTACCAAGTAATAAGAGCAGCCAGGTCATTAAAAATTTGGCAGATAGCTACTACCATACTTTTGACCTAAATGCATCGGCACGCTGGTATCGTTATTTGATTTCCAATTATGGCGATACGGTAGATGAATCTTATTATTTTAAGCTTAACCAATCTTTAAAAGCTATTGGCAAGCATGAAGATGCTGATCAAGTATTATATGATTTTTATACCAAAGAAGATAAGGTTGAAAAATTAGAGCAGCTAAAAAAAGAGGCAACATATCTTGACAACGTAAAAGCTATCGGTGATCGTTTTACTATTGAAAATAGTCCGCTGAACACCACCACATCAGAATTTGGGGCAACGAAGATAGCCAATGCTATTTGGTACACGGCCTCACATAAAAAATCGACTTCAAAAACCTATCGTTGGAACAACCAACGTTATTTGGATATCTACACTCATTTAATTGACAAAGTACAAATGGGCGATAGCTTAAGTACGAGCATATCAAACAACATCAATACAAAATTACATGAGGGATCTTTTAGCATTTCACCTGATGGAAACACTCTATATTTCACTCGTAACAATTACAATAACGGTAAGCGTAAAACGGATGACAAAAAGGTCTCGAACTTAAAGATCTATAGTGCTAGCTTGGTAGATGGCGAATGGGAGAATATTACCGAACTACCTTTTAACAGCGATGATTTCTCTAATGAACACCCAGCTTTAAATGCCGATGGAACAAAAATGTATTTCTCTTCGGATAGACCTGGCGGATATGGTTCTTTTGATATTTACGAAGTAAATCTGCAAGGCGATAATTTATTTAGCGCACCTGTAAATTTGGGCAGTGCCATAAACACGGATAAAAAGGAGCAATTTCCTTTTATTTCAACGGATAATTCACTCTACTTCTCATCAAATGGGCACCCCGGTTTCGGACTTTTAGATGTGTTCATTTCAAAAAACGAGAATGGTACTTTTCAAAAACCCGATAATCTAGGGCTACCGGTAAATAGTGGTCATGACGATTTTTCTTATGTATTGAATACAGATAATCAATCTGGCTACTTTGCATCGAACCGACCTACGGGAAAAGGAAGTGATGACATCTATAGCTTTATGGTAACCAAACCACTTCAAATTGAAGACTGCGCACAGTTTATCACAGGTATTATTACTGATCGTACTACTACCCTAGCATTATCACAGGTTACAATTACCTTGATTAATGGGGAAGATGAAATCATTGCCACAACAACAACCAAAGAAAACGGAGCATTCAAATTTGATATCACCTGTTCCCAAATGTATACGGTAAAAGCCCAAAAAGCAGGTTACGAGGGTAATTCTAAATCAATCCGCAGTACTTCAGAAAGAAATGCCGATCACGATGCTTCCATGAGCTTATATTCCATCCTTGAAAAACAAAAAAAGGAGGCATTAGCTTTACAGAAAAAACAAGAAAACGAAAAATTACGTGCCGAAGCTTTAGCTATCAAAAAACTAGAAGAACAAAAAAAAGCAAAGCTTATTGCTGACCGACAATCTTCAGAAAAAGCATCACGTTTGGTTAAAGAAAAATTAGTTGAAAAAGCCAAAATCGAAAAAGCTTTAGCTAAGAAAATCGATGATGCCATTAAAACAGAAAGTGCACTTGTACAAGACAATGAACGCACCGTAATACAGACCGAAGAAATACATTTCGATTATAGTCTTTGGTATCTTAGAAGAGAATCTCGCGAGCGTTTACAGACCGTAATTGATATCATGAAAAAGAACCCAGGTATGATTATAGAAATTGGCACTCATACCGATATTAGAGGTAACGGTGGTTATAATAAAAGCCTATCTCAAAAACGTGCAGATTCTGCAAAAGAGTTTTTGATTAAAAACGGAATTGAATCTGGCAGAATTGTCTCTAAAGGCTATGGAGAATCTAAACCTATTGTAGTTTGCCCTACAGTAAATGACTGTTCAGAAGAAGATCATGAATGGAACCGCCGCTGCGAATTCGTTGTGGTTGGTTGGGATTATGAAAGCAAATAACATACCACCTTAAATTACTGATAAAGCCACTTTATATTTGATAACGATTCTAGTATCTTTAGTTCTTAAATTAAAGATACCATGCACTTGAATCTTACAAAAATTCCTTCAAAAGAAATCATGCCCGGCCTTCATGGCAAACTCGTTCACACCGAGCATATGACCATGGCATTTTGGACTGTTGAAAAAGGATCCGAAGTTCCAGAACATGCACATATGAACGAACAGATCATGCATGTTATGGAAGGTGAATTTCAGTTTACTTTAAATAGTAACACTCAAATATACTACCCAGGTGACATTGTGGTGATTGCACCACACATTAAACATAGTGGTGTGGCGTTGACTCCTTGTAAATTATTAGATGTCTTTAGTCCGGTAAGAGAAGAATATAAACAGTAGCCTGGTGACTAACTTCGGTCGGGATCAGTTATCAAATCTAACATAATTAAAGAAATGAAAATATCCTTATTAAATAAAAAAGCATTGATAGGTGGTAGTAGCGGCGGTATTGGAAAAGCAATTGCACAACAACTAGCAGCAAGCGGTGCCAGCGTAACACTAATGTCGCATAGTGAAGAAAAACTACACCATATCGTTAATGCTTTACCGACAGACCAAGGTCAACAGCACCAATATCTTGCCGTAGATTTCAACACTTTTAAAGATTACAAAAAGGTTATTAGCACCTATTTTGAAAACAATACTGTAGATATATTGATAAACAATACCCAAGGACCTAAAGCCGGTAGTGCATTAGAAAAAAAAGTAGATGATTACCAAAGCGCTTTTGATCTTTTATTTAAAACCGTAGTCTTTACGACAGAATTAGCGTTACAATCAATGATGAAGAACAACTGGGGAAGAGTTATTAATGTGGCATCAGTATCGGTTAAAGAGCCATTATCGTACCTAGCATTATCGAACTCTATAAGAGCTGCCGTAGTAACATGGGCGAAATCTTTAGCTACAGATGTAGGCAAACATAACATTACGGTAAATAGTGTTCTTACAGGTTATTTTGATACAGACCGAATTACACAACTTAACGCTAAAAAAGCAGAACAATTAGGTATCGAACCAAGTGAAGTTAGAAAAGAAATGGAGTCTAAGGTAGCCGTTAAACGTATTGGCGACCCAAAAGAATATGGTTATTTGGCTGCATTTTTAGCATCAGATAACGCCGCTTACATTACCGGAACCAACATACCAATTGATGGCGGACTATTAAAATCTCTTTAGTTAAATTGGACTTAGCATAAAGATTAAAGCGCATAAACCTATGTATAACAAATGACACAAGAACTATATCAAGAAGCGATGAAATTTGCTGGTGAGAAACATAGTAAGCAAAAAGTTCCTGGAACAAATTCCAATTATCTTTTACATATTTCTAACGTTGCTATGGAAGTTCTAATAGCTTACAATTTTGAAAATAAATTCGATATTGATTTTGCTATTCAAACAGCAATACTACATGATACCATTGAGGATACCCGTACTGATTTTGAAGAAATTAAAAATAAATTTGGAGAAAAAATAGCAGAAGCGGTAGATGCCCTAACTAAAGATGAAAAACTACCATCAAAACAAGAGAAAATGATGGATAGCTTAACCAGAATAAATAATCTACAAAAAGAAGTAGGACTAGTCAAATTAGCCGACCGTATTACGAATTTACAAAACCCGCCTAGTTACTGGAGCGTCGATAAAATTAAAAGATACTGTGAAGAAGCTAAACTGATTTCTCGTACCCTCTCTGATAAAAACATCTATTTAAATAGACGACTTGATGCTAAAATAGCTGAATATGAAGAAAATATAAAAAAGCTATAAACACTTCTCTAAAAAACCTATAATTTAATTTAAGGTATTTACAAATTCTAAAGCCTTTATACGAATTTGAAAAAAAAGAGAAATTATCGTTAAAAACACAACTCTAAATTAAAGAGATAAGCACCTTTATCTCGAGGTTTCCGTACTTTTAAAAACCCAATAATCTTTAACAATTTTTCAAAGTCAAAATTGATGTTATTTACCCGTTTGGAAAAAAACCAATTTTGACTTTATCTTTATTATTTTGATAACCGATTACTTGCAAACATTATTAAAAATAAATATTAAATATAATCTAGGTGCTATCTTTAAAATTTCCCTTTTACCATTTAAGTTTTAACCTGATAAATAATAAAGAAGATGCACATTTTTTGAGAGAGGCTATTTTCTAATAAAGTAATTTATCACATTTGGAGAAAAGACATCACACACTTCATACTCCAACCAAGTAAACTAAATAACATGTTACTGGTAGGTAAATAAAATTTATATTCGTTCTTAATGACCATATTACAATTAATTAAAAAAATAATAGCATATGTATTGCCATATAAAACTATGGTATTCATTGCTTTTATTCTAACTATCATAGGTGCATTTATGGCTCAGGTAAATGCACTTGTTTTAAGGTATACCGTAGATGAAATTACGGTATTGACAGATAATAATAAAACAATACAAGATGGCTTTTCACTACTCATAACCATAAGTGCCATACTATTGGGAAAAGAGTTTATTTATGGACTTATTCAATATGGTCAAAAATTCTATGGTGAAAAATTAAAGATTTTTGTGTCTAGAGATTTTTCAAGAACAGTCGTAAAAAAAATCTTGACCTATAAAATGGCATTTTACACAGCCACCGACAATGAAAGTGGTAGACTTCAAACGAGAATTGACCTAGGTATTTCAAGTTTAACACAGTTAGTTAAAAATTTCTTTATAGACATTTTACCCCTATTTGCAAATGCGTTATTGGCATTGATTCTCATGTTTCAAGCCAATTTTTATGTAGGTCTAGTTAGTTTAACGATGATTCCTATTTATTTCTACATCAGTAGTCTACAGGCAAAAAAGCTAAAAGGTTTCAGACGCAAAATGAGAAAGTTCAGAGAAACACGTAATAATGGAGTTATTGGTTTAATCAATTCTATGACGGTGATTAAATCTTTTACCCGAGAAGATTTAGAGGCTAGAAAACATGAAGAAATTTTAAAAGACATTACTGAAAATCAACTTAAAACAAGACAATTAAGTTTTCTTTTTGATAGCATAAAAACATTTACCGAACAATTAGGGGTTGTAATAATCATTATATTAACTGCCTATTTTGTAATCAATGGTAGCATGAGCATTGGAGCGATTATGTTTCATATTTTATTGTTCAATAACGTTTCTGCACCTATAAGACAATTGCACAGAATTTATGATGAAGTAAATGATGCTTTGATTTATTCAGAAGCTTTTTTCAATATTCTAGACGCTGAAGAGCAAAGGGAATTATCAGGAACCTACATTCCAGAAAAGGTAGTTGGTCATTTTGACGTACAGCATGTAAATTTTGCTTACCCTAATGGTACAAAAGCACTTTTCGATATCTCAATGCAAATAAAACCCAATACAATTACTGCACTTGTCGGTCTTAGTGGTGCAGGAAAAAGTACAATTATCAACTTATTAGATAAGTTTTATGAACCTAGCGCAGGAACCATACTCTTAGATGGTATAGATATTCAAGAATATGACACAAATTGGCTAAGAGACCATATAGGCCTAGTACTACAAAAAAATCATATTTTTAACGGGAGTATTGAAGAAAATATTCTTTACGGCAATGAAAGAGCCACTAAAGAAGAAGTTATTGCAGCGGCTAGGAAAGCGTATGTGCATGATCAAATCATTGCGTTACCAGATGGCTACAAATCAAAAGCATATCTTTTATCGGGTGGCCAACAACAACGTATTTCGATAGCCCGTTTATTCTTAAAGAACCCACCGATCATCTTTCTAGACGAACCAACAGCAAGTTTAGATGCCATTGCAACACAAGAAATAAAAAAAAGCCTAGATGCCATCAAAAGAGGGCGTACAGTAATTATAATCTCTCATAGTATTTCGCAGATTATAGATGCTGAGAATGTTATAGTATTAGAGAAAGGTAAAATGATGGAACAGGGAGATCATGAAACCTTATATAACAACCAAAAAACCTATTTTGAAATCTTTAATGCTATGGCCAATAGTTTAAATATTGATAAAATAACAGATACCATACATAACGAAGAGTAGGTTTATTTCATAGTACTTAATCTAAAAAATTAAAGATTCATTAAAACACCCATTAACCTATATGATTTCTAAAAGTAATCTTTTGGAGACATCCGATTTGGGCAAATAAAAATTAATACCATGAAAAAAATTATTATAGGTTGTGGAATACTCTTAGTGATAGGGATTGGTTTTGTTTTCTTACTCTTTTATATATTCTCTAAACCTAAATTTAAAGATGTTACAAAGCAAAAACCATTCGCTGAGATTTCGAACAAGACATTAAGTACCAAAAAGCGAACTTCCATTTTAATGTATCCAGGTATTCCTATAAAAGAAAATTACAAGTATCATTTAGAAGATGGCAGTAGTTTCGGTATGGATTCAGACCTAGAGGAAATTGTTTCCATACCAATAGGTGCCGAAGTAACAATTGACAATGTTGAACTACATACCGGTAGGGTAAGCGGTACAACGACCGCTTACCTTTTTGGTAAAATATATGACAAAGGCACAGCAACAGAATATCCATTTCAATATAGTTGGGGAGATTACCATTCATTATATGAAGACAACCCATATTGGACTTTTGAACTTGCTTTTTGGCAAGAGCTACCATTAACACAAAAATATTATATAGATCTTCCTTGACCATTAACTTAATGTTTATAACTATTTAATTAGAAATTCATACAATCGACACTATTAGTTTGTAAAAATTTTAGAAAATATTTACCGTTTTTATTTGTTAATTTAGTGTGTCATATAACTAACCACACTTCAATCAAGTTAGAATTAACATTGTAATTCACATGAAAAAAGAACACTTTTTAAGAACCGTTTTTTCTAACAAAGACTTTAACAAAAACGAACAAGAACTAATCTTATCAAAATTCAAAAAAGTCAACTTTTTAAAGAACGAATATTTTCTTGAAGAAGGAAAAACCGAAAATCAATATTGGTTTATAGAAGAAGGGTTTGCCCGTTCATTTGTAAACGATACCAACGGTAATGACATTACAACAAATTTTTATGGCAAAGGGGATATTGCCATAGATTGGTCATCCTTCTTTTTACGAAATCCGACACGAGAAAATATTCAAGCATTATCTGATTGTATATGCTGGCAATTAGATTTTGACACCTTTCAACAGTTATTTCATAGTATTGAAGCATTTAGAGAACAAGGTCGTAAAAAGTTAGTAGGCTCATATTTCGCACTAAAAAACCAAAGTGTATCGCTAATTGCAGACGAAGCCAAAGAACGGTATTTACGTTTGATGAAAGAGAAACCACACATTGTTCAAAATGCTTCTTTACAACATATTGCTACCTTTTTAGGTATCACCAAATATTCATTGAGTCGTATTCGTAAAGAAATCTCATTATAAGTTCGCTTTTTGCCATAGGGCAACTATATAATACAAACCCAACCATAACTTTGTCTTAATAATCAACAAGCCAAAAATCATGGAAGTACTAAAAAACTCACGTTGCTTTTTAAAATAGCAGAAAGTAACACGTAGCCAACTACAAATCAGATTGCACTAATGTAAAGCTAGTACAAAAACTATTTTGGTAGTGTTGCCGCAAGAACAAAATCAATAAGTACGTTTCGGTTAAGTTTTGAAGGTAGTTATATACACCAATAGGCAAATATTGGATAACGAAATCTTAAGCGGAAACATGGTTTCAAAAGCATGTACGTAATCAAAGCACAAAATATTGCAAAAAACTGTCTTGAAATAGAAATACACGGGTCTGTTGAAATTTAAAGTTAATACCTATAGAATTATAAACACACAACTTATGGAAACGATATTCAATAACATTACGATAAATACATTAACCAAACGTATTTCTAATCTAAAAGAAACGGATAAAGCACAATGGGGCAAAATGGATACGTACCAAATGCTAAAACATTGTACCCTAAGCGAAGAGCTTTTTCAAGGTAAAAAGCAATATAAACGCCTAATTATGGGTAAATTATTTGGTAAAATGGCTTTAAAGGGAATTTTGAAAAATAAAAACCCTATGAAGAAAAACCAACCTACACACCCAGAATTTAAAATTACAGGAAAAGGGGATTTTGAAAATGAACAAAAAAAATGGATCGAGCTTTTAAATGCTTATCAAAATTTTTCAAATAAAAACTTTACACATCCGTTTTTTGGTGAAATGTCTAACGACGAAATCGGTCAATTTGTTTACAAACATACCGATCATCACTTAAAACAATTTGGAAGATAAATTTTTACTATGTTACAAGCTTTGTTTCTTTTAATTAGCCTTTTGTCATTGCTTTTATTCTATTATGGTACAGGAAAAAATAAAAGGTTAGTTTTTACTTTTTCAACTTGGCAAATAGTAATTGGGGCCTTATCGATTACACAAGTATTTAAAAATAAACCTATACTATTTATTATACCCATTATAGTAACTACTACTATAATTATTTGGGGTTACAGAAAAGTTGACAATCGTAAAATCGAAAAAAAATATCTGTTAGCTACTCACATTTTAAGAATACCGGTAGAACTTATTTTATATCAACTTTTTTTAGATGGTAAAATTCCAAAACTTATGACATTTGAAGGATGGAATTTTGATATTCTAATTGGTATCTCTGCATTGATAATTTTAGCTTATCAAATTATTCGAAAGAAAAAACTCAATCGTCATTTTTACACTATTTGGAACTTAGTCGGAATTCTATTTTTAATCACGATAGTAATATTTGCTATTTTATCGGCTCCCTTGCCTATTCAAAGACTTGCTTTTAACCAACCAAATATTGCCGTGTTAGAGTTTCCCTTCTGTTTTTTACCAACCTGTGTAGTTCCTCTTATTTTTATTTCGCATTTCATTCAGTTAAAATCAATTGCTACTACTATGAATTAGAATAATATTCATAAGTTAAAAGCTGTACTATCTTTAACTGAATTCAAAACAAAAGAACTATGTATAGTTGAAATACCATCGATAATAGATAATTTATCATTGATAAACTCATGAAAGCCAGCAACATCGTTTACTGCAATTTTAAGTAGATAATCAAAATTACCTGAAACTTGATGACACTCCATAATATCAGGTAGCAGTAATATTTCTTTTTTAAAACTATCTGCCAGCTTCTTTTGTTGCTTTACTAAGGTCACTTGACAATAAGCAATAAGCTCTTTTCCAATTTTAGATCTATCAAGAAGAGCTACATATGATTTTATTATTTCTTGTTGCTCTAATTTTCTAATTCTCTCATAAGTGGGCGTAACACTTAAACCTACTTTAGCAGCTATCTCTTTGGTATTTTGCTTCGCGTTTTCTTGTAATTGCATCAATATCTTATGATCTATACTATCCATACTAGATTATTTTTCTATTATACTTTTCAAAACACACCTAAACAGTTACTATTTACTGAAATTTTAAAAATAACAGTTCAATATTCTAAACTACAAACATATAAAGTGATAATTTATTTATAATTGTAATTTTACAGTATAAATATACGGATATAAATTTCAATTCATATGAATAACGAGCAACAGATAGACGAGCTGTTAACCAAACTAATTCAAGAGAAGGATAGAGTTATAGGTTACCCAGTAGCAAAAGATTTTGATTATTCTAGATTATACGAATTTTTAAAACACCCTATAAATAATGTAGGTGATCCGTACGAGGATAATACGTATAAGGTTCAAACACACGAAATGGAAAGAGAAGTCGTAGATTTCTTTGCAAAACTCTATAGAGCTGACCCAAACGATTTTTGGGGATATGTAACAAATGGTGGTTCAGAGAGCAATCTTTACGGTCTTTATTTAGCACGTGAATCTCACCCAAAAGCAATGGTATATTTCTCGGAATCTACACATTATAGCGTTAAAAAAAATATCCATTTATTAAACTTGCCCTCTATTACCATAAGAGCTCAAGAAAATGGGGAGTTAGATTATGAAGATCTCGAGAACACCTTACAACTGAACAGAGATAAGCCTGCTATTGTTCTTACAACCTTTGGTACTACAATGACAGAAGCAAAAGATGATGTTTCAAAAGTAAAGAGCATATTAAAAAAACTAGCGATTCAAAACCATTATATTCATTGCGATGCAGCCTTGGCAGGTTCATACGGTCCGTTTATCGAACCTCGTATTCCTTTCGATTTTCAAGATGGTGCAGATAGTATTTCTATTAGTGGTCATAAATTTATTGGATCTCCCTTTCCATCAGGGGTTATTATTGCAAAACGTTCATTGCGAGATAGAATAGCCAGGGGCATTTCTTACATCGGCTCCTTAGACACTACTATTACAGGGTCTAGAAATGGTCATAGCCCCCTGTTTTTATGGTATGCCATCAAAAAAATGGGAGTTAAGGGTCTAGAAGAAAGATACCATCATAGTTTAGAAACCGCAGAATACTGCAAAGAAGAATTACGTAAAATAGGTATTGACGCGTGGACAAATTCTGGGGCGATTACCGTGGTGCTTCCTAAAGTTGCTGATACTATTAAAAAGAAATGGCAATTAGCTACAGATGACATTACTCATGTTATCTGCATGCCTAATGTTACCAAGTTACAAATAGATGAGTTTATAACAGATATTATAGAAGAGAAAGAGGCTAGATTATGTACCAATCTAAATGATCTTCAACTTCAAGATTAAGTCATAAATCTTACATAATCATCTAAATCCTCATTTCAAAAATGATTGAAATGAGGATTTTATACATAATCTCATACATCATGGTTAATACATATATTTAAAACTTATGTGCTTCAAATAGAAAAAAATTACTATCACTTCTCTGTTTTATCGTTTAAATTTATGAACAGAATTTAACACCAAAGACTCTACAGGCACCAATGCTTCAGCGATTGTAGATTATTACCAGTATACTATTATTTGTATACCAAATAACGAAATAACGACAATGGTAATCGCCATAGCTTTTTTGCCTTAAAAGGGGATTACAATAGCATAACGAGTCATCACAATTACATTTCTATATTATTTTAAGCAAATATTCTAAAAAACCAAGTTCATGATTTAACTGTTAGCTCTGTAATAATATAAGACTAAGAATGATTTTATGAAATTTGAACCTTAAATAAACCTAAACAATTAGTTTTCAACTATTTTTAAGCACTATTAACTTGTTTAAATTTTCCACTAACCATGAAAACTGTAAAACTATTTATCTACTGTATCTCACTAATCTATTGTAGTGAAATTTCCGCCCAATCTAAATGGGATATAAGTAATCAAGAAGACATAAAGGTATATACCCCTAGCGATTTAAAGAGTAATAAAATATTTAACGTGTACGCATATGGTCCCATAGAAGCTCCCAATGAAGATTTAAAAAATTGGGTTTTAGAAACAGCAAAAGACCAACAAAAAGAAATAGGTGCGCCTCTTAAAAAATGGATTGTAAAACCTGAAAAAGAAGATTATGGCATCACTAACAGTTACATTAATAACAATGGTACTACCATGCAAGTTGCCTACCAAGGTGGCAAGTTAGACGATGGTCGTAATTTCTTTCTTAGACTTATAACGTCTAGCGACCTCATTACTGTGCTTAAATATGGCGCCAGGCTAGATGACCTTTTAATAGATATAAAAGCCGACATGGTAACTAAGCAATCTACTGCAACCATCACAAACAGCAAAGCCTCTAAACAAATAACTGTTGCACCTACTCAAACTACGACCAATAAAACATCAACTAAGGAATTATCACCAGGCAAAGCTCCCCACGGATTACTGGAACTTAGAGGTCTACTGGGAACAGGAATGCAATCTACCGGCATGGTCGGTACTACTAGTAATGTCGTAGCACTTTTTAAAGATGGAACGTTTACCAATGACATAGGACTTACTTTTTCAGATGGCGTTGCCGTTTCTAAAAGCAGAAACCCTAAAAACTGGGGTCAATGGAGAATGCGCAATAATGAGTTAGAATTAAAAGAATATGAAGAAACGCAATTTGAAGAAGCTCGCGATTGGCTCACCGAACCCGCTTCTAAAGACTTAAAACTTAATGGTTGCTATGGAAATATCACCTCTTCCAGCTACAGTGGTTATGGCGGTGGTAGTACTGTTGGTAATGCTAGCTCTTGGTGTTTTAAGCCTAATGGTCGCTTTTCACATTCCAAAACAGGTTTTGCGAATGCAACCGGTGACGTAAGGGGATCTACATCATCTAACAAAAAAAATGGGGGCAGCTATTATCTGTCAGATTATGTGGCCAAATTTATTTATGATGACGGCACTGAGGTTACTACTTCTTTTTGTTTTTTAAACAAAAAGAAAACACATATCGCAATTAATGGAAAGCGATTAATGGGTAAATAAAAGACGAACATTATAATGCCATTATTCAAACAAACCATAGAATTATAACCATCATAATGAAACTTATTCCCTCAGCAAAATTAGAAATGACCACCTCTCTTTCTATAGCAGAATTAGAAGAATACTTGAGAGAAAACATTCAACAAAACAGAAATTATAGAATTGGATCAATAAAAAAATCTAACAAGTATTTTGTAGGTACCGTCTTCCCTGACCATTTTAAATGCAAAAAATTCACATACCAGAAAAATTCATTTTTACCTCAGGTAACGGGTATATTTCTAGAAGCACCCCAAGGGACCAAAGTAAAGATCAATCTAAAGGTAGATTCATTTGTAACTATATTTTTATACCTGTTCATTGCAGTAATTTTCTGTGTATTTCTTGTTACATTTTTTATGGTAACCACCCAAGATAGTGCGCTATATATTGCATTGATTCCCTTAGCTATTTTAATCATATTTATGGCATTGCCCCATATAGGATTCCATCTAGAAAAAGAACACACCATTTCAGAACTTAAGAAAATGTTGTCCGCATACCCACATGGACAATGACATTAGAACCAATATACAATAATTACAGTGAGACTTCTTAATAATTTAATTGGGAACTGATGACGACATAAAACCAAAGTAATTTGCCTTAAACTAAAAACGCCAAATAATTCTATTTGGCGTTTTTAGTTTTCAACTTATGCAGAAATCATATTTAAAATCTACTTCATCTCATAAATAGCAATAGTGCTAGAGACTTCATGAGTTGCGATCATTAAATAATTTCCCGTAGGACTATCTTCCTTATCAACCACAATAATACCTTCAGGTGAAATATCAGTAGCATCATAAATCCAAGTTACAAAAACGGGATTATATGGGTTGGTAACATTATAAGCTAAAATTCCACTTGTTCTTTCTAGACCAACGAACAATAAAGTTTCTTCTCCTACTTTTAAGGTTTTTACAGATTCTGGCTCAGCACCTTTATCATCTGACCTGCCATCTACTTCGCCTTCATCTTGATTAAATATAGATGATGCCAAAGCCAGTGTTCTTCGTGCTATCTCAGAACCGGAATCATACACCAATTGTCCGTTAGTATCCCAAATAGAAAAAGAGCGCGCACCATACGAATAAATTTGCTCATAGAATCCGTCGTTATCTTCGTCTCCATTTGCAGTTGTTGTTTTTAATCGACCTAGATTTTCATCTTCTTGCAATTCCTCAAAGTCAGGATAAAAAGTAGGGTTCAAATCCAGATCCTTAACACGCACTTCTTCAGAATACCCATCATAGTCTCTTGAATCACCTTCATTGGCAGAAACAATAAAACCGCTTCCGTTAGCTGTGAAGTAATCTATTGCATCTGGCATATAAAAACCTAAAACATTCCAGTTTTTTAGATTCCCCGCAATTCTGTCTTCATTAGATGCATCTATTTCGTTACCAGATACATTATGATTCTTTGTTCCCAAACCTACCAGACCGGTGATAGTTTTAGACGTAAGGTCAACTATTGCCATACCATTATTTTCTTGCAAACCAATATATGCGGTGCTAGAATCATCAGAAACAGTAACATATTCTGGCTCCACATCTTGCACAAAAGTAGAAGCACCATCATTACCAAACACTCTAAATCCGTTACCAGGATTCATTTGTCCGGCAAAAGAAATTTGTGTTGCAGTTTCCGTAGCCACTTCAATAACCGTTATTGAACCTTCTGGATCAACCGTATAATCATCATTTGGCTCTCCTTCATTAGCAGCAACGATATATTCCCCATCAGGAGAGAAAGCAACCATATCAGGTAACGCACCTGCTACATAAGACTTGATTAAAATTTGCGAGTCAGTGTCATAGGTGTCAACAGTACCGTTTAATTGTTTATCGCTATTTTCAACGGCAACGGCTAAAATACCATTATGAACGGCAACAGAATTAGGGCTACCGGTTAAAGCAATAGAAACACCTTTTACAGGGTTTGTAGCATCTGTTAAATCTAGTACCGAAATTTCATCCTCTTCAGGATTTACTATGAACAATTTGTTGGTAACGGCATCAAAAGCAGATATTTCTGCAAAAGCTTCGTCATTACCATTGGTAAACGTTCCTATTTTAGAGAACCCAAGTTGATCAATAGTTATTGGAAATTCGGCATCCATACCATCGGCACCGTCAGCACCATCTTCCCCGTCCGTACCATCAGCTCCGTCTACCCCGTCAACACCATTGACTCCGTCTACACCATCCATACCATCATCGGCACAAGAGGTACATAAAATCGAAATTCCAAGAATTGCTACACAAAAAGGTCGTAATACATTTTTCATTTTAATACAGTTTGGTTTTAAGTATCAAAACAAGAAGATCAATGTAAAGTTGGGGTTAACTGCATTGTAAATAATTATTATGTAGATGTTAAGATAAAGAAACAAATTTATAAACAACTCAATACCAATACTATAAACCCACCATAACATTAAAAAGAAATACATTATAAAAATGGATAGATTAAAGTAAAACAAAACTATAAGCCTAACCCAAAAGTATGTTTCACTCATTTTTCATTGCATTTAAAATTACCTTGGCACAGTTTTGTATTGTAATTTTACTATGATGAAAAAGCTATATTTAATTCTAATCCTATTTATGTCAGTACAATTTGGTAATGCCCAAGAGCACAATTCTTACGATCAACTTTGGAAACAGGTTGAGAATTTTGAAGATGGGAACCTTTCTAAATCTGCATTAAAGCAAACGGAAGCCATATTTAAAAAGGCGAAAAATGAAAATAATGGGGTGCAGATCATAAAAGCTCTTCTTTATAAATCGGGCTTTATCAACAAGCTTGAAGAAGATTCTAAATTAAAGATCGTTAATGAATTCAAATCTGAAATAGCAACTGCAGATGATACCACAAAAAACATTCTCCATAGTCATTTAGCAAACTTATATTGGCAATACTACCAGCAAAACAGATATAAATTTAATAATAGAACCAAGACAGATGTTAAGATTGATTCGGTAGATTTTAGAACTTGGGATCTTGACACCCTTTTCAAAGAGATAGACTTTCATTTTACCGCATCATTAGAAAATACTAGTATAACACAACAACTTCCTATTTCAGATTTTGATGAAATTTTAGATAAGAAGGAAGAAGACAGAAAGTACAGACCTACGTTGTTTGACGTTCTTGCACATACCGCTTTACAATTTTACACGACCAGCGAAAATAGCATTAACAAACCCGCAGATTATTTTGAGATCGACAACGAAGCTATTTTATGCGAGGCATATACTGCCAGTTTCTTAAATTTTGATGATAGACAAAACCTATCCTTACAATCTAGAGCACTTGAAATATACCAACAACTCGTATCATTTCATTTTGGCAACCCAGATATGAGTCCGTTAGTATTGGTTGATATTGAACGATTACGTTTTATTCACCAAAACGCCACATTCGATAACAAAGACAATCTTTTTCTTGAAGTTTTGCAGAATTCAGCCAAAAATATAAAGAATAGTCCTTTATCTAGTTTATACACCTTTGAAATTGCACTTCAGCACCAAAAATCAGGACTCACCTATTCCCCTAAAACAAATGAAGAACACCAATGGAAGTTAAAAGAAGCCATTGCACTTTGCGATGATGTAATTGCGAGATTCCCTAAAAGTTTAGGGGCGCAAAAATGCATAGTCTTAAAATCTGAAATTCAAAATATCAATATTCAACTGACTTCAGAAAAGCATATACCTACCAATATGGTAAGTAGATTACTGGTTAGTTATAAAAATATGGAGAGCCTGACTTTAAAGGCTTACCAAATTACCCAGAAACAATTAAAAGAACTTGAAGAATTATATCAAGACCCTAAGAAAAAAGACTATATAAAAAATCTACCTCTTGCTAAAACCTGGTCCACATCTTTAAAAACAGAGAACGATTATCAAACGCATAGTACTGAAATCTCCATGCCGGCTTTAGAAAATGGAAATTATGTGATTGTTGCAGAATCTGGCGATGAAAAAGTAAATTCATTTAGCTTTACTACTGTTCAAGTAACCAATTTGGCAGTAATAGAAACGCAAAACTTAACCCATCAGTTCTACCAAGTAATCGATCGTAATAATGGCAAACCTATTGTAGGTGCCGAAGTTATTTTAAGGTATCGAAAAAATTATAATCAACCGATAAAACGTAAAACCTATACCACTGATAAAAATGGTAGCATCGCTATCGAAAAAAATGAAGAAAGTTGGAACGACGTTTCTATAACAGCTAAAAAGGATAGCGAAACTGCATATTTTGGTGAGTACTACATAAACAGAGGGTATGCCCAAAATGAAGAACGAATTAACTATTCATGCTTTTTGTTTACGGACAGAAGTATTTACAGACCAGGTCAGCCGGTATATTTTAAAGGTATTGCTATTAGCCAAGATAAAGGCATATCTAAAGTATTGGAAAAAACGAATATTGATGTTACACTAAACGATGTAAACGGACAAGAAATTAGAACACTTTCATTGACAACTAATGATTATGGTTCTATTTCGGGTGAATTTATACTACCAAATTCCGGACTCACAGGGCAATTTTCTATTCGTGCCAAATCGGACGAATTCAACTTAAATGGATACGTAAGTATTTCAGTTGAAGAATATAAACGACCAAAATTCGAAACTAATTTTGAACCTGTAACAGATACCTTTAAAGTAAACGATAGTATAACCGTAACCGGTAAAGCAACAGCCTATGCAGGCAGTTCCATCTCAGATGCAAAAGTAGTGTACCGTGTAAAAAGAGTGGTGAATTTACCAAGATGGTATTATTGGTTCAGACCTCATTTTAATGGCTCTTCTCAAGAAATTGAACAAGGAGAAACCGTTACCGATGCAGCAGGTAATTACGAGATAAAGTTTAAGGCGATACCTGATAATAGTATTGCCAAAGAAAACCTACCTACTTTTAATTATGAAGTTACAGCAGATGTAACCGATATTAATGGAGAAACAAGAAGTACAGTTACAAATGTTGCCGTTGGGTATCACACATTAAACGTGAATTTAGTTGTTCAAGAATCTATTGACAAAACCCTAAAGGATACAGGCTTTATTATTAACAGCAAAAATTTAAACGGAGAATTTGTAGCGGCAACAGGCGAGGTGAAATTATATAAATTACAGGCACCCGAAAACGTAATACGTCCCAGACAGTGGTCTACCCCAGATTATCAAAGTTTTTCAAAAGATGAATTCCTGAAGCTTTATCCGCATGACGCTTTTGAAGACGAAGATAATTCTGCCAATTGGCAGAAAGGCAAAATGGTTTGGCAATCTAAATTTGACACTGAAAATTCTAATGAAATCAGTTTTGGGAAAATCAAAAATTGGGAGTCTGGAAAATATAGAATGGAACTCTTCTCAAAAGATAAATTTGGGCAAGCAGTAAAGGATATTGCCGTTTTTTCCATTACGGACGATGAGCAAACCCTAGCCGATAACCAATTACTTTATGTAAAAACGGATAAGGAACAGTATACAATTGGTGACAAGGCACAAATCACCTTTTTTTCTAGCGCAAAAAATCTGAACGTCACAGTAATTGTTGAAAAAGACCAGAAGATTTTTGAAGAAAAGGTACTAACGCTAAACGACAATTCTAAAACAATAACAGTACCTGTTACCAAAGATGATTTGGGTGGCTTTGCTATCACCTACAGCTATGCGTTTGCCAATCATTTTGATGAAAATACCGTAAACCTGCTTGTTCCCTACCCTTCTAGCGATTTGCAAATAGAAACTATGAGCTTTAGAGACAAAATAGCGCCTGGTGTTGATGAAACTTGGTCTTTCAAAATCAAAGGTCCTAAAGGTGAAAAAGTCAGCGCAGAACTATTGGCTAGCATGTATGATGCTTCTCTAGATCAATTTAGAGCTCATTCCTGGAACTTTAACCCTATAAGCCAGCCTAATTATTATTCTCGAAGAAGAACTAACGCTCATTACAGTTTTTCCACCAGCAGCTTCTATACATTTTCGAATTATATAGACATGAGTTATCCAAGTTTAAATTTTGATTCTTTCGATTCGTTCGGGTTAGATTTTCATACATATGGAAATTTCTATGAATCGCCCTCTATGTATACAAGATCTTCAGCACCCTTGAGAAAATCTATGATGGCTGATGGTGCAGAATTAGAAGAAGCAGTAATGCTTGAAGATTCTGATGCAAGTATAGAAAGTAAATTAGAAGGCAGAGCTGCAGGTATTGAAATTACCGAAACTGCAACAGAACCAGAGACAGACAATGAAGATTTTGGTTCGGTTAGCATTCGTAAAAACCTTCAAGAGACCGCTTTTTTCTTTCCGAAATTACAGACCGATAAAGAAGGAAATGTAAGTTTCAATTTCACTACTCCCGAAGCATTGACCCGTTGGAATTTACAACTCTTGGCACATACCAAAAATTTGAAAAGCACGATAACCAACCAATCTACGGTAACCCAAAAAGAATTGATGGTAATCCCAAATGCACCACGGTTTTTACGTGAGGGTGATGAGATTATAATTAGCACTAAAATTTCTAACCTTACTGAAAAGCTACTTTCCGGTCAGGCTAAATTAGAATTGACAGATGCGGTAACTGGCATAGATATTTCAAAACAATTGTTAGCTGTTTCCAATGCACTAGATACATCATCTTTTGAAGTTAATGCTATGGGGAATACCCAAGTATCATGGAAATTGAATATTCCTGAAGATTTACAATCCGTTCAATATAAAATCATTGCAAAAGCAGGTGATTTCTCTGATGGCGAACAAAACATGCTGCCTGTATTATCAAACAGAACTTTGGTAACGGAAACATTACCTATGTGGATTCGTAGCAATCAGACCAAGACGTTTACCCTAGACAAGTTAAGGAACACCTCATCGACTACGCTGAAACACCATAAGCTGACTTTAGAAATGACATCTAACCCAGCTTGGTATGCAGTACAGGCATTACCCTACTTAATGGAGTACCCATACGATTGTAACGAGCAGACATTCTCAAGATATTACGCAAACACCTTGGCTAGTCATATTGCGAACAGTAACCCAAGAATTCGTGAAGTGTTTGATCAATGGGCAAATTCAGATGCGTTATTAAGCAACCTAGAAAAGAACGAGGAATTAAAATCGCTGTTAATTCAAGAAACACCATGGTTACGCGATGCACAATCTGAAACCGAGCAAAAGAAAAGAATCGGTTTGTTATTCAATTTGAATAAGATGAAAAACGAGCAACAATCAGCCATGAACAAGCTGGCTCAAAATCAGAATTCAAGTGGAGCTTGGTCATGGTTCAATGGTGGTCCAGATAATAGATACATTACCCAACATATTATTTCGGGAATGGGGCATTTGAATCATTTAATCACTTCAGCCACGCTCAACAACCAAAATTTATCAACTTCGTTCAACTCTCAATCAGATATGATTGAAGAAGCAATTTCATATTTAGATGCTGAGTTTGTGAAAGAGTACGAGCAAATGAAGAAATACACATCGAATATAAACGATGATCATTTAAGTGCAAACCAGGTGCATTATTTATATATGCGCAGTTTTTTTCCAGAAATTAAAACCTCTAAAAAAGTAGATGAGATAACCGCGTATTATTTAAGGCAATCTCAGAAATATTGGAAAAAAAGAGGTTTATATACACAAGGAATGTTAGCCTTGGTTTTACACCGAAAAGACGATGTGAAAACATCTGCCAAAATTCTACGCGCTTTAGAAGAAAATAGCATAACTAGCGATGAATTGGGTATGTATTGGAAAAGCAATACCAGCTCATGGTTTTGGTATCAAGCACCTATAGAAACACAAGCTTTACTAATTGAAGCTTTCTCTGAAATCCGCCCTGCCGACATAGAAACTGTAGACAATCTAAAAATATGGTTACTAGAAAATAAGCAGACCAATCAATGGAGCACTACAAAGGCAACTACCGAAGCTGTTTATGCTTTGTTATTACAAGGTAGCGAGTGGTTATCGGTTACAGACGCAGTCGAAGTTTTAATTGGCGGAGAAGAAATTGATACTTCTAAACTAGAAGATGTAAAAGTCGAAGCAGGAACAGGCTACTTTAAAACCTCTTGGAACACTGCTGAGATTCAACCAAAAATGGGTGAAGTACAAATCAGTAAAAAAGGCGACGGAATTGCTTGGGGAGCATTGTACTGGCAATATTTTGAAGATTTGGATAAAATTACAAGTGCTGAGACTCCGTTGAATTTGAAGAAAAAAATCTTTTTGAAAAAGAATACGGATTCTGGTGAGGTGATTTCTGAAGTGACTGATAATACTACGTTAAAAGTGGGCGACTTGGTTAAGGTTAGAATTGAATTGAGATCAGACCGAGATATGGAATTCATACACATGAAAGATATGCGTGCTGCCGGTTTTGAGCCTGTAAACGTAATTTCAAGATACAAATGGCAAGACGGCTTAGGCTATTATGAAAGCACTAAAGATGCTAGTACCAATTTCTTCTTTGACTATTTACCAAAAGGTGTTTATGTCTTTGAATATGATGTACGTGTAAATAATGCCGGAGATTTCAGTAATGGCATTACCACCATACAAAGCATGTATGCACCAGAATTTAGTAGTCATAGTGAAGGAGTTCGTGTTTCGGTGGGGAATTAATGTCATTACGAACATAGTGAAATAATCTGCTTTTGGGCTGACTAAAAACTCACCCACAATTAATAACAAACAGATTGCCACGTCGCGAAAATACTCCTCGAAAAGACGTTTTAAAATAGGCTGATCGTCATTACGAACGTAGTGACGTAATCTGTTTATGAGCTGACTAAAAACTCACCCATAACTAATAACTAACAGATTGCCACGTCGCGAAAAAGCTCCTCGCAAGGACGAAATAACACAAAAAAAGGGCGCTACAATGTAGCGCCCTTTTCGTCTTTTACTAAAAAATAATCTACCAAATACTAACTCTCTTTTCAGGAGCTAAATACATAGCATCACCTTCTTTAATATCAAAGGCATCGTAAAATTCTTGAATGTTCAACAAAGGTTGTGTTGCTCTTACCATACCTGGAGAGTGTGGATCAGTTTTGATCTGCGTTCTTAAAGCCTCATCTCTACTCTTCGTTCTCCAAACTGTAGCCCAAGACATAAAGAAACGTTGCTCAGCAGTGAAACCATCAATATCTTCAGGACGACCGTTTTCAGCGTAGTATTTCTGAAGTCCGTCATAAGCACCTAGTAATCCACCTAAGTCACCTATATTCTCACCTAAAGTGAATTTACCGTTTACATAAACTTCTGGTAATACCATTACGCTATCATACTGTACAGCTAAAGCATCAGCTCTTTCAGTAAAAGCAGCTAAATCCGCATCTGTCCACCAGTTTTTAAGGTTTCCATCAGCATCGAAACGAGAACCGCTATCATCAAAAGCATGAGATATTTCATGACCTATTACAGCACCAATTCCACCATAATTTACAGCTTCATCAGCAGTATAGTTATAGAAAGGAGGTTGTAAGATTGCAGCAGGAAAAACAATCTCATTGTTCAACGGATTAAAATATGCATTTACGGTCTGTGGAGACATTCCCCATTCCGTTTTATCAACAGGCTCACCAATTTCAGAGTAGTTCTTTAACTCTCCCCACTTATTAACAGCAGTCATATTCTCAAAGTAAGACTTGTCTGCAGAAACTTCCATAGTAGAATAATCTTCCCACTTATCCGGGTAAGCAATCTTAACGGTGAATTTATCTAACTTTTCAATTGCTTTGGTTTTTGTAGAATCGCTCATCCAATCCAAAACAGAAATACGTTCTTTAAAAGCATCGATTACATTCGCAATCATTAATTCAGCTTTAGCCTTTGCTTCTGGCGGAAACTTAGCGTCTACATACAATTGACCTAAAGCCTCACCAACAGTACCGTTTACTGTTGCCAATGCACGCTCATCTGCAGCACGTTGTTCTTTTGCTCCTCTAAGGTATTTACTATAAAATTCCCAATCTGCAGTTTCAATTTCAGTTGTTAATTTTCCGGCAGCACTATTAAAGGTATCCCATCTTACCAAAGTTTTGATATCTTCAATCGGTGTTGTTTTTAAGAACTTGTCCAATGCTTCGGTATATCTTAATTGAGTAACCAAAAGTGTATCAAATTTTTTAGTAATCCCTAAATCAGAGATAAGTTTTTTCATGTCAATAGTATACATCATTTTATCTACCTCAGCAATTGTTCTTGGGTTATTGTAGTTTCTAGCATCTCTACGCTCTACTTTATTTAAACGAGGTTCTGCCAATTGCGTTTCTAGCGCTAGAATTTTTTCGGCAGCTTTTGTTGCATCAGCTTCAGAATCACCTAATTTCTGCAACATTTTAGATACGTGTTTTTTGTACTCTTCACGTATTTCAATAGACTTCTCATCTTCTTCTAAATAGAAATCACGATCAGGCAAACCTAATCCGTTTGCACCTAAATAAACAGCATTCATACTACTGTTATTTAAATCTGCACCTGCACCAATATTTAAGAACGGAGAAGATACAGCAGCATTGGTTGCCAATACGGTTTGTAAATCTTTTAAATTCTTTACCGAAGCAATTGCTTCAAATGCCGAAGTTAAGGGAGTAATACCCGCTTTGTTTCTAGCAGCAGAATCTAACTTAGTATCAAAAATTGCCAATGCTTTGGCTTGATCCGTATCTGCAGCGTAATTTCCACTTTCTTTTGCGGTAGCTAATATTTTTAAAACATCGTCATCAGTAGATTTACGAAGTACACTGAAACCGCCCCAGCTAGTTCTATCATCAGGAATTTCGGTAAACTTCATCCAGTTTCCGTTCACATAATTATAAAAATCTGACTTTGGGTTTTGAGTAGTATCCATGTTCGTAAGAACAATACCAGGTATTGTTTCTACTTCCGCAGTAGGTTTCGCTTCCTCTTTACAAGAAGCTAAGGCTACCAGTCCGGCAGCTAGAAAATAAATCTTTTTCATTTTGTGTGAGTTAGTTTTTAACGTGTCAGACTATATGACGCTCGTTTTGAGTTTTGTTACAAAAATAACAGGATTTTATTTTAAGCAGTTTTATTTCACTATCAATTTAGAACATTAACATTTGAAATAGAGTTGTTTACTCCTTTAAAACCGATTAATAAACTTAAGAATACCATGTTAACTCATTGAAAGTAACGCTTCACTCATTATCTATTTTAAAAGACCCCGTTCCATTTTACTTTAGGGGTATAGATATAAAACCAAAATAATATGAAAAGTACATTAACAATTGACGTAAAAGAACCTTGCAAAGAAAAATTCAGTAATTTTAGTAAAACCGAAAAGGGAGGTTTTTGCCAAAGCTGTGAAAAAGAGGTTATTGATTTCACCAATTTTTCTGATAATGAACTTATAAATTATTTGAGCCAAGGCAATAAGAAAGCCTGCGGAATGTTCAAGGCATCGCAATTAAAAACATATGAAACCAACTCTTTACAGACTATGAATAATTCTATGTTACATAAAGGAATTGCAATGATGAGTTTTTCTCTACTAGCCCTATGCGCTACTGAAGTTAAAGGTCAAGAAACTGCAAGTTTAGAGCCACCTATTGAAATGGTGTCATCATTGGAAGGTGTTGTAGGCAAAGTACAAGTAGTACAAGAAAAATACACCTTAACCGGCACTATAGTAGATGAAAACAATGAGCCATTACCTGGCGTCAACGTAGTTTTGAAAGGAACTACAGTAGGTACACAAACAGATTTTGATGGTAAATTTGAATTTCCTCAACAACTAGAAGAGAATGACATTCTAGTACTTAGTTTTATAGGATATGAAACCAAAATGTACAAAGTTGCAGCAAACGGTAGTGCTGATATAGATATCAATATTACATTCGACACCTACGATGTTGAGCTGATGGGCGAGGTTGTAATTGGCGGAGCTTATACGAGCAAAAGAAATATTTTTCAGAAGATCGGGGATATTTTTAAATAATGAGAAACCTTGTTGTACTATTTACGCTCTTATTTTCAATAACGAGCTTTGCTCAACGTGCAGATTTTCAAGAAATTGATTTTACAAAAGCGGACAGCATTGCTCATTATTATAAGAATGCGAGCCTTAAAAACCTACCTGTACTAACCCATAATTTAACCGCCTCATTAAAAACCGATGTTGAAAAATTTAGGGCAATATACACTTGGGTCAGTTCTAACATTGCCAATGATTATTCTTCCTATCTAAAAATAAGCTCAAAGAGAAAAAGACTTGCCAAAGACCGAGAAGCCTTTTTAGATTGGAACTCAAGCATTACACCTAAAGTCTTTAAAAGTTTATTAGAAGACCGAAAAACTGCCTGTACGGGTTATGCGTATCTGGTAAAGGAAATGGCAAATTTGGCAGGATTTAATTGTGATATTATCGATGGCTACGGACGTACACCTAACTTACTTTTAAAAGAGGATAGCGCACCCAATCATTCTTGGAATAGGGTTCAGATAAATGATAAGTGGTATCTGTGCGATGCTACTTGGTCTGCCGGAGAAACTATAGTTGTTAATGGCTCTCCGTTTTTTCAGCAAGACTATTTCGATGGCTATTTTCTTGCGGATGCTGAATTATTTTCAAAAAATCATTTTCCAATACAAAAAGAAGGAAGTCAACCTATAAAAAAGGAAAATCTAGATGCTTTTATTGCGGGACCAGTCATTTACAAAGAAGCTTTTTTAGCACCGATAATTCCTATTGCCCCAGTTGCAATGCATAATAATATTCAAAAAGGAGCATCGGTAACCTTTACACTAAAAGTACCAAAAGAATTTACTGGAAATACACAGCTATTGCTGAACAAAGGTGGGAGTCAAAAAAATGGGAATCCGAATATTATAAAGAAAGAAGGTAAGATTAGCTTAGTACAAAACTTTGAAAAGAAAGGGCTGTACGACGTTCATATTTCAATCAAAAATCAACTAATTGCTACTTACGTTATTAAGGTAAAATAGTATCATTGTGGTGGATACTTGCTAAAGACCTTATCAACCACAGCTTGAATCTTTTCTGATTTTTCTTGAGGCGTATCGCCCTCTCGAAATGGACTTTCGCTAATGGCTTGCCAAATAAGCATGTCTTTGTTAGAATCTACAAAATCTATTTGAAGCTCTCTTGTCATTTTTGGTCCACCAACGGGAATACCTATTGACACTCCGCCACCAATACCTCTGTTACCACCACCAAGACCAACACCTACGTTGTTCGCTGCTTGAGCTTTAAAGACAGTACTCTTAATATTAATGAACATGTCTGGTTCTTCAGCGAACATAAATCCTTTTTCGCCCAAAGTAGCATCTAAGGCATCCATCAACCTTTTCTCGTCTAATTCACTTAGACCAGTTTCCATATCTCCAAAATAATTATAGGTAGCATACGATGTAAAATCGGTCTGATCATCGTAATCATAATTGACCCTCGCTGATCCGCAAGAAGTAAAAACTAGTAGTACAACACTAAAAAAAAGGATTCTCATGATATTGCATTTTCTTAAATTTAAAGAAAATAAAAGAGTAATATATGTTTTTTAGAAGGTATTCGACTAAGCGTTACACCTAAAACTTCCTATACTCCTATTCTTTCTTATCAACAGACGTGGTAAGCGCTGAAGAAATTATTCCTGTAGGAATAGCTACGACTCCTAAACCAATCATTAAAATAAAAAAAGTAAAAACTTTACCGCCAACTGTAATGGGATAAACATCTCCATAACCAACAGTAGTTAGTGTAATAATTGCCCACCAAAGACTATCAAAAATAGATGCAAAATGCTCTGGCTGAGCTTCATTTTCAAAATAGTAAATACCTACAGAAGCAAAATAAATCAATATTAAAGTAACAAATAAGAACAGAAGTATTTCTTCTTTTGCCGTACTAATTGCGGCTGTAAAACGCTTAATGGCTTTATTATACCGCATTAGTTTAAGAATACGGAATAATCTTAAAAAGCGTAACGCCCTAAGAGATCTTAAATCAACCCCTAGCGCCAAATAAAAAGGCAGTATTGCTAAAAAATCAATTATTCCGAAAAAACTAAATATAAATTTATGTTTGGTATCTGCAACATAAATACGAAGCAAGTATTCTATGGTAAAGACTACCACACAGAATATTTCAATTACTCTTAAAAGTTTTCTGGTATTGGGCTCTAAATCCGATACTGTTTCAAATGAAAAAGCAACAATAGAAATGAAGATTAAAATCTGAATGAAATAGGCAAAAATTCTGCTTTTCCTATTATCATTAATTTCAACAATATTTTTAAGGTATTGTTTCATAATTCTTATTAAGAATTAAGCATTGCCCAAAGTTTATCTTTCAATTCTACAATACCCATTTGCGCAACAGATGATATAAACATGAAAGGCATTCCGTTTAATTCTTTATTCAGTTCCTCTCTCATTTCATCCATCAGCTCCTCATCAAGCATATCGCTTTTAGAGATACAGATAAGACGTTCTTTATCTAACAACTCTGGGTTATAACGACGTAGTTCATCCAATAAAATCTCATACTCCTTGCTGATATCCTTACTATCCGCAGGTATTAAGAACAGTAAATTTGCATTACGCTCTATATGTCTTAAAAAGTAATGTCCTAAACCTTTACCTTCTGCAGCACCTTCAATTATACCAGGAATATCTGCCATTACGAAACTCTTAAAATCTCGATATTCCACAATACCTAAATTAGGTTTTAACGTGGTAAACTCGTAATCGGCAATTTTTGGCTTTGCTGATGTTATAACTGATAACAAAGTAGACTTCCCTGCATTTGGAAAACCAACTAAACCAACATCTGCCAATACTTTAAGCTCTAACAGAAATTCCCCTTCCAAGCCATCCATACCGGGTTGGGCATATCTAGGTGTTTGGTTTGTAGATGTTCTAAAATGCCAATTACCACGCCCCCCCATACCACCTTTAAGTAGAATTCTTTCTTCACCATGTTCAGTAACTTCAAAAAGCACCTCTTTGGTTTCAAAATCTTTTACTACAGTTCCTAATGGAACATCTAGGTATACATCTTCACCATCTGCCCCAGTACTTCGGCTTTTACTACCGTGCGCACCATGACCTGCCTTAAAATGTTTTGTATATTTAAAATTAATCAAGGTCCAAAGGTTCTCGTTACCTCGAACAATTATATGTCCGCCACGACCACCATCACCACCGTCAGGACCACCTTTGGTAATAAATTTTTCACGGTGCAAATGCACAGATCCTTTGCCTCCTTTACCAGAAGTCAAACCCACTTTTACGTAGTCAACAAAATTACCTTCGGTCATTATTATTCTTTCAGTTCAAAAATTTACAGCAAACAAATTGCTATAAAAAATCAATATTATTTTAAGCCTTCGATTACTTTCGTTAGACGCTCGGTAATATCAGCTATTGAGCCAATACCGTTTACGCTATGAAACTTACCTTGAGCCTCGTAAAATTCTTTTACAGGAGTAGTTTTTGCATTGTACTCATCAAAACGATTTCTGATCTTGGCTACATCTTGATCATCTGTTCTGCCACTAACTTTACCTCTTTCTAAAAGACGATCAATTAAAATTTCGTCATTTGCTTCTAAAGCAATAGTAGCGTTAACACTCATATCTTTAGACTCTAAGAAATTATCAAGAGCTTCGGCTTGTGCAGCAGTTCTTGGGAAACCGTCAAAAATGAATCCGTCAGCATCAGCGTTCTTCTCCACTTCTTCTTGCAACATTTTAATCGTTACCTCATCTGGCACTAGCTCTCCTTTATCAATATATGACTTAGCCAAAGTACCTAACTCCGTTCCATTTTTGATATTGAATCTAAAAACATCTCCGGTAGAAATATGCTTTAAATTATATTTTTCTTTTAGAAATTGTGCTTGTGTGCCCTTGCCGGCTCCTGGCTTACCAAAGAGTACAAGATTAATCATATGTTTCTGGTTTAGTTGGTATACTTCTTTTAAATTTCGTCCTTGTTCTTTATAATCTAGACCATAACCTACAATAAAATTGTCAGGTATTGCCAAGCCAAAATAGTCGATGGCATATTCGCCCTTATATACATCTGGTTTATAAAAAAGACTGGCTATTTTAAATTCTTTAACCTTGGTTTTAGAAAATAAATGCACCAATTTCTGCAAGGTACGCCCTGTATCAATAATATCTTCTAAAATAATGACACTACGCCCTTCAATATTTTCTGGCACATCTAACAATGTCTCTACAATAC
Organism: Maribacter sp. Asnod1-A12; assembly: GCF_045063735.1. Taxonomy (NCBI): domain Bacteria; kingdom Pseudomonadati; phylum Bacteroidota; class Flavobacteriia; order Flavobacteriales; family Flavobacteriaceae; genus Maribacter; species Maribacter sp. Asnod1-A12. Next base: position 577,163 of record NZ_JBEFNZ010000006.1, read on the forward strand.
CGGTAGAAGTTAAGCCTTGGTAAGAACTAAGTCTTACAAAAGAAACTTCGCAAGGGTGTTCATAGGCTTTCATTAAATCTGAAACGAACATAAAAGACCCATTCAACACACCTACAAAAATGGGCGTCTCATCTTTATAATCTTCGGCAATTTTATCTGCAACCGTTTTTACAGCCTGCAAAATTTCAGATTCGCTGAGGTAAGGTTTAAAAAACTTGTCGTGAATTTGTATCAATTTTCATAAATTATCAAGGTCTGCAAAGATAAGGTATTGCCTTGTGTTTTTGATTAGAAAGGAATTGGTTTCTAAGATTTAACCGTATTTTTGTTGTACTTAAGGCGTTTTTTCAACTGCCCAAAGCAACAATTATATGGATTATTTTTCTTCAGATTTTAAATTAGGCATATTAGGTGGTGGTCAACTAGGTAAAATGATGTTGTACGAAACGCGAAAATGGGATATTTACACCAAAGTTCTAGACGCTTCTTCTGAAGCACCAAGTAGAATGTCATGTAACGAATTCGTACAAGGAAGTCTTTTAGATTTTGACACCGTTTACAATTTTGGTAAAAATGTAGATGTGTTGACCATTGAAATTGAAAATATAAATCTTGATGCTTTAGAAAAATTAGAGCATGAAGGCGTAAAAGTATATCCGCAACCAAAAGCGTTACGTATTATTCAAAATAAGGCAAAACAGAAGTTATTTTATGTAGATAACGAAATACCAACTGCAGATTTTCAGCGCTTTGCGTACTTGAGTGAAATTGAAGATAGTATTGAAAACGGAGGTTTACAATTTCCGTTTGTGTGGAAAGTAGCTCAATTTGGTTATGACGGACAAGGAGTTAAAGTTGTTCGTAGTTTAGACGATTTACAAGGATTACCTACGGGAGAATGCATTACCGAAACTATGATTCCGTTTAAAAACGAATTAGCAGTAATCGTATCAAGAAATTCTGAAGGAGAAATTAAGACATACCCAGTTGTAGAGATGGAATTTCATCCAGAAGCCAACCAAGTAGAATACGTTATTTGTCCTGCTCGTATTGATGAGAAAGTGGCTGAAAAAGCAAGAGCACTAGCATTAAAAGTAGCAGATAAAATAGGACTTACAGGTTTGTTAGCAGTTGAAATGTTCCAAACCGAAGATGATAAAATTTTGGTCAACGAAGTAGCACCAAGACCACATAACAGCGGGCACTACAGTATTGAAGCCAGCTACACCAATCAATTCGAACAACACATTCGCAGTATTCTAGGTTTACCTTTAGGAAACACCGATAGCAAAGTTGCTGGTGTAATGGTCAATTTAGTAGGCGCAGAAGGCTACACAGGTGATGTTGTCTATAAAAATATAGAAGAAATTTTAGCCATGGAAGGAGTAACGCCTCATATTTATGGCAAAGCACAAACAAGACCGTTCAGAAAAATGGGACATGTTACCATCGTAAATAATGACTTAGGTAAAGCGAGAGCGATTGCCGAAAAAGTAAAGGAAACAATTCAAGTGATTTCAAAATAAAAAATATGAGTAAAGTAGCCGTAGTAATGGGTAGTACAAGTGACATGCCCGTAATGCAAGATGCCATAGATATTTTAAAAGGTTTTGATATAGAAGTAGATGTCGATATAGTATCTGCACATAGAACACCAGAAAAATTATTCGATTTCAGTAAAAATGCACACACTAATGGCTATTCTGTAATTATAGCAGGTGCCGGTGGCGCTGCTCACTTACCAGGTATGGTGGCTTCTATGTCTCCGCTACCTGTAATTGGAGTTCCTGTTAAAAGCAGCAATTCTATTGATGGGTGGGACTCTATCTTATCTATACTTCAAATGCCTGGTGGTGTACCGGTTGCTACTGTTGCATTAAACGGAGCAAAAAATGCAGGAATATTAGCTGCACAAATTATCGGTAGCTCAGACAAGTGTGTTTTGGACAAAATTATCTTATATAAAGAAGGTTTAAAACAAAAAGTAATTGATGGCGCTAAAGCTGTAAACGGTAAATAGTCATCTACAAGAAATTTCAATTCTCAAATCTAATTTCTCAATACTAGAAATATGAATCCATTATTATCCCCATTTGATACCGCTCCATTTTCACAAATAGAAAACGAGCATTTTAAGCCAGCATTTCTACAATCTATTGAAGACGCTAGGGCAGAAATAGATGCTATCACTAAAAATACCGATGCGCCTACATTTGAAAACACGATAGAAGCCTTAGAATTTTCAGGACAGCAATTAGATAGAATATCAAGTGTATTTTTCAACTTAAATTCTGCAGAAACAAACGAGGAGATTCAAAAAATCGCTCAAGAGGTTTCTCCGTTATTATCAGAATTCGGTAATGACATTACATTAAACGAAGACCTGTTCAAAAGAGTAAAAGCAGTTTATGATCAAAAAGGAAGTTTAGACCTTACTGTGGAGCAAAACACTCTTTTAGATAAAAAATACAAGAGTTTTAGTAGAAACGGAGCTAATCTATCTGAAGAAAAGAAAACCCGCTTAAGAGCTATAGATGCCAAATTGGCTAAACTTAAACTGACTTTTGGTGAGAATGTACTAGCCGAAACCAATAAATATCAATTACACCTTACGGATGAAGCTGATATAGACGGATTACCAGAAGGTGAAAAAGAAGCTGCCGCACAGTTGGCGATTTCAAAAGGCAAAGAAGATGGTTGGATAATCACATTAGATTACCCAAGCTATATACCTTTCATGAAATATGCTAAAAACAGAGAACTTCGTAAGAAACTTTCATTGGTATTTGGCAGCAAAGCTTTTCATAACGATGAATTGGACAATCAAAAAAATGTGCTAGAAATAACCAAATTACGTTTCGAGAGAGCCAACCTATTAGGCTATAAAACGCATGCCGATTTTGTGTTGGAAGAGCGTATGGCAGAAACTCCTGAAAAAGTGCATTCTTTCTTAAATGAACTTTTAGAAAAAGCAAAGCCAGCTGCAGAACGTGAGTTTAAACAATTGGAAGACTTTGCAAAAAAACTTGACAACATTGACCGCTTAGAGAAATGGGACAGCAGCTACTACTCTGAGAAATTAAAACAAGAATTATTCAACTTAGATGATGAAAAGTTGAAGCCTTATTTTAAACTTGAAAATGTAATAAACGGTGTTTTTAAAGTAGCTGAAAACTTATTCGATTTACAATTTGAAGAAGTTCATGACATTGAAAAATATCATGACGAGGTTAAAACATATAAAGTGTACGATACCGATAAAAACTTTATTTCATTGTTCTATGCAGATTTTCACCCTAGAGCAGGAAAAAGAGGTGGCGCATGGATGACTTCTTTTAAATCGCAATGGAAGAGAAACGGTGAAAATGTGCGTCCGCATATATCGAACGTTTGCAACTTTACACCATCAACAAAGAGCAAGCCTTCATTATTGACTTTTAATGAAGTAACAACTTTATTCCATGAATTTGGTCATGGTTTACACGGTATGCTGGCAAACACCACCTACCCTAGCCTATCTGGAACATCTGTATTTTGGGACTTTGTAGAATTACCGAGTCAAGTTTTAGAAAACTGGTGTTATGAGAAGGAAGCATTAGAGTTGTTTGCGAAACATTACGAAACAGGAGAAACGATACCAATCCAACTAGTTGAAAAAATAAAAGAGTCTGCCACTTTTCAAGAAGGGATGCAGACCTTACGTCAATTAAGTTTTGGATTATTAGATATGTCTTGGCACGGTGTTGACCCAACTGGCATTACCAATGTAAAAGCACATGAAAATGAAGCTTTTAAAGACACAAGCCTATACCCAGAAACACCAGAAACTTGTATGAGTACAGCATTCTCACATATTTTTCAAGGAGGATATTCTTCTGGCTACTACAGTTACAAATGGGCAGAAGTTTTAGATGCCGATGCCTTTGCCTACTTTAAAGAAAAAGGTATTTTCAATAAAGAGGTAGCTACCAAGTTTAAAGACAACGTACTATCTAAAGGTGGCACAGAAAACCCAATGGTGCTGTATAAAAGATTTAGAGGTGCCGAGCCCAAAGTGGAAGCATTATTGGAACGTGCCGGTCTTTTATGAACAATTTATAAATCTCATAATTTAAAAAAATCAAGAAGCAAATAATTTCAAGGTAAGCTCGCCAAGTATTTGTAAAAAAACGAATATTAAAATCGAGAAACATACACAAACAACCCCTATACACTTTATATAGGGGTTATGACAACAATTTATTTTCAGCTTTACATCGACTTATTATTTTTAGGTTTCAAAACAAAATCATACCTAATGAAAAAGTTGATAATTCCGTTAATATACCTATTTATAGTGTCTTGTAGTACCGATTCCGATGTAACAACAACCGATTTAAACGAAGAAAGCGAAACTAGTCTTTTAACCATAAATTCGGTTTCCTTAAATATTGATGAGCATTCGCAAGAAGGTACAGCGATTGGGATTATTTCTGCAACCCAAGCAAATGACACACAACTTTCTTTTGAGATTGACACTGAAAGTGGTTTAGAGATTAATGAAACAACAGGTGAGCTAAGTGTAGGGGCAAATACGGTCTTAGATTTTGAAGCAAGTAGTACATTACCTTTTACGGTTTCTGCATTTAACGGTGTAGACTTGGTCGAAAAGCAATTCGAGTTATTAATTAATGACGTTAACGAATACGATCTTTTAACAGATGATCAAAAAGAAGAGATTGATTATTTTATTTATTTGACTTTATGGAAATCACCGACCCACAATGACCTAATAAATAACACACGATGGACAGAACCCATGAAAATTTTTCTAGACGGTGCTACAGAAACATTAGAAATAAACATTGAAGAAGTCATTGAAGAATACAATGAAATTTTTGAAAACAGTGATTTCAATATCACCATAGTTGATACCAAAGAAGCTTCTAATGCCCATGTATTTTTTGGTGAAACCGCCGAAGTTGAAAGCTTATGGGAAGATATGTTCGAAATAATTAATGGAAAAACCTATAGCGGTTATGCAATGACCAATGAATTGAACGCAGTATTAAGCAACAGTAGAATATGGTTATCTAGTACATCAAAAGTATTGTTCAAACATGAATTAGGTCACGCTTTAGGGTTTGGTCACTCTGAAAGATGCGAAATTGAAAAAAGTTTTTTATGTTCTAACATAAGTAACGACCACGACTTTTTAGAAATAGAAAAAGGCATAATTCGTTTAGCCTATAAAAATGAAACGGAAGCTGGTCTCACTGAAGATGAAATAAAACTATACTTAGCTAATACATTAATTTTAGAGCAATAGTATTAAATTAAACATTTGAACCAAAACGGGATCTTAACCTTAATGTTAAGATCCCATTTTTTTATATTAAAACAAGATAACCGTAAAATGATATTCTTACATAAATAATAATCTTCCTTCAACTAGTCGCTTTCTTACTCTACTAGTAATATTTTTATAAGAAGCATTGTTTATCTTAATACAATCGATAAGCATCAATATACTTAACGGGAAAATTTAAACGGTTTAAATATTCTATTTGAGAACCAAGAATAATTTTTTCTTTCGCCTCAAAGATGGATACTCCGTCGATATCAAATATGCTTACCTCAACATATTCCTCGTTTTTAACTATTTGAATATGACTTACCCTATTATTATAGTCATTTGAAGTCAACAAGATAGATCCTGAAACCAACCCCCCTTTATTTAATGTTGCTCTATGCTCTTCTTTTCCTTCTTTATCAAATCTAATGACTTCACCATCTATATAATTATTCTTTACTCGATATTTAATTCGTATTAAATTAGACTCTGGGTAATATACTATAGTTTCATCTTCAGTTCCATTTACAAAAGTACTTACACTCTTTGCATTATCTCTATAGGTAATACGTTTTACCAATAAACCATTTTTAAAGATTTCTTGATTTGACCCCTTACTTGAATATCTACTTAAAAGTTTTGTACCATTCTGAGGTTTCCCGTTCAGGTACGTAATTTTTGTAATTAACTTTCCTTTATCATCGTAATAAATGACTTCGCCATCAAGTTTACCATCCTTATAGTTTTCACTCTTTTTTAATGTACCGTTATAATTGAAATAGTTGAACAAACCTTCTTTTTTATTAGCTGTGTATTGCCCTTCTTCTACAATCTTATCACTATAATCATATTTGACATAATCGCCTTCACGCATACCGTTGTTTATGACATACTTAGTTCTGTCATTGTTATTATAAGCAATACCTTCCCAAGGTCTTTTATTCTTGTATATTAACGTACCTATAAGCTCTCCATTTTTAGCACTATAATACGATTCACAGCAATTGATATCCAATTCATATATTAAAATTGAATACAGATCATAATAATTAGTTTTACTTTGTTGTTCGTAGCGCTTAGATGCTATTATACTACCATTATCATAGTCTTCAAATAATTGTACAAGATCTGTATCATTGAAAAATTTATATAACTTTCCATTTTTTTCAGTATAGTTATAAACCCCTATTTCATTACCGCTCTTATCATAAAAAACACCTTTTACTTCACGATAATTTAAAAAAGTAATATAGCTCTGAATGATATCATTACTATAAAAACGAATTTCACGTATTTTATCATAGCTTTTAGCTGCGTATTCCTCTACTCTTTTAAATGTTTGATACTTATCTTTAGTAACTAAGCGTTTTCTAAAATCGGTACGCTTTACTAAAAAACCTTCTTTATATTCCGATATGCCAATTATTTCACCACTTTCAGCACCTAATGTAAATTGTTCTCCTTCCCAAGGCGTACCATATCGGTTTTCATATTTAAGTTCAAGTTCTCCTAAAACATTTCCTTCCAAATCATAATAAACCTCATTAGTTTTGGTCTTTTTCTTTTGAGGCAACTTCGTATTTCTATAAAAAAGGATTTCTTCAATTAATTCACCATCCTTGTAAACAGTTTTTCTATCAGATAGTGTTTGTATACCATCATAGGGAAAGCCATTTTCATATTTCATTCTGTAAATTTCCTTTCCTTCGTCATTATATGTTACCTGAAGAGAAGTAACTCCATTATTGAATTCAGTGAATCTTATTAAAATTCCATCAGTATTAAAAAACTGTTCTTTAATTATTTTACTGTCATCATAGCTTGTTATGGAACTAATACCTTCACTATACCCCTTATTATCTCTTGTATGAAACCTGATTTCTTCACCCTTAAATGGTCGTAGATAATCTCTATCTAAAGTATATGCCAGTTTACCAAGCAATCTTCCATTTTTAGAATAAAACTCTTTTTCCCATTTATCTTTAATAAATGCCTTTTCCCTAACCTGACCATTATTATAGAAAATTGAAGATATTAGTTGACGACCATAAGGAGAATAGTTTATTGACTGTACTTTCATAGGACCATAAGAATAGAATACTTCTACCCCCTTTGCATAACCATTATTAAGCACAACTCTTTCTCCTATTAATTTTCCCTTTTGACCATAATATTTAGATAAGTAATTACCTTTTTTTGAAGTGCTATAATTCTCATACCGAATACCATTAAAATCTTGATCATAATACACTTGCAATAATGAATCACCTTTCTTTTCTTGGTAAAAATGTCCATCTCCATAATCAGAAACCATTTTACCCGAAACAAAACTCCCATTCTCATAAATGCCAATTAATTCTTCACCATTATCATATGAAGTATATTTTCCATTTAATCTATTATTCTCATAAGTACCTTGTTGATAAAGCTTACCACTTTCATCATACCAACTTACCACACCTTCCCATATATCTTTCAGATTACTAGATGAAATACCACTCATTTGAAGATTACCATTTATGAAATAATCTTCTACCCTGTACAAATTGCCTACCTTTTCAATTTTGGGTCTAAAAAAAGAAGCGTCTTGTTTAGAAGTAACCTTCCATTTTGCGTCATAAAAAATTGTATCGTTTTGGGCCTGAACTTTATAGATACTAAGAAAAGTAAAAAAAACAATTAAAAATAATACTGTATTCTTAAAAACATTTTTAAAAATGTCCATTAATTTTAAATAACACATAAAATACTTCAAAATAAGTTAGTGAACGAAAATAATGGATTTAAGTTAACAACATTACAGAACCTAATCTATTATAATAATTGATTTTTTATAATTTTAAAAAGTCGTCTAGAGGCCAACATCGTTCTGATTATCACCAAGTGTAGTTAATAGAAATAATCTCAATAACTAATCACGTATCCTTTTATTTGAAATTCAAAATTTACAAAAATTAGAAACTTACTAGAAATCAAATATTTAATAATTATATTGTAGCCAAATTACCACAAAAAATATTTTAGTTATAAATAATTACAATGCACTCTAAGCTTAAAACAATTATATCTTTTAGAAATGAATAGGGACAACATTCTTTCTACAACCGAAAAACTATCTTCAAAAACAAATGGTAGCAATAGGTTAGGTATATTTCATTTTGAAGTTAATTCGAATATAACTTTTTGGAATAATATTTTAAAGGAAATTCATGAGGTACCAAATAATTACATTCCGCAAATAGAAAATATCTATGGAAACCTTAAAAATGAAAATGATAAAAAGCAAATTTTATTAGCACACAACCAAGCTATAACAAATGGTATCTCTTTCGAGTTGGAATATTACATCTTAACAGCAAAAGGGAACACCCGCCACGTAAGAACATCTGCGCAGGCTATACCAAAAGACAATAAGAACTGGGCAATATATGGCGTAACAGTAGATATTTCGAAAAACACAGATATACTTAATAAAATCAATCAACTAAACTATGCAGAAAGGTTAGCCAAATCTGGATCTTGGGAATGGGATTTACAATCGGACGTCTTAAAATGGTCAGACAATTTATATAACATATTCGACCACTCTAAGGATGAACCTATTTCTTTTAATACTTATCTTAATTATGTTCATAAGGATGATAGTCAAAAAATAGCTGCCAAATTTGAACTTGCCTTAAAGACCAATGACCTCTCTGATTCAATTTCTTGTATTCAATTAAATAATGGCACCATCAAAACCATAAGTTCTATAGGAAAAGTAATAACAAATGCAAAAGGCGAAGCCATAAAAATGGTAGGCACTTGTCAAGATATCACAGAGAAAAAAGCAGAAGAAAAAGTGCTTTTACAAAAAAAACGTCAGTTACAATTAACGGAAAACACTAATGAGGCTGGAAGCTGGCAATGGAACCCCGACACAGGTATATTTAAATGGTCTGACAACCTATACAAAATTATGGATTTCGATTATGGAGAACCTATGAATTTTGAGGTTCTTTATACGCGCATTCATCCTGAAGATATACACATTGTTGATGATGCTATGCAATTTGTTCAAGATACCGGTACGAAATGCAATTTTACTCACCGTATAATCATAAATGACGGAAGTATAAGAACATTAGAGATTACAGCAGACATGGTCTCAAACAAAAGTAATAATGATAAAGATCTGATTGGCACAACACGAGACATCACCAATAAGATAAAAGCAAAACAAGAACTAACAGAAAAAAATCAAATACTTAATTTCGCAGAGCACCATACCACAATGGGATACTGGAGGTACAAGCCAGAAACTAATGAGGCATATTGGTCGAATAATCTCTACAAAATATTTGATCATCCAAAAACAGAAAAACTAACCTTTAATTCTTATTTCAAAAGAATTCATCCTGACGATCAAGAGTTTATAGAAAAATCTGTAAACCAATCAATTAAAGACCATAACTTTTATGATTTTACCCATAGAATCGTACATAAAAATAATAAGGTAAGAATTGTTCACATTGTTGGTAAAGCCAGCCTAAATGAATATGATGGGTTACAAGAATTTATAGGAACTTGTTTAGATATAACTGATTTTAAAGCTAAAGAATACGAACTATCTAAAAAAAACTTACAGCTCAACATTGCTGAAAAAATGGCAATGATTGGATATTGGCAATGGAATACACCTACGAATGAAGTTTTTTGGTCAGATAACCTTCATGCTATTTATGGTCATGATAAAGACGCCTCCTTAACCTTTGAAACCTATATTAATTATGTACATGACGAAGATAGAGACACTGTATATGCCAACCTAAAAGGCGCTATGGAATCCAGTGATTTTCCTGAATCTGTCTATAGAATTCAATTAGATGATGGCTCAATTAAAACCATTAAGTCCGTTGGTAAAGTCATTAAAAATAAAAAAGGCGACGTTTTAGAAATGTCTGGCACATGCCAAGATATAACAGAATTTAAACGCAAAGAATTAGAGATTTTAGAAAAAAACCGGCAATTGAACCTTGCTGAAGAAATTGCCATGTTAGGTTTGTGGGAATGGAAACCACAAAAAAATATTTTTAAATGGTCTGAAAGCTTATATAAAATATACGGATTTGAACCAAGCTCAGAAGTAAATATCGATAGAGCAATATCAATGGTTTATCCCCCAGATAAAGAAAAGGTTAAAGAAGTTATAAGTAATCTACTAAAAGGCATAGAACAGCCTACATCAAGATATAGAATTATACTAGACAACAATGAAATAAAGACCTTAGAAGTAAGACGAGAAATTACTAAGGACAAAAATGGTGATGTAGAATTATTAGGTACGACACAAGATATAACCCAAATTGTAAAAACTGAGCAGTTACTTAAAGAAAAAAATCATTTACTTTCCTTTACAGAAGAAATGGCTCTAATGGGTTCTTGGCAATGGAATCCAAATTCAGGTTTTTCAAAATGGTCAGATAACCTTTACAAATTATATGATCTTGAGGTAGGCATACAGATAGACATGGAATTATTCTTAACAAGAATACACCCAGAAGACATTGAAAAAGTAGCTAAACATATAGATAATATTATTAGCACCAAGAATAGCGAAGGTAATTTATCATATCGAATCTTAATGAATGACGGATCTATTAGGTCACTAGAGCTAATGGCTGAAATAGTCAATGATAGCGATGGTAATATTATTGAACTAATTGGTACTGCTCAAGATGTTACAGATCGTATACAAAGAGAACAAGACCTATTAGAAAAAAATCAACTTTTAAACTTCGCCGAACAATTATCTAGCATTGGTCATTGGAAATGGGACATTATGAATGACGTCATGGAAAAATCTGTTAATCTTCTGAAGATTTTAGATTTTGAATCAGGTAAGTCACTTAATTTCAATAAGTATCTAAAACGAGTACACCCTGACGATAAAGAAAAGGTTATTAGAGTAAGCCAAGAAATACTCAAAACAAAAAAGTTCAACAAATTCCAACACCGTATCATTAAAAATGATGGTAGAATTAGAACAATTGAAATTATTGGCGCAGTATTGCTTAACGACGCAGGCAATGTTGTTGAATTAATTGGATCTAGTCAAGATATTACCGAGCAAGTAGAAGCTCAGCAAAAAATTCTAGAAACGAATAAAAGTTTAGAGGCGTTCACAAAAACACTAACATCTAAAAATAAACAATTAGCAGAATTCAATCATATAACATCACACAATTTAAGGTCTCCGGTAAGTAATTTAAATGCACTATTAGATTTATATAGAAATGCTACATGCGAAGCTAAAAAAGTAGAAATATTTGAAAAATTCGAAACCGTAATAGACCATTTAACAGAAACTTTAAATACATTGATCGAAACCATAACAGTAAAGGAGAGTATAGTAAAAGTTCAACATAAATTATCTTTTGAAAAAACATTAGACAAAACAAAAGAAATCTTAGCTGCAGAATTAATAGAAACCGGTGCAATTATAAATTGTGATTTTTCCAAAGCAAGAAATGTACTATATAATCCTGTTTATTTAGAAAGTATTTTCCTAAATTTAGTTAGTAATTCATTAAAATATAGATCACCTAAAAGAGTATTAGAACTATGCATAACCTCTAGAACAATAGATGGTAAAACCAAACTAGAATTTAAAGATAATGGACTTGGCATAGACATGAAAAGTCATGGCCATAAATTATTCGGGCTTAACAAAGTATTTCATAAACACCCAGAAGCAAAGGGTATTGGTTTATTTTTAACTAAAGCACAATTGGTATCTATGGGAGGATCAATTACAGCAAAAAGTGAAGTCAATGTTGGCACAACATTTTATATAACACTAAATTAATTTGATTAAATGAGCAATAAAATTAAAGTCTGCGTAATCGATGATGATGAGGTTTTTCAATACACCATACTTCATACATTAGAAGCACATAATTCTGTTGGAAATATTATGCCGTTTACCGATGGTGCAGAAGCCATGACTTTTATCAAAGCCAATATGAACAATCATAATATATTACCAGATGTTATATTTCTTGACATTAATATGCCAGTGATGGATGGTTATGGATTTATGACAGCTTACATATCGGTTATAAAACAAATCGAAAAAAATATAACCATATATATATTATCCTCGTCAGTAGACTTAGTAGACTTTGAAAAAACAAAAAAAATCAGCGAAGTATCTGAATATATTATAAAACCAATACGCGAAAACCAATTGACAAAAATATTAACCGAACTTGTTAGCAATAAAAGCTAGTCTTTTTTAGAATATGAGTCAAAACCACCTTCTAAGTCCACAACATTTTTAAAACCAAGTTCTTTTAACCTTGATTGTGATTTTAGACTCCTACCACCCATTTTACAATACACATATATCTTTTTACTTTTATCCAAAAATGACACCCTATGATTAAAACTATTTGACAACCAGTCTATATTCAAAGCTCCTTTTATATGTCCTTCAGAAAATTCTTGAGGCGTTCGTACATCTAATAAAATTTCTTTAGAAGTATCAAGCCCTATGAAATCATTAATAGATTGAGACTCCATTTGAGCTGAAACAATTTGAACCATAAGTATTATGGCAAAAAACAATAAATTTCTCATGAATAAAGCGTTTATATCCAAAAGTAATAATAATAGATAAAATTAAATTACTTTTGAAATGCAGAATTAAAAATGGATACACACAACTTAAATCCCGATATGTGGGTAGATCTTTATGCAGACTATCTATATAATTACGCAGTAACCAGAGTAAGTGATGGCGAAATCGCAAAAGACCTTGTTCAAGAAACTTTCATAGCGGGACTTAAGTCTGCTAAAAATTTCAAAGGAGATGCAGCCGAACGCACATGGTTAATTGCAATTTTAAAACGTAAAGTCATTGACCATTATCGCAAAATAAACTCAAAAAAAGGAAAAGCAGAAGTTCGTATGAGCTATAGTACGCAGACCGATGCCGAAGGGGATTGGTTAGAAGAACGCATTGCCGATCCCAATAGCAATTTTGAAAATGATGCAATTGAAAATGAAGAATTAGGTCTAGCCATACAAAACTGCATATCTAAATTACCCAAAAAACAAGCTCAAGTTTTTACAATGAAAACCATTGAAGGAATGGAAACTGAAGATATTTGTAATGCTTTAGGAATAAATGCGTCTAACTTATGGGTAATGATACATAGAGCCAGAACAGGCTTAATGGGTTGTTTAAATCAAAATTGGTTTTAGTTATGATGATTTCATGTGAAAAGGCAGCAGTAATTTGCAATAAAACCCAATATAAGGAGGCATCTGTTTGGGAAAAAATAAAGTTAAAGTTTCACTTACTTATGTGTAAAACCTGTGCAAAGCATAGTAAAGACAACACTAAGTTAACCTCACTTTGCAATCAAGCAAGACTTGCAGCACTGACTGAGGAAGAGAAGAAAAAAATGAAAGAATCCTTTTCTAAAACAAAGTAAAATACTTTTTACTTATAACAAAAAGAAACCACCAAAATAACGGAATTGCTTCTACCCAAAAAGATGAAAAGTATTTCTTTTGCCCTAATCCTGTTTTATATATCATTAGTAGTAATATTATAAATAGCAATGTTTTAACAGTAATATGGGCAGTATCTAAATCTGTTTTTAGAAAAGTAATCGTATAAAAAATAATTGTCCAGCAATATCCAATCTTTTTTGTGCCTTTTACTCCTACTCTTTGCGGTAAAGTTTTAAGCGATACATTGTCATATTTTAAATCTCTGATTTCAAAAGGCACCAAAAGTGTCAGCACAAAAAGAAAGCGTTGTACTGTTTCTATTTTTACGTTCCAAGAAATATAATCTAATACAGAAATAGCCGGCAATACCACGGTAGCACCAGCCCAAACTGCTGCAACTATTAAAATCTTCAATCCACTAAAGCTTCTGAAATTTTTATGCTTGGGTAATACAGGCAATGCATAAAGCCCTGTAATACCTGCTAGAATAAATAGACCAACAAATACCCTTTCCGACAAAAAAAATAATTGATATGTTGCAACAAGTAAACAACCAAAACTAAAAAATTGAATATTTTTTTGATAAGAATTTGTCACAAGAATATACTTTTCAGCCTCAACACCAAATTTCACAAAATTATAGCAAGCAATTGACCCGAAAAATATAAAAAAATAGAGTTGTAATGGAACACTTATGTCTAACGTTAATGCAGTAACATGTACTAAACTAAATATCCCCAATGCCACATGAATACTAGCATCAAGGTAAAAATCAAAAATCTTTTTGATCATGGTCATTTAACAAAAGTAGTTAAAGTGTTTATAACCTTTTGTTTTGGTTAAAAACTTTCAAGTTATGAGCATCTTACGGCACTAATTAAAACACATAAAAGTGGTAATTTTACACTTTATATAACAATAGTATCTATGAAGACTGACGTGTTTGCTTTACGCCATATCGGCATTAGGGAAGAAGATTTAAATACCATGTTCAACACGGTAGGTGTTGAAAATCTGGAACAGCTTATTTTTGAGACCATACCAAATCATATTCGTTTAAAAGAGCCTCTACAACTTGATCCTGCCATGAGTGAGCATAAGTTTCTTGCCCACACAGAGGAGTTATCAAAAAAGAACAAGGTTTTCAGAACCTATATCGGTTTAGGATATCATGAAAGTTTGATTCCTTCGGTGATCAAAAGAAACATATTAGAAAATCCGGGATGGTATACCGCTTATACTCCTTACCAAGCTGAAATAGCCCAAGGTAGATTAGAAGCATTATTAAACTTCCAAACTATTATATCGGATTTAACCGGTATGAAATTGGCAAACGCCTCTCTACTTGATGAAAGTACGGCAGCAGCAGAAGCTATGACCATGCTTTTTGATGTTAGAAGTCGTGAACAGAAAAAGAATGCTATTGTAAAATTCTTTGTGTCCGAAGAAATATTACCACAAACATTATCACTTTTAAAAACACGTTCCATTCCATTAGGAATTGAATTGGTTATAGGCAACCATGAAGAGTTCGATTTCAGTTCTGATTTTTATGGTGCATTATTACAATACCCTGGTAAATATGGACAAGTATATGATTATGCTGGTTTTGTAGCCAAAGCAAAAAAAAATGATATCAAAGTAGCAGTAGCTGCAGATATCATGAGCTTAGTGCTATTAACTCCTCCAGGAGATTTTGGTGTAGACGTAGTTGTAGGTACCACGCAACGATTTGGAATTCCACTTGGTTATGGTGGTCCTCACGCGGCATTCTTTGCCACTAAAGAAGAATTTAAAAGAAACATACCTGGTAGAATAATCGGTGTAACAAAAGATACTGATGGTAAGCCAGCTTTAAGAATGGCTTTGCAAACCAGAGAGCAGCATATAAAGAGAGACAAAGCAACTTCTAATATTTGTACCGCACAGGTTTTGCTTGCTGTAATGGCAGGTATGTACGGTGTATACCACGGTCCAAAAGGACTAAAATACATAGCCTCAAAAATTCATGGTACTGCTGTTACTTTGGTAGATACTCTTGAAAACTTGGGTATTTATCAAATAAACTCTGCTTATTTTGATACAATAACGGTAAAGGCAGATGCTAAAAAAATACGCACAATAGCCGAAGCTAATGAAGTAAACTTCTACTATGTAGATAATGATACTATTTCCATTGCGGTCAATGAAGCTACTTCTTTAAAAGACCTTAATCAGATTGCATCTATTTTCGCGAAAGCTCTTGGTAAGTCAGCACCAGAAGTTACAAGCTTATTAGACTCAACTTCAATACCAAATAATATTCAGCGCAGTAGTTCTTTCATGGAGAACAAGGTATTTAATTCTTATCACTCAGAGACTGAATTAATGCGTTACATTAAAAAACTAGAACGTAAAGATTTAGCCCTTAACCATAGTATGATTTCTTTAGGAAGCTGTACCATGAAGTTAAACGCAGCTAGTGAAATGCTACCTTTAAGTTCATCTAATTGGGGTAATATTCACCCATTTGTACCGGTAGACCAAGCGCAAGGATACCAAACCATATTAACAGAACTTGCAAAAGATCTATCGGTTATCACAGGTTTTGCAGATACATCATTACAACCAAACTCTGGTGCACAAGGAGAATATGCAGGATTGATGGTTATTAGAGCTTATCACGAATCTAGAGGAGAATCTGAAAGAAATATTTGCTTGATTCCTTCTTCTGCACACGGTACCAATCCGGCTTCTGCGGTAATGGCAGGTATGAAAGTTGTGGTAACCAAAACGGATGAAAAAGGAAATATCGATGTTGCCGACCTAGAAGAGAAAGCAAAATTACACTCAGACAAATTAGCTGCCTTGATGGTTACCTACCCATCTACGCATGGCGTATTTGAATCATCGATTAAACAGATTACAAAATTAATTCATGACCACGGCGGACAAGTTTATATGGATGGCGCCAACATGAATGCACAAGTAGGCTTAACTAACCCTGCAACTATTGGTGCAGATGTTTGTCACCTGAACCTTCACAAGACTTTTGCCATACCACATGGTGGTGGTGGTCCTGGTGTTGGTCCAATATGTGTTGCTCCGCAATTAGTACCATTTTTACCAAGTAACCCGGTAATAACAACTGGTGGTGAAGATGCCATTACGGCTATTTCCGCAGCACCATGGGGAAGCTCATTGGTTTGCCTTATTTCCTACGGATATATTAAAATGTTAGGAGAGCAAGGTCTAACTCAATCTACAAAAATTGCAATTTTGAACGCCAACTACATTAAGCATAAACTTGAAGGTAAGTTCGATGTACTTTATACAGGTGAAAAAGGAAGAGCTGCCCATGAAATGATCTTGGACTGTAGACCATTCAAAAAAAATGGTATAGAAGTTACAGATATTGCAAAACGACTTATGGATTATGGTTTTCACGCACCAACAGTTTCTTTTCCTGTAGCAGGAACGGTAATGATAGAACCTACCGAAAGCGAAAATTTAGCTGAATTAGACCGCTTTTGTGATGCCATGTCATCTATCCGTGCAGAAATTGACGAATCAAATATTGACGAGCCAAATAATGTACTTAAAAATGCACCGCACACTTTAGAAATGGCTACCACAGATGATTGGCAATTTCCATATTCCAGACAAAAAGCAACTTTTCCTCTACCCTACATTGCCGATAATAAATTTTGGCCATCTGTACGTAGAGTTGACGATGCATATGGAGACCGTAATTTAATTTGTACTTGCGCACCCATAGAAGCGTATATGGAAACTGAATAATAGCTACAAACCTATACTACAAAGCCTTTTCACCATTTTGAAAAGGCTTTTTTTATACTCCGCAAATAAAATAAAATGGCTTGACCATCGTAAAATTTATTATGCATGCATATAATATTTTTTACAATTTGATTAAATTTCGGTTACAATTCAAAATTTAAAAATGAGCATTTCAATTACGGGAACAGGAAGTTATATTCCTGATTTAAAAATTTCTAATACAGATTTTAATAACCATAATTTTTTAAATTTAGACGGCACTTCCTTCAAACATAATAATGAGGTTATTATAGAGAAGTTCAAAGCCATAACAGGTATTGAAGAAAGACGTTATGCCCCCAAAGAATATACTACATCTAACCTAGCTTTCTTTGCCGCAGAGAAGGCTATAGAAAATGCCAAACTAGATAAAGAAACGCTAGACTATATTATCGTTGCCCACAATTTTGGAGACCTTAAAGACGACTATATACAAGGAGATACGTTACCAAGTTTAGCTACCAGGGTAAAACATCAATTACAGATAAAAAATCCTAAATGTGTAGCTTATGATTTAATCTTTGGTTGTCCAGGTTGGTTAGAAGGTATGATCCAAGCTAATGCGTTTATAAAAAGTGGTATTGCGAATAAGTGCTTGGTCATAGGTGCTGAGACATTATCAAGAATTGTAGATAATTATGACCGTGATTCTATGATCTATTCAGATGGTGCCGGTGCTACTATCGTAGAAAGATCAGATGATGGCGGGGAAATCATTGCTCATGAGTCGGCAACATTTGCAAATGACGAAGCCAACTTTCTTTTCTTTGGTGAAACTTATAATAAAGACGACGAAAAAAAGGCATACTACATAAAAATGCTAGGAAGAAAAATTTATGAATTTGCCGTTACCAATGTACCATCAGCTATGGCATCATGTCTAGATAACAGCGGTATTAAAATTGAAGAGGTAAAGAAGATTTTTATTCACCAAGCAAACGAAAAAATGGATGAAGCCATAGTAAAACGCTTCTACAAAATATATGGCAAAGAAATGCCGGAAGGTGTTATGCCAATGAGTATTTCTAAGTTAGGTAACAGCTCTGTTGCTACCATACCTACCCTATTTGACCTCGTGAAAGAAGGTAAATTAGAAAATCAGGAAATTAAAAAGAGAGATGTTGTTATCTTTGCTAGTGTTGGCGCCGGAATGAACGTCAATGCAATGGTATACAGAATCTAAACATGTACGAGAACACTTTTCCGAACAAACGCTACAAGCATACATTACAATTTTTACGTAAACACATCAACACCAATGAGTCTATACTAGATTTAGGGGTAGAGAATCCGTTTACTAAAATAATGCAACAAGACGGTTACCAAGTAACCAATACTAACGGAGAGGATTTAGATATTGACTTTAGTGTGGTAACCAATACAGATGCCGAGGTGATGACAGCATTTGAAATATTTGAGCACTTGTTAGCTCCGTTACACCTCTTATCTAATTCTAAATCTAAAAAACTTGTAGCAAGTATTCCATTAAAACTTTGGTTTTCACCCGCGTATAGAAGCAAAACAGATAAATGGGATAGACATTATCATGAGTTTGAGGATTGGCAATTTGATTGGCTATTGGAAAAAGCCGGTTGGGAAATACAAGATTCAATGAAATGGAGCAATCCTGTAAAAAAGCTGGGCTTTAGACCTTTTCTGAGGTTATTTACACCTAGGTACTATATTGTTTACGCTACCAGAAAATAAGAGACTATATCAAATATGGATTACTACATAGTTATTCCTATACACAACGAAGAGGCTTTTTTAAAAAGCACGCTAGACTCTATTTTACAACAGACGCTTTTACCCAAAGAAGTCATTTTGGTTAATGATAACTCCACAGACACTACAGAATCTATAATAGACAAATACTGCTCTGAAAACACCTTGTTTAAAAAATTAAATTCCAATTCTTCTACACAACACATGCCTGGGAGCAAAGTAATAAACGCTTTCAACAAGGGACTTAACTTATTAGATTACAATTACGATTTCATTGTAAAATTAGATGCCGATGTAATATTACCCTCTAATTACTTTGAAGTGATAAGCGCACATTTTAAAACAAATAAAAAATTAGGTATTGCGGGTGGCTTTATTTATGAGCAAAATAGCACAGGTAAATGGGTTTTAAATCACCCAATGGATAAAGATCATGTTAGAGGCGCAATCAAAGCCTATTCTAAAGCTTGTTTTAAGGCAATAGACGGATTGAAGAACGCAATGGGATGGGATACAGTAGATGAGCTCTTGGCAAGGTTTAACGGGTTTTCTATTCATACTGATACCCAACTTAAGGTAAAGCATTTAAGACCCACCGGAAAAGCATATAACGCCAAAGCAAAAAGATTACAAGGTAAGGCAATGTATACCATGCGCTATGGATTTATAATCACCTGTATTGCCTCTTTGAAAATGGCTATGAAAAATAAATCCATAAAGTCATTTTGGAACAATATGCTTGGGTACATACAAGCCACACGAAATAATACTGCTTATTTAGTAACCGAAGAAGAAGGCATATTCATCAAAAAACTACGATGGACGAATATTAAGAGAAAAATCAAAGCATAAAAAAAGCCATCTAATTAAGATGGCTTTTTTTTTAATATAAGTCTCTTATTAGAAACCTAATTGCTTTTTCACATCAGCTAAAAGGTCTTTACCTTTTGCAACGATTAAACCTCCACCTGCTTGTGCATCGATAACATAATCAAAACCCTGTGCAGCTGCAACTTGCTCAATGGCCGCTTTTGCTTTTTCAGAGATAGGAGCGAATAACTCAGCTTGTTTCTTTTGAAATTCTTGTTGAGCTCTTTGTTGAGCCTCACCAATATTCTTTTCGTAACCTTGTAATTCTACCGCTCTTTTTTCGTTCTCTTCTTTTGATTTTGCAGCAGCTTCATTTTGGTATTGTGTATACTTATTACGCAATTCTGTCATTGAACCTTCAATATCAGCATTGTAAGTTTCTTGCAATTTTTTAAGCTCAGCTTCTGCCGCTTTCATTTCTGGCATTCCAGATAATAATTGAGTAACATCTATATGAGCTACTTTACTTTGGGCATTTACAAAACTTGTCGTTGCTACGAACAACAATAAGGCTACCACAATTTGTTTTACTTGTTTCATGAGTGTAAAAATTTAATTCAATTTTGAGTGTTAATGTACGGTCGTTAAACCTATTTAAATAGTACCGTTATCGTCTTTTTCGGTATCGCTATTTTCTTCGTCTTCTGTATTATCTTCGTCTTCCTTGCTTTCGCTTCTTTCTTTTAATTTCTCTAATCTCTTAGCTTCGCGTTCCTCCAACAACTTCTTTCTTCTTTCTTCGTAAGCTTTCTTACGTTCTTCACGCAATTTTAATTGTTCAGCTTTAGCATCTGCAGCAGTTTTCTCCCTTGTCTCAGCCGCTTCAGCTGCATTATCTATACGTTCTTGTAATGCATCACTAATTTCTTCTGTCTCTTCATCATCAAAATCATCTAATCTACTACGATCATTTGACTTCTTTGTCGGTTTGCTAACTTTTCTTGTTCTGGCAATACCTCTTAAGACCAAATCACTGATGTCGTGTCTTTTTTCGGAATACAACATTACAACATCCGCAGATTTATCAAAAATAAAATCATACTTTTTATTCGTTCCAATTTTTTGTACTTCATTGAACACTTGATCTTGTATTGGCTGTATCAACCTTCTTTTTTGCAAAACCAAATCGCCTTGTGGTCCGAAACGATCTTGTTGATACTCGATCATCTCCCTTTCCAAGATTTGTATTTCCTCTTCTCGTTCTGCAATCAATTCTGGAGTCAATAGCACTTTCTCTGCCATTAAATCTTTCTTCATCTGCTCCACAATACTTTGTTTCTGCTCTACTTCAATCTTCCAACGCTGTACTTTAGCTTCTAACTGTTCGGTTGCATCTCTATATTCTTCAACATTTTGTAATATGTATTCCATATCTACATAGGCCATTCTCACGCCTCTCTGGGCAACAACCTGCATTGTCATAAAAATGACTGAAACTATTAAAAGAACTTTTGCTTTTGCACTCATTGTTAATGTCGTTTAATCCTATAGAAAATATCGTGCCAAAATTACTAAATCTTTTAAAATTAAAGGATTAGCACTAAGCACGATTATAATAATTCAATGAAAATTAAAACTGTTGACCAATAATGAAGTGTGTTTGCCATCCGCTTGGACCCTGTCCCGCAGAAGCTGGATTAAGATCCTCGTCAAACCCGTAACCGAAATCAATACCCAACAAACCAAATGCTGGCATAAAGATACGTAGCCCCACACCGGCCGATCGTTTTAATTCAAACGGATTAAAGTCCTGAAAATTGTTGAAAGAATTACCTCCTTCTAAAAATGCCAGTCCGTAAATAGAGGCAGAAGGCTTTAATGTTAACGGATAACGCAATTCTAATGAGAATTTATTATAAATTAAAGCTCCATCTACAGAAGTACCATCATCAGAATAAGGGGTTACTGCCTGCTCATCATAACCTCTTAACTGAACAACATCCCTACCATCAAGCGTGAAGTTACCTAACCCATCACCACCGACATAAAATCGTTCAAAAGGCACATTACCTACAGCGCTATTGTAACTACCTAAGAAACCAAATTCTGCATTACTACGTAGCACTAATTTATCTACCAACGTAGTATACCAGTCTCCTTTAAATTTAACTTTATAGTACTCTAATAATTTAAATCGTTCTTGATCAATCTCTTCTAACTCTGTTTGCTCTGCAGTAGTCAAACTAGACATTGATTCTAATTCTTCTGATCTATTTTTCAATTCCCTAAAATCTTTGTCACTGAATAACGACCATGGTGGAGTAAACTTAGCACTTATCTCAAAGTTAGATCCACCTCTTGGAAAGATTCGCCCACCAAGAGTTGCATTTCTTGAGACCCCAAACGTATACGCTAAAGAATTTGCTTTTCCGTCACCAAAATTGAACAAACCAATATCATAATTTCTAAAATCGTACAACTGATAGCTTAAAGAATGAGAAATCGTGAAAAAATCATCTGGCCATTGAACTCGTTTAGCCAAACCTGCAGTAACACCGGTTATGGAAAATTGCTGATCTTTATCTATTTCAATATTACCACTTGTATCATAAGACGCTGCAAATTGTTGAGTTCTAGAAACACTTAAATTAAAACGAACAGGTTTTTTACCTCCTAGCCATGGTTCAGCAAAATTTAAACTATATACTCGATAAGTCTGACTCGCTTGTAAACGCAAAGCAAAAGTTTGACCGTCACCCATTGGTACCGGCTTATACTTTTCTTTATTAAATAGGTTTTGAATAGAGAAATTGCTAAAAGACAGACCTAATGTACCTATGAAACCACCGCCACCATAACCACCTTGAAGCTCTATTTGGCTAGATCCAGATTCTACCAAGTTCCATGCTAAATCAACTGTACCCTCATTCGGGTTGGCATTCAATACATCTGGTGTTATCTGCTCTGCATCAAAAAAGCCAAGTTGACCTAATTCACGTATAGTTCTAATGATATCGGCCTTATTGTACTTTTGACCTGGTCTTGTACGAAGTTCACGATAGATAACATGGTCATTAGTTTTATCATTACCTGAAACGGTAACGTGATCCAAGAAAGTCTCTTTACCCTCGATAATTCTTATCTCAAAATCGATGGTATCATTAGCAGCTGAAATCTCTACTGGATTAATCGTAGAAAATAAATACCCGTTATTTTGATATAAACTTGTAACATCGCTAGGATCTGGCTTTGAATTATCGGCAATTCTTTCACGCAATAAAACACCATTATAAGTATCGCCTTTTTTAATACCCAATACTTGGTTTAACTGACGATCTGTATATACAGTATTACCGACAAAGTCAATATTACCAAAATAGTATTTATCCCCTTCTTCTACCTTAATTTTTAAATCTATATTATTCTCATCAACTTTAATAATTGAATCTGAAATTACCCTGGCATCTCGGTAACCGTTTTCCGCAAATTTATCAACTAATAAACCAAGATCTTCTTCGTAATCTTCTTGAATATATTTAGATTTTTTCCAGAATCTACCTAATTTTTTCTGCTTTGTACTTTTTAAGGCCTTACGTAATTTTTTATCTGCTAATTGCTCATTTCCTTCGAAAATAATATTTCGAATTTTGACCTTATCACCAGTTTTAACGTTAACTACCATATACTGCGTATTAGCATCAGTAGTATCTTTAGATGTAGCAATATTAACCTCGGCATTTAAATAGCCTTGCTTCTTATACTTATTGGTGATGTAGTTTTTAGAATTTGAAATTAAACTTTGAGTGATTTTTTTCCCTTTTTTAAGGTCGGTATCTTTTATCAACCCTTCGACCTTACCTTTTTTAACTCCATAAAACTTAACGTTAGTTAACGTTGGGCGTTCTATTATATTCAATTCAAGAAAAACTGTATTTTCCTCTACATTGGTTATAAAGATATCGATTTCACTAAAAAGCTCAAGACCCCATAGTTTTTTTATGACTTCGCTAATTTGTTCTCCTGGCAAAGTAATAGGCTGCCCTACTCTAAGGCCTGTATACGTTTTTACAGTTTGTTCATTATAACTTTGCAGACCAGTAACATCTAATCCTCCTAAAATATAACTTTTACCGTCTTCATAGGTGTCATCCTGTGCAGCGGCAATACAAGTAGTTAAAATTAATAGGGTGGTTAAAAAATGGTTCAATGATATGAACCTAGTCATATCTTTAAGTGAGTTGTTCGCTAGTTTTTCCAAATCTTCGTTCTCTGTTCTGGTAGTTTCTTATGGCCTCAACTAAATGATGCTCTCTAAAATCAGGCCAATATACATCAATAAAATATAACTCTGCATACGCTATTTGCCATAATAAAAAATTACTTATTCGATGTTCTCCACTAGTACGAATAAGTAAGTCTACGTCTGGTAAATCATGCGTGTAAAGATGGTTATTTATAATTTCTTGGTCAATGTTTTCAATTGAAATTATATTATTTTTAACTTTGGTACTTATCTCTCTGACCATTGATTGCAACTCTTCACGAGCCCCATAGCTCAAAGCCAAAGTTAACGTCATGCCTGTGTTTTGCTTTGTTTGATCCATTACCTCGACCAACTCTTTGTATGCCTTGACAGGCAATGCATCTATGTTACCAATAGTATTTAAACGTATGTTATTTTTGTTAAAAGTTTTAAGTTCTTTCTTTAATGAAGACACTAATAAGCGCATAAGTGTCTGCACTTCTATCTTAGGTCTATTCCAATTTTCTGTAGAAAAAGTATATAATGTCAGATAATCAATTTTCAATTGAACACATTGCTCAACTACAATTCTGACTGTTTTTACACCATGTTCGTGACCAAAAACTCTTAGTTTACCACGTTCTTTAGCCCACCTACCATTACCATCCATTATAATAGCAAGGTGCTTTGGAACATTCAGTTTATCAATATCGTTTATATCACTCATCTTAAAATTTACTCAAAACAATCCATACAAGGCTTTCTTCCAAAAGTGTACGTTAAGGTTAGACCAGAAAACACATACCAGTCATCGCTAAAAATATTACCAAATTGGAACTCTTCAAAGTTAGAACCTTCAGGATTACTACCATCTAAGTTATCAGTAAAAGTATACCTAGCCCCTATTTCGCCCCCAAAAATAAGAAACTGATTGATACGATACTTAAAACCAACAGTCATTGGCACTGCAAAACTTCCTTCTTTTTGATTTATATCTTGTAAAACACCACCATTAAAATATTGATAATCATACCTAAAATAGGTTAGACCTGAATATAAATAAGGTGTAAATGCCGGACCAAGCTTGTGTAAATTATATTCTACAAAATTAAATTCTAAACCAACAGAACCTTCCAAAACAGAATTATCTATTACATAGCCTCTTTGTTGTCTTGCAGTTGAACTAGATTTATTATCATCTGCAGTAAATTTACCATAAGTTAAACTTCCACGCCACGCATATCTTTTACTCACATTCCATTTAAATAAACCGCCAAAGGCAATATTAGAAGGCAAAAGATAATCTGTTCTACCAACATCACTAATTGTATTGGCGCCACCAGCAAAAATACCCACCTCATAAGTTTGCGCCTGCAGACCTGACAGTGAAAAAAGTAATACTAACAACGTTATGTAACGCATAAAATAGATTTTACAATTATTGCAGATAATATAAATAGGATTGAAAACGCAATAATTTTTATGTTCTCAAAAGATAAACAGCGATTAAAGACAATTATTGTTTAAAAGTCGGCTCAATTTCGCCTATCCTCGCCCCAAAGAAGCTTATTTCTTAAGGTCTTTAAAAAACTTTCTGAAGTATACTCTATCATTTTAATGGTATAAGGAGCCTTACTAATAGTTATCTCCTCTCCATTTTCTAATGATGCAATTCTAGAATCTAATGAAACCAAGTGGTTTTCTTCTCTACCAGACACTTTCAAACGAATTATAGTATCATCAGAAATAACCAGTGGTCTCGCATTTAAGTTATGCGGAGCAATTGGGGTCAGCACCAATGATTTAGCAGTAGGCACAATTACAGGACCTCCACAACTTAAGGAATACCCGGTAGATCCAGTTGGAGTTGAAATAATCAGTCCGTCTGCCCAATATGATGTTAAGTATTCGTCATTTAAATATGTTTCTACCGTAATCATAGAAGTAGTTTCTTTTCTACTCACGGTAATTTCATTCAATGCAAAATTTAAATCCCCAAACTCGGCATCCAATTTCTCCGTATTCAATTGCACCAAACTACGCTCCACAACAGTATATGCACCTTGCTTGAATTCTTGAACTACTTTTCTAACATCTTCTTTTTTAAAAGTTGAAAGAAATCCTAACCTACCGGTATTAACACCAACAATAGGAATACCAAGGTCTTTTACAAAAGTTGTTGCCCTTAATATGGTACCATCGCCACCAAAACTAACGAACATATCAAAAGAAGCATTTAACCCTTCTTCCATTGTAAAAACAGAAAAGGTTTGACTATTACCTTTAACCTTATATAATTCGTAAAATTCTTTTTCTATATAAACTACTGCAGATACCATCTTTAACTCATCTAACAATTCAATGAGGTATTCAATGGCATTATCTTGATAAGTTTGACCGTAAACAGCTACTTTCATATTATACGTTAAGGTATTTCTCCAAGTAATCTGACCTATTCTTTAAATCTTCCAAAAACTCATCATCGCTGTTACCGAATATAATATGATAATTATAACGCCTAAAAGTCTGCACTACCTTATTGTAATTATGGGCAGTAATCTTTAAAGTCACCTGTATGACATCATTTTGGGTGTCAGTAATAAAACCACCAAAAAGCTTTGCATTATTACTTTCAACTATTTGTGCGATTTCACTAAAGGAGTAATCTTTAACACCCTTTGCCACTACCAAAATACTACCAGGATCGGTAAAAAAAGGAGTATCAATAAATTCCGCAACAACATCGGTTAAGCAATAGTAACCCGTAACTTCTTCTTTTTCATTAAGAACCGGAATTAAATTGGCTTCATTTCTAGCAAAAACTTCCAACACATCTAGCCAATTGGTATCTCTACGAGCAAAAAAACTTTGAAGATCGTATCTAAACTCTTCAATTTTAGACTCCGGCAGCAATCCGTCTGCATCTATTTCAGAAAAAAGTCCTAAAAACCTTCCATCCTCCAAAATAGCGATATGGGAATAAGTGGTATCATGAAAAAAAGCCAATACTTTTTCAGCAGTATCGTTGATATCGAATACCGGTAAGCTCGTAATGATATGTTCTTGAATATTCATAGACCTTTATATAACGCAAAATAACAATTAATAATATCAAAAGGCGTGCCTTATTTGTATTTTTGATGCTCTTAAAAGGTAAATAAGACATAATGACAAAACTTAGCGTTAACGTAAACAAAATTGCAACTCTTAGAAATGCCCGTGGCGGCAATGTTCCAGATTTACTTAAGGTTTCTAAAGATTTAGAAAGTTTTGGAGCGCAGGGGATCACTATTCACCCTAGACCAGATGAACGTCATATTAGATACCAAGATGCGAGAGATTTAAAAAACACGGTAACTACAGAATTTAATATTGAAGGTAATCCGGTTTCAAAATTTATTGAATTGGTTCTAGAAGTGAAACCAGAACAAGTTACACTGGTACCAGATGCTGTAGATGCCATCACATCAAACGCAGGCTGGGATACTATAAAGCACAAAGAATTCTTAACCGATGTTATCAAAACCTTCAAAGAAGCCGGCATCCGTACTTCAATATTTGTTGACCCCAATCCAAAAATGATCGAGGGCGCAAAAGCGGTAGGTACAGATAGAATAGAATTATACACTGAAAGTTACGCTACGGACTACGAAAAAAATAAAGAAGAAGCTATAAGACCATTTATTGAAGCCGCCAAACGTGCCAACGAATTAGGAATTGGAATTAATGCCGGTCATGATTTAAGTTTGGACAACATTGAATATTTCGCCAAAAATATCCCTAACTTACTAGAAGTATCTATTGGTCATGCGCTAATTAGTGAAGCATTATACTTAGGGCTAGACAATGTGGTGAACATGTATTTACATAGATTAAAATGAAACAGCTATTACATTCGGTAATTTTAGGAGAAGGCAAACCTTTATGTATTCTACACGGATTTCTGGGCATGCTTGACAATTGGAAAACACTAGGTGCACAATACGCAGAAAATGGATTCCGTGTTCACCTCATCGACCAAAGAAATCATGGTAAAAGTTTTCATTCGCCAGATTTCAACTATGACATACTTGCTGATGATTTTCTAAATTATTTAGATGCACACGATATAGAAAATACTGCATTAATAGGTCATTCCATGGGAGGTAAAACCGCCATGCAATTCGCATGCACTTACCATGAACGGGTCAATAAATTAATTATAGCGGACATAGCCCCAAAATATTACCCACCACATCACCAAGAAATCATTGATGGTCTAAATGCTATAGACACCACCAATTTAAAATCTAGAAAAGATGCCGACGAGCAATTAAAGAAACATCTATCCAACCCAGGCATCAGACAATTTTTATTGAAAAACCTACAAAGAAACGATGACAAAAAGCTTTGCTTTAAATTTAATTTAGAAGTATTGAGCGATAAGATGGAAGAAATTGGTGACAACATCAATAGTTCTGATAGTTTTAATGGTCAGACCCTATTTCTAAGAGGTGATAAATCTGAATATGTAGCCAACAATGATTTTGATATCATACACCGTCATTTTCCTAAGGCTAGAGTTGAAACTATTGATAATGCTGGGCACTGGTTACATGCAGAAAACCCAAAACAGTTCTTTGAAAAATCAATTACCTTTTTAAACCAAGAATAAACTATAAACCTTTAATACCATAAGCCATGAAACTAATTTTAAGAATTCTATTAAGTGCAGTTGCCGTTGTAATTCTAGCCAATGTATTACCCAATGTATCTGTAGACAGTTTTATTACCGCAGTAATCGTAGCAGTTGTTTTAAGCATTTTAAACCTACTAGTAAAACCTATTTTAGTGATTTTAACGCTACCGGTAACCGTTATTACCTTTGGTCTTTTCTTGTTGATCATTAATGCAATAATTATTTTATTGGCAGATAAACTTATTGACGGATTTGCGGTTGGAAATATTTGGTGGGCATTGATTTTTAGTCTCTTGCTATCATTTTTACAATCAATCTTTTTTACACTGTTAAAAGATGACAAGTCATAGTTGCTTGTGATTTGAAATTCAATACTTTAAAAAATTGGTTGACTTTGCAAAATGTAGTATTTTTGCATCCCATTTTACACATGCAAATAGATATTAAGGAATGAATATTACGAAAGAGCAGATAGACGATTTAAATGCAGTAGTTAAAGTTGCTATCACAAAAGAAGATTACCAAGATAAGGTTGATACCATTTTAAAGGATTATAAGAAGCAAGCTAATATTCCTGGTTTTAGAAAAGGCCAAGTTCCTATGGGTCTTATTAAAAAGCAGTATGGTAAAGCCGTATTGGTAGATGAAGTAAATAAATTGTTGCAAGACAATCTTAACAAATACCTAACTGAAGAAAAGTTAGACGTTTTAGGTAACCCTTTACCAAAACAACAAGACAATTTTGATTGGGACCAAGATGAATTGGCTTTTGAATTTGAATTAGGATTAGCTCCTGATTTTGAAGTTTCTTTGAAAACCAAAAAAGCGATCACTCAATATAAAATTGTTGCCGACAAGAAAATGATCGACGAGCAAGTTGAACGTATTCAAAAGCAATACGGTAAACTTGTAAGCAAAGATGTTGTTAGCAAGAATGATGAAGTAAGTGGAACTTTCGCTAATGAAGCAGAAGAAATCGACAACAAAACATTGATTGAGACTGACAAATTGAAGAGCAAAAAAGCTTTAGACGCTTTAAAAGGCAAAAAAGTTGGCGATGTTGTTACATTGAAAACAAAGGGTCTTTTCAATGAAGAGCATATGTTATCAAGCGCTTTAGGCATTGATAAACAGAAAGCTGAGGCATTGGATACTGAAGTTACTTTCACCATTTCTGAAATTAACGAAAGAGAAGCTGCTGAATTAAATCAAGAATTATTTGATAAACTTTTTGGCCCAGACAGCGTTAAGACCGAAAAGGAATTAAAAGAGCGCATCAAAGAGGATTCTGAAAAACAATTTGAGCAACAATCGGATCAAAAGTTATTGAACGATGTTACCGAATATTTTATTGACAATACAAAATTTGAATTACCAACTGGTTTCTTGACAAAATGGATTCAAATGACTGGTGAAGAGCCATTATCTGAGGAACAAGCTGTTGAAGAATATGCTAAATCTGAAAAAGGCTTACGTTACCAACTTATTGAAGGTAAAATAATAAAGGATAATGAACTACAAGTTCAGTTTGATGAATTGAAAGAATTCTCTAAAGGATTTATTCGTTCTCAAATGGCACAATTTGGTCAATTAGATCCTAAAGAAGAAGAATTAGATTCTATTGCTGCAAGAGTTCTTGGCAACCAAGATGAAGTAAAAAGACTATCAGAACAATTGATGAGTCAGAAACTATTGAATCTTTACAAAGAAAAAGCGAATCTTAAGACAAAGGAAGTTACCTATGAAAATTTCGTGAAAGAAGTTTATGGATAAATTCCAAACAATAAATTAAGTATCTTTACGGTGCCGGAAATGAAATTTTCGGCACCTTTTTTTACTCTAAAATATAGACATACAATTTATGGATTACGGAAAAGAATTCAAGAATTTCGCTATAAACGACCAAGGTATTAGTAGCACATATTACGATTCTATCATGAGCAGCATGTACCCAACGAACATGACGCCTAACATTATTGAAGAACGTTCTATGAACATTGTTGCAATGGACGTTTATTCACGTTTAATGATGGATCGCATCATTTTTATGGGCACTGGTATAAACGACCAAGTAGCAAATATTATACAAGCACAATTATTATTTTTAGCGAGTGTTGATGCTAAAAAAGATATTCAAATTTACATCAACTCACCAGGTGGTAGTGTATATGCAGGTTTAGGTATTTATGACACGATGCAATTCATTACTCCAGATGTTGCCACCATCTGTACTGGTATGGCCGCTTCTATGGGAGCTGTTCTCTTATGCGCAGGTGAAAAAGGTAAACGAAGTGGTCTTCAACACTCTCGCGTCATGATTCACCAACCACTAGGTGGTGCTCAAGGTCAGGCCAGTGATATTGAAATTACAGCTAGAGAGATTTTGAAATTAAAAGACGAGTTATATCAAATAATTGCAAATCACTCTGGAACTGATTTAGAAAAGGTTCGTGAAGATAGTGACCGTGATTACTGGATGAAAGCAGACGAAGCTCTTAAATACGGCATGATTGATGAAATATTGGTAAGGGAAAAGAAATAATTTCGACCAATTGAATCAAATAAATTAATGATTTTTAAACCAAAAACGATTTTAGATCGTTAAGGAATAGAATAGAGAAGATAGATAATGGCAAAGGAAAATTTAGAGTGTTCATTTTGCGGTAGAAAAAAGCCAGAAACCAATTTATTGATTGCTGGGTTAGATGCGCATATTTGTGATCGCTGTATTGAGCAAGCTCACGGCATTGTTGCCGAAGAATCAAAGCAGACAAAGACCAACGATCTTTCTTCTGAACTTGTTTTAAAAAAACCTCAAGAAATTAAAGGCTTTTTAGACACCTTTATTATAGGACAAGAGCGTACCAAAAAGGTAATGTCTGTTGCTGTTTATAATCACTACAAAAGGTTATTACAACCTTCATCTGCAGAAGATGACATTGAAATTCAAAAAAGTAACATTATTATGGTAGGGCAAACCGGCACCGGTAAAACCCTTATGGCAAAGACCATTGCCAAATTACTTAATGTACCATTAGCAATTGTTGATGCCACTGTATTGACTGAAGCAGGTTATGTTGGTGAAGATGTAGAAAGTATTCTGACCCGACTTTTACAAGCTGCAGATTACAATCTTGAAAAAGCAGAAAGAGGTATTGTTTTTATTGACGAAATAGATAAAATTGCCCGTAAGAGCGACAACCCATCTATTACCCGAGATGTATCGGGTGAAGGCGTACAACAAGGTCTTCTAAAATTATTAGAAGGCACAACAGTAAATGTACCACCAAAAGGAGGCAGAAAGCATCCTGATCAAAAATTCATTGAAGTAAACACGGAAAACATCTTATTTATTGCAGGTGGTGCTTTTGACGGCATAGAACGAGCAATTACAAAAAGATTGAATATGCAGGCTGTTGGCTATAGTGCTTCAAAGTCAGATAACACTTTAGACGATAGCAATTTATTACAATATATCATTCCTAGAGATTTAAAAGATTTTGGACTTATACCCGAAATTATTGGCAGACTTCCGGTACTTACCCATATGAATCCGCTAGATAAAAAGACTTTAAGAGCTATATTGACAGAACCTAAGAACGCCATCATTAAACAATATGAAAAGCTGTTTGCAATGGATGATATTACATTCAGCATAACAGATCAGGCTTTAGACTATATTGTAGAAAAAGCAATTGAGTATAAACTTGGAGCAAGAGGCTTAAGATCTTTGTGTGAAGCAATTTTTACAGATGCCATGTTTGAAATGCCAAGCTCAGGTGAAACTAATTTTAAAGTCACCAAACCTTATGCAGAAGAAATGTTATCCCATGATACCATTAAAAAATTAAAGGCTGTCTCATAAAACTTTTACAAACTACTGAATATAAAAAAAGCGAAGATTTAAATCTTCGCTTTTTTTATGCTTTACTTTCTATATTATTTTCATACCACTTTTTTAATTTGTGGCGCAATTTGAGTTACTTCTTGTAATAAATCCATACATACTTTCTGAATGATTTTCTCATCTGTATATAATGTATGACCATAATTGGATAATATCTCCATATCAACACCTAAATTATTCGCCCATTCTTGACTTGGCATAAACTTATCATTAGCACCATAAACTAATTGAAAAGGCACATTAGGTCTATCGTTCTTTTTACGAATTCTAGTAGGCGACACGCCATATAAGGATTTAACTGGCAGTCCCTTTTTAGCAGCTTCCCATACGATTGTCGCAC
Organism: Maribacter sp. Asnod1-A12; assembly: GCF_045063735.1. NCBI lineage: Bacteria > Pseudomonadati > Bacteroidota > Flavobacteriia > Flavobacteriales > Flavobacteriaceae > Maribacter > Maribacter sp. Asnod1-A12. The sequence goes on from NZ_JBEFNZ010000006.1 coordinate 610,519, forward strand.
CAGTACTAAAAGCTAAATAATAGCAAGGCTCAGTTTCTTTTTTCAATAAATGTGAAACGGCAGTCTCAGTACCACCTTCTATAAATGCATTATGCACATTCTCTTCGGTCTGAACAAGAATATCCAAATTTGCCAATTGTTGGCTATCATAAAAAGTAATATCAAAATATTGTTGAAGGTATCCTAAATAAGATGTAATCCATAAACCTTTCTTAGCGCCCCACATATCGGAAACGATTACTAATTTCTCTGCCATAATAATAAATTTATAGTTTGGTTAAGTTTTGTTCCTGCAAGTTGAAATATTAACACCTACTACTACTATTTAATTGTTTACACGCTCAAATTATCGATGTAGTTCCATTTACAAGTCCTAATCCTAGATTAAAAAACCTACAAATTAACTATAAGACAAAAATTACGTATCAGGATATAAAAATATACCATCAACAGATTAAAAATAAAATTTTGTTGTGATTAGGTTAATATTTAGTGTGTATAGAGCAAATTACCGGTTCATTGGCAAAAGCTCTTCTAAATAATCTCTCTTATTAGAAAGTCTCGGAATTTTATGTTGACCACCAAGTTTATTATTAAGTTTTAACCAGTCATAAAATAAGTTTTTCCGAGCACTATGCACCAATGGAGAATTTAATGTAATATTATTGAGCCGCTTGGCCTCGTAATCAGAATTAAGAGCTTTTAATGCATTATCAAAAATTTCTACAAATGCACTAAAATCTTCAGGTAAGGTTCTAAATTCCATAATCCATTCATGAGCACCTTTCTCCTTATCTACCATAAAAACTGGTCCTGCTGTATAGTCAATAATTTCTGCGCCGGTCTTAGCACAAGCAATTTTTAACGCTTCTTCAGCATTCTCTATTATCAGTTCCTCTCCAAACACATTGATATGATGCTTTGTACGCCCTGTAACTTTTATACGGTATGGACTTTTAGAAGTGAAACGTACAGTATCACCGATTTTATATCGCCATAATCCAGAATTAGTAGTGATAACGATGGCATAATTTTTACCAAGTTCTACCTCCCATAAGGGTATTGCCTCTTCATCTATAGAGCTATAAACATTCATAGGAATAAACTCATAGAAAATTCCGTAATCTAACATCAATAACAAATCATCAGCTCCATTTCTGTCTTGAATAGCAAAAAAGCCTTCTGAAGCATTATAAATTTCATAATATCTAAAATTACTTCGTGGTAGTATCTTTTTATACTGTTCCTTATATGGACTAAAATTTACTCCACCGTGAAAATAAACTTCCAAATTATCCCAAACTTGAAAAAGATTTTCCTTACCGGTTTCTTCAAGTACTTTATTCATTAAAACCAACATCCATGACGGCACACCTGCTAGACTAGTTACGTTTTCATGAACACTCTCATGAATTATAGCCATAAGTTTACTCTCCCATTCACTCATTAAGGAAACCTTATTACTAGGCGTACTACTATACTCTGCCCATAATGGCATATTATCAATCAAGATAGCAGAGAGATCGCCAAATAAAGATCCGTTATCCTCATACAACTCTTTACTACCACCTAATCGAAGACTCTTACCGGTAAACAATTGAGAGTTTTCATTATTATTAAGATAAAGGCATAATAAATCTTTACTTGATTTAAAATGACAATCTTCAAGAGCTTCTGTACTTACAGGTATAAACTTACTTTTAGCGTTGGTAGTACCACTACTTTTTGCAAATAACTTTACCTTTGTTGGCCAGAATAAATTATGCTCTCCTTTTCTTGTGCGCTCAATGATCGGCTGAATTTCTTCATAACAAACAATAGGCAATCTTTCTTTAAAATCACTATAGGAATTAACAGACACGAAATCGTACTTTCTACCGACTTCGGTATCTTCGGCGAATTCTAACAATTGCAATAATACTTCTTCTTGCACCTCTTCTGGGTACTTCAAAAAAAGCTCTATCTGATGAAATCTTTTCTTCAGCAACCAAGAGGCTATGGAATTGAACAGAGTAATTGGCATTTATAAGTATCTTTGTGCTGTTAAAAATAGCGCATCTAACTATCATTTTCAAATTGATAATTCATTAAGCAAAATTTACATGCAATACGAAGGAGTACTTAGAAAAATGCAGACAGAAAAAGGAAGTCCAATTCAATATTATATGTTATTTGAATCTGATTTTTTAAATGTAAATCAAATTCTTGACAAAACATTAAAAATAGAATTTATTAAACATCAATGTCTTAATTGTGGTAATGACAGACCCATTTATAGACAAGGGTTCTGTAGAACTTGTTTTTTTGAAATACCTTCGGCAGGAGACTGGATTATGAGGCCCGAGCTAAGCAAAGCGCATTTAGATCAAGAAGACAGAGATTTGGCTTACGAGAAAAAAGTGCAACTTCAGCCACACATTGTTTATTTAGCCAATTCTAGTAATGTAAAAGTAGGAGTTACCAGAAAAGGACAAATACCAACACGTTGGATTGACCAAGGTGCTCATGAAGCCATAGAAATTGTAGAAGTACCAAATAGATACTTAGCCGGAATTACCGAAGTTGCATTAAAAGATCACGTTGGCGACAAAACCAATTGGCGCACAATGCTAACCAACACCGTCGTTGATGAAAATCTTCAAGAATGGCGAAATAAACTAAAGCAGTACATACCAGAAGAAGCTCTACCCTATTTTCTAGACTCAAGTTCAGAGACAGAAATACAGTTTCCAGTACTACAATACCCAACTAAGGTTAAAAGCCTTAACCTGACCAAAACACCCACTTTTGAAGGTAAGCTAAAAGGTATAAAAGGTCAATATCTCATTTTTGAAGACAATACCGTTTTCAACGTAAGAGGTAACGAAGGGCAATATGTTGGTCTTACTATTAGTTAGTACTATCTTTTTTCTTATTCCCAAACAGTCCTCCTAAAATATCTTTTGCCTTTTCTTTGACCGCTTCTTTCTCTGCTTCTGCAGGTACTGCATCTGTCTTTTCCGAGGCTGCAGATACGGTATCTTTTTTTGCAGATAGTAAACCTCCAAGAATATCTTTCGTCGAAGCATTAGAAGTCGTCGTCTGTTGACTAGTTGAATCTGAAGAGGTTTTATTACCACTTAACAGACCTCCTATTAAGTCTTTCGCCTTATCTGTACCCTTATCAATCAGCTTTTGTTTTTCTACCTCAATAAGCTTTGTGGTTAATTGCTTAACCCCCGATGTCAAATCAGTACTAACTGTGGGGCTATTATAAAGGCCTCCTATATTGGCCACAACAGGTACTGTTAAATCTGTCAAAGAAGGGTCATTGATTTTAGCTATCAATTTTGTTATATCAGAGCCCAAATATTTTGCTGGCACTTGTAAAGTTGCTTTATAATTCAACTTTTGATCAAAAGAATGGCTACCATCTACATTTATAGCTATATCCTTATAGTTTAAAGTAAAAGGTTTAACTGCCACTATCCCATCTTTAAAAGATAGAGAAGTTTTTAAATCTTTTAAACTCAACTGTTCCAAATCAATAAAATTTAAATTAGACACTAAAGAATTTAACACAGGAGCAGAATCGGTATTCACCTCATCAGTCATTAAATCAGCAAACAAATCCCCACTTAATGATAATAAATTTGGCATTAAATCATCTGTTAAGTTACCTGACAAAGAAATGTCTGAACTTAATTTACCATTTAGCATTTGAGCTATAGGCGCTACAGCCTTAAATAAATCAATTGAAGCAAATGTTTCTTGAATTCCTAATTGATTCAAATCTAACTTCATATTAAAAGTAGGAGTCTCATTTTTTGTAGACACATCACCACTAAAACCTATTTTACCTCCAAACATACCAGCAGACATGTTACTAAGTGTAGCAGTTTCATCCTTAATTTTTAGAACTCCTTTTACATCACTTAAAACAATATCATCATACAATACCTTTTTAGCATCTGCATTTATCGTAGCATCTAAGAAAGATGGAATTTTAATTTTTTCCTCTTGTACAGCATCACCAGAATTAGATTGACCTACACCTGTCTCTGCAGGCACCTCTGTCTCTGCAACCATAAAATCGGTTAATGCAAAAGTATTTGATTTAAGACTAAAATTACCTTCCACTTTTTCATCATTGAACATAAACCCTAGTAAATTATTTATGGTACCAGTGGCATCAAAATCTGTTGTACCCGTTGTACCATTCAATTGATTTAAAGTAACCGTCTTTGGGTTGAAGGTTAAACGAGCAGAATTAAATTTTACAGGATTAGCCAATTCGTCTGAGTTGTATTCAAAATTGGTTAAGCTTAAATCTCCCGAAGTATTAGTTTTCTCATACTGTTCGTTTTCTACAGATTGCATATCAAAAGCAGTTGTAATATCTGCCTTAAGCATTCCCTTTAAATCATATTCTGCCGGCACAGGGTAAGCCTTAGAAATATTGGCAAGATTCATGTTCCCGTCCATATGAGCTTTTACTTTCGTATTACCCATAAGCTCGGTTATACTAGAGGTAAGATTAAATTTATCTTCATCAATTTTAAAAGAAGCTTTATTTACATTAACATAAGTATCCTCTACAATACCAGTTTTGTTATCCAATTGAATATCAAAAAATACGTTACTAACTGCTTTAGGTAAATCTGGATACTTAAATGAAGCATTGTCAGATTTTAACTCAATATGAAATTTTGGAATATGAGTTTCGTCAACGATTCCGTTAAAATTACCGTTTACTGAAAAATCTCCAGTAGTACTCACATTTTCAATATCCTTCGAATATACTTCAGGAATAACTCCTAAGAAGTTTTTAAAATCTGAAGAAGGCGTTTTAAAGGTTAAATCTACCTCTTGATTTGTTTCATTTAATTTAATAAAACCATCGAAAACCAAAAGCAACTGATTTAATAATACCTCGTTTTTTAAAAAGGAGTATTTATTCTCATTTAAATCGATACCAATAAGGGCATCTAACTTAACTTTATTCTTGCTCAAATAGTTTACGCTATCCATTTCCAATGAAATAAAAGCATCGGTATGTGTATCTAACTCAGAAGTAGCTAAAGACAAATCGCCAGTTCCTGTATGTTGAAAATCATCTAATTTAAAAGCAATACCTGTTGAATTGTCAGTATAATAAATTCGTGTATTCGTGATTTCGTACGACTGTAAATCTAGATTAAAACCATCGGTAGTACTAGCCTCCTCTTCTACCGTAGCAGAAGTATCAGACGCCAAAGCTATGTCATAATTAGCGTTCTCTTCTTTATCTACCACTACATTAATGAATGCACCGTCTAAATTGATATTATTTATTGCTATGGCATCTCCCTCGCTTTTAAACAATTGCATGATACCCATGGTTAAGTCCAAATTTTCAGCCTTAAACAATGTATCACCTTCAAAAGGAGCTTTATTTAACAAAACAACATTTTTAAAATCTACTTCTGCGTTAGGAAAACTACTGATCAAACTTAAATTAGCCTCAGAGAAATCTAATGTGGCATTAACGTTTTCATTGACATTATTCTTAATAATCTCACCTATTTTAGCTTCTAAGAAGAATGGAGCTGCAATTAAAACTGCAATAATCAACACAATTAATACTCCTACAATTTTCAATATCTTTTTACCCATAGTATATTTTTATACTGTTTATTAAATGTTATTTTTCTAAAACATCTAAATCCAGTTCCTCATTTGGTTTTAGATTAAACCGTTTTCTCATAATATATACGAAGAAATAGAGAAAAGGGGTGTCTAGAAATGCTATAAAAATCTTAAAAATAAATCCGCTTACAACAAGACCGAAAAAAAGGTGCCACGGCAGTACTTTGAAGACACATAACAACCCCACAACGGTAAACGTATCAAGAAATTGTGATAAGAATGTAGAAAAATTGTTACGGATCCATAAATATTTCCCTTTGGTCAATCTTTTCCAAAAATGATATATAGCCACATCGACGTATTGCGCTAACAAATAAGCTATCATCGAAGCCAAGACCGCAATAGGCGAAAGCGCAAAAACTTGTGTAAAAGTTTCGTCATTTATAGGTGAAGAAGGAATTGCAGGCGCTACTTCTGCCAACAAAATAATACCCATGGAAAAGAAGGAAGCAAATATACCAGCGGTGACAATCTGGTTTGCCATTTTTCTTCCATATATCTCGGATATTAGATCCGTAATTAAAAAAGTTATGGGATAAGGTAAAATGCCCACAGAAACCTCAAAAAGAGAAACCCCATAAACAGTGAAATCCCCGAAGGGATTCCAATAAAAAAACTTTTGAAATATAAGGTTTGAAACCACTAGAGAAGTGATAAACAAAGCCCCTAAATACAGATAAATACGCTGTGCTAATTTCCTATCTTTTAAGGTCATATATTATTTAATATCTAATGCAAACGGCATTCTAGCCTGTATACCTTTTTGCTCTTTAAAAGACTGCAGCTCTTTCAACACTTTATATGCCTCCTCACCTATTTCATTTTTTAACACGTTCTCTTTTATTTGTAGACTAGCTCCTTCTAAATCTTCCATAAAGCGTTCAAATCCGCTTTTGTACTTAGGGAATTTCTTAATACCATAAGCACTTAATTCAGCCATCTCTGCGGCAGCATTGATTGCATCATCTAAATTACCTAGTTCATCAACCAGACCAACCTCTAATGCTTCAGTACCACTCCAAACCCTACCTTGGGCAACACTATCCACTTGTGCCATTGTCATATTTCTACCTTCTGACACTCTTCCTAGAAATGTTTGGTAAGTTTCCTCTATACTTTCTTGAATTTGATTTTTAAAACTTTCTTGCATTGGCTCAAAAAGCGAATAGTCTACAGCATTTTTATTGGTACCTACCTGTTCAGCATTAATACCAACATTATCTGCCAACTCGGTCATATTAGGCACTGTACCAAAAACACCTATAGATCCTGTTATTGTTGTTGGCTCTGCAAAAATCTTGTCTGCACCGGCAGCAATGTAATAACCGCCAGATGCGGCAACGTTACCCATAGATACAATTACAGGTTTCACTTTCCTGGCAAGTGCAACCTCTCTCCAAATAATATCTGAAGTTAAAGCACTACCACCTGGAGAATTTACCCGCAATACAATTGCCTTTATATCTTCGTCTTCACGAGCTTTAATCAATGCTTCATTTATAATGCCTTGGCCTATTATATTAGGACCACCTTCACCATATAATATTTCACCCTGCGCAAATACAATTGCGATTTTATCATCACCAGATTTCAATTTCTTTTTATTCGAATACTTTACATAGTCATCTAATTTGGTATAATTGATGTCTTCATCTTTCTTGATCTTAAGCGCACTTGCGATTTTACCCTCATACTCATCATAAAAAACTACATCATCAATTAAACCAGATCGCTTAGCATATTCAGGGTTTCTACCGCCTAAGGTATCCGCTATAATATTTAAATCAGATTCAGAAATAGATCTTGTTTTTGAAATATCTACAATCATAGAATTCCAAAGAGATTGAAGCAATGAAGTCAATTGGCTCCTATTGGCTTCACTCATGTTATTCTCAAGATATGGTTCAACAGCACTTTTATACTTACCATGACGTATAACCTCCATCTTAATTCCAGATTTCTCTTGAAGCTCTTTGTAATAAAGCACCTCTGTTGACAAACCTTTAAAATCTAAAACCCCTACTGGATTAATAAAAATTGAATCGGCAACACTGGCCAAATAATAATCGCGCTGCATAAAAAAATCCGCATATGCGTATATGAACTTCCCCTCAGCCTTAAAATCCTCCAATGATTTTCTAATAGCTTGCGTTTGAGCTAAACCAGCAATAATGAAATTGTTATTGATACTGATACCTTTAATACGATCATCATTTTTTGCTACTTCAATAGCCTGTATTATTTCATCTAACCCTTGCGACTCCTCAAAAATACCTGCAAATGGATCCAACTCATTACTACCCGTATAATCTGAAATCTGTCTTTGCAATTGTAATTCAAGTACAGAGTTATCCTCAACAGCAACGGTGTCTTCACCACTACTGACAAGGCTTACAAAAATTAAAAACATAACAAACATGATCCCAAATGCAAACAAGGAACCTAAAATTGAAGCAAGAAAATTTCTTAAAAAATTCATTTAAATCTTTATTTTAATAGTAAACAAAGATAACTAATGTGGATATGTTTTAGTTATTTTGTCCTAATATTATGGGAGTATACAAAACAGCATTCTTATCTATAGGCAGTAATCTAGGCAATCGTCAATTGTTATTACAAAAAGCCATTTTCGAAATCGGAAAAATAACCGGTGAAATTAGGCAAGTTTCCGCTGTCTATGAAACTCCGTCATGGGGTTTTGAAGGGGAAGATTTCTTGAATGCCTGTTTAGAATTGCAGACATTACTTGCTCCAGAAGATTTATTGGACAAGCTATTAGCTATAGAGACTCATTTTGGAAGAGAAAGAAACGAAAGTGACAATTACCAAAGTAGAACTTTAGACATTGATATTATCTATTACGAAAAAGATATTATCAAGACAGAGAACTTAACGGTTCCACACCCTAAAATGCAAGACAGAAAGTTTATTCTAAAACCGCTTGCAGATATTACTCCGCAATTCTATCACCCCATATTCAACAAAGACACTAGAAATTTACTGCAAGAATGTAAAGATAAGAGTACTATAACCAAACAAATAAAAAGACTTTTTAAAAGTAGACATTCATTTTTTGCTAGCCTACAATATGTTGCCATAGAAGGTAATATTGGTGCAGGTAAAACAACATTGGCTACTAAAATCTCAGAAGATTTCAATGCAAAATTGATTTTAGAACGATTTGCCGAAAATCCGTTTTTACCTAATTTTTATGAAGACCAGGCCAGATATGCCTTTCCGTTAGAAATGTCGTTTTTAGCAGATCGATATCAACAATTTACAGAAGACACCAATCAATTAGATTTATTTAAAAGTTTTATGGTAAGCGATTATGATATTTTTAAATCGCTGATTTTTGCCAAGGTTACACTACAACAAAACGAATTTGATTTATACAGAAAGGTATTCAATTTCATGTATAAGGAAGTTAAAAAGCCAAAAGTCTACGTTTATCTGTACCAAACCACAGAAAGATTATTACAACAAATAAGGCAACGTGGCAGAGATTATGAGCAAAATATAGAGCTTACCTATCTAGAAAAAATTAACCGGGGTTATTTCGACTTTTTAAAGACATACCCTAAAGAAAATCAATTGATTATAGACGTTAGCGAGCTAGATTTCGTGAGACATTCAAGAGATTATGAAGCCATTTTAACCAAGATCGAAGACTTTGCCCTAGCTAACTTATAACGATAATAAATTAAATTATTTCTTGCGTAAATGAAAAGAAAATCTTTTATTGTGCAAGCATACGTGCAACTAACTAACTCAAACTATACTAAAAAACCTGGTCTACGACCAGGTTTTTTTATGCGTTTAACTTACTCCAACAATCCCAAACCACAACGCCAACACTCACTGAGATATTCAAAGAATGTTTGGTGCCGAATTGCGGAATTTCCAAAACCTCATCACTAGCAGAAACTACGTTCTGAGCAACACCCTTAACCTCATTTCCAAAAATAAGCACTTGCTTTTTATCTTTTGCTGGCGCATAGTCATTTAGCTGAGTTGAATTTTCTGCCTGTTCAACAGAAATAATATGACATCCATCTACTTTAAGCCTAGTTACCAATTCAACAGTATCTGCTACATGTTCCCAGTCAACACTATCCGTAGCTCCTAAAGCGGTTTTATGAATATCTTTATGAGGTGGCGTAGCGGTAATTCCGCACAAGTATATTTTTTCGACCAAAAAAGCATCCGCGGTTCTAAAAACAGAACCAATATTATTTAAACTCCTTATATTATCAAGAACAATTATCATAGGAGATTTTCCGGCAAGCTTATACCCTTCCACATCAATTCTATCCAACTCCTCATTTCTTAATTTTCTCATACTTTAAAATTCAATTTTCATTAGTTTGAAAAGGTTATAAACTTATCCTGAAATATCAACAATGATTTAATTTCCAGAGATTAAATTATACTTTCGTGAAGGAGCAAAATTAATGAGATAAAGATAAAGTGGCGGATAAAAGCAAGACAAAAAAGGTAACTCCTTTAATGAAGCAATACAACACCATCAAGACCAAGTATCCTGATGCATTATTGCTGTTTCGTGTAGGTGATTTCTATGAAACTTTTGGTGAAGATGCAGTAAAGGCTTCACGCATATTAGGTATTATTTTAACCAACAGAAATAATGGTGGAGAAAGAACCGAATTAGCTGGTTTTCCGCATCATTCTTTAAATACCTATTTACCAAAATTGGTAAAAGCAGGTCAGCGAGTTGCTATTTGTGATCAGTTAGAGGACCCTAAGCAGACCAAAACCATTGTCAAAAGAGGTGTTACCGAATTGGTTACCCCAGGAGTGGCAATGAACGATGACATCTTAAACTCTAAAACAAATAATTTTCTTTGTGCCGTTCACTTTGGAAGAAAGAAAATAGGAATTTCGTTCGTAGATATTTCTACAGGTGAGTTTTTAACGTCAGAAGGTAGTGAAGAACAGATTGACAAATTACTTCAGAATTTTTCACCTAATGAAGTATTAATATCCAAAGCGCATAAAAAAGAATTCTTAGAGGTCTTCGGTAAAAATCACCACCTATTTTATCTAGAGGATTGGGTTTTTCAAGAAGATTATGCTTTAGAAAATCTTACATCACATTTTAACACCAATACCCTAAAAGGTTTTGGTGTTGACCATTTAACCTGTGGCATCATAGCATCTGGCGTAGTTTTACATTACTTAGGTGAAACCCAACATCGCCAATTGCAGCATATATCAAAACTGCAACGTATTGCGGAAGATGATTATATATGGATGGATAGATTCACCATTAAAAACTTAGAACTTTACCATTCAACTAATGTCAATGCAGTAACACTTTTAGACGTCATTGACAAAACCATCTCACCCATGGGTGGGCGTATGATCAAAAGATGGCTTGCCTTACCTCTTAAAAATTTAGAAAAAATTAAAAGGAGACAGCAGATTGTTTCCTTTCTGTATGATGAAGAAGTTATACTAGAAAAATTTCAACACCATATTAAACAAATGGGCGATTTAGAACGATTGATTTCTAAAGTCGCTACAGGCAAAGTCAACCCGAAAGAAGTAGTTCAATTAAAAAATTCTCTAGAAGCTTTAATTCCTATTAAACAATTAGCCACCTCTTCTAAAAACGAATCGTTAGCCTTAACGGGAGACCAAATACAGTCGTGCGATTTATTACGAGCCAAAATAAAAGAGATGCTTAGCGAAGAGGCACCCGTTAACATTTTAAAAGGTAGCACCATTGCCGAAGGTTTTTCAGAAGAACTAGACGAATTAAGAGGTTTGGCGACATCGGGTAAAAATTACTTGAACAATATGTTAGAAAGGGAAACTGCCGCAACAGGTATTACCTCCCTAAAAATAGCATCTAATAATGTATTTGGCTATTATATAGAAGTTAGAAACACCCATAAAGATAAAGTTCCAGAAACCTGGACCCGTAAACAAACCTTGGTCAATGCCGAGCGTTACATTACCGATGAGCTTAAAGAATATGAAGCAAAAATTCTAGGTGCAGAGGATCGTATCTCAACCTTGGAGCAACAATTATTTTCACAACTGGTGGTATGGATGCAAGAATACATTGCCCCAGTTCAAAATAACGCATACTTAATAGCTCAGCTAGATTGCCTTTGCGGTTTTGCTCAATTGGCAAAAGAAAACGCATACAATTGTCCGTCTTTAAACGATTCCACAGATTTAGAAATAACAGATGGAAGACACCCCGTTATAGAAAAACAATTACCATTAGGTGAGCAATATATTGCCAACGACTTACAGTTAGACCGTTCCAATCAACAATTTATAATGATTACCGGTCCTAATATGAGTGGTAAATCTGCTTTATTAAGACAAACGGCATTAATAGTTTTACTTGCGCAAATGGGTAGTTTTGTACCCGCTGAAACAGCAAAAATTGGTGTTGTAGATAAAATATTTACACGTGTAGGCGCTAGTGATAATATTTCAATGGGAGAATCTACTTTTATGGTAGAAATGAATGAAACAGCATCTATTCTTAACAACCTATCTGAACGCAGTCTGGTTCTCTTAGATGAAATCGGTAGAGGTACAAGTACCTATGATGGTATTTCCATTGCATGGGCAATTTCAGAATACCTACACGAACACCCGGCAAGAGCAAAGACCATGTTTGCCACACATTATCATGAGCTCAATGAAATGACCAACACCTTTAATCGCATCAAAAACTATAATGTAGCTATTAAAGAATTAAAAGATACCGTTTTATTCCTAAGAAAATTAGTTCCTGGTGGTAGTGAACACAGTTTTGGTATACATGTGGCTAAAATGGCGGGTATGCCACAACAAGTAATTCAGAAGGCAAACAAGATTTTGAAAAAGTTGGAAAATAAACATGTTAGTGAAGATGTAAGTGATAAACTTAAAAGTGATTCTGACGAAATGCAACTCAGCTTTTTTAACCTAGACGACCCATTATTGGAAGAAATTAAGGAAGAAATCACACATTTAGACATAGATACGCTAACTCCGGTAGAAGCTTTGATGAAATTAAATGAGATTAAAAGGCTGTTAACCAAGGACAAAAAAGCGACTTCGTAATTTTTTTAATTCTTTTGCGCATTTTTACTTTGGTTTTTACAGAATTGTATTAAATTTGCACCCGCATCTTTTAAGAGATGCACGTTCTTTAAAATTTGCGAAAGTAGCTCAGGGGTAGAGCATCACCTTGCCAAGGTGGAGGTCGCGGGTTCGAATCCCGTTTTTCGCTCAGAAAATGTTGCCGGTCAACATTTTTTTCAATGCTAAGTATGCTCGAGTGGTGGAATTGGTAGACACGCCGGACTTAAAATCCTGTGCTCTTTGGGGCGTGCGGGTTCAAGTCCCGCCTCGAGTACCACAAACCCCTGAAATCAATTGATTTCAGGGGTTTTTTATTTTATATACATTTCAAATCGAAGTCTTCAGTTATTCATTAACTTTAGTTTTCATTATAAGTGCATGCTGAAAAAAATATTAAAAATATCTGGCTTATTACTATTAGCATTAATTCTAATGATATTTGTCTGCAATAGTATTATTTCTAGCACTGCAGAAGAAAAAACTTATTCTGATATATCCTCAATTCCAAGTAATCGTGTCGGTCTTGTTTTAGGGACCTCTAACAGATTAACAGACGGTTCTCCCAACCCATATTACACCTACCGAATAAATGCAACCAAAGCACTTTACAATGCCGGTAAGATTAAATTTATATTGGTTAGCGGGGACAATGGCAGCATCTATTATAACGAACCGGATACCTTTAAAAAAGATTTGGTAAAAGCGGGTATACCAGAAAAAGTTATATTCTTGGACTATGCAGGTTTCAGAACCCTAGATTCCATGTTTAGGGCAAAGTTTATATTCGGCTTAGACAATGTTACCGTTATCTCGCAAAAATTCCATAATGAAAGAGCTATATATATTGCCAAACAAAAAGGATTAAATGCTATAGGGTTTAATGCAAAAGATGTTTCTACAAGCCAAGGTTTAAAAGTTCAAATCAGAGAATACCTTGCCCGTGTAAAAGTATTTATAGACATGATTCTTAATACACAACCTAAATTTTACGGTACAACTATCGAAATAAAATAAATTACACTAAAACTTATTTACAACTAATATCTCTACAATAACAAGTTTCTTGACAACGTTTAAAACAGCTAAAATTCTAAAAACTTTTGTGCTGCTTAAACAATTAAGACCTCAAAGATAAACTCTTAGCTATTCAACGATAAATAAAGTACGCTCGTTTTGTTTATGAAGAAAATCTAAACAGTAAGCACCATTAACACAATTATTTACAATGTTTTCTTCACCATAACCGGTTGCTTCAATAATATTACTTGAATTCAATCCATTACTTAAAAGATAGTTCTTAATTACGTCTGCTCTCGCCTGCGACAACCTTTTATTAGACGACGTACTACCTCTTGTATCAGTATAGGATTGTATTCTCAACCTCATCTGTGGAAAACGCACAATAGCATCTACAACTTTATTCAATTCAGTTTCAACTTGAGGGTTAAGTACCGATTTACCCTTATCGAAATAGAATTTATTAAGTTTTATTACCGTTTTATCTTCTGTTTGAGTTACCAAGTCTTCCATTCTTGCAAGCCCCATATTATAAGACGTATTTTGAATTTCTTCCATCCCTTCTTCAGAGTAAGTAGTTGAAAAAATAGAATAACCGTCACTCATAGCCTGTATGGTCACCTGAGACATCCAAGGCACTTCTACTCTAAAGGTACCATCATTACCTGCAATAACTTCTTTTAATACCTCTCCCTGTTGATTTAATAATCTTACCTGGGCTCCTTTTAAGCCTACTTTATTTCTAAGGTTAACCACTTTACCACCTAAAGCAAATGTTTTTAAGCCTGGTGCATTTTTAAGCTGAAAACCATAAATATCATCTCCACCTTTTCCACCCGTTCTATTAGAAGCAAAAAAACCTGACAACCCTGTGTTCTCAATATTCCTAATTATGAATCCGAAATCATCTGCTGTTGAATTAATTCCCTCACCAAGGTTTACCGGTATAGTGTAAGCATCATTAGGTAACATATTAGATTTGTAAATATCCATTCCTCCAAGACCATAGAAAATATCCGAAGAAAAGTACAAACTACCGTCAAAAACGTATGGAGCAATTTCGTTTCCTGGCGAGTTTATTCTAGGTCCCAAGTTTATTGGCGCAGACATAATTTGCCCGTTATTCGTATACACATAATACAAGTCTGTGCCGCCATAGCTATCTTCAAAATTGGCTGCAAAATATAAACGCCCTGTAGCATCATCAAAGAAAGGATAGTAAAATGACGTACTTAAATCTTTTAATATAAATCGAAATCTATTATCCTTTGTAAGCGTACCTATTGCCAATGCATTTTTACCATTCTCATTATACCTAAGCTCACCATCTTCTTCATTGGATAGGATATAAAAAAAAGTTTCCAGTTTTTCAGAATAATATGGGGTAGCCTTATGAAAGTCCGTCGCTGGAATTACCTTAAATGTTTCAACATCTACCAAAATGTTACTAGAACTTAGTCTTGCAAAATAGATATCTAAATAAGATTCACCAGTAGGCTCGTATACGTTTTTACTATTTCGCCCTCTACTGCTACTAAACAATATTCCGTTCTTATAAAACGTAGGCGAAAAATCTCCTTGCGCACTATTGACACCCAAATCACGTACAAAACTGTTATCTGTATTTGTCGGAATTTCCAACAAGCTGTAATTAAACTCTGCATTTTCTAACAATTCTGGAGATAATTTATCGGCCTTAGACCCTAAAAATGTCTTTACTCTATCTCTTTCAGAATTTTTCGAAAGGCTCTGTAACATTTTATTAAATCTGTTAACAGACATAATAGTATCATTCTTGTTGACTTCTAAATACAATTTAGACGCCTTTTCATAATTATTCGTACTAAAATAAGAATCAGCCAAGTTTAATAACTGATGATTAGTTAATGGATTTTTCTCCATTTCACTATTATACTCCGTTATGGCTTTTTCATATTGATAGCCATAAAAAAGATTATCGGCTTTAGATTTTTTATCTTGAGCCGTACTTAAAAATGGTACAAAAATTAGAAATGCTATGATTAGTTTAAATCTCATTATAGTTCAGTTTAAAAGAATCGAGGTGAATCAATTTGTTTCGGTTTACCCTTAGCATTCTTATCACTACTCCCTTTTGATTTTGAAGGTCCTTTTCTTCCTAAATAGAATTTAAGAATAATCTCATGAGAGCCATTATTAAATTCCCCCAGTAAATTTGTATTATAATCGTATGAATACCCTGCAAATAATTGATTGGAAATTTGAAAACCTACCAAGCCACTAAATGCATTATCTAAACGATAAGAAACACCAGCAGTAACAACTTCAGAAATCAAAAAATTACTCGATAAATTAAGATTAACAGGTGAACCAGAAATGGTATTAACCAAAAAAGCCGGCTTAAACTTTAAATTATCTGAAAGCTCAAAAACGTAACCACCAATAAAATTAAACTGTAGCTTATCTTCTACTATTGATGCAACCTCGTCATTGTACACCCCTTCTGTTAAAAAATTTGGTACAGAAGCACCTAAATACCAATCTTCTGAATATAAAAAAGCACCGGCACCTACTGTTGGATAAAACTTACTTAACGTTTCTTGACTAAGGTTTTCACCTGGATTTTCAAAAGTCCCCTTTGAAAAATCAACATTCAAAAATGAACCACCTGCATCAATACCAAAAGAAAGTTTAGTCTCATCGGTCACCATTATTTGATAGGAATAAGAAATGTCGGCATAAGTTTGAGTTACAGGCCCCAACTCATCGTTAACAACATTAAGTCCTAAACCAACTTTTTCATTTTTAAAAGGCAAATTCGCTCCGAACCGAAAAGTTCTTGGCGCACCTGGAATATCGATCCATTGCGCCCTGTATAAACCAGACAACTCTGGCGTTTCTACCGTACCTACATAGGCCGGGTTGAAACTACCTATGTTATACATATACTGCGTGTATTGAGGTTCTTTCTGTGAAAATGCATTAAAGCTTAACAGAGTAAATAGAACAAGAGCAATAGTATAACTCGATTTATTAAAGTTATAATCCATAATTTATTTTATCTAATAAGCTGTATCCAACCCTTATCTATAATTGGGTCTTCATTATTAATTCTATAATTCATGATGTAGAAATAAGTTCCTTTAGGTACTTCTTTTCCTTCATAAGTACCATCCCATACATCGGCAGTTCTTTGAGTATTGTCATTTATAATCTCACCACCTTCAAAAACACGATTACCATAACGGTCATGAATGATAATTTTATAATTTATTCCTGCATCTAAACCAGAATCTTCATCTCGAAGGTTTATTCTTAAAACATCATTAGTATTATCTCCATTTGGGGAAAATTGATTAAAAAGAAATCCTGGATCTGCTGCGGTAGGCACATCTACCACTACCATAACCTCATCACTGTTATTATCCACATTACTGTCTCCTGGCGAAGACCTTATCAACGTAGCGGTATTACTAAATGTACCAACAATAGGCACAGAAACAGTAATATCTAAAGTAGCCGCATTTTGTTCACCAAATTCAAGTGATGCGATGCTCCATCTTCCTGTTGATTCATCATAATCACCTGTACTTGAAAAATCACTTACATAAACAAATCCAGCTTCTTCGCCACTTGGAAGAATATCATCAATTTCAATATTACCAATAACATCTCTATTTTTAGATTTATTTTCCACACTAATGGTAAAGGTAATTTCTTCTCCGACTAATGGAGTCATATTGCTAACTCTCTTTACAACTTCAAGATCTATACCTTCTGGAGCTTCTGTACTCAATTCTACAGTTGCTTCATCATTCTCAGAGTTATTATCAGCTGGTATAGATTCTAATAAGGTAGCCGTATTCGTATATGGTCCTTGTTCAGCTACTATTGCAGTAATTGAAAGCTCTGTAGAAATACCTGCGGCAAGCTCTGAAATTGACCAATTACCAGATATTTCATCATAATCTGCAGAATCGGCAGACACAAAATCAAAGCCAAGTTCCAGCAAATCACCTATTACAATTGCCCTAGCTGTTCTATCAGACAGGTTGGTCACCAAAATTTTGAAGATTATAGTATCACCTATCAATGCATCGATATTATCAACAGATTTCAAAACTTCTAAGTCAATTGGATCATCACAATTTGGAGTAGCCACTGGATCACACGGGTCATCGGGGTCAGAACCACTTGTTTGTTCGTCCAAATCTGAAATACCATCTCCATCGGTATCACAACTACCATTAAATCTATTAGGAAGACATGGGTTGTTATTTGCAGGATCCTGTTGGTCATTAACCCCATCATTATCAGCATCATCGATATTTGACTCTAAAGCGTCAATAATTCCATCACCGTCTTCATCTAAAGGGTTATTAATATCGTCACCAACCTCATCACCGTCTTCAACACCATCACCATCAGTGTCAGAATCATTAGAATCTGTACCTAAAGCTACCTCTTGACCACCCAAAAGCCCATCTTCGTCATCATCGGTTTCACAGTCACTAACGTTTATGGTTACCTCTACACTAATATTTTCACATGGGGCTGTAGAATCTGTTGTAGTAAAACTAAAAATATATGCACCAGATTCTAAACCATCAAACTCCACAACATTTGTAGAACTAATATTTACATTACTCTCAGGCCCAGAAAGAAACACCCAGACACCTGGATCAGCACCGAATAATCTCGTATCTAAATCTAAACTCGTTAGACCGTTTGCCGCAATATTACATATAGCTCCATTTTGCGCTGTACCCGTAGTTGCCTGAAAGCCAATTCGTGCAACAACCGGTTCTCTTTCAGAAATACATCCGTTTTCTTCAGCTTCCACATAGTAAGTAGCGGTAGCATTTAAAGATGGAGTTGTATAGGTTTCGCCCATTGCAATTGAATTAGTAGATTCTAAAGAATCATACCAAATTATAGATGCACCTTCAGATGGCTCAACGCTTAATAATAAAGTACCAGGACCACAACGTTCATTATCGTTAATTTTAATTAATTGTGGAATTACGTTACGAACAATTTGAACTTCTATAGTACCACTCGCGCACTCATTGGTTTCATCATAGAAAAACCCGTAATAAGATGCTGGCAACCCAACATTTTCAGCTTCTGCCGCGGTTAAATGAGAATTTGTATTTAAAGGGTCTGATATTCTACTCCATGTCAATACAGTTCCTGTAGGGGCTGTGCTACTTGTAAAATCGAATAAATTAGCAGAAAAAGAATCTCCGGCAGCTTCTACACAGTAAATATTAGAAACAGTTTCATCTAAAACCGGCGCAGCAACACAGTTATCGTCATCTTGAATAGTTCCGATAGCCGACCCACCATTCACTAATTGAACATTATTGGAAGGTACTCCTAATTGAACTTCAAAGGTTTCTGTGTTTTCTAAAATTGCATCATTATTCACAGGCACAATTATACTAATAGTTTCATTGGCAGTACCATCAAATTCCAATGAGCCATTTGTACCGGTATAATCGACACCACCACCTGTTGCCGTATCATCAACAAATGAGTAGGAAACCGTTGTACCACCTACAACTGCTATATCTAAAACTACCTCAAACTCCAATTCACCCGATACAATATCCTCATTTACAGCCTCGTTCGAAATTGTCAGTGTAGCCTGATCATTATCATTAATTTGAACTGTTGCAGTTCGTGTATTTGTTGCACCTAGAATATAACCTGTTCCGCTAGCCAAAGTAATTATCACCGTTTCCGTACCCTCTTGAATTAAATCGTCTATAGGTTCAATTTCAATTGCCGCTGACAATTGCCCATTTAATATATTAACGGCATTTGAACTAATCGCGGTATAGTCTGTACTGTTAACAGATGTACCGCTAACTACATAATTAATAGTAATTGGGCTTCCTGTATTATTAGTTTCACTAAGACTTACAGTAAATTCGCCTGTAGAGACAGCCCCGTTACTTTCTGCTGCAGTAGCATCAGATGCTGTAATCTGAACTTGATTGATATCTTCACTAACTATAACAATAGTTGCACTGTTTGGTGTACCAACATTATAACTTATATCATCTTCTAAAGTTAAAACGACTGTTTCGTTACTTTCTATATCATCATCATCAACAGGAGTTAATCTAATAATACCTGTACTTTCCCCATTTTCGATAGAAACTATACCGGAAAGAGCAGTGAAATCATCTCCAACATCAGCTGTACCGTCAATCGAGTATTCAACATCTAAAGTTGCACCTGTTTCATTAACTTTATTTACATCTACTGTAAAAACCCCTTCACTTAACGGATTTTCATACGCTGTTGCAATCGTTGATTCAATTGACACCTCAAAAGTATCGGTATCATTTATGGTAACAGTGCCTGTAATAGAATCTACACTATCAAGAACATAACCATTACCTGTTACCAGAGTTACAACTACAGTTTCTGGATTTTCAACTAATTCATCATTAATAGGAGTCACAAAAAATGTTTTATCTTGTTCTCCATTCTCAATAACTACTTCGCCACTTAGAACCGTATAATCCAAAGCAGAGGTAGCAGTACCTGCAACACTATAATTTACTGTAATAGGATTACCTGTATCATTTATTTTGTCTAGTCTGACTGTAAAAACACCAGTATCAGTTACCGTATTTGTTTCTGTAGCTTCATTATCTGTTGCACCAATAGACGCTGTAAATACTTCACTATCTAAAATAGTAACATTATCCGTACCGGGAGCTGCGATGGAGAAAGAACTATTATTAACACTATTTAGTGTTATAAACACTGTTTCATCTCCCTCTACCAATTCATCATTAACAGGTACTATATTAATATATGAAAAAGATGCGGTATTTACAAAAGTTGCGTTTCCTGTAGTTGTATAATCAGCAGCAGCTCCTTCAGTAGCAGTACCAGATAAAGTATAGTCTACTACAACATTACCGCCAGTATTATTAGGCGAACTTAAGTCTAATCTAAATCTTCCTCTATCCGCAGCAAGCGTAGCCCCTTCAAACGTTTCTGGTCTGTCAGCCTCAACGGTTATTTCGCCAAAATCATTATCTACAATATTGACCGTTATCTCATCATTTGTACCTACCGTATATTCGGAATCAACTTCAACTAATTCAATAACAATAGTCTCTAGTCCCTCAATAAAATTATCATCATTCACTTCAATATTTATAAATGCCTCTCCAGTACCGAAAGAGGGATAATTAATTTGAATCGCCTCATCTAACTCATCATAATCAAGATCTGATGACGCCGAACTAATAGCTGAAACATTATAAATAACATTTACATTACCTCCTCCAAATCCCAAATTACTTACACTTATCCTAAATATACCGGACACCTCATCCTCTTCTGAAGCATCTTCTATTTTTTCAATGTTTACAGTTTGAGACAAAACATCTTGCGAAAATAATCCTAAAAAAATAAATCCGAAAATTAACAGATACTTCTTAAAACCACTATTCTCAAGATTATTAAACGTACTATTGTATTTACTTATTTTCATAGCATTCTTTATCATACCCAACATTCTGATTGGGAATGTTCTACATCTACAATCAAAAATGAGGGTCTCAATATTACAAAAAAATCAAGGTAAACTCCTCAGAAACAGTTGAAAAAAGGATTTATGGGTTAAATGGTAATATTAAGTAATTAGTACCTAGTCCGCTAGCTGTGGAGACTGGGTAGTAACAGAAGGTTCTATTTTTCTTACCAGCCCTTGTAATACTTTACCCGGACCAATTTCCGTGAAAATCGTAGCTCCGTCTTTTACCATTTGCTGAACACTCTGAGTCCATTTTACAGGAGCTGTCAACTGCAGCATCAAATTCTTTTTGATCTCATCTGCACTATTCACTGCAGTTGTTGGTACATTTTGATAGATTGGGCAACTAGGTGTAGAGAAAGTAGTATTTGCTATTGCAGCAGCTAATTCTTCCCTAGCAGGCTCCATTAACGGAGAATGAAAAGCGCCACCTACAGGAAGCATCAAAGCACGTCTTGCTCCTGCTTCTTTTAATTTTTCACAAGCTTCTTCTACTGCTGATATCTCCCCGGAAATCACCAATTGACCAGGACAGTTATAATTTGCGGCAACCACAATTCCCGATATATCTGCACAAACTTTTTCTACAACAGCATCTTCCAAACCTAAAACAGCTGCCATAGTCGATGGTTTAAGTTCACATGCCTTCTGCATAGCCAAAGCACGTTGCGATACTAATTTTAATCCGTCTTCAAAACTTAAGGTGTTATTAGCCACCAAGGCAGAAAACTCTCCTAATGAATGACCAGCAACCATATCTGGTTTAAATGCATCTCCCATTACTTTACCCAAAATAACAGAATGTAGGAAAATAGCAGGTTGGGTAACCTTGGTCTCTTTCAATCCCTCTGCAGTGCCTCTGAACATTACCTCAGTAATCTCAAAGCCTAATATATCGTTTGCCTTAAGAAATAACTCTTTTGCAATAGGGTATTTTTCATATAAATCTAATCCCATTCCAACAAATTGAGCACCTTGCCCAGGAAAAACATACGCGTTCATAACTTTTAGTTTTGGTGGCTCAAAAGTACATAATTTAGATAGATTGTAACAAGCAATTGATTTTTTTGAGTCAACCTTTACTCCTTAAACCAACCGGAATACATTGTATATGCTTCTGCAATTCTATTGATTTCCCCAGAACTTAGTTCAGGACTTATATCCTTGATTTTTTTAGCAGGCATACCAGCAAAAATACTCCCAGATGGTACATGTGTCCCTTTGGTGAGAACAGCACCAGCAGCAATAATACTATTACTTTCTACTACACAATCATCCATAATAATACTGCCCATACCTACCAACACATTATCATGTATGGTACAACCATGCACAAGAGCATTGTGCCCAATAGAAACATTATTGCCAATTGTAGTAGGGGATTTTAAATATGTACAATGTACAACGGCTCCATCTTGTACATTTACCTTATCGCCCATTTTTATAAAATGAACATCGCCACGTAATACTGCATTGAACCAGACACTACATTGCCTACCCATGCTTACTTCACCAACAATTGTTGCGTTTTCTGCAATAAAACAATCTTCGCCTATGATAGGTTCTTTACCTCTAACTGCTTTTATCATTGTAATTCGTTTAATTAAAATAAGATAAAAAATCTTTTTTCTTTGAGGCGGAAACCATCACTTCTTTACCGTTGGACATTACCACACTACCACCTTTACCTTTTCTGTACTTTACCACCTCATTTACATTTACTAAAAAAGATTTATGAACTCGTGCAAACGGATAGTCAGTTAAAGCATCTTCAAAATATTTTAATGTTTTGCTGATCAAAATCTTCTTATTCAACAAGTAGATTTCGGTATAATTATCATCTGCCTTGCAATACAGTATTTCGGCAATATTCAAAACTTGAAATCCGTCTTGTTGTGGCAATGTCAACTTCCCTTCAACTCCGTTAGATTTTGTGCTTAACACCTCTCCCTCCAAACTAGCTTCTTTCTCACGAACACCTTCTACATATTCCACCGCGTTTACCAACTCATCTATATTAATAGGTTTTGTTAAGTAATATGCAGCATGGTTGTTTAAAGCATCTTTTGCATAATGGTCATAAGCAGTAACAAAAACGGTTTCAAAGGTTCTGTCCGGTAATTGATCAAGTAAATCGAATGCATTACCAAAAGGCATCTCTACATCTAAAAACACTAAATCTAAATCGTTCTCTCCAATTAAGACCAAGGCTTCTTTAATTGATGAAGCCTCCCCTAAAAAATTTACGCTTGGGCAATATTTAGCAATATAATTTCTTAATATCTCTCTACTATTTGCCTCATCTTCTACTAAAATTGCGTTTAAGCTCATTTTTCTCTTTTTAAAATGAATAGGACCTTAGTTCCTGAACCGTCGGACTGTAAATCTGAAATTTTGATATCTACCTTATCGGTATACATATCGTTTAAAATAGCTACACGCTTTTTAATGATACCCATTCCTTTAGATTTTTGTTTTCGCTGATTTTGGGTTTTAATCTCCGCAGATTTCTTTCTTCCTATACCATCGTCTGTAATGCAAATAATGATAGAATCTGGGCTATTTACTTTGACCGTCACCTGCAACTCCCCTTTTTCATCCCTATATCTTAGTCCGTGCCAAATAGCGTTTTCGATATAAGGTTGAAGTAACATTGGCGGAATTTGAAATTTAGAAACTTGAACATCTTCATCAATTTCAACTCGATAATCGAACTTATCTTCAAATCGAGAATGCTCCAATTTCATATAAAGTTCAAGTTGTTGTAATTCTTTATCCAATGGAATAAAATCTTCTTCAGAATTCTCAAGCACAGAACGCATTAATTTTGAAAAATCGCTTAAATATCTATTTGCACTTCGCTCATCACTTTTAGAAATAAAATTATTTACAGAATTAAGAGCGTTGAATATAAAATGAGGATTCATCTGCGACCGTAACGATTTTAAAGCCAAAAGATTATTGGCCAGTTTCTGTTGTTGATTGCTACGATAAAAGAAGAAAGCAGCTACTAAGGTCAATAACAATCCGAATATAAGCGAGTAAATAACCAATTGTTGTCGCTTATTACTTTCTTGAACCAACTCTTGTTCTGTTAAAGCAAGATCATATTTACTTTGCGACAATTCTCTTTCTTGCTCTAAACCGGTAAGTCTATTTTGAGCATTTGAAATTTCTCTATTAAAACGATTAGCCCTTGAAATCTCTTGTTCTTTTCTAACATATAAAGAATCTACCAACGCGACATAAGTTTGGTAGGTATCTAAAGCTTTGGTAAAATCTCCCTTTACCTTATATACTTCAGACAGCTTTCTGGTTGCGTCTTTTTGAACAACCAAATCATCTTCTGAATCTGCCTCAACAATACTTTTTTCTAAAAATGGAATTGCCTCGTTATACTTATCTTGAGAAATGTATGCATTCGCAATTTTGTAATTAATACGTTGCGATGTTATTGTATCACCAAGCTCAAATTTCTTGACTCTAGCATTAGGTGAATTTATTTTTTTCAGTTCTTGAAGGCTACTTTTACGCATAGTAATCTCTTCATTGAATCTGTTTTTAGTATTATAAAAATCTGCTACCTTTTCTTTTTCTTGCAAAGCTCTTTTCGGCGCTGAACTATTTGCTAATTCTAATGAATTATCATAATATGCCTCTGCCTCCATATTTTGATTGCCTAAAGAATACGTTTCAGCAATTTTAGAGTTCAAATCAATCATTTTAGGAGTTAATTGATTTTTTTCTGCAATAAGTAGTCCCCTATTATATAGGTCTATAGCCACCGCAACATTTCCTTTCCCTTTATTAGCATCGCCTAACAACTCATACAACACTGCACTTTGTTTAGGCAGCATAGGTTTAATTTCTTGTAAAGGATTTAATAAAAACAATGCCTCTTCATACCTGCCTGTAATATTAAATGCCTTGCCCAACAACAATGATGTCGCTATAGTTTTATTAGCCTCTAAAGCATCTTCATAATTATCTATAGCCAAATCTAACTGCTTATGGTATTGATAAATTTCACCAAGCTTAGAAAGAGACCTGGCCAATTCTTTCTTTCTACCTCTTTTACCTAATATAGAAATTGACTGTGCCACTAAGTCGATACTCTTTTCTATATCTTTCGTTTTGTATTTTTCTGCAGAATCTATTAGCTGCTGATGCTTAACAGAAATATCTGGCAATACCTTAGACGTTCTACTTAAGGTGTTAGATTCAAAGTCTTCTACCAAAATTAAAACATCATCATTTTTCTGTACATTGTAACGTAATGTTTCAATATCATTGTGTGTAATAACCAA
This sequence comes from Maribacter sp. Asnod1-A12, assembly GCF_045063735.1. NCBI lineage: Bacteria > Pseudomonadati > Bacteroidota > Flavobacteriia > Flavobacteriales > Flavobacteriaceae > Maribacter > Maribacter sp. Asnod1-A12. The sequence goes on from NZ_JBEFNZ010000006.1 coordinate 636,166, forward strand.
TTGATCACCAATATTTGTTTTAATCTCAAATTCACCTAAACCATTAGTAACTACAAAGTCACCAAAATTATTAGTTACCGAAACACCTGAAATTGGTTTACCGGTATTTCTAGCCTCTACCCTACCTTTAAGATTGAACTTTACCGCTTCATTTTGCAATTGAGAATAAATGGTATTCAGCCCCAAAACAAAACTTATTAATATGTATAGAAAAAGATTTTTCATCTGTTTTAATGAATGTAAACTTAGCTGATTATTATGGAAGAAAAAATTGGGCTATATCCAAATTCCATACCTTCTACATAACATTTTACCCTTTTACAAACGCGGCAGACTATTTTACTAAGTGTACAGACCACTTCCCTCATTTTCATTATTCTAATAAATACTTTGCGTATAGTTTAGTTCTGAATTTAAAACGAAGATTATGAAAATCATTAAACAACTATGTTCCATTACAATAGCTCTATTAGCTTTGTCTACGGTTTACGCATGCAATGTTAACGAAAAAAAGAAGCCAATTGAACTAATTGCACATGCAGCAGAAATCACTGAACCAGAAAAGGAGAATATCGTTCAAATTGCATTGCTTTTAGATACTAGTAATAGTATGGACGGATTAATAAACCAAGCAAAATCTCAGCTTTGGGATATTGTAAATGAGTTCAGTTATGCAAAATGTGGAAACGATACCAGACCAAATTTACAAATTGCATTATACCAATATGGCAATGATAATCTTTCTGCAAATGAAGGTTATATTCAACAAGTCTTAGGCTTTAGCAGTGATCTAGATGAAATCTCAGAAAAGTTATTTTCTTTGACTACCAATGGCGGCGAAGAGTATTGCGGAAAGGTATTACAGACCTCTTTACACCAATTACCATGGAATAAGAATCCAGATTTATTACGTATGATTTTTATTGCAGGCAATGAGCCTTTTGACCAGGGAAGATATAATTACAGAACAGCACTTACCAATGCCAATGAAAAAGACGTTGTAGTAAATACTATTTTCTGCGGAAACTATAACTTAGGAGTAAACACGAACTGGAAAAACGGTGCCTCATTAACCGGTGGAGAGTATATGGCTATTGACCATAATAAAAAAGTAGTACACATTAACACCCCATATGATGATATTATCATTAAACTGAACTCTAAGTTGAACACTACATATATTTCTTACGGTTCTATGGGCAAATCGAAGTATATCGCACAAAAAGTACAAGATGACAATGCTTTAGAAATGGAAGAAGCTGTTGCAGTAAAAAGAGCGGTCAGTAAAAGTTCAAGACTGTATAATAATAAAAAATGGGATTTAGTCGATGCTTATGACGATGCCGAATTTAAAATCAGCTCAGTAGACAATAAAGATTTACCTCAAGAGCTACAAGGCAAAGATGAAGAAGAGATAATAGCTTACGTAGAATTTAAAAAGACCGAAAGAGAAAATATTCAAAAAGAAATTCAAGAATACAACACGAAACGATTAGCTTATATTTCTGAACATCAAAAAGATAAAAATTCAGGAGAGCTTGAAAATGCTATGATTAAGGCAATAAAAAAACAAGCCAAAACAAAAAACTATAGTTGGGAATAATGAATAATCATCCAAGGTCTGTTCAAGCACGGACAGACCTTTTTAATTTGCTGCCGGACAATAGCAATCGTACTTACGCTCTGTTTGACCAAAATCGTAACCGATAGTAATTTGATGAAACCCTCCATTATCAAAACGGATATCTCCCATTTGGTACGAATAATTATAAGACACCATAAAATTATTAATATTAGCACCCACAATAGGAGTTACCAATTGTAAACGCTGTTCTCCAAAAGCGGTACCATCTTGATATTGGGCACCATCAAAACTTCTTCTATAGGAAAGACCGCCCCAAATACGACCAAAATCTACATCTTTATAAACTTTAGCGTTGATATCCAAGCTTTTCTCTTTGGTAAATTCTGTTAATTGAAAAAGCACAGATGGCTCAAATTGCCATTCACTTTTACCGAACACATATCCTGTAGACATTAAAAATCGTCTAATATTATCAATAACCAACTCATCGGGGTTATCTTCTCTATCTCGATAATATAGGTTTCTTTTACTACCAGTTAATGCATTAGTAACTGCAAAGTGCGTGTAAAACTCTTGATAATTATATGATATACCAATATCGACATTGGTATATGATGCGCTTAATTTTATACCTGAAACAGCAGGATCTGGCGTAACAGATCTAAATTCACTCTCATCTAAACTACTCTGAAGTAATGTCGCACTTAAACCAAAAGATAATTGATTTAATTGTCTAAGATCACCACCACCCATTCTTAAATGGTGGGCATATGTTAATTTTGCTCCCGTTTGCGAATGATAACCATTTGCGTCGTTAAATATAATTGCTCCTATACCACTTGGCGAATCTCCTAATCTAAAATGAGCGTTAACTGTCTGTAAACTTGGGGCATCATCTACATCAAACCATTGTTTTCTAGCAGTCGCCCTAATCTTACCACCTTCACCTATACCCGCCATAGATGGAAAAACCAAATAATAATTATCTGATAAATAATCGAAATAAACAGGAATACCTTCTTGAGCTGTAGATTTTAAACTAACAGTAAGTAAAGTGAAAAATAATAGAATATGGTATTTCATCTTGGGACTTTAAAACTAAGTTTAGTTTTGCTAATATAAAGTTAATAACGGGTTAACCCTAACATTATTATGTAGGTGTTAACTAAGATTTCCTTTGTATTTTTGTCTAAAATTTTCGAAAAATGAAAGAGTATTCAATTACGGTTGTTAAGACCAATAATCCAAATATATTAAAGTTCGAAACTAACCATCTATTAGTTCAACGTAAAAATTACGAATTCAAGAATATTGATGAAGCTAATAATTCACCTTTAGCTCAGCAATTATTTTATTTGCCATTCATTAAAACGGTATATATTTCTGGTGATTTTATTGGATTAGAACGTTACGATATTGTTCAATGGGAAGATGTCAAAGATGAAGTTGCCCAGCAGTTAGTAGAATACTTAAATTCTGGCGAACCTATAGTTATGGAAGAGGATATGGATAAACCTATACCGGTAACGGTCTATGCAGAGGTAACCCCCAATCCATCTACTATGAAATTCGTAGCAAGTAAAAAAATAGTAGGTTCTGCTTTTGAGTTCAAGAACATTGACGAAGCTAGAGATTCGAAGTTAGCTATGGAGTTGTTTCAATTTCCGTTCGTAAAACAAGTATTTATAGACGAAAATTATGTCTCGGTCTCTAAATATGAAGTAGCTGAATGGGATGATATTACTATTGAGCTACGCGAGGTAATTAGAAACTTTATAGCTGCAGGAAATGAAATAGTTGCAGATAACGCAAAATCAATAGGTGAAGAAGCACAGGTTTCTGAAACAGTTTCGGCAGAAAGTACTGTAGAACTTGATGAAATTTCACAAGAAATAGTAGATATACTAGAAGAATATGTAAAGCCGGCCGTAGCAAGTGACGGTGGCAATATTATGTTTAAATCATATGACACCAACAGTAAAACTGTTAATGTTATACTACAAGGTGCGTGTAGCGGTTGCCCTTCATCCACTTTCACTCTAAAAAACGGTATAGAAACTATGCTAAAAAATATGATGGGAGATAAAGTAAATGAAGTTGTTGCGTTAAACGGCTAATTAATCATTGAAATGGATCAAAACGATTGCCCTCAATTTTTGTAACTTGTAATAAATCTAAAAATCATTAATTATGGCAGTTTTAAAAGTAATCGAGATATTAGCAAATTCTGATAATGGATGGGAAGACGCAGCTAAAAAAGCAGTTGCAGAGGCATCTAAATCAGTGAAAAATATTAAATCAGTTTACATCAACGAGCAAAGTGCTACTGTTGAAGACGGAAAAATCAAGAATTACAGAGTCAACGTAAAAATCACTTTCGAAGTGAAATAACAATTACTCAAAAGGATTAAAAGCGCCAAATGGCGCTTTTTTTTGTTTAAAAATAAAATATACTCCATGCCAACCCCACAGAAGCATACAAACAATCTAATCAAAGAAAGTAGTCCTTATTTACTACAACATGCACATAATCCGGTAAACTGGGAAGCTTGGAATGATGATGTATTGAAACAAGCCCAAAAAGAGCAAAAACTGATACTTATAAGCATTGGCTATGCAGCTTGTCACTGGTGCCATGTTATGGAACATGAATGTTTTGAAGATGAAGAAGTCGCAGAAACAATGAACGCTCACTTTATTAACATTAAAGTGGACAGGGAAGAAAGACCGGATATTGACCATATTTATATGGATGCCTTGCAAATGATGACAGGTAGCGGTGGCTGGCCTTTAAACATATTGGCTTTACCTGATGGCAGACCATTTTGGGGTGCCACTTTCGTTAAAAAACAAAATTGGATACAAGTCTTAAATCAACTTCAACAGCTCTACAAAGAAGATCCCAATAAAATAATTGAATATGCCGAAAATATGGCTCTAGGCCTAAAAGAAATAAATGCTGTAACAGTGACAGAAAATCAAGAAGTAATTCAAGATTCTGAAATTGACCTTATGGTTAGTGACTGGAGCAAGTACTTCGATACTTTTTTAGGGGGATACAAAAGGGCTCCAAAATTCATGATGCCTACCAATCTTAACTTTTTACAATACTATTCTTACGCAAAACAAGATAATACTGTAAATGGATATGTAAATACCACCCTAACAAGAATGGCCTGGGGCGGCATATTTGATCATGTCGGTGGTGGATTCTCTAGATATTCCGTAGACACCAAATGGCATGTACCCCATTTCGAAAAAATGTTATATGACAACGGCTTGTTAATTAGTCTTTACGCAAATGCATATGCTAAGACTAACAATAATCTCTATAAAGCTGTCGTAGAAAAAAGTATCATATTCCTAGAAGAAGAATTATTAGATAAAAGCAATGGGTTTTACTCTTCTTTAGATGCTGATAGTTTAACTGATGACAACAAGTTAGTAGAGGGTGCATTTTATGTTTGGCAAGAAGAACAACTTAAAGATCTATTAAAAGACGATTACTTTATTTTTAGTAATTACTTCAGTATTAACTCTTATGGATATTGGGAAGATAATAACTATGTACTTATTAGAGATTCAGAAGCCTTAGCTATTGCAATGAATCATTCTATCACCAAAATAGAATTGCAAGAAATAATTACCAAGTGTCTTTCACTATTGAAGGTAGAGAGAGAAAAAAGAAACAAACCTAGGTTAGATGATAAAATTTTAACTTCTTGGAATGGCTTAACACTAAAAGGACTCACAGATGCCTATAGATATTTAGAAGATAACAAGTATTTGAGCCTTGCTATTAATAATGCTAATTTTATTCTAGAACATATGACCACAGAAGATGGTGGTTTATACCGTAACTTCAAAAATGGAAAAAGTACTATTCATGGTTTTCTAGAAGATTACGCTTCTATAATCGATGGATACATTGGGCTATATGAAGTTTCTTTTGATGAAAAATGGCTTAATCATAGTTTAGAGTTAACAAAATATGTCATTGAAAATTTCTCAGATTCTGATACGGGGCTATTCTTTTTTACATCTAGCAATGACAACGGTCTTATTAGAAGAACCTTAGAAGTTTCAGATAACGTAATTCCGTCTTCTAATTCTATGATGGCACACAACTTACATAAGCTCTCAAAATATTTTCCTGAAGATAATTTCGATAGTCGTTTGCATCAAATGATGAAAAGCATGAAACCATCTATCACTGAGAATCCGCAAAATCATGCCAATTGGCTTCACCTGGCACAGCTAATGAGTGAGAATTTCTATGAATTGGTCGTTATCGGTAAAAACTTTGAACTCATATGCGCAAGCCTCATGAAGAACTATATGCCAAACGCTATATTTGCTGCTTCAAATGCTAAAACTAGCAACTTACCTTTATTGATGAATAGATATGTAATGAACAAGACGCTTATTTACGTTTGTAATCACGGTAGCTGCCAAATGCCCGTAGAAGAACCTAGCAAGGCCTTAAATCTTGTTAATACAATCATTTAACAATTGTTTAGCCTCTACTTTTTCATTTGATTTATGTTATAAGATTAAGTTAGCAGCTCAAAATAAAATTAAAGATTATGATGGATAAAATAATGAATTTGCAAGAACATGCAGATAAAGCAATAGAATGGATATGGGCAGCTTTACCCAGTTTGCTATGGGCTCTTTTCCTTTTAATTGCCGGCACATACGTTATACGTTTCATAAACAAAATGATTCGTAAATTCTTTTTAAAGAAAGATTATGACCTTGCTCTTGAAACTTTTCTTCAAAGCTTCATAAATATTGCTTTAAAAATTATACTCTTCATATTGGTAATCACCCAATTAGGAGTTCAAACAAGTTCTTTAGTTGCTATTTTAGCTTCTGCAGGTTTGGCTATTGGTTTAGCGTTACAAGGCTCCTTAGCTAATTTTGCCGGGGGCGTTCTTATCTTATTATTTAAACCCTTTAGAATAGGAGATTTTATATCTGCTCAGGGTGTAGATGGCACAGTAAAAGAGATTTCAATTTTTACTACCAAGGTTAGCACATTTGGAAACCAAATTGCAATAATACCAAATGGTCAACTATCCAATAACACCATTACAAACTATAACGCGCAAGACACTAGAAGAGACAAAATTGATGTGGGTATTGGTTATAGTTCAAATATCAAAGAAGCCAAAGAAATTCTTTTAGCCATATGTAATGAACGTGAAACAATTCATAAGACACCAGCACCTGAAGTTTATGTGGGTGAGTTAGGTGATAGTTCAGTTAATCTAACATTACGATTTTGGGCCAATAATGGTGATTTTTGGGCAGCACATTTTTATGTGATGGAAGAAATAAAATACCGTTTTGATGCTGCCGGAATTGAAATTCCGTTCCCACAACGCGTGGTTACTCAAATGAAAACGGATTAATAGATATTACAAATTTAAAAAGCCCTTGATTACTTAAGGGCTTTTTTTATTATTTAAACTTTTAAGATTTTACTTTCTTGGTTTGGAGCACAAAATCTTTTAGATAATACGGCTCAAAATAGGCTACATCTTCAAAATCAGAATCATTAAATTTGTCCGATGAAATAGAAGCCATTTCTTTAGCAGAAGGCACTACTTCACAATGATAGGATATCGTTTCTAATGGAAACAATTCTTTTATCTTCTCTGCTCCACTACCTAAAAAATGAATATGTTTTGTATTGATATATTCTTGAAAAGAATGCTCATCAATTATTTCAGCTTTCGTTTCTCGTACTTCATTGAGTTCAGCGTCAAAAACCGAAGAATACACCTCCATACGTCTCGCATCTAAAACAGGTATTAATACCTCATCGTTCTTAATCTTTACTTGGGATGCCATACTTTTCAAAGTAGAAACAGATATTAACGGAATGCCCAAAGCATAACACAAACCTTTTGCCGCCGAAACTCCAATTCGAAGTCCTGTATAAGAACCCGGACCTTTACTGACTGCCACAGCTTCTAAATCTTCCATTTTCAAAGAAGCCTCTTGCATTACCTCTTCAATGAAAATGTGTAATTTCTCTGCATGCGAATAGTTAGCCGAATTCAATTCTTTGATTGTAAGAATCTCGCCATTTTTAGCAACACAAACCGAACAATTTGTTGATGAAGTTTCTAGATTTAATAGTATGCCCATATTGCAAAGGTATTACATACTGTAAAATGAAAAAGCCTGTATACATGAAAATGTTACAGGCTCTTAGATTATAAACTCATTTAAACTACTCTAACGAAATAGGAATACCAAAATAGAATTCTAGTATTTTTAATCTGAATATGTAATCGTACTTGGCTCGTATTAAATCTGCTTCTGCGTTATCGACCAATGTTTGCGATTGGCTGAAATCAAAAGCATTCATCAAACCTACATCATAACGTTCTTTTGAATATTGAAAAGCTAGTGATCTTGCCTCAAGTGTTTTTTCAGCTGCTTGAAAGGTCTTGAAAAAGTTAGTAACATTAACATAGGCTTGATTCACATCTGTCTCTAATTGCAACTTGGTTCTTTCATATTCAATTTGAGCAATATCGATATTTATCTTAGAACGTTCAATATTATTACGAACACTCCAACCATTGAAAATAGGAATACTCATTTGAGCACCATAAGAAATACCATCATTGATATATAATTGATCTTTAAAAGGAATTGCCTCACCAGTAAAAGGATCGTTATTTTGATCAGAATATCTGGTATTATAATTAATAAAGGCTCCTACAGTTGGGTATTTAGCTCCCTTGGCAATCTCCATATCTTTTTGCGCTAATTCCACTCCAGTCAAAGCTAACTTTATATCATTCCTAAAAGTCAAAGCAGTGTTAAAAATAACTTTCGCTGAGTTGTTCAAGATTTCAGACGGCGGAATATCGAACTCTTCCTCTGCTATATCGAAACTTTCATAATCAGTGATACTTAGTAATTGAGCCAAACTAATTTTTGAAATTAAAATCAAATTCTGTGCATTGATCATTTGCTGCTCTTGAGTTGCAGCAGTTGCCTCTATCTGCAAAATATCGCCACTAGGTAATACCCCAGAATCAACTAACTCTTGAGTACGTTTTAAATCTTGTTGAGTTATTGCCAATTGTGATTCAAAAACCTTTAATGATTCTTTATTCGCTAAAACATTCAAATAGGCATTAGCGACACTCAATTTAATATCATCTTTGATATCATCAACTCTATATTGACTACTAATAGCACTAAGTTTAGCTCTTTCAATAGTATTATAGTTTTGAAGACCATCGAACAGAGTAACAGAAGAGGTCATACTACCTGATGCTGAAAAGATCGTAGCAGAAACCAAATTATTAGTTGTAGGATCCAAAGCAAGACCTGTATTTGCCGATGCACTTATTGTACTATTTAAACTTGGTAGTAAAGCACCTATTGCATCTGACTTGTCTATTAGTGTACTTTCTAAATCTAATTCTGATTGTTTAACGGTAAGGTTATTCTCTACAGCATAAGCCACACACTCTTCTAAAGTCCATTTTTTTTGCTGAGCCATACCTATTACAACAGAACATAATAGTAGTAATCCCGTGATTTTTACTTTCATTTTATTCTTTTTTAAACCAACCTATACATAGGTTGCTCGATTCGTTTTTTGATTTGATTGACTATTCTTAATCCTCATTAGGACCATTATCTTCACTCTTAGCTTCTAACTTGTTCCAAATTTTTATTTTAGAATCTTCATCGATACCTGAAACAATTTCTACGTCGATACCATCACTTACACCAAGCTCAAGTTCTCTTTTTTCAAATTCATTATCACCTGTCTCTACCTCAACGTATGGCTTATTAGTTTCTTTATCAAACTGCAACAATGCTTCTTTAATAGAAAGGACATCTTTCTTTTCTTCTAAGACAATTGCAGCGTTTGCGCTATAACCAGCTCTTATATTAGTACTATCAGACACTACCAAATCACCTTCAATCTTAAACTGAACGGCACCCTCTTCCTCAACACCTTTAGGTGCTATGAACTTTAATTTGGCATTGAATTTTTCATCTTGTAAAGCACCCATGCTAATTTCTAATGGCATGCCTACTTTAAGTTTCCCTACTTCAGCTTCATCAACTTCGCCTTCAAAAATCATTTTAGACATATCTGCAATAAATGCAATCGTAGTACCGTCATTGAAATTATTACTTTCAATAACTTGATCACCTACCTCTACAGGGATTTCCAATAAAGTACCAGTTACCGTAGCCCTAATATTAGTATTTGCACTAGTTGAGCCACCTGCAGAACCCACTCTAATAATTTGATAATCGGCTTGAGCATTTTGCAGTTCTTGTGTAGCCTGGTCAAAACGTAATTGTAACGCATTGAAATCTTGACTAGAGATCACCCCTTTATCGAATAGCGTTTTATTTCGGTCGTATTCAATCTTTGTATTACTTAAAGAAATTTTGGCATTGTTTACTCTACCACGAGCCTGATTTAAAGACTGTTCATTAGGTACAACTTTTATCGTAGCAATTAAATCACCCGCTTTTACCTGAACACCTTCTTCTAAATATACTTTTTGAATAATACCTGAAATTTGAGGTTTGATCTCAATTTCATCTTGTGGTATTACCTTACCGGTAACAACAACCTTATTGGTAATATCTCTTTTTTCAACGGTCTCCGTTTCATATGTTTTTAAAGGAGTACTATTCTTCTTTAAAAAATAGACTACTGCAGCCAGTATCCCTATAACTGCTACTCCTATTAATGCGTACTTTACATACTTGTTCATGCTCAACTATTTGATTGTTATTTATTCTTTTGTTGTTTGGTCTGTTACTCTTCTCTTAAGGCGTCTATTGGTTTTATTCTAATGGCTCTATTTGCAGGTATCAATCCGATCAAAACACTAAGACCTACCATTAAAATAAAGGAACCTAAAAATTGTGGTATACTAATCATCAGATTATAAAATGGCATATCACTATTTTCACCTATCATATTATTCGCAATAGCCAGAAACCCGATTGCGATTGCAAAACCGACAAAGCCAGCAAATACCGTAATTACGATAGACTCCAGTACAATTTGTCTTTTTACTACTTTGGGGGTTGCACCCAAGGCGCGTCTAATTCCTATTTCCTTGGTACGCTCTTTTACGGTAATTAAAAGAATATTACTAATAGCAATGACACCTGCCAGTAAGGTCAAAATTCCTACGAAGAAAGAGACGCCTTGTAATACACCTGTAAATGCCGATACATTATTAAAAACTTCAGACATGTCGAAACTACCAATGGCGCGTTCGTCTGTTGGGTTGATATCATATTTGTTCTTCAGCAAACGTTTTATCTGACTTTCCACTACAGGTACTTTGGTATCTGACTGAACCGAAATTGCCATCCATCCCATTCTATCTCCAGAGCCAAATGCTTTTTGAAATGTTGAAAACGGAATATACACTGAATTCTCTCCATCAATATTGATGTTTTGATTTGGCTTATATATTCCGACGATATTAAAGAACACTCCGTTGATACGAACATCTTCCCCTATCGCATTTTCGCCTTTTTCAAATAGAAGTTTATACGTTTCTTCTCCAATAACACAGACCTTTTTAGACTCGGTCATGTCATTTTCATTCAGAAACCTACCCTCTACTAGCTTCTTCTTCATGATTTCATCCACATTAGGATAATCACCATAAACTGCCGATCCACTAGTCAAACCATTTCTATATACGGTAACCACGCCCCTATGACTACCAAGTTCTATTCTTGGGGCAAGAACTTCTATTTCTGGAATCTGTTCTTTTAAAATGGTAGCATCTTCAAGTTTAAATTGAATTCTACGTCCTCTTTCAAATCCTTTATAAGGCTCTGATGTACTTTGACTCCATACAAACAGACTGTTAGATGCGGTACCTGCAAATATTTTTTGAAAACCATTACTCATTCCGTTTGCACCACCTAAAAGCAATACAAGAATTATCATAGCGATAATAACCCCTAACATGGTTAAGAATGTGCGAAACAAGTTCTTACCTAATGTGGCAAAAATCTCTGACCATAAATCTCTATCAAATATCCACATATTATTTATCGCTTAATGCTACAATTGGTTTTACTCTTGCCGCTTTCATTGCAGGAATCAATCCTGCTAAAACTCCTGCAACAATCAATATTATAGTTGCGGTCACAACCATTGACATACTAACGGACGGGTTGGCGAATGCACCTGTTTTAATACTTGGGCCAATGGCTGCCAATAATCCCGTTGCAATTCCTAATCCTATAAATCCGGATAAGGCCGTTATAAAAACAGATTCGAACAATACTAATTTTATAATAGACCACGGCTCGGCACCCAAGGCTTTACGCACACCAATTTCTTTCGTGCGTTCTTTTATGATAAACACCATAATATTACCTATACCTACAATACCAGATAGCAATATTAGAAGTCCCACTATAATTACCGCGATATCTAAACCACCTGTAAAGTTGCTGATGTCTTCAAAAACCTCTGCGTAGTTAAAGATTCTAATTCCTGATTGATCCTTGGGAGCAATTTTAAAACGTCTTCTAAAAACATTTTCTAATCTATCTGAAAAAGCAAGTGCCTCTGTTAAATCGTAATTTGGGTTATAGGTTAAAGCAATCTGGTCAATATGATCCGTTTGCCCATACATTTTTTGATATGTAGTGGTAGGTGCATAAATGTTTCGCTCTGCATTATCATCACCATCATCGGTAAACGTACCAATGACCCTAAAAGGTAACCCGTTGAACTCAACGAACTTGCCAATAGCATCTTCGTTCTTGAATAAATCTTCCTCTACTTTTCTGCCGATAACAGCAACTTTAGAAGCATTCATTAAATCGTTAGTATTGATGAACCTACCCTTATTTACAATCGTCTTTTCAATAGCCTGGTGATCCGGATGAACAGCCTGTATATTGTAACTACCCGTTTCGCTCTTATAACGTGCCGATGTATTTTGATATACCCTAGGACTTATATATTCTACGTCGTTAGGAAAACTTCTTTTAATGTATTCAACATCATCATTCGTCATTTGAATTCTGCGCCCAGCTTCAAATCCGCCATAAGCCAAAGAAGTTGTACCTGTTCTTACAAAAATGGAGTTGGTAGCGTCATCACTAAATTGAAGCGTGAATCCGTTTTGCATTCCCTTTACAGAAGCCAAAAGCAATACCAAAATGAAAATACCCCAACCTACCGAAAACCCGGTAAGGAAAGTTCTAAGCTTGTTGTTGCTTATACTATGGTATATTTCTTGCCAAATGTCTCTATCAAACATATTGCTCGGCTCTTACTTGTTCTATTTTCTTGTCCTCGATAATAACCCCATCCTTCAAATGCACAATACGCTTACACATATCTGCAATATCAGGCTCATGAGTAACGATCAATATGGTATTTCCCGCATCGTTAATCTTCTGTATCAAGTCCATTACCTCGTAAGATGTTTTACTATCCAATGCACCTGTAGGCTCATCGGCAAGCAATACCTTAGGTTCAGCAGCTAGTGCTCTTGCTATGGCAACACGTTGTTTTTGACCACCAGAAAGTTCACTAGGTAAATGACCGGCCCATTCTTTAAGACCAACTTGTTCTAAATATTTTAAAGCTTTTTCTTGACGTTCTTTTCTTGGTACTTTTTGATAGTATAACGGTAAGGCCACATTCTCTGCTGCACTCTTATAATTGATAAGATTGAACGATTGAAAAACAAAACCTAAAAACTTGTTTCTATATCTAGCAGCTTTAGTTTCGTTTAAATCCTTTATAGGAACATTATCTAATATATATTCTCCGGAATCAGAGCTATCCAACATTCCTAATATATTCAATAATGTAGATTTACCAGAACCAGAAGAACCCATGATAGCTACTAGCTCACCTTCTTCAACATTAAAATTTATTCCTTTAAGAACGTGAAGTGAATTCTTGCCCATTTTATAGGACTTGTGAAGATCTTTAATTTGAATCATGTTGGTTGTTGTTTTGAACAATTTTACACTGTCTATTCATTAGACTATGTTGTGTAATATTTGTTACATCAATTGAATTATTTTTTTTGAATTTTAGTTTTCAGCAAGCTCATCTGGCACTACCTCGTTCCAAACCTTTATTTTTTCTCCTTCTTCTATACCAGAATTGATCTGTACATGAATGCCATCACTAATACCCAACTCAATATCTCTTCTTTCAAATTCTTGATCGCCCGTAGCGATTTCCACGAAAGGTTTTTTTGTTTTATCATCAAACTGAACCAAAGCTTCTTTTACTGCTAAAACGCTATCAGCACGGGCTAAAATAATAGAGGCATTAGCACTTAAGCCTGCTCTAATGAATACGGAATCTTGTTTTTTAAGTGTTCCTTTTATTTCGAATTGAATAGCGCCATTCTCTTCATTTCCTTTCGGAGCTATATAATCCAATACGGCATCGAATACTTTATCTTCTATGGCACCAACGGTAATTTCTAACGGAAGGTTCTCCTTAATTTTACCCACCTCAGATTCATCGACCTTACCTTCAAAAATCATTATATCAACATCTGCAATAGCTGCTATGGTAGTACCTTCATTAAAGTTATTACTTTCAATTACTTGGTTACCTACTTCTACAGGCACTTCTAGTACCATACCACTAACCGTTGCTCTTATTTGTGTATTTGCGGCGTTACCGAAACCAGAAGTAGTACCCGTTTTTACAATGTCATACCTTTTATTGGCGGCTGCGTAAGATTGCTTAGACTGGTCATAACTCAACTGAGCGCGCTCTAAGTCTACCTTAGAAATTACCCCTTTGGTAAACAATCCTTTTTGACGATCAAGGTTTCTCAATTGATCATCTAAATTGATTTTGGCTTCATTGATATTGTTTCTAGCATCGTTCAATGAACTCAAATTAGGCACTACTTTAATGGTACATAATAAATCGCCAGATTTTACATAATCTCCACCCTCCACGAAAATCTTTTCTATTACACCTGATATATTCGGCTTAATAAGTACTTCTTCTAACGGAAGAATACTACCCGTAGCCATTGTCTTTTTTATTATGGTCTGCTTAGAAGGTTCTTCTGTTTGATATACTACGGGATCTTCTGCATTTTTAGAATACAAATAGAACATAGAGCCACCAAAGGCTAGTACGATAATTAGCAGGATTACGATTGTTGTTGACTTTTTCATTTTTTGATTGGTTATATTTTGATGATAATTTTATTCTGTTCTCAAAGCTTCAATTGGTCTTATTTTAATAGCACTCTGTGCTGGTATGAAGCCTGCTAACAATCCGGAAAATATTAAAATGACCAGTGCACTGACCACCACACCCAAACTTACACTTGGGTTCACAAACATATCTACCGGACCTACGGAATCAAGAACCGCATTAACGCCATATATAAATGCAGCACCGAAAACGATACCGATCATACCAGATATGATCGTTAGGAAAATAGACTCCATTAAAATTTGTTTTTTAATAGACCAAGGAGCTTCGCCCAGAGCCCTACGGATTCCAATTTCTTTGGTTCGTTCTTTAATTACAATGAGCATAATATTACTTACCCCAATAATTCCGGATAATAGAACCAATACACCTACAAAGTAAGCTACCCAGCGTAATGCTCCGAACAAACTTTCTACTCTATTAAACTGTTCATACAAGTCAAAATACCCGACGGCACGTTTATCATCTGGGTGAATTTTTCTTTTTTCTTTGACCACACCTACTATCTTCTCTTTCAAATTAGATATGGAACTACCGTCATGAGCGGTAATAGCCATCCACCCAACATCATTACCCATATTAAAAGCTTGCGAGAATGCCGTGAAAGGAACATAAATTTCTTTCTGACCTTCTTCACCACCGCCATCATCTTTCTTTTGATAGGTACCCACTACCATGAAATTGACTCCTTGAATTTTAATATACGTCCCCAATACTGTTTCACCTTGGTCATAAAGTTCATTTCTTACACCAACACCAATGACGGCCACCTTTCGTTTATCTTGAATATCGTTATGGTTCACAAACCTACCAGATGTTATGGTCATAGGTTCTTGCCTTATTATTTCAGGATAGTCACCATAGACATTGAAAGCACCTGTTTTCAAACCTCTTACTACATTATTCCCACTACCGAAACCGCCTAATTGGTTACGGGGAGAAATAAACCTTAAGTTGGGAACATTATCATTTATAGCCTGTACATCTTCAATTTTAAAACTAAAGCGTCTTCCTTTTGGCAGTCCTTTATATGACATGGTCGTATTACGAGACCACATGAACATTGTATTGGTAGCTATATCGCCAAAATCGGCACGAATACCATTTTCCAATCCTTTGCCTGCAGCAAGTAGTATAATCAAAATAAATATACCCCAACCCACGCCAAAAGAAGTAGCCAATGTTCTAAACACATTGCTAGACAATACCTCTAAGATTTCTTTCCACCGGTCTCTATTGAACATGGTTACATCTTAATTATTTAAACTTTTCATTTTTGAACTACTCATCTCTCAATGCTTCTATAACATGAATTTTAGCTGCTCTCCATGCAGGGAAAAATCCCGCTATCGCTCCTGCAAAAATTAGTACAAATACAGTGGTCAAGGCAACATTGAAGTTCACTGAGGGATTTAGCACATAATCTACCTCTATATGTGGACCCACAATTTCCAAGAGACCCATGCTTAAAATGAGTCCTGTAAAACCTGCAATAGCAGTAATAAAAATTGCTTCGTGCAAAATCATCCCAACAATTGACCATGGCTTGGCACCAAGAGCTTTTCGAATTCCAATTTCTCTTGTACGCTCTTTAACGACAATCAACATGATATTACTAACACCTACAATACCAGCGATGATAGTACACACACCTACAAACCAAAAGAAGAATTTAATACCACCCATTAATGCATAAAAGCGCTTAGCCTCTTCCATAGGGTTATATACTTGAATTGCGCTTGTATCTTCTGGAGCGACGGTATGTGCTTTTTGTAAATACGATTTTAATTCGTTTTTAAATTTGATGGATTGTGCAACGGCAGTTTCGAAATCATCTACCGGAGGCAAAGTATAGGAAAGGTTATTTAAACGATCTGCTCCATTAAAAACCTGTTGCGCGGTACTTACAGGAATATAAATACGGTCTTCTTCTCGTTCACCCCCAATATCACCGTATACCCCAACAATTTTAAACGGGATACCTGAAAGGTCTAAAAACGCTCCTATAGGGCTTTCTAATTCTGAAAATACTTCTCGATTGATCTTATTACTGATGATGGCAACTTTAGCCTTAGAAACTCCATCTTGTTGATTAAGGAATCTACCTAAGGTCATATACTCATTTTCGATAAATTGAAATTGATCAGAAACACCCTGTACATTATAAGCTAAAGACTCGCTACCATAGTTTACAAAAACATCTCTTACAAATAACCTTGGCGATTTATTCTCAATTTGGTCATCAAACAAAGCACCGGCCATGTCATAGTTCTCGTTTCGGAACTGTATCGGTCTACCTGGATTCATACCCTTATAACCAATAGTGGTTACTCCTGGCCAGACCCAAACACTTGTAGCAGCATCTTGCTCAAATTCTTTGGCTATACCATTTTGCATGCCTTGACCAAAACCCAATAAAATAACTAGAATGAATATTCCTGAAGCAACGGAAAGTCCTGTGAGAAAAGTGCGTAACTTATTCTTGCGAATAGTATCGAAAATTTCTTGCCAACGTTCTAAGTCGAACATAAGATGGATTGATTAGTTTGATTGATTGATGAGCGCGATACAACTATCACACAATCATAAGACTAACCAAATGGAAGATTGTTACACTTTTTGTGTAAAAAAAATATAAAAAAGGCTTAAGACCTCATTTTTCTGTAGATAAAATAGAAAAGACCAGCCACTAAAACATAGGGTACAGCCATTAAATAAACAATACCGTTATTTATACCCTCAGCTGCTTTACCAGAAGATTCACTTTCTAAAACCGCTCTACACATAGCACATTGCGCCTCGGCATCTATGGGAATCAACAAAAGCGTTACCACTACCAATAAGAAGATTTGTTTAGTACGCATAGTAAGGAGATATCATTAAATAAACCACAACACCGGTAACAGCAACATACAACCAAACCGGAAATGTATATTTTGCCAATGCCCTGTGCTCTTCAAACTTTTTTAAATATGCCTTGGCATATGTTCTTAAAACCAATGGTATTAAAGCAATAGACAGTACAATGTGGGTAATCAATATAAAATAATACACATATTTAATTGCACCTTCGCCACCATAATTGGTAGAATCAGATGTCATATGATATGCTATATACATAACTAAAAACAATAAAGACAATACAATATTGGTAGTCATTAAATTCTGATGTAGTTTTTCATTTCCATTTTTAATAGCCCAAACCGCAACCAACAACAAAACAGCAGTTAGTCCATTAATAGCAGCATAGATAGGAGGCAAAAAAGAAAGCGGTTCAACATTAGGCAATTTGACACCGAAAAGAATAGCTACCACTATTGGTATAACTACTGAAACAATCGCTATTAACCTATTAAACTTTTTCTCGTTCTCAACGCTCCCTTGCATATTCTTATTCTTCTAACAATTTTTGGATATCAACTTTAAGAAAACCAATTTCTTCGGTTTCTCCTTGATCGTTAACTCCTCTTTCTTCTAAAATAGCACCTCTATAATACACTATAGGGTTACCAAACTCATCCATTCTTGATCTTAAAAAACCGTCTTTATCTACTAAAGCAAAGAGACCTGAGTGCTCAAAGCCTCCTGGAACATCAGGCATTTCGGCAGCAAAAATATTAAATCCGGAGTTTGCCAATTGGTAAATACCATCATGATCACCCGTCATTAGATTCCAGTTTGCTCCATTAATACCATACTTCTCCACATAAGCTCTTAAAACCTGTGGTGTATCAAAATCCGGAGTAATGCTAAAAGACGCTACAGCAAAGTCGTTAGCATCCTTAAAATGATCTTGAACATCTACTAGGTTAGTTGTCATTACAGGGCAAATACTTGGGCATCTAGTAAAAAAGAAATCTACCACATACACTTTACCCAGATAATCTTTATCTGATACCAGAACACTGTCTTGATTTATAAATTTAAAAGAAGGAACTCTACGTCTTTTACCATCTAACAAAATATAACCTAACTTTTCTTCACTAGTATCTTTACTATCTGAATTTAAACGGTCATTTTCAACGACAGAACCAGAAGATAATCTATCAACTATTTTTGGTATTACAATGATTCCAAAAATCAGAACAATTAACGAAACCCAAACGTATGTATATTTTTTATTCATTACTTATCGTTCTGCATTATTCTTCTTTAAGGCAAGTCGGTATTCCGCCAAAATGATTTTCACATCATCTACCATCTTATTATTCAAATCTGAAACCAATGTAGAATTGAAACCGTATTTGGTGCCATCATCTTCATCATCAGACCTACCTCTTAAAGTTAAATCCTTGTCAATAATAAATACATACGGAGTACTGTTTTTGGCATCTAATTCAATATCCATCTTAAGGCTATTAAAAAGATTCTTTATTTCTTCATCACTGGCGTATACAAATTTCCATTTGTCATTATCAGCTAAAGTTGCCAACTCTTTTTTTAGCGCATCAACTTCATCATTAGTATCATCAGCTACCACCATTACAAATTGAAAGTCCGTAAACTCGTAAAAGCGCTTGTATATTTTTTGATTCAAGTTAAAGGCATTTCCCTTTCTACCTTCTACATCAGAACCCAAAAAGCCCAATACTGTAATTTTATCTTTAAATTGAGTTTGATCTGAGAAATGAAGTTCCTCTACATTTTTAGTTAGCTGAGATAATTTACCAAAATTGGTAACCCCAGAAGCAAAGAATAAATAGGCCACTATTGGTAGCACAAACAAGACAACAAGAACAAAAGTCTTTTTCATAAATAAGGAAGACCGTTTATTGAAACCTCTTAAGAAGTTTCAACAGTTATAGTCATTAAATTACAAACTATACAAAAATAAAAAAGACGGCTATAAAACCGTCTTTTAATACTGTTAATTATAACTTAGAAGTTCCAGCTTACAAAGCCATCTTTATATACATTATAGATATAATCAGCTTCTACTAGAAGTATAAATGTCAAATAAATAACCAAGAATATTGGTGTCCAAACTATAGCTCTTCTCAATGCAGACTTCTCATCACGTAAGTGCATAAAGTCCCATGCAATATAATATGCTTTAACCAAGGTCAAAATAATGAAGATCCAGTTAATCAACTTCATTCCCAATACATAAGTATCAGTCAAAGATTCTGGCTTAATAATACCCAATACTACTTCAACCGCAGTAATTAAGGTTAAAAAAGCTAATACTCCCCAGATTTTCTGTGTGTTAGATTTGAACTTTACAAGTCCTCTAAAAATTTCTAATTTATGTCCGTCTGCCATTTTACTTTAATCTAAAATTCTTTATACAGTAATGCTGTTAATTTCTATAAGGATTATACTAGGTAGAAGAATGTAAATACGAATACCCAAACTAAATCTACAAAGTGCCAGTACAAACCAACTTTCTCTACCATTTCATAATGCCCTCTTTTCTCGTAAGTACCTAGAATAACATTAAAGAAAATGATAATGTTTATTACAACACCTGAGAATACGTGGAAACCGTGAAAACCTGTGATAAAGAAAAAGAAGTCAGCAAAAAGCCTGCTTCCATATTCATTATGAATCAAATTAGCACCTTCTACAACTTGCGTTGCTTCTGCCAATTTAGCTAATGAAGCTTTTCTATCTAGTAGTGTCTTTTCCCCTTCTTCATTAATTACTTCCGTTCTAATCAAAATATTAGAATCAGCTTTAAAACCTGCAACCACTTCATCTAAAGAAACGCTGGTCAACGCAGGTTCTTGGAAAAACCAAATTCCGTTTTTTCTTTCATGCACAATTCTATCTCCAGGTATAGAAGTAGCGAAATCAGATAACGATGCTCTTTCACCAGTATCAGCTTTTACAAATTGTAGAATTCTACCACCTTTAGTTTCTAAAGCACCAAAGTCACCTTTAATAAAGGTACCCCATTCCCATGCCTGAGAACCTACGAATATTATACCACCGATTACCGTAGCGAACATATACCATGTCACTGCGTTCTTTTTCATCTTATGACCGGCGTCTACTGCCAATACCATTGTAACAGATGACATAATAAGAATAAAGGTCATAAAGGCAACATATATCATGGGATAATTACCATGAAATAAAGGAACGTGTGTAAACACCTCGTCCGCTATTGGCCATGTTTCAATAAATTTAAATCTTGAAAAGCCGTATGCTGCTAAAAATCCAGAGAAAGTTAACGCATCCGATACAAGGAAAAACCACATCATCATTTTTCCATAGCTTGCTCCTAAAGGCTGATTGCCACCACCCCATACGCTTGTTTCCGTTCCCGTAGTCACCGTAGAATTCATATACTATTTATCGTTTTAATAAAACTTTAGCAAATTTACATTTTTTTGAACTATTTAAAAACGCAATTTGACCCAAAACTAACTTTGATTTGTTTTTTATTTCACAAAGAACATAAATAACACCAAATAGACCCATAAAAAATCTAAGAAATGCCAAAATGTTGCCCCTAAGGTAACACCTAAATAGTTCTCTTTACTATAATTTCCTTTGTTTTGATTATACAGCACCACCAACAAAGAAATCATACCTGCCACAACGTGCACCACATGCACCATTGCTATTAAAAAAATATATGATACTTTAATGCTACTTGTAGGCCCAGTAAAGTAATACCCTTCTGCAACCATCTGAGAAAAACCAGAAAATTGTAAAAAGATAAATAGAACACCTAAACCTAACGTAATCCATAACCATTTAGTACCGCTAGCATTTTCACCGTCTTTTATAGCATTTTTTGCCAGCATATAACTAATACTGCTTATAATGATGACAATGGTACTATATAAAAAAGAATCTGGCAACGCTACATCACTAGACCAATCTTCTCTAGAACTACTTACAATATAAGCACTTGTCCACCCTGCAAAACCCATCAACAAACTAATGATCCCAAACCATAGCATCATCTTCTTGGCTCTTGCATTTTTCTGCTCCTCCGTTCCTTGTGTTAAATCCATAATTAAGCTAAAAATTTATCTATTACATATACTATTTGCATCAGTGTTATGTAACTAACACTGGCTAACATTAATTTTCTTGCAGAAACATTATCTCTCTTTCTATACAACTGAAAAGCGAATCCTAACATTACCGCTCCCATTAAAAAGATAATTATGGCCGATACGACAGATAATTGCAATCTACCCGTAATTCCAAATACTGGAATAATAGAAACTGCCATCATCCAAATAGTATACATTATTATTTGCAGCACTGTTGCCGCATCTTTCTTTCCTGTTGGTAGCATTTTAAATCCGCCGCTTCTATAATCATCATCCAACATCCACCCTAATGCCCAAAAATGTGGGAACTGCCAGAAAAACTGAATCATAAATAAAGTACCTGGCTCTATTCCAAAATCATCTGTAGCGGCTACCCAACCTAACATGAAGGGGATTGCTCCAGGTATTGCCCCTACAAATACAGCAAGCGGCGTAATTGTTTTTAAAGGAGTATATACACTGGTATATAGAAATATAGAAATTGCCCCAAACATTGCCGTTTTAGGATTTAAAAGATATAAAGACAATACGCCAAGCAATGTTAAAACAATTGCAAGGCTCATAGCTGTATTTACCGTCATACGACCGGCAGGAATAGGTCTATTCTTAGTACGCTTCATTAAAACGTCCAAATCTTTCTCAATAACTTGATTGTAAGCATTACTGGCACCTACCATACAATAACCACCAAATGCCAATAATAACACTTGAACCCATTGTATCTCGTATGCACCAAGAAAGTAACCTGCAATAGAAGAAAAAACGACACTAACAGCTAATCTAGCTTTGGTAATCTCCTTAAAATCGGCAAAAATCAATGCAAACGCACTTTCTTTTTCCGAACCAACAGCCGTCTTCATATTTTTTTAAATAGGGCTGCAAAGATAACGCCCTAGTCATATTTCTGCAACCTAAAACCTTTATTTCTAGTATTAATGAAAGCACATCATTATTGATTATTACATAAAGGAAAGAATAATACCATATGAAATCTTAACAACAACTTATTCTTTAAAATAGAAAGCAAAAAAAATCCCGAGCAATTTGCTCGGGATTTTTTTATTATTTGAAATAGTAAAAAATACTATTGTAATTTAAAGTTAATTGGAATACTAAAAGGAACACGTACTGCTCTACCTCTTTGCTTACCAGGAGTCATTTTAGGCAATTTACCTATGATTCTTGCAGCCTCAGCTTCTAAGTTTTTATCTGGACCACGCATTCTCACGTTACCAATACTACCATCTTTCTGAATCACAAACATCACACTTACTCTACCTTGAACACCCATTTCTTGAGCAATTTCTGGATAACGGAAGTTTTTACCAATGTGCTTCTGAATCATTTTGTTGAAACAAGCTCTTTTATCGCTTTCGCTCTCACAGCCTGGAAAAACGGGCACATCTTCAATAACTGCAAAAGGTACATCAACGTCTTCTTCGATTTCATCAACAACGACGTCTTCAACCTCAACGATTTCTTCTTCTTGACTTGTTTCAGTAGACTCGATTACAGTTTCTTCAACCTCTTCTTCATCTTCTACAACCTCAATGATTTCTGGTGCAGCTGGTGGTGGTGGTGGTGGTGGAGTTTTAATCTGTTCTGTCATCGGAACTTCTTCATCTAAAAGATCATCTACATTCATAGAAATATCATAATCATTTACCTCATCATACGTTTTCCACTCGAATGCTACAAAAGTAAATAGCATTACTACGAACAAACCGATAACGAAATAAAGACTGCTGTTCTTTGTTAAATCCGATTTTGGATTCTTTTTAGGTTCCATATATATTCAATTTAGTGATTGCTAATTTAACTAATTAATCCATAAAAATGCAACTAAAATTTTCATTTTAACGAGGGCACACGAAAAAATAGAAATCTAACAGCCAACATTCCCACTATCGCTCCGGTTGAATTCGCCAATGCATCTAATGGATCGCCATGCCTGTCTGTAGTTGCTACATGTTGTAATACTTCAATAATTATACCGTAGAACACAGCAAATAAAACAATGTACCACAATAACTTAGACCTACCTATACCTTGTTCTTTCTCTGTAGGGGTTGCCAAGTAACCTAACACTACCATAACAGAATAAAATGTAAAATGCACAACCTTATCTATGTGTGGAATATTGACTTCTGACGCTCCAACACCTGACAAAGAAAATAAGCTGAAAAATGTTACAAACATCATCCAGCTTATGAAAAATACTTTATAAATAGTGTTTTTAACCACCAATTATCTCTTTATATGCAGCATCGGTTAACAAATCTTCCAATTCGCTTGCCTCGCTAAATTTAATTTTCACCATCCAACCTTCACCATAAGGGTCTGTATTTACTTTTTCCGGCTCATCTTCTAACGCTTCATTAAACTCAATAATTTCACCCGATAAAGGTGAAAATAAATCAGAAACAGTTTTCACAGCTTCCACTGTACCAAAAATAGCTTCACGATCTAAAGTTTCATCTAATGTATCAACTTCAACGTAAACAATATCACCCAACTCACCTTGTGCGAAATCTGTAATACCTACGGTTGCAATATCACCGTCTATTTTCACCCACTCGTGGTCTTTTGTATATTTTAATTCAGCTGGTATATTCATTATAATTGTTTATTATTTATTCTTTAACAAATGTAAAGTTTTCAATTTAGGTTATCAAAATATTTACCAATGTTATAACCTGTTTAATAGGTATATAATTAACATACCTTACTTTTATTAAACAGCTTTATTAATTACCAAAATTGTAACGAATTGTAAACCCGGTATTAATTGTGGTTTGAGGAAATGCAGTGGAAACCGCAAACTTAGAAAACGAATGATCATAAAAGAACAAGGCATTTAAACTTTTACTTAGCGCATAATCTGCCGTAAATTTTAATGACATAAGGTTTTGACCTGAGGTTATTTGATTGCTATTGATATCTAAATTTCTGATTATAGTAATATTGTCGCGCAATGTTAAATCTGCCTTTAAGTTCAAATCGCCTTTTAATCTAGTTTTATTTCCACCAATATTAGTAACGAATTTTACATCTTTAAATCGATATCCCAAACCTACGGTATATTCCTTACCGTTAATTTCTGTCATTAAATCATTATCAAAACTTAAGGACAACGCCCTATCTGTTCTTACCTCAGCCAGTACACTTACCGAATTGATCATTTCAAAATCAACACGAACCAAAGGGTTAAATTGATCCGTAAGTACCACATTATTCAAAATTAAATCGGGTAGAATATCGAGATTCTCTTCATTTATTGCAAACTCACCCGGATTATCATTAAGCAACTGTACCTTTTCTAAATTGGTTTGATATGAATTAATACTATATGATGCACGATAACCATGACTCAATGAGAAACGTTTAAACTTCTTTTTAAACCATTTATTTTTCATTAGGCCCGTGTACTTAATACTCCAATTAGGAATTGGAATCTCTCTAAACGTATCTAAATTTACACGACTTGCATCTTGACCAGTATATGCAGCAAAAAATGACGGCAATAATACTTCTTGTTGCGTTTTACCATATAATTCAGGAAAACCATCTTCATCCAAATCACCAATGGGTTGAGAACGATCGGCAATAAGTCTATTCGCTATAGTAATCCTATTATCTTTAAACTGTTGAAAAGTACTTGAATCAAACTCATCGCTCTTACCAAATGCAGTACCGATCATCATAGCGGAAATACTAAAACTACCATAGTTATTACCTAATTGTAAGTTGTACTCTTGATCAACCACGTTAAAGTTTTCTTGATAACTATCTGAATACTGCCTGTCGGCAACCAAATCAATAGTAATATCTTTTGTTGGTTGTGCCGTTGCGGTAATATTCAATTGCTTATTCGTTCTTTTAATAAATTGCTCATTAAAATCTTCATAACCAGTTAACCAGCCATTTCTAGCTGCTTCATATCTAACATCGGACTGACTACCGAATAAAAAGCCAACAGTTGGTTTGGTAGTACCGACAAAACCAACGGATTGTGTGTAGCCTGGTAATACCGTACCATTGTTTTCACTATAGTTCAGATTCAGTCGCTTAACCATAGTTACTATATCTACCACCGTATTAAATAAATCGCTTGTCTTTCCTTTAATTTTCTCTTGATTTTCCGCCAAAGCTCCAGATTTGTCCCTTCTTACAGGCCCAGAACTTTTGGCTTTAGGAGCTTCTCGCTTTTTAAGACCCAACATGTCATAAAACTTTTGCATGGTCAGCGATGATGTTATAGTATGGGTGTTGGCATTTTGCACCGTATTAATATATTCACCTGCAACTTCAAATAATGCATCTCCACCTCTTTGCCAGTCAAAATTACTAGTGTAAGAATATTGAGTACTAATAAAATCTAATGCCGGTACCTTAGAAAAAGGCACTTCATAATTTAATTGCATTTGTTGTGCGTGCCTATTAGGCTCACCAACATCAAAGAAACCGTCCCAGAGACCAAGTTCGGTCATAATTCTATCTGCAGATTCAATTGGCTCGTCTTCATTAAGGTAATTTCTAACAATATTATTATTAGACCCAGTTAGGTTCAATCTTAAAGATTTTGTCAGGTTATAGTTAATCGCATATTGCCAATTAAACAAATAATTACGTTGCTGCAGTTCTGGCAACTCTATTCTATCTTCCCCATCAGTGTATACATCTCTAAAACGTTGCGCGTTAAATTGTCTATTAATATTGGAAGTAACGCCAACATTAGATGGCAATAGATTTAAGTTTAAATCTTTTAGCCATTGCCAGTATTTACCTCTTAAAAGTGAGTCTTTCTTAGCGAATGGTGCTACCTCTACTGGCTCAAAACTATGATTATAAACAAACCCCGTATTTACACTTTGCTCTCTTAACTCTGCTATTTCAAAATCTCGGTGATCAGTTTCATTATAACTATAATTGAAAGTGAAATTTTCTACATCATAAAAATTAGCGTCAGCTTCCTCTCCTCGATCCTTTCTTACACCAATTAAGTTAACACTGGTACGCTTTGTATAATCTTGAGCCTGCTCTAATACCTCATCTTTACCTTCTTGAGTATCTTCAGCAGCTATTCTATCTACTAATTTTAGATCATCGTACACAGGATCAAACTCTGGTGTAATCATTTGTTCTGAAATTCCGTAATTAAACGGTAATTGAATACCCCATTTTTTTGGAAGTAATTGCCCAACATTCATATTAGCAACAACGTCGTAAGAAACTGCATCTTCACGAGCACGTTCATTTGGCAATTGATCTATAGACCCAAAACCAGATGTACTTTTACTACCGGTTGCACTAATATTAGCAAAATCTGCAATATTTGCATCAATAGCAGCAATAGCCGCCCAACCTCCATTATTATCCAAACCTGCAAGGCGTAATTCATTAAACCAAACCTCTCCTCTTGCAGGCAAAATATCTTGATTCTTTATACCCACCATCATAGTTCGAATACTACCTAATGATGGGTTACCTTTAATACCTATACGCACTCTACCTGGAGTTCGAACATCAAATTCACCAACGGGAATTACTTCATCATTTTCAATCTCAAAGAATCGAACATCATTTAAATCGCCATCTGAAATCCATTGCGACTTAACTTTTGTCAAATCACTAAGATAAATGTTCAACTCATTATTTTCTGGCCACACCTCATCATCTGCAACTGCAGTAAAAGGTGTAAACTCTAATGGTAATTCAATTTGGTAATAGTTCTGAGTAAAATCTGTACCCATACGCAAGAAACCAACTAATGGAGTCGAAGTGTCTGCATAATCACTATCTACAATTTTCTCTGCATGCATGAACATTTTTAATTGTTCATATTGACGAATATCTACATTTAAATATTTAAACACCCCTCTCGAATCTTCAGACTCTAAATCAGATACCGTTAAGGAAAGGGATTGCTCATTTTGACGAATAATAGTATTATTATTATTAAGTTGCTCTCTAACCACACCTGGCGGCAATACATAAGGTATTGGAGTTCTACTACTATTTTCTTCAATATTTACGGTATTTACGTCTAAAGAAGTACCATCGTCAGTTGGATCACTATCGATATCTGTATCTTGCAATGTACTGGTATATGTACGCCAATCTCCTCTTACCAAATCTAAAGCTGCGAAACGCAGTATAGTCTGGCCGGTAAACCCAGTCATATACATTCTCATAAAGCTAACTGATCTAAAATCAGTTATACCACCAATAGCATCAGTAAAGTCGCTCAATGGAACTTTATACTGTATCCAACGATAATTCACATCATCTCCATTCGGTATTCTTGTATCTCCGCTAGCTGTACCTTCTATAATGTCCGTTACATAGTCATCGTTAATGCTCGTATTTGGCTTTATCGCTATACGATACTCATAATAACTATTTACCGTATTCATAGTTAAATCCCTATCAATATCTTCAACATCAGGCAAAGTTGTAGAGCCTCTATCAGTATCTGAAACCGAAACAGGTGAGTTACCTTGCGGGTTATTAAAATCAATATACCTTTCTAATATACTTCCCTCCTTATTTAAGTAATAAGTATAGTTATCCAATGCTGGATCATCACCATCATTATTAGTATAAATACCAGCTTCTCGTATATCATCAAAACCATCAAAGCCAGTATCTTGTAGCACTCTATTATTTTCATCGGCATCAAAAGCATATACCAAAGATTGTGTTGCAGGCACTTCCCCCCAAGAAGTTGCCGATACCAAATCACTACTATCTACACCTGGCAACCCATTTTCGTATTGTTTTTTACCATCACGTAAAATATCTTCAGAAATGTTACCAAGATTAATTACCAACTCACCCGAACCACTCGAAACACCATCTACATAAGGATCCATTACCCAAAACTGAACAAATTCAACATTACTTTGTTCAAAATCCGTACTACTTAGTGAGCGCATCATACCACCCCATTTTTCATTTGACACTTCCGTTTCAAAATCGGGGTTATTATTGTATGGTCCCTTTTCCGTAGGATAGTAAACCATATCTAAAGTTGTTTGCACTTGTGTAGTACCTTGGGCTACATCTGTTTCAGGATATACTTCATCAATATATATTCTTCTTGTAGCATTTATTGAAATATCATCGTCACTAATTGATGAAGGTCTTTGAGTTGTATAAAAAATAGGGTCTATAGAATACCAAGATAGTTTAGCCCTACCATAACCATTTAATAAGTTCGTTGGATCTTCTGGCGAACCACCAAAAAGCTGATCACCATTACCAAATTCTATAGGCATACTAGAAAGAGACCAACCAAGTGAAGCTCTAATATCAATTAAAGCCTGCGCACCTTCAAAATCATCTAAATATGTAGTGGTTTCACCCTCAAAATCTGCATTACTTGGAGAACCAGGTATCAATGCGGCCATTTCCGCTCTTATAGAAAAATTAGAAGGAACGTCTGTATCTATATTCGGTAACTTGTTCACCAAACGAGTTAAAAAAGGAACTTCAGTAGAAAAATTACCGTTCAATCCAAAAATAGTATTGTTTACAGATTCTACACCATAGGTAGATTTTTGAGTTAAGGGTCGCTCATTTAAGTTTAGCAATGTACCTCCTAATACAAATTTCTCATTG
Organism: Maribacter sp. Asnod1-A12; assembly: GCF_045063735.1. Taxonomy (NCBI): domain Bacteria; kingdom Pseudomonadati; phylum Bacteroidota; class Flavobacteriia; order Flavobacteriales; family Flavobacteriaceae; genus Maribacter; species Maribacter sp. Asnod1-A12. Next base: position 665,642 of record NZ_JBEFNZ010000006.1, read on the forward strand.
AATTGATGTTCTACATTTACACCAGTAAATCGACGTGTTTGTTGACCAAAAACCGCATTGTTTTCAACAGATATATTAATTGGCACGCCGGAAGCCTCTAAACTTGGATCTAAAATTTGAACGGTACCCGATTGGTAGTTCACCGTATAATCGATACCCTCTTGCAAGGTTCTACCGTTGGCCGTAACCGTTACTGAACCTTGAGAAATATTAAAAGCACCGATAGAAATACCATTACTACTTTCTGATTTATAGGTACCTTTTAATAAAAATTTATTTTTCTCAGAGTCTTGAAGTGCAGCTGTTTTAGTTAAAGAGTACATACTTCTAAATACATATTGCTCTTGGTTTGCATTATAACCAGAAGTAACATCGTATTGACCACTATTGCCATTTTCTAAAATTTCAAATAAATATTCACCAAAAGGTTCTACAGTGGTAAAAATAATTCGCCCATTCTGTACATCTATTGTTTGACCATCTATAAAATCAAAAAAACCATCACCACCCGGTTGCAAATCATCATAGGTATTTAATCTATCTAAATGAAAGAGATTTAAAAGGATGGTCTCTTCCAAGCCTTCTGGCCAGCCAGAGGTCAGACCTTCTTCAATGGGTGTAATATAATTTCTAGAAGTAGGATCAGAATATAGAATATTCATCTTAAAATCTTCTTCACTTAAACTATAAGCACCAGTTGAATAAATATTCTTCATCATCAAATCCCAAATAGGATCCGTTATATTCGTAATATTACTTTTTAACAGCTTTAATATAAGAGTATTATTTTCTATAATGGTACTAGTCTCATCAGTTGTCACTGTCGTAGCTTCAACATCTCCATTAGCAAACTCACCCACTTGATAAACCTGACCTTGAAAAGTATATTGATAAGCAACGCCCAATACTTCATCATTACTTAAACGCTGATTTAATGAAATGTACCCAAGTTGACTATCATAATCAAAGTCTGTACCTTCTACTAATTTTCGTGCGTTTTCCAAATAAGCATAATCAAAACCTTGGTTTGGAGAATACCCAGCCGCAAAACTACCTGCATTAAAACCGCTTTCTACTGTAGCTATTTCCCTAATATTATCATTTAACGCCCCACTACCAGTTAAAATTAATGAAGGGTCATAATCATTTGCATTGTTTCTTGGTCTTAGGTCTGCGACGTTATTGAAAAAACCTCCAGCACTACCATTATTTTGACCTAACCTTGTCTTGGTAATATCAGCTTCACCTAAATCTTGAATAGCCACTACATTACGAACATTCAGCGTCTGCTGTGTTCTGTTAGTTATCCAAACTTCAATACGTGTTATTTGAACTTGACTTTGTATATAAGGATAAGAAGAAAGAGCGTTGTTATAGTTATCTCTAAAGTATTGACCTAAAAAGAAATGCCTATCCTCATCATAATCTAACGCAGTAAGAGAAAATTCGTTTACCGTACCACCACCTTGTGCTACTACTGTATTATTTTGCGATTGTTGTTCTGAAAAAACAGCGGTTACGGATGTTTTACCAAACTGAAGTTTTGTTTTGACACCAAATAAACTCTGTGCTCCTGAAATCAAAGAGCTGTTAAGCGGCATATTAACATTACCAACCTCTATAGACTGAATAATATCATCTTCTGTTGGTGTGTAATCTAATTTTACAATGTTCTGAAAATCAAAAGTTGCTTCAGTATCATAGTTAGCCGTTACCTGTAGGCGTTCTCCTATTTGCCCTAACATACTAAGACTAATACGTTGATCAAAATCAAAAGAAAGATTAGTTCTGTTTCTTGGCGACAAAGATGGGTTATCGTTCTTTTGCCATATAACACCTAAATCCATTGCTACCGAGCCTTGCGGTATTATCTCAATGGTATTACCACCGAAAATGGTTGAAAAGAAATCATTATTTACATAAAAATTGGGTAATAAATTTTTTCTAGCCTCTTCACTTCCTTCTTTTTTACCTGAATAAGCGTCTGATTTTTCTTTGAAATAAGATTTTATTCCTTCTTTCTCTATTAGATTAAAATATTGATCAGGAGTTAAAATTACAGGATAACCTATATTAAAATCACCTACACTTTCATTATATATATAACGATCAAGCTCTGTATCGTATACATATTTAGAAACAATACTTTCTGGATTTTCAATTAGTATTCTACCCAGATCAAAACCCGTTTTCACAGAATCAATTTCTTGTTCTTCAGTCTCTTGTGCCTCAACCAAAGTTGCAGAACCTAAAAACATAAAGAAAAGAAAGATGTGCTTAAAAGAAATTTTAAGAAATTTAGTCACCCCGTTTTTCAAACTTATTACAAATTTTTGAGCGCGAGTTTAATTATATTCTCGACACTTAAAGAAGCATCTTGACTAAGCACTTTATCGACAACCCTCTCTGATTGTTTACGTGCGAAGCCTAGAACTTCTAAAGCAGATAACGCTTCATCTTTATTTGTATTGTTTGCACTTAGTGAAAGTTCGTCTATATCGTAAACTTTTAAGACCTTATCTCTAAGATCTAAAATTACGCGTTGTGCTGTTTTAGCACCTATACCCTTTACAGCCTGTATTGATGCGACATCTCCGTTAGCAATAGCATCTCTAACTTGAGACGGAGACATTGAAGAAAGCATAGTTCTAGCTATACTTGATCCAATACCAGAAACTGACAGTAATAATCTGAATATTTCACGTTCAGATTTCTCAACAAATCCGAAAAGAGTATGAGAATCTTCTTTCACCTGAAGGTGGGTAAACACCGAAATGTTCTCTTGTTCTGGTAGTTTTGAAAAAGTATTTAAAGAAATATTTACAAAATAGCCAACACCTCCACATTCGATAATAACATGAGTTGGGTTCTTCTCTACTAGTTTTCCTCTTAAGTGATGTATCATGATCTTTTGTAAAATTAAAAAGGGAAAGAAGTATATCTACCAATTTCCCTATTTGAGTTATTATTTAAATAAATTTTATTTTGAACCTTTAGCCTTTTTACGTTTTTCACGTTCTTGAGCATCGATTACGGCAACTGCCGCCATGTTTACTATTTCATCAACACTAGCTCCTAATTGCATAATATGGACGGCTTTCCTTAATCCGACCAAAATCGGACCAATAGAGTCTGCTCCATTAAGTTCTTTCAATAACTTATAAGTAATGTTTGCTGATTCTAAATTAGGGAATACAAAAGTGTTTACTTTTCTACCAGCCAATTTAGAAAATGGGAATTTACCCTCATGCAATTCTTTGTTCAAAGCAAAATCGATTTGTATCTCTCCATCAACCACTAAATCGGGCTTTGTTTCATGAAGAATATGCACAGCCTCTCTAACCTTTTTAGCATTAGGATGCGTTGAAGAGCCAAAGTTTGCATAGCTCAACATTGCCAATACAGGATCAAATCCGAAATTAGAGGCAACATTCGCGGTCATTTGTGCGATATCCGCCAATTCTTCTGCGTTTGGCTCAATATTAATTGAAGTATCCGCTAAAAATAACGGACCTCTATCTGTTATCATAATATTTACAGTGGCTACCTTTTTAACTCCACTTGCTCTACCAATTACTTCTAAAATTGGTTTTACTACGGTAGGATATGCCCTTGAGTAACCAGAAATCATTCCGTCTGCATCACCTTCAAGAACCATCATTGCACCGAAATAATTACGCTCACGCATTTTTATTTTCGCGCTATAAAAAGTTACTCCGCTTCGTTTACGACTTTCCCAATATTTAGTAGCATAACGAACATGACGCTCATCAAATTCCTCTGACATCGGATCTATAATATCAAGATCTGCATCAAATTCCAATTCTTTCTTTAATTCAAGAATTATATCTTTTCTACCCAAAAGAATAGGTGTCGCAATACCTTCCTCATAAACTATTTGTGCCGCTTTTAACACATCTAAATGATCTGCTTCAGCAAACACAATTTTCTTGGCATTACTTCGGGCTCTACCATGAAGTAGACGAACGACTTTATTATCGTTACCCGAACGCAGCATTAACTCTTCTTTATATTTATCCCAATCATCAATAGGCGCTTTTGCAACACCACTATCCATTGCAGCTTTAGCTACTGCAGGTGGTATTTCATATATCAATCTTTGATCAAAAGGTTTAGGAATTATATACTCTCTACCAAAGGTCAATCTTGTTTCACCGTAGGCAATATTCACTTGCTCTGGCACAGGTTGCTTGGTCAGGTCAGCTAATGCCTTTACCGCAGCCATTTTCATAGCTTCATTAATAGCAGTCGCTCTAACGTCTAAAGCACCTCTGAATATAAAAGGAAAACCAAGTACATTATTTACTTGGTTTGGGTGATCTGAACGACCAGTTGCCATTATGATATCTTTACGCGTATCTATCGCCAAGTCATAAGCAATCTCTGGATCTGGATTTGCCATTGCAAACACTATAGGATTCTCTGCCATAGATTCCAACATCGCCGGACTTACAACATTCGCTATAGAAAGACCAACGAATACATCGGCATCTACCATTGCTTCATCTAGGGTATCTATTTTTCTATCCGTTGCAAATTCTTTCTTTGCTGGAGATAAATTATCGGCATCTTTTCTAATAACACCTTTGCTATCGAGCATTACAATATTCTCAGCCTTTGCTCCAAAAGCTTTGTACAACTTAGTACAAGAAACAGCTGCTGCACCTGCACCGCTAATAACGATGCGCACATCTTCCATTTTCTTATCGGAAATCTCTAGGGCATTCAACAAAGCTGCCGCAGAAATAATAGCGGTACCATGCTGATCATCATGCATTACAGGAATATCTAACTCTTCTTTTAACCTTCGCTCAATTTCGAAAGCTTCTGGAGCTTTAATATCTTCAAGATTAATACCACCAAAAGTTGGTGCAATCATCTTTACCGTTTCTATAAATTTATCTACATCTTCAGTGTCTACTTCAATATCAATACCATCTATATCAGCAAATATCTTAAACAAAAGACCTTTACCTTCCATAACAGGTTTTGAAGCCTCAGGACCAATATTACCCAGACCTAATACCGCAGTACCGTTAGAAATAATGGCTACCAAATTACCTTTAGATGTATATTTATAAGCGTTGTCCTTATCCTTTGCTATTTCTAAACAAGGCTCTGCTACCCCTGGCGAATAAGCCAGAGCAAGATCACGCTGTGTACTATAAGGTTTAGTTGGTACTATTTTTATCTTACCAGGTTGTGGCTTTGCATGATAAATAAGTGCTTCTCTTCTTAGCTTTTCATTGCTCATACTCTTCTATTTAAAAAAACAAATTTAAAGGTATTCTGTAAGAAAGCGCTAAGCAGATCAGTATTTATATAAAGAAAATAAATAGTAATGTTTTTTAATAGTCAAAAGTCTATTATCCTTATACAACTAAACCACCTTCTCCTTGTTTGATACATTAAGGCGTAATGCCAAAAAACCCGAAATAGCAAAGAATGCACCTGCAAACAACATGGCATTAATCGCATTATTTCCAAGTAAATATTTATAAATAGGTCCGAAAGTAACAGTTTGAATGAACATAGGAATTACAATCATCATATTAAGGATGCCCATGTACACTCCTCGTCTATCTTGCGGAACTACTTTCGAAACCATGGTATACGGAATACCCATCATTGCAGCCCATCCAATACCAAAAAGCACCATTGGAATTAAAACTAAAATTGGATCTTTAATAAAAGGAATTGAGAATAATGCTATTGCAGTACCCATTAAGCTTAAGGAGTAAACATTTTTATTTCCAAATTTCAAGGAAAGTGGAACTAGTATTAAAGCAACCAACATGGTAACCGCATTGTAAATTAAACTCATGGTTGCCGCTTGCGAAGCAGCTTCTGATATTGAATAACCCATCGTTTTTATAAACAAAGGCGTGGAAAACTGCCAATAGACGAATAGTGCATACCATTGAAACAAGTAAACAGCACCAACTTTCCACATAAACTTGGGCATTTCCGTTACTGCCTCAGAAGTTTCCATAAATGGTAGTAATAGTTCACCGAATTTTTTAAAAAACTTACTTTCAGGATTACTTTTTATTTTTGCATATAAAAACCAAAGCCAAAACCCTGCTACTATAATGACTAATAGAACGAGGAGATTATAATTCTCATTTAAAAATGGAAATATAAGGACTAAAACATAACCAAGAACTAAAGGTACAGTCGCAATAACCAATAAAACAGTTAGAAATTGAACCAACGGATTAGGTTTCCCTTCTTTGAATTGTTTAATTTCAGTTAGCTCTTCGTCCGTCGGTGGAATTTCAGGTGTTTTGAAAATGGACCAAAGTACAGTAGTTAGTGATAAAAATGCACCAATAAAGAACGCGTAATAAATCCATCCGGGAATTGAACCAACTTCTTCAATACTTTCGCTAAAAAGGTTTTTAAATAATATAATTGAACCCGTTGCGAGTAAAACACCTAAACCACAAAATAAACTTTGCATTTGATATCCAAAACTCAATTGTTTTTCCGGGAGTTTATCACCAACAAATGCTCTGTAAGGCTCCATAGCTACATTATTACCCACATCTAAAATCCAAAGTAAACCAACAGCAAACCATAATACCGGACTCATTGGAAAGGCGAACAAACATAAACTACCCAAAATTGCCCCAATCAAAAAATAAGGCTTTCTTCTACCCCAGCGCTCAGACCATGTCTTATCTGACATTGCACCAATAATGGGCTGTATAATTAAACCTGTAATTGGTCCCGCAATATTTAATATTGGTATCATTTCTTCCGAAGCACCTAGATACAGAAAAATGGGATTAATCGCATTCTGTTGTAATCCGAAACTATATTGGATACCTAAAAACCCAACATTCATATTAAATATCTGCCAAAAACTAAGACTCGGTTTTTTGATTTTCATCTAAGAAAAGTGTTATCGATTCGATGGTAAATTTTATTACATTCTTACAAAAATCATGTGTTTTATTAGAAAAACATAATTTTACATGACTAGCAATATAATATAATTAAGTCTCCTCTATGTCATCAGCAAAGAAAAAAGCCAACGAAAACGTTTGAAAATAAAATATTATTTCAGAAAATTGATGTTTCTGGTGAGTCCACCATACTTTGTTCGCTTCACTGCAGATTTTTGAAACACCTTTCTAAACACATCTTCGGTAATTTCTTCCCAATCTTTTTTGGTCATACTCAGCAATTCTGGATTAGGATTAAACAAAGGTTCATTATGAGGTTTAGAAAAACGGTTCCACGGACAAACATCTTGACAAACATCGCAGCCGAACATCCAATCATCAAAAGACCCTTTCATTTCATTGGGCAATTCATTTTTTAATTCAATCGTAAAATAAGAGATACACTTACTACCATCAACCACATAAGGCTCTACAATGGCTTGTGTTGGGCAGGCATCTATACAAGCCGTACATGTACCACAATGATCTGTCACTGCATGATCGTATTCCAATTCAATATCTACTATTAGCTCTGCTATAAAGTAAAAAGACCCTACTTGTTGGGTAAGCAGATTACTATGCTTACCTATCCACCCTAACCCACTTTTTGCTGCCCAAGCTTTATCAAGTACCGGAGCAGAATCTACGAAAGCACGTCCGTTGACTTCACCTATTTCTTCAGATATGAATTCCTGTAGCTGCCTAAGTTTTGTTTTTATAACATGGTGGTAATCGTGGCCATATGCGTATTTAGAAATCTTATAAGAATCTTCTCGTTGGGTTTCTTCCGGATAGTAATTTAAAAGAAGGGAAATAACGGATTTTGAACCTTCAACCAGTTTTCTAGGATCTAATCTTTTATCGAAATGATTTGTCATATAGCTCATTTCGCCGTTCATATTATTATTGAGCCACTGCTCTAATCTAGGAGCTTCCTCTTCTAGAAAATCAGCTTTGGATACACCGCATGATAAAAAACCGAGGCGTTTGGCTTCGGTTTTAATACTATTTGTCCATTTATGTTTTATATCAATACTCAAAACAAACCAGGTTGAATTCCTCCTTTTATTCTTCCAAGGTGCTTATACGCCAATTCCGTGACTTCCCTACCGCGGGGAGTTCTCATAATAAAACCTTGTTGAATTAAAAACGGCTCATACACCTCTTCTATAGTTTCTGCACTCTCAGAAACTGCAGTTGCCAAAGTGGTAATACCCACAGGACCGCCTTTGAATTTATCAATTATAGTTGTTAGTATTTTGTTATCCATTTCATCAAGACCATGGGCATCTACATTCAATGCCTTTAAGCTAAACTTTGAAATTTCCATATCAATAGAACCATTCCCTTTAATCTCCGCAAAATCACGCACCCTTCTAAGTAAGGCATTACAGATTCTTGGTGTACCTCTACTTCTACCGGCAATTTCTATAGCTGCATCTTGAGAAATAGGTACGCGCAAAATTTCTGCACTACGCTCTACAATAGTAGAAAGTAGTTCTGTAGAATAATACTGCAATCTACTTTGGATACCAAAACGCGCACGCATAGGCGCAGTCAATAATCCTGACCGTGTGGTTGCACCAATTAATGTAAACGGATTTAAATTTATCTGAACAGACCTGGCATTTGGTCCAGATTCCAACATAATATCTATTTTATAATCCTCCATTGCAGAGTACAAATACTCTTCCACAATAGGGCTTAATCTATGGATCTCATCAATAAACAACACATCACGCTCATCTAAATTGGTCAATAACCCTGCTAAATCTCCTGGTTTATCCAATACAGGACCCGATGTTATTTTAATTGACACCCCCAATTCATTAGCAAGAATATTAGCCAAAGTAGTTTTACCTAAACCCGGAGGACCATGAAACAAGGTATGATCCAATGCTTCTCCTCTTCTATTTGCGGCTTCCACAAAAACCTTAAGGTTTTCAAGCACCTGATCTTGACCGGCAAAATCGTCAAAATTTACAGGTCTTAATGCTCTTTCAATATCAAGTTCCTCATTAGAGAAACCATCAGCAGATGGGTCTAAATACTCGTTCATACACTAACAAAGATAGACAAACACCAGATAACTTTTAACTTAAACCAATAGCTAATTCAATTTATGAAAATACCCAAATGACCGTTAAATACCTGTAAGAAATCTAACTAAAAATTGTAATTTCATGGCATGACAAAAGAAAATTACACAGCACAAGTATTACAATATATTCCGGTCTTTTATATTATCTGGTCAGACGACCTCTTGTCGGCATCAGAAATAAATGTTGTTGAAAACGCCATATCAAATGATGTTACCTTATCCTCAGATGACAAAAAACAACTTAAAGTGTGGATGAATGTCAAAAATCCGCCAAAAAACGAGTTATTCAAGTCTTGGAAACAATTAATTATAAATAGCGGTGTAAAGTTACTGGAGCACGAAACGTATCCATTAACGGCTTTCAGTCAAAAAGTAGTATCACACTACCACAATGAAATATCGTACAACGATCAAATAAAAAGTATTGAAATTAATTTGGGCATTCAACCCAATCATTACAATCATTTATTTGACGTACATATTGACTTAGAAAAAAAATCCTCTCAATATTCGGCAAAAACCATAGACACTATTTTAAAAGGAAAACATGCAAAGGCAATAGATTCTTTTAGAGCCGTACTTAGTGATCCAATTTTCTCTTGGGAAGTAAGACGTAACAAAGAAGAGTTTCGCAATCATGTTCTAAAACAAGTTGAGTTTTTGGCGGATAAGGGTTACGGCGCAATGGCATATCCAGAGGCATATGGCGGCACCGATGATATGGAAGGCTACGCTTACATTTTTGAGAATATGATGTGGGCGGACGGAAGTCTATCTATAAAGTTTGGGGTACAATTCGGGTTGTTCGGTGGCAGTATTCAGAAATTGGGCACCAAGAAACACCATGACAAGTATTTAAACGATACAGGAAAGGCTGAATTATTAGGCTGTTTTGCCATGACAGAAACCGGACACGGATCTAACGTTCGCGGAATTAAAACAACGGCCACTTATAACAAAGATTCCGAAACCATTGTCATACATACCCCAGGTAAAAACGATAATAAAGAATATATAGGGAATGCCATACATTCTAAAATGGCATCTGTTTTTGCTCAACTTATTGTAAACGGAAAAAATGAAGGAGTACATGCTATTCTAGTTCCTCTTAGAAATGAAGCACATGAGTTATTACCAGGTATAACGGTTGAAGACAACGGCTACAAACTTGGACTTAATGGGGTTGATAATGGTAAAATTTGGTTCAACCAAGTAGAGGTACCCAAAGAGAATCTACTGAATAAGTACGGTACAATCTTAGCTAATGGAGATTATTATTCAGAAATAAAGAATCCGAACAAACGCTTTTTCACCATGTTGGGTACTCTGGTAGGAGGTAGAATATGCGTTGCCAGGGCAGGTTTGGGCGGAGCAAAATTTGCATTAACAGTTGCCATTAAACATGCTTTAAAAAGAAGACAATTTAATGATAGTGTTAAAATACAAGAAGACCTTTTGATGGATTACCCATCTCACCAACTACGCTTAACTCCCTTAGTAGCCAGCGCATATGTATATCACATCACATTAGATAAAATGATGGCGCTCTATTGCGATAAATCTCAACCAGACAAAAGACAGGTTGAAACACAGGTAGCAGGACTTAAATCCATTATTACTTGGTATGCCAACGATGCCATTCAGGAATGTAGAGAAGCTTGTGGCGGCAAGGGTTATCTTTTAGAGAACAGAATTGCAGACCTAAAAGGTGATGTTGATATATTCACAACTTTTGAAGGCGATAATAATGTATTATTACAACTAGCCGCTAAGGGAGTACTCTCAGATTTTAAAGCGGAGTTCAACAGCGCAGGATTTTCAACTGTGTTAAAATTATTGAGTTCTCAGCTAAGTGATAAACTGTCCACTATAAACCCGTTGTACACAAACAAGACAGATAAGGACCACTTATACAATCCTAAATTTCATGTACACGCTTTAGAACACAGAACAAGAAGATTAACCTATACCATTGCAATGCGTATTAGAGGTTATATCAAGAAAGGTATTCCGTCATATCAAGCCTTTTTAAAGGTACAAACACACTTAATGACACTTGGCAAGGCATATAGCGCGGAACTGGCGTACAAATCATTTATAGCGCACAACGACACAATGACAGACCCAGAGTATAAAGCGCTATTTAAAAAACTAGGCACATTATATGCTCTGCATGAAATAAGAAAAGATGCATCATGGTATTTAGAGCAAGGCTACATAAGCGGAACTAAATCTAAAGCTATACGCCAAAGAGTTGAACGCCTTTGTACAGAACTGAGACCGCACCTTAATAGCCTTGTAGATGGTTTTGGAATACCGGATCACTTAATGACCGCGCCAATAGCTAACTAATTACGCTCTTTCTCCAATCTTGATGTATCTAAAAAATCAAGAATAGTTATTTCGGGTTCACCATAGAGCTTGGTTCTAGTACCACCTTTAGAACTAAGCTGTAATGTATTCAAAGCCCTAACTTCTATATCTGGTGAATCTTCGGCAACTACAAGAACATAGTTAGCTTGAAGATCAGATGCTTTTAGAGATGTGTTACCATACAACTTAGCCATTAAAAAATCTGTTGTACCCTCAACTTTAGCAGAGGCATTTTTATACATGTAAATATTATTACTAGCACCAGTGGTATATAATTTCACATCTATTCTATCTTTTAATGTAAGATTTAATGAGTCGCTCGCTAAGTTAAAATCTCCAGAACTGATTTCTTCCATGCTAATATCCATAATGTCAGCAGTGGCATTTAACTCCAGTCTAGATGTACCAAAAGTTTCTACCCTTAACCTATCGGTAGAGATAACATCTTTCATGCTAATTTTACCATTCATCATTCTAATACTATTCAGTTCTTGAAAGAAAATGGTAATCTCCAATTTCTTCTTTCCCGTAATATTATAGAATGAAGATATCTTTAGTGTGCCATTGTCCACTTTAAACTTTAGCACATCTACCAAATTGTCATCCAACTCCAAAGTATAACCTTCTGTAGTTGCTTTTTGAATAACGATGTCAAGATCATCAACCAATTCAATAGCATCAAAAGGCTCTAAATCCTCGCGTACTTCAATAACATTTTTATTCCCTTTTATCTTGGGTTTACGTTGCGAATAACCGTTAGCAGAGATAACCAACAGAATAATCAATAGGGCGAACTTTTTCATAGTGTTTACTTATGTTTAATATTTGAAGATATCCAATTTTAAGTAAAATTAGAACAACTTAATAATATCTTAGGATCATTACCCAAAAAAAAGCCCAACTATTGCTAGTTGGGCTCTATATAAATATAATATTTTCTAATGATTCATTTCCTCTTCATTCTCCTGTAAAGGTATATGTTGAGGCACATAATCTTGTCTAGCAATTATATATTCGCCGTTCTCATATACTTTACTATAGTCATAAGCCCATCTATGAACTTCAGGAATAGGACCATCCCAGTTACCATGAATATGCTTTTGATCAGTAGTCCATTCTAACGTATTGGATTTCCAAGGGTTTTTAGGACCTACTTTTCCATAAAAGATACTATATATGAAATTAGCTACAAATACTAGTTGAGCTGCCGCCGCAATAATTGCAAATACAGTCATTAAAACTTGAATATCCGTTAATTCATCAAACATTGGGAAAGCCGTATTCTCATAATATCTTCTTGGCACACCTGCCATACCAACAAAGTGCATTGGAAAGAATACACCATAAGCACATACTGCAGTTACCCAGAAGTGAACATACCCTAAGTTCTTATTCAATAACTTACCTTCAAACATTTTAGGAAACCAGTGATAAACTCCAGCAAACAAACCATAAAGTGCAGATATACCCATTACCAAGTGGAAGTGCGCTACTACGAAGTACGTATCGTGAACATTAATATCTAATGTACTATCACCTAAAACAATACCAGTTAAACCACCAGTAATGAAAGTAGATACCAAACCTATTGAGAACAGCATTGCAGGATTTAGTTGCAAGTTACCTTTCCAGAGGGTAGTGATATAGTTAAAAGCTTTAACCGCCGATGGTATTGCAATCAATAATGTTGTAAAAGTAAATACAGATCCTAAGAATGGGTTCATACCAGAGATGAACATATGGTGACCCCAAACAATAGTTGACAGGAATGCAATAGCTAAAATAGAAGCTATCATTGCGCGGTAACCAAAAATTGGTTTACGAGCATTTGTTGACATTACTTCAGAAGTAATACCCAATGCAGGTAAAAGCACAATGTAAACCTCAGGGTGACCTAAGAACCAAAACAAGTGCTCATACAAAACAGGAGATCCACCTTGGTAATGTAATACTTCTCCTTGTATAAAAATATCCGACAGGAAGAAAGAAGTACCAAAACTTCTATCCATTATTAATAATAAAGCTGCAGATAATAATACTGGGAATGAAATAACACCAATAATTGCCGTTACAAAGAATGCCCAAATTGTCAATGGCAATCTAGTCATAGACATTCCCTTAGTTCTCAAATTGATTACAGTTACTATATAATTCAAAGAACCAATAAGAGAGGATGCAATAAATACAGCCATAGATACCAGCCATAAGGTCATACCCATACCAGAACCAGGCTGTGCCATTGGTAATGCACTAAGTGGAGGATAAATTGTCCACCCAGCTGCTGCAGGTCCTGCTTCTACAAATAATGAAATAATCATTATAATACTAGACACAAAGAACATCCAGAATGAAACCATGTTCAAAAAGCCAGAAGCCATATCACGTGCACCAATCTGCAACGGAATTAAAAGGTTACTGAATGTACCACTTAAACCCTGTGTTAATACAAAGAATACCATGATGGTACCATGCATAGTAACCAGTGCCAAATAGACATCAGCATCCATAACACCACCAGGTGCCCATTTACCTAAAAGAGCTTCAAAAATTGGAAAAGATTCACCTGGCCAAGCCAATTGCATTCTAAACAATAATGACATTGCAATACCAATGAATCCCATTACAAGAACACCCATAATAAAGTATTGCTTCGCAATCATTTTATGATCTTGACTAAAGATATACTTTGTTACAAAAGTTTCTTTATGATGATGTCCATGATCGTCGTGTGCGTGATCATCTACATGTGCATGTGCTGTTGCTGACATAATCGTATTCTTATTTTTATTAAATTTCTAATTATAGCTTTGTTGACTAGAGACTAAAGTATTACTCTCCTATTGATATAGCGCTTAACGAATGAACTTCAGGACTAGATTCGTCTTTCATTACTGTTTCTGCAAAGGTAGACTGACCTTTCATCCATTCATTATAATCCTCTTCAGATTCAACAATAATCTTCATTTGCATATTGTAGTGAGATTTACCGCAAATCTTATTACAAAGCAAAATATAATCGAATTGCCATGGATCTATAGGCTCACCGGTACTTGCAGCTTTTTCTGCACGAATTTTATTGGTTCTCTTTACCTTATCCATAACATCTGGATTGGTTCTCATCTCCTCTGTTGTATAAATCGGTGTAAATGAAAACTCAGTAATCATTCCTGGAACACAGTTCATTTGTGCTCTGAAGTGAGGCATATAAGCTGAATGCAATACATCTTGTGAACGCATTTTAAAGTTTACTTTTCTACCTACAGGTAAGTGTAATTCTTTAACGATAACATCATCATGAGCATACGTATCAGCTTCATCTAAACCTAATACATTAGCTTTATCAATATCTATCATTCTAACATTAGCACCACCTAAAACATTATCTCCACCACCATATCTAGCTGTCCAACTAAATTGTTGTGCATAAAGCTCTACAATTAAAGGATCATCCTCATCATTAACATCCATAATGGTTGTCCATGTGTATAATCCCCATAGAATAAGACCCGCCAATACAATTACAGGAATAATAGTCCAGATAAACTCTAAACGATCATTATCTGCATAGAACAATGCTTTTTGTCCCTTTTTACCTGCATATTTATACCCAAAATAATGTAATAAAGCTTGTGTAAGAGTCTGTACTATAAAGATGATAATAAAAGAAACCAACATTAAGCTATCATACTCCTCACCGTGAGCAGATCCTGCTTCAGGCAATAAGAACTTACCGTATTTCCAAAAACTGAAAATGGTAATTCCGTAAATGAATACCAAAAATCCAAATAACATATAACCGTTATTCTTATTATCGCTATCCGTTGCTATTTGGTGTTGCTCAGTTTTAAGCTGTGATAATTCGAATATCTTAGTCAACTGCCAAATGGCAATGGCTACAAGAACAAGTACAGCTAAAGTTAATAATGTCGTCATTGTATATATAAATGTTATACTTTACTTAATTACTAGTAATGAAAATGTCTACTTTCTTCAATAAAAGGATTTCTTTTTGGTTGTAAAGGCTGTGTTGATAGCGCTCTGAAAATCCAAAATATAAATAAGCCTGCAAAGAACAATACAGAACCAATTTCAGGAATACCAATATACCAGTTCTTACCAACCGTAGATGGCATTATGGCATTAAAGATATCCATATAGTGACCTGCAAGTATTACAATACCTGTTAAAATTACGAACCAATTAATTCTTTTAAAATCGCTATTCATCAATAACAGTACGGGAAATAAGAAATTCATAGCTACCATACCAAAGAATGGCAATCTATAGTCTGCAATTCTAGTTACGTAATACGTTACTTCTTCAGGTATGTTAGAATACCAGATAAGCATGAATTGAGAGAACCATAAATAGGTCCAAAAGATACTGATACCAAACATGAATTTTGCTAAATCATGTATATGACTATCGTTGACATCTGGCAAGTGACCTTTAGATTTTAAATAAACGGTAACCATAGCGATTACTGTAATACCCGATACGAACATACTAGCAAATATGTACCAACCGAATAACGTACTAAACCAGTGTGGCTCAACACTCATTATCCAATCCCAAGACATAATTGATTCTGAAATCAAATAAAACACCAAGAAACCAGCTGAAATTCTAAAGTTCAATTTAAAGTTTGAATTATCATCAGACTCATCTTGAGCTATTGATAATTTTCTAGAATATTCTCTATACCCAATCCAACCAGCTAAGAATATTGCAGCTCTAATCAAAAAGAAAGTAGGGTTTAAATATCCAGATTTTCCTTGAAGTAATGCATCGTGAGAAACTACAGTTTCATCCATCCAAATGAATAAATGATTCATGTGGAGTACTGAAAGAAGTAATATTACGAATACTATGATTCCACCAGGAACCAAGTAAGCGGTGATACCTTCCATAACTCTAAACAATAACGGTGACCAACCTGCCTGTGCAGCACGTTGTATAGCGTAGAACGCCAACACCCCTAAGGATATCATAAAAAAGAAGAATGCCGCAACATATAATGCCGCCCATGGTCTATTTTTTAATTGATCTAATAAATGCTGATCATGAGAAGAATCATGTTCTTCACCATGAGATTCGGCAACAGCGTGATCACTTTCTTTAGTTGCATGTTCAGCTTCAGCTGCATGGGCATCACCGTGACCTCCGTCATGACTTGCTACCATTTCTTTTGCCTCTGCTATAGTTCCAGGAGCCATAACAAATCCACCAATGATTCCTAATGCACCTACTATCATTAGAACGATGGAAGCTATTTTGAGTCTATTTGAAAACGTATACATAGTATTGTTTACCTATTATTTGGTTAAATCTTGTTTCAGTGTCATAACATATTCAGATACTTGCCACATCTCTTCTGTATTCATTTGAGATGCATAAGACCCCATTGAATTCAATCCGTAATGAATTGTATAATATGTAGATCCTACTGTCAAGTTTCTTACTGGGTCAGCATAACTAGGAACACCTAGTATCTTTTCTCTTTTCACAAGAGTTCCCTTACCATCACCTTTATCTCCATGGCAAATGGCACAATAAATAGTATACAATTGACCACCTTTAGCTAAATTGGTTTCAACATTCATTGAATCCAATGGACTAGATTGTAATCTTGCAAGCTCTTTACCTTCAGGAGAATTTTCAAACTCATAAGGCAACCAACCTCTATTAATTGTATTTGCAGGTGGCAACATAGCCTCTGATTCATTTGGCAAAAAATCTACCTCTTGGTATGTTTCATAACCTACAGCCTCGTACATATTTGGCATGTACTGATAATTAGGAACACTATCATCTTGACAAGATGTTGCCATGATAGCCAAACCGAATATTATTGCTATTTTCTTAAAACTGTTCATATTTAATGACTGTTTTTTTCTGAAATATTAATTTCTACTGCACCAGTATTCATTAATAAATCTCTTAATTCTTGCTCGTTGTCGTGGATTTCAATCTCCATTAAAAAATGATCATCCGTAGTTCTTACATCAGGATTTTCAGCTTCTTTAAAAGGCCATAATCTACTTCTTAAATAAAAAGTGATAACCATTAAGTGAGCCGCAAAGAAAACCGTTAACTCGAACATAATTGGAACGAAAGCCGGCAGGTTCTCTAAATAACTAAAACTTGGCTTACCACCAATATCCTGTGGCCAATCTTCAATCATGATATAGTTCATCATAAGCGTTGCCACTGTAAGACCAACCAAACCATATAAGAAAGCCGTTATAGCCAATCTAGTTGGAGCCAAGCCCATAGCTTTGTCTAGCCCGTGAACAGGAAAAGGACAATATACCTCCTCTATATGAAGCTTTGCTGCTTTCACCTTTTTAACGGCAAGCATTAGCACATCATCATCATCGTAAAAAGCGTGTATAACTTTAGATGCCATATTTATCTTTTGTTATTTAATAAAATTGCTGCTTGTCCCGCCCAGTCGTCGCGTTGCGCTCTACCTGGAAAAGAACCTGTAATAGAATCTAACAAATTATATTCACCCTCTGTCATTCTAGCAACCTGAGCAAATGTGTAAATTCCTATTTCGTTTAAAGTAGCTTCCATTTGTGGACCAATACCTTTAACCTTCTTTAAATCATCAGCCTCTTGTGTAGTGGCATCAAAAGTACCGACAGCACTTAACAGATCAGAAACACCTACTTTGTCACCTACCGTAGGAACAACTTCACCCATTAAAACATCATCGGTAATCGGTTCTTTGACCTCTACTTTAGTTTCTTTAATTTCATAAAGTGGCTTTCCAGCATCTCTCAACACTTTATATTTCTCTCCTGAAGCTTTCAATATAGATTTAACCTCTGCCTGTGCAATTACAGGGAACGTTCTAGAATACAACAAGAACAAAACAAAGAAGAAACCAATTGTACCAACAAAGATGCCTATATCAACAAATGTTGGTGAGAACATTGTCCAAGATGATGGAAGGTAATCTCTATGTAAAGAGGTTACGATAATCACGAATCTTTCAAACCACATACCTATGTTTACCACTATAGAGATGAAGAAAGAGAACATGATACTAGTTCTTAATTTTTTAAACCACATGAACTGTGGAGAGAATACGTTACAAGTCATCATTGACCAGTATGCCCACCAGTAAGGACCGGTTGCTCTGTTCAAGAAAGCGTACTGCTCATATTCTACACCTGAATACCATGCCATGAACAACTCTGTAATGTAGGCACAACCTACAATAGAACCTGTTAACATGATTACGATATTCATCAATTCAATATGCTGAATAGTAATGTAATTTTCCAAATGACACACTTTCCTCATTATAATTAATAATGTGTTTACCATAGCGAAACCAGAGAAGATTGCCCCAGCAACGAAGTATGGTGGAAAGATTGTTGTATGCCAACCTGGTATAACCGATGTAGCAAAATCAAAAGATACAATGGTGTGTACAGATAATACCAAAGGTGTTGCAAGACCGGCAAGTACCAATGACACTTCTTCAAATCGTTGCCAATCTTTAGCACGACCACTCCAACCAAAACTTAATAAACTATATATTTTCTTTTGGAAAGGCAATACAGCTCTATCACGAATCATAGCAAAATCAGGAAGTAAACCTGTCCACCAGAATACTAAAGAAACTGATAAATATGTTGATATTGCAAATACATCCCAAAGAAGTGGAGAGTTAAAGTTTACCCATAATGAACCAAACTGGTTTGGAATTGGTAATACCCAATATGCCAACCATGGACGACCCATGTGAATAATAGGAAACAAACCTGCTTGAACTACAGAGAAAATTGTCATTGCCTCTGCAGAACGGTTAATTGCCATTCTCCATTTTTGACGGAATAACAATAATACTGCCGAGATCAGTGTACCGGCGTGACCGATACCTACCCACCAAACGAAGTTGGTAATATCCCAAGCCCAGTTTACAGTTTTGTTAAGACCCCAAGTACCGATACCGGTTGAGACCGTATAAATAATACAACCTACTCCCCAAAGAAATGCTACTAGAGCAATGGAAAATACTATCCACCAGTGCTTATTAGCTCTACCTTCTACTGGAGCGGCAATATCCACAGTTACATCGTGGTAGCCTTTGTCTCCAATTACTAGGGGTTTACGTATAGGTGCTTCGTAATGCGACGCCATAGACTTTTGTTATAATTACTTTCTACTATTGTTTATGCTTCGTTGGTGTTTCTAACCTTAACGTGGTAGAAAACATTTGGTTGAGTACCTACATGCTCCAATAAGTGGTACATACGGTCACTCGCTTTTAATTCTGATACCTTACTCTTCTCGTCATTAACATCACCAAATACAATGGCACCGTTACTACATGCAGAAGAACAAGCTGTTTGGAACTCGCCATCCTCAATAACACGACCGTCTCTTTTAGCATCAAGAATAGTTTTTTGTGTTTTTTGAATACACATAGAACACTTCTCAATAACACCTCTAGAACGAACGTTTACATCTGGGTTCAATACCATTTTACCCAAATCGTTATTCATATGGAAATCGAACTCGTCATTGTTGTTATACAAGAACCAGTTGAATCTACGTACTTTATATGGACAGTTGTTTGCACAATATCTTGTACCAACACATCTGTTATAAGCCATTTGATTTTGACCTTGTCTACCATGTGAAGTTGCCGCTACTGGACAAACAGTTTCACAAGGCGCATGGTTACAGTGCTGACACATTACAGGCTGAAAGGCAACTTGCGGATTTGCAGAAGGATCTTCCAACTCTCCAAAACCACCTAATGAACCATTGTCGCCAGATAATCCTTCAAAACCATCTTTCTTAGCGTTATCACCTTCAAAAGTTTCTTCTGAAGAATAATATCTATCGATACGCAACCAGTGCATATCTCTTGATTTTCTTACTTCGGCTTTACCAACTACTGGTACATTATTCTCAGCATGACAAGCGATAACACAAGAACCACAACCGGTACAAGCATTCAAGTCGATTGACATATTGAAATGATGCCCAATGGTACGATCAAAGCTATCCCATAAATCAACAGAAGTTGCAGGAACTTCTTGGTGATCTAAAGAAACCATGGGAACCTCATTCCACTCAGAATGATTTTTAGTATTAAATATCTCTAAAGTTGTTTCCTTTATGATATCACCTCTACCCATAAGGGTTTTATGCAATTGAATACAAGCAAACTCATGGTTACCCGCTACTTTTTCTACACTTACAGATTGATTGGCATTAAAACCTTCATACAATTCAAAGGCATTAACCCCTGTCTGCATATCTTCTTTCAAGCCTACTTTCTTACCGTAACCAAAAGAAAGACCTACTGTACCTTTAGCTTGCCCTGGCTGAACAACTACAGGGACTTGCTCCAAACTAACACCATTAACGGTAAGCTTTACATAGCTACCGTCCATACCGCCATTGGCTACATTAACGTTTTCTACACCTAATTCAGCAGCATCTGCTTTAGAAATAGTCACATAGTTATCCCAAGATACTCTAGTAATTGGATCAGGAAACTCTTGCAACCAAGGATTACTTGCTTGCTGACCATCACCCATACCTACTTTAGAATACAAAGTAAGTTCCATTCCATCACTAGTGGTATTTGCCAAACTACGCACAGCAGAAGCTAAAGAAGTATTGATTACAACCTCAGTTGCATCTTCTGTTGCCACAATATTTTGTGCAGCACCCTCAGCGTTTACCACCATTGTTTCGGCACTGAAAACACCATCTTGCAATGCTTGATTCCAACTTGCACCATTAAGCACAGATGAAGACCAAGTTTCTTTTATATAATCATAATACGTTTGCTCGCTTCCAAGTAGCTCTAAAACTACAGTTTGAAACTGCTTTGTATCAAACAATTCTTTAATGGTAGGCTGCATTAAACTGTAATGCCCTTTTTTAATCTGAATATCTCCCCAAGACTCTAAGTAGTGATTTGTAGCACCTACATATTGCACAGCCTCAGTAGTTTCATTCCAGTTAGTAGAGAAAGCAACCGAAAGATCAACCTTTTCCAAACCTTCTTTAAAATCTGCAGCATTAGGCAAAGAATAAACAGGATTTACACCGTCCATCAACAAAGCACCAACTCTACCAGCCTTCATATCGGCTATAAGAGCATTCACCGCTTTTACACTACCTTTTCTAATATACTTAGGCGCCGCAGCATCATAAGCTTTACTTGATAGCATTTCATTAATTGCCAAAACAACCGCTTGCGCATTAACATCGTCCAAACCAGTTACAACAACTGCATTAGAACCCGCCTTCTTTATTTCAGTAGCAATGGAATCAACCAATGCATCATACTCTGAAGTGTTACCACCAACAGAAGTACCATTTAATTTTCCGTATAATTTAGCTAAAACCACTTTTTGCGCACTTGGCTTCATAGCCACACGCTTATCTGCGTTAGCACCAGTTAATGACATATTAGCCTCTAACTGCACGTGTCTTGACATTTTACCATTCTTAGGTACACGACCTCTAGAATAACCAGCATCATAACCACCACCTTGCCAATCAGCAATAAAATCAGCACCGAAAGAAACAATCAGTCCTGCTTTTTCAAAATCATAATCAGCTAAAGCACGCTCACCATATTTATTTTCAAATGCAGTTAAAGCCGCATCCTCAGAAATAGCATCATAAGTAACATGAACAACATTCTCGTTCGCCGCTACTAAATCAGACATTAAACGGTCAGTTGACGGACTTGCATATGTCTGCGTAAGTATTGCTATTTTTTTAGCCGAACCTTTAAGTCCACCCATCTTAGCTTTTACCGTTGCCTTCAACACATCCCAATCAACAGGCTCACCATTTGCCATTGGCCCCTGTAATCTTGTACTGTCGTACAATGAAAGAACAGAACCCTGCACTCTAGCATTGGCAGAACCACCAATTTTAGCCAAAGTATTATTCTCAACCTTGATAGGACGACCCTCACGAGTCTTTATTAATATGCTAGCAAAATCAAAACCGTTAGCAATTGTTGTCGCATAATAGTTAGCAACACCAGGAACTATATTTTCCGGCAATACAACATAAGGAATAGATTTTACAACCGGTCCTTCACATGCTGCCAAAGAAGCAGCTGCAGTACTAAACCCAACATACTTCAAGAAATCTCTACGATTTGTATTTGTAGAAGACAAAGTTTCCTTGTCACCCAAGAAATCATCCACAGGAATCTGCTCTACAAATTCGTTCTGCTTTAGCGCCTCAACAATGGAATCATTAGGATTTAACTCCGCCTCGTTCTTCCAATATTTTTTGTTTGATGCCATACGTATTATCTGTAATTAGCTTCTTTAAATTATTATTAATAGTGACATTTACCACATTCCAGTCCGCCCAATTGAGCAGCTGTTAAATTATCTACACCGTATTTCTTTGAAAGCTCAGCATGAATTTTCTCGTAATACTCATTACCCTCAACCTTAACATTGGTCTCTCTATGACAATCTATACACCAACCCATTGTTAATGGAGAATACTGATACATAATTTCCATCTCCTCTACCGGACCGTGACAAGTTTGACACTCAACACCAGCAACAGAAACATGCTGCGAGTGATTGAAATATGCGAAATCTGGCAGGTTATGAATTCTAACCCATTCTACAGGCTGACTCTCACCAGTGTATTTTTGATTTTCTTCATCCCAACCAACTGCTTTGTATAATTTCTTTATCTCACCAGTGTAGAATTCGTTTGTATACCCGTTTTCCAAATCTTCCTGAGAAGGACCTTCTGGATTTCCAGTGTACTCATAAACAGATTTATGACAGTTCATACATACATTTAACGAAGGAATACCAGAATGCTTAGAGACTCTAGCAGAAGAGTGACAATATTTACACTCTATCTTATTATCACCAGCATGAATTTTGTGCGAATAGTGAATTGGCTGAATAGGCGCATAACCTTGATCAACCCCTACTTGCATCATCCATCCGTATGCAAAGTAAGCACTACCCAACAATAAAAATATTGCAGTAACCAAAACCAAAAATTGATTTTGAGCGAACGCTTTCCAAATCGGTGTTCTTTTCTCTGCATTCTCTTTTTCAAGAACAACACCATTTGCCTGAGCTATACGTTGAAGCGTCTTGTTCACCAACAACAACATAACTACCAACAAACCGAACACAAGCACCAAGGCTCCTAATATAATTTCATTAGAAACACCTGAAGAATCACCAGACCCGCCAGCAGCAACTTCAGCACCTCCCGCAGCAGCTGCAGGCGCGGCAGCCGGAGCGGCAGCAGTATACGCTAAAATATCATCAATGTCAGTATTAGATAATGTTGGGAAAGCAGTCATCGCCGCTTGATTGTACTCAGCGTACAATTTGTTAGCATAAGCATCTCCAGATTTAATAACACCTGGACTATTCTTAATCCAAGCATACAACCATTCTCTGTCTAAGCCTTCTTCTTCACTCAATCTAGCTTCCACATTCTCCAATGCAGGACCGGTCATCTTACGATTCAATGCATGACAAGCAGCACAGTTCTGATTGAACAGCGACTTACCATTTTTAGCATCTCCTGCACCAGCAGCAGCCCCAGTAGCTGTTGCATCTGCAGCAGCTTCATCTTGCGCTGTTAACGGGCTTACAAAAAGCAAAAATACAATTAGGGATAATCCTAAAATTTTAGAAAACTGATTTCGGTTTGGAACCTTTTTCATATATCGAATATTTCTATCGGAATCTTGGCATGATTTTGGTCATAGATGAAACCAATTACAATCCACCAAATGCCTAAATCGAAGACAAAAATACGACATAGACTTTATTTGCAAAATGTTAATGTATCTATAATTTACAATTTAGAAATATTCTAAATAGATCAAGATTTATTTGTTTGACCCTTAATAAATTACTTTTGCCCTGAATGAAAATAAAATTGAAAATAGGTTATGAAAATTCTTAGTACCCTCCTAGTTTTTGCTTGTTTTAGTCACTTTAGCTATGCCCAAAGTGCAAATGTAGACATACAGCAAGACCCAAAGATTGATCAATTGCTAGAGATTTACAAATCATCTTTAAGCAACAATGAATACTACAGAATACAAGTTGGCTTTGGCAACTATGCAAAAGCACAAAAAATAAAAGCAAACGTAGAAGAAGATTTTCCTGAACTTGCTTCTAAAATTGATTTTGATTCTCCAACATATCGTGTAAGAGTTGGAAGATTCACTTCTAGGTTAGACGCCGAAAGAAAGTTCAACGAGGTAAGAATAAAATACCCCGATGCAATGTTATTAAAACCAAAAAAATCGACCAAATAGGTCGATTTTTTTTTGCTTTATTTTTAAAGAGATTTAGAAACTCTTTTATGAAAATACTACTTAGATTTTAACTTTTTCTTCACCGCAACCTCTTGGAATGCTTCAACGATATCACCTTCATTGATATCATTATAGTTCTTAATTTGAAGTCCACAGTCATAACCTTTAGCCACCTCTCTAACATCATCTTTAAATCGTTTTAATGAAGATAATGTACCGGTATAAATAACTACGCCATCTCGTATTAATCTAATATTAGAGTTTCTAAAGATTTTACCGCTCGTTACCATACAACCTGCAATAGTACCAATTTTAGAAATCTTGAATGTTTCTCTAATTTCAGCAGTACCAGAAATCTCTTCTTTCATTTCCGGAGACAACATACCTTCCATTGCATCTTTAAGATCGTTGATCGCAGCATATATAATAGAATACATACGGATATCAATTTCTTCTTTCTCAGCAATAGCTTTAGCATTACCCATAGGTCTTACATTAAATCCGATAATTACCGCATCTGATGCAGAAGCCAATAACACATCTGATTCTGTAATAGGACCAACTGCTTTATGAATAATATTTACTTGAATTTCATCTGTAGATAGTTTCTGGAAAGAATCTGTAAGTGCTTCAACAGAACCATCAACATCACCTTTAAGGATAATATTAAGCTCTTTGAAATCACCTAATGCAATTCTACGTCCAATTTCATCAAGAGTTATATGACGCTGTGTTCTTACAGACTGTTCACGTTGTAGCTGAGATCTTCTTGAAGCAATTTGTTTTGCCTCACGCTCATCTTCCAATACATAGAACTTATCACCTGCTTGTGAAGCACCATCAAGTCCTAAAATAGATATTGGAGTAGACGGCCCAACTTCTTTTACATTGTTCCCTCTCTCATCTTGCATTGCCTTGATTTTACCACTAGTGGTTCCAGCCAATACATAATCACCTATCTTAAGTGTACCCGACTGAACTAAAACAGTAGATACATAACCTTTTCCTTTATCCAAGAACGCTTCTACCACAGTACCGGTAGCATGCTTATCTGGATTAGCTTTCAACTCTAACAATTCAGCTTCAAGCAAAACTTTCTCCAATAATTCTTTAACACCTAAACCAGTTTTGGCAGAAATATCATGAGATTGTATTTTACCACCCCAATCTTCTACCAATAAGTTCATCTGTGCTAAACCTTCTTTTATCTTATCAGGGTTAGATGTAGACTTATCAACTTTGTTAATTGCAAAAACGATTGGCACACCAGCAGCTTGTGCATGGCTAATTGCTTCCTTCGTCTGTGGCATAATGTCATCATCTGCCGCAATTACAATAATTGCGATATCGGTAACCTGAGCACCCCTTGCACGCATCGCGGTAAACGCTTCGTGACCCGGTGTATCCA
Organism: Maribacter sp. Asnod1-A12; assembly: GCF_045063735.1. Classification (NCBI taxonomy): domain Bacteria; kingdom Pseudomonadati; phylum Bacteroidota; class Flavobacteriia; order Flavobacteriales; family Flavobacteriaceae; genus Maribacter; species Maribacter sp. Asnod1-A12. The sequence goes on from NZ_JBEFNZ010000006.1 coordinate 691,816, forward strand.
AGAAAGCAATTCGCTCTCCATTCTCCAGTGTTACCCCATATGCACCAATATGCTGTGTAATACCACCACTTTCACCGGCAATTACATTTTCTTTACGGATGTAATCCAATAAAGAAGTTTTACCGTGATCCACGTGACCCATTACGGTTACAATCGGAGCTCTATGTTTTAAATCTTCAGGAGCATCTTCCTCCTCTACGATACTTTCTTCAATATCTGCAGTAACGAAATCAACTTCATAACCAAATTCTTCAGCTACAATAGATAATGTTTCAGCATCTAAACGCTGATTCATAGTTACCATAATACCTAAAGACATACAAGCAGAAATAATCTCAGTTGTAGAAACACCCATCATAGTCGCAACCTCAGTTGCAGTAACGAACTCGGTTACCTTAAGCACCTTGTTCTCTAATTCCTGTTGTTCTAAATCTTTCTCAGTCTGCTCACGGTGCTGATCTCTTTTACTTCTTCTATACTTCGCCCCTTTACCCTTCTTAGATTTACCTTGAAGTTTTTCTAGGGTTTCACGTACCTGCTTTTGAACATCTTCTTCAGTAGGCTCTACTTTTGCAACTGGCGCAAATCTTCCTCTACCTTTATTTCTATCACCTGAGTTACCAGTGTTTCTATTTTGACCTGGACCAGAAGGATTCTTAGTAACAATTCTTCTACGTCTCTTTTTACGGTCTGCACCTGCAGCAGGTTTTTTATCTTCTTTCTTTTTCTTAGGCTTCTCAAACTTGCTAAGATCAATTTTCTCTCCTGCAATTTTAGGTCCAGACAATTTCTGATACTGGGTCTCTATAGTTTTAGGAGCTTCAGGTTCCGGAGCAGCATCAGCAGTTGGCTCTACTTTCGCAGATTCCTTTTTTACCTCTGATTTAGGAGTCTCTTCAGCTTTTGGCGCCGCCGCCTTTGGAGCTTCCACTTTAGGCTCCTCTTTCTTAACCTCTGATTTTTTCTCAGGCTGGGAAACTATTTTAGGTCCTTGTAATACAACCTTTCTAGTTTCTTTCACCTCAACCTTAGGCGCAGCTTTTTCTTCAACCTTGGGAGCTGCCTTTTCCTCAGCTTTTGGAGTTTCCTTTACAGGCTCCTCTTCAACTTTTTTCTTTGGGTTAAGATCTATCTTACCAACCATTTTAGGTCCGGCAAGCTCAACTTTACCCACTAAAGCATTCTCTTCAGATTCAGCGTTTCTTCGCTCACGGGCCAAGCGACGATCTTCTTGTTCTTTTTCTAATCGAACTCGAATTGCCTCCTTCTCCTTACGCTTTTCCTCACCAACCTCTTTTGAAGCTACCTTTTTGCTTTTATCCGTCTGGAACTCGTCAAGCAAAACTTGATAAACATCATCGGAAATTTTTGTGGTAGGCCTCGCTTCCACATCATGTCCTTTTCCGTTAAGAAAGTCCACTGCCCTATCCAAGGAAATATTAAGTTCACGAAGAACTTTATTAAGCCTTATTTTTGCATTGTCTGCCATAAATACTGATTCCCGTTCTTTTATTTAAGTGCTAATATATAGCTAATCTTCTAATTCTTCTTTTAGGATACGCACAACTTCTAAAATTGTTTCCTCTTCTAAATCTGTACGTTTCACTAAATCGTTAACATCTTGTTCCAAGACGCTACGTGCTGTATCAAAACCGATCTTCTTGAATTCTTCAATAATCCAAGCATCGATTTCATCAGAGAATTCTGTTAATTCAACATCTTCCTCAACCCCTTCACGGAATACATCTATCTCATAACCAGTTAATTGACCAGCTAATCTAATGTTGTGACCACCTCTACCAATTGCCTTAGAAACCTCTTCTGGCTTCAGATAAACTTGAGCCGTCATCTTCTCATCGTTCAACTTAACAGAAGAAACTCTAGCCGGACTCAATGCTCTTGTCACCAACAATTGTGGGTTGGCTGTCCAATTGATAACATCAATGTTTTCATTACCCAACTCACGAACAATTCCATGAATTCTAGACCCCTTCATACCTACACAGGCACCAACTGGATCAATACGATCATCATAAGAGTCAACAGCAACCTTTGCTTTTTCCCCTGGTATTCTAACCGCTTTTTTCACAGTAATCAATCCATCGAACACCTCTGGTATTTCCTGGAAAAATAATTGTTCCAAGAATTTAGGTGAACTTCTAGACATTATAATAGTAGGTTTTGCACCTTTTAATTCTACACTTTCAATAACACCTCTTACATTATCGCCCTTGCGGAAGAAATCAGAAGGTATTTGTCTATCTTTTGGTAAGATAATCTCATTACCCTCATCATCTAACAAAATAATTGCTTTATGACGAATGTGATGAACCTCTGCCGTATAGATTTCGCCCTCTAAATCTTTAAAGTGCTTATAAATAGTTGTATTATCATGCTCATGAATCTTAGAAATAAGATTTTGACGTAATGCCAAAATTGCTCTTCTTCCTAAATCTATCAACTTAACTTCTTCAGACACATCTTCACCAACTTCAAAATCTGGCTCAATTTTACGAGCTGCAGACAATGAAATTTCCTCATTTGGTTCTTCAACCTCACCATCGTTAACAACGATACGGTTTCTCCAAATTTCTAAATCACCTTTATCTGGGTTGATAATGATATCAAAGTTATCATCTGAACCAAACTTCTTTTTAAGCGCATTTCTAAAAACATCTTCCAAAATGGCCATCAATGTTACCCTGTCTATGAACTTATCGTCCTTAAACTCTGAGAAAGATTCAATTAACGCAATATTTTCCATTGGTAATTACAATTAAAATTTTAATACAACTTTTGCTTTAATAATATCTGAAAAATTTACTTCTTCTTTTTTCTGAACGGTCACTTTTCCCTTACCTACAGGTTTAGGCTCCCTAGCTTTCCATTCCAGAACAATAGAATCATCGTTCACAGCGGTTAAATTCCCCTCAAACTTATCGTCATTTGTACGAACTTCAAGTTTTCTACCAACATTTTTTACATATTGACGCGGCATAACCAACGGAGCCGCTGCACCAGCAGAGGCAACTTCAAGGGAAAAATCGTGCTCATCACGATCTATATTATTTTCAATAGCCCTGCTTATTTTTATACAATCGCTAACCGTAACCCCATGGTCACCGTCTATTACAACATGAATGCTATTATCAGCACCCATAGTGAAATCGATTAAAAATAGGGAGGGATCTTCTTGAAGACCTTGTTCCAATAATTCTTTTACTTTTTCCTTTAGCATAAATAATAAGTAATAAAAGAGGGGACTAATTGTCCCCTCATGAATACTTTTATATCCTTTCAGCTTTGCAAATATACAATAAATTTAATTTCCTACAATAGACTATTCACACCTAATTCATTCACTATGAAAACAATCTAAATAAATAATTAATACCTCAAAAAATATGCTCTTTTAGAAATTATCTTATTTTTAGCGAAACACCAACCAAAATAATACTTAATGGAAATTCTTTCATCTTACAACCTCATCATAGGGGCTTCTTTAATTGTAGTTTTATCATTCTTTTTTAACGGCATTTCTAAAAAAACGAATATACCAGCAGTTCTTATGCTCATTGTACTGGGGATTCTTATTAAAATAGGATTAGAATTCTTTATACCAGAGATTCCAGACTTTAAAGGCTCATTAGAAATTTTAGGTACTGTTGGCCTTATAATGATCGTTTTAGAAGCTGCTTTAGAACTAGAATTAAAAAAAGAAAAATTATGGCCCATTCTTAAATCAATGGCCATTGCATTAATTGGTTTGGTAGGCTCTGCATATGTTGCCGCTTTAATTCTATATCAATTTATCCCTAATATGACTATGCAATCTGCATGGTTATATGCCACACCGTTGTCTATTCTTTCTAGCGCTATAATTATACCAAGCGTTGGCGGACTAAGTGAAGCTAAAAAAGAATTCCATATTTATGAGAGTACTTTTTCTGATATCATGGGTATTATGATGTTCTACTTTCTAACAGGAAAACTAAACCCCGCTGAAGACTCAGGAGTTGCTGGTTTCAGTATAAATTTCGCCGTAACAATAGTAATAGCATTGGTTGCTAGCTATGCAATTATATTAGTCTTTCAACGCATAAAAAGCCAAGCAAAACTATTTTTATTGATTTCTGTTCTGCTACTTCTTTATGCCATAGGAAAGAAAATGCACCTATCATCTTTAATTATCATTCTTGTATTTGGTTTAATTGTAAAAAATGTCAACTTATTTTTCCCCGGTAAGACCAAAATCTTTCTTGAAAAGGAAAGAATGCAACAAATTTATCATGAGTTGCACATCGTCACCCTAGAAACTGCATTTGTAGTCAGAACTTTCTTCTTTGTAATATTTGGTATCACCATAGTACTTTCATCATTACTGAGCATTAATGTTGCTATAGTCAGTTTATTAATTATAGCATCTATTTATGCCATACGATTTTTGATACTTATAGTTTTCGTTGGTAAAGATATGTTACCGCAGTTATTCATTGCTCCAAGGGGATTAATTACCGTACTACTTTTCTATGCTATACCTATGGAAGCACAAATTGAAGGATTTGAATCTGGTATTCTTTTATTCGTAATAATAGCTACTAGCTTAGTAATGACATGGGCTATGATACGTGATAAACGAAAAATGGGTACGATGCTAGATGAAATTGACGAAGAAATAACCGAAAGAAATTTAGCCGAAGACGCAATTAGAAAATCAGATGACGAAGAACTTTTAGAGATAGAAGATGACACCCCAGAACAAATTGACCCAGAGGACTCGCACTAAAAAGAAATCTATAAAATTAAGAAGGTTGTTTAAAGCTATTGAGGCATGAAAGATGCATGCACCTCAACTTGATCACTATATGCTTGTGGCTCAGAATCCTCTAAACTATCTACTTCTTTACGAAAACGAAGTATCATTAGTGTATCTAACTGTTGATCAATACTATCTTTAAGCACTCTCCAGTTAGAGGAGTTCATTTTGTTATTGTACTCCATGATTTTATTGAAGCGATCCAAATTATAACGATTCGCTTTCCAAGCATGGGCAGTACTTTCTTCATGTTTCACGTCTTGCAAGTAGAATCCAATTCCAAATCCAAGCAAAACAACAATCAATAAAATCTTTAAAACTTTTGGAGAGAGTTTCATAGGGTTAAGTTCTTTAGGGTACCAAAGTATATAATAACATTGTCGAAATGGTTTCTTTTCCGATGTATTTATAACGTTATCGGTTTAAATGTACAAAAATACTGACACACAGTTAACCATTTCTTCACATTCAGCAATTAAACATATATATACGGCGAAGGTCTTACAGTTGAAATTAAAATAAAATGATATAAATCATAAAAACAAAAAATCCTGATATCAATTGATATCAGGATTTACATTGTTCTCTTAGTTGGCCCACAAGGACTCGAACCTTGAATGACGGTACCAAAAACCGAAGTGTTACCATTACACCATGGGCCAATACCTTTTTAAGAGGCTGCAAATTTAAAACAAAGTTTTGTTTCACCAAACATTTTTTTAAGTAAAAATGAAAAAAATATGCTTTACCCATGTTAAAGGTTTATAAAAATAGTTCATTCCTTTCTATATTAATTAGTAAATTCGCCACTTAGGTTTAACCCAAGCTTCATGTTTTCAAAGAACTACCACAAGTGGGACACTATATTAGGATGGTCCGTATTTTTTATAGCCCTTATTACATACTACATTACCGTTGAACCCACCAATAGTTTTTGGGATGCGGGAGAGTATATAGCAACAGCAGCCAAGCTTCAAGTGGGTCACCCACCTGGAGCACCTTTACTACAAATGATAGGCGCATTTTTTGCAATGTTCGCTTTAGAACCAAGTCAAGTTGCTATGATGGTAAACCTGGTTTCTGGCGTATCAAGTGCATTTACCATTTTATTCATGTTCTGGACAATTACTAATATCACCAGAAAATTAATAGATAACGATGGTCCTTTCACCAATAGCAAAGCAATTGCAGTATTTGGTAGTGCCTTAGTAGGTTCATTGGCATTTACATATTCAGATAGCTTTTGGTTCAATGCCGTAGAAACAGAAGTATATTCTATGGCAAGCTTTATCATGGCCTTATTGTTGTGGCTAGGATTAAAATGGACAGATAATCTTGATGACCCTCGTGGAAACAAGTGGCTTGTATTAATATCTTTTGTTGTCGGGTTAACTTTTGGAGTTCAGTTTATGGGCTTCTTGGCAATACCATCAATTGGTTTACTTTATTATTTTAAAACCTACAAAGAGACTACAGTAAAGAACTTTTTACTAGCTAACATCATTGTTATAGCGATTTTAATGTTAGTATATAAATTTTCGCTAACCTATGTACTTCAGCTTTTTGGTTGGGGAGAGGTATTCTTTATTAACAGTATAGGTCTACCATTTAATTCAGGTTCTATTATTATCGGTCTTTTATTTATAGCTGCTTTTTACTTCGGCTTAAACTATACTCGTAAAAACAATTATAAGACAGGCAATACCATTGTTCTGTGTATGATGTTTTTATTTCTAGGTTTTTCTTCCTGGTTAATGTTGCCAATTAGAGCAAATGCCAAGGTTGTTATCAATGAGAACAACCCAGAAGATGCAAGAGCACTTTTAGCATATTACAATAGAGAGCAATACCCAGGTGTTGATAGTCCCGTTTACGGTACCTATTATTCAGATATGTTTGCACCAGCAGGCGAAGATCAAGATGGAAAACCTAAATATGAGAAAGATTACACATTAGGGAAATACATTATTGTAAATAAATACAAAGATGCCGTTCAAGGCCCCAACCCTAAACACCAAGGTTTACTACCTAGAATGTGGAGTTCGCAAAATGCAGAAAACTACATGCGTTATTTTGGAGCCTTAGATTTTAGGATCACACAACCAAACCAAGAATTAAGGCAAGCTGCAGAACAAGTTAAAATTGGTTTTGCAAATGGCGAAATCGGTGCCGACCAGTATATCAGCTTTTTAAAACGTTTTGATGAATATATAGAAGTACAGCCGCCAACCGTGTGGGACAATGTTAAATATATGTTTGAATTTCAATTCAACTATATGTATCTGCGTTATTTTATGTGGAATTTTGTTGGAAAACAAAATGACATACAAGGCCGCTACAATGACAATGGTAATTGGATAAGCGGAATTAACATTGCAGATAAATTTTTTAGAGGAAAAAGTCAAGAGAACTTACCAAGCGACATTCAAAACAATCCGGGAAGAAACACGTATTACTTTTTGCCCTTAATTTTAGGGGTCATAGGTATAGTTTTTCAACTCTCAAAAGACAAAAAGCAATTTTGGGTATTATTGATGTTCTTTCTGTTTACGGGATTAGCTATACAGTTCTATACAAACCCCGGTATTTTTCAACCTCGTGAACGAGATTATTCACTTGTAGGTTCATTCTATGTATTTGCTCTTTGGATCGGATTAGGGGTTTACGGATTGTATGATAGTTTTAAAGAATGGATCACTCCTAAAATATTAGCCCCTGCAGTAGTTGTTGTAACATTACTTGCCGTACCAACGGTAATGGCGGTACAAAACTGGGATGACCATGATAGATCTGGCAAATTCACGGCAAATTCGTCTGCAAAAGCATATTTAGATTCTTGCCAGGAAGATGCAGGAGCTATTTTATTCACCATTGGTGACAATGACACCTTCCCAATTTGGTACGCACAAGAGATTGAACATTACAGAACAGACGTTCGTATAGTTTGTACCAGTCTTTTTGAAACAGATTGGTATGTAGATCAAATGAAGGCTGCCGCTTATGAAAGTGCACCTATACCTTCTCAGATTACACATGAAAAATACAGATGGGGATCAAGAGATGTGCTATACCACCAAGGTATTACAGAGAATAGATGGCCAATAAAGGATTTCATCAATTGGATCGACAGCGATAAACCTAGAACAAAGCTTAAGTATTTATTTGAGCAAAATGGTGCAGATTTAAGTCAGTATTCTGAAGATACTCAGAACATGATCTACTACCCTACTAATAAAATTAGGGTTCCTGTAAACAAACAAAATGTACTAAACAGCGGCTTGGTCAAAGCAAAAGACGCAGACCTTATTGTTGAGTACATTGATATTGACTTACCAGGTGCTATTACAAAGAAGAGCATGATGATGCTTGATATCTTAGCCAATAATGATTGGAAACGTCCTTTATACTTCTCTGGAGGTAGTTTTGACGATGCCGAGTATTTATGGATGAAAGATTATCTTCAATTAGATGGTTTAGCGTACAAGCTCGTACCTATTCGTACAGAAAGACCTAACGCATTTGAATTAGGACGAATTGATACCGAATTAATGTATGATATCGTTACCGGATGGGATTGGGGTAATGCAGGTGGCGACATTTACCACGATACACAAACCCGTATTCAGAGCGTATCTTTTAGAGGTAATTTAGCTCGTTTAACGGAAGCTTTGATCAAGGAGAATAAAATGGACAAGGCTAAAGATATCATTGAGATTTCATTGACCAACATGCCTGTAGATAAATTTGGATACTACACTTTAGTGGAACCTTTTGTAGACGGCTATTATAAAGTTGGTGAAAGCCAGAAAGCACGTGCTCTTTTTGAAAAGTTGAAAGGCAAATACCAAGAAAGATTAGAATATTACGCTTCTACAAGTTTAGACGAGCAATACAGCAATATTGATGACATCATTGCAGATATGGAGGCATACAGACGTAATATAGATATGATCATCACCAATGATAGCGAGGATGTTGCTGAAAAAGAAACCTTAATATTCAATGAGTATATAGATAAGTTCCAACACTTCTATAAAGATGAGGACGATATGGACATGCGTGAAGAAATGCAGCAGACCAATCCAGATATGATGGATACCATGCCTGTTTCTGATACCATTTTACCTGACAATACTAAAACTGAAATTGTAGAATAGATATTCTTTCAAAATAGCGCATTAAAAAAAGCTTTGAGTTTACACTCAAAGCTTTTTTTATGTTTTAAATAATATAAAATTTTAAACGTATTCTTTAAGAATACCCATTAGCGTAGTAGCATCTTGTTCGCCACTTTGTCGCCATACCATTTCACCTTTTTTATAGATCATAAGCGTAGGTAGACCCTTAACACGTAAAGCCTGAGAAAGCTCTTTGTTCTTATCCACATCTATTTTTATAACCTTACCTCTGCTACCTAAAGCAGCGGCTACATCCCTTAATACAGGATGCATTGCAGTTGACTGCTCATTCCACTCTGCATAAAAATCAAGAAGAACAGGTACCTTTAAATCTATTAATTCACCAAATTTGGACATATAAAATGCTTTTCTTTGTTAGCCAAATGTAATAAAAATTGTTAAAATACTACTCTTAGCATCCTAATAGTAGTACTGTAATAGGGTTAAAATCATGTTAATGCCTTTTTCTTCAAAGTTATCACGGTAATTTCTGGCCATATACCTACCCTACCCGGATAACCTAAAAAGCCAAAACCTCTGTTTACATTAATGAATTGCCCCATTTCTTTGTAAATACCCGCCCAATAAGGGTATCTCCATTTTACAGGGCTCCACTTGATCCAACCTGGTATTTCAATACCAAATTGCATCCCGTGAGTGTGTCCGCTCAATGTCAAGTGGTAATGGTAAGCATCTTTAATTACTTCCATTTCCCAGTGTGATGGATCGTGACTCATTAATATTTTAAAATCGTCGGCATTAATCTGTGAGGCAGCCTTTTTAAGGTCCCCGGCTTTTTTGAATCCGCCTTTGCCCCAATTCTCTACACCCACCAAAGCAATCTTATCATCCCCTTTTTGTAAATATCTATGCTCGTTAAGCAAAAGATCAAAACCCATTTCTTTTTGCAATGTTTTTAGGTCTTCTAAATTCTGTTGTTTTAGCTCTTCGGTATCCCAAGGAATATAATCACCGTAATCATGATTACCTAAAACTGAAAACTTACCATCTTTTGCATGAAGGGTACTAAAAAGATCTGCCCACGGCTCCATTTCAGAAGTCATATTATTAACCATATCACCCGTAAACAAGAGTACATCGCTTTTCTGCTGATTAATAAGGTTTACAGCGTATTCAATCTTTTTTCTATCATCGAAACTACCACTATGTATATCTGAAATTTGGGTAATCTGGTACCCGTCAAAACTATCGGGAAGATCTTCGAATTCCAAATCGTATTTTAACACCTTAAAATTGTACTTCCCCTTGTACATACCATATAGCAGCGCCCCAAATGGTACGGCAGCTACTCCCAGTGCTAGTAAACTAAGAAAACGTCTACGTGCCGGAAGTCCGAATTGCTTTTCCTCACCATACATTTTTTGATATGCACCTGCTATAAAACGATATATATCTTCAGAAAACAAGAATAAGATAGTGATGATATTGAACGTTAACATGGTCAACAAAAAACCAAAAGCATAACTTTTAGGTATACTTAAAACACGACCTGTCTCTTCCCCTATAGAAAATTGGTAGATAAAATTTAACATGACCGCTAATGATATTGCAATATAAATCCATGACCACCACGGTTGCTTGGTAATTGTTTTTAATGCTTGCAATACATAACAGCTTAAAGCAACATAAGCTAAGACAAAAATAAACCAACGGATCATGAATGAATTTTTTACAAAGATATCTGTATCTCAACGGTATGTGTGCTCAATTGCATTTTATTTAACCTTGGCCACAACAGCTTTAATATAATCCAATTGCGTGATTGCCCTTTGATTATCACTTAAAAAGTTAACTGAATTCATAGAAATTAACGGTTTTGAAGATAAGGATTGCACCATCTTAGTACCCGATAAATGTGCCATTTTAAAACCTTTATCTTTAAATAGCTCAACATTAGCAGCATTTACACCCGAGCCTGGCATAATCTGTATCATTTTCGATTGTTCTTTTAATTGGAATAAGAAATCTATTCCCTCAGGTGCTGATTTCTGTTGTCCAGAAGTTAAAATAGTATCCACTTGCATAGTTTCCAATTTCTTCAAAGCATCCAACGGGTTCTCTATCCAATCAAACGCCCTATGAAACGTAAATTTCAATTTACCAGCAGCATCCTTTAGTTTTTGGGTTCGTACTACATCTAAAGAAAAATTTTCCAAAAGAACTCCAGATACAATTCCATTAAATCCCAGCTCTGCACACAGCTCAATATCCGAAATCATAATATCCAGCTCTTCATCAGAATATGTAAAGTCACCACTTCTAGGACGTATAAGAATATTAACCGGTATTGTAATTTTACTTCTCACAGCTTTCAACAACCCGTAAGAAGGTGTTAATCCGCCCACCGCTAATTCTGAACACAACTCAATTCGGTCTGCTCCGGCACGTTCGGCAACTAAAGCAGATTCCAATGAATTAGCACAAACTTCTACTATCATATTCCTATATTTAAGGTCACTAAAAGTAAAGAACCCATCCCATGAAAAGAAGAAAATTTCTTAGAAATTCTAGCACAGTAGCCGCCGGTATAGTATCCGCACCTATATTAGCTTCATACAAAGAAACTCCTCTAGTAAAAAGAGCAGATAACGCACCAGTTCTACCAATTGCAATTTGTACATGGAATTTTGGCAATGCAACAGCCAAAGCATGGGAGGTTTTAGAAAAAGGAGGTAATGCATTAGATGCCGTTCACCAAGGGGTAATGGTAGAAGAAAATGACCTAAGCAATAGCACAGTAGGAAACGGCGGCAGGCCCGATAGAGATGGCAATGTTACATTAGACGCCTGTATTATGGACAAAGATGGCAATTGTGGTGCTGTTTTAGCAATGCAGAATATTGCAAACCCCATATCAGTAGCAAGAAAAGTAATGGAAGAGACGCCGCATGTAATGCTAGCCGGCAAAGGAGCCGAACAGTTTGCTTACGAACAAGGTTTTGAGAAAACAGATTTGCTAACCGAAGAATCAAAACAAGCTTGGGAAAAATGGAAAAAAACATCTCAATACAAACCTATCATAAATATAGAAAATCATGATACCATTGGTATGTTAGCAATTGATGCCGATGGCGATATTGCGGGGGCATGTACCACTAGTGGCATGGCATATAAAATGGCAGGCAGGGTTGGTGACTCGCCCATTATAGGCGCAGGACTTTTTGTTGACAATGAAGTTGGTGGCGCTACGGCAACTGGTGTTGGTGAAGAAGTTGTAAGAACGGTTGGTAGTTTTTTAATTGTTGAATTAATGCGACAAGGCAAATCGCCACAAGAGGCATGCGAAGAAGGTGTAAAACGCATTATCGCTAAAAATAAGGACAAACAAGATTTTCAAATTGGGTTTATCGCCATTAACAAAAAAGGCGAAACAGGTGGTTATTGTATTCACCCAGGGTTTAGTTACAGAACTTATTCTAAAAAAGGTCATGTAAACAATCCTTCAGATAGTTATTTGAACAAATAACTTATCAACACAGCTCCATAAATTGACGAAGCAATAGCGCATTCCCACCTATTGTTTCCCTATCAATTTGTACTTTTAACGTTTTACAATCAATACTCAAAAATGGCAGATCAAAAAAGACTCTTTTTGCTAGATGCATATGCACTAATTTTTCGTGGTTACTACGCACTTATAAAAAACCCTAGAATAAACTCTCAAGGCATGGATACTTCTGCCATTATGGGATTCATGAATTCTTTATTCGATGTTATTCGTCGTGAAAAACCAGATCATTTAGCCGTTTGTTTTGATAAAGGTGGAAGTGCCGAACGTACAGAGTTGTTCCCCGAGTATAAAGCCAACAGATCAGAAACTCCTGATGCCATCCGTATTGCCGTACCTTATATTCAAGATATCTTAAATGCAATGCAGATTCCTGTTGTAGTAAAAGAAGGATGGGAAGCAGATGACATTATCGGAACGTTGGCAAAACAAGCAGAAAAAGAAGATTACAAAGTTTTTATGGTAACGCCAGATAAAGATTTTGGACAACTGGTATCTGAAAACATTTTCATGTATCGCCCTGCTAGAATGGGTAACGGTATAGAAATTTGGGGTATTCCAGAAATTCAAAAACGTTTTGGGGTTCAACGACCAGAACAGGTTATTGATTATTTAGGCATGATGGGTGATGCCAGTGATAACATTCCTGGTTTACCAGGTGTTGGTGATAAAACTGCCAAGAAATTCATTGAGCAATTTGATTCAATGGAAGGGCTTTTGGCGAATACCGATAAGCTTAAAGGTAAAATGAAAGAGAAAGTAGAAGCCAATGGTGAACTTGGTTTACTTTCTAAAAAATTAGCTACTATTTGTTTAGATGTTGATGTTACTTTCAATGCTAGTGATTATGAGATGTCTGAACCAAATGCCGAAGAAGTTCAGAAAATTTTCGAAGAGCTTGAGTTTAGAAGATTAAAAGATCAGTTTATAAAATTATTTTCTGCGGAAGCCGAAGAGGCGAACACAGAAGTTACAAACAAACCAGTCGCTAAAAAAGAGATACAAGATGCTGGATCAGGACAGTTCTCGCTATTTGGAAGTCCTGCAGATTCTGGCGCAACTGTAAAAGATTTTTCAAGTAGAAAGACCATTGCAGATGTTGCGCATTCTTACCAAAGTGTTGCCCCAGGTATGGCGATGAAGTTATTTCTAAAAAACTTAATGCAGCAAACTTCGGTTTGTTTTGATACGGAAACCACAGGTTTAAATCCATTAACAGCAGAATTAGTTGGTATTGCTTTTTCTTGGGAAGCAACAAAAGGATATTACATTCCCTTTACGGATAATAAAGAAGAAGTTCAGACACTTTTAGAAGAATTACGCCCATTCTTTGAAGCTGAAAAAATTGAAAAAATAGGTCAGAATTTAAAGTATGACATTAAGGTTTTAGATAAATATAATATAGATGTAAAAGGACCTCTGTTCGATACTATGTTGGCACATTATCTAATTAACCCAGATATGCGTCATAATATGGACGTATTAGCAGAGACGTATTTAAATTACACCCCGGTTTCCATCACAGAACTAATTGGTAAAAAAGGGAAAAATCAATTGAGCATGCGCGATGTTCCTTTAGAAAAACAAACGGAATATGCGGTTGAAGATGCCGATATCACTTATCAACTTGCTCAACATTTTAGACCAGAATTAAAAGAAGCCAATACAGAAAAGTTATTTCAAGACATTGAGATTCCGTTATTACGCGTTTTGGCGGACATGGAATTAGAAGGCATCAATTTAGATGAGAAATTCTTGAATTCACTTTCAGAAGACTTGAACAATGACATCAGCAATCTAGAAAAGAAAATTTACGAAGTTGCCGGTGAAGAATTCAATATTGGATCACCCAAACAATTAGGTGAAATTCTATTTGACAAACTGAAACTAGTTGACAAGCCTAAAAAGACAAAAACAGGTCAATATTCCACCGCAGAAGATGTATTATCTTATTTGGCAAAGGACCATGAAATCATTCAGAATGTATTAGACTATAGAGGTCTTGCTAAATTGAAAAGCACTTATGTAGATGCATTACCAGAACAGGTAGAACCATCTACAGGAAGAGTGCATACAGACTACATGCAAACCGTTGCTGCTACCGGAAGGTTAAGTAGTAATAATCCAAATTTACAGAATATACCAATAAGAACTGAGCGTGGTAGACAAGTTAGAAAGGCGTTTATTCCACGTGATGAGAATTACACCTTATTAGCAGCGGATTATTCTCAAATAGAGCTACGTATAATTGCAGCTTTGAGTGAAGAGACTACCATGATTGAAGCTTTTAAACATGGTGAGGATATTCATGCTTCTACAGCATCAAAAGTATTTAATGTGCCTTTGGAAGAAGTGACTAGAGAGCAGCGTAGCAATGCGAAAACAGTTAACTTCGGAATCATCTATGGTGTATCTGCATTTGGATTAAGCAACCAAACGGACTTGTCAAGAAAAGAAGCAAAAGAATTAATAGATACCTACTACAAGACCTACCCAAAGTTGCGAAATTACATGAGCGAACAAATAGATTTTGCACGAGAAAATGGTTATGTTTCTACTGTTTTAGGAAGAAGACGCTATTTAAAAGATATCAATGGCAGTAATGCCATAGTTCGTGGCGCTGCAGAGCGAAATGCCGTAAATGCACCTATTCAAGGTAGTGCCGCAGATATCATAAAAATCGCTATGATCAATATTCATAACAAACTAGAAAAAGGCAATTACAAGTCTAAAATGCTTTTACAAGTACATGATGAATTAGTGTTCGATATTTACAAGCCAGAACTAGAAGAATTACAAACACTCATTAAATCTGAAATGGAGAATGCATACAAAATTGCAGTTCCTTTAGATGTGGAGGTTGGATTGGGTGAGAATTGGTTGGTGGCGCATTAACACTTATTTGCAATAGAAAAGTCACACTTTGTAAGAAAAAATTGTAGTATTTCGACGAAAATATTCTGTTAACAAAACGCTAATATTTATATTAGTGTTTTCCTAACCAGAATTAACTATGATTAAAAATTACACTAGGCTGCTATTGACAGCCCTATTTTTGTATTGTTTTACAGGATTTTCGCAAACTAATTTAGTCATCAATGGTGACCTTGAAAACTGGTCTACCGGAACGCTTGAGGACTGGGAATCACAAGAAGGAAATATAAATCAAGAAACCAATATAACATCTAGTGGCAACAACAGTGCCCTTTTAATTGAAACAAATAGCACCACTGAACCTACTATAGTTTCAAAAAACTTTATTCTAGAAGCTGGAAAAACATATAAATTTAGTTACGACTTTAAAGTAAAAACAGGTCGGGATCCTTTTGGACAACAGGTTATAGGTTTTAAATTTGGACCTGTAAGCAGCTTCCCATATAGCTCCGGAAATGCGATTCCTCAAGGATATGAATGGGAATCCAGAGAGGACGAAATCGAAATTACAGTAACTGAAGCGTGGAAATTAGAAGTTAGCGCATTTACTTTTATCGATGAACTTTTTGAGGTATATGTTGATAATGTAAAAGTTATTGACATAAATGAATCCATCAACTCTGACAGAGAAGCATTAATTGCATTTTACAATGCCTTGGATGGACCTAACTGGACCAATACTTGGGATTTGACTACAGATATAAGCACTTGGTACGGTGTAGAGTTAAACAACGATAATCGTGTAACTAAAATAGAATTACCCGGCAATGGGCTGAAAGGATCATTACCACCAGAAATAGGTGATTTAGAAGAATTACAAATTTTAAATTTAAACAAAAGTACTTTTATCACAGGAGCTGTCCATAACGAAATATCTGGGACAATTCCTCCTGAAATTGGCAACCTAACAAAACTCAAGGAAGTTTATTTTGAATATCTAGAATTATCAGGAACTTTACCTGAAGAAATAGGTTTCATGTCTCAACTTGAAATCATGAATCTAGGATCTAACAACCTATCAGGTAGTTTACCGCAACAAATAGGAAACTTACTAAACCTCAAAGTATTGGACATAAATTCTAATAATTTTACAGGTGCCTTTCCATCTCAGATAACCAACTTATTACAGTTGCATACTTTAAATATGAATTATAATAAATTTTCCGGTACGATTCCTTCTGAAATCGGAAACCTAGTTCAATTAAAAGAATTTGATATTGGAAGCAATTTATTAACTGGAACAATTCCTCTTGAAATAGGTAGTTTAATCCAATTAGAAAAATTTACGATAAGTCTTAACAACTTAAACGGAGAGATACCAGTACAAATAGGTAATTTGACAGACCTAGTGTATTTTTCCTTAAGTGAAAATAACATTTCAGGTGTTATTCCTACCGAATTTACAAATCTTACAAAGCTAAAACTCTTCAACGCTGAAAACTGTAACTTATCAGGGAGTATTCCAACTGATATTGGCAATTTAACAGAGTTAGAGTACTTCAATGTTATGGGCTGCAACTTATCAGGTACATTACCAACTTCTATTGGAGCTTTAACAGAGTTAACTACGTTTTGGCTAAATGGAAATAATTTATCTGGAGAAATACCATCATCTATTGGCAATCTCATTAAATTATCTTCACTTCGCTTAAATTTCAATGAATTCACAGGAACAATTCCTGCTAGTATTGGAGAATTATCATCTTTAAATAGTCTTGACTTATCCAGCAATAATCTTACTGGAAATATACCTAACACCTTAGCAAACCTTTCTTTTATAGGGTCAATATATTTAAATGAAAATATGCTTGAAGGTACAATTCCTGAAAACCTAAGTAGCCTACCTGGTTTAAGGGTATTTAAAGTTGAGGACAATAACCTTTCAGGGGCGATACCGATATTTGCATCACCTGATTTAATACAAGTTAATCTTAGAAACAACAACTACGTTTTCGAAAATATAGAGGAATTACTTGACTTAGCTTCTGATGCTAGTGTCTACGATTATTTTTATCAAAATGAAATAGACGATACCTCATCAATCACTTTAAACAGCGGTAATGAATTCTCTATTTCAGTAGAGGCTACTACCAGTTCAAATAATATATATGAATGGAGGAAAAATGCCACTACTATTGACGGGGCCACAGAAAGAACATTTAGCATTCTAAATGTTAGCTCTACAGATTCCGGAAATTACAATTGTCATATTACAAATAGTAAAGTTCCCAACTTAGTTCTAGTTAAAAAAACTACTATTCTTAATATCTCTAGCAGTAACGATATAGACAACGACGGCGTACAAAATGCAGATGATGATTGCCCTAATACTCCGGCAGGAGAAACAGTTGATGAAAATGGCTGTACAGTGACCACAGTATCAGATTCTGACAATGATGGTGTTGCAGATGCTGATGACGATTGCCCTAATACTCCAATAGGAGATACAGTTGATGAAAATGGCTGTACAGTGACCACAGTAACAGATTCTGACAATGACGGTGTACAAGATGCTGATGACGATTGTCCCAACACCCCAGAAGGTGAGACTGTAGATTCGAGCGGGTGTACGATTTCTGAAAATACACTCCCAAATATTTCAAATGATGGTATTCAAGTAAAAGTAACAAGTACCAGTTGTCCAAATACGGCAAATGGTGAAATTTCTGTTTCTTTCACTGAGGATTACAATTACACGGTTCAAATCACCGGCATGTTACTAGATAACACCTTTGATAACATTAACGCATCAAATGGGCTAGTAAGATCAGATCTTTCTTCTGGTTCGTATACGGTATGTATAACCGTACCTGAGTATCCAAGCTATGAACAATGCTACACAGTAACAATTGAAACTCCCGAAGAATTTATTTCCGGTAAAACCGTTATAGACTACACCGCTAAAAAAGCAAGTGTTGTAGTTTCTGGAAGCAAGAATTACCAAGTTTTAGTTAATGAGAAAGTATATTCATTTGAAGTTGATAATAGTGATAATCAGCAATTATCATTTCCGCTTGATCAAGGAGCTAATGTTATTTCTATAGAAACCGATAAAATTTGCCAAGGTGTTTTTAATGATAGTATTGTACTCAGTAATGCTATTTTATCTCCAAACCCAGTGACTGATATGTTACGAGTTGAAGGTCTAGACATTATGACTAATGCTCAAGTTATCTTATCAAACTTAAGCGGAGTAACAACTCTACAAGAGCGCAAACAGATAAGTAACGGCACATTAGAAATGAATATTTCCAATCTTTCTCCTGGCGTCTATATGTTAACAATTATAGATGGAGATAAAGAAATCAACTTAAAATTTGTAAAAAAATGAAATTAGCTATAAAATTAATTTTAGTAGGATTACTAGTTGCGTCATGCGGTGGAAGCGATGACAGCAACAACAATCCGCCAGAGGAAACAGAAAAAGAACTGGGCGCTTTCAATCTTGTATTTCCTGAAAACAACTTAATATGCACTGAAGGAGAAGATAATGGTACAGACGGCGTTAGCATAGAGCTTCAATGGTCAGCATCTACAAACGCTACTTCATATGAATTAGAAATTACGAACCAAGAAAACAACTCAACAGACAAAAGAACTATAACCACAACATCATTTGCTGTAGGTTTACCTAAAGGCACCCAATTTTCATGGTCTGTAACTGCTATTTTAGGTTCAAAAACACTAACGAGTGATTCTTGGAATTTTTATTCTGAAGGTACAAGCACTGAAAATTTCGCTCCCTTCCCAGCAGAAATTAGTGTTTCAGATAATGGTGACGGTTCAGTAAGCGTATCTTGGATAGGTGAAGACCTAGATGACGACCTATCAACCTACGATGTTTACATTGGCACCTCAGGTAACTTAGAACTGATTCTTGAGAATACAACCAATATAAATACCAATTACAATATTACAGCCGGAGAGCAATATATTGCCCGTGTAGTTTCTAAAGACAGCAACAACAATACATCTACTAGCGAAACCTATTTCACATTTTAGAAAGTTAAAGTTTCTTTAAAGGAAGACGAAAATGTATTTTTAAAACGTTAGCATATAACGTACTTCTACAATGAGGTACGCTATTTTTCATGAAAAGACTTATAATTATTTTAGCTTTTACGGTCTTTAGCGGTGCTTCATTGACTGCGCAAGACATAAAAGTCTTTCCTAACCCTGCAACGAATGTTATTAATGTCTTAGGACTCAAAAATGATTCGAATGCGGCTATAAGCATCAGAGATAGTTACGGAACCCAAATTATCTTTCACAAATGGGATATTAAAAGAAATTCCCTGAATATTCCTGTTTTCAATCTTGAAAAAGGTTTGTACATGATTACCATACAATCTGAACATCAAAATGTAAAAACTAAATTTTACAAGCAATAAAAAACCCTCACACAAAGTGCAAGGGTCATTTATTACTATAATTCAATATAGTTTATCGCTTCACGAAAATCAATTGCCCGTCTTCTGAAAAGTTAGGAATATCAAGATCGCTGGCATCTAATGTCATTACATTACCGTCAATAGTAACACCTATTGCCACTTCCTCACCATTTTCATCTATGGTAGTTACAGTTTCCCCATCAAAAGTATAAGTACTTTCATTGACATCAGATTCTGTTGGGCAAGGAATATCTAAACCCGTAGCAGTTGCGTTAACTTCAATATAATTTGCGGAATTAGAAGCGCTAGCCGTTAAGTCTTCATTAAACTGCAAAGTAATAATGAAGCAATTTTCTTCTGTAAGAAAATCTAGAATCTGTTTTCCAAATTTAACATCGTCACTTGCCGTTTCATTGTCAATTTCAAGTTCTGTAGCATCCCAAGTACCTATAATAGCCGCACTATTGAATTCTGCTTCATTTTGGGTCTCATCTTTGTCAGAACTACAGGATACCAGTGTTAATACTACTCCTGCAATTAGTAAAATATGCTTATACATCTTTTTAGTTTTTTTGGTTGTACAAGCATAAAAACGAAAAAATCAACTTATTATTTCATAACCAAACAAACAGCTACCTAACAAGAACGGGGACTTAGAGTATAAATCTATACGTTGCCTTTAACAAAATGGTATTATCTTTTTTCTGTCCTAGTATTTGACGATCTAAATTCCTGCCCAAAGTTTCACCAGGATTCCCTGCCCCTACAACTCCTTGTGACCAGACCAAAAAGATTTCCGACCCAGGCACATATTCCCATCTCAATACTAAATTCGATCGAAACTGGACATATGAAAAATCTGGATTTTCAATCTGATAATCTGTAATTCCGTCAAAATTCTCATCAATCAAATAGTTATCAGTGTTATTAGATTGCGAAATTTGATTTTCAGAGAATAAAGTTACTCGCTCATTGAGACTTTCTGCAATAGGATTATTCACGTAATTAAAATTGGTATACGTTCCTCTAGAAATAAATGGCTCGCCATAATACTGAATAGATAAATTAGGATTTATACTATAATTAAAACGGATGGAAGTACTAAACGTTTTTTGATCAATATTACCGGTAATATATCTAGCATCTCCATTAAAATTGGTTTCGGTAACATATTGCGTTTTATTAGGATTCTCTTCAAATTCAGAAGAGATAGACAGGTTAAAAGCATCAAAAGGTTGGTAGTATAATCTAAACACATAACGCGCTAACGAAAAGTTTTTTTCGGCTGCCTGACTATTTACATAACCCAAGGTAAAACTTAGTTTCTTTCTACTATCAGAACCGAAAAATAGATATGCAAAATTTTCATCTGACCAACGCCAACGTGGTCCGCCACGTAATACGGTATTAGAGAATATACGGGGTTTATGCGCCGCCCCAACTTCTGTCCACCAATTATTTTTATAATTTATAAATCCCTCAAACTGATATTGAATTCTATTATAATTACCCTCAAAATCGTAGGTTGAATACTGACTTAATTCCATATTTGCCCTTCTATATAAATTAGTGGGTTTAATAAACAACCTACTAACAGATGCAGTTTGTTTAATTTCATCTGCTTGTCTTAGAAATCCAATGTCATTAAGTTCCAGTTCTGGTGATCGCCAAATGATGCCACCGTCATATCTCCAATTACCACCACCTGCTTTACCTACCTCTATTTTACCACCAGTACCTGTAAGCGAGGTTCTATTAGGATCTACAGAAACATGGTCTGCATCAACTCTTTGAAAAAGGTGCGTTATACTAGTTTGCGTTCTTGCAATGGCATCTTCACTTCCTGTAACATGACTACCAACAATGTTGCCTTCCACATAATAATTTCTATCCTTCCAATTGTGTTTAAAATCAAAACCGCCGGTGTATGCACCACTTCTTAAAAAATCTAGATTATCTGGTATATTTCTATTCGTAGCAGTAAAAATTCCACCAATAAAAGAATTACGCTCATTAAAATCTTTTTGCACCCTACCTACCAGATAATTAGTTAGTGGTTCTACAAGTTCTGAACGTTTATTACCTACAACATCTTCAATCTCTGCATACATTTTACCGGTAACACTTTCTAAAAGACCCAATGACCACCCGTTTTTGGTTTTGCCAGAGAACTTAGCAGCACCCAAAATTGTACTATTTGTTGGCTGATCAATGAATTCATCTGTCGTCGCCGTTGCAAAACCCTGCGGACTTCTTCCTATTCTTCTACTATAAAAAATATTGTCATTACCATCGGCAAACTCATAATCGAAAATATTCTTGTTCTCGATAAAAAAAGGCCGTCGCTCTTCAAAAAAGATTTGAAATCCGTCTAAAGCAATAGCTCCGGGATCAGCATCTACTTGACCAAAATCCGGATTTACGGTCAAGTCTAAGGTCAAATCATTTGTCAAACCAATTTTAGCATCTAACCCAGCATTTAACCTATAATCATTACCATCACGAAATGGATTACCATCTTGCGAAGGATATGAATCATATTGATTTACTAAAAAGGGTTGAATTTCTAATTGCTTTTGTGACTGAATATCAATAAGCCCCCTAAGTACACCAAACTCACTTACCCAGCCCGGGGCATCTAACGAAACAGGTTGCCAAAGAGAACGTTCCTCTGCCCTAAAAAATCTTCTGTTCAATTGTAAACCCCAAATCTGTTCTTTTTGTTCTCCAAATTTTAATTGACTGAAAGGTATTTTCATCTCAGCAGTCCATCCATCCGCATCAATTTGAGAAGCAGTATACCAAATTGGATTCCAGCTAGCATCCCAAAAATCTCCATTTTGAGATATGAACTCATCCCCCTTTACGCCTGCGGCAGAAATATTAAAAGAGAAACCGGTTCTTTTATCGTTATAACTATCTATATTAATCTCGATCCAATCACCCGAGAAATTATCGCGCCTAGCAAGTCTTTTTTCTATTTTAGAAGGAATACTATCATAACAACGAATGCCAACATAAAGAAATTTGGCATCGTAGGTGATCTTAAACTTTGTAGATTGGCTTGGTTTTTCTCCATTATTAGGGTCGAAAACTGTAAAATCACCATCCCAAGATACCGTATCCCAAGCCTTATCAGACAATTCTCCGTCAATTGTAATTTCTTCTCCTACCGGAAGTTGCTTGGTAATATATTCCCTTTGTACCTTTGCAACATCTTTTTGAGCTACTATTGTCGTAATGAATAGTAGAAATAAGATACTTAGGGATAAACATTTATTCATGACTGTGCGTTCTTTGGTTGATTGATGTGATATTAAAGAGACACAAAAGAATTGTAATTGTTACAGAAATAGTAATAAAACCGATAAGTTTAACAGTATCTCAATATAGATAAAGTAGTTAGATGTTACATTTATTTAAAAAATGTAAAAAAATAAGAAACAAGTATTTGCAATTCAAGTTAATAATTGTAGATTTGCAGCCCCTTTCTAGGGATTGATTAAAATAATAGTTAAAAATAGCAGTAGTGGATACATTAAGTTATAAGACCGTTTCGGCCAACAGAACAACTGTCAACAAAGAGTGGTTATTGGTAGATGCCGAAGGAGAAACATTAGGACGCATGGCTTCAAAAGTCGCCTATTTGTTAAGAGGAAAGCACAAGCCAAGTTTCACCCCTCATGTTGATTGTGGTGATAATGTTGTTATTATCAACGCAGAGAAAATTGTTCTTACAGGAAACAAGTGGTCTGATAAATCATATATGAGATATACTGGTTACCCAGGTGGTCAACGTACTACTAGCGTACAACAGCTATTGGATAAAAATCCAGAAGGTATTCTTGAAAAAGCAATAAAAGGAATGTTACCTAAGAATAGATTAGGTGCAGAACTTTTTAGAAACCTTAAAGTTTACGCAGGTACAGAGCACGGTCAAGAAGCTCAAAAGCCAACTGTTGTTAATTTAAAAGATATTAAATAAGATGGAAGTAATTCATAAAATTGGTCGTAGAAAGACCGCTGTAGCGAGAGTATATCTTTCTGATGGTAATGGTGATATCACTATTAACAACAAAGATTTAAGCGTATACTTCCCAACTGCAACACTTCAATACAAAGTAAAACAACCTTTCACATTAACTGAAAGCTTAGATACTTATGATGTAAAAGTAAATGTTTACGGTGGTGGTATCACTGGTCAAGCAGAAGCTATTCGTCTTGCTTTATCTAGAGCAATGTGTGAGATTGATGCTGAGAACAGAACAGTATTAAAACCAGAAGGTCTATTAACTAGAGACCCAAGAATGGTTGAACGCAAGAAATTCGGTCAGAAGAAAGCACGTAAAAAATTCCAATTCTCGAAACGTTAATTCGGAATTACAAAATTATCAGGCACCCTTTTTGGGTGCCTATTTTTATATTTTATCATACTGGAAAATCCAGATTATTAACAAGTTCATTGAAAGTCCTTTTAGGACAATTAAAAATCCTTTAATCATTTTATATTAAAGGTAAGATTAGTTTAGCATCTAAATGATGAAGGCTTTTCGGTTATAAATCGAAATACCACTTTATCATTGCTAATTCATAAGAACGTAAACTAAATTTAAAATGGCGAGAGTCGAAGTAAAACAATTATTAGAAGCAGGTGTACATTTTGGTCACCTAACAAGAAAGTGGAATCCAAACATGGCTCCTTACATCTACATGGAGCGTAATGGTATTCACGTAATCAACCTTTACAAAACAGTTGCAAAATTAGACGAGACCAATGAGGCTCTTAGCAAAATTGCAGCATCAGGTAGAAAAATACTTTTCGTAGCTACCAAAAAACAAGCAAAAGATATCGTTGCTGAAAAAGCAGCAGCAGTAAACATGCCTTACATCACAGAAAGATGGCCAGGCGGTATGTTAACAAACTTTGTTACTATCCGTAAAGCTGTTAAGAAAATGGCTTCTATTGATCGTATGAAGAAAGATGGTACTTTCCTTACATTATCTAAGAAAGAAAGATTGCAAGTTGATCGTTTACGCGCAAAATTAGAAAAGAACTTAGGTTCTATTTCTGAAATGACTCGTTTACCAGGTGCTTTGTTCATTGTTGATACAATGAGAGAACACATTGCAGTAAAAGAAGCTCAAAAATTGAACATTCCTATTTTCGCAATGGTAGATACCAACTGTGACCCTAGAGATGTAGATTACCTTATACCTTCTAACGATGATGCATCAAAGTCTATTGATATCATTATGACAGAAGTTGCCAACGCAGTAGCTGAAGGTCTTGCAGAACGTAAGGCTGAAAAAGGTAACTCTGAAGAGAAAAAAGAAAAAGCTCCTAAGAAAAAAGTAGCAGCTGAAAAGCCAGCTCCAGCTCCGGCTAAGGTTGATACTAAACCTGCACCAATGGTTGCTAACGTACCAGACGTTGAAGTAAATGTTGAGGCTACAAAAGAAGCAGTAGCTAAAGATGTGAATGCTGATGATTTAACAAAAGTTGAAGGTATTGGACCAAAAGCTGCCGAAGCATTAGTTGCTGCAGGTATCGCTACATTCGCAGACCTTTCTAAAGGTGAAGCTGAAAAGATCAAAGAAATCTTAACAGAAGCAAGTTCTAGAATGGCTCATTTAGATCCTACCTCTTGGCCAAAGCAAGCTAAAATGGCTGCTGATGGTAAATGGGACGAACTTAAAGAATGGCAAGACAACACTAAAGGTGGTGTAGAATAAGTTTTTCTATTTTTGATATAAATAAATCTAAGAACAACCCTTTAAAACGGGTATCCTAAAAGAAAATAAAATGGCAAAAATTACCGCCGCAGAAGTAAATAAATTAAGAAAGGCGACTGGCGCTGGAATGATGGATTGTAAAAACGCTTTGGTCGAGGCCGAAGGTGATTTTGACAAAGCCATTGAAGTGCTTCGTAAAAAAGGGCAAAAAGTAGCAGCAAAAAGAGCAGACAGAGATTCATCTGAAGGTGCTGCGATTGCTAAGTTAAATTCTGACCAAACTGTGGGTGTTGCTATAGTACTTGGTTGTGAAACTGATTTCGTTGGTAAAAACGAGAACTTTATTTCTCTTGCCAACCAATTAGCTGAAATAGCACTTAGCTGTAACTCTAAAGAAGAGCTTTTAGCTGCTGATTTTGGAGGTATGACAGTTGCTGACAAATTAGTTGAACAAACTGGTGTTATTGGTGAAAAATTAGAAATCACTGCTTTTGAAAAGTTAGAAGCGCCATATGTTGGTTCTTACGTTCACATTAACAAAATCGCTGCTTTAGTTGGTCTTTCCGCTAAAGTTGAGACTGCTGATGTATTGGCTAAAGACGTTTCTATGCAAGTTGCTTCTATGGGTGCAACTACATTATCTTATAAAGATTTTGACCCTACGTTCGTAGCTGCTGAAACAGAGGCTAGAATAGCTGTTATTGAAAAAGACAACGAAGAACTAGGTCGTTTAGGTAAAACACTTAAAAATGTACCTCAGTATATTTCTATGTCGCAGTTAACTCCTGAAGTTATGGCTAAAGCAGAAGAAGATGCTAAAGCGCAATTACAAGCTGAAGGTAAACCAGAGAAAATTTGGGATAAAATTCTTCCAGGAAAAATGGAAAGATTCGTATCTGATAATACTACTTTGGACCAAGAACAGTGTTTATTAGACCAAAACTTCATTAAGGATGAGAAAATCAACGTAGCTAAATATGTTGAGTCTCATGGTGATGTTTCTGTTTTAGGTTTTAAACGTGTAACCGTAGGTTAATTACAATACAACTAACTCAATAAAAAACCGTCTTACTGTAAAAAGTAGACGGTTTTTTTATTTTCAATATTTTACTTATCTCCTAATTTTTCAACCAAGCATTTCGCAACTTAACGGTTTCTTCAATTACCCCTTCTAACGGAACAATTTTCCTGACCTTCTTTAAAGGTTGCCCTACTGGTCCTTCTACAGATATCATTTCCCCGTCTCTTTCTACAGTCATGCTTACTACGGTTTCTGGTGTCCAACCAAAGCTTTCACCTATTATCGGACGTAGGGTTTCTAAATTAATATCTTGGCCATTGATAACCCTAAAAATATCGCCACCCTTCAATTTTAAATCATCAAAGAAAGAATTCAAGGCTATATTCTTACGAATAAATACTACACTGTCATTTTTAACATCAACATCCATATAAGGCACTTGACCATCAAAAAAGTAACCGGTAGGCTCCTCAACATTCTTTGTCACTAAACCAACCTTAGCAAAATACACATCATAATCTATAGGTGTTGTACCAATTACATGCCGCTTAAAGAAAGTATCAACTTCAGGATATGTAATGGAAACAATTTCCCCAAATAAAGCTTCATCTTCAAAAGGAACGTCTGTACCATATTTTTTAGACAACTCTTTCATTAACCAAAGCATACTCTTCTCCCCTCCACTCTTCTCTCTCAATATAATATCTAGACACATATTTATTAAAGCTCCTTTCTCATATACGTTGGCATAATTAGGTTCATAAGGCTGTTCCAATATATTTTTACTCATAACAGTAAAAGACATACTATCATCATAGAATTTTGAATTAGTGATTTTAGCCAACATACGTTCGTAAAAATCCTCTTCAGTAATTAGACCTTGCTGAATCTGAAATAAATTAGCAAAGTACTCTGTAGTGCCCTCATACATCCATAAATGTTCAGACATTTTTGGGTCGTTAAAATCAAAATACTGAATCTCTTTAGAGTGAACGGATAGCGGTGTAACTATATGAAAAAACTCATGAGAAACCACATCTACCATAGCCTGTTCTAAACGTCCAATATCCATCGCTTCTGGTAACACAACCACAGTAGAGGTATGATGTTCTAGTGCTCCAAACCCATGAGCATCTGGCACAGTATTATCAGACATATATAATAAGATGTCATATTCCTTTGTACTATCAACATCTCCTAAAAATTTCTTTTGAGCACCCATCATAGCCACCATTCTATCTTTTAAATCAGACGCCTTGTAAACGTTATTAGGCGAAAAAAGACTTAAGGTTACCGTAATACCATTTATCTCAAAAGACTCTGTATTTGGTTTTGCATACATTATTGGGTTATCAATTACTTCAAAATAACGATTTGCCTTAAAAGCATCCCACAAAGGATCTGGCTTATTATTTACTTCTCTAGCAAGCGTAGTAGTACCTACTAAATCTGTTGGCTTTTTAATCTGAATAGCATAAGGTATTTCTTTGAACCCATCAAAATAACCTACAAATCCATGAAGATTAAGCATAAAATTGCTATCCTTTGAGATATTGGTACCTGCCGGTGAGAAAACAGCATCATCTACTTCATCCTCCGTATCATAAGTATCATTTACCCAATATTGAACTTTATCTAACTGAGCAGCATTTGAAATACTCCAAGAGTTATCATCTAGTTTAGTGCTAGGCAGAACATTCCCTTTATAATCTAGCGCTTCAAAATCTTCAATATACTTACCGTAATTATCGGAACTATATGTTCCAGGCACAGTCTTAGGTATTCTAAATATGACCGTTGAAGTTGTAAACGCTCCAGGGTTGATCCCTACCTGAACTTTATCTTCAACAACATTTACCAAATCAATAGAGGTGACCACGGGACTATTCTCGACAGACAAAAGAACCTTACCTGCCCCGCAAGCGTTTAGTAGCAACGCAGTGGCAATAATTAATACATTTTTCTTCATAAAAAACTTCATATGTGAATATTTAAAATCAATGATATCAAAGATAGATAATATGCAAGGACAACATCTCAACGATTTATGTTTTGCTTCAACCAAATATTGACTACACCCATCAAATATTTTCATTATTTTTGATGGCAAATAAAAAATTAAGATGCACTACAAAAGAATTCTTCTAAAACTAAGCGGTGAAGCCTTAATGGGCGAAAAGCAATACGGAATAGACTCTAATCGTCTAAATGAATATGCGGAAGAAATTAAAGAAGTAGTTGAAAAAGGTATTGAAGTTGCCATAGTTATTGGTGGCGGTAATATTTTTCGTGGCTTAGCAGGTGCAGCAACAGGAATGGACAGAGTACAAGGTGATCACATGGGAATGTTGGCAACCGTAATCAATGGCTTAGCATTACAAAGTGCATTAGAAATGAACGGTATACAAACCAGATTACAAAGTGCCATTAAAATCAATGAAGTTGCCGAGCCTTTCATTAGAAGACGTGCCATGAGGCATTTAGAAAAAGGAAGAGTTGTTATCTTTGGTGGAGGAACAGGTAACCCATATTTTACCACGGATTCTGCAGCTGTACTAAGGGCTATTGAAATAGAAGCCGATGTAATTCTAAAGGGAACCCGTGTAGATGGTATTTACACTGCCGATCCAGAAAAGGATAAAAGTGCTACGAAATTTGATAATATCTCTTTTTCAGAGGTACTTACAAAAGGACTAAAGGTGATGGATACTACAGCCTTTACACTAAGTCAAGAGAATGAACTACCAATTGTAGTTTTTGATATGAACAAAAAAGGAAACTTGCTAAAAATTGTTGACGGCCAAACTATTGGTACAACGGTCAACCTATAATTTTCGGTATAGTTTATGTTATTGCGATAGTAATATAATTATTATATGAACGAAGAAGTACAATTTATATTAGACGCTACAAAGGAAGGCATGAATGCCGCCATAGCTCACCTAGAAAGAGAATTTTTGAAGATAAGAGCTGGAAAAGCCAGCCCAACAATGTTATCATCGGTAATGGTTGATTATTACGGATCACAAACTCCGTTAGCTCAGGTAGCCAATGTAAACACCCCAGATGGTAGAACCATTTCTGTTCAACCATGGGAAAAGAATATGCTTCAAGAAATTGAAAAAGCAATTATGAACGCCAACCTAGGTTTTAACCCTATGAACAATGGCGACATGATTATCATCAACGTTCCGCCATTAACAGAAGAACGAAGAATACAACTTACCAAGCAAGCCAAGGCAGAAGCTGAACATGCAAAAGTAGGTGTACGAAGCGCAAGGCAAGATGCAAACAAAGAAATTAAGGATTTAGATATTTCTGAAGATTTTCAAAAAAATGCCACTGCGGATGTTCAAGATTTAACTGATGCTTTCACAAAGAAAATCGAAGACTTCTTACTTAAGAAAGAAGCTGAGATTATGAAAGTATAACCAAGAAATTTATAATTATCATTTAAAGCTACCTAAACTAGGTAGCTTTATTTTTTTTGTAAAAAATTTAAACTTTTCAATTTAGGAACAGATGTAGCTAATAGTTACCTTTGCGACCTGCAAAAACAGTTATGGTAGCTAAACTTACGAAAGGATTTTGGCCTAAAACGGCAAACATAATTCTACGAAACAGAATCCTGATTTTACTCTTGATTGCCGGTTTTACCGTTTTTATGGGTTGGCAATGGCAATACATGCGATTCTCTAGCTCGCAAACAAACTTACTGCCAGATGATCACCCCGTAAATGTTCAATATCAAGATTTTCTAAGCAAATTTGGAGAAGAGGGTAATGCGGTTGTTTTCGCCATACGTGATAGTGCCTTGTTTACACCTGCCAATTTTAACCGTTGGAACAAGCTTAGCAAACAACTTGCCGCTTTCCCAGAAGTGGAATTTGTTGTTTCAACAGACAATTTAAAAGAGCTTATAAAAGACAAAGAGAAGCAAGAATTTGTAATGCGCCCTTTAATAAATGGCGAACTAAAATCTAAAAAAGAAATAGATAGCATTACCAATCATCTTTTTAACGACATACCATTTTACGACAATCTACTTTACAATAAGGAAAGTAAAACAATAAGAACCATTGTTAATCTAGATAAGGATATTGTAAATACCTCGGTTAGAAAAGACTTCATTTTACAGGACATAAACACATTGGTCAAAAAATTTGAAGAAGAGACCAATTTGGACGTTCACATATCAGGTATGCCCTATGTGAGAACAATGAACTCCCAAAATATCATTGATGAAATTGGTAAATTTATTTTGGCGGCACTTGGTGTTACCTCGTTGATTTTCTTCTTTTTCTTCAGAAGTATCAGAGCTACGTTCATTTCTATGTGTGTGGTGATTATTGGTGTAATGTGGGCTTTTGGTTTACTTGGTTTGTTGCAATATGAAATAACCGTTCTTACTGCACTTATTCCACCTTTAATTATTGTTATAGGTATACCCAATTGTATCTTTTTGATAAATAAATACCAGCAAGAAGTCAAGAAACACGGTAACCAAGCATTGTCACTACAACGAGTTATTTCTAAGATTGGAAATGCTACCTTGATGACCAACATTACGACCGCATCAGGCTTTGCTACTTTCATTGTAACTGACAGTACCTTATTAAAAGAATTCGGTATAGTTGCCTCTATTAATATCATAGGCATATTTGTTTTATCGCTATTGATCATCCCCATTATTTATAGTTTTATGCCGCTTCCAAAAACAAAGCATTTAAAACATTTAAATAAAAAGTGGATTGATGCCTTTGTTCAGTGGATGGAACGTATTGTAAGACATAGAAGAATTACGGTGTATATAGTTTCTATATCGTTATTGGTAATAAGTATTATAGGAATTTATCAAATAAGAATATCAGGAAGCCCTATTGAAGACATGCCCAAGAATGCTGAATTCTTTCATGACATTCGTTTTTTTGAAAAAGAGTTTAAAGGTATTATGCCTGTAGAAATTGTAGTAGACACTAAAACTCCTAAAGGCGTTTTAAAACCTGTTACTCTTAAGCGCATGAACCAACTTGGGGAAGTTATTGAAGAAATTCCAGAACTCTCTACACCTGTTTCTGTCGTGAATTTGGTAAAGTATTCTAAACAAGCTTTCTATAATGGTATTCCAAAATATTATCAATTACCTACCAGTCAAGAAAATACGTTCATTATGGATGTTGCCCGTAAATCTGGTGATAATGGCGATTTATTAAAAGCCTTTGTAGACAGCACGGGACAAACAGCCAGAATGACGACTTTCATGCGCGATGTCAATACCAGCCGTATGGAGGAAATAGAAGAGCGTTTATTAGAGAACATTACAAAGATATTCCCAGCTGAGCGATATAATGTTTACATGACGGGTAGTGCATTATTGTTCTTAAAAGGAACTAAGTACTTGGTAAAAAACCTTATCATGTCACTTGCTTTGGCTATTGGGTTAATTGCCTTATTTATGGCTTACTTGTTTAGATCATTTAGAATGATCGTTATTTCATTGATTCCTAACTTATTGCCCCTAGTGATAACCGCTGGTATAATGGGCTTTGTTGGCGTTCCAATAAAACCATCAACCATTTTGGTATTTAGTATCGCCTTTGGTATATCGGTAGATGACACCATACACTTTCTCGCAAAGTATAGACAAGAACTCACGGCCAACAATTGGCGCATAGAAAAATCGGTTTATAACGCATTAAGGGAAACAGGGGTTAGTATGTTCTACACCTCAATTGTATTATTTTTCGGTTTCTCAGTTTTTGTAATATCTAATTTCGGTGGCACCGTAGCACTAGGCTCTTTAGTTTCAGCAACATTGTTATTAGCCATGTTGGCTAATTTAATTTTATTGCCTTCACTACTCTTGTCACTGGAAAAAAGTATCGCTAACAAACAAACACTTAAAAAACCACAAATAGATATTTTACCACAAGATGAAAATAATAACCAATAAAATTATTTCATCTCAAGTTATATAGCTATTTAAGCTCTCTATTTTTTAACAAAATCCTATCTTTGGGACTATAATTTTCAATTCAAGATCATGCGTTTAGCAACAATAAAAGAATTACTAGCAAGTAAGAACTTACTACAAGAAGTAACAATTAAAGGTTGGGTAAGAACCTTTAGAAGTAATAGATTTATAGCATTGAACGATGGCTCTACCTTAGGCACCATTCAGTGTGTTGTTGATTTTGAAAATTTTGACGAAGAGCTATTAAAAAAAGTAAATACTGGTGCTGCATTAAAAGTAACGGGAACGCTTGTTGAAAGTCAAGGTCGCGGACAATCTGTAGAGATTCAGGTTAGCGCTTTAGAGGTATTGGGTGTAGCTGATCCAGAAGAATATCCTATTCAACCTAAAAAACACTCCTTAGAATTTCTTAGAGAAAAAGCACATTTAAGAATACGTACTAACACATTTGCAGCAATTATGCGTGTTAGATCTACTTTATCTTTTGCTATACACAACTACTTTAGAGAAAATGGTTTCAACTATTTTCATGCTCCTATTATTACGGGATCAGATGCAGAAGGTGCTGGTGAAATGTTCAGAGTAACCACACTTGATGAAAAAAATCCACCGTTAACGGAAGAAGGCGAAGTTAATTATAAAGAAGACTTTTTTGGAAAAGAAACCAACTTAACGGTATCTGGTCAACTAGAAGCTGAAGCTTACGCTATGGCTTTAGGAAAAGTGTATACATTTGGACCAACATTTAGAGCTGAAAATTCTAATACATCTAGGCATTTAGCTGAATTTTGGATGATAGAACCAGAAATGGCTTTCTTTGATTTAGATGCTAATATGGACTTGGCGGAGGACTTTATTAAGAATGTTATTTCTTATACTTTAGAACATTGTCAAGAAGATTTAGAGTTCTTAGAAAAGAGATTGTTAGACGAAGAAAAAAGCAAGCCGCAAGCTCAACGTAGTGAAATGCCTTTAATTGAAAAGTTAAAGTTCGTAGCAGATAACAACTTCAAAAGAGTTAGTTACACTGAAGCTATAGATATTCTTAAAAATTGCAAGCCCAATAAAAAGAAAAAATTCTCATATATAATAGAAGAATGGGGTGCCGATCTACAAAGTGAACATGAACGTTATTTAGTAGAAAAACATTTTAAATGTCCTGTAATATTGTTTGATTATCCTGCAAAAATCAAAGCTTTTTACATGCGTTTAAACGAAGACGGAAAGACTGTTAGAGCCATGGATATTCTATTCCCTGGTATTGGCGAAATAGTTGGTGGATCTCAAAGAGAAGAGCGTTTAGATGTATTAAAGGAGAAGGTTAAGGAACTGGGCATTGACGAAAAAGAACTTTGGTGGTATTTAGATTTGAGAAAATTTGGAACTGCAGAGCATAGTGGATTTGGACTTGGTTTTGAACGATTAGTTCTTTTCGCTACAGGTATGGGCAATATTAGAGATGTAATACCGTTTCCTAGAACACCGCAGAATGCTGAATTCTAAGCGGATTTAATTACTTTTACAAGTACTAGATTAAAGTAATGCTAAAACAACATTTATCTTTTAAACTTTCCCAAAAGTTATCTCCCCAGCAAATTCAATTGATGAAGCTGATTCAATTGCCTACGCAGGCTTTTGAACAACGCCTAAAACAAGAATTAGAGGAGAATCCTGCTTTAGAAACCGGTAAAGAAGATGTTGAAAGCACTACCGATGATTATGATGATGTTTATGATGATGCATCAGACAACGAAACCATCAACACAGAAGATATCAATATAGACGATTATCTGAGTGATGATGAAATTCCTGATTATCGTACCAAAGCAAATAACTACAGTTCTGACGATGAGGAAAAAAGTGTTCCTTATGCTGCAGGTATTTCATTCAACCAGCATTTATTAAATCAGCTAAATACCGTTTATCTAACAGATGATGAATGGAACATTGCCGAGTTCTTAGTAGGTAGTGTAGATGAAAGTGGATACATACGTAGACCAATAGCCGACATTATGGACGATTTGGCTTTTACACAAAATGTATACACAGACGAAGAAACCATAACTAAAATACTGGGCATAGTTCAAGAGCTAGACCCACCAGGTGTTGGTGCAAGATCCTTAGAAGAATGTTTGATCATACAACTGGAACGCAAAGAAATTACACCAAGTATTGAGCTTGCTACGGATATTCTTAGAAAATCATTTGAGCACTTTACCAAAAAACATTATCAAAAATTAATTCAAAAACATAATATAACCGAAGCTGAGCTAAAAGAGGCAATCGGAGAAATTGAAAAATTAAATCCTAAGCCAGGTGGTTCCTATTCTGGAAACAACAGAATTGTAGAGCACGTTGTACCTGATTTTGCAATAAGAATTACAGAAGGTGAATTAGAACTTACCCTCAATGGCAGAAATGCACCAGAATTACATGTATCTAGAGAGTATAGCAATATGCTCAAAGGCTACAAAGAAGCCAAGGAGAAGTCTAAATCCCAGAAAGACACAGTAATGTTCATTAAGCAGAAATTAGACGCTGCTAAATGGTTTATAGACGCTATTAGACAACGTCAGCAGACATTGTTCATTACCATGAACTCAATTATGCAATATCAAAAAGAGTATTTCCTAACAGGAGATGAACGTAATTTAAGACCCATGATCTTAAAAGATATTGCAGATGAAATTGGCATGGATGTTTCTACCGTTTCAAGGGTAGCAAATAGCAAATATGTAGATACCCCTTATGGTACTAAACTTATTAAGGAGTACTTTTCCGAGTCAATGAAAAATGAACAAGGTGAAGATGTTTCTACTAAAGAGATAAAGAAAATTTTAGAAACAGTTATCCAAAATGAGCCTAAGAAAAAGCCATTAACCGATGACAAACTTGCAGCAATTCTAAAGGAAAAAGGATATCCTATTGCAAGAAGAACAGTTGCCAAATATAGAGAACAACTAAGTATTCCGGTAGCACGCATGAGAAAAGAAATCTAATGAAGGTTTTCTCTAACTTAATCTCATACATATTACACCCCCTTTTCATTCCAATAGGTGGTACTGTTGCCTATTTTCTTATAACTCCAAAATACACACCTTTAGAAATACAGAGTGCTAGCATTCTACCTATTTTTATATTAACGGTTATTATACCCATAATTACATTTTTAATATTGAAAAATTTGGGTCTAGTCCAATCAGTATCCCTAAACACTATACAAGAAAGAAAATACCCCCTTTATATTCATGCCTCCATTCTTCTTTTAATCCTCTACAAGGTCATTCCAAACAATTACGTGAGTGAGTTATACTTTTATTTTACGGGTTTATTAGGAGCCACTGTTGCCTGTATATTATTACTACTGTTTAATTTTAAAATCAGCTTACATACCGTTGGCGTAAGTGGTCTTTTAATGTATTTGATCAATCTAAGTATACACTTTGAAATCAATTTAATAATCGCAATAAGTTTATTTATTCTGTTTACGGGAAGTATTATAACCGCCAGACTTTATTTAAAAGCACACACAAGTATTGAAGTGATAGTTGGTCTGTTTATAGGGCTATTATCACAATTGTTAACCGTAAGGTTTTGGTTATAGAATATAAAAAATAAGTCCGATTCTAAGTGGACGATATTGCAATACCTCACCATTTACAGAAGCATTACCATCAAACAATTCGGTTAAAGAATAATAAGCATTTACATTAAAGGTATTATACCCAAAACTTAAAGTCAGACCGTATTGAAATTTTGTCAGATCGGTATTCTTGAAACCCTCACTAATATCATCTAAATCATACTTTGATCGAGCACCTAGCACATATGCAGCCTTAATACCACCATATATACGCCAAAACTTATATTCCTCTGATGTAGAATTCCGCCATCTAAACTCTAACGGAAACTCTAATAGGTGCGTTTCTAGCTTACTCCTAGTAATATCGTCATTGATACTATAAGATATCTCATCATCAGAAATATCTGCAACAAGATTTGAGTAATAACTGTTCAATGCCAAGCCTGCTCCTATACCTATAGCTTTAGTTCCTGCACGATTTAAAGGCAAATCTTTAATCACACCTGCTTGTAGACCATAAGATAAGTTACGTTGATTAGAACCCTCAGGATGATTTAAAATAAAATTGTAGGATAATCCTATGTAAAACTGATCTTCAAAATAACGTTCTTCCTCCACACTATTAGTTACTAACTGAGCATTGGAATAAAACGTGACCAAACAAAATAATAGGACAAAGCGCATGAAGTAAATTTAATGAAATAAAAAACGCTTCAAATAAATTTGAAGCGTTTTAAAAATGTAATATTCTACTTAACTAACTATTGTAGATTATTGAAAGCGTCACCTTCATAGGTAGTATAATTTACCTTTAAAGCGTTAACCTTTCTTAACTCTTGTTTAATATCGGAAATCAATCCCATATTAGCGTTCTTATCAACCTTAAGTGCAGTGGTCAATACATTTTGAATTTCCTGAGGCTTTTTAGCTCTTTCCATTAAAATATAATCACCAACTTCTGAAGGACTAGCAAATTTATCGTTTAATTGAATCTTTGGTTCAGTACCAAATGTTTTCTCATATTCTCTAGTTGGCTTACCAACATAAATATAGATCACACGGTCTTTCTTTTCCAATTTCTTTACTTCACTAGCGTTCGGAAGTACGTTTTCAACTTTCAAGGAACTATCTTTCATTACGGTTACCGTCATGAAAAAAAACAAAAGCATAAATACAATGTCAGGAAGGGAAGCTGTTGATACCGCTGGTACCTCTCCATCTTTTTTCTTTGCAAATTTTGACATAGTGTTACTTTTAATTTATTAATTATTCGCTTGAAGTTTCAGCTTCAGATAATTTCTGAGGAAATAAACCTTGTATTCTTGTTACCTTTTCTTTCAATTCCTCTTTTACAGAATCTTCAGTTTCAGGATTTAAATACTCAGCTTCCATTTCAACATACTCTTTTCCGAATAAACGTTTAGCTTCTCTATTTCTAAGATCGTTGTATGCACCTACCAATTCATTCTGAACTGTAATGTATGTACTATACTTAGTTTCACGATCATTCTTTAAAGATATAATTGCTTTCGTCGGGTTATCCGAAGATTCAGCATTACGTTTTCCTTTACAGTAGCTACAATAATCAGGACTTCCTGATGGTGCTCCACCGTTATCTAAAAACGCCATTGCTCTTTCACGCAATTTATCTATTGAAAGAATCTCATCTTCCACCAACAACTGACCATTTCGGTTAATATTTACCGTAAAAATGTTCTTTTGTTTAATAATTGGTGGTGCTTCCGTAGGTGGCTCCATTGGAGGTAACATACGATCCAATCCTGCATCAGTTTCAATAGTAGTTGTTACCAAGAAAAAGATAAGTAAAAGGAAAGCTATGTCCGCCATTGAACCCGCACTAACCTCTGGTGCTCCTGCTCTTCTAGCCATAGTTTTCTAATTTTATTATTTACTAAACATGTTTTTAACAGCTGGTATAATCAAAGATAATACAGCGATTATAGTAAGGATGAAAAATACATTCAATCCCATTCCTATATTCTTTATAGTACCTTCATCTGACATAGCAGCAAACTCAGGATCTACATCCGTTCCGCTAGCTAATACATAAGAAACTCCAACTACTAATAAAAAACCACCTACAACGAACAAAGTCTTTTTAAGACCTTGTGGATTTGAAAACAAGTTTTTTAAAGTAAACACTAAACTTACTACAACAGCTATTCCTAATAAAAGGTATGTAATAATAAACATTGTGTTCAAAGCTCCACTTGAAGCAGCTTCAGCTGCCGGCATATCTGAACTTGGTAATAAATACCATAGTATAGCACTTAATACACCTATAGCAATTAATGCTATTTTAATAATTTTTTGCATAATTTTTAGGTATTAAAAGTGATACTTATTTTTTGTGATCAACCAACATATCGATTAAAGTAATCGAAGAGTCTTCCATATCATTAACGATGCTATCAATTTTAGCGATAATGTAGTTATAGAAAATTTGAAGGATAATTGCCGTAATAAGACCAAATACCGTTGTTAATAATGCAACCTGAATATCACCTGCAATAAGAGATGCACTTAAGTTACCAACAGCTGCAATCTTTTGGAAGGCTGCGATCATACCGATTACCGTACCCATGAAACCAAGCATTGGTGCAATTGCGATAAATAAAGACAACCAAGAAACGTTCTTCTCTAATTGACCCATTTGAACACCACCATAAGCAACAACCGCTTTTTCAGCAGACTCAATGCTCTCACCAGCTCTATCTAAACCTTGGTAGTAGATAGATGCAACAGGTCCTTTTGTATTTCTACAAACCTCTTTTGCAGCCTCAACACCTCCAGATGCCAATGCGTCTTCAACTTGTTGTTTCAACTTGGCAGAATTTGTACTAGCCATGTTCAAATAAATAATTCTTTCAATAGCAACCGCCAAACCAAGAATCAAACATAAAAGAACGATACCCATGAAACCGGCACCACCTGTAATAAACATTTCTTTTAATAGTTGAGTAAAACCTCTTTCAGTTTCAGCTCCTCCTTCTTGAACTAGCAAAGCTACTGCTGCTACTTTTGCACTTACAATATTTGTACCTGCTACAAATGCCCCAGCGACTGCTAGGCTTGGGAATAATTTTTTCATTTTTTCAAACTTAAATTAGTTAGTTAATAGGGTTAAAGATAAAAAAAAAACAATATAAAAAAAGTAAAATTTACTTGCAGAGAGGAAGGGATTCGAACCCTCGATACCCTTTTGGGGTATACACACTTTCCAGGCGTGCGCCTTCGACCACTCGGCCACCTCTCTAAGATACCTTTTTTAAGGGTGGGCAAATAACAAAAAAAATATTGGTTTAAGAAATTAAAGCACTGTTAAATTTATAGCATCTCTCCACGTAGTGAAGTTTCAAAAACAGTTTTAAACAACTCATTAGAGATACCACTACCAAGTAAGTACATTGCCTTTGTAATGGCAGCCTCAGTTGTAATATCCTTACCATTAATAACTTGCATTTTTTTTAGCCTAGAACTAGTTTCATAATGCCCCATCATTACAGCGCCACCAGAACACTGCGTAACATTAATTATATGAATACCTTTATTTATTGCATTATTTAATTTCTCTAAAAACCATTCTTCCATAGGCGCATTTCCAGAACCATACGTCTCCAAAACCAGTGCTTTTAAATTTTCAGCTTGCAAAATTGCATCAATAACATTTTTGTTAATTCCCGGAAAAATTTTTAAAATCGCCACATTATCATCCATATTTCTATGAGATTTTAACGTTAATTTCTTTTTTTGAGGCAATAAATATTCATTAAAAACGGTCAAATGCACTCCTGATTCTATTAGATGAGGATAATTTAACGAAGCGAAAGCCTGAAAATGTTCAGCATTTATCTTCGTAGTTCTATTAGCACGATACAATTTATACTCAAAATAAAGTCCGACTTCTTGAATTACCGCCTTCCTCTTTTCACATAATGCTGCAATTTGAATAGCAGTTATTAAATTTTCTTTAGCATCGGTTCTTAAATCACCAATAGGCAATTGAGACCCTGTCAATATTACAGGTTTTGAAAGATTCTCTAGCAAAAAACTCAATGCGGATGCCGTGTAACTCATAGTATCACTACCATGCAATACCACAAATCCGTCATAATCATGATATTTCTCTGTAATAATATCAGATATTGCCACCCAATGCGTAGGGTTCATATTAGAAGAATCTATTGGATGATCAAAAGAAAAACTAGATATAGTACAATCTAATTGATTAAGCTCAGGTATATTCTTCACCAACTGCGAAAAA
Source organism: Maribacter sp. Asnod1-A12 (assembly GCF_045063735.1). NCBI lineage: Bacteria > Pseudomonadati > Bacteroidota > Flavobacteriia > Flavobacteriales > Flavobacteriaceae > Maribacter > Maribacter sp. Asnod1-A12. The sequence goes on from NZ_JBEFNZ010000006.1 coordinate 732,260, forward strand.
TCAAAAGCTTTTAAGGCACCAGAAGTATAATCTTTCATCATACCTATAGTACCTCCCGTATAAATCAATAATATATTTCTTTTATCTACACCCAAACCCATTTCTTATTTTAATTACTAAATACCAAAAACATCCTTAGAGTTCCCTGTTGTCAATAAAGCTACCTCTTCATTTGGAACACCGTGAATATCCGCCAATTTCTCAAGTACATTAATAATGTAGGCACTTTCATTTCTTTTGCCTCTATAAGGTGTAGGCGCTAAGTAAGGCGAATCAGTTTCAAGTACAATATGTTTTAAATCTATTTTATTTAAAAAAGTATCTATTTTACCATTTTTAAAAGTAACCACTCCACCAATACCCAACTTCATATTATATGATATAGCCTTTTCCGCATGCTCATATGTTCCCGTAAAACAATGAAATATCCCTCTTAAATCATCACCTTTTTCCTCTTCTAATATCTCAAACACCTCATCAAAGGCATCGCGACAATGTATAACTATAGGCAATTTATGCTTTTTGGCTATCTGTATTTGCTTTCTAAAAGCAATTTGCTGTTCTTTCAAATACTTCTTTTCCCAATAAAGGTCTATTCCAATTTCACCTATTGCATAGTAAGTATGTTTACCCAACATTTCTTCTACATGCGACAACTCTTCCTCAAAATTTTCTTTCACATGCGTAGGGTGCAAACCTGTCATTAAGAACATATGACCCGGAAAGTCTTTCTCTAAAGCTAACATACTTTCTGTATAGGTAGAATCTATAGCAGGAATAAAAAATCGCTTCACTCCTAAATCAATTGCTTTCTGCACGGCTTCATTTCTATCTTCATCAAAAGCTTCGCTATATAAATGTGTATGCGTATCTGTTATTATCATGCCGCAAAAATAGGCTTATCTTTGAAAAAAATGAATTATGACTACCCTCAAAAACTTTTTGAAGGATAAAAATTACGTACGCATACCCTTAGTTTTGACCGCTACAGATCATTTTGAAATTAATGCAGAAATAAACGCTGTTGAAGGACGGTTTATTTTAGATACCGGAGCATCCAACACCTGTATTGGAATGAATCGAATTGAACATTTTAAATTAATTTCTGAAGAATCTATAATTAAAGCTGCAGGGGCAGGTGCCACTAATATGGAAACCTTAGTCTCTAAAGAGAATACAATTGACATCAATTCTTGGAAGTATAATAAACTAGAGATCGTACTTTTCGACCTTAAGCACGTTAACGAAGCACTGACTGCCCATAATGCAGAACCTGTTGACGGAATTATTGGAGCCGACATTCTAAAAAAGTCGAAAGCAATTATAGACTACAGCAAAAAGTGTATTTATCTAAAAAAGAAAAAGCGCTGAGTTTACCTCAACGCTTTTTCTATATATTACGAGCTTTAGAATATTTACATTTCTAAAGCTTTCTTTACGTTATTATCCATCAATAATTCTTCTGGATTTTCTAAAGCTTCTTTAATTGCAACTAAGAAACCTACAGATTCTTTACCATCAATAATTCTGTGGTCATAAGAAACCGCAACATACATTATAGGTGCAATTGCAATAGCCCCTTCTCTAGCGATTGGTCTCTCTACAATATTATGCATACCTAAAATAGCACTTTGTGGTGGGTTGATAATTGGCGTAGACAACATAGAACCGAATACACCACCATTAGTAATAGTAAATGTACCACCCGTCATTTCATCAACAGTAATTGCTCCATCACGTGCTCTTAATGCCAACCTTTTTACTTCTGCCTCAACACCTCTAAATGTTAAGTTTTCAGCATTTCTTATTACAGGAACCATTAATCCTTTTGGTCCAGACACCGCTATACTAATATCACAGAAATCATAAGAAACCATTTCTTTACCATCAATCATAGAATTAACGGCAGGATACATTTCCAAAGCTCTAACCACAGCTTTTGTGAAGAAGGACATAAACCCTAACCCCACACCATGTTTACTTTTAAAATCTTCTTTATACTTTTTTCTAAGCTCAAAAATAGCACTCATATCCACTTCGTTGAAAGTGGTCAGCATAGCTGTTTCATTCTTTGCAGAAACCAATCTCTCGGCAACTTTTCTTCTCAACATGGAAAGTTTAGAACGCGTCTCACCACGGTTACCACCTGTAGGTGTACCCATTGAAGGAACTGCATTTACAGCATCCTCTTTAGTAATTCTTCCATCACGACCTGAACCGGAAACAGATGCACTATCCACTCCTTTTTCGTCAAGTATTTTCTTTGCGGCCGGTGAAGGCACACCCGAAGCATAAGTTTCCTTAGCTTTAGCTGGCTGAGGAGCTTTTTCAGTTTTTGGCGCTTCTTTTTTCTCTTCCTTCGGTGCACTAGGTGCATCTGAAGCACCTTCTGGTTTCTCTGCACTTGTATCTATTAAACACACGACAGCACCTACGGCAACAGCATCACCTTCTTCTGCTTTCAATGTAATTATACCACTTACTTCTGCTGGTAATTCCAAAGTAGCCTTATCTGAATCTACCTCTGCAATTGCTTGATCTTTTTCTACATAATCCCCATCTTCAACTAACCATTCCGCTATCTCTACCTCTGTGATAGACTCTCCCGGCGAAGGGACTTTCATTTCTAGAATCATTCTTTCTATAATTTGATATGTTATATTATTTTTTAGGTTTGGACATATTGTCCTTTGTCTTATCAAAGACGTAATCTACAACTTGTTGGTGACGTGCTTTTGAACGTACAGAACTACCTGCTGCAGGTGCCGCATAAAAACGTCTAGACACTACTCTGAAATTTCGAGCCTCGTCAAAATGCGTTAATAAATGGCTCCATGCACCCATATTTCTAGGTTCTTCTTGAGCCCACACCACGTCATCTGCATTTTTATACTTTGCAATAGCCGCTTTCATTTGTTTTTCCGGTATAGGAAACAACTGTTCCACCCTTACCAAAGCAACATCATCTCTATTATCCGCTTCTTTAGCAGCTAGCAAATCATAATAGAACTTACCTGTACAGAATACTAAACTTTTTACTTTTTTAGCATCTGCAGTTTCATCATCTATTACTTCTTGGAAACCACCACCGGTTAAGTCAGCAATTTTAGATACCGCCCTTGGATGTCTCAACAAACTCTTAGGAGTAAATATGATCAATGGCTTTCTAAAATTAGACTTCATTTGTCTACGAAGAATATGGAACATCTGCGCTGGTGTAGTCACATCTGCTATATACATATTATCCTTAGCACACAATTGTAAGTAACGCTCCATTCTAGCAGAAGAGTGCTCAGCACCTTGTCCCTCATAACCGTGTGGCAATAACATTACCAAACCGTTTTGAAGCTTCCACTTATCTTCTGCCGCAGAAATATACTGGTCAATCATAATTTGGGCTCCATTACTGAAATCTCCAAATTGTGCTTCCCAAATAGTTAATGTATTAGGACTGGCCATGGCGTAACCATAGTCAAAACCTACCACACCATATTCTGACAATAGTGAATTGTATATTTGAAATTTAGCTTGTTTTTCAGAAAGGTGATTTAATAAAATAACCTCTTCTTCACTTTCTTCAACTTTCATTACCGCATGACGGTGAGAAAAGGTACCACGCTCTACATCTTGTCCAGACATACGAACCGCATAACCTTCTTCTAATAAAGACCCGTATGCCAAAAGTTCTCCCATTGCCCAGTCAAGATTATCGGCTTCAAAATACATATTGTATCTGTCTTTAACCAATTTCTCAACTTTACGTAAAAACTTTTTACCTTCTGGTAAAGCCGTAATTACTTTGGCAATTTTATTCAACTTGGTTTTAGTGAATTTAGTATTCACCGCATCCATCATTTCCCACTCACGTACATTTTCAAAACCTTTCCATTCATCTGCCATGAACGGTGTAATTACAGTTTTATCTTCTTTACGTGAATCTTCTAATTTTTCTTCTAGAGAATCTTTATACTGTTTTTCTAACTGCTTTACATAAGTGCCATCAATAACACCTTCTTGAATCAGTCTTTCTGCATAGATATCTCTTGGATTCTTATGTTTAGATATAGCTTTATATAATTTAGGCTGTGTAAATCTTGGCTCATCACCTTCATTATGCCCGTATTTTCTATAACCTAACAAATCTATAAATACATCACCCTTAAAGCGCATTCTATATTCTAATGCAAAAAGAGATGCGTGTACTACCGCCTCTGCATCATCTGCATTAACATGTAATACCGGACTCAATGTCACCTTAGCAACATCTGTACAATAAGTAGATGTTCTAGCATCTAGGTAATTCGTAGTAAACCCAATTTGGTTGTTTACAACTATATGTATGGTACCACCGGTCTTATATCCATCAAGACCAGCCATCTGAACTACTTCATATACCAAACCTTGACCTGCTATTGCAGCATCACCATGAACTACAATAGGTAAAACCTTAGAAATATCATCTTGATAATCTGCATCTTGTTTTGCTCTAGCAATACCTTCAACAACCGCACCGACCGTCTCTAAGTGAGATGGATTAGGAGCAATACTCATCTTAATTTTATTTCCGTTATCAGATTTTCTATCAGACGTCCAACCTAAGTGATACTTAACGTCTCCATCAAAAATCTCTTGTTCGTAATCTTTACCGTCAAACTCACTAAAGATATCTTTAGCCGATTTGCCAAATATATTGGTAAGTACATTTAATCTACCACGGTGTGCCATACCCATAACAAATTGCTTCACACCCATTTCTGCCGCGCGTTCTACAATTACATCTAAGGCAGGGATCAATGATTCATTTCCTTCTAAAGAAAATCTTTTTTGCCCTACATATTTAGTATGCAAAAAAGTTTCGAAAGAAATAGCATGATTAAGCTTCTTAAGAATATGCTTTTTACGATCTGGCTCAAAATTCGGATGATTGTCATTTACATTTATCCAATCTTGAATCCATTTAACGCGCTCTGGCTTTCGTATATACATATACTCTACACCAATAGCATCGCAATAGATACTTTGTAAATGTCTAACAATCTCTTTTAAAGAATTTGGACCTATACCAATTACATCACCTGCATTAAAAATAGTATCGAGATCAGACGAAGCTAATCCGAAATTTTCAATATCTAAAGTTGGTTCGTAATGTCTTCGCTCACGTACGGGATTTGTTTTAGTAAACAGATGACCTCTGCTTCTATAACCATCTATTAATCGAATTACCTGAAACTCTTTCTGAAGAGATTCCGGCATTTCACTAGAATGACCATTTACTACAACTGTAGTACGATTTTCATCGATTTCCAGCTCATCTAAAGAGCTCTCCATTCCAAAATCGAATCCTTGAAAAAAGGCTCTCCAACTTGGCTCTACACTATCTGGATTTACTAAGTACTTATCGTATAACTCTGAAAAAAAAGAGGTATGAACGGTATTTAAAAAGGAATATTTATCCATGAATTACTTTCTGTATCTTTAGAATAAATTTCTAACAAAAATACAACATTTACAATATCTAACGATAGAATGCCATGTATTATTGAAAAAAACGAAACTTTAAAACAAAATCATCATATGAGCTTAAAAAAATTAATTTTTATAGGGCTAGCAACATTAAATATCACTTTCTCTCTTGCTCAATCTTCAAAAACCAATGCTGATTTCTGGAATAACGTAAGATTTGGTGGAAGTATTGGGTTAGGATTCACAAATAATGGATTTAATGGATCAATTGCACCAAGTGCTATTTATCAATTTAACGATCAATTTGCATCTGGTGCAAGCTTAAGCTTCAATTATGCAAAGTTCGATGAAGATAAATTACTGGCTTATGGCGGCAGTATTCTTTCACTATATAATCCAATTCCACAAATACAGCTTTCTGCAGAGTTTGAACAATTACGTATAAATAGAACTATAGCTACAACGACCATAGATATAGAAGACAACTATTGGCTACCGGCTTTTTTTATTGGCGCAGGTTACAGCAACAGAAATGTAACATTTGGTATACGCTACGATTTACTATATGACGATAACAAAAGCATTTACGGTAATGCACTAATGCCATTTGTACGTGTTTATTTTTAATTAATCGTTATCTTTCATAAGACCAAACCAACCAATATGAATAAATTAAAGAACCGATATCTTTCATTGGATGTTTTTAGGGGGATGGATGTTGCGCTTATGATTATAGTGAACTCCCCCGGAAATGGAGACACGAGTTTCGGAATTTTAAAACATGCCGTTTGGAACGGATTCACACTTACCGATCTTGTCTTCCCTACATTTTTGTTTGTGGTAGGTAATGCGATGAGTTTTAGTATGAAAAAATACGAAAGCGAAGGAAGTAGTACATTTTTCAAAAAGGTTCTAAAACGCTTTACTATAATATTTTTATTAGGGTATCTTATGTATTGGTTTCCATTTTTTGAAGATGGTGGTCTAAAACCGATTGCCGAAACCAGAATTTTCGGAGTATTACAGCGAATTGCACTATGCTACTTATTTGCATCAATTCTACTATATTATTTTAAAACAAAATCTGTTTTGATTTTTAGCGCTTTGGCTTTAGTAGGGTATCATATTATACTGTTGGAATTCGGCGACTTATCATTGACAGGGAATGCAGTATTAAAACTTGACAAATTCTTAATTGGTGCAGACCATATGTATCATGGTAATGGCGGCGTAGCTTTTGACCCCGAGGGATTATTAAGCACCTTACCTGCTATAGTAAATGTTATTGCAGGATATTTTACCGGAAAATTCCTTCAAAAAAGCGGTCAGAATTTTGAAACCATTGCAAAACTTATAATGGTTGCAGGTCTTCTTGTTGTAGCAGGATTTGCATGGGATTTAATATTCCCGTTCAACAAAAAGCTTTGGTCCAGCTCTTTTGTATTACTTACTAGCGGAATAGACATATTTATTATAGCCGTTTTAATATATCTACTGGATATGTCCAAACCTGGCAAATGGACGTATTTCTTTGAAGTATTTGGCAGAAACACACTATTTATTTACCTATTATCCGAACTGTTCATTATCAGCTTGGCCGCAATATCCATGAATGGCACAAATGCTTATAACTGGATAGCAGATAACATTTTCATAGCCACAGCTGGCGATTATTTTGGTTCGCTATTATTTGCTTTATGGATAATGTTTACCTGCTGGCTAGTTGGTTATATTATGGACAAAAAAGGTATTTATATAAAGGTATAAAGTAACATTATTGATATCGATTACGATACCATACCTTTTTATACTCCCGCTTTAAAATCAATAATGTGACCTGATCTGCAACATCAACTGTATCGGTGATTTCAATATTCTGAAATGCACTTTCCGGAATGTCTATGATGTACATTAAGTTTAAATATTCAGCAAAATGCTCCATCATTAAGTAATACACTTTCTCACGAATAAGCGCTATAAATTCCGTATGACCTAATGTTTCAGGAATTTGCAGAGGTATATTGGCAAGAACAAAATCCTTCTCCACCTGATGCTTCAATTTATCAAAAAGAGAATCACCAATAGCAACCTTCATTAATTGCTCGCTATTATCAACATTTAACTTCATTTCGCACCTATATACCTTACTTCATCAAATAAAAAATAATCCAAAATCATTGCTTATACACAACACCATCTTTCATAACAAAAACAACATCTGTTAATGTTTCTACATTATCTAATGGGTTTTCATTTACTGCAACGATATCGGCTAAATAACCTTCTTTGATTTGACCTAATTCTTTCTCACCTAAAAGCATTGCATTTGTAATTGTAGCTGAACGTAACGCTTCTATGATAGGCATACCTGCTTTGTTCATGTAGATAAATTCTTTAGCATTATCTCCATGAGGCGACACTCCAGAATCGGTACCAAAAGCGATACTCACCCCCTTTTTATAAGCTTTTGCAAAAGTTGCATTCAATTTAGGACCAATCTCCAAAGCTTTCTTAGCTACAACAGGTGGCAAGTAGTTTGGTATTTTTGCCAGCCTAGCCGCTTCTTGTCCTGCAGAAATGGTTGGCACCATATACGTATCATGCTTAATCATTAATTCCATTGTTTCCTCTGACATCAAAGTACCATGCTCAATAGTTTTAATTCCTCCTAAAATGGCTCTTTGCATACCTTCATCACCATGCGCATGCGCTGCTGTAAGCATACCGTAATCTTTAGCCGTTTCTGTAATTGCTTTTATTTCTTCAATAGTAAACTGAGGGTTCTGACCATTTTTAGCAACACTTAAAACACCACCGGTTGCAGTAATCTTAATGACATCCGCACCATCTTTATAACGTTGGCGAACCGCTTTTCTACCATCTGCAGGTGAATTGACTACACCTTCTTTTGGTCCCGGATCACCCATTAATTCATTACTTCTACCGTTAGTTGGATCTGCATGACCACCTGTAGTAGCAAGTGCTTTACCTGCTGTAAAAATACGTGGACCAACAACAGTACCTTTATTAATTGCATTTTTCAAGGCAATATTCACTCCTGACCCACCTAAATCACGTACGGTTGTAAAGCCTGCCATTAATGTTCTTTTTGCATATACCGTAGATTCAAAGGCGACATCAGCTTCATTCATGGTAAAAGCCTCTAAATATCTTGACGGACTAGATTCGCTTTCAATGTGCACATGCATATCTATGAAACCCGGCAATACGGTCTTTGACTTTAAATCTACCACCTGATCTTGATCACCACCAACTACATAACCATTTTTGATTTCTGTAATCTTGTTACCCGAAATAACAATTGTTTTCTCAGACAACACCTTACCCGATTCAACATCTACAATTTTACCGCATTGAAGGAATGTGTCTTGCGCTGTAGCTACTGTAAAAGACAGAAGCATGAGAAGAAATAATGATTTTTTCATAAGAGGTGGTCTTTAAATTAAATAAGGGGAAATATAGCTATATTTCCCCTTATTTATATGGTTACAACTGAAAAAATCAGTCACGTATTTTCTGTTCCCAAATCCATGCATAATTCATGGCCTCTTCCAAAGTATACTCCGCTTTCCAGCCCAATACTTTATTTGCTTTAGTGGTATCTGCATAAGCAGTGGTAATATCACCTGGTCTTCTGTCAACTATTTTATAATTTAATTTTCTGCCAGATACTTTTTCAAAACTTTTTATAGCCTCTAATACCGAGCTACCAGTTCCGGTACCTACATTAAAAACTTCAAAATTAGATTCGTTTTTTCCGTTCAACAAACGCTCCAAAGCAACCACATGAGCTTTAGCCAAATCCACCACATAAATATAATCTCTTATACATGTACCATCTGGTGTAGGGTAATCATCTCCAAAAACGGATAACTGATCCCTTAATCCAATACCAGTTTGCGTAATAAAAGGCACCAAATTCTGAGGCACTCCTTTTGGCAACTCCCCTATTTCTCCACTTGGGTGTGCACCCATTGGATTAAAATAACGCAAGGCAATAGCATTTAAACTTGGAGTAACTTTACAGGTATCTGCTATTATTTCTTCGCCCATTTGCTTGGTATTACCGTATGGCGATTCTGCTACCTTAACCGGTGCGTCTTCTGTAATCGGCATTTTATCTGCCTGACCATAAACTGTACAAGAAGAGCTAAAAATAAAACTAGCCTTATTCTTTTTACAAAGTTCCTTTAATATGTAAACTAACGTACCAATATTGTTTTCATAATACAACAATGGTTTCTCAACACTTTCGCCTACTGCTTTAGAGGCAGCAAAATGGATAACGCCAGCAACATCTTGATATCGTTGAAAAAAGTCTTCAACTTTATGTTTTTCTTTTAAATCTAACTTTTCATAAAGCGGCTTTTTACCTGTAATAGCTTTAATACCATCAAGTACATTTTCATCAGAGTTAGAGCAATCATCTATAATGACCACTTCGAACCCTTTGTTTTGAAGCTCCACTACTGTGTGAGAACCGATAAAACCTAATCCGCCTGTTACTAATACTTTCATTTACAATGCTGTTTGATTGTTATCAAATTTAAAAAACTACACCACTACCCGTTTACAAATCCGATAATTAACTCAGTTATGTAGTTAATCTGTTCTTCATCTAATTCTGTATGCATCGGTAAAGACAGTACTTCTGTGACCAATTGATTGGTTACAGGAAAATCTTCTTCCTTATATCGATCATCCAGATAAGCTTTCTGCTTATGTAGCGGAATTGGGTAGTAGACACCAAAAGGAACTTTATTTTTAGCCAAAAATTGTGCTAGCTCATCTCTTTTACCATTGGTAATTCTCAACGTATATTGATGAAAAACATGACAATCGCACACATCGCAAATACCCTCACAATTATTTACCGTTACTGGCGTAATAATATGCTCTTGACCCTCAAATGCTTTTGAATACGCACGAGCAGCATTTCTTCGTGCATCGCAGTAACCGTCTAGCTTAGGTAGTTTAGCTCGTAACACTGCGGCCTGTATAGAATCTAATCTAGAATTAACACCAACTACATTATGGTGGTAACGCTCGTACATACCATGATTAACAATACCTCTTAAGGTATGAGCTAGTTCATCATCATTAGTAAAAATTGCTCCACCATCACCATAACAACCTAAATTTTTAGAAGGAAAGAAAGATGTTGCACCTACATTACCCAAACTACCTGCCATGTGCTTTGTACCATCTTTTGAAAGATATTTAGCTCCAATTGCCTGAGCATTATCTTCAATAACGAACAAATCATGCTTTTTTGCCAACTCAAGAATAGCATCCATATTGGCACATTGACCGAATAAATGAACAGGAACTATAGCTTTCGTTTTTGGCGTTATTGCTTTTTCTATAGCTTCTATATTAATATTGAACGTATCTGGATAGACATCAACCAAAACCGGAGTAAGTTGTAACAACGCAATAACCTCTACTGTTGCAGCAAAAGTAAAATCTGCAGTAATAACCTCATCACCAGGTTTCAAACCTAAACCCATCATTGCTATTTGCAAAGCATCGGTACCATTGGCACATGGTATTACATGCTTGACTTGAAGATAGTCTTCTAGCTCCTTTTGAAAAGCATGAACCTCTGGTCCGTTTATAAATGCCGACGTTTCTAAAATTTGAGTTATAGAAGTATTTACTTGATCTTTAATTTCTTGGTATTGACCACCTAGGTCTACCATTTGTATCTTTTTCATCTGTTGTAATTACATGAAGTCGTACAAAAATACGAAACAGACGACACTAATTTTATGGAAGAAACGTAATTTAGCCTAAAAGCATCTGTTTGAACTTTATCTATAATCTTCTTGTCATAAGCGCATCTGCCATTTTAAAGGTATTGGCATTGGTGAATTCAAAACTATCGCTATTTGTAAGGGGCAGAAAAGAAACTATTTCGTTAATTAAGCAGTCTATCTCAAAAGAAGACAGCGTTATTTGGATTCATGCAGCATCTTTAGGCGAGTACGAACAAGGTTTACCTGTTATTGAACAATTAAAAATTCATCATCCTACACATAAAATAATAATTACTTTTTTTTCCCCCTCAGGATACGAAGTAAAAAAGAATAGCAAAATAGCTGATGTTATTTGCTACCTACCTATGGATACGAAACGGAAAGTAAATTCCTTTTTGACAGCCGCACACCCAGATATCGCCATTTTTATTAAATATGAAATATGGCCCAACTACTTAAATGCCTTAAAAAAAGCTGATACTCCAACCTATTTAATTTCAGCATTATTTAAAGACAATCAAATTTATTTTAAGTGGCATGGTGGTTTTATGCGCAACGCATTAAATAACTTCTCGCACTTTTTTGTACAAAACGAAAAATCAAAATCACTATTAAATTCCGTTGGATATACTAATGTAACCATTGCCGGAGATACTCGTTTTGATAGAGTAAGTGAAATAGTAGAGCGTGACAATAAATTAGATTTCATGACCCGCTTTAAAAATGATAAGTACTGCTTTGTTGCAGGAAGCACATGGGCAGAGGACGGAAAAATCATCATAGACTATATCAATAAAAATTTACAGCCAATAAAATTTGTAATAGCTCCGCACGCCATCAAGGATAATCATATTGAAGAGATAATAGCAGCTATTGACAAAAAAGTAATACGCTATACAGAAATTGAGAATGCAACTTTAGCTGAATATGATGTAATCGTTATTGACATAATCGGTATTTTGACCAAAGTATATAGCTATGCCGACATCGCATATGTAGGTGGCGGTTTTGCTACAGGATTGCACAATACATTAGAACCAGCTGTCTTCGGTATCCCGGTTATTATAGGCCCACAGTATAATGGATTTGCCGAGGCAGAAGAATTGGTACAACTAGGAGGTGTCATTTCTATAAAGAATAAAAATGAATTCCAAGAGCATGCAGATAAGTGCTTTGAAAATATTGACTACAGCTCAAAAATCGGTCTTATAAACACAGGCTACATCAAAGAAAAAGCTGGTGCCACCAAACGTATTGTTTCTAAATTAAATGCAGTTTTAACATCAAATAATTGAATTATATTCAATTAACCACCTTCTGTATTATTTAATAAACCATTTTCATAACTGATAGTTATTGTATAGAAAACATACTTTACACAGATACTTTCTATACGTTAATCGATTTTACCCCTCTATTTAACAGCACTTTAGGTTAGATCTACCATATTGAAAGCAGAACAATAGAATAATGATTATGGAACAAGAACTAACTTCAGGAGTTAAAATACTCAATGGATTTCTTAAATTAATGGTTACCTGCTTGGTAATAATACTTTTATCTGTACCCTTGGCAGGCATAGCAGATTGGTTGAATCTTATTAAATAGATTTCATCATAATAATACTTACGAAAGCTACAAATTGTGATATAAAATTCTAAAGTGCTGTAATTCAGTTATCGACGAGATACCATTTTCTAGGCTGAAATGCATATTTTAAAAAACATATACCACAAAAATATAGAATTTTACATCTATTTAAGAGAGTTTTACAACTTTTTCTATGGAATTGTTGCTTAATTCAACTAACTTTAGTAGTGTAACTTTAAAGTAGGTAATGTTATGAACAATTTATCATTTAAAACCGGAGTAGAAACTTATCTCTCCGTGCTTGTTATTGCAATGCATGCATTTTTAGCTGTAGTTGTAGTAGGAGCTTTTTTAGCCCTTTTGGGGATTGTCTAACCTTTTAAAACCAAACCCTTATTGGAAAAAAATTACTTTAAAAAAATGCCTCTTACTAAAGGGGCATTTTTTATTTAAATTATTATTCTAAAATCCTTTTTTATATTTATTGGAACACCAACCTTTTTAAGGATGAATTTTCTCAAAAGTTGGTTGTTTAAAACACTCCTGATGTTGTTTGTAGAATATTGGTTTTAAATATGCGAACAATAATGCATCTTTACATTCAACAACATCAACTTTATCATGCACAACCAACTTCATCACTCGATTCTGCTCATCATTGTGTTGCTGGGCACTCATTTAACCCTAGCACAAGGCACGACCACTACTATCATTTCCGGCAAAATTGTAGAAACAAATAATGGCGGTCCTATTGAATTTGCCACCGTTCTTGTAGGTAACCCTACAGATCAAAAACCTATTGTGGGCACTACAACTTTGCAAGATGGTAGTTTCACCTTAGAGACAACAGCTGCAGATTTCTATATTGAAGTTAGTTTTATAGGTTTTACCACCAAAAGATTTGATAACCCCACCATCACACAAGGAAAAATTGATTTAGGAACAGTTTCTATTGCTGAAGACTCTCAACAATTAGACGAAGTGGTGGTAGAAGGTGAAGTAAGTCAGACAGTATTTAAATTAGACAAACGTGTTTTCAATGTGGGCGCCGATTTAAGTAGTACAGGTGCTAGTGCATTAGAAGTTTTGAACAATGTACCTTCTGTAAATGTAAATATTGAAGGTACTATAAGTTTACGGGGCAGCCAAGGTGTACAAATGTTGATTAATGGCAAACCATCGGTCATAGCTAATGAACAGGGTAATGCCCTTGGTACTTTGACTGCAGATATGATAGAGCGTATTGAAGTTATTACCAACCCTTCAGCAAAATACGATGCCGAAGGAACTTCAGGTATCATCAATATCGTTCTTAAAAAAGAAGAAAAAAAAGGGCTAAATGGAGCCGTTACTTTAAACACAGGTATTCCAAATAATCACAGTATAGGTCTTAGCTTAAATAGACGTACTGAAAAATTCAACTTATTTAGTCAGCTTGGTTTTGGTCGTAGAACCTTCCCAAGTGATGAAGAGACCGAAAATCGTAATTTAGAAGATAGCACATACATCAACAGTTTTGGCCAGAACGACAAGAACGAGACATTCTTCAATCTTATTTTAGGCACAGATTATCATATCAACGACCTTAACGTAATTACACTCTCGGGAAATTTTGCATATGAATGGGAAAAGGAAATTGCAGATGCCATATTCAGCACTTTTGATGAAAGCAATACATTGACAGACGCTTTTAGAAGACAAGAACTGACGGAAGCTACAAATCCGAAATACTCATACGAACTTCAATACAAAAAGGATTTTGAAGGCAATAAAGAACAATCCTTGTTATTAAGTGCTACTGGAAACTTATTCGCAAAGGATCAAACATCAGACTTTAACAATACCACTACTATTGGTACTGATGACGATACACTTCAAAAAAGTAGAACAGATTTCACTCAAGCAGAATATACTTTCAAAGCAGATTATACACACCCTTGGTCAGAGCAATTTACTTTGGAGACCGGTGCGCAATATCAAATTAATGATGTAGAAAATGATTTTGCCATCAGCAATTTTGATGGTACGGATTTCATTGAAGACCCTAACTTGACCAACGTATTCCAATGGACCCAAAAAGTACTGGGCATTTACGGTACCACTGCTTATGAAGGAGATAAATGGGGCATAAAAGTAGGACTTCGTTTTGAAGACACCGATGTTGCTACCTTACTACAAACAACGAATGTAAGCAACGATAAAAATTATAGTAATCTTTTCCCTAGCGGTCACACCAGCTATAAAATTAACGATGACCTATCATTACAAGCAGGTTACTCTAAACGTATATTTAGACCCCGTTTGTGGGATTTAAATCCGTTTTTTAATATAAGAAACAGTTTCAGCATAAGTACAGGCAACGCAGACCTACAGCCAGAATTTACCGATAGTTTTGAAATAACCAGTATTTATAAGCTAGGAAAAGCATCTATGAACCTTGGTCTATTTTACAGACATACTGAAGATGTTGTAGAAAGCATTGTAGAATTTGCTGACAACATAAGTATATCAAGACCTGAGAATGTAGGCATTAATAATACTACCGGCTTAGAATTTAATGCAAAATACATTCCTGCCAATTGGTTGTCATTCACAAACGATTTCAATTACAGTCATTTTACAAGAGAAGGAGACTTTGAAGGTAGCTCGTTCGATTTTGAAGGCAATCAATGGTCTACACGTTTAACCGGAAAATTTAAATTACCTGCAGATATTGATTTAGAGTTTATAGGCAATTACCGCTCCAGTTACAGAACACTTCAACAAGAAGTTTCCGAAAATCTTTTTATGGACTTTGGAGCACGAAAGAAGATTCTTAAAGGGAAAGCCATTATCAACTTTAGCGTGAGAGATGTTTTTGCTTCGCGTATAAGCGAGAGTATCACGAGCCAACCCACATATTATTTAAGAGATTATAGTAAAAGAGGCCGCTTTGTAACCTTGGGTATCAGTTTTGGTTTTGGCAAAGGAGAAGCGATGGAGTTTTCAGGTCAAAAACGCTTCTAAATCACCTGTAATGCATTACTAAAATCGCCGCTATTTTTAAATAATCTAAATACATACTACTGTAAAACAGCTATTTGAATTGCTTCTAAAGACATACAGCTGTAAATTTAAATTGAATTTAAAACAAAAGATTATGTCGATAAGATTAGGAAATAGTTGCGTTAACTGCGATAACTTAGTAGAAGGAAATACTTGTAAAGTTCATGGCGTAAAAGTCGGAAACAGCTATACTTGTGATAGTTTTGAAATGAAAGCAGCTTTGAAGGACGATACTAATTGTGTAACCTGTATTAGATTTGAGTCAAGCGATTGTGCTAACCCACAAAAAGCTGCTCCGGGCATGTCGTGTAGCCATTGGGCACCACAAAATGCTACTGCATAAATGCAAAAATTATTTAAGTTAAAAATTTAAAGGTCAGCCTAAAGCTGACCTTTTTTAATATAAACTATTTTACTTCTACACCTTTCCAAAAAGCCACATAACCCTTAATTCCTTTGGCTAATTCTGAAACTTCAGGATAATACCATGCAGCATCTTTATTTACATCACCGTCAACCTCAATATCATAATATGATGCCACACCTTTCCAAGGGCAGTTTGTATGGGTCTCAGTATTCTTAAAAAATTCTTGTTTTATTGCTGTTGGAGGAAAATAATGATTTCCTTCGATCACTACTGTAACATCACTTTCTGCTATTACCTCGTTATTCCATATTGCTTGTATCATATCTTAATATTTAATTCTATTTTAATTCCGTTAATACTGTAGAACCAGTGGTTAAAGTTTTATGTACGGGACATTTATTGGCAATCTCCAATAACCGCTGACGTTGTTTTTCGTCTAGATTACCGAACAGTTCTATTTTTCTTTTAAAGGTATCTATTTTCTTAATCGTTGCTGTGTTTTCAGAATCTGGGGCATGCTCTTTGCCATAATCAACATGTACTATTACTCTTTGTAAATCCCATTTCTTTCTAGTGGCGTACATTCTCAATGTCATTGCGGTACAAGCTCCTAATCCTGATGAAACATAATCATACGGAGAAGGACCAAAATCATTTCCACCAAAATCAGTAGGTTCATCTGCAATCAACAAATGATTACCAGAAACTATTTCAGAGGTAAAGCCTTCATTACCTATACTCACCGCTACTTGATGAGCAGTCTTTAATGGTGCTCTCTTAGGAATATCTAGGTAACGCTCTGCCCAACCAGCAATAACATTGCCTACATAAGTAGAATCTTCATTATCCGTCAAAAGATGATCCGCCTTATCTATTGAAATAAAGCTTTTAGGATGATGCGCGTATTGATATAGTTCTTTTGCATTTTCAATACCCACAATAGTATCTTGTGGCGAATGAATGACCAAATATGGTTTTCTCAAGTTCTTTAAAACCTCTTTCATAGGTTTTGACTCAATATCATCAATAAAATCTTTTTTAATGGTGAAGTCCCTACCACCAATATTCACTTTTGCTTTTCCTATAGCATTTATTTCTTCCACATTAGATATGAATAAATGTTTTACATGAGCTGGTGAAGATGGAGCACCAATAGTTGAAACAGCGACAACAGATGCAATTTGAGAAGCAGCGAAAATCACAGCTGCACCACCAAGCGAGTGTCCAATTAATAAAGCAGGAGCCTTATAATTTTCTTCTAAAAATTTGGCCGCGTGAATAAGGTCAGAAACGTTCGATGAAAAATTGGTATCTTCAAAACTACCTTCACTATCACCTAACCCGGTAAAATCGAATCGAAGTACGGCAATACCCTTATTCACTAAAGCTCTTGATATATTACGAACGGCAGAAAAATTCTTATTACAAGTAAAACAATGTGCAAAAATGGCATAACTATGCGCCTCTTGGTCATTAGGTATTTCTAACCTAGCCGCTAATTGTTTTCCTTCAGAATTTGTAAACGATACTTTTTCGAACCCCATATTTGACCTTTCTAAACTGTTAATTTAATCTAGAGTATTAGAAGTAAATAAAGGTTAAAACTTACAAATCTGTTTTAAAAGGAAGTTCTAAAGAGCTTATTATAAAAAAATCATCCATAAAAAAAGCCCCTTGATTTTTCAAAAGGCTTCTCTATTGCAAATTATTGAGAACAGAAAAATAATTGCAATTTATATAAGATGTTTTGGTAAATCTTCAACACGTTCACAACATAATTGATCCATAACCTGTTTAAACTGTGTTTTTAGCATCCCGATAGTATGATCACCGCCTTTGTCACCTAACGCGCCAGTTCCATAAACGAAAGAACGACCCATAAAGGTGAATTTAGCACCACTAGCTATTGCACGCGCAATATCAGGACCTGAACGTAAGCCACTGTCCATCATAATCTCAATTTGATTGCTATATTTAGCTGTAATTTCTTGAAGCGAATTTATCGTCGATTGAGCTGCATCTAACTGTCTACCGCCATGGTTAGAAACGATAATACCATCAAAACCCATGCGTATAGCATCTTGAGTATCTTGTTCAGAAGCAACTCCTTTTAAAACTAGTTTTCCTTTCCATTTATCTCTAATTGGCTTAATTTTCTCTTCATTCAATCTACCTGAAAAAGTTTTATCCATAAAAGCACCTAGTTGCTTTAAATCTAGCCCTTCTGGCGTATATGGCTTCAATGTCTCAAAAGTAGGTTGACCATATTTTAAGGTGTTATATGCCCATTGGGGTTTTCCTAAAATTTGAAGAATATTAGCCATAGTCATTTTTGGTGGTAGTGCCAATCCATTTCTAAAATCGCGCGGGCGGTACCCGAAGGTAGGTACGTCGCATAATAAAACAAGAACAGGGCAGCCCGCAGCTTCGGCACGATCGATAATATCATCTCTTATCGCGTCGTCAACGGGGTTATACAATTGAAACCAAGCATTACCTTCTGTCAGCTCGCTAGCTTTTTCAATATCCATGGTGGTAACAGTACTAAGTATAAACGGAATATTATGATTATGTGCTGCTTTTGCAAGAATAGCCGGTGTATTTGGCCACATGAGACCTTGAAGTCCGACAGGGGCAATACCAAAAGGAGCATCAAACTCCATCCCCATTATTTTCGTCTTTAAACTAGATGTACCATTATTCCTTAGGTACCGTGGTTGTAACTGAACCTTTCGAATATCAGATGTGTTTCTAATAAGACTTACATCTTCATTACAGCCACCATCTAAATATTCAAAAGCGAACTTTGGAATTCTTGATTTTGCCTTAGACCGCAAATCCTCTACTGACGGATAGTCTGAGTTGAAATTCATAGCCATAACTAATTTTATTTTAAAATAAGTGGCACGTGTTTTTTAACATCGTAATTATTTTTAAGAAATTTAGGTTCTAATATCTTGTCTGAAATAACGATTGCAGCACCTAGAGCAGAACCAAGCGAAGAATTTGCAGTTCTAAGCTTCATCGTGTTCATAAATTGTGAAAGCATTTGTATGTACACTATATTATCACTAAAACCACCGTCAATATAAAGTTTTTTGATTTTAGAATTTCCAATAGAAGCTTTAATACTCTTCTCTTGAAGTAAAACTAATTCTAAAAGCAATTGATGATAAGCATATTCATAACTATCGTATACCAATATGGTTTCATTAGGCATATGTTCTGAATACATAGTAGACCACTTGAACATGTGAGTAAAATTTCTGTTGATTTCTAAAAAGATATCTTGATTGAATTTTACTTTTTTATGACAGTCATAAGGCACATTGTAATAATCGGATAATACTTTGACTTGGACCTTGTACTCGTTACCTAAAAATAATCGCGAAACTTTTACAGCACTTCCGTCTACTCGCATATTAAAAAGCGAACTATTTTCAATATCATTTAAACCCAACATCCTCTCATTAAAAGGGTTGATAGAAATGCTCCATGTACCAGTGGAAACCAATAAAAAAGGCTTGGAAACACTACGAATATACGGTACTAGAGCTGATGAGCTATCATGAATACCACTACCTACATTAATATGATGTCCTTTATAGTTAACCAGTGTTGTTTTACATGATGATTGAATTGGAGGCAATTTCTTATCAATACCTTCCTTATACACCCAGTCGTGATAGTCTTTCTTTTCAAAATCCCATAGCATGGTATGACAACCTATACTTGTATACTCACTTAGCGGAATACCTGTAAATAAATAGCTTAAATATTGTGGTAGATGTAACGAATACTGAATTTTTTCAAAGACCCCTGGCTGGGCTAACTTTAGCCAATATAACTGTATTCCTGCATTTAACATGCCTAATTTTGGTGACCCGGTTACTCTAGTAATTTCGGTTTCTGCACCGTGAGTTTCATAAAAAGAACCTAAAACCTCATCCTTTAAAGGTTTCATGTAATTGTAAAGATGCGTAAGTGGCTTACCGTTTTCATCAATATGCACCAAACTAGCTCCATAACAAGAAAAGTTTAAAGCTTGTATATCATATTCCTTTGTGTCTAGCATTTTATCAAAAATGCCGACAGCCCAATCTTTCAAAGCTTTTAGATTTTCGGTAGGGTAACCGTCTTCATCTTCTATTTCTTCAAAACGAATATACTCGCGATAAATCTCTCTAAAAGATTCGTCGAAAAGAAAGAATTTTTTATTCGTTTTTCCAATATCGAATACAGCCGTTACCTTTATCTTCATTACAGTATAATTATAGACCAGATGCGACTGAATCAGCGCCTCTTTCTCTAATCAAATTTTCTCTTACCTGCAATGACCTATAAACTTTTAAGGGATCTAATGCACCTTCTTTATTTAGCCTTGCCTTCTCAAGTAATGGTCGCACATCCGTTCGGTAGGCAGCTTGAAGTATCTCTTGACATTTTACAACATCATGATTTAATTGTGCGGTCGTTAAAAGCTTTTGATCTACAAGCAACGCTTTTGCATATGCTTCTTTTATGGCTTCTAAAGACTGAATTAAATCTTCTAAAGGATCTTTAATATTATGACTAGCATCTATCATCCATGCAGGATATGGGTTTTGAGGATTGTTCTCCATACCATATACCAAGGAATTAAAAATTAAAAATAAAGAATAAGGTTTAACACTGCCAACAGTAAGGTCATCATCGCCATACTTACTATCATTAAAATGAAAACCACCTAATTTTCCTTTTAACATTAAGGTAGAAACTATTTGTTCGATATTGGTATTCGGCAAGTGATGCCCTAAATCAACTAGAGTATATGCTTTTTCTCCACAGGCATTTGCTAGCATAAAAGAGGTACCCCAATCTTGAATTACCGTACTATAAAAATTAGGCTCGTAAGGTTTGTATTCAATAAACATTTTCCAATCATCAGGTAACGTTTTGTAAATATCCTTTAAACTATCTTCAGTATTTTGAAGTGCAGATTGAAAATTATTCTGACCAGGAAAATTAGCCCCATCTGCCAACCATACCGTTAAACTTTTTGAACCCAGTTTATCGCCAATTTTTATAACTTCAATATTATGTGCCACTGCATGTTCTCGTGCAGCTTTACTTGTGTTACTCAGCGACCCGAACTTATAACTTTCTTTTGAATCTCTTTGGTCTTGAAAGGTATTGGAATTGACCGCATCAAATATGATGTTGTGAGATTTAGCCAAGTCTTTTATAGCATTATAATCTTGAGGAACATCCCATGGAATATGTAATGAAATGGCACCCGCACTTTGCGTGAGAGAATGAACAATACCCACATCATCAATTTTCAACTCTAGGCTAGATGGTTCGCCTTGGAAACCAAAACGACCAAAACGAGTACCTCCAGCACCTAATGCCCAGCTTGGTATGGCTATCTGAAAGTCTTCAATTTTTTTTATTATTGCATCAACATTCTTTCCATTTTTAGTCAATTTATTAGCTAAAAATTCGAAATTTTCATTATGCTCAATAATGTCTTTTCTATTTGCAACACCAAGTTGATTTTTATCTATTCTCATAAACTTCTTAATTATTGGAAAAATACTTCCATGAGCTAATTAACCCTAATAACCCATGAAAGTACAAACTAATTTATCTTACAAAGGCATTACTCATACCGCCATCAACATTGATGATGTTTCCGGTGGTTTTATCTAAAATACCTACACAAGCAAATACACCATTTGCAATATCCTTAGGGTAAATAATTTCATTTAAAAGATTTCTTTTTGCATAATGTGCCGGTAGCTCATCTACGGTAATTCCGTATGCTTTTGCTCTACCTTCTGCCCAATCACCTTCCCATATTTTACTACCTACAATAACCCCATCAGGATTTACGGTATTTACACGTATTTTATCACCACCCAATTCCGCTGCTAATAACCTTGCCATATGTTGTTGGGCCGCTTTCGCTGTTCCGTAAGCAACATTATTTGGACCTGATACCAGACCATTCTTACTGGCAATACTAATGAAATCACCTCCTAAGTTTTGTTTTCTCATAATACCTACAGCTTGTTTCGCAAGTTCGAACTGACCTTTTACCAGTACGTTTTGCAGTATATCCCAATCTTTATCTGTAGTTTCTTCTAATGGTTTTGAAATTGCAAGACCTGCACTATGAATTACAATATCTACACCTCCAAACTCTAAACATGCTTTTTTATAAGCTTCGCTTATAGATACTTCTTTTGTAACATCGCAAATGGCATAGCTTGCAACATCTCTAGCATAGGTAGCGACCGCTTCTTCAAGTCTGCTCTCAACAATATCGGTCAACACAACATTAGCTCCCTCTTCAGCTAATTTATCGGCTATTGCCTTACCAATACCACCACCTGCACCAGTAACCATAGCTACCTTACGAGATAAGGGTTTTTCTTTAGGCATACGTTGTAACTTCGCTTCTTCAAGTAACCAATATTCAATATCAAAAGCTTCTTGTCTAGGTAAAGAAGTATATGATGTGATTGCCTCGGCACCTCTCATCACATTGATTGCATTTATGTAAAACTCGTTAGCAACCCGAGTAGTCTGTTTGTTTTTAGCAAAACTGAACATACCTACACCAGGGTAGATAATTATAACAGGATTAGCATCTCTAACAGCAGGACTATTATCACGTTTATGCGTTTTATAATAAGTATTATACTCTTTTCTATATTGCTCAAATACTGGATGCAATTTTGAAAATACCGTTGCCGTATCTGAAAGGTCTTCTTTAGGGTCTAATGTAAGCACTAATGGCTGTATTTTAGTTCTTAGAAAATGATCAGGACATGAAGTGCCCATTGGCGCTAAACGTTCTAAATCATTACTGTTTATAAATTCAAGAACAACATCACTATCATTGAAATGACCGATCATTCTATTTTCAGACGAGCAAAGCCCCCTTAGCATTGGCATTAATTGTGCAGCTTTTTCTACACGATCTTCTTTATCAAGGCTTTTTAATTTTTGACCACCAAATACACTACCGTTATCGGCAATCTTTTTTTCTATGTATTCTGAAGCCATTTCAATAACCTCAAGACTATTTATGTAACATTCATAAGAGGTATCGCCCCAGGTAAAAAGTCCGTGACTACCTAATACAATCCCACGAATTCCGGGATTGTCGTTTAGACATTTTTCTAGCTGAAGACCTAAATCAAAACCAGGTCTTTGCCATGGAACCCACCCCATGGTATCTCCCCATATTTCTTTCGTCACCTTTTCGCTATCCTTTGCTGCGGCAACCGCAATCAAAGCATCTGGATGTAGATGGTCTATATGTTTAAAAGGTAACAATCCATGTAACGGGGTATCGATAGAAGGTGCTTTACTTTCTAAGTCGTAAATGCAATGATTGAATAGACCAACCATACGATCCTCATCCTCTAGACCACCATAAACATTTTTTAAATTCCGCAGTCTCTCCGTATAAAGACCTGCAATACCAGCTTTGGTCAAGGTACCGATGTCGCCACCAGAACCTTTAATCCACATTACTTCAGCTTCTTCATTTGTCAACGGATCTTTTTCAATGGTTTTACAACTTGTATTTCCACCACCGTAGTTGGTTATTCTCAAATCTGCACCTAAAATATTTGAACGGTAGAGAAATAAGGCAACTTGATCATCACCTAATTCGGCGGCTTTCTTGTGGTCCCATAAATAATCAACATACTTTAAATTCTCAGATATATGACTCATGAACATTACTTAAATAATTAGTATTATCGCTACATTAGCAAGCTAAGCTAAAAGTTAGCAACCAATATAGCATCCTGTACTATACTGTAAATTAGCGCTCTTGCTTTAAATATTTATTTTACCCTTGTTTAAGTAAAATCATTACGTATTTTAAGTGAATAATAGCTTTAATCAGTAATGTTACAAGCAAAATCATTCCCTGTAAACAATAAATCAACAACCCCCTTTTCATGATAACATTTAGAAAAATAGTGATTGACAGAAAGTCAAGAAAACCTAAATATAGACAAATTGTTGATTCAATAATTGATGGTATTGCCTCAGGATCAATCGTAATAGATGAACAGTTACCGTCTATAAATATGTTTAGTGAAGAGTTCTTATTATCGCGGGACACTGTCGAAAAAGCTTACAAAATTTTAAAAGAGAGAAAAATCATCACCTCCGTAAGAGGCAAAGGGTACTTTGTATCAAGAACACAGCTAATTTCTAAAATCAACGTGCTATTTCTTACAAACAAAATGAGCACTTATAAAATGAAAATTTACAATTCATTTATAAACTCCTTAGGCAGCGATGTACATACAGATTTGTTTATTTACCACTGCAACGAATCTTTATTTTTGAATCTATTAGACAAAAGTCAGAGTGCATATGATTATTATCTAGTAATGCCACATTTTAAATCTGAGCAACTTAAGCATAAAAGTTTTTCTGAATCTATCATCAATAAATTAAATGATATCCCTAAGAAGAAACTTATTATAATGGATAATAATAAGATTGATTTAAAGGGTGATTATTCTGAAGTATATCAAGATTTTGAAAACGACATTTACAATGCGCTAAATGATGGTATCGATAAAATTATAAAGTATAAAAAACTTTTATTGGTTTATCCTGAAAAAATTGAATACCCCTATCCAAAACGCATTGTATTTGGTTTTAGAAAATTCTGTGCAGAAAATAATCTAGATTTTGAAATACTAAACGAGATATATGATGATATGATTTTAAAGAAGGGAGATCTCTATATTACAATTGAAGAAACGGACCTAGTGAATTTGGTTCATCAAATTCGCGAAGACCATATGTCTATAGGAGAAGATATTGGTATTATCTCATATAACGACACCCCTTTAAAAGAGCTCTTAGGCATAACCGTAATATCCACAGATTTTGAAAATATGGGAAAATCGGCAGCCCAATTAATTTTAGATTCTAAAATGAGTAAAATTAAAAACCCTTTTAACCTTATTGATCGCAACTCTATGTAATAAAAAATAGATTTAAAGCATTACAGGATAGCACAGGATGAAGCAAATACTAATTTATTCTAGTATTGTTTAACAAATCGAAACCAATATTCAAAATTCCAAAATTATCGAGTTATGAGACATGATTTAACGGCAGAAGAAATTTCAAGTTATCGCACAAACGGATTTTTAATTGTCGATGATTTCTTGAATGAAGAGGAAGTAAAGTTATGGAAAGATACCATTGATTTAGCTATTGAAAAAAGGCAAGGAAGAAAATTTCCTCATTCAGAAGTAAAAACAGGAGATTCAGATGGCATCAACAAAGATGCTGAATATTTCGGTAAGGTTTTTGACCAGATCATTAATTTATGGATGACAGATGATGGCGTAAAGAAGTTGATGCTTGACAAGCGACTAGGTAAAATGGCTGCAAATTTAGCACAAGCAGATGGTATTCGTATTTGGCATGACCAATCTTTAGTAAAACAACCATGGGGCAACCCAACTTCTTGGCATTTAGATACTCCGTTTTGGTCTTTTAATGACAGAGAAGCTTTGAGTATATGGGTAGCTTTAGAAGATGTAACGTTACAAAATGGCTGTTTGTATTTTATGCCTGGCTCCAATAAAGATACCGAACTTGTAGAACCTGGCATTGGTTCTAATATGGGCGATGTTTTTAATTCGTACCCAAAATATGGCTCAAAAGACCCGCAACCTGCGGTAATAAAAGCTGGTAGTTGCACTTTTCATAACGGGTTAACAATTCATGCTGCTGGTGTTAACATGACCCCTAGAACAAGAAAAGCAATGACCTGCGCATATATGCCAGATGGCGCTGTTTTTAATGGAAAACAAAATGTTTTGCCAGATGATTATTTTAAATCATTGAAAATTGGGGATGTTTTAAATAACGAAGAGCAGAACCCTTTAATATATCATAAAAACTGGGATTAAAAATGGATGATGCTAATTGGGGGCATTTTGACAGAATGTTGCCTTTACAAATAGAAGCCATATTCAAAAAAACTCCAATTGCTTACATACCATGGGGAGCAATTGAATATCATGGCAATCACAACCCAACAGGGTTGGACACCCATAAAGCTCATCATCTATGCTCTGATTTGGCAATAGTTTCTGGTGGTTTAGTTTTTCCGCCTATAAGTTTAGCTGCCAATTTAATAAAATCATATCCGGGTGTTGATTTTCCTAAACATTCCATAGAGTTTTCTGAACGATTAGTACGCTCTATTTGCGAAGAATATATAGAACAATTAATCTCTCAAGAATTTAAAATAGTGGTCTTACTATCTGGTCATGCCGGTCAACCTCATCTCGATATTTTAAAAGAGGTAGCCGAACAGTTTAACAAAAAACAAACAGACTATTATATCTGGGCATTGGCAGAGTTTGACATCTTGCCTAATGAGTTATTAGAAGCTAATCATTCTGCCTTAGGCGAGACATCTTTACAATTGTATTATGAACCCCAGACAGTAGTTCTGGATAATTTACCGAAAGATAGAGAAATAACACTTGAGCAAGATGCAGTATCTGGTAAAGACCCAAGATTAGCCAGCAAAAAACTTGGTGAGCAAATAGCGAAAACCTTTGTACTGAATGCATCAGAAAAAATAGAAGGTTTAAAACTAACATATTTTTAAAATGAAAAAAAGAATATTAGGGCGTACTGGATTAAATGTAAGTGAGATAGGCTTAGGTACTTGGGCTTTCGGAAACAATGTTTACGGTGGTGTTGCGGAAAAAGATGGTGTCGCAACAATTCATGCAGGTATAGATATGGGTATTAACCTATTTGATACGGCTCCACAATATGGAACAGATAAGCAAGATGGTGTTGCTGAAATAGTATTAGGTAAAGCTTTGAAAGGCAAAAGAGACAAGGTTTTCATATCATCAAAATTTGGCAGAAATCCTTGTATTAAAAATGGCGCTTCGCAATTTTATAAATCACGAATTATAGATTCTGTTGACGAAAGTTTAAAACGCTTGCAAACCGATTACATAGATGTACTTTTTTTTCATTCTCCTTTCTCTTCCGATGAAATAAACGATGATGTTTGGGAAGGTGTAGAGCATGTAAAAAAGCAAGGTAAAGTCCGCTTTATGGGGCATTCTGTTTCGATGTTCAACCAAACCGAAAACATGGCAAGACAATGGGCAAATGAAAACAAAATAGATGTTGTACAAGTTGTACTTAGCTTGATGAACAGAGAATCACAAAAGCTAATAGATGAATTGCATGAATCGAATATAGGCGTGTTCGCAAGAGAGTGCCTTGCTAATGGTTTTTTATCGGGAGCATTTAAAAAAGACACTATTTTTAAAGAAGGAACTTTAAATGCTCGTTATTCTCGTGAGCAACTTGCGGAAAGAATTGAACAAGTAAATGCTTTTAAATTTCTAATACAGAACGACATTCATAACATGCCAGAGGCTGCATTACGATGGGTTTTGGATCAAAATGGTGTAACCACTACTTTATCTGGCGCAAAAAACATTCATGAACTTAAAGGTGCCGTATCTGCTTCCAAAGCAGATTCTTTTACAAAAGAAGAATTACAAAAAGCCAAAACAGTTTTGAACAAAAATTATGAAGCGGCCTAAAAATTAAATAAAACTATGGGTGCATTACTAGGTTTAATTTTACATGCAATTGGTGGTTTTGCAGCAGGTAGTTTTTACATTCCTTTTAAACTAATAAAAAAGTGGAGTTGGGAAACTTCTTGGTTTGTATTAGGTATTGCCGCATGGCTAATAGCGCCAATACTGATGGCTTGGTTTACAGTACCAAATTTATTTGATGTTTTGTTCGCGGCAGATTTTGAAACCAAACTTTACACCTTCGTTTTTGGTGTACTTTGGGGTATAGGAGCATTAACCTTTGGTTTATCTATGCGTTATTTAGGCATAGGCTTAGGTATGGCCGTTGTCTTAGGCTTTACCGCGGCATTTGGCACACTAATACCACCAATTTATTCTGGTACATTTTTTCAGTTATTAGAAACACCCGGTGGTATTATTGTTTTAATCGGGGTATTAGTTACACTACTCGGAATTGCAATTGCGGGAAAAGCCGGAATTTTAAAAGAGAAAAATTTAAACGTAGAACAACAACAAGCTGCTGTTGCAGAATTCAACCTTTCTAAAGGTATTGTGATAGCTATCATCTCAGGTATTCTGAGTGCTTGTTTTGCTTTTGGACTCGCCGCAGGTAAACCAATTGCAGATGAGGCTTTAAAAGTCGGAGTCCAGAATATATTTCAAAACAACCCTGTTATTGTATGGATCCTTTGGGGTGGATTATTAACCAATATCATTTGGACAGTTGTTTTAGGCATTAGGAACAAAACATTTGGTCAACTTACAGATGAAAAAATACCCAACAAACCCAAAAACTATTTGCTAGCTATAGCTGGTGGTATAACCTGGTATTTTCAATTTTTCTTTTACGGTATGGGTACAACTTTTCTAGGTGAAGAATATGAATTTGCCAGCTGGTCTTTACACATGGCCTTCATTATCATTTTTAGCACACTTTGGGGAGTTTATTTTAAAGAATGGGAAGGTGTCTCTAAAAAAACCATGCGCACATTATGGCTCGGTCTCTCTGTAATCATTTTATCCACACTATTGATTGGAATAGGAAACAGCCTGTAATTTCAACATTGAATTAAATTCTTAGAGCAGAAATGAAAATCAAAAATATAGCATCGCTATTTATCTTTTTATTACTAGTAATAACAACTCATGGTCAAGATAATTTTATTTTGGAAGATGCAACTACATCTAGGTTCGATCTAACCGATAAAATTTGGGTACAAAATATTGGTGATGCATCTGTTTCTCTTTGGAACGATGATAAATTAAGTGCATTTAGCATTACCATTGACGATAACTATGAACAGGATATTCCTTTTTGGATTGAACAACAGAAACGATTTTCTTTCAATTTTACATGGTTTATAATAACAGAGGCTGAAGAAAAATACAATGTAAAGAATTGGTCATTATTCAATGAACTTGCAAAAAAAGGAAATGCTATACAAGGTCATGATGATAGAAATTGGTACGAAGATAAAACCAAAGGCATCAATTTTCCTTCTTTAAAAGAATACAACCGCAGATTAAATAGAACAAAATCAAAAATTGAAAAGCATATTAAAAATCAAAAATGCTTAACATATGCATATCCATGGGGCGAAGGAAATGAAAATGAGGCTAGTAAACACTTTATAGCTAGTAGAGGAGTTATTGGCAGATTAAACACTGCAAATCAAATAGATTTTAAACAGGTAAGAAGTATTTCCAATCCTCATATTTATGAAAACGACAGTACTCGTAATCATTACATATTACCGCTCTTAGACAAGACATCAACATTAGAAGGTAAAAACTATTATAGAGGTTGGGGTAGCACTCATTTTCATGAAGTATCTACCTTAGAATCACAAAACAAAACCATAGATTTTCTTAAATATCTCAAAGAAAAAGAAGATAGATTATGGATTGGCACTTTTCCTGATATTGCAAAATATGCTCAAGAATATGCAACACATTCTATCAATATAGATTCTGTTTCCGCGACTAAAATTCATATCACATTAAAGGATGAAATGAGAGATGATATTTACGACTATCCATTAACTGTAAAAGTTCGTTTAGCCAATAATTGGGTGTCTCTATCTACAATCCAAGACGGAAACGAAATAGAAAGTGAAATTATACAATACAATAGCAACAAATATGCTTTAGTAAAAGCTATACCCGATAACGGCCAAATTATATTAGAAGGAAAAGTTGATGATACCATTCCCAAAAACAGTAATCAAATGCGTTTTGAGCTAACTACTCTTAAAGACGAATATTATGTACCCTCTACCATTTCTAAAGAAGCAAAAGAAATTCTTGAAAAAAGAGGAAGGTTTGCAAAAAACAATGCCTATTTACCAAATCCCGATGCACCCCTAAAAGAGTGGATAGATTACCAAAACAATTTAGAAAACAGGGTGTTAAAAGCGATAGAACCAATTAAACTATTTTATAAACCATCAATAGATACCATAACCGTTGGTGGTATTAGGGCAATAAACATTAAACCAAAAGAGTATAAGAAAAACGATAAAGTAATAGTCTATGTGCATGGTGGCGGTTATGTTTCTTTAAGTGCCGATGCGACATTGGCATCTATGCTTCCACTAGCAGATATCTCTGGATTAAGAATTATAGCCATTGACTATACCTTAGCCCCACAGGCAAAATTTGAAGCCATAACAAATGAGGTTATTCAGTTTTATAAAGCGCTCCTAAATGAATATGACGCTGAAAATATTGCGTTCTATGGAGATTCAGCAGGTGGCGGATTGGCAGCTGGTAGTATTTTAAAAATAAGAGATTCAAATTTACCATTACCATCTTCATTGGTTTTATGGTCACCATGGCTAGATGTAGCAAAAGTAGGCGACAGTCATTTTACGTTAGCAGATAACGACCCAAGTTTAAAATATTCAAATCTCTTAGAAAACGCAGCATTAGCATATGCCCCTGAGACAGAGTTTAAAAACCCATATGTCTCCCCTGTTTATGGTGACTTTTCTAAAAAATTTCCACCAACCTTAATACAGGTTGGTAGTAAAGAAATATTATTAAGTGACGCTATAAGAATGTACCGAATCTTGGATAACCACGGTATAGAAACAAAGCTAGATGTATACGAAGGTATGTGGCATGTTTGGCAAGGTTATTACTTAACTCCTGAATCAAAAACAGCAGTTAAAAACACCAATAAATTTATTTTGAAACATCTAAAAATGCCATAGAAAAACGATTTTTTCAATTAGATGTATCATTGTTCTTA
This sequence comes from Maribacter sp. Asnod1-A12, assembly GCF_045063735.1. Lineage (NCBI taxonomy): Bacteria > Pseudomonadati > Bacteroidota > Flavobacteriia > Flavobacteriales > Flavobacteriaceae > Maribacter > Maribacter sp. Asnod1-A12. The sequence continues at coordinate 763,376 of NZ_JBEFNZ010000006.1, forward strand.
TTAAAGTGTCATTAGAAAAAATTATTTCTAGTATTATTTCTTATGTCTTTATCTGAACAATTAGACAAATTTACATCAATAAAAACAATTATAACTACGTCAAAAAATACATTGAATATGATGAATAAATATGCACGCTTTTATACTCTTATATTTTTCCTAGTTGTATCTAATTTAATGGTCTCGCAAGAATCTACCGTAACTATAAATCATGAAGGTAAAGAGTTTACACAACTTAAACATACATGGACCTCTCAATGGATTACTCACCCAAAAGAATCAACGTTAGATGCTAGAAAATTCTTATTTCGAAGAACCTTTGAATTGGACTCGAAACCAGAAAAATTCATAATACACCTTTCAGCAGATAATCGCTATCGTTTATATGTAAATGGCAAATATTTACTTTCTGGACCTTCTTCATCTGACATTGATAATTATAGATACGAAACCATTGATATTGCAAATTACCTCAAGATCGGGAGTAATATAGTCTCTGCTGAAGTGGTCAATTTTGGAGAATATAGAAAAGCTTCTTCTATGACTTTCCAAACTGCATTTATATTACAAGGTGATAAAAAAAATACTGTAAATATTAATACAGGTAGAGATTCTGAATGGAAAGTAATTAATGATGAAGGTTTTAAAAGCATACCATTTGTCAGCGATTCTTTACGAGGTTACTATGCTGCAGGACCAGGTGAAAAACTAATTTCCAAAAAACACCAATGGGGCTGGCAAAATACAGACTACGATGATACAAAATGGCTAAATCCAAAATTGGGTACGGTTGAGTTTGCCGTTGGTCGTGGTTTTCTATATGGCAGTACATGGTACTTAGTACCTAGAAAAATTCCTTTTTTAGAAGAAACTCAACAACGTTTCAATAAAATCGCCAGGACCGAAGGTTTAAAAGCTAATACAGATTTCATAAAAGGAAAAAATAAATTAATAATACCTCCTAATAAAAAAGTCAGCGTTTTACTAGACATGTCTCACCATACAATTGGTCACCCAGAAATTAAATATTCTAAAGGAAAAGACAGTCAAATTAAAATAACATATGCAGAAGCTTTGTATGATACAAATTGGAAAAAAGGCAATAGAAATGAAATAGAAGGCAAACAAATTTTAGGTTATTATGATATCATAGAACCAGATGGAGGAGAAGATCAAATATTCAAACCTTTTGGACAAAAAACGTTTCGATTTATACAATTAGATATAGAAACTAAAGATGAAGCATTGTTCATTGATGACTTCTACAACATATTTACGGCTTACCCTTTCAAAGACAATGCACAATTTAAAACTAATAATGAAGTACTTAGCCAAATTTGGGATGCATCTTGGCGCACTCTTAGAAACTCATCTACCGAAAGTTTTATTGACCCATATTACGAACAACTACAGTATATTGGTGATACTAGAATAGAAGCCAAGGTATCTATAAGTGTTGATGGTGATGACAGGTTAATGCGTAAAGCTATAGAAATGTTCGATAATTCTAGATTACCGAACGGACTTACACAAAGTAGATACCCCTCTTATATTGTTCAAGTAATACCTACATATTCTTTACTGTGGATTAATATGTTACATGATTACCATATGTATAAAAACGATGATGAATTCGTTAAAAAATTTATACCTGGTATGAAAACTGTAATTGACTGGTGGATAGATAAAGTAGACGATAACTACATGCCTGCAAATATGGAATGGTGGAATTTCACCGATTGGGCAAAGGGTTACAAAAACGGAATACCTCCTGGCGCAGATGATGGGTATTCTACATCAGTAGCATTACAATTTGTAAAAACACTACAAGATGCAGCTCAAATTTTTGGTGATTTAGGCTATCAAGAAGAGGCTATAAAATACCTTGATTTAGCAAAAAAAATAAGTGATAGTGTTCTAAGAAATTGCTTTGTAAAAGAAAAAGGAATGCTTGCAGAAACACCGAATAAGACCCAGTTTTCACAACATACCAACATAATGGCTATTCTAACAGATGCCATACCCAAAGAAAATCAGAAAGCATTAATGCAAAAAATTCTTGATGACAAAAGTTTGATACAAACTACAATATACTATAAATACTATTTATTTGAAGCTTTACATAAATCGGGTTTAGGTAATAAGTACCAAAACATGCTAGATAGCTGGACGAATCAATTAGACCAAGGGTTAACCACATTTGCAGAAAAGGATATAGAGCCAAGATCAGAATGCCACGCATGGTCAGCATCACCAAATTATCACTTTCTTAAAATTATAGCAGGTATTTATCCCGTCGAATCTAATTTTAAGAAAATAGCTATAGCACCAAATTTTGGCGATTTAAATGAAATTACCGCTAAAATGCCCCACCCAAATGGAGAAATACAAGTAGTTATTAAAAAAGATGCTAAAGACCGGCTAAAAGGTTTTGTTTCATTACCTAAAGGCAGCTCTGGAATATTTATATATGGTAAAAATCAATTAGAATTAAACGCTGGAAGTACAGAAATTAATTTCTAAGACAACATTTATCACAACAACAGGATTACATAATTATATATCATCAATTAAACGTTTACACATGAAAAAACTATATACACTTATACTATTATTATTAGTATCTATAACTGGTCTATGCCAAGAAAACTCTGATATTAACCTATTTCAAAATACAGAGGAAAGAGAGAAAATATCATTAAACGGTTTATGGGATATTATAGTTGACCCATTAGAAAACGGGTATTATAGTCATAGATTAGAACCTAAACCAGATGGGTATTTTCTTAACAAGAAAATGAAAAAACCATCTGACCTTGTAGAATATAATTTTGACACCAGCGATCAACTTATTGTACCAGGAGACTGGAATACGCAGAAAGACAAACTGTATTATTACGAAGGCACCATTTGGTACAAGAAAGACTTTGAATACATTAAGGATGAGCAAGAAAATCTATTCCTTTATTTTGGCGCCGTAAACTACAAGGCTATAGTTTATTTAAACGGAGAATTGGTTGGTACGCACGAAGGTGGTTATACACCTTTTCAGTTTAATATAACAGATAAGGTTAAAGATGGTAATAACTTTGTTGTTGTTAAAGTTGATAACAGAAGAGAACGTGAAAATGTACCAACAGTTAACCAAGATTGGTGGAATTATGGCGGTATTACAAGATCTGTTTATCTAGTAAAAACACCGAAGACATTTATTAATGATTACTCCGTTCAACTATCTACAAGTAATAAAAACGAAATTTCTGGATGGGTTCGTGTTAAAAATAGTTCAGAAAATGACAAGGTTATTTTAGAAATACCAGAATTATCAAAAAAAGTAGAAATCAAAATAAACAATGGTTTAGGTAAATTCAATTTTAAAGCTAAGCCCCAATTATGGTCCCCTACAAACCCAAAACTGTATAATATTTCAATGACAACCACATCTGAAACACTTACAGATGAAATAGGATTTAGAACCATATCAACCGATGGAAGTGACATTATCTTAAATGGCATGAAAATATTTTTAAAAGGGATAAGCATACATGAAGAAGCGCCATTTAAAACAGGTAGAGTAACAACATTAGAAGAAAGTAAAACCCTTTTAGGTTGGGCAAAAGAATTGGGTTGCAATTTTATACGTTTAGCACATTACCCACATAATGAACAAATGGTTCGTGAAGCCGAAAAAATGGGATTGATGGTGTGGTCAGAAATTCCGGTGTATTGGACAGTTGCTTTTGAAAATAAGAACACCTATAAAAATGCGGAAAACCAATTATCTGAAATGATAGCAAGAGACAAAAACAGAGCTGGTGTAATTTTATGGTCGGTTGCAAATGAAACTCCGGAAGGAGAAGACCGATTACAATTTTTAGATAATCTTATTAAACGAGCCAGATCTTTAGATCCTACTCGCCTAATTACAGCTGCGTTAGATACACAAGCAGAAGGTAATGATGGAAAACATATTGAAGACGCTTTAGGCAACCTAGTAGATGTCATTGGTATCAATAATTATTGTGGGTGGTATTATGCGACACCAGAATCGTGTGCAGAAGTAAAATGGAGCAGTAAATTTGATAAACCTATGATTATGAGTGAAGTTGGTGCAGGAGCGTTATATGGACTTCATGGAGCATCTGATGAAAGATGGACAGAAGAATATCAAGCTAACGTTTACGAGAATAACATAGAAATGATGAAAAACATCGATTTCTTGGCAGGTGTATCTCCATGGATATTGATGGACTTTAGATCCTCACGCAGACCTCTTAAACGCATTCAAGAAGACTTCAACAGAAAAGGACTTATATCTGAACAAGGAATGCGTAAAAAAGCATTTTACACATTACAGAAGTACTATATGAATGAAAACAAAGATTGATATCTAATAACATCGCTAGCAAAATCAAAAGATGATGAAAGATAAATTTGCAATTATAGTAGTACTTATAGCCTGCCTCTTTGGATGTAAAGAATATAAAACAGAGGCATCAACTTTAATTGCTACAGAGAATAAAGTTGAAACTAAACAAGAGTTAATTGATCGAGTTTTTCTATTTTCAGAGAAACAATACGACCTACTTATTAATAACATCTCTAACGAAAAACCATTACTTCAACCTAGAGGTGTAACCAAAGATAATAGCGTACGATTAGTCCCCTATCAAGATTGGACAAGTGGATTTTTTCCTGGTTCTCTTTGGTACATTTATAAACACAACCAGAAAAATGAATGGAAAGCTAATGCCATAAAATTTACTGCTGCATTAGACTCTGTGAAGTACATTACAAATTCACATGACGTTGGGTTTATGCTTGACTGTAGCTATGGCAATGGTCATTTATTAACGAATGACACCCTTTACAAGAACGTAATTGTAAAAGGAGCAACATCTTTAATTACTAGATATAGACCAAATAGTAGAATAATACAATCTTGGGATACGACACCGGATATGGGATGGATTTCTGAGAGAGGATGGGATATCCCCGTGATTATAGATAATATGATGAATTTAGAATTGTTGTATAAAGCTTTTAAATTCACAAATGATTCAACGTTCTATAAAATAGCATCAAATCATGCACTAACAACCCTAAACAATCACTATAGGGAAGATTACAGCAGTTTTCATGTAGTTGACTACGATAGTAAAACCGGTAATGTAAGAAGTAAGCAAACAGCTCAAGGATACTCAGATTCATCATCATGGGCCAGAGGTCAAGCTTGGGGACTTTATGGTTTTACTCAAACTTATGAAAATACGAAAGACCGTGTATTTTTAGAACAAGCAAAAAACATTGCACATTATATCATGGTGAATGAGACGATCCCAAACGATTTAATTCCTTATTGGGATTATGACGCTCCAGGTATACCAAACGAACCACGTGATGCATCTGCGGCAGCAATAACTGCCTCTGCACTATTGTCATTACAGCATTACATACCAGAAGAGAAAGAAGCTATGATTGCTTATGCCGAAAAGATAATAAGACGACTTTCGTCTAATGATTATCTGGCAGATTTAGGTAGCAACCAAGGTTTCTTATTAAAACATTCTGTAGGTAATATTCATACTGGAGAAGAAAATGACGAACCTTTGAACTATGCCGATTATTACTTTTTAGAAGCATTGATAAAATGGCAAGAGGTAAAGTAGTACTAGTTTACCTCTACTATTTGTAAAGCATCATTATTATTCGCTATTAGTATATACTGTTGACCAGCGATATTAATTTCTTTCATTTTTTTAACGTCCTTCTTTGCTAAAAACCCAGATTTCTTTAATGATATAGATTGTAGACCATTTTCGTTATTCTCTATTAACAAACCAATAGAAGCATCATTACGAGGTGTTTCAGCTTCAGAAGCAAAAAGATTACCAGCTATTAAAATCTCATTATTCCCGTCATGATTATAATCATTTACCAGTATGGCATTGATTGAAGAAAACTGTGCTTCGCTAGGTAGTTTCTTACTTTTAAAAGAGCCGTCTCCCTTATTTTCGATATATACAGAGGCAAAACTTTCGGCTTTATAGTGCAAACCATCTTCTAACTTATCTTCTGTATAAATATCGACCAAATCTGCATCTGCATATTTTTCATAATTATCAAACTTCTTTGCAATGCCTGGTATTTGCTGAGAAGAGCATTCTCTTCCTCTTAGCGGTAATTGTCTTTTACCTTCGTAATAGCTTAAAACAATATCTAGTTGATTATTATTATCAAAATCGTTCGCATAAACATCAAAGGTTTTATTTGGTTTTGCTTTGTACTTATAGTTTAATCCTAAATTACCAACAACAAAATCTTGATCACCGTCTTTATCTAAATCAGCCTTCGCAATGCTATACCACCAACCAGTGGTATGCTCTAAATAATTTTTATCAGTTACATTTTTAAATGATTTATTATCATTTTCTAAAAATGTAATTGGCATCCATTCTCCAACAACAATTAAATCTTCATCATTATCAAAATCAAAATCTATACTAATTGCATCAGTGACCAACCCTAAATCTGTAAATGGGGAAGATATGCTAGTCACATCTTTGAATTTCACACCTTGCCCGCTACTAATGTTCTCTAACAAATGACTAGTTGCTGGAGTAGGGTAATTTTGCGGCACTAATCTAGACCCTACAAATAAATCTAGATCACCATCATTATCAAAATCGATAGGCAGTACTTTACCCCCGCTTTCATATGCTTTAGGCAATGCTAAATCATCTCTCTTAAATAAGCCATCACCAATGTTTATATATAACCTGTCTTCGTAATTCTTTGAATTAGCTTCAAATTCATTTCCTCCACTAACAACGTACAAATCTTGTAAACCATCATTATTGGCATCAAAGAAGATTCCGTCAATATCCTCATATCTACTTTCACTTTGAAAAAGTTCATTATTGGATTTTTCAAAACTCCCTTCTTTATTTTGAATATAAAGGGCGCCTGCTCTATTCAGCGCTCCACCAACCCAAAAGTCATCGAGACCATCACCGTTTATATCGGCTACCGCTAATCCTGGTCCGAATTGCGACATTCTATGAGGCAATAAAGGCTCTTTTGTGAAATCGAAATAATTATTCTCAACATGTGTGTAATTAATTTCTGAACTTCTATCACCACTATTAAAAATGGTTGTATTCTCTTTAGAGCTAATTTTGTTTTCTTCTTTTATAGATTGCTTAAAGCCTAAGATCAATGTTTGATTAGCTGATACATCAGTTAATTTATGTGTAGTACCATCAACCCACTTTACTATCAATGAATCAATAGTTTTAGTTTCACCAACACCAAAATGAATATTAGGAGCAACTGAAGATTGATACCCTCTAGTCAACATTAATTCTGATACTTGTAAATTTCCATCCTTATAAATAGTAACAATATTCCCAACACCCATAGGGTTTTGCTGAGTTCCTTCGAATTTTATTTTTAAAAAATTACCGCTCTTAGATTTCTCAAGTGTGTTTTCATATAAATCTGCGGTAGCATCAATATTATTAACAACTAAATCTAAATCGCCATCATTATCGAAATCGGCATATGCGGCACCATTAGAAAAAGCTTTATCTCCCAGTCCCCATTCTTTACTCTTGTTGGTAAATGTTAAATCCCCATTATTGTGAAAAAGAAAATTGGCTAAGGGTTCTGAAGGCATTTTTTCTAATATCTTAAAATCATCTTTTTTATGCTCAATAGTTTTTTCGAAATAAAGAGACTTTTTAAATTGATTAAAAAAATCATTATTGTTGATATCGCGCCTTGTACCATTTGATATGAACAAATCTTTCTGTCCATCATTATCGAAATCTGCAAACAAGCCAGCCCAACTCCAATCTGTAGATTTTACACCTGAAAATGCTGCAATATTGCTGTATACAGGTAAACCCTGTTGATCTAAGCCTCTATTGAGCTGTAGACTATTGTACATGTATTGATGATGTAAACCTAGATTTATAATTTCATCAAATTTCTCTGGTAGCATACTTGCCATATTCTCTTTTGATCGTTTGTGCGTAGTAGGTGCCATATCTAACTGTATGATATCGAACAAACCATCATTGTTGAAGTCTGCAATATCCGTACCCATACCATAGTACGAAGTTTGCTGTGTTACCTCTTTACTCTTTTCAGAAAAAGTGCCATCTCCATTATTCATGTAAAAGAAATCTGGACTAGCAAAATCATTAGACACATAAATATCTTTAAAACCATCATTATTAACATCAGACACACTAACCCCTATGCTTAGACCAAACGATAGTAGACCGCTTTCTTTAGTGATATCGCTAAAAGTATTATCACCATTATTTTTATAAAAGTGACTCGAAGATTCATGTTGAGCATTATCTAACAGTAATGCATAAATACTTACTGGTGTCTTAAAATCGGTAGTTGGGTAGTTGATTACATATAAATCTAAATCACCGTCGTTATCGTAATCAAAAAAAATGCTTTGCTGTGTTCTTCCTGCATCTGCAATACCATAATCTTCTGCCTGTTCCAAAAAAATAGGAATCCCTTTTTCATTAGTACCTTGATTCACAAATAATTTATTGGCAAATGAATTATCTCTGCCACCTACACTAACATAAATATCTAACAGCCCATCATTATTGATATCAACCGTTGTACTACCAGTTGACCAAACGTTTGACGTGGTCGTATTTGATGTACTTGTTACATCTGTAAATTTTAATTCACCATCATTGATATATAGCTTATTATTAACCATATTACCGGTAAAGTAAATATCATCTAGATCATCATTATTAAAATCACCTACAGAAACACCACCACCCATATAAATATATTGGAAATTAAAATAATTGAACTCTTCTGTTTCTAGAAGGCTATTACTAAAATCAATACCAGAATAAGATGCATCTTTCTTTACAAACATCTGTTGGTCATTTGAACCTCCTTTATATTCTTCTTTGGTAGTACATGAATCAAAGATAAAAATGGAACAAAATAGGATGATAAGAAAATGCGGTGTTTTTAGGGTATATCTCATCTTATGAAATTTAAATAAAGAAATTAAAAGCCAAATTACTTGAAATAAAAAACTGACCTTTTATAAAGGTCAGTTTTTACACAAAAGAAAACTAACCTATTTAATAACCAGGGTTTTGATCAGCCGAAGCGTCTAACATTAAATTTGTATCGAACTCCCCTTGAGGAATTGGAAGTAAGTAATTCTTACTCGCATTAAATTTACTACTCAATACCGTTTCTATTAATCCCCATCTCATTAAATCAGGAAATCTAGATTGTTCACCTGCAAGCTCAACTCTTCTTTCATGAACAACGGCATTAAAGATTTCTGCTTTGGTTGTAACAGGAAATGTAGCATTCATTTCATCAGTTCCATAATTAGGCATATTTACCCTATCACGTACTGCGTTAAGGTAATCTATAGCTACTTGACTATTATTCAATTCATTTTCTACTTCTGCAGCCATCAGCAATATATCTGCATATCTAATAGCACGATGATTAATATCTGATAACCCGTTATAGTTAGAATTATCTTGACCATAAGTTTTGGTATATTTTCTCCATAAAGCACTTACTGAACCTACTTGATCAGCCGTAACGATATTTGCACCACCAATACCATAAACATCACCTTCAACGTAAAAATTATCACTAAATCTTGAATCGCCGTCTTCATATTCATCCAATAATTCTTGAGAAGGATCATTATTATGAAAACCACCAAAAGCACCATATTCGGCAGACCTAAAAGTCGTTTCAGAATGACCATTATCTTGCCCTCCCCAATCAGCATATGCCCACGCATTACCACCGTCATAAGAAAATTGAACTTCAAAAACGGACTCAGAATTATTTTCTGTCTCGGTATTGAAATTATCATAATAATCAGCTGTTAAACTATACTCTCCAGAATTTATAACCTTATCAAAAGCAACTTTTGCAAGTGCATAATCTTGCTGATACAGGTACAATTTACCTAATAGTGCATTTGCACTACCTTGGGTTACCCTACCTGCTTCTTCGCTAGATTTTAATCGTAGTTTAGTTGCAGCATCGGTCAAATCACTTATTATTAAATCATAAACTTCTTCTTTTGCTGATTTCGCCAATCCGTTCGGGCTAACGTTTGTTGTAGTGTAAAGTGGAATATCCCCAAATCTTTCTACTAAAAGAAAATAGTAATATGCTCTTAAAAATTTTGCCTGACCTATATATCTATCTTTTACTTCTTGTGAAGCAACACTTTCTTCAAGCTCATTAATATTAGCTTCTTTATCTAAAATAAAATTAGCTCTTGATATACCATTATAGGCATTCTTCCAATATAAATAAATATCATTGTTACTAGAAGTAAAAGTGTAGTTTATGAACTCTAATAAATCTGGAGTTCCTCTTTGGGTTTGGCAATCATCTCCCATATAATCATACATATAGAATAAATACCTACCGTATAATCCTTGAGATTGTAAAGGCGAATAAACGCCATTCATTGTTTGTTGTAGCTCAGCCAGTGTTTGCGGGAATGTTTCAGCAGAAACTCCAGAACCGTTAGATAGTTCTAAATCATCTGTTTTACATGCGTTCAACAAAAGACTGAAAGTGATAATTGTAGCGATATATTTTTTCATAATATTTTATATTTAAGATTAGAATGACATTTGTAAACCAAATACAAAGGACTTGGACTGTGGATATTGTCCGCGATCTATACCAAGTTCACTATTGCCATCACCACTGGTAGAACCTATATCCAATGAAGGACCTACTTCAGGGTCAAAACCAGAGTAATCTGTAATAGTTAATAAGTTCTGAGCACTTATATATATTCTTAGCTTAGAGAATGTACCATCAATCATTCTTTTTAATGTAGCACTAGGCAAACTATACCCAATGGATATATTTCTCAATCTTAAATATGATCCATCTTCAACATACCTATCTGATACTCTTGAATTTTGATTAGGGTCATTTAAAACTGCTCTTGGCTGTGTAGTAGAAGGGTTCGTCGTCGTCCATCTATCTAATACCGCTGTACTTGTATTTGTTAATTGGGATGCACCATCTAAGTAATATCTAGTAGCGTTGAATATTTCATTTCCCGCAACACCTGATAATAAAACAGCCATGTCAAAATTATTATATCTACCATCTAATGAAAGACCATAAGAGATATCTGGAAAAGGATTTCCTATTACCACCCTATCGTCACTATTAATTTCGCCGTCTCCGTTATTATCTTTAAAACGAATATCACCAGGTGCCGCACCACTTTGTGTTGCCGCTGAAGCAATCTCAGCATCATTTTGAAAAATACCATCGGTTTCATAACCATAGAAATGCCATAATGACTCCCCTACTGCTATTCTAGAAATAGATCCGTTCGCTAATACATTGGGCTTATCACCATTAAAAATTTGCTCTACGTTTGGTGCTAAATTTGTAATCTCGTTTTCAGTTGTACTTAGGTTTAAATTTGCAGACCATTTAAACTTTTTTTCCGCTTCGCTAATCCCTAAGTTAAATTCGAAACCTTTGGTAGTCATACCACCAATATTGGTAGGTGTACTATTCGGCACCCCAACAGAAGCTGCTGCCGGCAATGCAACTATTAAATCATCACTTGTATTATTATAATACTCTGCGCTAAAAGTCACTTTGTTTTTGAAGAAACCAAAATCTACACCAATATTTGTAGTTTCTGTCTGTTCCCATTGTAAATCAGGATTCTGAAGAGAGCTAATCGCTAAAGCAGCATCGTCACCGTAGAAAAAATTTGCAAGCAAACTAGATTCATAACTATAATCACCTGCACTATTGTCATTACCTGCAAGACCCCAACTAGCTCTAAATTTTAAGTAGTTTAATATTGAAGTATCACTTATGAAATTTTCATTACTAACTACCCAACCACCGGCTAATGAAGGGAAATTTCCCCATCTTTTATTTGCTCCAAATCTAGAAGAACCATCTCGTCTTATTGAGGCCGCTAAAATATATTTATTATCATAGTTATAATTTAATCTGCCTAAGTATCCAATTTTATTATACTCTACTGTTGCAGCTCCGCCCGATAATGCAGCGCCAATATCTGAAATACCAAGATCGGTTGTACCAACACCACTTAATGTGGTTGTTTTTCTTTTTTGACGTTCAGATAAACCTAAAATTTCTACGTTATGCTTGTCGTTAAAAGTGGTTTTATATTGAAGACTATTTTGAAGCGTTACTGTTTTCACCCTTGTATCAAAATACGTGTAACGTGTAATTAGCTGATTAAACAGCCCTCCAGAAATACCGTAAGGAAGTTCTGTTTTCTTGAATGAATTATCGTAAAAATTCATACCTCCGTTTATTTTATACTCCAACCCAGGAGCTAATCTGGCTTTTGCATAAACATTACCTAAAATACTTATGTTTTTATTTAGCTGTTCTTCTCTATTTAATGTTCTAAGTGGGTTACGTGTGGTATTAATATCTTCTGCAGTCAACTCACTATACCCACCTATATACTCTGAATTGGTAAATGGTAAATATGGCGCCATATTTATGGCATTCTCAATAGGTGAAACACTAAAAGCCAGTATAAGTGGGTTTTGCTCAGCATAGGTAATACCTAAAGATTCGCCAAATGAAAATATGCCCTTATCAAAACTACTGTTTACTCTTAAAGTATATCTATCTAAATCTGTATTAAGTAAAATTCCTTCTTGAGATTGATAACCAGCTGAAACACGAAATTTTGCAAATTCATTACCACCTGCAGCACTTAATTCATAATTCTGAATAGACCCGGTTTGAAAGATCTCGTCTTGATAGTTATAATTATTACCTGTTAAACTACCATCTGTAAACTGACTTGGTACTGTTGCATTAGGATCGGCGTTTAAAATCATATCGGTTGCATATGACAAATACTGACTTGTAGATAACACATCAAGTGATTTTGGTTTAAACTGCGTACTTAAATAGGTGTTGAAATTAAAAGCTACTTCTCCAGCTTTACCAGTTTTCGTTTTAATTACAATAACTCCGTTTGCACCTAGCGAACCATAAACAGCCGTTGTAGATGCATCTTTTAGAACACTTATAGATTCAATATCATTTGCACTTAAACTAGATATATCGGTTACTACAATATCATCAACAACATACACAGGATTATTATTACCTAAGGTACCAATACCCCTAATACGTACTGTCGGTTCTGAACCTGGTGTTCCACCATTAATAATAGTTAAACCAGATGCTTTTCCCTGTAAGGCCTCTACTGCATTGGTGGTCGGCAGCTTAACTAAATCATCTGAACTTACCGTTGATATAGCACCAGTAACCATATATTTATTCTGTGTACCGTAACCTACCACTACTACCTCATCTAAAACATTACTGTCAACATTCATTTGAACAGTAATAGTTGTTTGCGTTTCTACCGCTACTTCTTGCTTTAAATATCCAATATAACTAATAACAAGAGTATCTGAAGATGCGGCTTCGATTATAAAATTTCCATCAAAATCTGTCTGTGTACCTATTGAAGTTCCTTTTACAACTACAGATGCGCCTGGAAGAGGTGATCCATTTTCATCGAGTATAGTTCCTTTAATTTGCTGTTGCAGTTTTATGCTTAGCATGTTTTCTGCTTCATCACCCTTATTTACAGCGTATGAAAAATCACTAAGCATTAGTGTACAAAAAATTAAGACACTAGTTCTAAGACTAGTCTTTGCTTTAAAAAAATGGCTAAAAAACCCTATCGTGTTTTTCATAAGAATCTTGAGTTTGGTTGAACATTATTGATTAAAACATCAATTCAAGATTCTAAATTATTAGTTTCAATATTTATAAGTATCCTGTCGTATCCTGTTTAAAATTATAATATCACAACTATAGATTCATTTTTTTGCGAAAAACACAAATGTAAACATCACTTAAAATCTTATTTTAAGTTCTAAATCAGCATATTTTCTTTGATATAGAAGAAATAGAATCAACTTATTAAAATTAAGTCGACTTAATGGTTATAGAATTCATTTCTTTTGGCTTATCATGATGTATAAATACTCTTCCGCAAAAAAAACCTTCGTCTGAGTTCAGCACAATCTTCGCATATTCCTGAAAATAATATCAAGAAATTCATTCCATAAAAAAAGCCCCTTGATTTCTCAAGAGGCTTCTCATTGTACAGGCGGAGAGACTCCCTTCGGCTGCGCTCAGGATAAACTTCTCATCTCTCCGAATAGAATCTCCAATAATTTTTTTCCATAAAAAAAGCCTCTCAGTTTCCTGAAAGGCTTCTCGTTGTACAGGCGGAGAGACTCGAACTCTCACACCGCAAGGCACTAGATCCTAAGTCTAGCGTGTCTACCAATTCCACCACGCCTGCATACTTTCCTAAATCACGATATGTGATTATCGGGGTGCAAATATAATGCAAAAAATCAATTCTCTAAATTTTAGCTATTTAAAAATTACGCTTTTTGTACTTTTATCGAAAGTTACATAAAAAAGCACATGATAAACGTAAAGAATTATATAGCGGAAAATAAGGACAGATTTTTAAATGAAATCATAGAACTACTTAAAATACCGTCTGTTAGCGCAGACCCTGCCTTTTCTCAAGATGTTTTAAATGCTGCAGAAATGGTAAAGTCCAGATTAGAGGATGCAGGTTGTGATGTTGTTGAAATTCATGAAACAGCCGGTTACCCTATAGTTTATGGCGAAAAAATCATTAATAAAGAACTACCAACGGTTCTAGTATACGGTCATTATGATGTACAACCGGCAGAACCATTGGAATTATGGACTTCCCCTCCTTATGAGCCTGTAATTAAAAAAACGGACTTACACCCAGAAGGAGCCATTTTTGCACGTGGTGCGTGTGACGATAAAGGGCAAATGTATATGCATGTAAAAGCATTGGAACTTATGGTGAAAACCGACCAGCTACCATGTAATGTAAAATTCATGATTGAAGGTGAAGAGGAAGTTGGCAGTAATAACTTAAGCATTTACGTAGCCGAGAATAAAGAAAAACTGGCTAACGATGTTATCTTAATTTCGGATACAGGTATGATTGCCAATGATGTGCCGTCTATAACTACAGGTTTACGCGGACTTAGTTATGTTGAAGTAGAGGTTACCGGTCCTAATCGCGATTTACATTCAGGATTATATGGCGGTGCCGTTGCCAACCCTATCAATATTTTAACCAAAATGATTGCTAGTCTACACGATGAGAACAACCATATAACCATTCCCGGTTTTTATGACAAAGTAGAAGAACTTTCTGCTGATGAACGTGCAGAAATGGCAAAAGCACCTTTTAGTATTGAAAAATACCAAGAGGCTTTAGATATTGAATCTGTTTACGGAGAAAAAGGATATTCTACCAACGAACGTAATTCTATTAGACCCACATTAGATGTTAATGGCATTTGGGGCGGATATACTGGAGAGGGTGCAAAAACGGTTATAGCAAGTAAGGCATACGCCAAAATATCTATGCGATTAGTTCCTAATCAAGATTGGAAAGAAATTACCGACTTGTTTAAAACACATTTCGAAGCTATTGCCCCAAAAGGAGTGAAGGTGGTTGTAAAACCTCACCATGGCGGACAAGGTTATGTAACCCCTATCGATACTACTGCATACCAAGCTGCCTCAAAAGCATATGAAACTACATTCGGTAAAAAACCGATACCGCAACGTAGTGGTGGTAGTATCCCTATAGTTTCTCTTTTTGAAAAAGAACTACAGAGTAAAACTATATTAATGGGATTTGGGCTGGATAGTGATGCCATACACTCCCCTAACGAGCATTTTGGAGTGTGGAACTACTTTAAAGGAATTGAAACCATTCCTTATTTCTATGAATATTTTACTGAGATGACCAAGAAGTAGCCATCCATTAGTTTCAGTATTTCAGAAAAAAGAAGCGACTTTTAGCTTTGGTATACCAAAGCTAAAAGTCGCTTCTCTCTATGTATTTAACAAGTGGTTGTATTTTTTAATAAACCAACACCTCAAACTACAAATAAAATTAAAAAGACTCAGAGTACAGTTTCACTTAAATATAGCCACGATTCACAGAATACTTAAAATAACAATTGCTAACTTTCTTATTTTTAATAAATAAATGATCTTAACTTATTTAAAATCAAAATAATGATAAAGTATTTTTTAATTCTATTACCGTTTTATCTCATCAGCTGTAGTGCTTCTGATAGTACAGATGACGAAACTACAACAACGACCACCACAACCACCACATCAGAAAATGGTTCTGTTGATATTTCCACTGTAGTTCAGAATGTTTTCGACTCAGAAAATGATGTAACGGTTAACGTTGAGGGCGAAACTATTATTATAACTAGTACAGGTCTTCCCGATCACAAAACACCATATTGGGATATTGAAGGTATGGAGCATGAATTATACGAATCTTTTCCCACTTATCTTATTGATGATACCGATGCCTACGACGATGATGCAGAAGAATTAAGTAGATTAATAAGTACCGATAGTGAAGGTAATACGTTAATAACCTATCAAAATAACATGAATATGGAAATGATAGCTTTTGATTATAGTATGGAAATCCCTACTAATCCTTCAGAAGCCGAAAACAAAGAACAAACCGATCTTGGGTTAATAGGTTTAGCTTTAAACGGAGTTCCTATTTATAATGATTCCGAAGGTAGAGATGTACTTGGTGTTGTTGCCATGAGTACTTTTGATTCAGCAGGTGCACACCCAGGTCCTAATTCAGATTATCATTACCATACAGCAGCGCAATTAAGTATTTATGCCGAAGACGATGGTAGTACATACCCTACTGTAAATGATTCTAATTTAATAGGATTTTTGAGAGATGGATTCCCAATTTATGGACGTCAAGAGGAAGATGGTTCCTACCCTGATGATTTGGATGAAAATGGAGGGCACATTGCCGCAACAGCAGATTTTACTGAAGGTATATATCATTACCATTGTAGTAGTGAAAATTATCTAAACACAGGTTGGTACGTAATGAAAGCAGGTGCTTATCATGGTACTCCCGGACCTTCGTCAGGTAATTAGAATACCATCGTAATAAACAAAAGGTAGCTGTGATAATTAAAAAATCCCAGCTATCTTTTTCATATTTTTTATTGTATGATACAAACCATCATTATTGGTTTTAGAAGAACCTAAGTGAACTATGAATACTTTGACAATTAAATACCGTTTTTGTATTGTTATAACCTTAGGTATGCTTTGCAGTTTTACCTCATGTAAACAATCTACCAAAGACAATGATAATAGAACTATTGACAAATTTGCATTACAAACACAAAGTGTAGCTATAGCTATAGACCTTTCAGGTGTACCAAACGATACTATAGATAACACCGATCCTGATTACGCTGTTAAAAATGGTCTTTTCTATTATAATGGCAAAAAATATTCTGGCATCTTAAAAAAGACTCATGCACAAGTTAACATGATAGCTTACACCTCTGTTTATAAAGGTAAACGTCATGGCTCTTATAGCAGTTATTATGATACAGGAGCACTTTTTGAAACCAAACAATACAAGCACAACCGTGTTACAGGTAGACACTATATATATTGGAAAAACGGTAATCTAAAAGCTGACAACTGGTACTATAATGGTAAAATGGAAGGTACACAGAAGAAGTGGTATGCAGATGGCTCTCCCTTCTACGTATTCAATTATATCAATGGAAAACGAGAAGGAAAGCAAAAAGCATGGAGAACCTCAGGTAAACTACAGATTAACAATGAAATTATAAATGGTAAAACCTATGGATTAAACAGAGCTTCCCTTTGCTATAATGTTAAAAACGAAGAACCAGAAATGTTAGGTTATGCCGAAGTAAGAAAAAAATAAACTTCTTGGCTTAAATCTTTTTTACATATTTGGTAATGATAACCGTCATGGTTGGTCCCACCTTACCTTCAATGTATTCTGCATTTTCACGATCTAAAGAAATTCTACGAACCGCGGTACCTTGCTTGGCTACTTGGCTAGAACCTTTTATTTTTAGGTCTTTAACCAAAACCACACTATCGCCATTTTCAAGAATTACACCATTGACATCTCTGTGTATAATTTTCTCGCTTTCTGCCAATCCTTCGCCAGTAGCTTTTGCCCAATCTAAAACCTCTGGTTCCAAATACATCATATCCAACAAATCCTTAGGCCAGCCTTCAGATTTTAATCTAGAAAGCATTCTCCAAGCTACAACTTTTACTGAGTCATATTCACTCCACATACTGTCGTTCAAACAACGCCAGTGATTTGCATCCATTTGTTCTGGATCATCTATTTGGGTACGGCAAATTTCACATGCCAAAATACTTGAATCGACTCCGCTAATAGAAACCGGTTCTACTTCAAAAACCTCTAAATTATTGGTTCCCGTACATAATTCGCAAGTGGAGCCACTACGCGCTTCCAAATCTGCTAATACACTCATTATTCATTATTTTTATAATACGAATTTACATCTTTTAAGTGGGTCAATTGGACCTTTCCCCAAAGAATTGGGGTCGGGCTATACACTACAAGTACGCTTTGCTAAAAAGCAAATGCGGGCTTTTCATTACTATCCCTAAGGCAAAAAACAAAACTTACTCTACATTTGTAGAATTAAAATATATGTTCTATGTTTGTAGAACATACTCTAAACTTATAGAAAATGCAGTTATCCAAATCAGAAGAAGAATTAATGAATATTCTATGGAAGCACAAAAAGGCGTTCATGAAAGATTTGCTCGATGCTTATCCAGAGCCAAAACCCGCCACAACAACTGTTGCCACTTTATTGAAAAGAATGACCGACAAGAAGTTTATTGATTATAAAAGCTTTGGTAGAAGTAGAGAATACTATCCGCTGGTAAAAAAGAAAGATTACTTCTCTAAACACGTTAACGGACTCATTAAAAACTTTTTCAATGATAGTGCCAGTCAGTTCGCATCTTTTTTTACTCAAGAAACCAATTTAAGCAAAGCAGAATTGGAAGAACTTAAAAAACTAATAGATGTTGAAATAGAAAAGAAGTAATTATGGAAATCTATCTTTTAAAATCCGCCGCATGTATGGGCATCTTTTTGCTTTTCTATAAACTCCTATTGGAGAATGAAAATATGCATCAATTTAAAAGATTCTTTCTATTAACTGCAGTTATCGCTTCTTTTATAATACCACAAATTGTATTTACAGAATATATTGAAGTAGAACCCACCACGGCAGTCACTCAAATTATATCCATAAATGAACCCCAAAATATACAACCGGTAATTCAGGCTATTGAAAAATCGCCCATGAATTGGTCTTTAATACTATGGACTATCTACGGATTAGGTGTTGCAGGATTCGCATTTCGCTTTATGTTAAATCTACTTAAAATATGGAAACGTATTCGTAACAATCCAAAAACGAAACATAGTACTATCTATAGAGTCCTATTAAAAGAACAACTGCCGCCACACACTTTTTTAAAGTACATATTTCTGAACAAACAAAAACTTAAGACCAAAAGCATACCTAATTCTGTCCTGCTACATGAAGAAACCCATGCTATACAAAGGCATAGTTTGGATGTTCTTTTTCTGGAGGTATTGCAAGTGGTATTATGGTTTAATCCGTTGATTTACGTTTACAAAAAAACAATAAAACTAAACCATGAATTCTTAGCAGATAGTGCTGTACTAAATAGTCAAGAAGACCACTTAAACTATCAAAATACATTACTGTCGTACTTATCAAACGACAGCTTTAACATCCATCAATCAGTTGGTATTGCAAATGCCATAAATTATTCATCAATCAAAAAACGATTCATCATCATGAAAAAACAAACATCAAAAAAAGGAATTGCAATCCGAAGTCTAATGTTACTACCGGTATTGGCTTTAATGCTTTATGGTTTTAGTCAAAAAAATGTAATAGCTCAAAACACCATTAAAGACATTAATATAGAAATTACAAAAACTGGAGATTTACTAATCAATAATAAGCAAATAGCATTAGAAAACCTTTCGACAGAAGTTTTAAGAACCAATCAAAATTTCGGTCCTTACATCATAAAAAACTATCTAACAGCTCATATTCTTTATGATGAAACTCAGTATGGATTAATTGACCAAGTTCAGACAGAACTAAGAGCTATTGGCATTTCTAACATTGAACATTATAGTGAAAAAACTACGAATATTCTTGGTGAAAATGCATTTACACCAAGTGAATATCATGGAAAAACAGTAAATGAAGCACAACGTATTAGAAGGAATAATGTTTTCAATGAGCATAAAACTGATGCCAATCATGAACCACTGCTAGAAATAGCCTGGATAGAAATTAAAGATGAAAACGAAATTTGGTTCAATGATCAACTTGTTCCTCTATCAAAACTAAATGAAAAGGTAAAGGCAGAATTTCCATTAGCGATTAAAAACAACAAACTATCAGCGCAAGTTTATACCACCAAGCATATCGATTCAAATTTTACAGATGCTATAACAGTAGAATTAAGAAAATTAAATACAAAAAGTATCACCATATTCTCTGATAGATATGCCATGCCAGAAGATGATTCTTCAAATAAATTGAGCAGTAACAACACTTCTAACAAAAACTCAAACAGAGTAATAAAACTTGCTGGTTTAGTAGTAGATTCTGAAACTTTAGAACCTTTAGTAAATGCAGAAATTAAGGACCATAACGGAACTGTTCTCACCAAAACAGACATTAAAGGTTATTATTCGTTTGAATTAAATAATGACTCACAAGGTGAAATAAATTTTAACCTAACGGTCAGAAAAGATGGCTATAAATCATTATTACAGAAAGAGCATTGGGGAAATTTTCAAAGTGAAATTACTAGCTCTTTCTTCTTCGGTCTTCAAAAAAATAACGGAGCTACAACTGAGTTCTCTAAACTTTTTACGAGGAACGGTAACTTAGATTATGCATCTGTTTTAAAAGACAAATCTATAATTGAAAGCGAACGTTTTTTCAATTCAAAGTTAGAGGATGCAAAAAATGGTAATACTAATTGTATTGTAAAGGTTAATGAAACACATTATTTAGTAGATGCTACGTCATGGATTAAACTAAATTCTACAAACGATATTATAGCTATTAATGATAAAGAATATTTACCTGCATACAAATTAAACAGTTATATTAATAGAAACAGTATAAAAGCAATGTCTCCACTAGAAAGCTATGACAGTTCTCAGTTTGCTATATATACGACTTCGGGCAACATAAATGCTAACCTCAACAAGAGAGCTTTTTCCACATATAATAACCTTGCTAAAAAATACAACGCTATTCCCATTGCAACGCGAGAAATTCCACTTAAGGATTTCAAAATATTGGAGTCTCTTTATAGAAATTTGAGTCCAGCTCAAAGAGAGGAAGCTCAACCCTTTCCCAAGTATTTCCCTAAGCAAAATCAAGATGGTGCTACAAAAGAGCAAATATCCACCTACAATAAGTTGGCAAAAAGTTATAACACCATGCTATCTAAAGGTGGTAATATTCGCATCCTAAAATCTGATGTTGATCAACTAACATATTTCTACGGATTAATGTCTGCTAAACAAAAAACCTCCGCAGCCCCATTCCCTGATTTTCCAGAACCACCACCTGCTCCAATGGCACCTAAAGTGGCAAAAGGAGAAAAAAGTAACATTCCACCTCCACCAGCTCCAAAAGAACCAGAAATACTTATAGAATCATCATTAAATTTCCCTGCACCGCCCCGCTCACCCGATGCACCAAAAACACTGAACACGACTAACTATGCTAGTAACCAACTAAAAGAAATAATTAAAAATCAAGATCCATATGACTACTTAACTCTTGACACTAAAGTTATAAACGGTATCCCATCAACAAAACATACCTGGTACACATTAGATAAACCATCAAGTCTGGTTGCCCCTTCACCTCCTACTCCACCATCCCCATTAGATTATGCCATTGATATGGCAAAAAAAGGAGCAACATTCTTCTATGAAGGCAAAAAGGTTTCGTCTGATAAAGCCATTGACCTACTAAAGAAAAACAAAGAGTTAAATATAGAATCTAGAGAGAAAAATGGCAAAGCAGAAGTAAGAATTACCAAAGAACCTGTAACAATAAGATAACCACAACGTCAAACATATGTTAAAGCCCTCTTTTCGAGGGCTTTTTGCGTACCAAAAATGAAATAGTTACGTTCACCCAGTATACATCATCATCAACTTGCCAGCCGTATGGATGGTCAAAAAACAAATCATTAATCATGATACAAAACTTCTTTATTCTCTGCTCAGGGGCAGATGCCGATCTTTTAAAAACCTGCTCTAAAGGTGAACAAAACAAATATGCAGGTATTGGCGCTACAGTTTTCTTTACTGCGGTCATGGCATTTATCGCCAGTAGTTATGCCCTATATACTGTTTTTGACAATGTTTATGCAGCTATATTTTTTGGCTTTATCTGGGGATTATTAATATTCAATTTAGACCGTTTTATAGTTGCTACTATTAAAAAGAGAAACAATTTTGGTCAAGAATTTTTACAAGCTACTCCACGTATCATTCTCGCAGTCATAATTGCCATAGTAATTTCAAAACCCTTGGAAATGAAAATTTTCGAGAAAGAAATAAATCAAGTATTGTTAGAGCAAAAAAATGAACTTACACTTGCCAATAAAGACCAACTCTCGTTGCAATACACGCCTAAAATTGACGAATTAAATCAAGCTATTGCTGGATTAAAAAGTGAAGTTTCAATAAAGGAAACAGAGACAGATGCACTATATGATATTTATATTAATGAAGCCGAAGGTACTGCCGGAACCAAACTGCTAGGCAAAGGTCCCGTTTATGCTGAAAAACGAGATAAGCATGATGCAGCTCTTGCAGAATTACAGGCGCTTAAAACTATTAATAATGAAAAAGTATCGGCGATAGAATCTCAAATAGCAGCATTAGATACAGAATATGCAGAAGTAGTTAAAAATTCGCAACCCATTATAGATGGTTTCGACGGATTAATGGCTAGAATTACGGCTTTAGACGAATTGCCATGGCTACCATCATTTTTTATATTTCTTTTGTTTTTGGCTATTGAGACTTCACCAATTATAGCTAAGCTACTTGCTCCTAAAGGGGAATATGATATTAAATTAGAAGAGGAAGAAAGTGTACTTTCTACTTGGGTAGAGCAAAAATTGGTGCAACGTCAACTTATAGCTTCAACTGACGGAGAAATTAATCAGAAAATATATGAAGATTTGAAGGGAGAAGAGGAATTGTACGGCTATAAAAAGAAAAAAGCAGAAGAACTACTTCGCCTACAAGCCGATAGTTTTCATAAAATTCAGACCAAAGGTTTAAAATAAAAAAAGCCAATATTTCTATTGGCTTTTTGGTGATTTGGGGAACTACCTGAACAACTATTATTTTGCCATAGCTTCTAGTATCAATTCTGAATTTGTAATATTAAAATTGTCTATTTCAAAAATTTCATCTTGGTTCGCTGATTCAAAATAACCTAAACATCTATTTGAATTTTTAACAGTTTTCATAGGATTCAGAGTTAATGATATTACTTGCTAATCTTTAATTACACTTCAAAGGTATAAGGTTATGGTCGTTGTAATCTGGCTCAATTGACTAAGAGAGGATAAGTATAGACCGAATGACAAAATATATAGACGAGCTGTTTTTTTATTTTAAATTTTAGATTTAGAACCAAACACATACACAGATTATGTTGTTTACCGACAATCTTCGTAGCAAATAAGCTAAATTTATATATTGGTAGGTTTAACTTTGCGTTTTTATGGCATCACTTAAAGAAACCAAGAAAAAGAAAAGAAGGTTTTACAACCTAATGATCATAATAGTTTTACTAATTATAATTGCTACAGGTTTTATGGCGCAACTGGGATGGTAACGTCACTGTTGAAAATTGAATGTTAGTATTCAATCCTATAGTGTTCACCATATGGTCGAAAAAAATCAGAAAATTAAAAAGTATTTAATACGCTTCGGAAAAGTTATTCTAGGGGTGTTATTGCTATTTTTTATTTTGGTGTTGGTCATTAGAACTCCTTGGACGCAAAACTTCATTGTTTCTAAAGTCACTAATTATATATCAGAAAAAACAAATACTAAAGTAGAAGTCGGCAAATTGTATCTTACTTTCTCAGGAGACATTCAAGTGGAGAATATATTTCTGGAGGATAAAAAAGGTGATACTTTATTCTATTCAAAATCGCTTCAAGCAGATATTCCTATTTACCCTATTGTTTTTAAAAATTCATTAGCTATAGATGGAGTCATTTCTAATGGTGTGGTTGCGAATATTAGTCGAGAAGATAATCCTGATGAATTTAATTTCACTTTTCTTATCGATGTATTAACAACGCCTACAGATACCACAGCAGCTACTTCTGAACCTATGGAGATTTCTATAGGAAGTTTAGATTCAACTGATTGGAAATTGAATTACAACGATGCCTATTTAGGAACGGACATCAACCTAATACTTGGCAACTTAGATATAGACGTTTCTGAGTTTGATTTAGAAAAAATGAAGTTTTCTTTAGATGATTTAAATCTAACCAACACCCAATTCACCTATAATCAAACACACCCATTCCCTGTTACTGAAGACACTACCAGTACTACGCTACCATTCATACAATTAGAAGATTTTAAAGTAGAAAATGTACTTGTTAACTACAATAACCAGCCTGATGGTTTACTAACTAAATTAAAATTAGGCACTATTGAACTCACAGATATACTCGCAGATGTTTCTAAGAATAGATACGAGACAGATGACTTTGTTTTTCAAAATTCCCAAATAGACCTTCAAATAAGTAGTGAAGAAACTGAAATTACTACCACTAATACAGCTGAATTTGAATGGCCAGAATTTATCATTGTAGCCAAAGATATTGATATTGCAAAAAATACATTTAGCTATTCATTAAATGGTAACCAACATAACACCGAAAGCTTTAACCCAAATGCTTTTAAAATTGAAAAGCTACGACTGCTAGCTGAAGATTTAAAATACCAACCCGAGAAATTTAATCTGAACGTTTCTAAATTTTCTTTTTCAGAATCTAGTGGCATCGAATTAAATCAATTGGTATTTAATGCAGGTCTGACCAATACCGAAGCATCACTTTCAGATGTCGTTTTTCAAATGAATCAGAGTTCAGTAAAGGCAGATTTTAATGTACAGTTTAGTTCCTTAAAAGGCGCATTGAAAAATCCTGAGAAAAGTACCTTGTCCGCTACTATTTCAGCTCTTAATTTAGAGCTTGACGATGTACTTCAACTACAACCGGAACTAGCCCAAAATCAATACTTAGATTCCTTGTCCGCACAACCTATTACTGGTAATCTAAAAGCCGTAGGTAGTCTTGAAAAAGTGAATGATTTTAATACAGAACTATTATGGGGAAAAGATACTAAACTAACTGCAGAAGGTAGCATCAGCAATCTCACTGATATAGATTCACTTAGGTACAACTTGAACGATATTAGCTTTACAAGTACTAAATTCGCAATCAATAAAATAATATCGTCCAAAGAATTAGGGATAGCTATTCCAGAATCTATCCTCGCAGAAGGAAGTCTATCTGGTGGAACCACTTGGGTAAATCCTGATTTACACATCAAAATACCCGAAGGAAACGCCAATGTAAATGCACTTGTTGATTTTGATGACATCATGAAGTTCAATGGTCAAATTTCTGTTGATAGTCTACAATTAGGAAAGCTATTACAAAACGACCAATTAGGTAAATTATCACTTAAAATTGAAGGTACAGGTGCGGGTTCTCAACTTAATGATTTTGACAGTACTATTGATGGCACTATTACACAATTTCAATATGACGGATACGATTATAATGACATAGAAATTACCGGGAATCTAAAAAATGGTAACGGTACTGTAACCGCTAATATAGATGACCCAAACTTGAACATGAAGGTCAATTCAACTATGGCACTCTCATCTCAAGAAAATGATATTATTTTTACTTCAAATATTATTGGCGCAGATTTACAACAACTAGGTCTCACAAAAAACAATATAAAAATAGCGGCAAATATTAACGGAAATTATACCGGCACACCATCCAATTTTACAATAAACACAACTATAGAAAACGGTGTTACCATTGCCGACAATGAGCAATATCAAGTAGCTACTATCGCCTTAAAAGCTCATATTGAAGATTCTATTACAGATGTATCGGTCAAAAGTAATTTCTTAAATGGACAATTAGCATCAAATGCATCACCAAATCGTATTACTACTGCACTTAAAAAGCAAATAGAGCAGTATTTCTCTACTGATGAGACTACTTTTGAAGCTGAGGACGATATCGATGCAAACCTGTCACTTGCCATTATACCTACTCCCGTTTTATCGAAGGTGTTTTTTAATGGAGTTGAAGACTTAGACTCCGTAAATATAGATGCTAGTTTCAATTCTAAAAAGCGAAAGATATCCGCGGAAATAAAAGTACCGCACATTGCATATGCAGGTAGCTCTGTTGACAGTTTAAATGCTTTTGTAAAGGGAGATTCTGTAGACCTTAAATTCTCTGCTGGTTTGGCAGATTTAATCTATGAACCCATCCATCTAAAACAAACTTATTTGGAAGGCAGCCTTAAAAACAAAGAACTGTTACTTGACTTTACATCAAAAAATGACTCTGTACAAGTAATGCATATTTCATCTGGTTTGGCATTTCAAAAAGACACTTTAAAACTTCACATTAGCCCAAATGATTTAATCTTAAATAAAAAGCAATGGGAAATACCTGAAGACAACAACATAGTCATAGCGCAATCTTATTCAGACTTTGACAACGTAATCTTGAGTAGAAATTCTCAGAGGATGGAAATTTCAAATAAGTTTCCAAAAATGAGTACCGAACATATTGGCATTTTATTCGAGAATTTTCAACTTCAAACATTCCTAAGCTTTTTTAATCCTGATGAAGCTTTAGCAAAAGGTAAGGTCGCCGGGGATTTCGTAATTCTTAATCCGTATGGCGCTTCTGGTTTAGTAGCAGATATTGATATTAAGGATTTTCAGGTAATGGAGAACCCGTTAGGAACATTAACGTTAGATGCGTCTTCTAAATCATTATCTGAATATGATTTTGATTTGGCATTAAAAGATGGTGGAGCCAATCTAACATTGACCGGAGACTATACCGCAAAAGAAAATACAGCAGACTTGAACATGGAGCTCGATATTCAAAAATTAGAAGCTACTATTATTCAAGGCTTATCAAATAATCAATTAACGGATGGTAAGGGGTATTTAGATGGTAGTCTTCTTGTAAATGGCTCACTTGCCGAACCAAAATATTCTGGCAGAATTAATTTCAATGATTTTAGTTTAACCTTAGCAGCGTACAAATCTTCTTTTGCCATTAATGACGAATATATTGATATTGATCAAGATGAAATTACATTCAACTCCTTTGCCATTAATGATATTAATCAAGGAATATTAACCGTAGATGGTACTATAACTACTAAGAGTTTTGCAAATCCTGATTTTGATCTTTCGGTTAAAACTGACCAATTTAGGGTATTGGATTCTAAAAAAGGTGATGACGAACTTGTTTATGGTATTGCAAGTATTTTGGTAGATTTAACCGTAAAAGGAAATTTAGAACTACCTGTTATAGATGGAAAATTACGTGTACGTGATGTAACGGACATCACCTATGTAGTGCCGCAAGACCAGTTAGATATTCAAGAACGAGATGGCGTGGTCATTTTTGTAAACAGAGAAAATCCAGACGCGATACTTACGCGGAACGACGGCGAAAAATCAGATGCCTTTTTTGCAGGCATGGATATCAATACAATTTTAGAAGTAGCAAATGAAGCTAAGTTTACTGTTGTTCTTGATGAGAAAACAGATGACAAACTACAGGCATCTGGCAGTGCAACACTAAATCTTAATATTGACCCCAACCAAGATATACGTTTATCGGGCAGGCTAGAATTAAACTCCGGTTTTTACAGAACAAGCTTATACAATTTAGTTAGTCGCGAGTTTAAACTACAGGAAGGAAGTAGTATTGTTTGGAGCGGAGACCCTTATGATGCCAAAATGGATGTTACCGCTATTTACGAAATTGAAACTTCGGCATCTTCGCTAATGTCATCTATAAGTTACGGAACAGACAGTAGTGTATCTGGTACTTACCAGCAAGCAACAGACTTTTTGGTTTACCTAAATATCGACGGACAGTTAACTCAACCAGAATTATCATTTGCTTTAGATATGCCTGAAAGTGAACAAGGTAGTTTTGGTGGTGCAGTTTATAGTCGTGTACAACAACTTAACGAACAGGAGTCTGAGTTGAATAAGCAAGTTTTTTCATTATTGGCATTAAATCGTTTTTACCCAACCACGGGTAGTGATGGTAGTAGCGGCGGTGCTATTTCAATTGCCAAAAACAATGTCAACAAGGTCCTTTCAAATGAACTCTCCTCTATTTCAAACAAACTATTGGGTAATACCGGTTTTGAGCTAGGTTTTGATTTAGATAGTTTTGAAGATTATGAAAGTGGTACTGCTGAAAGTAGAACACAGTTAAATATAAGCGCAAGTAAAAAACTATTTAATGACAGGCTAATTGTTACCGCTGGTAGTGCTGTAGATGTTGAAGGTAGCGCCTATTCTAGTGATACCGAAACCCCTTTAATAGGCAATGTAACGTTAGAATACCTTTTGAGCGAAGAAGGCACATACCGACTTAAAGGATACAGAAAACAAGAGTATCAAAATATCATTGATGGTCAATTGATAATTACCGGAGTCGCGTTTATCTTTAATCGCGAGTTCAATAAGTTCAGTCAATTATTTAGTCCGATAAAAAAGGAAGATTCAGAGAAAAAATCTTCAAAAAAGAACGATAAGAAAGAAGATACAATTGAAAAATAAAAAATTCACATATCGTACTTTACTATGCTTAGCACTATTGTTTTCCTATTCATGTGGTATAGAAAAATATATACCTGAAGGAGAACAATTGTATACTGGAGCTACTCTTGACATAAATTCTGAAAGTGAATTCCAAGATGGTAAAGAAGTAAAATCAGAATTGATCAACCTTATTGAGCCAAACCCTAACACCAAATTATTAGGAATGAAACCTGCCTTATTTTTTCATTATAAGGCGCAGCGAGAAAAACCAGGATTCTTATATAAATTTCTAAACAAATCTTTTGGAGAAGAACCCGTTTATTTTTCAGATGTAAACCCTGAACGTGTAGAAGAATTGATACTGAACAGATTGGATAATAACGGATTTTTCTACAGTCAGTCTGAATCTGAAACGGTCATAGATGAAAAATTTGCCTCGGTCAATTATTCCGCCAAGTTACCTGCTCCTTACGTATTAGAGAATTACAATCTAGAATCTGATACCTTACCCATGTATAAGGAAATAGAAAAAATGCTACCTGAAACCGCTTTAAAGAAAGGAGATCGTTTTGATTTAGATCTATTAAAAGCCGAAAGAGCACGTTTGAATAATGCTTTAAAGCAAAAGGGGTTTTACAATAGTCAAGAAGATCTTTTAATTTTTGAAGCGGACACCAATCAATACAAAAACCGAAAATTTGATTTGTTTTTAAGACTCAAAAAAGATGTTCCTAGTCGTGCTTCTATCCCCTATAAAATAGACTCTATTACCGTTTATCCTAACTACTCAATAGAAGGAGATACGTTGCCATTCACCAAAGAAAACGTCACCCAAGTAGATAGTATAGATTTTATACAGAACGAATTATATTTCAAACCTGAGCTCTTAGAGTCATACTTGCTTTTTAATGAAGGTGACCTATACGATGCGAACACGTCTAAACAAACAAGCAGCAGATTATCTGCATTGGGCAGCTACAAGTACGTAAACATACAATACACCGAATTGGACACTACTGCAACCGACGGTAATGGCGGAACCTTAGCAGCAGATATCTATTTAGCCCCATTAACAAAACGATCCATTAGGGCAGAACTACAGGCGGTTTCTAGATCTAACGGTTACACGGGTCCGGGAATCTTATTGAGCCATACCAACAGAAATGTTTTTAATGGTGGTGAAACTTTTAGTGTTTCGGCAGATTTTTCTTATGAGTTACAATTGTCTAACAGCGATTCTAACCTTAGCAGTATTGCCGGTGGTTTAAGTGCCGATTTGATCATACCAAGATCAATACCATTTTCACCTAGTAGATTTAAATATGCGGTGCCCAAAACTAAAATATCTTTAGGTATTGATTTTCTGCAGCGTAGCGATTTATTCACCCTAAGTTCTGTAAACAGTAGTTTTGGGTATACATGGAAAGAAAATCAGTACGTATATCACACCTTAGACCCTATCAGCATCAACTATTCTAGACTATCTAATGTAACCGATGAGTTTCAGGCTATTCTAGATGATAACGAATATTTAAGTCAAAGTTTTGAACAGCGTTTTATAGCTGGCTTACTGTATAGTTTTACGTATGACGAAGTATCTAATCTTAGCAAAGAAAAACCAATTTACTTTTCTACGAATTTTGATTTGGCAGGAAATGCATTGAGTTTGTTTAGCGGAGGCTCAAGTACAATCTTTGGATCAGAATATGCACAATATGCAAAAGTGGATGCTGATCTACGACTCTATTTACGCTGGCAAAAAGAACGTACATTAGTATCTCGTTTATATGCAGGCTGGGGTGTACCGTATGGAAATAGCACAACTTTACCTTTCGTTAAACAATTTTACTCTGGCGGTCCATATAGCGTGAGGGCTTTTGACATCAGATCCATAGGTCCCGGTAATTTTTTACCGGACACCGATGATGATACTACCGATTATTACGACCAATCTGGTAATTTAAAACTAGAAGCCAATGTAGAGTATCGTTTTCCACTTTTCTCCTATTTAAAAGGTGCGTTTTTTGTGGATGCTGGTAATGTATGGCTAACGGGCGATTATTCTAGTCTAATAGAAGATGAGTCTACAAGCACTTCATCTGTCTCACTTTTTACTGATGGTAAATTTGAAAAAGACTGGTTAAGCGAAGTAGCGGCAGGTGTAGGTTTTGGTGTTCGTTTAGATATTCAAAGTTTTGTAATACGATTAGATTTAGCATCACCGTTGCGTATACCTTATCTAGAAGAAAATAACCGGTGGAATGTGCCCTTCTTTGGAAATGCAGATAACAACATGACCTTGAACTTCGCGATAGGCTATCCATTTTAAGAAACTAATTGCCCCACATACGTTGCCACAGCGCAGCCATTAAACGTTTGGCGTCTCTTTTGAACTTCGGTCTTTCTTCCACAATTAAATCATCTCCATTAGGTACTAGTTTATAACTGAATGCAAATTGATTTTCATTATCGTCTAAACTAATGAGTCCGAATCTTAGGTCGTTAAAATACAGCTGCCCATCATTTTCGGTAATCGTATACCAGCCTTCGGTTATTTTTATAAGTCGCTCTATTTTATCGTTACTAGACCATTTACCCAGTAATTCATGATTTTTAGGATACGATGTAAACGAGATAGGCTGCGTATCAAAAAAAGAATAATCCCCCATTAAATAAGCATCTTCAGTAGCTATATTTGCCATCCACAATACCGTATTCAATGGTGCAGGGCGGGTATTCATTTCGTTATAAGAAATACCTTGTTCCCCAAGCGCATTTTCAAATTTCTGAAAAGCGATACCTTTTAAGACCAATGTTAATACTAAATAGGATGTACTAATGACTAGTCCGAGTTTCACATATTTTTTACGTTTCAAAGAAGTACGCTTTTGAAACATAGCTAATATCAAGAAAATAATAAACGGAACAGTATACAACGGGTCTATCACAAAAACACTCTGAAAAGCTAATCTTGTTTTAAATGGCCAAAATAATTGTGTTCCCCAAGTAGTAAATGCATCTAATAACGGATGCGTAAAGAGCCCCCAGAACATTAACCAAGACCATTCTTTCCAAGTAGCAGATTCTTTCTTGTTTATTTTCCAGACCAGCCAACCAAAAATGGGTGCAAATACTACTGAAAAGAAAATAGAATGACTAACTCCCCTATGCCATTCGGTAGCAGTAACAGTATCTAGAAAATAACGAGTTATGACATCTAAATCGGGTATTGTGCCAGCAATAGCACCATAAAGCATAGCCTTATTGCCCACTTTCTTACCAAGAACCGCCTCACCCACTGCTGCGCCAAGTACAATTTGTGTTAATGAATCCATATGATGCCCCCTAGCCCCCAAAGGGGGAATTAATAGGTGTTGTTATATTATTTTAAAAATTTAAAAATCAATCAATTACAAGATTTTGTTCAGCAGAAATCAAACTACCATCAGACCCCATGCCTTCAATATAAAAATTGATATTATTCTGTAAGGTATTTAGTATTTTGAAGGTAGCAATACCATTTTCATCAGTCTTTAATTCTGGAACCCAATGTATAGTACCAAAATTCTCAAATTCATTAGAAAGGTATGAAGTGTATTTAGGGGTATAGAATTTCTTAACAGGCTCAAATCCTTCTTTAAGTTCGTACTTAAAAACATTCTCATCTTTACCATACTGATCATTATAATCCCTTGGCAATCTTCTGGTATAAATTCGAATTACACCACCTGCACCTCTTGCTCCTTCACCTGCGCCTGTTTTATCTATTAAA
Source organism: Maribacter sp. Asnod1-A12 (assembly GCF_045063735.1). NCBI lineage: Bacteria > Pseudomonadati > Bacteroidota > Flavobacteriia > Flavobacteriales > Flavobacteriaceae > Maribacter > Maribacter sp. Asnod1-A12. The sequence goes on from NZ_JBEFNZ010000006.1 coordinate 796,163, forward strand.
AAGCTTTCCACCTCACTAGTTGGCATTCTATATAAAATATCAAGTGTACTTAATCTTGCACCATTTAAATAAATAACAGGAACAGGCAATGCATTACCTGAAAGAAAAGATTGTACAGTTCTTGCTCTAATAATTAGCCGATCTGTACTACCAAAACTTAACTCTTCTCTAACGTAATAACCCCTAGACGCTATAATGTCGGTTATTAGCGGAAAACTAAATTCTATATCTTCAGTAACCTCTGTCATTTTTCCTTTTAAATATTTAGGAATAAACACGTTACTTTCTACAGTAGTCTTAATCTTATCTTCAACAACCGTAACCTCATTTAGACTTATGGTATTATCAGAAGAAATTAAATCTGGCGCATTATTTATTTTAGAACTATTTTCATCTTCAAATTCTACTTTTTCTTTCCAAATAGTATCAATTTCATCGGGGATTGCCCCTAAATTCATATTCAAACCTATATTTGGTTTTGCCAATTTTCCATTATTTACAATTAACGTAAAATCCAAAGTTTCACCTTTTACAGGGAAATTTTTCTGAATCAAAAATCTATTGTCTAAAATGTCTAAATATCTACTACGACCATCAGGAAAACTAACTAAAAGCTTTTCTTCTGATGTAACTCCTTTATTATAAATAGTTCCTTCTAAATCTATTCCCTTTTCAAATTCATAAAACTGACCAGGAGGTCCCTTAAAAACATCGGTCCAATCATATTTAGACCAACCTTGGGTCATCAATAAAAGATTTAGATCATTCTCTTTCTTAGGAGTAACATCCTTAAAATAATATTTTGGATTTTCAATAAATCCTTTTACATAAGGTTTTAAATATAAAGCACTATAAATAGAGTTTTTTTGATTGTAAGAAATTGTATTGCCAGGTAAAACAGAGACACTTAAATTTTGTTGCACATTACCGTAATCAAGAAGTTTGACTTGAATATTTAAAGAATCGCCCTCTGTAGTTATTTTGCTTACCTTCAATTTAGTGTCTAAAAGATCTGCATGATTAAAAATCAATCGTTCTGCAATTGGCTTACCATCTGGATTAAATAACGTCAAGATATTCAACCCTTTATTAAGCACCTCTTTATTTAAAACTTTTGATACAAATAGTTTATTCTTGGGGAAGGTAATGGGTATTCTATTTGCTTGACCATCTTTATGTACCAGCAAATAAAACTGTTTTTCATTAATAATTTCCTTTGTAGCCTCGTTTGTTGTTAAACTAATAATAAACCGGTCATCATTAAGATTCTTTACACTAAAAGAGATGCCTACTTTAGAAGGTTTTTGGAGTATAGTGGTTTCCACACTACCATCGTCAAACTCTATTTTAGCCACGTACTCAACACCCGCCTTAGGATTAAAATTAAATTTTCCCAAACCAAAAATTGATGTATAGAATCTGGCTACCTGAGTATTATCGCTATCGAATACAGACCCTTCTACAATTCTAACACCATATCCGTTAGCATCAGTAACTTTAACTCCCATAACACCAGGCGCGTCTTCAACGAAATTACCGCCTTCAGGCAGAAACTGGATATCATAATCTTTAATAGATTTAGCCTTTTCAATCGATTTTTCATTTAAAATGGTGACTTTCTGAACAAAAGAATCATCTTCTTTAAAATTCTTCATCCAATTTGTACTTGTACGAAGATAATACTCACCACTAGCAAGCATTGAATCTACGATAATACTACCTTTAAAATAGCCATCACCTGCTTTAAAATGATATTCGTTAAATTTCTTGCCGTCGGCATTATACAAGCCTACATGAATCGATGTAGTCTGACTAAAAGGTTTATTGTTATGCCTGTCATACACATAACCCTTTAACCATACTTCTTCATTGGCTATATACGTTGTTTTGTTAGTGTGTAGAAATACAGACTCTCTTGGTAATTCAAAATATTTCAGGAATTTATCCTTGACCAAATTGTTACCAATTTCATTTTGAGCTAGAAGAATATTTGAAAAAAGAAAAAGGAATAAAAGCGAAATTCTATGCATAAAAAAGACGGAAAATGATTACAATTTTAAATCTAAGAATAAAAAAGATTTATTCAATAATCCCCATCTTCTTTAACAAAAAAGAAGCGTTCATATTTTGACAAATACCGTCTTTGAACGTGTAATCAAAATGTAGTTCGTTATCTATGATTTCCGCGTCAAAATAATGGTTCTTTACTGCATTATATTCATTTGCGACTTCGCAAAGACTAAGATCATGCGTAGCAATAATGCCAGTAGATTTACTTTTCACTAGGCGTTCTACAAATTTTCTTGAACCTAAAGCTTTATCTGTACTATTTGTTCCTTTCAAAATTTCATCTAAAACAATAAAATAGCGATCTGTTTGTATTTCATCTACAATGTATCTAAGGCGCTTTAATTCTGAAAAGAAGTAAGACTCATCATCTGTCAATGAATCTGTAGTACGCATACTGGTAATTAGTTTTATTGGGGAATAACTTACAGATTCAGCACAAACTGGCAACCCAACATTCGCCATCATAATCTGCAGCGACACCGTTCTCAAGAACGTACTCTTACCTGCCATATTTGCACCGGTAATGATAAAGAACTGTCCACCATCAATAGTAATATCATTTAATACACTTTTCGCTGGATCTAATAACGGGTGACCTGCATTTTTAGACTTTAATACCACTCCGTCATTGGTAATCGTAGGATATGTGAAATTCGGATGATTAAAAGCGAAGTTCCCTAAACTACTATAGGCATCAAAAAATGCGATGGCATTGAACCAAATTTCTACACTTTTACCATGCGCCTCAATCCATTTTTCAATAGCAAGACAATCAGTTAATGAGCGAAGGAAAAATCCGTTTGCAAATATTAAATAGAGTAGATTATTATTACGGTCTAGGTTGCTTAAAAGTGATGCAAATTTCTTTAGAACTTTAGAATTATGTTCACCATTGCTTAAAATGTTTTCCTTTTGTTTTTTCAATAGATCTGATGTGAAATCAGTCTTTTCTATCATTGCCAAAAGTTGATTGTACTGGTCAAAAGTAGATTTCATTTTGGTAGCACTCTGTCCTAAATTGGTTACTTTTTTTGTAAATATACCAACGATGATTATACCTAGAACCAACCATGAAATCAATACAGATTCCGGTAGGTAATCCAAAAAGTATGCAATAAAAATAGCCACTGAAATAATTGAAAATATTAACGGAATAAATTTCATTGCCTTTGGTACAAAAGACTTGTAATTCTTTAACCATTTGGCAATAGTATGTGTAGAAGTTTCCGTTTTCGTTAATGCTGCCATAGCAGAAAACTCTTGTCGCCAATCAACTTTTTTACCAATTTCAGTAATTGCTTCTTGCTTTTCGGCAATGTCGTTAATCGAATTCTCCTTATAAATTTCGGCTAATAAAAGGCTACCCTCTGCAAGTTTTGTTCTATTTGAAATTTGATAAAAAGAACCTTCACCAAACAAGTCTATATCTTGGCTGAAAAAATGAATGTCATCGGCAAATTCATTTCCGTTAGGTAATTTAGAAAAATCTCTTTTTAGCACTTGTAACTCTACTTGATTGAGATTTCTCAACTCTTCAATTTTAGCTTTTTGAAGTTTTAGATTTGTGTACTTACTTACTAAAAACAAGAACAATGGTATACCAACAAATAAAACGGCAACCACATATTTGGCATTTACCGAAGCGAAATAAAGTGCAGCTATTGTACCTAAGAATATCAGTAATCGTAACGTGCTAAATAAAAATAGTTTCTTATTTAAAACTTCAATAAGCTCCTCAAACTTTTGTACGCGTTGGGTGTAAAATTCTTCTAAATTATTCATGAATATCAACCTATTATAGAAAAGGTAAAGATAGTCTTAGAAAATGGTTTCTATAAATGGAAAGTAGATTTAAAACATTCATTTCATTCTATAAGTTATCTACAGCAGCACCTTCATAAGTGGTATAGTTTATTTTCAACAAATTCACCACACGCAGTTCGCTTTTAAGGTCTTCTATTATTCCCATTTTCACACCAACGTCTGCTTTTATGGAGACTGTTGCAACACTTTTTAAATGTTCCGGCATTGACGACAAGGCTTGTAATGCATAATCGCCAACTTCACTTACGGTAATAAACTTATTATCCATTTGAATTCTGGGCTCATCTCCTAAATTGGCATTGGCTTCTGCAGTAGGCTTACCCACATAAATTTCAATAACCCTATCTTTCTTGTCCAATTTTTCAGTTTCAGTTGCGGTTGGCAAGGTATTCTCCACCAATAAATTTTGATTCTTCATAACGGTAACCGTCATAAAGAAAAAGAGAAGTATAAAAACAATATCAGGTAATGATGCAGTTGATACAGGCGGCAAGCTTTTACTAGTTCTATATTTGTTGAATTTTATCATGGCTTTAGTTATTTAAGGTTTCTGGTTCTAAAATTTTCTGTGGATAAAGTGCTCTTATAATTTCAAGTCGTTCTTTTAAAACTTTCTTTTCATCCTCGTTAATTTCTTCATTGTAATAATCGGAATAAATGGTTTTATAAGGAGTATTGAACAATCGTAAGCTCTCTCTATCTCGTAATTCATTATAAGCTGCAATAACTTCATTTTGCACAGTTACATAAACCGGATAACTACTATTACGCTGTGCCTTTAAAGAAATAACAGCTTTATCAGGATTCTCAGAGGAATTTGCTGATCTCTCTCCTTTACAATAATCGCAGTATCCCTCTGCTTCTAATGGTAATCCTCCGTTATCAATAAAAGCGATTACTTTCTCTCTAAGATTTTTAGGGTCTATAATATCTTCTTCTGCCATTATTAAATCAGCGTCATTTATGCTGATTTCAAAAAGGTTTCTCTCTTTGATATCTACAATAGCATTATTATCATCAGGAGGCATAATACGGTTTAGTCCCGCATCATTCTCAATAGTAGTGGTAACTAAGAAAAAGATAAGTAATAAAAAAGCAATGTCTGCCATTGACCCGGCATTTACTTCTTGAGGGTTTCTGTGGTTTTTCATAAATAGTGGTTTTATACACTATTAAGTACTGAAAATTGATTGTCAAAGGAAAGTTAGAATTAGGGAATGGTGGTTTTGAGTGAGGGAATGGGATATTCTTTACCGTATAGTAATATCACTGTCTAGGATAAAATGTATATGACACCCTCATTATTCAAATAGAATGGACCTATAGATTGCGTATTAGAGCTATTTAAAATTACCCTATATTATTCAGCATTTCATCTATACGATTTACTGCTTCTTTTTTAGAAATACCTTCATAATAGTCTTTAACTAAAGGATGGTCAAAATCTTGATGTGGAAAAATCTCAGGTCTACTATTACCTGTTTTAGTTATAACATCACAAGGAATTGAAAGCGTGTTTCCATATTCAGCAATATTACTACAGAACCACCCAAAATATCCCACTTCATGATTAGAATTATTATAATTCTCCTTATAATCAGAATAACTTTTTTCACTTAAGGAAACCCAAAGACCATATTCAAGAGTTTCACAAATATCATTTACTTTTTGGGTAAGCGTCACCCTAATGAAACGGTCAATTTGGTCAGGATGATGAATTTCACAAAAATCCGTATCCAGTTTTCCTATTTCTTGTTTTTCCTTATCAGAAAGATTATGATAGTTAGTAGGAGAATTAAAAGCTAAAGCTGGCCAATCAGAATGTATTTTTCCGCATTCGGAGCATGTAAATGCAGGTGGTACTTTCTTTTTTCTTTTCCAAAACATTAATCTTAATCTTTTATTTATTGTTGAAAGATCAAACAAATCACAACGCCTCCAACTCCGCCTTCACTTTCTTAGTCAATTTAGAAACCACCAAATTGTACGAATGATCAATAAGTTCTTTTGTATGGTCTTTGGATATTTTATCTAAGTAAACAGTGTTCCAATGCTTTTTACTCATGTGCCAACCTTCAATAATGCCATCATGCTCTTCACGAAGTGCTATAGCTCTTTCTGGGTCGCATTTTAAATTAACGCGAAGCGGAACATTATCCAAGCCACAAAGGGCGAACATTTTACCCATAACTTTGAATACCAGCGTCGTCTCATCAAAAGGAAAAGATTCTGTTACTCCTTTCTTTGAGATACAATAATCTCGGTATTCTTCAACATTCATGCTATTGAGGTTTTAGAACATAATTTAAGTAAGATCAAATACCGTAAACAGTAACCGACCTTAAATCATGGTACTTTTTAGATACTAGTAGAATCGTAAACGATGACCTTAGACCATAACTTTTCAGATTCGGCAATAAACACCTTGTGAGGTGCCTCATCTTGGTATGCTTGCTGAGATTCAGCAGAGTCGAAACTTACGATTAAAGAATACGTAAATGAACCATCTACCACATTTCTACTCGCTTTTGGCGGCTTGCCAATAAATTGTGTTTTAGCATATGCCGAGTTATCTAAAAACTTACGTAAAGAAGTTTCAAAAGCAGTTCGGTCTGCTTGATTATCAGGGTTTTTCAACCAAAAAAATACAGTATGGGAAAAATTAGCGTCGAATTCAGTCATTTTATCATCATTTTGACCAAAAGTCACAGAGGTCATTAGCGTTATTGCAAGGATACAAATTACGTTTTTCATAATTAAATCTTAGTTGTTTATTGTTTTTCTTCGAGTAATTCTATTTGTTTCTGCGGAATTTTAAGTGCGGAATAATCTAATGTCCAACCTATGGTCTCTACAATTTTTTCCATTATCAAAACTGTCTGCAAGGCTTCTTTTCTTGCGTTATCCATTAGTCCGCTTTCAGGAATCTTTTCCTTTATATGTGCTTTGGCTTCCGCATTTAATTTGGTTAAATCATCTGGAGCAAAAAAGTTAAAAAATCCACTTTTAATATCATAAAACTCCAGTTCTGGTTCAATACTTAGCACTTCCGGTTGCGGAAAATTATCAAGAACTATTTTTTTCTTTTTCTCATCGGCATGCATTAAAAGTTTACTTAGATCATAGCCAATATGTGCTTTAGCTTTTATAACTACCAAAGCCTTCTTTTTACTACTCACCAAACTCATGAAATCTTTTACATTTTCATACTGGTAGATTTCTGCAAATTCACCTTCTACAGATATCAATTTGCAAACACTTTTCATCTTCTCTAACAATACGGTAGATTGATGTGTTGTGATCTCTTTACTTTTCTTGCCTTTAAAAAAATTAAAAAGCCAATACATGCCAATAGCCCCTAGAACCAGACCGAGAATCGTATCAAATATATTATCCATTATTATTTCCTATTTCGCCTAAATGCGTAAACTTAAACCCTTTATCATATTTGAGTCCGTAACCAAAGATACGGTCCATGGCGGTATGTATAAAAAGAATTGTACCAATTAATTGTATTATAGGTAACATAAAATAAATTCCTACAAAGTATAATAGTACGGCGAATCCCCTATGATGAAAGATATTATAACACACTGCACCAATTTTGGAACCTAGTAAATAACCCAACATTGAAATATCTGGCGTAAGTATTAAAACTGGCAACCACCACCATTGATAACCTAACAAGCCGAACATAAAAATACCGAGCACCATTAAGGCGAGTTCCTCTAATTTTAGTAGATTTCTCATAATTATTCTATTTTATAAAGCACTGGTCTGCTTGGGCTAGCGTCATTCTCAAAAGGTGCCACCTGCAAGTTTAAAAAATACGCACCATCAGTAATGGCATCTGGAACATATATGAACTCTGTAATGGTAGCATTTAATCTCACCTCCCCATTAAAGTTCCAAAATGCCTTGTGCGCCAGAAGTTTGCCATCATCTTTTTCCTTGTCTACAGATGGCAAATCGATCAACAAATGCTCCACTCCCAATTCTCTTATAAACACCATCGCATCTTCTAATATGTAAGGCGGATTGGTATGTGAATACTGCCTATTTCGTTTTGATGCCTGATTAGGAAGCGTTCTTATCACTAGTGCCTTTGGTGTATTATTGCCAAGTGCCTTTTGAATTTGATTTTTTGTGATGACCAAATCTCCTTTTTCTTCAGATGGTGTAATCGTAATCACCTCAGCAAAAAAGAAAAACTGTTTTAGATGCTGATTTACAGATTGATGCTCTGCAGAAATATGACCAACACACTCCGTATGTGTACCATGGGAATGCGGATTGAAAGATATATCATAAAAATTAGTACTAGAACCTGCCGCAATACTCCCTGTAAAATTAGTTTCTCTATGGGGCTCTATTGTTGGAGCATCAACATACCAAGCATTTACATTATCATCTTTATCAGTAATAGGTATGGAAATATCTAGGGGTTTAGACAAGTCTATTTGATACTCTTTAGCATTATGGGTTATGGTAGTCTTCATTTTACAATTTGTAAATTTATGTGCAGACGTATGGTTAAGGCTTTTCTTTTAAGAGTTAGAAAATTACGAATTTTTAGATTGCTCATAACAAGCTTCTTTCATCTATTTCAAATTCAACATAAACAAATCTGCCGCAATGCCGTCTGCTAGAAACATCCCTTTTTTAGTGGTCTTCAGAATGTCACCATCAACAAAAAGTAAATGCTCTTCTAGAAATTTATCGGCTTGCATTAGGATGTACTCTTTGTATTTAGGTCCGAATTCAGTTGATATTCTAGTAAGAGAAACACCCCAGATAGTCCGCAAGCCTGTCATAACATACTCGTTATATTTATCGGTCGAAGAAAGTACTTCCACCTCCATAGGTAATATATTCTGCTCTATGGATTTTATATACTTCGGATTGTTATTAATGTTCCATCCTCTACGAACACCATCAAATGAATGCGCAGACGGACCAATACCTATATATTTTTTCTGCTGCCAATAGGCGGAGTTATTCTTAGAATAATACCCTGGTTTCCCAAAATTGGAAATCTCGTAACAATCGAATCCTTCCGCAAGCAAAGTATCATTCAGCAGGTTAAAATGCTCTTGTGTCTCTTCGTCAGATGTAGGCGTAATCAACCCATCCTCCACAAACTTCGCAAGTGCCGTTTTAGGCTCTACCGTAAGAGCATAACTAGAGATATGGGGAATATTAAAACCAAGTGCTTTATCTATATTCCGTTTCCAGCGTTCTAAAGTCATATTCGGCATTCCGTAAATAAGATCAATCGAAATATTATCGAAATGCTGACTCGCTAATTGTAAACATTTTTCGGCTTCCAAAGCATTATGCGCCCTATTCATCAGCTTTAAATCTTCCTCAAAAAACGATTGAACGCCTATACTCAATCGGTTTATTGGGCTATCCGCCAATTGCAATATTTTTTCTTCGGATAAATCATCAGGATTCGCCTCTAAGGTAATCTCCGGATTGTCTACAACATGATAATGTTCACGAACCGCTTCTATCAATTGCTCAATTTCCGCAGTCTCTAAAACTGAAGGTGTGCCTCCACCAATATATATAGTTTCAACTTGTTCCCCAAAAAATTCCGTCTTACGTATTTCCAACTCTTTACATAATGCATTCACCATCGCCTCTTTCTTTCCCATAGTAGTAGAAAAATGGAAATCACAATAATGGCAAGCTTGTTTACAAAATGGAATGTGGATGTAGATACCGGACATAGTTTCAGTTTTCAGTGGGCAGTACCAGTATTCAGTAGGCAGTACCAGTTTTCAGTTCTTATTCTGAACCGAATTTGCTTGGGTTATTAATCATATAATTTAACAGCTTACCTACTTCTTCACTATCGTTTTTGAAATCAGTAAAGGTTGTTTCGTCAATATATTCACATTTTAATGCAAACTCTAGCCAAGTCTGAGTTTCTGAATTTTCAGCATCGCTATCAGTTAACTTACTTATAAAGTGCTTAGGATAACTTCTTTTACGATAGGCTTCTGCAATATTAGCGCTCACACTTCTAGACGAACGTCTTATTTGGTCAGTCAAAGAATATTTCTCTTCTTTAGGAAAAGATTTTGAAGTATGAAATATCTTCATTGCAAGTGCAAAAGACTTTTTGTAAGCCAACAAATCTTGAAACTGCATAAATTATTTTTACTGGTTACTGCTACTGCCTACTGAATACTGGTACTGCCTACTGAAAACTATTTTTTAACTCGTTTCTCATTCTGCTTCACGAAGGCACCCCAGCCAGAATAGCTTTTACCGACCACATCAACTCTCCCTTGATTATAAAAATGACATACGGCAGCAGCCAGTCCGTCAGTGCTATCTAGGTTTTTAGGGAGTGTTTTTAGTCCCAATACGCTTTGTAACATTCTAGCGACTTGTTCCTTACTAGCATTTCCATTTCCAGTAACCGCCATTTTAATTTTTTTGGGCAAGTATTCGGTAATCGGTATTTGACGTGATAGTCCCGCTGCCATGGCAACCCCTTGTGCACGACCCAACTTTAGCATCGATTGTACGTTCTTACCAAAGAAAGGAGCTTCAATGGCAATCTCATCTGGGTGATAGGTATCTATCAATTCAATAGTACGCTCAAAAATGAGTTTTAATTTGGTGTATGGGTCGTTATATTTTTGAAGAAGCAATTCGTTCATTTGAATAAACTCCATTTTTTTACCCACCACTTTTATGAGTCCGAAACCCATAATAGTAGTACCTGGGTCAATACCCAAAATTATTTTCTCGTTCGCCAAAATGCTTAGTTTGTATTTAATTGAACCGGAATTCGATATTTAGTATTCACCGGAATTCCTCTTTTTAAAGCGGGTGCAAGTTTAGGAAGATTCTTTAAACTTTGCGTAATAACACCATCAAATTCTGGCATTTGGTTTAATACTAGTTCATTTTTATAAATATTATTAACTCTTATTCTACCTAAGGTATCAATTACAAAAATAACTTCAACGGTTTCACTTTCCTTATCGGTCAAAGTGAATTCAAAATCATTCAAGGTTTCTTGAAAATGGGAGATTAAGGTTTCTTCAAAGCAAATCTTTTGCTGTTCTTTGGTAACCGCTTCATCGCAAGTATAGAAAAACGGATAAGAATCTACACTGTTCCAATCCATATGGCGCAACTCCTCATCTATAAGCTCTTGCGTTCTTTTTTGTTTAGATTCAAAGAACGAACATGAACTTATAAGTATCATCAAAAGAAAAAACACAACTCGTTTCATTACACCTGTTCTACAAGTGAAATTACGATTTTTTTAAGGAGTTTAATCTTTGGCAAAATGGATTTCTTCCTTTAATTCAGAAATACGTTTTTTAGCGGTTTCATAATAATAGGGATGCTCATTCGGGTAATCATTTAAAAAATTCTGATAATAGGTTAATTTCTTCTGCAAGTCGGTACCAAACTGATCGTACGTAGTGGCTATATTGTAATATATACGAGCATCAAATGTGTCTTCTTGATGAGCCATTTTGAAGAATTTGAATGCTTTTTTAAAATCTTTTTGTTCACGGGCGATATATGCCAATTGACTATAACCGTTCGCAAAAATGGGTTTTTGAACTGCCATTGCCTTATTAATGAAAATCTTGGCACTATCTAATTTGCTTTCTTTTTGATAGACGTTAGCTAAGTCAAAATAGGTCTGGGAATTGGTATCATCTCTCTTCAATAAAATGGCATAAGCTTCTTTAGCCTTTTTAAACTCCCAATTCCGCCTATAGGAAATGCCTAGTTTTTCATAGACGTAATCTTTATCCTCTCCTAATTCTAAAACCCGTTCGAATAAAGGAATTGCTTTCTCGAATTGAGAATCATTAAATAGCACCAATGCATGTAAATTTATGAGCGACACATCATTCTCATAAAAATTCAATCCTTTTATAATATACTTTAAAGCATTGTCGCGTTCTCGTTTTATAGTGTAATGTTTTGCAAGCTGAAACAGACTTCTAAGATGCGTACTATCTAAATCAATTGCTTTTTTATATTGTTTTAAACTTGCGTCTGTAGCATCTAAATGACGATTGACTTCCCCCAAATAAAATTGAAATTCCGGATTAGTTGTATTGAGATTGGACAAATTGATAAACACAGGTTTTGCCTCGTCAAACCTATTTACCTTGAGCAGTAATTTTCCAAGTTCAAATTGTGCGAGTTGATTTTCAACATCTTCATCGACCACATATTGATACTGTGTAATAGCTTTCTCATAATTGCCAACGGCATTGTAACTTCTTGCTATCTGAAGCGCAGCAGAAAGTCCGCCAACTTTGGAATATTCATTAATCGCCTTTGAATAATTCCCTAAAGTATATAAGCTATCTGCAATAGCTAAAGCCGAGGTTTGAGCCTCGACTTTAATCTGTAATAATAGCAGTGTAAATATAAAAAGATGCTTCACTTATTATTTTTTAATTCTAATTTCAACCACTCCCTTTTTACCTTCTTCACCATATTTCTCTATGGCTTTTTCATCTTTTAAAATAAAAATACTTTCTATAGTGTTTGGATCGATAGCTTCCATTTCTAGTTTAGTGATTTTTCTATCATTAACATAGTACAATGGCTCCACCTCACTTTCTTTAGAAATTTCAGAAACCATATTGGCTGTACTACCCTCTTGTAATTTAAAATTAACAGGTATAGAATAAGGAACATTTACTGCTTTACCTTTATGTTTTCCAGAGGTCATTTCTGGCAACCTGTTAATAATGCGCTCCACTTCATCTTCTAGTAATTTATCTGGACCACGCATTTTAATGTTTTCAATGGTACCCTCGGGAGTAATTAAAAACATAGCACTAACTCTACCCTCTATATTAGCATCTACAGCTGCTTTTGGATAATTAAAATGTTTACCAATATGTTGCTGCATTTTTTCATTAAAACAAGCGCGTTTATCATCTGCTTCTTCACAGCCTGGGAAAATTGGAACCTCGTCAACAACGGCAAAAGGTATATCCCCTTCATTTAAGTATCGTTCCTCTTCAACATCAGAATCATCACCGTCATCCAACTTAAACTGAACAGGAATAGAAAAAGGAACATTCACAGCCACACCATCATTTTTACCAGGTGTCATTTTTGGTAATCTTTTAATAATACGTTCAACCTCATCTTCGAGTAATTTATCTGGACCTCGCAGTTTAATATTCTCTATAATTCCCTCAGAATTAATATTGAACATAACACTTACCCTACCCTCAATATTTGCATCTTGAGCCTCTTGTGGGTAATTAAAATGTTTTCCAATATGCTGTTGTATTTTCTCATTAAAGCAGGCACGTTTATCTTCAGCATCTTCACACCCAGGAAAAATTGGGGCTTCGTCAACAACGGCATAAGCAAATTCTAAACCTGATTTTAAACTAGTACTATCGATTGATTCTTTACTTTCAGATTTAGGGACAACTTCACAACTTGTATACAACAACATTCCCAGCACCATAGGTACTAATAGTAAATACTTCAACTGCCAAACTTTTTTTGATTTTGATTTTTGTAACATGATTATTCGTTTTTTGATTAATGATTGTGTAAAAAATTGATTGATGAATGATATATGTTCGGTTTGAAAAACCTGAGCTAATAACTGCTCATAATGATCTGATCTATGCTCTTTTGATACTTGAGCATCGGCAATAAATTCATGTAATTCTGAAATGCGATTTTGATATACGTACACTAGCGGATTAAACCAGCCTACAATTCGCATCAACTCAAAGAACAACAAGTCGTACGTATGCCTTTGTCTTATATGTACCAGTTCATGTGCTATTATGGTATCATGTTTCATCTTCAATACTTTATCCCCAATAAAAATGGACTTTAAGAATGAAAATGCAATGTTGCTATTTGTTATTACTATTTGTGTAAACAAGGGGTATGTAAACTTTTCTCCGCTCTTTCTCAAGAGATATAATTGTCTAATTTTTAATCCGAATAACACTAATGCTACAAGCATTCCGCCATACAGCAATCCTTCTTGCCAAGTAAGATTCCAGCCCGATGATTCTTGAATCTGTACCACTACATCCGTATTTTGTAATCCCCATAAATATTCTGGGTATTGGGCAAATGTCTGCGGTACTTGCTGCTTAAAAGCTTCAATTTTTACCCAAGGTAATATCAAAGACAAAATAAAGGTTCCGATTAAATACAGCCTATTCCATTGAAAAAATGTCTCTTTCTTTAGAAAAAAGTCATAAATAACTAAAAAAAGAAGTTGAAAGGCGATGCACTCCAAAATGTATTGTATCATGGTTTCTCCTTTTTAATTTCATTTAATACCGACTCTAATTCAGAAAGGCTCATATCATTTTTCTTCATAAAAAACGACACCATACTTTTAAATGAACCTTGAAAATAGCCGTCTACCAATTTGTTGATGGATTGATTACTGTAATCTGATTTCTTCACCAAAGGGAAATACAAATATCCTTTACCTACTTGTTCATGATCAACAAAACCCTTGCTTTCTAAAATTCTAACAATTGTAGAAACGGTATTATATGCCGGTTTTGGTTCAGGTAATTTTTCAATGATTGATGCTACGTTACATTTCTGTAATTCCCATAACACAATCATTACTTCTTCCTCTGCTTTTGTCAACTGTTTCATTCAACTAATTTTTTAGTTCTACGCTCAAATATAACTAAATATTTAGTTTAAACTAATTTTATAGTTGAAAAAATTACTTTTGATAGGTGATCATGTAACAAATGCAACCTATATTAGTCTTATAAGCAACACTTACTATTTACAATGGATATATTTTTATTAGTTCTAGGATTCATTTTAATGCTCGTGGGCATTTTAGGGAGCTTCTTACCAGTTTTACCAGGACCACCAATTAGTTGGGTAGGTCTTCTTTTACTGTATTCCACAAGCGCCATTACCATGAATTGGACGTTCTTAGGCATTACACTAGCTATAGCTTTAATAGTTTTCGGATTAGATTATGTGATACCTGCCATTGGAACAAAAAAGTTTGGAGGCACAAAAGCAGGAGTTATAGGCACCACCGTAGGATTGTTAGTTGCCTTAATATTTCCTATACTAGGACCATTCGGAATTATTATATGGCCTTTTGTTGGTGCTTTAGTGGGAGAATTATTAAATAAGGCGGACAAAAAAACCGCTACGAAAGCGGCTTTTGGATCTTTTTTAGGATTTTTAACGGGTACTTTTTTGAAATTTATGGTCGCCATTGTTTATTTGGGACTCTTCATTTCAAAAGCATGGGAGTATAGTAACGCCCTATTTCCTTTCTTTAATTAATGGAGGAGCACTTACTCCGATAACCATTCGGTTTTAGTTTCAATAGGTTCGCGTTTACCTTCACCTAATTCCCCATCAAAATTACCCATATAGAAAAAGCCTAAACACTTTTCCCCTTCGGCTAAATTCAAAAATTCACACATGTGTTTTATGAGTCCCGGTGAAGACCAGTACGAACCTATTCCCATTTCGGTACATTGTAACCACATATTCTGTACGGCCATTGAAACAGCTGCTACCTCTTCCCACTCCGGCAACGACTCTTTTGGGTCTCTTTGCATACAAATTGCTACAATTGCTCCGGCCATTTTAGGGTTTTCCTGCAACTTTTTTATCTTCATTGCCTTTGGCTTGGGGTCTAACTCCTCATACTTTTTAGCTAAGAAAACACCAAGTCTGCCTTGTGCCTCACCTTGAATCACTTTAAATCGCCATGGTTCTGTACACTTATGGTTTGGTGCCCAGTTCGCCGCTTCTAACACCTTCTCTATATCTGCCTTCGCAATTGGTGTATCATTATACTGTACCGGAAATACCGATCGTCTCTTCTTTATTATATCAAATATCATAATTTTCGTTTATTTGCTGTGCGCATTACGCTAAACGCAGCACGCTCTATTTTCTCTTTTCTATTCTCTCTTTTCTAAATCAAAGTAAAATTATGATTTGAAAACCTCATTCTATGTTAGATAAGTATTAAAACTTATCTTTTAAAAGCAACTCAATACAATTCTTAAGAACAGGGTTGGTATGTTCCTTTTTCCAAATAACCGATAGTTCTGCTCGTTGGGGAATATCTTTAAGCTCCACAAACTTCACCCTCATTTGAAATCCGTTTTGCAAAGAAGTAGGTACAATTGCAATACCCATATAATTTTCTACCAACTTAAAAATGGTATGTGCATGAACCGATTTGTGCGAGACTTTAGGTACAAAACCCGCATCTTTACAAATACTCATAATGGTATCGTAATATAAAGGACTATATGCCTGACTAAATAATATAAAATCTTCTTTGGCAAATCTTTCCATACCCTCAAACTCCCTTGTCAGCATCGGGTATCTTTCTGGTAAAACCAAAGAAAAAGTATCGGTAAATACAGTTTTCATTTCTAATGTACTGGGTACCCTTGAAACCCGCACAAAACCTATATCCAATTTATCTTTTAAAACAGCATCTACTTGGGAAACATTAGAGAGTTCTTCCAAAGATGTTTTCACCTTTGGATAGTTTTCCTTTAATCCAAGTAATAATTTAGGTATTACTTGTTGCATCGCAGAACCTAAAAAACCAATACGAAGTTCGCCACTATTACCATCGCCAACCAACTTCAATTGTCGTTTTACTTTTTCTAAATGGTTGAAAATATATTCAACCTCCTTCTTTAAGTAGTGACCTGCGGGTGTTAATGCCACTTTTTTCTTATTTCTTTCGAATAATTGGGTCTCTAGAATCTCTTCCATCTGCTTCACCTGCCTACTAAGTCCCGGTTGTGAAATAAATAATTTATTAGCAGCCTTTCTAAAGTGTAATTCTTGTGCTACCGCTAGGAAATAGGTAAGGTGACGCAATTCTATCTGATTACTCATAGTTATTGATTAATGATAAAAATGATATTATCAAGTATCAAAAATAGTCATTAATTTTAATTAGAATATTCAAGACAGATAGCTATGAGCAAACAGACGTTTAAATTGGGCAAAGATTGGCTAACAGCCGGTAAAGCAATGCAAATTGTTCATGGTAAAATTAACCCCATACTGTCTAAAGCTACGGAAAACAAAATAACCAAAAGCTGGAACATTGTACAGAACATTGTAGATAAAGGTCATCCTGTTTATGGCATTAATACAGGTTTTGGACCATTATGTACCACCAAAATATCAAAGTCAGAAACCAATATTTTACAGACCAACATACTTCAAAGTCACAGTGTAGGCGTTGGCGAACCTATAGTAAAAGACATTGCAAAATTAATGCTAATTCTTAAAGCACAATCGTTGGCAAAGGGCTATTCGGGCATTGCATTGAATACATTAAATAGAATTATTTGGCATATAGAAAATGATGCTATTCCCGTTGTTCCATCCCAAGGATCAGTAGGTGCATCAGGAGATTTAGCGCCGCTTTCCCATTTATTTTTACCGCTTATCGGTTTAGGTAAGGTAGAATACAAGAATGAAACCATAACTACTGAAACCCTTTTCAAAAAAACAGGATTAGCACCAATTGCCTTAGGTCCAAAAGAAGGTTTAGCACTTATAAACGGTACACAATTTATAGCGGCACATGCAGTAAAAGTGGTAGCTCAATTACATTCTATTCTAGCTCAGGCAGATGTCATTGGCGCTATGATGATAGAAGGTTTACAAGGTTCTGTAAAACCATTTTACAACGAGCTACATGCACTGCGCCCTTTTAAAGGAAATGTGCATGTAGCAAAACGAGTGAAAAAATTATTAAAGGGTTCAGAAATTTTGGAAGCGCATGTAGATTGCGAAAAAGTACAAGACCCCTACTCCATCCGTTGTATTCCTCAAGTTCATGGCGCTTCAAGAACAGCATGGTTACATTTAAAAGAATTATTAGAAGTGGAGTTAAACTCGGTCACCGACAATCCGGTAATTATAGATAAAGAATTGACTATAAGTGGTGGTAATTTTCACGGTCAACCCTTGGCTATGGCATTAGATTATGCCTGTTTAGCAGCATCTGAAATCGGTAATATTTCAGACCGTCGTATTTATCTTTCCTTAGAAGGTAATAGTCCCGGTGTACCAAAACTACTTATGAATGACACCGGTATAAATTCCGGATACATGATTTTACAATACACTACCGCAGCATTGGCAAGCGAAAATAAGGGACTTTGCTTTCCATCAAGCGCAGATAGTATTCCTACATCTTTAGGTCAAGAAGACCATGTGAGTATGGGATCAATAGGTGGCAGAAAAGCGTTGCAGGTTATTGGTAATGTTGAGAAGATTTTGGCAATTGAATTATTGACTGCTGCACAAGCTTTTGAATTTAGAAAGCCATTGAAATCGGGTATTTATTTAGACGAGGTACATAATGCGGTCCGCGCGCAAGTAGCTTTCGCAAGTAAAGACAGAGTATTTGCAGATGATATTGAAAAGGGTATTGCCATGATTAAAGATCAGACCATACTAAAAGTTATTGACCGTGTACAAGCAGAACATAACATATCTTTAAAGACAAAACACTCAGAAGAGTTCGAAAACTACTAATCTAATGACAAAAAGAACACTTATAGGTCCGTTTAAACAAATCATCCCCATGACCGGCTTGGCATTGAAAGGTGCAATTGCCGACCATGAGCTTCAGGTGATTGCCGATGGCGGAATTGTGATAGAAAATAACCTAATACTTGCCACAGGGAATTTTGAAGACTTAAAATCGAAATATCCAGCAGCGGATATCCAATTATTAAAAGGAAATCATGTTTGCCTGCCTGGTTTTGTAGATGCTCATACCCATATTTGTTTTGGTGGGTCTCGTGCTAAAGACTATGCCATGAGAAATGCGGGTAAAACATACTTAGAAATTGCAAAAGCCGGCGGTGGCATTTGGGATACCGTTACCCAAACCAGAAAAGCAAGTATAGAGGAGTTAACGAATAGCACTATAAAAAGAGCCAATCGTCATTTAAAAAACGGAACCACAACGCTAGAAGTTAAAAGTGGCTACGGACTAACAATAGATGAAGAGCTAAAAATGCTTCGCGCTATTAAAAAAGCTAATAAAAAGGCATTACCAGAATTGATAGCTACATGCCTTGCTGCGCATATGTTACCCAAAGATTTTAAAGGTTCAGAGAAGGAATATTTAAAAATGATAAGTGAGGAGCTTTTCCCTGTTCTTAGAAAGGAAAATCTAACCCATCGAATTGATGCCTTTATTGAGCAAAGTGCTTTTTCTGCTGATGATATTCAGGGGTATTTCACCAAAGCAAGTGAACTAGATTTTGATATTACAGTGCACGCAGACCAGTTCTCAACCAACGGAAGCAAAGTTGCCGTGAACCATAAAGCCATTAGCGCAGACCATCTTGAAGCTAGTACAGATACAGAAATAGCACTTTTAGCAAACAGCGATACCATTGCCGTAGCACTTCCGGGAGCTTCCATAGGATTAGGATGCAATTTTACCCCCGCACGTAAATTGTTAGATGCAGGCGTAGCACTTGCCATCGCCAGTGATCATAATCCAGGATCCGCACCAATGGGCGATTTACTGACCCAAGCTAGTATTCTTGGAACATTTCAAAAATTAACGAATGCCGAGGTCTTGGCAGGAATCACCTTTAGAGCTGCAGCAGCATTGAAACTAGAAGACAGAGGAAAATTGGAAGCGGGACTACTAGCAGATTTAGCCGTTTTTCATTCAGATAATTATCAAGATATTCTGTACAATCAAGGAAATCTAAAACCGTGTATGCTTTGGAAAAATGGAGAGTTGGTTTTTGATCGACATAAGTAGTTGTTGGTTGTTAGAAAACAAACCTCTAGATCCAAAACCAAATAAATTTATTTAAAAATTAAAGATGGATTTTAAAGCACAGATACAGATTGGTATACCAACAGAACTTCCTCCAAAAAAAGAGCGTTCTTCAGCGGTTAGTCATGCGCCAAATAGAAAGCAGATACTTTCTAAAGAAGAGAAGCAATTGGCAATTAGAAATGCCTTGCGTTATTTTCCTATTGACTGGCATTCAGTATTGGCTCCTGAATTTGCTGAAGAATTACAGAGGTATGGCAGAATTTATATGTATCGCTTTCAACCCTCTTATAAGATGCATGCTCGTGCTATTTCAGATTATCCAGCACAGACCAGTCACGCTGCAGCCATCATGCTCATGATTCAGAATAATCTGGATCCTGCCGTTGCACAACATCCGCAAGAACTCATTACCTATGGTGGTAACGGAGCCGTTTTCCAGAATTGGGCGCAGTATCTATTAACCATGCAGTATTTATCTGAAATGACCGACGAGCAGACCTTACATATCTATTCCGGTCACCCAATGGGATTATTCCCATCATCAAAAGAAGCACCAAGAGTTGTAGTCACAAACGGAATGATGATTCCCAATTACTCCAAACAAGACGATTGGGAGAAATACAATGCACTAGGTGTCACCCAATACGGTCAAATGACTGCGGGTTCGTATATGTACATAGGTCCGCAAGGTATTGTTCATGGTACTGCAATTACAGTAATGAACGCATTTAGAAAGGTGTTAAATACGGATGAAAATCCCAATGGAAAAATATTCTTAACTGCGGGATTAGGCGGAATGAGCGGTGCACAACCAAAAGCTGGCAACATAGCGGGATGCATTACTATTTGCGCAGAGCTGAATCCGCTTGCAGCAAAAAAGAGACACGAACAAGGTTGGGTAGATGAATTGATTAATGATTTAGATATTTTAGTAACCAGAACAAAGGAAGCCACATCTAAAAACGAAGTCGTATCACTCGCATTTATAGGTAATGTTGTCGATTTATGGGAAAAATTTTATGCAGAAGGCATATTCATTCACTTAGGTTCTGATCAAACCTCATTACACAACCCATGGGCAGGTGGTTATTATCCTGTAGGGTTGACTTTTAAAGAATCTAACGAATTAATGAATCAGGATCCTGATGCATTTAAGACAAAAGTGCAAGAATCGCTAAGTAGACATGCAGATACTATCAATCAGCATACTAAAAAAGGAACCTATTTCTTTGATTACGGAAATGCCTTTTTATTGGAAGCATCAAGAGCAGGTGCCGATGTAATGGCAGCAAACAAAATTGATTTTAAATATCCGTCTTACGTTCAAGACATATTGGGACCTATGTGTTTTGATTACGGATTTGGACCATTTCGTTGGGTATGCTCTTCAGGAAAAATAGAAGATCTACAAAAAACCGATGCCATTGCATTACGTGTATTAAAGAAAATAAATAAGGAAGCACCTGCAGAAATACAGCAACAATTATCAGACAATATAAAATGGATAGCTGAAGCTGAGCAAAACAATCTAGTTGTTGGTTCTAAAGCACGAATCTTATATGCAGATGCTGAAGGCAGGTCAAAAATAGCCTTGGCTTTTAACGAAGCAATTACGAAGGGAGAATTAAGTGCTCCTGTAATTTTAGGTCGCGACCACCATGATGTTAGTGGTACAGATTCACCTTACAGAGAAACTAGTAATATTTACGACGGTAGTAAATTTACTGCAGATATGGCAATACATAATGTAATTGGTGATAGCTTTAGGGGAGCAACCTGGGTTTCTATACACAACGGTGGCGGAGTTGGCTGGGGAGAAGTCACCAATGGTGGTTTCGGTATGGTGTTAGATGGTTCTGAAGATGCAGCACGTAAATTGAAAAACATGCTCTTCTACGATGTAAACAACGGAATAGCTAGACGCAGCTGGGCAAGAAACAAAGAGGCTATGTTTGCCTTACAGCGTGAAATGGAAAGAACACAAACCTTAAAAGTTACAATTCCCACATTAGTTGAAGATAAATATTTAATCGATCTATTTTAATACAAATCGACACCATATTCATTTCAATATTTCGTAATTGAATATAAAATTATATTGGACTACTAATAATGTAAGATTATTATTACTTTTCCGTTATATTAAAATACTATTTAAAATCTTAAGGTTCCCCCGAACTTTTAGAAGTTCAAGATTTTATAATTCTAATAAAATTTAGACTTATATGTCACATTATAAATCAAGCTCAAAAGATGCTTGGGTCGGTAGAAAATCGAACAAGAAGCTTTATTTACATGAAAAAATAGAATTTTCGTGTTTAGAAGAGTCTTATCCACTTACCAATAATAAAACTATCGCACTTATGGGCTATAGTAGCGATGAAGGTGTACGACGAAATTTAGGGCGAGTCGGTGCAGCATTGGGTCCTAATGCTATACGCAAACAACTGGGTAAAATGACTAATCATTTAAATGAAGAGACCCAATTAAAAGATTTCGGGAATTTAGAATGTATTGATCAAAATTTAGAAGAGTTACAACAGGAGTGTATTCATGCCGTCGAATCTTTAATTGGTCATAGAACTATACCAATATTATTAGGTGGTAGTCATGACCTGGCATATGCACATTACAATGGAATATTAAAGCACTTAAAGAGTAACGAAAAACTGGGTATTATAAATTTCGATGCTCATTTCGATTTGAGGGAAAATACCAATGGTAACAGTTCTGGCACACCGTTCTATCAAATAGCATTAGAACAAAAGGCAAAAAATCAGCCAATAAAATACATGGCTTTAGGCATTAGAAAAGACTCTAACACCAAAGAATTATTTGATTTTGCCGAATCTCAACATATTCACTATTTATCTCAAAAATATTTTAATATAAGCTATCTGGAACACGTTCAATTAAGGCTCATTCAATTTTTGGAAGATGTAGATTATGTATATACTACTATTGATCTTGACGGTTTCTCATCTGCCTATGCCCCAGGTGTAAGTGCTGCTTCACCTATGGGTTTTTCGCCAGATATTGTTTTAGAAAGTCTCAAATTAATCATTGAATCCGGAAAATTTGTTGGTCTAGATGTGGTAGAGTTAAATCCTAATTATGATATTGATGAGCAAACAGCAAAATTAGCAGCATCTTTAGTACATTATGTTATACATAAACTATAGATAGAAACAAAAAAAGCCTCCCTAAATGGAAAGCCTTTCATTGGGTTCTATCGATTATATTCGATAAACACAATTGCCTCAAATTTCTTTGAGACACAACACAACGCTGTAAAGGTAATAAAGGTTTTTTAATAAAAAAACGGTCTGTTCATTTCTTATAATAACTATACTACGCCTGAATATTATCGAGTCTCTTCAGCCTTGAACAGCTTGTAGATATATTGTTTCTCTTTTAAAGTGAATTGTTTCTCTTCAAACCAGTTATGAATTCTTATTTTTTCATTCTCTATCTGGGCATTTCTTATTGCTTTTAAAGAAACAATATGCCAATGCGAACCCTTATTTCTATTAACAGAATAGCCAATATCTTCCATAATGTAAGACTGTTTAGGTCTGTTAATGAGTCTAACCCCATTCTTTAAAACCGCCAGGGTTTCGGTAAGTCGTACTACTTCGGAAAAAGAATATCGTGCAAAATCACTGAATCCGTTCTGTTCAACATTATATAATTTGTCTCCAATTTTAAGGGTATCCATAGCTCAAAAAAGCTACAAATTTAAAAGGCCAAGTCAGTTAATGAAATTAAAATTGGGTATAGTTATTCACAAAATAAATGAATAAAAAATCTTGGAAATTACATATTATGCCATTCCCTTCATGGTCAACAAAGTAGTTGCCCAAACAATTAAAGAAGATAAAAATATACCGATAGTATTTGCCAAAAAGGCTTTCTTTCTTTCAATCTTAAAAAGATAACTAGCTATACTACCTGCATAAACACCCGTGCCAGGAACCGGTAACATTACAAAAAATATAAGTCCGTAAAAACCATATTTCTTAATTTTATCTCCGGAGCCTGTTTTTGCTCGTCTAGCTACAAAAAGCGCATTTTTTTTATAAAAATGCCATCTCAATAGATACCTATTTACTGTATTCAAGAAGAACATCATAATAGGAAATACAAGAACATTAGCTAGAAAGCAAACTACAAAAACCACATAAATATTACCTCCTTGCAAAAGACCATAAGGTATACCCACTTTTGCCTCTCCTAAAGGGGAGATACTCCAAAGTGCGGCTATAAGTATATCTTTCAACAAATTTCTGTTTTTAAGCGAATGCAAAATTACACCCTTCTAGAAAAATTCTATGCCATTTAATCATAAATATTGTCCATTGGTAAATTATAAGGATGAATAACTCGCAAAATAATTCTACATACTTTAGAAATGACTATAATTTTTAAAATTGACAGAATACGCACACGAAGACTATTATAATTTGGTATTTTTAATAGCTTACAACAACAACTAATTTTCAACACAACTTAAAACATGACTAGTAAAAATTCAAGAAGATCGTTTATAAAACGAGCTTCAATTACCTCTGCCGCATTGAGCACAGCTCCATTTATTCTTGCAACATCAAAAAATGAAACTCAGCTATTATACAGAGATTATTCTTATCAAGACTTTGGTGTAAATGATCAAATTAACATAGCTCTTATAGGCACTGGCATTCAAGGTATTTATGACACCCAAGCAGCCTTACAGGTAAAGGGAGTGAAATTGGTGGCTGCGTGTGATCTATATACCGGTAGACTAGAACGTGCAAAAGAACTTTGGGGTGAAGACATTTTTGTAACAAGAGATTATCGTAAGATTTTAAATAGAAAAGATGTTGATGCCGTATTAATTGCCACTCCAGACCATTGGCACCAGACTATTACCGTAGCTGCCTTAAAAGCAGGTAAGCATGTGTATTGCGAAAAACCTATGGTTCAAAACTTCAAAGAAGGTCAAGAAATTATTATTGCCCAACGAGCCTCTGGCAAAATATGCCAAATTGGTAGTCAAGGCATGGCTTCTCTTGGCAATGAAAAAGCAAAAGAACTTTATGAAGACGGGGCAATCGGTGATATTGTAATGCTAGATATGTATAACGATAGATATTCTGCCGAAGGTGCATGGCAATATCCAATACCTACAGATGCAAATAAGCTAACTGTTGATTTTGATACTTTCTTAGGAAGCGCACCTAAAGTGACTTACGATAACAATCGTTTTTTTAGATGGCGAAATTATAAAGATTACGGTACAGGTGTTGCCGGTGATTTGTTCGTTCACGCATTCTCTACGCTGAATTACGTAATAAGCTCAGATGGTCCTAATAGGGCCTTAGCAACTGGCGGATTACGATACTGGAAAGATGGTAGAGATGTGCCAGATGTTTCTATTACATTGTACGACTACCCAAAAACAGAAACCCATGCTCCTTTTAATGCAGCCTTTCGTATTAATTTCATTGCCGGTAGTGGCGGTGGGGGAGGTTTTAAACTAATTGGCACCGAAGGTGAAATGGAAGTAGGTCAAAATTCAGTTACTGTAAATCGTTCAAAATTAAGTTTAGAACCAACTGGCTATTCTATGATTTCGTTTACCGAAGACATGCAAAAAGAAATTAATAAAGAATATGCTTCTAAAAATTTAAATACAAGAGCAAGCAGTTTAAAAACAGGAAGTGCTACTTGGCAAGCCCCTCGAAATTATAAAGGAGCTCATTATGACCATTTTTATAATTTCTTTACTGCTATTAGAACAAGCGGCAGTGTAATTCAAGATCCAAAATTTGGATTAAGAGCTGCAGGTGCGGCTCTATTGGCGAACGAAAGCTATTCTAGAAAACAACCTGTAAACTGGAACCCGACAGAAATGAAATTAATTTAATCTTCTTCTACGTCTACGAATTGAATATGGCGTTCCAAATTCTCTTCTATTGAAATAAAAGATTCTATACCACGTATACCCGAAATACTTAGAATTTCATCTTGATACACTTGTTTGTAGTGAAAACTATCTCTAGCATGCATTTTTATAAAAATGTCATATTTACCGGTTACGTGGTGTATTTTCACTACCTCTTCAATATCGTTTAACCGTTTCATTACTTTTTTAAATAGGCTTATTTCACTAAGAAAAATACCCAAAAAGATGGTCATTTTCCAGCCCATTTTGGCATAATCCAAACTTAAAGTGGCTCCTGTTATCAAACCCATCTCTCTCATTTTTCGCATTCTCATGTGAACGGTGCCCGGAGAAACAATTAGCTTTTTGGCGACATCCGTATATGGTGTTTGTGCATTCTCTGCCAAAATATTTAAAATACTAAAATCAACTTGGTCTAATTTATTCCTCATCTGTTCTATATTAAAACATCCTCCACAATAAAATTCAATTCCTATTGAACTATTGTAAGGTTTTAACCTATTTTAACAAATTTAATTTATAGTTATGTATTTTTTAGTAATAATACCGCAATAAAAAAGCCAATTAATGACGTATTGTTTATTATTTACTAATCAAATTGACAAATACATAAAAAGTACTTTTTGCTGAAATAATATCAATTCTACATACTTTAAAATTATAAGGGCATATAAATTAAAATATTGATAGTTTATTGACAAAATACCAGTGATAATTCAATTTATCATGGAACTACAACCCAATTTATATTTCAATATAATTAAGGTTGTTTTTATTTCTATACTACAATTGATAATATTGTGTAGCCAGAAATACTTGTATTTCTTGTAGTTAAATCAACATTATACCAGTTTAAAAACGGTTACAACAAAATTCAAAATACTTGATTGGAAGCCATTGTTTTAAACAAAAAAAACAAATTCTAATCTTTCAAACTTAAACAGATATGAAAACAACAGTAAACAGAAGAGATTGGCTTAAAAAAGGAGTACTTACTGCAGCGGGTGTTATGGCGGCACCATATTTAACCTATGGAGCTTTTCCTTCACAAACTATCACCTTAGATGCAAAAGGCAATATTCCTTATACACCTTTTTTCAAGGAATTTTTACCATACGCACCAACACAACCATTGGAACTTGCAGCAAAATTGAATGCAAATGAGAACCCACACGGTCCATCACCTATGGCAGTATCTGCAATGCAAGAATATGCGCCTAAAGGAAATCGTTACGCTTGGAAAGAGTTGTATCAATTGATGGATAAGATTGCTGTTGAAGAAGGGGTTAAGCAAGAGAATATTATGATGGGTCCGGGGTCGTCTGATCTCTTAGAGAAAACGGCCATGGTATTTTTTCAAAATGGAGGTAATATCGTTTCTGCTGACCCAGCTTATATGTCACTTATAAAAGTTGCCGAGGCAACAGGTGCAACATGGAAGCCTATACCACTTAAAAAAGATTGGTCTCACGATTTGGCCGCTATGGAAGCTGCTGTTGATGATGAAACAAAACTAGTATACATCTGCAACCCCAACAACCCAACAGGTAGTATGACAGACCATGCAGAATTGATTGATTTCTGCTCTCGCGTATCTGAAAAGACACCGATTTTCATTGATGAGGCATACTTAGGTTTTTTAGATGACGCTGCTGAAAAGAGTATGGTCTCACTTATAAACGAAGGAAAAAATGTAATTATCGCACGTACTTTTTCTAAAATACAAGGTATGGCAGGTTTACGTGTAGGTTATGTTGTCGCGCAACCAGAAACTTTAGACATTATTCAGAAAATTACGCGTGGCGGTATGGGAATTTCGTTACCCTCTGTTTATGCAGCAATGGCTAGTATGGAAGATGTTGCTTTTAAAAATAAAACTAGAGAATTAAATAAAGAGTGTAGAGAATATGTGTACGCGAACCTTGATAGATTAGGATTTGAGTATGTTCCCTCTTCCACAAGTTTTATAATATTTCCAATAGAAATGGACGGTAAACCTTTCTTAGAAAAAATGACCGCCGAAGGTATTGGAGTAAGAGCTTTTGAAATCTATGGAAAGAACTGGTGCAGAGTTAGTATGGGTACTATGGACGAAATGAAGTTATTCACGACTGCACTAGAAAAAGTGCTCGTTTAAATTTGAATTAGTCCAGGAGTTGAAAGAAAGGATGATTGCCTTGACACAAAAAACCTGAATTCAGCTCCTAGTGACTATTATTGATTTTTTACATACACTAGAAATAAGAAACCTTCCAACATATGAATTTTGCACTTCAAAAAACCCTTGAGCTAGTATTAATAATAGGTATTGGAGTATTTTTACAAAAAAAGGTTGCCAAGCAAGATTTAAAAGGTGTAAAAGTTCTTATTCTAAGTGTTGCGCTACCTGCAACAATATTTGTAGCCCTATTAAAAATAGAACTCAATGGAACTTTATTAGTTTATCCACTAGTAGCTCTAACTTTTAATCTTCTCATGTTATTGGCGACAAAATACTTCTTGGCAACATCTTTACACAAAGAAGAGAAAAGTAAAAAACGGACCTTAATGATGCTTTTACCTTCTACTGCACCTGGTCTTTCATGTTTTCCTTTTATCGTAGCCTATTTAGGTGATGACACCTTAGCATTGGCTGCGCTAGCAGATATAGGAAACAAAATATTTGTTCTAATACTACTTTACATGTTAGCCATGCATTGGTATAGAAAAAACGCAGTCATCGAAAAACAAGAATCTTCTTCAGCAAAATTAAAAGGGCTTTTTATTTCATTGATCAACGAACCCATAAACATAGTTATAGTAGTTGGTTTATTAATGTTAGGCTTTGGATTAAACCTTTCTTCCTTACCCACATTTTTTCAAAATACTGCTTTGAGCATTAAAGATTTAATGACTCCGTTAGTATTACTTTTCATTGGTATGGCTGTTAGAATCAATAGAGGGGAATTTAAATTAATTATCTCTATGCTTTTTCGAAGAATGGGACTTGCTTTTTTATTAAGCGGACTTTTTGCTTTTACAATTCCCGCTTTAACACCAGCTATGATTTTGCTTTTGGTAGTTTTTCCTCAAAGTGCCTGCAGCTTTTGGCCATTTGCACATATGAGTGCAATACATTCCATGGAGGAAAAAGACAAACAACCAAATCCTACTTTCGATGTAAATTTCGGATTGAATATTTTGGCATGTTCCCTCCCATTCTCGACTCTATTAATTATTGGAATATTCTCTTTTAGTGAGTATTTCATCAACCCACTTATTTTACTTGGTTCAGGAGCAATTATTTTAGTGATTACATTTGCTCCAGATATATTTAAGTCTTTTAATTTCATCTTTAACCGCGAACATAAGACCAGTGATGAAACGTTAAAAAGGAGCTCTAACTTAACAATTTCCAAGATTGATTATGAAAAAAAATCTCTAAACGAGGCCAAAGCAAGTTAAAATCGAAATCTAATAAGCTTCTTTCATCCATTGATAAGGTGTTCTCTTCATCCATAGACCTCGAGTAAAATCAGGAAAATCTTGAGGCTCACCGTTATTAGCAATTGAAAGTTCAGAAAGTGGCGTAACTGCGCTCCAAGCCGCAGCATCATAAGCATCTAATGGCGGTGCTATACTCTGTTTCGCCGATTCTATAAAAGAATTCAATACAAAGAAGTCCATACCACCATGACCTGCATTTAAGGCATATTCACCATATTTTTTCCAAAGAGGGTGGTCATATTTATCTAACCAAGGTTGTGCATCATCCCATTTATGAGCTTCAGATTCTCCTTCCACATAAATTCTACTACCATCAACTTCCCAGAGTCCGTTTGCACCTTGTGCACGAAAACCTAAAGAATAAGGTCTTGGCAAATTACAATCATGCGTTATTATGATTGTTTCTCCATTTGCGGTATTTATTGTGGAAGTAATTACATCACCTTGCTTAAATTTCACTTTTGCATTAGGATGACCATCACCACCCTCTTTTACAATGTAATTGTGCAACCCTATTCCTTTAGATGCATGCGAGGTCATTGACATAAATCGATTACCACGATTAACATTTGCCATTACGGCAATAGGTCCTAAACCATGTGTAGGATATACATCAGCATTTCGTTTTACCGAATGATCTGTTCTCCATTTTGATTCCGATATTCCCTTATCACCAAACTCTACTCCCTTTCCATATGCTGTTTTACCATCATTAAATTTTACATGTCGTAAATCGTGCTGATAGCCACATCTATAATGCACCATTTCCCCGAACACGTTTTGTTTTACCATATTTAATACTGCCAATACATCTCTTCGGTAGTTCACATTTTCCAATATCATCATGTGCGTACCTGTGCGCTCATGAGTATTTACCAAATCCCAACATTCTTCTATCGTGTTAGAAGCAGAAACTTCAACTCCTGCATACTTACCAGCTTCCATAGCATCAACGGCCATACGCGTATGCCACAACCAAGGTGTTGCAATAATTACGGCATCAACATCCGAAAGTGCTAAAAGGTTTTTATAATCTAGTTCATTTGACCCGAAGACTTTCGGCTCTTTTTCTTTAGCCTCAGATATATATTTTTTAGCAATGGATATTCTATCTGCATCTACATCACAAATAGCAGTAATATTCACATCTTTTCTAAGCAACAAATTCTGTAAATGGTTTGTTCCTCTTAACCCTACACCTATTAAACCAACATTCAGTTTATCTGCAGGGCTAAAATTATTATGCGCAAAACCTGGTACTGCAAAAAGTCCCATTCCCGCCAATGATGTATTCTTTATAAAACTTCGTCTTGATGCCATTAGTCATAAATTTTTAAGAACACTCAATTTATAAAAAGTTACCGACCCACATTAACATATCATCAACTTTAATAAGGTTACAATCGAAAATTGGTATGAATTTTAATCACATTCGCTATTTTTGCCCCGTAAATACAGAAAATTATGACATTACTTTTAATGGCTGCCGGTAGCGGTAGTAGATATGGGAAGCTAAAACAATTTGATGATTTAGGACCAAATGGAGAATTTTTAATGGAGTTTGCCATATATGACGCCATTCAAAATAATTTCGAACAAATTGTAGTGATTACAAAAAAGGAAAATGTTTCTTTTTTAAAAGAGCATCTTTCTAAAAGAATTCCTAGAAATATAAAATTAAATGTTCTTGCTCAAGAACTTACTGATTTACCTGACGGAGTTACTTTTACAGGTGAGCGTAAAAAACCTTGGGGTACTGCCCATGCCGTTTGGACAGCTAGAAAAGTTATCGACGGACCATTTGTTGTTATTAATGCTGATGATTTTTACGGACAAGCGGCATACAAAAAAGCGGCTGATTTCATGAAATCAGATAATGAAGCATACGCACTTTTAGGGTACACTTTAAAAGACACCTTATCTGAGCATGGATCTGTTTCTAGAGGTGTTTGCGAAGTAAATGGAGACAACCTTGTTTCTGTTCAAGAGCGACTTAAACTTGTTCAAAAAGAGAATAACATCATTGATGAGGATACCAACTTAGAATTTACCGGTGATGAACAAGCAAGCATGAATTTTTGGGTTTGCAGACCGTCTATCTTTAACAAAATAGAATCTGAATTCAGGACTTTCTTAAAAGATGATGCACAAATCGCAGGTAGTGAACTGTATATTCCTTTCATGATACAAGAAATGTTACAGGCTAAAGAAATTGAAGTGAAATGTATTCCTTCTGGTGGAGATTGGTTCGGTGTTACTTATGCAAGTGATAAAGAAAAAGCTATGAATAGTTTAAAAGAAAAATCAGATTCAGGTAAATACCCTGCTCCTGTTTGGAAATAATCCTTTTACACTTATAAATCAAAAACCCGTTAAATATAAATTTAGCGGGTTTTTTTATGTTATATATTGACGTAAACTAAAAAGAGTCCGATCTTTACAGAACGGACTCTTTTACGAGAACACTATATGAAAATGAAAAAATTTAATTCGTTTTTTATAACATTGTAAATGTACAAGTAAGGTTAAATATTAAAAACAAATTGATGTCAACTGCTTATATTTTGTTGTCAGATGGTCTATTTTTGTTGTGAACTCAATTTAGAGCTATGAAAATTAGAATAAAAGGTGATTCCATTCGGTTTCGACTTACTCAAACAGAAGTAAAATCGCTTTCTGAAAACGGAAAGATTAACGACCATACTAATTTTGGAATTATTAAATTCAATTATGGTGTAGTTCTAAACAGCGCTATAGAACAATTACGCATCAGCTTTGAAAATAATAGTATTATTTTAGAAATGCCAGAAGCCACAGGAAAGACCTGGTTTACTAATGATATTATTACGTATGATCATACCATGAAAACATCTTCAGGAAATGACCTTTATTTATTATTGGAAAAAGATTTTACCTGTTTAGATAACACCATCGAAGACCAGTCTGACAACTACCCTAACCCGAAGCTGAGTTAACTTCCTTTTCATTTCAACGCTTTTAAAACAGTTTTAATAGTATTGGATGCCCTCTTTACTTGAACATTTACTAAGTTTAAGGTATGGATGCAAAAACAGAACGCAAGGTATCATTTAGAGGATCAGAAGAATTTCTTGAAATAGAATTAAAAGACCCCATTACACATGCCGCTGGGTATTTAGGAGTTCGAGAGGCTTTAAAACATACTTTTAAAGAAATGGGCGTTCTACGATCCATGCGTACATTACTTAGCATGAATCAAAAAGATGGTTTCGATTGCCCTAGTTGTGCATGGCCAGACCCAGAACATCCATCACCTGTTGCAGAATATTGCGAAAACGGAGCAAAAGCCTTGGGTGATGAAGCAACTACAGAAAAAATTAGCACAAGTTTTTTTCAAAAAAATTCAGTTGAAGAATTATCTAAACTGACCGATTACCAGTTAAATAAATTTGGTCGTTTGGTAGAGCCTATGGTCTTAAAACCTGGTAGTGTTCATTACGAACCAATTTCTTGGCAAGCAGCTTTTGATTTAATAGCAGCTGAATTAAAAAAATTGAATAATCCCGACGAGGCTATTTTCTATACCTCTGGCAGGTCTAGCAACGAAGCTGCATTTTTATACGGTATGTTTGCTCGCGCATTAGGCACCAACAATTTACCCGATTGCTCAAACATGTGCCACGAAAGTAGCGGTGTTGCTTTAGGCGAAACTTTAGGTATAGGTAAGGGCTCTACAACTTTAGAAGACCTATATGAAGCTGAAGTGATTTTAATTGTGGGTCAAAACCCAGGCACCAACCACCCAAGAATGTTATCTGCTTTAGAAAAATGCAAGCAGAACGGTGGTAAGGTGATAAGTATAAATCCGCTTGAAGAGTCAGGTTTAGTGAATTTTAAAAATCCACAGCACCTTGGTGGGTGGATCGGGGGCGGCGAAGACATGGCCGATATTCATTTACCGGTCAACATTAACCAAGACATACCCTTAGTGAAATTGATATTGAAGAAACTAGTCGCAATAGAAGAAAAATCAAATGATGTTTTTGACCATGAATTCATTGAAAGATATACAGATGGATATGAGTCTTTAATTTCTGATTTAAAAAACTACAACTCAAAAGAGCTATTAGCACAAACAGGTGTATCTGAAGAAAAAATAGATGAAACCGTAGCATTACTAGCTAACAAATCAAAAATTATAGTGTGTTGGGCGATGGGACTGACCCAACATAAAAATGGTGTAGAAAATATTAGAGAGTTCATTAATCTTCTTTTACTTAAGGGAGCCATAGGCAAACCAAATACCGGTACCTGCCCTGTTCGTGGTCATAGCAATGTACAAGGAGACCGCAGCGTTGGTATTCAGCATTTTGTTGATAAGGCAATGAACGAACGTATTAAAGAACACTTAGGTTTTACACCGCCAGATCATGAAGGTGTTGACGTTGTGGGCACCCTAAAAGCAATGTATGAAGGCAAGGCAAAAGTATTTATGTGTTTAGGCGGTAACTTTTTAATGGCAGCATCAGATACCGAGTATACTGCAAAGGGTATTCAAAACTGTGACCTTACCGTACAGATCAGTACAAAACTGAACAGAACACATTTAATTACCGGTAAAACAGCTCTTATTCTACCTACTATTGGCAGATCAGAGAAAGACATGAAAGACGGAAAACCTCGTCATTTTACCGTCGAAAATAGTATGGGGCGTGTAAAACGCTCTAAAGGAATACTTAAACCGGCAGCAGATACCATTATGAGCGAACCAGAGATAATCGCAAATATGGGCTATGCTTATTTTGGTGAAGACCATTCTATGAATTGGCAAATGCTTGGAAATGATTATGAATTAATAAGAACCCAAATAGACCAAGTAGCTAAAGGTTTCAGCAAAACAGAAGAACGTTCTGTTGGTGCTGGCTATTACTTACCAAATAATGTTCGTGAGTTAGACTTTAGCATGCTGCCCAATGGAAAGGCTCAATTTACCATTAATAAATTACCAGAACATAAATTGGCAAAAGACGAATACATGTTAATGACCATTCGTTCTCACGATCAATTCAACACCACCATTTATGGTTTAGATGATCGTTACAGAGGAGTATATAATGCAAGACGAATAATTTTCATGAATATTAATGACATGAAAGCCGTAGGGCTTAACAAATTAGATGTTGTAGATATTACCAGTACTTATGATGAAATTATTAGAACCGCAAATAATTTCAAGGTTGTGCCATATAATATTCCGTCAGGTAATTTAGCTTCTTATTTTCCTGAAACCAACGTACTAGTGCCTTACAACCATTTCGCAGATCGTAGCAAAACACCTATAAGCAAATCGGTTAAGGTGAGATTAGTAAAGAAATAGTTAAGCAACATACCACTGAAATTCAATTACATAACAATCTGGTAACTCAAAAATAAGTTAGTAGTAACCTATCTGTTCACTTATTTTTTGAAACTTTACGGTCATATGTTTCAGTACATGAAATCTATTGAATTGACCGTTTTCTTACATACCCTTCTTGCATTTAATGCCAAGTTGGAGGTCAATCTGCCCCCCTTTACTTTCTTAAAAGTTTCAGTTCAAAAACCTCCAACCATTTTATGAAAAAAAGACCAGTTGATATTGTGGTCATATCTGATGTTCACTTAGGAACATATGGCTGCCACGCCAAAGAGCTTTTAAAATATATGAAATCTATTAAGCCAAAAGAAGTAATTCTCAATGGTGATATTGTAGACATCTGGCAATTTAGTAAGCGCTACTGGCCTAAATCTCATATGAAGGTGATCAAGCTTCTATTAGAATGGGTAGCTAAAGGAATTCCCGTGCATTATGTAACAGGCAACCATGATGAGCTTTTGCGCAAGTTTTCTGGAAATAGAATGGGTTCTTTAAGCATTGTAAACAAAATGGTGATTCCGCTTGAAAATAAAAAAGCATGGATTTTTCATGGCGATGTGTTTGATGTAACCATGCAACATTCTAAATGGGTTGCAAAACTTGGTGCTAAAGGCTATGATTTCTTGATTTTATTGAATAGAGCTATAAACTTTTTTAGCAAGAAAATAGGTAAGGGACCTATCTCTATGTCCAAAAAAATTAAGAACGGCGTAAAATCTGCCGTCAAGTTCATTAATGATTTTGAACAGATTGCAGCGGATATTGCCATAGAGAACGGATATGACTACGTGATTTGCGGTCATATTCACCAACCGGAAATTCGTAATATAAAAACAGAAAAAGGTGAGGTAACCTACCTTAATTCTGGAGATTGGATAGAAAACTTAACTGCGCTAGAATACCATAATGGAAAGTGGAAACTCTATTCATATCTAGAAGACCAGCTTACCATAGACCATAAAGAGGATGTTAAGGAGGAAACGTTTGTCTTAGAAAAGGCAGAGCTTTTTCAAAGTTTGCTAGAAGAGTTTAGAATTAGTGGAATGACACAGCAGAGTAAATGAGAGTACTATATGCAATTCAGGGTACCGGAAACGGACATTTAAGTAGAGCGCGAGACGTAATACCAGCACTTTTAAAACACAACATCTCGTTAGACATTTTGGTTAGTGGCATACAGGCAGATATCAAGTTACCCTACCCTGTTAGATATCAGCTAAAGGGGCTTAGTTTTATCTTCGGCAAAAAAGGAGGTGTAGATGTATGGAAAACCTATTACAGGGCGAATTCTATGCGCTTACAGAAAGAAATAAAGAGTATCCCTGTAGAAGATTACGACCTGATCATAAATGATTTTGAACCTGTAACGGCATGGGCATGTAAGTTAAAAAACAAACCCTGTTACAGCTTTAGCCACCAAGCTGCAGTTTTATCTGATTTAGCACCAAAACCAAAGAAAAAAGATAGAATGGGCAAATGGATTTTAAACAATTACGCGCCCACCAGTCAACAATATGGCTTACACTTTAAGTCTTATGAAGATAATATTTACACACCCATTATTAGAGATGACATTCGTTCTGCAACAATTACAAAAGGGGAACACTACACGGTATACCTCCCTTCATACAGTGATGAGAAATTATTGAATTTTTTAAGTAAAATGAAGAGCACAAAATGGGAAGTTTTTTCCAAACACAATACCTATGAATATTTCAATAAAAATATTCATATAAAACCCATTACCAATGAGGCTTTTGTAAAAAGTATGGCTTCTAGTAAAGGTGTTCTATGTGGAGCTGGTTTTGAGACACCCGCAGAAAGTCTGTTCATGCAAAAGAAACTGCTTGTTATACCTATGAAAGGGCAATATGAACAACAATGCAATGCGGCAGCTTTAGCAGAAATGGGAGTTCCAGTTATAAAATCACTCAAAAAAAAGCATCTAGACAAAGTAAAGCACTGGTTAGATAACGATACAATTGTACCTGTTAATTACCCGGATATGACAAATCAAATCGTTTCTAAACTTTTAGAAGAATCTCTAGTAAGTAACCTCGAGACAAGTTTGCCGGGCATTGAATTAAAAATGTAATTACTATTTCGACACAAACATCGAAGCATTGAAATCTCGATTATCGTGTAATTCCCTAAAAGCCTTCCATATCATTGAATAAACATAAAGAAACCATTTTGAACGCATCAGATTTTGGTGAAGATTTCACATGGGGAGTATCTACGGCAGCATACCAAATTGAAGGTGCACACAATTTACATGGTAAAGAACCTTCTATTTGGGACAAGTTTACCGCCACACCAAAGGTGATTCTTAACGGAGAAAACGCAAATGTGTCTTGTGATTTCTACCATAAGTACAAGGAAGATATATTATTAATGAAATCCATGAATATTAATAACTACCGCTTTTCAATCTCATGGTCAAGGGTTTTACCTAATGGTACAGGAACCATTAATGAAGCTGGTATACAATTCTATAATAATATCATAAATTTTTGTTTGGAGCAAAATATCACCCCTTGGATTACCTTATATCATTGGGACCTACCTCAAATTTTAGAAAAAAAAGGAGGATGGACGAATAGACAAATCGTAACATGGTTTTCAGAATTCACCCAAGTATGCGCCAATGCTTTTGGCGACCGGGTGAAAAATTGGATGGTAATGAACGAACCCATGGTTTTTACAGGGGCAGGATATTTTTTAGGTGTACATGCACCCGGCAAAAAAGGACTCAAAAATTTTCTGCCAGCTGTTCACCATGCAGTTCTTTGTCAGGCAGAAGGTGGCAGAATACTTAGGAAACTAGTACCTAATGCTCATATTGGCACCACATTTTCATGTTCACAGATTACACCTTATAGACAGAACAAAAGAGATAGAAAAACTGCGATTCAAGTTGACGCCTTACTCAATCGTTTATTCATTGAGCCAACAATTGGTTTGGGTTACCCCACAAAAGAAGCTCCGGTTCTAAAGAAACTACAGCCCTATATTAAATCTACGGATATGGATGATTGTAAGTTCGATTTTGATTTTATAGGAATTCAGAACTATACACGCGAAAAAGTAAAATACAGCCTTTTAGTACCCTACATAAGAGCCAAGATTATAAAAGCCAGTAAAAGAAACGTTGCTACTACATTGATGGATTGGGAAGTATACCCACCTAGTATTTACAATATGATTGAAAAGTTTAGCAACTATCCACAAATAAAGAAATTAATTATCACCGAGAATGGAGCTGCATTTAAAGATAAGATAGATGGTCTCCACATTAACGATACGAAACGGATCGACTATCTACAACGTTATTTAACTCAAGTTTTAAAGGCAAAACAAGCAGGTTTAAATATTCACGGCTATTTCGTGTGGACTTTTACAGATAATTTTGAATGGGCAGAAGGTTATCATCCAAGATTTGGATTGGTACATATTGATTTTAAAACACTAAAACGAACAATTAAATCTTCAGGTAAATGGTTTGCTCAATTCCTTTCCAACTAAAATAAAGGCACAAAAAAAGCCGATGCTCCCACCGGCTCAAGCTTTTATCCAAAATTAACATACACACATCTTACTTGCGCAATGCAAAGATATATTGTCATTCTTTAAGCCATGTTAAGGATATCATAGCAAAATGTTACTTTATTGAAAAGCAGGCATACCCGTAATATCGGCACCCGTAATTAACAAGTGAATATCATGCGTACCTTCATACGTAATTACACTTTCCAAATTCATCATATGGCGCATAATACTATACTCACCTGTAATGCCCATACCACCCAACACTTGTCTTGCTTCGCGAGCTATCTTAATGGCCATCTCTACATTGTTTCTTTTCGCCATGGAAATTTGTGCAGAAGTAGCTTTACCTTGATTTTTTAATTGCCCTAAACGAAACGCTAATAATTGCGCCTTGGTGATTTCGGTGATCATTTCCGCTAATTTCTTTTGCTGCAATTGTGTTGCTGCAATAGGCTTACCAAATTGAATTCGCTCTTTTGCATATCTTAATGCCGTATCATAGCAATCCATAGCAGCACCTATTGCACCCCATGAAATACCAAATCTCGCGGAATCCAAACAACTCAAAGGCGCTCCCAATCCAGACTTATTCGGCAACAAATTTTCCTTTGGTACTTTTACATTATCAAATATCAATTCTCCCGTAGCCGAAGCTCTTAAAGACCATTTGTTATGCGTTTCTGGCGTAGTAAAACCTTCCATTCCACGTTCAACGATTAAACCGTGAATACGACCTTCTTCATTCTTTGCCCATACTACAGCAATATCACAAAAAGGTGAATTCGAAATCCAAAGTTTGGCACCGTTCAACAAATAATGATTGCCCATATCTTTGTACTTGGTTTCCATACCGCTAGGATTAGAGCCGTGGTTAGGCTCTGTTAACCCAAAGGAACCCATCCATTCACCAGAAGCTAATTTAGGCAAGTACTTTTTACGTTGTTCCTCCGTACCATAAGTATAAATCGGGTACATCACCAAAGAAGATTGCACAGATGCCGTAGATCGAACACCACTATCTCCTCTTTCAATTTCTTGCATGATGAGTCCGTAACTTATTTGATCTAAACCAGCACCACCATATTCCTCAGGAATGTACGGTCCAAAAGCTCCAATTTCAGCAAGACCTTTTATTATCTGCTTTGGAAATTCTGCCTTTTGGGCATATTCTTCAATTATCGGAGACACATCTCGCTTAACCCATTGGCGTGCAGCATCGCGAACTAGCAAATGCTCTTCCGAAAGTAAATCGTCTAAATTATAGTAGTCTGGTGCTTCAAATAAATCTGGTCTCATAACAATGCTTTTATCAAATATAATTAAAGAAATATAACATTTTACCGCACTAAAGTTACATTTTTAAATAAAATTCTTTAGTCAAGTCCACATACTCAGCAGTATATACATGCCTATCAGTTTCAATAACTAATTCTGATACCTTACATTCCTTCTCTTTGCGGGAAAAAGCTAACAAAACACGCTTAATGTCTGCTATAGGATTTCCCTTTACATGAAGACACTCATTTAGAAACAAACCTAAAACCGATGCCATTTTCACAAAAACATCTTTTTCCTTAAATGGTATAATTATGGTAAACACGCCATCGTTAACTAACAACTTTGAAACTCCCGCTATTAATTCATCAAAAGGAAGAAATTCATTTTGCCTTGCTTGATCACGCTGTAAATTTCCAGAAGTAACATTTTCTGAATAAAATGGAGGATTACAGACTATCAACTCATACTGATCTTCAATTTCATCAACAAACTCATCTAGACCAGCGTGATAACAATATAATCGATCACCCCAAGGTGATAATTCAAAATTCTCTACACACTGCTCATAGGCATCCGCATCTATTTCTAAGGCGTCAATTACTTCAGCCGAGCATCTTTGTGCCAACATTAATGAAATAACACCCGTACCTGTACCAATATCAAGAATAGATTCTGGGCCATTTTCAACATTTGCCCAAGCTCCTAAAAGCACTCCATCGGTACCAATCTTCATGGCACAACGGTCTTGATTGATATCGAATTGTTTAAATTTAAAGAGTTCGCCCAAAATAAATTATTAATCTGCTAAATCATTTAAAATTCTATTTTTTGCTTCTGCCAAATAACTTCTGCCAATAGTATATCTAATACCCCCGATTTCTACACTATTACCTTCAACTACACTAACTTTATCAACGGCTATGGTATATGATCTATGAATTCTAATGAAATTATCACCAGGTAATTCATCTGTAAAACTACTAAGAGTTCTGTGAATAATATACTTAGCTGTTGGCGTTATAATTCTTATATAATCTTTCAGGCTTTCTATGACCATAATTTCATCAAGATATATTTTTTGAAGTTTCTTTTTATCCACTTTCACAAAAATAGACGGCTTCTCTTCCTTCTCTAATGTGCCGTTACCCGAACCTTTTTTAAGACCAATTACACGGTCAACCGATTTAAAAAAACGCGGTAATGAAATTGGTTTAACCAAATAATCTATTGCTTCAAGTTCAAAGCTCTTTAAGGCATGCTCTTCATGAGCCGTAGTCATAATGACAAAAGGTTTATTATGTAGGGTACTCAAAAATTCTAAACCGTCTAGATATGGCATATTAATATCTAAAAACATAATATCTACTTGGTTGTCTCTCAAAAAAGTCGATGCATCGAGGGCATTAGAAAAAGTACCCTCTAATTGCAATTCTTTTACTCTTTCTATGTAGTTTTTAAGCACATTTACTGCTAACGGTTCATCATCAACTACTATCACTTTCAAAATCATAACACCTTAAGCTTTAAAAAAACATTAAACATCTTATTCTCCTCAAAAATTTTTAAATCATAATCATTTTTACCATACCCTAACTCTAAGCGCTTTTTCACATTAGAGAGTCCGATACCTCCTCTTTTTACAGGATAAACAAATTCTTCTTTCACCAAAGGAATTGAGTTGGATACTTTAAAATCCATAAATCCCCCCCCTACATTAACATCAATTATAATTTTCATTTCACCAATATTCTTACTTGCTCCATGCTTAAAGCAATTTTCGATTAACGGAATCAATAACATTGGTGGAATTTTACAATTATCAAGATTACCAGAAATATTCATATCAACCTTCAATGAATCATCGAACCGAATACGCTCCAAATCTATATAATTTCTTATACAATTAATTTCACTCGTTAAATCTTGCCGTTGCTTTTTTGTTGCATATAAAAGATATCTCATTAGCTCAGACAACTTTAAAACTACTTCTGGTGCTTGATCAGATTTTTCTAGCGTTAACGAATATATATTATTCAAAGTGTTAAAGAAAAAATGGGGAGAAACTTGTGAGCGTAAAAATCGAAGTTCCGTTTTAAGTTGTCGTTTTTCTAAATCATGAAGTTTACTACTTTCTCTTAGCCAGTCTATGGTAAGTTTTATAGCCGTAAAGAAAGAAATCACATAAACTTCACCTATCATTGTTTGTACAGCATAACCTACTGTTAAACTGTCTATTATCTCTAAACTTTCTGGCATTACATCGGTACTAACTAAGTAATAGGTTAAGTTATATTTTACCAATAACATTATAAATAATGACAAAAGAATGTAGATAACATACTGAACATACTTTTGAGTATAAATAAACTTTGGCATTAAATAATATGCATTTAAATACGCCAAAAACATATGTATAGGAAAGCCTATTAAATTGGTTTGCAGAGAAAGTAAAAAATCATTGTGAATGAATGACCAACGAAAGGTATTAAAGATGAAATAAATTGACCAAAATAAAAAATGATGCCATGGTTTAATTTCACTTGTGCCAAAGAATTTAGGTTTACGCAAAAACTTTCTTAATCTTATATCCATAGGCTAAATGCACTTTTTTTCACTGACTTTATTTGACGTTGAGCATCAATCTTTTGTTGTTAGGCTAAAAATCTTCAGATTCCTCAATTTTTTAAAAATATTCAGTATCAATAATAGAACAGGTAAAAAATTAATTATGGTTAAATGTACTTAAAAACTACATTAGCATACCCCAAAATTGCAGGAGATAAATTGTTAACACGCAATTCTCAAAGTTACTCTTCTAGCAGAACAAATTAAAGTAGAAGAATTAACTTGTATAGGATCCTACTAGCACACAATGTTCTATTGACTTTAACTACCCCACTTTATCAACTATCTAATAACTATTTATAAAAATAGAGTTATGGCAATTATCAATAAAAATTCTTTGAAATCAAAAAAGGCAATTGCTCTACTTTTATTTCTTCTATACTTAGGATCCATTTCTTTGGCCGCACAAGAAATACCAAAAACCTACGTAGTTCAAAACACTAATGAAGACATCCAAATTGATGGTAAAATGGACGAAGCTTCATGGAAAAAAAGCGACTGGTCTAGTAACTTCATCGATATAGAAGGAATAAAAGAACCATTGTATGACACAAAGTTTAAAATGCTTTGGGATGATTTTAATATCTATTTTTTTGCCGAATTAAAAGAACCACATGTTTGGGGAACCTTAAAACAAAAAGACACAATTATTTTTTACAATAATGATTTTGAAATCTTTCTAGACCCAGATGGCGACACTCATAATTATTATGAATTTGAAATGAATGCTCTTAATACTATTTGGGATCTTTATTTGTCCAAGCCATACAGAAACAATGGTTATATTTTAGATGGGTGGGATTTTAAAGGAATTAAAACTGCAGTTCATGTAAATGGAACTTTAAACAATGCGACAGATATAGATAAAGGGTGGTCAGTAGAAATTGCAATACCATGGTCATTCACGACAGCGCCAGGCGGAAACACACAAGTTCCAGTAAATAAATCTTGGAGGATAAATTTTTCTCGAGTGAATTGGAATTTTGATTTAAACAATGGCAAGTACTCTAGAAAAACTGATAATTCTGGAAATTTTCTACCAGAATACAATTGGGTCTGGTCTCCACAAGGTGTTATAAACATGCATGAACCAGAACATTGGGGCTATATCTATTTCAACAAAGATTCAGGCGTAACTGAGTTCACCATTCCTGAAGACGAATATATAAAATGGTATATGTACGAACTGTACAGGTCTCTAAAAAACAACAATAACAAAGGTTGGGCAGTCAATAGAGGAGCATTACAAAAAGAACCAAAAACTATTAAAGGAAAAAAAATTACAGCAATTTTAGAAAAGAATAATTACGGATTTGATATTTGGGTAAAAAGTCCCTTTACAAATAATAAACTCATCATACACTCTGATGGAAAATTTGAAATTTATCATGATAAAACCAACTAAGCTATTACCATTTTTTGTGCTCTTCATCTTTGCCCTGAATAGTTCTTGTGAAACAAAGAAAGAAACAGCCACAACATCCACCACTGAAAACTATAATTTAAAAGAAACGCCATTTAAACTTTGGACGTGGATTACCGCAGAGAAAACCAGAACCGACGATTCTTTTGACGAAGAATTTAAAAAATATGGAGATAATGGCCTGAATGCCATACTTATCAACACATATGGTGATCCAGAATTACTAGCTAGGTTAGTGCCAATTGCAAAAAAACATAACCTTGAAGTACATGCTTGGATGTTTACCATGAACAGACCCGGAGACAAAATCGCAGAACAACATCCCGAATGGTATGCGGTAAGCAGAGATGGCAAATCTTGTTTTGATGACCCACCATATGTAGGATATTATAAGTGGC
Source organism: Maribacter sp. Asnod1-A12 (assembly GCF_045063735.1). Classification (NCBI taxonomy): domain Bacteria; kingdom Pseudomonadati; phylum Bacteroidota; class Flavobacteriia; order Flavobacteriales; family Flavobacteriaceae; genus Maribacter; species Maribacter sp. Asnod1-A12. The sequence continues at coordinate 839,999 of NZ_JBEFNZ010000006.1, forward strand.
TTTGCCCCACCAGAAAAGAATCTCGAGAACATATTTTAAGGCTAATTGAAGGATTGGCAAAAGTAGAGGGTGTTGCAAGTTTTCACTTAGATTACATAAGATACTCGGACATTTTTTTACCTATTGGACTACTTCCTAAATACGATTTAGAGCAAGAAACCGAGCTACCTGAATATGACTTCTGTTATTGTGATGTATGTACATCTGAATTCGAAAAAGAACATCATAAAAACCCGAATAATTTTATTAATCCTGCTATTGATATGGAATGGAAAAATTTTAGGTTGAACAAAGTCAAAGCTATTGTAGACGAGGCATATAGAATTACCCATGAAAACAATAAAATATTAACAGCCGCAGTATTTCCCTATCCAGAAATGGCAGACCATATGGTACGCCAAAGATGGGATAAATGGAATATAGATGCTGTTTTACCAATGATCTACAACAAATTCTATAACGAAGAAATTGATTGGATCGGCTATGCTACAAAACAGGGTGTAGAAGATTTAAAAGGAAGAAATACGGAATTACACACCGGCATTTATGTGCCAGAAATGACTACGAATCAGTTAACCGAAGCTATTCATCAAGCAAGAAGTAACGGGGCCAACGGAGTTTCTTTTTTTGACGGACCCGCGATTACCGATGATCAATGGCAGGTAATTAAGGCTTCACAAAACCCAAAGTAATCGTTTCATATCTTTAATTTTACTTTTTATTAACACGTTGTTAAGCTTTTCACAATAGTTACTTGTCGAAATTTTTAATGATTTAGTAGAATATGGCTCACCTTATAATCGTATTTAATACAAACTAACATAACTCACTCATTTATGAACAAAAAATTCTTTAGTTTTTTGACCGTAGTGTTGCTTCTTTTTTTTCAAGTAGCAACTGGTCAAGACAAAAACGTATCTGGCCTAGTCACAGATGATACCGGATCACCTTTACCAGGTGTTAACGTAGTTGAAAAAGGTACAACTAATGGAACTTCCACCGATTTTGACGGTAATTATTCGATTAACGTAGATGCTACTTCAATTTTAGTTTTCTCTTCTTTGGGATATAAGACTAAAGAAGTAGGTGTAAATGGTAGATCAAACGTAAACACTACCATTGCAGAAGATGCAAGCGAACTTGACGAAGTAGTTGTAACTGCACTAGGTATTCGCAAAGAAACTAAAGCATTGGGGTATTCATTAACAGAAGTTGATGCAGAAGAAATCGCCACTATTAAAACACCAAATGCAATTAATTCTTTACAAGGTAAAATTGCAGGTGTAAACATCTCACAAAATTCAACTGGTTCTGCTGGATCGAGTAGAGTTGTAATTAGAGGGGCAAGTTCATTATCTGGTAACAACCAACCGTTATATGTTGTCGATGGTATTCCTATTGGAAACGGCAATAATGGTTCTGCTAGTTTATGGGGCGGTTCCGATGGCGGTGATGGTATCTCGAGTTTAAATCCAGATGACATCGAATCCATTTCAGTTCTTAAAGGTGGTGCGGCATCAGCATTATATGGTTCACGAGCTGCAGGCGGTGTTATTCTAGTAACCACCAAATCAGGTAAAGGTCAAGAGGGTTTTGGAGTAGAATTCAGCAGTTCGGTCACTTTTGACAATGTCAATACTGATCTACAAGATTTTCAAACAGAATATGGCCAAGGTGTAAGAGGCGTAAGACCGGGGTCTCAAGAAGCTGCTTTAGAAGCAGGTACATCTTCATGGGGCGAAGCTTTTGACGGCGCAAATTCTATACAATTTGATGGAGTTTCTAGACCTTATGAATATACAGGCAACAACGTTGATAAATTCTATAGAACAGGTTCTACCTTTATTAATACAGTTGCAATTACAAACGCTTCTGAAAATATGACCTATAGACTATCTGCATCTGATCTAACAAATGAAGATGTTCTACCAAATGCAGGTTTAAATAGAAAATCATTCTCTTTAAATGCAAGTGCAATTTTAGGTGAAAAGCTTACCAGCAACGTAAATGCAAAATACATTATAGAAAAGGTTCAAAATAGACCTAGACTATCAGATTCACCAGGTAATGCAAACTATTCTGTCGCACTATTACCAGGTAACATTGATGTCACAACATTACAACCAGCAACAAATGCTGATGGAACAGAAAGAGGGTTTTCGAACAACACCTATTTAACCAATCCTTATTTTGCCGCTTACAATTTCAGTAATAACGATGTTAGAAATAGAATAATAGCGTCTACATCTTTACGATATGACATTTTAGATTGGTTATCATTAACCGGTAGAATCGGTATAGACAATGACATCATCAGAAGAACTTCTGTAGAGCCATTTGGTACTGCATACATACCCTTAGGTAGTATTAATGAAGAAGAAAGAAGATACAATCAAGTTGATGCTGATTTAATTTTAGCTGCAGAAAAAAATATAACAGATAAGTTTGCTTTATCTGCTCTTGTAGGAGCGAACAACAACCACGTTAAATCTGAAAATCTATATTTAGGCGGAACTGATTTTATTGTTCCTGGTCTAGAAGATATAGGCAACACAGTTAGTCAATCAAGAAGTAGAGACTATTCCGAAAGAAAAATAGGATCCATATACGGTTCATTAGAATTATCATATGATCGTTGGGCATACGTAACTTTCACAGGTAGAAATGACTGGTTCTCAACATTGTCATTCCCTGGCAAAACAACTCCAAATGATGATTTTTATCCTTCTATCAATGGTAGTTTAATATTATCAGATGCCTTTAACATGCCTTCCTTTATAAGTTTTTTGAAGCTTAGAGGTGGTTATTCTGAAGTAGCTGGTGGTGCAGATGATGCGTATTCTTTAGCTTTAACTTATGAGATTTTCGGAAACCCTATCAACGGTCAACCACTAGGTCAAATTAATGGCAGCACGGTTCCAAACGCTAATCTAGTTGCATTTAGCAAAAGTGAAACTGAAATTGGCTTGGATATGAGATTTTTCAATAATAGGCTTTCTTTTGACGTTGCATATTATAGCAATGAAACAACCAATGACATTGTAGATGTAGCCACTTCAATATATTCTGGTTATGAAAGTGCAAGTGCCAACTTAGGTAAGGTTAGCAATGAAGGTATTGAATTCTTAATTAGTGGTTCTCCAATTAGAACTAATGACTTTTCTTGGAATGTAACACTAAATGGGGCTTACAATGAAGGGCTTGTCGAGGCAACAGATGACGTAAATTCAGATGTAAACTTAGATGAACCTAGAACACAAAATGTAAGAATAACGCATATCGTTGGCGAAACATATGGAACAATAGTAGGTGTATCTTACGAACGTGACGAAAATGGAACAATAGTTTACGAAATTGATGGTGACGGCGTACCTATTGCCGTAGAAGGTGAACGTAAAATATTAGGTGAAGGCGTACCTCCTTTAACTCTTGGTTTCACTAACTCATTCAGATACAAGAATTTTAATATGAATTTCTTGATTGATGGTAAATTTGGCGGACAAGTATTTTCTGGTACCAACACTATTTTATACAGCAACGGGTTACATAAAAATACTTTAGAAGGTAGAGAAAATGGATTAACGGTATCAGGTGTTGACCAGACAGGAGCAGCATTCACAACAACAGTAGCCCCTGAAGATCTTTCTACATACTATAGTGAAATTGCAGACATCGCAGAAGAATTCGTAGAAGATTCTGACTACATAAAATTCAGACAATTAAGTATTGGCTATTCTTTACCACAGAAATCTTTAGAGAACGTATTTTTAACTGATGTAAATGTCTCCTTAATTGCTTCTAATCTATTTTATATCAAAAGAAGTGTTGACAATATCGATCCAGAAAGCGCATATTCTGTAGGAAACTCGCAAGGTTTAGAATATTTCGGGGTTCCATCTTCTAGAAGTTACGGTCTAACTATCAATGTTAAGTTTTAAAAGAGAACTATGAAAAAATCAATATATATATTACTGTTCGCACTACTTTTTATTGGTGCATGTGACGACGGCTTTGAAGAATTAAATGTCGACCCTACAAAGCCTACCCAGGTTGCTTCTAGCAATAAGCTAACTGCTGTTATGAAATACATTTCTAGCGAAAGATATGATAACTGGAGAGCTGGTATGATTTATCAATCTACCATGATGCAGCATATTGCCACAACTGCTAGCTATTGGAGTGGTGACAAATACACTTGGAACAAAGGTTATGCCTCATCATTACTTGATAGATATTATAACAATGCCGTAAAATCCATTGAAGATTTAACGGTACAACTAGAAGAGGAAGAATCTCCTGAAGAAATGAAAGCTATCGTAAAAATATTACGTGTTTTCACATATTCTAGACTTACTGATCTTTACGGCGATGTTCCTTATAGCGAAGCTGGAAAAGCCGTAATCGAAGGTATTTATCTACCTAAATATGACTTACAAAGTGAAATCTATCCAGATTTATTAAATGAACTTGAAGAAGCTTCTGCCGCTTTAGGAACCGGAATATCTGATTTCGGATCTGCTGATGTAATCTACAATGGAGACCAAGAAAAATGGAAAAAATTAGCCAATTCTTTAATGTTACGCTTAGGGCTTAGGTTAATAAAAGTAGACCCAACCGCATCTCAAGCCTGGGTTACAAAAGCAATTTCGGGTGGTGTTATGACATCTAACGAAGACATCTTTTATCTACAGCACGATGCTAATAACAAAAACGGTATTGGGGAAGTATTTACCGCTGATGACAACCCTAGAATGAGTAAAACATTCATAGACTTTTTACAAGGTGGTTCAGACCCTAGGTTGCCAATTTTAGCGGCAAGAAGAAGTGATGGAAGTACTATCTCAGATGATTTAGTCGGTTTCCCTAATGGTTTAGATTTGCCTATGCTTTTAGAAATGACGGGCGAAGATAATACCGATGCCTATGCAGAGCCTAACAGAAATATCATTACTAGTGAATCTGCCCCTATGATTTTTCAAACATATGCCGAAGTTGAATTTATGTTAGCGGAAGCCAATGTGAGATGGGGCCTTGCAGGTGATGCAGAAGCTCACTATAACAATGGTGTCACCGCAGCAATGAAACATTTATCTCTTTATGGGGAAGATGCCATTATCGCCGATGCCGATATTACAGATTACCTAACGGCTAATCCTTATGATTCGACAAATGCCTTAGAACAAATAAACACACAATATTGGGCTGCCACCTTTTTAAATGAATACGAGACATTCTCTAACTGGAGAAGAACTGGTTTTCCTGTTCTTACACCTGTAGACTATCCAGGTAATGTTACCAACGGTACAATACCAAGAAGATTGACATATTCTGAAAGTGAACAAAGTAATAACCCAGATAACTATGCAGCTGCAATTGCTATACAGGGTCCTGATGTTCTCACCACAAGAGTTTGGTGGGATGTGCAGTAACAATAATTAAGTTTGGTTTTTGAGTGAAACCTCCCATAATCGTTGAGTTAATTTTATTGTGTTTGAAAAGGAGAGGAAACTCTCCTTTTTTTGTATAAAATAGTATCTTGTAATCATGAAAATCAGGCATCTACTATACTGCTGTTGTGTATTACTTTTTCGCTGCAGTCCTACTTCAGAAAAGATTGAAGTAGACAGTAAATTATTTACATTATTGAAGTCAGAAGTTACTGGTATAGATTTCAATAATATCGTTAAAGATGATCCGGATAAAAACATATTCGCTTATGCCAATTTCTATGGTGGTGCTGGCGTAGGTGTTGGTGATTTTAATAATGATGGGCTACAAGATATTTTCTTTGCAGGTAATATGGTACCCGATAAATTATACCTCAATCAAGGTAATTTATCTTTCATAGACAATTCTCAACAAGCAGGTATATTAAATTTCGATGGATGGTCTACCGGCGTAACTGTTGCTGATATTAATAATGACGGGCATTTAGACATCTATGTTAGCCGAGAACTTTATGACGAAAATCCTGAGTGGCGTAGAAATTTACTATATATCAATAAAGGTAATGGAACCTTTGAAGAAAATGCTGAAGAATACGGTATAGCTAATACAGAAAGAACAAGACACGCTACTTTTTTAGATTACGATAAAGATGGGTTACTTGATCTGTTCCTACTTACACAACCACCAAATCCTGGCAGTTTATCTAAATACCACAATTCCGATAACCTTTTATTACCTAAGTATTCCCTCAAACTTTATAAAAATGACGGAGAGTCATTTCAAGATGTTTCTGAAAAAGCGGACATTAATAAAACAGGATTCCCTAATGCCGTATCAGCAAGTGACATAAACAATGACGGGTGGACAGACCTTTACGTAGCAAATGATTTTTACGCACCTGATTTTTTATTTCTGAATAATCAAGATGGTACTTTTTCTAGTATAGAAAAAACTGCTTTGAAACAAACCTCTTACTACAGCATGGGGATAGATGTCGCTGACATCAATAACGACCAAAAATTAGATGTTTTTGTATTGGACATGGTATCTGAAGACAACTTTAGGCTAAAGTCTAATATGAGCGGAATGAACATAGCTTCCTTTTGGAAAGTAGTTGAAAATGGTGGTGGTCATCAGTACATGTATAACACTTTACAATTGAATAATGGTAACGAAACATTTAGCAATATCGCTCAATTTAGTGGCATGTCAGCAACAGATTGGAGCTGGTCTAACCTTATAGCTGACTTTGATAACGACGGATTAAAAGACACCTATGTCACCAACGGGCTCCTTAGAGACATTAGAAATACCGATGCTGATAAAAATGTTGCCAATTACATAAATACTACGAGAGCAAACTGGCTTCAAAAAAATCCGAATGCGCAGAATATTAGTAGTATTTGGGATATTGTAGATCTTGATAAAGCGGTGAGCATGGTTCCCTCCCAACCTTTAAAAAACTATGCCTACAAAAATATAGGCGACTTGGAATTTAAAAATAGTTCTAATGATTGGGGACTAGATAATGAGTCGTTCTCCAATGGTTCAGCATATGCCGATTTGGATAATGACGGTGATTTAGACCTTGTGGTCAACAACATTAATAGTGAAGCCTTTATTTACAGAAATAATTCTGAAGCTAAAGAGAACAGCAATTACCTAAGAATTCAATTAGTTGACGAAAACAACAAACCCACATTTGGAGCCAGAGTCAACTTATACACTTCAAAAGGCATTCAAACCTTAGAAACAACCAACGTTCGCGGTATTTATTCTACAAGCGAATCTGATTTGCATTTTGGGCTAAAAGATATCGATAAGGTTGACAGTCTTTCGGTACTTTGGCCTAACGGAAAAAGTATTACCAAAAGAGGAATTCAGGCAAACCAAATATTGCAAATCTCTTCTACCGAATCTAAAGCTACACAAGCTAGAACTCAAAAACCTAACAAGCATCTTTTTGCAGATAAGACCGATCTTTTTCCTGCTAAATTTAAACACCAAGAAAATACGTTTGATGACTTTGAAAAGCAAGTACTCTTACCCCATAAACTTTCTCAATTCGGACCAGCATTGACCGCTGGTGATATTAATAATGATGGTTTAGTTGATTTCTATATTGGTGGTGCCGCAGAACAGGCTCCTATCCTATTTGTTCAGCAAAAAGATGGTGATTTCAATAAAAGTCAAACAGCTTTCTGGCAAAAAGAAGCTGGTTATGAAGACGTAGACGCGATATTTATCGACATCGACAATGATGGACTAAAAGATCTTTACGTAGTCAGTGGAGGTAATGAATATCCAAAAAATGATTTCCATTATACTGACAGAATCTATTTAAATAAAGGTAATGGAACGTTTAAAAAAGGTGCGATACTTAATGCCGATAGAATTAGTGGGTCAGTTGTAAAATCTGCGGATTACGATGGAGATGGTGATATCGATTTATTTGTTGGCGGTAGACATACACCGCAACAATACCCAAATCCGTCTTCAAGTATGCTATTAATCAATGATAATGGACAGCTAACTAACAACTCAAAATCAATATCGCCGCAATTATTATATATAGGCATGGTAACAGATGCCATTTGGAGTGATTATGATGGCGACCTAGATTTAGATTTAATCATAGTTGGCGAATGGATGCCGATAAGCATTTTTGAAAATCGCAATGGAAACCTGACCAAAGTCGAAAATAAAAACTTCAAATCAAGCTACGGCTGGTGGTTTAGTATAGAACAAGGAGATTTTGACAATGATGGAGATTTGGATTATATAGCCGGTAACTTAGGTCTCAACTATAAATATAAAACTAGTACAGATAAACCTTTTGATGTGTACTATAATGATTTTGACGCGAATGGAAATTCAGATATTGTTCTAGGTTACTACAACCAAGAAAAACATTATCCATTGAGAGGTTTCTCTTGCTCTTCTGAACAAGTACCTGAACTAAAGAAAAAGATCGTTAAATATGATGCGTTTGCTTCTATGGAACTTAAAGATGTGTACGGTGAAGAAAAATTAAAGAACTCTTTACATTACAGTGCAGACACTTTTTCTTCAGTTTTCATTGAGAATTTGGGTAAAGGTCAATTTAAAATGACCGATTTACCGAATCTAGCACAGCTAACTAATATTAACGACATGCTTGTAAGGGATTTTAATGACGATGGAACGTTAGATGTCCTTGCTGTTGGTAATTTGTACGTATCAGAAATCGAAACCCCAAGAAACGATGCAGGAACAGGTATTCTTTTGTTAGGTAATGGAAAAGGTGATTTCACCGTAAAACTAGGTTCTGAAATAGGATTTTACGCAGCTAAAGATGCTAAAAAAATTACATCGCTAATTTCTAAAGAAAAAGAATATATTTTGGTTGGCAACAACAATGACGTGCTTCAGTTTTTTGAAGCACGAAAAAAATAATTTACAACTACTTATTCCAAAACTAAGACAAATAAAGATCAACCAAACCTTCAGGAGTAGTTACAAAAATACTCTTGTTCTCGCGGTCTACTTTAGTGATTATATCGTCACTAACAGGTATCAATAATTGCGTTCCGTCTTTCTCCACTTCAAACAAAGCTTGTGCGGTAGTATCGTTAACGCTTTGTATTATACCAATATCACCGTGAACGGAATCTATCATAGTAAAACCGATGATTTCATGATAATAAAACTTGTTACCCGTTAGTTTGGGCAACATGGTAAGTGGTAAGTAAAGTCCAGATTTCATAATGCGGTCCGCATCAGATTCTGATTTCACCTCTTCAAAATCTATACGAAGTAAGTTCGATTTATGAAGTCGGCATCTTTTAATAAAAAATGGAACCAGATTGTTTCCTAAAGAAACGAATACTGATTCCATGTTTTCGTATATCTCGGGGTCATCGGTATCTAGTTTAACTAGCACCTCACCTTTGAAACTATATTTTGAAACGATATTACCTAGGTAGAAACAATCTTCCTTTCGCATCGTTTCTTAAAAATTATGCTTTATCTTCTTCAGCAGCAGGAGCTTCTGGAGTTTCAACAGCTTGTTCTGGCTCACCAGCAGCTTCAACAGCTTCTACTTCAGCTTCAGCGTCTTCACCTTCAGCAACTTCTGGTAAAGCAGCAGCGGCAGCATCAGCAGCACGCTTATCGTTTACTTCTTTTTCCGCTTTTAAGGCAGCAGCTCTAGCATCAGCTTTAACTTTATCAATACCACCAACTTTATCAGCAATAGCAGCTTCTTTTTCAGTAACCCAAGCATTGAATTTTTCTTCAGCTTGCTCTTCCGTCAATGCACCTTTACGAACACCACCTAATAAGTGATGCTTTAAAAGAACACCTCTATAAGAAAGAATAGCTTTAGCAGTATCAGTTGGTTGTGCACCGTTTTGTAACCACTTTACAGAACTATCAATATCAAGTTCAATTGTTGCAGGGTTAGTATTAGGATTGTAGATACCTAATTTCTCTAAGAATTTACCATCTCTTTTAGCTCTTGCATCTGCAGCAACTACCCAATAGAATGGTTTTCCTTTTTTACCGTGTCTTTGTAATCTAATTTTTACTGGCATATCACATTAATTTGTAGGGTGCCCGACCCTTGATTATTAATTCTAGTTTTTTAACTCGTTCGCCATCAGCCAGCAAAGCTAATCTGAAAGCGGGTGCAAATATAATTTAAAATGCTGAATTGGCAACAATCAATTCAAGTTATTTCAATTGGCTTTTTCAAAAATGCAAAACAGAAGATTTAAAAATACAACTATCTAACAGTAACCACCATATACTCTAGCCTTCCGGCTATTAATCAGCACGCATAATTCTAACTACACTATTCATTTATCACTCATAAAAAGCACTCGTTAATAACTCTTAGCAACTCCGCTTTTTCTAACAAGCACTTTTTAGTAATTTTATAGGCACTTTTTAGGTCACGTAACTGACCGCTTTTGAACACACAGAAAATTCGCTATGTACCTCATATTTGATACCGAAACTACCGGTCTTCCAAAAAACTGGAACGCACCTATTACAGACACAGACAACTGGCCACGTTGTATACAGATTGCATGGCAGCTGCATGACGATATGGGAAAATGCATTGAGCATGAAGATTATCTAGTTCGTCCAGAGGGATTCAACATTCCTTATGACGCTGAGCAGATTCACGGTATTTCTACTGAGCTTGCCGAGCAAAAAGGTATTTCTCTTGCAGAGGTTTTGGAGAAATTCAACATTGCCATGTCTAAAACAAAATTCATTGTTGGGCAGAATGTAGGTTTCGATTTAAATATTATGGGCGCGGAATTTCATCGTTTGGGTGTTGAAAATCCGTTACAAGAACTTCCTGTTTTAGATACCTGTACAGAGCACACGGCACAATTATGCCAGATCCCTGGTGGTAGAGGTGGTAAATTCAAGTTACCAACATTAACAGAATTGCACCAATATTTATTTGGGGAGCCTTTTGGCGAAGCGCATAATGCAACTGCAGATGTTGAGGCAACTACACGTTGTTTTTTAGAACTTATCCGTAAGCAACAGTATACAAAAGAACAGTTAGATGTTCAACCCGATTATTTCAAGAATTTCTCTGAGGCTAATCCGCAGGAAATTGAACTTATCGGTCTTAAACACATCAACCTTAAAAAAGCATCGAAAAAAATTGCCGATGCACTTTGGGCAAAAGATACTGGCGGAGTTTCTCAAGAAGAGATAGAAGAAAACCTGGCTACCTTAGGGAACGCAAGTTTCTCACATTTACATAATCACACACAATTCTCCATATTACAATCTACCATAAGTGTTCCTGATTTGGTAAAAGCTGCAGCAAAAGCCAAAATGCCTGCGGTGGCCATGACGGACCACGCAAATATGATGGGTGCTTTTCATTTCGTAAACGGAGTGTTAAATCATAACAAAGGTGTTGTTTCTAGAAATGAAGCAAATCAAAAAAGATTTGAAGCCACAAAAAACGGCACTTTAGAAGAAGGTCAAGAACCTTTAACCGAACTACCAGAACCTGAACAAGAAATAACTCCTATAATAGGCTGCGAATTTCAGGTCTGTGAAGATCATACCAACAAATCACAAAAAGACAACGGCTACCAAATAGTAATGCTCGCCAAGAGCAAAAAGGGCTATTTAAATTTAGCCAAGATGTCATCAATTGCCTTTGTTTCGGGTAAATACTATGTACCTCGTATCGATAAAAAAGTAATTGAGCAGTACAAAGAAGATGTCATGGTGCTGACAGGAAACTTGTATGGCGAGGTTCCTAGTAAAGTATTGAACGTTGGTGAAAAACAAGCCGAGGAAGCATTAATCTGGTGGAAAGAGACTTTTGGAGATGATCTGTATATAGAAATCATGCGCCACGGTCAAGAAGATGAAGATCGTGTTAATCAAGTCTTGATTCAGTTTGCCAAAAAACACAATGTAAAACTAGTAGCCACCAATAACACCTACTACGTAGAAAAGGAAAATGCACACGCGCATGACATTCTTTTATGTGTTAAGGATGGCGAAAAACAAGCTACTCCAATTGGTCGTGGTCGTGGCTATCGTTACGGTTTACCGAACCAAGAATATTACTTTAAGTCATCTGATGAGATGAAAGAGCTTTTTAAGGATATCCCTGAAGCTATCATCAATATTCAAGAAATCGTTGACAAGGTAGAGACCTTTACTTTGGCTCGTGACGTACTGTTACCTGCGTTCGATATTCCAGAAGAATTTCAGTTCGAGGAAGATAAGCTGGATGGCGGCAAACGTGGTGAAAATAAATTTTTACGCCACATTACCTATGAAGGCGCAAAGAAAAGATATGGTGAAATTACACCTGCCATTGATGAGCGACTAGATTTTGAGCTTAAAGTAATTGAAAAAACGGGCTATCCTGGTTACTTCTTGATTGTGGAGGATTTTATTAGGGCAGCAAGAACTATGGATGTATCCGTAGGTCCTGGTCGTGGATCTGCCGCAGGATCTGCCGTTGCTTACTGTTTATGGATTACGAATCTAGACCCTATTAAGTACGACCTACTTTTTGAGCGTTTCCTAAATCCGGATCGTGTAAGTATGCCCGATATTGATATTGATTTTGATGATGAAGGGCGTGGTCGTGTAATGGACTATGTAATTGACAAATACGGGTCTAACCAAGTGGCACAGATTATCACTTATGGTACCATGGCTGCTAAATCTGCTATTAGAGATACGGCACGTGCCCTAGATTTGCCTCTGCAAGATTCAGACCGCATGGCAAAGTTGATACCCGATATGTCTAAGTTAAAAAAGATTATTGGGGTCGATGAAAAGGTCTTACGTTCAAAATTTAGATCAGAAGATTTAGAAAAGATAAATGAACTTTTAGCGATTTCCGAAGGTGATGGTCCTGAATCGGAAACCTTAAATCAGGCGTACATTTTAGAAGGTTCTGTTCGTAATACCGGTATTCATGCCTGTGGGGTTATTATTACCCCAGATGACATTACCAAGTTCGTACCCGTGGCACTTGCCAAAGATTCCGAAATGTACTGTACTCAGTTTGACAACTCTGTTGTGGAGGATGCCGGACTACTGAAGATGGATTTCTTGGGATTGAAAACGCTGACCTTGATTAAGGACACCGTTAAGATTGTAAAAGCAAAACACGGAGTTGAGCTAGACCCAGAGAATTTTCCGTTAGATGATGTAAAAACATACGAGCTCTTTCAAAGAGGAGAAACAGTTGGTGTATTCCAATATGAATCTCCCGGGATGCAGAAACACATGAGATCGCTAAAACCTACCGTTTTTGCAGATCTTATTGCCATGAACGCCTTGTACCGTCCTGGTCCAATGGAGTATATACCAAGTTTCATTGCCCGTAAACACGGAACCGAAGAAATTGTATATGACCTTGATGCTTGTGAAGAATACTTAGCGGAAACCTATGGTATTACGGTTTACCAAGAGCAAGTGATGCTCCTTTCACAGAAGTTGGCGGACTTTACAAAAGGTGAAGCCGATGTCTTGCGTAAGGCAATGGGTAAAAAACAAAAGCATGTACTTGATAAAATGAAGCCAAAGTTCATTGAACAAGCTTCAGCCAAAGGACATGCAGTTGATAAACTGGAAAAAATTTGGAAAGATTGGGAAGCATTCGCAGCCTACGCCTTTAACAAATCTCACTCCACTTGCTATGCCTGGATCGCATACCAAACCGCATATTGCAAAGCCCACTACCCTGCTGAATATATGGCGGCGGTATTGAGTAATAACATGAACGATATTAAACAGGTTACCTTCTTCATGGAAGAATGTAAACGTATGGGCTTGGATGTTTTGGGACCAGATGTAAATGAATCTTATTACAAGTTTGCCGTAAACGATGCAGGTGCTGTCCGTTTTGGAATGGGTGCCGTAAAAGGTGTTGGTCGTGGTGCGGTAGAAACTATCGTAGAAAACAGAAAAGAAGAAGGACCCTACAAATCCGTATTCGATTTCGCGAAACGAATAGATCTTCGTGCAGCAAATAAAAAAGCATTTGAAAGTTTAGCCGTTGCAGGAGGATTCGATTCTTTTGGCGATACACACAGAGCACAGTATTTTCATAATGAAGGAGACGGAGTCACGTTTTTAGAGAAGACCATAAAATATGGAGCTAAATTTCAAGAAAGCGAGAACTCTAGTCAAGTAAGCCTTTTCGGTGATGCGAGCGAGGTACAAATACCAGAACCAGTTGTACCACCATGCGAGGAATGGGGCACCATGGAAAAACTTCGAAGAGAAAAAGAAGTGGTAGGTATTTATATTTCTGGACACCCTTTAGATGATTTCAAAACAGAAGTAAAGGCATTTTGTAATGCCAATATTGCTTGCGTAAATGATCTACCTACCTATGTCAACAGAGAACTTACCTTTGCCGCAGTAATTACAGATGTACAACATAGGGTGTCCAAGAATGGAAAAGGTTGGGCAGCATTTACCATGGAAGATTATACCGACTCCTATGAATTTAGGATTTTTGGGGAAGAGTACCTTAAATTCAGACACTTCTTAATGATCAATTCCTTTGCCTATGTAAAATTATTTGTTCGTGATGGGTGGATGAATAAAGATACCGGTAAAAAAGGAGATCCAAGAATGCAGTTCAATAGCTTTATGTTGCTACAAGAAGTAATGGAAACCTATGCCAGAAAATTGACGATAAAACTGAACATTGCCAACCTAAAAGAGGAAAATGTGCGTACGTTAAAAGACACTTTCACTAATCATAAAGGTGAGCACCCTGTCAACTTTATCGTTTATGAAATGAAAGAAAAAATTAAGGTAACATTAAATAGTAGAAAGCAAAAGGTAAATATTTCGACCGAGTTATTACAACTTTTAGAAAAACAAGACGTTCACTTTAAACTGAATTAGAGCAATATTTATTATTTTTTTACAATTGACATAGTGATTTAGGCATACCACATGAACTTAACTATTATTTATCGGTACATGTAAGAAAAGAACTATATAAATAGATAAATTAGCTTGATACCTAAATAGGCAAAACGAATTGTTAGCCTGTAAGGAAACAGAAGAATAATTGACTAAATTTGCATAATCAATAAAAGATATTAAGATGGCATTAGAAATAACAGACGCTACTTTTGACGAGGTAGTTTTAAAAAGCGATAAACCAGTAGTAGTAGATTTTTGGGCAGCATGGTGTGGTCCTTGTCGTATGGTAGGTCCTATCATTGACGAAGTTAGTACTGAATATGACGGTAAAGCTGTTGTAGGTAAAGTTGACGTAGATGCAAATCAAGAATTCGCTGCTAAATACGGGGTACGTAACATACCAACTGTATTAGTATTCAAAGGTGGTGAAATTGTAAGTAGACAAGTAGGTGTATCACCTAAAAAAGTTTACACAGATGCTATTGACGCAGCTTTATAAAAGCCCCATAACCCCCAAAGGGGGAATATAAAATTTAAAAAATCCTGCTAAAAGCAGGATTTTTTATTTAGTATAATTTTAATTCCTTGCATCCAAAAGTTCAACCGTCTTTATTATCTTTAGAAGTGTGAATCTACAATCAGAATTAAACAAGTCATCCTTATTCTCTAACCTAGAGCTGCTTGCTAACCAAGTAGTAGAAGGTTTCATTAGTGGAATACACAGAAGTCCGTTTCATGGCTTCTCTGCGGAATTTGCCGAACATAAAATCTACAACAATGGTGAAAGTACTAAACATATAGATTGGAAGCTTTTTGCAAAGACAGATAAGCTTTATACGAAACGCTATGAAGAGGAAACCAATTTAAGGTGCCACATGATACTGGATAATTCTGCCTCTATGTATTATCCGCAGGTAGACAATTTAAGTATCGATTCCTTAAATAAAATAGGATATAGCGTCTTGGCAATTGCTGCGCTAATGAACGTACTTAAAAGACAGCGAGATGCCGTAGGTTTAAGTATTTACTCTGATGCCTACAATTATTATGCTCCTGAAAAAGGAAGTGAACGTCATTTTCAAATGTTATTGGCACAGTTAAGTGCCGTTGGGATAGCAAAAAATCCACCAAAAGAAACAAACACTTATACCTATTTACATCAAATTGCAGAAAATATTAAGCGAAGAAGTCTCATTTTTCTATTTACGGATATGTTCCAGACCGAAAAAAACGATGATGAATTGTTCGAAGCGCTCCGCCATTTGAAATATAATAAGCACGATGTTGTACTTTTTCACCCGATGGATAAAAATCGCGAATTATACTTCAATTTTGAAAATACACCCAAAAGATTTGTCGACGTGGAAACCGGCGAACATTTAGACTTATATGCCGATAATATTAAAGAAGCTTATAATGAACGTATTACCGCGTATTTATCTGACATAAAAATGAAATGTGCTCAATATAAAATCAAATATGTGGACATTGACATACACCGAGATTTCTCAACAGTGCTCAATACTTTTCTCGTAGAAAGAAATAAATTTCTCTAGATTGAAAAAAAAGTAAAAAAAATGTTTGTGCAATTAAATAAACCACATATATTTGCACTCGCTAAACGCCACGGTCTGGTAGTTCAGTTGGTTAGAATACCTGCCTGTCACGCAGGGGGTCGCGGGTTCGAGTCCCGTCCAGACCGCAAAAAGCTCTCAAGAAATTGAGAGCTTTTTTTGTTTTATACTATTCTTTTATTTGATTTAGAAAAATCTAGGCGACTTAATCGTTCTATCTCTAGACTTTAGCATAAATCTTAAAAAGATTTCATGTGTACCAGAGTTATATGCCGTTAGTGGTGATGTAGTAAAATCATAAGCATAACCCATATTTAATTGTGGTGTAATTTGTAAGCCAAAGAGAGCACTAATACTATCGTCCCACCTATAATTTAGACCAAGCGTTAAAGTTTCATTCATTAAAAAATTTGCTGATACGTCTGCAGAAAGCGGCGAACCGATTACATGTTTCACAAAAAACGAAGGTTTAAATTTTAAAAACGGATTTAAATCAAAAACATAACCACCTATTAAAAAAATATGCACTCGCTCTACATCTTCTGCCTCTTGTATTTCATCATAATGGGTATTCGTCAATATATTTGGTGTTGATAGCCCTAAATACGCGTTTCTAGTATAATAAAACAATCCTGCACCTATAGATGGTAACAGCTTTCCGTTAATGTTTTCATTTAAAAAAACATCACCTTCATCCCTGTAAAGACCTTTACTCCAATCTATACTTAAAAAACGAACACCAGCCTTTAACCCTAATGCCAATTTATCTCCTTTGCGATTCAACACCAGTTGGTGAGCGTAATTACCGTCAATATACGTTTCTGATGATGGTCCTATTTCGTCTTGAACTATAGAAAGTCCGACACCATCATATTTACCAAGAGGAGAATCTATACCAAAAGTGATTGTTTTTGGAGCACCCTCTACACCTACCCATTGATCTCTATACAATGATATTATGGCCAAATTACCTCTAGAACCTGTATAAGCCGAATTAACGGTCATGGTATTGTAATTATAATGGGTATACTGTGGATCTTGTTGAGAAAACCCACTTACTGTACCTATTAAAACAACTATTATTATTTTTATGTATAAGCTAAGCTTCATACCTTTTATATCGTTTTATCTTGTTATGTATAACCAACCTGTTTTGGGCTCTGAACCATCACCGAAATCTATTAGATAGAAATACGTACCCACCGGTAATTTTTCCGAAGCATTTATTGTCGTACTCCCCATAGAGGTACCATCCCAAGAGTTATCATACTTATCCATTTCAAATACTTGACTACCCCATCTATTAAATACTTTGACATTATTATTCGGATAATTCTCAATACATTCTATAAAGAACACATCGTTTAAGCCATCGTTATTTGGTGTAAACTTGTTGAAGACCGTAAAGCATTGTGCCTGTGTAACCACTGGCGTAGCCTCAGCCCTATCATTATCCATATTTAAATCTACTTGATCTACATAAATAAGCTCAGCTACATTCGTATAATCATCAACATCCGTAACATTAACTGTCATTTCTAAAGATGCCGTTGCACCGATTGCTATACTAGGAATATCCCACGTTGAAGTTGATTCACTATAAACTCCATCGGTAGCTGAAGCTGACACAAATTGATATCCAAATGGCAATACATCCTCTATACCTACATTGGTAGCTGCATATGTACTATTGTTGGTTGCCGTTACCGTAAATACCAGCGTGTCTTCAAAGAAGGTTTCTTCTTTATCCGCCCATTTGGCTAACTCTAAATCTACTGTTGGCGGGTTTATCATATGACTCACCTCATCGTCTTCACTTTGATCGCCATCATCATTATTGGGAGTTGAGTCAGGATCAAACTGATCAGATGCAAGTACCTGTGCAATATTGGTATACTCATCTGCAACATTGTTTGGTGCGTTTAGAGTCACCTCATAGCTTACCACTTGTGAACCAACAGGTACATTTGCAAAATTCCAAGAAATTACACTTCCAGAAACACTGCCACTATTATTTACAGTACCTAAAGTATAACCACTAGGCAAAGTATCTTCAATACTTACATTTGTAGCAATTCCCGGACCATTGTTGGTTAAGGTCAATTCAAAAGTTATAGTATCACCAGCATTTGGAGCAGAGTTAGAAGCTGCACTCAATGCTTTCGCCAAACTTAAATCTGCTGGAATCAAAACAATTTCAGCATTATCCTCATCATCTTCACTTTGATCACCATCATCATTATTAGGAGATGAATCCGGATCTAATTGATCTACGTTAACAATCTGTACCGTATTTAGATATTCATCTGTTGTATTCGTAGGTACATTAATAGAAGCCTCAAATGTCAAGGTTGCAGAAGTTCCATTCGGAATATCTAAACCACTCCATAAAATCTCGTTACCAGTTTGTACTCCACCGTCATTAATTGTAGTTACCGTAAAGCCAGCAGGAACAATATTAGACACCTCAACATTGGTAGCATCATCGATTCCATTATTAACAACCTCGACGGTAAAAGTTAATACATCGCCTGGATTACCAGTTCCCGGTGTAACGGCATTTATAATTTCTAAATCGGTTGATTGTAGTCGTAGCTCCACATTATCCTCATCATCTTCATTTTGATCACCATCATCATTATTAGGAGCAGAATCAGTATCAAACTGATCTACTGCAATAACTTGTACCGTATTTAAGTACTCATTTGTACTATTAACAGGATTGTTTACATCCACATTAAAAGACAATGTAGTTGTGGTTCCAGATGGCACCGATAAACCGGACCAATTAATAGTATTTGCACTTTGCGTACCACCGTTATTAATTCCTGTTACCGTAAAACCGACCGGAACTATATTTTCAATACTAACGTTGGTAGCATCATCAGTACCATTATTAAGAACATCAACAGTTATAGTTAATTCATCACCACGATTTGCACTGGCTTGCGAAATTGTATTTGTTACTTCTAAATCTGCCACCTGAGGTACAATAGATACCGATGCTTCATCATCTTCACTCTGATCTCCATCATCATTATTAGGTACAGAATCAGAATCATAATTTGTTACCGAGGTTACTTGTGCAATATTCAGATATTCGTTTGTTGCACCTGTAGGGGCATTAACTATAGCCGCTATTTCTACAGATACACTTGCACCGTTAGCTAAACTAGGTAAAGTCCAGTTTCCAGTAACAGCATCATATATACCATTAACCGTACTACCTGTATCGCTTACATAAGTATATCCTGCGGGAAGCAAATCATTAATTACAGTTCCACCTGTATCATCACTAGGACCATTGTTGGTAGCAGTTAGGGTGAACGTAACCGTATCGCCAACATTAGGATTTGCAATATCTACTGAATGCGCTATTTCAATATCTGACGTAGCATTCACGGTTATGGTCACACTATCTGTATTTTCACAAGTATTTCCATCAGTACCAACAACCGTATAGGTAGTGGTCACTAAAGGATAAACGGTATCACCATCGGTAACACTATTATCCCAAACGTATGACGTAGCTCCAGAACCATTTAAGGTAACCGGTTCACCAGCGTTAATTGTTGTTGTTGATGCATTAGCAACTACATTTGGCAATGCATAAATTGTCAAATTCACAGGGGTTCTACTAAAGCTCGTACAAGAGCTTGCATCATCTACTTTTTCCGCATAATATGTTGCCGTACCCACAGCATTAATATTTGGGTCCGCTACCACATTTCCGCCGGTTGCGGCATCATACCAAACCACACTATAACCAGAAGGAATAGATACCGTAGCGGTTAAGGTCTGAGTAGGATTCTGCTCACATTCCGCCTGATCACCACCACTAGTAGGTGCAGGTGGAGTTTCTTCTATTGTTAAGACAACTTCCGTTCTAGTATTACTGACACAATTGGTCACATTTTGTACACTTTCAGCGAAATACGATATTGTACCTACAGTATTCAAAGATGGATCTGTAACTACATTTCCACCCGTGCCAGCATCATACCAAACAATAGTTGCGTCTGATGGTGGCGTTGCCGTAGCTTTTAAAGTTTGAATTGGATTTTGTTCACATTCCGTTTGATTACCACCACTTATTGGAGCATCTACAATAGGACAAGCACAATCAGGTGCTGTAACTGCCATAGTTTGGGTACAGGCATTTGGTGCCGTAACCGTTAATGTTATATTATTTCCTGAAGTAATACCGGATATTGTCCAATTATTTCCACCGTTATCAGTAACCGTACCTTCTGTTGAAGTCACCGTTCCTTCGCTAACATCTACGGAAACCGAATAGGTTAATAGATCAGGGGCACAAGTGGCCGCCGTTGCTATAGTAATATCAGGAGTATCTTGAATGGTTAAGTTTATCGCAGTTCTTGAAAGACTTGTACAAGAGCTGGAAGTATGTTCACTTTCTGCATAATACGTTACTGAACCTACAGTATTTAATGTTGGACTAGCAACTACATTTCCACCAGAGGCAGCATCATACCAAACAATACTTGAACCTGCAGGGGCAGTTGCCGTAGCGGTCAAGGTTTGAATTGGAGAAGCCTCACATTCCGTAACATCCCCACCACTTATTGGAGCAGTTGGCGCAGCTTCAATAGTTAAGGCAACCGCAGTTCTTGAAAGACTTGTACAAGAACTTGTAGTATCTTCACTTTCCGCATAATACGTTACTGAACCAACGGTATTTAATGTTGGGCTAGCAACTACATTTCCACCAGTTGCCGCATCATACCAAACTACGCTTGAACCTGTAGGAACAGATGCTGTCGCTGTTAATGTTTGAATAGGATTCTGTTCACATTCTACCTGATCACCGCCACTTGTTGGAGCTGACGGAGCAGCTTCAATAGTTAAAACAATCGCTGTTCTAGTGCTGCTTACACAATTCGTTATATTATCACGACTTTCAGCATAATAAGTTGTCGTACCGGTTGCATTCAAAGACGGATCGGCTACTATGTTTCCTCCAGTAGCAGCATCATACCATACTACCGTAGCACCTGCCGGCGGTGTTGCCGTTGCCGTCAATGTCTGAATAGGATTCTCTTCACATTCCGTTTGGTTTCCTCCACTTACAGGAGCATCCACTACAGGACAAGCACAATCAGGAGCAGTTACATTTAAAGTCTGTAAACATGAATTCGGTGCCGTTACCGTCAAAGTAATATCGTTACCTGAAGTAATTCCGGATATCGTCCAATTATTTCCACCGTTATCAGTAACCGTACCTTCTGTTGAAGTTACCGTACCCTCGCTAACATCTACAGAAACCGAATAGGTCAATAAATCAGGCGCACATGTTGCTGCTGTTGCGATAGTAATATCAGGAGTATCTTGAATAGTTAAGCTTACCGGTGTTCTTGTAAAACTAGGGCAAGCACTAGTAACATTTTCACTTTCCGCATAATAGGTTACCGTACCTACGGTATCTAAAATTGGGTTTGTAATTACACTTCCACCAGTAGCGGCATCATACCAGACTACAGTTGAACCTGCAGGAGCTGTTGCCGTTGCGGTCAAGGTTTGTATTGGTGATGTTTCACATTCTGTTTGATCTCCTCCACTGATTGGAGCAGTCGGTGTTTCATTAATAGTCAACACTACTGCTGTTCTACTTCCGCTTACACAGTTCGTTACATTATCACGACTTTCTGCATAATAGGTTGTCGTACCTGTTGTATTCAATGATGGATCAGCTACTATGTTTCCTCCAGTAGCAGCATCGTACCAAACTACTGTAGCTCCTGTTGGTGGTGTTGCCATTGCGGTCAATGTCTGAATAGGATTCTCTTCACATTCCGTTTGGTTTCCTCCACTTACCGGAGCATCCACTACCGGACAAGCACAATCAGGAGCAGTTACATTTAAAGTCTGTAAACATGCATTCGGTGCCGTCACCGTCAAAGTAATATCGTTACCTGAAGTAATTCCGGATATCGTCCAGTTATTTCCACCATTATCAGTAACCGTACCTTCTGTTGAAGTTACCGTACCCTCACTAACATCTACAGAAACTGAGTATGTCAATAGATCAGGGGAACATGTTGCTGCTGTTGCGATCGTAATATCAGGTGTATCTTGAATAGTCAAGCTTACCGGTGTTCTTGTAAAACTTGGACAAGCACTGGTATCACTTTCACTTTCCGCATAATAGGTTACCGTACCTACGGTATCTAAAATTGGGTTTGTAATTACACTTCCACCAGTTGCGGCATCATACCAAACTACACTTGAACCTGAAGGTGCAGTTGCCGTTGCGGTCAAGGTTTGTATTGGTGACGTTTCACATTCTGTTTGATTTCCTCCACTAATTGGAGCAGTCGGTGTTTCATCAATAGTCAACACTACTGCTGTTCTAGCATTGCTCACACAATTCGTTACATTATCACGACTTTCAGCATAATACGTTGTTGTACCTGTTGCATTCAATGATGGATCAGCTACTACATTTCCTCCAGTAGCGGCATCGTACCATACTACTGTAGCACCTGCTGGCGGTGTTGCCGTTGCAGTCAATGTCTGAATAGGATTCTCTTCACATTCCGTTTGGTTTCCTCCACTTACTGGAGCATCAACTACGGGACAAGCACAATCAGGCGCTGTAACCGACATGGTTTGTGTACATGCATTTGGCGCCGTAACCGTTAATGTAATATCATTACCCGAAATAATGTCTGATATCGTCCAGTTATTTCCACCGTTATCTGTAACCGTACCTTCCGTTGAAGTTACTGTACCTTCGCTAACATCTACTGAAACCGAGTATGTCAATAAATCGGCCGCACATGTTGCTGCCGTTGCAATCGTAATATCCGGAGTATCTTGTAAGGTAAGCACAACAGCAGTTCTACTAGTACTTACACATGATGTTGTCGTATTCTCGCTTTCCGCATAGTAGGTTACCGAACCAACGGCATCTAAAATAGGACTAGCTACTACACTTCCACCAGTTGCCGCATCGTACCAGACTACATTTGAACCTGCTGGTGCAGTTGCCGTTGCTGTCAATGTTTGTATTGGTGATATTTCACATTCTGTTTGATTTCCTCCACTGATTGGTGCCGTTGGAATAGGCTCTATAGTCAAGTTTACCGCAGTACGTGAATGACTCACACAACTTGAAACATCATCTTGACTTTCTGCAAAATACGTTATTGAACCCACACTATTTAAAGTTGGACTCGCCACGACATTTCCTCCTGTGGCTGCATCGTACCAAACAATAGTAGTTCCAGATACACTTGTTGCAGTTGCGGTTAAAGTCTGTATTGGGGCAGTTTCACATTCCGTTTGATCACCACCACTTGTTGGAGCGGCAGGAGCTGCTTGAATAGAAAGACTAACAGCCGTTCTAGTCGTACTGGTACATCCGTTAACATCATCAACACTTTCAGCATAATAGCTTACCGAACCAACAGTGTTCCAAGTAGGACTTGCTACCATATTTCCACCAGAAGCAGCATCGTACCAAACAATACTAGCACCTGTCGGTGGTGTTGCCGTAGCAGTTAATGTTTGGATAGGGTCTTGTTCACATTCCGTTTGATCACCACCACTTGTTGGTGCATTTACGGTAGGGCAAGCACAATTTGGTGCGTTTATACTAATACTTTCCGAACATGTGTTTGCATCGGTTACCGTAACAGTTATATTATTTCCTGAAGTAATTCCAGAAATGGTCCAATTATTTCCACCATTGTCGATTACCGTACCTTCGGTTGAAGTTACCGTACCCTCACTAACATCTACTGATACAGCATAGGTCGATAAATCTGCAGAACAGGTTTGTGAACTAGGTGTGATCGCTATTGTAGGATTTTCGTTCATGGTAAGCGTTACCGGTGTTCTGGTTTCACTTACACATCCACTACTTGTTGTGCTACTTTCTGCATAATAAGTTACCGTACCTACTGCATTCAATGTCGGACTAGCCACCATACTTCCACCTGTAGCTGCTGTATACCAAACAACTGTTGCACCTGCGGGTGCCGTAGCCGTAGCGGTCATAGTCTGCGTCGGATTCGCTTCACATTCTATTTGATCACCTCCACTTGTAGGAGCATCAGGTATCGCATCAATGGTTAAAGTTACTGGGGTTCTTGAAAGCGAAATACATGTTGAAGTATTGTTTTGACTTTCTGCATAATAGGTTACCGTACCTACTGTATTCCATTCAGGACTGGATACAGTATTGCCACCCGTTGCTGCGTCGTACCAAGTTAAGGTAGTACCCGAAGCTACTGTTGCAGTAGCTGTCAATGTTTGTATAGGATTTTGCTCACATTCCGTTTGATCACCGCCACTTGTTGGTGCAGCCGGTGCAGGCTGAATAGTTAAAGAAACAGCCGTTCTCGTTACACTAGGACAACCTGTACTATCATCTTGACTTTCAGCATAATAAATTTCTGTTCCAACAGTACTCCATTCTGGACTAGCAACTACACTTCCGCCAGAAGCAGCATCGTACCATACTAAAGTTGAACCAGAGGGTACCGTTGCCGTTGCCGTTAATGTTTGAATAGGGTCTTGTTCACATTCCGTGATATCACCACCACTAGTTGGTGCTACTAGTGCAGGCTGAATAGTTAAGGTCACCGCTGTTCTTCCCACACTCGGGCAGCCATTTACGGTATCATTACTTTCTGCAAAATAAGTTATTGTTCCAACAGCATTTAATGTTGGACTAACTACTACATTACCTCCTGTAAGGGCATCGTACCATATAATACTCGCTCCGGATGGAGGCGTTGCCGTAGCAGTTAATGTCTGTATAGGATCTTGCTCACATTCGGTAATGTCGCCACCACTTGTTGGTACAGGTGGTGCGGTATTGACCGTTAGAACAACCTCGTCTGAAATAGCATCAGAACAACTTGTCGCAGGGCTTGTAGCTATGGCTCGATAGCTGTTACCGGTCATTGCCAGGGTAACATCGGTTACCATAAGTGTATTTGTAGTTACGCCGCTATGTGGATCTGTGTTCGTTAAATCATTCCAAGTAGCCCCATCAAATAGTTGCCAATGAATAACCCCTGACCCGCTAGCAGCCACATCAAAAGTAACCGTACTACCTTCACATACCGATTCATTTGTTGGTTGTGTGGTTATAACAGGTGCGTCATATATGTTTACACGTAATCTTCTTCTTGGTCCTTCACAATTAGCGCTTCCATTAACCGTTGATTGTGTTACCCAAAAAGATTGTTGCCCTACAGTTGAAGTATCTGGAACGGTAGTCCCCGTAATTTCATT
The DNA here is from genome assembly GCF_045063735.1 of Maribacter sp. Asnod1-A12. Taxonomy (NCBI): domain Bacteria; kingdom Pseudomonadati; phylum Bacteroidota; class Flavobacteriia; order Flavobacteriales; family Flavobacteriaceae; genus Maribacter; species Maribacter sp. Asnod1-A12. The sequence goes on from NZ_JBEFNZ010000006.1 coordinate 865,723, forward strand.
TCCTCCAGTTGCAGCATCATACCATCTTAAATTAGTACCCGTAGCATGTGTATCTATTTGTGCTGCCGTATCACCATTACAATAATCTACGGGAGAATCGACTACCGGGGCAGTTGGCAATGCATATACGATAACATCTATTTGCGTACGATCGCTTTCACATGAAGTAGAATCATCTGTCTGACTTACATAATATGAACTTGTCCCTGCACTTGTAGTAGTTGGTGTAGGTGCAGTTGAAGCGGCAGTACCACCAGTAGCAACCGTATACCAGTTTAAGGTATGATTAGATAATGCCGTAGCCGTAAGGGGTGTAGCAGTATCACCAACACAATATTCTACAGGACTATCCGCAGCCGGTGTTGGTGGTTTGGGTATTTGATATAAATCTATCGACAGGAAATTTTCACTGGTACACCCATTGGCATTCTGTGAATACACTGAATAATTTCTATAAAATTCTCCAGAAGCCGGTGGCGTATACGAGGTAACACCCGATGCAACCAACGTACCATAATCATCGTACCAAGTAGCCGTTTCTCCGCCTGCAACATCTACCGTTACAGTCATTTCAGGAGGTGTATCGCCTTCACAATATACATATTCAGTATTACCTGTTGGTGGATTTACGTCATTTTCAACAGTGATATTGAAAAATCTTTCCACAAAGTTTCCAGAAGCATCTCTAACCGTATATTCTATGGTAGTGGTACCAATATCAAATTGATCACCACTATCAAGGTTTGTACCATCAGTTCTAAAAATTAGATAATCCGCTAATTCACAACTGGTATTATTAATATTGGTCACGATAGTTCCAGGAATCAATAAATCATCCAAATACGCTTCTACTCCAGAATTTAAAAAAGAAGTCGATGAGTACCGAATCTTTATCTGATAATTACCTACGAGATTAAAGGGGATAATTTCTTGTTGAACACCCGTAGTTGTATAAGTTGCGCTATAATAATCTGAGGTAACCGTATTCCCGTTCTCATCTAACACATCCAAATGAATAGCAGGGGAATTATTTACTGCCGATATACTATGCGAAAAAGTAATTTCTCCAAACCCATTAAAATAAAATACAGGTGTGGTCATTGAACTTGCTATTGAATTAAAACTCGAAATAGTTGTAGAAACTAAATTTCTTGTACCGTTTATAGGTCCGTTAGCTTCAATTGAAGAACGAGAAAAAGTATAACATTGATTAATAGCGTTTTCAAAATCTTGAAGCACAGGAGCTTCACCTTCCCCTGCCGGGCAGTTATCTGAAGCCGTTGGCTCCGCCCACGTATGTGGGGCCGTACATGTATCGGGGTCAGCCGTTAAAGTTACATTTGTTGGAAAAGTATCAAAAACGGGGTCTTGATTGTCCTCTACAGTAATATTAAATGTACATACCGCCACATTACCTGCAGCATCCTCTGCTCTATAAATTACGGCTGTTGTTCCAGGAAGAAAAGAATCACCCGGACTATAGTTACTCGTTACACTTACTGCATCTGCAGAAGCAGTAGGCGGAGTCCAAGTTACTACAGCACCACATTCATCTGTGGTGTAAGCTATAGATATATCGGAAGGTGGACAATTCGAAAAAGTTGGTGGTACGTCTAATACATCATCGTTATGAACAAAAATAACATTCGCTGAAACGTTATTTTCACTCACCTCTTTATGAATCGAAAAGCTTGTTAAGCCCATCAACAGAAATAATATAAAAAGTAGTCTAAATATTTTGGACATAAAATCAGTTATTCTTTGCTGTAGTAATCACTTACATCTTTAAATACTCAAAAAGTATTTTAAAATTTGTTCTATCACTATTAGCAAAATTTAACTTTTAATGTTTCATATCATCATATTTGTTGTCAGACATAGACTATTATGTTGTTATTTGCTCTTATTTGTGGTTTTTCATCGAATTTATTTGGCAAATACCGACATATTTATTGCGATTTTAAAAACATCGCTTATATATACAAATGCTTTTTTACCTAGAATAGTATAATTCATACAACAGTAAAATGAGGTTTATTGATTTAAACAATAAACTATTTTCAAGATAGATTAATACCTTGAAATTGAATAAAGCTTAAGATTAAAACACATTAATTCTAAAATCTACCACCCAATCTTTCATTCATAATTTTAGCATACATAATTTGATTTTCTTCAATCTGTCTTTCTAAATCAGTTGCAATATATTTTGGTTCTTCTTTAGATAGATAATCTGTATTTGAATTTTCATGATCCGTATTTCTATCAATTGTTAATTCATGTAATAATGAATTCAATTCATTAGATACAGAAGTTTTAGAAAGTTGTAAGGTATTTCTTTGCTTTGAAAAAGACTTAAATAAGTTAATTAGCATAATAAGATAAGGTTTGGGTTATTAAATAAACGCCCAATATTTATATCTAGTATAAAATAAGTAATATTTTTCTTACAATAATTTTATATCCCAAAACTCATATTTATTTATAACGTAGCTCTTTTGCCAGTAATTAACCCATGTAAAAATTACGAACCCTTATAGTATTCTCATTTTAAGACACTTTAAAATATTAGAAAATGAAAAAGTTTGTTACCTTATGATAAAATCTATCATTAAACTTTATGTCCAAAAACTGGTATGTACTTTATGTAAAACCCAAAAATGAAAAAAAGGTAGCCGAAAGATTATCAAAGCAGAACATTGAGGTGTACTGCCCTATGATAAAAGAAATCAAGCAATGGAGTGATAGAAAAAAGACAATTGAGGTACCATTATTTAAATCATACGTTTTTGTAAATATTTCGGAATGCGAAAGACAAAAAGTCTTTGAAGTACCAGGTGTTGTTCGCTATTTATTTTGGTTAGGAAAACCAGCTATAATTCGAGAAGTTGAAATGGAAACTTTAAAAAAATGGTTATCAAACGATACTGTCGAAAACTACAGTCTAACCAAATTAGAATCGGGCGATAGAGTAGCTATAAAACATGGAGCGTTAAAGGACAAAAAAGCAGAAATCATAGAAATAGGCAAAACCCGTGTTAAATTAATATTGGAAGAAATGGGTGTAGTTTTGAATATGAAGATAAAAGACCTCGTTTAATACTCCATTGGATAATCTCTTTAAAACTCACTGGTTGTATTTAATAAATTAAACTATTACAACTTCATCATACTTTTTTAGAGAATAAATAAACCGTTAATCGATGAAATCTACATTTAATCTAATCGCATTACATTGTGCAGGTAAGAATATCTAAGTTCATCTCTTCAAATGACAATTATAGTGATTGTTTTCTATAGATATTCATTGTAAAATCAATCTAAAATCAGTAATTCATAATTTACCGATTCCTTAACATTAAATTTTGGAATGTAACATTTGGGTACTTATGTTTGCCAATAGTTTTTTATCTCCCCCATAAGTTTTCAGAAGTCGTAGGTGGGCTTTATTTTTTTTATACACCTTGAGTTAGTTCTAGAAGTTGGGGCTGACAATGCGGAGCGCTATTTCAAATTTAAATTCACTTAACAGATTCAATAAAACAAGATTAAATTCTAAAGGTTATAATTAGTCACTATATCTTAAAAAAAATGAAGCTTTGACTATAAAACATCAATTATTCAATTCAACAAAACCCCAGCTTTAACCTTAAAAGAGATGAAAAAATCCTTTTTTGTCATTCCTTTATCATTTATAGCTCATATCTTAATAATTAATATCACATTATACGCACTAACACCAAATACATATATTAATTTCTTTAGTATCTTATACTATAATATATCATGGTTCGTAGTGACCTATAGTATCAATTTTTACCCAACTGCTAAAAGAGAAAGTTTTAAGGTCAATTTGAAAAGCTTTTTTACCTTAATTCTTCTATATGGCTTAGTTTACTTTACCTCATTCTCATTTTTAAGCCCACACCCTTATTCGTGGCAACATTTATTATTGGTTTATTTTGTAATATGTGGATTACTTATCTTATTCAGAATATTTTTTTATTGGGCAAGAAATCTTGTTAGAAGAGAAAATTTTGTCACCACTAGAGCAGTCGTAATCGGCAGAGATAAAAATCTAAAAAAGATACGACGCATTTTTGATGTTCCTGAGTATGGCTATAGATATATAGGATATTTTGATAATTATAAGTCAAACAGCCCTACGTACTTAGGCGACATACAGAGCAGTTTTAATTATATTTTTGAAAATAACGTGGAAGAAGTGTATTGCTTGGCCTCACGATTATCAAAAGATGAAATAAAACACTTAATGAACATCGCAGATAATAGTTTTAAAAAAATTAAAATTATACCGGATAACAAAGAATTGTTCTCTAGAGCTATGTCAATAGAATTATATGATTCAGTTCCTGTTTTAAATTTAAGGGCGTCTCCACTAGATTTAGAATATGCCAATCTAATAAAACGTATGTTCGATATTCTCTTTTCTTTATTCGTAATCATTGGGGTACTTTCATGGTTAGTACCTATAGTATTTATTTTAATGAAAATAGATTCAAAAGGTCCTCTGTTTTTTAAACAAAAAAGACATGGAGTAAATAAGAACACCTTTTGGTGCTACAAGTTTAGATCTATGACTAAAAGTGATGACAGCGACATCAAAATGGCCACCAAAAATGATATGCGAATAACAAAACTTGGTAAAATATTAAGAAAAACGAGTATTGACGAATTACCGCAATTTTTTAACGTGTTAAAAGGTGATATGAGCATTGTAGGTCCACGACCACATATGGAAGTACATACCAAACAATATGAAACCTCTGTCGAAAAATATTTAGTAAGACATTTTTTAAAACCTGGTATTACAGGTCTTGCCCAAGTAAAAGGGTATAGAGGTGAAATTATTCGTAAGTCGGATATTGTTAATAGAGTACGTTATGACATTTTTTATATGGAAAAATGGTCTATACTACTTGACATCCAAATTATTATACTTACTGTTACCAATATTTTCTTTAATGATAAGAAAGCGTATTAATTGTAAACAGAACTATAAAATCTAATAACTTCTCATGAAAAATAAGTTATTTTAAATATTACATTTTACTAATGTTTAATATTGCATAAGACAAAATACTATATATCTAAATATGAAACCATTATTTAATTCTAAGAGAATATTAGTTTTTATTCTTCTCCCCTTAATTTTCTCATGCTCCCGAAGAAATTTAGGATATTTCAGTAATTACGGTGAAGAGAAGGTACTTACAGAAGCTATTACTCTTAATAAAAAACAACCGGTAATTCAATCTGGAGATTTGTTACAAATAACTATTACAGACTCCAATCCTGCCGCTGCAGCTCCTTTTAATCGAATATCCTCTAATTCATCAACAACGAACTCATCAACGTCAAACTCACAAGAAGGTTATTTAGTCGATGAAAATGGAATCATAGATTTTCCTATTTTAGGAAGAATAAAAATTGGCGGACAAACGAAGGCAGAAGCTAAATTGAGCTTAACTAACTTATTAACCAATTATCTTGGCAATCCTATTGTCAGTATTCGCTATCTCAACTATAGAATCACTGTATTGGGAGAAGTTAGAAGCCCTAATACCTTTCTTGTTCCTTCTGAGCGTATTAATTTAATAGAAGCCTTGGGCATGGCCGGCGATTTGACCATTTATGGAAAACGAGAAAACATTAAAATTATTAATGAAGCTAACGGTGTACGCACCGTAGCGCAATTAGATTTAAACGACAAGGCCATTTTAGATTCTCCGTATTATTATTTACAACCCAATGATATTGTTTATGTTGAACCGGTAACCGCTCGTAAAGATCAATCTAGCCTAACCAGATCTAACATTTCATTGTTTTTAGGTATAGTAACCGCGGCATCTCTTGTTATATTAAATTTTAGATAGACCTCAACCCTATGTTTGAACTCAAATCAAGTACTGTTAACTCAGATAACCCCAATCTAAGAGATTTTTTAGCATCATATATTAAACACTGGTATCTCTTCGTAATCGGTGCTTTCATATGTTTAGCTGCAGCATTTCTGTATCTAAGGTACAAAGCCATACCTCAATATCAAATTACTAGTACTGTATTGATAAAAGACAAGGATAAAGGATCCTCAACTAATTCTGAACAGTCCTTAGGAGATTTTGGTCTAGTGAAACCTTCCTCTAATATTGAGGATCAAATAGGTATAATCACATCTTCCTATTTTATGGAAAAGGTACTGGAAGAAATGGCACTTAATGTGGCTTATAGTATTGAGGGCCAAGTTAAAGACATTGCCATATATTGGAAAAACTTGCCTTTTTATATCCGCGCCAGTAAAGAATCGCAGCCAACAACTAGTTTGCCTTTAATTATCACCCCAATTGATTCATCAACTTTTAATCTAAAAAGTACCTCAGCTGCCACAGAAGTACAAGCCGGAAATTACCAATTTGGCGATACAATTTACACTGGTAAAAAGTTCTTTCAGGTGCTTAAAAACCCACAATATACCAATGAACAAATAGATGTAACCCCAATACAGACCAGTTTTACCAATATTGAAGATATTGCCATGAACTATAGTGGACAATTGGTGGTAGAATCGGTAAACAAAACAGGTAGCTTATTAGCCCTAAGTTTATTAGATGCTATACCACAACGGGGTAAAGATGTTTTGCAAACACTTATTGAACTCTATGCCGAAGAATCGGTAAAATATCAAAATCAATTAGCCATTGGTACGATTGAAATTATAGATGAACGGCTAAAATTATTGACTGGCGAAATTACAAGTGTAGAAAATGACGTGGCAACCTATAAACAACAAAATGATCTTACCAATATAAGTTCAGATGCTGCTGTATACTTACAAAGTGCTCAGTTTGCAAATAGACAATTAGAAGAATACCAAACCCAAATAGACATCTTAAATTCTATTGAAAGTTATTTGAGGCAAAATGGTGATCAAAGATTAGTGCCAAGCTCACTAAATATTCAGGATCCAACTTTATCAGGTTTAATTTCTCAATTTAACAGTAAACAATTAGAACGGAAGACGCTTATGCGCACTACTCCGGCAGATAATCCGTTAGTCGTAACATTGGATAGAACCTTGACCGATCTTCAAATTGATATATTAGAAAACCTAAGAAATATAAAAGATGGTTTACTTATAGCTCAGAAAAATGTACAAGCCAATTCTTATAGAGCTCAAGCAAAAATTGCAAAGGTTCCTACTGCAGAACGTGCATTACAAACCATAAATAGAGATCAAGGCATTAAACAAAACCTATATCTTTATTTACTTCAAAAAAGAGAGGAAGAAGCACTATCATTAGAAGCACCTATATCAAATACACGCATTGTAGACCCCCCAAGAGCAGGTCGTTTTCCAGTCAGTCCTAATAAAACATCTATTTATTTAGGAGCATTGATTTTTGGTCTATTTATTCCATTCTCAATTGTTTTTGCCAAAAATCAATTAAACAACAAAATTTCTAGCGTAAGTGATATAGAAAAATTAACTAACACACCAATATTGGGTCAAATATCACACAATACTGAGCGTAAAAATTTAATAGCCCATAAAAACAATACTAGTGCCATTGCAGAATTGTTCAGACTCATGCGATTTAACCTGAGCTATTTAACCATGAATAAAGCAAATAAGGTTTTACTGGTAACTTCTAGTAATGCCGGGGAAGGAAAAACTTTTTTTACAATCAACTTTGCAGCTAGTTTAGCCCTTAGTGGAAAAAAGGTTGTTGCCTTAAGTTTTGACCTTAGGGCTCCTAAATTATTACAACGTTTAAACTTAAAAGAAAGTATTGGTATTACAGACTATATTGTAGATCAAAAATGGACGAGTAACGACCTATTGATTAACCTTCCAAGTTATAAAAATTTAGATGTTATAGGGTCTGGCCCTATACCCGCGGATCCAGGTGAGCTCATGCTTCATAAACGAATAAGCTCCCTAATTGAAGAGTTAAAACAAAAATATGATCATATTATAATAGATACGGCTCCTATTGGAAAAGTAGCCGATGCTTTTGCCTTTGTGCCGAGTATAGACGCCACTGTCTTTGTATTAAGGCAAGGTTTTTCACTTAAGAAAGATGTTAAAATTCTAAATGATATCTATAGCAAACAAAAACTTAAAAATGTTATGGTTGTTCTTAATGATACTGAGTCAAATAGCAATTACGGATATGGTAATACAAAATAGAAACAGACAGTTCATTTTTTAAAATTATGTCCCATATATTTAAATATAATCCCAGCTTAGATGGTTTAAGAGGTATTGCCGTAATATGCGTTTTATTGGTACATGCTTCTTACGGTAAAATTAGCGGTGGCTTTTTAGGAGTAGACTTGTTCTTTGTTCTTAGTGGTTATTTAATCACTGCTATTCTTCTAAAAGAGTTTACCCTTTATGACAATATCTCTTACTTTAATTTTTATATTAAAAGGTTTCTAAGACTACTTCCTCCATTACTAGTTTGCATTATTCTTTATTCAATATATCAATTTTTCATCGTATCAACTGATAATGAAAACCCATTATTAATTGTACTTTCAAGCCTTTTTTATTTTGTGAATATAGTTCATAAGTCCTATTTAGGACCATTAGTACATTTGTGGTCATTATCAGTTGAAGAACATTTTTACCTTTTTTGGCCCATTTTAATGGCAGGCCTAATTTTTAAATTTCCTAAAAAGAAACAAATTACTTTTATAACCATTTTCATATTGATAATTACGGCCTTTAGAATATGGGTATATCACACGAATAGCATTGAACCCATGCGGTTTGGTATTTTTTCAATAGACTCGTATAGATTCACACTTTGTAGAATAGATGCTATAATGATTGGCGGATTAGCGGCAATAGCCTTAAGTAAAAATAACACTTCGTTCAACATAAATATTCAACCAAATTGTGGGTTATTAATACTCTTGACCTTACTGGGTTTTCTGGTTTTGTTTTTAGATGTGGACAACCTAGTATGGCGTTACGGCGGTTTTATTGCCACAAACTTATTAGCTCTTGCCATAATAATATTTGCTATTAAAAATCCAAACAACAAAATTTTAGGGAATTCTATTTTACTATGGTTTGGACAACGCTCTTATGGTATATATGTATATCACTACATTATTTTTTTAGCAATGGAACCATTAAGAGTTTCCGGAAGTATATTGAATTTAATTTTAGTTACAATTTTAAGGCTTTTAGTTAGCTTATTGTTTGCGGAAATTTCATACCGTCTAATGGAAAAACCTATTTTGAAATTGAAAAATAGGTTTCAAAATATGGGGAATAAAAAATCTACTATATAATTTGTTCACAAAATCTTTACTCTGAAATAATCAGAATTAAATCTTAAATGCTAAAAATTTTAAAATCACACCCTACATTTAAAAGAACCATAGATTGGGTAAAACTAATTGGATTTACTGGAACAGCCCAAGTAGGTGTACAGGCATTAGGTCTATTGAGTGGAATATTTATCATAAGAATGCTTCCTACGGAAGAGTATGCCTTATACACGCTCGCCAACACTATGCTAGGGACCATGGTAATGTTAGCAAACGCAGGAATCCCTGTAGCCGTAATGGCCGAGGGCGGTAAGGTATGGCAAGACAAAGAAAAGTTAGGTGAAGTACTAATAACCGGTTTTGATTTTAGAAAAAAATTTGCTATTTGGAGCTTAATTATTGGTATACCTATTTTATCTTATTTATTGTTAAAGAATGGTGCAACCATATCAATAATAATTTTTATTACCCTAGCACTAATACCTTCATTTTATGCTCAATTATCAAATATTTTACTTCAAATAGCACCAAAACTAAAACAAGATATTGTACCTCTTCAAAAAAACTTAGTACTGGTAAATTTGGGTAGGCTTATTTTTTTGGCATTATCGCTTTTTATTTTACCTGTAGCGGTAATAGCTATTTTCTCAGCAACTATACCTCAAGTTTTAGGGAATTTACACTTAAAAAAAATCACTAAAAATTATGCTGATTGGAAACAAAAACCTTCTGAAGAATTAAGAGGGAAAATGGCGGGAACCGTAAGAAGAATGCTACCAGATGCAATTTACTATAGCATCTCAGGACAAATTACTATTTGGTTAATGTCAATTTTCGGTTCAACTACTTCAATTGCAGAAATAGGAGCGCTAGGAAGAATCGCGATGGTATTAAATTTAGTATCCGTTATCTTTAGTATGCTAATCACACCACGATTTGCAAGACTTATTGATTCCAAAAATTTAGTTGTCAAACGCTATATTCAAGCACAAATTATAGTAGTGATTATATTTTGTTTTTTCATTACAATAGTACACTTTTTCCCGCATCAAATATTATGGTTTTTAGGCTCCAAATACGCCAATTTAGAATTTGAACTATTATTGGCAATAATTGGAAGTAGTTTAAATGTATTCTCAGGTATTGTATTTTCATTGTACTCAAGTAGAGGCTGGGTTATGAATCCAGCTTTATATATTGCTATAAGTATTATTACGACAACAATAGCCATCATAACAATAGATATATCTTCCTTAGTAGGTGTTTTATGGTTAAACATATTCATAGCGTTTGTACAGTTCGCAATGCACAATACTTATGGATTTAAGAAAATTTTAAAAATATAGTTCAAATTTGTATTTTTTTAAAATCTCCTTAATAAAACATACATTTTTCCAATTTGAAAATTATGTACACCTCTAGATCATAGCAATTTTAAACTTTTTTCAATGAACATTTCAATATGTATAACTACCTATAACAGACCAGAATTACTAAAAGAAACGCTAGACTCTTGCTTTAATCAAACCTACAAACCTTTTGAAATTATTATAGGTGATGATTCCAAAGATGATTTAACTGAAAAAATGATTAATACTTTGCCTAAAATTGAAGGTGTAACTATTAATTACAATCGACATAATCCGCCTTTAAAACAAGCAGAAAATGTGAATTTTGTTTTTAAACATGCAACCGGAAACAAATTAGTATTAATGCATGATGATGATTTATTTGTGCCAGATGCTATTGAATCGCTAGTTGACATTCTAAATAAAGATTCAACCATCAAAATTGCGTTTGGTAAATCTTATGTCATGTCTGAAAATGGCGTAATTGATTATAAAGATTCTGAAATATCCAGTAATTATTATTATAAAAACAAAAAATATAATGGCTCTGTTTTATCGCCTATTGAAGCTGGCATCATTCAACAATTCCCAAATAATGGATACATAATAGATGCTGAACTTGCTAGAAATATTCCTTGGAGGACAAAAACATCATATGCTAAACTAGGTAATGGTTGTGAATACGATTTTGGACTAAGAATAGGCCTGACAGGTGCAAAAATGTATTTTATTGATAAATATTTAGTTAAATATCGTGATACAGAAATATCATTTAGCTCAAATTCAGACTCAGCATATAAATCATATGTAGTTTTGAAAAACACTAAAACAGCACCAAAATACAATCGAATTAAGAATATCGCATTAACGAGAAAAGTTTCATTAGGTTTGGTACAAGCACTAAAGGTCGGGCAATTTAAGGATGCTATTGCCATGTTTTTCAGCAAGAATCATTTAAAACTTTGGTATTCACCAGGATTCTATAATAGATTTATAATTATATGTAAGTATGTCCTTAACAATGGCGTAAAGAATAAGTAAAACTTATCCTCACTTTATTATAAATTTATTCATCCTTCTTATGTACTTTAATTTAAATTCATGAATTATAAGCAATTTATACAAAAGTCAGGATTCGTTATAAGGTTTAGAATAATGACTAGAATAACTTCCTTTGCTCGAAAAACATATTTTCGTCTATTGGGTATGTATATTGGCAAAAATATATTGTTTCCAAAAACAAAAGTAACTTGGCCTAACAGAGTATATATAGGCAATAATTGCAAACTAGAACATAATATTTTTTTTAAACACGACGGGGTTTGGGGCAAAGGATTTTCTATCATTATTGATGACAATGTATTTATAGGATCATACTGTGAGTTTAACATTACTGAACGTATTGAAATAGGTAAAGATTCTAAAATAGCTTCAGGTTGCAGGTTTATTGACCATAACCATTCTACCGAACGAATTCCCAAAAAAGAGCGGCAAATTGACACCTCACGTAAAATTAAATTAGGCGAAGATGTTTGGTTAGGTGTAAATGTAGTCGTTTTAATGGGTGTAGAAATTGGGAAAAGTGCAATTGTAGCTGCCGGTGCCGTTGTAACAAAATCCATTCCCGAAAATGAAATATGGGCTGGTGTTCCTGCCAAAAAAATAGGAGAAAGACATTAAGTATAAAACAAATTAATTATGAAAAGAATATTAGTTACTGGGGGGGCTGGTTTTGTAGGCTCACATTTGTGTGAAAGATTACTTAATGATGGGCATGAAGTAATTTGTATGGACAATTATTTTACCGGTAGAAAAAGTAAAATTCTTCATTTAATGGATAATCCATATTTTGAATTAATTCGCCATGATGTTACCATGCCCTATTTCATTGAAGTAGATGAAATCTATAACTTAGCTTGCCCGGCTTCACCAGTACATTACCAACACAACCCAATTAAAACTATTAAAACCTCTGTGCTTGGTGCAATTAATATGTTAGGGCTAGCAAAACGTGTTGGCGCAAAAATTTTACAAGCTTCCACCAGTGAAGTTTATGGCGACCCCGAGTTACACCCACAACCTGAACATTATTGGGGCCATGTTAACCCCATAGGTATACGCTCATGTTATGACGAAGGTAAACGTTGTGCAGAATCTTTATTTGTCAACTATCACGAATCTAATGGTGTAGATGTCAAAATTATTAGAATTTTCAACACCTATGGCCCAAAAATGGAACCAGATGATGGTCGTGTAGTCTCTAATTTTATTATGCAAGCTTTACATGGCGAAGACATTACTATTTTTGGTGATGGTAAGCAAACAAGAAGTTTTCAATATGTTAGTGATTTAGTAGAAGGTATGATACAGATGATGAATACCGAAGACGGTTTCATAGGTCCTGTTAACATAGGTAACCCTGTTGAATTTACAATGTTAGAACTAGCAGAGAATGTTATTAAACTAACTAAAAGTAAATCTAAAATAATTCATTTACCCTTACCTGCAGATGACCCTACACAAAGGCAACCAGATATTAGTTTAGCTTTCGAAAAATTAAATGGTTGGTCTCCAAAAATTGAACTTAAGAACGGTTTAGTTGATACCATTACCTATTTTGATCAACTTATTAAAAATGAAATACAAGTTTAGTAATACCAATTCTATTTTTTTAAAACTCCTAATCAAAAACTACTACCCTTTAGGTACTCTTTATTGATATCTGTATAAAAACTAAATATCTTTTGACAAATCTTAAAATTGTTTTTATTTGTGGTTCTATAGAACCAGGTCGTGATGGTGTAGGTGATTATACTAGAAGGTTAGCAGGTGAAGTAATTAGACAAGGAAATGAAGCTTCAATTATTTCAATTAACGATTCGTTTTCAACGACTGTCAACAGTAATACACAAATAGATGATGATATAACTATTACTGTTTATAGATTACCTAAAACCTTATCACGCAATAAACGATTTCAGCAATTACATACGTGGATACAACAACTAGATCCAAATTGGCTAAGCCTACAATTTGTAGCCTATTCTTTTCATGACAAAGGCTTACCATTTTTACTTGGAAAAAATTTAAGCCAAATAAGTAAGGAAAGAAATTGGCATATTATGTTTCATGAACTTTGGGTAGGCCTTGCAAATGATGAAAAAATCAAGTACCGAATTATGGGGGGCGTACAGAAAAAAATTATAGCCCATTTAATTACCAAATTATCACCAAAAGTAATTCATACACAAACAGAGCTTTACAAAAGAGAAATTGGTTACATTGGGTACACATCAAAACTATTAAGTTTACCAAGTAACATTCCTATAACTAGTAAAATAACAAATACAACAAACACCATTGCCATGGTTATTTTTGGCTCTATATACCCCAATGCTCCATACCAAATTTTTGCAAAAGAAGTAGCTACATATCTTAAAGAAACAAAACAAAAAGCCACGCTAACATTAATAGGTAGAAATGGTCATGAAAAAAACAATTGGGTAAGCGCATTTAAGTCTAACAACATACCGGTAACTGTTTTAGGGGAACAATCTGTTTCTTCTATTTCAAATGTTTTAAGTAATAGTACATTGGGCGTTATTACAACTCCGGCATATCTATTAGAAAAAAGTGGGTCGGCTGCAGCATTACGATTACACCAACTACCTATTATAAATGTTGCTAAAAGTTGGGTGCCAAAACGATATTTTAAATATGATGCCCAAAACGATGTTTTGGTATATAGTTCCGGTAATTTTTCAGCTATTAAAAATTTGAATACCTCTAAAGGTGAAACCAATTCTATACATAAGGTTGCAGAAAATTTCATTTCATCTTTAAATGTCATTAAGAGTAACTAGATAAATTAACTTCATAAATATCCAAATACTAAAATATTGAAAATTGTAATACTATCCCATGGATTTTCGCCAGATGTAGGAGGGCTTGAAATAATGTCTGAATTTTTAGCTAATCAATTTTCAAAATATGGTTATGAAATTAGAGTTCTTACTTGGAGTACTACAAAAGGTATAGATAGCAATCATCAATACAGTATCGTTCGAAAACCTAAATTAAGTTTAATTATCAAAAACCTTAAATGGGCAGATGTAATTTTTGAGAACAACCCCTGTTTACGCTTATCTTGGGCCGCCCTATTTTTTAGAAAACCACATTTAATTGCTTTACATACATGGATAGCACGTACAGATGGTAAATTAGCATGGCAAGATTATTTAAAAAGGTTTTGGTTAAAAAAAGCTGATGCTGTAATTGCGGTTAGTAATGCAATGCGCAAAAACTGTTGGCAAGATGCTATTGTAATTCCTAATCCATATAGAACAGAGCTTTTTAAAAAGTTAAGTGCCAATAATAGATCAAGAGATTTTGTATTTCTAGGAAGGTTAGTATCCGACAAAGGTGTTCATTTAGCGGTACAAGCAATACACAACCTTATTAAATCTGGTATTGAAACTAATTTAACAATTATAGGTTCTGGACCTGAAAATGATAATTTACAAGCACTTGTTAATAAATTAAATATAACACCAAATGTTACTTTTAAAGGTACATTACTTGGTAACGACTTGGTTGAAACCCTAAATAAACACAAGTATATTATTATACCTTCTATTTGGGAAGAACCTTTTGGTTTAGTCGCCATAGAAGCTATGGCTTGTGGCTGTATACCAATTGTTTCTAGTGGAGGTGGTCTTCCTGAGGCAGTAGGAAATGCCGGGATAGTGTTTGAAAGTGGCAGTTTAGAGCGATTAACAAACGCTATTACCAAACTTTATACTACACCTGCATTGGAAAGAAAATTATTAAATGCTATGCCTATTCATTTAAATAGACACCATTCCGATGTTATTACCAACGAGTATATTGATATCATACAAAAACAAATAAAATAAAAACAGAAAAATTATTCTCGAATTACAATTCACAAAAATAAATTTTCACAATGTCTCCAATTAAACTATTTTTCTTTGGTCAATTAAAGCTCATATTCAAATATGAAAGTTACAATAACACACCCAACAAGTAATCAATTAAACCGCCCTGTTGTACAAGGTCTCTATGAATTAGATATGCTATATCAATTTCATACCTCAGTAGCTGCCTTTCCTGGAGGTTTTTTGGATAAAATGAGTTCAATAGACCAATTATCTGATATTAAGAGAAGAAATTTTCCTAAACATTTAGAACCATATACCCATACACAACCTTTAAAAGAAATTGGTAGAATGATGGCGACAAAATTAGGTATCGACAACTTGGTACGCCACGAAACAGGTATATTTTCTATTGATGCGCTTTACCATCAATTTGATAAAAAAATAGCAGGTCAACTACCTAAAGATTTAAAGAATGGGCTAGATGCTTTATACCATTATGAAGACGGAGCTTTAGAATCTTTTACTGCTGCAAAAAAACTTGGCATACATTGTATGTACGACCTACCTATTGGTTATTGGAGAACGGCTAGAAAAATGCTACAAGTGGAACAAGAACGTTGGCCAGAATGGGCTTCTACTCTTACTAGCTTAAAAGATTCCGAACAGAAACTACAAAGAAAAGATGATGAATTAGCATTAGCAGAACGTATTTTTGTTGCCAGTAGCTTTACAGCAAAAACCTTAAAAGACTATCCTGGTAAATTAGCTCCAATAGAAGTGATTCCCTATGGTTTTCCTAAGGCTGGTAAAACACGGGACTATAATTCTATATCGAGTGGAAAAAAATTAAAAATACTTTATGTTGGTCTACTTTCACAACGTAAGGGAATAGCTGATACTTTTGCTATTGCAGAAAATCTTAGTGAGTTTGTAGAATTAACCGTAGTAGGTAGAAAAGTAACCGATGACTGTCCTGTTTTAGACGAAAATTTGGCAAAACATGAATATATACCAAGTTTAGCTCACAAAGATGTACTTAGTTTAATGCATGCTAATGATATTTTAATTTTTCCATCTTTATTTGAAGGCTTTGGAATGGTTGTTTCTGAAGCAATGTCACAAGGTACTCCTGTAATTACAACAGATCGTACTGCGGGACCAGATATTATTAATCATGATGAAAACGGTTGGTTAATTGAGGCAGGTTCTACTGAAGCTTTACAAAAAACAATTGAAGACATATTGCAAAAACCGGAAAAAATAAAAAGTATAGGTAGAGCAGCTAGAGAAAGTGCTAAAAAAAGACCTTGGGAAGTTTACGGGCGTGAAGTTGCCGAGGCGATTGCTAAACACATATCAAGTAAATAGAATATGGATATTAAAAGGGATAATAGTTCCTACAACATGCTAAAATGGGGAATTTGGGCCTATTTTCTCTTACTTATTTTTGAAGGGGCATTGCGTAAATGGTTTCTACCCTTCTTATCTGGACCACTTGCCATAGTAAGAGACCCTTTAGCATTGTGGATATTAATGGTCGCATTAAAAAGAGGATATTTAAAGCTTAATATGTATGTCGTATCTACTTTCTTTGTTGGTATCATTGCTTTAGGTACTACTTTTCTCTTAGGGCACGGTAATTTAGGAGTTAGTATTTATGGTGCTAGAATTATACTGCTCCAATTTCCGTTAATCTTTGTAATAGGTCAAGTTTTAGATTTAAAGGACGTACTAGCTATGGGAAAAGTTCTAGTTTATTTAGCGATACCAATGACAGTGTTAATGGCGTTGCAGTTTTATAGCCCACAATCTGCATGGGTAAACAGAGGTATTGGTGGCGATCTAGAAGGTGCAGGTTTTTCTGGTGCTTTAGGTTTCTATAGGCCCCCAGGTACATTTTCTTTTATATCCGGTCTAACTCAATATTATAGTTTAGCTGCCTGCTTTATTATTTACTTTTGGTTTAAACAACACTTAATTAACAGAGTAGTTCTAATATTAGCCACCCTTGGGTTTGTTATGGCTATTCCCTTTTCTATAAGTAGAACACTGTTATACCAGACGGTAATAACTATATTTTTTATGATTTTTGCAGCTTCGCAAAAAGCAGAAAACATACCAAAAATAATATTTGGATCAATAGGTTTCGTTGTTATTCTTTTGCTTTTAAGCTCTACCAGTTTACTAGAAACACCCTTAGAGGCTTTTACTGCTAGATTTGAAGGGGCTACGAAATACGAAGGTGGCGTAGGAGGTACAATCGTAGACAGATATATAGGCGGTATGATAACGTCAATTTTCGGCTCTTCAGACATTCCATTTTTTGGGTATGGTATAGGTATTGGCACAAATGCAGGTGGTAAAATTTTAACTGGAGAAATAACAACTTTATTTTATGCCGAAGATGAATGGTCTAGAATTATTGGTGAATCTGGGCTATTATTAGGTTTTGCATTCATATTAATACGAGTTGTTCTAAGTATAGATTTGACAATTAAAGCATATTTTAAATTAAAAAGTGGAGACCAACTACCATGGCTACTTATAAGTGTTTGTATTATTCTTATTGCAAACGGGCAATGGGGTCAAATAACAGCATTAGGGTTCACCATATTCACTACTGGAATTCTCGTTGCAACTCTAAAGAAATCAGACAAATTAAGTTAATTGAATTCATAAAAATTTGAAAATTATATTTTTTTCACATCCTAATTTTATAGGCCATCAAAGTATGCCTCGTTTCACAAACATGCTAAACAGGGGTATGATAAAAAGGGGGCATAAAACTACCATTTGGACACCTCAACCCAAGGCGTCTAATTTACCAGTGCCACATTCTTTAAAAAAATGGATGGGTTATATAGATCAATATTTAATTTTTCCATTAGTCGTAAAAAAGAAATTAAAGACTATTGACAAAGACACTCTATTTGTATTTACAGATAATGCTTTAGGTCCTTGGGTACCTTTAGTCAAAAACAAAAAACATGTTATTCATTGTCACGATTTTTTAGCCCAACGTTCTGCTTTTGAAGGCATTGATGAAAATAGTACTGGTTTTACGGGTAAACTTTACCAAAAAATGATTAGAAATGGATATACAAAAGGCAAAAATTTTATTTCGGTATCCAAAAAAACGCAAACAGATTTACATAGGTTTCTAAATTTTAAACCTAAAATTTCTGAAGTTGTTTATAATGCTATGAACAGAAGTTTTTCACCTCAAGATATTACAAAGACAAGAACAAAATTATCTAAACAAACAAAATTAGAATTATTAGATGGTTATATTTTACATGTAGGTGGTAACCAATGGTATAAAAACAGAACTGGTATTATTGAAATATATACAGAATTACGTAAAAATTATGATATTAAAACACCATTAGTATTAGTAGGTACAGAACCTAATGAACTGTTAAAAGAACTAATAGAGGCATCATCTTATAAAATAGATATACATTATCTATCTAACTGCTCTGATGAAACTGTAAAAGATGCCTATGCTGGAGCCTCTTTATTATTATACCCATCCTTAGACGAAGGTTTTGGTTGGCCCATTGCAGAAGCAATGGCATCTGGAATTCCTGTTGTTACCACTAATGAGCCACCAATGACAGAAGTTGGGGGGTCTGCAGGGTTTTATATTTCTAAACGACCATCGAACTCAAATACCATAAATTGGGCTAAAGAGGCAGCGATAACTGTAAGCGAAGTGCTTTCTTTAAATTCAACAGAACGTGAAGAAAGTATAACAGCAGGCATAAATAATGTAAAACGGTTTGAGCAAGAAAAAATGTTAGATAGGCTTGGAGCACTATATTCAAAAATACTATCTGAAGATTAACCTTAACTAAATATATCACCAACCATTTAA
Source organism: Maribacter sp. Asnod1-A12 (assembly GCF_045063735.1). Lineage (NCBI taxonomy): Bacteria > Pseudomonadati > Bacteroidota > Flavobacteriia > Flavobacteriales > Flavobacteriaceae > Maribacter > Maribacter sp. Asnod1-A12. The sequence continues at coordinate 885,156 of NZ_JBEFNZ010000006.1, forward strand.
ATTCTACAATGACAAAAATACTCAACGTTATCACCAGTATGGATCCAATTCATGGTGGAATGTGCCAAGGTATAAGAAACAGCATTGGTCATTTAAATGCTGATTCTATTACAAATGAAGTGTTGTGTTTAGATGAACCAGATTCTGAATATTTAGGCAAAGATGAGTTTAGAATAATAGCTTTAGGTGACAAAAAAACTTCTTGGGGTTATTCTAAACATTTAAATGGGTGGTTACATGAAAACTTAAGTTTATATGACAGTGTAGTCGTACATGGTTTATGGCAATACCATGATTACGCCGTAAGAAGTGTTTTAGCGAATTTAAAGAACAGAAAAAGTAAAATTCCGAAATTCTTTATTATGACCCATGGAATGATGGACCCATACTTTCAAAAAGCACCAGACCGTAAACTAAAAGCTTTAAGGAATGTTTTATTCTGGAATTTCATTGAAAAGAAAACCTTAAATAGTGCAGATGGAATATTATTTACATGTGAAGAAGAATTGCTTTTAGCGAGAGAAACTTTTACGGGCTACAAACCAAAAAAAGAATTAAATATTGGTTACGGCATTTTACCACCACCTCAAATAAACAACCAAGACATTTTAGACTTTAAGAATCGACATGGTTTATTGCCAGATGAAGAATATCTCTTATTTTTAAGTAGGTTACACCCGAAAAAAGGGTTAACTAATTTACTAGATGCATATTCTAAATGTGTTAAACAAAATATTAAACTACCAAAATTAGTATTAGCTGGACCAGGTATAAAGGATGAGTTTGGGCAAAAATTATTTCAACAAGTTGAAAGAAACAATAATTTAAAGAACAATGTTTTATTTATAGGTATGATTTCTGGTTCAGAAAAATGGGCATCATTTTATGGCGCAACATCCTTTATACTACCTAGTCATCAAGAAAATTTTGGAATCGCAGTAGTAGAAGCACTGGCATGTAAATGTTCGGTATTGATTTCTAATAAAGTGAATATTTGGCGTGAAATAGAAAACGGTAAAGCAGGGATTATTTGTAATGACACCTTTAATGATACTTATATTTTACTGAAAAATTTCTCTTTATTGTCCAATACAGAATTACAAGAAATGAAGCATAATGCCTATTCGGTTTATCAAAATCATTTTACTATGGATGAGGCATCAAAAAAATACCTAAAAGCTATTAAAAATGAGCCAATATAATTCCAAAGTCTTATTAAAGGACTTTGATGCCTCTAATGGTCTTGATCGTGGAGCAAGTAAGTTTAAAGAGCTTTTATGGTATATATTTAAGACTCTTTTTTTTCTTACTGCTATACCCTACCCAAGCTCATTTAAAATCTGGATACTGAAAACATTTGGTGCAAAAATTGGCAATGGTGTAGTAATTAAACCTCGGGTAAATATTCATTTTCCTTGGAAATTGAATATTGCCAATAATGTGTGGATTGGAGAAGAAGCATTTTTATTAAATTTTGAACCTCTAATCATTGGAAACAACGTTTGTATTTCTCAACGAAGCTTTCTTTGTGGTGGTAACCACAATTTTAAAAACCCTTCTATGCCTTACAGAAATGGTCCAATTACATTAAAAGATGGCTGTTGGGTTGGTGCCTGTAGTTTTATAGGACCAAATGTAACTATCGGGGTAGATACAGTAGTTACTGTAGGTTCTGTAGTTACTCAAAATATTGGCGATAATTTGGTTACTTCTGTAATACCAACAAACTTTGTCAAGCAACGTTGGTCTTAAACTACTACAAAACTTTCGAACAGTATTATTGTTTCTATTTCAATTAAACAAAAAACTAAACCATCCATTTTTAACTATACGACGTTAATTATAGAAATAATCATCCTTTAGTTTTAAACAACTAATCGTCAATGATTATATACTAAATAACCACATAAGCTTTAACTAAAAACTTAAAGCACTATACCATGCTTATTCATAAAATCTTAATATTCACAAAACAATAAGCATTAAATAAAACCATGGGATTCTCATACAGGAACTCTTTCTTAAAGTTTATAATCATTACCACTAAAAAAAATGATTTTGAGTAAAAAAATTCTATTAATCGGCTACAACTACTCCCCAGAACTTACAGGAATAGGCAAGTATAGTGGAGAGATGATGGAGTGGTTGTCTAAAAAAGGACATGATTGCTCTGTTATAACCAGTTACCCTTACTACCCGCAATGGAAAGTACAGGCTCCATACCAAAAAAGAAAAATTTGGTTTATGAAAGAAATTGTTAAAACAGACAGCAAAAAACATCCTATAAAAGTATACCGCTGCCCAATGTACGTTCCTAAAAAGCCAAGTGGAATGAAGCGTATAATATCTGACCTTACTTTTTTTCTTTCCGCTTCAGTTATGCTTCTATACTTTTTTCTAAAAAAAAGACAAGCATTAGTTATATCTGTTGCCCCAACATTTTTAGCTGGTGTTCTAGGAGCATTTTACAAATTAGTGAAAAAATCCAAACACATCCATCATATCCAAGACCTACAAATTGAGGCAGCAACAAAACTTGGATTAATAAAATCTAAATTTTTAATCAATATTCTTTTTTGTATAGAAGCATTTATATTTAAAAACTCTGATGTGGTTAGTAGTATTTCATTGAGTATGATTGATCGCGTTGAACAAAAATGTAATAAAAATGTATTCTATTTTCCTAATTGGACAGACAACTCCTTATTCTACCCAATTGACAATAAAACTGCCTTAAAACAAAAATTTGGATATAATCCAGAAGATAAAATTATTGTTTACTCTGGTGCCATAGGTGAAAAACAAGGTTTAGAAATTATTTTATTGGCTGCTGAAGAATTTAAAAATAATAAACAGCTTAAATTTTTAATTTGCGGTTCTGGTCCTTATCAATTAGTCTTAAAAGAAAAGGCAGAAAGCATGAAGCTTACCAATATTTCATTTTTACCGCTGCAACCCAAAGCGATATTTAATGATTTTCTAAATATGGCCGATATTCATTTAGTAATTCAAAAAGCAGATGCAAGTGATCTTGTTATGCCTTCAAAACTAACTACCATTTTATCGGTGGGTGGTATAGCCTTAATTACTGCAAATAAAAATACAGATTTATATAAAATTGTAAACACCCATGAGATGGGCCATTTAGTTAAACCAGAAGATGTAAATGCCTTAATATCTGGCATTTCTCACCTAACATCTAATAGTTCTTTACAAGCCCTGAGAAATAATGCTCATTTATACGCAACTAAATTTCTATCCCTAGATCATATTATGGAAGATTTTGAAAATAGAAATATTACTAACTAATTGAAATACTAATACTTTAAAACAAAAGTCACATATTCTCATATATGTTATTAAATATTAAAAGAATAGTTTTTAATTTTAAAACCAAACTGCTTAAACCGCGAATTTTCAATTCATATAAAAAAAATGAAAATGAATTAGCAGATGGTTCTGTAAAACTACTTAGCTCTAAAAAAAAGTATAAACTAATACAGCATGCTTATTTAAACTCTTCATTTTACAAAACCAAATATGCTTCAATTTTAAAGAACCAAACTATAATCACAGAGGATACTTTTTTAAAATTACCCCCTTTAACAAGAGAAGAATTGGCACTAAATTTTAACACTATAAAAGTTAATGGTTTAAAACCATGGCATACAAAGAAGGTAAGCTCCTCTGGCAGCACTGGAACTCCAATAACAGTTTTACATGATTTAAGGTTTAACACTACATCACTTCAATGGCGAATATTAAATTGGTGGGGCGTTAAGCCATATGAAAACCAAGCTTATATATACCGCTATAAACGTTCATTACTAAAAAGAATTACGAACACCGTATTATGGTGGCCAACACGTAGAATATTCTTGCCAGGAGCAGAAATGAATTTAACTGAAGTAAAAAAGTTTGTATGTCAAATTAATACCGTAAAGCCAACACTTTTACAAGGTTATGTAGATGTAGTCTATGAATTTGCCTTATACCTTTTAGACCACAATTTAAAAATACACCCACCCAAAATGATATGGGTAACTTCTGCGCCTTTACTAAAAAAACAACGCGATATAATGGAACAAGCATTTAGTGCTCCAGTTTGTGACCAATACGGAAATACCGAAGTTTTATTAATTGCCGCTGAATGTCCAGAACAAAAAGGTTTGCACATTTTACAAGATGCAGTCCATATAGAATATGTTGATGAAAACAACCTACCTGTCGCCCCTAATGTTACAGGGAAAATTTTAATCACAGATCTTAACAATTATGCATTTCCTATCATACGTTACGAAATTGGAGACAGAGGTCAGTATACAAATGAACAATGTAGTTGTGAAATACCCCTACCACTTATGCATGCGATTAAAGGTAGGCAGGCTATAGCTTTAAAAACCCCATCGGGATTAGAAATAAAAAGTGAGCATTTACACATTCTTTTAGAGCGGCAACTAAATCACATTAGGGAAATTCAATTAATACAACACCAAAAATTTTCTTTAGAAATACATTATGTCATTGACCCTGCTATAAATAAAAGTGAAAGCAACGAGTTAAAGACAATTGTAAAAACATTAAAAGAAAAAACTAGAAACGAAATAAACATTACCACATTAAAAGTGAATTCTATACAAGTTAGAAAAAACAAAAAACCAATATTAATCAGTTTATTAGATTAATAATTGAATATTAAATTCTTATGGAATTTTCCGATAATTTTAAAAACACTATTAAAATTAGTAACGCCTATATTTTAAATAAGTATTATCATTACCAATCTAATCAAGCGGCGAAAAGTGCACTAAAAAATATAGAATTACAAAATGGAATATTAAATCCATTGCTAAAAAAGCAGGCCCTTATATATGCTAGAGAAGTTTTAGGATGGAAAGGTTATGCACCTTGGCTTTATGTATACACTGCGGTGGCAGGAAGTTTTAAAGAAGGATGGATACCAGATAATTATTATAACGTTATTATTCCACAAATTCAAGGTGAGTACGGAAAAATATCTTTTCTAAAGCCTTTAACCAACAAGCTTTTAAATACCGTCGTATGCCCAGATATTGCGTATTACATTAACAAACAATGGTTTACTTCTGATTTTAAACAACTACCTTCAAAAGAAGTCCAAAAACTAGCTTTTTCATTTTCTGAAACCATCGTTTATAAATCGGATAAATCATTTCAAGGAAGAGGTATATCAATATATAATAAAAACACTTTTAAATTAAGTTTAATAGAAAAGGAAGGAAATGGCACTTTACAAAGTTATATAACACAACATCATTTTTTTAATGATTTCATGTCTTCTTCACTAGCGACAATTAGAATGACAACAGTTATGGATTGCAACGGAAATTCAACTTTAAGGTCAAGTTATCTGCGCTTAGGAAGAAAAAATGATACGCATATAACTTCAAAAAATCATATTAAAATACCTATTGAAAGTGAAACAGGTAGATTAACCGAATTTGGTTATTTACCCAATTGGCAAACTATCAATTGTCATCCAGATACCAAAACTGTTTTTAAAAATAAAAAGATTCCTAATTATAACACATGTATAGAAAAAGTATTAAACCTACACATGCAACTACCTATGGTGAAGTCTATTGGGTGGGATTTAGTTGTTGATAGCAAAGGTGAATTTATACTTATGGAATGGAATGGTTATGGGAATGACATAAAATTTTCTGAAGCTACACAAGGCCCCTGTTTTGCAGATTTAAACTGGATTGATAGATAAGTAACTATTTGCGTTTACTAAAAAATAATATATGGATTTAAAGATATTTAAAAGAGTCATTTCTAAAGGAGTTTATCGTCCAGAAATTGATGGACTTCGTTTTATAGCAATTATAACGGTGATTCTATTTCATATAGATGGTTTTTTAACGCTATATATGAATAAACCTTCTTTGCTGTCTAAAATTTGGTTTACAGGACATTCTGGTGTTCCCTTATTCTTTAGTATCTCAGGTTTTGTTTTAACATCACAGTTATTAAAGTCTAAAAAATTTAGTTACAAACAATATTTAATTCGGAGAATAGAGCGTATTGAGCCGCCTTTTTTAATTACTACAATATTATTTTACTTACTACTAAGTTTTAGAGATGGCTTTGATGCTGATAAAAACTATAGTCTATTTCGCGTTTTAACATATACCAGTAATTTTGACACTAACCTCATTAATGTAGTTACTTGGTCTTTAGAGATTGAAATTGTATTCTATTTAATATTGCCTCTTTTATTCTTTTTTATTAAAAAATCTTTATGGAAGTGGATCAGTCTTTCTGCAGTTATTTTTGCCTTTTCGCAAATTTATCCAATACCATTTTTAACCACCTACTTTCATTGGTTTATTATTGGAATTGTACTAGCAATTTTAGAAACCAAAGAAAAAACCAAAGTACCTTTTATTGGAATTGCTAAATTAGCTACGTTAACATGCTTACTAGCTTTCTTTGGTTTATCAGTAAATGAGAATCAATTATGGGTTAAAATAATTCAACCTTTAGTTTTATTTATCTTTTTATATGGGGTTCTAATACAAGGTTATTTCACTCGCTACTTATCTTTTCAGCTATTCTCAATAATAGGAGGAGCTTGTTATATTATTTACTTAATACACTTTCAAGTAATATCGGTAACTGGAAATTTGATACTTTCTCAATTACAAATATTAAATAGGGAGATAATGGCTATATTATTATTAATCTTAACATTAATAATATGCTTAATAGCATTTCCTATTTTAGAACGACCTTTTATGAAGCGAAATTGGTGGAAACCAAAATCAAGTTTAAAACATAAGATATAATACCACAATAAATTTATATTTTTAAATTTATCAATTATTAAAGTTCTATTATTCTTTATATTGGATATTAATATTATGTTCCTTAATACTATTTAAGCCTCCTATCTTCCAGCGATGTACTGCACCATGTTTACCTTCATCGCCATGTAATATATAATAATCCTCACCTATTTTAACTATATCACCTTTTATATTATTACCTGCCATTTGTGGTACTCCTATTTGGTTTTGAATAGCTTTACCTTCATATAATTCATTTCCAGCAACACCAAAAACACCTAATAACAATCCATTATCATAAACATGTTGAAATTTATTAGTTTGACCATTTTTCCAAAATTCTCCATGGTAATTCCAGAAAATACTTTTTTCTTTTACTAAGATAATTCCACCTGGATAGTTAACACCATTCCCCATATCATACATACCATTATTAGGATAATCTCCTGTATAATTACGATCTGTACCTTCTGCAGTTTTCCATACAAAACCTTCACCACTTTTAGGTGTTGCCCCTAAGTGATATTTACTAGATGAAAGAGACTCATCGGTAATACCACCTTCAAATGAAATTAGCAAATTAGATGATGTGTCTGCTCTTGGTGGAAAATTCCAACCTACTGTTGCTCTATAAGTCGGATCATCTGATGTAATTAATCCGGTTGATCCAATAAGAGTTGACGCTCCCCACTCTGGATTATCACTGGCATCAAAACCCAATAATGGTTGGTCTTTCCAATAGGCAGGTCCTGTTTCGCTTTGACCTATAATATCATTAAACGTTCTAATACTCCAATCTTCTGTAAGTACCGCAGAATTGGAATTATCAATTAATTTCCCTGTAAACCTTATACCTGTAGCGGTTAATTCTACAACTTCCCAATAACCAGAAGTAAATGCAGGTTGAATTGCATAAGTTTTACCATTAGATAATGTAGTTACCCATTTTAATCTATGGAATTCACTGTCTTGATCATCATTAATATTGTAAGACCAATTTTTTAAATAAGACCAATTACCAGAAGCTATCTCGACATTAAATTCTAAGTAGTTTGCAAATACTCTATTTACATCGTTTCTATCGACACCCATTGAGCGTATGAAACACAAGTACATAATTGTATCATCTAGCGTTTTATTTGTATTAAAACGTAATGATCTGTAATTACCAGTGTCTCCCACCCAAAGTTTTCCATCATCTTGGTAAAATAAAAACGTACCCATTTGAGGCTCTGAAGGATTAACAAACATAAATTTATCATCGGCTACATCAGGTGAGCTAGCATATCCATTTAATTGACCAAAAGTTTCAATTAATGTTCCTGAGGAATTAAAAATTTTAATTTGTTGTGTACCATTATCCGTAATGGCTATTTCGCCATCACTTTTAATAGCTATTGCTAAAGGTTCTTCTACGCCTGTAATTATTGTGGATAATGAATTTATTGAACCATTAGCGTTTAAATTATACTTTTCAATAGTATTCGTTTCACTTATTACCCATAAATTATTTGCATCAGCAGTTAATTCTTTAGGGTGTACAAAATGATCTATAGTCCTTTCTAAACCCCCAGTTATTTTATTGTAAACATAAATTTGGTTTAACTCTCCTCTAGCAACATATAAATAATTAGCTACTATAGCCATTCCCGTAATTTCTGAGGTATTACCACCATCATCCATTAGACCAAAAGCTGATGTATATTTATGATTTGATGCTAACGTGTACTCCTCACCCGCTGTAAAATCCACTTGATTTTCTGTACTTACATTAATAGCAAAAATCATACTTGGTTGTCCTGTACTCCACAAATCAGAACCACTAATATAAATACTAGTTCCATCTGTAGCCATATACTTTACTTCTAAGCCATAATGAATGTTTTGCAAAATAGTTGCTAAATTAACATTAACACTATCAACATGAATTTTAGAGAAAGCGGGATCATGTTCGTTAAAGCCAAAATTATAATAAATAAAATCCCCAACTTGAACCATTCCCTGTATAACTTCCAAATGTTTTAAAATTGCAGTTCCACCCTCTGTATTCGAAGTATTTCCTATAGGCGATAACCATTCGTACTCTACATTATTAGAAAGTACCTTAATAGTATAATTTCCAGAAGAAACCGGTATACCTTCATCATCTAAACCATCCCATTCAATGGTATGTATTCCTTTATCCTTTTCAACATTGCTCCATAAGGTTCTTAACAATACGTCGCCATTATAAACACCCGCACTAGTTCTTGCCTTTTCTTCCAAATAAAACTCTGTTTCTTGAGTAGCTTTATTATCAACCGCATAATGATAATTTTGGGCAGTAAGTGCCAATGAAAAAAAGAATAAATAACAAAATAATCTCATTGCCCAGAAACGATATAAGAGTTATCACCTACTTTACGAAGAATACCAAAACGCACATTACCCGAATTACTTAGGAAAATGGCATCACCCGCATTTTGATAATTTAAATCTACACCATCTGAAGCTTCAATTGTAAGTACAGCGCCATTATGAGCTTCTAAATTTATAATATCACCAATTTGCATAATGGTAAAATTTTCTACCAAAGTTAAGGTGGCGTTCATAGTACATTCAATAGTATTATCGATATCAGTTTCTTGGATATCTCTACTATCAACCACAGGAACTATAACAGCCTTGGTTAGGTAATTATTTACATTGCTAATGCTACCTGCTGTTTTTGCATATAATGCGTAAGGCACACTTAACAATTCAGTTAAACCTATTATAGTGTAGTTACTACCACCATTCAAATCCATTTGAGTTTCCAAATAATAAGGTCCGTTGGACCAATCAATTTGTTCAAAATCTCCATTTGAAACATCACCTAATCCAATGTGTAGACTTATTAGTCCGTTTTCATTTGTAATAGGAACATGAGATTCTTCATAGATGAATTCCCCTTCAATAGATTGTTGAATAATTCCTATTTTCAAACCAACAGGAGCGTTTTGCAAAACATTACCATCATTAGTTCTTACAATTGCTTGATAGCTGATTTTATCAGGTACTTGCCCATTAACACTAAGCAGCATAAAGAATGTAAAAAATAAAGCAATAAAAACTCTCATTTTTTATTTTTTAATAATTTTAGTTGACTTAACAAATTCATCTTTATAGTTTAATATGAATAAGTAAATACCATCGCTTAGATAATCAAATTTAATCTCAGAAATTGAATTATCTATCAATTCATTCATAATAAGTTTACCGTTAAAATTGAAAACTTTATACGATAATTCACTGTAATTTTGAGAGGTCACATCAACAAACAAAATATCAGTAACTGGGTTCGGATATAAAACTACTTGTATACTATCTTTTATTTCAATTCCATACAATTCTTCTTCAATACTCTCATTTTGCTGAATGCCAGAATCAATTTGTTCATCTTGCTTAAATTCTTGACTTGCAAAAATTTGACCGATAGAATATGAATAATTCCCCTGTTGACTTAAAGCAACTCCTCCTCCTGCATTTATTGAATAACTAAATTCTTCCGCCTCCTGATAATTTTGCACAAGAATATCACTTTGACCAAATACTGGTAAAGTTGATATCATCAATAAAATGGAAAGTATTATTTTCATTTATAACGAGAATAAATCTAAACAGCCAATGGCTTAAAAATAAACCGTATCACATAAAGAATACTCGAAAATTTCTGTTCGATAATCGAAATTATTTAAACTTAGTTTAAATAATACGTTTAAAACCTTCATTAAGACGTTGATGTCTACATTTTTTTCATTCTTTCCAAAAAGTAAACAAAAACCTATCAAAAATTTAATAAAACCGCCAATTTAAAGTAGAAATGATTTAAAGGAAACATTCGAAATTCCTTAATAAAAAAACTTACGTGTAGATGATAATTTAAAGGTAAAAGATATAGATAATGAATAACGATAATGCAACAATAGACTCAAAACCATTACCTAATTTTAGGACGAACCTCATTAGACCGACTAAATTTAGCTTTCCAAAGATACTTGGCGAAGACGGCACCATAATAAATATAGCGTCTCCACATTCTTTTAGGTTCCTTTAAAAGGCGACCTAACCATTCTAACCCTAAATCTCTCCAAATTTTATTGGGTCTTTCTACGGTACCTGCGTAAAAATCAAAAACTGCCCCTATGGAACAAATAATTTTAGCGTCAAGCTGATTATTATGGGTATAACTCCATTTTTCTTGTTTTGGAGCGGTCATACCTATAAATAATACATCTGGGCTAAAATTGTTAACCTCTTGTATCATTTTAGCGTTATCCTCTTCTGTAAAGTTGGGTTTATAAGGTGGAGAGTAACTACCCACTTTTACATTAGGGTAATCTTTTTGCAATCTAGTCTTTATCTTAGCTAAAGTTTCGTTAGAAGCACCTAAGTAAAAACAAGAACCGCTTATTGCATTTAAACGTTTTAACTGAAATTCATGAAAATCTGCACCAGCTATTTTTTTTACAGAAACACCATTTAACCATTTTGATGCCAAAACGATACCGACACCATCAGGTAATAAAACATCACTATCTAATAATGCTTTTTTAAAGTCTACATCTTCTTCTGCTATGCAATAGGAGTATTGATTAATTGTATTTACCAGCAATTTGGGTTTGTTTGGCAAGTATTCAAGTGAAGAATTATATATTGAATAACCAAGACATAAAACCTCTGAATTAATTTCAGTAGTAATCATATGATAATCTAAAAGCATTGTAATTACATAAAACTTTGAATCAGCACCAATAAATTAGTACTTAATATATTTCAAAGAAAAAATAATAATTACCCTGGGGGGTTAACAGAATAAACAAATATATCCATTTATAATATATTCATAATAATGTTCCGATAATTTGCAGTAAAATACAGTTTTAAAGTATCTATTACATAAAAAATGTCCTCTTCCAATCAAACTGAGGCATCATTTTTATTATTTTATTCTATAATATGCTAGCTAAAAGCTAACAAGAGAAATAGCTCATTTGTTTATAATGATTTATAATTCAAGCAGAAAAGCCTTCAAATAAATTTTTCAATACAAAACTTAAATTTAATTTAACTGGATTTACTTCTAATAGAACGAGCATAGAGTTATTAGTAATAGTAGTATTAGTACCGATTTTTAATTCTAAGATACTTAAAGTTAGTTTGCATCATAGCACATACGACCTTTGTATTAATGGACCCAATTTTTAGCTACAAGATTTAAGTTAACAAGAATTTTTAAAATATAACATAATACCTGACCAAGTTTTGATGAATGTTAATATTCTCTATATTAAAAAGACATAATCTATATAACCTTAATCAGATCTTACCATACTAATTATGCACTAAGGGCTTGAAAAAAGGTCATTCATCGTTTAATGGATTCTAATCCAAAAAATATAATGTACTATTGACAAGATTTTGCTATGAAAGAGCTTTAATTGCTTCAGGTCTGAACTTGATTAATTACAAGTCCGCTAACCCTGCAATGGGTAAATGGTTATAAAAGAAAAGTTTTGCCATAAACAGATAATAAAAATGAACTACATTTTGATGATGAAACTATCAAATTATTTTAGAAAGTATTGATAAGTATAGTTTACTAGCCAGAGATTATTGGCAATCAATTATTCTTAAAAAACAGATCATAGATTTTTATAAAAAATGAAATAGGTTTTCATTGTAAGTTTTTCTATATCTGTACATCCCAATAAAATGGGATTTAAAAGGTTTATTAAAATGGAAATAAAAGAATGAAATTGAGAATACATGATAAATCAATCGTAAAATATGTCAATTAATCTTGGCTAAACTTTGATTAAATAATAGCCCAAAGCAAGAAAAATAGAAATTTAACTATTTCTTAAAATAACTCAATCTTTTAAAAGTATTTCAAGTGCCCATAAAAATTAACGAGCTTTACAAACGATTAACAGGTTCAAGCACTAGAACTCAAAATATAGTTAAACATATAGGATGGTCCACCCTATTTAAAGGGGGCAATATTTTAGCCAATTTTTTATTAGTACCAATAAGTATTGACTATTTAGGTCAGGAAAATTATGGTGTTTGGCTTACGCTAAGTTCATTTATTGGTTGGTTTACCGTTCTTGATATAGGTTTGGGTCATGGTTTGCGAAATAGGTTTGCCGAATCGAAGGCAAATGGAGAAATACACTTAGCAAAAGTATATGTTAGCATTGCTTATATTACTATGTCGGTAATTTGTGTAGGTGTTATCATCCTCTTTATATTTGGCAATTTTTTAATTGACTGGTCAACAATATTCAATACTACAAAAATTTTAGGAAAGGAACTGTCCTTTCTGATGCCCATTTTATTTACATTTTTCACTTTGCAATTGGTAGCTAAATTGATTTTAACCATATATACAGCTGACCAACTTCCTTCAATACAAGGAAAAATAGAATTTTTCATTCAAGCTTTACTATTACTTGGCATTTGGTTATTGACTAAAACCTCTGGTAACTCTTTAATGATATTTGGTACACTCTATACTGGGTTGCCAATCATCTTATTGATCAGCTTTAATTTTATTGCCTTCAATGGCAGATACAAACAGTTTAAACCAGAATTTAAAGATTGGCGTTATGACAAATTAAAGGATATAACTAGTTTAGGTTTTATATTTTTTATAATCCAAGTAGCTAATATTGTTTTACTTACTACGGACAACCTAATTATTACCAATATATTTGGACCGGAAGAAGTAGTTCCTTACAACATAGCTTTAAAATATTTTTCTATGTTGCTTATGATTCATTCTTTAATTACAACACCATATTGGTCTTCCTTTACAGAAGCCTATATTTTAAAAGACTTTGATTGGATAAAAAAATCAGTTAAAAATATACAGAAAATATGGCTTTCACTTACCGTAATTCTAGTATTGATGTTATTTCTATCTAACTGGTTCTATACGTTATGGATAGGTGATTCTATTAAAATTCCGTTATCCTTATCTACATCTATGGCTCTGTATATAGCCATATCAACTTTTCAGTCCATTTATTTTATGCTAATCAATGCAACTGGTAAAATTAGAATGCAATTAATTATTAGTTTAATTACTTTATGTATTAATGTCCCACTAAGTATTTTATTTGCAAAAAACCTGGGTTTAGGTTTATCGGGTATAATTTTGGCCACTTGCGTTTCTTCTTTGATGTCCGCTATTATTGGATTTTTACAATATCAAAAAATAATTAATGAGAAAGCTAAGGGTGTTTGGTTCAAATAGATTTAATAGAAAGAATAAATTAAAAATTTTACAGCATGATTAAAACCATTATTTCTATTCTAAACAAAATTATTTTACAGTTTAAAAAAAATAATAAAGACAACTACTCAGGAAATTTCTTTTTGGTTAGAATAAAAAAAGAAAAAGGAAATATTATAAACTTGACGAAGGGTAACTTTAAAAAAACTTTTATCGAAATTTCGGGTTATGGTAATAGCATTAAATCTACAAACGGTTTAATAGAGCATTCACAAATAGCAATTAGCGGACAAAACAACACTTTATACATTGCTGAAAATGTTAAACTTAGACAAGCAAATATAATTATAAGAGGTTCTGATTGTAATATTACAATAGGAAAGTCAACGACTTTTGGAGGTGTTAGAATTGTAAATGTTGGAAAAGAAAACAATGTAAAAATAGGAAAAGATTGTCTTTTTTCTGACCATATTGAAATATGGGCTAGTGATACACACAGTATTTTTAATTCTAAAAACGAAAAAATTAATAAAGAGTTACCAGTTTACATAGGAGATAAAGTGTGGGTAGGCAGTCGGGTAACAATTTTGAAAGGAACGAAAATAAATGATGGGGCCATTATTGGAATGGGCACTATCGTATCTAAAGATATCCCAAAAAAAACCATATCAGTCGGAGTACCGAATAAGGTTATAAAGGAGAATGTTCATTGGTCATTAGAATACTAAAAATTATACTATGCGAGTTTTACATATTTTTTATGAGTTAAAGTTTTCAGGTGCTGAAATAATGTATGCCAATGCGGCATCACATTTTCAAGAAAAAGGTGTTGATTTAATGGCATTGAGTACTGCAGAGAACATTGGAGAGTTTCTTCCTCAATTTGAAGCTGAATCCATTAAAGTACTTCACAAGCCACTTTCATCAAATGAGTTCAATCCTTTTGTTGTTATACCATATTTTACATGGATATACAAAGTATTGAAGAATAATAATATTGATGTTTTGCATATACATCGATCTAAACACATTTTCCTTTTTTCATTGACTACTTATTTAGCAGGAAAGAAAGCGGTTAGCACTGTTCATAATAATTATAAGCATAGAAAATGGACTTGGATCAAAGGTTTTTTAGAACGTTATGTTAGTTCTAAAGTTTTAAACTTGAAAATGCAATCAATTGGTCAAAGTGTTTATGAAAATGAACTAAATTACTATAAGAACGATACTATATTAGTACCTAATTGGTACGATGACGAACGGTTTTATCCTCAAAATTCGGAAAAGGAAAAAGAAGAAATGAGAATAAAATTGAATATTTCAAATTCTTCATTTGTAATCATATCAACAGGGGGGTGTAGTGATGTCAAAAATCATCATGACATTATTAGAGCATTGTCTATTGTAAATAAGGAAATAGATTGCATATATCTTCATTTGGGCAAAGGAGTTACAACAGATGAAGAAATTGAACTTAGTAAGTCTTTAGGTATTAATTCGCAGATTCTTTTTTTGGGTAATCAAAGTAATGTCAGAGATTACTTAATTGCTTCTGATGCTTATATAATGAGTTCTAGGTTTGAAGGTTTAGCAATTGCCGCCATAGAGGCAATGGCTTGTGCCAAACCTTCCATATTGTATAACGTGAAAGGTTTAAAAGATTTGATACACGATGATGACAACGGTTTTTTAATTTCTGAAAATTATAATGAACTGGCAGGAAAAATACTATATCTTCAAAAAAATGACAAAACTAGTGATGAAATGGCTCAGAATGCTCTAAGTTTTGTACGCAAAAATTTCTCCATTCAAAATGGGGTAAATGGAATTATGAAAATTTATAATAGTTGATTTTAGTTCCTTAATTTAAAGTCATAGAAAGGTTTTATGACTTTAAATTAACGGTCTCGCTGTCGTTAATTTACATTTACTTTCTTATTGTTTTACGTGCTACTTTTAAGTCTTAAAAAAGTCAATTAATTGAATTCCTAAATTGATGCAATCTATGTTTTATTTAAGTGAACATATGGTTGAATTGAGGATTTTAGTAATATTGATATAATTTATATACAACTTTACATGGTCGTGAATAATTACATCTTTATAATTAGAAACCTTAGTGATACTAAAATTAAACCTATATATTAAAATACAAAATAAGAGGAACAAAGGAGATTAAATACTAATGTTCAATTATATTTTACAGACTAAAAGGGTTATACATTCAAAAAAAATTACATCAAATTACTAAATTCTTAAAAAGTTCTGACTATAGCTAAACAGAACTTTTTTAAGGTACATATTAAATCTTCTGTTATATAAAAACCTTGCCGACCTACAATTAATCTGAGACATCGTTTTTATTTTTTTATTTCACTTATCGATTTTATTGCATTAAATAGTGGCATAGAGTGATTTGTAAATCAAATAGAAAAGTCTTCAAATAAATTCATAATACTTACATAAATTTAAATTAATTGCTATATTTCAATTACTTAAATAAAAATATGCCTTAAGCAATATTTTAATTTTTTATATAATCATATATTATTTGCACCATTTAGTCATTTTTTATAACAGAATTTAGTCTCTTTGAACAATATTTTTAACGATAGTCTCTTATAGTAGTATATATGTTGTGGTTATTAATAATGAATAAATGAAAACATGGTAAACCTATTTTCCATACACAGTAATTTAATGTCCTTATTAATACTATCATTAACCATCTTACAATTGATTTCTTGTTCGTCAGATTACGATATTCTAAGCGAATCAGTAATTATCAAGCTGCCAACAGAAGAATCGGGTGTTGCACCGATTGTTAGAATTATTGATTTCAGCATTCAATCTGCCGATAATGAAGGTTTAAAATCAGATATCTTAGGTATAATTGATGAAGAAAAAAAAATAATTTATATTGAAATTGATTCAAGCAGTACTTTAATTGAGGAGTTAACGCCTACTGTAACTGTTGATACCGAATCTACGATTGAGCCTGATACTGACACTCCACAAGATTTTAGTGATGAAGTTACTTACACGGTAACTAATGTGGAAGGAGCAAAAGTGGACTATACTGTAATACCCACAGTTGAAGAACCAATAATCGTAGAAAACTCATGTACTAACAACCGTCAAGAATCGGGTCCTATAATTGTTAGCGAAAATAATCAACGTATAGAAAATCTGTATATTAAAGCAACAAATCAGCACGGTATAGAAATCAATGACTACTCCGGCGTCGTAATATCAAATTGTATTATTGAATACACTGGTGCCTACATGGGTATTAAATTTTCTAACGCAGATAATTTAACCATAGAAAATTGCTATATTAAGTATACAAATGCACCTTCTACCGGTCCTTTAGATGATTATACCCGAAATTGCATTGAAGGATTAGATTCTGAAAACTTAGTAATTACAAATGTAAAAGTCGAAGATGGCTCTACAGGAATTCGATTGAACCAATGTGATTATTCTGAATTAACATATATTGAAGGGCATAATATGAGAGGCCCTTTTCCTAGGGGGCAATTAGTTCAATACGATAAATGCATTGGAGGATTATTGGAGAATTTTTCGGTGATTAATGACAGAGAAATTGCATGGACCGAAGATAATATTAGTATTTATAAAAGTGGTGGTCAACAAATTAAAAAAGGGTTGATAATCGGCAATAACAGTCCTACTGGTGTTGGTGTAATGTTTGAAGATCAAAATACCGATGGCGCACGTGGAGGTACAGGTGGACTAGTTGAAGATGTTGACTTTTTGGAGATGGGCAATGGTGTAGCATCTTCCGTTGAAGGTTCTGGAAATGTAACTTTTAATAGATTACGTGCTAAGCAAATTATATGTGGCGATTTAGGTCAAGACAGAGGGCAACCAGGGTCTAATTCATTAATATTTGCAGCTTTTGATACAAGTGGTGGTAATAAAATAATCGACTGCATAGTTTATGAATCATGTAACCCTACCAATATTGTTTGGCCAGAATATAATTTTGACGTTATAGACTATAGGAATGATATTGATTTTGAACCACGAAGTGCCATAGTCCTTGATTTTACCTGTCTGTCTAGTAACTAAATTCAGAAAACAGAATCCACTTTTATTATCCGTACAGCTGCACTTTCAATTAACCTCTAATAGAATACCCTGGAACTCTCAAAACTCCTAATATTTTTCTACGTAAGATTGTTTTCTTAAAAAAAATATTAAAATACCTTCTATCCGCCTTAATATCTCTGATAATAAAATTAGGATGCGTTAATGGAAAGGGCATATCACGTGCTTCATTTTTCTGCCTTTCGTCATTTGCACTAATGGTATGGGTAGCATCTTCACCAAACCCTAAATTTTTAATCATATTTTGGTGTGGTATAATGGATAGACCTGAATTTACCAATTTAGTGTAATCCCATTGATAATCCCACCAAGAAACTTCTTTAGCGTTTAAGGTTTTTTCAATTTTACTAAGTCGGTATTTTTTTTCAATAAAGTTTGAAAAAAAATTGTCGAAATATCCTTTCTTTTTTAGTTCAGGATAACTTGCAACTTTAAAATCATAATGTTTCCATGCCCTTCTCCAACTTGCCCAACCCCATTCATGGCTAAAATAGGAGAAGTAATAAGAATGATCGGCATCTGAAACATATCCGTTTTGAAAATTGGAACCGCCAATATGCATAATCTGACTATTATCTCTATATTTTTCTAACAGTTCTGAACAGAACTTAAAAAAACTAGCTGATGGTAAACAATCATCTTCTAGAATGATACCTTCCTCTTCATTTTCAAAAAACCAATCAATCGCTCCTTTAGGCCCTAAACCGCAACCAACATTCTCATTTCTAAAAAAAGTTTTTACTTCACAGTCCCAATCCACTAAATCGACAATTGATCTGGTTTCTCTACATCGTTGCTCATCCGTCCTATTTGGTCTAGGTCCATCTGCTGCAACATACAGTTTTTTAGGTTTAGCCTCTCTTATCATTTCAAAAACCTTTCTTGTTTGCTCTGGTCTATTGAAAATGATAAAAAGTACAGGTGCTTGTGGTGTTTCTTTTCTCATTTTAAGTATTCTTTATTCTTAAACAATTGCCAAATAATTGGAAAGAGCGTCTTAGCCCACATTAACATAATGGCAATAGGTAAATGATAAGGAATATGCCTTTTAATAAACTGTAAATATTCTTTGTAGGACAACCCTTTAGGACTATACAAATATGCTATCCTTTCTTTGAGATTATTTTTCTGGGTTAACCAATTTACGCCATGGTCATAATTACAATAACCACAAAAACCACTTGAAACATATGTATAAATATCATTTTTAAAAGCCATTAAAGTATAGTCATAATCAGCAATACCATGTGTATATTTTTCAGAAAGTGGACCAATCGCTTTATAAACTTCTTTAGGCACTAACATAATATTTGCGTTACCAAGTTCGCATCGCTGAGGAAATTTATCATTCGGAACAACCATTTCACTTTTAAACAAAAACCAATTTAAAATTTTATGCCCCCCATAAGAAATTTTCTTAGTTTCTGGATTTTGAGTAGGTCCCACTATAATACTCTTAGTTTCTCCTACATATTTTAAATCACTAAACAATCTCTTTAATGTATCTTTAAAGACAATGGTATCATCATTTAATAATAAATAATAATCTGTATTTTTTTCATGCTCATCCGCATATTTCCAAGCCGTCCGCATACCACCAGCCCAAAAAAGATTCCCTGAACCTTGAATTATTTGAAGGTTAGCAAATTTTCCTTGTATAAATTCAGTCGTTCCATCCGTACTACCATCGTCCACCAAATAAATTTTTAGTTCGAAGCAGTCATCCAATTCGCAGTTAAAAAGGGCTTCCAAACAAGAATATGTTTTCACCTTACGATTATGACATGTAAGTAAAACTGTTATTAATTTCTTTTTTTTAAAAGACATCATCTATAATTTAGTTAAATCTTTAAACCAATACTTTCTTGTTCATGCTCTTCTCCATACAAACCTAATAAGGTGCTAGTATTAATCCATTTATTCTTGTGATTATAATTGCAAACAAATTTCAAAGATTCCTTATTCTAATTTTATCGAAGATAGATATGCTATAGGCACAAAGAAAATATTAATAGCAGTGCCCAAACTTCTTAATTTCAAAAAGGTAAATACATTCTTGACTAATAGATTATTTCTTAAATTGTTCTCAAAATAAGATTTTACAAATACCCTAACTGTATTATATCTTTTAATAATCATAAATTATTGAGGCTTTGGAACTTTAAATATTTAGTTCTATAAATATAAGATAATGTCAAAAAATCTTGATTCTTAAATGTGGGTAAAAACATGAATATTATACAAATAGGTAGTATAAGTATAGGTTCACCAAAACTTAGAATTACTAAAATCAGTACGGAATAGATTACAAACTCTGTCCTACGGAGATACACCTTGCAAACTTTCCCATAACGATACAAGAGAACAAACAGCCCTACAAGACCAAATTTGGTTATGAAGTCCATTATTCCATTAGATATATTGACATTATACTCATCTATATAATATTTTTCATATTGATTGCTGACCCCTAAAAATAGTTTCCAATCAAATTGTTGATAAAGGAAGATGACACTTCCAAATCTATTCAACGGCATTTGTCTGTCAACATCATCATAATAGGTTGATAATTGTTCTAATTCTTTCAAATCCCTTATATCCTGTTCATAAATTTCAATTATTTTTTCTCCTAAAAATGGTACATTAGGTATTGCCAGAGCAAAAATAATCGCAAAGACAATCATGGTTGTCTTATTACCCTTATTTAATACTCTATATCTTAAGAATAATAGTAAAAACAATCCGAAGTATGCCGTAGTGGAAACGGTAGTTAAAATGGCGACTAAAAGAATAACCGTTTGCTTGTCAAACTTAAAATTGTTCATTAAAAAATTGAATAAGAGTGCTAAAATTAAAAATGACCCAAAGGCTCCTGGCTCCCAACAAAAACCAGAGTTTCTATAGTAATGAAGACTATCATATGTAAATATTAAAAAGTTGGTAAACCTAGGAGAGTTATCATTAATCGTAAAGCTTTCAAACGTATTACCTATAGCATTAACAATAGCACCGTTCTGATAAAACTGAATGACATAGAACACTATAGATACCAATGCCAAATGTGAAATAACTTTCACTAAATAGTATAGCGATTTTTCTTTTAGAATTAAACAGAATAAATATGATGTGAAAATAAACTTGAAAAAATAAAACACATCACTCTTAAAATAATCGCTAGGTAATTGATTTAATTTAAACCTAAATAAAATATAGACAAAATAAATTCCACCGCTTATCAGAAAAAACTGCACATCTTTTTTCTTTACCCTTTTAAAATAAAAAGCAACAAATATCATACATACTTCAAAGCCAAACCAAGCTAAATTAGATTCAACTAAAAAATTAGCTTTAGAAGCAAATAGTAAAAAAAACAAAGTAATAATATAATATATATTCATTCTCTTTTTACTTTGTACTAGTTATTTTCAGTGAAATAGTCAACCTATTTATTAGAAGCTAAATCGTTCAAAACAACCATTGGATTTTTAAACTTTTTATTCACTTTAATATCTTCAATCATTTTTAAATCTTCTAAATTAGAGTGGTTTTCCCGAACCATATAAATACAACAATCTGTAAATCTGGAAAGTGCAAAAGTATCTGCCAATTTACCTATAGGTGCTGAATCAATTAATATATAATCGAACTCCTGTTTTAAATGATTCATCAATACTTCCATTCTATTCGAATTGTAAGACTCGAGTCCGTCAACATTTTCCGTCCCTAAACCAATTGCAAACAGATTAGGATTGTTCTTTACAGAAATCAATAAATCGTTAACCGTTATTGTATTATTATTTTGTTTCAGATAATTAGTAACTCCATATTCTTTTTTGGTTTCGCCAAGTGTATCTATTAATTCCGGGTTATGCTTATCTAACTCCAGTATTACCACCTTAGAACTAGATGAAGCCAAGGCTATTCCCATATTAGATGAAAAGAATGTTTTTCCTTCTCCTTTAATTGCTGAAGTCACCAAAACAGTTTGTACTTTCTTTTTAGAGAGCATAAAATCTAAATTCATTCTCAACATTCTAAAACCTTGAGCTAAACGACTTTCTTCTTCGCCTTTTCCAATTAAATTATTCCCTGAATCATTATGGGCTATTTCCCCTATAACCGGTACAGTTATTCTTTTCTCTAAGTCTTTTTTACCTGTAACTTTAGTATTTAAACCATCTTTTAAATGAATGATACCAACTGGTACTGCCAGTCCCATTAAAAATGAAATCAACAGAAATAATTTTTTACTTGAGGAACCTGATTCATAATCAGTAATAGCTGGATCAATAACTGTAAAATTATCTTGTTTAGCACCAACCATTAAAGCAGCCTCTTCACGTTTTTGCAATAGGTATAAGAATAAGTTTTCTTTTATGCCCTGTTCTCTACTGATTTCAAGTAATTGTCTTTGCATTGTTGGTATTCTTTGCTTCTTTGCAGCAAATTGATTAGACCTACCTCTAATACTGTTAATAGTAATTCTTAAGCTCTGTTTAGATGTTGAAAGACTACCAAGTATGTTTCTCCTAAGTTGTGTTAATTGATCTCTAAGATCAATCATCCTTGGGTTGTTTTCCGGTACGGTTCGCTGTAAATTTTTCTTATCTATTTGTAACTTATTATAACTATCTATTAAGTAAATTAAGTTTGGACTTGTAATGCTAAGAGAGTTTAAAGTAGATTCGTTATCACCACTTTTTAAATTACTTTCTATAGCATTTAGAACTTTTAATTCAATTTCCGATTCTGTTAATTTTCTTCCGTAATCAATTTCTTGTTCAGCAAAAGAATTGGCATCAAACTCAACACTAGCTAATTCATTCTCTGTTTTAAACTGGGCTACATTCATCTCTACAGCAGTCAGTTCTGCAGACAACGTATTTAAACGATTATCAATGAATTTAACATTGTTTAATGCTATAGTGTTTCTCTCCAAATATGATTTTAATCCATAAATTTCAACCAGACTATTAATGATATCTTCACCCTTCTCCGGTATTTCTTCTTTTAAAACAATGTTTATAACAGAGGCATCCTTGTTCATTACATAAACCGACAATGCTTTTTTAACATAGTCATGGGCTAATTCATCAATATCCATGAAATTTGCAGTAAACTCGGTATCTTTTGATGTACTTTTTTCGTTCGCTACAATTTTAAAAATACCATAAGGTTTTTCAATTTTATACCCATAATTGTATGTATTGTAACCATAATCAGAACTTATAGAAATTTTCTCTTCTGAAGAATCTTTAAATTCCTCTATAATACTAAAACTATCCTTTCCTTCCAATTTGATAGTCAATGTAGTTTCGTAAGCTAATGGATATAGAGTATCCACTACCATTCTAAAAGGTAATTGTGACCCATAAATTTCTGTTTCGGAAAAGGCATCAGTAACTGTAAACCTGGACTGTAGTGATAAAGTGTCTAATACAGAGCGCATTAAATGTACCGAAGTAAGCACTTCAATCTCATTGTTTACCCTTTCAGAATTACTGAAAGGATTGTTGTTCATTAAATTATTACCCGAAGCATTAATATTAGATGTTTCATTCTTGAGCAATAATTTACTGGAAACATCATAAGATGTACTCATGAACTGTAAAGCGAGTAAGGCTAAACTTAAAAATATAACCAAAGAAATAATAAAAAATTTCCATGATTTAAGGTATCTATTCAACAATCCCTTCAAATCAAAATTTTCTGCATTTTGTTTGGTAGATAATTGTGAATCAAAATATTCCTTTTCAGTCATTATATTTAAATTTATATGGTAAACAAGTTTCAGTATTTATAACCCATGTTTTAAAATAGTACACTTTAGTTTTTGTGTAAACTGTTTATTTTAAAACTAGATTATTTAGTATATCAGAAAGTAGAAATAGAGATTACCGCTAACGATAATGAACCCAATATTATTGAAAACCATTGGGCTGAATTAGAAGTATTTCTAACTTTTCTATCATTAGGCTGTACATAAACGATATCATTAGGCTGCAGATAATAATTAGGTGAAGTAAACAATTCATCTGAGGTCAGATCAATTCTCTTAGTACTTTTAACACCATCTTCTTCGCTTATCAACAATACATTATCTCTTTTTGCGAAAATGGTCATATCGCCGGCCATACCAAGAGCTTCTAACAGGGTAACTTTCTCATTCGGAATTGTGAACACGGAAGGTTGGTTTACTTCTCCCAAAACGGAAACCTTGAAGTTCATAAAACGGATATCCACAATAGGTTCCATTAATAACCTTTTAGAAATCAACTCTCCTCTAATATATTCTCTTAATTCTTTTTTTGTTAAGCCAGCAACTTCAATTTTGCCTAAAACAGGAAAACGGATAAAACCATCTTGATCAATTAAATACCCTCCGATTTGAGTTCCTCCAGCATTATTTGCAATATTGAACATCTCTGTTACTTCTGCATTTAAACTACTAATGTTTATACTTAATAAATCGTTTTTTTGTAAAATTGGTTCTAAGGGCTCGTAATATGAAGCAAACGTATTATTACCAACTTCGTTAAAATAAGAAGACTTCTTGGCCGAACCGCATGAAGAAATAATAACTGCCAATACAAGTAGTAAAGAAAATCTTAAAAAAATATTTCTAAGATTGATTGGGGAAATTTCAGCTTTCATAATTAGTAAAGTTTATAGCTTATAGTTGTTATACATGGTAAGGTTCAAAATTAAATCAAACAAAAATTGATTCCGTATTAATTCCGATATCCTAGTTTATATAATCGTCGAAATAAAGAAAACCTCCAATATCTACTTTACCCGTACGTAGATTAAATTAATTGATTGGCATTTTAACGAACATTGATAGCCTTCCTGCTCTTAAATAAAAGATTTAAAATTATTACATGATTCAAAATATGTTATTGAATCAGCAGTAAGATTTGTTAACGCAATTTCATTATCAAATATTACATTTTGGGTGGCTACATTGCATATATAGCGAGGATTGAGAGGTATTTCTTTCAAATAATAAGACTGATTTGATATTATTACCTGATCGTCTTTGACCTCAAATGAACTTAAAGGTATATTCAAACCCGAACCATTAGCCTTAACAATGGCTTCTTTCTGGGTCCAATGCTGATAGAAGCTCTTTATGGAATTTGAAGAATTTTGCATTCTTGCAATTTCAGTTTTGGAGAACTGGTCTTTAAAATCTTCTATATTCAAATCACTAATTTTCTCCACATCTATACCAATAGCCTCCATAGAAGAAATTGCACAAACAACAAGCTCTTTAGAGTGAGATATATTGAAGTGAATTGAAGAATTTTCCAAGAATGGTTTTTTATCCTTGGAAAAATCCATCTTGATATTCTCAACATCCTGATTATAGAAATGTTTTAGCCCATAACCTAATAACAACCTACCTAAAATTGTAGATTTTGCATCTTGCCAGCGTTTATATTTAGATACTTTATTTATGAAATCATCTGAAAAGTTATGTTGCGCATTTGCAAAAAACTCATCATTATTTTCACTTGTTAAATACGTAAATAATACATGTATCATTAATTTAAGTTGCTCTTTTTATTTCGAATAAGTTAGTCTACAAAATTACTTGATTTCAATTTTCATATAACCACTTTCCTGATTCGTATCTGCTACATACCATGCTGGCTGGCCTTTTTCATCTCTACCCAAGCGCGCACCAGGTACTGGAGGCGTATTTAGTTTATCAAAAGATGATTGCGAGCTAGCAACATGATTACCATTTAAACCTTCCTTAGTAAGGATTCCTACAGCCACCAACTCATCTATTGAAGACAACAAGGTTTTCATCAAGAAATCAACATCATCGCTCGTATACGTAGTGGTCAAGAAACAAGGGAAACCATCCCAGATATGAATACCTTTTTCACGCATACTAACGAATAGTAATTCTGAATAGGGAATATCTTTCTTAAATTTCAGTCTCCATAGAGAACCAAAATAAGTGATTTCTATGGGGAGTCCGTCTTTTGCAAAAGTAGCATTCAAGCTTTTGGCCATGTGCTCTGTCATAGCAGACACATTTGCCTGTAAACTTGGACCTTGTTCTTTCATATGAAGTAAGGCTGCCTTTGATGAAGCTAAAGCCAGGGGATGACGAACAAAAGTACCGGCAAAATAGGTTACACCTACTTCAGGGTACGAATCGTCTCCATATTGCCAGAATCCGCCATCAAGCGCATCCATATATTCTTTTTTACCTACTATGGCACCAATGGAAACTCCGCCACCCATAACTTTACCATAGGTAGCTAAATCTGCTTTGACATCAAATAATGCCTGAGCACCACCTGGATGCATTCTAAAACCTGTAATAACCTCATCGAAAATAAAAGCGATCTCTTCTTTAGTAGTTAGTTCTCTTACATTCTTTATAAATTCTACAGGTTGAAACTCTGGTCTACGACTTTGAACAGGTTCTATAAGCACACCAGCAATTTCATGAGCTCTCTCCTTTATAATCTGCAAACTTTCATCTGTTCCATAATCAAGTATCAACATATTCTGAACCGCTTCTGGCAAAATACCCGCAGCAGCCGGAAATGTTTTTTTCTTTTGGGAACCTCTTACTATACCCTCATCGTTAATACCATGGTAAGCACCCGTAAATGCCACAATAAGCGAACGCCCGGTAACCGTACGTGCAATTCTCATAGCTCCAAGAACGGCTTCTGACCCTGTATTACACAAGGCAGCTCTATCATGACCTGTAAATTCGCATAAAAGTTCACAAACCTCACCTGCTAATGGGTGTTGTGGTCCTACTTCATAACCAAGATCTACTTGTTTATGCATAGCCTCTTTGATAAAATCTGGTTGATAACCAAAGAAACAAGAACCAAATCCATTTAAGGCGTCTATATATTCATTACCATCTACATCCCATAGTCGGTTACCTGAAGATTTACCGATTACCACCGGATATACTAATTCTTTGGTTAAAGGCTTAAAACCAGATACTACTCTAGGATCTGCCATTTTAGCTCTATTATCTTGAGCGTAGTTTTTACTACCAATAGTTTTGGTATTATACTTTTTAGTAAGTTCTTTTAGATACTGCGATTGCGCCTGATCCAATCCCGTTGACTGCTTTTCAATTCTTGGCGATGCACCAAAAGGTTTTTTATGTTCAAGCTTCTCTTTTTCTGAACGAGAATCTAATGTAGCCGATCCATTTACCACTTTTGCCGGAGCAGGCTTTGGAACAGCAACTGGTTGTGGAGCTGGTGTTACCGCATTGCCTTGCAACAACTGAAGCTGCCTACTTAATAAATTAAGCTGTTCACCTATTAAGCCGATAGCCGTTTGATTGGTAGCGGATGTATTATAATTAGCAGGAACAGCTTGTTGCAAAGGATTAACAGCGGCAACTGGCTGAGGAACTGCTTCTACAACCGGTTGTGGCGCCATAAACTCTGCTGGCAAATTCTTATCTAAGTAATTCGCTAGAAGCTCAGGCGTATTAATATCTTCATTTAGCTGTCTAAATGTAATAGGAATCTTAAATTCTTTTTTACATGTAATCGCCATTTGTGTTAGAATTAAAGAATCTAATCCTAATTCTAAAAAGCTACTGTCTTTGTCGGCAACTTCAAGCTCAATTCCGTATGAATTTGAAATTAGCTCTGAAATTTTATTTAAAATAGAGACGTTTCTCATTGGTGCGGCACTTTTTGGTTTTTCTATTATTCTAGTTATTGGTTGATTGACATTCAAATGGGTTCTTTCTTTTGGGATAGAAACCAGAGGATCGATCCAGCATGGTTTACGGTCAAAAACATAAGTTGGTAATCTAAGTTTTTGTCTTTCTTGATTTGTGTACAAAGCGTTCCAATCTATAGTAAGACCAGTTAGCCATAATTGACCTAAAGCTTTTAATACCCCGTGATAAGAATTCTCTTCGTTTTTAGGGATAGGTAATGAAGCTAAAGATTTTATATTTTTTGCGCCTTTATTCTGGCGACTTAAAGTGGTAAGCGTATTACCCGGACCCACTTCTAACAATACAACGTCTTCTAATTTCACTATGGTATCCATAGCATCTGAAAATCGTACGGTATCTCGTAAATGGTTTGTCCAATATACAGCATCTACAGCCTCTTCATTCGTAAGCCAAGTACCTGTAACGGTAGATATTATTGGTAATTCAGGAATGTTTAAATTGATATTCTTGACCACATCACCAAATTCCTCTAAAATAGGATCCATCATAGAAGAATGAAAGGCATGACTGGTAGCAATTAAACGGTATGCTAAGCTCTGCTCTTTTAGAAGCTCACTGAATTTCGTTATCTCATCGTCTTCACCAGATACTACGCATAGCTTTGCTGAGTTTACTGCTGCTATAGATAATGTCTTAGGAAGAATTTTTTCTAAGGATTCTTGGTCTATTCTCACGGTAAGCATGCTCCCTTTTGGAAGTCCGCTGACCAGAATACCCCGCATTGAAACTAATTTCAAGGCATCTTCTAAACTGAATACTCCGGCTAAATGAGCACCTACAAATTCCCCTAAGCTATGTCCGCATAATACGGTAGGCTGTATTCCCCAGCTCATCCATAATTGTGAAAGCGCATATTCTATGGTAAATAAAGCAGGTTGTGTATAACGGGTATCTCGTAACTTATTTTTTGCGTCTTCAGAATTCGCATCCTGAAAAATGATTTCCCTGATATCTACTTTTATGGTGTCTAACAGTAAATCGGCACAAATATCTACAGCTTCTCTAAAAGCGCTTTCCCCATCATATAATTCTTTACCCATATTTAGATACTGGGAACCCTGACCTGGAAGTAGAAATACGATTTCGTTTGGAACGTTTTTTACAATTGATGAATGCGTAGCTTTTTTATCACTATCAACCAACAATACAGAAGCGTCTTTGGTATCACCCGCTAAAATAAATCTACGGTTATTGAAATTAGCTTTGGTAGTACTTAGCGTATAAGCAACATCTGCCAAATTCAATTCTGGTTTAGCATCGATATGTTTTTTTAACACGGTTTCGAATCCCGCTAAACTTGTTTCGGTTTTTGCCGAAATAGGTAGTAGTTGCAAAGGTCGTTGAAATTTGGAAGTCTTCTCCTCCATTTCATATTCCTCTAAAACTACATGAACATTGGTACCACCTACGCCAAAAGAACTTACACCCGCTCTTCGTGAACCTTCAACATTCCAATTAGTCAATTTGTTGTTGACGTAAAACGGACTATTCTCAAAATCAATTACAGGATTAGGTTTTTCAAAACCTAAAGAAGGCGGTATTACTTTATGATTAAATGATAAAATTGTTTTTATTACACCCGCAACACCCGCAGCTGCGGTCATATGCCCCATATTGCTCTTTACAGAACCTAGACCACAAAAATTCTTTTTAGATTGCTCACCAAAAGCCAGATTAAGACCATCTATTTCTATAGGATCCCCTAACGGAGTCGCTGTACCATGTGCTTCTACATAGCTAATGGTATCCGGTGAAATATTGGCATCGTCAATGGCACTTTTAATAGCATTTGCCTGACCTTCTGCACTTGGTGCCGTAAAGCTTCCTTTACCGCCACCATCGTTATTTATACCAACACCTTTTACTACGCCGTAAATAACATCTCCGTCATTTTTGGCTTCTTCTAAATCTTTTAAAACGATTACTCCGGCTCCATCGCTAAAAACAGTTCCCCTTGCTTGAGAATCAAAAGGTCTACAATGACCATCTGTACTTAGCATAGAACCCTCTTGGTAAAGGTGTCCGCTATTTATAGGTGCGGTAATACTAGAACCTCCCGCCAAAGCAACTTCGCAGTGACCGTTACGTATAGATTCTACGGCTTCGGCAATTGCCAATAGTGATGTAGAACATGCTGAATGCACACTAACAGCCGGACCTTTTAAGTTTAATTGATACGCGGTTCTTGAAGCCACATAATCTTTCTCGTTCACCGTATCTAACTGCAGTTGCCCAATGCTTTCTACTACCTCACTATTTGGCAATACATTCTTTTTATAATAGGTATTTGTACCTGTACCAGCGTAAACCCCTACTCTACCTGTATAATGTTCCGGTAAGTGACCAGATTCTTCAAGAGCCTCCCAAGCCAATTCTAAAAATAGACGTTGTTGGGGATCCATAGCTTCTGCCAATTTAGGCGTTAAGCCAAAGAAACGGGCATCAAACTTTTTTGCAGACGGCACAACACCTCTTGCAGCAACATATAACGGGTCATTTCGTAAAGACGCTGGTATACTTTGATCCAATTCTTCCTTCGTGAAAAATGAAATAGTTTCTTTTCCATTTTTTAAGACATCCCAGAATTCATCAATGGTATTTACGCCGGGAAACCGACCTGCCATACCAACAATAGCAACATCGTTAGACTGATTATTGTTTTTCACTTTCCGTTTGCCAGAAAACAATGCTGTTTTCTTATCGCCTCCCATAAATTCTGAAAGAGCTGCAATAGTAGTATGCTGGTATAATTTGGTTACCGGTATTCTTACTTGAAGCGTTTTCATGATAGCATTAACTACCTTTTGTGCTACAATAGAAGTACCGCCCATTTCAAAGAAGTTATCATCTAAACCAATACCCGATACCTTTAGTTCTTTTTCCCAAATACTGGCAAGACCTTTTTCAATCTTGGTACGTGGCTTCCTAAATATGACGTCAGAAGTTGATCTAACGTAACTTGGTTCCGGTAATTTGTCCTTGTCGATTTTACCGTTGGAGTTTGTTGGAAACTCATCTACCCACATAAAAAATGTAGGTACCATAAACTCGGGTAGTTTCTCTACAAGTTCTTTTCTTATACTACTTATTTCAGGTTTTTCACCATCAGCCAGAAGATAAGCGACCAATCTGGCTTCACCTTCTTCATTTGTATTAGGTAAGACAATAGTGCGTTTTATACCCGAAATGGCATCAATAGAAGATTCAATTTCCCCTAATTCAACTCTGTGTCCACGGATTTTAACTTGGTGATCTATTCTACCAATATATTCTAACGTACCATCAGCAAGTCTTCTTACTAAATCACCTGAGCGATACATTTTCTCACCAAGTTCAAATGGATTATCTATAAATTTCTGATCGGTCAGTTCTGGTCTGTTCAAATAACCTCTTGCCAAACCATGACCAGAAATACATAATTCACCAATAACACCAATTGGTTGTAATTGATTATTGGTATTTACTACATGAGAAGATAATGTTGATATGCAATTACCAATATTAGAAACATTGGTTCTAATATCTTCATCATCAATAATATTAAAGGTTGTAAATATGGTCGTTTCTGTAATACCATATCCATTTACAAATTTGATATTCGGAAACTTACGATACCATTTTTCTAGATACTTAGGAAATAAAGCTTCGCCCCCAAAAATGACATAGCGTAAATTTAAATCGATATCACCCGTAGGCAAACTACCCATAATATTCAAAAAAGAAGAAGGCGTTTGGTTTAAAATCGTCACCTTTTCCTTAATTACCAAAGACATGAATTCGTAAGGATCTTTAATCACCTCTTTTGAAGGAATGACTAGTTTACCCCCAAACAATAATGCCCCATACATTTCCCATACCGAGAAATCGAAACAATAGGAATGGAACATAGTCCAAACATCGGTTTCGTTAAAATCATAGAACGGTTCATCGTTTACGAACAAACTAACAATATTTCTATGCTCTAATTGTACCCCTTTTGGCTTACCAGTGGTACCAGAAGTATAAATAATATAAATTAAATCGTCTGGTGTTAATTCATTGTTCTTAATATCTTCAGTAGCATATTCATCAACCGTATTTTTAAACTCTTTAATTGCCGTAGCATCAACCGTAAAATCGCAATTACTATCTTCCTTTATGTAATTGATACGCTCAATAGGGTAATTAGGATCAACAGGCACATAAACTGCCCCAGCCTTCATAATACCCAACATACTTATGATCAACCATTCGCTACGTTCTAGTATTAAACAGGCAAAATCTCCTTTGGTAGCGCCATGTTTTTTAATAAGATAGTCTGCAAATTGATTCGATAGCCTATGAAGCTCATCATATGTTAAACTGGTATCTTCATAAACTACGGCAATATTATCAGGTGTTTTAGCAGCCTGTTCATTTAAAAGATCAATAATAGTTTTCTCTCTTGGATAGTTTACGGCAGTTTTATTGAATGTATTTAATAAGGTAGAACGTTCTTTTGCGGAAAGGAAATCAACTTTTCCAATTTCTAGCATCGGTTGTTCAATTAAACTAGTTATAATATTTTTATAGTGAATTATTAATGGCTCAATTAGAGATCTTTCAAATACCTCTTCATTATAAATGACATCGAACTTTATTTGCTCGTCATCAACTTCAAGTAAGAATTTAAGGTTGGCATCACAATCAACTTCACCTACAAATTCAATAGTCTCATCTTTACTTTTAGTTTTATTTGAATTCTTATCTTCTATACCCAAGGTATTTATAGAAAGTACAACGTCTAACAATGAGTTTTGTCCATTGTTATCTATTAGATCAAAATCATTTAAGAAATCGTTTGTAGCAAAGTAATTAGCAAAATTTGATATTAATCTCTTTTCTGTATTGTTATAAATTGAATTGAAATCAAAAGAAGGCTCTATTGTATTTCTAAAAAGTGATACGTTATTGTTTACACCTAAACGCTCATTATTGTTGATAATTAACCCAAAGGCTATATCTGTTTGACTTGTATACCTATGTAGTAGCACAGCAAGAGATGCCACTAAGAAACTCTCCAAATTATCTGGAGCAGAAACATACGAACGAATATTGCTCGTTGTTTCATTTGAAAAATAGGTGCGTAGTAAAGATCCTTTACCTGCACTATTCCTTAATGATATTTTTCTATTAGGCAGGTCCAACAATTTAATATCATCTGATAATAAATTATTCCAATACGCTTTTGCAGTATTGGAATTAGCACCTTCATTTTTAGCTTTCATATCTAAACACGATATAATTAATGACTTCGTAGGTTAAAAACTGGAGTTGTAAATTCTTAGAACATTTATAAAACATATTTCTGTAATAGCCTATTGGGCTAAAAACAAATCGATTTGTATTAATTTCCAAGTTATTCAAAACTACTTTTGGGTAATAACTAGTCAATTTCAAGACTAATTGTATCAGTAAAATTAGCAAAACTTAAATATAAACTTGATTCAAACATACCATATCAACGATGATATTTTGAAAATATTTTTTATAATTAATTGATATTCAATGTTTTAAATTTTAAAATTAAAGATATCACACTGAATTCATATTTTTAACCTATAAAATTTCATCGAACAAAAAAATACGTTCCTCGATACTATTTTTTGAAGTTGAAACACCAATAGATAAATTGTTAGATTTTTAGGATAAGTCGTAGCATAAAATCAGCCCAGTACTATTTTATATCATTACAAGGAATACATCTGTCATTCATTATGAAGATGATTTGTTTAATACATCTAAACCATCAGAATTAAAATTAAAACTTCCAAAGTCATGTTTCGTTAATTTTCAGAAATCATTCCACTACTTAGCCGTGTTATTATCTAATACGCTTTGAAGTGTTTTTGCCATTACTATATCATTAGGCGGGGCAAACATTGTTAAATGCTCTCCTGGCACATAATGTAGGTCAATCCCTTTTTCTGCAAAAGATTTCCACCCTAAATGAACACTATCATGGGTATAATCAATGACATCTTGAATTCTAAATAAATCTGCCTTTATCGGTAACGGCTTTAAATGGTATCTATCTACTACTTTGTTATGTTCAATAATTCGTTGTTCATATTCCCAATCGTAATCCATTTTAGACAAGGTATTTTTATCTTTCTTTAAACGCAGATAAAACTTCTTCAAATTAGCTTTTGTCACGCCAACACGATAATTAAAACCTTCTCTACTTAACAATAGTTGTTTTAAGACATGTAATGTTTTATTCGCTATATAATTACCGTAAGCAAGTTTTTTACCTAAACTAGTGCTCTTACCATAATGGGCATAAGCATACGTATCCAATAACGCCAAGGTAGAAACTTCTTCCCCTTTATCCATTAATT
Source organism: Maribacter sp. Asnod1-A12 (assembly GCF_045063735.1). Classification (NCBI taxonomy): domain Bacteria; kingdom Pseudomonadati; phylum Bacteroidota; class Flavobacteriia; order Flavobacteriales; family Flavobacteriaceae; genus Maribacter; species Maribacter sp. Asnod1-A12. Next base: position 919,488 of record NZ_JBEFNZ010000006.1, read on the forward strand.
GCCTAGCCATTTCATAAGCGATAATACCGCCAGAAGAATAACCTGCCAACATATATGGTCCTTTAGGCTGTGTTGCCACAAGGGCTTCATTATAATGCGCTGCTATTTCTTCAACAGAAGTCAACAATTCCTCTTTACCATTTAAACCTTTAGCTTGAAAACCATAAATTGGCTGATCAGGGTTCATGTGGTCTTTAAGGGTTTTGAATGAAAGTATATTTAAGCCTGCACCATGCACTATAAATAATGGGGCTTTAGACCCATTAGGTTGAATTGGCACCATAGCATCCCATGTTACCGTATGTTCTTCGATTTTTAATAAGCTCGCAAGGCTCTTGACCGTCGAATATTCGAACAAAGAAGAAAGCGGTAATCGTTGACCAGATTTTTCTTCTAATCTAGTCATCACCTTGGCAGCAATCAATGAATGTCCTCCTAATTCAAAGAAGTCATCGTTTAAATTTACATTATCTAAGAATAAACACTCTTTCCATACTTCTGAAACTAACTTTTCTGCCTTGGTAAAAGGTTGAATACTTTCTACTTTACTGGTGATGATATTAGTATCTTCTGGCAGACTTTTTCGATCTAACTTACCATTTAGGGTAATTGGCAATTCTGCTAGTTTAATATATTCATGTGGTAACATGAATACCGGCAATTCTTCAGCTAATTGATTTTTCCAATGTAACACCTCTTCTTCCCAATCAGCATCATTACCATTATATACAATGTACGCTTTTAAGGCATTATTTCGAACATCGGTAGCTGCAGCTGCAACACCTTTTAATTTATGCAACGCATGTTCAATTTCACCCAGTTCTATTCGATGCCCACGCACTTTTACTTGTCCGTCTTTTCGACCCAAACATTCTATTTGACCGTTAGGTAAAAGTCTACCTAAATCACCAGACAAATACATTTTCGTTTCATCAATAGCGCTATAAGTATCATTTACAAAGCGTTCGTTGGTAAAATCCTCTTGACCTAAATAACCCAAAGTTACGCCATCTCCTCCTATCGCTAATTCTCCTACTTCTCCTCTTGAAACGGGATTACCATGGGTATCTAAAATATAGATGTTAGTATTAGCAATGGGCTTACCAATGGTAATTGGATCATCTTGAGGTGAAATTTTTGTAAGTATGCAGCAAACGGTAGTTTCTGTAGGTCCATAAATATTCCATACCTCATCACATTTTTCAATTAATTGAAGAGAGAGTGATTTAGAAACAGGCTCACCACCTATTAATGCTTTTAAATGTAATGGTTTTTTCCAACCGGAATCAAGTAGAATTTGCCAAATAGTTGGTGTACCCCACATCATCGTAATTTTATCTTTAATTGCTTTCTGCAATAACAAATACCCATCTTTTCGAGTATTTTCATCCACCAATACAACACTGGCACCATGTATTAATGGTAAGAAAATTTCCATTACCATGGCATCAAACGAAATTGTAGTAGTAGAAAATATTCTGTCTTCAGAACTAATTCCCGGCTCTTTACCCATGGAATATAGAAGATTGATTACATTTTTATGCGTAACCTGAACGCCTTTAGGCTTACCTGTAGACCCAGAGGTGTAAATAATATAAGCTCCAGCATCAGAAGACACACTTATATCTTCATAACTTTGTTCGTTATATGAAAATATATTTTCAATGAAAATTGTTTTAGCATTGTGAACCAATGCTTTTTTTGACTGATCACAGATAAAGAAATCAGCGTCGGCATCAGACAACATCAAATTTGCACGATTATCAGGGTAGCCTGTATCTATAGGTACATACCTAGCGCCACATTGAAGAATTGCAAAAAGTGATATTATTAATTCAGGTGATCTTTCAAGAGAAATACCAACTGTTACTCCCGGTCCAACACCTTCTTGCCATAAGTAACCTGCACTACTATTAATTTTACGTTGCATTTCTGCATACGTTATTTTCTCATCATTCAATTCTAACGCTATGGCATTAGGTGTACTTGTAGCCTGTTCGTGAAATAATTCGTGAAGTGTAGTATTTGGGTATTCTAATAAAACGCCTTTTACTGCATGATCTATTTTATCTTTACCAATTATATCAGAAAGTTTTGAATTTGGATCAGCTACCAATGTATTTAAAATAGCCTCAAAAGATTTACCCATAGTAAGTATGGTACTTTCTTTAAAGAGATTCGTATTGTACGACCATTCGAGTACAATATTTTCTTTAGAACCGGTTGCGTTCAAAAACAATTCAAATGTTTCATATTCACGGGCATTACTATGGTATTTGAAATCAAGACCAGAAAAAGCAACCCCGTCGTCTAGATCCATATCTACGTTAAAAACCACAGGTACCAACGGCACTCTACCCGGTGTTCTGCTTAAATTTAAATTTTTCAACAAACTACCAAAAGTCAACTCTTGATTATCAAAAGCATCAAAATTGGTAGATTTTCTTTTCTTCAGGTAGGTAAGAAAAGTATCTTTCATATTCATACTTCCTTTTATGGGAAGCAACTTAACGCAGTGCCCTATAAGATGTTTTGCACCCATAACCGATTGACCTGCAACAGGAAGTCCGAGCACAATGCTATTTTGTGTTGTGATCTTATATAAAAGAATTTCAAAAGCAGCCATTAGAGTAAGTACCAAGCTTGAATTAGCTTTTATACCCGTCTGCTTTACCTTCTTTACGATATCCTTATTTAAAAATTGATTTATACGTGCTCCATTGTATGTTCTTTTGGTCACTGGTCCAAAATCGGTAGGTAGGTTGGTTTTAGGCACATCCCCTTTATACACATTTAACCAATAATTTTCGGTGCGTAAAAACTCGTCACTTAACTTAATCTCATTCTGTTGCGTTACATAATCTGAATATGGCACAGCCTCAGGTAGCGTATGTTGTCTATTCTCAACTTTTGAAGAATACAAAGCTCCGATTTCTTGCATGATTATGCCTACAGACCATCCATCACAAACAATATGGTGCGTATTAATGACCAATTGGTGCATTTGATCTTCAACCTTTAGAAGTGCAAAACGTATTAAAGGTCCTTTAGTTAAATTAAAAGCGGTATTCGTATCTTGTTTTGTGTAATTCGTTAATTCAATTTCCCTATCTGCAATGTTAAGTTTACTAAAATCTTGAAAATCTATACTTGCACCTTGTGAAGAAAATACATTAATATATTTACCATCAGGACTAAATACGGAACGTAAAGATTCATGCCTACTTATTAGCATGTCAAGTGCCCATTGTAACGCTGTTATATTTAATTGACCAGAAAATTCTATCGTTAGTGATAGGTTGTAAGCTCTATTTGCATCATCACCTCCAAAATAACAAGAATACCAAATTTCTTCTTGTGCATCTGTAGTACGCAAAATATGTTTAATCTCGGGTCCTTCAAAAGGATTAAAATGTGTTAGTACTTCCAAAATATGTAACTAAATAGGTTTATTAAAGGTTGGGGAAACCGTTGTTTGGTAACTTTATTTATCAAGTCAATTTTAAAAAAACAATGTTCAAAAGGTTAACATTAATCTTTTACGTGTTAAATATATTTATAATCCTTAAAAAACATATTTTGTTTCGCTGATGTGTAAATAAAAAGAGTTGTTTGTAGATAAGACCAAAATTAAGCAAAGGAACAATTGCTTCTTAATAACAGTTCTCATGATTTTAAAACCATAAAAATTTAGCTAGGTATAAAATAACAAAGTCCCGAATTTATATAGATTCGGGACTTTCTTTAAATAATTATTAATGGTTTTTTTCAACACTATACCTTCAACAGTTTTTCAGTCAAAATTTTAGCATATAGTATTTGATTTTGTTCAATAGTACTATATGAATCTCGAGCCAATTGATTTGTAGCTTTTTTTTCTACTACAAATCTTTCGACTTTCTTATTCTTTACATTTTTCTTAATCCTAAAATAAGGCTTAAGATGCATATAGCAATTTTCAAGAGATACTAACTTTTTGTTTTGATAGGCAAAAGTCAGTCTACTCGGCAAGATGTTAGATATCATAATAAGGTGGTTTAAGTTTGATATAATAACGGGGAAATTTCACAATAATTTCAAAAACGTAGTTTTATTCCTACTTGTTCCGAAATGTAAGTACATATTTACTTGACAGTTTAAACATAAGTCAAAAAAATAAATTATCCAGTAAAAAATCAAGTATTTTATAAAAAATTAACTTAATTACTTTTATAATGATAAAAAATACATCGCTAAAATTGTATTTTATGAATTGAACTGTGATATAAATTTTTATCTCTTAACGCTATAAAGAACATCTAACAAATCTTACTACAAAACACCAAACACCTAATAAACATGGCACTTGGCAATATCAAACTAAAAACAAGCAAGTAGGTTATTAAGCTTTTAACATCATTTCGGTTTATTAAAATGGTCAGCCTTCTTCAAATTATCAAATAAATTCATTTTCTAAAAAGTGTAATAACCACAGTTTAACGATTATATCATTAGTTAATCTAAGGTTTACTTTTTTAGCGCCCAAAACACAAATAATATTCTAAATTTGTATCATAACCATTAACCACAGTTACAAGATGTTGTATTTTAATAAGCATCTTAATAACTTCTAATACTTAAATTATTATAATCTAGGTAGTGGTAAAACAAATTTTACTGAAAACCAGTTATACTATTTTAAAAATGATTCCCCTTGTAGAAAACAATTCCATAATTATTTTATTCAGTATTTAAGCGATCCATACACTGGCAATGGCTTAATTGGGCAATATCATATCAAAAAGATAGTTACTATTTAGTATATTTAAATTTAGACTTTAGATTAAAAAATAAATTTTATAAATCCATTTTACAACCCTATGAAAGTAGCATTAATTACTGGAGTTACAGGACAAGACGGCGCCTATTTGAGTGAGTTTTTATTAAAAAAAGGTTATCAAGTACACGGTCTTAAGAGAAGAGCATCATTGTTCAACACAGACAGAATTGACCACCTATATCAAGACCCACATATTGAGAATAGAAATTTTGTACTTCACTATGGTGATATGACAGATAGTACTAATCTTATTAGATTAATACAAGAGATTCAACCAGATGAGATTTATAATTTAGCGGCAATGAGCCATGTTCATGTATCTTTTGAAGTTCCTGAATATACTGGTAATGCCGATGGTTTAGGTACACTTAGAATTTTAGATGCCGTTCGTTTATTAGGTCTTGAGAAAAAGACACGTATTTACCAAGCATCAACTTCAGAATTATACGGAAAAGTGCAAGAAGTACCTCAATCAGAGACTACTCCTTTCTACCCACGTAGCCCATATGCAGTAGCTAAAATGTATGCATTTTGGATTACCGTTAACTATAGAGAAGCTTATAATATGTTCGCTTGTAATGGTATTCTTTTTAATCATGAATCACCAATTAGAGGAGAAACTTTTGTTACCAGAAAAATCACAAGAGCTGCAGCAAGAATTGGTCTAGGCTTACAAGATAAAATTTACCTGGGTAATTTAGATGCACAACGAGATTGGGGCCATGCCAAAGATTACGTGCGTATGATGTGGATGATTCTTCAAGCTGATGAGGCAGAAGACTGGGTAATAGCTACTGGTAAAACCACACCTGTTCGTGAATTTGTAAGAATGGCATTCGCAGAAATGGGTATTGAAATAGAATTCAAAGGTGAAGGTGTAGATGAAAAAGGATATGTAAAATCATGTTCTAACCCAGAGATACAAGTAGAAATCGGCAAAGAAGTTCTTGCGGTTGATCCTAAATATTTTAGACCAACAGAGGTTGAGTTATTAATTGGTGATGCAACAAAAGCAAATACCAAATTAGGTTGGATTCCTGAATATGACTTACAAGGCTTGGTAAAAGACATGATGACCCATGATTTAAAATTGATGCAAAAAGATCAATATTTGAAAAAAGGTGGTTATGTAACCTTTAATTATTTTGAATAGATAATTCTGTATTATCATTCTTTTAATCAATAGGTAAATTACGCCAAATGTTAAATAAAGAAGCTAAAATATATATAGCAGGTCATCGTGGTCTGGTGGGTAGTGCGATTGTTAAAAACCTCAAAAATAGAGGGTATTCTAACTTAATTTTTAGAACGCACAAAGAACTAGACCTGACCAATGCAACAAAAGTTGCCGAGTTTTTTGAGATAGAAAAACCGGCATATGTTATTCTTGCCGCTGCCAAAGTAGGCGGTATCGTCGCAAATAATACATACAGGGCAGATTTCATTTATGAGAATCTAATGATTCAGAACAATGTTATACACCAAAGTTATCTTCATGGAGTTAAAAAGCTACTCTTTTTAGGAAGCACATGCATTTATCCTAAAACTTGCCCGCAACCCATGAAAGAGGATTATTTGTTGACAGATGTACTTGAATACACAAATGAACCATATGCTATCGCTAAAATTGCGGGCATTAAAATGTGTGAAAGTTACAATTTGCAGTATGATACGAATTTTATTTCTGTCATGCCCACAAACCTGTACGGCCCTAATGACAACTTTGATTTAGAAAAGTCACATGTTCTGCCAGCGTTAATACGTAAAATGCACTTGGGTCGCGCGCTTGAAAATAATGACTGGGACGCGATCTCATCAGATTTAAATGCGTTACCGATTGAAGGTGTCGATGGCAATGCTACTAAAAATGAAATTCTTTCAATTTTAGATAAGTATGGCATTTCATTGAAAGATAATGTCGTTCACTTAGAAATATGGGGTTCTGGTAATCCTATGCGAGAATTTCTTTGGAGTGAAGACATGGCAGATGCCTGTGTATTTATAATGGAACAGAGAGACTTTAAAGATTGTTATGCACAAAGTACCAAAGAAGTGCGCAACACACATATTAATATAGGTACAGGAGTAGATATCTCTATAAAAGATTTGGCTTTGTTGATACAACAAACCATTGATTTTAAAGGCCAATTATACTTTAATACCGAAAAACCAGATGGTACATTAAAAAAACTAACAGACCCCCAAAAATTACATGCCCTTGGATGGAAACATACCGTTTCATTATCTCAAGGAATCGAACAACTTTATTCTTGGTATACTACTAAGAAATAGTTGTCATTTACCTACAGATTTCTATCAAACTTAAATTTACAATTAAGTAATAGTCAGGTGACTGTTACTTAATTGTAATAATCTATCATTAGCTGTTTGCCCAACCATTACTAAAAGCTGAAAATGAAGAAATCTAATTTCATAATACCGATATCGTTTGTTGTACATATACTGTTCATCAACCTAACGTTATTTGTACACATACCAAAAGTTTATCTTAATGGTTATAGTATACTTTACTACAACCTAACTTGGCTCATAACCACTTATAGCTTGAACTTCTACCCTACTGCCAGAAGAGATGGTTTTATGACCAATCTTAAAACTTTTATAGTGCTTTTTGTCATCTATGGTTTGGTGTATTTTACCTCATTTGTCTTTTTAGGTATAGACTCTTACACACCTCTTTATTTAATATTGGTGTATTTACAAATTTGTTTTTTACTCACGCTTTTCAGGGTGTTGTTTTACTGGGCGAAAAAATTATACAGAACTAAAGGATATAATAGTACACGAGTAGTCGTTATAGGTAAAGATAAAAACCTGCAAAAACTTAGACGTATTTTCGATAATCCGGAATATGGATATCAGTACATGGGTTATTTTGATAATTCTAAATCTAACAGTAATGCTTATCTAGGGGACATAGAAAATTCATTCAGTTATATTTTTGAAAACAATGTTGAAGAAGTATACTGTATGGCATCTAAGTTATCGAAGGCAGAGATACAGTATGTCATGAAGATTGCCGATAACAGTCTAAAGAGAATTAAAATAATTCCTGATAACAAAGAGTTGTTTTCAAGAGCGATGTCATTAGAATTATACGGTGCCGTACCCATTCTAAATTTAAGAGCTTCTCCTTTAGACTTAGATTACTCCAATCTGATTAAACGAATTTTCGATATTATCATTTCAAGTGTTGCTATTATTGGCATACTTTCTTGGATGACACCTATCGTTTATATTTTAATGAAAATAGATAGCAAAGGTCCGTTATTCTTTAAGCAACAGCGCCACGGTGTTAATAGAGATGTATTTTGGTGCTACAAGTTCAGGTCCATGACTAAAAGTGGCACGAGCGATACGCAAATGGCCACTAAAAATGACGTTCGGGTTACTAAACTGGGTAAAATTCTTAGAAAGACCAGTATAGACGAACTACCTCAATTTTTCAATGTTTTAATGGGTGATATGAGCGTTGTCGGCCCTCGGCCACATATGGTGGTGCACACACAGCAGTACGAAGGTTCTGTAGACAAGTATTTGGTTCGTCATTTCTTAAAACCAGGTATAACCGGTTTAGCTCAGATTCAAGGGTGTAGAGGCGAAATAATTAATAGGTCTGATATTGTAAACAGAGTTCGTTATGATATTTTTTATATGGAAAAATGGTCTCTTGCCCTAGATGCTAAAATCGTTTTCCTTACCATATACAATGCTATAAAAGGAGAAGAGCGAGCATATTGATTCAAAAATTAATTAAGAATATTTGATTAGTCCGGATCAACTATAATAGAGAAATCACAGGCAATTTATCTACTAATCGTTTATCTTGAACACACAGTAATGGTGTTAGGCTAAACACCATAAACTCGTTCTTATTTTTTAAATATTTTTTTTAGACCATTAAAAAGTATAAGAGCAACAAAGCCAACTAATAGACCAACAACAAATTCTACCAAAATACTAGGTACACCCGGCAAAATATGATGTAAAAAATCAATATTGTGTACGAATATACCCCCAGACACCAATAACAGAGCGAGTGTTCCAATCACTGACAATGCCTTAATTACCATGGGCAAGGCATTGACAAAGAACCTTCCTATTTTATCTGAAATAGAATTTTCTTCTTTATTTAAGTTAATTAATTTTAATCCGAATTCATCCATACGTACAATTAGTGCTACAATACCATAAACTCCGATAGTGGCAATTAATGCTACAACCGAGACCACCGCAATTTGTGTTACCAATGGCTCTTGTATTACTGCACCTAAAGCGATGATGACGATTTCGATCGATAATATAAAATCAGTTACAATAGCAGATTTCACTTTCGTTTTTTCCAATTCAAGAATCTCTGCTTCTGTCATTGGCTTTATATCGGCGGCACTAAGCTCATTTTCATGTGGTACAAAAAATTCATATATTTTTTCAGCTCCTTCAAAGGCAAGGTAGATTCCACCTAGCACCAAAACTACGGTTACCGCCCATGGTAAAAATGCGCTCAACAGAAATGCAATAGGCAATATTATTATTTTATTCAACAACGAACCTTTAGTAATAGCCCATAATACAGGTAATTCTCGTTGAGAGACGAATCCTGAAGCTTTCTCTGCATTCACAGCTAAATCGTCACCTAAAATACCAGCTGTCTTCTTAGTAGCTATTTTACTCATTGCCGCTACATCGTCTAAAAGTGCTGCTACATCATCTAATATTGCAAAAAATCCTGAAGCCATGTATTACTAATTTTAATCAAAAATAATTTAACCATTTCATTTATGGGAATTCTATCAGTAAAAAAGATAAATCGTCTCTATTTTGTAATTTTAAAAGATCAAGAACATATAGATTAGAAACTTTAAGGACAAAAAGATGAAAGAGATTAACTGGGGTATAATTGGTTGTGGAGATGTAGCTGAATTAAAGAGCGGACCAGCTTTTCAAAGAGTGACTAATTCTAATTTACTATCCGTTATGCGTCGAAATGAAGAAAAAGCTAAAGATTTTGCAAAACGGCATAAAGTTCCACATTGGACTTCTAATTCCGATGATATTTTGAATAATAACAAAATCAATGCTGTATATATTGCCACCCCACCTTCTTCCCATGTTACTTATGCCATTCAAGCACTAAAAGCTGGCAAACATGTCTATCTAGAGAAACCAATGGCCTTAAATGTTATTGAAGCTGAAAAAATATGTAATACACTCAAAAGCTCTAATAGCAAGCTTACTGTTGCCCATTATCGACGTAAGCTTCCTGCATTTTTAAAAGTAAAAGAATTACTAGCCGAAAATAGTATAGGTCAAATACTTCATGTGGATTTACAGGTACTACAATCTAAAAAAACTCTTTTCGTAGCGGATACGGAAGATAATTGGCGCGTTAACCCCAAAATTTCTGGCGGCGGTTATTTTTATGACTTGGCCCCACACCATATAGATTTAATGATGCATTATTTTGGAGAAATAGCACATGTTGCTGGTTTATCTAAAGCTAACGCAGAAACCCCTCAAATTGAAGAAATAGTAAATGGTATCATTTCCTTTAAAAACGGAATTCAGTTTCGTGGCATCTGGAATTTCAATGTAGCAGAAACTGACCAAAAAGATGAGTGTATTATTTATGGTACAGAAGGAAGCATTGAGTTTTCCTTTTTTGGAAGCAAGGTTATTTTAAAAACCATCAAAAAAGAACAAATATTTTCATTCACTAACCCAAAGCATGTTCAAGAACCTATGATCCAAGCTACAGTCAATTATTTTCTTGGTAAAGAAGAAAATCCTTGTACTGCAGAAGATGGGCTAATCGTTTTAAATACGCTAGAAGGATTGGTTAGCAAATACTAATTTACTTGCTCCCAAGTAAAACCATTACTTTGAAACCATATAACATTAATCCCGTTTGGCACTTCATAAAGCGTGTTACTACTAGAATCCCGGTAACCAGATGGAACAGATAACGTAATACTAGGGTTTATTTTTACAATATACATACGCCCAGTAACAACATTGGCCGCCGGCAGAAACAAAGTAACATTTCCAGACCCATTGATTAAAGCGGTATGATTAGACTCGCCTAAGCCAATAGCAGTACCACCGACAAAGTCAATAGGGGTAGACATTGACCCATCGATACTAATTGTTGAATTAGGATCGTTTGTTTTAACTCCTAATCGTTCATTGCTATTGTCCCAATAAATACTCGAATTATTTTCATCCACTTTTCCATCAGCGCCAGCAAAAAGTACAGAACCTGTATTACCCATAAATTCTTCGATTGTAGAATTGGTATCTACTAAGGTTTCAATTCCATTCTCATCGGTATAGGTATAGGTACCGTCATTATTATCAGCTAAGGTACTAGTTGTTTCTTGAACATTACCGGATACAGTTAAAACGGTTTCAGCTCCTAATTCATTGGTATAAGTATAAGTCCCATCTTCATTTTCTATAAACGTAGTTAAGTTTTCTTCGGCACCGTAAAATGAAATTGGAACGTTATCTTCACCTATATACGTAAAAGTACCATCACCATTATCACTTAAACTTGCATTTGCAACGCTAACGCCATCTGTACATAAACTAATCCATGCAGCACCATTATAATAATAGATACAAGCGGCATCAGTATTATAGACCATAGCCCCTGTAAGCGGTGTCAATTGCAACATAGTAGCTTCGGACACTCTAGAGATAACCAACACCTTAGAAGAACTCTCCAATTCCAATAAAGATGAAGCGTCTAAACTTTCAGGATTGTCACCTATTTTAATTTGGTTATATCCATTATTAAAAAAACCCAACAATAACATTAAAAGAACAAAAGAATTTTTCATAACACATAAAATTTACCACTAGTAGCTTTAGATGGCAAAACAACACAAAATATTAAATATTGCTCAATACTTTAATTTTATTCGTCGAATGGAGTAAAATCAACTACAACAATCGTTATTCAACTAAAAACTGCAAAGTACGTTTAAGATCAATAAAAATTAGATTATATTGATCCATTGAAAAAATAAATACAACCTATATTAATTGAAAAACAACCACTAAAAATTATGTTTCACAACAAAACCATTAATAATTATATACTAATAATATTAATAATTTTCTTAAGTTTTATGTTGATTAATTGTTCTTCAGAAGAAACAGCTCCAATAGTGCCAACAGGGGTCAGCAAAACGTATACAATTTTAAGAACCAACTTCTCTGATTTAACAGGTATTATAGAGTTTACAGAAAATACAAATGGTTCTACTACAATTTCAGTAAAAGCAAATAACACAGTAAAAGGTATTAACAACCCTGTAAGATTACGTCGAAACACTGCAAACTTAGGGGGTGACATTGCCATTAATTTAGAAAATATTAATGGTGAAACCGGGGCAAGTGTTAGTACAATATCAAAACTAAATAATGAAGAAACAATAAATTACTCCGAACTATCAGAATTCGATGGTTATATTGCTATCGAAGGTGAAAATAATAGCGAAGGTTTACTAATCGCATATGCAGACTTAGGACCAAATGAATTAACTGGTAGAAATACCACTATTAACCTAATATCACCTGATGGAGTTTTTAATGGGATAGCAACCTTAGAGGAACGTAAAAAAGGCAACACATCACTAACCGTTGGTGTATTTGGTATAAATGACAATATTGAATTGCCTTGTTCAATTCACATTATTCAAGAAGATAATAGTGAGTTCATAAAACCTATATCCCCAGTCAAAGGCAGTTTAAACGGTTTCGGTTTTAATGAAATTACAATAATTAATGAAATTATTATTAATTACGATGAATTACTAATGCTCAATGGCTATATCCAAGTAAATAACGAAAATGATACATCTACTTTCTTTGCAAGAGGTCTAATTAATTAATTCAAATAATTTAATCAAATTCACTTTTCGAATTCTGAAAGCTATACATTATATAAAATCAAATCTTGGAAAAAAAACCTAAAGTATTAGTAATTGCTACATCAAGAAAAACAAGAGGTGGAATTACCTCAGTTGTTAAATCCCATGAAAAAGGCAATCAATGGAAGAATTACCATTGTAAATGGATAGAAACTCATCGTGATGGTTCATTTATAATTAAAATTTGGTATTTGTGCAAATCGCTAATAACATACACAATCCTATTACCTTTTTATCAACTTACACACATCCATGTTGGTTTAAAAGCTTCTGTTAAACGTAAAATGATATTTGCAACATTAGCAAAATGGGCTAACAAACCAATAATTATTCATTTCCACCCAGCCACAGAAAAACATTTATTTGACAAAAAACATAGTGAATCCATATATAAACTTTTTATGCTTGCTGACAAATTAATTGTTTTATCAGAACAATGGATAAGATGGATAAATAAAGCATATCCAGATAATAATTTTAACTTTCAAGTATTATATAATCCATGCCCACAAGTTATAAGAAGTGTAAAAAAAGTTAAACCATATATATTATTTGCAGGCACATTAAATGAAAGAAAAGGATATAATAGGCTTTTAAGCGCCTTTGCTCAAATTGGACCGCGTAATCCTGAGTGGAGGATAAAATTTGCAGGCAATGGAGAAATTGAAAAAGCAAAAAAAATAGCAGAAGATTTAAATATTGAATCACAAGTAGATTTTTTAGGTTGGGTAAGTGGTTCTGAAAAAGACAAAGTATTTTCACAAGCATCAATTTATTGCTTGCCCAGTTGGGGAGAAGGTTTTCCAATGGGAGTATTGGATGCAATCGCATATGGAATTCCAGTAATAACTACACCAGTTGGAGGTATACCAGATCTTATTAAAAATGGAGAAAATGGATATATTTTTGATACTTACAACACCGAAATGCTCGTAGAACAGCTGTTCGTTTTAATGGAGTCTCAAGAAAGTCGAATGGCTATAGTTCGGGAAGCAGATAAGCTTATGAAAAACGAATTTAATCTACAAATAATCAATCATCAACTATCTTTGATTTACGAAGGGGTAATTAATGGAAAACTAAAAAGATGAGACAAAGAATAGGAATTATCACAATTTCTCGAACAAGTAATTACGGAGCGGAACTACAAGCTCATGCGCTTCAAAGAAAGTTAAACGAGTTAGGATACGATGCTGAATTAATAGATTATCTCTATTTTAAGCATAGTAACCACAAACCCACGAAGGCATCACAACCGGATGTTATTTTCAGTAAAAAGCAAACCTTTAAAAATTTTTTGACTTATAGAATTATTTCACCGTTGGTAGATAAGGTAGGTGCTGTTTTATATAGCCCTATAAAACAAAGACTAAGAAATTTTAAAAAATTTCATGAACAAGGTGGTACTAAATACTCAAAACAATTTAAGAGCTATCCAGAATTAAAAAATGCAAAATTAGACTATGATGTGTTTATAGTTGGGAGTGACCAAGTTTGGAATCCAGGGACGGCTACATCTCTTTCACCTTATTTTTTAGAATTTGCACCGGAGGGAAAACTAAAGATGACATATGCGTCAAGTTTTGGTGTTTCTGAAATCCCAAAACAATACTATGACCTTTATAAAAATTATTTTAATAATTTAGATCATATTGCCGTTCGAGAAAACCAAGGTGTAAAGTTAGTAAAAACCATCTCCGGCAAAGAGGCAACTCAAGTTTTGGACCCCACATTGTTGTTGTCTAAAGATGACTGGGAGACGGTATTAAAAGATACGAGTTCACTACCAAAGGAAAAATATATCCTTATTTACAAGCTGCATGAGTCCGAAACATTAATTGAACAGGCCCTAGCTTTAAAGGAAAAAATGAATTGTAAGATTTATAATATATGCAAAAGGGCTTTTTCTAATGCTACTCATGAGGGAGTTGTAAATTTATTAGATGCGGGACCTGCGGAATTTGTAGCATTATTTAGAAACGCAGAATTTGTCTTTACAACTTCCTTTCATGGAACAGCTTTTTCTGTAAATTTTAATATTCCGTTTTATGCAGTACTAAAACCTAACAAAGCTAATAATTCTAGAATCACTGATTTTTTAGGCACTTTAGGTCTTTCTGAAAGGATTATTTGGGAAGGAAGTGAGCAAGAAGATTTAGATTCTGATATTAATTTTAAAGTATCGAATGAAAGGTTAAATGAAAAAAAAATTAATTCTTTGAATTATATCAAGAAAAATTTAGGATAATGGATAAATTAATATCTGAAATAAATAAGTCAAAGATTAATTATTCTTTAAATGTTGACCTTAAACGTTTCACTTATTTGGGTACTGGCGGTAACGCTGGTTTAATTATATATCCAAAAAATACAGCTGAAATGGTTCTTGTAATTAGAGCCTTAAAATCTATGAAAATTCTATTTAAGGTTGTGGGTGCAACTTCAAATTTATTATTTTTGGATGAAACTCGTTATAATTGTCTCCTTTCTACTAAAGATTTAAACGATTTTGAATATCTGGAAAGTTCTGGGGAAATTATTGCTGGAAGTGGATTAATGCTACCACATTTATCTAGAATAGCACTTTTTAATTCTATTACAGGATTCGAAGGTCTAGAAGGCATCCCAGGGACAATAGGCGGTGCAGTTTTTATGAACGCTGGTGCTTATGGTTATGAAATTAGTGAAATTCTAAAGGAAGTCGAGGCGGTAGATTTTAACGGGAATGTTATTAATTTTAGCATTAATGATTTACGACTTGAAAAAAGAAATTCAGCACTAAGAAGAGGCGAAATTTCTGCGGTTATTACAAAAGTTACTTTTAATGCAAAGAAAGGAAATGCATCGTCAATTGAAAATAAAATGGAGATTTTTCATTCTAAAAGACATAAGTATCAAGACTTTCAATTTCCTAATTTAGGTAGTATGTTTTCCGGTTCAGTATATAGGGCACTAGGTGATAATGATCGTTATACCTATTTGATGTCGTCTTTGTTTTATCTATTAAATTATAAGTTTAAAGTATTTCGTAGAGAATCTCCTATTAATAGAAAATGGATGAATGATATTATTGTAAGAAGATTTAAATTGAAATATCATATTCAACCCTTCTCCAATAAAACAATAAATTGTCTAGTTAATAGAGGTCAAGGAACAAGTGAAATGGTACGGTATATTGAGGAGATAACTGATTTGACAAACAATTCTGTACCCTTAGAAAATGAAATTGTTGATGGTTTTTAGATATGATGATAAAAATCCTAATAAACGCTTATGCAGTTTCACCTCATACAGGAAGTGAGCCTGGTATGGCATGGAACTGGTGTAGTTATTTAGCGAAATACTGTGAATTGCACATAATTACGGAAGGCGAGTTTAAAGTTCATATAGAAAAAGCTTTAGAGACACTTCCTCAGTCTAAGAATATGCATTTTTACTACAATCCTGTTGCTACTCAGGTAAGGGAAATGTGCTGGAACCAAGGGGATTGGCGCTTTTATAAACATTATAAAAAATGGCAATATAAAACTTACGAAATGGCGGTTGACATTTGCCGCAAGGAAACAATTGATGCAGTGCATCAACTTAATATGATAGGTTTTAGAGAGCCGGGTTATTTATGGAAAATTAAAGAGCTACCTTTCATATGGGGGCCAATTGGGGGCTTGAAACAATTCCCTGTAGCATATTTAAGGGGAGCTGGTTTAAAGACACAGCTTTTTGTCCGTTTAAAGAACTTATTAAATGTAAAACAATTGCAATACGACCAAAGAGTTAATAAAGCTTTAAACCGGGCAAGTTTACTTATTAGTTCCATTCCCGATTCATATAATGCTATAAAAAAATATAAAGGTTTGGAATCTGTAATAATAACGGAAACAGGGTGCTTTTCTTCTGAAAATATTTCAAAACAACGATTTGAAAATAATACATTTGACATAATGTGGGTAGGTAAGTTCGACTTTAGAAAACAGCTTCCAATAGCGTTAAAATCTATTGCGACCACCAAGAATAAATATATAAAGTTGCATGTGTATGGATCTGGGGGAACGAAGCAAGAAGAAAATGTCAGAAATTTGACATCTGATTTAGGTATTGATAATCAAATTATTTGGCATGGTAATCAGCCACATCAAATTGTTCAGGAAGCTATGCAAAGAGCGCAGTTGTTTTTTTTTACGAGTGTTAGTGAAGACACTTCCACAGTTGTGATGGAAGCCATTAGCAATCATTTACCCGTGTTATGTTTTGACACCTGTGGTATGGGACAGGTAATCAATAACAAAGTAGGAAGAAAAATACCCTT
The DNA here is from genome assembly GCF_045063735.1 of Maribacter sp. Asnod1-A12. Classification (NCBI taxonomy): domain Bacteria; kingdom Pseudomonadati; phylum Bacteroidota; class Flavobacteriia; order Flavobacteriales; family Flavobacteriaceae; genus Maribacter; species Maribacter sp. Asnod1-A12. The sequence continues at coordinate 936,571 of NZ_JBEFNZ010000006.1, forward strand.
GTCAACACCAAACGAGTCTGTAAGTCAATTTGCCGAACAGCTCCATAATTTATATAATAATAGAGAAGAACTCCAAACTCTTGCAAATAATTGCGCACTTCGTCAAAAGGAATTGTCTTGGGACCAAAAAGCAGTCATAATGATGGGGCTATACCAAAATATCATTTAGGTAAACAATTAGTTAGAGTTATTTAACTGCAATGAATTGCTCCCACTACCTGCGAAGGGATTCAACTAAGTATTTATTGATACAACTCCTTATTTATCTTTTTGATATTATATATTTCAAATTCCTTTAAGGTATTTTCTTCTAAGACTTTCTTCATTTCCTGATACCTATTTTTTAATAAAAAATCACTAATTGATGCTGTAATTGCCTCTGCTGATACCTCTTCCGATATCATTCCGTTTATGTTGTGTGCGACATATTCGGGTAGACCACCAACAGGAGTGACCAAAACAGGGCACCCTAAAGCATATGAAGTCATAATAACACCACTTTGTGTCGCATCTTTATATGGGCATACGATTAATTTTGACTTTATGATTATGGAAGATAACTCGCTGTTACTTAAAAATTTGTGATTTATGGTAATATTATCGTGAGAGCTGCTCAAAAAATCCAGTTGATATCCGCGAGCAGTTTTACCACCAATTAAAAATTTTGCTTCAGGAAAAGATTTGGATATGGTTTTGGCAGCTTCAACGAATATATCGATACCCTTGTATGGAGAAATACGTCCAACGAAACTTATGTATTCTTTGGGCTGGTGTTTATTTATAACATCTTGAGCTAAAAATGATTTATAAACTGTATAGGGCATAAGTTTAAGGACAGTGATCTCTTTATTTTTTGAGAGTTGGGGTTTTAAAATAGTTTTGCTGAATTCACTAAAAACAACAAACATAGGAATTAGGTAGAACCATATTTTACGATAAACTTCTCGCTGCAATTCAAATTCTCCACTATGAGTTAAGGGGTCGTGAATACTGGCAACTATTTTTTTTCTATACTTTATAAAATAACTAAGAAAGAAGAGCGTGCGACTGGAAAAATCATCTAAGTGAATAAAATCAGGACCAATAGTGGAAATGTATCTCTGAACGGATTTGGCCACTGACCGTGTTTGCAAAATACCGTTAGAAGGATAGACCGCAAAATGAACAGAAACACAGTTTTCAAAATATGGTGACAGATACTCTAACCGCCATTTTTTTACAACAGAATTAAAAGTGGTAAGGGCTGGATATTCTTCAAGGTTTGCTTTGATGTCTAGAATATTAGCTTTTAACTGATTGGGAGACATTTCAATAATTAAATGCATCTTGTAGCCATTGGTAGATAATAAACGAGCGTATTCTATCGCCATATCCAGAAAATGTACCTGTGTATAATAAACAATTTTTTTTTCTTTCATAATATTTGTGTCAGGTAGTTTTTTTCTTGGCTCGGCTTTGAGTAATTGAAAAATAAATAAAGCCAATGATGATCCAAAAGACAGGGAATAAGTAGTAATTTAAAAGTTCTGCAGAAAACCAAATATAACTCGTCACTAGGACCGTACTAATAACAATGAATCCAATAATATGGGTAAGTGAAATTATTTTACGTTTTAACAACACAATATCTTGAGAGATGTGAAATATTATAAAAGAGCAGAAGATACCGTAGTTAACAACAGAAAGAGATTGAATAAAGGATAGCCCAATAATACAAATTAAGGTGTTAATAACAACACTGTTAATGTTAAACCACATGTCTAGTTTTTCTAATCTCATAGCAATTAGCATATTTGCTTGTAACAATGAAGTAGGAAATACCAACATAGTAAAGAACATTTCTTTGGTGTATAAGGCAGAATCAGCGTACTTTTCACCAAAAATCCATGGTACTAATTCATCAGCAAAGGAGTATGTAAAGGTAAAGGCAGCGAGACCATAAACCATACATAACTGAAAAATGTTTTTGTAAGTACTTTTTAAAAGTGGCATGCTATTTTCTTTGTAAAGCTCTACTAACTTGGGTAGTGCAGTGGTAATTACAACTACTGGCACCATCTGTGCCAAAGAAAATATTTTAAATGAGTTTTCGTAATGAACTACAGATTCTAAGGGTAGCATTTTTGAAATAATTAATGTAGCGGACTTCCAATAAATAACAAAAGTACTCCCAATTACAGCAAAAGGCCAATATTTGTATAAAACATTTTTAACATAACTCCAAGGTAATTTTGCGTTCCAAAATCCAACAAATTTAATACCATCTGCAGCCCCAATTTTAAGAAATAGATTAAGCGTAATAAAACGTATGATTACGAGTAAAATCGCCAAAACAATAATAGAAAAAGGAAAAAGGAAAAGAAGACAGGCAATTGCAAATTTAGAAAAAGCTTCGATAGACATAACAGTAACTGTTTTCTTCTGAGCAAATTCTGCAATATTAACATTTTTAATTGAATAAATAATGTTGTCAAAAACGATGTTAAAGGCAAAAAACAAAGAAAGAATACGTACCGTACTATCCTTATATAATACTACGGTAAACAACAAACTAAGTAAAAAGAAAAATATGCCAAAATAAGCTTGCATCTTTAAAAATTTACCAACTAATTCATTTTTATCTTGAACGTTTACAACTTCACGAATAAACCAATGACCTAATCCCATAGCCGAGAAGGCAACCACCATTTGATAAAGACTATAGGCAATAATATACTGACCAAAATCTTCTACAGAATAGTGTCTAGCCACCAAAACATAAAATAGGCTTAAAAAAACATTACTTAGCAAACTACCTAGAAGACCCCAAATGCTATTTTTAAAAATTTTGGAACGAAACTTATTAAAAAAATTATTGGAAATAGTTTTCATGCTTTATGCGGTTTGTTGAGACTTAATTTTATATGATTTCACCCTAGAATTCTTGCTGGATTTCCAACAACTACCGAGTTGGAGGGAATATCTTTTATCACAACCGAACCGCTACCTATTTTAACGTTGTTACCTATTTTAACCGCTCCAATAATACATACATTACTACCAATATCAACATTATCTCCAATGACCGGCGATGTACTAAAACTACCATCAGGTAATTCTTTTCTGCCAATAGTTGTACTTTGTCTAAGACTACAATTAGCACCTAATATTGTGGCGCCATGCACAACCAATGCTTGCCCGTGGTGTAACATAAGCCCCTTGCCTACTTTCGTGTTCCATTGAAGTTCTACACCTAATATCCATTCCACCAAAATGGTGTAAAAAATGCGGTAGGGTAGACCGATTATTTTATAAAATTTGTTGCGTGTACCCAAATTTGCCAATCGAAAAAATACCAATACAATACGACCTTTGGTGGTATTGGATTTCCAGTCCTGTAATATAAATGACATATAATTACTTTATCTATGATTACTATTTTTTGTAATTAAATTTAGTTTTTACCAATTCTACAATAAGTTTTGAGAAAACTGTAGAACCTTGTTCATTAAGGTGTATTTCGTCAGCAAATAAACTTAAGTCTTTCGGAAATGCAGTTTTATTAGAAAAGTCATAAACACTTATACCTTCTTGCTCACAAATGTCTTTGCACATTTCAAATGAAAAATCGTTAGGATAGTTATAGGAAACCGGCGATATTGTAACAAGGACTGGAATATTGCGATTTTTACATAGTTGTAAAAATTCTCTGAATACTTTAACTTTGTTTTCGTCAAAATCATAAGGTTCACGATAAGGGATTTCTGCTAAATTGTGAAATTTTTTATTTACAGGTTCGTAGCCTTTATTATTATGATGAGCTGTTTTTGAGGATTTCGATGTTATGTTGCCCATTACTATTTTTCCCGGAGTTGAATTATAGGGGTAAATATGAGATATATTCTTTATTAGTTCAAAAGGACTTCTCATATTTACTATTTCACGAATTTCAGGGTGATTGTTGTAATATGGTAATAATGCCGACAATCTATCATAATCATTCTGTTCATATCCAAAACTACCATAGAAATCGTAAATTATAAATTTTGGAGTATGTCTATTTAATATGGCTTTGAGCAGTGCCGTTTGATAGAAAATAAAATTACCATCAGACCCTGTATTAAAGATAGAAAGTTCAAGTTCGTCTTCTAAAACTTTTGTATTATAATGATGTTTTGCTCTGGAAGAGCCAAAAATCAACAACTCTTCTTTGGATTTGTCCATGGCATAAGTGGTCATATACTGAGGCCCTGCGGATTGATTGTAATAAAAATAAGTTACTCCATGACCTAGGGTAAAATCTAGTGCAAAAACCAAAATAAAACCTATTGAACAACTTAAAATAAATTTCTTCATAATTTCAAAACTGAAAGTAAATAAATTGGCCTCCGTCAAAAACTCCTAAAAGTAGTATCAAAACAATCACCAAAGAATAAGATATATAGCGTACAGGCCTCAGTTTACTCGTAAAAAACAAAGTGCCGTTTGGGTAGAATTCGTCGTACCCATCTTTTAGCATCAATATAACTATTGCAAACAAGCCATAGACAAATGAACTTTTATCTCCCAGAAATAATGAACCTTGGGCAGTTATCATACGCTCAATTACGATTAACGCATCAGAAAGTGTATTAGCTCTAAAGAAAATCCAAGAAAAAGATATTAGAACAAACGTAAGCAAGAGGTTACCAATGTAGACCAAATTTATACTTACGTTTGTTTTTTTTCTTTTAGGTGAAATACCCAATATCTTATAGATAACTTGATAAAGGCCGTTTAAGCCCCCCCAAATCACATATGTCCAATTCGCCCCATGCCATAACCCACTTACCAAGAAAGTGATAAGTAGATTACGATAGTTTTTAATAGTACCTACTCGATTTCCTCCTAAGGGAATGTAAACATAATCCTTAAACCATGTAGACAACGATATATGCCATCTTGACCAAAATTCAGCACATGATTGGGCAAAATAGGGCCGTTTAAAATTCGTCATTAAGTCAAAGCCCATTATTTTAGCACAGCCAATCGCAATATTACTGTAGCCAGCAAAGTCACAATAAATTTGAAATGCAAAAAATATAGTAGCTACCAATAGCGTAATAGAACTATGGTTTTCGGGTACAACATAAACCGAATTTACGTAGATAGCTAAACGGTCTGCCACAACTATTTTCATAAAGAAGCCCCAAATCATTAACCTAATACCATCAGCTGCTTGTTGGTAGTTGAATACTTTTACTTCTTTGAACTGTGGAAGTAAATTTACTGCTCTTTCAATTGGTCCAGCTACCAACTGAGGGAAGAATGATACGAATAATGAATATATACCAAAATGTTTTTCACTTTTAATGTCACCGCGATAAACGTCTATAGTATAGCCAACAGCTTGAAACGTATAAAATGAAATTCCAACGGGTAGCAAGAGGTCAAAATTTGGCAAGGTCATACGAATACCCCAATCATTCAGTAGACCGAAAATAGATTCATTGAAAAAATTATAATATTTAAATAAGAATAGGATGCCCAAATTAATGATAAGGCTGGCTGTTAAATATGTCTTTTTTTTACTTTTAACTGTAGTGCTATCAATTTTTAAGGCACATAAATAAGTCACCAAAGTAGAAGTAAATATGAGAACTGCGTAAATAGGTTGCCAGTTCATATAGAAATAATAGCTGGCCACCAAGAGGAATACCCATCTATACTTTGGTTCAAGAATATAGTATATGAGACAGACAGCAGGAAAAAAAAGCAAAAATTGAAAAGAATTGAAGAGCATTGCTATCGAAAATAATTACAATTGGTTAACGTTCTATGTTTAAGGATTAATTTTTATTTTAATATCGAGCTGTTTTTTCTCTTTACATCAAATTTTTTCCTAATCCAGCGTTGCATAGGTTTTTCAAACTTTAAAAAAGTTACATATGACAGTGGTAGTAATAAGACAAAAAATAAAATAAAAAACCACCGAGTTAAATAAAATCTATCTTCTAAAATGCCATAGCTAACAGCATAAACAGCCAATAATTGTAACGGAAAATGTAGAAGGTACGATGAATACGTAATATCACCAATCCACGATAAAGATTTTAATGAACCAATAACTTTACTAGAACTATGATAACTAGATATTTCAAAAATGGCTAAAGAAGCAACAGTTGATGGAAAAAGAATATAAATGGGAAACATTACAACTACAGACTTTCCTAAAAATCCATATGCAATTAAGTTTTCACTAAACTCGACCAAATAAATATTGGTTATTACTAGAATCCATGATACGGCACATACTACATAAATCAGATAATTGTATCTGAAATATTTGGAGGTCATAAGCCGTATGAATTGATACAGCACACCGCCGAAAAAAAATGAGGTTAACCCCACAAAAATGCTATGGTCTGAGAAAAAACTGCTAACGACAAATGCCAAGAGCGAAATGGAAATACAGAAAAAAAAGTTTCCTATTTTTTTTACGGCTACAATAAAGAATATAAAATAAAGCAATATTTCAATTGAAACTGACCACACAGGTCCATTGAATGACCAGCCTTGTTCAATACCCCATTGCGAAGCGAAAAAAAGATTTAAAATAAAGTGATATAAGTCATTAAATTCATAAACGAAATAAGTTCCTTCTCGTGAAAAATAAAGTAATTGCAAAAAGAGTACAATCATAAGTGTTAAAAAATGGAGCGGATACAACCTAGAAAATCGAGCTAAAAAAAAGTCTTTTATACTTACTCTTTTAGTCTTAACAGCATCATAATATATCCAAAAAAAAACAAATCCAGAGAGCAGAAAAAAAAACTGAATACCGCGCCCACCTTGCTCATAAAAAATTCTCAAAAAAGAGTAAAAAGGTTGTGAAACCCTGTCAAAATTCTGATCTAATAAGGTGCCATTATAATAAAAATGTTGCCAATGCCATAAAATAACAGCTATAGAAGCAAAAGCTCTGGATATATCCAGAGCATATAATCTTTTTGGCCAATTTAGATTTTTCATATTAATTTCTAAGTTTGTAGATAGGCATGCATTTTCATTGAAAAAATTTTATTCAACCAATAGAATTTTTATAAAATTTAAATAAACTGTGTCGCAGTATGGTTATAAGACTTACGATAATTTGTATGTAATATAGATAAGGAAATTAGTATTCCGAACAGTGATAACAATCGATAATCAAGAAAGCTATAAACGGTTGTAAATGCCACCAAAAAAGCTACAATTGAACAGAGAACAAATTTTACTTCAACCATAGCCGAATGATTCATAAGCCTTAAGAAATTTTTAAAAACTGGACGCAAAATAAGTATAAAAAGCAAGACAAATGCTATTATACCATGCTCAACAAGTATTTTTAAATAGCCATTCTCCGGTTGGCTAAAATAATAATACTTAACACCAGGTTCAATAACTATATTTAAATCTTGATAATAAGTCATGATGTATTTTTGATAGTTACCCAATCCTATACCAATTATTGGATTATCTTCAATCATTAGCATTGTTTCTTCCCAAATAGCTTCTCTGAAAGACAGATCTTCTCCAACATTATCCGTTCTCCCTAAAATTGCTATGCTGGGTTTAGCAACTATAACTATTAGCATTGTAATAGCGGCAAGTGAACCAATAATCAATTTTGTACGAAGATTGGCCATTAAAAAAATAAGTACTGTACCCACTAATAGACCACCTAATGCCGAACGACTACCTGCTAAAACGACACATAACGCCATACAAATAAATCCAAGAAATCTTAAATAGTTCACTTTTCTTATACTTGCTGTTCCATATAAAAAAAGAAAACTTCCCATAGCTAAAAATTGTCCATTTGTTTGTGAATCTGCAAACAAACCAGGGAATCGAGTTGTACTAATAGATTCTCCTCGAGCATTTCCATGCACAGCGGAATAATAAGTTATCTCTTGGCTAACGGACATTTGAAGAAACATAGCAACCATGGCTACTACAAATCCGATTTTTAAAAGGTGTACTAATTCAAACCTACGTGTAAAATCTTCATATAAATACTTGATAAAATATCTTAAAAAAATAAAAATAGTAAATATAGGATATAGTGTATATAATTTTTCATCTGGGAAGCTTGAAGAAAATTTACCAAATAATGTAATACTTATAAAAATAACAACCATAACTAGATAAGTCATATTAGTCCTTTTATTTTTTAAAGTAAGGAATTCTTTAAATAAAAAAATGAAAGCCGTTAAAGCTAAAATATCAAATACTTTGACAAAGCCATATTCCAATGGTAATAACTTAGTGTCAGTAAATGGCAATGAAAGAATTGTGAACTTAACATAAGTTTCAACCGTAGGTTTTTTTATAAAAAAAAACAAAAAAAGCAAAATGATAACAAACGCTATAATGTATTGTAGCATAATTAGTTAAAAAAGTTTTGAACTATTCTTTTAAAACGAACTAAAAATGAATTTTCTTGAAATTCTACAGAATCGTCATAACCATACCCATATCCATACCCTTGTTTAATCACACCCCTAATTTTAACCCCATTAAAAATGAGAGTGCTCTTTTCAAAACCTTTTCTAAGTACAGTTTCATCTATATGTTGCAATACAAATTTAGGTGTATGATCATGTCGAATAACAATAACTGTCTTATCTACATATTGGGCTAAAATAGTAGCATCTGAAACTAAGGTTGTAGGCGGTGTATCTATAATTACCGCATCATATTCTTTTTTTATAGCAGCTATAAATGTTTTCCAATAATCACTAACCAATAGATTTGATGAATCTAATGTTTTTGCACCCGCTGGAAACACCGTTAAATTTTCTGCTTTTTGTACACCAACCTTCAATGACATCCCATTATTTAATACTTGACTCATACCCATATCATTCTCTAATTGAAATAATTGGGTAACACCAGCCTTTCTTAAATCCATGTCTATAAGTGCCGTTTTTTTACCAGATAATGCTAAAGTCATGGCTAAATTAGAACTAACATAACTTTTACCTTCCCCAGCGATACTAGAAGTTATCATAACGGTTTGTATCATTTCACCACCGTCATACATGTGCATATCGGTTAAAATACGTCTAAACTGATCTACAATAAAAAGATCTTTATGTTGAGATACCAATAATTTTTCTTTTGGTTTATCTACAAAGGCCAACTCTCCCAAAACAGGTATTGCTGCATCCAATTCTAAATCTGAGCGAAATAAGACTTTAGTATTCAGAAGCTCCCTGCCTGCAACCCATACCAGCCCTAAAACTAATGGCATCAACATACCAATGAGATATATAAAAGGCTTCTTAGGTGACACTGGTCTAATAGAAGCCTCAGCTTTTTCAATTACCCTAACATTACCTAAGGTTGGGGCATAAGACAGTGCAGTTTCTTCCCTTTTTTGTACTAGAAAATCATATAAATCTTCAATACTTTTCTTTCGCCTATTAATTTCTAAAAATATACGTTCTTGCTCGGGCAATACATTAAGCGCTTCATTATATTTACCGCTATTGGTAGACAAACTACTTTTACTAGCCTGTAAGTTAGACTTTTGACTGCGAACATTCTCGAGAATACTAGGTCTTATATTTTCTATTCTATTTCTTACTACGGTCAACAATGGATTATTTTCTGCTGTAGTCTTACTTAACTCTCCATATTCAATTTCCGCATCATATAATCTTTGTAATAACTGCCCTAGAATAGGATCGTTCACCCCTAAAGTGGAAGGCACAATACCGCTAGTTTTATTTTTTGATATTACATAGCGCTCCACCTTATTTAAAACCGAAAGCTGAAGATCTATTTCACCTATTTGACGATCATAATCACCCACATTTTGAAGGTATAAATTACCTTGCTCTCCTAAATTAATGACACCTTCTTTAGATCGATACTTTTCTAGGTCCTTTTCAACTTCCTGAAGATCTTTACCCACAACCTCCATTCTTTCATCAATGAAATTAAGGGTATTTGAAGCCAATGAATTTTGAGAGGTTACTGTTGCTTTTTTATACGATTCTATAAGTTGATCTACAATTTCATTTCCCCTCTCCGGTATAGCATCAGTGTAAAGAATTTTAACAACAGTAGCAGATTTACTAGCCGCACCAACATATAAATTACTTACTATTTGATTCACCTTCAGCCTTGGCGGAATGATTTGAAATCTAAACACTTTGTCATTATCATACTTTTCATAACCATTAGGAAGAAATTTTAGTACACTACCACCAAAAGGATTACTTACCCAAGTATCGAACGGTGTACCTTCGCCATCCATATACACCATGCCTTTTTCAAAGTCTACAGAAAACTCAACATCATCAATATCAGAATCAACGGGTACATCTGATGGATCCATTAAAACTATTTTAACTGGAGCATCTTTATAATATACATGTTCGTTAAAAAAACCATTGGTAAATATATTTGCATATAAACCTAAAGTGTTGACCACATCTTCAACAACATCTTTTGATTTAATAACCTCTATTTCATTTTCTACAATTTTCTTTGACTCAAAGACATTAAAAGATTCCATCAATTGCGATTGATCTACACCTTTCTTTTCATCATTGACAATTAAAGCACCAGAACTCTCAAACTTTGGTACTGTATTCCATATATAAAATTGAGCGATTACCAGCCCGACAAAACCCAAGACCACAAATAGAGGCCAAAATGGTAAAAATTTTTGGAGAATGATATGAAATAGGTTTTGCTGCCTATTATTTGCCATTTGAAATTCAGACATAATATTGTTTTAAACTATTTTTTCAATACTTATCGCAAGAGCAGATCCCATTAAAAAATGCCGTAACTTAGTAATGAAAAATTTTAATTAAAATTTACTATAGTTATTACCGCTAAAGAAATTGCACTTAGCACTACCGGGATCCATGGTCGTACTACACTTGATTCTGCCACTTTTGAAGGTCTTGGCTCTACGTATATAACATCATTAGATTTTAAATAAAAATAAGGTGAACTTAAAATTTCACTAGAGGTAAGGTCCAGATGTTGTAATATTTTATTATCACCCACTTCACGAATTAACGAAACCCGCTCTTTATTACCGTAAATGGTAATATCACCGGCTAAACTCAAAGCTTCTAAAACCGATATTTTTTCACTCGGTACTATAAAAGAGTTAGGTCTTAATACTTCACCAAGTACCGAAACCCTAAAATTAAGTACACGCACATCTACAATAGGTTCTAACAACAATTTCTTATCTGTTAACATAGTAGTTATATGGTCTCTAAGTTCTTGCTTTGTTTTACCAATGACCTCAATTTCACCTAATATAGGAAAACGAATATTGCCGTGTCTATCAACCAAATACCCAGAAGCTTGCCCTAAAACACCACTTACCATTGCCGTATTCGCCCCTACTTGGTTAGAAGTATTGAACATAGCGGCCGCTTCTTTATTTACACTGCTTACCGAAATACTTAACAAATCGTTCTCTCGTAATGTATCTTCTAAATTTTCATGGACCGAAGAATTATATATAGAATCTGGAGCTTCATAAAAATATGTTGACTTTTTCATATTGCCGCATGAAACAAACATTAGTATAAATAGCACCCCAACAAAATTTCTGAATTGTAGATTGGTAAAATTCAAGAACATATTTTTTATCTTTTTCATATCATTTTAATTACATCGATATCGTATTAAGGCAAAAATACTAATATGCCTTTTCTTCTCCTTTAAATATATTATAAACTGTATAAAATATAATTTGCAAATCTAAGCCCATAGACCATCTTTCTACATAGAAAATATCTAAACGCGTACGGTTCATAATATCTGAAGGCTTAACAATTTCGCCTCTATATCCCTTTATTTGGGCCAAACCAGTTATACCTGGCTTTACAAAGTGTCGTACCAAGTACTTATCTACAGATTTTTCAAAATCACTGGTATGCACTACCATGTGTGGTCTGGGACCAACGATACTCATATCTCCTTTAAATACATTTATAAATTGCGGTAATTCATCTATACTGGTTTTACGAATAAATTTACCAATACGCGTAACACGCATATCACCCTTTTTAGCCATCTGCGAATCAGACTCCATATTTACTGTCATAGAACGATATTTATAACACCAAAAAGTTTTTCTTTTATACCCATGCCGTAATTGTTTAAAATAAAAATCACCAGGGGAATCTAATTTTATTAAAATATATAAAATAGGTGTTAACCACGAGAGTATGCATAATATGACCATACCAGAAAAAGCGATATCAAATGCACGCTTAATAATACGACCATATTCGGTATCTAAAGGTACATTGCGTAAATTAAGTACCGGTGTGGTATTATAGGTTTCAATAGACATTGCACGGTTAAAAACATCCATATCATCTAATATCACCTTAAAACGAATCAAATTATTATCTGCAAAATCAACAAAATTCTTTAGTTCAGACTCATTGAAATTAGAAGCCACACAGTAAATGATATCAACATCATAATCTAAGATATAACCAAATGAATTAACAACCTCACCTAAATATGTAGGGCTTTTGGATGGTCTATCGGAGAAATAACCCATGTAATGATACCCAAAAGTAGGGTTATCAAAAACCTTTCTAATTTTTTTCAAATTACGATCACGCCCCAGAACGACAACTTTAACATTGTTACCGCCGACAACCCTAAACTTACCTCTTACCCAAAAAAATACAACCCTATACCAAAACAACGCTAGAGATAAAATACCATAAACTAAATATTGATAGTGAACGGAAGGTATTCTTTCATCTTTAATTGCAAACAAGGCAAAATAGGAAAGAAAATAAACGAAAAGAACTTGTATGATTTTGTGGAACCTTGTAAAAAAAAGCTCTTTTCTTTCTGTGGTATAGTAGTTCAAGAAAAAAGTAACCAGTAGCCAACTAATGCTGTAATACGCTATATTAAATGCATTAAAATATGTTTCTGGAGTTAAAATGAATAACACTCCATTTATAATACATAAGTGCAGTATTATAGATACAGGTATTATAAAATCTGAATTTCGATATTTCATTTATTGATAAGGGAAAACTTTAATATAGATATGGAATAATAACAAAATTATTCTTGGCAATATTTGTAAAATTTAATCATAGTTACAATTATATTCGACGAAGAAAATCATTTACATGATAAGTTAACCTTTTAAAAAGATTTGTTATTTTCTTATAGTGCAAAGCACGATTAATGCTTACTATGTGAAACATCATCGAATTTTAAAAGCCGCTAAATTATTTAGAAAATGACCGTTGACTTTTACAAAAAAACTCAATTAGTCTTAGATAATTATGACTTTTATTTCAGGTAGTTCAACGGCTCCGCCGTTAAATCCACATCATAATTTTCACACTTTTAAGATAGTGCATTGTTTAGATTAGATTAGTGTTTATTTTTTTGCCTTTACTAAGTTTTTTGATAGAAAAAACTTACAAATACTTCGTTTTAAGCAAATTAATAGTTATGGTAGGGCAAATAAAAGTAATTTGAAAGAAATAAAAAAGATAAGATGCGTAATTAAGACCAATTGCACAAAAAGTGGTCAATTATGAACTCTATCAATTAAAAAAGGCGGTTTAATTAGTGATTCGAAATCCTATTCTAATAAAATACGCGAATAAACAGTCGACAGAAGCACCTTAGTTAAGCTACATCTCTAATTTTAGCTAGTAACACAATACCTAAACCATTTAAAACAAGTTTTAATTCGTTTTTTCGAACTTCTTGTATGGTAGCTTCTTTATCTTTAAAAGCTCCTTTTTCTATTTTAATAAGTTTTCCTTTTTGTAAATGCGAAGCTGTTACGTTGCAGACCGAATCATCAGTCATCCATCTACGAATTACTTCGATTTCAACATCGCGTACAATAGCAGGTTTACCTAACCAATACAGATATTTTTTAATATGAGAAGTTAGAAATACAGTATCTCTATTAGACTCTTTTATTCTAACGAATATATAGTTTTGAAAAATTGGAACTTCAACTGTTTTTTTACGATCACTCCATTGCCTAATTTCTTTCTTTAAAGGACAATAGATTTCAAACCCATGATTTTCTAGAATCTTCGCCACCTGCTTTTCGTGATTACGCTTAATCACTAGAACAAACCATTTCAATGAATCAACAAGGATTTTATTATTTTCGTGCATCTATGATGGGGGCGCCTTTAATGTTTTAATAAACTTAGTTTATGTGATGATAACGAAGTTTACATGTATATATTACACATAAAATTATACTATTAAAATATAAGTCATGAAATATCTTGCCATTTATTTTATGATATAGGTTGACCCAACATCTAAAAAAGATTTCAAATCCATATACCACGACCTTTTGAGCTAACTTTTAAACCAAAAGCAACCACAAAAACCCGTAAATTGCTCTCATGAAAAAACTAATTCAAATTATTGGCGCTTGGTATGGAGCTAAGAAAATAGGCGGTGGAAAATGCGGTTGTATTGGAACCTTTTTTGTATTTATCCTTCTTTATTGGATATTCGGTTATGTATTAGAGGCTTTCTAAATTGGTTACTTCGGCTAGGCTCAGCACAAGTGTTAATTGTTGGTTTTTGCGCTGGGTGCTTTTCGCCTCGTCCTGAACGATTCACTCGATGATTATTTTTGCGCTTTACGAGTGGCATATTGCGAATAGCGAACTGCGCTTCCTCTATTCTCTAACTTCTATTTTCTCTTCTCCAATTTTCTTTTGATCAAAAACCTTAATGCTGGTTTTCATATCGGCATATCTAGGGTCTTGTATAAAGTCTTGCTTTTGCATTTTAATGACCTCTATACTCAAGAAACCGAATTCACTGACCACCTTTCCATAGAACCTATAAATGCCTCTTCCTAGAAACATATATTTTTTAGCAACGGGCGGAAACAGCACGGTATCAAAAACTTGCCCTTGTTGATCTAATAACGTAGCAAAGAACATAGCTTTACCTTTATGTGTTCTGGTTCGCTTTACCGTTATCAAATATCCATAGATATCAATATTCTTATTCAGGTAACGTTCCAAATCTTTACTGCCCGAACTATTTAATGGTGTTTCTACCAAAAGCTCAAACGGACTGCATAAACTGAACCCTAACAACTCTAACTGCGTAAAAGCGACTTCTAAATTGGTACTATATAATGACGGAATCTCAAAATGTTGGTGCCGTGGTGCAAATAATTTCGGGTGGTCTATCTTTTTGGTCTTGTTCAAAAACAAATGTGCTTTCCATAGCAGTTCATGTTTATTGGTTTCCGTAAACCTGAAAGCATCAATTCGTATTAGAATACTGACTTGTTCTATGGAAATAATCAATCTATCCAAAAAATCTTCCAACGATATAAAATCACCTTTTACAAAGCGTTCTTTTAAAATACGCTCCATTACCCGTTGTTCCAATTCCCGTAAATAGCCTAATCCTAAATACAGATCCTTAACGTAAATACGATTATCCGCATTACTTCTATTTACGCAAGGTGGATGAATTGTTGCCCCTAACATACGGGCTTCGTGTACGTAGAATTCGGGTTTATAAAATCCACCACCATTATTGAGCACCGCCACCATAAATTCTAACGGATAGTAGGCACGCAAAAACAAACTCTGATAACTTTCTACCGCATATGATGCCGAATGCCCTTTAGCAAAAGCATAGCCTGCAAAACTTGCAACTTGATCCCAAATCTCTTGAATGAGCTTCTCTGCATATCCTTTTCTACGGCAGTTGTCCATAAATTTATCTTGCACTTTTTGAAACTCCTCTCGCGAACGAAACTTACCGCTCATTCCGCGTCGTAATACATCAGCTTCACCCAAGTCTAAATCTGCAAAATGGTGTGCTACTTTTATCACATCTTCTTGGTAGACCATAACTCCGTACGTCTCTGGCATAATTTCTAACATCACCGGGTGCGCCAATTCCTCTGCCCTGCCCTTATTACGATGGCGAAGAATGTATTCACGCATCATTCCGCTTTTAGATACTCCCGGGCGAATTATAGAACTTGCCGCTACCAAACCCAAATAGGTATCTACTTCAAGCTTCTTCAATAACATCCGCATGGCGGGAGATTCCACATAAAAACAACCCATACACTGTGCTGTTTTCACCAAATTATTGATTTTAGGATCTCTCTTAAATGCCTTAATATCATGAATATCGAACTTGGCAAATTCTTCTGGTCGGTCGCGTTCTAAAATATCAAGTGTCTCCTTTATTTTTGAGAGTCCGCGTTGAGCAAGAATATCGAATTTAAAAATACCGACATCTTCGGCAATAATCATATCAAACTGCGTAGTCGGGAATCCCTTTGGTGGCATATTGGTCGCCGAAAACCAGTGAATAGGTTTCTCGGTAATTAGAATTCCGCCTGCATGAATACTCAAGTAATTGGGCATGCCATGTAGCAGCTGTGTGTATTTCAAAACCAAAGCCGATATATTATCTAATCTACTTGCCTCAACATTACCATTACATAATAGATCTATTTCATCTTTTGGTAGCCCAAATACCTTACCCAGCTCTCTGATTACTCCCCTAGATTGAAAAGTAACATAGGTCCCCAAGAGCGCCACATTCCCAAATCGGTTAAAAATATACTCCGTCATAACCGGTCTGTCGCGATGCGAGAAATCAATATCGAAATCGGGCGGATTTACACGATACAGATTAATAAAACGCTCAAAATACAGATCTAGCTCCATAGGATCTACATCGGTAATAAAAAGCAAGTACGCCACTATACTATTGGCTCCGCTACCCCTACCCACGTAAAAGAAATTCTGTTTTCGAGCATGAGTGATGATATCCCAATTGATGAGAAAATAAGACACAAAACCCATCTTTTTAATGAGGTACAGCTCTTTCGCTAAACGGTCCAAAACAGTCTGGTCAATTTCTGAATAACGCTTGGGCAATCCCTCTTGGCACAATTGTTCTAAAAATACCTCATCTTCTGCCTTACTGCCCAAATAGGTACTTAAGTTCTGTGTTTCTCGCCCTTCGGTAAAATCGAAATCTATAGTACAGGCATCCATCAACTGTTGAGTATTCTCTAAAATAAAGCTGTGTTCAGAAAAATGCGCCGCCAAATTAGGTATCGCATACATGTGTTCATCATCGCGAGCCTGCTCGGTAACCGACAACATACTCAGCAAAGTATTTTTATCAATGGCACGAAGTAATCGGTGTGCATTAAAATCGCGCTTGTTTCTAAACGTGACTGGTTGTAGCAATACAATTTTATCTCGTTGTTCTAATAACCTTGAAAAACGAAGTCGTTTTAACTCATTAACGGAAACCCCTATAAACTCATGTGCTGCAAAGACTTTCTTTTCACTCTCCAATACTTTCTCAAAGGGATAAATAACAAACACATCTTGAAACTGCGGAGCGATTTCTGGAATCTTCTTTTCGTTATGAATGTGATGCGACAAAAAATCATTGAGCTCTAAAAACCCTTCGTTATTCTTTGCTACACCAACAAAGCATGGTTCCACTCCGTTTCTGAAATCGATACCCAAAATAGGTCGCACATCATATTCGGGTGCTTTACGAACAAAGTTTAAACAAGCCGATGTATTATTTATATCGGTCAATACCAATTGTGTAATACCATGCTTTTTTGCCAATTGCAAAAGCTCAATCTCCGAGAAAGTCCCGTAGCGAAGGCTGTAGTATGTGTGGCAGTTTAGGTACACTTTTTTCGTTGTTCGTTGTTGGTTGTTCGTTTTTTGCGCTTTGCTTTTTGGTTGACGGTTGTTGGTTGTCGGTTGTTCGTGTTTGCGCTGTTCGCTTGACGCTACGCGCAGTGTGCTTTTTTTTTGCGTGAGGCGCTAAGCGTGCTGCGCAATGCTCTTCTTCTTTTCTCTCCTTTCTTAAACAATACTTCACTTCGGCTACGCTCAGTGAACGGGTGTCGTCTTTGCGAGGTATTTTCACCGAAGCAATCTGCCGAAAATGGGTACTAGGGATAATCATTATCACCCCAATTTAGCAGATCACTTCGTCGATCCTCCTCGTGAAGACGTACTTGCGCTTAGCGTGTGGCGCAAAAAACCAACAACCGACAACCAACAACCATCAACGAACAACGAACGAACAACCAACAACTAGATTTTCCTATGCGCCAAAACCACAGGTGGCAATCCGTTAAAAGGGTTATGCATTCTGCCTATTGTTTTTGCTCCCATACCCGATGCCCGCAATACACTTTTGTCTCCGTAGCGTTTTCTGATATTGTCCATAGCGTTATAAAGACTTAGAATTTCTTCGGTATCATCAAACAGATTAATCTGATAATTACCGGACACTAAATGACTGAAACGTATACCAATTAACCGAACTAATAACCTACGGTTATATAAGGTCTTGAATAGATCTAAAATTTTAGGTATTAGAATATGGTCGGCACTACTATACGGTATGCGCATTTGCTTTGAATAAGTATTAAAATCGGAATACCGAATCTTTACCGAAATACAAGCGGTCAGTTTTTCGCCCCTTCGTAATTGGTACGCCAAGTTTTCGGTCATAGCAATGAGAATACCTCGTAGTCTGTTTACATCAATAGTGTCTTTGTTAAAAGTTCGTTCTGTAGAAATAGATTTTCGCTCACAGAACGGAATTACAGGCGTATTATCAATTCCATTAGCACGCTTCCATATTACTCCGCCATTAGCACCCAACACCCTTTGCATTACCTCCATGGGCATTTCTTGTACGGTTCGTACTTGTCGCAAACCAAGGTTCCGTAAAGTCTGATAAGTTTTATCGCCCACCATTGGTATTTTTTTGATGGATAGCGGTGCTAAAAAAGGTTTTTCCAATCCCTCATCTATCTTTAATTGATTGTTTGGTTTCGCCTCGTTCGTCGCTACTTTAGAAACTACTTTATTAGCTGATAATCCGAAAGAAATTGGGAGTCCGGTTTCATTGATAATCTTCTTACGCATTTCTGATGCATACTGGTAACAACCAAAAAAACGATCCATACCGGTGAGGTCTGCATAGAACTCATCGATACTCGATTTTTCGAAAACAGGAACATACTCTTTTATGATTTCGGTTACTATATCTGAATGCTTACTGTAGTCACCCGCATTACCACGAATTACAACAGCATCAGGGCACAGTTCACGCGCCATTTTCATGGGCATACCAGAATGCACTCCAAATCCGCGGGTTTCATAACTGCACGCAGCTACTACTCCGCGATCTCCCGTACCGCCCACTAATAATGGCTTATGCTGTAATTCACGATTGTTTAATCGTTCTACGGATACATAAAATGTATCTAAATCTATATGTAAAATGGTTTTGCTCATAACTATCCTTTAAAATTCGGGATAGCTAAATTATGGATTATTTCCAATTATTAGGATTATTTCCAATATTTAACATCAAAATTAATTTAATGTTATGCAATGGTTAATGTAAGAATTTACATCAATAATGGCATATCAATTGATAGTGCCTAAGTGAACATAAAACATACTTTCTATGAAAACAATTTTACTGATTACCGCCATCTGCGTTACCACTTTTTGTGCCGCACAAGAAACCGAAGAAAAACAAATTATCGAAAAAGGGACTTGGAACATTACTGGTAAGACCTCCATAAATTTTTCGAATAGTACGGATTATAGTTATCCAACATCTCTTTTTTTTGGTGATACCAGAGAAACATCAAGTAGCTCAATTTTAATAACACCGTCTTTTGGCTATGCCTTTAAAGACAATATAAGTTTGGGGTTAGGTTTACAGTACAGAAATTATACTTCTGAAGGCACCATAAGTGATGACATTACTAGTAATTCTTCAAAATCAACTCAACACGGTTTAGGAATAGCCCCTTACGTAAGAGCTTATAAAGGTATAGGGAAACAACTTTCTCTCTATTTACAAGGCGAGGCAAATTATTTTAAATCTTGGAATTCCAATAAACTGAATAATCAAAATGACCAAAATGACTATAACATAAACACTATATTTATTGGAATACGCCCAGGCATTACCTATTTCTTAAATAAAAAATTAGCAATGGAAGTTAACTATGGTTCTTTAGGATACTCTTTTTCAGAACTTAAATACGATGCAGGAAATTATTCAAAAAACAACAATTTTAACCTCAACCTAAATACATCTGGCCTATTATTTGGGGTCGCTTATTATTTTTAATGGCAATTTAAAAACCCTGCCACCCAACTAACGGTGACAGGGTTTCGAACAAACACCCTATTAAATTTTACCTAAAATATCCCGGACCAAAGACTCCGTTCTGTGCTATTACAATAGGTGTATATGCACGATCATTTCCAAAAATATTGTTGAGCCAAATAACATCACCTGTATTAGCGTCCATAGCAATTAAACCTACATCTTCGTCACTATCAGAACTAGCGTTAATATTATGCCCATGAAAGTAAAGCATACCATTAGCGTATACCGGGGTAGTATCACAAGAAACACTATCTCTATACCAGAGCTCCTCCCCATCAGATAGTCGTAATGCAAAAGGTCTACCGTTAGTAGCGATAAAAGAAGTTCCTTTTTCATGAACACCAAAGACAACATTTTCTACGACGGTTGGCGACCATAACGTATCAAAACCAGTTTCTTTTCCCCATATAAAAGCACCTGTTTCTTTATCTAAACAATACAGTGCCGAGTGAATAGTATCATCTGCAGGTATCCCACCAAACAATACTTTATCTTCAGTTACTTGGGGCGCACTAACACCCTCGGCTTCAAAAGACCAACGCACCTGTAACGTACTCAAATCTATAGCGTACATGTTCTTCGCTGGCAGGTATAACATATTATTCTCTATAACCGGCACAGAAGAAATATCATTAGGCAGTTCTACTTTACTAAGCAAAGCACCAGTTTCTTTATCGAGCACATGCATGTACGCAGGGTAATACTCCAAAAAATCTTCTTCACTAAAAATGTACACTTTATCTTGATAAACAATTGGTGTCGTAGCCTCATTTAAGACATCATCCAACTCCCCATTTAAATCTGTAGAATAATGCCATTTTATATCTCCAGAACCTTCAAACAACGCTACAACTACCCCGTAACCACCAGAAGTATAACAAATACCACCTTCACAATTGGTATTGGAAATACCCGAAGCATTATGATATTCTAACATGGGCGTATCCCATAAAAAACTATTCGTATTTACATCAACGGCATTGACCGAATTATCATCTGAAGCTATATAAAGCACCCCGTTACTATAATCTGGCAAACTTTCAGGATAAATATAATCTGGAAGCGTATACACAATTTCCTCTTCTCCAGTAGTAGCATCTAATTTAACGATACTTTCATCCCAAGTAGTCATAATAAAACTATTCATAACAGGGTCACCAGAAACAATTTTATTTCCTTGTTCTGGATTAATGACTTCTCCGTCTTCATTCAATGCTACCTCAGCATCTTTTGTACAACCTATTATAAAAATGCTTAGAAAACATAAAATAAAAAAGCTGCTAGATTTTATATAATTCTTCATCTCTCGTATTTATTGCACTTTAAAATCGAACACATCTGATTTAGATGAATTACCTGCTTCATCTTTAGTAATGACACGCCAGAAATAGGTTTGCCCAGAGCTAATAGTCGCAGTTGTTGTATTCTGCGATGTATTTGCAATATTTTCTGTAGGATTGTTAGATGTGCTAAACAACACCTCATAATCTACAATATCATTATCCACATCATTGGCATTCCACTCTAAAGTAATAGTACCAGCTGTACTAACTGTTTGCCCTCTTGTAGGACTTACTGCTGTAGCCGGAAAAGGAGCATAATTTTCCACACCCGTACCCGCATTATAAAATTGCCATTTAGCGCTACTTGGAGCTTGATCAGAACCAGCAGCCTTAGAAACTACATACCACTCGTAAGGGGTATTTTTCGTAAGACTGATGGCCTTCTCATTGGTACTCGCGTTAACGGTGTTTATATTGTTAGTATTGAGATTACGAACCGTAACCTCATAGTTATCTACATTGACACCTTCTTCCCACATAAAGGTTATTGTACTTTCGGTATCATTCAATGAATCGCCTTCTGTACATTCAGAATTATTTTCTGGAAAAACCAAGGTAACACTACCAAGGTCACCACCTTCATTTGGGTTGTCATTACCAGAGTCGTCTTTACTACCAGGGCAAGACGTAAGTGTGATTAGACCCACTACTCCCATTATTATTTTTAATACGCTTTTCATTGCTTTATAATTTTATAAGTTTCAATTCTATCCTCATTCATAATGGATAACAAATAGATTCCGCTTTGAAGCATATCTGCATCTAAAACAACCATGGTAGTACCAGGTGCTATCATTTTCAATAGTATAGTACTACCATCGAAAGTGTTCAACTGCATCGTCATTACCTGATCGGACGGAGCACTTAACTGTACTGTAATTTCACCCGTACTAACAGGATTAGGATAGATGATGGTCTTTGCCGACAATTCGATAACTTCTTCATAGACCCCTTGACAATCAGCATCTGTTTTTATAGTTATATTGTTAACGTCAACCTGTAACGGAATTGTTATTTCAGCCTCTGAAGTTGTAAAAACTTCTTCGTTTATTTTAATGGTATAAAAAGATCCACCGGATAAGTTAAAAGTTGCCGATTTAGAAGTAAGATCGGTTTTAGAAGAAACCGATAAGCTATCTGGTTCTGCAACGACCACATCAAAACAATTCTCATAACCAGTTTGACCTTGTATCGAAATACAGATAGTATATGCACCGCCGACTAAATCGTTAAATGCAATTTCATTAGTGAAATTTACCGCTATATCTGTTCCATTACCGCTTAGTGTCGCTGTGTAATTCGCACTCATACTAGCAGTCACAGTGATACTACCATTACTGCTACCTATACAAGATTCTCCTTTAGCAAGCACCCTAAAATTATCTGCAGGCAATGAGAAAATCTCACACCCACTTGTATCCACAGAAGTATTGAATGGCGTATTAGGGCATTGATCCAAATCATTTGGCACACCGTCACCATCATCATCGTTAGGGTCTGTAGTACTACTACCGTTCAATGTAACGGTATATACTTTACTACTACCATCTTCACCTATAACCGTATAATTTATCGGATTCGAAAAATCGTTGGCATTAACACCACTTTGCTGTAGCACATCGCCTATATAGACTTGAGATTTTTGAGAATGGGTAAATGTGGCTATTAAATTCTGAGTATTAATATTAGATGGCACCGAAATAGAAATATTGGTTCCATTGACAGCCCCGACCGATGCCGGATTGGTAACAGTAAACCTAAAATCTGTAATATCTTTTTCACTACTAGCCGTTTCACGCGAACCCTCGGTATACCAAATACCCCAAATTCCGTTAGGTATAATGGCACTTGCCGCCCCATTTGGAGATAATTTATCTGCTGCCAAGTTGATTATCGCTATATCTTCATCGCCATCATTAAAGGTGTCAAATAACAACTTATCATCATTTTTCGAGTAGTTAGGAAATCCTAATTTATTATTGATATAAACCGTTTTTACTTCACCTGTTTCAATATTTGCCGTAATAACCTCATAAGAATCATCTGTTTCATCAAATAGATCAAATGCCAGAATATTACCCGATGTTTTAGCAAATGAAGGATTACCGATGCTTAATCCTTCGGGCAGATTGGTAAATATTTTTTGAATATTACCATCGCCAAAAGTATTGGTCTGATTGTTCCATACACGAAGCGATGCAACGTCCCAATAATCTATAGAAGACCCATTGGCATTATTCAATTCATTTAAAGCATCGTAAATTAAATATTGTCCAGAATAATCCCACTCTAAAGCATCGGCATATAAAACTTCTCCTGTGGTAACTCCGTCTGCACTAGTAGGGTTATACAACTCATAAACCATCGCTTCTGATGTTACCAAATCTGAAATAAAAATTACTCCGTCAACATCATTTCTAACCGCTGCAAGCCTTGAACCATCTTTCGATAGAGACACAGCAGCCCATATTGTTTCTTCAGAAATTACAAATTCTTCTATATTATTTTGATCTAAGACCACCGCATTTATGGTATGATCTTCTGTAACATAAATAGCAAGACTACCATCATCTGCTACACTAGGTTTGCGAGAAAGCTTAGTAGTGGTCAATGGCACATAATTTTCACCGTTAGTATCTGAAATATAAAGTGTATTAGGGTCTTCATCTCTAATATCTACACTCAAAATATATTCTGACCCAGTTGCCGTAGGTATTTCATTCTCGGTATCGGTGGCAGTACCATCTACTATCCCCACAGTATCAAAAGCATCAATAACCGTTTGTACTTCTTGCGAATTGGCACCATGTAAATCGGTCGCAGCTTGTATTACCCCTAATCTAAGATCAATAAATTGCGAGTTTGCCGTAAGATATGTTGCCAACGTTCTATAATATACCTGCTCTGCCTTATCTTTTCCTATTGCCGTAGCTATTAAATAATATGCCCTATTGGGTATACCACTATTAATATGTACCCCGCCATTATCGCCTGATCCCGTATAATACTCGGTCATATCTTTAGGTTGCCAACCTCGATCACTAAGTTCACTACCGCCATTATTAGGGTTAGACATATCGCGCATAGCACCAGAGGCAAAGTATTCTGTATTTACGATATCTTCGCCCAGTTGCCAATTATCACGATCGATCATCGTACCAAAAATATCAGCAAAAGATTCGTTTATGGCTCCAGATTGATATTCATATACCAACCCCGCAGTATTTTGGATAACGCCATGAGACATTTCATGGCCGCCTACATCTAAACTACCTGCCAATGGAGCGAATGCATCTCTACCATTACCATAAAACATAGATGTACCGTTCCAAAAAGCATTATCTAAACCACCGCCATCATCATCGGCAACATTTACATATGAAAAAACAGTACCGCCTTCCCCATTAATAGAATTTCTATTGAATGTATTTAAAAAGTAGTCATAAGCAACACTAGCATTATAGTGTGCCGAAACTGCTATAGGGTTGTTCCATGTACTACTCGAACTCTGCACATGATAAATTACCGTGTTTTCATCACGTATGGCATTTCGTAGATCAAGTGTCATTATACCACCTACCGGGTTATCGGGCATTGTAGACTGAGAAGCGTTGTACATTGGTTTAGAAACATCTATCATATAATCGAAACCATCTGTATTATAGGTGTTCAATTGTCTTGTTATACCATTTAAATCTTGACCAGATCCACTGGACGGTGGTGATACAGGTGCATTTTCACTTGGCTCAAAAGAGTTTAGCTCATGCATTAAAGTACAGGTATGATAGTACTTATGAAGTATCTCGCCCGTATTGGCATCTAAAAAATACTCCCAACGATCTTTTATATTAGGGTGTACAGTAATGTGATGTGTTAAAACCAAATTTTCTTCTGTAGGATAAAAAATAAGTTCGGCTTCCGGTTGCGGAATGGTAATGAATCCGTTATTTGAAATAGTCGACTTGGTCAGCTTGGTTTTCAAATCTGATTCTATACGCATAATCGCATTATCAAATGATACTTTAGCCGTAATATCAGTATTGGCCGGACTAGAAAACGGCGAACCGTTAATTGCCAGTTCATTTTTATTGGCACCAATATGCACAATAACCTCTGCCCCGTACACCCTTACCCCTTTATACACCTGTTCCATTCTAAGATGAGATTGACCTAAATCATCGGTTGTTTCGGCTTTTAACCGAAACTCATTTGTAGCATCTTTGATATTCAATAATGGTGCAATTTCAGAAAGATATGTTCTTGCTGTAGCCTCATTAGATGTTCTAGACATGTTTTGTTTAGCTTCATCGGTAGATACACTCTTTATAAAAATAGAAGAAGCACTATTTTGTCTTTTAATAGTAGTATGTATAAACTTTGCATCAGCCTTTATTCTATTGAAAACTGAAGGCATTTGAAAATTTCTATTACCCGTTAATACCGATGTTCTTTGGGTATTTTGTTTTAAAGGATCTAGATTAAAAGGTTTGGGCTGAACAGATTTAGATGTAGCCCCTTGATTATCATGTCGTTTGTCATCAAAAGAATCCTGAGCCATAACTATGGTAGTGGAAAGGAAACTTAAAACAATTAAGTAGCTTAGTGTTCTTTTCATGGTTACTTATTTTATTTGTTTTATTAAGTTTTCATATAAAGCTTTATACTTGGGTGCTATACCATACTCAAAACTTCCCCAAACGATTTTTGTAGTGAACTCTTCATTTACATCTTCAATAAAATAATAGACATTACCAGGGTGATTAAAATCAACATTAACTAGCTGTAGCATATCTAAGTGATCAAAAAGCTCTTCGGTTTTACTTTCAGAAATAGAATTGAGCTCTTCTGATTTTTTAGTGATAGAATTGGTATGGAACAACTGACCGTTCTCTAAAAGAATATAGGTATCTATTACTCCGGTCATACCACCACCTTTACCAAAAACTAAGCGTTTTTCTGGTAAGTTATCTACAGTGAATTGTTGTGATTTACATGAAAACAACAGCATACATAATAAAATAGTCAAGGTTATTTTTAACTTCATTCTGTGCTCTTAAAATTATTAGGTTGGTTGGCTATCATTTGATAGGCACAAGTTAGGCTCGCTTATTGTTTTAGGAAATACCCTCTAAACCGTATTTTTATCTACTGGTTTTCTGGTATATTGATTTTGAAGTATTTATACTATTGTAAAGAGATGTATATTGGGGCTAATAACATTTCTCTATGAAAACAAACACATTTCATTTTAACATATTATTACTAGTTCTGATTATACCTCATTGTTTGGTTTCTCAAATTGACAACACAAAAGAAATCGATAGCCTACGCAATGAACTTAAATCGGTAAAAACAGATACTGCCAAAGTAAATTTACTTTCAGAGCTATCAATAGTATTAAGTAAAACAGATTCTGTAGAGACATTTAAAACTGCTTTTGAAGCATTATCGTTAAGTCGAAAAATAAAGTACAAAAAAGGAGAAGCTGCTGCACTTTTCTCTATTGGCGGTGCGTATATGGATTATTTTGAACTTGAAAAAGGCGATGAATATCTTGACGAAGGTTTGCATATTATTGAAAATTTAGTAAAGCAAGATTCTTCTAGAGCCAATTTAAAATTATGGCTAAAAGGCAATTATTTTAAAGCCATAAACTACAGCTACAAAGGTGATTTAGAAAAAGAGATTGAAATGACCTACATGGTAATACCTGTGGCAAAAAAACTAAATGACTTAGATTTTTTAACCAGAGTATATACCAATATGGGTGTTATGAATATGAGAATGGGGCAATCTCTAGATGCGTATAAGAACTTTGTAAAAAGTATTGAAATAAATAAAACTTTAGCCTCTAAAAAACGAACCATTTTTACCGACCTCATGTTTGCCCAATTATTATATCAATTAGATTCGGTAAACCAAATGAAACCATACCTAAAAGAGGCGAAAGATTTACTAGAAACAGATCCAAACGCCCTAGATTGGCAATTGTACTACACTCAAGAAAGTTTTTATAATACAGGCTTAGGCAATTATACCGAAGCAATATCATCGTTAGACAATGCTAGGGAGATTGTTGTTAAAAACAAAATGCACCAAGATTTCTATATTCTTTTGCAACGCTATGCCATTGTTAGCGAAAAGAGTAATGATTACCCGGCCGCCATTTCTTACATGACCGAATTTATCAATACAGCCAAAGAAAAGAAAAAAAGAACCAATGTTTTTCAAGGTCTTTATAAGAGATCACAATACGAGGCCATACAAGAAAATTACAAAAATGCATATTTTGATTACATAGCTGCAATAGACATTTATGATAGTATAAATACGCATGAAATGATGCAGAATATAAAAGATTTAGAATTTAAATATGATACCGCTGAAAAAGAAAAAGAAATTCTTTCTTTGACCATAACCAATGAAAAGAAAAAATCTCAAACCTACATGTTAATCGGTTTAGCTTCTGTTCTTGCTTTTTTACTTTTTGGCGGCTATTACATTTATAACCAAAGGTTACGAAAGGCTAGAAAAAAAGAACGCCTGCACGAATCTGAAATGAATTTGTTTAAACAAGAGCAACAAAATCAAATCTTTTCAGCAATGATAGAGGGACAAGAAAAAGAACGAAAGAGATTGGCAATCGACCTTCATGATGGTTTAGGCGGCAGGTTATCAGGAATAAGTCTAAACCTTTCTAAGTTAGATAAAGACGAACCCAAAGAATACCCCAAAAAGGAACTTCAAAAAGTAATGAAAGATTTAGGAGATTCATTAACCGAGCTAAGGTCCATAGCCAGAAATATGATGCCCGAAACCTTGGTGAAATTCGGGCTTGAAGCTGCTTTAAAAGATTACTGTAGCAGCATGACTGGTAATGAAACTAAAGTAATGCTTCAATTTTATGGCAATGAAAAAGGCATTGAAATAAACCAACAAGTAACAATGTACCGAGTAATACAAGAATTGATCAACAATGCCATTAAGCATGCCAATGCTTCTGAAGTATTGGTGCAATATATACGAGAGGGCAATAAAGTAGATATTACCGTAGAAGATAATGGCGTAGGTTTTAATAAAGATTTGACCGATAACACACCATCATCGGGCATGGGTCTCTCTAACTTAAAAACCAGAGTTGCTTACCTTAAAGGTAATTTAGATTTTAGCTCAGAAATAAATGAAGGCACAACCGTTAACGTACATATAAACATAGATGCAGCTTAAACCAATCAATGTAGTTATTGTAGATGACCACCCAATGGTTATAGAGGGATTAAAAACACTTTTGGCAGGTGAACCTACAATTCATATCAAAAATTATTTTACCAACGGCAAAGACACGCTAGACTACTTAGAAAAGGAAACTTGTGATATTATACTATTAGATGTAAACCTACCTGATATTAACGGTGTTGAAATGGTGGGCATGATACTTAATAAAAGAGCCAATATTGGAATTTTAGGATTAAGCACTTATTCTGAACCCAGTATCATCAATCAAATGATACGTAATGGTGTAAAAGGATATTTATTAAAAAATGCCACTAGCAACGAACTAGTAGAAGCCATTACTCAAGTAAATAAAGGCAGGTTTTATTTTGGTAGCGAAATACAAAAAATTCTAGCAGACTCTGTATCGCAAGACACCAAAGACACCCCTAAACTAACACGTAGAGAAAAACATATTCTTACACTTATCGCCGATGGCAAAACCACCAATACCATTGCGGAAGAACTATTTATTAGTCCGCTAACGGTTGAAACCCATAGAAGAAACTTAATGCAAAAATTAGAAGTATCAAATGCCGCATCTCTAATAAAAGTTGCCGTTGAAAAGAAATTGATTTAAAATTTATAACTTAAAAAAGTCATGTGCTTTTATATTAAATTGATATAACTTTTCGTTAAACAGCATATATCTTGTAGATTTCTAAGGTATTAATCAACTTTCTGGTTTAATACTATCTTTGAGATAAGTTATTATATATGCGTAAAATTCTTTTTTTATTTATAGTTACCTTTTTGCTGTTATCATCTTTTAGCCACGGGCAAGATATTTCTACAATTAACATAGCTTTCCCTAATGAAAGCACCGTATGGAATATTCCAGACAAGGTAGCGTTGCATTGGAATACTATTAAAATAGATACCAGTAAATCTATTCGGTTTTTTCTTGTTCGAGACGAAATGGTCGTACAAGAATTGGGTTCATTTAAAAATGACGGGCTTGAAGAAGAGATTGAATTAGCTAAAAATATTGGGTCGGGCAATAGATATCAAGTCGTTGCAATAGAACTATTTCCAGATGACAAGTTTAATATTGCAAAAAAGGTAACCCCGTTTTTTTCAATAGTAAATGCAGCATCTGACGAAAGAAAGAAAAAGCAGCAATTGGCAAATACAACCATTATTCCTAAAAAAAAGAAAGTAAAGTCAAAGTCTAAAAATAAAGAACAAACCGAAGCCCAGAAAACTATAGTTACCGAAACTGAAAACAAAACAGAAGTAAGAGATAGTTTTGACGGTCGAAAAATCTCTTACACCAAAGAGTTCGAGTTTGAATCTGAGAATATCATTGTGAAAATTTGGGATCATGGCAGACAAGATGGTGACATAGTTTCTATCTACCTTAACGGTGTTCAGGTAGTTAAAAAGTACTATTTAACGTATTGGAAAAAAGAATTCAAAATAAAATTAGACCCTAAAAAATCTAACGACTTATTCCTATATGCCCATAATTTAGGAGATTCACCTCCAAATACAGTTTCGGTAGAAATATCTGACGGTAAAACATCAGAAAACATTGTTTTAAATTCTGATTTACAAAGTTGTGAGGCCGTTTTAATCAGTGTAAAATAGCAAAACACTGCAATATGCCCTTTAATTCATACTTTGATGAACCCGACCTCTATAAAAATAAATTCAATTTTTATGAGCAAGGCGGCTCTCCATTTTTACTTAAAAAATTTATTGAAAGTATAGAACATCAAAAAGATGATATTGAGGAAATTAACATTTCTTGGTACCTCTACAACAATAAATACGTACATGATTATCTAAAGGAAATCTCAAAAACAGGCATTCTAATAAATGTAATTACCATTCCTCTTGAAGGGTATGACCATACAAAACCTCAACCTCTAGAGAACCTTACTACAGGAGAAATCAATATAGCAAAAGTTACAAAATATGATTTGGCTCGAAAAATTTTTAGAGAGATGTACCACTCAACATCACATCCAAATTTTAACCTTTATATTTTTCCTCATTTATATGTTCGAAGTAGTTATATCAATAAATTTTCAAGGGGATCCCTACCCTATTCTTTACATATTAAATCAGCGTACATTAAAAAGACAAACGGATATACCTTACTATTGAGTTCATCTAATCTAGCTGTTAGAGATTTAGTAAAACATGAATCAATGATCAGTATTGAAGATGAACAAGGTTATGAGAAGATTGTAAAAAGTTTCTATTTTGATTTAATAAATAATTCAATTCACATAAAAGATTACAATAAATTATTGAACACTACTTGTAATTTGTATAAAAAAATAGTGTTTAAGAAATCAATGTTTATTGGCATTACCGCTCCATTCTATAACAATTCTGCTCACATTACAGAAAAAACTCTTACCGAATATATTCAATCTGCTAAAGAAAGAATCATTATTTGCGCACAACATTTAGCAGCTTTCAACTATCAATTTAACGCTAAGCACCATTCGGTCATGACAAAAAATGAAACACGAAAAGGTATCTTAGGTGCTGTGTTAGAAATGGCAAAAAAAAGTATAAATGTCACCTGTTTATCCCAGACATTTACACCTCTTTTAGAAGATGAAAATAAATTTAAAAAAACTAAATTCAGAAGACCCGTCAACACCACTAATTTCCAAAAATTTTACAAGCAAATTATGGTTACCAATAATATTGAGTATTTCGTTAACGAATACATACATTCGAAATATATACTTATAGATAATACACTAATTTACTGTTCTTTTAATTTTACTCCCACCCAATTTATTTATCTAGATAATGTAAATATTTCTCGATTTAAAAACATGCCTGACATTAGTTATAACGGTATACATTGCGAAGTAGGCATGCATGTGGTTATTAAAGATCAAAATACAATCACAGCATTTGAAAAAAATATTGCGGGCATTAAAAACAAAAAAGAAACCATACAAATAAAATAGGTTGACAAATTAAAAGTGATTTGAAATTCTAAAATGTATTTTTGTATCAATGTGGTTTGCTTTTCGATAAGTCTTTCAAAAAAACAATATTAAAAGAATAGCATAAGAAAATGAATATAGTATCCTTTTTTGCTGGAGCAGGCGGTCTAGACCTTGGTTTTGAACAAGCTGGCTTCAATGTTATTTGGGCAAATGAGTATGACAAAGATATTTGGGAGACGTATGAAAAGAATCATCCTAACACTATATTCGATAAAAGAAGCATTGCAGATATTCCCGCAGATGAAGTCCCTGATTGTGACGGAATCATTGGTGGTCCGCCATGCCAAAGTTGGAGCGCTGCTGGTGCAGCAAGAGGCATTCAAGATAAAAGAGGTCAGTTATTCTATGATTTCATTAGAATACTAGAAGCCAAACAACCCAAGTTCTTTCTAGCTGAAAACGTTAGTGGTATGTTGATCAACAAACATAGCGAAGCACTTGATGGCATTAAGAATCTTTTAAAAAATGCGGGTATAGGTTATGACCTTTCGTTTAAAATGCTGAATGCAGCTGATTACAATGTACCTCAAGATAGAAAAAGAGTTTTTTTCATCGGAATTAGAAAAGATTTAAATTTCAAATATGAATTTCCGATTGAGACTTTTCCAAAAATTACACTAAAATCTGCCATAGGTGATTTAGACAAAAAAGCAATTCCTGCATTAGAATTCAACAATACTAATGCTGATAAATGTATTATACCAAATCACGAATATATGATAGGTGGATTTTCTACTATGTTTATGTCTAGAAATCGTGTTCGAAATTGGGATGAACAATCTTTTACTATACAAGCAGGTGGCAGGCACGCACCATTACACCCGCAAGCACCAAAAATGAAACTGATAGAAAAAGACGTACGTGTTTTTGTACCAGGAAAAGAACAGTTGTATAGAAGACTAAGTGTAAGAGAATGTGCCAGAATACAGACCTTTCCGAATGATTTTGTTTTTCATTATAAAAAAGTAGCTGCAGGTTATAAAATGATTGGCAATGCCGTACCTGTTAATTTAGCAAAGTATTTAGCTAGCAGCATAATGAAACAATTAAAGATTAATGATATTCAAAAACCAAAAAAATCTTTTAAAATAAAAGCTGATCAGGTAATAGTATAGTTAAGCTTTATTACTCTACGCTAGCGATTAGTTTATCCAAATCATTTGACTTTTCGTTCTTTAACGTATCTGAATTTAACTTAGGAGGCATAAAGTACATGAAGCCTAACATAATCACAAAATAAAGTACTGCAAAAATAGTATAGGTATAATCACCGGCATCTGGTGAAATAGGTAACAAAACGAGAGACATATTAAGCATTGATTGTATTATCAATACACATAAACCACTTTTAGTTTTTGCATAAACAATGGTACACATACCAGCCGCCCCCATCATGTTAACAAGTAATGGCCATACAGGAAGGTCTTCAATAACCCCCACATTTATATAAACTGAAGGCAACCACCATAATGTCCATACAAAACCGATAATCTGACTTGCGTAAAACGGACTTATAATCTTAGATAGTTCTCGTACCGCATAACCGATCCAAACTACTTCACCCAAAAATGCCCATGACAATAAGAACAGCGTAAATTTTAAGGTTGGTATATATAAGTCAAAAGAGAGAAAAGACATATCGCCGTGGTACAAAGCTTTAATCGCTAAGGTCAAAACACCTATCGTAAATGCGAATAACAAACTGAACACATACCACTTAGGGTGAACTCTCCAATTACGCATAGGTCTAAATAGGCACTTTATACCTTCATTTCCTTTTGTTATTTTAACTATAAATAATAACAAAAAAAACAGTGCATAAAAGCGACCGTTCGTATACGGAAAAAAGTCTATATATCCCTTACTACTAGCATAGGTAATAACCGTATTCAACAAAGGTGCAAGTAGCAAGAATACCCATATTTCATACTTTTTCAAAAAACTGATCAATAGTGCAACCATCAACAAGAATCTTATTGCCTTCAAAGCATTATTAAATAATAAATATTCTTAAGATATAATAATTCGCTAATATAACACATACCAATATTCGAAAAAGCGATTTGAAATACTTTCACAAAAATTTGGCAAAACAAAAACCCCAAGAATTTGATTTTCAAATTCTTGGGGTTTTATTTCGTACTCGAGGCGGGAATCGAACCCGCACTCCGAAGAACTGGATTTTGAATCCAGCGCGTCTACCAGTTCCGCCACTCGAGCATATATTACCGTTATAAAAGGGCATCCTGTAAAACAGGATTGCAAAACTAAATAATTATTTTCTTTCCAACACTAAAAATAATAAGATTTATGCATTAGCAACCAAATTTAATTTTTAAATTTGCACCTCTTTAAAAACAACCGCTCCAATTAACTATTGAAGCAACTGTTTGAAAAACAACAAGAAAGACATGCCATATCAAGTTCCACAACCGAAAATATTTGCTTGTACACAAAGTGAAATCTTAGGCGAGAAAATTGCTAAGGCTTACGGTATGGAATTAGGTAAAATATCTTTTTCCCGATATAGTGATGGGGAGTTCCAACCTTCTTTTGAAGAATCCATTCGTGGAACGCGAATTTTCATAATTGGCTCTACACATCCTGGCCCTGAGAATTTAATGGAAATGTTATTGATGATAGACGCTGCAAAAAGAGCATCCGCACGTCACATAACTGCTGTTATGCCTTATTTCGGTTGGGCAAGACAAGACAGAAAAGACAAACCTAGAGTACCTATTGCAGCTAAACTAGTTGCCAAAATGCTGGAGACAGCAGGTGCGACTAGAATTATTACAATGGACTTACATGCAGATCAGATACAAGGTTTCTTTGAAAAACCAGTTGATCATCTATTTGCATCTACGTTATTTTTACCATACTTAAAAAGCTTAGGTTTAAAAGACCTTACCATTGCTTCGCCAGATATGGGCGGTTCTAAAAGAGCTTACGCATATTCTAAAGCGCTAGACAGTGATGTAGTAGTTTGTTACAAGCAAAGAGCTAAAGCCAATGTAATTTCACATATGGAATTGATAGGTGACGTAAAAGGTAAAAATGTAGTACTTGTTGATGACATGGTAGATACTGCCGGAACATTAACAAAGGCTGCAGACTTAATGATGGAACGTGGTGCACTTAGCGTACGAGCAATTACCACTCA
Source organism: Maribacter sp. Asnod1-A12 (assembly GCF_045063735.1). Lineage (NCBI taxonomy): Bacteria > Pseudomonadati > Bacteroidota > Flavobacteriia > Flavobacteriales > Flavobacteriaceae > Maribacter > Maribacter sp. Asnod1-A12. Next base: position 971,568 of record NZ_JBEFNZ010000006.1, read on the forward strand.
CGGTTTACTATCAGGAGATGCATATGAAAAAATTGAAAACTCTAAACTGACAGAATTGATTATTACAGATTCTATACCTGTAGAAGTTAAGAGTAATAAAGTAAGGGTATTGACCTGTGCCAACCTATTTGCAGAAGTAATGGATAAGGTACATAACAATAACTCTATATCTTCTAAGTTCTTAATGTAAGTTAGAAGTAAAACAAGAATATTAATTTTTAATACATATAATGAAGTCAATTACAATTAAAGGATCAGAAAGAGAAAGCGTGGGCAAAAAGGCAACGAAAGCCCTACGTAATGCTGGAAAGGTTCCTTGCGTAGTATACGGAGGGGATAAACCATTACACTTTTCAGCAGATGAACTAGCGTTCAGAGATTTGGTTTACACTCCAAATGCACACACAGTTGCAATTGAATTAGATGGCGGAGCTTCGGTTAAAGCTATTATGCAGGATATTCAGTTTCACCCTGTAACAGATGCCATCATCCATATTGATTTTTATCAATTATTCGATGACAAAATGGTTACTATGAATATTCCTGTAACATTAGAAGGAAATTCTCCAGGTGTACGTAATGGTGGACGTTTATTATTCAGAAAACGTAAACTTTCAATTAAAGCTTTACCAAGCAAATTACCAGATTTCTTTAACGTCGATATTTCTAAATTGAAAATCGGTCAAAATATTTCTGTAGCATCATTGATGAGTGAAGATTTCACCATTTTACATCCAGAAAGTCAAGTTGTTGTACAAGTTAAAACTGCTCGTACCGCTGTTGTGGTTGATGAAGATGAAGAAGGTGAAGAAGGAGCTGAAGGTGCAGAAGGTGCATCTGAAGAAGCTGCTCAAGAATAGTCTTAAAAGTCTAAATTATACATTAAAGCATCCTGATAATTGTATCAGGATGCTTTTGTATTTTTACACCTCAAATCAAACTACCAATGTTCAAGTTTTTAAAACCTCTTTTTACAAAACAGAACATAATTATAGAAGAGAAAGACCCCATGAAGAAATTTTTAATAGTTGGACTTGGCAACATAGGAGAAGAATATGTAGAAACCCGTCATAATATAGGTTTCAAAGTACTGGACGAAGTAGCCAAAGTAAATGACTTTACTTTTGAAACCGCTAAACTTGGCGATATAGGATCATATAAAATTAAAGGCAGAACAATTATTTGCCTTAAACCATCTACTTATATGAATCGCAGTGGTAAAGCTTTAAAATATTGGATGGATAAAGAAAAAATACCTCAAAGCAATGTTTTAGTGATAACCGATGATATCAATTTACCTTTTGGAACTATTCGAATAAAAACAAAAGGAAGTAATGGCGGTCATAACGGATTAAAGGATATAGAGCTGTTTCTTCAGACCATACTTTACAATAGGTATAGATTTGGCGTTGGAGCTGATTTCGGCAAAGGTAGGCAGGTAGAATACGTTTTAGGACAATGGAACGATGAAGAGAAAGCACTAATGCCCGAACGTTTAAAAAAATCTACAGAAATTATAAATTCATTTGTGTTAGCTGGTATCGCAAGAACTATGAATCAATTCAATAATTCTTAAAGAACTTTAAAGGTATAAATACCCGAATCAGACTTATTACCTTCTTCATCTATTACTACAATCTTCCAGTAATAAACAGTATCTGAAGTGACTGATACTTTTACACTGGTGACAGAAGACGTAACCTCACGTATTAAATCTATCGGAGGTGTTTCTACAGAGAAATATACCTCATAACCGTTGATATCATCATCTAAATCAGACGCAGTCCAAGATAGCTCGACCTCATTGTTAATATCTTTAAATACATTATCAGACGATGCCGGACTTTCAATAGTTGCAGGAAAAGGCGCAAATGTGGTTCTAGACCCTGCATTATAAAAATACCATTCTTCACTTGACACGGTTTGTTCCACTTCACTATTTCTAGAACGCACAAACCACGAAAATTGCTCGCCTTTCGCCAAAGGCAAGCTTGCTGAGCTAGATGAAGAAACAATAGTCTGTATGGTACCCGTTGCTATATTTGTTACTCGTAATTCATATGTTTCGGTATTATCTGCTAAATTCCACGTAAACTCTACCCTACTACTTTCATCACTTATATCAACACCAGTTGTACATTCAGAATTTTTTTCTGGAAATATCAACTGTACCACCTCGGGTGACTGTGCAGTACTTTTCTTTTTACAACTGGTAACGGTTATAATCAAACAAATAATAATTATCAAAAAGCGCATCATTCCTTTATTACTTTAGAAGTTCCATTTACTGTATTACCAACATACTTTAAATAATAAATTCCTGCAGCTAAAGAACTCAAATCTAATCTAATTGTTCCGCCAATTGGCAAAGCCGTTACATTCATAACTAAACGTCCATCAGCACTAAATACACTAACTACAACCTCTTCTTGCTGATTTTTAAAATAAACTTCAACGAGGTCTTTTACCGGATTTGGAAATACAATGGGTTGATCATAATAAGCCACCTGCTCTTCATAGACGCCCTGGCAAGGTATATCGGTAAATACCTTTAAAGTATTAACTCCTTTTTCTAAACTAAGTGCAATTGTAGATTCCTCGGTTTGTATTGCCACTCCGTTCAACTCTATAGTATAAAAAGATGAACCTGTCATTTCAAGGGTAATTAAAGACCCATCATCAACAATTTTAGAAGTCACGCTAAGAGGTGAAGGCTCTGTAATCTGCACTTCTACACAATACTCTTGATAAGAGACAAGTCCATCTGTTCCAGTAATACAAAGAGAGTATGAACCTGAAGATAAATTTGCCAAGTTAAAGACATTAGAAAAATTTTGAGTTAAATTAACTCCATTACCAGAAACTACAACCTGATAATCTAAAGTTAATTTCGGCACGATGGATAACGAGCCATCATCATTATTACTACAGGTTTCACTTTCTAAAGTAACAACAAAATTCTCTGACGGAAAACGATATATGGCACAGCCCGAAGCATCTACCTCTTGACCATCGGCAGTATCCAAACAAAGATCATCACCATCATCGAAAACACCATCATTGTCAGCATCTGGCCTAAATTCACCTTCAACACACGCTTCTAATGCAAAAGAAACTAGACTACCACCATCAGACGGCGCACTATCTCGAACTTCTAAAACCCACTCCCCTAAGATTGATTCGCCGTTGAAAGAGCTCAAACTTCCCAAAGGTTTTACCGAACCTCCTATTCCTGGACTTACAGAACAATCAAACACCAGACTATCATCATCAAAAGTAGCATCTATATCACTAGCATCTCCACAAGAATTAGAAACCAAAGTAACGGTAGTACCTAAAGGAGATGTCAAGGTAATAATTAAATCTGCCAAAAAGGTATGCTCAATATCTAACTGAACATTAATATCAGCTAACGGTAAATCTTCAAAAAACACTATTTTAGAAGTAATTACAGGCGTTCCACTACTAGAAATTGCAATAGGTAAATTTGTAGCTCTTTTAATAGAACAATTAAACTGTACTGTAGAGAAACTGAACACTTCACTAAAATTTCCTTCTCCACATTCATTTTTAGGTTTTACCCGCCAAAAATAAGTACTATTATTATCTAAAAGATTAGGAGAATATGAACTACCGCTTACCGCACTTAATTCAATAATATTAGTAAAATTAACATCATCGGAAATTTCAACTTCATATTGTGTATTACCTACAGATGTACCCCACTCTAATAACACATCGGTTGAAGCATTTTCAAATCCATCAATTGGAGCTACTAAAACAACATCTTCAAAATTATCGTCATAAACCCTTAGTTGCAGAGTAATTTCTTTAGATACAGAATTTGAAGTAGCCAAAATACGTACAGGGTAAGTACCTACATCTAAAGTCGAAAAACCTTCAAAATCAACAGTAACCAGAGTATCGGTAGAATCTGCAGTTGTTGGTGTAAATAATGCTGTTAAACCCGCAGGCAAATCAAGAGCACTAAATGTGGTCTCTTCATCAAAACCTAAATTTGTTTCATATGTAAAAGGTATGCTAAGATTGTTTGGCTTACAAATATCGAATATAACTTGATCGAAATTCATAACTATTTCTGAAGGCGTAATTGCAAAATTTGCTTCATTGACGGCAAAGAAGATATTGTCATCTGCCTTTATCATAATTCTACCTGTACTGGTCGCTATATTTGGCACAATTATGGTCTCGCTTCCATCATTCAATGTATTTTCCAATAAAGTGATAGGAAAAGTTATTCCTCGATTGGTAGATAAAAATATAGAAACAGTCTCTGTATTAACAGGAGAAATATCAGTACTTGCAACATCCCACGTAATGGTCTGTACCGTACCGGCTTCATAAGTTTCTTCAGCAGTTTGAGAACTGACTAAAAATGGTCCTGCATCGTTGATAACAGAAACGGTCAATTCGTCTGAGTCGGATTGACCACCGTTCAAAGCATTATCTCTAACCGTCAGAGAAAAACTCATATCGCGACCAACACTAGACACTGTTTCCCAATCATCTCCAACAGAAGGCTCTGTCTGAGTAAGTTCACCACTTAAAATCCTATTTAAATTTGGAAAATACCGTTCTGGAACCAATTTAGAGGGTAGCGATCTAAAATTCGCCCCTGCGGGATTATCAGGCCCGAAGGTAGCTTGGGTAACAATACCGTTATCTATTTGCTCCCAATTATAACTTAGTACATTATCTACATCAACATCTTCTGCTTTACCAGTAAGTACAAAAGCTGTTCCTTTTGGAATGATATAATCTACTAGCGGAGTCAAAGTTGGCGGCGCATTAGAAAGACTTACCGACTCTCCACAAGAAACAGTTTCTAAATAATCTCGAATTTGTACCACACTTACATAATGAAAATAATCATCACTATTTAAAGCTACATTGTTATCACCTGTAATACCAGCATAACCCATAATGGTTGTACCACTCGCTGGTTCTACCTGCACTGTGGTACCTTCAGAAGTATGCGAAAAAGTATGGTTAGCTCCAAACTGGTGCCCCATTTCATGCGCTACCAGGTCAATATCAAATGCATCTCCCAATGGAGACGACAAAGTACTATAACCACTACCTTTTCTAGTATCTGTACATACTGCACCAATAAAACCAGAATTACCGTCCAACGTATTATCTTGTTGATTGAATAAATGACCAATATCATAATTGGCTTCACCGATAACACTAGTAAGCGTATTTTGAACTTGAGAACTTAAGCTACCCGTATAAGGATCAGTATCTGGATCAGTATAAATAACTAAATCTGTATTGGCTATAAGCTCAAGCGTTATTGCAAGATCACGCTCAAAAACAGCATTTATTCTGGTTAAAGAGGCATTAATTGCCGCAAGTGCATCCAATACGGTACCGCCATGAAATTCTGTATATTCTCCTGAAGCTGAAATTGCAACCCTAAATTTTCTAAGCGTTTGATCATCCACCAACTTAGCTGTATGGTTCTGTGTATAATCTTGTACTTCTGGTATGGTTTTACACAGAAAATCTATATCACGCTCGTCTTGTTCTGTACGCCTATATAATACATAGGTATCTTCTGATGATTTTTGCATAAACAAAGCACCATCTTCGCCTGATGTACTCATTGTACTTTGAATACCTTTAGAAGAAAGACTAAATCGAATCTGCCTAGTAGGATCATTCAAAGCTATCCCCTTGTAAGATTGTATGGTTGGATATTTTGCCGCAAGTTCTTCAGAAAATAAATGGGCATCTTCTACTAGAAAGGGAATCATATCACCTTCTTCAGTCGGAAAATATATTATTTTAGAGTCATTATTACCTGCAAGAGCAGCTACAAAATCTTTTTGATTTAATTTAAAAGCCTTGCCTTTATCGACTCTTAAGCGTTGTTTAGAAAATTGCTTTGCCGACCCCTTTAGCTCAGTATTTTTCCAATATGTTGTTTGAGCCATACCGGAAAAGGATAGAAATACTATGGTAATTGAGAAAACTAGGCGTAATTTTGCAATCATTAAGAGGCTTTTAACTCAAAAATCAAATATAAGTCTTTTTATTTTCTATCACAGGTGATTACAGTCCGCAACATTTCTAAGTACAAAGAAGAATATCCTACGGTCATTACCATAGGAACCTTTGATGGTGTACATATAGGTCACCTGAAAATACTTAATAAAATCATAAATCATGCCAAGAGTACAGAATTGAAGTCATCGGTTCTTACTTTTTTTCCTCATCCAAGAATGGTTCTGCAAAAAGATGCCAACATAAAACTGTTGAATACTATAGAAGAAAAAATTTCTATTTTAGAAAGACTTGGTCTTGATATTCTTATCATTCATCCTTTTACTAAAGACTTTTCTAGACTTACGGCAACAGAGTTTGTACGTGATATTCTTGTAAATACCTTAAATATTAAAAAAGTAATTATTGGTTATGACCATAGGTTTGGGAGGAACAGAAATGCGAATATTACAGACCTTATTACATTTGGTGATACATATAATTTTTCGGTAGATGAAATTCCTGCTCAAGAAATTGACGATGTATCTGTAAGTTCTACAAAAATCAGAAAAGCATTAGAAGATGGTGATATTGAAACCGCCAATAGTTATCTAGGTTATGAATATATGCTTACGGGCACGATTATAAAAGGAAAAGGTATTGGCAAACAGTTAGGTTACCCAACAGCAAATCTTTCTATTGCCGAGGATTATAAGCTTATACCTAAAAATGGAGCCTATATCGTTAAAAGTGTTTTACAAGGTGTCACTGTTTATGGAATGATGAATATAGGTTTCAACCCAACCGTAAACGGTACTGAAAAAACTATAGAAATCAATTTTTTTGATTTTAACAACGATTTATATGAATTAAAAATTCAAGTTAATATTTTGGCTCGTTTAAGAGATGAGCATAAATTTGAATCTATTGATGCTTTAAAAGCTCAATTAGCCAAGGACAAAGAAAAGTCACTTCACTATATTAAAGAATAATTATGCTCAATAGGTTATTATTTCAACGAATCGATAATAGCCCATTAATTATTTTTCGTGTTTTTTTTGGCATACTCGTCTCCCTAGAGTGTTTTGGTGCGATCGCTACAGGTTGGGTCAAAAGAAATTTGATAGAGCCAAAATTTAAATTTCCTTTTATAGATTTTGAATTTCTACAGCCATTACCTGGTTTTGGCATGTATTTTTACTTTGCTCTTATGGGCTTATTAGGGCTTTTTATAGCTGTTGGATTTAAATATCGTACAAGCATCATATCGTTTACATTATTATGGACTGCAACCTATTTGATGCAGAAAACAGCCTACAATAATCACTATTATTTGTTGATCTTAATATCGACGATCATGTGTTTCTTTCCTGCAGAAAGAAGTAGGTCTTGTGATGTTAAAGTAAACCCGAGTTTAGAGAGCAATTCAATGTATGCATATATAAAATGGATTGTAATACTTCAACTGTTTATTGTTTATGTATATGCCTCAATCGCCAAAATGTATGGCGATTGGTTAGACTTTAGCACTATAGAAGGTTTAATGAGATCCAAAAAAAAGTATTGGTTAATAGGTGAAATTTTACAGCAACCATGGGTACACAGTATTATTGGTACCGTGGGTATTTTGTTTGATTTACTTATTGTACCTGCATTACTTTGGAAACCTACAAGAAAAGTAGCATTCTTTATTTCACTATTCTTTCATCTATTTAATTCTATTGTCTTTCAAATCGGTATTTTTCCCTACCTATCGATAGCTTTCAGTGTTTTCTTTTTTAAACCGGAAACAATCCGTAAAATATTCTTTAAAACTAAACCGGTCTTTACGTCGACTTACGATAAAACACCTAATTATAAAAATGCATTGCTACTTGTGGCAGGCATCTATTTTATAGTTCAGATTTTATTACCTGTTCGACATCATTCTATTGAAGACAATGTACTTTGGACCGAAGAGGGTCATAGAATGAGCTGGCGAATGATGTTACGTAACAGACAGGGCAAAGGCAGATTTAAAGTAGTTGACAAAGACACTAAAGAAGAGTTCATCATAAAACCTAAAGATTATGTATCTAGAGGTCAAGAACGCAAAATATTTGCCTACCCGGATTTTGCCTGGCAGTTTGCCCAATACTTAAAAAAGGAGTTCAAGAAAGACGATAGAAACGTTTCTGTCTATCTAGAAAACTCAAGAATAAGTATCAATCGCAAACCTTTTGTCCCCTTTATTGATGCAAAAACTGATTTGGCGGCAGAGACTTGGTATCAAACAAAACATCACGACTGGATTCTTCCCTCCAACTTCGGGAACTCTAAAAACTAGGCAATACGTGTTTAGTCCTCAAAAGTACCTGCTATAAATATAAGATTAACGTAAATTTGCAGTTAAATACAATTCAATAATGTTACAAATACAGACCATTAGAGATAATAAAGAAGATATTATCCTTGCCCTTGGAAAAAGAAATATTGATGCACAACCTTTAATTGAAAAAGTGCTTCAATTAGATGAAAACAGACGTGCTGCCCAAACAAGTTTGGACAACGTTTTGGCAGAATCGAATAAAATTTCCAAAGAAATCGGCGTTTTGTACAAAACTGGAAAAGCTCAAGAAGCAAATTTATTAAAAGAACAAACGGTAAAGCTAAAAGAAGAATCCAAACAATTAGGTGAAAATTTAAACGCCGCAGAAGAAGAGCTACAAAACCTTCTTTACCAATTACCGAATGCACCGCATGCTTCTGTGAAAAAAGGTTCAACTGAAGAAGATAATGAAGAAATATTCAGCGAAGGTCATGTTCCTAAATTGGTTGAAGGTGCCCTACCACATTGGGAGCTGGCGAAAAAGTATGACATCATAGATTTTGAATTAGGCGTTAAAATCGCTGGAGCCGGTTTTCCGGTTTACAAAGGTAAAGGTGCCCGCTTACAACGCGCACTTATCGCCTATTTCCTAGATAAAAATACCGAAGCGGGTTATACTGAAATTCAAGTGCCGCATTTGGTAAACGAACTATCTGGTTATGGCACAGGTCAATTACCAGACAAAGAAGGTCAAATGTACCATGTAACAGCAGATGACCTTTATTTGATACCAACAGCTGAAGTACCGGTAACGAATATTTTTAGAGATGTTATTGTAAAGGAAAGTGATTTCCCTATTACCTACACAGGGTATACTCCATGTTTTAGAAGAGAAGCAGGTAGTTATGGCGCACATGTGCGTGGCCTAAACCGTCTGCATCAATTCGATAAAGTAGAAATTGTACGTGTAGAGCATCCTTCAAAATCATATGATGCCTTAGATGGTATGGTTGAGCATGTAAAAAATATTCTACGAGAACTAAAATTACCATACCGAATTCTAAGACTATGTGGTGGTGATTTAGGTTTCACAGCTGCACTTACGTTTGACTTTGAGGTATTCTCAACCGCGCAAGACAGATGGTTAGAAATTAGCTCTGTTTCTAATTTTGAAACATACCAGGCTAATAGACTAAAACTACGTTTTAAAGATGAAAACGGAAAAAACCAATTAGCTCATACATTAAACGGTAGCTCTTTAGCATTGCCACGTGTTTTAGCCGGAATTTTAGAAAACTACCAAACTACAGATGGCATTAAAATACCAGATGTATTAGTACCTTATTGTGGTTTTGATTTAATAGAGTAATACATATGATATTTACCTAATAGATATAATCTATTTGAGGGTTAATGATGTTGCATCATTAACCCTCAAATATTTTTTAGCCCTACTCTTATTGTTTTTTTTTAAAAATAATAAGAAGACGAATCTATATATTTTTTACCCTTCAACGATTTTTCACCAATATCCATTAGATTTAAATAATTGCTTTATGATTAGGCAAGTGAAAATTGTATATTGTGATAATTCATTTGCAATTTAGTATCAAATTCAATCCCCGTACATGAGATTTTGTCTACTCTTGGTTATGCTGACTTTCGCCCATGTTTCTTTAGCACAGGTAACTCTAGAAGAAAGAGCTGCACTTCAAGCCTTTTACACTGCCACAGATGGACCTAATTGGTTTAGTGAGAATGATGCGGACCTAACAGACAATTGGGATTTTTCAGGCCCCGTAACAAATGACTGGAAAGGTTTAACGATTTCTGGCGAAAATGTTATTAGTATTAACATGAACCCAGGTAATTTAACTTTTGAAGGAAACAATTTAACAGGCACAATTCCTGATGAAATTGGAGATTTTACATCACTCAGCTCGCTTAATTTAGCTGCAGAAAACTTATCTGGAAATTTACCTAACAGCCTCTTTAACTTAACTAACCTTCTTTTAATTAATTTAAGGTCAAATAACTTATCAGGAGAAATATCCGATCAAATATCTCAACTAGTAAATTTAAAAATTTTACGACTTTATGATAATAATTTTGAAGGCGAGATACCAGTATCACTAACTACTCTAACAAATCTTGAAACAATAGAACTATCCAACAATAACCTTTCTGGAGAAATACCTATTGAATTTACCGACATGCTTCAATTAATAACCTTAAAACTTACCTCTAACCAACTTACAGGTATTATATATCCAGAATATGAAAATCTTGTTAATCTTGAAACATTATACTTATCTAGTAATTCACTTACAGGTACAATACCACCAGAAATAGGAAATATGACCAGCTTAAGGTTTTTAAATATCGGCAGAAACGATTTGAACGGCACACTACCTGACAATCTTGGCAACCTAAGTAATTTAGTGAGTATGGATATAAGTTCCGCTAATATATCTGGCAGTATACCGGAATCTTTCGGAGACCTAACTCAATTACAAAGTTTACGTTTATATGTAAATGAACTCACAGGTACAATACCAAGTTCACTTGCAAATCTTACACAATTAAGAAATTTTGAGGTTTTCAGTAATGAATTATCAGGCGAACTGTCGCCTGACTTTTCGCAATGGACTCAATTATCAACCTTTAAAGCAGGATCAAATCAACTTTCCGGATCAATTCCTGAAAGTTATGCTAGCTTTATTAATATGACCAATTTTGAGGTTTCGTATAATAATCTCTCTGGAGAATTATCTCCTCTCTATTCTAATTGGGCTAGCGCAACCTTTATAGCTTTACAATACAATGAATTAAGCGGTGAAATTCCAGACACATTTGCAAACCTAATTAATATAGAATTTTTAAATCTAGGGTACAATCAATTTAGTGGTGAACTATCTCCCGATTTTTCTAATTGGGCAAATGCTCAAGGAATTAGTTTTCAACACAATCAATTTGAAGGACAAGTACCAGATTTTACAACAGCACTTAGTGGTGATACATCTGGAGATTTTTTACAAATAAATAACAACAGATTTCAATTTGGCGATTTTGAAGATGAGTTTGATTATTACAACCAAGAACTTTTTGCGTTTAGATACATAGAACAAGCTAAAGTAAATGAAATAGAAAGTACTGACAACTGTGTAGGTTCTACCATAACGCTATCTACAACGGTCAGTGGTACGGCCAACGTTTACCAATGGTTCAAAGACGGCTCACCAGTTACTGGTGCAAATGATGCCGACCTAATTCTAGACCCATTAGGTACAGCCGATGTGGGCATATATACTTGTGAAATCACCAGCACCATAGTAACAGGGCTGACGTTAGAACGAAACCCGATTACGGTTACCGTTAATGATAATGCCCCAACCGCAAATGAAATTACGGACATTACAGTTTGTGATTTAGATGGTGACGGATTTACAGCGTTTACAATTGACATTACAGACCTAGAATCGCAAACCATAGGGAACCAAACAGGGTTGACAGTCTCCTATTACGATGCATCAGAAAATCCTCTGACACTAACTGATAATTTTACCAACACAACACCGAACACACAATCCATAACCGTTCGCGTTACCAATTCTAGCGGTTGTTCTGACGAGACTTCCTTTAATTTGATAACGACATTACCTGCCACTGCAGAACAATTTGACGATGTAACGGCATGTGCAAGTTTCACTTTACCAGAATTAGATCTCGGCAGTAATTATTACACACAGCCCGATGCTGGCGGAACGCTATTACAGGCAGGAGAAAGTATTACCACAACACAGACCATTTATATTTATGCCGGTGCAGGAGATTGCTCAGATCAATCCAACTTTTTGGCTACAATTGAACCTTTGATCACAGTAGAAGAATTAGAGGACGTCACTGAATGTGGCGTGTATATATTACCACAATTAAACAACGGTAATTACTATACTCAAAGTGGAGGTACGGGTACTTTATTGAATAGCGGCGAGGAAATTACGGAAACCCAAATCATTTATATTTACGATGATAACGGCACTTGCTTTGCAGAATCTAGCTTTGAGGTCGATATAGATCTTATCGCATGCGAAAATTCCGATGAAGCCATAAAACTGAAGTTTCCAAAATTTTTCTCTCCAAATGAAGACGGATCCAACGATCTTTGGAAGGTCGATCAAGATTTTTTTACACTTAGCGGAACTGTTACTATTTACGACCGTTACGGAAAACTACTTTATCAGTTCGATGCCGAGACCGGAAGCTGGAACGGAACTTTCAATGGCAGCGATCTACCTGAATCAGATTATTGGTATAGATTTATTGAAGCAGAGAGTGACTCAACATTTACCGGTCATTTTTCACTAATAAGATAATTACTCCATTTAAATCGTTTAACGAAATCGGATATTTTTAAATAATAGTTTCCACACTCATTATCAACATAAACTTCTAAGCAGATTTAATCTATTATCAAAAAAAAGAAATAACAAATACCTTTTTAACCACATTACAACCAAAATAATTTTAATCCAGGTTATGGTTATCACCTAATTATCTACAATAAAATCTTTCCTAAAACATTGAAGATAGTAACCTCAAAAAAATACATTCATTTTAACAAGTAAATAAAAGAGATTATTGACCTTTACTTTTACTAAATCTGTACAATTATGAATTGGGCACTGTTAATAATCGCTGGTCTTTTTGAGGTAGGTTTTGCCTTCTGTTTAGGCAAAGCCAAAGAAACCACTGGCAATGAAATGTATTTATGGTATGTTGGTTTTTTAGTTGCTCTTGCCATAAGTATGATACTATTAGTGAAAGCGACACAAACATTACCCATTGGTACCGCATATGCCGTGTGGACAGGTATTGGCGCGGTAGGCACAGTACTCGTTGGTATATTCGTATTTAAAGAACCGGCTACTTTTTTACGTATACTTTTTATTACAACATTAATTGGTTCTATTATAGGTCTTAAAGTAGTATCTCATTAATGAGATAGTGATTACAAGATTTGCTAACTAGAAATAAATACTATAACGGCATAAAATCAAGTGCTTGTTAGCATCTACTTAACAACAACTTACTGCATTCTATGTATCTTTGATTATGCGCTTTACCTTTTTCATAATTACATTTTTAGCTCTGTCAACATTCGGTTTTGCCCAAGATGATTTCTTGGCGAAGCAATATTTTGCCGATGGTGATTTTGAAAAAGCAGTAGTTTTTTACGAAAAACTAGTAGAAAAAAGTCCTAGAAGAACGGAATACGTGCAAGATTTAGTTGCCTGCTATCAGCAATTAGAACGCTACCAAGATGCTGAAGATTTTTTAAATCAGCGTTTAAAAGACCGAAATCCGTATCCCACATTATTGATTGATTTAGGTTATAACTACAAGTTACAGGATAATGAACAGATGGCACAAACGTATTATGAAAAGGCGTTAGATGTTATCCCTAAAAACCCTAATTACGGTTACGCCTTAGGTCTTCAATTTCAAAAATACAGCCTGCTGGACTTAGCGATTAAAGCTTTTAAAAATTCTATGGAATTGAATCCTGCTTTAAACTTCAATTTTCAACTTGCCAGAATATATGGAGAACAAGGTAATGTTGAAGCCATGTACAACTCATACCTCAATCTTGTTATTGATGGAAAAACCTCTAAATCAAATATTCTAAGAAGTATAGATGATTTTATATCTGAAAATGCAACGGATAAAAATAACATCCTATTAAAAAAGGTATTACTAGAGCGTGCACAGAAAAACCCAGATGTTCTTTGGAATGAGCTTTTAAGCTGGTTATTTGTTCAGCAAAAGCAATACGGTAGTGCGTTTAGGCAAGAAAAAGCCATTTTTAAACGCATGAACGGCAGCTCTACCACCAGATTAGAGAATTTAGGCAACGATGCCTTAGATAATGAAGAATATGACACGGCAAAAGATATCTACGGTTACATCATTGAGAATACTAGTAATAAGATTACGCAATTAGATGCAGAACTAAACCTAATTGATATTGATTTACTAAATGCTACAAACGGACAGTTAGATGCTATTCAAAAAAAGTACGACGCTCTTGTAGATGTTTACGGATATAAATCGCAATCATTACAGCTGCAAGTTGCCTATGCAAATTTTCTTACGTTCAAAAAGAACGATCCCGCACCTGCAGAAAAATTGCTAAAGAATAGTCTAGAATTACCATTAAACGATAGAGGTACCGCTTATTTAAAATTGGCACTAGGCGATATTTTGGTGTATGACAAAAAGTTTAATGAAGCACTTATCTATTTTTCTCAGATTCAGCAAAAATTAAAAAACGATGTACTTGGTCAAGACGCACGTTATAAAGTAGCACAGACAAGTTTTTACAAAGGAGATTTCGATTGGGCATTAACGCAATTAAAAGTACTACGAAGTTCTACTTCTCAGCTCATCGCAAATGACGCTATGCAGTTGAGCCTTTTGATATCAGACAATTCGTTGGAAGATTCTACGCAAACTGCCTTAAAAAAATATGCGAGAGCAGATTTCTTGGCCTATCAAAATAAAACCGATGAAGCCATTACCGCTTTGGGCGATATATTAGAAAATCATAAAGGGGAAAAGATCGAAGATGAAGCACTCTTAAAACAAGCACAACTATTTGAAAAGCAAAAGAAATACGAAGACGCTCAGTTAAACTATCAAAAAATCATCACATTTTATGGCAATGGTATTCTTGCCGATGATGCATATTATGCATTGGGCGAACTTTACCGTAAAGAATTCAATGACCCCATAAAGGCAAAAGAGCAGTACGAGAAAATCATCTACAATTATCAAGACAGCTATTACTTTCCTGAAGCACGTAAAAACTTTAGAATTTTAAGGGGAGACGCCATAAATTAAAATCGCCACCTATCTAATTCGTTTTAAGCCCTAGTTGAACTAACTTTGCAATTCAAATAGAACTTGAAATAATACATGTATATATATAACGTTACCACCAATATAGAAGAAACGGCCCATGATACTTGGCTGCAATGGATGAAAGAAACGCATATACCACAAGTTCTTTCAACCGGTAAATTCTTAAGTGCTAAATTCACTAAAGTTTTGGTAGAAGAAGATATGGGTGGCTATACCTATTCAGTTCAATACACCGTACCAGACAAAGCTACTTTAGACAGATATTATGAAGAAGATGCACCGGCACTAATAGAAAGTATTCAAAAGAAATTTGCAGGTCAGTTGGTTTCTTTTAAAACAGAATTAGAAGTAGTAGATGAGTTCTTTGTACAAAGAGCTACAGCAACCCACTATTTATTCACCTACGGAACTTTACAGGAAAGAGAAGTACAATTGGGGGTATTCGCAAGACCTTTAAACGGATTTGAAGACGAATTACCATTATATACAATATCAGATATAAAAGTAGCCGACCTCTACCCTACACTGCAACACACAGGATCAAAAGAAGATTCAATCAAAGGTCAAGTATATACACTATCTCATCAAGAATTACATAAAGCAGATAGATACGAAGGTGAAGCATACGAAAGAATTGAGATTCAATTGGCATCGGGAAAAAAAGCTTGGACCTATATAGCAAAATAAACTGTCGCTAAAAGAGATTTATGGGAACGAAAAGAAAGAAGAACAAAGGTGATAAGTATGCTCATAAAAAGCATCATGAAAAAGGTCCTGTAAAAGCGAAGAAACATTTAGGTCAGCATTTTTTAAAAGATGAAGACATTGCCAGACAAATTGCCGAAACACTATTACAGCAAGATTATAAAAATGTCATAGAAATAGGTCCGGGAACAGGTGTTTTAACCAAATATCTACTTTTACGAGATAGCAATTTAGTAGCAATGGACTTGGATACAGAGTCCATTACGTACTTAAACGAAACTTTTCCTTTAGAACACCCAAAGGCATTTGAGGGCGATGGTTCTTTTAAAGTGATAGAAGCAGATTTTCTAAACTTTGATATTGCTACTTTGTTCGGCGATGAGCAATTTGGTATTACCGGTAACTTTCCATACAATATATCTACACAGATCGTCTTTAAAATGTTGGAGCTTCGAAATCAAATACCTGAATTTTCAGGGATGTTTCAGAAAGAAGTTGCGCAGCGTATTTGTTCAACAGAAGGCAGTAAAGCATATGGCATTTTATCGGTTTTAGTTCAAGCTTTTTACGATGCCGAATACCTTTTTACGGTAGAACCAGATGTTTTTGACCCACCACCAAAAGTACAATCGGGAGTTTTAAGATTAACACGTAAAACCAACTTTGAACTTTCTTGTGACGAGCAATTACTATATAGAGTAGTAAAAACCGCTTTTAATCAGCGTAGAAAGACATTACGTAACAGTTTAAAAACATTTTCATTATCAGATAATCTCAGAGAAGATACTATATTTGACCTTAGACCGGAACAGTTGGCGGTTGATGATTTTATAGCATTGACGAACAAAATAGCGGATGACACCCTTTAAGCTTACAGAAGAACTTGTAGTAGAGATAGAACAGCTCATTGAACAAAGCAATGATACTGAACTAAACGCTATGTTAAGTACGGTGCATTATGCCGATGTTGCTGAAATCATTAATGAATTGGATAAGGACAAAGCTACCTATCTAATTAAATTATTGGACAGCGATAAAACTTCCGATGTTCTTACAGAGTTAGATGAAGATGTTCGTGAAGCTATATTAAGCAGTTTATCTACAAAAGAAATTGCCGGCGAATTAGAGGAGCTAGACACCGATGATGCCGCAGATATTATTGGCGAGTTACCTAAAGATCAAATACAAGACGTTATCTCTAAAATTGAAGATAGAGAACACGCAAAAGATATCGTTGATCTTTTAAGATATGCAGATGATTCCGCAGGTGGTCTTATGGCAAAAGAGCTCGTAAAGGTCAATGAAAACTGGAATGTGCTTACTTGTGTTAAAGAAATGCGCACACAGGCAGAGAACGTAACCCGCGTACATTCTATTTATGTGGTAGATGATGAGGACAAGCTAAAAGGAAGATTATCGTTAAAAGATCTATTGACCACTTCAACCAAAACACATATTAAAGATGTTTTTATAAAAAATGTAGATTCTGTCAACGTTAATGAAGATCCAGAAGAAGTTGCTAGGATCATGAGTAAATACGATTTAGAAGCCATACCTGTAGTTGATGAAATTGGCAGATTGGTAGGCCGTATTACTATTGATGATATTGTTGATGTCATCAAAGAAGAAGCTGAGCGCGATTACCAAATGGCAGCCGGTATATCTCAAGATGTAGAAGCTGATGATAGTATTTGGGATCTTACAAGGGCGCGTTTACCATGGTTGATCTTAGGTCTTTTTGGTGGTGCAGGTGCAGCATTGATCATGGGTGGTTTTGAAGAAATGTTTCGTGAATACACCGTACTCTTTCTATTTACACCATTAATAGCTGCAATGGCAGGTAACGTTGGTGTACAATCTAGCGCCATAATAGTACAAGGTTTGGCAAATGACGACATTAAAGGAAGTATAAGTAGCAGATTAATCAAAGAAATGCTTTTGGCATTGTTGAACGGCGTTATACTTTCCTGTTTATTATTGATTTTTACATGGATTTGGAAGGGAGATTTCCTTACCTCTTTGGCAATTTCCATTTCACTTATTGCAGTGATTGTTGTTGCCGGATTCATAGGTACTTTCGTGCCGTTATTTTTAGACAAAAGAGGTATTGATCCCGCCATTGCAACCGGACCATTTATTACCACAAGTAATGACATTTTCGGTATTTTAATCTACTTTTCTATCGCCAAGTTAATTTTGGGCATATAATAAACTACTACTCTTCTTTTTAGAATACTGTGGCTTTCCGTATATTACTCTATTAAATTCCTTTCACTGCTAATTTAGAATCGAATATATACGCCCATGAAAAGCATTAATCTTAAAGAAAAATATGATTTGGTAAATGGGCATTGGCATCCACATAAAATAGGTGTTGTAGATAATATGCAGGTTTTATTGGCAAAACTAAAAGGTGAATTTGTATGGCATTCACACGACAATGAAGATGAGCTTTTTCAAGTAGTAAAAGGCACTTTGCATATGCAATTTAGAGACCGTACGGAAGTAGTACAACAAGGAGAGATTATTATAGTCCCCAAAGGCATTGAACATTGCCCAATAACGAAGAACGATGAAGAAGTACATGTCATGCTATTTGAAAAATTAAGTACTGCTCATACCGGCAACGTTGCAGACGAAAAAACAAAAACAGATTACCCCGAAATATAATTAAGTATAAATGAAAGTATTACACGTAGATATAAATCACCCATTGATCATTGAACAATTTGCTGAATTAGGTTTTCAGAACGATGAAGATTATAGCTCGACCAAAGAACAGATCGAAGCCAAAATCGAAGACTATGACGGACTCATAATTAGAAGTAGATTTTCTATAGATGCTGCATTTTTAGACAAAGCAAAAAACTTGAAATTTGTAGGTAGACTAGGCGCAGGTTTAGAAAATATCGATACAAAACACGCAAAATCACTAGGTATTTTTCTAGCTGCTGCACCAGAAGGCAATCGTAATGCCGTTGGTGAACATGCGTTAGGTATGCTTTTATCGTTATTTAATAAATTAAATACCGCCGACAAAGAAGTTAGAAATGGCAAATGGGATCGCGAAGGTAACCGTGGTATAGAGCTAGAAGGCAAAGTAGTAGGTATCATTGGTTATGGTAATATGGGAAAAGCCTTTGCTAAAAAACTAAAAGGTTTTGATGTAGAAGAGGTTATTTGCTATGACATACAAGGTGGTGTAGAAGATGAAAATGCACGCCAAGTAGGTATTATGGAATTCCAGAATAGAGTTGATGTTGTTAGTCTACATGTACCACAAACAGAATTGACCATTGGTATGGTCGATGCTGAGTTTCTAGAAAAATTCAATAATCCAATTTGGATTATTAATACCGCCAGAGGCAAATGTATTGTAACTACGGATTTGGTCGATGCCTTAAAATCAGGAAAAGTTCTTGGTGCAGGTTTAGATGTACTGGAGTATGAAAAAGCCTCTTTTGAAAATATGTTTACAGATAATAATTTACCTGAAGCATTTCAATATCTAATTGACTCTAACCAAGTAATTCTAACACCACACGTGGCAGGTTGGACGGTAGAAAGCAAAATAAAACTAGCCCAAACGGTAGTAGACAAAGTGAAAGCAAAATTTTTAGAGTGATATGAAATATAAAGCCAACACACCAGACGAATATATTGCCCAATTACCACTACAACGTAAAGAGGTTATTGAAAAGCTAAGAGGTATTATTTTACAAAATTTACCCAATGGTTTTGAAGAGCAATTAAGTTATGGCATGTTGGGCTATGTAGTGCCACATTCTTTATATCCGGCCGGGTATCATGTACAGGCAGAACTACCGTTGCCTTTTGTAAATTTGGCTTCACAGAAGAATTTTATCGCACTTTATCACTCCGGCATATATGCAGACCCTGCTTTAATGAACTGGTTCAAGAGCGAATACCCTATTCATTGCAAACACAAGCTAGATATGGGCAAAAGTTACGTTCGTTTTAAAAGTATGGATGATATTCCGTACGAGCTCATTGCAGAACTATGCACTAAAATGACACCCCAAGAATGGATTAGTTTATACGAGAATAATATCAAAAAATAGATAGCTATGAAAAATAGAGTAACAGGCTTAGGCGGATTCTTCTTTAAAACAAAAGACCCTGACCATTCTAAAAATTGGTACAACAAGCATTTAGGGTTGAATACAGATCAATATGGCTGTACTTTTTGGTGGAAAGACAAAGAAGGCAACGACTGCTCAACACAATGGAGCCCAATGAACGAAGACACTGAATATTTCAAGCCAAGCCAATCAAGTTTTATGATGAATTTTAGGGTTGAAAATCTTGTAGAACTATTAGAAACTCTCAAGAAAGAAGGGGTTACGGTTGTTGGTGAAATACAAGAATTTGAATATGGAAAATTCGGATGGATTCTAGACCCAGACGGAAATAAGCTAGAACTCTGGGAACCAATTGATAAAGCATTTCTATGATATTTAAATAATTGCTACATTTAACCCTAATAATAATCACCAAACATCATATAAAAATGTCAGAAGAAAATAAAAATTTCGGAGATAAGGCAGAAGAATCTGCAAAAGAATTTAGCGAAGGAGCTAAAAAAACAGCCAACGATTTCACTGCAGGAGCCAAAGAGGCTTTTAGCGGAGGTCCTGGAGGGGACAATAAAAAAGTATTAGCAGGATTATTAGCAATATTTTTAGGAGGATTCGGAGTTCATAAATTTATTTTGGGATATCAAAAAGAAGGATTTATTCTTTTAGGTGTTTCAGTGGCTGCCTGGGTTTTATCTTGTGTTGGGGTTGGTCTACTTTTCGTATGGGTTCCAGGAGTTATCGGATTGATTGAAGGTATCATCTACTTAACAAAATCAGACGAAGAATTTTACAATACATACCAAGTAGGCAGAAAACCTTGGTTCTAAATAACTTTAGCCAGATAAAACATTATCTGGCTTTTTTATATATTTTATTATCGTAATATAGCAATATATAAATACAAAATGGGAATTACCAAAACACAAATTTTCAATACAGAGCAGAATAAGTTGGCGGTCATTTTCAAGGTACTGTCCAACCCTGCACGTATTGCAATTCTACAATATTTAAGCCAGCAAGATGCATGTATTTGCAATGACATCGTTGATGAAATAGGTTTAGCACAACCTACTATTTCACAGCATTTAAAAGAACTAAAGAGTATAGATTTAATTAGAGGTGAAATTGAAGGTAAGAAAGTATGTTATTGTATTAATCTACAAAAATGGACAGCAGTACAAGCACTATTAAATTCTTTCTTCGACGCCACCAAAAGCAATTGTTGTTAAAAAAAATTTATATGAATGATATAACAATAAGAACAATGCTACCTACCGATTGGGAATTCGTAGCTAATATTTACAAAGAAGGCATTGATACTGGCATAGCCACTTTTGAAACCGATGTCCCCGCTTTTGAAACTTGGGACAAAGCACATATGAGCACCTGCCGTTTTGTAGCTGAAAGTGATAATGAAATATTAGGTTGGGTTGCGCTCTCCCCAGTTTCCAACAGGTGCGTTTATGGCGGAGTGGCAGAAATAAGCGTCTATATTTCTAAAAAAAGCAGAGGTAAAGGTCTGGGCAAATGTTTATTACAACATGTAATAATCGCAAGCGAAAAAGAAGGTATCTGGACATTGCAATCTGGTATATTTCCCACCAATTATGGTAGTATAAAAGTGCATAAAGCTACAGGATTTAGAATGATCGGCAAACGTGAACGTATTGGAAAACTTCACGGAAAGTGGGTAGACAATGTACTCTTTGAAAGACGCAGTAGCTTTGTTGGTATAGACTAATTATTCTTCTGTCTCAGAATTTTGAGACTCCAATAATTTTCGCTCCAATTCTGCTTGAAATTCTTCCATTACAGGTTTTACAGTACTCTCTGGTAAATCGGCTATCTTAATGTACATTAAGCCGTCTACCGAATTGTTAAATAATGGATCTACATTAAATGCGACAACTTTTGCATTTTGCTTTATATACTTTTTGATCAAAACCGGTAAACGAAGACTTCCTGGTTCTACCTCATCTATTAGTCTATCAAACTTATTTAAATCGGCTTGTGTTTCATCAAAAACGAACTCCTTATCCGCATCATTAAGTTTCACTTTAAATTCCTTCTTAGGTCTAATGTACTGAGCAACATATGGATCCCAATAGTTAGACTTCATAAACTCGATCATCAATGATTTAGAGAAGTTAGAAAATTGGTTGCTGATACTAACACCCCCAATTAAATACTTATGCTCAGGAAACCGCAATGTAGTATGCACAATCCCTTTCCAAAGTAAAAATAAAGGCATTGGTTTTTGCTGGTATTCTTTGGTAATATAAGCACGACCCATTTCTATGGAATTTTGCATCATACCGTACAATTCTGGCTCTACCCTAAAGAGATCTTGAACATAAAAACCATTAATACCGTGTTCAGGAAAAATCTCTGACCCCATACCCATCCTATAGGCGCCAACAATACATTTTGCTTGATTATCCCAAAGAAAAAGATGGTGATAATAACTATCAAAGCTATCTAAATCAATAGCTTTATTAGTCCCTTCGCCTATTGCTCTAAAAGTTACTTCGCGCTGTCTCCCAATTTCTTTTAAGATGAACGGCATGTCTTTTTCCTTCGCTAAAAAAACCTCGTAATTCTTACTTTGAAGCAAGCGGCAATCTTTTTCCCTAAGCTTTTCTATTTCCCCTTCCATCACCTCTTTTCGAACCGCATCTGCAATTTTCTTAGGTTGTTTGGGTATTTTTAGAGACGTAGGTAATTGATCTATTAAACGCTCTTTTTCATATGCGTTAGACAGCATATAAGTTTTACGGCGTAACAAATCTGTATATTCTTCTAAACTCTCTTGTTCATTTTGTACGGATACAGAAATAGGCTGTCCTATCCTTACCTTAATAGGTCTATTTCTTTGAGAAAAAACTTGAGACGGAATCATTGCCGTACGTAAAGAATCGCCTAATTTAGAAATACGATAAAACAAAGAACTATTCTTTGCATGAAAGTAGATTGGAACTACAGGTACATTTGCCTTTCTAATCAATTTTATAGCGGCTTCTTCCCAAGGTTTATCTACAATGAGTTTACCGTCTTTATAAGTAGAGACTTCACCAGCAGGAAAAACCCCTAATACGTGACCACCTTTTAAATGCTCTAAAGTTTTCTTGAATCCGGCTAAATTACTTCTAGCATCTTTATGTTCGCTAAACGGATTTACGGGTAAAACAAAAGGCTCTAACGGCACCATTCTTTGTAGTAAGAAATTGGCCATTATCTTATAATCGGGTCGTTGTTTTACCATTAACTTGAACAACAAAATACCGTCAATAGCGCCTAAAGGATGGTTACTTATAGTCACATAAGGACCCTCCTTGGGTAAACGTCTAAAGTCTTCTTCAGGTATTTCATAATCAATTTCGTATAATTTTAGAATAGCATTGGCATAATCTTCTCCTTCTAAATGAGCAATGTTATCATAGTCTCTATTAATACGAGATAAACGTGTCACCTTTAATAGTACCCAGCCTACAAAAGTACCCAATACCCCATATTTAGAGAGATTGATTGCTATTGCTATTTCCTTAGCGGTAACTAAACCCATACATCATCAAAAATTAGACTGTAAATATAGGAAAATAGCCTTTGCAGCTACGTTTTTAAAAAACTGAAAAATAATGTAAGTTACTTTACTACCAATTGTACAGTTTCTGTACCACGCTGCTCTAACAACACTTCGTTTCCGCTTTGTAAAGATTCAAGTGCCTTAGCATTAAAATGTCTAATAGTATATAAAGAAACATTCTCGTGATACACTACTTTAAACTTACTTTTTACTTGCTGCAAAAGTTTTTCTAACCCACCGAATTTGTTATCTACACAGACCGAAAAACTAATGGCAGAATTCTGAATTAAATCTACTTTTATCTTATGCTCATGAAATAACTTAAAAAGTTCACTGATACTATCTTCAACAATAAAAGAAAAATCAAGCGAAGAAAGTTTCATTAATACTTGGTTCTTTTTTACTATAAAACAAGGTACTTTTGGTTCAATACCAATTCCTTTACCAACTGTAGTACCCTTATCCTTAGGGTTTACAAATGATTTTACATGAAGCGGAATTTCTTTACGTTGTAAGGGCTGCAAAGTTTTAGGATGAATTACCGATGCGCCATAAAAAGCCAATTCAATTGCTTCTCTGTAAGAGATATTATTTAACAATTGTGTTTCTTTAAAGTATCTAGGATCGGCATTTAACACTCCTGGTACATCTTTCCAAATAGTTACGGAATCTGCATTTAAACAATAGGCTAATATAGCTGCAGAATAATCCGATCCCTCACGACCCAAGGTAGTTGTAAAATTATTATCATCGCTACCTAAAAAACCTTGAGTAATATTAAGAACCTTTTGGTCTATTTTCGTAACGTTCTCTTGCGTACGTTCCCAATTTACCGTGGTATCCCTATAATTACTATCAGTTTTAATAAAACTTCTAACATCTAACCAATTATTTTTTATGCCTATTTCTTTAAAATAGGCACTGATAATGGTGGTAGACAGCAATTCTCCGTAACCTACAATTTGATCATAAACAAAGTTATAATTGGGTGATTTGTTCCAAACTAAAAATCCGTTGATTTCATCAATAAGAATCTTTATTTCCTTATAAATGGCATGCTGTGCATTAGGAAATAATTCAGATACAATACCATGATGGTAATCTACCAACTCCGCCACCTTAGAAGTAATTTCTTGTTTATCGTTAAAATAAGCGTTTATGATATCTTCCATGGCATTGGTTGTTTTCCCCATTGCCGAAACTACCAATAGTGTATTTTCATACCCTACTTCTTGCAAAACTTTCACTACATTTTTAACCGCATTTGCATCTTTAACCGATGCTCCTCCAAATTTAAAAACCCTCATACTCAATATCTATCTAATTTTTCTTGTTCTTTTTCAATTAAGCTATTGCACTTAAATATTCTTTCATTCCGGTTTCATCTAGTTGAACCACATCCCAATCTCTCATGACGTTAGCCCCTTTACTTTCATAAAAACCAATGGCAGGCTCATTCCAGTCAATCACTTCCCAACTTATTCTCTTTACGCCTAATTCATCTCCATATTTCACCACCTCATCTAAAAGCGCGGTACCCAAACCAGTACCTCTCATTTCTTTGGTAACGATTAAATCTTCTAAATGTATTACCGGTCCTTTCCAAGTAGAATATCTTGGATATACTAAAGCCATACCAACAATTTTATCATTCTTTTCTGCAACAAAACAATGAAACAACTTCTGTTTACCAAATCCGTCTTCCTCCAAATTTTGCACACTTACCTCTACTGCATCATCTTCTTTCTCAAAAGTGGCTAATTCTTGAATTAATTGAAGCACTTGCCCCATATCTTCTCTACTAGCAATCCTAATTGTATAATCCATATTTGTTACAAATAAAACACAAAGTTATAAATTTAAAAAATGTAATTAAAATCAATATTGAACGTTTAACAAAATACACGATATTTGTATAAACCATAAACTAAAAAATGTCTCCAAAAAGAAATCAAACACTAGGGGAGTTTATTATTGAAAATCAAGATTCATTTCAATATTCCTCAGGTGAATTATCAAAACTTATCAATGCTATTAGATTAGCTGCAAAAGTTGTTAACCATGAGGTTAGCAAAGCCGGATTAATAGATATTCTGGGCGGAGTTGGAGAAACCAACATTCAAGGTGAAGATCAACAAAAGCTTGATCTTTTCGCAAATGACAAATTCATTCAAACTTTAAAAAATAGAGAAATTGTATGCGGTATTGCCTCTGAAGAAGAAGATAGCTTCATTAGTATTAACAGCAACGATGATAACCATCAAAACAAATATGTTGTATTGATTGACCCATTAGACGGTTCTTCTAATATTGATGTAAACGTTTCTGTAGGTACTATTTTTTCTATCTATAGACGTGTAACTCCAGTGGGTACACCTGTAACTATGGAAGATTTTCTGCAACCTGGCAACAAACAAGTTGCGGCAGGTTATGTAGTTTACGGTACATCAACCATGTTGGTATATACTACAGGTGATGGTGTAAATGGATTTACATTAAATCCTGCATTAGGAACTTTTTATCTATCTCACCCAAATATGCAATTCCCTGAAAATGGCAGAATCTATTCTGTAAATGAAGGTAACTACGTGCATTTTCATCAAGGTGTAAAAGATTATATCAAGTATTGCCAAATGGAAGAAGATGACAGACCTTATACTTCTAGATATATAGGATCTCTAGTATCTGACTTTCATAGAAACATGATTAAAGGTGGTATATATATGTACCCAAAAAGCAGTGTTACCGAAAGTGGAAAACTAAGGTTACTTTATGAGTGTAACCCTATGGCTTTTTTAGCCGAACAAGCAAACGGTTTAGCAATTGGCGGTAAAAATCGTATTATGGATATAGAACCAACAGAACTGCATCAACGTGTTCCATTCTTTTGCGGGAGCAAAAATATGGTTATAAAACTTCAAGAATTCTTAGATAAATATCATTAAATATAAAAAGGGAGCTAAACGCTCCCTTTTTTACTTTTCTTTTCTAAAAAACTTAGTGTTTTATCAGATACAAATAATCTTCAAAATCTAGTTTTCCTCCAAAAATTGCAACAGAGCGCTCTATAACAGTGTCAGCTTTTTCACCTGTAAAGCCAAGACCTATAGCATATTTCTTAATTAGTAATCTTTCTTCATCATCAATTTCATGATCAGAATAAACAATTCTAAAAAGATCATATAAACGTTCTAACCTTTTCTCAGAATCCGGTGTAGAATCTATTGGGTATTTATTTTCTTTCTTCAATACCTCTGTATACTCAGACTCGGTAATATCCAATTTACTAGCGAAACGATCCAATAATTTTTTTTCTTCGGTACTTATTTCACCGTCAATAGACGCTAAAGTTGCTAAAGCTGCAAAATGAGCTAAGTTTCTTCTGTGCTCACCGCTACTATATAAATCTGCAAAAGACATATCTTATTTTTTAATTATTGAGCAAATATAATTTTTTTAGAGGTCATAGTTTCGTTTGTCATCAACTTTGTTTGCAACCTAAAGTTGTAACTTGTTATCGCTATGAAATCTCCTTTATTACAATTTACAAGCAATGGTATCTATTGCGAAAAGGCACAAGTATATCTTGATCCATGGAAACCCGTTGACCATGCCATAATATCGCATGGTCATGCAGACCATAGTAGATATGGTCATAAAAAGTATATAACACATCATAGAAATGTTCCTATTATTCTTCACAGATTAGGTGAAATAAATGTTACAGGAAAAGAATGGGGAGAAACATTTGTTATCAATAATGTAACTTTTAGTCTTCACCCAGCTGGTCATATTATTGGTTCATCTCAAATACGTGTAGAACATAAAGGTGAGGTTTGGGTGTTTACAGGCGATTATAAAACCGAAAATGATGGCATTTCCACTCCGTATGAGCCTATAAAATGTAACACTTTCATTACCGAATGTACTTTTGGTTTACCGGCATTTAAATGGACACCACAAGCAGAAGTATTGGAAAATATCAATAATTGGTGGGCAGAAAATAAAGCAGAGGGCAAAACCTCTATACTTTTTGGCTATAGTTTAGGTAAGGCGCAGCGTCTATTAAAATATTTAAATACGGACATTGGTAAAATTTACACCCATGGCGCCATTGAAAATATGACAGAGGTATTGCGTCCTCTTGTAGATTTTCCAAAAACGACTTTGATTACCAAAGAAACAAAGAAAGAGCAATTACTGGGCAATATTGTATTAGCACCGCCAAGTGCACATGGCAGTACGTGGATTAGAAAAATGGTACCTTATGTAACTGCTTCCGCAAGCGGATGGATGACCTTTAGAGGAGCTCGCAGAAGAAGAGCCATAGATAAAGGTTTTGTATTAAGTGATCATTGCGATTGGCCAGGGCTTCTACAAAGTATTGAAGCAACAGGAGCAGAAAAAATTATCTGCACACACGGGTACACAGATATATTCTCTAAATATTTACGAGAACAAGGTTATGATGCACGAACCGAAGCCACACAATACGGTGAAGAAGAAAACGAAACCGCACTGGCTTCAAAATCTACTACAGCCATATGAAAAATTTCGCCCAGCTCATAAAGACTCTAGATAGCACCAATAAAACTACGGTTAAGGTACGGGCATTGACCGATTACTTTTTAAAAGCCAACGATGCTGATAAGGTATGGACAATAGCTATTTTATCTCATAGAAGACCACCAAGACCTGTCAACACCACTCTTTTAAGAACTTGGGCATCTGAATTGGCAAATATACCCCTGTGGTTATTTGAAGAGAGTTATCATATTGTAGGTGATTTAGCCGAGACCATAGCATTGGTCATTCCTGCAGCAAATCAGTCATCAGATAAAAGCTTAACAGTCTTCTTACAAGAAATGATCGCTTTAAAAAAGAAGACAGATGAAGAAAAGAAAACGTATTTATATGAAAACTGGAAAGTATTAAACTACTATGAACGTTTTGTATTTACAAAATTGATAACTGGCGGTTTCAGAATTGGTGTAAGTCAAAAATTAATGACCCGGGCATTAGCCAAAGCTACCGAAATAGATGAAGATATACTAGCCTATAAACTCATGGGAAATTGGGACCCGAACACTATATCTTTTCAGCAATTGGTACTTGAAGATAATGAAAGTGATTACCTATCTAAACCCTACCCATTTTATTTAGCCTATGCAATAGAAGGTGAAGCTTCTGACTTAGGCGATATTCATGACTGGTCAGCAGAACATAAATGGGATGGCATCCGCTCTCAAGTAATTCTTAGAAATGATGAACTTTTTGTGTGGAGCCGTGGTGAAGAATTGGTAACGGATAAGTATCCCGAATTTGAAAAGTTTATCAGCGTAATTCCCAATGGTACCGTTATAGATGGCGAAATTCTTCCTTATCCTAATGGAACAATTGGAACATTTAACGATTTACAAACTCGTATTGGGCGTAAAAATGTAACTGCGGCACTTATGAAAAAAGTGCCTGTTATTTTAAAAGCCTATGACATTTTAGAATGGGAAGGAAAAGATACTCGACAATTGCCTTTTATGGAGCGTAGAGAGATTTTAGAGAAAATGTTTAACGATATCACCAAACGTAGCCAAAACGAAATACCGCTTCACATTTCTGAAACAATGCATTTTAAATCATGGGATGAGTTGGCACAAGAAAGAGACCGCTCTCGTGAAATGCATAGCGAGGGATTGATGCTAAAAAGAAAAGATTCTCCTTATTTGGTAGGACGAAAAAAAGGCGATTGGTGGAAATGGAAAGTTGACCCGTTAACTATTGATGCCGTACTTACCTATGCTATGCGAGGGCATGGAAGGCGCAGCAATCTCTTTACAGATTATACTTTTGCCCTTTGGAAAGACAACGAGGAAGGAGAAAAAGAACTGGTAACTTTTGCAAAGGCTTATTCCGGTTTAACAGATGCAGAATTCAGAAAGCTTGATGCATGGATAAAGAAAAATACCTTGGAGAGGTTCGGACCCGTACGAAGTGTTACTCCGCATCACGTCTTCGAAATCGCTTTTGAAGGTATCGCATTATCTAAACGACATAAAAGCGGAATAGCCACTCGTTTTCCCAGAATGCTACGATGGCGAAAAGATAAGAACATTCATGAAGCAAATACGCTTGAGGATTTGAAGGGATTAATTCCGAGCAATGAATAGAGAGAAGTTATACGATATAGCAGAAAATTGGTTTCAAGAACAAGATTGGAAACCGTTCAAGTTTCAAAAAGATACTTGGAAAGCATTTCTACAGGGTAAAAACGGACTCCTAAATGCACCAACAGGTAGTGGTAAAACCTATGCATTGTGGTTTCCTATCGTATTAAATTACATTAAAAACAATCCCGATTATAAGACAAAGCATAAAAAAGGATTAAAGGCTATTTGGATTACTCCGCTGCGTGCGTTATCCCAAGAAATTAAACAATCCGCAGAACGTATTACCTTGGATTTAGGCACCCAAATGACCGTTGGTATTCGGTCTGGTGATACCACCACGAAAGAACGCGCCCAGCAAAAAAAGCAAATGCCAGATTTGCTGATCACTACACCAGAAAGCTTACAACTATTACTCGCCACTAAAGGCTACGAGAAAATATTTAAAGATTGCTCGGCAATTGTCGTTGATGAGTGGCACGAGATTCTTGGTACCAAACGCGGTGTACAAATGGAGCTTGCACTATCTCGCTTAAAAAATGTATCGCCACAATTACGCATTTGGGGAATCTCCGCAACCATAGGTAATTTAGAACAAGCACGAGATGTGCTACTAGGTATTGAATCTCAAACTCTTGAAAATTCCGTTCTTATAAAAGCCAAAATCAATAAAAAGATTACGGTAAAAAGCATCATTCCTAAAAAGATGGAAACCTTTCCTTGGCGTGGGCATTTAGGTTTACACTTACTGGAAGATGTTGTACCCATTATCAATAACAGCAAGACCACTTTACTTTTTACAAATACTAGAAGTCAGTGCGAAATTTGGTTTCAGAAAATACTGGAAAAACATCCTGAATATGCAGGTGAAATGGCAATGCACCATGGTAGTATAAATAAAGAAACACGGGTTTGGGTAGAAAATGCCATTAGAAATGAACAGTTAAAAGCTGTTGTGTGTACTTCTAGTTTAGACTTGGGTGTAGATTTTGCTCCCGTAGAAACTGTAATTCAAATTGGCGGTCCAAAAGGGGTTGCCCGTTTTTTACAACGTGCTGGGCGTAGCGGTCACAGACCTGGCAAGGAAAGTGTTATCTATTTTTTACCTACGCATGCGATTGAGCTTATAGAAGCATCGGCATTGCAAAAAGCAGTAAAGCAGAATACCGTTGAAGACCGCATGCCCTACCTCAACAGTTATGATGTGCTCTTGCAGTATTTAACCACCTTGGCGATTTCTGATGGATTCTATCCTAATAAAATTTATCAAGAAATAAAGCAAACATTTTGCTACCAAGCACTTACTGAAGAAAAGTGGCAATGGTTATTGAATTTTTTGGTGATGGGCAGCCAGAGTTTACAGAGTTATGACGAGTATAAAAAAGTAGAAATTGAAGAAGATGGCAAGTTCAAGGTGAATAATAGAGGTGTTGCGATGCGTCACCGTTTTCAAATAGGGACTATAGTTGGTGATGTAAATTTATCCGTCAAGTACCAAAAAGGAGGCTACATTGGATCTATTGAAGAGTTCTTTATTTCTAAACTAAATAGAGGTGATGTATTTACATTTGCGGGCAGAAACCTAGAATTCATTCGGATAAAGGAAATGACCGTTCAGGTAAAAAACTCGAACAAAAAAACCAATAAGATATCTAGTTGGATGGGAAGTAGGTTAACCCTTTCCTCTCAAATGTCAGAATTACTTAGAAACGAATTATATAGTTCTGGTGAACCTGTAAAAAATCAATCTGCAGAAATACGGGCATTGAAACCTCTTTTTGACCGACAACGAAGAGATAGCATTGTACCCAAACCTTCGGAATTTTTAATTGAAACCTTTAAAACTCGCGATGGCTACCATCACCTCTTCTACCCTTTTGAAGGTCGCTTTGTACACGAAGCCATGGGCAGCTTACTGGGCTATCGCATTAGTTTGCTCTCCCCTATTACTTTTTCATTAGCATTCAATGATTACGGTTTTGAACTTTTATCAGACCAGCCCATTGACATTCAACAAGTATTGGATAATGATCTTTTTACGACAGATTATATGTTAGATGATTTGCAAAAAAGCTTAAATGCTACCGAAATGGCGCGCCGCAGGTTTAGAGATGTTGCCATTATTAGCGGTATGGTATTTACCGGCTACCCTAAAAAGGGAATAAAAATGAAACATTTACAAAGCAGTTCTCAATTGCTATTCGATGTATTTAGAGATTATGAGCCTGACAATTTGTTATTTCAACAAGCCTTTACCGAGACTTTTGAACACCAGTTAGAAGAAGGTCGTTTACGATTGTCCTTAGAGCGAATTGCAACACAAGAAATCGTTTGGAAGGCGTGCGATCAACCCACGCCATTTTCTTTCCCTTTAATTACCGAACGTGTGGGACGCGAAAAATTATCAAGCGAAAAATTAGCTGATAGAATTAAAAAGATGGCTGCACTATTGATGAAGAAATAAAAAACCTTGCCCCTTAACCACCAAAGAGGGAATTTCTGTTCTTGAGGTCAAAATGAATTTTAAATCCGGACTTTCTTGTAATTTTGCATCAATGACCCATTCCATCATCCTTCATAATCAAACTTTTGAAATGCATTTCTCTGGCGCATTGTTCTGGTCAGAAAATTCAATGCTATTAATCAGCGATGTGCATTTAGGCAAGGTTTCTCATTTTAGAAAATATGGCGCTGCAGTACCGCAACAAGCCGTAAAGCAAAATTTTGACGCTTTAACTGACGTTGTAGACTATTTTAAACCTAAAACAATTATTTTTTTAGGTGATTTATTCCATTCCTCATTAAATATAGAATGGGCAATTTTTGAAGAATGGGTAAAAACCATATCAGCTGAAATTATTCTTGTAAGCGGCAATCATGATATCATATCACCCTTAAAATATGAAGCTTTATCAATAAAGGTAATTCCCGAGTTGATAGTCGATTCTTTCTTATTGACCCATCACCCAGAAGAACGGGAAGGTCTTTTTAATTTTTCGGGACACATACACCCCGCCATTAAATTAAGTGGATTAGGTAGGCAATCTGTTCGGCTACCTTGTTTTTATAAAACCGAGCATCAAATGATAGTACCTGCATTTGGTGAATTTACGGGCACCTACACTTTAGAACCTTCTGATGGTTGTGAAGTCTATGCCCTTTTAGGCGATGCAGTACTACCTGTTCCTATAAAAGAGGTGAAAAAGAAGCGTAAATACCGAAAATAGTCCGTTTAATGTGCTAAAGAGCATAACTTTATAAGATAACCGCTATAGTTTTACATTATGAAAAAGAAGCTATCCGTTCTCAACTTAGTCTCCGTTATTTTGGTCATTCTAGTGAATTACATTTCACAGGCATTTTCTTTAAACGATACCACAATAGGTGAAATGAGCGCCAAGTACGCTAACTTGTTTACTCCTGCAGGATATGCTTTCGCCATTTGGGGTGTTATATTTTTGAGCCTACTGGCATATGGTATTTTTCAAGTAAAAAGAGCTTTTTTCAGTGATAAATCAAGTGATTTTATTGAACAAACAGGTTACTGGTTTGTCTTAGCGAATGTTTTAAACTGTTGCTGGGTAATTGCATTTATGTACAATTACACAGGACTTTCAGTTATAATTATGTTAGGTATACTGCTTTCGCTCATAAAAATTATTCTGAACACAAATATGGAAAGATGGGATGCACCTATAGAAGTATTGGCTTTTGTTTGGTGGCCTATTTGTTTTTATAGTGGATGGATATCTGTTGCCACCATTGCCAATATATCAGCATATTTAAGCAAGCTAGATTGGAACGGGGGTATTTTATCTGAACAAGCCTGGACGATAAATATGATAGTAGCAGCCACAGTCATTAATTTATTAATGATATGGAAAAGAAACATGAGAGAATTTGCCCTTGTTGGCGTTTGGGCATTGGCAGCCATTTTTGTAAGACATAATGGCTCTAATTTGTACATTGCCTATTCAGCAATGGCAGGTGCTATTATTCTTTTTACCACTATTGCAGCACATGGAATAAAAAACCACAAAACTAGTCCGTTCAAAAAATTTCAAGAGCGTTTAAAAGACAAATCCTAGACCATACTTTTTATATCATTTACCCAAGAAGGATATGAGAAAATAGTGGACTTTATATCACTATCCGTCATTCCATTATTTATTGCCATGGTAAAGATATTTATTGTCTCACCGGCATCTGGTCCTAATAGATGTGCACCAACAATCTCATTGGTACGTGCATTCAAAATAACTTTATAGGCGTATAAAGGTGTGTTTATCCTTTTGGCATTGAACCAATCTGTCGCTATATCAAATTTGACATGTACATTTTTATATCTAGCTCTTGCCTCATCTTCAGAATAACCTACGGTTGCCAAATTAGGCAATGTAAATACCACTGACGGTATCACTGGAACTTCCAATTCCTTCTTATTCCCGTTTAAAATATTTTCAGCCACCACATAACCTTGTCTACCCGAGAGCGGAGTTAGCGGTAAATTCTTATCAGATACATCTCCACAAGCATATACATTAGGGTTACTTTTACTTTGCAAAAAGCTATTTGTTTCAACACCTTTATCACTAAAATCAACATTGCCTTTTTCAAGATCTAAAGCCGCTAATGCTGGTACACGACCGGCAGTATTATAAAATACATTAGCTTCTATCGTCTTTTCTACACCTTTAATTTTATACGTCAACGTACGTAATTTTCGCTTCTTTTTCAAAGAAATCGGTGTTGCTTCAAAAATGAATTTTATACCTAATGACTCAGAATATTTTCTAAGCTCTTTAACTAAATCTTGATCAAACGCATGTAAAGGTCTTTTACCGGTATCTATAATAGTTACTTCGGCTCCAGATCTTGCCGCCATGTGAGCGAACTCCATTCCTATATACCCCGCTCCCACAAATACAACTTTAGAAGGTAGCTTTTTTAGGTTTAAAAAATCGTCGCTATTCTTAAAATGCTTTGCCCCAGGCATTGTTAGTGTTCTTGGTATTTGTCCCGTTGCAATTACGATCTTTTTTGCAGTAATTTTTTTACCTTCTACTAACAGACTGTTTTTGTCAATAAATTTCGGGGATTGATGAAATAGAACTATCCCCTTTTCTTTTAAAATACGCTCGGTAGAAACGGGAACATTGATCGTAAAATTTCGCTTATATTTTTGCAGTTGTTTCCAATTGATTTTAGCAGGTTTACTAATTCCCTTTCCTTTTAAATTTTCACTTAATTCGTATGCCTCCATGGCACCCAGCAAAATTTTCTTTGGATCGCACCCTCTATTGGCACAGGTACCACCAAACTCACGGTTATCTGCTATTGCTACTTTCATACCAGCTTTTACACAAGCTTTCGCAACGGTTTGCCCCGCAATTCCGCTTCCTATTACAAAAACATCAAACTCCTTATCATCCATAAAACAGTACTTTTTATAATACTACACAATTTGCGACTTTTTACGGGCAATATGTAGCCCATTTGTGATAATAATGAGTGGTATCCATTTCTTAGGTATCCGTATATTTGCAAAAACTTAAACTGTTGAGTCATTCTTCAATACAACAACGGTATAGCCAGTCTCCCCAAATAGGGAAACTGCAAAACGCTATTTCCGATTCTGAAAATTCAGGCACTAAAAACGTTCAATTAAAAGGTCTTGTAGGGTCGTCGTTATCCTTTGTTCTTTCAACCATCTTTCAATCAGAAGATCGCCCGTTCTTGGCAATCTTCAATGATAAAGAAGAGGCTGCGTATTATTTAAACGATTTGGAACGACTAATTGGTGAAGATAAAGTTCTTTTTTACCCAGGTAGTTACAGAAGACCTTATCAAATTGAAGAGACAGACAATGCCAATGTACTGTTACGTGCAGAGGTGTTGAACAGAATAAATTCAAGAAAAAAACCCGCGGTAATAGTCACTTACCCAGATGCACTTTTTGAGAAAGTAGTTACCAGAAAAGAGTTGGATAAGAATACCCTGAAAATGAAATTGGGGGATACACTTTCATTAGACTTTTTGAACGAGATTTTATTCGAATATAAATTTAAGCGTGTCGATTTTATTACCGAACCAGGTGAGTTTTCTGTTCGTGGGGGTATTGTAGATGTATATTCATTCTCTCATGACGAACCCTATAGAATTGAGTTTTTTGGTGATGAAATTGATAGTATTAGAACTTTTGACGTAGAAACACAGCTATCTAAAGAAAAGGTAAAGTCAATTACCATTGTGCCCAACATGGCAGATAAATTTCTAATTGACAAAAGACAGAGCTTTTTAACATATGTATCCTCTAACACCTTAGTTTTCGCTAAGAATACTGACTTTTTATTTGATAGGTTAGATGATTTCTTTGAAAAGGCGAAAGAAGCTTTTACAAAATTGTCAAAAGACATTAAACATGCCGAGCCTGAAGAATTGTTCATGGGCGGCAAAGAGTTTAACGAGCAATTATCTGGCTTTACACTTTTAACACAAGATGCCAAGCGCGACGCTCCCAACCTAATTGAATTTCATTCAAAACCTCAACCATCTTTCAATAAAAAATTCGATTTATTAATCGATAATTTAAACGGTTATAAAGATAAAGGCTACACCAATTATATCTTTTGTGCCAGTGAGCAGCAAGCCAAACGTTTTCATGACATTTTTGAAGAAGTAAACAAACAGGTTCACTACCAAATTATAGTTTCTCCGTTATTTCAAGGTTTTATTGATGATGACCAAAAATTGGTTTGCTATACCGATCACCAAATTTTTGAGCGATATCATAAGTTCCATTTAAAAAACGGCTATGCAAAAAAGCAGGCCATAACTTTAAAAGAGCTAAACAAGCTTGAAATTGGTGATTACGTTACCCACATTGATCACGGTATAGGTAAATTTGGCGGCTTACAAAAGATAGACGTTGAAGGTAAAAAGCAAGAAGCCATAAAATTAATGTATGGCGAACGTGATATTCTGTATGTAAGCATACATTCATTACACAAAATTTCCAAGTTCAATGGTAAAGATGGTGCACCACCAAAAATTTACAAATTGGGCTCAGGTGCGTGGAAGAAAATTAAGGACAAGACCAAGTCACGCGTCAAAAAAATTGCCTTTAACCTTATTAAAATTTACGCAAAACGTAGACTGGAAAAAGGTTTTCAATATAGTCCGGACAGTTACTTACAAAATGAACTAGAGGCTTCTTTTATTTATGAGGACACCCCAGATCAAAGTACCGCTACCGAAGATGTAAAAAGAGATATGGAAAGCGAGCGACCAATGGATCGTTTAATATGTGGCGATGTAGGTTTTGGAAAAACAGAGATTGCCATTCGTGCAGCATTTAAAGCTGTAGACAACGGTAAGCAAGTAGCAGTTTTAGTACCTACAACCATATTGGCATTTCAGCACCATCGTACTTTTGCCGAGCGATTAAAGGACATGCCGGTAACGGTAGATTATCTGAACAGATTTAGAACGGCAAAAGAGAAAAAAGACACCATACAGCGATTAAGTGAAGGTAAAGTCGATATTATTATTGGCACCCATCAATTGGTCAATAAAAATGTTAAGTTCAAAGATCTTGGACTTTTAATTGTTGATGAGGAACAAAAATTTGGGGTTGCGGTAAAAGACAAATTAAAGTCCATTAAAGAAAATGTGGATGTATTGACCTTAACGGCAACACCTATACCAAGAACCCTCCAATTCAGTTTAATGGCGGCTCGTGACCTTTCTACAATTACTACTGCCCCACCAAATAGATACCCTATAGAAAGTCAGGTAGTACGTTTTAATGAAGAAGTCATAAGAGATGCGGTCAGTTATGAAATTGAACGTGGCGGTCAGGTTTTCTTTATTCACAATCGTATTGAAAATATTAAGGAAGTTGCCGGTATGATTCAAAGATTGGTGCCAGATGCCAAAGTAGGTATTGGTCACGGTCAAATGGAAGGTAAAAAACTAGAAGCTTTAATGCTTGGCTTTATGAATAGCGAGTTTGATGTTCTAGTTTCAACCACCATTATAGAAAGTGGACTGGATGTTACCAATGCGAATACTATTTTCATAAACAATGCCAACAATTTCGGGCTGAGTGATCTGCACCAAATGCGTGGTCGTGTCGGTCGTGGTAATAAAAAAGCATTTTGCTATTTTATTACTCCGCCTCACGAAGTAATGACCACAGATGCTCGTAAACGTATAGAGGCTCTAGAGCAATTTACAGAACTAGGTAGTGGATTCAATATCGCTATGAAAGATTTAGAGATTCGTGGTGCCGGAGATCTTTTAGGTGGTGAACAAAGCGGATTCATCAATGAAATTGGGTTTGAAACGTATCAAAAAATACTAGCCGAAGCCATAGATGAGTTAAAAGAAAATGAATTTAAGGACCTGTATGAAGAAGTGGAAGGCAAACATGAGAAGGTCTTTGTAAAGGAAACACAGATAGATTCTGACTTTGAATTGCTCTTCCCAGATGATTACATTAATAATATAACAGAAAGGCTTACCTTATACACCGATCTAAACCAAATAAAAAATGAAGAAGCGCTCCAAAAGTTTGAAGCACAATTAGTAGATCGTTTTGGCGAATTACCAGATGAAGCTCAAGATTTATTAAACTCAGTTCGCATAAAATGGATAGCAAATAGTATAGGTCTAGAGAAAATAGTAATGAAACAGGGTAAAATGATTGGGTACTTTATAAGCGACCAACAATCGGCATTTTATCAAACTGCCACATTTACAAGAGTTTTACAATACGTACAGTCACATGCAAAGCAATGTAAAATTAAAGAAAAAAAGACCCGTAACGGTTTACGGTTATTGTTAGTATTTGAAAACATACGTTCTATAGACAGGGCCTTTTTAGCATTAAAGCCTTTTGAAATTAAAGAAAAAACAACTGCATAATGGAATTTGATATATCAGAAAAGTTGGCAATGGTACACTTAATAGACTCAGTAATTATTGCCGATGGAGAAGTTCACAAAGGTGAAATTAATGCGTTAACTAAATTAATGACAATTATTGATTTTGATAGTAATTTTCTTATCCAGGCACGTAACATCGACTTGGAACAAAGTGTCAAAATTTTAAAGAACATGTCAGTAAGTAAAAAAAGTTCATTAGCTAAAATTTTAGAAGATGTAGCTATTTCAGATGGTCATTTTCATGAAAAAGAAAATGAAATTATACGTCACGTTTTCTCAGAAATTGGGGTATCAAAAAAAGCATAAGTCGTTAATTAGATTATCATCATTACAAACGCACTTATAATTTGATTTAGATAAAACTATTTTTTAAGCTATAAAAAAGCACTTCTTTTAATATCAAATAAACCTAAAAGAGATAAAATTCGATATTACAATTCATATTTTAAATTAACGATTACTACTAATAATTTTTTAAGATTATTATAAAACTCCTTACCTCGAGATAATAAAATATAGCCCTGTTTTGCTTATCTTTCGACTCCAAAATAAAACACATGGAGTTTCAAGAGTTTGTAAAAGCAGCCTTTGTTAAGATGATTTATGAAGTAATAGAAGCAGACGGCAAAATTCATCCTGGTGAATTAGAAGTGTTGAACAAACTAAAAAATAGCATTGGCTTTAACGACGCATTTTTAGAAAGGGCAAAATTGCTTGATTATGATAATGCATTAATTACACTATACAACCTGCCTCACGAAAGAAAAAAAGCCTTAGCAGAAATTCTCGATGAAGTTGCAATGGCTGATGGGGCTATTCATAAAAAAGAAATGGAGCTTATTATTGAAACCTTCATTAATATTGGTTTAGGAGAAGAAACTGAGTAATTTAACAAATGATAGAATTTACAGAAATAGAGAAATTAGCCGTTGTAAAAATGGTTGATTATGTTATTCTAGCAGATAGCAAAGTAGACCCCGCAGAAATGCGATATCTTACACAATTAATGGACCGCTTTACGTTTGATAGTTTTTTTGTAGGTCAAGCAAGAAATCTAAATAAAGATCAGGCTTATAAGACATTAAGCTTAATGTCTTTACCTAAAAAGAAAAAACTAGCTAAACTTTTAGATGAAGTAGCTAAATCAGATGGCTTTGTTCATGAAAAGGAGCTAATTAAAATTACTGAAGCCCTGGCTCATATGGAAATTGAGAAAGAATTTTCATAAGCTTTTCAAAATATAGGTACACAATTGCTTCTTGATTATTACTTTTATTGACTTTAATAGTGATATTCTTTACTACAACACCAATGAATAATACGATTCAAAAATAGAATAGTATAATTTTCAGTGTTTTTCTTTACTAGTTGGTCTAATAATTGTTTTTATATAGTCATGAAATTTCTTCTCAGTTTTTACCTAATCTGTATATCTTTTAGCATTCAAGCACAAGGCTCCATATCAGGAAATTTTTCGCCTCCAAAAGATTTCAAATGGTTAATTGCGTATGAACTTACTCCAAACGGCGAACGTTATAGTGTAGATACAGCTATAAGAGATGGGTCTTTTATATTAGAAATGCCCACAACCGCACAAGCTGGCAT
Organism: Maribacter sp. Asnod1-A12; assembly: GCF_045063735.1. Lineage (NCBI taxonomy): Bacteria > Pseudomonadati > Bacteroidota > Flavobacteriia > Flavobacteriales > Flavobacteriaceae > Maribacter > Maribacter sp. Asnod1-A12. The sequence goes on from NZ_JBEFNZ010000006.1 coordinate 1,011,911, forward strand.
ATATAGATTGGTTTATGCAGTACCACAAGATGAATTTTATATAGATGTTATTTACAATAAAAAGGAAGATGTAAAATTTAATTTCAATCTTAAAGATGGATTAACAATTACAAACTCAGAAGAAAATAAATGGTACCATGAGTATTTTAAAAAAATAACCGTGGCTCAAGATGATCTTTTAGAATATTATGAATCAGGCGGAGACTCTCAACAAGAATACACCAATATAATTGATGAGCTAAGTACAATACAAACGACTTTTGAAGAAAAACATGCAAACACCATTGCACATAAATTCATTAAAGCAAATAGAGGCTATATTCCAACAAAATTTGAAAACTTAGAAACTTTTTTAAAAAATAAGAAACAGCATCATTTTGATCATTTAACTATAAACGACCCTTTATTACAATCCTCAAATTTATTAACGGATAAGTTTGCCAGTTATGCCTTTTCAGCACTTCCGTTAAGTATTACTACAAAAGACGAATTTGAGGTAGAAGTCAATAAAAACATAAAAACAATAGCTGGGTTAATAGCGACAACACCTATTGGCTTTCAAGAAAAAGCATTTCATCAATTGTGGGAAGTCGCAGAAATAAATGGAATGGCAACTGTACAAGACACCATATTTAAAAATCATTTAAAAAAATTAGCAATTGCCAATAACAATCAAAAATTGGTGGATGAAATTGAAATGGCTTCAAGATTAAGAACAGGCGCTATATCACCTGATATTACTTGGGAAGTAAATGGTAAGAAGCATTCACTTTTAAATATGGAAAAAGCAGATAATTATCTGCTCGTATTTTGGAGCAGTACGTGTTCGCACTGCCTAAAAGAGCTTCCAGCATTGCATAAAGAAATAGAAGGTTATGAAAATCTAAAAATTATAGCTGTAGGACTAGAAGATGATGATGTTAATTGGAAAGAAGTCTCTGCAACTTTACCAAGGTTCAATCATGCCATAGCATTAGGTAGATGGGAAAGTGATTATGCGCAAACTTTTGGCATTCAAAGTACACCTACCTATTTTATATTGGATAGTGAAAAACGATTTTTAGCTAAGCCAGAATCTGATAAAGAAGTAATAGAATTTTTAGAAAATTAAAGAGATTTTAAATCCTTTATGGTCTTAAACGCCATATCTACCTGCTCATCATTTACTAATATGGTAAACTCGTTTGTTGTTGAGATTACCTCATAAAGAACTATACCCTCCCAAGCTAATCGTTGAAAGATAAAGTAGTAAATTCCTGGAACAGATACATTTTCAGCCGGTAATTTTACTGTAATCGAAGAAAGATCCTCAGCTTTTTGAGTACACTTTTCATCTTTAAACAGTCTTTCAACTGTTTTATCCATTAAATTACTGATTACAATATTGATTTCATTAACACCGCGACTAGAAGTATAAAAGACATCTTGATTATTATTTATTTCCTCTAGCAACTTTGCTTGGTGTACCAATATTTTATCAGAAGCTAAAAAAGTATAATCCGTTAAAGAAGAACGAACGGTTATTTCACCGATATTCTTCAACACTTTTAGAATTTTGTGTGTTGCCCTAAATTCTAGGTCGTCAGAAAGACGTTTCAAAGCCATAACAATTGCGCCATTACGTATGTCTTTACCTAATTCATGTTCAATCTCTGGTTTTACTATTCTAGATAGTGATGTAAGATTGATGATACCTTGTGCAAGAGCACTTTGTAAAAATGGCTTTTTCTTGATGTACTCTTCAACGACTGATGATATTGTTTTCATTTTACTGTATGGTTGTTGTGCAAATATAACAACTTGTTATAAATAAAACAAAATGTTTTTTAATAAATCTACTGATTTAGTAGAATACTTAGAAATGATAAAAGGCAGATTCTAAATGTTCTAGCTCAAATTTGTTCTTATTCTTAAGTATTGTAATGATGTCAAACCGCACTTCTACATCAAGATTATTAACGGTTACATAGTGGTCAGCAGCCATAACCAAAAGCTTAATTTTTTTAGGTGTAACCGTCTCGGCAATGTTCTCTATGAAATCTGAACTTCTAGAACGCACCTCAACGATAGCTAAAGTATCTTCTTTTCTTGCGATAATATCTATTTCAGCTTTAAGATATCTATAATTTTTATAGTTGATAGCGTATCCTTTCTTTTTAAGATAATCTACTGCTATCTGCTCCCCTTCTTTTCCAAATTCATTGTGTTTACCCATAACATACTTACTAAATTGTGTAATTCATCGAAAAAATTGGAATTTCATCGTCATTTTACCAATTAATCTCGTTATTTGACATCTGATTATCGAAAATAGATAGTTAAAAATACTATACCAAATTTCGATACGTTTAGCTTAGAAGCCCCAACTCTACGAACGTAATACAAATGCCTATTTAAGAATATGGAATATTTCATTAATTGTAATACTTCTACTCTTGCTCCATATACAGCTAACTTAGATCAGCTTAGAGCAGCTCATTTATACAGACGATTAGGATTTAGTGCCTCTGTCGCCACAATTAACCAAGCAACGGGTCAATCTGCAGCCGCATTGGTCGATAGTATGGTAGATGAAGCATTGAATATGCCAGAAATTCCCACACCTATATGGTCAAATTGGAACAATGACAATTACCCTGAAGATAGTGATGAAAGCAATCAATTAAAAAGAGAACAAAAATCTGAGTTTCAATTGGCCTATGCCAATAGTTTACTAAATAACAATTTAAGAGATCGATTAAGTTTCTTTTGGAGTAATCATTTCGTGACAGAATTAGAGGTATATAATTGTAATTCATATTTATATGAATATATAGATTGCCTACAAAGGCATTCTATAGGCAATTTTAAAACTTTTACCAGTGAAATTGGACTCACCAATGCCATGTTATACTATTTAGATGGCGTTTATAATAACGGTAACAATCCTAATGAAAATTATGCTCGTGAATTATATGAGCTTTTTACTTTAGGTGAAGGTAATGGATATACGGAAGAGGATATTATAGAAACTGCTAAAGCTCTTAGTGGTTATGTAGAACGTGGAGAAGTTGGTTGTTCAGCTGTTATCTTTGATGCCACCAAACATGATGAAAGTACTAAAACAATTTTAGGGCAAACAGGTAACTGGGGGTACGATGATGTTATTAACATTCTCTTCGAACAAAGAGCACCCGAAATTGCAGAATTCATTTGTCGTAAATTATATGAATTTTTTGTTCATCCAGATTCTAAAGATGAAGCAAACAATGCACAAACCATTATCGATGGTATGGCTGCAGCTTTTGTGTCCAATGATTTTGAATTGGCACCTGTATTACGACTTTTATTTAAGAGTCAACACTTTTTCGATGATGAAGCTATTGGTGTAATTATAAAGAGTCCTGTAGATTTCTATTTTAACACATTAAACGAATCGGGCTTTAGCTATACTGATACGAATGTTGCTGAAATGGTCAACTATAGCACGCTACTTAGTCAAGAAATATTTGAACCATTTGATGTCGCTGGTTGGCAAAGAGACAGATCTTGGATAAACACCAACTTTATGATTGGACGTTGGCTCACTATTGAAAGTATATTAGAAGAATTCTATATGGCCGATAATGAGCAATTTAGAACCTTCGGACTGGAAATATCAGGTAACGTAGGTTTAACAAGCTCAAATCCTGATGAAGTTGCCAGACTAATAATAGATTTCATACTCACAAAAGGACTTCTAAATGAGGAGGAATATGCCAAAGCTTTTACCATATTTAGAAGTGATGTAGAAGATGTCTACTACGAAGGTGGTAATCAAGAATCTTGGACATTGGGTACTTGGCAACAAGGTCCGTTTCAAGTATACCTCCTTTTTCAGTATTTAGCTAGACAACCTGAGTATCAATTAAAATAACACCTACTCTTATGTGCAACACACACCACTCACCATTTAAAGGTCTGCAACACGAAGGCCATGATGAAGAACACAAAACATGGAGCAGACGCTCTTTTTTACAAGCAATGGGCATTGCTGGGTCAGGCTCAATGATGTTAGGTGCAAATATGTTATCAGCTTCTGCACCATCGCCATTATCGGCTGGTATATCAGCAGCTGAAACAGATAATATTTTAATACTTATTCGCCTTTCAGGTGGTAATGATGGCTTGAGTACCGTAATACCTATAGAACAATATGATAGTTATGCCAATGCAAGACCGAATATCTATATACCTGAAAGTAAAGTTTTAAAACTGACCGATGAATTCGGTGTACCATCTTATATGAACTCGTTGGCACCAATGTGGGACCAAGGTCAATTTAAGGCCGTACACGGAGTAGGGTACGAAGGTCAAAGTTTATCACACTTTACGGGTTCAGATATATTTGCAAATACAGATATAGAAACTACAGGTTTCAGTGGTTTAAACACTGGTTGGATGGGTAGACATTTTGAAAACATTTATCCCGATTATTTAATCAATCCGCCAGAAGCACCAGCGGCTATACAAATTGGCCAATTCGGCAGCTTAGTATTTCAAGGCGATGAGACCAACTATGCTTTTGTAACTTCTAATGTTGATCAGCTAGAAGAAATCGCAGAATCTGGTGTAGTATATGGTTTAGACGACACCCTATTCAATGATTGTATGTATGGCGATCAACTTAAGTTTTTAAGGGGAGTTGCAAATACTACATATGAATATTCTGGTACAATACACGATGCCTACACGCGTGGAGAAAACCAAGTAGAATATCAAGATAATAGCTTCGCCCGTCAACTGGCCCTTATAGCTAGATTGATAAAAGGTAATTTGGGTACAAAGGTATATATGATTTCTATGAGCGGTTTTGATACGCACGGTAATCAACCTCAAACTCATGCTGAATTGATGACCAATCTCTCGATAGCAGTAAATAATTTCTATGAAGATATTGCATTTACGCAGCAAGATGACAAGGTTCTTAGCATGACTTTTTCTGAATTTGGAAGACGTATTTTCGAAAACGGTTCTAATGGTACCGACCATGGTAAAGCTACACCGACCTTATTCTTCGGATCTGGTCTAAATGGTAGCGCCTTTGTTGGTGACCACCCAACGTTAGACGACCCAGATGGTAGAGGTAATTTAGAATACACGATGGATTTTAGAGACCTTTATGCTACTGTACTTGCAGAATGGCTATGTGTTGACATTCCTTTGGTAGAAGCTCACTTACTAAACTATAAACCATATGTGCCGGTAGATTTAGGCTTTAGTTGTAGCGGTGAAGCTTTCCCCGATATCGTATATAGCGACGGTGAAGTTACTCCACCAGTATACCCAGATGAAGAAGCTGAAACTCCGTTTAACCCAGACTTAATAAATGCCGTTGTTCATAAACCATTTTACCCAACGGATAGTACACCACATATCTATTTAGAAATGCCATTTTCGGCACATGTAGATATTGAACTTTTTAATATACTCGGGCAGAAAGTAGGCACCGTTTTTAACGAAATGATGTTTGAGGGTTCTACCGAAATAAATATACGAGAGCGCATGCCCGAACAACTATCTACAGGAAAGTACATTTATCGTATCAATGTACAGAATCAAAAAATGAGTAAATCTGTAATGGTAGTCTAATTGGTTTCCCACTATGTAAAAAGCCCCATTCATTGATAATGAATAGGGCTTTTTATTTATGTTAATTTAGTATTGTTCATTTTAGATTCGAACCGCAGCTCTTTTTTAACCCTATGGTTCTTATCTTTAAAAAGTCTAACGACATCTTCTTTATTAGTACTAGCTTTTTCTATAGCCTTTTCTATCTCATCCAGACCATTATCCAACATAATTTTTTTAGAATTACCAACACCCATATCTTATATGTTTTAGTTAATAAATAAGTTTTTTCTTACAATAGAACTAAAATGGATGCGTTTTATTATATTTTTTCAGCTGTAATTTAACTTTAAGCTTCATTTCTAAAAAAACCGAAACAAATTCACTTTTCTACAAGACCACAATTGCGAAGTAATTAGTAATTCTCCCGTCAAATTCTGTATTTTTGCAGCCTAATTTATTTTGATGTCCGATATTAAAACACCCTCTAGATATACGATTACTGCAGCATTACCATACACAAATGGTCCAATACATATTGGTCATTTGGCCGGCGTATATGTTCCAGCAGATATTTATGCTCGTTACTTAAGATTAACAGGTAAAGACGTTGCTTTTGTTTGTGGTAGCGACGAACATGGTGTTGCCATATCAATGAAGGCTAAAAAAGAAGGGGTAACACCTAAAGATATAATTGATAAATACCATGCGATTATTAAGCAATCTTTTGTCGATTTCGGTATTACGTTCGATAATTATTCAAGAACCTCTGCGCAGGTACATCATGACACCGCATCAGAATTCTTTATAAATCTTTATGAAAAAGGAGATTTTATTGAAGAAACTACAGCTCAATTATATGATGAAGAAGCACTGCAATTTTTGGCAGATCGCTTTGTAATAGGTACTTGCCCAAAATGTGGTAATGAAGAGGCATACGGTGATCAATGTGAAAATTGCGGGTCTAGTTTAAATGCGACGGATTTAATTAATCCGAAATCAACAATCACAGGTACTATACCAACTACCAAAGAAACCAAACACTGGTTTTTACCTCTAGACAGATATGAAGATTTTCTAAGAGAATGGATATTAAAAGGACATAAAAACGACTGGAAACCTAATGTTTACGGGCAATGTAAGTCATGGATCGATGGCGGATTAGAGCCAAGAGCGGTAACCAGAGATTTAGATTGGGGCATACCCGTACCTGTAGAAGGTGGAGAAGGCAAAGTTTTATATGTTTGGTTTGATGCACCTATTGGATATATCTCCTCTACCAAAGAATGGGCCGCACGAGAAGGAAAAGATTGGGAGCCTTATTGGAAAGATAAAGACACCAAACTAGTCCACTTTATAGGAAAAGATAATATTGTTTTTCACTGTATTATTTTCCCGTCTATGCTGAAAGCGGAAGGAAGCTATATTTTACCGGAAAATGTACCGGCAAATGAATTCTTGAATTTAGAAGGAAACAAACTTTCTACCTCTAAAAATTGGGCAGTTTGGTTACATGAATACTTAGTCGATTTTCCTGAAATGCAAGATTCGTTACGTTACACGTTAACAGCAAACGCACCAGAAACAAAGGATAACGATTTTACTTGGAAAGATTTTCAGGCTCGTAACAACAACGAATTAGTAGCCATTTTAGGTAATTTCATTAACCGAGTGGTAGTATTGACCAATAAATATTACGATGGTAAAGTACCAGCTGCAGGAAGCCTAACCGATGTTGATACGGAGACACTTGAACAATTATCAAAATATCCAGGAATCATTTCAAGTTCTATTGAGCGTTACCGCTTTAGAGAAGCAGGTCAAGAATTAATGAACTTAGCGCGATTAGGCAATAAGTACTTAGCCGATGCCGAACCTTGGAAGGTCATCAAGGTTGATGAAGAACGCGTAAAAACCATTATGAATGTTGCACTACAAATAGCAGCAGGATTAGCGGTTTTAAGCGAGCCATTTTTACCATTTACATCTAATAAACTAAAAACTATTTTAAATATAGATGTAAACCTAAATTGGGATAATGTTTCTTCAAAAGAAGATTTACTTGATGCAGACCATCAAATCAATCAAGCAGAATTACTCTTTAGAAAGATTGAGGATAGTGAAATTCAAGCTCAACTAGACAAATTAGAGGCGACCAAAAAAGCTAACGAATACGAAAACAAACAAGTAATGCCACAAAAAGATACCATTACATTCGATGATTTTTCTAAATTGGATATGCGTGTAGGTACTATTATCGAAGCTGAAAAAATGGCAAAAGCCAAAAAACTTTTAGTTTTAAAAGTAGATACAGGTTTAGATGTTAGAACTATTGTTTCTGGTATTGCAGAAAGCTTTAAACCAGAAAACATTGTAGGTAAGAAAGTAACCGTATTGGTCAACCTAGCACCAAGAGCATTACGTGGTGTTGATAGTGAAGGCATGATTCTAATGACAGAAAATGCCGATGGAAAACTAGTATTTGTTAATCCAGATGAGGATAGCGTTGGTAATGGTGAAGGGATAAATTAGAATAACAATTTTCATACATTTAAAAAGCCTGGGTGAATATTTACCCAGGCTTTTTATTTTATCATATTATGTCATCGTTTAATACTGTTCTAGCATGCGCTTGTCTTTAAGAGCATATTTAGACTTAATGATACGTTTAACCGATTTAGATTCGTAAGCATCATGCAACCTTTTAGCAGCGTCTAATTTTAAAGATGCTAAACGTCTATTTGCTTGAACGCTAAATGACTTGCCGGTAGATGTGTTTGTAAGGTTACCGTCTGCATCAAAAAACTCAGATCTTATATAAATACCATCTTCATAATACTCAATTAAATATAACTGACCATTTGCCAAATAACCATCAACGGTTATTAGAATATTGTTCTCATAGTTATAATGGTAATATTCCTCTAGAACTCCTTGAACATAATACTCTTCATAAGAAACATAACCTAAATCATTATAGTAAAATGCTACAGATAAAATTCCATTTAAATCATATCCTTCTGCACTTAACCTATTTCCATTTTCATCATTTTCATAGAGATACGTATAGTCAACTGCACCTAAATAAAAATACTCTGTTTTTATCCAATAACCATTTTCGTCATAATAATCAACCCAATTGAGTTCATCAAAAGCATCGTATGAACGTGTTTCTTTTACAACTCCATTTTCATGAAATTCATAACTATAATAGTCAGTTAAAACCCCGTTAGCGTCAAAATATTCAGTTTTTTGAATAACATAATGTCCAGTTGGAAGTATGACCCAGTTATTAGCATATGAAAAAATAATTTCCGAATTGTCATTGTACTGATTGATCATTTGGACATAAGAGCCATCAGACTCATAGGTAGTACTAAAAGTTAATAAACCATTATCAAAACTTTCAGAAGTAAGTAAATATCCTCCTAGTAAGGTTCGCACTTGCTGAAAACCATCACCTGTTGTAAAAGTATTGGCAACTACCAACTCATTTTCATCGAACACAAAATTGTTTTCGAATGAAGAAATATAATCTTGACCTACTGTATTGCTTTGAATATTCAATTCGGTAAGTTTATTGGCATCACTATAGTCTAATGCCCAAATTTGAGTAGAACTAGAGACATTCTCATATGGCAAATCATCTTGATATTGTGATGAATACTCGCTACTAGAGGTAATACTGATTTCCGAAAAATTTTGTTTCTCGTTATATTGAAAATTAGTAGTTGACGTATAATTATTATTAGAATTATACTGTCCTTCAACGTCATTAGTCTGAGAAATATCATTAATCGATTGAGATTTAAGTTTTCCTTCTACATAGGTGTTTATACAAGTTTTTTCTCGACTATAAACATTTGTTTCTTGAGTAATATTTTCTACATAAGACAAAGCTTTATTTTCTTCATTCCATTCAGAAATTTGAATAAAATGTTGTGTATCTGACGCACTATTTCTATAAACAAGTTGTTCTATTTGATTAGTTGAGTTATAAATTAAATCAAAAGAATTAGAGTATGAACTAATTGGATATCCATATGTACCCCCTAACAATCTCGGACTTACATCTATTTTAGTAAGTGTTGAAGGTAAACCTAAATTATTGTAATTTGAAAAAGTAAGTTCATGCAAAATGCGCCCCGAATATCTTAAAACAATATTTGTAGAAAGTAATGTTCCATCCGCATTAAAAGAATTCTTATAAACAGCAGATTTTGGCACATCGGCGGCGTATAAAGACTCAAGTAGCGGCAATAAATGTGTTAATGCCAAATTCTCTTGTTCAGTATATTCAAATTCTAACGCAGCAGCCATATTTACTGTAGCAGTTTCAGGATAAACAATCTCTAAATAAGCACCCGTTTGTTGAGAAACATTAATGACTATATCTGCAAGAGTAGATGAAATACTACTAGAAAAATCTATGCTCTGTACGCCCAATGCAGCGATGACATCTGTAGTTAAATTAATACCGTTGGTATGATCTTGATCATCATCTAATGTTTGTAAAAAAGCTGCTATATTTTTAGCTATTCGGCTTTCAATACTTGCATTTGCATCAGCCACTTGAGCAATATCTATCGGTGTAATTTCCTCTTTTGCAATTACAGAACCTAATACTACTTCACCTACCTTAAAGGTGATTTCTTCACCTATAACATAATTAAATTCTCCATCTGCATTAGTAACTCCTTCTTGGGTTGCAGTTTCAAAAGTTAGTCCTTGTACTGCGCCATCAATAAATTTACCGGTTAGAACCGTAACTGAAGTGGGTTCATTTGGCAGCTCTTGCTCTTCTGGTTTTTCTACTTGTGTTTCTTCAATTGTGTCATCGTCTTTGTTGCATCCCATGGTCAACAACAATGCACAAAAAATTGTAAATACTTTTACTTTCATAATGGTTTAGTTTTGGTTAATGATTAATAATATATAGAATCAGTTATTCCATCATAACTGTGCTATTTTTAAATGCGAACCGGGGGAGAATTATTAGGAGGGAATATTATTGACAAATAAATACCTAGATCAGCTTGATTTCAATACCTAATAATGGGTATTTTTAAAAGTTCTAAACGATTTTACATGCAATTACTCCCTTATATACTAAAACACACCCAACTGCCAGAGAAGGGAATTCAAAATACTATTGAGCTTTTAAATACCGACTGTACCATACCTTTTATTTCTAGGTATCGTAAAGAACGTACGGGCAATTTAGATGAAGTACAAGTTGGTGCAATAGTTCAATTTAAAGAACAGTATGAAGCTCTTGATAAGCGTAAAAAAGCAATTATAAAGGCTGTAGATGAACAAGGTGTATTAACTGCTGAGTTGAAACAGAAATTTAAAAAGGCTGAAGATCTCACCCAGTTAGAAGATCTATACCTCCCATTTAAAAAGAGTAAAAAAACCAAAGCTGAAGTAGCGCGTAAAAACGGATTAGAGCCTTTAGCAAAAATCATAATGGCGCAACGTGATGACAATATTGATTTCACAGCATCCAAATATCTCAATGCAACCATAGAAAACGAAGATGATGCTTTAGAAGGTGCTCGACACATTATTTCTGAATGGATTAATGAACGTACAGATATAAGAAGTTCTATAAGATCTCAATTAGCAAGATTTGCTATTATTAGCACCAAAGTAATAGGCACTAAAAAAGATGATGAAAAGGCTCAGAAATTCAGAGATTATTTTGATTGGAGCGAACCTTTAAATAAATGTCCGTCTCACCGATTACTTGCCATTTTACGTGCCGAAACTGAAAAATTCATAAGGGTTAAAATTGAGTTGGATGATGAACGTTTATTAGATAGAATTGAAAATAGAATCATAAAAACAAACAATGCCTGTGGACAGCAAATTGAACTAGCCCTCTCAGATGCCTATAAAAGATTGTTGTTTCCTTCCCTATCGAACGAATTGCTCAAGGGAGCAAAAGAAAAAGCGGATGATGAAGCTATTGCTGTTTTCTCTAATAATCTAAGACAATTATTACTAGGCGCACCTCTAGGCGAAAAACGTATTCTTGCCATAGATCCAGGTTTTAGAACTGGCTGCAAGGTGGTTTGCTTAGATGCACAAGGCAATTTAGTACATAATGAAACAATTTATCCGCATGCACCACAAAATGATGTTTCTGGGGCGATAAAGAAATTAAGTTCATTGGCAAATGCCTATAAGATAGAAGCCATAGCCATTGGTAACGGTACGGCATCAAGGGAAACAGAACAGGTTGTGAAAAAAGTGATTTTTAACAATCCTGTTGAAGTATTCGTAGTCAGTGAAGCCGGTGCCTCTATTTATTCCGCCTCTAAAATTGCAAGAGATGAATTCCCAAATTATGATGTTACCGTACGTGGTGCCGTTTCTATTGGCAGGCGTTTGGCTGATCCACTTGCCGAACTCGTAAAAATAGACCCAAAATCTATTGGTGTTGGGCAATATCAACATGATGTGGACCAGGGTAAACTAAAGACTTCGTTAGATACGGTTGTTGAAAGTTGTGTGAATTCTGTGGGCGTGAACATCAATACAGCTAGCATTCCTTTATTGAGTTATGTATCTGGTATTGGTCCTAAATTAGCCGAGAATATTGTTACCCAACGAAAAGAAAAAGGAGCGTTTAAAAGCAGAAAAGACATAAAGGATGTCCCTAGATTAGGCGGTAAGGCATTTGAACAAGGTGCAGCTTTTTTACGTATTAAAGATGCTAAAAATCCGCTAGACGATTCTGCCGTACACCCAGAAAGTTATGGAATAATCAAGCAGATGGCGAAAGATAAGGGAACAGAAATTCTATCATTGATAGGAAATAAAACGTTACTCAAAGAAATTGATCTTCAAAAATATTGCACCAATAATGTTGGGCTACCTACTTTAGAAGATATTCGTTCTGAGCTTGAAAAACCAGGATTAGACCGTCGTGAGAAAGCAAAAGTGTTCACCTTTGATCAAACCATAAAATCTATTACTGATTTACATAGCGGACAATTGCTGCCAGGCATTGTAAATAACATTACCAACTTCGGTTGTTTTGTAGATATAGGCATTAAAGAAAGTGGTTTAATACATGTTTCTAACTTATCAGATTCTTTTGTAAAAGATGTAAATGAACATGTGCATTTACATCAGCAGATTATTGTAAAAGTTTTAGATGTGGATGTTGCGAGAAAACGTATTCAATTAAAGTTGCATAAATAATTGAACTGATGCTGAAAATAGCAAATCATCCTATATATAAACATCCGCTACCAGAGGGGCATCGTTTCCCTATGATGAAATATGAGCTATTACCACAGCAATTAATTCATGAAGGAACCTGTACAGAAGAGAATTTCTTTGAGCCAGAAATACCAAATGACAAACATATTGTAGCTGTTCACGACCCTGAGTATTTCTATGATTTGTTGAATATGATGATTTCGCCCAAAATGGCTCGTAAAATAGGCTTTCCCCTCTCAGAAGATTTAGTAGAGCGAGAACGTATTATTGCCTATGGAACGATAAAAGGATGCGATTATGCCTTAGAATATGGAATTGCCATGAACATTGCCGGCGGAACTCATCATGCCTATAGCGATCATGGTGAAGCATTTTGTATGTTGAACGACCAAGCAATTGGCGCTAAATACTTATTAAGCAAAGGTCTTGCGACAAAGATTCTCATTGTAGATTTAGATGTACATCAAGGAAACGGAACTGCAGAAATATTTGAAAAAAATGATGCAGTATTTACATTCTCTATGCATGGCGAAAGTAATTATCCGTTTAAAAAAGAAAAGTCGGACTTAGATATTCCTTTGTCAAAGGGAACTACTGATGACACCTATCTTTCTATATTAAAAGAAAATTTACCCAAACTAATAGATACGGTAAAACCAGATTTCATCTTTTACCTCTGTGGTGTTGACATTTTAGATAGTGACAAATTAGGCACTCTTGCTCTAACATTAGAAGGTTGCAAAAAGCGGGATGAATTTGTTTTGACTACATGTCACAACTTAAACATACCCGTACAATGTAGTATGGGCGGCGGTTATTCTCCTGACATCAACATTATTGTTGAAGCTCATGCCAATACTTTTAGAATAGCTCAAAATCTATATTTTTAAGGTCGTTGAAAACGTTTTGGCAAAACATTGATCTAATTTGATTATTTTATAAACAACCAGAACTTTAAATTTACGCCATGAATAAACTAATACTCCTTTTAGGCATAACCTTTTGTATATCTCTTCACGCCCAAGACAAAAGCAAAGATTCTACAGATACCAGGTGGAATATGTTTAAATATGATGTTGGAAGTATATTTAAAGGAGTAGGTCATTCTTATACCAGACCACTACATTGGCAAGGCAATCAATGGGCTCAATTCGGTGCTGTTGTTGGCGGTACAGCTTTAGTTTATCTAACAGATGATGATACTTCCAGATTTATTAGAAACAATAGAGAAGGTGTACCTCAAGTAATTCGAGATTATGGAGAATTCTATGGCAATCCTTCAAACAATTATATAGCAACCTCTGGTGTTTATGCAGTAGGATTAATTACCAAAAACGAAAAATTAAGAAGAACCGGGGTCTTACTAATTTCATCTGCGACATCTGCCGGTTTACTACAACAGGTATTAAAATCTGTAGTTGGTAGAGCAAGACCGGTAGCAGAATTAGGCAAGGATACTTTTGACCCATTTAATTCTAGTAGAAATTTTCACTCATTTCCTTCAGGACACGCCTTACTTGCGTTTACAAATGCATATGCTATTGGTAAGCAATTTAAAAATCCGTGGGTAAAAGCCGGTATTTACACAGTCGGTGCCATACCTGGCATTTCTCGTATTTGGGATGGTCAACATTGGTTAAGTGATATGGTTTTTGCTTTTGCCATTAGTATAGCTACCGTAGAATCTATTGATAGATACCTAGATAAAAGGTATGATGAAAAGTATAATGACCAAAAGAAAATGGTAAGTTGGAACCTCAATTTTGGTCCCGGTCAAATGGGTATTACCGTAAATTTCTAATTAAGCTTCAGTATTGAGAATTTCTTAATTATTCAGTGATAAAATATAGATTCATATTTAAATTTTTATAAGATTATTCTTACAACATATTTATAGGCTTTCATACGTCTTTTCTTACATTTTACAACATTATTTAATCTACTGATCTATTAATCAGTTATTTAGTATCGAATATAATTCGATAAATGAAAATAACTAAAACTTACATTTTATTTCTATTAATTTCTGGACTAACTTCTACTCTAATAGCACAAGTAAAAATTGGTGACGATATCAATTCTATTGATGAAACTTCTATATTAGAATTAGAAAGTACTACTAAGGTCATGGTACTTACGCGTATGACCAATAATCAAATGATGGCTATAAATCCATTGGCTGGTGGTTTGGTATATAATATAGATACTGGTTGCATTCATTCCTATAACGGAACCAGTTGGATAAGTCTCTGTGAAGGAACTAATACAGGCCATAATCAAGAACAAACAGTAATTACAGCAAGTACCGGTCAAACCCAATTTACCACGCCCATTCCTATAATTGACGATAATAAAATAGAGGTATTTAGAAACGGTGTAAAAATAGCTTTTACAACTCTAAACGCTAACACAATTCAACTAGAAAGCGGCGCGACATGTTATCAAAATGATACGATAAGAATCGTACAAATATTCTAATAAACCAATATAAATAAATTCTTTAAATTTTTAAATTAAATATTATGAACTCAAAAAAAATACTGGTAGTCTGTTCATTGTTTTTAGGCGCATCACTTAGTGCTCAACAGACCACGGGCGACGTTACCAAGCAAGGCGATATTAATCCGGGAACTACGACCACTGCAGGTGCAGTTAGAGTAGTCGACAATAAAGGAACCATTAAATATCTACAATCGCAAAATGGTATTACCATGCTTTCGAACACAACCGATAATGTAACTACTACAACCTGGCAGCTAGGTGGCGTACTAACCGACTCTACATTTATTGACATAGATGGAAAGTTATTTGGTTTAAACGGTTTAGAATTAATAGATACCTCAACAGAAAGTGCTTCTTCAGATGCTACCACAGAATCTGACGCAGGTACAGGAACTGGTTATACCATATTAGTTAGAGATGAAGCTACCGGTGCAACCAAAAAATTGTTGGCTACAGATTTAATACAAAGTGGACAAGAGGCTTTTACGGCAACTGCTAGTCAAACTACCTATGCGCTTACAGGCTCACCTGTATTACCGGCATTTAGCCAAGTATGGGTGTATAGAAATGGAGCAAAATTAATTGCAAATTTAGATTATACTATTGCTACCTCAACAGTTACTTTGGTTCCAAATACCACAGTTCCAAATGATTGGTCTGTGTACGCAGGAGATGTTATTGAGGTTCAATACGTAAAATAATTTTTATATGGGCTCATGCATGCACATTCAACATAGAGCCCATAATTACTATGCTAAACTTTACATTTCATCTAAACTTACTTGACCATTATAACTATAAATACCAAATATTGTCTAACAAGCTTTTTAATGATTTTTATTCTACAAATAAGCATTTTCGCTCAAGTAGAAGAGGTTATTGATTTAAAGGGTACGCGTGTAAAAGTTAGAAATACGATTGTAACAACTGCTGCAACTGCTCCTGACACTCCTTTGCAGAACGATATCTGGTTCGACACTAGTACAGAACTTACTAAGATTTATGATGGTAGTAATTGGTTGACAATAAATTTAGATGCACTTTCCAAAAAAGAAGATAGCGCAAATAAATCTACGGATACCAGTTTAGCAGATGCGACAAACACGAAATTTCCAACTGAGCTCGCTGTAAAGACCTATGTTGATAACCAATTGACTAGCGCAAGTGATGATGACATTACAGATGTTAGTTTTAACGGTACAGATTTAACAGTTGAAGAAGGCTCAACAAATTTTTCTGCCGATCTTTCAGATTTAGAAGAATCTGACGACATTACTGCAAATACAACGTTAATCAACAATCATATAACCGCAGATAACGATTTAAGTTCCACAAATGAAATACAAGACGCCGAAGAAGTGAATATCGATGATACCGGTGGTATTTTCACGGCTACAAACGTAGAAGGCGCATTAACTGAACTAGCCAATAGTAACGATATTAACCTATATTCATATGATGGTACTTTAAGTGATAACAGGGCAATTACACAAAATAATTTTGATCTTAATTTTGATACCAATACCCTAGTCATAAGTGGAGACGACAATAGGGTAGGAATAGGAACGGATAGTCCTGATTCCAATTTAGATGTAAATGGAAATGTCAAAATAAGAACCCTTGCCACAGGTGCAAATACTGATAATATTGTGACTGCCGACACAGATGGAAATTTAAGGGAGCTACCTATTACCAGCCTAGAAACTAAAACTACAATTTCACAAAATACGACTACAGGCGCAATTACACATCATAGTGAAGATGGAAGTACGCAAACCGTAAATGTAGTAAGTACAAATGCAAACAACAGTATCACAACTGGCACTGATGGTGGAGCATATTTTAATAATCCAATAAAAGCATACGGTACATTAATTCCTTCATCTAACTCCTACACGGCCATTGGCATTAGTAATGCTGTTAAAAATGGTACTGGCAGATATACATTTACCATGGCATCTACAAGATCAACTACCACCTACCCAATACAATTAAGTGTATTAGAGTCTAGCCAAGGAAACATTAATATTTATGTTACATCACAAACATTAACCACATTCAGTATTGCTATTATAGAAGAATTTGGGGGTACAATACCTTTAGACAATTACGTTGACCGAACATGTTATTTTACCATACTAGACTTCTAAAATGAATAAACAATTTATATTTATTTTTATTCTTAGCATTACATATATGCCGACGATACAAGCTCAAAATATTAGAAATTTTGGTGACCTAAAAATACATCAATCTGGCAAATTAGGTTTTTTCTCCTCTCTTGTTAATGATGGGACCTTTAATAACACTATCGGACTAGCAGGTTTTTATGGTGATGTTCAAAACTCTATTTCTGGTTCTATTCAACCTAATTTTTATGATTTAGAAATAAACAATGATGAAGGCATTTTTCTTCAACGAACTATCGAGGTCAGTAATAATACCAATTTCGTATTCGGTAATATTATAACCGAAAAATATAACAACAACTCGTATTTATATTTTAGTGCTACCTCATTTTATAATGGAGAATCTGATTTTTCAAAAGTAGACGGATTCGTAGCAATTTCAGATGTTCAAAGCTTTATATTCCCTATAGGTGATGAAACGTATTTAAGACCTCTTGGTATAAGTACCGAAGAAACACTATCAAATTTTAAAAGTGCATATCTCTTTGAAGATGCTACTTCAGACTATAACCAAATAACATCAAAAGACTCAAAATTATCGAGAATTAGCAATTTAGAATATTGGATCTTAGAAGGAGAATCATCTACAGAGATTACTATCGGATGGAACGAAAGAAGTTCACTACACAGTATGGCTTCTGACATTAATTCTTTAACCGTAGTAGGTTTCGACAAAGAATTGAGAGAGTGGACAAATTTAGGTGCTATTGATATTACCGGAAATCTAGAAGAGGGGTTTATTACTTCAATGACATTTACACCCAATCTATTCAGTGCCTTAACCTTTGGCGTTCTAGAGGATAAATCTCCAGTTTCCCACAAAGGGTATCATTATTTAGTGACGCCAAACGGTGATGGTATAAATGATTTCTTATTCATACCAGAACTTAGTGATTATGATTATAATCGAATGTTGATTTTCGACAGAAATGGACTTAAGGTTTTTGAACAAGAAAATTATACGAATGAATTTAATGGAGATGTAAGTTCTAATATACAGGCAATTAGCAGAAAAACAGGTTTAGCCGAAGGCATTTATTTCTATCAAATAGAATTAGGTAAAGAAAATTTAAACATTCAAGGTTTTCTTTATTTAGATAGGTAACTCATCTTTTTAAAACACTTAAATTTAGTACATTATATATCTAACATATATAGTGCAAATTTGATTTTCCAATACGGCATTTTTTTCTCAAAAAAATCAAAGTAGTCTTTTAGACCTGTAACCTCCGTTAGTTCTGATTTTGCCTTTTCTATTTCCGCTATTTCCTTAGCGTCTACAAACTGATTTAAATCGAGATCCTCACCTTCTTCATGCTTCTTCATCAAATGACCATATATGGTATTTTCAGAGAGGTTTCTTGAAGTCGCTATTTCAGAAACTGTAAGTCCTTCTTTAAAAAGGTCAAAAGTTTGATCATGGGTTTTTCGTTTCGATTTTTTAGTGCCAATATGCATTTTTATTTCCTTAAGAAAAACCTCGGCATATTTTTCTAGCTTAGCTTGACCTACTCCAGAAACTTCCATGAACTCTGTCTCATTTTTAGGTAGCTTAGCTTCCATATCCTTTAAACTTGCATCTCCAAAAACAACATAAGCTGGTACATTCTGTTCCGTTGCAATTTGCTGTCTAAGCACCCGTAGCTTTTCAAATAAATCAGTTTTCTTAACTTTTGATTTGGCAGCCGTCTTTGTCTTTTCTGTTTCCTTTTGTAAGACCGCTAATTGAACTTTTTTACCTGAAAACAAAACCTCTTTCGCCTGTTCAGTTAAACCAAGTCTTGCACCTTCCCTAAAGTTAATATCCAATAAGCCTTGATTCAATAACTGAATAACATATTGTTGCAGGTCTAACCAAGAGACATCTTTTACGGCACCATATGTTTTGATATTCTGATAGCCTTTTTCTAGAACTTGTGCATTCTGTGCACCTCTTAAAACATCGATAACCATACCCATTGGTTCTCGCTCTTTTAACCGAGCAACGCCAGAGCATACTTTTTGCGCCAATAATGTAGCATCAAAATAAGCAGGTGGAGCATTACAGATATCACAATTGCCACAACCTTCTGTTACCTGCTCTCCAAAATAATTTAGTAGAGCGATTCTACGACAGCTCAAAGCCTCTGCAAATTGCTGCATACGTTCTAACTTAGCGTATTCAACATCGGCATTTTCACTTGTTGTGATAAATCTACGTAACTGAGCTACATCGGCAAAACTGTAAAATAATAAGGCGTGGGCAGGTAAACCGTCACGACCGCCACGACCAATTTCTTGGTAATAGCCCTCTATATTTTTTGGAAGATTATAATGAATAACCCAACGAACATTACTCTTATCGATACCCATACCAAAGGCAATAGTTGCTACAATAATGGGCACCTTATCGGTAATGAACTCTTCCTGAACATTTGAACGCTCTTCAGACGACATTCCTGCATGATAAGCCTTTGCTTTAAAACCTGCATTACGCAATTTCTCGGCAATAGACTCCGTACTTTTTCTACTTAGGCAGTAAATAATTCCGCTTTCATTAGGTCGATCATCCAAGAAATCGAGAATATGTTTTATTCGGTCTTGAGCAGGTTTTACATCAAGATACAAGTTAGGTCGATTGAATGATGCCAGGTGACGTTCAGCAGACGTAATTTGTAATTGATCTGCAATATCGTCTTGGGTAGTTTTATCGGCAGTCGCCGTAAGTGCCATTACCGGTATATTTGGAAACCTTCTTTTTAATCCTCCGAGCTGAGTATATGCAGGTCTAAAATCGTGCCCCCATGAAGAAATACAATGAGCCTCATCAACCGCGAACAGACTGATTTTTAAATTCCCAAGAATGTTATTGAAAAAACCCAAACTCTCTGGAGCCACATAAAACAATTTTAACTCCCCTCTCTCCAATTTTCCTAGAATCTCTTGCTGTGTTTCTTGGGTCTGAGAGCTATTGTAGTATTCGGCAGCAATTCCGTTAGCTTTTAAAACATCTACTTGATCCTTCATTAAAGCAATTAACGGTGAAATTACAATTGCAGTTCCTTTTAAAGCTAAAGCGGTCAGCTGATAACAAAGAGACTTACCACCACCAGTTGGCATAATCGCCAAAACATCTTTTTTATCAAGGGCATCTTCAATTATTGATAATTGATTAGGCTTAAATGAATCGTAACCAAAATGTTTTTTTAATAATGGTATTAAATCTTTTTCTGTTGCTGTCATGTTTTGCAAAAATAGTGTTTGAGAATGTCTTTAGCAGGTCTTTTCACAGGATTAGATATTTATGAGGCAAGAAGCAATCTGTCAATTTCGTATTCCAAACCAACAGATCACTTCGTCGTACCTCCTCGTGAAGACGTTACCATGAAAATTCGATACTATAAGTTCAGAAAATACAATCCAAACGTCTTTGCGAGGCACGAAACAATCTGCCGAATTCGTGTACCAAACTAACAGATCACTTCGTCGTACCTCCTCGTGAAGACGTATCAACTTACTTCCCCAACATCAACAACTCATTACACCTTACTTCGGTAATATATCTTTTTTCGCCTTCTTTGGTTTCATAAGAACGATGCATAAGTTTACCTTCTACAGCAACTTGCTTACCTTTCGATAAGTAATTTTCAACGATTTCTGCCGTTTTGCCCCAAGCAACTATATTGTGCCATTGGGTATCATCTACTTTTTCGCCTTTAGCATTTTTATAACTATCGGTAGTGGCAATAGAGAATTTTGCCAATTTGGTTCCACCTTCTAAGTTTACGATTTCGGGGTCTTGACCTAAATTCCCAATTAATTGTACTTTGTTTTTTAATGCATTCATCTTAAATAAATTTTATGGTTAAACAAATTACTTTCAAGACATTGCGACTTGACACTGCAAACCTAGAACAGCATTAAAACTTTAATCGGTTTGTAAACGTTTACTATCGTTTGTAATCGTATACAGTCGTTAAAAAACGCTTATACTATTGATCATCAACAATATAGTATTGCAAAAGATAAACATAGAAGAGTTTTACTTTTTTGAATACAACCACCAGTTCATATCTCTAGTTACATTATAACCTAATTTCTCATAAAGTGGAATAGCAAAATTACCCTTATTCGTATGTAAAATAGGAGTTTTATTCACTTTTAAAATCTCTTTAGTAGTATGGCTAATCAGTTGTTTTGCCAATCCCTTTCTAGTATAATCCGGATGTGTAACAACCGCACTCACCTCTA
This sequence comes from Maribacter sp. Asnod1-A12, assembly GCF_045063735.1. NCBI lineage: Bacteria > Pseudomonadati > Bacteroidota > Flavobacteriia > Flavobacteriales > Flavobacteriaceae > Maribacter > Maribacter sp. Asnod1-A12. Next base: position 1,033,654 of record NZ_JBEFNZ010000006.1, read on the forward strand.
TAAAAAGATTTGTCTGCATTCGTTGACCGGTTAATGAAACCAATTTACCATCCTTAAAAATTCCGTAATAGTTACCCATTTCAAAGGTTCTTTTACGATAATACCCAGGCATTACCAACCAGATTAAATCATATATTATATCGATATATTCTTCACCTAATAAAACAATGTCTTCAGTTATTGAAACTTCTGAAAACTCGTTTAAAACCATTTGACAACCTTCTATTTTCTTTTCGAAAAGAATATTCCTCTCATCTACAATAGGCGTTTGATTCTCTGAAACAAAGAAAAAATTATCTATTGTTTTTATATATTCATTAGAAGCTTCTACTGTCTTAGTTTCATCGAAAAAAGAACCAAAAGTGCACACCTCTTGGTCATAAAATTGAACTCCATCAAGTTTAACCCTAAACTTTTTATGTGTTTCGTTTAAAGAATACCAAACCGGGTTTTTAAGTTGCTCTTCTAAATTTACCATTCCAATAAATATAATCAGTTTTAAAAAAAAATAAATACTAATCAAAAGTTTGAAGATATAGCAAACACTTTTAATTCTTAAAATAAATTAATGATATAATCTAATCCGTACTTATTTAAAAAAAAGAAATACACGTAAATTAATTAAGAATTTTATACATAAGGCGACTTAAATTTACATAATGGTTATAAATTACCCCAAATAACCATGAACAAGAGATTAATTTTCATTACCTTAAAATTAAATGAAATTTCAACTATTTAACTTGTAACTATTTCTAATACTATATTATGAATGTTATTGATTTCAAGTATTTAGAAATATTTATTTTTACAGCAATTTTTGGTGTTTTTGCGATATATCACCTTATATCTTTTCTCATATTAAGACATAAGATCTTACTTTATTATTTCATTCTCATTTTAGGAATAACCTTACATTGGAGCCTATATATATTTATATACAAAGCTACAAATGACCAAGCCTTAGAGTTTATAGTTAACATCTCTCTAATAACTGCAATGATTAGTACTTTTGGTCTTTTAAATTTCACGAAAAATTACCTTAACATAAGCAAAAGCAATCACCCAAAGTTATCTAGATATTATAAAATACTAATTGTAATTACCGTCTCATTATCGGTTTTACATGGTATTCTCAATTTTATATTCAACTTAAACCTGCTAAGTGATTTTTTAAAATTAATCGCTGCAATAACGGCTATGTCAGGCATTTTTCTTAATATATTTTCAGGATATCGCTTATATAATGAAGAAAAGGTCAACAAATATTATTTATACGCTTACACTCCTTTACTAATCGCTTCGGCCCTATATATTGGAACATGGCTGATTAAAAAATACTTCAATATATACACGGACCACACATTATTAATCACATCAGCATTAGTAGTTCTACAATTAATACTTTTCTCCATTCTAATCAGCTTTAAGTTTAAATTTATTGAAGTTGACAACATAAAAATGCAAATAGAAACCAATAAACAGTTAAAAGTAGAAGTTGATAAACAGACTAAAAATCTTCAGATAGCAAAGAAGGAACTTGAAATTAAAAATGAAGAACTTGAAACTGTTAATAAACTTAAGACCAAGCTATTTTCATTACTTACACATGATGTACGTGGTCCACTCAATAACGTCGGCACTATAATGGGAATGATTGAGGTTGAACTTGCAGATGGTCCCTTAAAAAAGTTTACCAACAAGCTAAAAAATGATGTCAATGATAGAATCTCTATGGTTAACGCCTTACTCGATTGGTCTTATAAGCAATTAGATGGTGTTACCCTTAATAAAAAAACTTGTGAACTAAATGCTATTTTCACTTCTATATCTAAAGAATTTAAGTGGCTCGCAGAGGATAAAAACATTGAAATAGTACTTGAGTTATCTGGTCATAAGATATTTATAGATGAGAATATGTTGAAAGTTATTCTCAGAAATTTAACCTCAAATGCTATTAAATTTAGTAAAAAAGGCCAACATGTTATATTATCATCAAAATACAATAATGATTCTATAGAATTAACCGTAACAGATTTTGGCCAAGGTATGAGTACCGATTGGAACAATAATAAACCAGAAGTACGAAAAGGTACAAAAGGTGAAATAGGCACTGGCTTTGGTTTAATGATTACAACAGATTTTGTAAAAATGAATGGCGGGGAAATGATTTGCGAAAGCGAAATAAATAAAGGCACAACTTTTACCTTACGTTTTAAAGCCTCACTAAATGATAAATTAATATAGAATAAAAACAAATAACCGTTTTTATAAATTCATATTACCCTGATTACCCTACAGAATCATTTTTTTCCTACCTTAAAATTTCTAAAAAAATTAAAATGGAAGAAAAAGAAACAACTGCAACTCAAATTATTGTCGCTAATAATGGACCTTTAAAAGTCAAAGGTAATTTAGAAATTCAACTTGCTTCAGGCGAAATTGTCACAAAAGAAGGAACTACGGGTTTTTGCCGTTGTGGAGTCTCAGAAAACAAACCATTTTGTGATGGATCACATAGAAAAATAGAATGGATAGGTTAATCTATAAATAGTGTAAACATAAGTATTAGGTGTATTCTAAATATTGAAAGTATACACCTAATAGTCTATAATTTTAGTTCACCTATTTTTGGAATATTTACAGAGTATTACAAACACTTCACCATAAAGGATCATGAAAAAATATAAGAATATATTTACTTTACTTTTAATTATTAGTCCTTTATTAGGTATCGCTCAAATCTCGGTGAATCAAGACCGATTAGAAAAGCGTATTCTAGATCTTGCCCAGTTTGGCATTCAAGAAAATGGTGAAACCGAACGTGTTGCTTTTAGTGATGCCGATGTTGCTGCCCAGCAATGGTTTATTGAACAATTAAAAGCCATGGGCATTCAAACCCATATCGACTATGCAGGCAACGTAGTTGGAATACGAAAAGGGACAAAACCAAATATGAAACCTATTTCATTTGGCTCACATATAGACCGCGTTCCGCATGGTGGCAATTATGATGGCTGTGTTGGTAGTATGGCTTCTTTGGAAGTTCTTAAAGTGCTTGATGAAAATAAAGTCAAAACCAAACATCCTTTAGAAATTATCATATTTTCTAATGAAGAAGGTGGTGTTGTAGGTAGTAGAGCAATCGCCGGTCATTTGAATAAAAGTGCTTTTGGCGTTAAAAATTCAACAGGGTACACCATTGGCGAAGGTATGATGAGATTAGGTGGAGATACCACCAGACTAGCAGAAGTGGCTCGTAAAAAAGGAGACGTTGCTGCCTTTATAGAACTACACATTGAACAAGGTGGTACTCTTGAAAAAGAAAATTTAGAGATTGGTATTGTAAAAGGTATTGTGGGACTTAAATGGTGGGATGTTGAATTCAACGGTTTTGCCAACCATGCAGGTACAACACCAATGAATGCAAGAAAAGATGCATTATTAGCAGCCTCAAAATTCATCATTGCAGTCAATGAGGTTGCCAAAAGTTTTGATGGTTCACAAGTTGCAACTGTTGGTAGAATAAAGTCAGAACCAGGAGCACCTAATGTAATTCCAGGTTATGTAGTTACGAGTCTTGAAATTAGAGATTTGTCTTCTGAGGTTATTGAAGAGATGTATACTGCTATCGAAAAAAGAGCTGTAGAAATTAGTAAGGAATCTGGCGTAGATATCACTTTTAACAAACTAGATACCACAGCAGACCCAGCCATCATGGATTCAACCATACAATCTGAAATTGAAAAAAGTGTTCAATCTCTTGAATTGAGTTACAAATCAATGCCAAGTGGCGCGGGTCATGATGCCCAAGACATGGCACTTATTGCACCCACCGGAATGATATTCGTACCAAGTAAAAACGGAATTAGTCATTCTCCTAAAGAATTTACTTCTGCGGTTGACATGGCAAATGGTGCTAATGTATTATTACAAACTATTTTGGCTTTGGACGATAAGCTTAAATAACATTTTATGAGAGACAATCAATCCATACATATAGAACAACTTCTAAATGCATCAATTGAGCAGGTATGGAAAGCATTGACCAATGTGGATGATATGCGGCAATGGTATTTTAATGCTATTCCTGATTTTAAGCCAGAGATGTCTTTTAAAACTAGCTTTTTAATTACGAATGGGGGACGAAACTTCACTCATAATTGGATTGTAACGACCGCTATTCCAAAATCTAGAATTAGTTACACTTGGACCTTCGATGAATACCCAGGAGAAAGCATCTCTACATTTGAGCTATATGAGAAGGAGCATCAAACACTACTTACGCTCACAAGCGAAATCACAAAAGATTTTCCAACACATATTCCAGAATTTAAAAGAGAAAGCGGCGAGGCAGGATGGTCGTATTTAATTAAGGAAAGCTTACCTCTCTTCCTTCAAAAATCAGACAAATTTTAACAGCAATCTTCTACCCTTAAATTAGTACCTTAGTTCAACTAACAAACTATCTTGAACATGAAAAAAGGACTACTCATTTGTGCATACTTTCTATGCACTACCATCGCAATTTCGCAAACTACAGAAGACATTGTCAATGCCATTGAAAAAGAAGGCATTGAAAACTCGCAATTAGAGCAATTAGCTTACGAATTAATGGACCTCAACGGACCACGTTTGGTTGGAACACCAGAAATGAAAACCGCACATGACTGGGCAATAAATACCTATAAAAAATGGGGTATTGCTGCCGAAAACCAACAATGGGGAACTTGGAAAGGTTGGCAGAGAGGCATCACGCACGTAGATTTGGTATCGCCACGTGTAGCTTCGCTTCACGCTACACAATTGGCATGGAACCCAGGTACAAGTTCTAAAGGTGTTACCGCATCTTTAATAACATTGCCAAGTTTCAAAGACTCCTTATCTTTTGTAAAATGGCTTCCTAATGTTAAAGGGAAAATAGTTATGGTGAGCATGCTGCAACCTACAGGTAGACCAGATGAAAACTGGGAAGAATACGCAACAAAATCATCCTTCGAGAAAATGAAAACGGAGCGCGATTCTATCGAAAAAATATGGAGACAGAATATTAACAATACAGGCTACACGAGTAGAAATATCAATGCTGCATTTGAAAAAGCAGGCGCAGTTGGTATTGCACAATCCAGATGGTCTGAAGGTTTTGGCGCTAACAAAATATTTAGTGCAGGTACTGATAAAATTCCTGCAGTGGATATTTCTTTAGAGGATTATGGAATGCTGTACAGAATGGTTGAACATGGTGCCGATACTAAGATTAAAATAGTAGCGGAATCTAAAGACCTAGGCGTGGTACCAACATTCAATACCATAGCCACCATACCTGGCACTGAATTCCCAGAGGAATATGTAATTCTTTCTGCTCATTTCGATTCTTGGGATGGTGGAACGGGAGCAACTGATAACGGTACTGGCACAATTACCATGTTAGAAGCTGCTCGAATTCTTAAAAAAGTATATCCGAATCCGAAAAGAACGATATTGATTGGACATTGGGGTAGTGAAGAACAAGGTTTAAACGGTTCTCGTTCATTTGTTGAAGACCACCCGGAAATTGTAGCTGGCGTACAAGCTGTTTTCAATCAAGATAATGGTACCGGTCGTGTTGTTCGTTTATCGGGACAAGGTTTTCTTCATGCCTATGATTATTTAGGGCGTTGGTTAGAAGCCGTACCAGAAACGTATAAAAATGAAATAGAAACTACCTTCCCGGGATCACCTGGGCGTGGTGGTTCTGACTATGCCTCTTTTGTTGCTGCTGGTGCACCAGCTTTTTCTTTAAGCTCTCTTAGTTGGGATTATTGGAATTACACATGGCACACCAATCTAGATACGTATGACAAGATAGTATTCGACGACGTACGTAACAACGCTATTCTAACGGCGATTCTTACGTATATGGCTTGTGAAGATCCAGAGAAAACATCACGTGAAAAAGCAGTGTTAGGTATTAACCCTAGATCTGGTGAAAAAGGAGAATGGCCAACACCAAGATCACCACAACGCAAAGGTGGGCAAGACGAATAATTAATCTATAATTGATTTTCAAGCTCAAGGCTATCCGCTGCTTGCAGTGCTTTCTTAATTGCAGTACTCCACAGTGCATAGCCTTGTTTGTTTAAATGCAATCCGTCAGAAAGATACAATTCCGGTATCGGTCTATTATCAGTAGTAATCATTTGTGCGAATACATTGATGTATTGTGCATTTAGTTCGGTGATAAAATACTTGGACAACATTAAATTAGTTTCCATTATTAACGGAATTAAAGCTTCTCGCTCTACACTAGGTTTAAGACTGATCAATGCCAATTCTACATCAGGATATTTATCTTGAATCAATCCTACTAATTCCATACATCCAGAAAGAACCTCTTGCGGAGTTTTACCACTATTCAAATCATTCTCTCCTGCATACAGTACTATTTTAGACGGATTAGCTTCTGTAAATATCTCATCAAAATAATGAATACACCAAGCGAATGTAGATCCACCAAAACCAAGATTCACCACATTAAAAGGACTAAGATCTCGCTTCATATTTACCCATAAACGTACCGATGAACTTCCGTAGAAAGCTATCAAGTTTTCTTGGGTAGGTAATTTAGCTACGCGTCTTTTAAGTCGTTTTATTTCATTGCACCAAATAGCAGGTGGCTCTTCTAAATTATCAGCACCCGAACTAGATACATTTAACTGTTCAGCTCTTTCAATAGCTTCTTTGACATAGCCCTGGTATTCTAATTGGTATTGCTCCATAAAAGCATATAAATCTTTATTGCTTTTAGAAGGTACTTTTTCACTTAGCAAAAAAGGTTCTTTAATGGCACAGTAGTATAAAGATTTACCAATTCTATGATCAAAATTTACCATGACTACAGGTATTATATACGGCTCTGGATCCGTATGCAATGCCAATTTAAAAGCGCCCATTTTAAAAGGACCGGGAGATTCATCTGTTCTGTAAGAGGTGCCTTCAGGGCTTATAATTAAGTTGTATTTCTGTTTTAAATGTTTAGATGCTTCACTGTAAAAAATACTTCTTGCCTCTTCTTTTCTATTACTAGAAGTTTCATCAGATTCTTTGGTATATACATTTATATAGCCAAGGTTGTCGTAGTAATTCTGATGACCGTATTCTTGTCCCTGCCCTATTCTAACTGTTCTAATACCAGGTTCCTCGTATTTTTTATACAAAACCATGGCACTTAGAAAATGAGAATCTAAGGTAATCTGAAAATTATTATTTAATGTATAATGTGGGTCATTGATTAAGTGGTTATAAATAAAAATGTTACCGGTATCATTAGGCAAATTATCCCATCCTTCAATAATATAGGGTACGTTTTTAAACACCTTCATGGTCAACTCAGCGCAAACCTTTCTATTTTGCTCAGCATCTTTACTGTTCTTTTCTGCTACATTCTCATAAATCTGCTGTAAACCGCTTATAAACTCATGCTCTTTTTGATCTTCGCCCAGCAGTTCTAAACTTAATGAGGCAATATGCCGTTCTAGTGCAGTACCATTTTTAACCAAACCTGTTAAGGCATCATAGGCAAACTGTTTGGTGGTATTACTTTTTAATAGATGTGGCACTTGGTGCAATGGTGATGATAATAATAGTCGCGATTTATTATTCTTTATCAATTGATACACGGCCTGCAGATTGTGCTTGCCCAACAAGCCAACATAACGTACAAAAGCAGCATTTAGCTGATTGCCCATAAGCCACAATAATCGCTGATAAAATTGACCTTCAAAAGCATCATCAATTTGAAACAATTTCATTAAATCGCCTTCAGGAATAAAATAAGCAGAGGTCTTCGTGTTTGTAATAGCAGAGCAAATATCTTTCTCCTTCAATAGGCATGACCACCCAAATACAAAGCCGGAATTTTTAATGGAGCGCTGTTTAATTTCGATTGTGTTCTCTATTCGCTTAATGGTAACTTCTCCGTGAATGAGAATAAACAACCCATTACTAGAACCGTCTTGTACATATAAAACCTCATCGGGTTCATATTCCCTACGTTCTGCCAATGCAGCTAAAGCCATTAAATTTTTCTCTTCAAAATAATCCAAAAAAGGAGAGCGTCGCATTAAAGAAACAATCTCTTCTTGTTCAGAAACGGGAGAAATAAAAAACTGTCGGTCTTCAACAAAAGGCTGAAACCTTACGGGACTCAATAATTCGGTTTGCTTCGTTAGGGCAGTATGCAATACACGGTACAATTTTGAACCAATATTTTTCAGTAAAATATTCTGATGCCCTTTTTTTAAATATGTGTCTAGCTCATGAAATGGAATTTCAAAAAATGATGCTTTTGGTGATGCAACCGTAGCTTTATATGTAAATCTTTTGGGCGTATTGAATCCGTTTAAACCAATAGTAGAAAAAGGTTCTGAGTTTTGACAAACGAGAATATCACTTTCAGGATTATCGAGTGAAATGTAATAGTTGACACTACCTTCTATAAGCCATCTAAACGTTCTTACTTTTTTATGAATATAACTGATGGCATATCCTTTAGCGTATGTTTTTAACGCTCCGTTCGGGAAATATTCTTTTAATTTTTCAGTAGTTATTTCTTGCTTTAAAACTCTATTTTGGTGTATCATACTCCACCTAACTTAACCAGATAAAAGCGAAAAAAAAAGGACTGCCAACATTAAAACCAATTTGTCATTTTAGCAAATTGATATTGGTTAAAACCATAAAATTCACCCCCTTAAACTTAGAATAACCAAATTCAATTTATAGACTATCATTTTACACAGCCTTTTATTATCTTCCCTATTCAACAACTAATACAGACCACACCATGAAAATCATCAGACTTTTGCTCGTGCTCGTCATTATGGCACCGCTAGCATTACAATCTCAGCGAAGAAAAAGTAAAATCACCCAACCTACCGTTAAACTAGAAGACTCTCTTTTTACAGGCTTAAAATGGAGAAATATTGGTCCGTTTAGAGGTGGTAGAAGTGTAGCCTCAACCGGTGTCTTAGGTCAGCCCATGGTCTATTATATGGGAACCGTTGGTGGCGGAATATGGAAAACCACGGATGACGGAATTACATGGAAGAATATTTCTGACGGATTCTTAAAAACCGCTACTGTAGGTGCAATCTCCGTTTCTGAAAGTAACCCAAATATCGTAATCGCAGGTATGGGCGAACATGCAGCCCGTGGTGTGATGACCTCAATGGGCGACGGCGTATACAAATCTACCGATGCAGGGAAAACTTGGAAAAACATGGGGCTTGATGAAACTAGACATATATCTGATATTATTATAGACCCTACAAATCCCGATATCATTTTTGTATCCGCACAAGGCGCCCAATATGGACCTTCTTCTCAACGAGGAATCTATAAGTCTACAGATGGCGGTGACACTTGGAAAAATGTATTGTTCGTTGATACCATAACCGGGGCTTCTGCTTTATCTATGGATATGACCAACCCTACCATTTTATATGCAGCTATGTGGCAACACAGACGTTTTCCTTGGACGATGGAATCTGGTGGAAAGAACTCAGGCATTTACAAATCGACCGATAGTGGAGAAACATGGGAACAATTAAAAGAAGGGTTACCTAAAGAAATGGGTAAAGCAGGTATTTCCGTTTCTAGAGCCAACCCAGAGCGTGTATTTGCTGTAATAGAAGCAGAGGGAGAAAAAGGCGGCGTATACCGCTCTGATGATGCTGGTAAAAAATGGACTTTAATGAATAAAGACCGTATCAATATTACACGTTCTTGGTATTACATGGAGATTTTTGCAGACACTCAAAATGAAGATATCGTTTACGTATTAAATGCACCTGTAACAAAATCAATAGATGGTGGAAAATCTTTTTCACCCCTACCAACACCACATGGCGATAATCATGATTTATGGATAGACCCAATGAACAACAAACGTATGATCAACTCTAATGATGGAGGATCGAATGTTTCTAATAACGGTGGTAAAAGTTGGAGCACACAAGAGAACCAAAATACAGCACAATTCTACAGGGTAATTACAGATAATCTAGTACCCTATAATGTCTATGGCGGGCAACAAGACAACTCTACCGTTGCGATTGCCTCTAGAACAAATGATCGTGGTATCGACTGGAAAGATTGGTATGCCGTTGCTGGTGGCGAAAGTGCATTTTTAGCCTTTGACCCAGATAATCCTGAATTGATATATGGTGGGACATACCAAGGTAATATTGATAAGTGGGATGCAAATACCAAAGAATCTAAACCTATTAAAGAATACCCTGAATTGGGCTTAAGTATATCGCCAGAAAATGCAAAGTACCGTTACAATTGGAATGCCCCGATTATCACCTCGCCACATGACAGAAAAACCATTTATCATGGTGGTAATGTTGTTTTCAAATCAACAGATGAAGGTCAAAGTTGGTCGGTTATAAGTCCGGATCTAACAAGAGATGAAAAAGACAAACATGGTCTTGGCGGTGGTCCGTTTACCAATGAAGCTGCTGGTGGTGAAATATATAACACCCTAACTTACTTGACAGAATCTCCACATGAAGAGGGTGTTATTTGGTCTGGTAGTGATGATGGACTAGTTCATGTAACCAAAGACGGTGGCGCAAACTGGGTAAATGTTACACCCACTGGTGCCAAAAATGGTATCATTAACAGTATTGAAGTGTCGCCTCATGACCCAGCAACAGCTTACATTGTTTTGATGCGATACAAGTCAATGGATTTTGCCAACTACATCTACAAAACAACAGATTACGGAACCACTTGGACAAAAATTACCAATGGTATAACAGGCGATAATACATTCACTAGAGTTGTACGTGCAGATAAAAAAGTAAAAGGATTGCTTTACGCAGGTACAGAAACTGGCTTATATATTTCCATAGATGATGGTTTACACTGGCAGCCATTGCAATTAAATTTACCCTTAACTCCTATTAATGATTTAGTTATTCAAGACAATGATTTGGTTGCTGCAACGGCTGGTCGTGCATTTTGGATTTTAGATGACTTAGCTGCTATACAGAATAGCACTACCCCAAAACAAGAGCTAAATATTTTCAAACCAAAGGACACGTATTTGTTCATTGGAGGTTCTAGTGAAAAACCAGTTCCTGGTTTGGGCAGCAATCCAAAAAGCGGAGTAACTTTCGATTATTATTTAAGCGAAGCACAAGACAGTACCGAATTAAAATTAGAAGTACTGAAAGACGGTGAGGTAATTAGAACCATAACCAACCAAAAAGACAAAAAATTTAAATCTTGGCCAGGCGGTCCGGCAAAGCCAGCTATTCTAGCTTCAAAAAAAGGATATAACCGTTTTACTTGGGATTTTAAAAGAGAGCCTTTACCTGCAGTGGACAAGGTTTTTGTTCTTGGCGGATTAAACGGTTCTACTGTTGGTCCTGGTGATTATAAGTTAAAATTGACCTTAAGCGAGCAAACAGCAGAAACTACCGTAACTATTTTACCACACCCAAAAGTAGAGGCTAGCATGGCAGACTATGCAGAGCAACAAACAATGATGAAAACCATTGAAGCTACCGTAATAGAAATACATAATGCTGTAAACGATATGCAGTCGGCAAAATCGCAATTAAAACAATATGATAAATTACTTACAGATAATGAAAAAGCAGAAGCGTTATTAACACAAGGCGATTCTTTAACAAAACGCATTACAACATGGCAAGAAAATCTAATTCAGCCTAACCAGAAAACCTTTCAAGATGTGATTAATTTTGAAAATAAACTGAATTCACAATTATTGAATTTAAGAGGTTATATTGATGCTTCAAACCCAAAGGTTACCGCTGGTGCAAAAGAGAGATTAAAAGATCTATTAGCAATGTGGAATACCTTTAAAACAGAGCATAATGCGATTATCAATACCGAAATGAAAGCGTATAATACGATGTTTAAGAGTTTAGAAATACCTGCAATCATTTTACCACAGGCACAAAACTAAAATAGAATTGGAAAAATTAATACTAGATCAAACTTTTAAAGGTCAAAATTATACAGCCACCAGACTACCCAGAGCGGAGTATGAGAATTGCATTTTTGAAAGTTGTGATTTTTCTAAGGGATATGTAGACAACCAAACCTTCTTAGAGTGTGAGTTTATAGATTGTAATTTGAGCAATGCAAATGTTGTAAATACCACGTTCAAAGATGTGAAATTTTCGCACTGTAAACTTATGGGGTTAGCTTTTAATACCTGCAATACTTTTTTAATGGACTTTTCCTTTTTTGACTGCAATTTAAGTTTCTCCCTTTTTACCGATTTGAAACTGATGAATCAGGTTTTTGTTTCTTGTAAAATGGAAGAAGTAGATTTTGGAGATTGCGACTTAAGCAAATCAAAATTTGATGAATGCAATCTAGAACGTGCTATTTTCTCAAGAACCAATCTTGAAAAATCGGATTTTAGTTCGGCAATAAATTTCAGTATTGACCCTGATAATAATTCTATGTCAGGAGCCATATTCTCGAAAGATAATTTAACGGGGTTGTTACAAAAACACAAATTGAAGATACTAAATTAAGTAAACCCCTAATTTAAGACTACCTAAATTTTCAATATGAAATTGAATCGAAAAATTTTTATCGCATATCTATTTATAGTGTTTTCAGCTTGTAATGAAGAGGAACCAAACTATTTTAATTTAGCTGAAAAATCATTTTCTAAATCTAATTATGTATTAGCAAAAAATCAATTGAACATGTTGAAATCTAATCATAAAGATTATGAAAAGGCTAGGACACTTATTAAAAAAATTGATAGTATAGAAAAGAATCTTTTACTTGAAAGAATTAAATCTGATTCGATTTTTACTAATAAAAAACAACTGTTATGGACTAAGCATGCTGGAAATTACATAGTCAACGTTAGCGATACAAATTCGATAGAATTCGCTGAAATCTATGTTCTTTCAGATGATGGAAATGCAAAATGGATGTGGGTATACAATCCATATAGCAAGAAACCGACTGTTGATCAAACAAAGAATGGAGTATGGTCAATAATTGATGACGAACTAATTATCTCAATAGAAAATTCCAAAGAGACTTATGAAAATTTCAATGGAGTGAGGAGAGAAAAATCCCTGACTAAAAGATTTTTAACTGAAATTAATCAAGAATTTTAAAAATGAACCAAGCAATTAAAGGAAAAATCATTGAAGTCTGTGATGCCAAAATCGCAGCTAAAGGAGAAAATGTAGGACTATCGTTCTATGCATTCTTCAAAAACAAAAATGACAATCCTGAACTTTTGATGGAAGTTGCTCAATGGTGGATTTTAGAACACAAATTAGACCATTTTGAAAAAGCGGTGAAAATCAAAAAGATGGTAGAATCGTTAAACTAAAGAAATAATGAAAAACACATTTCTTATTCTATTCGTAATAGGATTATTGTTCGGTTGCGGCAATAAGGAGTTAAGTCATAAGGAAACTGTTACTACATATTATAAAGTTTTTGATTCTGGCGACTTCGAAAAGCTAAAAACAGTAATTCATGATAGTATTACATTAATTTCCGGTGATTTTTTAATGCCGTTTGATAAGGATAGTTTCAATGAATTCTATAAATGGGATTCCATTTTTAAGCCGTCATATGAAATACTTGAATTGGTTGAAGATAACGATCACCTTATTGCGACCATCAGTCAAAAGAATATTCGCAATGCCTTTTTAAAGAACAATCCGCTTAAGCTGAATGTTAGAGTCTCTTTTACTTCAAGCAAAATAACAAAACTTGAAGAGCTAGATTATATAGATGTTAATTGGAAAGAATGGAATCAACAGAAAGATTCTTTAGTGAATTGGATAAAAATAAACCACCCAAAACTAGATGGTTTTGTAAATGACCTAACTATGACTGGAGCAAAAAATTATTTGAAGGCGATTGAATTATATGAGGGTCGGGAATAGTTAGGAGTTCATAAATGTTGCTATAATAAGTCTAAGAAATTGTTATTTGGATGTTGGTCTTACTAGCAACTACCATAAATTTCAACTTATATAATTAGACTATTAATAAACATTAACAATTAAAATAATTAATTATCTTTCGCAGATATTTACAATTTAATCATCACAAACAACATTAATTAACTAATTGTTTATCAAAACATTAACCATGAAAAAAATCACTTTATTATTAGCCTTATTTACACTTGGCTTTACGTACGCACAATCACCATTAGAGGAAGGAGCCTTACAAGCAAATGCAGGAGTCGGTTTCTCAGGATGGGGAGTTCCGATCTATGCAGGATTAGAATATGGTGTAGCACCGAATATTTCTGTTGGTGGAGAATTATCTTATCAAACTTACAACCACGGTAGTGGTTTTGGCGGCGACTACAAGAGTTCAATTTTTGGAATTACAGGAAATGGTAATTATCACTTTAATGAGGTCTTTGAAATTCCAAGTCAGTGGGATTTATATGCAGGAGCTAATCTGACCTATTATAGCTGGTCTACTAAAATTAACGGTAGTACTGTTGATTATGGTGGTGCCGATAGTTTCGGTATAGGTTTACAAGTTGGTGGTCGCTATTTCTTCGATGACAACTTTGCAATCAACCTTCAAATTGGTGGAGGAAATGTTGTAAGTGGTGGTAGAATCGGAATTACTTATAAGTTATAAGAACACTTTTTATAGTATTACAGGGGTGGTTTACAAGTTTGTAAACCACCTTTTTTGTTTTATAAATTTTCTAGCTAACATACTTTTAGAAAAATAGTTCTAAATTGAAACCAATGAACAAAGTACACCACACCGCTATCATCTGCTCTAATTACCAAGTTTCTAAACAATTTTATACCGAAGTTTTAGGCTTAGAGATTATTCGAGAAGTTTATCGAGAAAAACGACAATCTTACAAATTAGATTTGGCGTTACAAGGGGAGTATGTTATTGAATTGTTCTCTTTCCCAGACCCACCAAAAAGACCATCTAGACCAGAGTCATGTGGTTTGCGTCATATAGCATTTGAAGTAGACAATTTAGAAAATATTATTGCACATTGTAAAAAACACGATGTAATAGCAGAACCTATTCGTATAGATGAATTTACCAATAAGCGATTCACTTTCATTGCCGACCCAGACGACTTACCAATAGAGTTTTATGAAAAGTAAGCAAAGCCGTATGTAAACGTTTAATTTGTATCTTGTTGAAAATACTAGAACATGAAATTATTACTGCCTTTGTTACTATCATCAATATGTTTACTTCAGGCACAAAACACAGTTTCTTTTGAAGAAGGCATGACGAGTCCAGCTGCGACTATTAGCAGCATAGATTGGCTTGCAGGACATTGGAAAGGAGAAGCTTTTGGAGGTATTGCCGAAGAAATATGGAGCCCGCCTGCAGATGGTTCAATGATGTTTTCTTTTAGATTACTTGATAAAGGTGACGTAAGCTTTTATGAATTCGGTCACCTTATCGAGACAGA
Source organism: Maribacter sp. Asnod1-A12 (assembly GCF_045063735.1). Classification (NCBI taxonomy): domain Bacteria; kingdom Pseudomonadati; phylum Bacteroidota; class Flavobacteriia; order Flavobacteriales; family Flavobacteriaceae; genus Maribacter; species Maribacter sp. Asnod1-A12. The sequence continues at coordinate 1,049,132 of NZ_JBEFNZ010000006.1, forward strand.
TCAAACACTCATCTTACAATTAAAACATTTTGATGCCAATTTAAGCGGCTGGGAAGAAAAGGACGAGAATATTGATTTTAGGTTGGTAAAAGTTGAGGGAAATCGATTTTACTTCGATGATTTCACTATTGAATATATATCTGACAAGGAAATAAATATGTATGTGGAAGTTGGTGAAGAAGATGGGTCTTCAAGTGAAATAAAATTTAATTACCACAGGCAGTAAATGAAAAAGAAATGTTTAGAATGTGAAAAAGAGGTTATAGGTAGAATAGATAAAAAATTCTGCAATGACTACTGTCGCAATTCCTATAATAACAAAGTAAATCCCGACAGTAAAAATCTCATAAGAAACATTAATAATAGGCTACGAAAAAATTACAAAATTTTAGATAGTTACAAATTAACAGAAGGAAAAACCAAAACCACTCGCACTCGATTAATCGATAAAGGTTTTGACTTTGATTATGTGACCAACCTTTACACAACAAAAAAAGGCACCACTTACTATTTTCTATATGATTTAGGTTACCTACCATTAGACAATGATTTCTATATGATTGTGAAGAGAGAATAGTTGCTTGTTGGTTGAGACTTTTTTCAAGCTTACTTCTTACTTCATACTTTACAATTTCTATTTCCAATTATGTCCACTTAATTTGAGTGCTGCAACGACTATATCTTTTCTACTAATTTGACCCACTAAAATATCATTTTTCATTACGGGTAATCTTCTTCTATTGTGTTGAGCAAAAATACCTGCCGCATCGAAAATTGAAATGTCATGAGGAATAGTTTCAACTGACTTAGTCATAAAATTTTCTACACTCTTATCTAAAATAGGTTGATTGAAGTACCTACTTTCAGAAATCTGCTTCATACAATCGGCCTCAGAAATGATACCAACAAGAAATCCATTTTTATCCAAAACGGGTCCACCAGAAATATGATGTTTTGCAAATTTTTCCATTACAGCTAAAATTGACTCATCTGGCGAAAAAGTGATTAACTTAGTAGTCATGTAATCAGCGACCAAAATAGGAGCTTCAAATTCTTTTTTAAATACTTTTCTAACGCCTTGAAAGCTTTTGATTCCCATGATAGTTTATTTAGAGGTTGATTACTAAAGATAATAAATAAAACGAAATTTGCTAATAATATTCGTTATACAGTATTATATACTTAATATTTTATGAAATTTTAAAAGAATATCGTAATCATGAAAAAGACACCAACCGTTCTAACCTTACTTCTTATTATTCTTGCCACATATTGGAGTTTTAGAGTACTTCTACCACAATATAATGAGGGTGAAACAGTCGTAGACACCGAATTTTCTACCGATAGAGCCTTGCAACATGTAAAAGAAATATCAAAAGAACCACATGGTGTCGGTTTTCCTGCACACACAACGGTACGTAATTATATTACTGCAGAACTTCAAAAGTTAGGTTTGGAAACTTCTTTGCAAGAAGGCTATACCGCTGGTGATTGGGGTAATTTAAGTAAAGCAGAAAATGTATTGGCTAGAATTAAAGGAAGTGAATCTGGTAAGGCCTTATTACTGCTAAGTCATTATGATAGTAATCCGCATTCTTCATTAGGCGCTAGTGATGCAGGTAGTGGTGTTGCTACAATTCTAGAGGGCGTAAGGGCTTTTTTAAAGACTAATACCACACCTAAAAACGATATTATAATTCTCATATCTGATGCTGAAGAATTAGGTCTTAACGGTGCAGATCTATTTGTAGACAAACATGAATGGCTGAAAGATGTTGGCTTGGTTTTAAATTTTGAAGCTCGTGGTAGTGGCGGACCAAGTTATATGTTAATGGAGACCAATAGAGGAAATAGTAAATTGATTACTGAATTTATAGCTGCAAATCCTGAGTTTCCAGTAGCAAATTCACTTGCCTATAGTATTTATAAGATGTTACCCAATGATACGGATCTAACCGTATTTAGAGAAGATGGCGATGTAGAAGGGTTCAACTTTGCGTTTATTGATGATCACTTCGATTACCATACCCAAATAGACAATTATGAAAGATTAGATAGAAACACGCTGGCTCACCAAGGTAGTTATTTAATACCATTATTAACCTATTTCAGTAATGCTGACATCAGTAACTTAAAAAGCCTTGATGATAGCGTATATTTCAATGTACCTTTCTTTAAAATGGTTTCCTATCCGTTTAGTTGGATCATACCCATGCTTGTCATTGCCATTCTCTTTTTCATCCTATTATTAGTATCAGGGTTTCGAAAAAAAGTCCTAAATGGAAAAGATATTTTAAAAGGGTTTATTCCCGTACTCTTTACCTTAATAGTAAACGGAGTTGTAGGGTACTTTAGTTGGCAGTTTTTAAAATGGCTATACCCAAGCTATAAAGATATTTTACATGGTTTCACTTATAATGGCCATGCTTATATCTTTGCGTTTACCCTATTTTCATTAGGTACTTGTTTTTATGCATACTATAAGTTCAAGGTAATTAAAACCGCAAATTTATTGGTAGCCCCGTTCATAATTTGGATTATCATTTGTGGACTAGTGGCTGTGTATTTACAAGGAGCCGCATTTTTCATTATACCTTTATATAGCTTTTTAGTTGCCTTTTACGTGCATATAAATCAAAAGAATCCGAATCCGTTTTTACTGGTATTTCTTGGTATTCCGGCATTATTTATATTCGCACCCTTCGTGAAAATGTTTCCGGTTGGCTTAGGTCTCAAAATGTTAGTGGCTACTACTCTATTGACGACATTAATCTTTTTTTTATTACTTCCCTTGGTGACCAAATACAGAAAAAAAGGTGCATTGGCATTTCTAAGTTTCTTGTTGTTTGCAGGCTTTATGGCATCTGCGCATATGAACTCTGGCTTTACCAACGATAGACCGAAACCAACTAGCTTACTATATGTTTTAGATACCGATGAAAATAAAGGGAAATGGGCAACTTATGAGCACCGTCCATCTGACTGGACTTCGCAATACATCACTAAAAAAGCTGCAGATACTCTTCTTTCAAAAAAGACCATAAGTAGCAAATACGGCTCTAATTTTACGTTTACAAATGAAGCTCCGTTAAAGAATGTGCCAAAACCAACTATTGAGGTCCAACTAGATACTATAGTAAATAATATGCGCACAGTTCGTTTATGTATTACTCCGAACAGACCTATAAACCGTTTGGAAGTTTTTACCAATGCTGTTGACATTCAAAAGGCAGATGTAAATGGAATAGAATTGTCTGAGCATTTTCTTAAAAATAGGTATGGAGGTAGACTGATTACACATTACATCAGTGATAAAAATTACACCGACATTACGCTACAAGTACCAGTGGAACAAGAATTGGAACTTACCATATATGAAGCTTCTAATGATTTACTTACAAATGGATTATTCACGATACCAAAGCGAAAAGAAAATGAAATACCCATGCCTTTTGTATTGAACGACGCCATATTAACTATACAAAAAGTGAAATTTGAATAAGAAAATAGGCGTAATTGGTTGTGGATGGATGGGTTTACCATTGGCTGAAAGTTTAATAGCAAGTGGTTATAAAGTCAATGGAACTTCTACATCTGATGAGAAAATATCGATCTTAAAAGAAAAAGGCATTACACCGTTTAAAATAGCTTTATCCGAGAATGATATCAAAGGCGATATTGATTCATTTCTTGATTCGGTATCAGTGCTAGTTATAAATATTCCGCCCAAGTTAAGAGGAAATGGTCCTAAAGAAAGTTACATTGCAAAAATTACATTATTGCACGAGGCTATTAAAAAATCGGCAGTAAAGAATATCATATTTGCAAGTAGCACGGCAGTTTATGGTGATACAGAAGGTATAGTTACCGAGAAAACGGCACCTAACCCCACTACGGAATCTGGCATACAATTGGTACAATGCGAAGACCTTTTAAAAAGCGATAATGATTTAAATACAACCATTATCCGTTTTGGAGGATTAATTGGTCCGAACAGACATCCTGTAACTATGTTATCAGGCAGAGAAAACCTTAAAGGTGGTAACGCTCCCGTCAACCTAATTCATTTAAATGATTGTATCGGAATAATAAAAAGAATTATTGAATACGACCATTACAATGATGTGATGAATGCCGTTTATCCTGAGCATCCAACAAAAAAAGAATATTATACCAAACAAGCTGCTAAAAGAAGTATACCAGCACCACAATACGATGTTACTGGCAAAAATCAAAAAATAGTATCATTTTGTAGTATTTTTCTTATTAATAAATATGACTTTCTTACACCTATAAACTAACCCTACACAACACTTAGCTTCCCTTTCACAACAAATACCCAAAAACAGCGTTAATATATTGTTGATTTTCAACTACTTATCGACGTATGACATACCTTTGTATAACAATATAAAACCATAATATTATGAAGAAAGATAAATTACGGGAGAGGGTTTTAGTTGAATTAGAGAAGCTCATCTCCCTAAGTTGCAAGAACCCAAACGGTTCTAAAAAGTACGAAGAATTACATATTGCGTTATTGAAAAAATACTATAATGCAACAAGCGTAACTATAGACTATCATCGCCATAGAATTAAAATGGAAGTAATAGAAGACGATAGCCTTTATGATCCTAAAACGGTAAATACTTATTTACCAACATTTTACACGAACTTACTATTTAACAACTTATGTAAGTTTCTAATTTCATGTGTTGAAAAAGACAACAAGAGTATTGGCTTTTATACACAGCTTTTAAATTCTTTTAAAAAATCTAATAATAGATTGGAATTAGCTTAAGAATCTAAAAACTATTGACGTTTAAAAAAGGTGACCTGTAGGTCACCTTTTTTCATTTCTAACATTTAAACCTTTCCTTAACAAGATCATACAGATTATTTTAATAGTTTAGCGCACTTTAAAAAGAACAAGAAAGATGAAAAAATCAGTTTTAATAGTTGTAGCTGCCGTATTATTCTCAGGTAGTTATGGATATTCACAGACCAAATCAGAATTACTAACGCATTACGAAGCATTTTACGACCAAATGCGATTACAAGGCGATGTTGATGGCGTCATCAATGCCTTAACGCATTTAAATATATTATCCCCTTCTCAGCAACGTAATGATACCCTTGCTTATATTTATGCAAATGACAATCAACACTTACAAGCTTTAAACATTATAGGAATCGAGAAAGTAGATTCTGATTCTAATTTAGCCATTCAAGTAAAAGCGGTTTCTTTAAAAGCTTTAAACCAGCCAAAAAGAGCTTTAGAACAATTTGAAGCTTTGTATGCCAGAGAACCAAATGCATACCTTGCCTATGAACTAGCAGATCTTAAAGTACAAACAGGTGATAATGTTGGTGCAATGAAACATGTTGAATATGGTATTACAAACGCTACAGATGATATGAAATATGCTTTTTACGAGCGTCAGCAACCATACGAAGTTCCTTTAAAAGCGGCTTTTATTCACGTGAAGGCTCTTATTCAGTATAACATGGATAAAAGCAATATTGACCAAGCAATCGCTACTTTAGACGAAGCATTGGCAATTGACCCAAATTTTAACTTAGCTAGTTTAAGTAAGCAAGCATTGTCCTCTAGAAAAGATGCTCCAGAGGAGAAAAAATAATAGCGAAATATTATTGAAAATAGAAAAGGCGAATCAGAAGATTCGCCTTTTCTATTTCTTTATTTTAAATTCCTTATATCAAGTTTATCTTCGTCGTTCACTTGGGCAATAGTAAGCAGTTCAACAAAATTAGAAATACCCTAATTATCTTCATTTTTAATTAATTCATCTGGTAAGGTATTATTAACTACTACATTAAACTGATTTCTTAAATCATTATAAGCGGTAATCATTTGAACAATAGATGCTTTAGGGTTTTGTCTATACTCTAAGTCTCCTTTAGTTTTTAAGATAAAAGTTTTTAACAATTTCTGTCTACCCTTAACATGTTGAATATCAAATTTAACAGGATATTTACCCTCTTCCATTTTCTTTTGATTCTCTATCAACTCATCTACAACAAACTGAAAATCTTCTATATTCTCAGAAGTATATATTTTATCAAAACTTTTTTCTAATGCATTATATTCTAGCCAATCATTTAAGATGTTTTGTGCCTTCGCATCGACACTAATTTTCACTGGCAGACTATCTGTAGTTTCTTCCCAACGAGTTTCATGAATACTGGCTTTTTCTTCAACAGCATCTTTACAAGACGCAGCCAATAGAACGATTGACAAAAAAAAGATAATTTTGGACATAAGCGAATGTACAAATTTTAAGAAAAGGTATCTTTATCTCAAATTCATTTAACGCAAATTTTAATGCCAAAATATATATTGATTATTGGAGCCTGTGGCCAAATAGGAACGGAATTAACCTTAACTCTAAGGGAAAAACACGGCGGTGACCACATTATTGCCAGTGACATTAGAGAAGGTAATGATGAATTAATGGCCTCTGGACCTTTTGAAATTTTAGATGCTACCAATTATGATGCATTAGAAGAGGTTATCGCCTATTACGATATCTGTGAAGTCTATTTAATGGCCGCTATGTTAAGTGCTACGGCAGAGAAATTTCCCATGCGTGCTTGGAATTTGAACATGAACACGCTTTTCAATGTATTGAATTTAGCAAAAGAGAAAAAAATAGATAAAATTTTCTGGCCATCCAGTATTGCCGTTTTTGGACCCAATACTCCAAAAGAAGATACTCCACAAAATACCATTATGGAACCAAGTACCGTGTACGGCATAAGTAAGCAAAGTGGAGAACGCTGGTGCGAATATTATTATAATAAATTTAATGTAGATGTACGCAGCATTCGTTACCCAGGGCTTATTAGTTGGAAAACCATGCCAGGCGGCGGAACTACAGATTATGCAGTAGAAATCTACCATAAAGCACTTTCTGAGGGCTCATACACTTGCTTTCTAGAAGAAGACACTAAATTACCAATGATGTTCATGGACGATGCCATACGTGCCACTTTGCAGATTATGGAAGCATCTGAAGAGAATATTAAAGAACGTTCTGCCTACAATTTAGCTGCTATGAGTTTTACGCCAAAAGAAATGGCGGAAAGTATTAAAGCTATAATTCCTGAATTCAACATAGCCTACGAGCCAGACTTTAGACAAGAGATCGCTAACTCATGGCCAAGCAGTATTGATGATAGCAATGCGCAACAAGATTGGAATTGGAAAGCGGAATTTGACCTTGAAAAGACAACAAAAGCAATGTTAGAAAATTTGAAGAACAGGGTTTAGCCTGTTCTTCAAATTATTTTTAACCTACAAACTTCAATCGTTTTTCAATTGCCATAATCATAGCATTGGCAATGTCTTTACCTGTAGCATTTTCTATACCCTCTAAACCTGGTGAAGAGTTTACCTCTAACAGTAAAGGTCCTTTATTGGAACGTATAATATCTACACCTGCAACGGCAAGGTTCAATACCTTTGCTGCCTTCAGAGCCAATTTCTTTTCATCTGCAGTGATTTTAATAATCGATGCTTTGCCTCCTTGGTGAATATTAGCTCTAAACTCTCCTTTTTGAGCTTGGCGCTGCATACTTGCCACTACTCTACCATTTACTACGAAACAACGAATATCCTGTCCGTTTGCTTCTTTAATAAACTCCTGTACTAAAATGTTGGTATTAACACTTTTAAAAGCGTTTATTACACTTTCTGCAGCCTTATTGGTTTCTGCTAGAACAACACCTTTACCTTGCGTACTTTCCAGAAGTTTAATAATTAATGGCGCACCGTTGACCATTTTGATCAGGTCTTTGGTATCCATCGGTGATTTTGCAAATCCGGTTATGGGTATATGAATATCATGATTAGAAAATAACTGAGAAGCGAACAACTTATCCCTTGACTGTGTAATTGCTTCAGATGAGTTTTGACAATAGACTCCTAAATTATTGAATTGACGAATTAAGGCACAACCATAAAAAGTTACAGAAGGCTTAATTCTAGGAATAACGGCATCATACTCTTTTAGAATGATTCCGCCTCTATAACGTATCTCTGGGGAATGAGCATCGAGCTTCATATAGGCTTGCTCAACATTTAAAAAATGTATTTCATGTCCACGAGCCTCTGCAGCTTCTACTATTCTTTTATTACTGTATAAGTTTGGATTACTTGCTAAGAGTGCAATTTTTAACCCTGTTTTCTCCTTGAAATAGGGAGTATATAGCTTATTGACTTCGCTGTCTTCAAATGATTGTAGTTGATAATTTACAGCAGGATTGACTACAAAGCGCTCGTTTAAAGCTTCTCTACCCAATAACATACGAAACTCCATTGTATCTCTATTCGCCAGGGTCAGTTCAATATCAAAAGTATCTTCACCAATAGTCACCGGAGTTTTAATGACCAAACGTTCTTCAGAAATACCCGATGAACTTTTTACCATACGTCGCGCAACTAATCGTGCTTGGCATTCAATGGCAATACTGCGATTTTCTTGTAGCGGACTCACCTCAAACTTTACCCATTCTTGTCCGTTTCTAGTAACAATCTTTAAATTGGTAGCTTGTATGGAAGATGTTTTTGCCCCAGAATCAACCCTGGCTTTTATCGCTGGGATACCCAAATCATTAAACACACACCACTCTTCACTACCTACTATCTTTAAATTATCCAATTTTGTTTGTTTTTGACCCCTAAATATAGAAGCTTTCTTATTTCTTTTTTAACTCAAATAAATCTGTTCTTCTATCGCGAAGGTTACGTACTGCCCCAAACTGATTTAGTTCTCTAAGTAAACTAATGTCCACATCGGCAATTAAAATCATTTCGGTATTTGGTGTTGCCTCTGCTTTAATTCCGTTGGTCGGAAAAGAGAAATCACATGGGGTAAATACCATAGATTGTGCAAACTGAATATCCATATTCTGAACATTAGGTAAGTTACCTACACTACCAGCAATAGCCACATAACATTCGTTTTCTATTGCTCTTGCCTGAGCACAATTACGAACTCTAGAATAGCCATTTTGTGTATCTGTCAAGAAAGGTACAAACAAAATATCCATACCCTCATCTGCCAATAAACGACTTAATTCAGGAAATTCTGAATCATAACAAACCAACACCCCTATTTTACCACAATCGGTATCAAAAGCCTTTAATTGATTACCACCTTGCATACCCCAAACCTTAGCCTCATCTGGTGTTACATGCAGTTTCTCATAACGCTCCATACTACCATCTCTCCGGCATAGATACCCCACATTATACAAACGACCATCAATCATTTCGGGCATACTACCCGTAATGATATTGATATTATAGGAAATCGAAAATTCTGAAAATTTCTGTGCAATTGCCTGTGTATGTTTTGCCAGCTCTCTAATAGCATCTGGAGTAGACATATGATTGTTAACCGCCATTAAGGGTGCATTAAAGAACTCCGGAAACAATGCAAAATCGGAACGATATCCAGAAACAGCATCTATAAAATATTCTGCCTGCTCTAATAGCTCGTCCAAATCTTTATAAGGTCTCATTTGCCACTGAATCAACCCTAAACGAATTACGGTTTTCTTAGTTGCAGCTTTCTTAGAGGGTTTTTGGTAATAAATATTATCCCACTCCATCAAAATAGCGAAATCTTGCGATGCCTTATCCCCATCTAAATAGCCTTTCATCACTTTTGCAGGATGAAAATCGTTACTAATTTGAAAATTCAGGACAGGATCTTGAATCTCTTTTCTACGCACCTTATCGATATATTCCTTTGGTGACAATTCTGATGCATATGAATGATAATTAGGCATACGACCACCAAATACAATACTCTTTAAGTTCAACTTCTCACAAAGTTCTTTTCTATAATCATATAAACGTCTCCCTAGGCGCAAACCTCTAAAGCTCGGTTTTATAAACACTTCAATACCGTAAAGCACATCGCCTTCATCATCATGAGTATCAAAACTGTACTTACCGGTAATTTGTTCATAGGTATGGCTGTCATCAAAAGCATCATAATCTACCACAATGGATAAGGCTACTCCTGCCAATTGCCCATTGATCTTGATAACGACCTGACCTTCTGGAAATTTATCGATCAAAGATTTTATATGTTCCTCTTTCCAATATGAACCGGGCATATTTGCATAGGCAGAAATCATAGCAGTTTTCAGTTCTTGATAATCATCAAGATCTAAAAACTTTAATTCAATATTTTCAATTTCGTCGATTTTCATTTATCTGTTGTAAGTACAACGATATTTAGTTTAATTTTTATGTGTGATTCATTTTCCGGCTTACTAAAAGCAAACCGGAATCTTTAAGTAAAATCTTGATAATGGACTAGAAAACTTAGTCTTCGTCTGCACCATCAACCATATCCTCAGGATCTGGCTCTACTACAGCAGTTGGATCATCATCATCAAAATCCTCATAATCATCCTCATCATAATTCTCCATCGTATATTCAAGCTTGGCACTGATTTTCACTAAGTACTTAGTGTCTTCGGTCAATACCTCAACAGCTTCTATACGTTCTCCCTGCCCGTTTCTGAAAGAGATAATGTTACGGTCATCATACCCATCTGGGTATCTTTCTACTAATAGTTTTAAAACCTCTGGCGTCAACTTTTTAAAGTCCACGATTACTCTTTTTAAATGTGCGTTCTTATCCATAATTACATATCTAATAGGTAAGCAAAAATTAAGGGCGCAACAATTGTTGCATCACTTTCAATAATATATTTAGGCGTATTAATATCTAATTTTCCCCATGTGATTTTTTCATTGGGCACTGCACCTGAATACGAACCATAACTGGTAGTACTATCACTAATTTGGCAGAAATAGCTCCAAAAAGGAGTATCTGTACGTTCCATATCTTGATATAGCATTGGCACCACACAAATAGGAAAATCACCTGCGATACCACCACCAATTTGGAAGAATCCGATTCCGTTTTCTGAATTTTGAGTATACCAATCTGCCAAGAACGTCATGTATTCGATACCGGATTTCATGGTACTCGCTTTCAATTCGCCCTTCATTACATACGATGCAAAAATGTTCCCCATTGTACTATCTTCCCAACCTGGGCAAATGATAGGCAAGTTCTTTTCTGCAGCTGCATACATCCAAGAATCTTTAAGGTCTATTTCATAATATTCCTCTAACACTCCAGAAAGCAACATTTTGTACATGAATTCATGAGGTAGAAAACGCTCTCCTTTATCATCGGCATCTTTCCAAATTTTGAAAATATGTTCTTGTAATCTTCTAAAAGCTTCTTCTTCTGGAATACAAGTATCCGTAACTCGGTTTAAACCTTTTTCCAATAGATCCCACTCGTCTTGCGGAGTCAAATCTCTGTAATTTGGCACACGCTTGTAATGCGAATGCGCTACCAAATTCATGATATCTTCTTCTAGGTTTGCGCCTGTACAAGAAATGATCTGCACCTTGTCTTGGCGTATAACCTCTGCAAAGATTTTACCTAATTCTGCAGTAGACATAGCACCTGCCAATGAAACCAACATTTTGGCACCATTTTCCAACTGCTCTTCGTAGCCTTTTGCAGCATCTACCAAAGCAGCTGCATTAAAATGTAAATAGTACTTTTCTATAAAATTGGTGATTGCACCTTTAGTCTTCGTCATCTTCGAATCTTGAATTTGTGTTTGCTTTATAATCAACATCAAAAGTATTGTCATACTCTTGATCAATATCTTGCCCTGCAAACTTATAGCTGAGCATTTTATAATATAATTTTGCCGCCAAGAAATCTGACGATTTATCATTTTTGTTAGGACACAGTTCTACGATGTCAAAACCTACTACGTTCTTATCTTCAAAAACCTGTTTTAAGAATTCTAAAGTCTCGTACCATAACAATCCGCCTGGCTCTGGAGTTCCAGTAGATGGCATAATAGAAGGGTCAAAAGCATCTAAATCTAATGTGATAAATACATTTTCTGTCATAGCCTCTATCACCTTATCCGACCAATACTCATCCGCTACCATTTCGTGAGCGAAGAATGTTTTTTCTTCATCCATTACGGTTTTTTCAATCACATCCATAGAACGAATACCAACTTGTACCAAATTGGTGGTCTGGCTGGCTTCATAAACGGCACAGGCATGATTATACTTTGTACCTTCATAAGACTCCCTAAGATCTGCATGTGCATCTATTTGCAACACGGTTAAGTTGTCAAAACATTCATTAAAGGCTCGAATAGAACCTATGGAAATAGAATGTTCCCCTCCAAATAAGGTTACGAACTTATTACGCTTAATAAAGTCTTTGGTTATAGCATGTACTTCATTGACCATTGCCTCTGGCGAACTGTTTTCGGTTATAGGCTCGGTTAAATGAATACCTTGTTTGTAAACCTCAGAATCGGTTTCAATGTCATACAATTCCATGTTTTCAGAAGCTTCCAAGAAAGCTTCCGGGCCTTTGTCCGCTCCCTTACCCCAAGTACTGGTTCCGTCATAAGGAACAGGTATCAAGATAATTCTCGATTTTTCTAGTTGTGAGAATTCATCGGAAATTCCGGCATAATTCTTAGATGTACTCATGATATATTAGCTATTATTAAGTGGTTTTTTAGTACTATTTTCACTTCTATATACGTAATTCTATTAGTGTAAGTCTTTGAAATCAAATTAATTTTATTCAGTATCAGAAGCTACATCGTAGCCCAAAATACCCAATAAATCTTCTGCTTTTTGTTGGGCTCTAAATTGCTTATAAGTGAAATTACCGTTCTCGTCTTTATCGATCAATATATGTTTTGGCTGCGGAATTAAACAGTGCTGCAAACCGCCATACCCACCAATAGATTCTTGATAAGCACCAGTATTGAAAAAACCGATATACAATGGCTTTTCTCGTTTATATTTTGGTAAATAGATAGCGTTCATATTCTGCTCGCTATTGTAGTAATCATCACTATCACAGGTCAATCCGCCTAACAGCACTCGCTCGTACTCATCGTTCCAACGGTTAATAGGCAGCATGATAAATCTTTTATTGATTGCCCAAGTATCTGGTAACGTGGTAATGAAAGAAGAATCTATCATATTCCATTTCTCACGATCGTTCTGTTGTTTTTGGTATAAAATCTCATAAATAGCTCCGCCGCTTTCGCCTACAGTAAAGCTACCAAATTCAGTAAAAATATGAGGCACAGGCACATCTGCTTCTGAACACGTAATATTGATCTGGTTTAAAATCTCATTGATCATATATTGGTAATCGTAATCAAATGCCAATGTGTTCTTAATAGGGAAGCCACCACCAATATTTAAACTATCTAATGAAGGACAAATTTTCTTTAAACGCACATAAACCTTTAAACACTTTACAAGCTCGTTCCAGTAATACGCATTGTCTCGAATACCCGTGTTAATGAAGAAGTGAAGCATTTTAAGTTCTACTTTATCATTATCCTTTATTTGGTTCTCATAAAACGGAACAATATTCTTGTAACCAATACCTAAACGAGAAGTATAGAACTCAAATTTTGGTTCTTCTTCAGATGCTATACGAATACCCACTTTAAAAGTGTCATTAATGGCATCTGAAAGTAAATCTATCTCCTCATAATTATCGATAATGGGCACACAGTTTTGGTGACCGTTATTAATTAACCGTGCAATATTATCAATGTATTTCTCACGTTTGAATCCGTTACAGATAACATACGTTTGGTCCGTTAATTTACCATCTGCTTTTAGTTTTTCAACAATATTAATATCGAAAGCAGAAGAGGTTTCCATATGAATCTCATTCTTAAGAGCTTCATGCATTACATGTTGAAAATGCGAACTCTTTGTACAATAACAATAATGGTATTTACCTTTATAGTTATTCTTTTCTATAGCATTTGCGAACCAGTTTTTGGCTCTCAAAATATTCTCTGATATTTTGGGGAGGTATGTAAATTTCAACGGACTACCATACTGCTGAACCAAATCGTTCAACGGAATGCCGTGAAATTGTAAGTGCTCACCATCTAAATTAAATTCTTCTTGGGGGAAATAGTAAGTTTGATCAATAAGATCAATGTATTTGGTATTCATGAATTGAATATTAAATAATAATGAAATATGATTATGATAAATGTAGTAACTAGCCTATAGACTTGAAGTTAAGAAAACGTAACTATTTTAAGTTAAGACATCACACCAGAATTTGCTTCTGAGTAGTAGGAATAAAGAAGTAATCATGCTGACTTTGCATGATAGTAGAATATGAGTTGGAAGTTTGCTTAACTAATCGGCAACCTATCTTATAAGCCATTTGAGAAAAATACTTCCAATTTCCCTCAAACCCGAACATAGAATAACGATACATAATGTTCAGCTAAAAGCCTGAAATATCCAACATACAAAGTTGTATATTAGAACAGGACAAATGAAATCAAAAAAAATGAAAAAACAAGCATTTTTATTTTTTTTACGATAATTAACATTTTTTAAGAAAATCAATCCTAAAATAGTATAAAGGAAAATATAAATATCTTATTTTCAATTAATTACAAAATTAACTAGCAACTCATAAAAATGAAAAAATCTTACTTAAAACTTCTACAATCGTCTCTATTTTTATTTTTCGGCGTTAGTTTAGTTTCTTACGGTCAAATTCCGTCCGGAGTCTATGTAGATACCATTCAAAATAATGGTTCAAAAACGGTGTATCAGGTAAAGGTAAACGATGATTATTTCATCTCTAATGCATATGAAATTGAACCCGCAAAATTCATAAAAACCGTTGGCGGATTTTATCAAGTTGAAAATACGGCTTCGAACACCCAATTGGTTGTATTGTTAGAATTCAATTCTAATTTTAAGAATGATACTTTAAGACAGTTATCTATCCCAGTAGAAATGGACGGTGAAAATCTAAAAATGAATTGGAAACAAAAACTGACATTAACACCACTTGATGCTACAACACAAGATTTAGAAGGTGCTTGGCTTTTTGCAACTAGAGGACCAGATACCGGGCAAGAAAGAAGAGGTGAAGAAAATTCAAGAAAAACAATGAAACTTTTAATGGATAATACATTTCAATGGATAGCCTATGATACCGAATCTTTTCGATTTTCAGGAACTGGCGGCGGCACCTACTCATCCGTAAATGGCATCTATAAAGAAGACATAGCATTTTTCTCTAAAGACAATACTAGAGTTGGAGCACAATTAGAATTCAATTATAAGTTAGAAGGGGATGACTGGCATCATACAGGTAAAAACAGCAAAGGAGAACCTATGTATGAAATTTGGAGCAAAAGAATAATGACTGGATTATAAAATGGACACCGTTTATCGAAAATAACTTTAGATGAAGGTAGCCCTGCCATTCTTTTTATAGATTAGCGGAAAATTCCTACTTATGTCCAACTACATTAACCTTTTCGGATTTTTCGCAATTTGTTTAATCGTTGCCTTTTTATTGGTATTCTTTTTTAGTGAAAACAAGAATTAGTTCGAAAAAATCAACTGTATTTAGAGAAATTAGTCAATACTAAATGGCAAAATAAAAGCCGATTATATAAACCGGCTTTACTAAACTAACTCAAACTAAGAACGTATCCTTTTTAAAAGGCAAAACAAAACTATGCCTCTTAGTTCGATAGAAAGTAAGTTATAGGTAAACAATTGGTTATTAAATTGATGCCTATTAAGTTCTTCAATAAATCTTTCACCCTATTAAAAGCAAATTAACTTATTCATAGACCTCAACAACCATTTCTACTTCAACAGCCATATTTCCTGGCAAAGAGCCCATACCCACAGCAGCGCGCGCGTGCTTTCCATTATCACCAAAAACTTCTACCATTAAGTCTGAATAGCCATTGATTACTTTAGAATGATCCTTAAAATCTGGAGCGGAGTTAACCATACCATGAACGCTTACAATCCTTTTTACTTTATTAAGATTGCCTAATTCAGCTTTTAACACTGATAACTGGTTAATACCTACTTCGCGTGCAGCTTGGTAACCTTGTTCTACTGTTAAACTATCGCCCAACTTACCAACAATATTTTCTCCATTCGCTTGTTTTGGTCCTTTGCCTGCCAAGAATAGCAAATTTCCCGTTCTTGCCGCATGTACGTAATTTGCAACAGGAGTTCCTTGGCCCCTTAGCTTTATATCTAAACTATCAAGTTTAGCCTCTGGGTTATAATCTGCATTAGCAATTACATTAGAGCTTTTTTCATTTTCAGTTCTCGTATTTGCATCGGCACAACTCATGATAATAAAAGCAAAGAGAACATAAATAGCGTATTTCATATTTTATAATTAAAGGTGGTTATTTAGACTACAAGTTACCTAATAGTTCATAATCAACACTATACTGTCCAAATCTATATACAGCTCATTGCATAAAAAACATCAAAAATTATATAAATACTATTTTTTGTGCTTTCTGTCGTAGTTAAGGTATCATTTTACTAAAAAAGCATTGATATTATTTCATTTTTATTAGTTTAGCACATTATGCAAAACAACAACTAAATCAATTTAAATATGGACAGTTCTAACTCAACTTCTAAAGTAAATGCGAATAGGCTCTTTTATGCCAGCTGTTTCGCGTTAATTACCACGGCATTCTCTTTTGCCATTGCGGCAGGTATATTAGACCAATTAAAAACAGAATTAGAATTAAGCGCTAGTCAAGCGGGACTTATAACCTCCATGTGGTTTTTAGGTTTTCCAATTGCTATGGTCATTGGTGGTTTGATCTATCATAAAGTAGGTGGCAAAGTCATTATGCAATTTGCATTTTTTGCACATGCCATTGGTATTTTACTTTTAATTTTTTCAGGAAGTTATATGGGTCTTTTGGTTGCCAATCTCTTAATTGGACTTGGTAACGGCTGTACCGAAGCTGCTTGTAACCCTATGATTGCAGATGCTTACAAGGGTAATAGAATGAGTACGATGCTAAACAGGTTTCATATGTGGTTCCCGGGTGGTATTGCTGTAGGGAGCTTATTATCTGGTTTTATGACAGATATGGGAATCATTGGTCAGAGCCAAGTATGGTTGTTACTAATACCAGCGGTTATTTATGCGTTTTTATTCTTTGGTCAAACGTGGCCTAAAGCTAAAATTGAAGAAGCTGCAACCATTAGCGGAAACTTAAAAGGTATGTTTACTCCGTTATTTTTGTTCATTGCAATATGTATGGCACTAACAGCAATTTCTGAATTTGGACCTAACCAATGGGTTGGACTTATTCTTTCTAAAAGTGGAGCTGAACCAACTTTAATTTTAGCACTGACGGCAGGCTTAATGGCTGTAGCACGTTTCTTTGGAGGCAGCATGGTAGCGAAATTCAACCAAACGGGAGTGTTATTAGGATCTGCAATTCTAGCAACTTTAGGTATTTATTTATTTAGCACGCAAACAGGGGCAATGGCTTATGTTGCCGCTGTAATATTTGCATTGGGTGTTGCTTACTTCTGGCCAAACATGATTGGTTTGGCTGCCACTAAGACACCAAAAACAGGTGCCTTAGGCATGTCTATTATTGGAGCTATAGGGATGTTCTCATCTTCAATTTTTCAACCTATTATTGGTGGTTGGATCGATGCTGACAGAGCAGCTGCAGAAGCACAAGGATTCACAGGTGATGAATTAGAATTAGTCTCAGGTCAAGAAACTTTAGGTACTATGGTACTTTTCCCAGCTATACTTATAGTGCTATTTACCATTCTATATTTCTGGTTAAAAAATAAAGAGAGTAATGTAGAAGTTGCCGCTGCGTAACTTCTTTTAATGATATAAAAAAAATGCCCAAGCAATGAAATTGCTCGGGCATTTTTTTTATATCGTAGTATCAATTTATTCCAAAAGTAATTCCAACAATTGAATGGCCGCATCACTGATCTTGGTTCCAGGCCCAAAAACAGCAGTTGCACCAGCTTCATTTAGAAAATCATAATCTTGTTTCGGTATTACTCCGCCAACAATAACCATAATATCTTCACGACCGTAGCTTTTAAGTTCTTTAACTACTTCCGGCACCAAGGTTTTATGTCCGCCAGCAAGTGATGATATTCCTAAAATATGGACGTCATTCTCTACTGCCTGTTTAGCTGTTTCCTTTGGAGTTTGAAATAGTGGACCTATATCAACATCAAACCCTAAATCGGCATAGCCTGTAGCAACAACCTTAGCTCCACGATCATGACCATCTTGCCCCATTTTGGCAACCATAATACGTGGTCTACGCCCGTCTTGCTCTGCAAATTGATCTGCGAGTTCCTGTGCTTTCTTAAAACTACTATCTTCTTTAATTTCTCTTGAATACACGCCTGTAAATGAATTTATAATCGCTTTATGCCTGCCAAATGCTTCTTCTAAAGCACTACTAATTTCTCCTAAAGTTGCTCTCTCCCTTGCCGCGTCTACTGCTAAAGCTAATAAATTTTCTTCCGAATCGCTATCGTCCAATTTATTTTTAGCAGCAATGGTAAGTTCTTTCAGTTTTTGGACAACTACAGCTGTATTTCTATTTGCTTTTACTTCTTTTAGTCGTTCTAATTGCTGCCTGCGCACTTCTTTATTATCGACCTCTAAGATCTGAAGTTCATCTTCTTCACTCAATTGATATTTATTGACGCCTACAATTACATCTTGCTGACTATCTATTCTTGCCTGTTTTCTAGCGGCGGCTTCTTCAATACGTGTTTTTGGTATACCGGTTTCAATAGCTTTGGTCATTCCGCCTAGGCTCTCCACTTCTTGCATCAACTCCCATGCTTTATGTACTAAATCATGCGTAAGTTTCTCTACATAATAACTTCCCGCCCAAGGGTCGACCGTTTTAGTCACGTTCGTTTCATGTTGCAGGTACAATTGTGTTTCCCTTGCAATACGCGCAGAGAAATCTGTAGGCAGCGCTATTGCCTCATCTAATGCATTAGTATGCAAACTCTGTGTGCCACCAAATACAGCAGCAGCCGCCTCAATAGTAGTTCTTGCCACATTATTGAACGGATCCTGTTCCGTAAGGCTCCAACCGCTAGTTTGGCAATGTGTTCTCAACATCAACGATTTCTCGTTCTGTGGATTAAATTCTTTCACCACTTTTGCCCATAACATTCTTGCAGCACGCATTTTGGCGATTTCCATAAAGTGGTTCATCCCTATGCCCCAGAAGAAGGAAAGTCGCGGTGCAAAATCATCAATTTTCAACCCTGCTTTTAATCCCGTTCTAATATATTCTAATCCGTCAGACAAGGTATAAGCCAACTCTAAATGAGCCGGGGCACCAGCTTCGTGCATATGATATCCTGAAATACTTATACTATTGAATTTAGGCATGTCTTTACTTGTGTACTCAAAAATATCCGCTACCAGTTGCATAGAAGGTTTTGGTGGATAGATATAAGTATTACGCACCATAAATTCCTTTAAAATATCATTCTGTATGGTACCAGATAACTTATCTAATGGCACACCTTGTTCTTCTGCCGCAACAATATAAAATGCCATAATAGGAAGCACCGCACCGTTCATTGTCATAGAAACCGACATTTCGTTTAACGGAATGCCATCGAAAAGCACTTTCATATCTTCAACGGTATCTATGGCCACACCTGCTTTACCTACATCACCGACCACACGCTCATGATCACTATCATAACCTCGATGTGTAGGTAGGTCAAAAGCTACCGACAAACCTTTCTGACCTGCTTTTAAATTTTTTTTATAAAATTCGTTGCTTTCTTTAGCTGTTGAAAACCCTGCATATTGTCGTATCGTCCAAGGTTTCTGGGTATACATGGTAGCATACGGACCTCGAAGAAATGGTGAAAAACCTGCAACAAAATTTAAATGTTCAATATCGGCTACATCTTCTTTAGAATACTTTTTTTTTAACTGAATCGTTTCTGCAGTTTCAAAAGTCGACTGTTCTTTGCTACCCTTTAAAGTACCACCACTTTTATCGGCAATTTGAAAGGGTTTTAAGCTTATATGTTGTATGTCTTTTCTACTCATTTGACAAACGGTTTTGCTCTAGTTCCTCTGCTAATCGTTTTTCTATAATAGGACTAATCAATGTCTTTCTAGGATTCTTTTTTAAGAAAGGATATAATTCTATCTCTTTCGACATTTTATCTTCACCATTTTGATATGCATTTGTACCTACCAAAATCGTATTTTTCGAATTGAATTTCTCTTGTTGCTTTTTAGCACTCTCCGCAATTCTATTTTGAACAGTATGATTCTTTAGTTGCTTTAAAAATCCGCCATCTTTTTCTATTGACTTAAATAAAATTAAAGCCTTTTCTGATAATTGATTTGTAATCGTTTCAATATAATAACTACCCTCCGTTGGATTTTCCACCTTGTTAAAATAACTCTCTTCTTTTAATAAAATCAACTGATTTATAGTAATACGTTCAGCGAAATCAGTACTTTTTTTATAAACTACATTATAATTCTGGTTAAAAACAGAATCAGCTCCTCCTAAAATAGCAGACATAGATTCTGTTGTAGTTCTAAGCAAGTTTACATTATAATCATAAATGGTTTTATTACGTTTAGACGGTATTGAAGTTATATGACATTTTACAAATGTATTATACTCAGCAACAAGAATACTCCAAAGATTACGTAAAGCCTTTAGCTTTGCGATTTCAAAGAAATAATTACCTCCAACAGCTACATTAAAATCTATAACTTTTAATTTATTAAGATTACCACTTTCATTTAAAATGTTCATATATTCATTAGCATGCGCCAAGGCATATGCTAATTGTTGTACCATATCTGCACCAGCATTTTCATAAAGCGAAACATCTACGCAAAGTAAATTTTCAATATCACAGGAAGCCAAATCTACTACCATATCGATATCTGCCGACATCGTATCGTACCAATTACCTGACCTAGCTAAATAACCTATAGGGTCAATTTGAAAATGTATATTATTAGATCGCGACACATTAACAAGAGTATTGTCCATGAATTGTTTAGACAAAAATTGCATGTTTAGATATACTTTTACAACATTTAAATCGATATCGTTCAAAATTTTAGCAATATCAATAGTTGTATCTGGAATTAGAAACCGAATAGCTTCAGCACCTTTTTCAATAAACTTAAGTGCCTTTTCATTAGACATTATAGCATTACCAGCATAAACCACCTGACCAATATTCCATGTATTAATTAGTGAAGGTTTTACCGCTATATGTTCTAAATCTTCTGAATCGTAAAAAGGTTTTACTTTAATACCTTCAGGAGAATTCCACACTACCTCTTCATTGTAGTCTTTACCTTTTAAATCATATTGAATCTTCTGTTTCCATTCCTTTCCAGAAACAACCCTAAAACTTTCAAATAAGGCATGATTGTTCATATAAGACGTAGTTCAATTAAAAAGCAAGTTTATATAACAAGTATTTGAAAAAGTTTCAAACACAGTATTTCAAAGATACAATAAGTAAATTGTGTTCTAGAAGAGCCTTATTCTACCAATTCCACAGCGTTAAGATTACGCACATTCAATGTTTCAACTTTAGATAGTTCTTTTAACTCTCCCTTTTCAAAGAGTGATGGTAATTCTTTCAAAGGAGTACCAACCTGAGCTTCCCAATTTATATAGTCTTGAAAGCGTATACCGTCAACTGTTCTCGGGTTGTATGCGCTTCTAAAACGAACACCACCATCATTTACGCTATAACTATATGCAAAGTAATTTATATAATGAGATTTCTTATTAACCCAATACATAAAAATATCATCATGATCTGTACCACCACCTTCTTTACCAAAAGTTACACGTACTATATCATAATCTTCACCCTTAATTGTAGTTTCGCCTTTACCTTCTTTATGAACTGCTTTATCATCTAATTTATGAGGCAGCGTAGCAAAATAAATTACTGAATTTAAGGCATTACTATGTATTGCAACATCTTTTTCAGATAACTCAGCAACTTCATCATTAACCGCTCTTCTAAACACACCATTGTTTAATATATCTTCAATTCTATTTCCTGTACTATCTTTAAAATTTACCTTGTAAATATAACCGTTGGCATTATTGAACATGTACATTTTATCTCTAAAAACAAACTCATAATGTGCTGTATTGTATAAAGATCCTCCATGGGCTTTTATAGCATCTTGAATGGTAATTTCGGCATTTTTTTTATTAAAAACTTCATTGACTTCTGCATTGTCTACAGCAATTTTATTTTGTTTAGAATGGTCTTTACAACCTAGAAATACCAAAAGGACAATCCCAAAAATTATTTTAAAAAAATTATGCATCGATTATAAATTAAAGTAATAAACCTAAAACTACATATAAATTAGAGCTTACTAGTAGTCGAACAAAATAACGACTCCTAACAATTCAAAGTTATCATTAAAATTAATGAATCATAAATGGTCAATCAAAATAAATGTTAATGTTACCAACTATTAAAACGTTTAAGCGTTAACAAGAAACCGAACAATTATCTTGTATACGATAATTGTTCGGTTTTCATATGCTTTGCCAGAAATATGCAACGGCAATTTAAAAGTTATATAACACTATTGATTAACAATAAATGCATGGATTACTCCAGGTAACCAAGCAAGCAAAGTCAATAGAATACTTATTAAAAGAGTAGTACCAATACCATGTTTCATAAAAACAGCTAATGGTGGTAATAATATATTTAAAATTATTGTTAGTAAAGACATAGTTTAATTTTTAGGTTCAATCAAAATTACTGGTATTTAGCATTTTAGCTTAACCCGATTAAATTGAATGATGTCCTTAAAAATTTTAAGAAACTAAAATAAAGTTTAACCTTTTCTTTCCTCTAACAACCCCACAATAATATGCTTTAACCTACCTAAACCAATAGGCTTTACAATATAATCTGAAATAGCGCTAATTTTCTTAGCTCTTTCTATATCAACTGGATCTAAGGAAGATGACACCATGTAAATCGTTATTTTTTTACCTACTCTAGGCTTAATTTTTACGTACTCTTCCATAAATTGAAATCCGTCCATAACCGGCATATCAATATCCAAGAAAATAACATCTGGAAATACAGAATCTTGCTCAAGATTATCTAACATAAAATCTATGGCCTCTTCTCCATCTGAAAATACCATTATTTCCATTGGTAATTTTGTTGACTCTAAAGTTTTGACCATTGTAAAACGGTAAATAGAGTCGTCATCAACAATACAAGTTTTTAAAACGTTATTCATAGCAAGTTTAATTAAAGTTAATTTTAAAAGTTGTTCCTACATTTACTTCACTGGTGGCGGTAATTGTACCACCCATCGCTTCAATTTGTGTTTTGGTAAGAAACAAACCAACACCTTTGGCATCTGGGTGTCTGTGAAAAACTTTATTGAGTCCAAATAATTTATGGCCATGCCTTTCTAAATCAATACCAAGGCCATTATCCTTAAATGTAAGAATATTTTTACCGTTTTCAATTTTTGCTGTTATTAATATGTGGGGCAATCTATTCTCAGCTTTATATTTTATGGCATTACCTATTAAATTTAAAAAAATACTTTCCATGTAAATACTGTTATAAGTAACATCTGAGTATTGAGAAAAATCTGATTCTATTACCGCTCCAAATTTTAATATGGCACCACTTAATATTTGAGTTGTATTTTCTAAAACTTTATTTAAGTCTACTTTTTCAAGTTCTTCTTTAGAATCGCTAATTTTTGTTTTTAGGGCCTCTATCAAAGTATTCAATGTAAGCGTAAGACGATCTATTACAGTGTCGAATTTATTGAAAACATCTAAACGTTCTGTTTCATCTTCAGTTAGCTTATATATCTCCATTAACGAGTTTAGATTTGCCACAGGTGCTCTCAGATTATGAGAAGTAATATGTGTGAAATCTGCCAGTTGCTTATTTTGGTGAGATAATTTTTGTGCTACAATTTCTAAACTTTCTTTTGCATCAATAATCTTTTGTTCCGCTATTTTTTGTTTCGATATATCTCGTATAGCTGCAGAAACCAACAGACCCTCTTCTGTATGTAGTGGGCTCAAACTTATTTGAATAGGTATTTCTTCTCCTTTTTTTGTAAGCGCGAATAAATCTTTATCATCACCCATAAGTCTAGTCTTAGGTGTATGAAAAAAACCTTCTCGATATGAAGAATGTTTCAGGGTAAATCTTGCAGGAATCAAAACCTCTACTTTTTTATTGAATAATTCTTCTGGTGCATATCCAAATAGTTTTTCAGATTGTTTGTTAATTAGTTGTATTCTGCCTTTTTCATTGACGATAACCATGGCATCTGGGGCAGACTCTAAAAGTCCTCTAAACTTCTTTTCCGCCATTTTAATTTCGGTTATATCTTGGCAAGTACCGATCATTTCTACAATCTCATCCTTTTCATTCGTAAAAACCCTTCCTAAAATTAGAATTGTTTTTACCTTACCCGAAGTGGTTATAATACGATGTGTTAAACTTTCCCATTTTTTATTCCTTTCTACTTTCTCAAAATGTCGATTAACAATTTCTATATCTTCTGGATGAACAAACCTGAAATACGAGTTAAACTTAAGTTCAATTATAGCTTCGTCAAGCTCTAGAATTTTATAAAAATTTTGCGACCATTCTACTTTATCGGCAACCGTATCCCATTTCCAATTAGACATCATTGAAATCTGTTCGGCAAAATTTAAAAGCTGATTTTTTTTCAGCAATTCAAGCTCCGTATTTTTAATTTCCGAAATATCCTTTGAAATTGCTATGAAGCCTTCATTCGCGTTGTCACTATTTTTAATAGTCGTTATGGTAGAAAGTACGGAAACCGGTGAACCATCTTTTTTGTAATAGGTCCATTCTCGAGTATCGTTTAAATCTTCTTTCGAAAGGTTTCGATAATGATCATATACAGATGGATCTTTACCATTTAATCTAGCAATATCATGTTTAAATTTTTTGATTTCATCTTTATGAGCATATTTTCTAGGCTTTTCTATTCCAACCATTTCTGCAGCAGAATACCCCAATAACACCTCAGCACCATGATTGAAACGATTAATAATACCATCTTTATCTGTTGATATAATTAAAATAGACTCTGAATTGAATATTGCTTGAAGTTCTGAAAGGGCTTTTTGCAAATTACGTTCCGCCATTTTAATTTCGGTCACATCTTGGCAAGTACCGCTTATTTCTATAATCTCATCTTTTTCGTTAGTTAAAACTTCCCCCAAGAGCTGAATTGTTTTTACGATACCCGAAGTGGTAATAATACGATGCGTAAAACTTTCCCATTTTTTATCTATTACGGCTTTCTCAAAATGTTGAGCAGTAATTTCTTTATCTTCTGGATGAACAAAATCCAAATATATATCTAACTTAAGATCTGTAATATTTTCGTCAAGCTCGAGAATGTTATATAGATTTTTTGAACTTTTTCCTTCATCGGTAAAAGGGTTCCATTGCCAATTGGCCATCTTTGAAATCTGTTCGGCATAAGTTAAAAGTTGATTTTTTTTCAGCAATTCAAGCTCCGTATTTTTAATTTCCGAAATATCCAATAACATCGCCATAAAACCAATATGCTTACCATCTATGTTCTTAATAGATGATATTGTTACTTGGCCTAGAAATGTTGACCCGTCTTTTCTGCGATGCGTCCATTCCCGGGTATCGTGTACTTCCTCTTTAGATAAATCTATATATTTTGAGACAGCTTCATAATGGTCAGACCTGGGTATCTTTTCGCCAAACAATTGCGCTATTTCAATTTCATGAGCTACTATCACTTCTTCTGCAAGAAATAGGAAACCATTATGAATGCCAATAATTTCTGCTGCGGAATATCCTAATAAAGCTTCAGCACCACTATTAAAATTATTAATGATTCCATCTCTACCGCTGGTGATGATTGCAACAGATTTTGAATTGAATATAGCTTGAAGTTCTGAAAGGGCTTTTTGCAATTGACGCTCTACCATCTTGCTTTCGGTAACATCTTGGCAAGTACCAAACATTTCTACCATCTCGCCTTTCTCGTTGGTAATAACCTTACCAATTAAATGAATTGTTTTTTCAATTCCATGGGTTGTAATAATTTTATGGGTAAAGTTGTAGAATATTTTATCACTAGCCGATTTTTCAAAATATTCTGTTACCAAATCTTTATCATCAGTATGTACAAAACTGAAATAAGTATCAAATTTAAATTCAGTTACATTTTCATCAAGTTCAAAAATGGTATAAAGATTTTGTGACCATTTCAACTTATCCAATACAGTATCCCATTGCCAATGTCCTAATAAACTCAGTCTTTCGGCAAAATTTAATAAATCATTCTTCTTTCTCAATTCATTCTTTATCTCTTTTATTTTTGAGATATCGGTTATTATTGATATAAAACCGTCATTAACGCCATCATTATTATTAATTGCTGTAATTGAAGTAAGTGTTGAAAATAAAGACCCGTCTTTTCGACGAAATGTCCATTGTCTTGTATCGTTAATATTTTCGTTACGATAATTATACTTTGAATCTATCAATGTAGAATTGCCGTTAAATAATTTCGTAATATCATTTTTAAATTTATCACGCTCCTCTTTTAGAAGATATAAATCAGGCTTTTCTAAACCTACAATTTCATCGGCAGTATATCCTAATAATTTTTCGGCACCTTTATTAAATCGATTAACAATTCCTTTTGAATTTGTTGTAATAACTGCTATTACATCTGAGTTAAAAATAGCTTCTAACTCTGCATTTGCAACATTTAAAAGCTGTTCTGAATTTTTTGAAGATGTTATATCTTGAGTAATACCAAATATCTTTGTAGAAATGCCGTTGATTCGCTCTATATTTCCCACAACCTTAACCCAACGATAATTTCCTTTTGCCGTCTTAAGTTTTAAATTTAAGTTTACGGGCGTACCAATTTCTTGAGCCGCTTTAAGTGCTTTTACGATTTTATTTCGACTTACTTCATCTTCAAAAAACGCCAATCCAGAATCCACTGTTGGTTCAAATTCTAGAGGAACTTCATGAATCTCATACACCATTGTACTCCAGGTTACTTTCTCTTTTAAAAGATCAATTTCCCAAGTACCAATTCGTGCAATCTCACTAGTATCACTTAATATGGTTTCAAACTTTTTTTCTTTTAACTCTTTCTCTTTCTGTTCCGTTATATCACCTGCATGTATTAAGAGTCCGCCGATTTCACCTTCAGCATTATACCAAGGTTGAACATTCCAAAAAATCCATTGAATAGAACCATCTTTACGATGAAAGGTGGTTTCATCGCAAATATCTATTGCGTCGTTTAAACACTTTTCATTCTTTTTTTTCCAATCATCTCCAATTTCTGGAAATACATTGTAATGAGTTCT
Source organism: Maribacter sp. Asnod1-A12 (assembly GCF_045063735.1). Taxonomy (NCBI): domain Bacteria; kingdom Pseudomonadati; phylum Bacteroidota; class Flavobacteriia; order Flavobacteriales; family Flavobacteriaceae; genus Maribacter; species Maribacter sp. Asnod1-A12. The sequence goes on from NZ_JBEFNZ010000006.1 coordinate 1,076,534, forward strand.
ACCAATCAATTGTTCTCCTTCCAAACTAAAATCCTTTAACCAACGATTAGATACTGCTAAATAGACCATATTGCGATCTAACATAGCTATTGCGGCCGGAGCTTGTTCTATAAATATTTGGTGATGCTTTTCTTGAAGTTCTATTCTATTGGAAATTGGAGTCAACGTATTTATTTTAACAAGTATTTATGAATAAAAATAGTAATAAAATACTGATAAATAATAAAACAACAATGTAAGTAAAAGATTATACTCTTAAAATTAACTCTTTCTCTTTAAACCTGTTAACTATAAATACCAAATCATTAATAATGCAAAGGTTATTTCATTTTTTTTCAATAATTCAACGCAATTATTTTAAATATCACATTTTGTTGTAATATAGTTTTTATTACCTTGTAATAATCCAACCAACCAACATGACCAACCAAAAAACGAATAAAAGTTTGCTCAAAACTTTTATTGAAATTAGCGGGGCAACACCTATAAAAAAAACCGTAGTCTATTTCACCATACTTTTTGCTTTAAGTATAGGTTATGCTCAAGAAACTATTACTGTTAATGGTCAATACTCTGCAACTCCCTTATCATCTGTAATTACCGATATTGAAGAACAAATAGGTTATCAATTTTTCTTTCTAGAAAGTTGGGCACAAAGCATCAACGTAACTGCCAACTTTGACAATGAAAATTTAACCACTGCCTTGCAATCTCTTTTAGAGGACACCTCTTTAAACTATTATATTCTAGAATCACAGAAACGCATCATTCTTTTAGAGAATACAATAGTATATGACGACCTACCCAATGGCTTTTTTGGTCAAGAAGAAGTAGTTGAAGAAAATAACGGCAAACAAACAAAAGTCAACGCACCTCCCCCAACATTTTATACCACTAATACTCAGGTTAAACGAAATTACGATATAGCCAAGGTTGGTAAAAGCGACCCTAATAACTTACAAGAATCCTATAAATTAACCGGTAGAGCCATAAATTCTAAAACAGGTGAGCCTATTCCAGATTTAACTATTCGCGTTAAAGGCTCCAACCAAATTACTGTATCCGACTCGAATGGTAATTACTCTTTAACATTACCTTCGGGCTATAACGTACTAAGTATACGTGCCATGGGTATTGCATCTACAGAACGTGAAGTCATTATGTACAATAATGGTAGTTCAGATTTGTTGATGGAAGAAGGGCTACAACAATTAGATGAAGTAGTAGTAGAGGCAGATGCTTATAAAAATGTAGAGGAAGCTATTACTGGTAGTGAGCAAATAGATTCTGAAGAGTCTAAGAACATTCCCCTAGTTTTAGGGGAACGAGATATTTTGTCAGTCGCCAAGGCATTGCCTGGTATTTCATCTGCGGGCGAAGGTGCAATGGGCTTAAACGTTCGTGGCGGTAAAACAGACCAAAACTTAGTACTGTTAGACGATGCGGTTATATACAACCCACAGCATTTTTTCGGAATCTTTCAAGCCTTGAATCCGTTTACGACCAAGGGCGTAGATATCTATAAAGGTGCTATTCCTGTAGAGTTTGGCGGCCGTCTTTCATCGGTCTTCGATATTAGAACAAAAAATGGTAATGTAGAAAAGTTCTCAGGTGAAGGTTCTATTGGTCCAGTGACCGGAAATTTGGCATTGGAAATTCCGTTAGAAAAAGAAAAATCATCCCTTGTCGTTGGTGGTAGAGGTGCTTATGCGGACTGGATTTTACGGTCTTTAGATGACGAATCGTTAAGCAATAGCAACGCTACGTTTTTTGACGGCATCGTTAAATATCACAATAAAATAAATGACAAAAATGAAGTGAAAGCGACTGCCTATTATAGCAGAGATGCTTTTAGTATCACCTCAGATTCATTATATAACTATGATAACCGACTGTTTTCTGTACGTTGGGACCATAGAATGAGTGATAAAACCAATAGCGCACTTATTGTCGATAATAGTAATTACGGATTCGGAATTGATTTTGACGGTGAATCGAACAGTGATTTTAAGCTTGATTACAACATTAACGAAACCGAATTAAAATATAAGCTTCGAACAGCTCTAAACAATAAAAACACTTTAGACTATGGCGGTTCAGCCAAATACTATTCTGTTAACCCTGGAAGCATAGAACCCGACGGAAGCGAGTCGGACATCAGTGAATTTACTATTGATAAAGAACAAGCTGTTGAGGGCGCACTATTTATAGGGGATGAAATTATGGTTAATGAAAAACTATCTGTCAATTTAGGGGTGAGATATGCATTTTTTGCTGCATTGGGCGAGGCTACCCAAAGAACCTATGAAGAAGGGATGCCAAAGAATGAATCTACCGTTCAAGACACCATAGCCTATTCAAGTAATCAAAATATAAAAACCTATGGCGGACCAGAAGCCAGAGTCTCCGCTAGATATTTATTTACACCCGATTTTTCTGTAAAAGCCAGTCTAAACAATTCGTATCAATTTTTACATACCCTTTCAAATAACACCACAGTTTCACCTATTGATACATGGAAACTTTCTGATCTGAATATTGAAGCACAAAAGGGCTACCAAGCCTCTCTTGGCTTCTATAAAAACTTTAAGGAAAACGAATATGAATTAAGTATCGAAGGGTATTACAAGATAATGGAAAATGTGCTTGATTTTAAAACCGGTGCCAACCTCTTCTTAAACGAAAATGTAGAAACACAGATATTACAAGGTGACGGAAAGGCATACGGAGTAGAATTTTTATTAAAAAAGAAAAGCGGTGATTTAAACGGATGGTTAAGTTACACCTACTCTAGATCTTTATACCGTTTTGATAGTGAATTTAGCGAGGAGCGAATTAACAACGGTGAATTTTTCCCCTCTAATTTTGATAAGCCCCATGATGTAAGTGTTATTACCAACTATCGTTTTACAAAGCGATATAGCATATCTGCAAATTTTGTGTACCAAACTGGAAGACCTATTACCTACCCCGTAGGCACATTTAGATTCAATAACGCAGATTTTGTTGCTTTTAGCGATAGAAACAAGTTTAGAATACCCGACTTCTATCGTTTAGATCTAGGATTAAACATTGAAGGAAACCATAAGAAGAATAAGTTAGCACATAGTTTTGTGACCATATCAGTTTATAATGTATTAGGTAGAAACAATCCGTACTCGGTGTTTTTCGTAACAGATGATGGCGAAGTAAAGGCGTTACAAAGTTCTATTTTCTCCATTCCTATTCCTTCCATTACCTATAATTTCAAGTTTTAAAGAATAGAAAATTACTATAAATGAAAAAATTAATTCTATTTATAATTTGTATTTCCACTTTAGCATCATGCATTGAAGAGGTTGATTTGGGTATAGCCGCAGATGATGAAGTCTTAAAAATATTAATTGTAGAAGCCACACTAACCAACGAACTAAAAAACCATACGGTAGCATTAAGCAGAATGGACACTTTAGTAGATTTAGGAATAGACTCCGTTTACAACCCGTACACACCAATACGAGATATAAATAGAGATTTGGTACGCTACGAAACCAATGCTACGGTTTCAATTGAAAACAGTAATGGCACCACCTATTCTTTTAATGAGGCAAGTCCGGGTATTTATGAATCTGATATTGAATTTGCTGCTGAAATGGGCAATGCATATCAATTGAATATTACTACATCAGATGGAAAAAGGTACACCTCGACCAATATGCAAATTGAAGGTTTAGCAGCTATCTCTAATCTTTACGCAGAAAAAACGACAAGTGAATCTGGAGTACAAGGTATTGGCATATTTGTAGATAACAACATAGAGTCGGGTACCGTTCAAAACTTACGCTATACTTATGATGAAACGTATAAAATAATAGCTCCAAATTGGTCTCCAGAAGCTTTTAAACTTACCAACTACGATCCATGCGCCTTACCAGAAGTAACTTATGACCTTGAAATTGTAGAACGAGAAGAAGAACAACAGGTTTGCTATGGCAATAACCTTTCTAATTCTATCATACAAGCTCAACAAGGTAACTTAGGTGATAATATTACAAAGTTTATGGTACGTTTTATTGACCAAGAAAACTTTATTATAAGCCATAGATATAGTATTGAAGTAGAACAATTAGTTTCAAGTGCAGCATCTTTTAGTTTCTACGATCAATTGAATAACTTCAGCCAAACCGGTAGTATTTTTTCTCGAATACAACCCGGATTTTTAGAAGGTAACCTTTCTGCAGACGATGGCTCTCAGGGTAATGTAATCGGTTTTTTTGATGTAGTATCCGTTTCTAAAAATCGGCTCTTTTTCAATTACACCGATTTTTATCCGAATGAAGAATTACCCCCATACCCTTTTAATTGTAGTGAATTGACAGCACCAGAATCTCATGTTTCTTTTTGTTTTAGTGGAATGAGAGGTCCAAACCCATGTCCACAATCAGTAATTCAACAAGTAGATCTTGATTTAATAAGTTATGTGAAGCCAAATGTTAATGAGGAAGACTGTGGCGGACCACACATATTTGTACCAAGAGTATGCGGAGATTGTACAGCTTTGGGTAGTAATATTGAACCAGATTTTTGGGTAGAATAATTAGAACTTATGAAGACAACACAAATACTTACTGTAATAATCATTTTAATTACCAATCTCGGTAGCGCCCAATATGTGATCAAAGATGGTAGCGACCTTTTGAGTCTAAAAAAAGTACCTCAGGAAAAAGCATACGTAGACCATAACGGTCCGTTAGTGCTCTCTGGAGAGTATTTATATTATTCTATACACTGTTTTAACGCACAAACCAATAACCCTACTAAAATAAGTACCATTGGATACGTAGCCCTAGTAAATGAAGCAAAGGACTTTGTTTTTGAACATAAAGTAAAATTGAGCAAAGGACATGGCTATGGTGATTTCTTTGTGTCTACAGATATACCCTCTGGCAGGTACAAGTTATTAGGCTATACCCAATGGATGAAAAACGCAGGTTTATCTCAAGTTTTTAAAGATGATATTGTAATCATCAATCCTTATTTAGTAGACCAATCTGCCCTTCTAGAAAATAAACCCGATGCACTAACATCAGTTTCAACTGATGCCATTTCGGTTTCAGACTCATCAACAATTACAATTAGAACCAATCAATCTACGTATCAAACTCGGGAGAAAGTAAGCCTGAATATTAAAAATTACAAAGGAGCTTTAGGTCATGGTTTTTATAGTATTAAAGTGAAAAGAAAGGAAGAAATAGCTATTCTATCTTCTCTCAATTCCGTCACCTACGGTAATGCATATTTCAATGCCGATAAAGAAATTAAACAGACCATTGGTGATAGCATCTTCTTGCCTGAACAAAGAGGAGAACTAGTTTACGGCACCGTAACAAAAGCTAACTCAGGATTACCTGCTGAGAACCTTCCCGTTGTTATTTCTATTCCTGGGAAAGAATCATTATTTAAGTTTTCAAAAACCGACCAAAATGGAAATTTCTATTCTTACATACGCAAAGACCGTAAAAACCCAATGGCAGTTATACAGGTTAAAGACCAAAGCGAAACGTATACTATTGAAAAAGGAACACCCAGTCCTATTGACCTAGCCGACCTATCATTCGCAAATTTCAATTTATCAAAAGAGCAGGCGGAATATATAAAGAATAGAAGCGTACTAAACCAAATAGAAAATCAGTTCTTTGGTGCCAAACCAGATTCTATTTTACAAAGCAATCCTATTGATATATTTAATGGTGGCATACCAGAAGTTATCATTCTTGATGAATACACGCGTTTTCCTACGCTTGAAGAAACTTTGGTAGAAGTAGTGAAATTCGCAGGCTTTAGAAAAGTGAATACCAGTGACGCCTATATAAGAATTGGTCAAGATTTTAAATCTTATGATGAAGATTACAACGATTTTCCTGCCATTGTCTTAATAGATGGGGTATTCATACCTCATCACGAAAAAATCAGAACCTTTGATGCCCGAAACATTGAAAAAATAAGCTTGACAAGAGATCAATTTCGTTTGGGTCAAAAAGAGTATCAAGGTATTATTTCTATTGAAACTTTCAATGCAGAATTTCTAGACACCTATACTGCTAAAAATAGCCTAGTTGTACCGTTTACCCAACCCGTAGCCAAAAAGAACTATTTTGTACAATCTTATCAACCAGAGAATGTTTCTTTTGATAGAATTCCAGATTACAGGAGGATGCTATACTGGAACCCCCTTTTAAATATTGCCGATAGTGATTATCAGTTTGATTTTTTCACTTCAGATGTAGAAGGAACCTATGAAGTAATTTTAAACGGATTTACTTCTTATGGTAAACCAATGCATGTCGTTAAAGAAATAGAGGTAGTAGCGAAGCATATAAACTAAATCTTACTCTATCAAAATAAATTCTGAACGTCTATTCAATTGATGATCTCGATCTGAGCAAATGACCCTATTTGAGCATTTATTAATCAATGCCGTTTCTCCGTAACCTTTACCTGAAATACGATTTTCATCAATTCCTGCAGATATTATATAGGCTACCGTTCTCTTTGCTCTACGATCAGAGAGCCACAGGTTGTAATTATCCTCTTCTCTACTATCTGTATGCGACCCAATTTCTACTTTTACTTTAGGTCTTTTTAACATATAATCGACCACTTTATCTAAATTCTCAAAAGCATCTTCTCGTAAGTAAGAACTGTTTAGATCAAAATAGATTGGAGCTAATTTTAAAACTTTTACCAAATCGGCACCAATAACCGCAACTTTACTACTCTCTTCCAATACCACACGTGCATCTTTTATATTCTTTTCATCTGGTGTAGTGAACATAAACAAAGAACCCTCTTCGTAACCGTTAAGATTGGCAGTAATTGAATATTGACTCTCTTGACATGGAATTTCTATACTATAATTGCCCTGTTCATCAGTTGTAGTCTCCCCTATATTACCTCCTGAAATGTTCTTACCGTTAACCGTAACAAATGGCAAAGGTTGTTCCGTATCCTTATCTACTGCGGTACCGGTTATGGTGACCATACAGTCTATAGTTTTCAACGCATAAATATCATCACCACCAACTCCGCCAGAACGATTAGAGGCAAAGAAACCTGAATTGGTTTCTTCATCGAAAATCATTGAAAAATCATCGTTGGGGCTGTTAATAGGGTTACCTAAATTTTTAACTGCTCCCTGACTCTTTAGATTGACTGAAAAAATATCTAGTCCGCCTAAACCAGGATGTCCGTCAGATGCAAAATACAATACCCCAGACTCCGATATAAACGGAAATGTCTCTTTACTTTCGGTATTTATTTTAGACCCTAAATTCTCTGGCGTTCCAAAACTACCATCAGAATTAATAGCTACTTTAAAAATATCTGAAGCTCCTAAATTACCTGGCATATCAGAAGAAAAATACAAGATTGTTCCATCTTCGTTCAGGGCAGGGTGTGCGACGGAATACAGGTCGCTATTAAATGGCAGATCCTCTATATTTCCCCATACACCATCTTTGAAAGTACTTCTATAAATCTTTAATCTACTAATTCCGTTTTTGTCTCTATTGAACGAACCTTTTTTATAATTATTTCTAGTAAAATACATGATATTACCATCTTTTGAAAAAGTGGTAGAAGATTCATTTGCCACAGATTTCAACTCTTCTGGAAATGCAGTTGCTGTACTATATTGCCCTTTCTCTGGGCGCGTTGTTTTATAAAGATTTAAATAAGGAGTAGCACTACGATCGGTAGTTTCTAAATCCCTACCAGTTGAAAACACCAAAAACTCGTTATAAAATGACGGTGCGAAATCTGATTCTTTTGAATTTACAGAAGATAAATTTTCAATGGTATATTCGTTTGATGCAGTCATTAATTTATCAAAATAGCTTTCATCCTTATTATAGTTCTGAGCACGTACATCGTTTTTTTTCGCCTTTTTGAACTTCTTCATCCAAACCTCGGAATCTTTATAATTCTTAATTGATTTTAAAGACTGAGCATATCTGTACATATAGTCAGGCTCTATCGTTGAACTATTCAATTCTAACAACTTTGCGTACCAATAACTAGCTTCGTCATACTTTGCCCTTAAGTAAGCTTCATTACCAAGGTTTTTGCAAATATCCTCATCAGACATTCCCTTTTTACTCAACTCTTCATAAGTTGATGCATTACCCATATATGCATAGTGTCCAAAATTATCCGGTAGTCCTTTTTTGTTCCCGTTCTGCGCAAAACATAGCGTAGTAACAAAAAGAAACGATAAGAGAATTATGGATGTTTTGATTTTCATTATCAGTTAATTTTAAAAGAATCTAGGGGTTAAATCAATCTTATCTTTCTTAATAAACTCGTACCTAAGAAAAACCTCAAAAGAACCATTGTTATACTTTGTTCCGCCTAATTCAGAAATATCGCTATCATAGGCAAGACCAAGCATAAACTCATCGGTCATTTGAAATCCGAATAACGCACTTACAGCGGAATCCCATCTGTAAGCGGCGCCCATTGAAAATTTATCGTTCAATAAAAAATTAGCAGAAACATCTGCCTGTAAAGGTGCACCCGGGGTAGCTTTCAATAAAAATGCAGGTTTAAATTTCCATGATTCAGACATCTCAAACACATAACCAGATATTAAATACCATGTCATTCTATCTACCGACACTAGCCTATCATTACCATCAGAGCTATCGAAATGTTCTGTTTGCAAAAAATTGGGTATAGATAAGCCCGCATAAAACTTGTCGTTATGAAAGTAAATACCAGCTCCAAAATTAGGTGTAAATTTCTTATATAAATCAGTATCTGTAATGGCAGTTCCGCCTGCACTGAAGTTTCTTAGATTATTAAAGTCTAGATTTAGAAGGTGTCCGCCAGCTTTAAAACCAAAGGATAACTTATCAGTTTCTGAAGTATTTAAAGTATACGAGAATGCAGCATCTATGTATGTATTTTGATTGGTATTATTACCTATTTCATCATGCACAATAGATAAGCCTAATCCCACTTTATTTGATGTTGGACCATGAACACTTAACGTCTGTGTATTTGGAGCACCATCTCTACCTACCCATTGCGATCTGTGCAACGCCGAAATACTTAAAACATCACGAGAACCTGCATAAGCAGGATTCACAGAAAAAGTATTATACATATATTGGGTATACTGGGCATCTTGCTGACCGAACATAAAATGTTGACCGCCTATGACCATGGTAAATATCAAAAAGATTGTATAATATATTCTCTTCATCTTTTATCGAATTACATATAGATATCCGGTTAATAATTTCTGCTCGCCTCTAACAGTATAATATATATCGTAATAATATGTGCCTGATGGTAATTTTTCATTTCGGTTTATCGTAATTCTACCATCTGACAAACCACTAAAAGCTTTAGTTTTATTTTCATAACCCTCGACCTCCCAAACTAACACTCCGTATCTATTATAAATTTTGACCGTATTTTCGGGAAATATGTCAATATTGATAATTTCAAAACTACCGTTCATGATATCTCCCGGCTTAACCAAATCAAGTTCTACATAAATATCGCATTGCGCATCAGCTGGTGGCGTTCCACCTAAAGAATCACATGCATCTAAAGGATCTGTACCATCTAAAACTTCTTGACCATCTATAATTCCGTCACCATCGGTATCAGGATTATCAGGATCAGTGCCAATTGTAACCTCCTCATCATCAGGTAGACCATCATCGTCACTGTCATTGTCAAGAGGTTCATTATTAAAAATGATATCTACTTCACCGAAACCTTGGTTTCCTGCTATATCAACAGCAATGATATATAATGTTAGTTCTGGATTTATTATAGGGAAAGAACCATTTTCGGGTTCATCTACATCAGTTTGAATTTCCCAAATACCATTGATGTCCGTGTTAATAACATACAGGAGAGAAACCCCAGTATCTCCTACTTCCACAGTGATAGATAATATTTCATTAGGACTCCCTAAACCAAGTAAAATTGGAAACGTATCCATTGTTTCAAAACTATCTACCAATGGTGGTTCAGTATCAACGATATAAGTATGTTGATCCGAAGCTGAGCCTGTGTTTCCTTCAATAGTTAGCGTAGTTACCGAAGCAATAATATTACTATCGGCATCTGCTACTAAGTCTGTACCAGGAACCACTATTGCAAAAAGACCATTTTCACCAACAGGACCCGTATAATTATTGGTATTGATAATTAGCGTAACGATATCTCCTGGTGTAAAATCACCTGAAACTGTTCCTGTTACAGAAATCAGATTCTGAGCTTCGGTTTCATTAACAATATTATCTAAAGCAACATCAACTATAGTTATAATAGGAAGTACTATAATGGTTTCTTTGCAATCTACAATTCCGTTACCATTAGCATCTGTTTGATTAAATTCAACAGTAACTATACTAGTGTCATTAATCACACAAGGCTCTATTGCCCCAACGGTATATGTAAAGGTGTTATTACCGTTATCTGCCCATGTTCCACCAGCATTAGGAGAACCTGTTAACTGAGCGAACAGATCATCATTATCGAAACTATCTCCGGCACAAATATTTAATGTACCATCAATACCGGCATTCGGTTGCGCTTGTTGAGTTACGGTTACGATACTTTCATCATCTATTGTACATGGTGATGTTGCAGCTACGGTATATGTGTGAGTGCCATCGTTATTGTCAACCCATGTTCCACCTGTATCGGGAGATCCGGTCAGTTGTGAGAATAAGTCTGAATTTGCGAATGTCTCTCCTTGGCAGATATTCAATGTTCCATCTATACCTGCATTTGGTTGCGCTTGTTGAATTACGGTTACGATACTTTCATCATCAACTGTACATGGCGAGGTTGCAGTTACGGTATACGTGTGAGTGCCATCGTTATTGTCAACCCATGTTCCACCTGTATCGGGAGATCCGGTCAGTTGTGCGAATAAGTCTGAATTTGCGAATGAATCTCCAGTACATATATTCAAGGTGCCGTTTACTCCTGCATTTGGTGGAGCTTGTTGAGTTACGGTTACTGTACTTTCATCATCAACCGTACATGGTGATGTTGCAGCTACTGTATATGTGTGAGTGCCATCGTTATTGTCAACCCATGTTCCACCTGTATCGGGAGATCCGGTCAGTTGTGCGAATAAGTCTGAATTTGCGAATGAATCTCCAGTACATATATTCAAGGTGCCGTTTACTCCTGCATTTGGTGGAGCTTGTTGAGTTACGGTTACGATACTTTCATCATCAACCGTACATGGTGATGTTGCAGCTACGGTATATGTGTGCGTGCCATCGTTATTGTCAACCCATGTTCCACCTGTATCGGGGGAACCTGTTAATTGGGCGAACAGATCATCATTATCGAAACTATCTCCGGCACATATATTCAATGTTCCATCTATACCTGCATTTGGTGGAGCTTGTTGAGTTACGGCTACGATACTTTCATCATCAACTGTACATGGTGATGTTGCAGCTACGGTATATGTGTGCGTGCCATCGTTATTGTCAACCCAAGTTCCGCCTGTATCGGGTGAACCTGTTAATTGGGCGAAAAGGTCATCATTATCGAAACTATCTCCCGCGCAGATATTCAATGTACCATCAATACCGGCATTCGGTTGCGCTTGTTGAGTTACGGTTACTGTACTTTCATCGTCAACTGTACATGGTGATGTTGCAGCTACGGTATATGTGTGAGTGCCATCATTATTGTCAACCCATGTTCCGCCTGTATCGGGGGAACCTGTTAACTGGGCGAAAAGGTCATCATTATCGAAACTATCTCCGGCACAAATATTTAATGTACCATCAATACCGGCATTCGGTTGCGCTTGTTGAGTTACGGTTACTGTACTTTCATCGTCAACTGTACATGGTGATGTTGCAGTTACGGTATACGTGTGAGTTCCATCATAATTGTCAACCCATGTTCCGCCTGTATCGGGTGAACCTGTTAACTGGGCAAAAAGATCATCATTATCGAAACTATCTCCGGCACAAATATTCAAGGTGCCGTTTACTCCTGCATTTGGTTGTGCTTGTTCGGTTACGGTTACGATACTTTCATCATCTATTGTACATGGCGAGGTTGCAGCTACGGTATATGTGTGAGTGCCATCATTATTGTCAACCCATGTTCCACCTGTATCGGGTGAACCGGTTAACTGGGCAAAAAGGTCAGCGTTGGTGAATGTCTCTCCTTGGCATATATTCAAGGTGCCGTTTACTCCTGCATTTGGTGGAGCTTGTTGAGTTACGGTTACGATACTTTCATCATCAACCGTACATGGTGAGGTTGCAGCTACGGTATATGTGTGCGTGCCATCGTTGTTATCAACCCATGTTCCACCTGTGTCAGGAGAACCTGTTAACTGGGCAAAAAGATCATCATTATCGAAACTATCTCCGGCACAAATATTCAATGTTCCGTCGATACCCGCATTTGGTTGTGCTTGTTCGGTTACGGTTACTGTACTTTCATCGTCAACCGTACATGGTGAAGTTGCAGCTACTGTATATGTGTGAGTGCCATCGTTATTGTCAACCCAAGTTCCGCCTGTATCGGGAGAACCTGTTAATTGGGCGAACAGATCATCATTATCGAAACTATCTCCGACACAAATATTCAAGGTGCCGTTTACTCCTGCATTTGGTTGCGCTTGTTGAATTACGGTTACGATACTTTCATCATCAACCGTACATGGTGATGTTGCAGCTACGGTATATGTGTGAGTGCCATCGTTATTGTCAACCCAAGTTCCACCTGTATCGGGTGAACCTGTTAACTGGGCAAAAAGATCATCATTATCGAAACTATCTCCGGCACAAATATTTAATGTACCATCAATACCGGCATTCGGTTGCGCTTGTTGAGTTACGGTTACTGTACTTTCATCGTCAACCGTACATGGTGATGTTGCAATTACCGTATATGTGTGCGTGCCATCGTTATTGTCAACCCATGTTCCACCTGTATCGGGTGAACCGGTTAATTGGGCAAAAAGGTCAGCGTTGGTAAATGTCTCTCCTTGGCAGATATTCAATGTTCCGTCGATACCCGCATTTGGTGGAGCTTGTTGAGTTACGGTTACGATACTTTCATCATCAACCGTACATGGTGAAGTTGCAGCTACTGTATATGTGTGAGTGCCATCGTTATTGTCAACCCAAGTTCCACCTGTATCGGGTGAACCTGTTAACTGTACGAACAGATCATCATTATCGAAACTATCTCCGACACAAATATTCAAGGTGCCGTTTACTCCTGCATTTGGTTGCGCTTGTTGAATTACGGTTACGATACTTTCATCATCAACTGTACATGGTGATGTTGCAGCTACGGTATATGTGTGCGTGCCATCGTTATTGTCAACCCAAGTTCCGCCTGTATCGGGGGAACCTGTTAACTGAGCGAATAAGTCTGAATTTGCAAATGAATCTCCAACGCAGATATTCAATGTTCCGTCGATACCCGCATTTGGTGGAGCTTGTTGAGTTACGGTTACGATACTTTCATCATCAACCGTACATGGTGAAGTTGCAGCTACTGTATATGTGTGAGTGCCATCGTTGTTGTCAACCCATGTTCCACCTGTATCGGGTGAACCTGTTAATTGGGCAAAAAGGTCAGCGTTGGTGAATGTCTCTCCTTGGCAGATATTCAATGTTCCATCGATACCCGCATTTGGTTGTGCTTGTTGAGTTACGGTTACTGTACTTTCATCATCAATTGTACATGGTGATGTTGCCGCTACTGTATATGTGTGAGTGCCATCGTTGTTGTCAACCCATGTTCCACCTGTATCGGGTGAACCTGTTAATTGGGCGAACAGATCATCATTATCGAAACTATCTCCGGCACATATATTCAATGTTCCATCTATACCTGCATTTGGTGGAGCTTGTTGAGTTACGGTTACTGTACTTTCATCATCTATTGCACATGGCGAGGTTGCAGTTACCGTATATGTATGTGTGCCATCATTATTATCAACCCATGTTCCACCTGTATCGGGTGAACCGGTCAGTTGTGCGAATAAGTCTGAATTTGCGAATGAATCTCCAACGCAGATATTCAATGTCCCATCGATGCCTGCATTTGGTGGAGCTTGTTGAGTTACGGTTACGATACTTTCATCATCAACCGTACATGGTGATGTTGCAGTTACCGTATATGTGTGCGTGCCATCGTTATTGTCAACCCATGTTCCGCCTGTATCGGGTGAACCTGTTAACTGGGCGAACAGATCATCATTGTCAAAACTATCTCCGGCACATATATTCAAGCTGCCGTTTATGCCTGCATTTGGTGGAGCTTGTTGAGTTACGGTTACGATACTTTCATCATCTATTGTACAAGGTGATGTTGCAGCTACGGTATACGTGTGAGTGCCATCATTGTTATCAACCCATATTCCACCTGTATCTGGGGAACCTGTCAGTTGTGCGAATAAGTCTGAATTTGCGAATGAATCTCCAACGCAGATATTCAATGTTCCATCGATACCAGCGTTTGGACATGTGTAAACCGTTATCGTAACAGTTGCGTGCTGAGTATAACCCTGAGAATCCGTTATTCCGTAAGTAAAGGAATCAGTTCCTATATAATCAGTGCTAGGTGTGTAAGTAAAGTAATCATCTACCGGATTTGTCGCTGTCCCACTATTATTTAATGAAACACTACCGTTTGTTGGAGTGCTAACTAAATAAATACTTCCGGAATCAGGACCATTACCGCCAAAATCATCATTACTGGTCACTAAAATATCAACTGTATTATTCTTTTCTACAGATTCATTATCAATTAGTGGAACCGGAAAAAAACTATCGGTAGTATCGTTCAACAAGTTACCATCTGTATCATCTCCATCATCAGACAAATCATCTGTATCACCTGGACCGTACGGACTATCAGCCAAAACACTCACCTGATTAATCACTCCGCCTTCAGCAATCTCATTGGCCGTTAAGATATGACTTGCAGTATATGTTGCCACTTCACCAGCCAAAAGGACACCTTCTAAAGAACTCATTGTTGCAGACGAAAAAGATGGAGCACTACTTAGTTCAATTGTATTACCGCCAGCATCATTGAACGTATCTGTTAATGCGACATTAGAAACTTTTACATTACCTGTGTTTTCTACCTCAATTGTATAATCTACAAAATCACCGGTTACAACAGGAGAGCTAAAATTATTTACAACGGTCTTCGTTATTTCTATTTCTGGTTTAGCTATAATTAGGTTGGATATCACAAACTCAACTTCATCATTAAAACCTAAAAGACTTCCCGAAACATAAGCATTCATATTTATGGATTCTACAGCATCATCCATACGCATGGTACCCCCGCCAGTACCGGTTGTTGAGCCATTACCACACTCACCTCCATTCGTGCTTATTAATGACCCTGAATCTATATTAAAAGTGGTATTCGTGAATTCAAAAATGGGACCATTTCTACTTATATTTGACCAGGAGCCATTGGTAGATGTAAAAACACCTGTACTTGAACCTGATAATAATGGAAAAGGTAAAATACTATAAGTACCTACTTTATCTACATTGACTAAAGGGTTTGCCAAATAAACCACATCGCCAGTAGATGCATCAAAAAAGTGAAACTCCAAAGTACCTGCAAATAAAGAACTTAAAGAAAGCTCTAGTGAAGGACTCCCAAAAATATCTGGTGTTGGATTTCCATAGGTTGCATCTGACGTACAACCCATAATTCCGTTTCCGGAAATTGACACTCCCGATGTTATTCTACATTCTACCCTAACCAGACCATCTGAGCTAATAGATTCCCAAGTAGTCGACAGTGGTTTTTGAGTCCAAGTAGTAGTTTGCTGAGAAAATAAAGAATCACATAGCAAAAGCAATAGAAAAAAGAGGAATATCCTTTTCCAAATTAATTTTAAAGAAAATATAATTTTAAGCGTTTCGATCATTTTAAAAAATCCATTTACAAATTCGTGTACTTAATGAATTTGTAATTTTTAAAAGTAACCTTACACTGCTTAGCTTTAAATTAATTGTTGTCAATCACAACAAATGAAATGTAAACGAAGTAATATTTGTTGATAGTTTTAATTGAATCTACCACTTTTACGAAATTTACATTTGTAGTACATGGATTACAAATGCTAAAATATGCTGTATTCGTAAAATATTATTTATTGAAAAACACACACTAATCAAGATTATCAAAATAGTATTTGAAGAATATTCAATTTCATAAAAACAGGACACACAACTTATCAAAATTTCAGCTTTAAATCGGAAGATTAACAAATTAGACATTCTGTGGTGATTTTTTATTCGTTACCACTAAAACCAACCTAATTGTTAAAAAATTCTTCTACCATTTATAATAATAAGTCCATTCAAATAATTAAACGGACTTCTTTAAGCTCTGTAATTTATACTTGTTAATTCTACCATCCACCACCAAGTGCTCGGTATAATTGTATTATGGATTGTAACTCCTGAAGCTTGTCTTCTACACCATCTATTTGTGCCGATAATAGGCTGTTTTTTGTAGTAAGTACATCGGTATAATTAGTATCTGAAGAATACTCTAAAAGGGCTTCTGTAAACTCTACAGATTTTTCTAAAGATGAAATTTGATGTGTTCTAGAAATCTGTTTCTCTTGCGATTTTTTATATAAAAACAAGGCGTCGGAAACTTCTTGACCTGCAGTTAACCAAGATGCTTTATAATCGTAAAACGCTTGTTGTTGTAATGATTGATTAATTTTTAAACGTGCTTTATTTTCTCCGTTTTTAAATATAGGTTGCGTTAAACCTCCAACAAGACTATAGAAAACTGAATTATCGAAAAAATCTGATAGACTTAAAGACGAAAGTCCACCACTCGCAGTAATTGAAAACGATGGATAAAAATAGGTTTTTGCCATATTTACATCTTCAAAAGCAGATCTAAAAGCCATTTCTGATTCTTGAATGTCTGGTCTGTTTCTAATAAGAGACGCAGGAACACCAATTTTTAAATCGGAAAGCGGAATTTGGTTGTTTAAAGAATCTCTTTCAATACGCCCAGGAACTCTTCCTAATAAAATAGATAGTGCATTTTCTTGATTTAAAATAGAAATTTCAATATCTGGTATCGACGCTTCAATTTCATATCGACTCGCTTCACTTTGCACTACAGCGGCTCCATCTACAATAGCAGATTCTTTTAGCAGTTTCATAATTTCTTGGTCTTCTACTCTATTCTCTAAAGTTGCTTTGGTAATTTTTAATTGTGCATCATAAGCCAATAAATTATAATAACTGACTGCTATATCTGATATTAATTGGGTTTGTATCGCTTTTGTGGCTGCTTCGGTTTCTAAGAACGACGCTAAAACAGAACGTTTATTACTTCGTAATTTTCCCCAAACATCAAGTTCCCAACTACTACTTAGTTGCCCGACATAAGAAGTTGTGTTTAAATTAATTCCACTTACACTTCCTAAATTTAAAGAAGCTTCAGATGTTTTAGAACGTGTTACATTAGCGCTACCTTCTAAACTTGGTAAAAACTGCAACTTGGCTTCTACTAAGCTTGCTTTTGCCTGATTAATGTTTTCTATAGCAACTTTTAAGTCTAAGTTATTCTGCAAGCCTTCCTCAATTAAGTTTTGTAAAATAGTATCTGATATGATTTCCTTTAAAGGTAAATCTGCAATAGACATCGTGTCTTGCACTAAAGTATCTCTGTAGCTTTCTACATATTCCATATCTGGTGCTACATATTTCTTATTCACAACACCACAAGAATTCAATGTAAGAACAAATACGGCAATGGGAATGATATATTTTAAAGCTTTAAATTTCATAACTTTCTACTTTATACGGTTAGTTTAATTCATGATTATCGTCTTCATCATCTTCTCCCCAATCATGATCTGAAACACCTACTATTCTTTCTTGAAGTGATTGAAATATGATAAACAACACTGGGATTAATATAACACCCAAAACAGTACCTATTAACATACCTCCAATAGCTCCTGTACCAATCGCTCTGTTTCCAGTTGCTCCTGCTCCGGTTGCAATCATTAAGGGCAACATTCCAAAAATAAATGCGAAAGATGTCATTAAAATTGGACGGAATCTGGCAATTGCTCCGTCTATACCAGATTGTAAAATAGATTCACCTTCTCGTCGTCGCTGTATGGCAAATTCCACAATTAAAATGGCATTTTTAGCTAATAATCCGATAAGCATCACCAAGGTAATTTGAATATAAATATTGTTACTAATTCCGAATACATTAGCAAATATCAATACACCAGATAAACCAGCAGGAACCGCTAACAATACGGCAATAGGAAGTATAAAACTCTCATATTGCGCACATAATAGGAAATACACAAAAATGAAACACAGCATAAAAATATAAACCGTTTGGCTACCTGCAGATATTTCTTCTCTTGTCATACCAGAATATTCGTATCCATAACCTGTTGGTAATGTTTCTGCAGCAACTTCTTCTATTGCTGCAATGGCATCTCCAGAACTATAACCATCGTTTGGTGCTCCAGTAATTTTAGCTGCTGTAAAGAGGTTAAATCGTGTTACACTTTGCGGTCCGTACACACGTTTAAGCGTTACAAACTCGGTTATTGGTGCCATAATACCATCGCTGTTTTTGACTTTAATAGCATTTAGACTTTCTGTATTTTCTCTAAAACTAGATTCTGCTTGATAAATAACACGATATTGCTTTCCGAATTTATTAAAACTCGATGCATATACTCCACTAAAATACCCTTGCATCACACTTAAAACGCCTTCTACATCTAAACCTGCTAATTTGGTTTTTGCAACATCTACGACCACTTCGTATTGCGGAATAGTTGGATCGAACGTGGTATTTGCGTACTGTATTTCAGGTCGTTCACTTAAGCCTTTTATAAAATCTTGACTTACCGTGTATAGCTCATCAATAGTTCCGCCTTTTTGGTCTTGTAATTGGACTTCAAAACCGTTACTCATACCAAAACCTGTAATGGTTGGTGGTGCAAAAAAGATAATTCTAGCATCTTTTATATGTGCTGTTTTTGCGAATAACCGTTTAATAATCGATTGTACATCTTGGTCGTCTCCAGTTCTTTCGCTCCAATCTTTTAATTTTAAAATTACCATGCCGTAGTTAGAACCTTCTCCACTAATCATCCCTCTACCATACGATCTTAAAACCGCTCTAACTTCGGGCATATCTTCTACAATTTCTTGTATTTTGGTAACCACTTCTTCGGTTCTTTCTAGAGAAGATGCTGCTGGTAAGCTAATATCTGCCATAATGGTTCCTTGGTCTTCATCTGGCACAAAACCTGTTGCTGTGGTATTCATTAAATAGACAAACAAACCGATAAACACGCAAAGTATAGTAATGGCGATACCCTTCTTATGCATTAAGAAAGACACCGACTTTTTATATTTACCTGTGGTTTTTTCAAAAGCGGTATTAAAGGCGACATAAAAACGTTGCATAAAACCTTTTTTCTCATGTCCTTCTTCATGTGGTTTTAATAATAAAGCACACAATGCAGGACTTAAGGTTAATGCGTTAATAGCCGATAAAATAATAGCAATGGCTAATGTTAAACCGAATTGCTGATAAAAAACCCCTGAAGAACCACTAATAAAAGTTACCGGAATAAATACCGCAGACATCACCAAAGTAATAGAAATGATGGCTCCAGAAATTTCGCTCATCGCATCTAAACTGGCTTTTCTTGCCGATTTGTAACCTGAATCTAATTTTGCGTGTACTGCTTCTACAACAACAATAGCATCATCTACCACAATACCAATGGCGAGCATGAGTGCAAATAGCGTTAATAAGTTAATAGTAAAACCAAAAACACTTAAGAAAAAAAACGTACCTACAATAGCCACAGGAACCGAAATTGCTGGAATTAATGTAGAACGCCAATCTTGTAAGAAGATAAAAACTACTAAGAACACTAATAAAAAGGCTTCAATTAGTGTATGAATTACTTTTTCAATGGATGCTTCCAAGAAATTATTAGCATTCATTAACTCGACATACTTGATTCCTTCGGGGAAATTAACAGATGCTTTTTCTAAAGTTGCAAGGGCATTTTCTACAACTTCTTGTGCGTTAGAACCAGAACTTTGTGCAATAGCAATACCAACTCCTGGACTTCCGTTTATTAACGTTGATGTGCTGTATGATTGTGAACCCAATTCTACACGGGCTACATCTTTTAATCTTAAGATACGTCCATCATCAGTCGTTTTAATGATGATATCTTCGAACTCGGATGCATTTTGTAATTTTCCTTTATACTTTAAGGTGTATTGATATGCTTGGTCACCTTGTAAACCTAACTCTCCTGGTGCAGCTTCCAAGTTTTGGTCTGCTAATGCGGTACTAATATCCGAAGGAATTAATCCGTAGTTCGCCATAATATTGGCTTTTAACCAAATACGCATACTATAATCTCTAGAACCAAAAGAAGACGCACTACCAACTCCGTTAATTCTTTTTAGAATAGGTACTATATTTATTTCGGCGTAATTCTGAATAAACTCTTCGTCATAATCATCATTATCACTATATAAACCAACAATTAAAACGTTACTACTTTGTTGTTTTTCTGTAGTTACACCAGAATTTATAACTTCATCTGGCAATAAACTGTTAGCACTAGACACACTGTTTTGGACATTTACTGCAGCAATATCTGGATCTGTACCTAATTCAAAATACACAGTAATACTGGCAGAACCACTAGTTGCGGTAGACGTCATATATGTCATGCCTTCTACACCGTTAATTTCTTCTTCTAATGGAACAATAACACTATTTAAAACAGCTTCAGCGTTTGCTCCATCATAAGATGCGGAAACTTGAACGGTGGGTGGTGCAATATCCGGATATTGAGACATCGGTAAAGTGGTGATTCCTATAATACCCAAAATCAATATTAGGATAGAAATAACCGAAGAAAGTACGGGTTTCTTTATAAATCTCTTAAACATAATTTTCTTCTTTATGAATTACTATCGATTGTAATATCTTCCAGCTGCAAAGCTTCAATTTCGGAAGCGTTTACTTGTACTGGTTTAATTTCTTTTCCGTCAGACAACGTATTAATACCTTCAATAATCACTTGGTCATTCGCTTTTAAGCCATTGGTTACAATATAAGCTTTACCAGAAGTTGAAGATTCTACGGTTAATTTAGTAGCCTTGGCTTTCGATTCGCTATCTAACACGTATGCAAAAACATTACCTTGAATCTCGTATGTTGCAGATTGCGGTATTACTAAAGCATCTTCAACTTCTCTAGGGATTTTAACGGTAGCACTATTTCCTGTTCTAAGCAACCCTTCTGGATTCTCAAAAAGAGCTTGAACATTAAAAGAACCTGTATTTTCATCTACTTGTCCGCTAATAGATTGTATTTGCCCTACTTGGTCAAACAAGGTGTAGTCTGGTAATAAAAGATAAACTTCTGGTGTGTTTTTTGCACGTTCTTCGGGTGTATTTCCTTTACGAGAACGCATTACTTCCAAGTGAAATTTTTCGTTAATGGAAAAATAAGCGTAGACTTGTTTAATATTTGAAACTGTTGTTAAAGCCCCTGTTGAACTACTAACTAAGCTTCCTAATTTGTAAGGCAACGTACCAATATAACCAGAAACTGGCGCAGTAATTCTGGTGTAGTTATTATTGGTTCTAGCATTTGATAAATCGGTTTTAGCTTGCTCTAAAGCAGCTTTTTTTGCAGTCACTGTATTTTTTGCAGACGCCAATTCAAAACTACTTATAATTTCTCTTTTTACTAATGGTTCTGCTTTTTCAACTTCTAATTGAGCAGAGCTTACTTCTGCTTCTGCACTATTAACTGCTGCTTTAGCACTCAATAAATCTTGCGAATATTGTGGTGCGTTTAAGATAAAAAGTAATTGTCCTTTTTCTACATATTCACCTTCATTCACCAATACTTTTTCTATAAAACCTTCTATTTTAGGAGTTATTTCTATATTCTCAATCCCTTCTATACTTGCCGGGAATTCTCTATAAAGGTTTACTGTTTTTGGTAAAACCGTTAGCACATTATATTCTGAAACTTGATTTGACGTTTCTTTATTTTTATTACTATTGCAAGACATCGAAAAGAGACTTATAAGCAAGCTGAAACACAAAGTATGGAATTTAATTGTTGTAGTTTTCATCTGTTTTATTTGTTATTTAATGCTGATTTTGAATGGTTTATAAAGCGAATATGTAAATTTCTATATTTAATGAAATGGCCACAAGTATTATAGACCAACCTGAAGTTTACACCTAAGTTTCATTAGCTTTTATCGATGGGATTTCTATTACTTATTCCTTACTAATCGCACATAGTTTTTTATTCTTAGAGAATCTGCAGCGTTAACAGACTCCATTAAATAATTTTCAATATTACCTTCTTTTGGGTCTGAGCGTTGTGCACCTGCTCCATGCCAATCATAATATTCGATTGCAGAACTATTATCTTTACTATACGCTTTCCCGAATGCTATATAACAAGCTGTGTATTTAAAATCGCCTTGAGTAGTACTTGACCAGAACCAACTATCTTCGGTACATTCAAAAAAGTTTTCATCTATTGCAGGAAATGTTTCTTTGTCATAATCAACAATACTTTGAAGCTCTTTAGTATTAGGTAATCTCCAATCTTCATAACCCGCTATTTTGCTATTTTTTGCAACTTGTAATGCTTCAGTCCAATCGTAAGTATTACCATCGTCTGCTTTTTGCCACATTAATCCGGTTGCTTTATCGGTAACTGTTCCATTGTTATTATCCACAAAATCATTGACACCATACACATTTTCTGTTCCTCTAACTGCTCTTACGTTGTTCCCTGGGTCGTGAACGCCTTCGGTACCATCAAAATACAAACCAGTTTCATAGGCTTTTATATGTCCATCGGCAAAATTGAATCCAAAAGCGCCTTCCATTTGTATGTTCTGTAATGGTCCTTTTACATATTTTGTACTCGACCAATATTGTCCTGCATACGGCATTCTTTTATCGTATTCAAAATCGAAATAATCTGTATTTAAATAAGACTGCGATTTTTCTAAATCTTGAGGGTACAATTCACCATTAGAATTAAGAAGTGAATACAATTCTTTAATGGTTGGCATTCTCCAATCAGTATAACCACCAATTTCAAGGCTATCCACATAATCGAAAGCATTATAAAAATTATGGTGTTTAAAATCTGGTGTTTTTTGCCACATTAAACCTGTGTTATTGTCGGTTATAGTGCCATCTCCATTATCTGTATATGAAGATTGAACACCAGTAAATTGCGCATCTTGACCATAAAATTCATCTGCTAAACTAGGTTTATCAATTTGATTGCCTTCATTATCATAAAATTTGTCTTGACCCGTATCTGTCAACACAAAATGAATTTTATTTTCAGGTAGACTTTCCTTTTTTTTCTCGGCATATTTACAAGAAACTATTGTAACTATTGCGAAAAAACTAAGTAGATTGATTTTGAAAATTTTCATTTTTATATTTTTAAGATTCTTTTATAATACGCTATTGAAATTACACAAATTACTGTACATCAATTAATTATTAATCCCATTGGTTTTTATTCGCTACCGCATACTTACCTCCTCCGGTAAAAAATATTGTTAGTGCACCAAAAGCATAAAGCAGTATTAATTCGTTTTCTAGTCCGCCCATTATACTAATCGCAAAAATAGTATCGGCATGTGCTAAAAGCATTGCAGCTATCATTCCGAAGAAAAATAAAACAGAAGCAATTCGTGTTCGCCAGCCAATAAGAATAGTTATCGGAGCAATTAGTTCTGTTAGATACACGCCATATGCTAAAAATTCTGGCAAACCTATATTTGAAACCATACCCTTTATTGGGTCAATTCCACTTAGTTTAGCAACACCATGAAAAAGCATTAAACCTGCTATGGTTACTCTTAATATTAATAAGCCAATATCATTTTGCTTTTTAATATGTAAATCGTTCATAATTTTTAATTTATGTTATTACTGAGCGTTAATTTTCTTTAATGAATACTTTTTTACCAATATCAATGACAGAATAGCCGACAAACTATCACTTATGGGAAAGGCGGCCCAAATACCATTTAAACCATACCAATTATTTAAGCAATATGCAATAGGTACAAAGAGCAATATTGGTCTAAGTAACGCTAAAAATGTGGCTACTTTGTTAAGTTGCAGTGCCTGAAAATATCTTGTAATTACGATTTGTATGGTATAAAAGGGAATGGATATAGCGAATATTTTTAAAGCTGTTTTTGTAATACCAATTACCTCTTCATTTCCGTCTATAAAAATGCTGGTTAATTGAGCCGGGAATACTTCTAAAATAAACCAACCGATTAAAGCAAACAGGGTAACAAATTTTAAAGCGTATTCTAAAGTTTTAAACGCACGGTTATATTGTTTTGCCCCAAAATTAAAACTTATAATTGGTTGCATACCATCACCTGTACCAAGAGCCGTCATCATAAAAAACACATTAATACCAAACAAAATACCCATGGCAGCCACACCATTAGAACCACCTGTTTGAAGAAGTAAATGGTTTGCGAATATGTTTTGAAAACTAATTGCCAAATCCATTAAAAATGGAGCGGTACCCACTAATAATAGTGGTAAAATGAATTGTTTCTTGATTTTTATTTTATGCCATACAATTTTAACTACACTTTTACCACTTACATAATAGCTAATAAGGTACAGAGCATTAAAAGCTTGAGCGCTAATGGTTGCCAATGCTGCACCCTGTATGCCTAGATTCAGTATTTTCATAAACACATAATCTAAGGTTACATTGACAACGCAAGAAATGATAACAAGTATAGCCGGTAATCTTGGGTTGCCTTCTGCCCTACAGGTAAACTCAAAAGCAAGAAAGAAACTTAATGGAAAACCTAAAATGATAACAAGTAAATATTCCGCTGATAAACTTAATAGTTCACCACTAGCGCCAAATAACACTAATAAAGGCTTGTAAAATAAAAGTCCCGCACCAGTAAAAACGACCATAACTACTAAAAGGCCCGCAATAGCATTACCTAAAACATCTTCTGCTATTTCTAGTTTAGATTCCCCTAAGTATTTTGCAATTAATATACCTGCACCGCTACCAAAAAGTAATACAAATCCGAATTGAAAAAGTGTTACCGGAAAAACCATCGTTACAGCAGACAAGCCATCTACACCAACAAACTGACCCACAAAAATTCTGTCAATAAAATTATATAGCGCATTAATCAAAAGACCTAACACTGCAGGACCCACAAAAAGATAAAGCAACTTTAAGATACTATCATCTTTAAGAGCGTATTTTTTATTGCCCTTTTTGGTTTTATCTACAGCTTCGCCACTTCTCTTTTTTTGAGAAGAAAATAGGTTTTGCAATTTTGTAACCAAACTGTTCATTTGCTATCTATACTTTGATGAGCCAAAAGTATTGGTTTGATTTATTTAATTATATATTATAATTAATGTAAAATAGATTACAATTTAAGTTTTTGTACTTTTACTTACTGAAAATGAGGAAGTAAAGGAATAACATGAACGTATTTAACGATATTAACGCCTATTTCTTAAACAGTTTAGAACCTGCAAACGACTACGATAACAGCTTCTATATCAGAAGAATGGAAAAACATAAACAGTTTGCTGATCCTGATAAGGTATTCTCAGGACCACATAAACGAGATTTTTTTGAAATAGGCGTTTTAGAGCGGAGTACGAAAAGCATTAAAATTGGCGGTCAAACGCTGAAGGAGATGAAAAATAGTTTAGCAATTATCTCTCCGTTTCAGGTCATAGACTATGATGAGATTCCACCCAATGATGATAAGGGGTATATTCTCTATTTTAACCCACATATCTTCAATACCCTAAATCAATCATACGGACTTCAGAATGAGTTTCCTTTCTTTAAAATTCATACTATGCCTTTATACCAATTAAAGGATAACGATTTTAAAGAAATACTAAGTCTTTCAGAAGAATTATACAGAGAGTCTAGGGCTAAAAAACATCATAGTAAAGAAATTGTACGCTCATTACTTCTTCTCTTACTTTTTAAGGTAAAACGCTTTACCCGTGATAATAACGGTATGGTCACCCTTAATAGGTTTGAAACCATTATGTCAAAATTTGAGCAAGCCATTTTATCGAGTAACCATCATTTTTTATCTGTTGCCGAGTATGCCTCACAGATGAACATAAGTCCTATATATTTAACAGAATGCACTAAGAAAGCAGCTGGTAAAAGCGCCCAGAAAATTATCATTGATTACAAAATACTGTATGCCAAAACCTTGCTACATCAAATGGATAAATCTGTGGCAGAAATCGCCTATGAGTTAGATTTCAATGAAGTAGCCAATTTTAATCAGTTCTTTAAACGTAATGTGGGTATTACTGCAAGTCAGTTTCGGAAAAGTAGAAAATGAAGATGTATACTATAAAAATTAGATGGTCATCCGAATAGTGTACCTTATATTGGATAATATCTTGGCATACTCAACCTTACCCTAATTAAATCGTTACAGACTAAAAACCTTGCGAACCATAGCCAATATTGACCAAAAACAAAAAATCCAACCTAAATAAATAGATTGGATTTCGCTTTTTGCTCCCCCTCTTGGGCTCGAACCAAGGACCCTCTGATTAACAGTCAGATGCTCTAACCAACTGAGCTAAGGAGGAAAATAACCCGTTTTAGTTTCCTAAAGCGGGTGCAAATATAGTAGTTTTTTGAAACTCGCCAAACAAAGAATTAAGTTTTTTTATTTAAATATCAATTTATAGACATCATTACCGTTTGCGAACAGTAAAAGTGCTATTAAAATAAAGAATCCGGTAATTTGTGCGTACTCCAAAAACTTATCACTTGGCTTTCTTCCTGTAATTATTTCATAAAGCAAAAACATAACATGTCCGCCATCTAAAGCAGGTATTGGAAGTATGTTCATAAATGCCAAAATAATAGATATAAACGCGGTTGTAGCCCAAAATGCTGGCCAGTTCCAAGTATCTGGAAACATACCACCAATAGCGGCAAAACCACCAACCTCTTTATAAGCTCCAGTATCAGGATTAAAGATTTTCTTCATCCCCTTAATGTAATCCGTAAGGGTCTTTACACCTTTGTTCCATCCGGCCGGGATAGATTCTAGAAAAGTATAATTAAGTGTTTCAATTTTGAAATAGCCCTTTTCTTCATATTCCTCTCTTGAATTAAATCCCGCATAAATCCCAAATTTACCTTCGTCAGAAACCTTTGCATTCAGAGAAACTTTATCACCTTCCCTCATAACTTCTACAGGAACGGTTTTACCTTTGTTAGCCACCAACACAGGAATCACCTGATCTTGAAACTCTACAGGTGTACCGGCAATTTTTACTACAGCATCACCTTCTTGAAATCCGCTATCGTTATTTGGAGAATCTTCTGGAATGCTTCTAACTACAAACGGATTTCGGTATGAAATAAACCTCGCATTCTCCCTGTTATCAGAAATAGTTTCTATAAAATCTACGGGAATATCCTTTTCAATTTTATTACCATCACGTTCTAAAGTGATTTTCTCACCATAAACCACTTCTGGCATTATACTATATAAAGATTCAATTTCCTTACCATCAACGGCAAGAACCTTATCACCTGTTTGTATACCCAATGCATCACCCAATGTAGTATCGGTAATCCAAACACCATCTTTTAAACTATCATTTGCAATATAGGTTTCACCATAAGCATATGCCAGACCAATGAAAATAACAACAGCCAAAATGAAATTTACTGTAACACCACCTAACATTATAATTAAACGTTGCCAAGCCGGTTTGCTTCTAAACTCCCACTCCTTTGGTTCTTCTGCCATGGCTTCTTTGTCCATGCTCTCATCTATCATTCCAGATATTTTTACATATCCGCCCAAAGGCAACCAACCGATACCGTATTCGGTTTCACCTATTTTCTTTTTAAAAAGCGAAAACTTCACATCAAAGAACAAGTAGAATTTCTCTACTCTAGTTTTAAAATATTTTGCTGGTATAAAATGCCCTAACTCGTGTAGAACGATAAGTATAGAGAGGCTTAAAAAAAATTGTATTGTCTTTATTATTATAGGGCTCATTCTTTTTTCCTGAAAATTAAAATCGCACAAAAGTACATTTTTACAACCGCTAAAAAAAAGAAACCCATTGAGGTAGTGCCATTTTATGAATAATTTATCAAGCGAAGCAGTAAATTTCCTTGAAAACTCGCCACCCCTAGACTATCTTTGTATAAAAAAGTATGCGTACTTTCTTTGCTCGTTACAAACTCTTTGGAATAGTGCTTTTATGCCTATCCATAGTTATTATTTATCTTTTTTATAATGCCTTACAACCCGTGAAATTATTACCGGTCTATTCGCCTGCCATGGTAAATGCCGAATTGGTAGCCGAAGAAATTCAACATGTTAGAAAGTACCATACCATTGCAGATTTTTCTTTGACTAACCAAAATGGTGAAACCATAACTCAAGATAATTACAAGGACAAAATCTATGTTGCCGATTTCTTTTTCACCACCTGCCCCACTATTTGCCCTATTATGACCAAGAATATGGTTGACCTACAAAAAGCCCTTGGAGAACATAATGACGTAATGTTACTTTCACATTCAGTAACGCCAGAAATTGATTCTGTTGCTCAGCTAAAGAAATATGCCCTTGAAAAAGGCGTTAATGATAGCAACTGGAATTTAGTTACCGGTGACAAGAAACAGATTTATGAACTGGCACGAAAATCATATTTAGCAGTAAAGACCGATGGTGATGGTGGACCGTTCGATATGATCCATACAGAGAACTTCATATTAGTGGATAAGGACAAACGCATACGAGGGTTTTACGACGGCACTAAAAAAGAGGATGTGGATAAAATTTTGGCGGATATAGAAATTTTAAAAAATTCTTACGACGAAACAAATGATTAACACAAATGAGGCTTGCCCAAAAAGTGATATTAGTTTTAGATGTATTAATTTACTAATTGGATAATTTCCATTACTTTTGCCTTACTTATAATGAATCTAAATAAAGATTGGAAACTACCGTTGCACATTTAAAGAAAGGCCAAAGGGGAATTATCAAAGAATTCACCGAAGACTTATTGCCGATTAAGCTTCTTGAAATGGGTTGTTTACCAGGTAATGAAGTTGAATTGGTTCAGGTAGCTCCTTTAAAAGACCCTATTTATATTAACGTAAATGGTTCTCATATTGCCATTAGAAGAGAAATGGCGTTTCATATAGCACTTGAAATTATAGAAGACAATGCGGTTATATGAGCAAACAAATCAATGTCGCCCTTATAGGCAATCCTAATACCGGTAAAACATCGGTTTTTAATCAACTTACCGGATTAAATCAAAAAGTAGGAAACTACCCAGGCATCACCGTTGAAAAAAAAGAAGGTATTTGCAAATTACCTAGAGGGGTAAAAGCCCATATTTTAGATTTACCGGGCACCTATAGCTTAAATACCACCTCATTAGATGAAAGTGTAGCGGTTGAGCTATTGCTGAACAAAAATGACAAGGATCACCCAGATGTTGCCATTGTAGTTTCAGATGTAGAGAACCTGAAAAGAAATCTTCTTCTTTTCACTCAGATTAAAGATTTAAAGATTCCTGCCATTTTGGTCATTAACATGGCCGATCGCATGTCAAGAAAAGGCATTACCATTGATATTGAACTGTTAGAACAGAAACTAAATACGAAAATAGCACTGGTTAGTACCAGAAAAGGTACGGGCATTGATAGATTGAGGGAACTAATTGCAGATTACAAAAATCTCAGAACCACTCAAAATGTAGATATTTCGGTAATTTCTCCAGAATATTTTGACCGACTTAAAGAGGCTTTTCCAAAGGAAGATCTTTACAAATTATGGTTGGTAATTACACAGGATGTCAATTTCATGCCTTTAGAAAAGACATTAAAAAAAGAGACCGCCTCTTTTGCCACCAAGTCAAAATCTGAACTAAAGCGATTACAACAAAAAGAGACCATTCTACGCTATCAGTTTATAAATGGCATTTTAAAAGAAACATACAAAGTAGATATTGCGGCAGCGAAAGGTTTTAGAGCTACACTGGATAAAATATTGACCCACAAGGTCTTTGGTTACGTCATTTTCTTTTTGATTCTATTGGTCATTTTCCAAGCCATTTATGGATGGAGCGAATATCCTATGGACCTCATTGATGGTTTTTTTGCCTCTGCGACGGAATGGGTGAAAGACACTTTACCTCCTGGCGTTTTCACTAATTTAATTGCGGAAGGTATTTTAGCCGGTATTGGTGGTATTGTAATATTCATACCTCAAATAGCATTCTTATTCTTGTTTATAGCGCTGTTAGAAGAAACAGGCTACATGAGTAGAGTAGTCTTCTTGATGGACAGGATTATGCGTCCGTTTGGTTTAAGCGGTAAAAGTGTGGTTCCGTTAATTTCCGGTACCGCATGTGCCATTCCTGCAGTAATGGCCACTAGAACTATTGAAAATTGGAAAGAAAGGCTAATTACAATATTGGTAACTCCGTTTACCACATGCTCCGCCCGTTTACCCGTTTACTTGATTATTATTACATTGGTAATACCTGAAGGTAGTTTTCTTGGCTTAAGCTATAAAGCACTGACCTTAATGTCTTTGTACTTAATGGGTTTTGGTGCAGCAATACTATCTGCTGTTATTTTAAACAAAATATTACAAATTAAGAGCAAATCTTTCTTTGTAGTAGAAATGCCGAATTACAAGTTACCATTATTGAAAAATGTAGGCTATACGGTTCTTGAAAAGACAAAGAGTTTTGTTTTTGGAGCCGGTAAAATCATCTTAGCCATCTCGATTATTCTTTGGTTTTTAGGATCAAACGGATTTTCTGATGAGTTTAAAAACGCAGAGACTATAGTTACCAAAAGGGTAAATGAAGAAGGTTTTAGCGGTAGTAGTGAAATTTATTTTGAGACTCATAGCGATGAATTGAATGCAAATGACCCAAGTATCTCTAATTTTCAAAAAGAACTAGAAGAGCGTGCTTTGGCTCAAGAAATAGCCGGTTACAAATTACAACATTCGTATATGGGCTATATGGGCAAGGCAATAGAACCTATTGTAAGACCATTAGGTTATGATTGGAAAATTGGTATTGCCGTACTTACATCTTTCGCAGCAAGAGAAGTTTTTGTTGGTACACTTGCAACCATTTACAGTGTAGGTAATGATGAAGAGGAAACTATTAAAAACAGAATGGCCGCCGAGGTAAATCCTAGAACAAATAAACCATTGTTTAATTTGGCCTCTGGTATTTCTCTACTTCTTTTTTACGCCTTTGCAATGCAATGCATGAGCACATTAGCTGTAGTAAAAAGAGAGACCAATTCATGGAAATGGCCTGCGGGTCAACTAGTCTTTATGAGCCTTTTTGCTTATATTGTTGCTTTAATAGCTTATCAAATACTAAAATAAGTATGGACATATTACAACACATATTGGTTTACATTACTTTAGCTATTTCCGTTGGCTATGTTGCCGTTAAATTTTTTATTCCTAAATCTCTTTTACCAAATAAAAAGCGTAATTCAAAAGCTTGTGGTCAAGATGATTGTGGTTGTCACTAAATAACTATTTTAGTTAAATAAGGTTTAAAAGACTCTTAACAATTTCTAAAATTGTAACGTTTCTTACTTTGGTTCGTTTAGATTGCGTAGGAATAATCTAACACCATGAAGATAAATACGACCTTCTTTGCTTTTATTACCTTTCTAATTTTCAATTCTATTAATGCGAGTGCACAAAGTTTAAGTGCTTCTGTGATAGATAGTATTAGCCAGCAACCAATACCTTTTGCAACGGTACAACTGAAAGGCAAAGGTGTCATCACCAATGAGGAAGGCAACTTTAATTTTCTTTTAAATGAAACCATTACAGAGTCAGATTCCCTAACTATTTCTTCCATGGGTTATGAAACACTATCTAAACCCATTTCTGAATTTACTACTTCAAAAATACTACTCGCACCTAAGTCGATTGAATTACGTGAAGTTATTGTATCTAATAAAAACTATTCTGCTGAAGAGATAATGGACCTAGTTGAAGATAATCTAGAAAAAAACTATTCTAATAATCTCACTAAAAAAAGACTATTCCATAGAGCATCGTATTTTGACAGATGGACAAAAAGTAATTTTAAGGTTAAAAAATCTTCTATCGATATATTAAATCAAAATTTTATTGATAGTATAATTTCTACCGTTCCTAAAAATGATGCTTATTATCAAGAACTTGTGGGTGATTTATATGGAAGTTATGATGAAGATGTACAAAAACTTGATTTATTAAAAGCGTCTAAATTATACGATAAAAACACTGCTCTTGATCAAGAAAAAATAGAAGAACAATTCAATACGATACTGAAAGAAAATGTAAAACCTGGTTCATATTTTAAAATTAAATCTGGATTATTTTCTCATAAAATTAATGCTGATGAGGTAAGCGAACTTTTTAAAGAAGATGTAGATTCTACAGATGTAGCTGCATTTAATGCAGAACTTGAAAAAAAGAAAAAAGAAAAGGAATTACGGCAAAAAAACTTTGCACATTGGAAAAGGAATAGTTTGGGTAACATATTAAATGAATTACCTACTCAAGCTGGCAGTGATTTCAATTTTATACTCAAATCTAGAAAGTATGATTATACCCTTAATGAATTTACCTATTTAGGTGATGCAGCCGTATATGTAATTTCTTTTATACCAGATGGCTCAGCAGATTTTGAGGGTACCTTATACATAAATGCAGACGATTTCGCAGTAATTCAATTAGATTATATTAATGTAAAACCTGTTAGTAAGCTTAGCCTATTAGGAATTTCGTCAAATAAATACTTATCTAAAGGAAAAATAATATATAAAAAAGGTGCAGATGGTTATTACGGTTTACACTATTATGAATCTGAAATAGGCGAACGTTTTGGCATCAAAAGACCTTTAAAAATCTTTGAAAAAAACAAAATTGTAAAAGGAAAAAACAAACAGAACGAATTGACCGGTGATATGGATTTTGTTTTTATTAATGTTGTTAAAAATGAAATGATCGTTTTTGAATCAGAAGATATTACTCAGGCTACTTTTGATGATTTTACAGAAAACAATACCATACTACCTACATATATGCCAAAATATGATCCGTCATTTTGGGAAGGTTATGCTATTATGGAGCCAAATACTGCAATTAAAGAATTTAAAGCTACACCTATAGAGTAGTTTATATGAGGTTTTTAATATAATTATAGAATAACAGTCCCCATCCTATAACTAAAAAAAGCCCGCCAAGAGGAGTTACAGGACCCAATATTTTTAATTTCTTTCCTTTTGATGCGGTAATACATAAACCGTATATACTAAACGAAAATAGTATTGTGCCAATAATTAAACAGTAAATAATAGCTTTTTCTATGCTAGTTTCAAGATTAAGGTTGAAACTTAGCATTAAAATCAAAAGTGCATGGTACATTTGATATTTAACTCCCGTCTCAAAGCTATTTAATTGATCGGTAGTTAAGGTTTTCTTTAATAAATGTGCGCCAAAAGCACCAAATATTACTGCTGACAAACCCAGTAAAGCCCCTATTAATTCTGCAACTAAAACCATGAAAATTTTATTGCAAAGATACAGTCAACTATCGAATTTTAATATTTACTGTAACTGAATATTCATCTCCATATTTGAATTGATTGTAAACACACATTCGTTGTATTTTGGAGGACCGAACATTTTCATTTTACCTTTAGAAAAAGCAATTTGTTCTTTAGGTATACCAAGTATATTAGTATCTAAATTCTTATTACTATTAACATCATGAAAAATAGCGATTGCATATTCACCATCGGGCAAATCTGTTATCTGAACCGCTGTTTTACCTTTTACCGCTTTCTCTGAGCCCGATTTAAATACCTTATCAAATTTTAAAAAAGAACCCTCAGTATTATAAATGGCGAAACAAATATCACCTTCTTCTGAAACTACCCCATCTATGCTCAAACTAAGATCATGCTGAGCAAAAATCTGTGTAGTAATAAGTCCTAAAACCAATAGCAATAACAATTTCATTTTTGTCATTCTCTAATATATTATAATTCGAACTAGTTAGTCTAAAACAATTCGATAATTACTAAAATTATCTCGTGATTATAGTTAATTAGGTTTGCTTAACGTACTGTTATTAATACTAAGCTTCTCATAAAGTTGAATAGTTTCCACAGAATCTTTCAGGTTAAAATATACGTAACTCGAATCTTTATAAACTAACTTTACTTTTTGCTGATTAATATTATCCACAAATACATGCACCCTTTTATCTGTCAAAGAATCTTTAAATTCCCTAAAGACGCCTTTCTCTTTTTCTAAAGCGGAGAAACCATGTAAACGCTGCATTGGCGGTATCCTTTCTACAAATAAAACACTATCTAATTCATTTAAAGGAATTTCAACATTATAAAACCCCGAACGCAGACCTAGACTACTGTCATCATTAGTCACCCAGTTCTTTACATGTAATATTAAAACTGCCGCACAACATATAATCGTTACAATCAACGTAATTGTCCAAACCCAATTTTTCTTAGAAGAATGCATAAAAAATTAAAGTATCAAGTTAACAATACTATTGCCTTAAACGCTAAAATTGGAATTAAATTATTGCATCACAATAACACTTTAATCTTAACCTAAACCAACATCTAATGTCATCATAATTATAAATCCCCCAATAAAGCCCATCGTAGCGATATCGGTGTATTTATCTTGCTGTGTTTCTGGTATTACTTCCTCAACCACTACAAAAATCATAGCACCTGCCGCAAACGAAAGCGCATAGGGTAAAATTGGTTGAAAAGTTAAAACTGCCCATGCACCAAGTACAGCAGCTACAGGTTCAACCAACGCAGAAGCTTGACCATACATAAAACTTTTTGTTCTACTTAAACCATGTCTACGTAACGGCATGGCCACGGCAAAACCTTCTGGAAAATTTTGCAAGCCAATACCAAGAGCTAAAGCTACCGCCCCACCAATTGAAGCACCATCAAAACCGGCAGCTACACCACCAAAAAGCACACCCACAGCTAGACCTTCGGGAATATTGTGAAGTGTAATCGCCAAAGTTAAAAGTGTAGTTCTACGCCAGGGTGTTTTTACCCCTTCTGCTTCACTTTCCTTAAAATTGATATGCAAATGTGGTAATACCTTATCTAAACCAAAAATGAACATAGCCCCTAGAAAAAAGCCAACCGCTGCCGGTATTACCTTTACGAAGCCCTCACCAGGACTCATTTCTATACCTGGCGCCAATAAACTCCAGAAACTAGCGGCTACCATTACACCACCAGTAAAACCAAGCATACCATCTAAAACGGCCCTGTTCATTGTTTTAAAAAGAAAAACCAAAGCTGCACCAGCAGCTGTAAGTCCCCATGTAAATAATGTAGCATAAAATGCAGCCAACACGGGGTCTATTGATTCAAAATAAGCTATAATTTGATCCATAATTTAAATAATTTTAGTTGTTTAAAACATTACTCTTCATCTACAATCTCTAAAAATAAATTTGTTGCTATTTGTTTAGATATTCTAATGGAACCCGACCTTGTTGATATCGTTACCGAACCATCAAATTCTTCTATTTCCAATATTTTAAACGTATCCCCTAAAGAGATTTTATTCTTGTCTAAAAACTTTAAAAAAGCAGCGGAAGAATCATTTACGCCGACGCAAACCCCTTCAACCCCCACAGGCAAATCACTAATCAATTTCTTAACCGATTTTACAAAAACTCCATCTTTATTAGGAATAGGGTCACCATGAGGATCTACCTTTGGGTAGCCTAAATGAGCATCTAATCTATCGATTAAAGCTTCACTTTTTATATGCTCTAATTGTTCTGCGACTACATGAACCTCATCCCAAGAAAAATTCAACTTATCTACCAAAAACACCTCCCACAAACGATGTTTTCTAATAATAGATAGTGCTACTAATCTCCCTTTTTCAGAAAGAGATACGCCCTGATATTTCTTATAGTTAACCAAAGACTTCTCCGATAACTTTTTTACCATATCGGTTACCGAAGACGGCTTCGTCTTCATTTGTTCTGCTATAGCATTAGTTGCGACAGACTTAGAATTAAACTCGCTTAAATGATAAATAGCCTTAATGTAATCTTCTTCAGATAATGTCATATTAAAACAATATAAATGCAAAAATACATTTTTATATGTAAAAACAATTTTTTAGGTTTGTCTAAAATAATATTTAGATGATTAAAATTATATTTTTTGCTTGCTCTATTTTATCTTTAAATGTAATCAGCGCGCAAAATTCAGACATATCTGGTACCGTATCTTTTAATGGTAATTCAGAACCCTACGTGAATATTTACCTAAAAGGAACAGAGATTGGTACTGCTTCCGATGAAAAAGGACAATACACTTTAAAAAATATTTCACCAGGAAAATACACTTTGATAGCATCGAATATTGGTTTTGAAAAGTTTTATAAAACAATTACGATAAGTAAAGATCAAGACAAAATAATCGACATTAACTTAAAAGCATCAACAGAATCTTTAGACGAAATGGTAGTCACCGGTACTTTAAAACCAGTTAGTAGATTAGAGAGCCCGGTACCTGTGGAAGTTTACAAGCCAACTTTTTTTAAAAAAAACCCTACAGCCAGTATTTTTGAAGCATTACAGAATGTCAATGGTGTTCGTCCACAAATTAATTGTAATGTATGTAACACCGGCGATATACATATTAATGGCCTGGAAGGACCCTACACCTTGGTACTTATTGACGGAATGCCTATTGTAAGTGGATTAGGTACTGTTTATGGATTGTCTGGCATTCCAAATTCGTTAATTGAACAAATTGAAGTTGTAAAAGGTCCCGCTTCATCCTTATATGGTAGTGAGGCCGTTGGCGGACTTATAAATATTATCACCAAAAACAATCTTTCCGCACCTAAATTCTTTGCAGATACCTTTATAACCGATTGGGGTGAATTCAACCTTGATGTTGGCACTAAATTTAATATAGGAAATAAAACCAACGTTCTATTGGGTGTCAATTATTTTAAATATGATAATCCTATCGATAATAATGACGATAATTTTACAGACCTTACCCTTCAAGACAGAATTTCAATTTTTCAAAAATGGAATTTCTCAAGAAAAGACGCTCGTGTTCTGTCTCTCGCAGGTCGATTCTTTTACGAAGATCGATGGGGAGGTGAAATGCAATGGACACCAGAATTTAGAGGAGGAGATGAAATTTATGGCGAAAGTATATATACCCGCAGATGGGAATTATTAGGGAAATATCAATTACCGGTAAAAGAACAGATGATACTATCTTTTTCTTATAATGACCACAAACAAAACTCTGTTTATGGCGATGTAGCATATTTGGCCGATCAACGTATTGGTTTTACACAATTAACATGGGATAAAACTAGTGGAAAACATAGTCTTTTGGCAGGTACGGCGTTACGTTACAACTACTATGATGATAACACAACTGCCACTGCGAATGACAACGAAAACGAACCTGATGAAATTTTAATACCAAGTATATTTATACAAGATGAAATAGCCTTTAACAAAAAACATTCGCTATTGTTGGGCGGCAGATATGATTATGATGACCGACATGGCAACATTTTTACCCCAAGGGCCGCGTATCGATTTAAGTTCACAGATAATGATATCATTCGATTGAATGCGGGCACCGGCTTTAGAGTCGTTAATCTATTCACAGAAGACCACGCTGCACTTACCGGTTCTCGAGATGTTATCATTGCCGAAGAATTAGAACCCGAGCGTTCGTTTAATATCAACCTTAATTATCTCAAGAAAATTTATGGTGATAGTGGCACTTTTGTTAGTTTAGATGCATCTGCTTTTTACACTAATTTTCAGAATGTTATTATACCTGATTATGATACTAATCCGAATCAAATCATATATGACAATCTAGATGGTACTTCCATTTCAAAAGGGATCAGTGCCAATGTAGATGTTTCTTTTTATAATGGTCTAAAGTTCATGGTAGGCGGTACACTACAGAACGTAAGCAATACCGAGAATGGCGTAAAACAGCGACAAATTTTAACCGAGAGCTATTCTGCCAATTGGAGTGTTAGCTATGATGTTCGAGCTTGGGACTTTACGATTGATTACACTGGAAACCTTTATGGCCCTATGCGACTACCGACCTTAGGAGAAAACGACCCAAGAAGTGATTTTTCACCCGCTTGGAGCATTCAAAATATACAATTTACTTATGACGGTTTAAAGAATTTCGAATTTTACGGAGGTATAAAAAACCTATTGGACTGGACACCTAACAGAGGTAATCCATTTATAATTGCTAGAGCAGATGATCCTTTTGACAAAGAGGTAACCTTTGATGCCAACGGTAATGCCGTTGCTACACCAAACAACCCAAATGCATTGACTTTTGACCCATCATACGTCTACGGTCCCAACCAAGGTATAAGATCATTTTTTGGTATGAGATACACCATAAATTAAATAAAAAGATAATTGCTATTCGTATTTTTGAGATTACCAGGCAATTAATGTCTTAGGAAGTTTTAAAAGTTAATGAACGAATACGACTATATTATTATTGGCGCAGGTGCATCTGGTTTGTTATTAGCCGATGCAATGCTCAATGATTCATTTTTTGAACATAAAAAAATACTCCTTTTAGATAAAGACCTTAAAGATACCAATGATCGTACATGGTGTTTTTGGGAAAAAGGCGATGGTCAATTTGAAACTATTATCCATAAAAGATGGAATTCTATCCACTTTCAAGGAGAAGATGTTCTTAAAAGAACAGAAATTAATCCGTACTCCTATAAAATGATCAGGAGTATTGATTTTTACAATCACTATTTAGGTAGAATAAAAGAATCATCGAACATTACTTTTGTTCAAGAAGCTATGTTAGACATAAATGAGTTAGCCACTGAGGTTACCGTAAAAACTACAAATAACTCCTATTCTGGCAAGTACATATTCAATAGTCTTTTTAACTATAAAATGGCAACCGAGCAAAAAAAATATCCAGTATTGCAGCAACATTTTGTAGGCTGGGTGATTAAAACTGAAAAGCCCATTTTCAATGCCAATGAAGTTACCTACATGGATTTTTCCATCCCTCAAAAAGGAAATACCCGTTTTATGTATGTATTGCCCTATTCAAATGACACCGCGTTAATAGAATACACGTTGTTTTCAGAGCAATTATTACCTAAAGCTGAATATGAAGCTGCTATAAAAGAATATATAGCAGACCGTTTTCAATGCAAAACTTATGAGATTACTGAAAAGGAAGCGGGTAGCATACCAATGACAGCTTATGACTTTAGAGAACGCCATACAGATAGAATTAGATATATAGGTACCGCAGGCGGATGGGCAAAACCTAGCACAGGCTATACGTTAATGAGTACCACAAAGAAAATACCTAAACTAATTGAGCATATTAAAAAAGGAGATCCACTTCTAAAAATGAAACTAAAAGATAAATTCTGGTTTTACGACATGCTATTTCTAGATGTATTACAACATGACAATGCTAACGGACATAGTATATTTGAATCAATATTCAACACATTAAGACCCCAAAAAGTGTTTAAATTTTTAGATGAAGAAACAAGTTTAAAAGAAGATATTGTTTATATAAATTCTTGTCCAAAAATGCCATTTATAAAAGCATTGTTCCGTAGATTGTTTTAAACAGTTCTATTCATCAAATTCTCACCAAACTCTCTTAGAAGGTCTTTGTTTTTTTGTTCTATATCCATTTCGTCAAGCACTTCAAACGCTTTTGATGTATAGTCTGCAATAGCAACTTTGGTAGCACTATCGGCACCGGTTTTTTCAAAAATGGTACGAACCGCCTTAATCTTAGCGTCTGACTCTTTTGGCTGTATAGAATATAGATGCTCTAGTTCTTTTGACATTACGTCAGACCCAGAATTCAAAGCTTTTAGATACAAGTATGTTTTTTTATTTTCAATAATATCACCACCAACTTGTTTTCCAAACGTTTCTGGATTACCAAAAACATCTAAATAATCATCCTGTAGTTGAAAAGCAATACCAAGATTCAAGCCAAATTTATACATCTGTTCTTGAGCAATATCAGGTGCACCGGCAACTATTGCACCCATTTTAAGAGCTGCGGCTACAAGTACCGCTGTTTTATACTCGATCATTTTCAGATACTCAGGCAACATTACATCGTCTCTTATCTCAAAATCAACATCATATTGCTGCCCTTCACAAACCTCTAATGCCGTTTTACTAAATAACTTGGCTAAATCTCTAAATACATTTGGTTCATAATTTTCGAATAATTGATATGCCATTATCAACATAGCATCACCAGAAAGAATACCTGTATTCACATCCCATTTTTCATGTACAGTGGTTTTCCCTCTACGTACGGGAGCATCATCCATAATATCATCATGAACCAAAGAAAAGTTATGGAAAACCTCTATCGCCAGAGCCGCATCTAAAGCCTTAGTAAAATCGACCTTAAAAATCTCGGTAGTCATTAATACCAAAACTGGTCTTAAGCGCTTTCCGCCCAATCCAAGAATATAGGTTATAGGCTCATATAGATTTCTAGGTTCTTTGGTAATTTTTTTTGAGTTCAAATAAGCAATAAACTCATCTCTATATTCTTCAATAGTATGCATTAGTGGCAATTTTCTTCAAAAATACGTTGTATTTTATAAACGTTTCTTTTTAAAAAATTTTGCAAACAAAATAATCTTTGAACTAGTCATAACTGCACACGACTTATAGTTGGCATTAAAAAAATGTAAAACTTTGGAAACTTTATTAGTTTCTAAAGTTTCCTGATGTATATTTGCAGCCGTTATGAAAGAAAAAATTAGGGATACAGCTACACAGCTTTTCTTAGAACGTGGTTTTAAAAGTATTACTATGGATGATATTGCCAATGAAATCGGCATGTCTAAAAAAACCATTTATAGTGAATATAGCAATAAAACTTCCCTAGTAGAAGACTGTGTCATGAACAAATTCTGCATTTTAAGCGACGGTATTGACTTAATTATAGCAATGGAAAAAAACGCTATTGAAGAATTATACGAAATTAAGAAATATGTAATGTCTCATTTAAAGGATGAGAAAAGCTCACCTCAATTTCAATTAATGAAGTACTATCCTAAAATTCATAAGTCCTTAAAAATGATGCAATTCAATAAAATGCATAAATGTGTTTTATTAAATGTAGAACGTGGTTTGCAACAAGGTCTGTTTAGAGACAATGTAGAACCTGAATTTATAGCTAGAATATATTTTACAGGTATGAATAGCATTAAAGACCTAACCATTTTTCCATTAGAACAATTTCCTGTAAAAAATTTAATGGATTCATTTTTAGAATATCATTTACGTGGTATTGTAACACCTAAAGGAAAAACAATACTAAATAACATCATCAATTCAAATCAAGAATAAATGCGAAATCAATTATTAGTTTTAATCACTATTCTAAGTATAACCTTAGGGTATTCACAAGAGCAGACGTATAGTTTTACCCTTGACGAAGCAATTCAATATGCTTTAGAAAACAATTATTCAGCAATTAATGCAGATAGAGATATTATAGACGCTCAAAAACAAAAATGGGAAACAATAGCAGGTGGTTTGCCACAGATAAATGGTTCTATAGGTTATCAAAACCAATTGAAACAACCTGTTTCGTTGTTACCGGCAGAATTCTTAGGCGGTGAAGCAGGAGATTTTATACCTATAATTTTTTCACAGCCACAATCAGCTACTGCTACCGCAACTTTAACGCAACAGATTTTTGACGGTTCTTATATCGTTGGGGTACAGGCGACAAAAGCATTTTTAAGTTACAGCAAAAACAATAAAGAAAAGACAGAGCTAGATGTAAGAAAACAAGTAGTAGAAGCTTATGGCAATGTACTTTTAGCTGAAGAAAGTGTAAATATTTTAAAGAAGAATAAATCGACGTTAGAAAAAAACCTTTACGAAACAACCAAACTTTATGAAAACGGATTAGGAGATGAAGAAAGTGTCGACCAACTTCAAATTACACTTTCATCTATAGAAAATCAATTACAGAATGCCATTAGATTAAAGGAAATTACCTTACAAATGTTAAATGTGAGTTTAGGGTTGGATTTAAATACGCCTACGACATTACAAGAAAAACTGGAAGACCTAACAGTTTCTAAAATGGATATAAGTATTATAGGTACCGATTTCAATATCAATGATAATGTTGATTATAAACTAGCAGAAAATTTGAACGAACAACGTTTCTTCGAATGGAAATTGGCAAGAAGCCGTGCATTACCGACTTTAAATGCTTTTGTAAATTATGGTAGTTCGGCATACTCTGATAGCTTTGATTTTTTTAGTGGTGAACAAGAATGGTACGACTCTTCAATTTTAGGTTTCGATCTTAATATTCCAATCTTTAGCTCTTTAAAAAGAAGTGCCAGTACGCAACGTGCTAAAATTGCTTTAGAAAAAGCAAAAACACAGTTAACTGAAGCCGAGCAGCAAATTAGACTACAATTAGAAAATGCCAAAAATAATTATACTCTTGCCATTGCTAATTACGAAACTGCCAAACAAAATCTAATGTTATCTGAACGTATAGAAAATAAAAATCAGATCAAGTATAAAGAAGGTCTTGCAACTAGTTTTGAACTTAGACAAGCTCAAACACAACTTTATACCACGCAACAAGAGTACTTGCAATCTATGGTAGAGGTCATCAATAAAAAAACCGAATTAGAAATTATACTAAATACAAAAGCTTAAATAATCAATCATTAAAAAAACAATCATGAAGAAAATATTATTTTTACTAACCGCGACTATTGCCCTTTTCTCTTGTGGTGGTGGGGAGCCATCAGTAGCTGAAATCATCGAGAAGCAAAACCTTGAGGCGATAAGAGCTAAAAAAAGCGAAATAACCTCACAACAAAAATTAATAGATGTACAGCTAAAATCTTTAGACTCTGCAATTGCAATTTTAGGTAACGAAGAGAAACTTCCTTTGGTGAATACATTAACAGCTAAAAAAGAGATATTTAATCACTATTTAGAATTACAAGGAGCTGTAAGTACCAAACAAAACGTTTTAATTTATCCTGAAATGTCGGGTACTCTACAAAAAGTATATGTAAAAGCAGGCGACCGTGTATCCAGAGGGCAAATACTTGCAACTATAGATGATGGCGGTATGTCAAGTCAATTAAGTCAACTAAAAACGCAAGCAGCATTGGCTAAAACGACATTCGAACGCCAAGAGCGTTTATGGAATCAGAATATTGGATCAGAAATTCAATATTTACAGGCTAAAACAAATTATGAAGCAGCCGAAAACATGGTTTCCCAAACTCAAAGTCAACTAGGAAAATCTACTGTCAGAGCGCCCTTTTCGGGAATTATAGACAATGTTATTAAAGATCAAGGAACAGTAGTTGCTCCAGGTCCAGGTTCAGAGGTTTTTCGTATTGTGAATCTATCTGATATGTACATTGAAGTAGAAGTACCAGAATCATATTTAGGTAGCGTTGCAAAAGGTAAAGAAGCCTTAGTATATTTTTCTGTTTTAGGTGATAGCATCGTTACCAAAATCAGAGAGACAGGTAATTTCATCAATCCTTCTAACCGTTCTTTTGAAGCTGAAATTCCCGTACCTAACAAAGACGGTAGAATAAAACCTAATTTAACTGCAAAGGTTGCTATAAACGACTACACCAGTGAAGAAGCTATTTTAATACCAACCAGTATAATTTCAGAAAATGCAGACGGCGAGCAGTATGTATTCGTAGCGGAAGAGACTAATACTGATGGAGAAGCGCTAGTAAAAAGAAGCGTTATCACAACTGGTAAAACCCAAGGTGCCAATATTGAAGTATTATCTGGTTTAGCCGATGGTAACCAAATTATAAAAGAAGGTGCAAGAAGCGTTAAGGATGGTCAAAAAGTAAAAATCAAAAAATAGATATCGATGAGCAAAGTACAAAAGAACGCCGATAAGGAATTCGGTATATCGTCTTGGGCCATTGATAACCCTTCGGTTATTTATGTCATGATAGCCATTTTTCTTTGGTTGGGATTTAGTGCCTATATGGCCATGCCTAGAGAAGATTTTCCAGAAATTATAGAAACCAAGATCTACATTAGTACACCATACCCTGGTAACACCGCTGAAGATATTGAAAAACTGATTACTGATCCTTTAGAAGACAGGTTAAAGAACATTAGTAATGTGGTTGAGATTACCTCAACTTCTCAAGAAGATTATGCCATTTTAACCATAGAATTTGATGAGGACATTACCGTTGAGCAAGCTAAGCAAAAGGTAAAAGATGAGGTAGACAGTGAAAAAGCGAGTGAAGACTGGCCTACTTTTAACGGTGCCAAAGTAGAACCAAATGTATTCGACCTTAACTTCTCTGAAGAAGTGCCCATTATGAATATCAACTTTACAGGTGATTATCCTGTAGAGAAATTAAAGGAATTTGCAGAATACCTACAAGATGAAGTAGAAGATCTACAAGAAATTAAACAAGCAGACATTCGTGGTGCACAAGATTTAGAGGTCGAAGTTGGTGTTGACATCTACAAAATGATGGCTGCTAAAATTAGCTTTCAAGATGTTATCAGCGCTATAAGCAATGGTAACATGACCATGTCTGCCGGTAATTTGAAAACTGTTGGACAAAGACGT
Source organism: Maribacter sp. Asnod1-A12 (assembly GCF_045063735.1). NCBI lineage: Bacteria > Pseudomonadati > Bacteroidota > Flavobacteriia > Flavobacteriales > Flavobacteriaceae > Maribacter > Maribacter sp. Asnod1-A12. Next base: position 1,121,486 of record NZ_JBEFNZ010000006.1, read on the forward strand.
ACCATTCGTATTTTAGGTGAAGTAGAGGATCCTAAAGAACTAAACAACTTTGTGGTTAAATCTGAGAACGGTGCCGTATACTTAAAAGATATTGCGACGATTAACTTTCAGGCAAAAGACAAAACTACTTATGCTCGTGAATTTGGGAATAACGTAGTAATGCTCGATGTTAAGAAGAGAGCGGGTAGAAACTCCATTTCTGCTGCTGATAAAATAAAAGCATTGGTAAAGAAAGAAAAAGCCGATTACTTTCCGCCAGATTTAAATATCTCTATTGCCAATGATTCTTCTACGCGTACATTGAACCAAGTTGATGATTTGGTAAACAATATCATCTTTGGTATTATACTCGTAGTAACCGTTTTAATGTTTTTCTTAGGTTTTAGAAATGCATTATTCGTTGGTTTTGCAATACCGATGTCCATGTTCATGTCATTTGTAATTCTTTCATGGCTAGGTTATACGCTGAACACTATGATTCTCTTCGGAATGATTATGGGACTTGGTATGTTGGTCGACAATGGTATTGTAGTTGTTGAAAATGTATACCGATTAATGGACGAAGGCATGTCTAGAATAGAGGCAGCTAAAAAAGGTATAGGTGAAATTGCCTACCCAATTATTATATCGACAGCTACAACTGTGGCAGCGTTTGTTCCATTAGGTCTTTGGCCCGGTATATTTGGGCAGTTTATGATCTACTTCCCTATTACACTATCCGTTGTATTGGGATCATCATTATTTGTGGCCATATTCATGAACTCTATGTTGGTTTCCAAATTCATGAGTACCGATGAAAAAGAACTGACCTTAAAGCAATTGATTAGAATGAGTGCTATTCTAGTTGGTCTAGGAGCATTAATTTTAATTTTTGGTGGTGCAATGCGCGGCTTAGGTTCTGTATTGATCCTTACTGCAATCATGTTTTGGGCATACAAATATATCATTAAGGGATCTGCTATTAAATTCCAGAAGAATACAATGGCACGTTTTGAAAACTGGTACGAAAGACGCTTGAAACACGCCTTAAGAGGCAGCAACGTATACTGGTATTTTGGTATTACATTCTTAATGCTAATCGGTGTATTCATGTTATTTGGTATGTCTGTTGGTAGCGGTAGAACTAAAATTGAATTCTTCCCAGATAACAAACCAAATGAAATCTATGTGTATGTAGAATACCCTGAGGGAACATCTATTGAGAAAACCAATGAGATTACCAAAGAGGTTGAGAATCAGGTATACGCAATCATGGATGATGATATATACAAGAATGAAAAGGGTGAAAACTTTATGATGGCATCTGCTGTATCTGTAGTAGGTGAAGGTGCCGGTAATCCGCTTACCGATGGTGGTTCATCTGCCGAAATGCCACATAAGGGTAAGGTAACCGTAAACTTTAGCGAGTATAAATTTCGTAATGGTTTAAATACCGAAGATATTCGTGGTCGTGTACAAGCCGCATTACAGGGCATTTATCCTGGTGTTGCCATATCAGTAGAGAAAGATGCTAATGGACCGCCAGCAGGTTTCCCAATTAACATTGAACTTGAAGGTAATGATTATGACGAACTGATCAATACTGCCGAAGACATTAAAAACTTCATCAATACTAAAAACATTGCTGGTATTGAAGAATTGAAAATAGATGTAAACAAGGGCAAACCAGCCATGCAAGTGATTGTAGATCGCCAAAAAGCAGGAGAATTAGGTGTTGCCGTTGGTCAAGTTGGTAACCAGTTAAGACGTTCTATTTTTGGTGAAAAAGCAGGTGTTTACAAAGAGGATGGTGAAGATTATGATATCAACATCAGATTTAATGAAGACTTAAGGTACAACAAGAGCGCGTTATTCAACCAGAATATCATTTTTAGAGATCCTTCTAACGGACAGATTAAGGAGATTCCGATTTCTGCTGTAGCAACCGAAAAGAATACATCTGGCTATAGTGCTATTAAGCACCGCGACGGTAAACGTGTTGTAACTATATATTCAGGATTAAAACCTGGCTTTACTGATGCCGGTGCAATTGTTGCCGAAATCCAAAATGAGATGGGAAGTTTTGATGGAACTCCCGCTACCGTTAAAATTGATTATACAGGTCAATTAGAAGAGCAAGCGAAACAACAAGCCTTCTTAGTAGGTGCATTTTTCTCAGGATTAGGATTGATTATGCTTATTCTAATCTTCCAATTTGGTGGTATATCTAAACCATTGATTATTATGATTGCCATTTTCCTAAGCTTTATAGGTGTATTTGGAGGATTGATGATTACCGGATGGTCTTTCGTAATTATGATGACCATGATGGGTATTATATCATTAGCCGGTATTGTAGTAAATAACGGTGTGGTACTTCTAGATTATACCCAAATTCTAATAGATCGTAAAAAGGTACGTCTGGGTATAGAAGACAGTGATTTGTTAACCATGGATGATGCAACAGATTCCATGATCGTAGGTGGTAAGGCAAGATTACGACCCGTAATATTGACAGCTATAACAACAGTATTAGGATTAATTCCGTTGGCAATTGGTCTTAACATTGATTTCTTTGCCTTGTTCTCAGAGTTTAATCCACATATCTATATTGGTGGTGACAATGTAATTTTCTGGGGACCATTGGCATGGACAGTAATCTTCGGTTTATTGGTTGCTACCTTCTTAACTCTAATCATTGTGCCTGTACTATTCAATATAGTATATCGTATAAAAGTCAAGATCAGCAGTTTTGGAAACAAGAGCAATGACCAAAACGAACAACTTGAAAGTGTAGCATAATCCACTTTAAGTTAATTGCATAAAAAAGCCCGTATCAATTATGATACGGGCTTTTTATTTGACTTAGTTAGTTTATTTATTACTAACAACAGGATCTTTTGTGTTTGCTTTAGATACACTTGCAATTCTGTTGTTATCAAAACTTACTTCGCTTTGTACATCACCTTCCCAGAATAACCACTTACCGGTTCTAACACCGTTCTCATAGTTACCCATTGCAATTTTATCTCCTTTTTCATTGAACATTTTCCACTCTCCTTCTAACTTTTCGTTTAAAAAGTATCCTTCTTGAGATTTTTCACCATTTGCGTGAAAATATGTTGCTTTCACTTTTTCTCCATCTTTTTCAAAAGTAGGATCAACTTGAGCATATGCTCCTAAAGACAATGCCATAACGGCTATAATTAAGAATTTTTTCATGATATATATTTTTTGGGATTATTATTTTACAATACTCTAACGAGATAAAGATACAATTATTTTGCAATTAATCAATGTTTTGGTAACTTTTACATAACATTAACTTTACATTAAAGCTATATTAAACTGTTTTTTAGATACTTAAATAAAAATCGTGTCGATTATGTCGTAAACCGGTCATCCTATAAAACGTGCCTTTCATATAGACCTATAATGAAATAGACTTCTTAAATTTGCCCTTTCATTAAAGCACATGTTATGTATAGAAGCCATTCCTGCGGGGAATTAAGAGAATCACATATTGGCGAAACAGTTACCCTTTCTGGGTGGGTTTCCAAAACAAGAGACAAAGGTTTTGTTGTTTGGGTAGATATACGTGATCGTTATGGTATTACACAACTAGTTCTTGATGAAGACCGTACCAATGCAGAACTTTTAGAGCAAGCTAGAAATCTAGGTAGAGAGTTTGTTATTCAAATTAAAGGTGAGGTTATTGAAAGAGCTTCCAAAAACGCAAACATCCCAACGGGTAATATTGAAGTTTTGGTTTCTGAACTGATCATTTTAAACGAATCTAAGACTCCGCCGTTCACTATAGAGAACGAAACTGATGGTGGCGAAGACCTCCGTATGAAATACAGGTATTTAGACATCCGTAGAAATCCTGTAAAAAACAACCTTATTTTTAGAAGTAAGGTAACCATGGAAGTTCGTAAATTTTTATCGGGCGAAGGCTTTATAGAAGTAGAGACTCCGTATTTAATAAAATCTACACCAGAAGGTGCTAGAGATTTCGTGGTACCAAGCCGTATGAACGAAGGGCAGTTTTATGCCTTACCACAATCGCCACAAACATTTAAGCAGTTGCTAATGGTGGGTGGTATGGATAAGTACTTTCAGATTGTAAAGTGCTTTAGAGATGAAGATTTACGTGCCGATAGACAGCCAGAGTTTACGCAGATAGATTGTGAAATGGCCTTTGTTGAGCAAGAAGATATACTTAACGTTTTCGAGAACTTAACCAAGTACCTTTTAAAAGAAGTGAATGGTGTTGAGATAGATTCGTTCCCGAGAATGACGTATGATGATGCTATGGCTAAATACGGTAACGATAAGCCAGATATTCGTTTTGGAATGGAGTTCGCTGAATTAAACGCTATTGCACAGCATAAAGAATTTGGAGTTTTCAATTCATCTGAACTAGTCGTTGGTATTGCCGTACCAGGTGCTGCTTCTTATACTAGAAAAGAGTTAGATGCCTTAGTAAACTGGGTTAAGCGTCCACAAATTGGTGCTAATGGAATGGTTTACGTAAAATGCAATGAAGACGGAAGCTTTAAATCTACCGTTGATAAATTCTACGACCAAGATGATTTAGCAAAATGGGCAGAAGCAACAGGCGCCAAACCAGGTGATCTTATTTGTGTACTTTCTAGTGATGCCAATAAAACAAGAACACAATTAAGTGCCTTACGTATGGAAATGGCTACTAGACTAGGATTAAGAAAACCAAACGAATTTGCGCCATTATGGGTAGTAGATTTCCCATTGTTGGAGCTTGATGAAGAAACTGGTCATTACCATGCCATGCACCACCCATTTACATCACCAAAACCAGGTCAGTTAGAATTACTGGATACTGATCCAGGTGCTGTTCGTGCAAATGCATACGATTTGGTATTGAACGGAAACGAAATAGGCGGTGGATCTATTCGTATACATGATAAGGACATGCAAGCAACCATGTTCAAGCACTTAGGCTTTACTCCTGAAGAAGCAAAAGCACAATTCGGTTTCTTAATGGATGCATTCCAATACGGTGCACCACCACATGGCGGACTAGCATTTGGTTTGGATAGACTTGTATCTATTTTAGGAGGACAAGAAACAATTAGGGATTTCATTGCCTTCCCTAAAAATAATAGCGGTAGAGATGTCATGATTGATGCCCCTGCCCCAATTGATAATGAGCAATTGAAAGAATTGAACTTGAAGTTGGATATTCAAGAATAAACCATCTTGACAAAGTGATAATTAAAAATCCCGCCTAGTGCGGGATTTTTTTGTTTGCTCTTCTCTTCAATTAGATACCTTACAAATCAACTACCACACTAAGTAAGGTATTTTTTGTTAAATTCACTTTGTGAAAAAATGGGTAAAAGTTGTATTGTATAGTTTATTGGGCATAGTTTTAATCATTGGTGGTGTTATTGGATATTTTTATTATCAATATGATTGGAAATATGAAGTGAATGAAAAAAAATACCCTAATAATATTGGACACCTATCAATAGTTAATAAGGACTTTAATCTTTGTAATGAAGATCGTATAATTGGCTGGTTTGCAAATGCAGCTATGTATACCCCTATATTTAACGGTAGTAAATCCTCATTTGAAAAATATATTTTAGAACATTATATTAGTACAGACAACACTGATAATGGTTTTTTGAACTTGAGATTTATAATCAATTGTAAAGGAGAGGTTGGAAGAATGGAAATCAATGAATTAGATATTGATTATAAACCATCTAAATTTTCACCAAACCTAGTTAAACAAATTATAAAATTAAGTTCTAGAAAAGAAAATTGGAATATATCAAGCATTAAAGGTGAACAGTTAGACAGCTATATGTACTTAATTTACAAAATTGAAGATGGTGAAATTTCAGAAATACTTCCTTAGCATAATACTGGGCTTATTTTTGTTGATTTCTTGTAAAAAAGCCTCAAAAAATAATACTCAGCAGGATAAAGACCTTGCTAAAATTCTTTTTGATCAAGAATTCGGTACACATGACCACATGAAGCCTATTCAAGGTACACCTAAATCAATGACCATGTTGGACTCTATTTTAAAATTAGACCCGACACATGCCGCAGCTTGGCGTGAAATTTCAATACCATATTTAAAGAGAGGGATGCCTTTAGAATGGAAACCACTCATTGACAAATCTGTCGAAATAGATCCAAAAAATTGGCAGCCAATGAGAGGCTATCTATATCTTAATTTCTACAGAGACTTTGAAAAAGCAATTGCAGATTTTAACGCATCAGATTCATTGACATCACATTTAGATTATCCACAAGGGCATAGTGTAGATTTTTGGCGAGGTATCGCTTATTTAGGTGCAAAAGACTACGACAACTCTATTGCTTATTGGGACAAACACATTACTAAAGAAACAGAAGACTCTGGTGAAGATTGGGTAGAGCTAGAAGCTTTTCTTTACAGAGGGATAGCCTATTTTGAATCTGGCAATACAAAGAAAGCAAATGAGAATTTTGACAAAGTTATTCAGTACTTTACCAACTCTGCAGATGCCAAATATTATAAGGCGCAGTTATTATTAAATGAGGGTAATAAAAAAATGGCTATTAATATGATTGAAGATGCCATTGTAGATTTCAACAACGGCTATTATAACAATAGAGCTTATGTAGAAACCCTACGCCAAATTTATCTTGAAGATTTAGAAGATTTTAAATCAAAAATCATAACCAGTAATTAAATACCTTTGACCCTTACTAATGTTATGGCCAAAACATGCCCATTCAAGCGAACAACCTTTTAAAGCGTATTTATAAGTGGAGATATAAGAACATCTCACAAAAGACCTTTATATATATATTAAGCGTTGTTGTGGGGCTTTTAGCAGGCTTGGCATCGGTTACCCTAAAAAACATAACCTACTTCATTGAGGCATCCCTTGAAAAAGGAATTATTTTCTCTAGCAATCAACTGTATTTCATCCTCCCTATTATCGGTCTTACTTTGGTATATCTTTATGTAAAATACATTCATAAAGAGAAACTTAATCATGCCGTATCTTCTATTCTGTTCTCTTTATCTAAAAACAAAGGTCGTATAGATGTAAAGCAAGTATACACCCAACTAATTATTGCTCCGTTAACCGTAGGTTTTGGTGGATCTGTAGGGTTATTAGGACCTGCTGTTGCAACAGGCGCAGCTATAAGTTCAAACCTAGGACGCCTGTTTCATATCAATTCAAAAACTCGTTCCCTGTTAATTGCTTGCGCATCGGCAGGTGCTATATCCTCCATATTTCAATCGCCTATTGCGGCCATAATTTTCGCCGTAGAAGTATTTAGCATGGATCTTACCATGATATCCATGTTACCCTTATTACTAGCTTCCATAAGCGGTGTGCTTACTTCCTACTTTTTTATGGGAAATGAGGTTTTATTAAACTTTTCCAACACAGAACCTTTTGAAATTAAAGACACCTTATTCTATATTCTTTTAGGGGTTGGTACTGCGGTAGCATCTATCTATTTTACAAAAATGTACTTTAGAATCGTAAACCTCTTTAAACCATTAAAGAGTCCGAAATACCGTCTTTTAGTTGGTGGCTTAGCGATAGGCATTATGTTATATATGATCCCGCCGTTATATGGTGAAGGGTTTTCCTTTATAAACTACTTGCTTATAGGTGACCACATTACTGCTTTAGGCAAAACTCCTTTTGATACCTACACAAACAATATCTGGATTGTAATTGCTCTATTAATAGGTATTACCATTTTTAAGGCTGTTGCAATGACCACTACACTGGCTGCAGGTGGTGCTGGTGGTATTTTTATCCCAACCATGGTAATGGGTAGTGCCTTAGGTAATGTAGTTGCCAAGATTATCAATAATTCTGGACTAGGGTTTTCAGTATCCGAGAGTAATTTTACGTTAATTGGTATGGCCGGTCTTATTGCCGGAGTACAACATGCCCCATTAACCGCTATTTTCTTAATTGCGGAAATCACTGGTGGTTATGCTCTATTTGTTCCTCTGATGATTACGGCATCCATATCATACCTTATCACTAAAAACACGGTAGATTATACTATTTACACTAGAGAGTTAGCTGAAAGTGGCGATTTATTGACCCATGATAAAGACCAAGCTGTTCTTACGCTAATGGACCTAGAATCTGTAATTGAAACTAATTTTAAAATTGTGCATCCAGAGATGACTTTAGGTGAAATGTTACATGATTCCGTTGCAAAATCTACCAGGAACATTTTTCCTGTAGTTGATGAAAATCAGCGTTTTTTGGGCATTATTCTTTTAGATGATATTAGAGAATTTATGTTCGACACCAAATTGTACAACACCACAAAGGTGGAAACCTTTACTCATAAAGCCCCAGATCATATTTATTACGGGTTGGATAGTATGCAGATAGTAATGCAGAAATTTCAAGATAGTGGCGCGTGGAATTTACCCGTTGTTAAAAATGGAAAATACATGGGCTTTGTATCTAAATCAAAATTATTGACCGCTTACAGAAGAGAATTGATACGTTTTACCAAATAAAAAGTAAATTCCTCAAATCTTTCAGAAAAAGAAACAACATGAAATACATTATCACCATTATAGTTTTAATCTCCACAGGACTAATCATTTATGGATTTAGCCTAGATACTGACCAAGAAGCATTATCACATAGATTTATTGGTTCAGGTACTTTAGGACTGTTTTTATTGGCAATGCCACTTTTTTTGATAAAAGAAAGCAAGGGTAAAAAATTCAACGATTATATGCTTACAGATGAAAATGTGAGAAAAATGCAAGGAAAAAAGCCTAGAAACACTGATAATCAAGATACTCCGATAAAATAAACCCTCAATTTCCTACCAATCAACAGGAAAAAATATTAAATTAGAATGTTAATATTAAAATTTCAATACAATGATTGGTACCGTCAAATTTTACAATGAATCTAAAGGTTATGGATTTATAACCAATGAAGAAACTGGAAAAGATATTTTTGTTCATGCCACCGCTTTACACGGCACAGAAATTAGAGAAGGTGATAAAGTGAGCTACGAAGAGGAAGAAGGAAGAAAAGGCACAGTTGCCGGACAAGTACAAGTACTATAAATTCCTTTCATGAAAAACTAGATAACCGCGCTATTGCGTGGTTTTTCATTTATACTAAATCCTATTTTCTTTTCTTAGCAAAAAACTGAAGCAATAAACTTGCAGCTTCATCTTCTAAAACACCACCAAATATTTTAGTTTTAGGATGCAATGTAGTTCCCATAACTCCGCACCCACGCTGTTCATCTCTAGCGCCATAAACGATTTTACCAATCTGGCTCCAGTACAAAGCACCAGCACACATTTGGCATGGCTCTAAGGTTACGTAAAGCGTACAGTCCTTTAAATATTTTCCACCTAAAAAATTTGCGGCCGAAGTAATTGCCTGCATTTCTGCATGCGCCGTAACATCGTTTAATTTTTCCGTAAGATTATGTGCCCTGGCAATGATTCTATCTTGCACAACAATTACCGCACCTACAGGTACTTCGCCAGCTTCAAGGGCGTACTCTGCCTCTTGTAGTGCCTTTTTCATAAAATAAGTATCATCGTAAGGTAAAACCATAAGTTCAAAAATACGACAGTTTCATTTTTAAAAAAGTATTTTTGTCTTCATTATACCCACAGTTTGAAATCGATACTAAAACATATCAATTCACCCAACGACCTTAAATCTTTAAAAGAAAAAGATTTAGAAAAATTGGCTGTTGAGTTACGTGAGTTTATTATTGACATTGTTTCGGTTAAAGAGGGTCATTTAGGCGCCAGTTTAGGTGTTGTAGAATTGACCATTGCATTACACTATGTTTTTAATACGCCTACAGACAAGCTAATTTGGGATGTTGGACACCAAGCCTACGGTCATAAAATACTGACCGGTAGAAAAAATATATTTAATACCAATAGACAGTTAGGCGGCATAAGTGGCTTTCCAAAAATGGAAGAAAGCGAATATGATGCTTTTGGTACGGGGCATAGCTCCACTTCTATTTCCGCTCTGTTAGGTATGGCTTTAGCAGCCCAATTACAAGGTAAATTACAGAGACAACATATTGCCGTTATTGGAGATGCTTCTATAGCCAGCGGTATGGCTTTTGAAGGATTAAACCATGCCGGGGTTACCAACGCGAATATTCTAGTGGTTCTCAATGACAATGCCATGGGGATCGACCCAAGTGTTGGTGCATTAAAAAAATACTTGACCAACGTAAAAACAGGTACAGCAAAAGAAGAGAATATTTTTGAGTGCCTTAATTTTAATTATACGGGTCCTATAGACGGTCATGACTTGCACGGTTTGGCAAAAGAACTAGAACGTTTAAAGCATATTGAAGGTCCTAAATTGCTACACGTAATCACCACGAAAGGAAAAGGGTTGCAAAAGGCAGAGGAAAATCAAGTTACCTATCATGCGCCCGGTAAGTTTAATAAGCAAACGGGTGAACTACAAAAGAAAACAAACGTTGCCCAACCACCCAAGTTTCAAGATGTATTTGGTAAGACATTAGTTGAACTTGCCCAAAAGAATGAAAAAATAGTAGGTATAACTCCCGCTATGCCCACAGGTAGCTCTCTAAAATTTATGATGGAAGCTATACCCGATAGGGCTTTTGACGTTGGTATCGCAGAACAGCACGCGGTAACGTTGGCTGCAGGTATGGCTACTGACGGTTTAGTCATATTCTGTAATATCTACTCTACATTTTTACAACGTGCCTATGATCAGGTTATACATGATGTAGCTATACAAAATTTACCAGTGATTTTCTGCTTGGATCGTGCAGGATTGGTGGGTGAAGACGGACCAACACATCACGGTATTTTTGATATTTCTTATTTAAGATGCATACCAAATCTAATTATATTTTCACCCCTAAATGAAATTGAGCTACGTAACATAATGTTTACCGCACAACTAGGTTTAGACCACCCAATTGCCATTAGGTATCCTCGTGGTAGAGGTAATTTAATAGATTGGCAAGCACCAATGGAAAAACTTATAATTGGAAAAGCGAAAGTTTTAAAAGAAGGAACCAAAATTGCCATTTTAAGTACAGGCCCAATAGGAAATATGGCATCAAATTTGCTGTCAGAATTGGACCAACACACAGCAATTGCTCATTATGATTTTTCATTCATTAAACCGCTGGATACCATTTTATTAAAAGAAATCTTACAGAAATATGAGCATATTATTACGCTTGAAGATGGCTCAGCTGTTGGTGGATTTGGTAGTGCTGTATTAGAATTTGCAAATAACATTGGAATCCATAAAATAATTAAGATATTTGGCATTCCTGATGCTTTTATTACTCACGGTTCAACCGAAGAATTGCATAAAAGAGCAGGACTAGATAAGATGTCCGTAAAACAATATGTACAACAATTTCTATGAAAATAATGGCTTCAAAATCGCTTAGTTTTTTACTTCCGCTACTACTATTAGTTGCAACTATATCCTTTGGTCAAGATACAATACCGGCACCTATAATTGTTGATAGCATTGTGGTAGACAGCATAGCTGTAGACACCATCGTAATTCGTAGAACGGTAGATAAGATTTTCACCCCTAGAAAAGACGTAAACCTTCAAATACCCAATATTGACTTTAAAAAAACCAAAATCTTACAAAAAGGTTTTCAACGTTTTAGAGTTCCTTCTTTCTGGGAAAGTGAAAACAGTTTTGGTTTAGATATTAGTGAAGTTGCATTTGTAAATTGGAATGCGGGTGGTGACAATGCCATTAGCGGACTTGGATATTTAACTTTTGCCAGAAAATATAAATTCAGTAATTTTTCATGGGAAAACGACTTAGAACTTAAGTACGGTTTAAATGCACAAGAAGGCCAAAAACTACGAAAAACAGAAGATGTTATTCGCCTAAGTTCAAACTTAGCCTTTAAGAAAGATACGATTAGTAATTGGGCATACTCTGTTCAGTTGAACTTCAACACCCAATTTTCTAACGGTTACACTTACCCAGATAGAGAAACCCCAATTTCAAGATTCATGGCTCCCGGTTATTTACTGTTTGGTGCTGGTACATCATTTATTACTAAAGATGAAAAGTTTAATCTTTATTTATCACCACTAACACAAAAATCGACATTTGTACTCGACCAAAACCTTGCTAATAGTGGTTCCTTTGGTGTAGAAGAAGCCGTACTTGATGCGAATGGTAATATAATAACCCCAGGAAAAAATCATTTACTGGAGTTTGGTATTCTAATAACCAACAATGTAAATTATACTGTAGTAGAAAATGTTGAACTAACCAGCAGATTAAGTCTTTACACCGACTATATCAAAAGTTTTGGAAACATAGATGTAGACTGGGAACTTTCATTAAAAATGAAAGTAAATAAATTTATAAGCGCCAGTTTAGGTACACAGGTTATTTATGATGATGATATCCTTTTTGATGTTATTAAAAATGATGATGGTACAACACTAGACGCCGGTACACCAAGAATTCAATTTAAACAAACGCTTGGCGTTGGCGTACTATACGGATTTTAAAGTTGCTTTCCCTTAATTTTATTGTGGATATGAACCGCAGCACTATCAGATAGGCTTGCGACATAACAACACGTATTCAATATAATCTGATAAAGCGATGTACTTGTTTCTTGATAGAAACCAGGTAAAGTCTTTAAAATAAGCTTATGATAATTAGATGCGTTATTGTTCTTTTTACCAATTAGTGCGGCAATATACACATCTAAAATATCAGAAATAATGGTGTAACCGGCTATTTCTTTTTCTACTACCTCTTGCGACTGATAGAGCTTTTGAACACTTAGGCTAATAATATCTTCAATCTGAGCTTTAAACCCGCTTTTATCCAACAAAGAAACTTCAAAAGTACCGTTTAATATACTTTCTTCATTTTCAATAAATATAGAAACAGCGTCTTGAATTAAGGTGTTTATAGCAAGAGCGCGGAGGTAACTTAACCTATCTTCCATATATTCCAATGAATTATACTTATTGGTATTTATGGTGTCTTTCACTAGCTTTATCAAATATTCGAGAGCATAATCTTCTGAAATTAGCCCTAAGTTTATACCATCTTCAAAATCAATAATAGTATAACATATATCATCTGCAGCTTCTACTAAAAATGTAAGTGGATGTCTACCATAAGAAATTGTACCATCGTTACTTCTACTTGACAAACCCAATTCTTGCGCAATCTCCTCAAATATATTTTTTTCACTTTGAAAGAATCCGAATTTTTTATCACAAATATGCTTAGTAGGATTCTTTGGAAGTGATTCTTTTGGATATTTCATAAAAGCTCCTAATGTAGCATAGCTTAAACGAAGTCCGCCAGAGACACCCGCTTTATCTTGGGTCATTAATTTGAAACCGTTTGCATTCCCTTCAAAGTCAATAATGTCTTGGTATTCTACTTCAGAAAGCAATTCTTTATATTTTACCCCGTTTCCAGTTTTAAAATACTCCCCTATAGCTTTTTCTCCACTGTGACCAAATGGCGGATTACCAATATCATGTGCTAAGGCTGCAGCTGCCACGATACCTCCAATATCATTAAAATGATACCCATGCACTTCCCTTAAATAAGGATGTTTCTCTATTATCTTCTTACCTGCCAGTCTACCTAAACTTCTACCTACAACAGAGACTTCAAGGCTATGTGTTAATCTTGTATGAACAAAATCAGTTTTTGAAAGGGGAATGACCTGCGTTTTATCTTGCAGACTCCTAAAAGCAGATGAAAAAATAATTCGATCATAATCAACATCAAACCCAAGTCTAGTTTCATCTTGTTCATTTCTTAATCGTTTATTTTTATCTCCTTGCCTACGTAAAGAAAGTAATTGTTCCCAATTCATTTTATATCATTTTAAACAGACCGCAAGATACAGCATTTACTAATTTTCTTCTGTTAAGAACTAGAGTCACTAAAATATTATGCACTAGAACCTTAACCTTTAAAACATGTATTCATAATTTTATGATAACCTTATCTTAACCTTGGGTTGTTTTCTTTGTCAAGTATAACTTTAGACATGAAGAAAATTTATTTCCTTTTCGCTTTAATAACATGTTCCTTGGCCTATGCACAAGAAACTAGCTCGATCAGGGGCAAAATATTAGATGGCGAATTTTATAACGAACCTTTATTAATGGCTTCAGTCAGTATTGACAACGCCGAGTTTTCTACTCAAACGAATTTCAGAGGTAATTTTGAATTTGATGATATTTTACCAGGCAAGCACGAAGTTCTTGTTCAATTTGTAGGCTATGAGCCGATGTACATAGAAATTACAGTTAATGAAGGTGAGTCGGCTGAAATTTTAGAAACACTATATGCAAAAAGGCTTTCAATGCCTACGACTACCAAAGTAAGCGTAACGACAGAAGATGCCTTAAATTCACTAGAATTAGCTTCAAATAAAACGAAGTAATCCTACCATATCTTTTGACTTTCTATCAATTGAGTTTTTCATTTTGAAAAGCAATACGGATATCTAGAGAAAAAATCTTTTTTCAAAAAGAAATTAGTATTTTCAACAACTAAACTTAGTTTCTTTGCAGATGTTAATCATCATAGAATACGATATTAACTTCATAACCTTATTTTAACCTTAATGATAATTTATAATATCATTTTTGTTCCTTATTTAATTTTTTGATGGGAGAGAACATATATTTATTCATGATTATTGCTCTAGCAGTTTTGGCAATAACAGATTTAATTGTTGGTGTTAGTAATGATGCCGTTAACTTTTTAAATTCGGCGATAGGTTCAAAAGCTATTTCTTTTAAAACAATAATGCTTGTTGCCAGTGTAGGTATAGCCTTCGGAGCAGTATCTTCAAGTGGAATGATGGAGGTGGCAAGAAAAGGAATCTTTAATCCGTCAGAGTTTGTATTCGCAGAAATAATGATTGTCTTTATGGCTGTCATGATAACCGATATTCTGTTATTAGATTTCTTCAACACTTTAGGAATGCCCACATCTACCACGGTGTCTATAGTATTTGAGCTTTTAGGAGCAGCAGTTGCCATTTCTTTAGTTAAAATATATTCGGGAGATGGTAATTTCACCCATCTGTCAAACTACATTAATACAGATAAAGCGACCGAAATCATATTGGGTATTTTATTATCCGTCGTCGTCGCATTTACAATTGGCGCCATCGTTCAATTTTTTACTAGGGTATTAATATCTTTTAAATTCAATGACAAGCCAAAATGGGTAGGTGCCATTTTTGGTGGCATGGCTATTACGGCAATTATATACTTTATACTTATTAAAGGTCTGAAAGGTACTTCTATACTAAGCCCAGAAGCATCTATGTTCATTGGTGAAAATCCTGAATTATTCTTATTAGGGAACTTCATGGTATGGTTCGCGCTATCATGGGCGGCTACGACCTTCATGAAATGGAATATATATACTATCATCATTATTTTAGGTACGTTTGCTTTGGCTATGGCTTTTGCAGGTAATGATTTAGTAAACTTTATCGGAGTACCTTTGGCTGCTTACGAATCTTTTTTAAGTTGGTCAGATTCAGGTCAGTTAGCTTCTGAATATAACATGAAAGGCTTGGCTGTGGCTGTCCAAACTCCTACCTATTTATTATTAGCATCAGGAGTAATCATGGTTGTTACATTATGGTTTTCTTCAAAAGCTAAAAATGTAGTGAAAACAAGTGTTGACCTTTCTAGACAAGACGAGGGCGATGAACGTTTTGAACCAAATTATCTATCAAGACAGATTGTAAAATTTTCGATAAAAGCATCTGAAAATTTAAACAGCATTATACCGATATCATTACAAAAGAGAATTGATATTCAGTTCGTAAAACCAACTTCATACGCTCAAAAGGCAAAGGCAAAAGACCAACCTGCCTTTGACCTCATAAGGGCTTCTGTAAACTTAATGGTAGCAAGTGTACTAATTTCATTAGCGACGTCATTAAAACTACCATTGTCTACTACATACGTAACTTTCATGGTGGCTATGGGTACATCTTTGGCAGATAGAGCCTGGGGTTCTGAAAGTGCCGTGTATAGAGTTGCTGGTGTATTAAATGTTATTGGGGGATGGTTCTTTACAGCAATTGTAGCATTCGTAGCCGCAGCCATTATTGCTTACATTATTCATTTAGGTGGTATTTATGCAATTAGTGCATTATTAATTTTTGCATTTGTATTAATCAGCAAGAATTACCTTTCTCATACCAAGAAATTAAAAGAGACTAAAGAAGAAGAAATTTTAGAACGTGCAGAAAGCAGTTCTATTCAAGGGGTTATCGAAGAAAGCGCAAAGAACATTGCCAATGTTGTAAAAAGAGCTAATAAAATATACTCTAATTCTATTAACGGATTAGCAAAACAAGACCTCAACTCACTACATAAAAATAAGAAGCAAGGCGCAAAATTGGCGAACGAAATTGAAGATTTGAGAAATCACACCTTTTATTTCATTAAGAATCTAGAAGAGGCTCATATTGGCGCCAGTAATTTTTATATTAATGCCATGGGGCATTTAACCGATATTTCTCAATCGTTGGAATATATAGGTAAAGTAAGCCACAAGCATGTTAATAATAACCACAAGAAATTAAAATACAACCAAATTAAAGAGCTTAAACAAATTGATATAAAACTAGCTGAGATCTTTGACAATACTTACCATGCATTTGAAGAAAGGTCATTTGAAAAAATTGGTACTATTTTGAACAATAAGCAAGAATTATATGATTTGGTATCTCAAAAAATAAGCCTTCAAGTAGAGCGCACAAGGTCAGAAGAATCTAGTCCTAAAAACACAACATTGTATTTCACCATCTTGCTAGAAACCAAAGATTTAATGACCGCAACAATGGATCTATTGGAACTTTATTATAAAGAACATGATGCCGATGTTGCCCCTGCAACTTTAGATTAAATCAATTTTTCTATTGAACCAAAAATACATTTATGAAATATTTATTGCTATTCACTTTAGTACTTACAGGTGTATATAACCATGCCCAAGAAATTACCGGAAATGAATTATTAGAAAAAGCTATAGCATTTCATGACCCAGGTAACAATTGGTCTATCTTCAAAGGCAAAATGCTCATAGAAATGGAAAACCCAAAAAGTAGTCCGCGAAGTACTGTTGTGGAAATGAAGCTACCTAATAATTATTTTAAAACTACTGTAACCAAAGACAATTACATAATCGAATCTGAACTGGATAATAACGATTGTACTTTAAAATTGAACGGAAGTACTTCTATTTTTCCTAAGATAAAAGATAGTTTAAACATTAGCTGTGAACGGGCTAAAATGATGAAAAACTACTACACTTACCTATACGGGTTGCCAATGAAATTAAAGGATCCAGGCACCATTATAGATAACAAGGTTACAAAGAAAACCTTTAAAGGTAAAGCGTACCTAGTTTTAAAAGCTACGTATGAAAAAGAGGTGGGTAGCGATACTTGGTATATCTACTTTGACCCAAAGACCTACGCTATGGAAGTTTATCAATTCTTTCATGATGAAAGCAAAAATGATGGGGAATATATTCTACTTTCAGAGCTAATTACCGTAAACGGAATCAAGATACCTAAAGTACGTAAGTGGTATTACAATAAGGGTGATGTATTTTTAGCAACTGATAACTTGCGTAAAGCCAATAGTCTTGACTAGCGATAAAAATTCATTTCATCTATATATTTCCATACTTCTGGCGGTAATAATGGCTTAATGTTTTTATCATTCTTATGTTCTTTACGTATAAACGTAGAGGAAATTTCCATGATTGGAGCGTTTACCCTATGAATCTTATCATGCGCTTTAAATTGATGCTCAATAACCCCTTCTGATATTCTTGGGTATACATACAAATGGTGAAGATCTAAAATAGCCTCATAGTTCTTCCATTTATGAAGACCTTTTAAATTGTCTTCGCCCATAATCAATGAAAAATCATATCCCTCTGGATATTTTTCTCCTAAATGCACCAACGTATTAATTGTGTAGTTCGGTTGAGGCAGGTTAAATTCTATATTACTAGGTTTTAGCTTATCATACTCCTTCGTTGCTTCATAGACCATTTCAAACCTTTGGTGGTTATCCAAAAGCGTTTTCTTGACCTTAAACGGACTTTGAGGTGTTACTACGAACCAAACCTCATCTAGGTCTGAAAACTCAACCATATGGTTTGCTATAACCAAATGACCGATATGAATAGGGTTAAAGGTGCCAAAGTATAGTCCTACCTTTTTCATACTCACTTATTCTTTATCTTCAGAAACGAAAGATGCCACTAAATCTACTGCTTCCTTCAAGGCTACATCAAGATCATAATTCTTTATAACCTTATCGAATTGTGGTGCGGTTGCCAATTCTACCGATGCCTTTGCGATGCGCATATTTATTTTGTCTTCGCTTTCAGTACTCCTCTTTTTAAGTCTAATTTTAAGCTCGTCTACACTTGGCGGCTTCACAAAAACAGCTAAAGTCTGATCAGGAAACTTCTTTTTTATTCTTAAGCCACCAACAACGTCAATATCAAATATTACGTTCTTGCCTTCTGCCCAAAGTCGTTCTACCTCACTTTTTAACGTACCATAAAAATTATCTCGGTATACTTCTTCCCATTCCAAAAAATCATCATTCTTTATGTGATTTTTAAATTCGGAAACCGACATAAAATAATAATGTTCCTTATTCTTTTCTTTACCCCTTCTAGGACGTGAAGTTGCAGATACCGAAAAAGCCAAATTCAATTCTGGCTGTGCCAATAGATGGCGTACAATGGTTGTTTTTCCACTTCCTGATGGCGCAGAAAAAATGATTAGTTTTCCACCTTTCATCTATAGTACGTTTAACATTTGTTCTTTAATCTTCTCTAGCTCATCTTTCATTTGCACCACTAATTGTTGCATAGGTGCAAAATTTGCTTTAGAACCGATCGTATTAATTTCACGACCGATTTCTTGAGAAATGAATCCTAATTTTTTACCATTACTATCGTCTGACTGTAATGTTTTACTGAAGTAATCTAAATGATTTGCCAAACGAACTTTTTCTTCCGTAATATCATACTTCTCTAAATAGTAAATAAGTTCTTGTTCAAATCTGTTGGCATCAACATCTGCTTTAAGATCTTGTACAGCCTTTTCCAAACGCTCGCGAATCGTTGCCTGTCTATCTGGATCAATACTTATAACCTCTTCCAGCAATTTTTTCAACGAAGAAATTCTTTCCAGAAAATCTTTTTCTAAAACACTACCTTCTTCCGATCTAAAATCATTGATTTCTATTAAAGCCCCTTTTAATGCTTCTTTTATTGCTGTGTATTCAGATTCATCTATATCTTCCTTATCGGTCTTCATTGCATCAGGAAAACGCAATGCCATTTCTAATAATCTTAAATTATCACCATCAGCAATATTTTTCAATTGATTCATATATTGTTTAACGGCTACTTCGTTAACCTGAGTAGAAGTTGAGTCTCCTGTAAGTTCTACATAAAGATTAAAATCTACTTTACCTCTCAACAATGAATTCGCGACCAATTTTCTTAGTTCTAATTCCTTCTCACGATAGCTTGAAGGCATTCGTGCATTTAAATCTATGCTCTTACTATTTAGCGATTTTATTTCTACCGTAATTTTCTTATTAGGCAGTTGAACTACATGCTTTCCAAAGCCGGTCATCGATTGAATCATAAATACATTTTAAGATTAAGACAAAGGTAAGATAAATGAAAAATTTATTATCAATCTTCTCACCCTACTTAAACAGTTAAGGAGCAAACAAAAATTATTCTTGTTTGCTCCTTAAATTATAACTGGTAAAATATTAAAGTTCTCTAACCCAAATATTCCTAAAACTAACACGACTATCGTCGCCGTGATCTTGTAACATTAACGGTCCTTTACCATGAGCTGGGTTTTTGGGCCAACCCACATATGGGGTAGTTCCTTTAAGCTCCACATGGTCCTGAACCAAAATTCCGTTATGGATTACAGTAATATCTCCAGATTTTATTTTACCGCCATCAACATTAAATTCTGGCGCATGATAAATGATATCATAAGTATTCCACTCCCCCGTTGGCACAGAAGCCATAGCTAAAGGCACATGCTGTTTGTAAATAGAACCAACTTGTCCGTTTACATACGTCGGATTATCATTTTGATCCAGAATCTGTACTTCGTAAATTCCATTTAGAAATACACCACTATTTGCCCTGTTTTGACCTTCTCTTTGCACAGGCAAAGGGGATTTCCACTCTATATGCAATTGAACATCGCCAAAATTCTGCTTGGTCTGTATGTTTCCGGTTTTATCATTTACGGTCATACTAGCATCTTTATTCAAATGCCATTTAGCCGCGGTACTATCTTTTGTACTAATCCAATTATCTAAGTTGTCACCATTAAAAAGAACAATGGCATCACTTGGCACAGAATTAGCAGTTGCAGGGTTGACAACGGCAACCTTAGGCTCGTAAAATTCAGTTTCTTCGGGTGTAGTTGGTTCTTCGCCCATGTATTCTTCATAAACGATTACACTATCCTTAACAGCCTCTAGCCCTCCGTCAGTAGCTACCGTTACTTTCTCTTGACAAGATATTACTCCCAAAGAAGCAACTAACAGTAGTAATGAATATCTATTTTTCATACGTAAATGCTATTAAAGTTGTTTGATTTTTATATTTCTGAATGCAACAACATTGTGGTGATCTTGTAATCCAATTTTACCAGTTGTGTATTTTCCGAATCCGTCCCAACCAGCAAATTTAGATTTTGCGACCATGGCATCCCATTCTTCGTTCGCTACTGGAAATGTTACCATTTCTGTACCGTTTAAGACAACACTGCCTTTATGCTCTTCGTGATTAACTGTAATCATCATAGTATTCCATTCCCCAACTGGCTTAGTAACATCTTTTGCCGGAGAAACCATATCATACAAAGCACCTGCCTGGTGTGTTGTGCCCGCTTTAGCATCTGGATGTTTATCGTTATCCAATATTTGAATTTCAGGACCTGTTTGGTAGCCAGTTCCAAATTTTTCATCTTCACTAACGCCCCAGAAAACACCACTGTTACCCGCTTCAGATATTTTCCAATCTAAGCTCAATACAAAATTGGTATAGTCTTGTCTTGTTACAAGGTCATGGTTTTTATTCTCTTTACCTTCTGCAGGTGGTGTGTATACCAACGCATCACCTTCTATTTTCCAAGCATCACTTACACCATCGGTTTTAAATTCTTTCCATTTATCTAAAGAAGTACCGTTGAACAATGTCTCCCAATCATTATCAACAACTTCAACTTCTTCGACAACGGCTGTTTCTTTTGTTTCCTTTTTCTCTTGTTTACATGCAACAAAAGCTAATAAACAAGCTACACTAACTATATATTTCTTCATCATTTTCTATTTAAAGCCCCAACATTTTCTTCAACATTTCTTTATCTATTTCTGCACCTGCAAAATCATCAAAGGTTTTCTCTGTAGCCTCGATAATATGGTCTGAAATAAATTTAGCTCCTTCACGTGCACCTTGTTCTGGGCTTTTAATACAACATTCCCATTCCATTACAGCCCAAACATCGCAACCATATTGTGTTAATTTAGAGAAAATGGTCTTGAAATCTATTTGTCCGTCACCTAATGAGCGGTATCTACCCGCTCTATCTCCCCAATCGTTATAACCGCCAAAAGCACCTTTTTTACCTGTAGGATTAAATTCAGAATCTTTTACATGAAAAGACTTTATAAACTCATGGTAGTGATCAATATATGTAATGTAATCTAACTGTTGCAACACAAAGTGACTTGGATCATAAAGAATATTTACTCTGTTGTGATTACCTGTAGCCTCAAGAAAACGCTCAAAAGTATCCCCATCATGTAAATCTTCACCAGGGTGTATTTCATAACAAACATCAACACCTTCCTTATCGAAATGATTTAAGATCGGTGTCCATCTTTTTGCCAATTCTTCAAATCCCATTTCCACTAAACCAGCCGGTCTTTGTGGCCAAGGGTGCATGGTATGCCATAAAAGCGAACCTGAGAATGTTGCATGGGCTTTCAAACCTAGTCTTCTACTTGCAGTTGCCGCTTTCTTTACAGTTTCAATTGCCCATTCAGTTCTAGCTTTTGGATTGCCATGAACATTACTAGGAGCAAAAGAATCGAACATTAAGTCATATGTAGGGTTAACAGCAACCAATTGCCCTTGTAAGTGAGTTGAAAGTTCTGTTATTTCTAAGCCGTAAGAATTTACTTTGGCTTTTAGTTCATCACAATAAGCCTGGCTTTCTGCAGCCTTATCCAAATCGATTAAAAAACTTTCCCAAGTAGGAATTTGAATTCCTTTATATCCGAGATCAGCCGCCCATTTACACATTCCGTCTAAAGAATTAAATGGTGCTTTACTGTCTACAAACTGTGCCAAAAAAACGGCTGGTCCTTTGATTGTTTTCATAAAAATATACTATCAGTTGTTGTTTGAATTTGTTGTTGACTTTGAGATATAAAATCTCTCAAAAAAATCTTATATTTAAGAATTGTATCAGGTTCTTCTCGATACTTTAGAGATTCGCTATAAATATAGGGAATACCATCAGAAAAAGATAAAATTTCAAGCATGAATAAAGATGAAATATTCGATGCAATCGTTGTCGGAACAGGAATTAGTGGTGGCTGGGCTGCTAAGGAATTAACAGAGAAAGGCTTAAAAACACTCGTATTAGAAAGAGGTCCCATGGTAAAGCATGTTATAGATTATCCCACCATGCACGATGACCCATGGGATTACCCACTTAAGGGAGCATTATCAAAAGAGGACAAGAAAAAATATCATATTCAAAAACGGGTAGAATGGGCCCCAACTGAGGACTCAAAACATTTTTTTGTCAACGACCTAGACCATCCTTATGTAGAAACCAAACGTTTTGATTGGATAAGAGGCTATCAAGTTGGCGGTAGGTCTCTTACATGGGGCAGACAAAGCTACCGATGGAGCGATATTGATTTTGAAGCAAACAAGAAAGAAGGTATTGGAGTCGATTGGCCAGTTCGTTATAAGGATATTTCACCTTGGTATGATAAAATCGAGGAATATATAGGGGTAAGTGGTGAGGCATTAGGTATAAATGTACTACCCGACGGAAAATTTCAACCTGCCATGAAGTTGAATTGTGTTGAAGAAGATTTTAAAAAAAATACAGCTAAAAAATTTGATGATGGTCGTCTTGTTACCATTGGAAGAACAGCTCACATTACTGACCCAAATGCTACTTTTGAAGGTCGTGGTACGTGTCAAAACAGAGATCGTTGTTGGCGTGGTTGCCCATTCGGAGGCTATTTTAGTAGTAATTCTTCCACCTTACCTGCGGCAGAACGGACTGGTAATATGACTTTGAGACCAAATTCTATTGTACATGAAATCATCTATGACGATACAACAAAAAAAGCAACAGGGGTAAAAATTATTGATGCAGAAACCAATGAAAAAATAGAATTTAAAGCAAAAGTGATTTTTCTTTGCGCATCGGCTATGGCAACTGTTGGTATTCTACTTCAATCTAAATCTGAACGTTTCCCAAATGGTCTCGGCAATGATTCTGATGCTTTGGGAAGAGGAATTATGGATCACCATTACAAAGTTGGTGCAACGGCAAAAGTTGAGGGTTATTTAGATAAGTACTACAAAGGTAGACGTGCAAACGGATTTTATATACCACGTTTTGTAAACTTAAACAAGCAAACAGAACGAGAAGGATATTTACGTGGTTTTGGTTATCAAGGAACTGCTAGTAGAGGAGACTGGACTAAGGAAATTGGTGAATTAGAATATGGCAAAGAACTAAAAGAATCCGTTCTAAAACCTGGGCGATGGACAATTGGTGTTACCGGTTTTGGTGAATTTTTGCCATATGATGATAATCGAGTAACATTGAGCCCAACAGAAAAAGACAAATGGGGATTACCGCAATTGGCATTCGATGTAGAGTTTAAAGAAAATGAATACAAAATGCGTGAAGACATTAAAAAGGAAATTGTATTGATGTTTGAAGCTGCCGGCTTTAAAGATATTTCTTCTTATGACGATACAGGCGGACCGGGATTGGGAATTCATGAAATGGGCGGTGCGAGAATGGGACACAGTTCAAAGACATCTATGATCAACAAAAATAATCAAGTACACTTAGTACCTAACGTTTATGTTACCGATGGTGCATTTATGTCATCATCAAGCTGTGTAAATCCATCTTTAACCTATATGGCTTTTACCGCAAGAGCAGCAAACCATGCTGCTGAACAATTAAAAGCAGGTAAATTTTCTTAATATTAAAATTAATTACAAAGTATTACGTTTATTACATCCTATAGATTAAAGAAAATATCAGCTTATGGAAAATGCTTCGGCCAGAAATATGTGGGGTAATTATTTGAAAAATCATCTCGAAGATGTCTTTCATGAGACACCAAAAACAATGTTTTTTGGCAATAATGAACACGATGCTAATGAAAGCGTTAGGTTAATACAAAGTGGCGATAAAAAAGCAATCTCACATTCTTTGTTAGGTTTACAAAACCGTAATGAACCGCTACCTAAAATAGGAGACTATATTGTGGTAACAGATTGGAATGGCGAGGCACAATGTATTGTTGCAACCACTGCGGTTACACTTAAGCCATATTTTAGTATTGACGCTGCTTATGCCCAATTAGAAGCCAATGGGGATAAATCATTAGACAGCTGGAAAAAATATCATTGGGATTTTTTCACTAAAGAATTACAAGAATTTAAAAGAGAACCAAGAGAAAGTATGATCGTGGTCTGCCAAACCTTTAAAAAGGTAAATTAATGATCTTTCTATAATGATTTACAAAACAAAAAGAGCCGCAAATTGCGGCTCTTTTTTATAGTTTACAGTTCTACTTAGTTTTCTAAAGCTACCCAAGTATTTCCGCTTTTATGTGAATCTACGGTTGCTTCAATAAAGTTCATGCCACGAACACCGTCTGTCATAGTAGGAAATTCACCATCATTGTATTCTTCGCCTCTAATAGCTCTTGCAACACCTTTATAGATATTAGCCATAGAATCAAAAATCCCCTCTGGGTGACCTGCCGGTAATTTAGTTCCGTCTAAAGATAATTCAGAGTTATATGCATGACCCGGCTTGTAAATTTGAGTAGGCTCCGTATCACTTAACTTATATAAAAAATTAGGTTTTTCTTGCTCCCATCTAAAAGCACCTTTCTCACCATATATTGAAATGGCAAGTCCGTTTTCCTCACCGGTAGCTACTTGACTACCTCTAATAACACCTTTTACATAATCTCCCATACGTATAAGTACAGTACCATCTACATCCATCTGATTATCTTCATAAAGGTAATTGAAGTCACTAAGAAGCTCATTGATTTTAAGACCTGTAGTATACTCTAAAAGATTAAAGGCATGAACACCAATATCTCCCATACAAGAACTAATACCAGCTTTTTTAGGATCTAATCTCCATACAGATGATCTTTTTTCTTTATCATGAATAATAGTATTGATCCAGCCTTGGTAATAAACAGCATCTACTTTATGTATTTTACCTAAACCACCGGCTTTGATCATTTCGCGCATTTGGCGAACCATTGGGTAACCTGTATAAGTATGCGTTAAAGCGAAAACCGTACCTGCCTTTTCATGAGATTTCTGCAAGTCTTTTGCTTCATCTAAAGTAGTGGTCATAGGTTTTTCACAAATGACATGGAAACCGTTATCCAACAATTTCTTAGCCATTGGATAGTGCAAAAAATTGGGTGTTAGAATAGAGCACACTTGAATACGTTCATCTTCTGGTAATTTCAACTCCTCTTCTATTAAAATATCAAAATCTTTGTAAATTCTATTTAAAGGCACATCTATTTCTTTGGCGAAAGCCATACTGGCATCATGATCAGGATTAAAAACAGCACCTGTAATTTGATAATTGTCATTAATAAATGAGGCTACTCTATGTAAAACTCCAATAAGTGAATCTCCTCCTCCACCTAATATTCCTAATCGTATTTTCTTTGGCATTTTTATTGTTGTTTAAGTTGTTGTTTAATTGAAAATAGTATTGTTTAAGATCCTTTCAGATTACATTGTTGTTATAATTCGAAAAATAATTACCAGATTGGGGTTATTAAAAGTATACACCCACAACGTAAGTAACAATTTTCAGGGGTTTAAAATAAAGAATTTATCTAAGACTGATATTCTATTTTCTCTGTTTTAAAGAAAATAGCAAACAAAACAAATACAGCTAGCGCAAAACCAGCCGGATACATCCAGATGGTTTCCCAAACATGCTTACCATCTTCTAAAAGATATGCAGTTGATATTTTACCTGCTACCCAAAACCCTATTAACATACCTACACCGTAAGTAGCCAATGTAATAAGACCTTGTGCAGAACTTTTGAATTTCTCACCAGCTTTACTATCTGTATAAATTTGCCCTGATACGAAGAAAAAATCATAACAAATACCATGCAGCGCAATACCAATAATCAGCATAAAGCCAAGTTCGTTAACATCACCAAATGCAAATAACAAGTAACGCACTACCCAAGCCGCCATAGCCACCAGAATAGTTTTTTTAAATCCAAATTTGGTAAAGAAATATGGCAATAAGAGCATAAAAGCAATTTCAGATATTTGACCTAAAGTCATTTTTCCAGTTGGGTTATCCATACCAATTTCTACCAGAAACGGATTCGCATTTTGATAATAAAACGCCAATGGTATACATATTAAAACCGATGAGATAAAAAAGATTAAAAAGTTCCTATCCTTAAATAAGCTTAAAGAATCTAATCCTAAAATCTCTTTAAGACCTAGTTTTTCAGAACTAGCCGCTTTAGGCGGAGTTTTAGGCAAGGTAAAGCTGAACAATCCTAAAATTAAAGATGCTATAGCCGTCATTAAAAATGTATTTTTAAGAAGACCTCTACCAATATTCTCTCCTTGGTCCCAACTAAAAATATAGCTAATTAAGAGCCCGGCAATAATCCATCCTGCAGTTCCGAACACTCTAACCATAGAAAACTCTTTTGCAGGGTTTTTCATTTGGTTAAAAGAAACTGAATTTACCAAAGCCAACGTAGGCATATACAAAATCATGTAGGCTAAAACCATTATGTAAAAACTATCGAATGCGGTACTTTGGTACATGAAATACATGAGAACGGCACCCAAAAGGTGTAAAATTCCCAAAATTCTTTCTGCGTTAAAATATCTATCCGCTATGATACCAATAACAAAGGGAGCAATAATCGCTCCCCATGATTGTGTAGAAAATGCTAAGGCTATTTCGCTGTCGCTTGCCTTTAAATTGTTTCCTAAAAAAGTACCTAAGGTTACAAACCATGCACCCCAAATAAAAAACTCTAAAAACATCATTAAGCACAGCTGTGCTCTAACTATATTTTTCATTTATCTTCTATAATAAACATAATCTGATGAAATAGGCGTTTCACCATTGTTTCTAATATCAATAGCTATTTGTCCTCTATGGCTTGTAGAATGATTTATGATATGAAATAAAATATCTTGTAAGGTATTAGTAAATAAACGCCCTTCAGTATTTTCAAAATCTATACGCTTTTCAAAATTATTTGCATTGGATATAATTTCAAATGAACTTCGCTGATTTTCGTAATGCATTTCCGCCCAATCTTTTACATCAACTTCTTGCCATATTTCATATTCACTAGGTCTATTTAATATTCTGGCATTCCAAAGATGATGAGTGTTTAAAATATGACTAAATAAACGCACAGTTTCCAATGGCACGGTGTTTAAAGTCAAGCACTGCTCTATCAGTTTCTTATTACAGTGAAAATTATAATCGAATATTTCATTAAAAAAACTCTCCATAAATCATACCCTAAAGATTATTCTATTTCGTTTGCTGCCTTTAATAACAAATCTCTCGTTGCAATAATTCCGTCTTCCTCACTTATTTCAGAACCTTCATATTCTACACCTATAAATCCTGTATAACCTGCTTCTTTGACTGTTTTTAGCATTTGCACGTAATCTATGCCCGTATCATACCCATCGGTATCAAAATTATTAGACTTTGCACTTACCGCTTTAGCATAAGGCATAAGCTCCTTAACGCCCTTATATTTATCATATTCTTTTAAGCAATCCCAGCTATCTGGCTTGCGTTCTATACAGAAATTACCAAAATCAGGTAAGCTTCCACAATTATCCATATTCACGGTCTTCATTACTTGTGCATGAAGTTCGCCGTTAGAAGATAGACCTCCATGGTTTTCTACCAAAATATTTATGTTCTTGGTTTTTGCATAGGTTGCTAATTTGGTAAGTCCGTCCACAGAGTTGTTTATCCATTCTTCAGGTACATTACTACCATTAAGATTTACTCTAATCGCATGGCATCCCATGGCCGCTGCCGCATCTACCCATTTTTTATGTTTTTCAACCGTTTCATTTCTTTCAGCTTCATCATTAACAGCTAAGTTACCTTGACCATCAATCATGATCAAAACGTTCTTCATTCCATACTTTTCAGCTTCGGCATTAGACTTTGCTACAAAATTCGCCATTGCTTCTTCAGAATAACCCGCATCTTCCAATTCAGGATTGTATAGCTGACTTACATACTCTAACCCTGTAAATCCCCATTTTTTTGCTTTTTCGGCGAAAGAATATGGATCAACACCGTCTTCTCTAATCATTTTATGCATCGACCATTGCGCCAATGATAATTTAAAAAATGGAGTTACATTACTGTCATCTTCCACGATTTCCTGATTTTCCACTTTTTCTTTTTTTGTTTCCTTACAGGCATAACCTCCTAATAAAGAGATTCCAATACCTACGACCGAGGCAATACGAATAAAACTTTTTCTTTTCATTTTTGGTAGTTTGTTGTTGTTTGAAATATAATATTAACGATTGACGTTAAAACTAAGAATTGGTACATTAATCTTACAAGACCCTAATTTTAGCGAATTTCGCAAGAAGAATGGGGTTTAAATGTATAGAATTAATTTAATATTTAATAAATTTAGAGAATAAACAACTTATATGAGCAAATTTTATTACAACGAAGAACAAGAGTCCTACGACGCAATTGTTGTAGGAACCGGAATTAGTGGTGGTTGGGCTGCAAAAGAACTATGCGAGGCAGGCCTTAAAACACTAGTACTTGAACGTGGTCGAATGGTCAAACATATTGAAGATTACGAGACGGCTAACAAAGACCCATGGGATTTTCCTAATGCTGGTGCTCCAACTAAAGAGATTATAGCACAGCAAGCAAAGCAAAACAGAACTGGCTATACCACAAACCAAGCAAGTAATATGTGGTTTGTTAATGACCTTAAACACCCTTACAACGAAACCAAGAGATTCGATTGGATGAGAGGTTACCACCTTGGTGGACGCTCACTACAGTGGGGTCGTCAAAGTTACCGTTTAAGCGACATTGATTTTGAAGCGAATAAAAAAGAAGGTATTGCAGTAGATTGGCCTGTTCGTTATAAAGATATCGAACCTTGGTATGACAAGGTAGAGACGTATATCGGTGTAAGTGGTGAAAACTTAGGTTTAGAACAGTTACCTGACGGTCAATTTTTACCAATGATGGAACTGAATTGCGTAGAACAAGAGTTTAGAGAAAAAGTTGCCGAAAATTTTGATGGTCGTGTGGTAACTGCCGGTAGAACCGCACACATTACAGGAACCAAGCAATTTGACGGAAGAAGTAAATGTCAGTTTAGAAACAGATGTATTAGAGGGTGTCCTTTTGGAGCTTATTTTAGTAGTTTATCTTCTACTCTACCAGCAGCAGAAGCTACAGGTAACATGACACTTAGACCAGATTCTATTGTGCATGAAGTAATGTATGACCCAAAAACAAAGAAAGCTACCGGTGTAAAAGTTATTGACGCTAATACTAAAGAAACTTTTGAATTCAAGGCTAAGGTTATTTTCTTATGTGCATCGGCCATCGCATCTACTTCTATATTGATGCAATCCAAATCTGAAAGCTTCCCTAATGGTATGGGTAATGAATCTGATCAATTG
The DNA here is from genome assembly GCF_045063735.1 of Maribacter sp. Asnod1-A12. Classification (NCBI taxonomy): domain Bacteria; kingdom Pseudomonadati; phylum Bacteroidota; class Flavobacteriia; order Flavobacteriales; family Flavobacteriaceae; genus Maribacter; species Maribacter sp. Asnod1-A12. The sequence continues at coordinate 1,151,637 of NZ_JBEFNZ010000006.1, forward strand.
GGTCGCAACATAATGGACCATCAACTTCAAGTAGGAGCTTCAGGAAAATTTGATGGCTTCGAGGATAAATATTATAAAGGAAGAAAACCAAGCGGAATTTATATTCCAAGATTTAGAAACCTTGGTGGAGATTCTGACAGAGATTACAAAAGAGGATTTGGCTATCAAGGTAGTGCCTCTAGAGGAAACTGGGAAGAATCTATTGCCGAACTATCACATGGTAAAGAATTGAAAGATGCAGTTTTAAAACCAGGCGGATGGACGTTCGGTATGATGGGCTTTGGAGAAGTATTACCATATGAAAACAACAGATTTACACTAGACTACGATAAATTAGATGATTGGGGTTTACCAACAGTTACTTTTGATGCCGAACTTCAAGAGAATGAACTAAAAATGCGTAAAGATATTTTAGAGTCAGCTGTTGATATGTTAGAAAAAGCCGGACTGAGGGAGGTAAAAGGGTATGATAATGAAAGTGCATTAGGTTTAGGTATTCACGAGATGGGTACAGCCCGAATGGGTAGAGACAGAAAAACTTCTGTTTTGAATGGAAACAACCAAGTACATGATGTACCTAATGTATATGTAACCGATGGGTCATTTATGACTTCTGCAAGTTGCGTAAACCCATCATTAACTTACATGGCCTTTACGGCTAGAGCTGCAGACCACGCAGTTAAAGAACTTAAAAAAGGAAACATATAATGGATAGAAGACGTGTATTAAAAAATATGGGGATGTCACTTGGATATATGGTGGCTACCCCAACATTATTGTCAATCGTACAAAGTTGTAAAAGTGAACCAGCGGTAACTTGGACACCTGAATTTCTAGCTCAAACTGAGGGGAGTGTATTAACTAAATTGGTTGATCTCATTTTGCCAAAAACAGATACACCTTCTGCCTCTGAAGTACAGGTAGATATTTTTATTGACAAGTTTGCACAAGACGTCATGGAAAAGGAACAACAAGATTTCCTTAAAATGTCTATGAGTAAATTTATTGATAAAGTTTTGACAGATTCTGGCAAAGAAAAGGCCGAAGATTTAACTGCTGAAGACCTAGAACCAGTTTTAGCAAGTTCTTTAAAATACACCAAAGATCAGCAAGCTGAAATGTTCGAGACCATTAACAGTTACACCAAGGCTATATCTGAAGGTACCACAGCAGAAATAGATGATGAGATATCTAGATTTGCTTTTGCAAACAATTTAAGAGGTATGACTATTTGGGGCTACAAAGCATCTGAATACGTTGGTGAAGAGGTTTTAGCTTATTTACCTGTACCAGGCGAATATATACCTTGTGAAGACGTACAGCAGCTTACAGAAGGTAAAGCTTGGTCTTTATAACCAAATAATATTTCAGTATTAAATAGCCAAGAGCATACTTTCCATTGCTCTTGGCTATTTTTATGTAATTATACTACTTATGAAAAGAAGAAGTTTTATCCAAAAATCTGCATTAACAACAGGCGCAATTTCAATTGGCAGTACATTAACTTATGCCAAAATACTTTCAAATAATAAGAATTCGCATACATACCATTTAAAATACGCACCTCATTTAGGTATGTTTAAACATCACGCCGGAGAAGATCCTATTGACCAATTGAATTTTATCGCTGATTTAGGATATATCGCCTTTGAAGATAATGAGATGCGTAAAAGACCTATTGAACAACAAGAAAAGATGGCAAAGACCATGAAAAAACGTGGTTTAGAGATGGGAGTATTCGTAGCACATGAAATACACTGGAAAACCCCTAATCTAGCATCGGGTGACCAAACCAAAAGAGATGAATTTTTAAATGATATAAAAAGCTCTATTGAAGTTGCCAAACGCGTAAATGCCAAATGGATGACAGTAGTGCCCGGTCATGTAGATCTTAAGCTAAGAATGGGCTACCAAACCGTAAATGTCGTGGAAAGCCTTAGACAAGCATCCGCATTATTAGAGCCTTATAATATAACCATGGTATTGGAACCATTGAATTTTAAAAATCACCCTGGCTTATTCTTAACCGATTCTCCACAAGCTTTTGAAATTTGCAAAGCAGTTAATTCCCCTTCATGCAAAATTTTATTTGATATCTACCATCAACAAATTCAAGAAGGTAATCTAATTAAGAATATGGAGGCATCATGGCCAGAGATAGCCTATATTCAGATAGGAGACAATCCTGGAAGAAATGAACCCACAACTGGTGAAATTAATTACAAGAATGTTTTTAAGTGGATTTATGAACAAGGTTTTACTGGTATTTTAGGTATGGAGCACGGAAATTCTAAAGATGGAAAAGAAGGCGAGCAAGCGGTTATAGAAGCCTACAAAAAAGTTGATGGTTTTTTATAATCTCTAATCATATGAACATCTAAGAGCAAAGCAAAAGTTACGTTTCATCGAAAAAAAAGTAACTATTCGATGAACTACAATATCGACATGTAAGAATTTACTTACTTATACGTTCTTTTGTATATGTCCCAATACCTACACACATTACTCGTCTATGCCGGTTTACTTTTGGCATCAAAATTATCTTTTTATATCTATAAAAAGATAAAGTCTAATTCGTTTGAATTAATTCAAATGAGGCTCAATTATAAATGGTTCAACATCAGAAGCGCTATAAGACTCACTTTTAACAGTCTTTTTAACGATACTATCAAGTTTCCGTAATCCAGATGAGGTTTTCGTCCGTACATAACCTATACTACCATACGTTAGTTATGGAAAATTATATTACAATATTGTTGATATATGCAGCGGCATTATTATTTACGTCGGTATTAAATCCATATATCAAAAACGACAAATAAGAACCCCCTTACTTAACCTCGGCTTAGCCGTCTATAAAAAAGACCCCATAATGCGGGGTCTTTTTTATTCTTTCATTTTTTTGCATGCAGCTCCATCCATTTTAAAAGCGTCATTTTTTGAATATTTTATATACCTGAACTTTTTCAATTAATTGAAAATTAAAGTACCTGTCAAAAAATCGAACTTATAAGTATACTGTTGAACTATAACTCGTAGATGATTTGATATTTAAAATAAAAAATGTACGGTCCCACTAATGCTTCTATTATGAAAAATGCCCACCAAGTCTAATAAAGGTAGTTCCCCCGAAACCTTTTCTTAGAACGTAATCTTACGACGAATCGTAGTTATACTATTTTGGCGCTCAAACATTAGATATAAGATAACATACACTATCTTATAAAGAACCGTACTAAATTTTAAACTTTTACTAAAGCATTAAAAAATCCTTTAACTTTTAAAGAATCTCCATTTGCATTTACTAATTGAACTTCTAACTTGCCATCGACATTATTAGAAAAACTTTCGGTGATTATAATATCACCCGATTTTATAAAAAAAGGTAGTTCACTCTCACCACCTAAATCTGCAAAGCCATAAACACCATTGAAACTATTAATCAACCTGTCTACATTTTTTATTTTATGAACTCCTATTAGCACATCATCACTTCCGTTACTTTCAGAGGCGATAATAAACTCAATAACTTGATGCTGCGTACCCTCTTGTGCAATAAAACTTAGCGAAAACGTTTCTATCGTATTTCCAAATTTATCTTTTTCAGTTTTACTTTGAAAAGTTGCGGCTCCGTCTATATGAAAATTAGATATCCCAACTATATTAAAACTACAAGTACCTTTTTCTAAATTTTGATTAATTAAATCACCTTTTGATCCGCTAGAAAGTAAAATAAATGGAACAATACCGAAGCACATAACTTTCAAAGACTTACCAATAAAACGTATCATCTTTAACATTACTTCTATTCTAAATTTATCGCCTAATTATTTTATGTTCTTGAACTTCTACAGCCACCGTTATACTTTCGTTTAAATTTTCTTCATCTTTCATAAAATGAGAAGCAGCTAAAACAACTACTATAAATAATACCAACATTAGGCTACATCTTCTCATTTCAACCTCATTTATAATATAACGAGCATATTAGCTAAAGATAATTTTAAGCTGAAAAATCAGTAGCCCATTTTGTATAACCTGTTCTTTTTTATGTGTAAACGGAAAACAGAATTTTAGAATTCATCATAATTAAATAATAATGTAGTATTTTTCTTTCTTTTCAAAATGTTTTTAGTAAGCCTTTACTTGTTTAACCTATAATATACCGATTATACTAAAATTATATCCATTGACACAAATTAACCCTTGAAAACAATAGAAGCGTATAATTTTTCATAACTTACTAACTTGATACCCGATCTTATATGATACAAGCTGTAATCGTTGATGATGAAATAAAAGCCCTTCAGAGCTTAACTTGGGAGCTTACTAATTTTAGTGATGAAATTAACGTTACTGCCTCGTTCACAAACCCAAATGAAGCATTAGCCTATTTAGAAAAAAACACTCCAGATTGCCTATTTTTAGATATTGAAATGCCTACTATGGATGGTTTTCAGTTCATCAGAAAATTAACTAATAAGAATTTCCCCGTAGTTATTACTACTGCATACAACCAATACGCATTGAAAGCCATAAAGAGCCAGGCTTTAGATTACCTACTAAAACCAATAGATACTGATGATCTTGAGGAAACTATAGTAAAGATCAAAAAATTTAATAGCAAAAATTTTTCAGTAGAAAAATTAGAAATGGCACTGTTAAATTATAACTCCAAATCTTTACATAAACGTATTACCTTAAATACAGATGGTAAATTGTTGTTTTTAGAAAGTGATGAAATATTATATGCCGAATCTGATGGCAATTATAGTACAATTTTCTTGACTGATGGTCAAAAGATAGTGCTAACGAAAAAACTAAAGGAAGTTAATGACCTTTTACCTTCAGATTCTTTTTTTAGAATACATAACTCTTACATCATCAATCTCAACAAAATAAAGGAATTCTTAAAAACTGATGGTTATGTTGTTTTAAAATCTAATCATAAAATACCTGTATCAAGGCAAAAAAAATCAGATTTTTTAGATTTACTATAGTCTAAAAAAATATTTTCGAATAAGAACTAAGCTTTATCTCCTAAAATAAATAGTGCATAAATCCAAGTATAATTTAATCTGTTTCATTCTATTTACTTTAGTGTTAACACACCTTGGTTACTCGCAAGCCATACCCTCTATACTTGATGATAAGGTAGATAGTTTGCAACTAGCATCTTCTAAAACATTTCAAGATATAGACAGCTCTTTAAAATACTTTAATAACGATAGTACCTTACTTCGTAATATCGAGAAAAGAGCATCATCTAAAAAATATATACTAGGGCAAGCTTACGCCTTAATTAAATTAGGTGACATCTATTATAATTCTTCATCGTTCTCAAAGTCCATATCACTTTATCAAGAGGCTCTAAGTCTAGCGACAGAAGTAAACAATATTGAATTTAGAGTATATAGTCTCAATATGATAAGCAAAGTTTACAGGCAAAATGAAGCTGTAAAGTCTGCCCTTGATTATAGCCAAGATGCGTTAGAACTGGCAGAAACTGTAAGTAAACCTAATAAGGGTTTAAAAAGAAATATTGCTATTGCTCTTAACAGCATTGGAGGCATTTATCAAATGCTAGAACAATACAATTTAGCTATTGAGAAATATGAAAGATCAATTGTATTTGAAAAAGAATTGGACAACAAACTTGGTTTAGCAAAAAATCATCAAAGTCAAGGAGAATGTTATGAGTCTCAAGGTAAGTTAGAATCTGCATTAAAAAATTTTAGGAAATCTTTGGTTTACTATGAAATTATAGATTCGAATAGAGGGAAAATAATTTGCAATTATAACATAGCCCATGTATACGTACACTTAGGCAAGATAAACCAGGCTATTACTATTTTGCAATCGAACTTACAAAAAGCGATATCACTTGGCGATCAAAAAATCATTACCACAATATATATTAATTTAGGATGGGCATTAATTAGATTTGGTGATTTTGATAATGCAGAAATTAATCTCGAATCTGGCTTAGCCTTAGCCAATAAGAATAGTCTCAACGCAGAAATAGCAGAAGCTAACAAGTTCTTATCTGAACTTTGGATTAAACGAGATGATTACGAAAAAGGCATGCGTTATTTTAAAGAATCTAGAAAATATGAAGAACGTATAACCAAATCATTGAATATACGATACGTAAATGATATGATTTTACGGTATGAATCTCAAATTAGAGCCAATCAATTAGAACGCTTGGCAGAAGAGAATGAAACTGTACGATTGAAATTAAAGAAAAATAGAACTATGCTGATCATCATAGGTATATTTTTAATATTACTTATCGGCATTTTATACATTCTGTACAGACAAAGCCAATTAAATGCTGATAAAAAATTATTGACATTAGAGCAAAGTATGCTACGTAGTCAAATGAACCCACATTTTTTATTCAATTCATTGAATTCGATAAAATTATACATCATTAATAATGAAAAAAAGAATGCAGTTCACTACCTAAATAAGTTCTCTAAATTGGTGCGAAAAATATTAGAAGCATCATCGCAACGAGAAATTTCTTTGGCCGAAGAATTAGAAACTGTAGAGCTTTATATGAATATTGAAAATATTAGATTTTCGAATGAAATCAATTTTACCGTTCATATAAAAGACAATATCGATACTCACCTAATTAAAATACCTTCACTTATACTACAGCCATTTTTAGAAAATGCTTTATGGCATGGACTTTCTTCAAAAGATGGTGCAAAAAATATAGATTTAGAAGTTAAAAAAGGTAAAAATGGATTTATAGAAATAATAATTACCGACAACGGTGTAGGTAGAGACGCAGCTCAGAAAATTAAGGACGGTAAGGTTCTAAAAAGAAAATCTGTTGGTATAGATATCACTAAAGAACGACTAGCCAATTTTTCTCGTGATTATGAAAACTTTTTTCATGTAGACATCATCGATAAATTTGATGATAATACAACCCCAATTGGCACCCAAATAGTAATTTATATACCCACTATTTAAGGTGATCTTTGGCAACCTCTTCCAACTCATTGTACCAAGCTTCACCAAACTTTCTAATTAGTGCTTCTTTTACAAATTTATAAATAGGCACTTTTAATTCATCCCCTAAAGCACAAGCAGGATCACAAATATGCCATTTATGGTAATTTACAGCAGTTAGCTCAGTATATTCACGAACACGTATGGGATATAAATGACAAGACACTGGTTTTTTCCAGTTGATTTCCCCTTGGTTATACGCTTCTTCTATACCACATTTGGCAATTTTCTTTTCATCGAAAATAACATAGGCACATTCACTTCCATTTACCAATGGAGTTTCCCACTCACCATCTTCACCTTTAACGAAAGCACCTTGATCCTCGATTACGGCAATACCTTCAGGTCGTAAAAATGGTTTCACCTTTGCGTAGATGTCTACCATAATTTCAGTTTCCGCATCTTCTACCGGTGCACCCGCTTCCCCATCAACACAACAACCACCTTTACATGCGCTAAGGTTACAAACAAAATCGTTTTCTATAATCTCTTCAGATACTATGGTTTTCCCTAATTGAAACATGACCTAATTTAAAGGGCGCAAGATACATTTTTTAAAAGGTATTGGTCTTAGAAAATTTTAAGAATAAATATCTAAGTGGATATTTATAAACGTAAATTTGCAAAAAATTTGAACCATGGAATTTCATTTTGATTTAAGAGAGATTGCAACCGCTAGTATGGTATTATTTGCTGTAATTGATATTCTCGGCAGTATTCCCATTATAATCGGCTTAAGAAAAAAGGTAGGGCACATTCAGTCAGAAAAAGCATCTGTTGTTGCAGCTGTTATTATGGTTGCATTTTTATTTCTTGGTGAAGAAATCTTAAATCTTATTGGTATTGACGTAAATTCATTTGCCGTAGCCGGTGCTTTCATTATATTCTTCTTGGCCATTGAAATGATTTTAGGTATAACTTTATACAAAGATGATGAACCAGAAAGTGCTTCTATAGTACCAATAGCATTCCCATTAATAGCCGGTGCAGGTACACTTACCTCTTTACTTTCGTTAAGAGCAGAATACTTTGTAGAAAATATTATAGTAGCCATTGTCGTAAATATTATCTTCGTTTTTATTGTGCTTAAATCTTCTGTCAAAATCGAAAAGATGTTAGGTAAAAACGGAGTTAACGTTATACGTAAAGTCTTTGGGGTAATTTTAATGGCAATTGCTGTTAAATTATTTGCAGCAAATATTAATGAACTTTTTTAGAACATAAGAAGATCGTATTTTTATAAAAAATAGTTTATGAGCAAGACGTTATCCATAATATTCATAGTAATTGCTATAGGACTTATAGCCTATAATGTAACTCTAGTGAATTTTACCGACCCTTTCGAGAAAAATAGTACAATAGCATTAATCGGAATTATGGCTTCGTTATGCGCCATTGTACTTCTTTTGGTATTTGTTACCAGTAGAAAGATTCAAGATAAAGTAAATGAAGATTAATTATTGGTCTTGATTTCACCAGATTCACGTTGCTGAATTCCTGCATCATCTAATTCTAACACTTTTTTCAGCATAAGATCTTCATCTGCTTTTATTTTAGCATGAATGTTAGTATTAAATAGTTGTTCTGCAATATTCGCTTTAAGAAATTGTTTAATGCTTTTCTCATAGTCATAGAAATTCATTCTAAGGTTTCTATCTACCGAATACGATACAAACTTTTCAAAAAGAATATCATCTACTTTAAAATCTTTGACAAAGTCCTCTTGTGTATAATCGGCATACCTTTCGCGATCTTCATCTAAGTGTTCAAAAACAAAAAAGGATAAAAACCCTAGATCATCCATACTATCAACAGCTTCTTCTTCATTGCTGCCTATAGGTACAAAAACATCTGGTATAATACCACCACCACCATAAACTATCTTACCCTTTGGTGTAATAAATTTTAAAGAATCGGCCACTTTTATACTATCTACAGAAATCATCTCTCCACTGTGAAATCTGTCTGTAAAACGTTGATAATAATCTTTAGTACCGTTAGCATAGGTCTTTTGAATACTTCTACCTGTGGGGGTGTAATATCTAGAAACAGTTAATCTCACTGCAGAACCATCGCCCAAAGCCATTTCTCTTTGCACTAAACCTTTACCAAATGAACGACGACCAACGATTGTACCTATGTCATTATCTTGCAGAGCTCCTGCTACAATTTCACTCGCCGAAGCCGACCTTTCATTAATCAATACATAAATGGGTTTATCTTCAAAATCGCCCTTATCTGTAGCAAAACTCTTGTTTATTTTGCCTTTTTTGTTTTTAGTAAATAAAATAAGCTTACCATCTACTAAAAACTCATCTGCCATTTCTTCAGCCATACCTAAATAACCACCTGGGTTATCTCTTAAATCCAAAACTAGTTTTTTAGCACCAAGCTTTTGTAACCTATTTAAAGCATCTTTAAATTCTTTATAAGTTGATTCTGCAAAGCGATTTACTTTAATGTACCCAATATCATTGGTGAGCATATAAAAGGCATCTACACTTTTTAACGGAACGATCCCACGTTTTACCTTTACATTAAAGGTTCTATTCTCTGACTTTCTATATATAGTAAGATCAACAGATGTACCTTCTTTACCTTTTAGTTTATCAACTATAATTTCGCTAGGAAAATCTTTACCATATAAAGTATCCATATCTGCCATAAGAATTCGATCACCTGGCAATATTCCTTTTACAAAACTAGGACCATCTTTTACTGTTTTTATAACCGCAATAGTGTCATTATACGCATAAAAGTTAATTCCAATACCCACAAAGTCACCTTTCATATTATCGGTAACTCCCGACATTTCTTTTTCTGAGATATAAACTGAATGGGGATCAAGCTTTTCTAAAATACTATTTACCGTTACATCGACGATGCTATCTGTATTAACATCATCAACATATTCATAGTCAATGTAATCTATAAGTCTATTGAGCTTATCTTTCTTCGAATTAGTTGAAAAAAGACGTTCTGGAGAGTCATTAAAATTCAGTTTTCCACCTAAAAAAAAACCCAATGCAAGTGCAAAAGCGATAATTAAAGGTAAAAGAGCACTGTATTTTTTATTCATCATTAGTGTTAACGTTAGATAGTAACATTTATTTCTGGCATATGTTCTATTTCGACTCCGGCTTTCTCTAAAAATTGTAATCCAGAGTCGTCTTTGTATCCAAGTTGATAGACTACACGTTTAATGCCAGATTGATGTATAAGCTTACTGCATTCTCTGCATGGTGATAAAGTAATGTACAAAGTGGCACCTTGACAAGATTGCGTAGAAGCCGCTACTTTTAGTATGGCATTAGCCTCAGCGTGTAAAACATACCATTTGGTATACCCATCTTCATCCTCGCAATAATTCTCGAATCCGGTTGGAGTACCATTATATCCATCAGAAATAATCATTCTATCTTTAACAATTATAGCCCCTACTTGCTTTCGTTTACATGAAGAAAGCTTACCCCATTCTTTGGCCATTCTCAAATAGGCCCTATCATATTTTAATTGTTTTTCTTTCTTCATTAGTGTCGGCTTTATTAAAGCACACTACCCTAAAGTAGTTGCTTTGTATGGCAAGGCCAATATCTTAGGCTTAATTTTAACAATCTAAAAGGGAAATGTTTCATATAACAGTGGCAAGGTAATCAGTATTATAAGTATACTGCCTACTAAAATAAATAAGCTTTGCTTTACCTTTAAAAGTGTTTGTACTACATAAGCTAAAATCAACACCAGTAAAACAATTACAACTTGAGATAATTCGATACCACCTGCAAACCCAAGTAATGGCGCCAACTTGTCTTCTTCTCCCATTAGCATCATTTTAAAATAATTTGAGAATCCAAAGCCATGTACGAGTCCGAAAATACCCGTTACCATTACATGAAACCATATAGTTCTATTTTCTTTTTGTGCATTACTATCTATCAAATTAAATAACGCGGTACTTACAATTGTAACAGGAATCAAAAACTCGATCCAACTTGCTTCTATAACTACAATTTCATAAACAGAGAATACAAGTGCTAGGCAATGGGTAAAAGTAAAAACGGTAGCTAAAAGCAATACGTTTTTCCAACTTTTAAAGGTAAAAGGTAATGCCAAAGCCGCTAAAAATAATATATGGTCGTAGGCATTAATATCTAAAACATGCTGTAAACCTAATTCTATATAAAACCAAAATTCTTGCATTTAACAATCTGTTTAATGTTACTATTTTTAATTTAGACCACGTTCTTTCTGTATGGTCTCATAAGCTGCTTGCACTTGTTTAAATTTCTCTTCAGCACCTTTTTTTATTGCCTCATCTTGAGTATTGACCCTATCTGGATGATATTTTTTAGCCATTTCCCTATATGCTTTTTTCACTTCGGCATCTGTTGCAGATTTTTGAATGTCCAATATTTTATAAGAGTTGTTCGCAGATTTTACGAACATAGCTTTAATACTATCAAATTCATTAAGTGAAACCCTTAAGTAGCCGGCTATTTCGCGAATTTTTTGAATCTCGGGGTTACTAATATTTCCGTCTGCCTGGGCTATCCCGAACAGAAAATGAAGTAATTGTAATCGAACCTCATATCTAGTACGTTGTGCCAAAAAAGTACACACACTTTGAGCAGAAATCTGCCCCTTTTTATTGATTTCATTAAAACTTCTAAAAATGGCATTTGCTTTGTCTTTGCCATAAGTACTGACAAAATATTGACGAACATAATCCATTTCTGATTGACTTACTTGTCCGTCTGCCTTTATTACTATAGAGCATAACGATAACAGATTCAGTTCAAAATCTGCAGCGGTAACATTAGGTCTCGTATAATCTTCAAACACACTACGCGCACTACTTTTACTTGAACCGAAAAAACTATCTACAATACTACCTGCAAAAAAGCCCAAAACCGCACCAGATAATCCTCTTAAAAAAAAGCCTACTACGGCTCCCAACCATTTAATCATTTCGTAATCTCAATTTTGCCAAAGATAAAATATTACCAATAGAAAGTTAGGCCAATGAAAAGTTAAGGTGTGAAGCACTGCTGCGACTAATTGATTATCTTTGTAATAGATTAATTAAAAATTAAAAATATGTACCCTGCAGAATTAGTAAAACCAATGAGAGATGATCTGGCTTCTGCCGGATTTGAAGAATTATATACAGCAGATGCGGTAGCAAATGCAATCAATAAAGAAGGAACAACTTTAGTAGTTGTAAACTCTGTTTGCGGTTGTGCAGCTGCCAATGCAAGACCTGCTGCTAAAATGAGCTTGCAAAATGCTAAAAAACCAGATTTTGCAGTCACTGTATTTGCTGGTGTAGATAAAGAAGCTGTTGATGCGGCAAGAAACCTAATGGTTCCTTTTCCTCCTTCTTCCCCATCTATGGCTTTATTTAAAGATGGTGAGTTGGTTCATATGATCGAGCGTCACCATATTGAAGGAAGACCAGCAGAAATGATCGCTCAGAATTTAGCACAGGCTTATGACGAGTTTTGCTAAATTAAAAAGCTTAAATCTATTTTCTTACAAAATAATAGGATTAAAAAACCGCTCTATTTGAGCGGTTTTTTATTTTTGTAAGATGCAGAAATTGCTTTCTTATATAATAACTCCTTTTTTTTTCATGGCATTTGGGCTATGCCTACTTATTTTTCATCCTATTCAATGGATCGGTTTTAAAATATTTGGATACAGCGGACTAAAACCCTCAGTCAGTAAATTAAACTTCTTTCTAATGCGTAGTACCAATATTTTAGGTACTACCTACCGATTTACCAACAAATTCGATTTACCAACAAATAGACCACTGATTATTGTCACCAACCACCAAAGCATGTACGACATACCTCCTCTTATTTGGTATATGCGAAATTACCACCCTAAGTTTGTAAGTAAAAAAGAATTAGGAAAAGGCATACCAAGTGTATCTTTTAACCTAGTACATGGTGGTTCTGTTTTAATTGATAGAAACGACGGTAAATCGGCGATTAAAGAAATAGGTAAACTAGGCTCTTATATAGAAGAACATAATAGAAGTGCCGTAATATTTCCTGAAGGTACCAGAAGTAGAGATGGACATCCAAAACCCTTTAAACCAATGGGTCTTAAAATGCTTCTTAAAAAAGCTCCTTCTGCATTGATTGTGCCTATTAGCATCAATAATTCATGGAAACTTGTTCGATTTGGACAATTTCCAATGGGGTTGGGAGCTAAAGTTCAACTAGATGTACAACAACCTATTGAAAATAATGGCAATTTAGATGATATTATAACAAAAATTGAAGCCTCCGTAGTTAGCGGAATAAACTCCTTTAAATGACCAATTCAGAAATTGTAGAAGAAACAATCACCTTTGTCAAAGAAACATTGATAAATGCAGAAGGAGGACATGATTGGTTTCATATACAGAGAGTATTTAATAACAGCATGTTAATAGCCAAAGAGGAAGAAAATATCAATCTTTTGGTAGTGAGCCTTGGCGCGCTTCTTCATGATATTGCCGACGCTAAATTTAATGATGGCGATGAGTCAGTAGGACCGAAAATGGCGGAAGATTTCTTACTAGGTTTAGGTGTACCAAAACGAACTATCAATCATGTAACCAACATTATCAAGTACAGCTCTTTTAAAGCTGGTTTAAACGATGGTAAAATGAAAAAAAAGCTATTTACATCTAATGAGCTAAAAGTAGTTCAAGACGCTGATCGATTAGATGCTATAGGTGCTATTGGTATTGCCCGTGCATTTAATTATGGCGGATTTAAAAATCGTGTACTCTACGACCCTAATATTTCACCTAATCTTAATATGAGTAAAGAAGAGTATAAAAAATCTAAAGCACCGACAATAAATCACTTTTACGAAAAACTTTTACTGCTTAAAGACAAAATGAATACGAATACCGGAAAACGTTTAGCAGATGAAAGACATCAATATATGATCGATTTTTTAGAGCAATTTTATCAAGAATGGAATCCTTTAAAAAATTTAAGCTAAACTTATAGATATAAATTTCACTAATTATAACCACTAAAAAAGGGACTCAATATAAATTGAGTCCCTTTTTTAATTTTATGAAATATACTTTTATTTCTGTGGTAACTCTCTAGTCAACCAACCACTTCTACTTGCAGTTGCAATAGCATAAGGGGTAATCCAGAATAAACCGAACGTGAATAATACACTGTACGAATACGCCCAAATAGACTCAGAAAACGAGTATCTTTTTGCATAGAACAAAACTGGAAAAGTTGATAGAACCAATATACTTACAAAAGTAGAACTTAAGAATAATAATGGATGCGTAAATACGAAGACTAGCATAAACAATACGAACGGATAACATAGAACAATTCTTGAGAATTGGCTAAAGAACAATAATCTAGTTCCCGTTTTTGGTCCTTTTCTAAAATTAGTAAATACATATTTAGACATTTGTATGTTCTCACGTACATTACTTCTGCCCCATCTAATAAACATTTTATAAAGTCCTTTATACTTTTCAGGAACATTAGTATACGCAAATGAATTTCTTTGGAACAATACATGAAAACCTTGCTTTAAAATCATGTTCGTCATTGCTCTATCTTCACCAATATCTGAAGCTTGCCCCATAAAAGTTTGATTGATCCACGAATCTAAACAAGCAAAAACTGCAGTCGCTCTATAAGCGGCTAAAGCACCTGGTGTACATAATACTGAATTCAATGTACTTTCTGATGAACGTACAAATTCAAAACTAAGAGCAAAACTTACGTCTAGCATTTTAGGCAAAATCTCTTTCTTGTTATTTAAAACACGAATATTACCTGCAACTGCACCACAGTTTTCATCAACTATGAACGGACTTACTAAATTTCTTAAAGTATCTTTATCTACTATTGAGTCACTATCAACGGTTACAAATATCTCACCTGTACCTTCATTAAAACCTCTGTACAATGCGTGACGTTTACCCATATTCTTTGGTTGCTGGCATATAGATACTCTATCTCCCAACTCTTTCTTAGCTTCCTGCATCCAGTTCCAAGTATCATCTTTACTACCGTCGTCGATAGCTAATAATTGAATTTTATCTTCTGGATAATCGCTTTCAGCCAAACTCTTTAAAGTTGCCCAAACCTGTTTACCTTCATTGTAAGCTGGTACAATTACTGTTACTGTCGGTAATTCTTCATCTGACACAGATGGTATTGCCTTATATTTTAAAAATCTAACTAGCGTATAAATAAAGAAACTCAATTTAAACACGAAAAATACAGCTGCTACAATCATGAAAACGAACCCAATCATTGTGCTCCTTCTCTCTAAGTGTAATTGAGTAAAATCGTTTTGTAATATGTATGCTAGATAAGCTGAACCAAACATTAGCACAAATGTGCTACCCAATACAAATACACCCCACGCATTTGCATTTTCTATTAGGTGTTTCATTTTTGAAAAGAGGCTTTTCTTCTCGGTTTTTTCGGTATTATTTTTTAAAGTCTTCATATCTTTTTTGGTAGTGTTCTTGGTTTTCATAAATAGTTCTATTATTTATTTCTTTCCCCCTATCTACGCTAAGAAATGTCTTTTGGATTTTATTTTAACAAAACTTTTCAAACTATTTTCTTACTATTAACTAATGCAAGCTATTTAATTTCAATAAACGAATCTAAAAGAGTAAATTTTTAACTTATTTACAATAATTATCTCGTTTTCATACTTTTAACTTTTTAAAAACCATAGAATCCATTTAAAAAATCTGAAGAACACAAATTTTTTATCCATGAAGAAAATACTTTTATTAATTTTTCTTACTTATTCATTCGGCTACGCACAATCTGACAACGAAGCTATTATCTCACTTTTAGAGAAAGAATCATTTACCTGGCGTTCGGGTGATATAAAAGCACATGCTTCTTGCTGGAAGATTCAGTCCTATAGTAGGATATTTATTTCTACTCCTGATGGAAATAGTATTGATGTACCACCAATGATGATGATCAATCCTCCAAAAAACATGGTAGGTAAAGGCGGCACATCTAAAAATTCTAATTATAAAATGAATGTAAACGGTAATCATGCTTGGGTAAGTCATGACGAAGAATCTACCACTGCTGAAGGTATTACCAGTTACACCTATGAAATACGTATTCTAGAAAAAATAGATGGCGATTGGAAATTAGTTGGGCAATCTATACACCAACGTAAAACAGATTAACCTTAGAATAATTTTAGCTGTCCGTCTTTATAAGATTCGTGTAGACTGGTAATTAATTTAGGAAAAGATTTATCTTTAAAATAGGTTCGCTTTGCCAAACGAACCATATCATGGATTTGAGTAGCAATTTTACCATCTCCCCTGCTTCTTACACCAAATCTACTGTCGTTTAAATTACTACCATGGCAATTTTTAATTTGGTTCAGAACTTTTTCTGCCTTGTCGGGTAATGTCTTACGAATCCAATCAGTAAAAATCTCACCAATTGCTCCGTTTAGTCTAACTACGGTGAATGCCATTGACAAGGCACCATTTTCTGAAACCGCCTTAGCCAAATTCAGAATTTCATGACTATTTATACCAGGAATAATTGGTGCTAACATTGCATTTACCGGTATACCATTTTCAGATAACACACGAATAGCTTCCAGCCGTTTTTTAATAGTAGTAGTTCTTGGTTCCAATATTCTTCTCGTTTCTTCAGATAAGGAAGTAACCGAAATATTGATGCCTATTAATCCGTATTCATTGAGTTCCTTCAAAATATCCAAATCACGCAAAATCAACGCGTTTTTAGTTATAATACCTACCGGATGTCTATATTTTAAGAATAACTCTAAACATCTTCTAGTTAGTTCGAACTGCTTTTCTGCAGGTTGATAACAATCTGTATTACCCGACATGACTATGGTACAAGCTTTCCAGCTTTTACTCTTTAATTTAGATTCTAACAGCTTAGGCGCATCATGCTTTACCAGAATTTTTCGTTCAAAATCTAATCCTGCACTATAGCCCCAAAATTCATGTGCATTTCTAGCATAGCAGTAAATACAACCATGCTCACAACCTTGATACATGTTCATGGAATAACTCATACCAACGTCTGGACTAGTTACTTTATTTACTATCGTTTTTGGAAATATAGGTAGGTATTGGGTTTTATTCTTATCCGCGACTTCCCCTTCTAACCGGCAAAACTCAAGAAAATCGTCTCGCGTTTCGTAGCTATAGGCAGAAAATTTATTACTGGTGTTTTTTTGAGCACCTCTACCTTTTACAGAAGAGTCTGATTTCATTATTAGGATTTATTCCAAAATTATGGAATATATCCTATATATGTTATTTATTTAACACCCACTTGAACCAATTGTTTTTTAGTGCCTCTTTTAGCGTAGAACATTAATTGATCGTTCTGTCTATCAATATAAGGTACAGACACCATCAAAGGCAAACGAGCTTCTGTATCGTCAATAACCTTGTTGTATTTCATATGTCCGTTTTCATCCAAACGAATTAAAAAGACATTTCTATTTCTACTTAATCCTTGCTTGAACATAATACGATCTTCGCTCAATTGTTGTGGATTCTCTGAAGACGTACTAATAAAAAAGTACGTAGTATTATTCTTGGTGTAGGCACTATAGGATGCATAAGCACCGTCACCCTGTGTTACCTCGGTCTTGTTGATATTTCTTGCCCAAACTAAATCTCCGGTTGCGCTCAATTTTGCACTGATAATATCATTATGGTGATATCTAGTTACCGCAACGCGCCCACCACTAGAGTTAGATTGTACACTTTTACTTGTAAAGTACTCTTCAGCATTAAATAGAATATTCCCTTCATTGGTAATATCCATTCCTTTGAACACTAAATCCTTTATAGCCTTGTCATCTTCACGTCCAAACTTATCCATCATAAACTGTTCAGAAAACTGGTTAAATTTTTCAGTCTTCATTTCTAGGGTTTTTGGGTCTAAGTTGAAATAGGATATTCCATTATAACGATTATCTTTTCTATCCGCATAAAAACCGATACAAAGCAATTCATCACCTCTTAAAATGGGTTTTAAAGACTCAGGAAATTTACCCGGAGTATAAAATGACTGAGTGCTTCTACCCCTGTTCGAAATTCGAATCATTTCGTACTGAAACTTACGCTCCGTAGCATTAAAACGTTTCTTTTTAAAATATGCCTTACCTACCAAATACACATTCTGCAAATCTTTTGAAAAGGCTATATTTTCAAATGCATAATTCTTTTCGGCTACCTCATCAGTAAAATCATGCTCCATTAACTTGTTTAAGTTGGCATTGAATACATGAATTGTGTGTTGATCGATCTTTCTTTTCTTATAATGTGTAGTTATGGCAAATGCCGATTTATCATCATTGAATAAAATAGAAGTGGTAAAGCCAGATGAGAAGTTTCTATTATAGAAATTTCTATCTAAAGGCTGTTCTACTGGCTCAGATGCTATAGATAGTAGAGTTTCTTTTGTAAACTGAAATTGAGAGAACGGGCTTCTATGCACTTCATATTGATAACTTCTAGTATTATAATTGTACTCTAAAAACAACAAATAAACCTGCCCGTTACGAACATAGGCATCTATAAAATTGGCATTTTTAAGTTTATAATTATATTCAGAAACTAGCTCTAATTCTTTATTATAATGTTCAATAAAATACCCTTTTGGCCTTAATACGATACCTGTATAATATGCACGGACCACAACAGTGCCTTCGCTACCATCATCTGCGATAGCAAGCATGTTAGAGTATCTATATTTATCATGAAATTTTTCACCAATAGTATAGGATACAAGTTCTTCTTGAGCAAAGGAGCTTATAACATTAATAAGAAATAAAAATAAAAAAGCGCTACGTTTTAACATAACCAGTTTGGTTTATGTCATGAACCTGGAAACTCTGCTTTTCTTTTCTCTAAAAACGCAGTAGTACCTTCGGTAAAATCATCTGTTCCAAAACAGGCACCAAAAGCTTCAATTTCCTGCTCATAACCATTTACAGTATTCTTAAAACCAGCATTTACTGCTTTTATTGCATGTGAAATGGCTACAGATGAGTTATTGGTTATTCTAGAGATAATTTTATGGCACAATGGCAATAATTCTTCTTGCGTAGTAACATGGTTTACCAAGCCATAAGCGTTTGCTTGTTCTGCAGAAATCATACCTGCGGTCATGATCATTTCCATAGCTCTTCCCTTACCCACTAATTGCGGTAAACGTTGTGTACCACCGTAACCAGGTATAACACCTAAAGACACCTCTGGAAGTCCCATCTTAGCATTATCACTTGCCACTCTAAAATGACAGGCCATTGCTAGTTCTAATCCGCCACCTAAGGCAAAACCGTTAACTGCTGCAATTACAGGTTTAGATAAATCTTCTACAAAATCGAACAATTGTTTCTGACCTTTAGCCGCTAATTTTTTTCCTTCTTTTTCACTGAAATCAGAAAATTCTGAAATATCGGCACCAGCAACAAATGCCTTTTCACCACTACCGGTTAAGATAATAGCCTTTACGGTCTCATCTTTTTTCAAATCTTTAAAAACTTCATGTAGTTCGCCTATGGTTTGCTTATTTAAAGCATTTAATTTAGTAGGACGATTGATAGTTACAATTGCAGTCGTATCCTCTTTTTTAATTAATAACGTTTCGTATGACATTGTTGTTGATTTGTTGAATTATACATTTTCCTTGGGAAACTTTACACAGAAGACCGTACCCTTGCCTAAATGAGACGTAAAATTGATAGATCCCTTATAAGTTTCTACAATATTCTTTACCATTCCTAGACCTAATCCCATTCCACTAGTCTTGGTAGTAAATTTAGGTTCGAATATTTTTTCTTCGTAATCCTTTTCAATACCATGACCATTGTCTGCTACCGATATTTTAACCATATCACCTTCAGAAGCAACACTGACCAAAACCCTTGGCGTTTCAACATCTGGCACGGCCTGTATGGCATTTTTGACCAAATTAGTTACTACTCGTATTAACTGTGTACGGTCTAATTTCGCAATAATTTCCTCTTCCTCGGTTATAAAATGAATATAATCTTCATTGAAAATATCTAAGGCTAATTTTACGATTTTAACTACATTCAAAGTCTCGTTTTGCTGGGCTGGCATTTCTGCAAAATTCGAAAACGCAGAAGCTATACTGCTCATAGTGTCTATTTGCTGAATTAAGGTATTCGAGTATTCTTTTAGCTTTTCATGGATCAGTGGGTCTTTTGGGTCAAACTTTCGTTCAAAACTCTGAACGGTTAAACGCATTGGTGTTAGCGGATTCTTGATCTCATGTGCCACTTGCTTTGCCATTTCCCGCCAAGCCTGCTCGCGCTCACTACGCGCCAATTTTACGGCACTTTGCCCCAATTCATCTATCATACCGTTATAAGCGGCAATCAACTTCTCTATCTCCTCACCAGGGTTATCAATGTAAATCTTTTTATTTTGCTTGCTTAAGTTCGTTCTACCCATCATAGTAGATATGGTCTCTAAAGAACGGGTAATGTATTTAGATATGAAAAATGCGAATGATATCGCCATAAGTAACATCAACAAGTATACACCTAGTAATCGCCATAAAAATTCTTTTAATTCATGGTCGTTGAATGAATTATCTTCAAAATAAGGTAGGTTTAATATACCTATTGGTTTAAACTTTTGATCAGCGATATATGTGAAAGATGCTTGATATTTATCGCCCGCCAAAGCATTCTCCCGCACATAGCGTTTAATAGGACTCACCTCTAATTTATTCAGCACCTCAGCATCTAAACACATGGAAATAGAGTCGTTAGCAAATTTTGGACGAGAACTCTTTATTAATTCACCTTCTAAGCTATAAATATTAAAATTCATGTTTTGCACTACGGCAATCTCATAAATCTCATTTTTGAATATTAAATCAAGGTTCTCTGTAGTAACAGGGTAAGTTGTTTTTTGAATGGCAAGATCAATACTTTGACGTATCTGCTCCTCTTTACGCTCCATTCTATTTTCATGGTAATCTATATTTATTTCTCTAAACTGATAAACAGTTATTCCAAATATTAAAACAGATGCAATTAAGACCAATAAAATCATTGATACAAATATGCGTGTCCTAAGAGAAAACCTTGTTAACAAAAGTTATGCGTTTCTTCAAAGTTAGCAAATATCGCACCAAAATAAATCAAATATGAAATATCTGTTATTATACTAACTTTATAATTTCAGACAAAAAGCTCCTTTGTTTTATATAAACTACTTTATACTAAAATCGATAAAATTTAATCCTACAGTAAACCAAGTTAATTTTTCATATTTATCCTTTATATTTAAGCTAGGTTCTTAACATCTATTTTGTTCTATACTATACTTAAGGTTGTCGTATTATGTATGAATTAACTATTGAATTAATTAGTTAATATCTTAAATACAATATTGAAAGTAATTTCTTACATTTATTTTCGTTATTAATATGTCATAATCAAAATTTATGCATGTTTTTTAAAAAATATTTTAATTTAATTTTTTTCTTAATCTCGGTTAGCATTCCGATTTTAATACATTCTCAATATGCAGAAAATATTACTTTTCAGCATATTCAAGAAGGTATGTCTCAAAGTACTGCCACCGAACTTTTAGAAGATAAATTTGGTTTTATTTGGATAGGAACAAGAAATGGGCTTAATCGTTACGACGGCAAAGATTTTGAAATATATAGCAAATCATTAGATGGTAAAACGGGTCTAAATCATGAATACATTGTATCGTTATATGAAGATGATCAAAATATAATCATAGGCACTAACGAAGGACTAAGTCTTTATAATCGAAACCTAAACATTATAACTCCTTATCCTTTCGAAAATGAAGGTAAAACGATAACCCACATCGCTTTTGAAACTATAGTTAAAAAAGATGGTATACTTTGGTTGGGTGCAGAGTCAATGGGTTTATACAAATACGAATTAGCGACCGGTAAACTAAAACATTTTCCACCTCCAAACGAACATGTAAAACTTGACAACCCTAGATTAAACAAAGTTGTAAGAATAGAAATATTAGATACCGATAGAATACTAGTAGTTTTCACCTATAATACATTGCTAATCGATTCTGAATTGAGAATTATTAGCGAAATTCAAGAGACAGAAGAAATAATTACCGGTATAGCATCAACAAAAAATACTTTCTTGCTTGGTTCTGGTCAAGGTTCTTTATTTAGATTAAGAGTTAATGGTACTTCAGTATATATAAATAATGAAAAAGAAATTAGCCCCGGTTTTGGTATACGCTCATTAGAAAAAAATTTAGATGATGAACTATGGATCGGCACCGAAAATAACGGTTTACATATTTATGATGAAAATTTAGAATTCATAAAACATATTCAATACAGTGTTACTAAACCAAATTCACTTTCGGGCGACTCTATTTGGTCATTATTATGTACAAGAAGCGGTACCATGTGGGTAGCTCCTTACAAAAGTGGACTTAACTTCTATGATAAAGATTTTTTTAAATTCAAACATATAAATTCAGACCCATTCGATCCTAAATCTTTAAGTAATAAATTGGTTAATTGTTTTTCTGAAGATCAAAAAGGTAATATATGGATCGGAACAGATGGTGGTGGTATTGATTATTGGAATCGAACTTTAGATACTTTTGACCACTATGCATTAAAAAATAATACATTTAACAGTAATGTGGTACTTTCCATTGTACAAACTAAAGAGCACGAAATTTGGGCAGGAACATGGACTCATGGTATTGCCGTACTTAACACCAACAATAAAAAATTCGAAGTATTAACTACCGAAAACTCATTTTTAAAATCAAATATAATAATCGACCTTTTAAAGGATAAAAAAGGAAGAATTTGGATTATAAACTACTTCGCAGGAGTTCAAATGTATGATCCTAAAACCGATACACACGAAAACATACCGCTAAAATCAGATTTAGATGGTAGCATCATTAACTCTCTATATCAGGTATTTGAAGATAACCAAGGTAATATATGGGTCGGAACATTAAACTCAGGTTTGTTTAAATTAACACAAACCAATGGTATTTGGGCTAGTGTACATTATCATACTAAAAACACCTTAAGCAATAGATTCGTTAATTGCATTATTCAGGATAGTGAAAATACTATTTGGGTAGGCACCCAAAGCGGACTTCACAAATATCTACCTAAAACCGATTCTTTTTTAGCGATTACCAAAACGGATGGTCTTAAAAACGATGCAATTAAAGGTATCATAGATGATAAGAACAAACATTTATGGCTAAGCACAGAAAATGGCATTATTAGATATGATACCGAAACCGGAAATACTATTGATTATGATGTAGGCGACGGTCTACAGTCTAAAGAATTTATAGCAAGTTCATCGCTTACCACCAGTAAAGGGGAGTATATATTTGGTGGTATAAATGGTTTTAACATATTTACCTCTCGCGAAGTTGAAAAACAAAAAGATAAACTAACGCTGTTTATTTCAGATTTAAAGATTTTCAACCAACCAGTATTACCTAACGATGCTTTTGGTGTATTAAAAAAAGACATAAGTCAAGTGGATTCTCTAACATTTGACCATAATCAGTCTGTAATTAATATTGACTTTAAAGCCCTCACATTTCGACATCCAGAAAGTGTAAACTATGCATTTTACCTTGAAGGTTTTGAAAAGGATTGGAACTATGTAGGCAACAATCCAAGTGCAACATATACCAACCTGAACCCAGGGGAGTATACTTTAAAGATGAAATCTACTAATTCCGACGGTGTTTGGATTGATAATGAAATAGACCTTCATATAACCATAACGCCTCCATACTGGCAGACCTGGTGGTTTAAGACGTTAATTATCGCTCTTATTTTACTTCTGTTCTATATTGCCCATCATATTAAATTGAGAACAATTAAAAAAAATCAGCGTAGCTTAGAGCGAAATGTTGTCGAACGAACTAAGGAGCTACAATTACAAAAAAACAAACTTATTGAAGCGGCAAATGATTTAGAATCAAAAAATGAGGAAATTCAGCGATTTACCTATGCAGTTTCGCATGATCTAAAAAGTCCGTTAAACAATATAAAAGGTCTAGCTAGTCTAATACCACTAGAAATGCCGATTGAAGATTATCCAGATATAAAAGACTATTTAGGATTAATAGATCTTTCATGCAATAGCATGAATGAATTGATATATGATATTACCGAAATAGCAAGACTGGGTAAAATTGAAAATAGAAATGAATTGTTGAATACCAATGAGATATTAAGCCTTTCAAGAAATCTTATCAAGGGTAAAATTGAAAAGGAAAATATTAAGCTTATTATATCTGAAAATTTACCCGATATTTTTGGCGATCGCAATAGAATTATCCAAGTGTTTGGAAATTTCTTAGATAATGCGATTAAGTATATGGGAGACCAATCAAAACCAAAAATTACCGTTGATTTTGAAGATAATGGTGACACTAACAGCTTTTTAGTTTGTGATAATGGTTTGGGTATGGATAAACAATCTTTAAAAAAGTTATTTACACCTTTTGAGCGTTTTCATAAAAATGTAAAAGGTACCGGACTAGGGCTCTATATGGTAAAACAAATAGCAGCTTCTCATGGCGGCACAATAACCGCTGAATCAGAAGGTCTAGGGAAAGGAACAACATTTAAGCTAATTCTACCTAAAGCTAAAATAGCGGCAAAGAAAGCTCAAAAGTCCTTAACTCCTTAAGGTTTAAAAATGTAGCCTAAGCAAACTTAAAAAGTTTAATCACTTTTATGCCTCGGGGTTCTTATTTCTAATCCTTTTGTATAGTCTTATTCCCAACATTAAAAGTATTCCTAAAACTATAATACCCACTACTCCAAAAATCCAATTAAAAGAACTTTTTAAGATTACCAAAAAGACAACTGCGAATAAAATTAACGTGGCACCTTCATTCCATATACGCATGAATTTAGAAGTATACTGAATATCATCACGTTGAAATTTCTTAAAAATTTGATGATTTTTTAGGTGATATATAATCAGTAACAATACAAAACCAAGTTTTATGTGCATCCAAGGTTGCGACAACCAACCTGGGTAAATAATCAGTAACCAAATTGCAAAAAATATTGCCAATATTGATGAAGGCCAGGTTATGATATACCACAACCTTTTGGTCATCAACTTCAATTGTTTAGAAAGAATTTCTTTTTCAGGTGATGACTTTTGGTTGGCTTCTATATGATAAATGAACAACCTTGGAATATAAAAAAGCCCTGCAAACCACGTTATTACGAAAATGAGATGCAGGGATTTTATATAGTTGTAATATTCTGTCATAAGGCTTATAAAAACAAGTTCAAAGTTAGTAAAAGCGAATAGAACTTATCTTATAATCTTATAGCACCCACTCCTGCATCCCATAACGTTTTATTGTAAGCAGGTATAGCCGTGTTGATGAATTGCTTTCCTTTTGCTTTTAAACCTACCCATTGTGCGTCTAATTCAGTCTTACGGTCTTTACTAGCCTTGTTCAATCTTGGAATACCACTATTCGTCTGGTTGATCATAAATATATATTCTGCAGAAAATTTGTTAGGAAAATTCTCTACATCATCATACGCTTGTGATTTACGCTGTACCATATCACCATCCCATGCTTTCATTTCTGCCAATAGCTTTTCACCAGCAGCTTTCGCCGTAGGATTGGTTACCTTTTTCAAGACTTCAGCTAAATCGTTTTGAGCTGTATATAACTCATTGATCATATTGTGCATTTCGGTTAATTCTGCTTCTGCAATGGTCATAAAAGCATCATATTCTTCGTATTGTCCTGGCTTTGTTTCATAGGTAGGCACTTCATTAATTGTACCTGTAGTAGAAACTGTTTGTCCATCAACCTTTAATTTAAAAGTATATGTACCAGAAGATACTTTATGTCCGCTAAAACCAGCTTCAATATATACGCCTGGTATACCCGGCATTATTGCATTTTTCATATCCCACACAAAGCGGTTCAATCCTGTCTTCTTACTCAGCACTGGTGCTGGTGGTGCACTACCGCCATTATGTGGCTTGTAGGTTGGATCTTTTTCTGAACTAATTGTTCTAATCACCTTCCCTTTAGCATCTGAAATTTCTAAAGTAATGGCAGTACTGTCTTTCAATTTAGGTAGCTCATAATATAGCACTACTCCGTTAGCAGGGTTAATACCTTCAAACGTATCACTACCGGTAAATTTATCAGAATTACCACTCAACGGACTCCCCCAAGAACCATTATAAGCATCTTTTGGTTTCAAAATTTGAAGTCCCGTTTTAGAAGGCTGATACTGCCCAAGAGCAACAACATCATCAAGAATCCAAAACGAACGACCAGACGTAGCAACTACCATATCGCCTTTGTGCATTTTCAAATCAGTAATTGGAGTTTTCGGTAAATTCAATTGAAAAGGTTCCCAAGATTTACCACCATTCCAAGATGCATAGATTCCCTTTTCTGTACCCGCATATAGCAAGTCTTTCTTAAACTCATCTTCACGAACTACGCGTGTAAAAGCACCATAAGGAATTCCTGAATTTATAGCCGTCCAAGTTTTACCATAATCGGTTGTTTTGTAGAAACCAGGTGTGTAATCATTAAACTTATATCTTGTTGTAGCAATGTAAGCAGTTGCTGGATCATGCGGAGAAACCTCAATTGCATTGATCAAACATTCTTTTAATCCTTTAGGGGTTACATTTTCCCATGTTTCGCCACCATTTTTAGTCAAGTGCACCAATCCGTCATCACTACCCGTCCAAATGTATCCTTTTTCATGCGGAGATTCTAATATGTAAGCCAGCGTACCATAATTCTCGGCCCCTACTGCTTCGTTCGTATATGGTCCACCACCATTGCCTTGTTTTGCATCGATATCTCGAGTAAGGTCATCAGAAATTTTATCCCAAGTTAGACCCATATCTCGGGTTCTAAATACATATTGCGCTCCATGATAAAAGGTGCCCTGTTCATGTGTAGAAGCTATAATCGGTGCGTTCCAATTAAACAAGTACCTCATATCTCTAGCTTCGCGACCTAAATATTGAATAGGCGCTTGCATGATTTGAGTTGCCGCTTTAGACTCCATATCCATCACCTCAACCGTACCCAAATACTGACCTCCCATTACATAACGTGGATTATCAGGATCAAATGCTAAAAAGGCACTTTCACCACCCGCAGAATCTGTCCAATCTCTAGTTGTAATACTACGGCTACCTGCAGATAAGCTAGCAATTTTAACTGACCTGTTATCTTGCTGACCGCCATAAATGTTATACGGAAACAAATTATCTACACTAATTCTATAAAACTGTGCAGTAGGCATATTGCTTTGTGTAGACCATGTTTTAGCATAATCAAATGATACAGAAGCACCACCATCATCTGCTAAAACCATATTTTTAGAATTGTTTGGGTTTATCCATAAATCGTGCGTATCACCATGGGCAACCTCAACATTTTCCCATGTTTTACCTCCATCTTCTGAACGTAGCGCTGGTGCACTTAAAACATATACTGTGTCTTCATCATTAGGATCCACAAAAACCTCAATATAATACCAAGCACGTTGTACTAATCTATTATCACCACTAACCATTGTCCAAGATTCTCCTGCATCGTTAGAAACAAATAAGCCACCTTTATCGGCATCTGAATCACTTTCAATGAGCGCATATACTTTATCAGAATTTGACGGACTCACAGCTATCGCCATTTTTCCTTTTTCTTCAGGTAAACCTTTGTGAATTTTTTTCCAAGTCGCACCTGCATCAGTAGACTTATATAATCCGCTACCGACACCACCACTAACCACCATATTCGGTTTACGTTGATGCTCCCACATGGCGGCATACATAATTTCAGGATAGTTGGCATCCATAGAAAGTTCAGAAGCACCAGTTAAATTATTAACGAAAAGCGTGTTTTTCCATGATTTACCGCCATCAATTGATTTATAAATACCACGCTCGGCATTGCCTTCAAAAAGAGCCCCTTGCGCAGCAACATAAACGATATCAGGATTTGTAGGATGGATGATAATTCGTGAAATATGCTGGGTTTTTTCAAGTCCCATTTTCTTCCAAGTTTTACCGGCATCGGTAGACTTATATACTCCGTCTCCGTAGGATGTCATTACACCACGTGGTGCATGTTCTCCCATACCTACATAAACGATATTCGGATTGGATGCCGATACAGAAACTGCGCCAACCGACCCTAATTCAAAAAATCCATCAGAAATATTCTCCCAACGTTGGCCAGCAGATTCTGTTTTCCAAACTCCGCCACCGGTTGTACCCATATAATACGTCATGGGATCACCAATCACTCCCGTAGCAGTTACCGAACGTCCACCTCTAAACGGACCAATATTTCTAAATTTTAAAGGTTTAAAATAATCATTGGCTGTCTGCGCAAAAGTTATGGTGGTTGCAAGTACCGCCATAAACAAGACTAGTTGTTTTTTCATGATAGTTTGTTTGGATGTTGTTTTGGTTTTTACAATGTTAGTTCGAGTGGTTTTTCTTGGAGTAAAACGTAAAGAAAAATTGTATCGAGAACTATTTATAACACAAATGGTTTCTCGATACTAATTTTTTCATACTTCCAAAATTCACTCAAAATGACAATTTCGTACTCTACTAACTTTCATCAATAAACAAGTAATTCAATTTAAGCTCGTTAAAACCTTTATTAAATTCTTGAAGCTCTGATGATATTACATTGTTAAAAATCTCCAGCTCTTTATTGATTGCCGTTGTCAACTCATTTTTAACAGCAACATCTTGATCTGTTGGCTGAAAGTTATCCATAGAAACCAATCTATTCAAGTGCCCCAATTTGTTTGTCAATTTAATAGGGAAGTTCAATGGATCTTGGCTACTTCTATTTTTAGTTTGGTATAAAGCTTTTTCGACTTCGCCCAATTTCTTTTTCATAGCTTTTGCTTTATCGCGCAAATCTTTAGTACGCTCATCATCCTTATACTGTTCCATAAAAGCATTCAATTGCTCGGTAACATTCCTTATCTTTTTTATAGATTGATGTGCATTGTCAATTGTTGTATTTACATCTGTAATAAAATTGAACTGCTCTTGCATTTGAGCTACTGAACTTTCTGCTCTTGGATCTGGCAAAATGGTAAATGTTTCGCTGCTATTATCTCCATTAACATTCAAATGTACTTTATAATCACCCGGCACTGCCTTAGCACCATCTAAGTTGGCACCCCAAAAAATCATCCCTTTTAACTTCTCTGCACCTTTACCGCGAGTGTCCCAA
Source organism: Maribacter sp. Asnod1-A12 (assembly GCF_045063735.1). Classification (NCBI taxonomy): domain Bacteria; kingdom Pseudomonadati; phylum Bacteroidota; class Flavobacteriia; order Flavobacteriales; family Flavobacteriaceae; genus Maribacter; species Maribacter sp. Asnod1-A12. The sequence goes on from NZ_JBEFNZ010000006.1 coordinate 1,181,020, forward strand.
ACAAAAGTGTTACCACCTTTTTTGACTTCTAACTTCTCTTCTTTTTTCTTTGTTGAAGTACTATACTTTGCCAAAGTGTCTCCTGCTACGCTTGTATACGTAATTTGAATAGTATCTTTCTCTGTATAGTTTTTAAGCATAAAATGAGTGATTACACCATTTGCTAAATTTTGACCACTGGTTTTAGATAGTGTTTTAACAGACCTCCCTTTTGTGCGGTATGAATCTTTAGGTTTAAAAAGAATAGATTCAGCATTTTTCTTACTATCATCTAATTGATGTAATACAGTCAAATCATCAATGATATAAAGACTACGCCCTTGTGTAGCCACAATTAAATTATGGTCTTTAATGGTTAAATCGGTAATTGGTACAATGGGTAAATTCATCTGAAAAGGAGACCAATTGGCACCGTCATTAAATGAAATATACATACCTGTTTCAGTACCTGCATATAACAAACCTTTCTTCTTAGGGTCTTCACGAACTACCCTTGTAAAATGTTCTGATGGGATACCGTTCGTTATTTTTATCCAAGTTTTACCATAATCAGTTGTTTTATAAAGGTATGGTTGAAAATCGCCCAACTTATATTTGGTAGCTGCCACGTAACAAGTACCTTCATCAAAATTTGAAGGCTCAATACTATTTATCATATTCCACTCTGGCATGTTTGAAGGGGTAACATTGTCCCAAGTAGCACCGGCATCTTTAGATACATGAATTAAACCGTCATCACTACCAACCCATAACAGACCTTCTTTTAACGGGCTCTCATTAGCCGTGAAAATAGTACAGTAATATTCAACACTAGTATTATCTTGAGTAATTGGACCGCCACTTGTACCTAGTTTAGTAGGGTCGTTACGGGTAAGATCTCCACTCAATACTTCCCAACTTTGACCTTCATTTTCACTAACATGAACATAATTAGAGAAAGTGTACAACTTCTTAGGGTTATGTCTACTGAACAGGATAGGGAAATTCCATTGAAAACGATACTTCATAGCCTCTGCACCAGCACCCATTGGGTTATCTGGCCATACATTTATTCCTCTTACTGTTTTCTTATCATGATTAACACGGGTTAAGAATCCTCCATAACTACCTCCATAAACGATATCATCATTTTTAGGGTCAACGGCTATCCACGCAGATTCACCACCAGCAGTTGGTTCCCAATTACTTTCATCAATGGTACGACCATCACTTCTATGATCTATACGTAAGGTTGAATTGTCTTGTTGAGCAACGTATATTCTATAAGGAAATGCGTTATCGGTCGTCACACGGTAAAACTGAGCTGTAGGCTGGTTGTAATACGTACTCCATGTTTCGCCACCATCATAAGAAATTTGGGCACCACCATCATCACCAATAATCATACGCTGAGAATCTTCTGGAGATATCCACAAATCATGATGATCGCCATGAGGTGCATTGAATGTATTAAAAGATTTACCTCCGTCTGTAGATTTATGATAATTCACATTCAGCACATACACTACATCTTCATCTTGCGTATCGGCATACACTCTTGTATAATACCAAGCACGTTGGCGAATTTTACGTTCTTCGTTTACAACAGACCATGTTTTACCACCATCTTCTGAACGGTACAGACCGCCTTTTTCTTTATTCTCGACTATAGCCCAAACCTTTTCAGAATTTTTAGGCGAAACAGCTACGCCGATAATACCCAAGGTATCTTTTGGAAAACCTTTGTTTTTAGAAATCTCTGTCCATGTTTCACCACTATCCATGCTCTTCCAAAGTGCAGAACCGTCACCACCACTAACTAAGCTATAAGGCGTACGTTGCGCATGCCAAGTAGAAGCATATAAAATTCGAGGATTATTTGGGTCAAAAGTTAAATCAACTGCACCCGCTTGTTCATTTACAAAAAGTACTTGTTTCCAATTCTTGCCACCATCGGTACTCTTATAAATTCCACGATCTTTTGTTGGTTTATAAATATCACCAAGTACCGCTGCATAAACGGTATTATAATCTGTAGGATGTACACGAAGTCTTGGCACATGTCTACTTTTCTCTAAACCTGCAGAAGCCCATGTTTTACCACCATCTTCCGTTTTCCAAACTCCGTAACCAGAAGATACATTACCTCTTAATGTTTTTTCTCCGCCACCAACGTATATAACGTTTGGATCGCTTTTAGCAACCTCAACAGCACCAATACTACCTCCGAAATATCCATCAGAAATATTGTCCCAAGTACGCCCACCATCTAAGGTTTTCCATACTCCGCCACCTGTAGCGCCGAAGTAAAATAAATTAGGCTCACCAGGTACACCTGTTACTGCAGCAGAACGCCCACCACGAAACGGCCCTATGGAACGATACTCTAAACTAGAGTATAATTCTTCTGGATACGTTGGTGCGTTGTTTTGAGATTTACTCCTTCTTTGAGATAGTAAGGATAATGGTAATAGAAAACATGCCAGCATAATAATGCCAGCATTGGTAAGGTGCTTTTTCATTTTGATAGTTTGATATTAGTCTTTCCTAAAATTAAACAAATAGTTATAAAAATGTTGATTTTAAGATTTTATTGGGAGTACTTAGGAAGTACATTTATCAAATTATCGATCTAACTATCTTTTCAATCATTAATTATCAAAAGCAAAAACAAAAAACTACTTTCTATAGATACTTAATCAGGTATAATAGAATACGACAAACCCAATCAGATTCAAGCTGATCGGTCATATTTCACATACTTAGAGTCATTTTCTTGAAGCAGTTTTACATAAGTATTTTGATTATTAATCAATTCTTTAAGTTTCCATGCCAAAACAAATAAAGCACCAGCAATTAATTGTGATAAAATAAAATTCATAATAGTATCTTTTAGTGTTTCTAAAGCTACCTACGAAAAATGTTTGTCTGGGTTTGGTTTTTGTGTAAATTAAATCAAATTTTTATTGATTTCTTTTCGCAAGTAATACCCTGTAACAATAGTTGCAAGCACATCTGCTATGGGAAAAGAAATCCAAACGCCCAATTCCCCAAGGTAATCGGGTAATATTAGAATTAAAGGGATAAAGAAAAAGCCTTGTCTACATAACGTCAATAGCAAAGCTGGTACAGCCTTGCCAATCGCCTGAAAATAAGCGGCACCAATAAGTTGAAGTGCTATAATGGGAGTTGCTGCAAACACCCAACGCATGGCAGACGGTGTGTTTTCTAGTACAAAGGCGTTTGTTTCAAGCTCCAATGCACTCATATCTGGTTTATGACTTAAAAATAGTCCTGCTATTTCTGCGGGGAAAATCATGAGTCCCGCAAAAACTAAAGTCGCTAATAGTGCTGCATATTTTATTGCCGTATAAATGGATTCCTTCACCCTATCATATTTTTCAGCACCATAATTAAAACCGGCAATAGGCAAAAAGCCTTGCGTAACGCCAAATACAGGAAAAAGGGCGAACATCAACATTCTACCGATTATGGCATACACCGCTACCATAGCCTCGCCACCTAAATCAAAAAGAATATTATTCATCAATAAATAAATGACACTCACAACAGCCTGTCGAGAGAGTGTCACCACGCCAAGTGAGCTAATTTCTTTGATTATGGAAAATTTGATACGTAAATACCTTGGATTCAGTTTTAATTCCGAATTATCTGACAGGAAAAAATAAACGATGTATAGAAAGCACAGAAAATAACTAATAGTCGTAGCCCATGCGGCACCCTCCATGCCATAATCCATCACATTTATAAGCAAATAATCTAAAACTAGATTTCCAATGGAAGGAATAATCATAGCGATCATAGCAAATTTCGGCTTGCCTTCCGATCGTATGACGTTATTGCCCATCATATTAAGACCTAGAAACGGCACACCATATAAAACAATAACATAATAAATTTTAGCCAACTCAAAAATAGAGCCTTTGCCACCGAATGCAGGAATAAGCGTATCAACAAACGTGAGCCCTACGGCAACCATAAAAGTGGTAATTAAAATGGTAAATGAGATTTGATTACCAAAAGTTTGAAGTGCTTTATCTTTATTATTGGCACCTAACGCGCGCGAAATAATACTGGCGCCACCAATACCGATAGCCATACCCAATGCTCCTATAAAAAAGGAAATAGGCAACACTACATTAATTGCAGCAATGGCAATAGAACCAATCCAATTACCCACAAAAATGGAATCGACCAGTACGTTTAGCGACATTACTAGAATTCCTATACTAGCAGGTAATGCCTGTTTAATAAGCAAACTTGATATTGATTCCGTTCCTAGTTGTTCTGCGGAAACGTTTGCCATGCGCGTTGTTTATTTGTTGAAAGTGATATTCATTTAAATGTGTTTGTTAACCGGAAACATTCGCAGTTTCCTTTATGGACGCTTCTATATGGCTCCACAAATTAATACGTTCTTTCAAAGCCTTTTCTGAACACTCTAGAACTTCATGCCATTTTGCATCGCTATCACCACATAATTCTTGAATCATTTTCAATGAAAGCGGACCGTGCTCATCACCATCCAATTCGATATGCCTTCTTAAGTAATATTCCAATTTAGGATATGCATCTTTACCAGCGCTATCCACAATTTTCAAGAACATATCTGGAATTAAGTCTTCTCTACCAAAAGTAAATGCGGCGGCAATTTTATGTGGCTCTTGAGTTTGTATCGTTTCAAAAGTGAAAGTAAGAAAGGACTTTATAGCTTCATTCAAATCAGAATTCTCAATAGTTTGTAACAAACTATCTAAATCATCAATTCTGTTCAAGAACTCCGTTATTTTACTAGTATCCGCACCTACTTCAACCATAGCATCCAAATACATTTCGTAATGACTTTTTAAAACGCCTAGTTCATTGACATCAGTTTCTTCTTCCAAAACGATTTCATTAATAAACCGAGCGGTATTTGTATTCTTTACCGGTTTCCACGGTAAGGTGGTACACGTAAGGTTTATTTGCAATGACTTCAAAAGGGACATAAAATCCCATACTGCATACACATGGTTTTCCATGAATATCTGTATATCAGATACCGATTTCAGCTCCTTATAAAGTGCATGATTTCTTAATTCCTCTCTTAACGGTTGTAATATAGATTCTATTTCTTCGATTTTCATAGCAGAGATTTTCTAAGAATTATTAAATATTTAAGTGCTAGGAGCTACATCTAACTTACTTGTAGCTTGCCAGTCATTTAGCCATTTTGCCATTACTTTTACCCATGCATCATTATCATTCATACAGGCAATATGTTTATAATCTTCACCACCGGCTTCCATAAATTGCTCTTTACCTTCCATTGCAATTTCTTCTAAAGTCTCAAGACAATCACTAACGAATGCAGGGGTAATAACTGCCAATTTTTTCTTGCCTTCTTTCGCCAAGCGTTCAAATTCAAAATCAGTATAAGGTTTTAACCATGGATCACCAGCTAAACGCGATTGAAAAGAACTGCTAACTTGCTCTTCTTGCAGACCTAAATACTCCTTAACCATCTTTGTAGTGTCATAGACTTGGTGCCTATAACATGTGTTATGAGCAACTGAATTTACATTGCAGCAAGTGCCATCTATTTTACAATGAAAACGGGTTGGGTCACTTTTACGAATATGACGCTCTGGTATACCGTGATATGAAAACAGAATGTGATCATAATCAAAGCCTTCCAAGCCGTCTTTTATACTCTCTGAAAGCGCTTTAATAAACTCAGGGTGCTTATAAAAGGCAGGTAGCGTAGTAATTTTCATTTCTGGAAAACCAGCCTCTTGTTCTTCAAGAACTTTAACAACTACAGTTTCAAAACTAGACATAGCATAGTGCGGGTATAATGGAACCAAAAGCACATCATCAACTCCTTTATCCTTTAACTCTTGCATTGCATTTTTAATGGTCATCGTACCATAACGCATACCAAGAGCTACAGGCATATCTGTTTGTTGCTTCAATTTATTCGAGAAACGATCAGAGATTACGATTAAAGGTGAACCTTCTTCCCACCAAATCTTAGCGTAAGCTTCTGCAGATTTTTTTGGTCTAGTCTGTAAAATAATACCACGTACTAAAATTGTTCTTAACCATTTAGGGGCGTCAATTACACGCTCATCCATTAAAAATTCATCTAAATATGGCTTAACATCTTTTGGTGTAGGGCTATCTGGTGAACCCAAATTGACTAATAATACTCCTTTCATAGCAATTTCTTTGTTATTCAAATGCAAAAATAACACATGCAAATCGATGATATTTTAATTTTTGGCAATAGTTTTTCTATACTTATATAAAGCAATCTAATAACTAGCTAATAAATTTTTAGTGCTATTTAATTTTAGTAAGTTGTAATTAGTCAAATCTAAAATACCTGTTTAATGAATACTCTTTTCGATACCGTACCCAAAAGTGCACTATACTTTTTTTTAGCCTCAACCTTAGGTATTTTGATTGCGTACTGGATAATTTCCTTTTTCATCAAAAAATATGGCAAAGACCCTAAGTATTTACTACCGAACGGAGCCCTTAAAAAATTAAGCCGTCCAATTCTTTTTATATTTCTTGCTATTTGGGTTCGATCACAATCATTACGCACATTACTACAAGTAGAGCATCATGAATATTGGTTTAAAAAGGCAAGTACAATCCTTTTTATTTTTGCGATTACATGGCTTCTACTCAATTTACTTAAAATTATAAAAACTGTTATAGTAGGTAATTATGATGTACATGTAGAGAACAACCTTAAGGCACGCAAAATATATACCCAGTTCAATATTCTTGAGCGTATCTTCATTTTTACGATTGTTATATTGGCAGTTGGTGCCGTATTAATGAGTTTTGAAAGCATTCGCGAATTAGGCGTCAGTATTTTTGCATCTGCTGGTGTTGCGGGTATTATCATTGGTTTTTCTGCACAAAAGATGATCGGTACTGTTTTAGCCGGTATTCAAATTGCTATTGCGCAACCTATAAAAATTGATGACGTCGTTATTGTTGAAGGAGAATGGGGTCGTATTGAAGAAATAACTTTGACCTATGTTGTTGTAAAAATCTGGGATAAAAGAAGACTCATTGTTCCAACACCTTATTTTATTGAAAAACCATTTCAAAACTGGACCAAGACTTCATCTGATATTTTAGGCACTGTTTTTCTTTATACGGATTACAACGTGTCTTTTGATGCACTTCGTGATGAATTGACCAAAATTCTTAATAGTACGGATCTTTGGGACAAAGAGGTCAACGTACTTCAGGTAACAGAAAGCAAGCAAAACTCAGTAGAAATAAGAGCTTTAATGAGTGCCAAGGACTCCCCTACTGCATGGGACTTACGTGTACTTGTTCGTGAAAAATTAATTACTTTTTTACAACAAAACTACCCTGAAAGTATTGCAAGAAATAGAGTTTTATTAGAAAAATCCGATAGTCTTAATTCACTTTAAATCAATAGATATTTCTAAAATATATCCCAAAACTATTCATTTTACCATAAATTACAAGCGAATAAAATCAAATTACATTGAGAACATCACTTTACCTATTCAGTATTTTTTTGTTTTTTATCACGGGCTGTAGTAATGAGCCTGATATTCAACAGGAAGTACCGGAAAATAATGGGCTTATTGAAGATTCAGTAAATCAAGAACTATTAAATGAAGTTTATTTTACTTTTAATATTGACAATAAAAATTTAGATAGTGAAAGTTGGATTATTCTTTATGATGAAACAGGAAATTTACTAGATTATAAATCATATAACGCTAAAGATTTTTTAGAGTTCAAGAAAAGAAGTGATAGTATTCCAAAATCAATTACTGTAACTTTATTTAGTACCACACAATCTTCACCATCCCAATATGCGTTTAGTTCTATTTCTCAAGTAGAAATTGGCACTAAATGGAATATTATTGTATCAGAAGTTAATACTGAAATTACTGATCCAGAAATATCTCCAGTAATAGGGGAATTTGAGCTTGAAGTTTCTGAAGCAAAAGGACCCGATTATTATAAACAAAATCTTTTAACAAATATTAAGGGATATGGAGCTAATAATACTGGATATACCATTTTCCATGACGAGAACGGGCTATCAACTTATAATTACAATCCAATTTCAATCAAAGAAAATGAGAACAATTATTTATATTCAAAATTAGATTACGATTTAAATCTAAAATATTATTGGTTTGAAAATGTACAACCTAACGATAAATTTAATGTAAAACATAGTGATTTTAGTGATTATGACAGTTACTTAGACTTACCATTTGTAGAAAATCAATATTTCTCCCTTAACATTCTTGCTTTCGAAAATGATGACGTTCTTAAACAAAAATATCCTAATTATACAGGCTATATTTTATTGGATATAGATAGTAATACATATAGTCAATCTGGACCCGTAAACCCAGGATACTTAGATATATTTAAATGGTACAGAACAGAAATTCATATGTATAGGGGTATTGACCAACCATCTTTTCATTATTTAAACTATAGTGATAAACCTGAAATCAGTATTCCTGAAAGTGATTTTAATGTTACCAATAGATCACTTTCCAATCTAACTTTCTCCACTAATATATCATATGTAAGAAATGAAAGTTTGTTTACTACTAATTTTAATGGTGTTGATCCTATTACCTATTGGAGAGTCTATTCTGGAGAAGACCAATATCCTAAGATAGGTACAGTACCTCAAGAATTATTAGATTTATATCCAGAAATTGACCTTGATAATTTGGAATATTCTTACACAAATCTGTACTTAGATTTCAGTTATTCACATGAAGACTATTTGAATTATTATGAAAACACAACATATAGTGAATTACCTATACCTGAAGTTTATTTATCTTTTTTTGATGAATAAAAGTAAATACTGGATAAGCTTAAGTTCGTTAATTTTTTGGTGTATTAATATCTCAGCCCAACAAATCACCTGCTCTCCAAAAGACAAAGCTGCAGTTGAAAACAAGCTTGAAGAAATCAACGGAATGTATGATGGCAATTTCGGTGAAACTATGGTGAGCGTTGGTAAAACGTTTATGAAGATTCCTTATGTAGCAAAGACACTTGAAATTGGCGATACGGAAACATTGGTCGTAAATCTTCATGAATTAGATTGTACCACCTTTGTTGAAAATGTGCTAGATCTTTCAAAACTTTTAAGAGAAGAAGACCTTTCTTTTGATGTATTTGTTAAAAACTTAGAAGTTATTAGATACAAAGATGGCGCACTAGATGGCTACGCTTCTCGTTTACATTACTTTTCTGAATGGATTGCAAATAATGCCGAGAAAGGACTTCTAAAAGATATCACCGGTGAAATTGGTGGCGCTGAAATCACAAAGGACATCAATTTTATGAGCACGCACCGAGATTTATACCCGTTCTTAGAAGATGATACCAATTTCTCAAAAATTAAAGCATCTGAGAGCTATCTAAACAATCAAGCTATTTGTGTACTGGCACAAGATAAGATTGCCGAAAACGAACATTTAATACAATCAGGAGATATTATTGCACTTACTACTTCCATAAACGGATTAGATGTTACCCATACTGGTATCGCTACACGCGAAAAAGATGGTAGAATTCATTTACTACATGCATCTACAGGTTCAATGCAAGTGGAAGTTTCTAAAAAACCGCTCGCAGAATATTTAAAAGGTATAAAAAGCAACACAGGTATTATGGTTGCCAGACCTCTTTAATTTTCTAACTACCCGCTAAGGCCAATAAGTATTTTTTCGGTGTTGTATTGTATTTTTTCTTGAACGCTGCTATGAAATGACTAGAGGTGCTATATCCCACTTTAAGCCCTATTTCATTGACATTATACTGACCGGTTTCTAAAAGTCGCTTCGCATAATCCATCTTATGATCAAATAAAAAACTGTAAACAGAATCGCCATAAATTTGCTTGAAACCTTCCTTTAAGCGCTTTAAACTAAGACCAACTTCACTAGATAATTCAGACAAAGTCGGTGGTTCTGCCATATTCGCCAAAATAATTTCTTTAGCTTTTTTTATTTTTTTTACATTTTCTTCATCCGCTAAATAAGGACACTGTTCAATATCGGCATTAGAACTTCTATTAAAATATAAGGCAATCAATTCGTAAATCTTACCTTTTACATATAAAGACTTTACAGAAGGATGCAAATTATAATTTACGATCTGGCTTAAAATTACAGCAATAGATGGGGAAAATGGGTCTTGAGCATAATACTTTTTCTCCTTATTATCCGAACTTAAAAACGGAATGTAATCTGCTTCTGCAGTAAATAAAGAATGAAACTTTCGTAAAGTCATTACCACAGATACCAAAGCAGATTTCGGATTTAAATTTAAGTTTAAAGGAAGATCTAACTGTGTGTTATACAATAACAAAGAATTTTCTTCCTTTACATCTAAACTATAATTTCCTTGATTGAAAGTATACGAACCACTACCCTTTAAACAGAAATGAATTTGAATAAAACGTTTGTTAATTTCACGCGTATAATTCATTACAGAATCTTCTTCATTTTGAAATTTTAATACATAAAATCCATCTTCAATCAAGACCTCATCAAATGTTCCTTTAGCGTTACTTTTATCACTCATAATCTTACAATAGGTTTTTATCTATTTAGAAAGCATCTAAATAGATAAGTGTTATTACTGTTACAGCACTATAAAATTATAGTTAATTAACTGATAAATGTCATTTTTTGTCTAAAAATTCGGCAGACGACATTAATTGTACCGCTAGCGTTGTTTTTATAGAATGTATGCCCATACTTTTGTATCCGCTTTATGAAGGACTATAATATTTCTAAACATAATTCTTTTTATACCATTGGTCTTAACTACAAAAAGGCTGATGCTGAGGCACGTGGAAAATTTAGTTTGGACGAAGTAGCCGTAAACTCCCTTTTAATAGAAGCTAAAAATCAAGGCATAGATGGTTTATTAGTAACATCTACATGCAACCGAACTGAGTTACATGGTTTCGCCCAACATCCTTTTCAATTAATTAAATTATTATGTGACCATTCTAACGGAACAGTTGAAGCATTTCAACAAGTTGCATATGTCTACAAAAACAAAGAAGCTATCAACCATCTTTTTAGAGTTGGTACAGGTTTGGATAGTCAGATTTTAGGAGATTTTGAAATTATCAGTCAATTAAAGCAAAGTTTTAAGCGTTCAAAAGAATTAGGTATTGCCAATCCTTTCTTAGAAAGACTTTGTAATAGCATTATACAGGCAAGCAAGCGTATTAAGAATGAAACCGAAATTTCATCTGGCGCAACATCCGTAGCTTTCGCATCTGTACAATACATTATGCGTAATGTTGAAAATGTTACCGAAAAGAATATTCTTTTATTCGGGACTGGAAAAATTGGTCGTAATACCTGTGAGAATTTAATTAAACATACTAAGAATCCACATATTACCCTAATCAATAGAACAAAAGGTAAAGCTGAGCAAATTGCCGGTAAATTTAACCTCAAAGTAAAAGATTATGGTGATTTACAGTCAGAAATAAGAACATCAGATATTTTGGTAGTAGCAACAGGTGCACAAAAGCCTACGATTACTAAAGAACTGATTTATACGAACAAACCATTATTAATATTAGATTTATCCGTTCCTAAAAACGTGGATGATTCTATATCAGATTTAGAAAATGTTACGGTTATTCATTTAGATCATTTATCGCAAATGACAGATGAAACTTTAGAGCGCAGAAAGCAATTCATACCTGAAGCAGAAGCAATTAATGAAGAGGTCAAGCATGATTTTAGCCAATGGCTAGAAACCAGAAAATTTGCACCTGTCATCAAAGCTTTAAAAATGAAACTAAAAACAATTAAGGATGAAGAGCTAGACTACCAATCTAAAAAAACGGTCGATTTTAATTCGCATCAGGCAGATGTAGTAACCAATCGCATCATTCAAAAAATAACCAAACAATTTGCAAATCATCTTAAGGATGACACGGTAGATTCCAATTCAAGTTTAGAATTTATCCAAAAAGTATTTCAATTAGAATTGGACGAAAAATGAGTAAAGTAATACGATTAGGCACACGCGATAGCGAATTAGCGCTATGGCAAGCAAATACCGTAAAAGATCAACTTCAAGCATTAGGTCATAAAGTAAAATTAGTCCCTGTAAAATCTACGGGAGACCTTATACTAGATAAGCCTTTATATGAATTAGGAATTACGGGAGTGTTTACCAAAACACTAGACGTTGCCATGATCAATGGCGATATTGATATTGCCGTACATTCTATGAAAGATGTACCTACCGCCTTGCCAGAAGGTATTGTAAAAGCTGCAGTTTTAAAGCGTGGTAATTACATGGACATCTTGGCGTTTAAAGACAATGAAGAATTCTTAGGTTCTCGTGATGGTGTAATTGCTACAGGTAGTTTGCGTAGACAAGCGCAATGGCTAAATAGATACCCAACACATACGGTTGTAGATTTAAGAGGAAATGTAAATAGCCGTTTAGAAAAGTTGTACAACAACGAATGGAACGGTGCTATTTTCGCAGCTGCAGGTTTAGAACGTATTGGTTTGGAACCAGAAAATACAATTGGACTAACCTGGATGTTACCAGCCCCTGCGCAAGGTGCCATCATGGTAGTTGCCATGGAAGATGATGAAGAAATTCGTGAAGCTTGCGCCCAACTAAATCATGAAGAAACCGACACTTGCGTAAGCTTGGAAAGAGAGTTTCTTAGAGAGTTGGAAGGTGGTTGTAGCGCACCGATCGGAGCATTATCATATATCAACAAAGAAAACATTGTTACCCTAAAAGGGGTTTTACTAAATGTTGATGGAAGCAAGAAGCTAGAAGCTGAATTAACCGCACCACTAGGTAAACACCAAAATTTAGGTATTGACTGTGCGAAGAGCATTTTAGCTAGAGGAGGCAAAAGATTGATGACCGAACTGGCAAATGCCGGTTTAGAAATTAATGTTTTCTCTACTAAGAAACTAACTCCGCAACAACAGTTGTTATTGAATATATCCGTGAATGCAGATTCAGACGATTTTATAAAAATTAATCCGAATCGTATTTCACCCATCATATTGAAAAAGACCCATAAAAATGTTGTCTTTACCAGTAGAAATGCAGTTGAAGCTGTTTTAGCCAGTAGAAGTGCCGCAGAATTAGAATTTGAAAATATTTACTGTGTAGGCAGAAAAACGCGAAGGTTATTAAAAAATGCCTTTGGTAAGATCACGCATTATGAAAATAATGCAAAAGATTTAGCCAACCACTTAGTGGAGTTTATTGATGGCACAGAGGTCACCTATTTTCATGGTAATCTAAGTTTAGAAGAGTTGCCAAGCATCTTAGAAGAAAACAATATTGAAGTAAACGCCATAGAAGCCTACCGAACTAAACTATCTGGAAAAGCCATACCAGAAAGCGCAAAAGGCATCATGTTCTTTAGTCCGTCTAACGTAGAAAGCTATTTAAAAGAGAATTCTACTGACAGGGTTGCCTACTGTATTGGTGAAACTACTGCAAAAGCAGCTAGGGAGCATTTTAAAGAAGTTAAAGTTGCCAAAATACCTACTGTAGAAAGTGTTATTGAATTGGTGAATGCGGATTATGAAGATTAGCTAATGGCTGTTGGCTATTGGCTGCTAGCCTTTGGCTGTACAATAAATTATGAGGGACTTTAAAAAGCTTGAAATATGGAAAAATGGAATCACCATAGTTAAGCATGTTTATAGTTTAGTTCAAAAGTTACCAAGCGAAGAAAAATTCGGACTTAAAAGTCAACTTTCTAGAGCCGCAGTATCAGTTCCTTCAAATATTGCAGAAGGATGCAGTAGAAATAGTGAAGTTGAATTTAAACGATTTTTAGAGATTGCACTAGGTTCTCTTTTTGAAGTAGAAACTCAATTAATAATATCAGAAGAATTGAAATTTTTAGATAGTGGAGACTTGAAGTCAATTTTTGAATTGATTTCAATAGAATCTAAAATGACCAATAGTCTAATTAGTAAAATAAAAAATAGCTAAAAGCCAAGGGCTAGCAGCTAAAAGCTATTACAAGAATATGAGCTTAAAAAACGACTTATTTCTAAAAGCCTTAAAAGGTGAAACAGTAGAAAGACCACCAGTGTGGATGATGCGTCAGGCAGGTAGATATTTACCTGAATTCATGGCCATCAAAGAAAAATATGATTTCTTTACAAGATGTCAGACTCCAGAATTAGCATCAGAAATTACGGTTCAACCTATTCGTAGATACGGTATGGATGCCGCTATATTATTCAGTGATATTTTGGTAATCCCACAGGCAATGAACATTCATGTGGAGATGAAGCCGAATTTTGGTCCGTATTTACCAAACCCTATTCGCAATCAAAAAGATTTAGATAGCGTTATTGTACCAGATGTTCATGAAACATTAGGTTATGTAATGGAAGCCATTAAAGCGACAAAAGAGAAACTGAACGATGAAGTTCCGTTAATAGGTTTTGCTGGTTCGCCTTGGACGATTTTATGCTACTGTGTACAAGGTCAAGGAAGCAAAACGTTTGATAAGGCTAAAGAGTTATGCTTTACACAACCGGTTGTTGCACACGAATTACTTCAGAAAATTACAGATACAACCATTGCATACTTAAAAGCAAAAGTTGCTGCAGGTGTAAATGCGGTACAAGTATTTGATTCTTGGGGCGGTATGTTATCACCAACCGATTATCAAGAGTTCTCTTGGAAATACATTCAGCAAATTATTGATGCTTTAAAAGATGAAGCTCCGGTAATTGTTTTCGGAAAAGGATGTTGGTTCGCACTAGGCGATATGGCAAAATCAGGTGCTTCTGCATTAGGAGTTGATTGGACTTGTTCCGCTAGAAATGCCCGCTATTTAAGTGGTGGAAAAATTACGCTACAAGGTAACTTTGACCCTGCACGATTATTATCTCCACCTTCCGATATAAAGAAGATGGTACACCAAATGATCAATGAATTTGGTAAAGACAGTTACGTGGTAAATTTAGGCCATGGTATTCTACCAAATGTTCCTGTTGAAAATGCTAAAGCATTTATTGATGCTGTAAAAGAATATAAATTGGACTAAAATTTTAGTCATGGGGTTTATTAAAAATAGTAGAAATACCTATATCAAATTTAAGTTAGGTCTATCACCACAACAAACCCTATTTTATGGATTCTTAACATATATCACGGTAGGTTTTTTAGTACTATCCATTCCATTTTTACAACACAAACCTGTAGCTTGGATAGATAACTTATTTACGGCAGCATCGGCAGTTTCCACTACTGGTTTATTAACTGTACCACTAACTGATTCATATAATTTTTTCGGTCAATTAGTGATTTTGATACTGATTCAACTGGGTGGCATTGGTTACCTAACCTTTACCACCTTTGTTATTTTATCTACCACGAGAAAAATGACACATTGGCATCAGAAAATTTTACAAACCGAATTCACACTTCCGAATACATTAAAAATCAAAGATTTTTTAAAGTCTGTTGTTCTTTTCACCTTGATTATGGAAACCATAGGCATAATCATGTATTTTTTTGCTTTTAAAGAAGTTGGATTTACTTTTTGGAATGCTATATGGTCGGCTATTTTTCACAGTGTAAGTGCATTTTGCACAGCAGGTTTTAGTTTAGACCCTAACGGCTTTACCGCATACTTAGATAACGGACTCATAAACGCCACAACCAGCATACTTGCAATCTCTGGATCATTAGGCTTTATTGTTGTGACCGATTTATATTTATACCTCAGAAACAAAGACCATAGCTTAAGTTTTACCACCAAAATTATCATTTACGGTTTTATATGCTTACTTACTTTAGGCACCTTGTTATTATATTTTACCGAACCTACATTGTCTACTTTAGAAAGTAAAGAAAGATTTATGGTTTCCTTTTTTCAATCTATGAGTGCCATGACCACGGTTGGTTTTAACACCATCGATTTTGGCTTATTTTCTCAAGCAGTATTATTAATAACAATATTTTTAATGTATGTGGGCGCCTCACCTTCTGGTACTGCTGGTGGTATAAAAATAACAACTTTAACTGCGATTTTGGCTATTATGAAAAGTGGCTTACAAGGAAATAAAACAGTTACATTTCTTAGAAAAAGAATTCCAAAAGACAGGCTACAAATAGCCACATCCACCTTTATTTTTTATACTTTACTATTAATTTTAGGTACATTATTAGTTAGTTACACTAATGATTTTAAATTTGAAGATATTCTATTTGAAGTTGCTTCTGCCTTGGGCACTGTTGGTCTAAGCACTGGTATTACCGCAGATTTAGATAGTTTCGGTAAAATCATTCTTTCACTTCTTATGTTTATAGGAAGATTGGGCGCTCTTACTTTTGGTTTGGCCATTTGGTATAAATCTAAAAAGAATGTAAAGATTATTAATGAAGAGGACTTAGCGCTTTAAATTCTACATATGAGCTCATTTCAACTATTACACTTTGAAATAAACCCTATAACAGAAAGAGATGGATGGCGTTTGTGCGATTTTATATCTGCCAATGCAGACCATATAAAACGATACTTCCCTAAAACGGTAGCTGCAAATCTTAATCCAACATTATCCAGTATTTTTGTTCTTGAGAAAGTTGCCGAATTTCTTTCGGGTAAAGAGTATCTGTTTACCCTAAAAGAACCAAAGCATAGAAAAATTATTGGTTTAGTTTATCTTAAAGAACTAAAACGAGCCGAAAAAGAAGCAGAAATTGCTTATTGTATTGACTACACACACCAAAAAAGAGGTATTACTTCTACCGCTGTTAAAACCATTTCAGAATGGGGCTTCAGTGAGCAACATTTACAGCGACTCAGAATCATTGCTCATAAAACGAATCTTGGCAGTATTAAGGTAGCAGAAAATTGTGGTTATCTTTGGAAAGAGACACTATTAAAAGAACACACTCCGCCTAACGAAGACCCGTTAGATATGGAACTTTATGTTTTACAGAATGAAAGATAAATTTTACGCTTACATAGAACAACTTCAAGATACCATTACTTCTAAATTAGAGGAAGTAGACGGTACAGCCACTTTTAAAGAAGACATTTGGGTACGCCCAGAAGGTGGTGGTGGCCGTACAAGAGTTATTGAAAACGGAGCAGTTTTTGAAAAAGGTGGCGTAAACATATCCGGAGTACATGGCGAGCTTCCGGATAGTATGAAGGCATATTTTGGAGTAGAAGATGCTAATTTTTTTGCCTGCGGATTAAGTTTGGTTTTACATCCAAAGAATCCGATGGTACCGACCGTTCATGCCAACTGGCGTTATTTTGAAATGTATGGTAAGGATGGTGAAATCGTAGATCAGTGGTTCGGTGGCGGTCAAGACTTGACTCCCTATTACCTATTTGACGAAGATGCCGTTCATTTTCATGAAGTTTGTAAAACTGCTTGCGACAAACATAATCCTACATTTTACGACACCTATAAAAAACGCTGCGATGAGTATTTTTGGAACGCCCATAGAGATGAAGCTCGCGGACTAGGCGGTCTATTTTTTGACTACTGTAAAGCAACTCCGGAGATGGATATGCAAGCTTGGTACAACTTCGTAACCGAAGTAGGCAATAGCTTTTTAGATTGTTATGTACCGATTGTTATAAAAAGAAAAGATTTAGAATACACCAAGGAACAAAGGGACTGGCAAGAGATTAGAAGAGGTAGATACGTAGAGTTCAATCTAGTTCATGACAAGGGAACTTTGTTCGGTTTAAAGACAAACGGTCGAATAGAAAGTATATTAATGAGTCTTCCCCCACATGTACAATGGCGCTATAATCATCAGCCTAAAACGGGTAGTGAAGAAGAGCGTTTATTGAATATTTTAAAATCACCTAAAGAATGGGTTTAAAAACCTTTCTTTTAATTATTTTCCTTAGCATAACATTATTAAGTTCTGCTCAAAACTCTTTATACAAAGAAGACTTTCCTGATAAGGTAACCCTACGTTTATCTTTACTGAGCACTTCTAATAATTTTACGGTCAGAGATAAGCTAACAGGCAATAAAACAGAATTTATACCCAACGACAAAAGCTATTTAGGTTTGTCAGTACTTTTTCGTTTTCTAGAGGTCGATTTTGGTTACGCACCCAATTTTTTATCGGAAAATAAGGATAATGGAGATTCAAAGTTGATTACTTTCAATATCCGCACTTTCTTTGGGCAGTACATGCAGACCTTAGATATTTATAAGCAAAAGGGATTCTTTGTTAGAACTGCAGATTTAACCTTACCTATCGATGATTTAAGGACCTTTAAAATTGGTGGAACATCTAGTTATATATTTAATCCTGATTTCTCGTTTCGCGCTATTGGGTTTCAGAATGAATGGCAAAAACAAAGTATCGGTAGTTTTATTCCTAGCATATCGTACTACTACACAAAGTTTAAGTTAGAAGATCCTATTATCGATAATCAATTGGAGAAATCTTTAAAAGTTGCTATTGGTCCGGGTTATTATTACAATTGGGTATTTGAAGAAAATTACCTAGTTTCTGCAGGTGCAACCGGCGGTTTAGGTTTCAATTATTCAAATACCGACGGAAAGAAATCTTTTAATGGTTTGGCACAACTGATTTTTAGAATGACAGGCGGCTATAATTCCGAAAATTTCTTTAGTGGTGTAAATATCAATACGCAACTATTGAGTCATACTTCAGATGAAAATTTCATTTTAGATGATTCTATAAGTTTTCTTGAGTTTTATGTAGGCTATCGATTTGATGCACCTAAAAAATGGATTGCAAAAGCAGACGAGATAAGTCGTAAATTAGGGATTGAATAAACCTTAGTTACATGAAGCAAAAAATTTATCAAATAGATGCGTTTACATCCAAACTATTTGGCGGAAATCCGGCAGCGGTTTGTATTCTTGAAAGTTGGTTAGAAACCGATTTAATGCAACAAATAGCCGCTGAGAATAACTTAGCAGAAACCGCATTCGCTGTTAAGAATACTAATCATTATGAGCTACGCTGGTTTACCCCAGAAATAGAAGTGGACTTATGTGGGCACGCTACCCTTGCCACTGCCTTCGTCATCTTTAATTACTACGGTTACAAAGAAAATACGCTGCGGTTTATTTCTCCAAGAAGTGGAGAGTTATTAGTTCAAAAAAGTGAATCGGGACTATTAACTATGAATTTCCCTACGGATGATTTAACTGCTGTTTCAGAACAAACTAACATATCAAAAGCAATTGGCAAGCAACCTGTAGAAACCTTTAAAGGCAAAACCGACTACATGCTTATTTATGAATCTCAGGCTGAAATAGAAGCTATTGTTCCTAATTTTCATTTATTAAATGAATTAGATTGTAGAGGAGTCATTATTACGGCAAAAGGTAACGAAGTAGATTTTGTATCTCGTTTTTTTGCACCGCAATGCGGGATTCCTGAAGATCCTGTTACGGGTTCTGCGCATACAACACTTACACCCTATTGGTCAGAGAAACTGAATAAGAAAACACTATCTGCAAAACAACTATCTGAACGTGGTGGCGATATACAATGCGAATATCTTGGAGACCGCGTAAAAATATCGGGTAATGGAGTTTGTTACTTGATTGGAGAGATAGAAATTTAGGTTCTGTATCACTACCCAATTAATGACTTAATGGAGACTTCTAAAAAAATCTGTCCGTAATATGATAATACGAACAGATTTAACTATTTCTCAAATATGTTATATGGAGTTTAAACTATTCAACAGTTATTCTTAAAGTAATTTAGTTTTCAATATTTCAAACGTAAGCTCTTTTCCCTCTCTCAAAATTGTAATGGATAATGAACCTGTCTCTTTACCAAAATCATTAGCCAAGTTAGCACAACGCTGCTCTTTTGTATTGTTCACATAACTTGTGTCATTAATATGTAAGATTTTGTCTCCTTGTATTAAATATTGAGATGCACTAGAGCCTTCTACAATTCCATTTACATAGGTCTCTTCGCCTTCATAAAGTATAGAAAAACCATAAGTTTCATAAGAATTGTTACCTGCTTTGGTAACTTCTATCATTCTCATTCTTTTCTTTTTCCAGTTTAAGATTATCCTATAATTTTTAAAGAATGCTAAACCTAACTTATTACTATAACCGTCATCTACCACTGTAATTAGATTATTAACAGTATGGTTACCTATTTTAAATTCATCAATGATGGTATAGTAATATGGTTGGTTTTCTGTATGACCAAATGCACCAAAAGATTTTTTACTTCCCTTTACATATTTACTTATTAGATTGGCATCTAATTGTTCTTGAAAACGGTCTATTCTCAAAATATTATTACCACCATTTCCAAAATCTACCGTATTGTT
This sequence comes from Maribacter sp. Asnod1-A12, assembly GCF_045063735.1. Taxonomy (NCBI): domain Bacteria; kingdom Pseudomonadati; phylum Bacteroidota; class Flavobacteriia; order Flavobacteriales; family Flavobacteriaceae; genus Maribacter; species Maribacter sp. Asnod1-A12. The sequence continues at coordinate 1,201,403 of NZ_JBEFNZ010000006.1, forward strand.
TAGTACTTTCTCTCCATTAATCTCTAAAGTAACAGCTGGTACCCCTGCAGCACCAATATATAATCTAGTATCTATGGTTTGTGTTGGAATGTCTAATTTATCCTCTCCACTAGTAATAGTTATTAATTGATTTTGAAAATCAAAATCCCAAATAGCTTTTCTCATTAAATTAGATCCAATTAGTCCATCGATTTTGGCACAGCTCAAAGCCGTAGTTTTATTTAAATCAACTATACCAGCAATTGTATTTTGAAAATTAATCCCTCCTATTTTAATAGAATTCACCCGTGTAAACTCAGTTGTGTTTGAGGTAGCATTGGTGTCCTTAATTTCTTCAGCGCCAAGTACTTTAACATCCAGCTCAGCTGCCAGTTCTTTTGTTATGATATTTGAAGAACCTGTATCTAAAATAAAATTATAAGTCTTACCCCTTATTTCTACTTCTAGTACAATCCAATCATTAATACTATCGTAAGTAAAAGGAATGGTAGTTTTATAATCTTCTTGAAGTACAGTGCCTTGCTTTAAAATTTTGTCAATGTTAGCACCTGCACAGCTAGATAGTAATATTATTAATGTAATAAGCAGATAGAATATTTTTTTTGCTCTCATAATTAAAATTTTGCATAATAATCTTTAGCAAGGAGTAAACATTGGTTTACCCCCTACTAAAAACATAAATGTTAATATTAGTGAAATGGTTGTCTATAGTTAACTTGCCGACAACTTTTGAATAAGCTTGTATAAGATTTACATAGACCTAATTACTCTTCTACCGTTTCTAGATTGTCATCAGAGTTACGATCGATCAACTTGTTATACGGATCAATACCCGCTTTTAATGGCTTTTCATCAGTAACAATAGTAAATGTATTATCACCTGCTGAAAGCCACTTTAATTCAAAGTAAAATGGGTTCTTGATAGTTACACCATCGTCACCGGTAATATCTTCGCCAAAAAGCCCAACATCTACCAAGTTCTTCTTATCATCAATCAATTTCTCTTTACCTGTATCATCATAATAAATTTTCTTAGAATTGACTGTGAATGTAGTTTCCCATTTCCCATTATCTAACTTTTTGGTTTTAGCATCCATCACACGATTTTCATAAAGAACTATCTCTTTGAAACCGTCATCAACCTTGTATTTTAAGGAATCTGGAGTAACATTATAAATCGCTTTATAAAAATCTTCAGAAGTGGGGTATACCCCTTTCTCAAAATACTTGTACTCATTTAAAAACTTCTTGAGTCCGGCATTTATGACATCCTCGCCAATAACATCTTGTAAATCATACATGATCATAGAACCTTTTTGATACCAAATATGCTGAGCGGTCTCTACATCTATTAATGGGCGTTCAGGTTTAAAGCTGAACGACCTTCTAGTTAGATATATATCCAAGGAGGGTTTTAAGAATGCTTTGATTCCATTTTCGCCATATTCTTGTTTCATGGTCATTAACGAAACGTACTCTGCCAAGGTTTCTGAAATAATGTTTGAACCAGAAGTATTACTAGGCGTTACAATATGACCCCACCACTGATGGGCAATTTCGTGAGACGTTGTACTGAAAGCATGATTTAAACTTTCTAAATTGGAATAATCTGCCACGAACCCAAAATCTTCAGAAAAAGGTATGGTAGTCGCAAATGACTGAGCAAAAATGGTATGTGCCGGAAACTCAATAATTCTTACTACCGAATAAGGATATTCATAAAAGTTATTGGAATTATAATCTAAAGACACCTTTACCCCTTTGATAAAGTGCTCTAAGTTATTTTTATGTTTTGGAGAATGATAAATCTCTATATTCACTTTTTTACCGCTAGGCGCTATCCAAGTATCTTTTTCGATCTCATAATCAGCTGAGACAAAACTGAAAAAATAATCAGATTTCTCTTCCATCTTATAATTATAATAGCTTCTGTCGTCATGATCCCATTTTTCGGTAAGAATACCTGGCGCAACTGCTATTTGCCCTTTTACAGTACTAACGGTAGCTTCAAAATTCATAAAGTGACTATCCTCATTAAATCCGTTTTTCCTTACTGCCACACTATCCGTTCTTGGAGGTAAGATAAAATCCAGTTCTTTTAAACCATATTTTGTTCGCACTCCGTTTTCTATCAGTTTTCTTTCATAATGAAATGAAGGAAATATGCCGTCATTAAAAAAAGTTCCATTTCCTAAAATATCAGTTTCTCTGCCCATTGCAAAGCCATGAGTACGTGCTTTTGTTTCTATAATTAAGTTAGCTGTATCTTTTGGTTGCAAGGGTTCTGGTAGTTTATACAGAAATAAACGATTAACACTGTCGCTTACTACAGGTTTAATTTCGTTTCCATTATAAATAACATTCGTAATCTTTGTATCTGAAATAGGAAATCTAACCTCCATCATTACAGTATCAATAGGTACTATAGAAGGATTAATTACGGTAAAATCTCCCTTTGCATCTACCCCACGGGTCTCTGGAAAAATATCCACATTAGCTTTTAAATCTATTATCTCAATATGCGGCTTATCTATAAACCTAGTATACTTTTTTTCCGCTTCTGCATTAAGCTCTTCCCAATAATCTCCATTTTGTAAATTATTCAAAACTTTAAGGTTATAATAACTATAAGCCCCTACTGTAAAGAATGCAAAAACAAATAATAATGTATAAGTCAGTGTCTTTCCCCTGAACCTTTCTTTGGCAATTTTAAATCTTTCTTTCATAGAAGAATAGAAACCTCTATTCCATAAAACAACTCCAATGCTTGCTAAAATTGCAGTAAAAAGTATCCAATAAAAACTCAACCAAAATTGCCCTGTTAGATAATGTCCAAATCCGTTTAAATCACTTAAAAAGCTAGATGTTGTTCGTCCAAATATCAATAAAGGATTATTACTTCTAAACGCAAGCCCTAAGATTATTGGCAAACCAAAGTATATAATAACAACTAAAAAATGACCTAAAAATTTATTGTTCACCAAAACGTGAATAAAGAATGCCAATAAAACGATAGCTACATAGAAAGGAAATGTATCTGTAAGACTATAAGTCAAATACATACCCAACTCAAAATTAAAATAACCGTTACCTATTTGGTATAAAATACCTACAACTATATTTAGCAATGCTAGTAATAAAGCAACCCCTATAAGAGAAACTATTTTTGACAAATAAAGTGTTGAGTTGGTTACAGGTAAGGCATCATAAAACTCAAATGTTTTATTTTTACGTGTTCTATGCACGGCTTCACCAGCATAAATAATTAGAATAACTATAGAAAACATTAATAAAATGCTACCAATATTTTCAACCATAAATCTTGTTAGCGGTAATGAAGGTGTACCTTCAATCTGATTAACTTGATAAGTTGAAAAAATAGCAGTTATTACGGCAATTACAATTAAAACAAGAAATACAGTCTCTTTGATAACGGATAAAAATTCTATCTTACTTAATGACCACAAGTTCTCTCTTTGTGCTTTTTTACTAAAACTCTGCTTTACGTTTACTGTTTCAGAGACTTCATAAACATCATCGTTTTCTTTATTACTTTTCTTTTTACTAGAAGTTAAAAAGCCTTTGTAAGAAAATTTTAATAGGGTAAATATGAAGATAATAATACCGACACTCAACCATAAAAGCCTATTAAGCATAAATTTACCTGTTAGCGCCAACTGGGTTGTATTTAACTCTGATACCGACCAGTATTTAGTTAAATATCCATAAGCAGATTCACCAAACGGATCTACGTAGACACTTAGCCATTGCGTATCTAATGATACCATTAATTGACTTGCTACCGTAGTAATAATCATAAGTATGATACCCCCTAAATACAAAATAGACATGCGTTTAAAAAAGGTCATCAAGCAAAAGAAGATACTTCCTACTAAAAAAGCATTAAACATTAAAAAATATACAAAAGGAAAAAAGTAAGACCAAAAATTAAAATCGGTATACGTACCATAATCAGGCCGATCTAAAAGTGCTCCAAGAACATACCCAAACATAGTGCCGAACATGGCAGCCAAATTCATAATTGTCACGATAGCAAAACTGCCAAAAAAACGACCTAGAATATAATTTTTTTCTGATATTGGAAAAGAAAAATAGGTCTGCGCGGTTTTGTGCTCTTCATCTCTATATACAGGTACTCCCATTATAGCAGCATAAAAAAACAATGCCAATATACTTAGCACTCCTAATACACCTACAATGTTATTAGGACTATTGGTAAACTGTGCCGTGTTAGATTTATCAAATACCGCAAGAAGCAAGGGTATTAAAAACATGATAAATATGTATATATAAGTGACCGGTCTTCTAAGCCTATACTTTAGCTCAAATAAGAATATTTCTTTCATGACTATACGGTTTGTGGTTGGTTAATACTATAGAAATAAAAGTCTTCTAAGTTATTGGCAACTTTCTCAAATCCTTCACCAGGCATACCTTCTGCATAGACATTTACATATAAATTCCCCCCGCGCAAATAGTTGGACAGTACATTATATTCTGATTGGTATAGTTCAATTTCCTCTTTAGATATGTTTTTTCTATATACTTTACCGTTCAAGGTATTTGTAAGCTCCATGGGGTGCCCTTGCACCATTACTCTACCCTCATTAAACACTGCCATGTTTTCACAAAGATTGATAACATCATCTACAATATGGGTAGATAAGATAACCACGGCATCTTCCCCAAGCTCGCTCAATAAATTATGAAAACGGTTGCGTTCTAAAGGATCAAGACCAGCTGTTGGCTCATCTACAATAATCAATTTAGGATTACCGATTAATGCTTGTGCTATACCAAAACGCTGTCTCATACCACCGGAGTAATCGCCTAGATTACGCTTACGGAATTTATAGAGATTTACCTTGTTCAATAAATCGGCAACGTATGCTTTACGATCCGTTTTACTTTGAATACCTTTTATTTTTGCAATATGATTTAGCATCATTTCTGCAGATACCTTTGGATAGACTCCAAAATCTTGAGGTAAATACCCCAAAACTTTTCTAAGTTCATCTGGTTCACCGAAAACGTCAATATCATTAAATTCAATATGACCACTATCTGCCTGTTGTAATGTGGCAATAGTTCTCATTAAAGAGGACTTGCCTGCACCATTAGGACCAAGTAAGCCGAACATACCGGTACCAATTTCTAGATTAACATTGTTTAAGGCTTTTGTACCGTTTGGGTACGTTTTATTCAAATTTGTAATCGAAAGCATATTCTTTAGAGTTTGATGGTTAGCATTTAGTTTATTTATAAGTATTCAAAATTTTAGAAATGTTACAATTTTTGTAGTTTCTTCCGTAGAGAAAGTGTAATTAACACCTTACAAGTAAGTAAAAGTATTCCATAATTATAAAAACCAGGAAGCCAAAATACATACAACAACTTAGCTATTAGATAATTAAAAAATATAAACATAGAGCTAGCTTAAAAAGTGAGGTTTAATAATAATTTCTTCTTATTAGTTAAAGCTATTCAGATAATTTATACATCTGAATAGCTTTATTTGATGACTTGTTTAGGAGTTTACAAGCTGTTTAAATACCCAACTACTTCTGTTGCTCCAGAGACTTTGGCATAGTCTAAGGCCGTTGCTCCAATCTTAGATTCTTTTGAGGTACTTGCACCCTCTGCAACTAGTATTTTTACAATATCTAATTGGTTGTAGCGAGCAGCGTACATTAAAGCTGTCATTTCAGCTCCGGTATTAGATACTTGCTCTATATCGGCTCCATAAGCGATAAAACTTTTCACAACCGCTACATCATCTTTAACAATCGCTAATACCATTGGCGATATATGCGAAATTTTTGTTTCGTTGATTTTAGAGATTCTATTTCCTGAGTTCGTATTGGCACTTACGGTGCTAAATACTGTACTAACTAAAATACCGAATGCGATAATTGATTTTTTCATGATTTAAATTTTTAAGGATGAATTATTAATTTTTTTGATTTAAAAAATGACATCGAACTTCAATTAAAAATGTTAGCTAATAACGATCGTTTAATTTTTAAAGATGAGCGATAATCTTTTCGTAAAGAAAGGGCTGTTTATCTCTTTAAAACAAGTCATACCACCCTAAATTTATAAAAATAGGGTGCTCGAACTAATTTTAATTATCTGATTATCAGATATTTGTTTTAAACGAAGTGATAAAACATGAATTACTATCTACGCTGCATGAAAAATGGCATTTACCCCTCTTTATTGATATTTCTTATAAAAGTAGAAGGTGACAAACCGGTGCTTTGCTTAAAGTATTTGGAAAATGAATCGGCACTTTTATACCCAATTTCTTCTGCAATGGCTTTTACCGAATACGAACGCAATTGCTTATTTGTTTTTAGTTCGTTTATGATATAATCGATTCTAATATCATTCACAAAAGCAGAAAATGTAGTACCTAAATGGGTATTAATAATGGTAGACAGGTAAGACGTATTTGTTTTTAATTTCTTTGCTGTGTTATATAAGGTTGTCTTTTGTTTTAGAAAAAAGCCTTGTACTTGTAATTCTCTTATTTGATTGATTAGTGCTTCAACCTTCTCGTCTTTTATTTCAGTAGTATTGGTGCTAGGTTCAAGTGGTGCACTTAGTGGTGTTTTGTTCTCCGTTCTTTGCATTAATGCATCAAACTTTTTCTTTTCTCTTTTTTGTTTCCATAGAACAAAACCTATGAAGCACATAACTATTGACCCCAAGGCAATCCATAAATAATTTAATGTACTCCTATAATCATTGGCTGCATTGGCGTTCTCTATTTGAATACGCTGCTTGTCTATGTCATAGAGATTATCTAGCGTATTAAATTTAAACGAATTATAAGTTTCTAGTGTTTTATAATATTTTTGTTCATATTCTTTTCTTAAATCTTCCTCACCTCTTTCTTGGTAAATATCTATGTACAATTTATAGAAATCTGGAGAAATATATTTTTGCTCCTTTAAAAACATTGGTCCGCTTTTAATCAGATTTAAGTTATTCAATGCGCTATCCACTTCGCCCAAGGCTAAGTGGGCTTTACTTTTATTGATAAGCAAAGGAGAATCATATTCATTAAACCTTTCAACAACCCAATGACTATAAATTCTATAATTATCAATAGCCTCTCTAAACTTGCCATCTTTAAAATCAATATTAGCCTTGTTTTTTAATAATAAAAAATGTTCTCGCCCATCCGCTGTAGATTCATCAATATTGTTTTCATATAGCTCTCTATAAAACAAGGTTGAATCTTTTATTCCCAGTTCATTATATAAATTGGACATATCTAAAAACTGACGATGGTATACAGGATTCCATCTATTTTTTAAAAAATCTCCCTTTGTTTTAACGATCTTGAGTTTTATGTCTAATGCATCCCGGTATTTACCAATTCTCTCATAAAACAATGCCATTTCTATTTCAGATAGAATAGCCAAATACTCATAATTACTATCATTAATTAATTCTGCCAGCGACTTAAATAGTTCAAAAGATTTATCATACTCATAATTCTGTTGAAATGCCAAGGCTAAATGAAAATCAGAAAGTACCGCTTCGTACGCAAAACCATTTTCTTTAGCCATATTATGTGAAATATGGGAGTTTTGGATAGCTTCATCATACAAGCCTTCTGATATTTGAAAATCAACTAAAACAAGATAAATAGCTACTTGCTCTTTAATATTATAAGTATCAATATTCTTATGTATTTTATATAAGCCAGATAATGTTTGCTCACTTGTCTCATAAGGTTCACTATAAAATTTTTGAAGATTAGTTATTAAACTATCTGATATACCCTCTAAATCTTGTTCAGTTTGTGCTTTGCCTAAAAAACAACAAATCAATAAAAAAATAGAGATGGACTTAAGCTTAATTCTTAGCATAAAATGATTACAACATTGAAATTTCATTTAATTTCTCCTTATTCAATTTTTTAATATACGATGATGGCGATAACCCTGTATTCTGCTTAAAATATTTACTGAAAGAATCTGCACTTTTATACCCAATTTCTTCTGCAATGGCCTTCACAGAATAAGAACGCAACTGCTTATTCGTTTTTAGTTCATTTACGATATAATCGATTCTAATATCATTTACAAAAGCTGAAAATGTAGTGCCTAAATTATTATTGATAATCGTCGAAAGGTAAGAAGTGTTGGTTTTTAATTTCTTGGCTGTATTATGTAGTGTGGTTTTTTGTTTTAGAAAGAAATCTTGTTCTCGAAGTTGATTAATTTGATGTATTAGTGTTTCAACCTTTTCATCATTAAGAGTAGGAGTCTCATCAATTTCAACAGATTTCGGAGCAATAGTTTCTAAATTAGTACTATTTCGAGCCATTAGTTCTTTAAACTTCTTAGCGTCTTTTCTCTGTTTAATACCAAATACTGAAATGAAAATAATAAAAAGCGCACCCAAAGCAATCCATAAATAGTTGTTATAGAATTTTAAATTTGACTTCACTATTTCTTGCTCAACCTTAGTTTCATTTTCCTTTAATTCATATAAACTTCCTAGAGTGTTCATTTTAAATTGACCGAATCTTTCCTGTGCCGCTATATATTTCATCAAATATTCATCCGCCAATTTTTCATCTTTTTTATCGGAATAAATATCATGTTGAATTTTGAAAAACTCTGGATTTAAATATGCCTGCTTTTTTAAATAATTAGAATCTTTGACCATTTCAAGATTCACTAAAGCACTATCTAATTGACCGATGCTGTAAAATGCCCTAGCCTTTCTAATCTGTATTTCGTCATCTGTTTTATTAAACTTATCAGTCAATGACTTTTCATACTGATTATACTTTTTTATGGCCGTTTCATAATCAGCGTCATAATAAGCCTTATTTCCTTCATACCAATGAACGTATGGTATTGCAAGTGTCTCACCCTGTTCCTTTTCTAAATTTTTATACCGATTGTAATAATAATTTGCGGAATCTTTTTTATTAAAAAAATAAAAAGAATTTGCAATATATAGTTGTGCCTTTTGCTCCCAATAAGCAGATACCATTTTAGAATCTATTTGGTATTTTTCTGCTTCCAGATATAACGCAAGTGCTTCCTTCTTCCTTCCAATTAAAGAATTTAATACCCCAAAATCGAATTTAGACGTTTTTCTAAAAAAAGCTCTATTTTCATTAGACCCAAACTTATCATCAACAATCATGTTAGAATACAACTTAAATGCGTCACCATATCTGTACATTGCTATATATGCATAAGCAAGTATTTGTTGTGCTTGAGAATACAACATATCATGTTCTTTGCCTTCTATTAAATCTATTGCCTTTTGTATTAATGCTATACCCTGGTCATACTTACCATTCCACATCGTAATATTGGCTACAACAGTGTAAATTACCGCTTTATCGTAATAACTCTCATAATCATCAATTTCCGCCAATAAGCTATTAGCCTCCTGAAGTCCTTGCTGTACATTTTGTAAAGCTAACGTGTACACTTTTTCAATTTTTACCCCTAATTCAGGATTCGTATTTTGACCCCAATTAGTAGATACGGTGAGAAAAGTTAAACAGAAAACTAAAATGTATTTACTCATGAAGTATTTTATAAAATCAATTTGAAGCTAAATAAGAATTCGCCTACAAATTATAGATTTAATTTGAAAACAGAGCCCTTTATTCGCCCTCTCTTATTCACTTACTAGAAGTTGAATAAAAATCACCTATTGATTTTCCTTTAGGTATTAATATTTCAAGAATCAGTAATCGGTAACTAATAAAATTAAGCAAAAACCCCCGTCCCCATTATTCAAATTCCCCTATTTTTGTAGAAACTTTGAGAGATATGCTTTAGTAAATTACCTCTTGATAATTAAAGCAATAAAAGTTCGAATTTAAATATTCAGGTATGGCAAAAAAAGGCAAGGCTAAAAACACATTGAACAAAGCAAAGCACGCCAAGCTAATGGATAGAAAGAAGAACAAATTGAAGAAAGAAGCCGCGTTAAGAAAAGAACGCCTAAAAGCAATCATTAAAAAGAGTAAAGAATCTGAATAAGCAATAAAATATAAAATTATGTACCCACTTATACGCCCAAGAAGATTACGTAGCAATGAAGCCATTAGAAGTTTGGTTAGGGAAACCATTATTTCGCCAAGTGATTTTTTAGTACCGTTGTTCGTTGTTGAGGGCAAAGGCATTAAGGAAGAAATACCTTCTATGCCAAATTACTACCGCCTTAGTTTAGACAATTTAACCAAAGAGGTCAAAGAACTTTGGAACATGGGCTTGCGATCGGTTTTACTTTTTGTGAAAGTGCCTGATAATTTAAAAGACAACAAAGGTTCTGAAGCCTTGAACGAAAACGGATTAATGCAACTAGCCATTAAAACCGTTAAAAATGCATGTCCAGAAATGTTGGTCATGACAGATGTTGCCCTTGACCCCTACTCTTCTTACGGTCATGATGGTATTGTTGCTGACGAAGAAATATTGAATGATGAAAGTGTAGAGGTTCTAGCAGAAATGAGTGTTTCGCATGCCAATGCAGGTGCAGATTTTGTTGCCCCTAGTGATATGATGGATGGTCGTATTCTTAGCATTCGTGAAGCTTTAGAAGATGAGGGATATTTAAACACCGGTATTATGGCCTATAGCGCAAAATATGCCAGTGCTTTTTACGGTCCGTTTAGAGATGCTTTAGATTCTGCTCCGGTAGATATTAAAAATGTACCTAAGGATAAAAACACCTATCAAATGGATTTCGCCAACCGATTTGAAGCTATTCGTGAGACTCAAATGGATATTGATGAAGGTGCGGATATCGTTATGGTAAAACCAGGATTGTGCTATCTAGATATTGTACGTGAAATAAAAAATGAGGTAGATGTGCCAGTTGCCGTTTATCAAGTTTCCGGAGAGTATGCCATGGTAAAAGCTGCCGCTGAAAAAGGGTGGTTAGATCATGATGCCGTAATGATGGAACAGCTGACTGCAATCAAACGCGCAGGTGCAAATATCATCGCCAGCTATTTCGCTAAAGATGCCGTAAAATTATTAGGATAGTCAATCAACAGAATTACTATTCATGAATAAAATATTTTTTATACTATTTGGTTTAATTAGCTGTTTGGCTGTTTCACAAGAGACAACTAACAAACCGCTTCTGCTTCCAGCGGGTTCTAGTTTGCAAGCATCTTCATTGGCTGCTTACGAGTTGGATTCCGCATCTATTTATCGCAGTGTAGATAGTATTGTAACAACTGGTATAAAAAATAACGCTTTCCCTGGTGCTCAGGTTTTAATCGCTAAAGAAGGTAATATAATTTTTCATGAGACATACGGATTTCACACCTACGATAGCATTCAGCCGGTAGCTTTAAATGACATGTATGATTTAGCCTCGGTCACTAAAATTTTAGGTCCGCTACCTGCAATTATGAAATTGGTTGATGAAGGCAAGTTAGATTTAGATGTTCCTTTTAGCACTTATTGGAAACCTTGGAAAAGACAGAAAGACAAAGCAAATATTACGCTTCGGGAGATTTTGGCGCATCAGGCGGGACTTCAACCTTATGTCGTATTCCTAAATGAGACTTTAAAAAATAACGGTCGGTTTAAAAAAAGATTCATCCGCAGAAAACCGAATAACAAATTTAGCAATGAGGCATTTGATGGTATCTATGTAAGAAATAGATTCAACCGAAAAATGTACAAAATTATAAATCGTTCTGAAGTATCGGCAGAGAAAAAATACAAATATTCCGGACTCACATTTCTTATTTTTCCTGAGCTCATTACTCAAATTACCGGTGTACCGTATGCAGATTATATGGAACAGGAATTTTACAAACCACTTGGTATGAAAACCTTCGGTTTTCTGCCTAGCACCAAAAATTTCAATAACAAAATTGTACCTACAGAGGTAGATACTATTTACAGACATACGCTGACCCAAGGTTGGGTACATGATGAAAATGCCTCTTTATTGGGTGGCATTTCTGGCAATGCAGGTCTGTTTGGTACTGCAGATGATTTAGCGATTATCATGCAAATGTTCATGCAAAACGGACTTTATGCCGGTAAGCAATACATCTCTGAAAAGACGATTAAAGAATTTTCTAAAGTTCAATATCCCGATAACGATAATAGAAGAGGTTTGGGTTTTGATAAACCTTACTTAAATAACAATACATTTAAAATTGCCGATGCCTACCCTGCACCAGAAGTTGGCGCATCAAGCTTTGGGCATAGTGGCTTTACGGGTACTTTTGTATGGGCAGATCCTGAAAATCAATTAGTGTATATATTTTTATCGAATAGAGTATATCCTACGAGAGAAAATCGCAATATTTACAACTTAAATATCCGTCCATCCATCCAACAAATATTTTATAAGGCACTTGATAACGCAAAACAGCACCAACCTTAGAATTTTTATTAATATCTTCGATTTATAAAACAACCCTATGGGCTTACTACTTTTTTACGCATTCATTTCTATTTTCTTCTCCTTTCTGTGTTCTATATTAGAAGCGGTATTGTTGAGTATTACCCCAACTTTCATCAATGTAAAACTGAAAGAAGGTCATTCTTATGCCAAAACTTTAGAGGCGCTTAAAAAAGATGTAGATCAACCTTTAATTGCCATATTGACCATAAATACCATAGCCCACACCGTTGGTGCAATTTTGGTAGGTGTACAAGCAAAAGTGGCTTATGCGGAATTATACGGTAGCGAAACCAAATCTATATTTGGTATATCGTTTACAGAAGATTTAATGGTAGGTGTTGTATCTACCATAATGACCATTCTTATTTTGGTGGCGTCAGAGATTATACCAAAGACCATTGGCGCTACGTACTGGAAACAGTTAGCAAACTTTTCTACCAAGGCTTTAAATATTATGGTTTTGGGCTTAAAATATACCGGTTTGCTTTGGTTGTTACGTTTGTTTACCAAAATGGTAGGCGGTGGCAATCACCATGGTAGTGTGTTGAGTCGCGAGGATTTTCATGCGATGACGGATATGGCACATGAAGAAGGTGTTTTTGAAACGTCTGAATCTACCATCATTAAAAATTTATTGAAATTCGATGAAGTTCTGGTCAAAGATGTTATGACACCAAGAGCGGTAATGAAAATAGCGTCTGACGAGAAAACAATTGCCGAATTTTTTACTGATAATCCTAAATTACGTTTTTCTAGAATTCCTGTTTACACCAATAACATTGATAATATTACCGGTTTTGTTTTAAAGGATAATGTTTTGGAAGAGATGATCAACCAGAACGGAGACATTCCGCTGAAAGACATTAAACGCGAAATTCTAGTAACCCGTAGAAGTACACCGATACCCACCTTATTTGAAATATTCATTCAAAAACGACAGGCTATTGCTCTTGTGGTTGATGAATATGGTTCAGTAAGTGGTATTGTAACTATGGAAGATGTTATTGAAACCCTCTTAGGGCTCGAAATAATGGACGAGAGCGACAATGTTGCCGATTTGCAGAGTCTTGCTCGCAAAAATTGGGAAAAACGCGCTCAGGCAACTGGAGTGATCGAAAAGCCAACGTCACCAGACGAATAAATAGCAAATACCACCATGGCCGATGTTGCTTACATACAAACACCCCTTGGCGTTGCCAAAATTATGGGCGACATTGACGGCCTTACGGCTATTACCGTTTTAAATTCTGATGAGCCACTTACCGATGTGATACCAGAGTCTTTAGAAGATGCCGTGTATCAACTGAACGAATATTTTGAAGGCGCAAGAACACAGTTTGATCTAAAACTAAACCCATACGGAACCGAGTTTCAAAAGAAGGTTTGGGTGGAACTGCAGAACATACCTTACGGAAAATCGAAGTCTTATTTAGAGCTTGCCAAATTATTAGGTGATCCCAACGCCACCAGAGCTGCCGCCTCTGCAAATGCCAGAAATCCGTTATGGATCGTGGTGCCTTGCCATAGAGTTATTGGTACCGATGGTTCACTTACCGGTTACGCTGGCGGATTGCACAGAAAACAATGGTTATTGAACCATGAAAGCCCTGTTAAACAGCAAAGTTTATTCTAAAACAGCTGCTTTACGCAACTAAAAAACAAACTACTTGGTTTGTTTTCTTTCAAAATTCCCCTCTATACTTCGTACACCTTGCAGTTTATCGATACAATAGCGATTGCTATCGTTACTTTCAACAATTCTAAACACATGCTTCACGTAAAAAACCGACTACTTGGTCGGTTCGTTGTTTTTTAGGTTGATTCTCTTCTTGGTTCTACTTCTGGGTACTTATTTCTATAAAATTTATGATGATTATGGTTTTCCGTAATGGAATGTAATATGTTAATTGTAGGTTTATTCTTTAATGGTATATTAGCTAGGTACGCTTTAACCACCAAAATAAGAAATAAACATACCCTGGTACGTTTATACGTACGTTGGCGACAATATAAGAAAAATAGAAATGAAAAAATATATTAAGGAACTTGAACAAAACACAAATAAACTACTGGAGACCGTTAAAGAATATCCAATTGAGAAACTGACTGAAAAAAATGGTTCGAAATGGAGTGTGTTAGAAATTTTAGAACATATTTATCTTGCTGACAAAGTTATTTATAGTATTGTTTCTAAACCTTCTGATAAAGAATCTAAGACTAAGGAGTTATTTGGACAAAATAAGCTGGAAGCTGTTTTAATAGACCAGCGAGACAAAAAAGTTCAATCACCAGATTTACTTCTCCCTAAAGGACTTTTTCAGAACCTTCCTAATTTTAATTCTGCATTTATTGATTTAAGGAAATCTTTAAAAAATGACCTTGAAACAGAAAAAGTGAAAATTGACAATAGAATCCATAATCACCCTTTGCTAGGCGAAATGACAATAACAGACTGGTTGAACTTTAGTCTATTTCATACTGAAAGGCATTTAAAACAGATTGAAGAAAGAAAATAAACACTGTTGCCAACAAAGTGTAAAATTAATTGCTTCTACTCGCCTACTTATAAATTCCTGCGGAATTTAACGATGGCTAGTTGAAGTTTAGTAAATTAGTCGCTAATATAACGCAACTAAAATTACACCAGCCGTTAACGGCAATAAGCTCTTAAAAAATTAGAGCAACTTCAACCCTACTCCTTTTTTACTTTTTACCCTATATTTTCTTCTCAATTCGCAAGTAGCAACGTTTATCAGAAAAGCAAAAAATCTACGGTTTTTGTATTTTAAGCATATCTAAATCGTTTGGTTTGGGCTCAAAAAAAGAGCAGCTTTCGGGGTTTTTCCTTTTGCCGCCAGCACGCAATCTCTGCGCAATCCTTATGCAGTCGGACTTTTGGTTCGTCATTATTTGTTTAAGCATAATAAGTCCGCTAAACTATATTTATGTCCGCTTAAGTCTGTCGTCGTATGGAAAATGCGGCAAAACTACGGGTATTGTCCGTTTGGCTTGTCTACAGGGTTTGGCATGCGCTGCTTAATACCGCTAACAATACCTAAAATTAATTGCTCCGGATTTTCCGATGGAAAATCTAGAGCTATTTTGCTATCTTAGTTCGCGATGGGAAATCCTGTCGGATTTCACAACGCAACTAATCTTAGCTTAAACGTTGTAAACATTTAATATTCTTTAATTAATATGGTTGCGTAACTCTTATCTCCTTTTTCAATACATTCTTCAAGCTCCCATGTCTTAATTTCTTCGTCAGTTAAGAAGAATGTACCGTCTTTTGTTTCTACCTTAGTTTTAAAACGGTTGCCAACACTTAATAAACGTTAGGATTAATTTCCAAAAACCCCGCTGAATTGAATGAAATTATTAGAATTTGAAAAGAGTTTGCGAGAGAAATTAAAGAATTATGAAAACCCAAGACCTTTAATTTGCGAAGGAAACCCTTTAGACTGTGAAATATTTATTGTTGGAATAAATTCAGCAACTGAAATGCAAAATGGTTTTTGGAATTTTTGGTCTGAAAAGAACGGATTTAATAAACCTAAATGGCTTGAATGTTATATTGTTGAAAGGAAATTAACACCTCTAAAGCCAAACAAAACCAGACGAAATAAATTGAGCAGCACAAGACAAAGAATTGAATGGATTGTCGAAACAATAAAGCCTTTGAAAACTTTAGAAACTAATTTATTTGTAAAAGCTACACCAACTGCAGATGAGTTAATGTCTGAAGATAGAGAAAGTTCTGTTTTTGAATTTTTACTAGAAACTATAAAACCGAAAATAATTTTTATTCATGGTAATGAAGTTATTGAATATTTTGAAAAGTTATATAATCTTAAAATCACAAAAAACAAAATTGCTGATTTTGACATTTTAGGAACGAGAACCAACATTTTAGCAATGAATCATCTTTCAAGAGGTTGGTCGAAACAAAAATCGTTTGAACTAGGTGAATTACTAAAATTTGAAATAAAAACTAAAACCAACAAAGAACTGAAAAAAAACAAATAAAATCTCCTTTAGCCTAAACTTATAGCATACCAACTAAATGAAAAACCTCCTACTCCTACTAACCATTCTACCCTTTCTAGCATTTTCGCAAGAAACTAACGACTGCGACGAACGTACAATGCCTTATTGGGCAAATTATATCAATAGCAGAATAGAAGGCGAGAACCCTACCCTTAGAAACGCTTTTAGGGATATTCAACTAGCCGAAACCAACATAACACCCAGTAGCGGTTTTATAACCTTGAGGCTGTATATTACTAAAACAGGAGAATTTTGCAAAATGGAAACATTTCAAATAGACGAAAATTACGAGCCTACGGTATTCAATAATGGAGCATTAATAAAAGAATTGGAGACCATTGCACTGAGTTTAACCAATTGGGAAAGAGACAAAGAATATAAGACCTACAACCTTATTAGATTAAAAATTAAAAACGGAAAAATTGAAGAAATTTTTTAAATACCTATTCATTTTTTTGGGGTCCATAATTGTATTTGTGGTTATTGGATCAACCATCTGGTGGCAAATAAAACCGGACACCAAGAAATCGAACTTTCTTGTGGCTACTCATCAATATGAAAAGGCACTGGAATACGACCCAGAAAATAGCGATGCTTGGATGGAGCGTTCCGTCTCCTATAACAAAGCCGGAGATTTCAATAAAGGATTTGAATATTTGGACAAAGCCGTAGCACTTGACCCAGAAAAATATTTGGGGTATCGCGGGTGGATCAGATTACGCAAAATGCGCGATTATGACAAGGCTTTGCTTGATTTTGACACCCTAGATAGTCTTACGCCAAATGTTGTTGATGCGCCTTGGGGAGAGGGTGTTGACTTTTTACGTGGAGAATGTTATTATGGAAAAAAAGACTACCCAAAAGCAATTGAAATGTTTAATAGGAATATCAAGAACCAAAAAGAAGACTGGGCAGATATTCACAGTTTTGTTTACCTGGGACTTTGTGAATATGAACTTGGTAATTACGAAAAAGCAATTACAGAATTTCAACGTGCATTGCAGCAATCTAAAAACGTTCCAGAGTCCTATTTTGGTTTAGCAAAGACTTATGAAAAACTAGTGCAAATTGAAAAAGCAAGAGAGAATATTGGTAGTGCAGAAGAACATATAGGCTCAAAACGAGACGATTATTATAATGAATATTTGAACGAAATCTACCTCTCAGAAATAGTGGAATTCAAACAAGTTCTAGATAACAAATAAGCCAACATAAAAGCAAGAAAACTGCGCTAAAATAGCTTGTCTAATCCGCAAAAAAACAAACCACTTGGTTTGTTAAATACTCCAAATACCCTTATAACTTCGTACGCCTTGCATTTTGTCGATACAAAGGTGAAGATTGCCGTTTGTTTCCAAAACTTTGAACTGATTTTACCAGTAAAAAACAGACTGGTTAGTTGGTTTGTTGTTTTCAGTCATTCCTATTGCATATAGTTTATGATTGTGGTTTTCGCTCAGGAATGTACCGGGTTAATTGTAGGTTTATTCTTTAGTGGTATATTAGCTAGGTACACTTTAGTAACCAAAACAAGTGATAAACTTACCTTGGTACGTTTATACGTACGTTGGCAATCATTGAATAAACTATGTTGAAAAATATTTTTGGAAATAGTAAGAATGGAGAGAAATCTGAATCTAGCAACGGAATAGACTATTCTAATGAATATAGTGACATAAGAGGCTGGAAATTTGAAATAGACACATCGACCATTGATAAATTTTCAATCATTGAATTTCCCAATAACCTTAATTTTTATTTAGAAAATTGGAGTCACAATCTAATAGAGAGGACTTCTAAAAAACTAGAAGTATTGCCTGGTAGGACTTTGGAATTTTGGACACTTCCAACCTATTCGAACAGGATTTCTACAGATGTAATAGATGTGTTTAAAAAGATGTTCGAACAAACTCAAACAAATCGTGGTGATTCAGAAGATTATTGGGAAAAAATCACCGAAATAGAAATTACAATTCTAGAAAAGTATCTGAATGACATTAAAGAATTTGTATATCTCTTTGACTATTCAAACTATGGATATCAGATGATTCAAATCCAATCAAAATACGAAACTACCAGTCTTAGAGGAGCAAGTGGCTATGATGCATACTGGGGAACTCAACATACATTTGATAAAGAAAATGAGAAAAGGGAATTTATAAAATTCGAAACAACTGAAAACGGAAATAAGAAAATTGAATGGATTCCTATAAAAGATAGAAAATTATATCTTTTTGATAATCCAAAAACAAATGAGAAAGAGGGTTTTCTAATTAGAAAACTGTATCCAGAAGAAGTTCAAATCCATCAATACGACAGATTAACGGAACTTTTTAGAATAGCGAGAAGGCATAAACTTCCAATTACAGTAAGATTTAACCAAATGTAAAAAAACGAATTGCCAACACTATATATAGCAAATTGGGCGATTAGTGTTTAACCATAAAGTTAGTGTCTATTTTCTAAGTCGCCAAATCTTTTGATTTGGTATTTAAAGAGAAAAATTAAAACAAAATCAAAAGATTTGGCTTGTGGTTAAACCGAAAGTAATCGCTTATTTTCTGCCCAACTTGCCATATATTTAACGTTAAAAAATGATACCGAAACACTTAATCGTTGGATTTATATTTGGAATATCAATGTCATTTATATCGTGGATAGTCGGAATGATAATTAATGCTATTCTTGCTAAAACTGAATATTATAAAAAAATATCAAATTTTAACTTCATAAAAAGTGAAACTACAAATAAAAATATCGGAATTAAATACTTCAAGTGGATTGTAAAAAATACTTTCTTCAAATTCTTTAATCAAAAAATAAAGGTGGAAAACAAAAAAACAGATTTGACCGAAATACGTCACGAAATGACTCTTTCAGAAATAAGCCACTTAATCGGATTTGTCTTTGTATCATTTTTTGCAATTTATCAATGTTTTAATCAAAGTTTTGTATTCGGACTAACAATGATGATACCGAATATTTTAATGAATTTATTTCCTTCGTTATTGCAACAGGAAAACAAAAGGCGAATTGACAAGCTAATTGGTAGATAAATAAAAACTATGGCTTATAATGGCTCTAGCAAATAGGAAAAAAGGGCGTAATTCAAACGCTTGTATATATTTGTGAGGTCGCCAAATCTTTTGATTTGGCTTAATATTCAAGACCGAAATTAAGTGCTTATGACCAGCCCTACTTGTCATAGCTCAATCATTGGCATACATTTTAAAACAAAAAAGCATGTATAAAACGCTTATCCTTTTAATCATACTAGTTATTTCTTCTCAAGTCAAAATAATAGGACAACAAAAAAAGAGCACCTATATAAAAGCTGGTTTTTTATACGACAGTAAAAACAATAAGCTAATAAAAAACAAGCTTATACAAATTCAAGGAAAAAAAATTATTTCTATTGGTGAATTTGAATCTTTACCTTCTAATAATCCAGTAATTGATTTAACAGAATATACGGTTCTCCCTGGATTAATAGACGCACATACGCATGTACTTTTTTCTCAAGATGCCAACGAAGATTTTGCAAAACACAGTGTTCACTCTCTAACCATGGAAAGTGATGCATTAAGAGTGCTTCGTGGCGCAAAAAGAGCTAAAAGTTATTTATATGAAGGCATTACAAGTATTAAGGACTTAGGAAACTCAGGACTATATCTTGATGTTGCACTTCGTGATGCTATTAACGAAGGCACCATAGATGGTCCACATATTTTTGCTTCCGGACCTATCTTAAGCGCTCAAGGCGGGCAGATTTATGGTGTATTACCAGAGCACCAAAACATTATTGATTTAGAGTATCGAACCATAAAAAGTGTCGAGGATGCTAAAAATGCTGTTAATGAACACGTCAACCAAAATGTAGACTTGATTAAAATTTGTGCCGACAATATCCCTAACAAAACCTTTTTAACCGTAGATGAAATGAAATCTATTGTTAAAACAGCCCATTCATACAATTTAACGGTTACAGCTCATTGCGTTACCAATCAATCTGCTTTAAATGCCATTGAAGCTGGCGTAGATGGTATAGAGCATGGGTTTAATTTAGCTAACAGCACATTAACTAAAATGGCTGAAAAGCAAATTTTTTTAGTGCCTACAGAAAATAGTAAATGGTATATGAACCAATACTCCAAACTAGCAGGCTATGATGAAAGTGAATTAGACTGGATTAGCGGCTACATCACCAACATGGAACAGAGATTAAACAAGTCTATAAAAGAGGGTGTTCTTATAGTAGCAGGTTCAGATAATTATACAGATATTAAAACAACTAGAGGAAAATCGTCAAAAGATATGTTTACCTATTATTTTGAAGCGGGCATGAAGCCTTTGAACATTTTACAATCTAGTACTTATATTTCGGCAGTTCAATTAAAAAAAGAAAATGAAATCGGTTATATACACCCCCAAGCAAATGCCGATATTATAGCCGTAAAAGGAGATATCGTTAATGACTTCATCAGCACATTAAACAATATAATGTTTGTAATGAAAGATGGAAATATTTACATTAATAGAACTAACTAAGATTTATTTTAACAATAAAAACGTATGCCAATAAGGCCTATAATTAATGTAGATTTTGGTACCTAACCCAAAATTTAGCACTTTTTAATCAAGTCCGTCAAATCTTTTTGATTAGGCTAACTGCTTATATTTTTGGCGCATATTCTTTGTGGCTTGACATAAAAAAGAAATAAAACGTTTACAACAAAACATAAACGTAATAAGAACTTTCTGGCAATGCCGAAAGGTTGGTGTATATTTAAAAGTCGCTAAAAATTATGGATTTAGCTTTACAACAAAAAAGACTTTTTGTTTAAATGGATTTTTAAATGAACAATCAAATATTCATTTTATAGAAAATAAATAGCCCAGGTACAGAATCAGAATATATAGCTAGTATTTTAAGTCTTATTTGGCTAGACTATATTGAAAACTTCTTTGTAAAAACAACAATACCATTTTCTTTAAAATTGAATTACCAAAACTCTAAGAAACTACATATAACAGATAATCTTTGGCATTAAAAAAACAACGATGAAAACAACTTTTTTTACACTAATATCTATTCTTGGGTTTCATATTTTAATGGGACAAACCAGCGAGAATTATTCTGACCAATTATTGACATCCACATTTAAATCATTTAAATCAGCAGATTTAGAACTTGCTGACCATATTCTACCTTTTCTAAAAGAAAGGGTTAAAGTCGAACTTACAAACACATCTAGTTTCACTAACCCATCCGATAGTTTATCAAAATATATAACAATAAAAAAAAGTGATGACAATTTACTTAGGCTGTACTGTTGGGATGAAAGAAACAGCGGCTGCAGATGGACATCAACTACATTTGCACAATTTAAAACAAGATCGAATGAAATTAAAATAATCAACTTAGAAGAAATTACTGCAGATTATGACGAAGATCTATACCTATTAAATTTGCATGAGATTGAAATTAATAACCAACCACATTACTTGATTATTGGGTATGGCGGTCATTGTGGTAACCACATTTATCAAATTGCCAGAGTGTTTAAAATTTCAGATAATACTCTTGTAAAATGTGATTCTATTTTCAATAATAAGAACGAAATTGATGCAGGTGCAAGTAGAAACGGAGAAATCGAAATGAAATATTCTAAAGAAACTAAAACTTTATCTTATAACCAATACGAATTTGACGAAGACAAGGGCTTTTATCTAGATAAAAGTTCAAAGGTAAAATGGACATTAACGAAAAGTGGATTTATAAAAAAATCTAGCTAAACCCTAAAACAAGACCAAAGACCTGGTAATCGTATTTCTACGCCAAACGGTGCATATTTTGGAAAACTTGCATGCGATTACGAATTTCAAGATAGTTTTGGTGATTTAAATGAATGTAACGAAAGAACAGGAGTGACACCAGAATTCCCTAAAGGTACCTATTACTATATTGTTTCAGATGAATTTCCTTCGGCCAGTAGATGTTTTATGGGAACACCGAGTAATGATTTTAAAATTGGAGGAGGAAGAGGTAAAACAGCAAGAAGGCAAAACAAAAACCAACAAAAAAACAGACCTCAAATTCAGCTCTAAGTTTTACGAATATGCCCAATAATATGGATTCAAATAATAATGGTAAAATATCTAAATCTGAATCTAAAGGAAAACAAAGAGAATTTTAAAAATAGTGACAAAAACAATAACGGCTTTATTACCAAGTATGAAACGATTAGAAAAAAACAATAATAAAATGAGTACAACATTTTATAAAAGCTGCAGCGATTTGGCTTTTGATCTAAATCGCTTTTTATTTCATTAAGAATCTGGTAACCCAATCAAGTACGCTCAATTAGCAACAAATTTTGGTGCCGACAGGCAAAAAACTAAATCTGCATATATTAAAATACAAACCACTTGGTTTGTTAACCAATTAATACAGCCGTTCAATTCGGTAATCTTTGTACTTAACCGATATAATTCTACTCGGTATCGTTAATTTCAAAAAAGTAAATCTCGTTTTAACCATTAAAAACAGACTGCAAGGTCGGTTACTAATTTTTCAAGTCTTATACTTTACATCAAATTTCTTCTTTGATTATACTTCATTATAAACCATAAAACTTAAAAAAGTATATCAATTTTTTATCTCTATTATATAAAAGATTAAACACTGTGGGTTAGTATAATTGTCATAATTTCTTACTTATTAGTATCTTACCTTTCTATGCCCGATAAAATACATCTTGAAGACATCTTGTTTTTAGATATTGAGACCGTACCTGAAAAAAGTTCATTTGATCAGTTAGACGAAACCACAAAAGAATTGTGGGCACACAAATCGCAATATCAAAGAAAAGATGAAGTAACCGCAAAAGCCTTTTACGAGCGTGCGGGCATATGGGCTGAATTCGGAAAAATCATTTGCATATCCGTAGGATATTTTACATTTCAAAAAGAGGTACGTAGTTTTAGAATCACCACTTTTCATGGTGAAGAAGCTACACTTTTGCAAGATTTTAAAAACCTGTTAGACGAGCATTTTAATCATGCCAAAAATGTACTCTGTGCACATAATGGAAAAGAATTCGATTTTCCATATATAGCGAGAAGAATGATTATTCATGGTATCACATTACCTCACAAATTAGATTTATTTGGTAAAAAACCATGGGAGATACCACATATAGACACGATGGAGCTATGGAAATTTGGCGACTACAAGCATTATACTTCTTTAAAACTTATGGCACATGTGCTAGGTATACCTTCCCCTAAAGAAGATATTGATGGCAGTATGGTGCGTGTGGTATATTATGAGCAAAACGATTTGAAACGTATTGTTACCTATTGCGAATTAGATGTTTTAACCACAGCGCAAGTATATTTAAGATTACGAAACAAAGATCTTTTAACAGATGCCGAAGTAAAGAAAGTCGACAATTAGTAGAATCTCGTTAAAATTAGCATCTAGCGATATAAAAATAGTACTAATGATGTAATTTTGCTAGTACCATCAATCGTTCTAAAAGAACCTTACCTATGAAAAAAATCATCTTATTATTCTCTATAGTGGTCTTAGTAGCAAGCTGTGTTCAAGAAAAGGAAATAAGTTCTATAAATCCTGAAAACTGGACGAAGAGAAAGGCGACTATTAATGTTAAAGATTCTTTAGAATACGGCAAGTCTTATTTGTCTATTTACTCTCAAATTTATAGTAGTTCTGAGCATAAAACACATAATTTAACTGCGATGGTCAGTTTACGCAATACTAGTGACACCGATACTATATATCTTTCAAAAGCGGCATACTACGATACTCATGGTGTTTCTTTAAGAGATTACTTCAATCATACCATTTACTTAGCTCCGTTAGAAACAGCTGAAATTATTATTGATGAGATGGACGTAGAGGGCGGTACCGGATCTAATTTTATTTTTGAATGGCATACACCTAAAGGGTGTTCTGAACCTTTATTTGAGGGCATTATGAATTCTACAGTAGGGCAACAAGGTCTCTCTTTTACCACACAATCAAGAAGGATAAAATAAAAGTATTAGTATTTATAGAATTTCGTTGTTTTATTGATGTCTAAATCTTGAATCTGCAGAATATACAAGCCTGAAGGAAGATCAGAAACGTTAATTCTAGAATTGGTAGCCGAGGCCATTTTTAATTCTACACCGCTTGTACTCATTATTCTGTACATTGTATTTTCAGTAGTTTGAATATTTAACTGTATTTCATCAACTGCAGGGTTTGGATAAACATTAAAGGGAATTTCAGAATCGGTACTTAAGGCATTTAAAATTTCTAATTCTGTTTCTTCTCCTTTAAAAGTAAATGTGGCAACATCACTGTATTCAGAAGCTATATTTTGAGAACAGAACGTTCTTAATCTAAAAGAATAGGTAGTGTCTAACAATAAAGCTTTCCAACTAAAATTATTTACAGAAATATATTCCGTAACCCATTCTTCTTGGTTTACTTCTTTATATTGAATTTCATAAAGAGCATCTTCTGAAGCATTCCAGGTAAGATTTACACTAGATGTTTCAGTTTCTTTTAAATTGATTGTTTCTGGAGCACTAATAGAGCATGTTGTCATCATAACACCAGATACAATGAATGAAAAGTCTTGTACCATATTTTCAAGTTCACCTTTATGTGTTACGGTGATAGTATAAATACCTTCTGCATTAGGTATTTCAATTCTTTCAAAAGGATCTACTAAGTTATCACCTTTGGTAGCAGCGCTATTCGCTTGCGCAGGATTCAATTTCCAAGGAAAAAATGTTTGACCGTTTTGTGTAATTCTAATATCAAGATCATTTACTAAAGCAGCTGTTGTAGCATTCAACTCTCCAGAATTGATGAAACTAGACTCAACATCTGTCCATGAAATAGATGCAATTAAGGTTTCGTTACCGGCTGCTGTTACATCAAATGAAAACGAATTTCCATTTTCTAAAGACTCTTCAGCTATATGACTAGAAAAATCTTTGTTATTCAATACCTCAGCTGCATTTTTTGCATTCATAATTCCCCAGCCCATTTTATAATCTGGACCTTGATCATCAATATCATCTGCAGTATGCAATGCCAAACCTTTTAGTGTCGCCGCTTTCATATACTCACCGTATAACTCTTGGTTATATTGTTGTAATAACAATAATGAACCGGTAACACCAGGTGTTGCCATTGAAGTGCCTGAAGAAGTATCATAACTTGTATTACTAGCAGAATCAGTAGAAAGTACAGAACCACCATTACCTGCAATGTCTGGCTTAATTCTACCATCATCTACAGGACCAAAGCTACTATAAGTAGAAACATCGGCGCTTTTTAAGTTACCGTTATTATCAATACTAGAATTCGCACCTGCAACGGTAATATTATTCTTTGAAATAGTAAAACCCAATAATACATCAAAACCATCTGCAGTACTACCGTAACTAGGAGTTTCGTTATCTCCACTTTTTTGCGCATTACCCGCAGCGGTAACCATTAAATAATATGGGGCGTTATACATAATTTTATCCCAGTCTTGTGCAACTTTGGTATAAGCACCAAAATACCAGTCTGGTACACGATCCGCCATTATACCATAAGAATGGTTAGAAAGTAGGAGTCCGTTTGCCGCAGCTTCAGTTACTTCTATTTTATCCCTTGTCCAATCATGAGATACTATTTTAGCCATATTAGCCACACCTTTAGCATCTTTCTTAAGACCTGTTGATATTATACTACCAGAAACCCTAGTTGCATGTGCATCTACTTCTGCGTCGTTATCACCAATTGTTAGTCTAGAAGTATATTCTACATGATTGTTCAAGGCAACACCTGCATCCCAAACACCAACTTTCATACCGTCACCATCTAAATGTAGTCCCATCAAACCGTCGGTATTCAATGTACTTGCTCTAGAAACCAACCCAGCCTCATCAGAATACGTTTCGTAGTATAAAGGACTACCATCTTCACCTATACTTTGTAATTCTATTTTCTTACCATTTGAAAGGGTCTCCTTAATTTTCCAATTGTTCATTTTCACAGCCTTATCTAACCGTGCTTTTTCAAGTGCATAATCAGATACTAAACTGGTTTTGAAGTTGGCTAATTCGGTTTTCTTATTTTTTGCCGCAATTTTTAATCGTTGTTGAGCAGTTTGCCCGTTAACGCTGTATACTGCTGAAAACATAAATAAAAGTATCATAAGGATACTACTTGTACGGTAGTTTGAATGGTAGGTATTCATCGGTAGGTTATTACTGTAAGATTTGGACTACAAATATATAAACCAGACCGAGTGTTCGATGAATGAACACATTTATTCGATGAATTACCTAAGCGTTTCGATAAACATGTTGTGAAAACATCATTTTATGATGTGTAGGGTTTTTCTCTCTTTTAAATACATTAAAGGTTATGTGTAAACATGGCATAGACTGGAAAATGATCGCTATATCCGCCCATATATCTGTCTGAAACAAATGTTCTATAGGGTGTTCCCTTATACTTCCCTGTCTTTTCTTTAAGCGATTTATGATCATAAATAGCAGCAGAATCAAAACTATGGGTATTCTTTTCATAATTAAAAAAAGAATTGGAAATCAAGATCTGATCGAACATATTCCACTTATTGCCGTATACGGAAGAACCTTTAGTATTAGGTATATGCAAAGACTCAAAAGGATTGTACATAGAGGCACCTTCTTTTAAAATCTGCATACTCTTTGAAGAAGGGTCGTCATTAAAATCACCCATAACAATGATATTTGGATCTAATTCGGTTTCCCTGATAATCTCGATTTTCTGAGTAATTTCTTTCGCAGCGATAACACGTTTATACTCGGTCTCTACACCACCGTCTCGCCTAGACGGCCAATGATTGACAAAAACATGCACTAGTTCTTTATTCAACTCACCTTTTACATATAGTATATCTCTAGTGGTATCTCTAACGCCACCAGGGTTATCGACCAGTAATGTTAAGGGTTCTGAATGCAATACCTTAAAAAATCGCTTTCTATAAATAAGACCTGTATCAATGCCCCTTTCATCGGGCGAATCGTAATGTACAAATCCATAATCCAAATCATCCATAGCATCAGTATCTAACAGTGCTTTAAACACACTATTATTTTCAGCCTCGGCGACACCTATTAAAGCAGGTGGGTATGGATGATCTTCATCACCAATCTTAACGATGGTCTTTGCTAATTTATCAAGTTTACGCTCATAGCGTTCTACTGTCCAATTTTTGGCACCATTAGGGGTATAATCTTTATCTAGAATTTTAGTATTACGTTCTGGATCAAATAGATTTTCTAAATTGTAGAAAGCAACCGTATAACGCTGTTTTTTCGTTTTTTTCTTAAAAAATGGAAATCGCATGTATCATTTTAATGAGTAATTCGCTTTAGCGAAGCAGAGAACCTATCGAGAAATATTTTTATATTATTCCTTGAAAAGCTTCAGAGCATATAATCTCGATTATCGAGTCAATAAAAATACGAAATAGCTTATGGGTAATTGCTTAATTTTGCACTTTACAATATTATGATAGAAAAGAAAAAGGTAGATTATGAAAAAGCGGTTCTTATTGGTATAATCAATAAAGACCAAAATGAGGAAAAGGTTAAGGAATATTTAGACGAACTAGAGTTTCTAACTTATACCGCTGGCGGAGAAGTATGTAAACGTTTTACCCAACGTATGGATGTACCCAACCCAAAAACCATGATTGGAACGGGTAAAATGGAAGAGATTGAAAAGTATGTGGAAAAAAATGAAATAGGTTCAGTAATTTTTGATGATGAACTAACACCTGGTCAACAACGTAATATAGAAAAACAACTACGATGCAAAATCATTGATCGTACCAGTTTAATATTAGACATCTTTGCACAACGCGCACAAACGAGTTATGCTAGAACGCAAGTTGAATTAGCACAATACGAATACTTGCTACCAAGACTAACCGGATTATGGACACACCTTGAGCGACAAAAAGGAGGTATTGGTATGCGTGGACCTGGGGAAACCGAAATTGAAACAGATAGACGTATCGTTCGAGATCGCATTACCCTATTAAAAAAGAAATTGAACAAAATCGATCGCCAAATGGAAACCCAAAGGGGCAACCGTGGCGCTTTGGTCAGAGTTGCCTTGGTAGGTTACACCAATGTGGGAAAATCTACCTTAATGAATGTTATCAGCAAAAGTGATGTGTTCGCAGAGAATAAATTGTTCGCCACATTAGATACTACTGTTAGAAAGGTTGTAATAGGCAATCTCCCGTTCTTATTGAGTGATACGGTTGGGTTTATAAGAAAATTACCAACACAGCTAGTAGAAAGCTTTAAAAGTACTTTAGATGAAGTACGAGAAGCAGATTTACTATTGCATGTCGTAGACATCTCTCACCCACAGTTTGATGAGCATATTGAATCTGTCAATAAAATTTTAGCTGAAATTAAAAGCTCGGAAAAGAAAGTAATCATGGTATTCAATAAGATTGATCAATACGAGAATGAAACTATTGATGACGATGATTTAATTACTGAACGTACAGGAAGACATTTTACCATTAATGACTGGAAAAAAACATGGATGGAAAAAGTTGGTGATCGTGCCATTTTTATTTCTGCCTTAAATAAAGAAAATTTAGATGAGTTTAGAAAACGTGTCTATGATGAAGTAAGAGACATACATGTTACTCGTTTTCCATATAATAATTTTCTATATCCAGAACATTTAGATCAATATTAGAAGCCAATTATAACTAAAAAGATGTAGTTCATCGGTGAAATTAAACCGATGGTAAATCTCACCACAATCTAGCTCCAGTTCACAACATAAATTGTTTGCAACAAGAACATATGCATTAATTTTACAGTGTACTTAAGATAAGTCTTGACCCCAAATCGATATTTAACTTATGGAAACTAAAAGTAAAACCCCAAATTTTACGATAATTACTTAACCGAAAAAAGCCCTCTAAATAGAGGGCTTTTTTTTATATATAAACTAATTGTTATTTAACCAATGCTTAAAATGCATAATTAAGACCAACTAAGAAGTATGTCTGTAATTTGTTATCTACAGTTTCAAAAGTAGTAGCCGTTTCGCCCAATGTATCAATCGCATAATTTAAAGCTTCTTGCTTGTTATCACGCAAACCGAATTCAAAACCTAAACCAATACCATTCCATAACGTATAACCAAATGAGTTGATCCAAGTAGTGTTCGAAAGATCACCGCTCTCATAGCTTTGAAACATAGAAAGGTTAGATTTAAAATTAACCGCTCCAAATTTCTTAGTATAATCAGCAACTATTTTAGCACCTAAAGAAGATTCAAATACGGAATCACCATTACTAAATACGAAGTTGTAGTTCAATGGGTGAATTACAACAACTAAATCAGCGATAGGAGTCCAAGTAGCACCA
This sequence comes from Maribacter sp. Asnod1-A12, assembly GCF_045063735.1. Lineage (NCBI taxonomy): Bacteria > Pseudomonadati > Bacteroidota > Flavobacteriia > Flavobacteriales > Flavobacteriaceae > Maribacter > Maribacter sp. Asnod1-A12. The sequence continues at coordinate 1,231,364 of NZ_JBEFNZ010000006.1, forward strand.
ACACCTAAGTCAAGGTATCCTGGATCGTTAAAGTTATCTAGTATTGTAGTTCTATACTCAGCTAAACCAGAAATCGCCCATTTTTCATTAAGCTTTCTACCGTAAAGTGAAGTAATGTTAAAAACATCAGTTCCTTTTTTGAAACTGTCATCATCAGTATCATCGTTTTTATCATCGAACTTTACCCATGCTAAGTTCAAATTACCAGAGTTTCTCCAAAAGAATTTCTCTTCGTTTAAATTAGCAAAAGCATTTACTGTTACACCAATGTTACCAGAAGATAGATCTGGAGTACCTTGACCGTACCAGTTATTAAAGCTACTAAGGTTAGCACCAATAGTACCGAATGCTCCTTTTTTCCAACCTGGCAATGCGTCTATTGCACCTTGAATAGCATCAGCTCTTCCTTGAATTGCTGCGATAGAATCTTTCGCTGCACTTAATTCACCTTTAAGTTCTTCCTCTGTTTGAGAAAAACCAACGGTTGCAACAAAAGCAAGTGCTAGGGTTATTACAATTTTCTTCATAATATTAATGTTTTAAATTTATAGTGGCGCAAAGGTAATAATACTTCGTTACAACTTTAAATAGGAAATGTTATTTTCTTTTATATAATGGTACCGAAGAACACGCTTCGCCATACATAATAGACTTTGCCAGGGGTTTTAAGCGCTCTGCCAGAAAGAGATAGGCATTGGCAGGAACTGGTTTTTTGCTGCATCCTTTAATAATAATTAACTTATCTCGATACTCTGTTACATCAATATTCTCAATAATAGATTGATAAATGCTAGTTTCTAAATCTATCAAAGTACCTTGAATTGCCTTTTTTGCAATACCACTAAGCTTAACGCTTAATAGTAGGTACGCCCAACCTGGCACTATAGCATCTGAAGAACAATACATAGCAACGTAAGCATCTTGATATTGAGACCAATCATGTGCGTCTACAAAAGCCCTAAATTCTTTTTCCTTAAGTATAATACCTTCGAAAAGCCAGTCTTTGATATCAAGCACTACTCTATTTCCCTTCGGATAGTAATCTTCTAAGTTAAAAGTAATCAGTTTGCTCTGGGCAACTTTATTTACGATTTCATCTTGCATACTAGCATATTTTGAATCGAAATGAACCTTAATTATTAAAGAAGTCCTAATTCTAACTTTGCTTCTTCGCTCATTAAATCTTGTGTCCAAGGTGGATCAAAAGTAATTTCCACTTCAGCATCTTTAATAGCATCGAGTGATTTTACTTTCTCTTCTACCTCTGCCGGTAAACTTTCGGCAACCGGACAGTTAGGAGATGTAAGTGTCATTAAAATCTTAACTTCATTATCTTCATTGACCAAAACATCATAGATTAACCCAAGTTCATAGATATCTACAGGAATTTCTGGATCATATATAGTTTTTAAAATCTTAACGATTTTTTCCCCTAATTCTGCGCTGTCTTCAGCTATATTTTCATCACTCATAATCTTCTAATCTTCAATTTGTGTTTGATACGCCACTGCGTATAACTTCAGTTGTTTGATCATACTTACCAAACCGTTTGCCCTTGTTGGCGATAAATGCTCTTTTAAACCAATTTCATCAATAAATTGTGTATCGGCATCCAAAATATCTTGTGGTTTTTGATTGCTAAATACACGTATTAGAATGGCAATAATACCTTTTGTTATGATAGCATCGCTATCTGCTGTAAAAACCAGTTTATTATCTTCTAAATCTGCATGCACCCAAACTTTACTTTGGCAACCCTTAATAATATTATCGTCAGTCTTAAATTCTTCTTTGATTAATGGAAGCGACTTCCCTAACTCTATCATGTATTCATAGCGCTGCATCCAATCATCGAACATGGAAAATTCGTCTATAATCTCTTCTTGTATCTCTTTAATTTCCATTGCTTTATTTTATGCAAAAATACGATAACAATTGAAGGATTTCAAACCTTAACATTACCTATGAAACTTTGCGTTATAACAACATACTTTTAGCTTTTAGTATACCTTGCACAAGTACGTCTACTTCTTCTTTTGTGTTATAAAAAGCGAAACTAGCACGAACGGTACCCGGTATTTTAAAGAAATCCATAATAGGTTGTGCACAATGGTGTCCTGTACGCACCGCAATACCCAGCTTATCTAAAATACTACCCATATCATACGGGTGAATACCTTCTATATTAAATGAAATTACAGAAGTCTTATTTTTTGCCATACCGTAGATTTTGAGTCCGTCTATCTTCAGTAATTCTTCCGTTGCGTATTCTAGCAATTCATGTTCATATTTAGCAATTTCCTCAAAGCCAATAGCATTCAAATAATCCAATGCGGCACCAAAAGCGATACCACCACAAATATTTGGTGTGCCCGCTTCAAATTTATGCGGCAAATCTGCATATGTAGTTTTCTCAAAAGTAACTTCGGCAATCATTTCACCACCACCTTGATACGGAGGTAATTTATTTAGCCACTCTTCTTTACCATACAACATACCTTCACCTGTTGGACCGCAGATTTTATGAGCAGAACAAGTATAAAAATCAACATCTAAGGCTTGAACATCTGCCACTAAATGTGGAGCCGCCTGTGCTCCATCAATTAATACCGCTGCACCAACCTTATGTGCTTTTTGTATAATCTCTTCTATAGGATTGATAGTACCTAAGGCATTTGAAATATGGTTACAGAAAACCAGTTTTGTATTATCGGATAATAGGTCTTCATAGACATCCATCAGTAATTCCCCTTCTTGATTCATAGGAATAACTTTTAAGACAGCCCCTGTACATTCACATAACATTTGCCATGGCACAATGTTAGAATGATGCTCCATTGCTGAAACTATTACTTCATCCCCTTTTTTTATAAATGATGAGAAACCGTTTGCAACAAGATTTATACTATGGGTAGTTCCCGAAGTAAAAATTATCTCATAAGAATTAGCGGCATTAAAATGCTTCTGAATTTTTATTCTCGCCTGCTCATACTTATCGGTAGCTTCTTGAGAAAGTGTATGCACCCCACGGTGAATATTTGCGTTGTAGTTTTGATAGTAATCTACAATAACATCTATAACCTGCTGCGGAGTTTGTGATGTAGCGGCATTATCTAAATAGACCAATGGCTTACCATTTACTTCTCGCTTAAGAATTGGAAAATCTTCTCTTATTTTTTTAATATCTAACATAGTCAATCTTCTTATATACAAAGATACCCGATAATGAAAACAAATATTATTGAATTCTGATTTACTTCTACATCGGATTAAAATAAAAAAGGATAGCTATCTAAATAACTATCCTTTATATCAATTTCTCACCTAAAACATCTTACAAATCAAACCCAAGGTTTACCCCTAGTTTTTCTGCAATCAATTTATTTATTCTAGCTTTTAGTTCAGGAATACGAACCGTAGATAATACATTATTAGCAAATGCATACATCAATAATGCTCTTGCTTCTTTCTTTGGTATACCTCTAGACTGTAAATAGAATAAGGCATCCTCATCTAACTGACCAATAGTACAACCGTGAGAACATTTTACATCATCGGCAAAAATCTCTAACTGAGGTTTTGAATTGATGCTTGCTTTATCGCTAATAAGAATATTATTATTCTTTTGGAAAGCATTCGTCTTTTGGGCAATTTTATCTACGATAATTTTACCATTAAAAACACCTGTAGAGCTGTCGCCATAAATTCCTTTATAATCTTGATGACTTTCACAATTCGGTTGTATATGATGCACTAATGTGTAATGATCCACATGCTGTTTATCTCCTAGAATAGTAACACCATTCATAGTAGAGTCTATATACTCACCGTTTTGATAAAAGTTAAGGTTGTTACGCGTTAATTTACCACCAAAGGAGAAGGTATGAACGTTAACAATACTTTTGTCTTTTTGGTCAACATAGGTGTTATCGATTAATGAAGCCGTAGCCGCATCGTTCTGAATTTTATAAAAATCAACAATAGCACTTTTTGCAGCGAATATTTCGGTTACTGCATTAGTAAGTGTGTCGTTTGATGTTAAACTCTGGTGACGTTCAATAATTTGAACCTCAGCATTTTCTTCTACTACAATTAAATTTCTTGGTTGTAATAAAAGAGAAGCCTCATTACCAGTAGAGAAATGTAATATTTCAATTGGTTTTTTAGGCATTTTATTCTTCGGAATGTAAATATAAGCTCCTTCTCTACTAAACGCTGTGTTTAAAGTAGTTAACGACTCATCTTTAGATGCAATTTTATTAAAATATACATCAATTACCTGCTTGTACATTGGCTTTGTAAGCGCTGCACTCATTAAACAGATATCTACACCATCATGCGTAGTTTCAGACAAGTATGAACTATAAATACCATCTACGAAAACAATCTTATACGTATCGATTTCGTGAATAAAATAAGGTTTCACATCCTTATACTCCAAAGCATTCTGTTCTTTTGGAAAGATGCTGAAATCTATTTTTTGAATACTATTTAATGAAGTATACTTCCAAGCTTCTTCTTTTTTAGAAGGAAATCCTTTTTCTTCAAAGTTTTTTATAGCAGCCATACGAACATCGTGTACCGGATGCTCAACATCCACATTGTTCTCAAACGCCATAAAAGAGGAAATCAATTTATCTTTTAAATCCATATTTTTTCAGTTGCCAGTTTGCAGTAGTATAGACAGTTAATAATCACTGCCATTAAATACTGTATACTTAATTATACCGCCGTTTCTTGCTTTAACCAGTCGTATCCTTTTTCTTCAAGCTCTAGGGCAAGTTCTTTACCACCAGATTTTACGATTTTTCCATTATGTAAAACGTGTACGTAATCTGGCACGATATATTCTAACAAACGTTGGTAGTGCGTAATTAAGATTACCGCATTATCCTTACTCTTCAGTTTGTTTACACCACTAGCAACAATACGTAAAGCATCAATATCTAAACCAGAATCGGTTTCATCTAAAATTGCAACCTTTGGCTCTAACATTGCCATTTGAAAAATCTCGTTACGTTTTTTCTCACCACCCGAAAAACCTTCGTTTAATGATCTAGATAAGAACTTACGGTCAATCTCCAATAACTCAGATTTCTCACGAATAAGCTTCAACATATCTTTAGCTGGCATATCCTCAAGACCCTTTGCCTTACGAGATTCATTAATTGCCGTTTTCATAAAGTTGGTAACGGAAACACCTGGAATTTCAACTGGATATTGAAAAGATAGAAATACACCTTTATGTGCTCTTTCTTCTGGAGAAACATCTTCTAAATCTTCACCACTTAACTCAATTGAACCTTGAGTAACCTCAAAATTCTCGTTTCCGGCAATTACAGAAGCCAATGTACTTTTACCAGAACCGTTAGGTCCCATTATAGCATGTACTTCACCTGCTTTTACCTCTAAGTTAATTCCTTTTAATATTTCCTTATCGTCTACGTTAGCGTGTAGATCTTTAATTTTCAACATAATATGTTACTTTAAATATTGTGGCGCCTACGGCGTTTTACTAAAATCTTAATTACTTTTTTATCCTACAGAACCTTCTAAACTAATTTCCAATAATTTTTGTGCTTCTACAGCAAACTCCATTGGTAGCTTATTCAGTACTTCTTTACTAAAACCGTTTACAATCAATGCAATCGCTTTTTCTGTATCTATACCTCTTTGATTACAATAGAATATTTGGTCTTCCCCAATTTTACTTGTGGTAGCCTCATGCTCTATCATAGCAGATTTGTTCTTTGCTTCAATATATGGGAAAGTATGTGCACCACACTCGTTACCCATTAGCAAAGAATCGCATTGAGAAAAGTTACGCGCACCATCTGCACGGCTATTGACCTGTACCAATCCTCTATAACTATTCTGAGATTTACCAGCAGAAATACCTTTAGAAATTATTGTACTCTTGGTGTTTTTACCAATGTGTACCATTTTAGTACCGGTATCTGCTTGTTGGTAATTATTGGTTACGGCAATAGAATAAAACTCACCGATAGAATTATCTCCTTTTAAAATACAAGAAGGATATTTCCAAGTTACTGCAGATCCTGTTTCAACCTGTGTCCAAGATACTTTAGCGTTCTTTTCGCAAATAGCTCTTTTAGTAACGAAGTTGAATACACCACCTTTACCCTCTTTATTACCAGGGAACCAGTTTTGTACCGTTGAGTATTTTATTTCGGCGCCATCTAAAGCAACAAGCTCTACAACTGCGGCATGTAATTGATTTTCATCTCTAGAAGGTGCTGTACAACCTTCAAGGTAACTTACATAACTATCTTCATCTGCGATAACCAAAGTACGCTCAAACTGACCTGTACCAGCCTGATTAATTCTAAAGTAAGTAGACAATTCCATTGGGCAACGAACACCTTTAGGAATGTAACAGAAACTACCATCTGAAAAAACAGCGGAGTTCAATGCAGCATAAAAGTTGTCTCTTTGTGGAACTACGGAACCAATATATTTCTTAACCAATTCTGGATGGTCTTTTATAGCCTCTGAAATGGAACAGAAAATAATACCTTTTTCAGCCAATGTTTTCTTGAATGTAGTTGCTACAGAAACAGAATCCATTACAATATCGACTGCTACATTCTGCAACTTCTTTTGCTCATCTACAGAAATACCTAATTTCTTGTACATCTCCAATAACTCTGGATCAACATCGTCCAAGGTTTTGTTCGGATCCGCCTTTTTTGGTGCAGAATAATACGATATTGCCTGAAAATCTGGTTTCTGATAATGCACATTAGCCCATTCAGGCTCTTCCATCTCTTTCCAATACTTAAAAGCTTCTAGCCTCCAAAGTGTCATCCATTCTGGTTCTCCCTTTTTCTTAGAAATGGCAATAACGATTTCTTCGTTTAAACCATTAGGGAAAGTTTCAGATTCAATATCTGTATAGAAACCATATTCATACTCTTTGGTTTCCAATTCTTTCTTTAATTCTTCTTCTGTATATGCCATATGTTATCGTTAATAAGTAAAAGGCAAGCGAGTTGAAAACAACAACTCAAATCCTTTTTACATATTTAAAACTTCACTTCCTACTATAATGAAAAACTCTCGCCACAACCACACGTTCTTTGTGCATTTGGATTGTTAAAAACAAATCCCTTTCCGTTGAGTCCCCCAGAGTATTCCAATACAGTTCCCACTAAATATAAAAAGCTTTTTTTATCTACAATAATCCGTACGTTGTTGTCTTCGAATACTTTATCAGCGTCATCTTTTTTATCGTCGAAATTTAATTCGTAAGATAATCCACTGCATCCACCACTCTTTACCCCTACACGCACATAATCCGTCGTAGCATCAAAACCTTCTTCCGTCATAAGGTTAATGACTTTCTGTTTAGCCGTTTCTGATACTTGAATCATAATATCTGGATTTAATCTAAAATAGGTTACAAATATACGCCATAAGTAGCTTTTTACCATAGAACCTTACATTATTATAAAGTATAAGTTCATAGATAAATACTATCAAGAAGGTGTAAGGTCGATATTTAAAATTAAGATCGATTAAACACATGTTCACTTAACAAGTCTTCAATCAAAATTTAATTATAAAATCTTCGAAACGCTATATTGACCGCGACTGACTATAGCTGTAAATGATACCTAATTACAGTTAACTTTCTACAAATTTTAACACCCAAAAATTTATTTAATTCTGCATTATTAATAATCTGTCCATAATTTAAACCAAAACCAAGAAAGTATTAAATACTAAATATGATTATCTTCTAATTAATTTATAATCAACGATTAAAACAACAAAAGCTCATTGACGAAATATTATTAAACCAAACATTTATCGGCAATTTGCAAGAATTCAATTATCTTCAATACCAAATCAAATAACAACAACTTATGTCACAAAACAAATCAAACAACAAAAACAACACCCGCCGAAAATTCATGAAAAACACCGGTATGGCGGCAGCCGGTTTTATGATCGTTCCAAGGCATGTTCTTGGAGGAACAGGCTACATTGCCCCAAGCGATAAATTAAATATTGCCGGAATCGGAGTTGGAGGAAAAGGTCAAAGCGATATCGCTTCTTTTGCCGAAAGTCCTAATGTAAATATCGTATCACTTGCCGATGTCGACAATAGACAAGCAGTTGCCTCTAGAGAAGCATTCCCAAAAGCCAGTTATTTCAACGATTTTAGGGAAATGCTAGATAAAGAAGGTAAAAACATTGATGCCGTTTCTGTCTCTACACCCGATCACAACCACGCCGTTGCAGCTTACCAGGCAATGTCAATGGGCAAACACGTGTATGTACAAAAACCTTTGACCCATGATATTTGGGAGGCAAGAATGTTAACAGAAGCTGCCAAAAAATTCAAAGTGGTTACTCAAATGGGTAACCAAGGTGGTTCTGGTGACGGTGTACGTACCATGAAAGAAATTTATGATACGGGAATTATTGGTGAAGTACATACCGTAAAATGCTGGACAAATAGAGCTATTTGGCCACAAGCATTACAAACACCAACTAAAAAAGACAAAGTTCCAAAAGGTCTAAACTGGGATCTTTGGTTGGGTACCGCACAGATGAGAGATTATAACAATGCCTACCTACCATTTGATTGGAGAGGTTGGTCAGATTTTGGAACAGGTGCACTTGGTGATATGGCCTGCCATATTATGGACCCTGTATATAGAATTCTTCCAATTTTATATCCTGATACCGTAGAATGCAGTGTTTCTGATTCATTCAGCGGAAATTTTCAATACAAAGACTACCCTAAGAGTTTTCCGAACTCCAGTAAAATACACTTAAGCTACCCAAGAACGGATGGCAAAGGAAAAATAAAAGTCACTTGGATGGATGGCGGACTGCTACCTGAAAGGCCTGAAGAGCTAGGTGATGACGAAGCCTTAGGAAACTGGGATGGTGGTGTACTTTTCATTGGTACAAAAGGAAAATTAATGGCAGATTGCTACGGTGCAAACCCGAGGTTATTGCCATTAACCCTGAACGAACAATTTGAAGTTGAGCAAACCATTGCACGTGTACCAGAAGGTCACTACCTACAGTGGGTAAATGCATGTATGGCCGGTTATGGTAATGCTGAAACTAGTTCTTCTTTTGATTATGCCGGACCATTCACTGAAAGTATACTAATAGGGAACTTGGCATTGAAATCATATTTTGAAGTTGACCCCACAGTTGAAAACCAAAGTTTTTGGGGCGGAGGTAAACAGTATCACGGTAGAAAACGTCTACAATGGGATGCAGCGAATATGAAAATCACCAATTTTGAACCTGCAAATAAGTATGTGAAACGTACCTATAGAGATGGGTATACGGTAGGATAAGCCTTAAACACATTCATAATTACAATAGCAAACCCGAAGCTTTTCAGCTTCGGGTATTTTTATGCCATACATCTTATTTTACTTCTTATTTTTGCAACATGCTAGAAGATAAAGAACAAGAAAGAACATCGTTAGAGAAATTAGGTGAATTCGGACTCATAGAACACCTTACCAAAGATTTTGAGCTTACTCAAAAATCTACCGTAAAAGGAATTGGTGATGACGCAGCAGTGCTAGATTATGAAAAATCTAAAACAGTTCTAAGTACCGACCTTTTAATAGAAGGTGTACATTTTGACCTTGCCTATATGCCATTAAAGCATTTAGGTTATAAATCTATTATGGTCAATCTTTCTGATATCTATGCCATGAACGCAACAGCTACACAAGTAACCGTTTCCTTAGCTGTTTCTAATAGATTTCCGCTAGAAGCACTTGAAGAATTTTATGCAGGTGTGGCTACAGCATGTAAAACGTACAATGTTGATTTAGTAGGTGGCGATACAACCTCATCTAAAACAGGATTAATGATTAGCGTTACCGCAATTGGCGTTGCAAACGAAGAAGATATCGCTTACCGCTCAGGTGCAAAACCAAACGATCTTTTGGTAGTAACCGGAGATTTAGGCGCCGCATACATGGGTCTACAGGTATTGGAGCGTGAAAAAGAAGTGTTTAAAGTAAACCCTAATAGCCAGCCCGATCTAGAACCCTATTCTTATATCGTAGAGCGACAGTTGAAACCAGAAGCAAGAAAGGATATTCCTGAATTATTAAAACAATTGGAAGTTCACCCAACATCAATGATCGATATTAGTGACGGACTTTCATCTGAGATTCTGCATTTAAGCAAGAGTAGCGGATTGGGAATTGACTTGTATGAAGACAAAATTCCGTTAGATCCTACGGTAATTTCTGCTTGCGAAGAATTTAAGATGGACAGCACACTTGTTGCACTTAGTGGCGGCGAGGACTATGAATTGTTATTTACTATAGACCAAAAAGAATTTCCGAAAATTAAGGGCAATCCAAACTTGACCGTTATAGGTCATACTACAGGAAAAGACGAAGGTGCATTCTTGATTTCTAGGAATAATACGAAGATTCCATTAACCGCACAGGGTTGGAATTCATTTAATTAAAAGCAATGCGAATTATGCTACCTGTTGCGTTGGTGTATGTGCATGCGAAGCTGTGTGTCTTCTTTGATAAATATGCTCTAAAGTTCTATTGATATCTTGTAATTCAGGAGTTAAAATAGAAAGGTTACCACTAACATCGGTAGTTACTTCTTTTTGACAGTGAATACATTTGTATTCTTTAATATGAGAGGTCACTTTTTTAGAAATTGAATAGTGATGTCCAAAGATGCTGCAAAATAATTTTTTCATGCTGTAGGTTTTTATGCAAAAATTCCGATTTGGGTAATCGAGAAAATGCGGTTCATATATTAGGTTGAAAATTAAGGAAATTCACATACGATTTGTTTCCTTTTGTTAAAGTACTGTATATTAAAGGCATACACTAGTAATTGTTGTGAGCAGCACATAACATGTTGTCAATGCTCTTTTTTTGAGGGTTTCATTAAATGAAAAACCATGGCATACCTGTTATTTAATAATCTTTGACTTAATTTGCAGCCATGTTCAAAAAGAAAGAAACCCTCATTACGGCCTTTGCTCTATTCTCTCTTTTTTTTGGGGCAGGCAACCTTATTTTACCTCCATTATTAGGTTTCAATTCTGGCAATCACTGGTTAGTGGTAACTATTGGTTTTGGACTATCTGCAGTTGTTATTCCAGTACTTGGGATATTAGCACATGCAAAATTGCAAGGCACATTAATAGATTTTGGACATAAAGTATCGCTAACATTTAGTTTGATCTATGCTTTTTTAATCTATGCCATATCAATTACACTACCCAGTCCAAGAACAGCTTCTGTTACTCATGAAATGGCAATACAGCCCTTTTGGAATATTTCTTCATGGTACACAAGTAGTATTTACTTTGGCTTAGTTTTAGTGTTTGCCATGAACCGTTCAAAAATACTAGGAATATTAGGCAAAATATTAACTCCCGCAATTATATTGATTCTTCTTCTGGTAATAGGAATTACCCTTTTCTCTTTTCCTTTTGATTTCGGCACTACCACCATTGCTAGTCCGTTTACCAACGGAATTTTAGAAGGCTACCAAACTTTTGATGCTATTGGAGCTGTCGTAGTCGGCGGTGTTATTATTATATCCATTAATTTAAGACATAAGAATGCCACATATCAAGACAAAAAAACATTAATACGTAATGCCGGATGGCTAGCTGGTTTAGCACTTTTTTTAATCTATCTAGGTCTAATACTTTCAGGTTCTTTAGTACATGACAGCTTTGATAGAGAAATATCAAGAACAGCATTGCTTTCTGGTCTAACTATAAATAGCTTAGGAGCCATTGGAAATATTTTTTTAAGCATCCTAGTTGGTGTTGCGTGTTTTACAACTGCCGTAGGTATTGTTACAGGAACGGCAGACTTTATAAAGTCTAGGTTTAATGGTTCACAGTTGGCATATACCCTTACCGCTATTTTAGGAAGTATCTTAGGCGTTTTAATGGGGCAATTTAATGTTGGCTATATTATTACAGTTGCTCTTCCTGCTTTAATGTTTATTTACCCAATTACCATAATTCTCATACTTCTAAATGTTACACCTGAAAAATATGCATCTTCTCTTGTTTTTAGAGCAGTTATCATAACTACCTTCATTTTTAGCATTCCAGATTTCTTAGGAAGTATAAGCGCCTTAGCGCCGGCAGCAGAAACTTTTTCATGGATTCCGTTGCAACAATACAGTTTAGGCTGGATATTGCCAGCCTTAATCGTGTGTCTGATTTCAAATCTTTACATCAAATTCACCAAAAATAACTTTTAAAAAATTTATTTTATCTAATTCATACTCTAAAACCAAACCTTCGCAATTTGGTTTCCGTAAGTGAGGTATACTAAAAAATTAGATTATGAAAATTTCAAAAACGATTAAACTTGCAACTCTTGCCTTAACTATAGGTCTTACTACTTCATCTTTCGCACAAGATGCTACTATGGAAATGAAAAAGGACAAGAAGATGATGAAAAAAGAAAAAAAGATGATGGAGACCAAAATGGTAGGTGGTGCAGAAATGTATCCAAATAAAAACATCATTGAAAATGCAGTAAATTCCAAAGATCATACAACTTTAGTTGCAGCAGTAAAAGCGGCCGGATTAGTTGAAACATTAGAAGGTGAAGGTCCTTTTACCGTGTTTGCGCCTACAAACGCTGCCTTCGATAAATTACCTGACGGAACCGTTAAGACTTTATTAATGCCAGAAAACAAAGCAAAACTTCAATCAGTATTAACTTACCATGTAGTTGCGGGCAAGGTAAGTGCCATGGATTTAATGAAAATGATTAAAGATGGTAAAGGCAAAGCTGAATTGACAACCGTAAATGGTGGTAAATTAACTGCCATACTAAAAGGTAAGAAGATTCAATTAAAAGATGCTTCTGGTAATATTTCTACTGTAACAATTGCAAATGTTAATCAATCTAACGGTGTTATACATGTTGTAGATACTGTTGTTTTACCAGGAATGTAAAACAACCAAACATAAAAAAACGCCCCACTAAAAGTGGGGCGTTTTTAATTTTTAAAATACTATTTCTAAACTAATAGGGCAATGGTCACTGCCCATAACTTGATCATGAATTTCGGCTGACTTTACTTTGTCCCAAATAGATTTACTTACCAAAAAGTAATCTAAACGCCATCCTACATTTCTACCACGTGCACCTCCTCTTGCACTCCAAAAGGTATATTTATCGAACGTATTGGGGTGTAACTTTCTAAAGCTATCTACCAAGTTCACTTCCTTTAGCATACGCTCGAATCCGTCAATTTCGACCTGGGTAAATCCTGATGTCTTATTGTAATTACTCTTCGGGTTTGCCAAATCGTTCTCGGTATGTGCAACATTAAAATCGCCCGTAATGATCAAAGGCTTCGATTTAGACAATTCTTTTAGATAATTGGTAAAATCTTTATCCCATCCGGCACGGTAATCCAATCTTTTTAATCCGCTTCCACTATTAGGAATATAAACATTGATCAAATGAAAATGTTCAAATTCAGAATGTGTAATTCTTCCTTCTAAATCATGTTCTTCAACCCCCATGTCCTTATCGAACTTTACAGGTGCCTTTTTAGATAATATTCCGGTACCGGAATATCCTTTTCTTTCGGCGCTATTGCTGAAAAGCTTGTAATCGGTAATACCTTTTAAAGCTTCAGCCACTTGGTCATCTTGTGCTTTTGTTTCTTGAACGCAAAAAACATCTGCATCAAATTCCTTTACAATATCTTCAAAACCCTTTTTTACGGAAGCTCTTATACCATTAACATTCCACGATACTAATTTCATATTCCGTTTTTATTTGTTCATTAATTCTTCAATCTCATCTGCCTTAATAGGAATATTCGCCATCAGGTTAAAAGGCTCACCCTTTTCTTGAATGACCACATCATCTTCTAAACGAATACCCATATTTTCTGCCGGAATATAAATACCTGGCTCTACGGTAAACACCATATTCGCTTTCATAGGTGTTTTCAATGCTCCATAATCATGTGTATTCAAACCAATATGGTGACTAGTGCCATGCATAAAGTACTTCTTATAAGCAGGCCACTCAGGATTTTCATTCTGCACATCTGCCTTATCCAATAAACCAAGTCCCAATAATTCAGAAGTCATTAGTTTACCACATTCTTTATGGTATTCTGCCCAAAGTGTGCCAGGCACCAACATTTTAGTAGCCTCATTTTTTACACGCAAAACAGCGTTATACACTTCTTTTTGGCGTTTGGTAAATTTCCCGTTTGCAGGAATAGTTCTAGTTAAATCGCTAGAATAATTAGCATACTCTGCTGCAACATCCATCAGAATTAAATCACCATCGTTACAAGGTTTGTTATTCTCTAAATAGTGCAATACATTGGCATTATTTCCTGAAGCAATAATGGGTTGATATGCAAAACCTTTCGATTTATTTCTAACAAACTCGTACAATAGTTCTGCTTCAATCTCATATTCCATCACTCCTGGTTTCACAAAACCAAGCAGCCTACGAAATCCTTTTTCGGTGATATTACAGGCCGTTTGCATAACAGCAATTTCCTCAGGTTCTTTAATTCCTCTAATTTCTTGAAGAATTGGGTTACTCTTGGCAACTTTATGAGCTGGATATTCTCGCTTGCATTTTTTTATAAAGCGGTCTTCACGCGTCTGCGTTTCTACTGCTTGTCTATAATGCTCATTGGTATTAAAATATATAGTATCAGCTTCTGTCATTAGATCAAAGAATATTTTCTCAAAATCTTGTAACCAACAAACTGTTTCAATACCTGAAACTTCTGTAGCCTTCTCTTTTGTCAATTTTTCACCTTCCCAAATGGCAATATGTTCATTAGTTTCACGAACAAAAAGTATTTCGCGGTGTTTTTTATTAATGGCATCTGGAAATAATACTAAAATCGTTTCTTCTTGATCAGCCCCAGAAAGGTAAAATATATCTCTATGCTGCTCAAAAGGCAAAACGCTATCAGCACCAATAGGGTAGATATCGTTAGAGTTAAAAACAGCTATGCTTTTAGGCTGCATACGGTCCATAAACTTCTTACGGTTCTTTATAAACAGGGAGTTAGGTATTTGATCGTATTTCATGAATTCTTATTTTGATATAAAATTACGCATTATGTGTTGTTTCCTTAAAAAATAGGGCATAGAATTGTAAGATTTACAAGAACACCTACTCATATTCTTAACTACAAATTGGCTAACTTGTATACCTAAACCAAACACAAACAACTCATGAAAAAAATAGCTTACCTATTTATAGGCGCTTTATGTCTACAGGCATGCTCAGAAACCAAAAAAGAAGAATCACAAGCTGAATTATTTGCACGTATAGATACCGAAATCAAAGCAAATTCTAAAGGCTACAGTTCATTAAAAGAAGCTACTGAAACCATTGGTCACCGACTTACGGGTTCTACCAACGGTGCTAAGGCAGAAGAGTATACCTATAATAAATTTAAAGAATACGGATTTGAAGATGTAGCCTACCAAACTTTTGAGGTAGAGGCTTGGGCAAGAGGCGAGGTTTCTTTACAGATTAATGATGAAGATATTAAAGTAGTTACTTTAGGTCACGCACCTGTAGAAACACACGTTACCGGCGAAATTGTAGATATGGGAAATGGATTAGATGCTGATTACGCAGCTAACCCAGATGCCGTTAAAGGAAAGATCTCTTTAGTATACATTAATATTCTTCCAGATAGTGAAGAGGGACTTACCAATTTACACAGAAGTGAAAAAACAGCTTTAGCCATTAAGTATGGTGCTATTGGTATCATCATAATCAACCAAGTGGACAATGGTGTTTTATTGACGGGTACTGCTTCTGTAACAGGAGAGTTAATACCAATCCCTGCTGTTTGTATTGGAAAAGAAGATGGTATGGCTTTGAAAGAAACTTTAAAATCTAAGAAAGCAACTGCTAAAATTGACATGACCAATACGAGTGATGTCATCAAAGCTAGAAACGTAGTAGCTACATTACCAGGCTCAGAGATTCCGGAAGAAGAAATTGTTATTGGTGGTCACTTAGATTCCTGGGATCTAGCCACTGGTGCTATTGATAATGGTATTGGTTCTTTTGCAGTACTAGACATTGCAAGAGCATTTAAAGCAAATAATCTGCACCCAAAGCGTACGGTAAAATTTGTGATGTTCATGGGTGAAGAACAAGGATTACTAGGTTCTAAATATTTGGTAGAAAAAGCAATTGAAAATAATACGATAGACAATATCAAATACATGATGAATTTAGATATGTCTGGTAACCCTATTGGTATGAACGCTGGTGGACAGTTAGATAATGAGCAATTCTTTACAGATTTAGGAGCTGCAATTCAAAAGCAGGATACCATCTATCAAAATAAGTTTTCAAATAAGTCAGGGTTACATAGCGATCACCAACCTTTTATGTTAGAAGGTGTCCCAATTTTATCTGTGCACAGTAATCTAGACCGTTCTATTTACGGGTGCTACCATTCTGACTGTGATGATTTCAATTTGGTAAATGAAGACCACATGAAAAACACGGCTCGTTTTGGTACGATGATGCTATATGCCGTTGCTAATGCAGATACACTACCTGCTACCAAAATGGATAGCGAAACCACTAAAGAATTTATGATTAAAAATGATTTAAAAGAAAAATTGATCATTGGTAACGAGTGGAAATGGGAAGAATAACCGTAGTCAAAAAAATTATCATGAGGCAGGGAATTATACCCGCACTACTCTGCCTTTCTTTTTTAACAGGATGCTCACAGCATGTTGAAGAAAAACAAGTTGATTATTTTAAACTTGTACGTCCAGAATTTACAGGTCAGCTAGCATACGAGACCACGGATTTTGTAGAAGATTATTGGCGCGTAGTTGGCAATACCGGTTTTAATAAAACCATATACCTTATTGCAGATAGTTTAAAAGCGGCAGGTTACGTTTTAGAAGAAAAAGCCAAGAAAGGTGACCGATTTACCTACCGTATTGAAAAACGGGCAATGACCCACCAAACTTGGGAACCCTTATCTGCATCATTGCAAATTGTTGGTAACGAAAAACCTTTGCTGTTATCAGAAACCAACCGAAACATGACTTATTTAAATTCAGTTTCAACCCCTAAAGATGGTTTAAAAGCAACAGTAGTTTGGATTAAATCTGTTGATGAACTAGAGTCAGTTTCTGTTAAAGGCAAAGTAGTATTTTCAGAAATGAATGTTCGAAAGCTTTACAAATCAGCCATAAAGAATGGTGCTTTGGGGATTCTTACTTATGATAATCCCGCATATTTACAACCAGAAAAGAACACTACTTCTATACAATTTAGAAGTCTTCCTTCTCAGGATGATGGCAATTTTTGGGGCATTGCATTATCCTACGAAGCAAAAGAGAAATTAATAGCACAGCTTAAAAAAGGAAAAACAGGCGTTCTAGTGAATATCCAGACCAAAAGATATCCATCAGAAGAACTAACTATTGTTGCGGATATTAAAGGAAATGAATTTCCAGATGAGCGTTTGGTATACAGCGCACATATACAAGAACCGGGTGCAAATGATAATGCAACTGGCGTTGGCACGCAATTAGAAATGGCTAGAATAGCCTCTAAATTATTTACGGATAACAAAATAGATTTTAAGCGTAGCATGACCTTTTTATGGGGCGATGAAATTGTTTCTACCAACCGGTATATTCAAGAAGACCCAGAACGAGCTAAAGGTATTAAATGGGGAATTAGTTTAGATATGGTCGGTGAAAACACCGCGGTAACTGGCGGAACTTTCTTAATTGAAAAAATGCCAGACCCAAGTGCTATTTGGACTCGTGGTAAAGACAAACACAGTGAATGGGGTGGTGAGGTCTTAAAATTAGCGGATATGAAACCCCACTATCTAAACGATTTTATTATTTCAAACTTTAAAAAGCAAGGTGAATATGCCAATTGGGTAGTTGAAACCAATCCGTTTGAAGGTGGTAGTGATCATACTCCGTTTTTAAAAGCAAATATTCCCGGTCTACTATTGTGGCACTTTACAGATCAATTTTACCATACCGATAATGACCGAATTGACAAGGTGTCTCAAGAAACCTTGAAAAATGTAGGCACGGCGGCTTTAGTTAGTGGACTGGAATTGGTAAATGCATCTGATATTTTTGCCCAAGCACAAATTGAAAATCTTAAGAAGCGAGCAAATCTACGATTAGAGGACGAAGCAGAACTCAGCCAATCTGCACTTAAAAATGGAAGCTCATTTAAAGAAGAAGAACAAATTATTACGGCTTGGGAAGAGTGGTATTTATTATCGCTCAATTCTATTAATGACATTAACACTAATAATAATGCTGACATTAAAACGGCTATTTCCAAAGCACAAAAAGAAATACAAGCGAAATCGAAAGAATTAAAAGCATCACTTCAATAGAAGTTTAGTCAAATGATATTACAGTTTGCCAAGAGCATAACTAATCAGTAACTTACCATCAGCACTATCAACAACATGAAAATGAAACAATTTTACCTATTAGCATTCGCCAGCATTTCTATAGCAACGGCACAAATTCAACCTACCTCATCGCAAAAAATAGATGCGTCTTTACAAGCAAAAAAAGCCATGGATGTAAGTTCTTTGGTTAAAAACATACCGCTGAAAAATATAGGTCCGTCCGTCATGAGTGGTCGTGTTGTTGATTTAGCAGTTAATGAAAATAACCCTACTGAATATTACGTTGCTTATGCCTCTGGCGGATTATGGTATACCAACAACAACGGTAATTCTTTTACTCCCGTAATGGATGAAACTCAAACCCAAAATCTTGGTGATATTGCCGTTCACTGGCAGAGTGGTACTATTTGGGTAGGCACAGGGGAAAACAATTCTTCTCGTTCATCATACGCAGGTATCGGTATTTTAAAATCTACCGACAAAGGTAAAACGTGGCAACATATGGGTTTATCAGATTCTCACCATATAGGGCGTATTGTGGTGAATCCTGATAATGCCAATGAGGTAACGGTTGGCGTAACTGGTCATTTATATTCTACAAATAAAGAGCGCGGTATTTACAAAACTACAGATGGTGGAAAAACTTGGAAAAACATCTTGTTCATTGATGACAAAACAGGAATAATAGATGTTGCCGTTTCGCCAAAAAACTACAATATTCAATATGCCGCGGCTTGGCAAAAAGATAGAAAAGCGTGGGATTTTATTGGAAACGGTGAAGGTTCTGGTATTTACAAGAGTACAGATGCAGGATCAAGCTGGACAAAAATATCAACTCCCGCAAGTGGTTTCCCCACGGGTGAAGGCGTAGGTAGAATTGGTTTAGCTGTCTTTAATGATAATACTGTTTATGCTGTTCATGACAGTCAGTTTAGAAGAAACGCAACCAAGGAAAAGAAAGAGAAGCAAGCTGGTTTGACAAAAGATGATTTTAAGACCCTATCAAAAGAACAATTCTTAGACTTAAACGATAAAGACCTAAATGAGTTTTTAAAGACCAATAATTTTCACGAAAAATACAGAGCTGCAAATGTAAAACAGATGGTACGTAGCAATGCCGTAAAGCCAACAGACCTTGCCTTGTACTTAGAAGATGCCAACTCTATGCTTTTTGACACACCTGTAATTGGTGCAGAAGTGTATCGTAGTAATGATGGCGGTAGCACATGGTCAAAGCAAAATGAAGATTATATAGACGATTTATTCTATAGTTACGGGTATTATTTTGCGCAAATAACAGTAGACCCTAATAATGTTGATGCCATTTACTTATCTGGGGTACCAATTATAGCTTCTAAAGACGGAGGTAAAACATACAGTTCTATAAGTGGTGACAATGTACATTCTGATCACCATGCGGTATGGGTAAATCCTAATTTACCAGGGCATTTAATTAACGGAAATGATGGTGGAGTAAATACTAGTTATGACGATGGTAAACATTGGTTTAAAAACAACTCACCAACCGTTGGTCAATTTTATGCCATAGCTGTTGATAATGAAAAACCATATAATGTGTATGGCGGACTTCAAGATAACGGGGTTTGGATGGGACCGAATAATGCTGAAGAAAACAGCAAATGGCAACAAACAGGTCAATACCCTTGGAAATCGATTATGGGTGGCGATGGTATGCAGGTAGAAGTAGATAATCGCAATGCTAATATCGTTTACACGGGATACCAATTTGGTAATTATTTCAGAATAGATTTAGAAAATGAAACACGCAACTATATTCAGCCAAAGCATGAGTTAGGTGAAACACCGTATCGTTTTAACTGGCAGTCCCCTATTCTACTTTCACCACATAATCAAGATATTTTATACATGGGTAGCAACAAGCTACATCGTTCATTAAATCAAGGGGATACTTGGGAAACCATTTCTGGCGATTTAACCCAAGGCGGAAAAAAGGGTAATGTAGCATTTGGAACCTTAGCAACCATTTCAGAATCACCTTTCAAATTCGGATTAATGTATACCGGTAGTGATGATGGTTTAATTCAACGCACAGAAAATGGTGGTGGTACTTGGAATGTTATTTCTAAAAACCTACCACAGAATTTATGGGTTAGCAGGGTTATCGCTTCCAAACATCAAAAAAACAGGGTGTATGCCACTTTAAATGGCTATCGCTCAGATGATTTTACACCGTATGTATATGTAAGTGAAGACAAAGGCGCTACTTGGAAAAGCATTTCGGCAAAAATTCCTACCTCTGCCGTAAATGTAATTATTGAAGACGCTGAAAATGAAAATCTATTATTTGTAGGTACGGATAATGGACTATATGTAACTTTGGATAGAGGTGCAACATGGCAATCCTTTCAAAATGGAATACCTTATGTAGCCGTGCATGATTTGGTTATACAGAAAGAAGCTAAACACTTAATTGTGGGCACACATGGTAGAAGTATTTACAAAGCCGATATTTCCGCATTACAAAGCATGACATCAGAAATATTAAACAAAGACTTACATGTTTACCCATTGGAAAATATAAAACATTCTTCACGATGGGGTAACTCTTGGAGTTCTTGGTCTAAAGCAAGTACACCAGGTTTAGACATAACATTCTACTCAGACAGAGATGATGTATACCAAGCAAAAATAAAATCATCTGATAATATTGTGGTTAGTGAGACGGAAATTATAGCCAGTAAGGGATTAAACATCTTATCTTATGATGTTGCCTTTTCAAAAGTTGGCAAGTTGAACTACCTTAAAAAGCATAAAACTGTTTTAAAACAAGCCAAAAATGGTAGCACATATTTACCAACTGGCAGCTACATTGTTGAAATTATTGGAAACGGAACCACTGAAAAGGTAACTTTTGATATAGAATAGCCATATGAAAATAGTAGATTGGAACGAACTACCTGATTTAGGGGTAAGTCATGACCCAAGCATAAAGAAAAGAACACTGATTGATCGTGGTGAGATACCACAATTAATGATGTATGGCACTGCTATTTTTAAACCGGGTCAAAAAGTAGAATTACACAAGCATGACACCATGTATGAAGTGTTTCATATACAAACCGGCAAAGCCATTTTTACAATATCAGGAGAAACACATGAAGTAGGACCCGGAAAATGCATTACTATAGCACCTGGCGAAATTCATGGACAATATAATCCGTTTGATATTGATGTCACTTGGACTTATTTTGGCATAGCTACAGATTAAGAAATATTATTTATGGAACTCACTTTAGGTATACCGGCATTACTTTTCCCTGCTATTTCATTGACCATGCTTGCATATAATGCTCGCTATTTGGCAATAGCTGCATTAATTCGACAATTACATCAAAAATATCAAGAAACTGCATCACAGTCCGTTGGTCTGCAAGTTCAAAAACTACGTAAGCGACTTACTATCATTAAAAATATGCAGGCAACAGCCATTCTCAGCTTTCTACTTGCCGTAATTACAATGACTTTAATTTATGTAGAACTTACTTTCTGGGCTAATTTAATCTTTGGTGTTAGCTTATTCGCTTTAATGGTTTCATTAGTACTATCACTGATAGAAGTACAATTATCGACTAAAGCATTAGAAATTCAGTTAAAGAATATGGAAAAGTAACTTATCTTTTTAAAGTGATGTTCTCTAACAGAAATGCTTCCCGATTATCGATGTTTTAATAAGCTATTTAGGTAATAATCAATATATTTGCGATTCTTTTAGACCCCCAGAATGAAGAGAGCTAAAGAAATTGAGCTATACCACCAAATTAAAGAAATAAGAGAATTTGAATTCGGTGTATTCTATTTCTTCAAAGGAGGCATTATTGTATCAGAAATGAAAGAAGGCGTTTTTTTTAAATCTGAAGATGCGAAGAAAACCGTAAAAGCGGCCCATGACATTTATGGTGCCAATCATCCTCTCGTTTATATTTCCAATAGAATTAATCGTTTTTACATTTTACCTTTTGATTGGGTTAAATTTTATAAAAACCGTAACGAAATGACTTTTTATGCCATTGTCGGAAAAACCAAAAGCGGTGTTTTAAGTTCAATTTTCGAATATTTATTCTTTTCAAAAATGTTTAATAAGTTCAATAACCTAGATGAAGCAGTAAGTTGGGCTCTACATATTTCAGAAAATAAAATCAAACAAGTTATTTAACTCTTCAATTTTGTTGAAAGATTGATAAGTGAAAAGTACATATTCAAGAAAAATATTAAACATCTTGAAAATTGATTTTAAAATCAGTCTAAATAGGCATACTAAATCCCATTAATTCTTGTTAATAACTTGCTTGTGATGTAAATTCGCATATAAAATTAACAAATAATGAGCGGATTTTTTAAATCTTCGATTGGTAGAAAGTACGCAATGGCGCTTTCTGCTTTCTTTTTAATGTTTTTTCTACTTCAGCATTTTGCAATAAACATCTTATCGGTTTTCAGTCCTGATGCGTTCAATGAAGCTTCGCATTTTATGGGTACTTTTTGGGCCGTACAATATGTGTTGCAACCTGTTTTAATCTTCGGTGTTATCTATCATTTTGTGATGGGTTTCATATTAGAAGCTAAAAACAGAAGTGCTAGAGTAAAAAAATATGCTAAAAACAATGGTGCTGCCAATTCATCTTGGATGAGCCGTAATATGATTTACAGCGGATTAGCTATTTTGGCTTTCTTAGTACTTCACTTTATCGATTTCTGGATACCAGAAATAAACACCAAGTTTATTGATGGAGACATGACCGGCTTACTGCCAAACGGTGAAGGCTTCAGATATTATGAGGAATTAGCTCATAAATTTGAAAACCCGTTACGTGTTGGTGCATATGTAATCGCCTTCATATTCTTATCACTACACCTTATGCATGGCTTTAGCTCTGCATTCCAGTCTGCAGGTGCAACCAGCATGAGAAAAGAAAAATTACAATTGTTTGCAAAAGTGTATTCGATTTTAATTCCGTTAGGATTTATTTTCATTGCCCTTTTTCATCATTTTAATCATCATTAATACCTATTACTTATGTCTGTATTAGACTCAAAAGTACCTAAAGGTCCGTTGAAAACGAAGTGGACCGATTATAAGAATCATATCGATTTGGTTAACCCTGCCAACAAACGTAATATTGATGTTATCGTTGTTGGAACAGGCTTGGCAGGTGGTTCTGCTGCTGCTACTTTAGCAGAATTGGGCTATAATGTAAAAACATTTTGTTACCAAGATTCTCCGAGAAGAGCTCACTCTATTGCTGCACAAGGTGGTATTAACGCAGCAAAGAACTACCAAGGAGATGGTGATTCTACCTACCGTTTATTTTACGATACCGTAAAAGGTGGTGATTACCGTTCAAGAGAAGCTAACGTATATAGATTAGCAGAGGTATCTGCAAATATTATTGACCAGTGTGTTGCTCAAGGAGTTCCTTTTGCACGTGATTATGGTGGATTATTAGATAACCGTTCTTTTGGTGGTGTATTGGTTTCAAGAACTTTTTATGCAAAAGGACAAACAGGACAACAACTATTGTTAGGTGCCTATTCTGCAATGAACAGACAGATTGCACGTGGTAAAATTACCCCGTTCAACCGTCATGAAATGTTAGATGTTGTAAAGGTAAATGGCAAAGCTCGTGGTATCATTGCCCGTAACTTGGTTACCGGTGAAATTGAACGCCACTCTGCACATGCTGTTGTTATTGCTTCTGGAGGATACGGAAATGTATATTTCCTTTCGACAAATGCAATGGGATCAAATGCAACCGCTGCTTGGAAAATACATAAAAAAGGAGCATTCTTTGCCAACCCTTGTTATACTCAAATTCACCCAACGTGTATTCCACGTTCTGGAGACTATCAATCTAAACTGACATTGATGTCAGAGTCTTTACGTAATGATGGTCGTATTTGGGTTCCTAAAAATATGGAGGATGTAATGGCAATTCGCGAAGGCAAGAAAAAGCCAACCGATCTGTCTGAAGATGAAAGAGATTACTACCTAGAAAGAAGATACCCTGCATTTGGTAACCTGGTTCCACGAGATGTTGCATCTAGAGCAGCAAAAGAACGTTGTGATGCCGGTTATGGTGTAAATGCAACTGGGGAAGCCGTTTACTTGGATTTTGCTTCAGCTATTGAAAGATACGGTAAAGAGCAAGCTAAGATTCACAACATCAACAATGCTTCTGCAGACAAAATATATGAATTTGGTGCTGCTATAGTAAAAGCTAAATACGGAAACCTTTTTCAGATGTACGAAAAAATCGTAGATCAAGATCCGTACAAAACACCAATGATGATTTACCCAGCGGTACACTATACAATGGGTGGTGTTTGGGTTGATTATAACTTAATGACTACCGTAGACGGTCTATACTGTATTGGTGAAGCAAATTTCTCTGATCACGGTGCAAATAGATTAGGAGCTTCGGCATTAATGCAAGGTCTAGCAGATGGTTATTTTGTTTTACCTTATACCATAGGAAATTATCTTTCTCACGAAATTAGAACCGGAAAAATCCCTACGGATACACCTGAGTTTGATGCTGCTGAAAAAGAAGTAACAGATAAAATTAATTTCTTTGTAAACAACAAAGGATCACACTCTGTAGATTATTACCATAAAAAATTAGGTAATATTATGTGGGAGAAATGTGGAATGTCTCGTAACGCTGAAGGCTTAAAAGAAGCTATGGCAGAAATTAAGGCGCTTCGTGAAGATTTCTACAAAAACGTTAGTGTACCTGGTACTGCAACCGAACTTAATGCAGAATTGGAAAAAGCTGGTCGTGTAGCAGATTTCTTGGAACTTGGTGAACTATTCGCTAAAGATGCCTTAGCAAGAGAAGAATCTTGTGGTGGTCACTTTAGAGAAGAATCAGTTGAGATTGGTGGAGAACAAGAAGGTGAAGCAAAACGTAACGATGTTGATTTCGCATTCGTTTCTGCATGGGAGTATAAAGGAGAACCTGGTGATGCCGTTTTACATAAAGAAGATTTAGAGTTCAACGAAATCGAGTTAAAACAAAGAAGTTATAAATAATTAGTATTGAGCTATTACACATGATTTGTTTCATGAACTAATACTCATTACTCAATACTTAAAATATGAATCTGACATTAAAAATTTGGAGACAATCTAATGCCCAAGCAACGGGTAAAATGGTCGATTATAAAGTGACAGAGATTTCTGAACATATGTCGTTCTTAGAAATGATGGATGTTCTTAACGAACAATTAATCAATAACGGTGAAGAGCCAGTTGCTTTTGACCACGATTGTAGAGAAGGTATCTGCGGTATGTGTTCAATGTTCATCAATGGCGAAGCTCATGGTCCAGATAGAGGCGTAACTACATGTCAATTGCACATGCGTATGTTTAAAGATGGTGATACTATTACAATAGAGCCATTTAGAGCAAAAGCGTTTCCTGTTATAAAAGATTTAGTTGTTGATAGAGGAGCATTTGATAGAATACAACATGCAGGTGGTTATATTTCGGTAAACACTTCTGGTAACACACAGGATGCCAACGGTACTCCTATTTCCAAACATGCAGCAGATGAAGCAATGGATGCCGCTACCTGTATTGGTTGTGGTGCATGTGTAGCAAGTTGTAAAAATGCTTCGGCCATGTTATTCGTTGGTGCTAAAGTATCTCAGTATGCTTTATTACCACAAGGGCAAGTAGAAGCTGTAGACCGTGTTCAAAACATGGTTGCACAAATGGATCTAGAAGGATTTGGTAATTGTACCAATACCGGTGCTTGTGAAGTTGAATGCCCAAAAGGAATTTCATTGGAAAACATTGCGAGAATGAATCGTGAATTTTTAAGCGCTAACGTTAAAGGTTAAGCTTACAATCATACAGTTTTAAAAATCCCGACCTGTAAAGGCTCGGGATTTTTTATTTTTAAGTTGTAAGCTCTTTGAAAAAAACAATAACTACATTGAAAAATGGATTATTCCGAAACAAATAGACTATCAAGATTAACTGCAATCTTAATTCAATTACAGACCAAACGAATTGTAACTGCTTCAGAATTAGCTAATAAATTTAATATTAGTAAAAGAACTATTTACAGAGACATAAAGGCACTGGAACAATCTGGTGTCCCTGTATTAACAGAGGAAGGAAAAGGATATACATTAATGGATGGATATAAAATTCCACCTGTAATGTTTACCGAAAAACAAGCAAATGCTTTAATACTTGCAGAACAATTAGTACTAAATAGTAAGGATGCATCATTTGTTAAGGACTATTCAGAAGCAATAGATAAAATTAAATCAATTCTAAAATATACAACAAAAGATAAAGCTAATATACTTCTTGAACGTACACGTTATAACGAAAACATAAATCGAGAGAGAAATAGTAATAATTTATCAGATTTACAAAATGCATTAACTAATTACAACCTTGTTAAAATAGAATATATCGATAAAGCAAATTCTGCATCAATTAGAATAATAGAACCATTTGCCATATTAAATTCTGAAAATTGGTATTTAGTTGCATTTTGTCGTTTGCGTAAAGAGTTTAGGTTTTTTAGACCAGACAGGATTCAAAATTTGGAAATTCTAACAGAAAAATTTGAGCCACATAATATGACTTTACAAGAATATTTTGACAAATATCAATAACTCTTTTTAACCCTTGCCATAAGGCTGTCATTCACCCAATTTACTTTTGTAGTCATAATATTAAAATAAAAAATGACGACATAAATGAACAAAAGTATTAATTCGATCGAATTTCCAAAATCTACTATAATTTCAGTCAATGGTATAGAACTTGAAGTATTTGAAGAAGGTAAAGAGAATAAAGGTAAACCTATTGTACTTTGTCACGGATTTCCAGAAAACGCGTTTTCTTGGCGTTTTCAAATTCCTGAACTTGTAAAAGCTGGTTATCATGTTATTGTTCCAAATCAAAGAGGTTATGGAAAATCATCTTGCCCAACTAAAATAACAGCATATGGTATTGAACATTTAACTGGAGACCTAGTTGCTCTACTTGACCACTACGGATATGAAAAAGCTACCTTTATAGGTCACGATTGGGGAGCAAATATTGTTTGGAGTCTAGCTTTATTACATCCTGAACGAGTAAATAAAATAATAAATTTGGCTTTACCATATATGCAAAGAGGAGAAAAACCTTGGATTGAATGGATGGAAGAAATATTTGGACCAGATAATTATTTTGTTCACTTTAATAGACAAGTAGGAGTTGCAGATGCTATTTTGGATGAAAACAAATTTCAATTTCTTAGTAATTTGTTCCGAAAAAATGTACCTCTTGCAATGCTTGAACCAGGTATGATGATGATTAATCTTGCAAAAGCAGAAAAATCACTTGGAAACCCTATAATGAACGAAAGTGATTTAGCTGTTTATGTTTCTGCTTTCGAAAAATCTGGATTTACAGGAGGAATAAATTGGTATAGAAACCTTGACCAAAATTGGTATTTATTGGCGGACGTGAATCCAATCATTAAACACGCTGCACTTATGATATATGGAGAACAAGACATGATTCCTAAATCTGAAAACTTAACAGATTCTGTTCCTAATGTAGATATAGTTAGTTTAGATTGTGGTCATTGTATCCAACAAGAAAAACCTCAAGAAACTAATAAAGCCATATTAAAATGGTTAGAACAACATAATGAATAAAGAGGAAATAGAAACATATTATCCTAAAAGTCAAGCAGATTGGAGAAACTGGTTAGAAGTAAATCACCAGTTGAAACAGTCTGTTTGGGTTGTTTTTTATAAAAAATCAACAAAAGTTGCCTCTATTAGTTGGAGTGAAGCAGTTGATGAAGCACTTTGTTTTGGATGGATAGATAGTACTAAAAAGACAATTGATTCAGAAAAATATATCCAATATTTTAGCAAAAGAAAACCTAACAGCATTTGGTCTAAGGTAAATAAGGATAAAGTAGCGTATTTAACTTCAAAAAAACTGATTCAAAAAGCGGGATATAAATCCATTAAAACAGCTAAAGAAAATGGTTCTTGGTTAATACTAGATGAAGTAGAAGCGCTAATACTTCCGAAAGATTTAAAAAAAGAATTTGACAAAAGAGAGGGAGCTTTAGAGTATTATGAAAGTTTAAGTAAATCAGCAAAGAAAATTCTATTAAGCTGGATTGTACTTGCCAAAAGACCAGAAACTAAACAAAAAAGAATTATTGAAATAGCAGGAAATGCCAGTAGAAATAAGAAACCAAAACAATTACGATAAGTCAAAATAAATAGAGTAGTTTTCATTTACCGAAAGTCTATTGATAAAGCCGTCAAATCAGAACGTATCGATTATCATCTAGCCAATCTTTCATATATTGAACGATATGTCCAAAGACTATACTAAAGAACGAATTATAGTACCAAGGTTCAACGAAGCATCAGGATTTTACACTACACCTCAGCGATCTAAGATCATGAGCAAGATCAAGGGTAAGAATACCAAACCAGAACTTGCTTTTAGAAAAGCATTATATGCTGCCGGATATAGATATCGTATAGATTTCAAAAAACTTATTGGAAGACCAGATATTGCGTTACCAAAATATAAAACGGTCATATTCATAGATGGAGAATATTGGCATGGTAAAAATTGGGAAGAGCGTAAACCAAAAATAAAAACCAACCGAGAATTCTGGATTGCAAAAATTGAACGAAATATGCAACGAGACGTTGAAGTAAACCAAGAACTTACCGCTATGGGTTATACTGTATTTAGATTTTGGGAGACAGAAGTAAAAAAGAATCTACAAGAATGTTTAGCTAAAACCATACATCATTTAAATACAGCTCAAATGAGCCAAAAATGAATTTTATAAAGTTCATTTAATAAATGTTTAACCCTTGTAAACCCTTTATTAATAAGGCATTAACGGATTTTTATTAACGTGATATGTAACTTAGTATCAAACAAATTATTAATCGTTAAAAACTATATATAATATGAAGAGGATAGCAATATTAGCTACAAATGGATTTGAAGAAAGTGAATTAAAATCTCCCAAAGAAGCAATGGAAAAAGAAGGCTTCAATGTAGAGATCGTAAGTTTGAAAAACGGAGAAATAAAAGGTTGGGCAAATGGTAATTGGTCTAACAGCTATAAAGTAGACAAAACACTAAACGAAGTTAAAGCTGAAGATTACAATGCCTTGGTTTTACCAGGTGGAGTTATCAATCCAGATTTATTAAGAAGGGAAGAAACAGCATTGGACTTTGTACGTGACTTTTTTAAATTAAAGAAACCAGTAGCCGCAATTTGCCACGCTCCTTGGACACTGATTAGTGCCGGAGTGGTAAAAGGAAGAAAAATGACATCATTTAATTCCATAAAAGATGATGTAATTAATGCAGGAGCCAATTGGGTAGACCAAGAGGTCATAGTTGATGAAGGATTTGTAACCAGTAGAAATCCGGATGATTTACCAGCTTTTAATTCCAAATTAATTGAGGAAATAAAAGAAGGGAAACATGAAATGCAGCATGCATAATTCATTTTAGTGGAATTAAGAAGCTCAACCAGTCGGTTGGGCTTTTTTTTATGTCCGTTTTTAAAATTCTTACATTTACTACTATGGACTATGAACAGCACAAGAAAGCATCAAAACTACCAGATGTAAAGACAACGATATTCACTACAGTTGGTAATCTTGCAAGAAAGCACCATGCTCTTGACCTTTCTCAAGGGTTTCCCAATTTTGAGGCTGATGAGAAATTGAAGTCTTTGGTCAATGATGCATTAATAGCTGGTCATAATCAATATGCACCTATGCAAGGGTATTATGGTCTCAGGGAAATTATTTCAGAGAAAATAGCATCACTACATCATCGTACGTATTCTCCCAATAATGAAATAACGATAACCGTTGGTGCCACTCAAGCCATTTTTACTGCTATTACAGCCTTTGTTAATAAAGGTGACGAGGTAATTGTCATAAAACCTGCTTATGACTGTTATGAGCCCGCAATTATCTTAAATGGCGGTATACCTGTATATGTTCAATTAGATGCTCCTGATTATAAAATTGATTGGTTTAAATTTCAAAATAAGATTACAGACAAGACTAAAATGGTCATTATAAATACGCCACATAACCCAAGTGGAAGTATTTTGACCAAAGAGGATATGGAAAAATTAGAAACCATATTAAAACCTACCAATATAATTCTATTGAGTGATGAGGTTTATGAGCATATCATTTTTGATGGACAAGTGCATGAAAGTGCTTCAAGGTTTCCAGATTTAGCCAATAGAAGTTTTGTCTGCGCATCATTCGGAAAAACATTTCATGTAACCGGTTGGAAAATGGGCTATTGTGCTGCTCCAGCTGAATTAATGGCCGAATTTAGAAAAGTGCATCAATTCGCGGTATTCTGTGTAGACCATCCGGTGCAACGTGCATTGGCTACATATCTGAAAAATCCATCACACTATTTAGATTTGAACAATTTTTACCAAGAAAAAAGAGATTTATTTCTTAATGGAATAAAATCGTCCAAATTTAAATGTAAACCATCCCAAGGCACATATTTTCAATTATTGGACTATACCAACATTTCAAATGAAGAAGATGAAGCTTTAGGAGAACGATTAATTACTGAAAACGGAATAGCATCTATACCAATTTCATCTTTCAATGTCGATCACAGAAATGATTATATGTTAAGATTCTGCTTTGCCAAAAAACAGGAAACTTTAGAAAAAGCAGTTGAAATTCTATGCAAGCTTTAATTCTTACTGTTTAAAAAGCCGCGTTTACCTTAGTCATAAATTCACCAATTTTACTAGGCTCTAGCCAACGTGTAACAACCACTACATCATTTTCCTTGTCTATAACAATAAAGTTACCACCAAAACCGGCAGCATAATAGATGTTTTCAGATAATCCTTCCCAATGTCTGGCACCTTTTTTATTCAACCACCACATGTAACCGTAATTCGCATTTGGAATTGAAGGAGTTGTTGCTTTATTTATCCAATTTTCTGAAATCAATTGTTCATTCTTCCACTTACCATTGTTTAAAAACAACATTCCAAAACGCGCCATATCTTCGGCACTAATAAAAATACCTGCTCCAGAATGGCCACCACCGGTTACCGATTTCATTTGTAAACCGTCAATTTCTGTCCAAGCATCATCGTAACCAAACCAGCGCCACGTAGAAGAAGCACTGATTTTGTCCATAATTCTCTCTTTTAAGACCAAAGGCATTGGTTTACGCCATACATGAGTAAGTGAATATGCCAACACATTAACACGCACATCATTATATTCCATTACCGTACCTGGCTCTTTAGGTTGCGCTAATTTCCAATCATCAATACCACCTTCACTAGGTGGCCTGTCAGCCCAATCTTTTCCGCCCCAAAGTTCGCCAGACCAAGCCGAGTTTTGTTGTAAAAGATGTTCCCATGTAATTTTCGAATTATGTGCTCCATCAAAAGTGCCGTCCCAGATATAATCACCTACCAGGTTTTTTGTATCCGAAATGATTCCTTCATCTTCGGCAAGACCTGCCATTGTACTTAAAAAGCTTTTAGTAACACTAAAAGTCATATCTACTCTTTTAGTATCTCCCCATTGCGCGACTATATATCCATTTTTAAGTATCATACCTGCAGGGCCACCACGTTTTTTGGTAGGACCTAATATTTTATGAAATGGTTCTTTTTCAAAACCTTTTACAATGGCAATACGCAAGTCTCTAGAACCAGAATATTCATTGGCTTCTGCAAATTCTACCGCTTTCTTTAAAGCTGCATCTTTAATTTTAAAATCTTTTGGAGTTTTTACTTCCCAATCTACATTTCTTTCCGGGAAATAATATTCTTGAGCATTTAAGTTTATAAAACCAATAAATGCAAAAAAAGTAAAATAGTATAATTTCATAAGTGTTAGTTTGATGCTACAAGTTACTTAAATCATGACCCATTAACCAATCTGTTTGTTCATCTTCTCCAATATAATAAGGGTGAGTATCAAATTTTACAAAACCTTGGCGTTGGTAAAATCGAATAGCTGCAGTATTATGTTCCCAAACCCCTAACCAGAGCTTTTTCTTGCTCTTGCTCAAAGCCAAACCCTTAATATAATCTAAGATATGTTTTCCCAAACCATTACCTTGATAATCAGCTAAAACATATATACGCTCAAGTTCTATACTTTCCTCGGTTTTAAGGTCTGTTTGTGCATCACCAACATTAAGTTTAAAGTAACCAATAACTTTGCTGTTGTGATATGCAAAATAGAAATTGCTATTCTTATTTAACAGCTCCCCTTTTATCTTTTCAATGGCAAAAGCTTTATCTATATAATTCTTGAAATCAATAGGATCATTATCCTTTTCAAAAGCGGTTACAAAAGTTTGTTCAGAAATAAGCCTTAATTCCTCAAGGTCTTTAAGAGAACACAATTTATATTTAAGTTCCATACCCCTAAAATAAAAAAAGGAGCAAATTACTTTGCTCCTAATCGGGGGAAATGTTATAAAAAGGTTGATTTGATAACTTATCTGTTCATTGCACTACCTATTAAGGCAATACTTTTGTTCGTGGGCATTTTTCAATTGCGAACTCATTCTTGCTTTTCTGCAAAGACTTTACCCTCTGTTCTTACCAGAATGGTGCCTTCATCAGTTTCTTGCATTTTTACTAAATCGTCGGGGAAATCAGTGCCTGGATAGCTTACAATATATACGTCACCATTTATGCTCCAATTAAAATCTGTCAAGTAAACAACTTGCCCATCTTTATAACCATGAAATCTACCTAAATAAACATCATTAAAAATCCATTCTTCATTATCAATTACCATCTTATTTGTGTTGGTAGCCGTTTTCACGGTGTGATTCCAAATACCGATGATAGGATCATTATTTTCTTCAATTTTTGAACAGGAGGCAACAAGCACCAACAGGACGAGGCAACTAACTATATACTTCATTTTAGGTTAAGTTTTTCAAAGCGATTTGGGATTCACTTTTTATTACATTCCAAATATATGTAGTCTTTTTCTTACATTAAATATTTTGTGGTAAAACCTATAAAAATTGTGGTGAACATAGAAAAGTTAGTTCATGAACACAATTGATATTAATTGAAGATACCTAACCGTACATACCTAATGAAATAAGGCAAAAAAAAAGAGCGACTTTTTAAGTCGCTCTTTTATAATTTTTAAATAAGTAATTTATAACATAAATAACTTTTTGGTAAGTCTTAGAAATCCACTAAAAAAATCATTTCTATATACTTGAACTTTATGTTCGTTTGCTGTGTGGTTAATTTGAGAATTCATAAAGGTTAAGTAATTAATAGGTTATTTGGTTTAATTGAATTATAAAGATACATCCGTTCTTCAAAATTTTGACAATAATTGTTGTGTACTGAATATAACCTGTTGTGAAAAAAATAAAAGCCCCATTTTAACCGATGAATAACCTAAACCAATTAGACCGTCATTTCTAAAACCTCACCCTTTAAAATCAAATTACCATCAGTAGCTGCTTTAATTTCATCTACCGTAACACCAGGTGCTCTCTCTAACAATAAAAATCCATCTTCCGATACTTCTAATACAGCTAAATTGGTAACAATCTTCTTAACACAACCCACTCCTGTCAACGGAAGACTACAACGCTTTAAAATCTTAGATTCTCCAGCTCTATTTGTATGCATCATAGCCACAATTATATTTTCTGCAGATGCTACAAGATCCATAGCACCACCCATACCTTTTACCATTTTACCAGGAATCTTCCAATTGGCAATATCACCATTCTCTGCCACTTCCATAGCACCCAGAATGGTCAAGTCTACGTGTTTACCCCTGATCATTGCAAAACTAGTAGCAGAGTCAAAATAAGATGCGCCTGGTAGCGCCGTAATGGTTTGTTTACCCGCATTAATCAAATCTGCATCTTCTTCCCCTTCTATAGGAAAAGGACCCATACCCAAAATTCCGTTTTCACTTTGAAATTCAACACTTATATCATCACGTACATAATTAGCAACCAAAGTTGGTATACCAATACCAAGGTTAACATAATAGCCGTCTTCCACTTCTTGTGCAATTCTTTTTGCAATTCCGTTTTTATCTAGCATGAGCTTATTTTTGACGTACTGTTCTTTGTTCTATTCTTTTCTCGTAATCTTTTCCTTGAAAAATGCGTTGAACGAATATTCCCGGAATATGAATTTGATTTGGGTCTAATTCACCCTCTGTCACCAATTCTTCCACCTCAGCAACGGTAATAGTCGCAGCACCGCACATACATGGATTAAAATTTCTTGCTGTTCCTTTAAATATCAAGTTACCGGCAGCATCACCTTTCCAGGCCTTTACAAAAGCAAAATCCGCCTTAAAGGCTTCTTCTAGAATATGCATTTTACCATTAAACTCTCGTACTTCTTTTCCATCTGCTACTTCGGTACCATAACCGGCCGGAGTGAAAAAAGCAGGAAAACCCGCTTGTGCGGCTCTACACTTCTCTGCAAGAGTACCCTGTGGCGTAAGTTCCACTTCCAGTTCACCACTTAGCATTTGTCGTTCAAATTCATCGTTCTCCCCTACATAAGAAGACACCATTTTTTTAATTTGATGTTGATGCAACAATAACCCCAAGCCAAAATCATCAACCCCTGCATTATTAGAAATACAAGTTATATCCTTTACTCCCAACCTTACCAATTCACTAATTGCATTTTCAGGAATACCACAAAGTCCAAATCCACCTAACATAAAGGTCATTCCGTCTTGTACACCTTCCAAAGCTTCAGTTACATTTGCTACTGTTTTACGTATCATTTTGTCATTAATTATCTTGTCACTAAAATACCGATTATAAATGGGAAAAAATAAAAAAGGCCTTAGCGAATGCTAAGACCTTTTTAAATCATTTTATATTCTTCTCTAGAAATCTAAATCTTCTAAGTCATCTTCAATATCATTATCTTCCTTAATTTCTGTGGCAAATTTTTCACAATCAATCTCAATAGACATATTACTTGGCCGTTCAAAATCTTCTTTAGAAATACCCAGTTCTTCGTCTGCATAATTTTTAGTCATATACAAGCCCCAAATTGGTAGTGCCATTGATGCCCCTTGACCATAGGTAATACTTTTAAAGTGTACAGCTCTTTCTTCACCACCTACCCAAACACCGGTAACTAGATTAGGAACCATACCCATAAACCAACCATCACTATTATTTTGTGTTGTACCCGTTTTACCTGCGATAGGGTTTGTTAATTTATAAGGATAACCCGTAATAATTTCATCATACTCTGGTCTCCACTTATTATAGCCAGTAGTACGTAATCGTGTACCTGACCCACCTTGGGTAACACCTTTCATTAAATCTAAAATAGCATATGAAACATCTTTACTCAACACATCTTTAGTCTCTGGCACATATTCATATAATACGGTACCATCTTTATTTTCTATACGTGTTACCATTACAGGCTTTACATATACACCTTGATTGGCAAAAGCGCCATAAGCACCAACCATTTCATAAACATTTACATCTACAGTACCTAAAGCAATGGAAGGTACTTCTAAAATATCACCGGAAAGACCCAAGTTTCGTACCATACTAACAACAGATTTCGGACCTACATCATCTATTAATTGCGCCGTAACTGTATTCACAGAATTAGCTAATGCCTTTTTTAGTGTGTAACTATTACCTGAATACTTAAGATTAGAATTTCTTGGGCACCATGGTTCAACATTACCATGCTTACCAGCTTCTATACAATATTGCGTATCTGGGCGAGTTTCACAAGGTGATAATCGTAATTGATCTATTGCAGCCGCATAAACAAAGGGTTTAAAAGTAGAACCCGCCTGCCTTGCTCCTTGTATAACATTGTCATACTGAAAATGCTTATAATTGATACCACCTACCCATGCCTTTACATGACCCGTTTGTGGCTCCATAGACATCATTGCCGTTCTTAAAAACGCCTTGTAATAACGAATAGAATCTCTTGGCGTAAGAATAGTATCTTTTTCTTTGGTAGGGCTTTTCCAATCGAAAACAGTCATTTCTGTTTTCTTATCAAAAGACTCGCGAATCTCTTTTTCAGATTTTCCGGCAGCTTTCATGATTTTCCATCGTTCAGAATTTTTCATGGCACGTTCCATAATTTTCTTTGTTTCTTCTGGAGTAATATCTAAGAAAGGAGCTGTCTTATTTCTATCGGGTGTATTCTGATGAAAAAATTCGGCTTGCAATTTGGTCATATGCTCATTGACCGCCTCTTCTGCATTTGCCTGCATTTTAGAGTCTATTGTAGTGTAGATTTTTAATCCGTCTAAATACAGATTATACTTATCTGGTTCATCACCTATCGCAGGTTTTGGATTTTTAGATATCCAATCTTTCATAAAACGTTGCAAATACATTCTAAAGTAAGTTGCCAAACCAACACTATGCGTTTCTGGATTATAATTAATATCCATTTTCATAGCCTGCAGTGAATCTTTCTCTACCGGAGTAATGTAATCGTATTTTGCCATTTGGGCGAGTACAACATCTCTACGGTCTTTCACCATTTCTTCCCTACGCATAGGGTTAAATAACGATGAGTTCTTGAACATACCCACTAACATAGCAGACTCTTCAATTTTAAGGTCTTTTGGTTCTTTACCGAAATAAATACGAGCAGCAGAACGAATACCATCAGCATTATTACCAAAATCATAAATATTAAAATACATACTTATGATTTCTTCTTTGGTATAACTACGTTCAAGTCTAATGGCTAGCACCCACTCTTTAATCTTTTGTTTTACGGCATCAAACTTACTTCTAGATCGTACACCGACAAAGAGCTGACGTGCCAACTGCTGAGAAATGGTACTTGCACCACCTTTGCTACCTAAATATGCAAAAGCCCTTACGGTACCTCTTGCATCAATACCAGAATGGTCTTTAAAACGAGCGTCTTCAGTAGCAATCAATGCATTGACCAAGTTATCAGGTAACTCATCAAACTTTACGTCTGTACGGTTATCATCTAAATAAAATTTACCTAACAAATTACCATCAGAAGAGATGATTTGTGAAGCTAAATTTGTCTGTGGATTTTCTAAATACTCATAAGAAGGCAATTCACCGAAAAGTCCCCAAGAAGCAGATAGGAAAATTAAAGTCACGATAGCTATACCTGACCCAAACAAAATCCAAAACCATAATATGAATTTAGAAAAATTATTGGTTGCTCTTTTCTTTACCTCTTTTGCCATTGTTTACGGGGTGCTTTTTGTTACTTCTATACCTACATCGGTAATACCTTCTAGACCAATAATTCCAGAGACATTACCATTTTTACGCATCGCCTGCGATACATCTATTGTATATACGCCAGAAGATGAAAAAACGATGTTTTCTTTAATACTTCCACTACCCTTACCAAGCCAAGTACCGTCAGGCAAAGACATCGCATATTCTAACGTGTCTTTGGTTACTTCGCCTTCAGGTGTAGTCAAAGATGCAATTATAAATAAGTTGCTATAAGGAAAAGTATTGTCATTACGAACATTGATGAAAATATCATGTGCTGCAATGGTATCCATTTTAGAAAGAGAGAATTCAAGAACATTGTCTTTGTTCCAAACACCATCTTCTAAGGTTTGATATTCAGTTTTAATAATATTGCTGTCACAAGAAGCAAAGAGCACTAATGCTAAAAAACAACAAGATATACTACGCATCCTTCTTTTGATTTCTGTTACGATTTCTGTTCTTGTTCTTATTACGGTTTCGATTCTTGTTCTTATTTCTGTTTTTATTTCTATTTCCTCCACCTTTAGGCTTATCGAAACGAGTTAAACTATCTTGACCAACAACATTCTCGAAAACTACTTTTTCTTCGACGACAATTTCCATTGCATACATCTCTAAACTAGCAACTTTCTCTTTCTTTTTATTTTTCGCTAATATTTCGTTTACCTGATCTTTAGAAAGCACATGCCAATTTCCAGGATCTTCTCTATATGAAAACCACAGCATTTCTTTAAAAATATCGGTTTTCTGGCAAAAAGCGAGTCCTTTTTCTGTAAACAATTTTGTGTCTTGAGCAGGAAAATCTTTAAGAGCATCTACATAGACGTCTAGCTCATAATTTAAACAACACTTCAGCTTACCGCATTGACCAGCAAGCTTTTGTGGATTTAATGATAGTTGTTGGTAACGTGCTGCAGAAGTACTTACAGATCTAAAATCTGTTAACCATGTTGAGCAACATAACTCTCTACCACAAGACCCGATACCACCAAGTCTTTGTGCTTCTTGACGATACCCGATTTGACGCATCTCGATACGAATACCGAATGCTTTTGCCATATCTTTTATCAACTGACGAAAATCTACACGTTCGTCGGCTGTATAGTAAAAAGTAGCTTTAGAGCCATCACCCTGAAACTCCACATCAGAAATCTTCATTTGAAGCTTTAAGATAATAGCGATTTCACGTGCTCTTTTCTTAATTTCTTCTTCTCTATCTCTACATTTTTGCCAAATATCAATGTCTTTCTGGCTCGCCTTTCTATACACTTTCGGTGCCTCTTCATCAGTAAAAGACACTTTTTTCCGTTTCATTTGCACACGTACTAGTTCACCAGTTAAGGTAACCATACCAATGTCATGACCAGATTGTGCTTGTGTGGCAAGTATATCGCCAATGGAAAGTGAGAGATTCTCTGTATTTCTAAAAAACTCTTTTCTACTATTTTTAAATCTTACTTCAACAAAATCGAATGGTCGTTCCCCATTAGGGAGCGACATATTTGAAAGCCAGTCAAAGACTGTCAGTTTATTGCAACCATCTGTACCGCAAGTACCGTTATTCTTGCATCCCTTTGGTTGTCCATCCTTACCGGTAGAACAACTACTACAACTCATATTATATATATTGGTTTGGTCGAATTATATAAAATTCACCAAAAAAGGTTCATAAAAAACTTATAGGTAAAGATACAGTTTTTTTAATGTGAAATAAAAGTGAAATTAGCGGTGATGGTTTTAAATAGTGACTTTACCAATAACTGAAGACCATTTCTAAAACCTAAAAAGACAGCGAAAAACGCTGCCTTTTTATAGTGTATCGTATTGTTTAATGACCTAAGCCTTATGAAAACATAAAACTACTTTTTAAACTTCAGCACTTCTGATCGGCCTTTTTTAAATATCTTATTGCTTACAACCTTACCTTTTCTCAACGCTTTTTGTTCTTCAAAAGGTAATTCATGCACTTCTTTACAAGCATCTGAACAGCAATCGTTCATTTTTTCTGCACAAGATTTACATTGAATAAATAATAAATGACAAGCTTCGTTGGCACAATTTACATGCTCATCACAAGGCTCTCCACATTGATGACAATTGGCAATAACATCATCACTTATACGCTCACCCCTTCTATGGTCAAATACAAAGTTTTTACCCTTGAATTTATTTTCAAGATTATTCTTTTCTACTTGTCTTGTGTATTCAATAATTCCACCTTCTAACTGGTATACTTGTTCAAAACCCTTGTGTTTGTAATAAGCACTTGCTTTTTCACATCGAATACCACCGGTACAATACATTACCAGTTTCTTATCTTTTTTATGATCGGCTAAATCGCGTTCAATTATATCTAGGGAATCTCTAAACGTATCTACATCTGGAGTAACGGCATTTTTAAAATGCCCTATTTCACTTTCATAATGGTTTCGCATATCTACCAGAACAGTATCTGGATCTTCAATAAGTTCATTGAACTTTTCTGCACCTACATGAATACCTTTATTGGTTACGTCAAAAGAATTATCTTCTAATCCGTCCGCTACAATTTTCTTACGCACTTTCACTTTTAACTTTAAAAATGAAAGATTGTCTTGCTCAATAGCAATATTAAGTCGCACATTCTCCAGAAATGAAATACTATCTAAATGGGCTTTAAAAACATTGAAATTTTCAGCTGGTACAGAAAGTTGGGCATTAATACCCTCGTGGGCAACATAAATTCGCCCAAGAACATCCATATCGTTCCAATTGATAAAAAGGTGGTTTCTAAAAATGTTGGTATTACCAATGTGTGCATAGGTATAGAAAGAGATGGTAAGGCGTTCCTTACCCGCTTCTTCAATTAAAGCTGCTCTTTCTATTGCACTTAACGTATTGTACAGTTGCATGCTATACTAATAATTTAAGTCTGCCTATGGGCAGAAGGTTTATAGAAAAATTTTGAATGGCAAAAATAGCTATAATATTGAAAAATGCACCTATTTTATTAAGCTTAACCACCTTAAAGCATAAAAAAAGAGCCTTGATTTTAACAAGACTCCTTATTGGTTATTCCATTCTTCTCTTTTTCATAGCATTATTGAAAAACATACATGAAGGAGATAACCAACTATAATCGCTTAGAATTAAAAAGCGTTTGATAACCAATTAAGTAACTTATATTTAATAAAAGATTGCGATTAATTAAAATGGTTGCGTAATCATTTCAATATTGTTCAATTCAAAAAAGATTTGGTAATTTAGCTTTCCAAAAAAATAGAGAATGAGTTCTGAAAAAGAAGCAAAATTAAAAGCATTAAAGTTGACCCTTGACAAGATGGATAAAACCTACGGTAAGGGCGCTGTAATGAAACTGGGAGATAGCGTTGTTGCAGATGTTGAAGTGATACCTTCTGGCTCTTTAGGTTTAGATATAGCATTAGGCGTAGGCGGTTACCCAAGAGGTCGTGTAATTGAAATTTACGGACCGGAATCTTCAGGTAAAACCACCCTTACCTTACACGCAATTGCAGAAGCACAAAAAAACGGAGGTATAGCAGCGTTTATTGACGCAGAGCATGCCTTTGATCGTTTTTACGCTCAAAAATTAGGTGTAGATATAGACAACTTAATTATCTCTCAACCAGATAATGGTGAACAAGCATTGGAAATTGCGGATAACCTAATTAGATCAGGAGCTATAGATATTGTAGTTGTCGATTCTGTTGCTGCCTTAACTCCAAAAAGTGAGATCGAGGGCGAAATGGGAGATTCTAAAATGGGTCTTCATGCACGTTTAATGTCTCAGGCACTTAGAAAATTAACTGGTTCTATTAGCAAAACAAACTGTACCGTTATATTTATCAACCAATTACGTGAAAAGATTGGTGTAATGTTCGGTAACCCAGAAACCACTACTGGTGGTAATGCACTTAAATTCTACGCATCTGTTCGTTTAGATATTAGAAGGTCTACACAAATAAAAGATACAGATGGTAATGTTCAAGGTAACAAGACCAGAGTTAAGGTTGTTAAGAATAAAGTAGCGCCACCTTTCCGTACCACTGAATTTGACATTATGTATGGTGAAGGTATTTCTAAGGTTGGTGAAGTTATCGACTTAGGTGTGGAATACGAAATAGTAAAAAAGAGTGGGTCATGGTTTAGTTATGGTGACACAAAATTAGGTCAAGGTCGTGATGCGGTTAAAAACCTACTTTTAGATAATCCTGAATTGTTCGAGGAATTAGATGGTAAGATTAGAGAAGCCATTGCTGCCTTGAATGCTTAAAATCAGTTTTATTTAAGCAAACATAAATGAGTTAACGCAACCATTGCAGTTACTTTTCATCTTATTACAAAATAGTTGTACGATGAAAATTAAGTTGATGTTATTGACTTTGGTCTTAGCATTTATATGCAATGGTTGTTCTATTGATGATGATGACGCCAATTTCCATTTCACAGCATTGGAAATTGTTGATGCAGAATTACCAGAATCTTTTGATCTCAATGAGGTCTATACGATTTCTGTAAATTATTTAAGACCTGATAGTTGTACATACTATGAAGGTTTTGACGTTGTTAAAGATTCCCTGACCGTTAGAAGTGTTGTTGCCATAGGGGCGGTAAGAACTGATTTTGAAGATTGTATGGAAGAATTAATTGAAGAAACAGCGTCTTTCAACTTCCAGGTAATTTATACCGAACCCTATACATTTAAATTTTATAAAGGAGATAATAGCGACGGAGAGGCAGAATATATGGAAATTGTCGTTCCAGTAAACAACCCTTAAAACAACCAGCCATTTGTGAGTCTAGAAGAACTCATACATAATTGTAAAAAAGGAGACCGTAAAGCACAGGAGCTACTATATAGAGCCTATGCCACTACGCTATTTGGTATATGCCTTAAATACTCCAAATCAAAATCACAGGCAGAAGACACCTTACACGATAGTTTTATGACTATTTATGACAAAATAGGTCAGTTTAAAAACAAAGGTTCTTTTGAAGGTTGGATGAAAAGAATTACCGTTAATACGGCGCTACAAAAATATAGAAAGCAAGAATACTTAAACGTAGTTACAGATAATACAGAAGAGGAAGTAACCGTAGATGATGCCTTTGACGATATTAGCTTACAAACCCTATTAAGTTATATACAAGAATTACCGAATAAATACCGCGCTACATTCAATTTATATGTTATGGATGGATATACGCATAAAGAAATTAGCGAAATGCTGGGAACAACAGTTGGCACCTCTAAATCAAATCTTGCCAGGGCCCGCGCATTATTAAAAGAAAAAATAGAAACTAAGATTACGCAATCAATTGTAAGTATCTTAATTATAATATCAACACACTTTTTATAATCCTCGTGATTATAGACAGAAACAGTACTAGATGCAGAAGAAGAATATAGACGAATTTTTCCGAGATAAACTTTCGGACTTCAAGCAAACACCGGACAATAAAGTCTGGCGTGCGATTGATGC
The DNA here is from genome assembly GCF_045063735.1 of Maribacter sp. Asnod1-A12. Classification (NCBI taxonomy): domain Bacteria; kingdom Pseudomonadati; phylum Bacteroidota; class Flavobacteriia; order Flavobacteriales; family Flavobacteriaceae; genus Maribacter; species Maribacter sp. Asnod1-A12. The sequence goes on from NZ_JBEFNZ010000006.1 coordinate 1,274,663, forward strand.
GTCATTGGACAAAAGAAAAAAGAAAAGAATCATTCCTTTATGGTGGTCATTTGGTGGTATTGCAGCCGCTATAATGATTGGTTTATTAGTATTCAATCCTTTTACCGAAGAACACAATACCAATGAAATTTTGGTAGATACTGATAACGAATCAGAAGTAATAAATGATATTCAAACAACTACCAAAACTGAGGTTTTTATTGATTCTATAGATAACAACACCAACACAATAGTTAAGCAATCTACCACGTATAAAGAAGAACAATCTTCAGGTGCAAAAAGCAACTCACCAAACAGCAAAGATGATTATAACAGCGTTGCAGTAGTTAATAATAATTCAAACCAGAACTCTGAACCTGTAAGCACTATTGCGGAAAAAAATACAACTGCTTCGGGTAATAATGCTACAGCGCATGAAGCATTGATGGCTGAAAATACTGCTAGCCCACGAAATGCTAAAAATGATATTGAAAATTCATCTAACCATATCCAAAAAACAAAAGAGACAATTGCTGACAATAATACGGATGCTATTATTCAGTCAGACTCCAATAATATGGTTAAAGAAAACGCTATAGCTGAGAATACTAACGTCAAAGAAATAACGGAAGTGGAAGAGCCTAACAAGAAATCCATTTTTGAAGAAATAGAAGATCAAGAAGAATTAAAAAAGCAGAAAGTTGCTAGTAACAGATGGTCTGCAGGTCCAAATGTTGCACCGGTATATTTTAATGCACTTGGTGAAGGTTCACCGGTGAACTCTATTTTTAGTCCCAATGCAAAATCAGGCAATGTAAATATGAGTTACGGAGTATCGGTAGCTTATGCCGTGACCAAAAAACTCACTATTCGTTCTGGGATCAATAAAGTTGATTATGGTTATGACACGGAAGATGTAGCATTTTCCTCTTCTTCTAGTTTAGCTTCTAAAGGTGGTCAATTATCCACAATTAATTATGCCGAAACCTCAAATACGTTGACAATTGCAAGTAACATTGTTACTTCTGAAAAGTACACCACTACCAATTTAGCCCAAGACGTTACGGCAAAAAGCCCTACAAGAGATGGGTTTATGTCTCAACAGTTTGGTTACTTGGAGCTTCCTTTAGAGTTGAATTATGCCCTATTGGATAAAAAATTCGGAGTAAACATAATTGGTGGTGTTAGTTCACTTTTCCTAATAGATAATTCGGTTTCACTAACCTCTGGAGATTTAACTACAGAAATTGGAGAAGCAAATAACATAAATGACCTGAATTTCAGTGCCAATATGGGTCTTGGTCTCAACTATAATTTTTCACAAAAAGTAAGATTTAATGTTGAACCTATATTTAAATATCAATTAAATACATTTTCTGACATTAATGGTACTTTTAGACCTTATTCAGTTGGGGTTTACAGCGGACTCACCTTTCAATTTTAGAAATCAAATATGAAGAAGTACATTTTAAGTTGTTTTTGTCTTTTTAGCGGTATTATATATTCTCAAAACCAGAGTGACGCGAATATTACTTCTGAAGAACATCATGAATTAAAAATAAACGGTCTTTTTTTTAGTCTTGGGTGCTATTGAAGTAGATTATCAGTATTTACTTAACGAAGAGTCTGCCATAGGTGTTGATTTATTGTTTCCTTTCGATGATGAAACTATTGATGTTAATTATTATGTAGCGCCCTACTACCGTCAATATTTTGGAAAAAAGTATGCTACAGGTTTTTTCGTAGAAGCTTTTGGTATGTTAAATTCTGTTGATGATTATACTTACAGATCGTACTATGACGAATCAACCGACACCTATTTTTCAAATTCTAGATATGATGATAATCTTGTCGATTTTGCTTTAGGTATTGGCACGGGTGTAAAACTAATCACCAAAAGAGGTTTTATAGTCGAAATAGATTTAGGCATTGGGCGCAATCTATTTAACAATGACCGAGATTTTACAATTTTTGGTAAAGGAGGTATTAACCTTGGTTACAGGTTCTAGCTATTTTTAGTTAAATCATTAAGTATTGTTTCCCTAACGTTATTCCTAAGCTCTGCCGTATCTTCTGGTCGTATAGAATGTGTTTCTACAAATGAGTGTACCCTAGCCCTACATTTACCTGGACCTCCACTAAAAAATGTAAATGAAAAACGTTCTTTATTGTCATAAAAGGTCATAGGTACTACTGGTATTTTATGAGCAATGGCCATTTTAAAAGCTCCATCTTTAAACTTATCTAACAATATATGCTCTTCGGGCACACCACCTTCAGGAAAAATACAGATACTTAAACCCTGTTGCAATCTTCTTTGCGCCCTTCTGTAGACAGCCGTTCTACTTTGGGTATTATCTCTATCTACCATAATACATACTCGCTTATAAAAAAATCCGAATAAAGGTATTTTAACCAATTCTTTCTTTCCTACGAATACAAACGGATTTCTACTAACGATTAACATTAGCATAATATCAAGCATACTGGTATGATTAGCCACCAACATATAACTCTTCTTTTTAACTAATCGTTGATCATATTTCACTCTAGGGAAACAAAACATACCATACAGTATAAATCTTGCCCATAGGTTTCTTGCCATCCAAAAAAACTGTGGGTACCAAGCTTCTCTTGAAGCAAAAATGACAAGAAATGGAAAAAAGAGTAGAATAGGAATGGCCACTAGAATATAAAACCAAATTCGGTATATCGTTTGACCGGTTTGTTTAACCAATTTAAGCATAAATCAAAAGTAGTTATTTACGATAGTTTTTTTGTATTTGTTTTACCTTTGCTTTTATACAAATTAAGATAATGGCAAGAATTTTAACAGGTATTCAAAGTACAGGAACCCCGCATTTAGGAAATATTCTAGGAGCGATCAAGCCAGCAATTGAAATGGCAAATGATCCGGCTAACGAATCTTTTCTATTTATTGCAGATATGCATTCGTTGACACAGATTAAAAACGGCGCAGAACTACGTCACAACACTTACGCTGTTGCCGCAACCTGGCTTGCTTTTGGTTTGGATATAGAGAATACCGTTTTTTACAGACAAAGCGACGTACCACAAACCACGGAGTTGTCTTGGTACCTAAGTTGCTTTTTTCCATACCAACGTCTTACACTAGCTCATTCTTTTAAGGACAAGGCAGATAGACTAGACGATGTAAATGCCGGACTCTTTACTTACCCTATGTTAATGGCCGCGGATATTCTATTGTATGATGCAGATATTGTACCTGTTGGCAAAGATCAAATGCAACATATAGAAATGACAAGAGATGTTGCCTCTCGTTTTCACGCACAGTTAGGTGAAACTTTTGTTATACCTGATGGAAAGGTGCAAGAAGAAACCATGTACATACCTGGTACAGACGGTGCCAAAATGAGTAAGAGCAAGGGTAATTTAATCAGTCTTTTTCAGACCGATAAAAAGTTACGTAAGCAGATTATGGGGATACAAACAGACAGCACACCAATGGAGGATCCTAAAGACCCTTCTACTGACAATGTATTTGCACTATATAAAATATTGGCAAGTGAGCCACAAATTGAAGAAATGAGTGCTAATTATTTAGCCGGAAACTATGGATATGGCCATGCAAAACAAGCACTTTACGAAGTGATTGTAAATAAGTTTGAAGAACCCCGAGAGAAGTTTGAATACTATATGAACAATTTAAACGAGATAGATGATGCTTTGGCTCTAGGTGCAGAAAAAGCAAGAAAAGTAGCTGACGGAGTACTAGAAAGAGTTCGTGAAAAGTTAGGTTATTAAGGGCCAGCATATAAAAACTATAAATATCAAAAACCGACCACTAGGTCGGTTTTTTGTTTTTAATAATGCCCCTTTTGCCATTTATATATCGATATTAAAATCAGAAATATCGATTAAGTGTGTATTTAATGAGGTATTTTATACAAACCACATGAAAACAAACTGAGTAGTTTATAAAATTCTCAGATAGCCTCGAACAATTTTCCTGGTAAAGGTCTAATTACCCCCTTCATTTCCATCGTTAACAAGGTAGAAGATGTTCTATAAATAGGCAGTTTACAATCTAAGGCGATACTATCCAAAATTTGCTTCCCGTTATTCTGTAAATAGGTGTAAATACTTTGTTCAACCTCATCCAATTCAATAAACAATTGTTTTTGAATGCTCTTGTTCTGTTTTTCTTCAATATCCCAATCCAACAAATAAATTAAATCTGCCGCCGATGTCATTACGTGAGCCTTTTGTTGCTTAATCAAGTTATTACAACCTAAACTGTATTTATCCGTAGTTCTGCCAGGTACGGCAAAAACATCTCTATTATAACTATTGGCAATATCCGCAGTTACAAGACTCCCACCTTTTTCCGCAGATTCAACGACAACCGTAGCTTCACTTGCACCGGCAATTATTCTATTTCGTTTCAAAAAATTCTCTCGTTCTGGGTTACTTGTACTCCAGAATTCTGTATAAAAACCACCATTCTTTAGAACATCGGCTTGGTACTTGGCATGTACTTTTGGGTATATTTGATTTAATCCGTGCGCCAAACAACCTATGGTTTGCAATCCGTGCTTGATTGCTTCTCTTTGAATGCAAATATCTACTCCGTATGCAAAACCACTAATGATGACCGGGTCTAAAGGAGCTACTTCTTCAATAAACTGCTCACAAAAAGACATTCCATAGCTCGTAATATTACGAGTGCCTACCACACTTATTAACTTACGATTCTGTAAAACAATATTCCCTTTCTTAAACATGAGAATAGGTCCGTCTATACAATGTTTTAAATATTTAGGATAGTCATCATCTAAAAAATAGGTACAACTAATATCATTCTTAAGAATATAATTGTATTCTGACTCCGCAGCTTCTAAATGCTCCAGGTCAAATAAATGTCTGATGGTATGCGTACCTATACCATCAATTTTAAGCAGATTTTGCTTTTTATCTTCAAAAATTGCGGATGGACTACCACAATGTGAAATTAATTTCTTTGCAAGTACATCCCCAATATTTGGTACATGTTGCAAACGAAGAATTGCAATGAGTTCATCAGCAGTATGTTGTGTAGTTTTCATTTCTTGTTCACAAATAAGCGAAAAAAATATGTTAATAAAAAGTTACGAAAGGGGTTTTTATACCTCTATATTTTTTCCATATTTGTGATCCTATGGTTTTAGAACACTATATAAGCGATTTACTTTATAGGTACAACTGTGTTGTTGTTCCCGGTTTTGGAGCATTCCTTACCCAAAAAAATTCAGCCAAAATAAACGTGGTTACTAATACGTTTAGCGCGCCAAATAAATCTATTGTTTTCAATAGACAGCTCATCTCAAATGATGGTCTTTTGGTTTCTTATGTATCAAATGCAGAAAAAGTTTCTTATGAAACGGCATTGGTTGAAATTGAAAATCAAGTAAAATCTTGGCAAGAGGTTTTAGTTAAAGAAACTTCTTTGCACTTAAATAATATTGGTTCCCTAACAAGAAATCAAGAAGATAAAATATTGTTTCAACCTGCAAATGAAACAAACTATCTAACTTCATCATTCGGTCTATCTAATTTCAATTCAATACCTGTAACTAGAGAGGTTTTAAAAGAAGAAGTCGTAGAAATAGAAGAAAAAATACCGTTCGTTATTAGTCCTGAACGTAGAGAAACCAGCCGTTTTAGACCTTATTTAAAATATGCCGCTATTCTAATGTTGGCATTTTCTACAGGTATAACCGGTTACCGCGCCTACCAACAACAACGAACAAATGAGCAAGTTGCCAGACAAGACGCACAAGAATTCGTGAATAAGCAAATACAAGAAGCTACATTTTTTGACCTATCTCCATTAGAATTGCCTACAGTTACCGTTGAAGCATCTACTACTTCTGTAGAAAAAACTTCTATCAACAAAGGTGAATCAACACATTTTATTGTTGCAGGAGCATTTAGGGTAAAAGGGAATGCCGATAGAAAAATCGAACAGTTAAAAGTAAACGGATTTAATGCGGCTTATTATGGCACGAATGCATATGGACTTCATATGGTAACATTCGACAGTTATACTAACGCCAACGACGCACTGAAAGCCTTACGTGAAATAAAACGTACGCAGTCTAAAGATGCTTGGTTATTAACCGAAAAATAAACCCGTACACATTTTATAAGTACTATTGATGCCCGTATCTTTGCGAAAAATTTCTAATTAATGGAAGCAAAGACTCCTGCAGCATCACGTACTACAATGACAGATATGGTTCTCCCAAGTGAAACCAATGCACTTCAAAATTTATTTGGTGGTGAATTATTAGCGCGTATGGATCGTGCAGCCAGTATTGCAGCTGGCAGACATAGCCGTAGAATTACCGTTACCGCATCTGTAAATCATGTAGCTTTTAATTTAGCCATACCTTTGGGTAGTGTTGTAACTGTAGAAGCAGCCGTTTCAAGAGCCTATAATACATCCATGGAGGTATATATAGATGTTTGGATAGAAGACCGCTACAATGGTAAGCGCACCAAGGCTAATGAAGCTATCTATACCTTTGTTGCCGTAGATGATACCGGAAAGCCGACCGAAGTACCCGAACTAGCACCAGAAACCCCACTAGAAATTACAAGATATGAAGGTGCACTTCGTAGAAAGCAATTAAGTTTAGTATTAGCAGGAAAAATGAAACCTGATAATGCAACCGAGCTTAAAGCTTTATTCACAAAGTAAGAAGATTAAGCAGCCACTTCATATAATTCTCTTTCTAATTCTGACTGATTAACTTCAATTTGAAATGAAACGTCCATATCTAAACCTTTCATGTTGTCCCATAAGTAAAGAACCGTAAATCCCACTACACCTATTATAAAAAAAATAATTGCAAAAGCTAAAGAACCTAACACCGCAAAAATTAAGCTAAAAACAAGAAAAACAGCCATTTGCATATAAGACTTAAAACTAATTATACTTGGTAAATTAAACTTATCATCTCTATTAATACCATTTTGATTAGACTCCGAATTTAAACTAATTGTATTACTCATAATAGCTCTCCTTTACTAATTAATACAGTAAAATTCGGAAAAAATAACCAACCCACCCTCACATAATAGTATGAAAATCAACATGATAACTTAGAATTAAAGAAATCATATTATTTAAATAACAGAAAAATAGTATTGATAAAATTAGCTGCTAAAAATTGAAGTTATCGGGATCGGGTCCAGTACGCTCACCTGTTTCCAACCCATCCAAAAAAGTAATATCAGCATCAGACAGCTCAAAATCAAAAATATCGGCATTAGATGCAATACGTTTTGCATGAACAGACTTTGGGATAGCAACAACACCTTTTTGAAGGTTGTAGCGTAAAATAATCTGTGCAACACTCTTATGATATTTACTGGCTAAATCTGCACAAATATCCAACTCAAAAACCTTACCCTGCATAAAAGGAGACCAAGACTCGTATTGAATTCCGTTATCGGCACAAAAATCGATCAGGTCTTGCTGAACTAAATAAGGGTGAAATTCCATTTGGTTCACCATAGGCACCACGGTACAATCACTCATCAAATCTTCTAAATGATGTTTTAGAAAATTACTTACACCAATAGCTCTAATCTTCTTTTGCGCGTACAAATACTCTAAAGCTCTCCAAGTACCTTTGTATTTGCCTTCAACCGGCCAATGAATAAGATATAAATCTAGGTAGTCAACACCTAAACGTTCTAAACTCGCATCAAAAGCTTTCAATGTTTCTTCATATCCTTGATCGGAATTCCAAACTTTAGTTACCAAGAAAATTTCACTTCTATTTAATCCACTTTCTCGTATACCCTTACCTACGCCCTCTTCATTTTTATAAGCAGCAGCAGTATCTATATGACGATACCCCAATTGAAGTGCACTCTTTATTGCATCTACAACCTCTTGATCATTATCTGATTGGTAAGTACCTAAGCCTAAATAAGGCATTTGAACCCCATTGCGCAGTTTAAAGCTTCCTTTAATATCCGTAATTCTTTGTTGCTGTTTCATTTGTGTAAAGTTTTAAAGACGATACACCCATTCTTCTGGATTAAGACGAGATGTATCTTGATATAGATAGAATTTTAATCGGGTCTGACCATTGTTCTTATTCGTGTAAACTACGCCAAGTTCTTCTTTACTGGCTACTTTATCGCCCTTTTTCACGTAAAGCTCAGAAAGGTTATAATAAGTACTAATAAAATTACCATGTTTGATCTGCACCCCTTTATTACCACCTGGCACAGCTAAAATAGCTATTACCTCGCCTTCAAAAATGGCACGGGCTTTAGAACCCTCATCAGTTGCAATGATAACACCGTTACTTTGATGTTTTATTCCTGGATAAACCGGATCGGCATATACCCCAAAACCTTGACTTTTAACTCCTTTTTCAACCGGCCAAATAAGCTTGCCCTTATTTGCGGAAAAGTTATTTGCAATTACGGTTGCTTCAGGAGTTAAAACGAACTTACTAGTATTATTAGTCTTGCTACCAGATTTTTTATTAGAAGCTGCAATAGCACTTCTGATCAGCTTTTCTATCTGCTGATCGATCTTTCTAGCTTCCTTCTTTTTCTTATCAATGGCACTGGTATATTTACTCTCGTTCTTGCGGATAGTTCCCAACAATGCTTTCTGAGTCTGTATTTCAGCGAATAATTGATTTTTTGCTTTTTTATTTTGAGCCAATAAAACCTCTTTCACTTTTCGCTCTTCGTTCAAATCTGCATTTAAGCGCGAAAGTTCTTCGGTTTTAGCTAATATTTGAGCTCCCTGTTCTTTTCTATAGTCTGTATACTGTTTCATATACTGAAGCCTTTTAAACGCCTGAAAAAAGCTTTCCGAAGACAACAGGAACATTAATCTATTTTGTTTGGATTTGTTCTGATATGACTTTTGAATCATTTTGGCGTACTCGTCCTTTACTTCTTGCAGCTCTGTCTTTAGCTTACCTATATTTCTAATATTGGTATTGATCTGCCTATTCAATAAATTAGATTGTTGATTGGTAACACGAATTAACTGTTGACGAACGGTAATTTTTTTATCCAACGCCTCCATTTGATCTAAGACATTCCCTTTTTCCTTTTTTTCGGCAAAAAGCAATCTATTGATATCACGTATTTCAGATTGAAGCTGCTCACGTTTTTCCTCTAAGGCTTTTTGCTCACTAGTCTGCGCAATAGCAGAGACTGCAGTGAACAGTACTAATAGAAAAAAAACATTTTTTAATTTGAACAACATCTGCTTACAACTCTATTTCATTAAACCCTTTTGGTATTGAATATGGAAAGTTGACTTTTCCGTTCAATTCTAAATTTTTAAACTCAAGGTCGATCGTATTCATCTTATCCTTACTTATAGCCTTTACCATAATTTCATTGGGTAAAACTTCTTTATCTATTATTTGATAATTTTTATAATCAATTTCTAATAAGCGTTTGTCTGCAGATTGAGAAAGCTGCTGCAATGCCATTTTAAAATTTTTAGGCTCTATCTGAAATAAGGTTTTGTATAAAGTACCTTGCTGCTTAGGCGTAAGCTTATACGTATCTTCAGAAATACCAACATCATATTTTTCCTCTCTTAAATCTACTATTGCCTGACCGGTCAATAAATTTTGTAGAATAGAAAAATCTACCTCGGTCCCCAGCAAATCGCTTAAATATGAAAAATCACCATCAAAATATTCGTTTTCCAACTTATTATAAAACGATACTCTTTCTGGGGTAATATAAGCTTTAACAATACCAAGTGGTGCGCTCATCCATATGGCTTTATCCTTCTCCATTCTCAAGCTTACGGAAACACCTTGAGAAGATTCGCCATCAGAATAATCGATTTTAACCCTACCTGTCAATGTATTAAAACCTGCTTCATTTTGATAATGCGCTTTTATAACCGATTTAGACGTTAATTTAGCATCTACAGTACCACCAGAAATCACCTTTGTACTTTTACAGGATGCAGTAAAAGCTATTACTACGATTAGTAAAACATACTTTATCTTCATCATACTCAAAAACTTCGTCATCTGTAATTCCTATTTAATTTTACTAAGGTACATATTTGCTTTAGAGGTATTGTTGGTAGCCGTATATGCATTTGCCAATTCTTTATAAACGGCATGTTCTAAGGCAGTGTCATCAATAATATAATCTAAAGCAGTTTCTAGAATTTCTATAGCATCTTTATATTTCAAGGCTTTATTCAAAGCGGTTCCGTTGGCATAATAAAAATACGGTTGAGAAGGGAAACGCTCCATTGCCTCCTCAGTTGTTTCAAGTAAATTATCAATGTCAGAACCAGTAGTAAGCAAGGTTTCGATTTTTGACTTGTACCCTTCTACACTATTTAAATCTTCAGAAGGCACGACACCTTCTTTTTTTGCTACAGGTACCAGTTTCCTTTTTTGTTGAGCAATAGAGTCATTTATTTTACTTTCTAGATACTCTTGCTTTTTAGAATTTTTAATCCCTTTCAACATGGTCTTAGCGGTAAGGTAATCTTCATTTAGATAATAGATTTCCGCCAAATTACCCCTAAGCTCAACATTGCTCCATGGTAATTCTCCCTTTACTTCTTCTATTACAGATTTTTTGGCATCTACAACATCAACCAATGTTTCTGCATACCAATAATTCTCAGGCTCACCGTTTAGCGCTTCTAATGCATATTCTTGTGCACGTATAAATTGCTTATCATACAAATGAAACTTGGCAAGCTCAAAAGAGACGACCGTATTTTGCGGTTGAAGACGTTTGCATTCCAGAAAATAGGTGATAGCACGATCATAATTTCGTATCCCCATTTGTTTTAGCCCTTCAAAAAAGTTCTCTTGAAAAGTATCTGAATATTCTTCCAGAAAAACTTCTGAGCTTTGCTCCACCTTCAGTTCTTGATTTTCTTGCGCATGCACTAACCTCGGTGTAACAAAAACACCAAAGAGCACGCCCAAAAAAATCAACTTCTTCATTTCAATATTATAAAATTACTTTACACCTGTACTTCCAAATCCGCCTTCACCTCTTGCAGTCTCAGACAAGTTATCGACAAGATTCCAATCTGCACGTTCATGCTTGGCGATTACCATTTGTGCAATACGTTCTCCGTTTTCAACTACAAAATCTTCACTACCAAGATTTATCAATATTACTCCCACTTCACCTCTATAATCTGCATCAATTGTGCCAGGCGCATTAAGTACTGTTACTCCTTTTTTAGCGGCAAGACCACTTCTAGGTCTTACTTGAGCTTCGATACCAACTGGTAATTCAATGAAAAGACCAGTTGGTATAATAGCTCTTCCTAAGGGTTGTAAGGTAACAGCTTCGGTAAGGTTAGCTCTTAAGTCCATACCTGCAGAAGCACTTGTTTCGTAATGCGGTAAATCGTGATTCGACTTATTAATAATTTTTATGTTCATCTGTTTACATATAGTTTTTTAAGGTTCTCAAACTCTAATTTATACACTAGACCCAAGAACAGAATTAATAGCGGTATACCAACAAAAAGGTTTCTATCAAAAATGTAAAATGAAAGAATAGAAAACAAGATGGATATTCCTAAATAAAAGATAATTTTTCTAAAGTTATACGGAATAGGATAATACATTCTCCCAAAATAGAATGAAAGCAACATCATGGTCCCATAGGCTAATAAAGTTGCAACGGCTGATGCCATATATCCGAAATACGGAATGAATATTAGATTGATGATAATAGTTAACACAGCACCTATCATTGAAATATATGCACCGAATTTTGTACGATCGGTAACTTTATACCAAACCGATAGATTATGGTAAATACCTAAAAAGAAGGCTGCCAACAAAATTATTGGTACAACTGGCATTGCCTCCCAATATGCTTCATCACGAACAAAAAGAACCTTTAATACATCAGAAAATACAACTACAGCAAGTAAAATGGTACTCCCAAGCACTACAAAGTAATTCGTTATTTGGGCATACGCCTTTTGCGGATATTTTGTGTCTGAATGACTAAAAAAGAAAGGTTCAATACCCATTCTAAATGCAGTTGCAAATAAGGTCATAAATACGGCTAATTTTACACAAGCTCCATACTTACCCACTTCATCACTAGCGATTTCTACAGGTAAAATCTTTTCTAGTAAAATTTTATCCAATACTTCATTTACGGTAAATGCAATACCCGCTACCATTACCGGCATGGCGTACTTTAGCATTCTTTTCCAGATATCCATATCAAAGACATAAGGTCTTCGTAAATAAACCCTTAACATTAAAATTAATGTGACAGCACTTGAAACCAAGTTAGAAATTAAAATATATGAAACCTCAAAATCTGGTTTATAGATAGAACCTAAAAAACCTGAGCTATCTGCAGCTGCAATTTTGGGTAGAAAAATTAAGAAAAACGAATTCAAACCTAAGTTCAAAGCTACATTGACCAGCTTTACTATGGCATAACGCATAGGTCTTTCATTTGCTCTTAACCAAGCAAACGGAATTATAACTAAAGCATCTAAAGCCAATATCCAAAAAACATAGCCTATATACTCACTGGATATTTCAAAAACATCGGATAATGAAGATTTAAACAAAAACCCAATGAGCATAAATAACATAGTTGATCCCAAAATGGACATCAACGATGTAGAAACTACTCTTTTTTTATTTTCTGTATCCATATAGAATCTAAAAAAGGCAGTCTCCATACCGTAGGCCAAGAAGACATTGAAAATAGCAAAATATGCAAAAATCACAACGACTTCCCCATATGAACCTGGCTGCATTACACCAGTATAGATAGGTACCAATATAACATTAAGCATCCTAGGCAAGACAGTTGCCAAGCCATAGATTGCAGTTTGTTTAAAAAGTTTTTTGAGTGGATTCAAGCACTATACATTCAGGCGATAAAAGTACCTATTAAAAGCCTAGTTACAAAGTTAGTTTTTGGTTGCGCCCTTATAAATTAATGGTTGCTTTTGTTTTATGCCATTTACTTTAGCATATTTCATTTCTCCATTTTCATTATAACTTATAACAGCTTCATCTGTATTTAATTTTAAATCTAAAGTTTCAGATGATTCAGGATTGTTGTTAGGTATTCTAACCACAATCATCTTTTGATTATCTACCATATTCACTAATGCCTTTACCTGCTTACCGCGAAAATAAACTTCATTTAATTCGATATCAGAATTTTCAAGTAATGAAACCGGAATACGTAATTCGGTACCAGAGCCACTTTCTTCTCTACCGCCAACATATTGCTGACAAGTAGCGCTACCTATCTCAAATGGAGCTTCTGCTTTTAGTTTTTTTTGTGAGGTACAGCTGGTTAAACAAAGACAGAAAATTAAAAAGCAACTAAGTACATATTTCATTAGACCCATATTATTCTTATAAAGATAATAAGTAATATGGGTTTAATAGGTCATTTAACATCGTGATCACAAATATTATACTCCCTCTTGCATTTGCAATTGCTTCAATTTAAAAAGTTCATTCTTTACTTGTCTGTATAAAAACACAGAGAACAGGACTAAAAACACTACTGATGAGCATAAAATATAGATATAAAATCCGTTTGATAAGCTAGCCTTAAATAATGGCAATAATATTATAAACCCAACGGTATAAATTACAAGAGCTAAAGGCGTAATGATGTAATGAGTATATTTTCTAAAGGAATAATAGGTAGTTAAATCTTCAGTAAAAGTACTTGCATCTTTACTAAAGTTTATGGTACGCAGCCTCTTTAAACTAAACAATTCAATAGCAATTCTAATCACTAAACTACCGATCATTAAACCAATACCAAGCATAAATGTCGCGCTCTTATAACCTGAAACATAAATTAGAAAAGAAACTAGAATAATAATAGTAAGGGTCAAAACTATGTTTCCTGTTCTTTGTTTCTGTTCTATGGATTTTACACTTTTTAAAAGCGATTGAAATCCGTCTTCGGTTGCAGTAACTTCAGATTGGTTCTGCCATTTATTTTGTAAATCTTCAAAATTATTCATTGTTTACACATTTTGTAAGTTGTTGTTTTATTCTATGAATTCTAGTTCGTACAGCTTCATGTTTTATCCCAATTATTTCTGAAATCTCTAGTTGGGGCAAGCCTTCCAATTCCAATAATATTACTGCTTTATTAGTGCTGCTTAGTTTATTTATGCACTTGTATAATTGCACTAACATATCTTCTTTTTCAACAGAATTGTCACTGCTGTCACTTACCTGCAGACTATCAATCTGAAGTTCTCTCTCCTTTTTACGCTCGCGCCGTATTTCAGCTAAACAGGTATTCACACAAATACGGTAAATCCAAGTGCCTATTCCGCTTTCATTTCTAAAACCGTCTAAATTTTGCCAAATTTTTATAAAAGCTTCTTGTACCAGATCTTTAGCAAGAGACTGGTTACCTGCAGTATACCCCATGCATAATCGCATTACTTTTGGGTAGTTTTCTTCATATATTTTCTGGTATGCGATTTCTTTTGATCCCATTAGTTCTTCAACGCATTTTTAAGATTCTCTATAAACCACTGTGGTTGATCATACATGATAAAATGTGATGAGCCATTTGCAAATTCAATGGTGTATTCTGCAAGCGCTTTATACTGTAGGTCATAAGTAGATTTCGCCATTTCTAAACCATAAGGTTCTGTAGCCGCCAAAATAGTCACCGGTGCATTTATCTTAGACAAATCTTCACGTAAATCTAACTTCAATAAATCTGTATACCCATAGACATAGGTCTCTCTATCTGCCTGAATCATCCAATTTTTAATTATTTCTTGATTTGATTTTCCTTTGGTCATACCACATGCCATCTGAGTAGCCATAGCTTCAAAATCATTTGCATGCATTGCCAATACTTGTTTATTATATGGCGAATCATACACCATATACTCACTTTTAAAATCGGGCATCATTAAAGCACCGGTTGATGGTAAAGCATCTACAATGATCAGTTCTTTATATGAATTACCCTCTGCTGCCATCCAAAGTGCCAATGCACCACCTAAACTATGACCTAGTAAAACAGGATTTTCTAATTTATTTTCTGCTATATAGGATACAACACCTTCCTTTATTTTTGGTAACCAAGGTTTTTCAATGGCAGCAACGTCACCGAATCCGGCAAAAGTAAAAACGTGACATTCATATTCTTTAGATAGCTCTGCTACTGTAGTATCCCAAACTTCACCTGTGCACGCAAATCCAGGAAAAAGAAGAATTGGGTTTCCTTCGCCAGTAACTTTTACTTCAAAAGGATTGCCTTGTGCCGTTGTTGAAAGTGCAGATAAAATTAGTAATCCGAATAGTAAATTTTTAATTGTTTTCATCGTAAGAGTTTTTGTTTGTTTGCCCTTTAGATTCAAAAACTAGAAAATGTTACATCCTAAATTGAAAAAAGATTTTATTCTGGCTCTATATCCATTCTTTTTATAGCGGTAGATGCTAAAATAAAAGCCGCTAAGAGAAATACTGCCGCCAAAGCATATGGTGCTCCAGGAAAGTAAATTGACCCCTCAGGACGTATAAAATAATAAAACACGGGCACGAAGATGAATTGCCCAAGTATGGCAGTAATACTAACCAGACCAGTAATTGATCCCTGTAAAATTCCCTGCTCTTTTTCAGATACTTGGTTAGAAATTACACCTTGGACCGTGGGCCCTGCAATACCGCCCAATGCATACGGAATTAAAAACGCATACAGCATCCACGGTTCTTTGGCGAAAGAAAATAAGAACATACCAACTGTCCAAAGCAGAAAACCGAATATAATTACTTTACGTTTTCCAAACTTCTTTACAATCTTACCTACTAAAAACCCTTGTACGATTGCAACTAATAAGCCTACGACCATTAGCGACAATCCTATTTGTTTCGGAGTCCAATCATATCGCTCAATACCGTAGTAAGACCATGTAGAAGGCAATGCCTGCCCTGCAAGGTTTGCCAAGAAAAAAGCGGATATCAATAACAGAATACCTTTATAGTTTCTCAATGCGAACAAAGAAACACCTGGAATCATTTTAGAAAAATTAATCTGTCTTCTATTCCCTGGTGCTAAAGATTCTGGTACAAAGAAATATCCAAAAAGGAAATTGGCAAATGTTAAGCCTGCAGCTATGTAAAATGGAAGTCGAATATTAATCTCACCGAAAAACCCACCAATACCAGGACCGATGATAAATCCTATTCCGAATGCGGCACCTATTAATCCGAAGTTCTTTGCCTTATTTTCTTTGGTACTTACATCTGCAATGTAAGCAGAAGCAACTGTAAAACTAGCACCTGTAAATCCCGCTAAGAAACGACCTAAAAACAACCAAGTGATTGTTGGTGCCCAAGCATGAATCAAATAATCTATACTTAAACCCAAAAGCGCGAGAAGTAGAATTGGTCTTCTACCAAACCTATCTGATATTTCACCTAACACTGGTGAAAACAAGAACTGTATACCAGCAAATGCAGTGGTCAGCCACATGCCATAGATAATAGCCATGTGATTACCCTCACCCGTTAATTCCATAATCAAATCAGGAATAATTGGAAGAATTATACCGATGCCAATGACATCAACAAGAATGGTTATGAAAATAAAGAGTAAAGCGGTTTTTTTAGATTTCATGGTCAAAGCAAAAGTCGGATAAAAAAAGGAATCTTAAAGCTATAAAACCAAAAACCCCACTTTTAGGTGGGGTTTTCAATTCAATATATTTTCAAGCTTTACATGACTTCATTCAAGTAAGTCATTAGTACAATAGAAGTATTAATTATTTAATGCTTCTGCACCACCAACGATTTCTAAGATTTCGTTAGTAATAGCTGCTTGTCTTGCTTTGTTGTATGTTAATTTCAATTGATCCCGCATTTCTGTTGCGTTATCAGTTGCTTTATGCATTGCGGTCATACGCGCACCATGCTCACTAGCAAATGAATCTCTAATACCTTTATACAATTGTGTTTTTAAGGATTTAGGAATCAATTGCTCAATGATTTCCACTTTAGAAGGTTCAAAAGTATAATCTGCACTAGCGGTTACTTCAACTTCTTCTAATGGAACAATCGGCAAAAATTGCTCTGTCATTACAATTTGAGTGGCTGCATTTTTAAACTTATTGTAAACAATCTCAATACGATCATATTCACCTTCCGTAAAAAGCCCCATTAGACTCTCAGCAATATCAGCGACATTATCAAATGTCAAGTCGTCATAAACACCACTGTGATTAGCGATTACTTTATAACGTTTCTCTAAATAATCATTAGCTTTTTTACCAACTGCTATGAAATCTACTTGTTTACCTGCGTAAACATTTTCGACCAAATTAGTAGATTGCTTTAAAATATTGGTATTAAAAGCTCCACAAAGACCTCTATTAGAAGTAACTGAAACCACTAAAACCTTGTTCACAGCACGATTATCGGCATAAACACTTCCGGAATCACCTTCTAAACTAGCGCTTAAATTTTGCAATAGTTCAGTAAGTTTATCTGCATAAGGTCTCATAGCCGTAATAGCATCTTGCGCCTTTTTCAATTTTGCAGCCGATACCATTTTCATGGCACTGGTAATCTGCATCGTTGATGAAACCGATGAAATCCTATTACGTATTTCCTTTAAATTTGCCATTTTATTCAGTATTTAGTAAATAATACAAAGTAATAAGTTGCTTTTTTTACTTGTACTTTTTACATAGTGTTCGATACACTTAAACGTTTTTAATAATCGTATTTAATTAGAGTACCATCCATTTGGTATTGAAAATCAAAACTGGTACCACCTGACATTGGTTCTAAAGTTAAGTAATACTCCATTGATTCAAAATTACCATCATTAGGAGCATTTACTAAAATAGTCTGCACCTTTCCATCAATCTTCTTATCGGTTTTAAGTTTTGCTTTAGCATCATCAACAATCTTTCCAAGCACATCAAACTTTACTTGTTTACCTACTTGAAACATGTAATCTTGAGCTTTTGCACCTTCAGGAACCTCTAGAGTAATATCTGAATTTTGTTTCCAAGAACCTTGAAAATATGACCAATCTGCCATTTTCATGGAAGAAGGGTCTTCAGTATTAGTTACCGTCACTACTGAACCTAAATCACTTGATGTTACATTGATAGAAGTATAATACGCATCACCAAATTCACTTTGTAACTCATCTCCTAAAGATTTTATAGAAACAGCATTCTCAGCATAATTTGTTTTGCCATTACCACAAGACACTAGTACAAAAAGACTTATAAAAAACACACTCTTTAAAACAGTTTTCATTATATAATAGTTTATTGGTTATTTTTTAAAATCTTTTGCTAATTACTATTTCTTATATTTTGCAGAAAGCTCTTTACAAACAGAAGTTAATGTATCAGTAACCTCATCGGTTAATTTACCAGACTTCAATGTATCAAGAACACCTCTGTGTTTAGCGTTCAAAAACTCTAAATAATCACGTTCGAATTCTTTTACTTTCTCAACAGGTACATCTCTTAACAAATTCTTAGAACCAGCGTAAATAATGGCAACCTGATCTTCTACAGTATAAGGATCGTTTTGTGCTTGCTTTAATATTTCTACGTTTCTACGTCCTTTTTCAATAACGTTCAAGGTAGCAGTATCTAGATCTGAACCAAACTTAGCAAAAGCTTCCAATTCACGGAATTGTGCCTGATCCAGTTTCAATGTTCCTGCAACTTTCTTCATTGATTTAATCTGAGCGTTACCCCCAACACGAGATACCGAAATACCTACGTTTATTGCCGGTCTTACACCTTGGTTGAATAAATCTTGCTCTAAGAATATCTGTCCGTCAGTAATAGAAATTACGTTCGTTGGGATATAAGCAGAAACGTCACCCGCTTGTGTTTCAATAATAGGTAATGCTGTTAAAGAACCTCCACCTTTTACCATAGGTTTTAATACCTCTGGCAAATCGTTCATTTCCTTTGCGATATCATCATCATTGATAACTTTTGCTGCACGCTCTAATAATCTAGAGTGTAGGTAGAAAACATCACCTGGGTAAGCCTCACGTCCCGGTGGTCTTCTTAATAAAAGAGACACCTCACGGTAAGCTACCGCTTGTTTAGATAAATCATCATATATAATTAATGCAGGACGACCTGTATCACGGAAATATTCTCCAATAGATGCTCCAGTAAATGGTGCATATACTTGCATTGGTGCAGGATCAGATGCGTTGGCAGCTACGATAGTAGTATATGCCATTGCTCCTTTATCTTCCAATACTTGAGCGATACCAGCAACAGTAGATGCTTTCTGACCTATGGCAACATAGATACAGTAAACAGGTTCACCAGCATCATAAAATTCTTTTTGGTTTAGAATGGTATCGATACAAACTGTAGTCTTACCAGTTTGACGGTCACCAATAACAAGCTCTCTTTGTCCTCTACCAACCGGAATCATAGCATCAATTGCTTTAATACCAGATTGCATTGGCTCAGTTACAGGCTCTCTATAGATTACCCCTGGAGCTTTACGCTCTAATGGCATCTCATAAGTATCGCCAGAAATAGGTCCTTTACCATCGATAGGGCTACCTAAAGTATCCACTACACGACCAACAATACCTTCACCAACTTTTACAGAAGCAATACGTTGTGTACGTTTTACGGTATCACCTTCACCAACTGATTTAGATGGTCCTAAAAGAACCACACCAACGTTGTCTTCTTCAAGGTTAAGAACGATACCTTCAAGTCCGCCTTCGAACTCAACCAATTCTCCGTATTGCGCGTTCGCTAATCCGTAGATTCTTGCGATACCATCACCAACTTGTAATACAGTACCTACTTCGTCTAAAGTAGCGGTAGCATCAAATCCAGATAATTGTTTCTTTAAAATTGCTGATACTTCAGCGGCTTTTACTCCTGCCATTTTTAATTAGATATAAGATATTAGGCATTGAATGTAACCATTCTTAGCCTTATATTGTTATTATAGACTATTTGAAAATTCTCTTTTTAAATTATTAAGCTTGTTGCTAACACTAGCATCATACTGCAAATCCCCAACTCTTAAGATGAAACCTCCAATAATACTTTCGTCAACCTTACTTTCAATGGTAACTTCATTACCGGTAAGTTCAGCTACCTTCTTTAATATTTTCTTTTCCATTGCGGCATCTAAAGGTACTGCTGTTGTAACGTAAGCTATATCTTTACCTTTTTGTTGCTCATTAAGGATAATGTACTTCAAAGCAACCTCGTTTAACATTCCTAAACGCTTGTTGTCTACCAACATGTTAATGGTTCCTTCTGTAATAGAATGACTACCCTTAAAAATTTCAAGTAAGGCATTCTTTTTCATAGTACCGGAAACCACCGGACTAGCCAATACATCTTTAAGTTCTTTACTATCTGAAATAGTAGAGGCGATGGAACGCATATCTTTCTCAACAGCATCCAAGGCTTTGTTTTCCTTGGCCATGTCCAATATTGCCTTTGCGTAACGTAATGCAGCTCTAGATTCGCTCATTATTTCTTTTAGTTAAGTTTTATATCGCTCAACATTGTATCTACCAATTTCAATTGCTTGTCATTGCTAGATAAATCTTCTTTCAATACTTTTTCTGCTATAGCTACAGACAATTCTGCAACCTGGCTCTTAATGTCAGCAACAGCAGCTTTCTTTTCACTTTCGATCGCGGTCTGTGCTTGCTTCAACATTTTATCGCCTTCTAATTTTGCTTGCTCTTTAGAGTCAGCAATCATCTTTTCTTTGATTTCACGAGCTTCTTTCAACATCGCCTCACGTTCAGCACGAGCCTCTTGAAGCATCTTCTCATTATCAGCCTGTAAGTTTTGCATGTCTGTACGCGCTTTATCAGCAGCAGCCAATGCATCTTCAATACCAGCTTCTCTTTCGTTCAAAGAGTTTAAAATTGGTTTCCAAGCAAATTTTACCATCAAGAAAATCAATCCTAATAATAATATTGTTTGAACTATAAACAAACCTGGTGAAAAATCGTTCAATAAAACTTCCATATCCTAATCTTTAAAATCTAAATCAAATAATTAAAAAACATTTCCTGTAACCAACCGTTACAGGAAGATGTCTTTGGGTTTTCGTGTTCTTATTTTCCTAAGAACAAAGCACCGAATGCTAAACCTTCTAAAAGTGCAGCTACGATAATCATCGCAGTTTGAATTTTTCCTGCCGCTTCTGGTTGACGAGCAATACCTTCCATTGCTTTACCACCGATTTGACCAAGACCTAGACCTGCTCCGATAACGATTAAACCTGCTCCAATTAAATTGTAAGTTACCATACTAATTGATTTATATAATTAAATTAAAAAAACTCTTATTAAATGAAGTCTGCTCTTACATCTTCTGTATCGGCTACTTCGTGACCCGCCTCATCATGTTCATGATCGTGGTCGTGTTCTGCAACTGCCATACCTATAAACAAGGCTGAAAGCGCAGTAAAAATATATGCTTGCAAGAAGGCTACTAAAACCTCAATAAGCGTAATAAAAAATGATAATACCAATGATAGGCCCGTAGCTCCTGCCACACCTAAACTCTCTTTCAATGTAAACATAATTGCAATTAAGCTCATTACTACAATGTGACCTGCAGATATGTTTGCGAATAAACGCACTAACAATGAAAATGGTTTAATGATAAATGCACCAGCTAATTCTATTATAGCCAAAATAGGTTTTACGAATACAGGTACACCTGGCATCCATAAAATGTGCATCCAATAATCTTTATTTCCACTAACCGTATAAATGATCAATGTAAAAATAGCCAAACAAGCAGTTACTGCTATTTGTCCTGTTACGTTAAAACCGAATGGGGTAAGTCCTAATAAGTTCAACACCCAGATAAAGAAGAAAACCGTTAATAGGTATCCTGTAAATCTTCTGTAATGCTTTTCCCCAATATTAGGTCTAGCAATCTCATCTCTTACATAAAGTACCAATGGCTCTAACACTCTACCAAAACCAGTAGGTATTTTTTTCTTTCCGTATTGTTTCGCCAATGAAGAAAAGGCCAATAACATAAGTAAGCCTACCAACAACACCCCAACAACACTCTTAGTAATAGAAAAATCTAAAACTTTATGTGCATTAGTGGCATGGTGCTCTTCATCAAAATTCACTGAAGATGCTCCAGCATCCAATTCATATATTTTACTATGAAGTTTTACGAATTTAGAACCGTTTCTCTCAACAATTACATGTCCGTTATCATCATGGTGAAATTCTGATGACATAAAAGTTGCCAAACCATTGCTTGACCAAAGAATTACAGGAAGTGGAAAACCAACATGCTTTCTTTCTCCTGAATCACTAGTATAAGAGAACAAATGAAAATCATGAGAATCTTTAAGGTGATGTAAAATATAGGCATCTACCTGTTCCTTACCACTTACCGCTCCTTCTGGCTCAGTATCGGATATAGCGAAACTTTGCAATGAAAAACAAAGTATTAGAAGTTGTAATAAGGTTTTAATCGTATTTGAAACTTGCATCATTAGTTCTTTATCAAAAAATTTAGCTCCTAGAAATTTTGCGCAAAAGTAGTTAATTATTGCATAATCTACCCAATTTTAAAGCTTTAAAATTTAGAGTCTTTTTTTGCGCATAATTTTGGAAATAAAAAACACTTCTAGAAACAAAAAAATAATCACCGGTATAAGCAGTGCACCCCTATATATTTGAGACATAATCAGTTCACCTAAAAGGTAAGGATAGAACAGTGCAGCAAAAATTGTAATCTTAAAAACCAATACACCCATATACATAAAACCCAACTGATCAAAAAAAGAATTGTTTTTTGAGGCAATTAAGAAAATGATGACCAACACAAGAGAGAACACGAAGTGAAAAGTGTATGCCTTGACCAATAACGGACCAAAATAAGTTGGCGGATCCAACAAAGCAAGATCTTGCAGAAAATAAGAAGTCGCGCCCACAACAGTGAACACGACTATATATAAAAAGATATTTTTTAGCAACGTTTATTTATTTAGCGCCATAACTTTCTTTATGACTAAATAGATGGACAAAAATACAGCAAGTAATGTAAATGTGTCCTCTAAAAACGTTTTTTCAAATTTTTGATCTAACCACTCCCCTAAAAGATTGCCCAAGAATATAGTGACACCCATTTGTATGGCAACACCAGATAAGCTTGCAGCATTTCTTAAAAGTTCAGAATTATCGTTACGAGGCTTTTGCGGCTCCATTATTAGATGATTTAAAACCTGCACCAGCAGCTTTACCACCACCCATTGTACAAGAGGCGTTAAATGTAGCACCCGGCTCAACGGCCAATTTACTCACAGATACGGTCCCTTCTATAACTGCTGATGATTTTAAGGATAACAGATCAGATACTAAAAGTTCACCGTTAAAGCTACCTTCTATATCTGCATTTACACATTCTACTTTTCCATGAATGTAGCCATCTTTACCGATCACCACTTTACCAGAAGTTTTTACATTACCATCTAGCTTACCGTCTATACGAAAATCTGCTTCAGATATGATATCTCCTTTTATTTTGGTGTTCTTTTCTATTCTGTTAGGCTGGCCTCCTACTTCATTCATAGCTCTAGGTTTTTGTTTGTCTGAAAACATTGTTCACGGTTTTGGGGTTAAAAGCGTATTTCTATATTCGATTATATTCTTGTGTACTTGTACAATCTTATAGTTCTCCGATAAAACTACAAAATTCTCATCAGCAACAAGGTAATCCTTATTGTTTTTTAGTAGCTCGGCATACCCTAAAGCAAAATCTTTAGATTTAAATCCGTGCACTACAACAAATTGGTCTTCTAGGTTATAAATATCTCTAGAGACAATATTTTTATATCTAAGGTCAATTATAGATTGCTCTAACAATTCCATCAACTTTAACGCTTGTTCCGTATTACTTCTTTTAAACGGAAAAACTACCTTCCAGTTAGATGTTCCTTTAGAATCTGTTTCTGGTGAAAACTCCTTTTGTTCTAATTTAGGAAGCTGCTCTGCAATCATTTGTTCCGCCTTTTTACCCTCTGGATTGTTAGGATATGTCAACGCCACATAATTCAATGCTTCTTTAAAAGGTTCAAAGCCTTGAAGTCTACCAATGGCATTTGCCTTCAACATTTCAAATTTAGGAACAATAGGGTCACCGGTAAATCTATTAATATTCTCTTCTGACCCCGTAATTACCTGTAAATATTGTTGCTCTTTATATTGTTTGAACAAACTCTCATAGCGCTTCTCTGGGCTATCTGAACTATCTGCTAATACCGCTTGCGGATTCAATAAAATCTCAGCATATCTAGAGTCGGCATGGTTGGCAATAATATCTGCCTTCATGGTCTCTTTCAACGGACTATCAACTTCTTCGTAAATCTTATAAAGATTATATTTTGAAGGAAGAATCAATCGTTCTTCAGCATTAGATGCCAATACATCTTCTAATTTGGCAGCTGCCAACAAATTCTCGTTAAACTTCTCCTTATATATTAATCCTAATTGATAGTTTGCAAAATTACGTTCTGTTTTTAAGCTGTCAATAACCGCTACATCTGTTGGCAAACGATCCATATAAAAGTCTAAAGAGAATTTCTCATCTTCACTGACTACACTTAAACTATCATTTACACCCGGTGCATTTTGCAAGGCAACATTTTCAGTATTGATAACCGATTTGTCTGACCAACGCCAATCATCTGTCAATTCTCTATTGCCCCAACGATTCTTAAAATCGTTCTGACCATAACCTAAACTTGTTATATTATAGAAATAGAATTTACCTTTGTTTTCTTTGCCACCTTTACTGTTGCTAAATGCAGCAAAACCATCGGTAATTCTTGCTTTTTCTTTTTTCTGTGCAGCTTCTTTAGCCTTCTGTAATTCTTCAATATGCTTTCCAAAATAAGCCAATTGCTCATCTTTTGGCATTTGATAAATTGTAATTACACTGTCAGAATACTGTACAATGTCTTCGTATTTAATAACATCTTCCAAATTATCGCGCTTCTTCTTAATAGCACGAAATTTTTTGGTGTTTTCATTAAGGTTAGTCAATACACTATCGTAATATGCACCAGCCGGCTTATAAACACTTTCATCAAAATTGTATTCCGCTAAATTCTCGTAATTCAGTGCATTCAATTTTGGCTTGTTTTGAGAAGCACGCAAAGATTTATTGAAATAAATCAAAGCCAAACTATCAGATTCCTGCTCTAAATGAAACTCAGCCAACTGTCTGTAAATACCATCTAAATAAGGTCTGTTCTCCCTATTCATTTCCATTTTTGTCAAATACTCCAAAACCTCTTCCTTATTTTCAGAAGTTACTTGAGTATTCTTTAATTTTTCTATTTTGGCATTTATCATGTAAACACGAGGCGACTTCCTATTTAATTCGATTACCTTATCAAATGCGTAATTAGCACTGTCTTTAAACCCCAATTGATTATACAACTGACCTATAATATAATAGTACCTTCCTCTTTCTGGGTTTTTTGTAGTGTAGTGCGATGCTATTTTAAGGTTTTGCACAGCAGTATCTGGTGCATTTAGATTAATAAACGCTTGCGCCATCATTGCTCTTGCATCTGCATATTCTTGATCTTTTAAACGCTCATATTTCATTAAGCGCTTTAAATTTTTAATTGCAAGATCATCGTTTTCTAAGCGAATGTTTACTTTCTCTCTCCAAATACTTGCCTCGTTCAGCTTATCGCTTTCAGAATATTTATTAAGAACATAGTTGAAAGATTCTAATGCCGGTATGTAGCGTTCATCAAAATATCTTGCTTTCCCTAAAAGAAGAAAAGCTTCATCTATTTGTGGGTTTCGCTCTTCATCCTTAATATCCATACTATGGCGTTGAATAGCCTTAGTAGCTTTTTCTTCTGCAATAAGGAAATTAGGATTGTTGTCTTCTGAATCTAATTTAATTTCGCCACTAACCTCTAAACGCTCTATAGGCAAGACTTCAAAATAATCATCTTGATAGGTATCGTTCAAAGTTTCTCGACCTAGCTCAAAAGCAATGTTACCATTATACAAGGTATTGTATTTGGTATTGAGCGCATGCCAATTACGGTTTACGAACTTGTCTTTCTTGACAGAACATGCATTAAAAAGCATACTCGCCAAAACACCGGATAAAATAAGTTTGTTTCTAAGATTCAAAATAGTTGATCTACGTATGTATGTTTAACTTAAAAACAACCAGATTATTATACCGTTCATCGGTAAACTGCATATTTATTTTTGAGCATTCTCAACATTTTTAGACTACTACAACCAAATTTTACCGACCGTGTAGTTTGTTTTGAATTAAAATAACCAAGCGAATATAAGTTTACATCAGATAATCTGATCAAAGATATCTTTATCGGATATTTATCCATTTTGCTACAAAACTCAGAAATGAAAAACCGACCTAGTGGTCGGTTTTTGGATTTTTACTATGAAATTTAGATAACTACTTATTGTCGATGAGTTCTAAATAGATTTCATTTTTTAAATAATAGCCATTCTTAATAGCTATTACGATTCTTGATAGCAGCTCTTTAATTACCAACAAGGTATTTGCGTTAGTAATACTTCTTGTCAAATACATTCCTCCGCCCTCCAAATCCTGAAATTTCAAATCTTTAATTAAGGAGTATTTTTTATACCAAGAATAAGCATCCCTATTCTCAAGATAAACTATTATTCTTATTTCATTAGCACCTACCATGCTAAGACTTAAGTATACTTGTTTATCATCATTTAGATATAAATTAAAAGCAACGATTTCATTTGAATATAACTTATACAAAGCATCATCAACAAACTGAGTCTCAAACGAAATAGACTTATTTTTAATCTGTAATAATGCTTCCAGCTCCTTTTCCGTTTCACGAATTCGAATTTCATAGACTTCTTTGAAGTCACTTGATTTACCTTGTTCCGTAATCTTAGTTTTATAATATTCAATTTGATCTTTTACTCTTTGAATTTTCGGGTACCTAGAATCTTGCAATGTTAAAATAGCATCCAACTCATTTTTCAAGTTGCGTAAGGCAACCACATCAAATTCAACCTCATTGTACAAATGCATTTCTAGATTTTCATCGATTTGAGCCTGTATTCTAATAATTTCCCATTGATAATAATCAATTAACGAATTTAAATCAGAAGCCATTTATATAGTTTAAATATCTATAAATTAAGAAAATTCAATTTATTCCGCAACCGGTAAAGCACTCTCTGCACCAAAGAACACCTCCAGTTCTTTCAATGTTTCTGTAGATGTTTCTATGTCTTTAACCACTTCACCTTTATTTAGTACTACAATACGTTCGCATACTTCAGTTACATGAATTAAATCATGACTAGAAACTAAAACGGTGACGTCTTCTTTTGCAGCAAGTTCTTTAATAATTTGCTTTAGACGAATCTGTGTAGTTGGATCCAAATTTGCAAAAGGTTCGTCTAAAATGACCACTTTGGGGTTACCAATAAAAGAAGCTACGATACCAGCCTTTTTTTGATTCCCTTTAGACAAATCTCTCAAGTACTTTTTCTGACCCAAAATTTCACCGTGAAAGAAATCTTGATATTGTGCCAATAATGCATCTACATCCGCTTTATTTTGACCGCGAAGGTCGCCTATAAAGTAAAAATACTCTTCGGGAGTCAAGTACCCAATCAGAAAGGTTTCATCTATAAAAGATGATGTAAATGGTTTCCAATCTTCACTGGTGTTTACTTGAACATCGTTATTAATGATATGACCCGTACTTGGCTGAATTAAATCTAGCAACAAACTAAATAGCGTTGTTTTACCCGCTCCGTTATTACCCACCAAACCGAAACTTTGTCCTGTTGGTATATTTAAGGATTCAATATTTAATACTTGTTGTGAACCGTATTTTTTAGATAAATTTTCTATTGTAATCATAATCTTATTATTTACTTCGGCTACGCTCAGCAACCGTTTTGTTCGTTATTGGTTAAAAGAAATAAATCCAATTTATCTATCTGAATAGCTTATTAACAACTAGCCGACGTTTATTTACTTATCCCTGCAACTTTATATTCCTTACTGAATTCTTTAAGCTTTCCTAAAAAGTCTCCATAAATTTTAGTAAAAAAATAAAAGTAATGTTCTATAACTCATCATTAAAAAAGCTTTTTTCTTTGAACTTATTACTTAATACTCGGTACTTATCAATCAACTCGCCTTCTCTTTAAAACCTGCTATCATTCCGTATTTCTTTTTCTTGTATTGTTCTGTTATCAACCCTAGTAAATAATTCTTCATAGCAAAACCTATGATGCCTAGAACGGATAATACTCCCACTGCTACCTCTAAACTAAAGATGTAATAAAAGATGGAAAATATGATAATAGGAACGATTAAAACCGGAACCATTACCAAAAATTGAGTAGCACTAGCACCCTGCATATTACCAAACGGACTCTGATCCAGTTCGATTCTTTTTTTATTAAATGAACCAAAATATAAAATGACCGGTATATTAATTCCTAAGTTATATAATGCACAGCCAAAATTGATGGCCAAAGCATCCCAACCGAAGTAAACATAGGGTAGGGTCAATAAAAACATGAATACGATACTAACAGTAATTAAGGATACTTTAGACTCTAAATATTTGCGCATGGGTATATTCTGCGACATCATCATACTATAGTAACTACTATCCCAAGCAGGAATAAATTGTCCGAAATTACTCAAGAAAATACCCGTCATAAAAATGCCCACAAAGGCTTTCATCGGCATCATACTACTATACATATCTTGGGTGTAAAACACTAATCCGTAGAACACGAACAGAAGGGAAATGTACACCTGAGACTTCGTTCTTTTATTACGCCAAATCATTTTAAGATCAAGTTGTAAGAAAGAACCCATTTCTCCAAAACGCTTTGTCCAAGACATATCTGAGGTATTTGCCTCAACTGACTTTGTTTTAAGCTTGGCATCAAGATAAATCTTATCACGCAAAAACTTATAGTTCACATAATATATAAGAGCTGCTAAAGCAATAGGAATCAATACCGTAATTGGGTATGCATAAAGCGCATGAAAAACAGGAGCAAAAAACTCTTTTATAGAGAACACCCCAAAATAATCCAATCCATACCCTAAGACAAGAATACTACCTATTCCAATAAGAATCTTATCATTCTTATTTACTAACAAGTTCACGTAATTTATACTCAGAACAATTCCTATAATACCCACTATCCATAGTAAAACATTGAGTACAGGGTAGCCATTAAATAGTAACACTATTGCAAACGGAACTATAAAGAATATCGTCAATAAATTATAGATAGATGCTGCTGATCTACCCAATATATAATGTGCAATGGTACTTTTCTTAACAGGAGTGGTCAAAAATGGTTTTATATCCATTACAGGAAGTTTCTGCATGAAATACCTTAAGAATAATTCCATTAAAATCCAGTAAATAAAATATTGGCTAATACTCCACATAGGGCTTTGATCAGGGAATATTTCTTTTAAGATAAAGTACATTCCGGCTCCTGCACCAGCAAGTGATAAAAGCATGTATACGCCGAAAAATCCCATCACTATTTTTATCCCTAGACTTTTACCAAGGTTAGAGGACCTAAAAAAGGATTTCCATTGTAATGAAGAAAAACGTTTAAACATTCGGTTGGTTTTAGTATTCAGAATATAAGTAAGAAAAATCTTGAGTTTGTTACAAGATAATTCAAGAATATATTTCTAAA
This sequence comes from Maribacter sp. Asnod1-A12, assembly GCF_045063735.1. Taxonomy (NCBI): domain Bacteria; kingdom Pseudomonadati; phylum Bacteroidota; class Flavobacteriia; order Flavobacteriales; family Flavobacteriaceae; genus Maribacter; species Maribacter sp. Asnod1-A12. Next base: position 1,304,447 of record NZ_JBEFNZ010000006.1, read on the forward strand.
CTACTTAAAATAGACCGAAATCATTTTATCGCTTTAAAGCAAAATGACCTGTAATTATTTGATTTTCAGAATATGTATATTTAAACCAATAATCTGATTCTGGTAATGAGGTTCCGTTAAAAGTTCCATCCCATCCTTTTGAATTAGGATTAATCTGTTTCAAAAGTTTACCGTACCTATCGTAAATAAACAATTGGGATTCAGGATACAGTTCTCCACCAATAATGTTCCAAAATTCATTATTACCATCTCCATTCGGAGTAAAAAATCGCTGGTAACCAATAGCTACAACTTCTTCTGATAAAACCCTACATTCTAACAAATCTCTCACAAACACCGTATGCTCACCAGGAAAGACCACAAACTCATTACTAGTTTGGTAATTTTCACCGTCTACCGAATATTCAAAAGGTCCCGTTCCCGTCGCATTTATTGTAATATTTATTTGGTCTGAAAATCCATTAACCTCAACGGTCATAGTTTCTGGTGCTCCAGATGATAACACCTCAAATGATCGGGAATTTTCACAACGTACCCCGTTTGAAGTTTGGCTTACCGTTAAATGGTATTCTCCTAATTCTGATACGTTGAAATTTCTAGTAGTACTTAGTTCTTCCCCTGCAGTATTCTGCCAAGACCACGATTCAAAATCTCCTCCATCAATAACTAAAGCAGGACTATCTGGACATATAACATAACGTTCTTCTATATTAGGTTGTGGTAGAAAGTTGATAGTAATTTCAAAGGATGTCGTGGCGTAGCAATCATCTAAATTATTTGGTTGAACCCGAGCGTAAATAGTTTCTTGATTCAATACATTAGTATATGCCGATGAATCTAAAGTATTTGTGTTGTTTTCAGCATCAACTTGAGAGGCGAAATACGTTACCTTGAAATCGTTAACAGATTGATTACCTAAAATCTCCTCATCTTTTTGGGTCAAATCTATAGTTTGTACACCTGTTTCATTGACATCACATAGAATTATTGGTGATGGAGCCTGCGCAAACGGCGTGTTATACACTTCAATTTCAAAACTATTTGTCACAATACAAGTTGCGCTTCTATTGTTCTCAATACTGTAAAATATAGCTTGAGGGTTTGTTGTGTTTTGATAGAAACCATTAATTTCATTTTGAGCCAAATTGGCATCTACTGCATTCTCATAATAACGCACCGTAAAATCATCAACATTTTGATTTACTAATATTTCCGCATTCTTTTCGGTAAGGTCGAAAACCGTAACACCATCATTATTGTCGTCACAAATACTCCAATCGGTGACTGTCTGAATTTCTGGTGAATCAAAAACTTGCAATTCAAAACTTGATGTTGCATAACAACTCGCATCAGTAGCATTTTGCACTCTAACGAATATTGTTTGATTGTTATTTATGGTATTTGTAAAGCTATCGGAAAGTGTATCAGTGCCATTTTCAGCGTCTACCATAGTGGTATGGTATGTTACTAGTAAACTAGTTGAGCTTTGTGTTCCAATGATTTCCGCTTCTGTATCGCTTAACAAAAATGCTGCAAAACCATCATTATTATCATCACAGACCTCTAAATTATTTGGGGTATTTGCGACAACTCCGGGACTGACCTCTATTGTAAAACTATCTGTTTTATAACAATCGGTATGAGTACTATTTTCCAGTCTCACAAAAATTTCTTCACTGAACAAGTTGTTGGTATAGTTGATAGGTAACGGATTAGAACCAGTATCGGCATCAGCTTGAGAAGCAAAATAACTTACATCAAAAATAGTTTCATCTTGACCATTAAAAACCTCAATGTCTTTTTCAGATAGGTCAAAGGTGTAAAATCCGTCAAGGTCATCGTCACAAATGGTCCAATCGGCTATAGTACCCAATGTTGGTTCTTTCTGGGAAATAACATTAAACTGGGTTGTATCATAACAAGCTGTATTGCTATTATTAGATACTCGTGCATAAACTGCCGTACTGCCTAACGGAAAATCATAATTCAATACTAACGGATTACTATTTGCATCTGCATCAGCTTGTGATGAAAAATAGGTGACGGTAAAATCTGATGGATTTTGAGTACCTAAAATTGCATTATTTAGCATGGTCAAATCTAAAGTATAGCTATCCTTCGTAACACATACCTCAATATTTGGTTGTGTGGCAGCAATAGGAGTTTCAAAAATGGTAATATTTCTTGTCTCCGTTTTGGTCTCGGATGCTGTAGTTACGGTGACGGAAACTGTATAGTCCCCTGCAGTGGCATAAGTATGACTTGGGTTTTCTAAGGTAGATGTGTTACCATCTCCAAAATCCCATAAAATAGAAACTGGGTTGGCACTAATAGAACTTTCAAAAGTCGTTGGGTTTCCTAAACAAAAACCATCAACCATAATATTCACTAAAAAATAACTTGTTATAAATGGTGGTAGACCTAAAACCCCTAACCTACCCCCTAAATCAATTGAACTATAATTCAAGTTACTTGCAACTCCTTTTACATTAGGGTTTTCGATTACACTTAAAGTTGGTCTTAAGTACTCCGTTAAATAAATTTTACCATCTATACCCAATTGAAGTGCGCCAAAAGTAATTTCTGTTGTATTTAAACTGACTACTGAATTTTTTATATCAACCGCCTCCAAATCATACTGATACAACTCAGTAAAATTAGAGCTATTTGTATATAAAAATCTACTATTAGGAGAAAATTCTATTCCAAAAAATCCCTTATATTCCTCGGTAGCATTTAATATGGCAACTGCATTTGTTAAGACACCGGTAGCGGTATCAAAATCCATTACGTCCACATTTAAGCCAGCATGTGCAGCTGCAACTTTTTCACCATTCGGTGAAACTTTAATGTATCCTATGGCATGGTAGTCATCTTCATAAAAATAGTTAGTTAAGTGTATTCCTAAATTAGAGATAACAGGAGTAGGATTTACTCCTGCCGTTGTAACCAAGTATGCCATATATGCATCACCAAAAGCATCATGGGTCAATACCCAAACATCAGTACCATTGGCATGGGTTACTGCGGTAAGTTTCTCCGAAGCCGGTGTAACTAATTGTACGTTTTTTTGAATAACGTCTCCAAGTCCGCCATTCAATGTAATATCCACCACATTATAATTGATACCATTTTCTAACTTTAATTTATCTGCCGTAAAAATGTAGTATAAATTGGGATTACCAGGATTAGGAACTATTATAGCAGATTGTGTTGCAGACGGGTCACCTAATAAACCATTTCCGTTTGGCATGGGCAAGTGGTTACGGTTCCAAACCGTAATACCATCTGTGTAAAATAAAAGATTACCATTAAAATCTGAAATGGTTGCACAGCCTTCCCTAGTATTTAAAGCACCATCTAATAAAGTTACTGGTGCTCCACTGTTAAAGTCAAGCCCAGCATTTTCTCCAAAATACCAAATAGCGGCTTCTTTTTGGGCGTGTAAAGTAAACGTAGAAATAACTATGAGGGCAATCGAAATAAACTTTTTCAAGTATAAGTAGGTTTGTTGGTCTTGCGCTAATATAAGAATTACAACATATAACGTAAGTAAAATACTTCATAGTGTTTATAATGTCGATAATTTGTCCTTTTTATTAAAGCTATCATATAATTAATTTAGAAATCGCTAATACTATCTCTCCTTTCCTGATATAATTTTCGGCATATCAACACTAATTTAAATATGCTCTTTCTACTAGATGAGATACTTCAATACTATTTGATAGCATAAAAAGTTAAACAAAAAGCAGTAATACTGACTTTTTTGACAAATGTCATATGATATCGCAAAAGCATGCTTAATTTTGTAATTCGATTTAAAGAAACGAATATATGTCGCATTTTCACCCATTAACGGTTAAACATATCAAACAATTGACGCCAACCTCTGTTGCCGTTACTTTTTCAATTCCGAAAGAATTGGCACAGACTTTCACCTTTACGGCGGGTCAGTATATCACCATTAAAAAAGAGATTAAGGGTAAAGAACTTAGAAGAGCATACTCTATAAGTTCATCACCTGAAAAAGATGGCATCACCATCGGTATCAAAAAAGTAGATAATGGCGGGTTCTCCAATTACGCCAACTCAGAATTAAAAGTTGGTGACACATTAGAAGTAATGGAACCAGAAGGTCGTTTTGTATTCAATACGACCAATGACGTACAGAATATTGCCGCTTTTGCTGCGGGTAGTGGTATTACCCCTATTATGAGTATTGTGAAGTCTGTTTTAGATAGTAACCCTAAGAACAAATTCGTTTTGGTTTATGGTAACAAATCTTACGAAGAGACCATGTTCTATACAGATTTGGTAAAATTAGAACTAGAATATGCCAATCGGTTTTTTGTATATTTCACTAATAGCCAAACTCGTGAAGACAAGGCGTTATTTGGTAGAATTGATACCTCAACGGTAAATTATGCTTTGTTAAATAAGCATAAAGACATTGATTTTGATGGATATTATTTATGTGGACCGGAAGAGATGATTCGTTTGGTACAAGATACTTTAATTGAGAATGAAGTGGATAAGGATAAAATCCATTTTGAACTTTTTACACCAACGGAAATAAAAGAAGAATTGCCTGTACAGGCAGATGGTCAAACTGCGGTTACTGTACTTGTTGATGATGAAGAATTTGAGTTTACTATGGATAAGAAAACCATAATTCTTGATGCTGTTTTAAAAGAAAATATTGATGCTCCATACTCATGTCAAGGCGGAGTTTGCAGTAGCTGTATTGCCAAAGTTACTGATGGAAAAGCAGAAATGGTCATGAATCAAATTTTGACCGATAAAGAAATTGCAGATGGATTTATCTTAACCTGTCAAGCGCATGCAACCACACCTACTATAAAAGTAGATTTTGATGATGTGTAAGCCCATTTAGGGATTAAAATTCATTAAACGTCATTACGAGGTACGAAACAACCTGACCAATAGGTACAACTATTCAACAGATTAGTACACTACTTTTGTAATGACGTTCTTTTTTTTAATCATTATCCACTCCAAGTCAAAACTAAATTCGATTGAGTCATCCTTAATGGAGCGTTGAAATATCTTTGATAGTATTTTCAATTCTCATTAGGTATGTCTATAGAAATCATTGGTGTTTTTATCATCATCGCAGCAGTCATTATATTGTTTGCTTTTGAGGTTTTTCCGATGGATAAAATTGCCTTTTGCATTATTGCCGCGTTACTATTGACAGGCTTGGTTTCCCCCGAAGAAGCCGTCAGCGGATTTTCTAACAAAGCCGTGATCACCATTCTATGTCTAATGATTTTAGCGATCGGACTTGAAGAAAATGGAGCCATTTCTTATCTCGCAAAAGGTTTAAAGGTTTTAAAGAACTGGCCGGTTGTCTTGGCCATGGTCGCTATTATGCTGATTGCAGGTAGTATTTCTGCATTTGTAAGTTCTACTGCTGTAGTAATAGTGTTTATAAAGATAGTTGCCGAGCTACGAGAAAAGTATCAACTACCACCAGGAAAATTATTATTACCTATATCATTCGCAAGTATTCTAGGAGGAAGCTGTACCCTTATGGGAACTTCAACCAACTTATTGGTCAGTAATATAGCTACTAGGTACACAGGCGAAAAACTCGGTTTTTTTGAATTTTCGTTCCTGGGAGGCACTTTTTTGATCATTTCTATAGGAATTATAGCCATTTTCTATCGTTTTTTACCAAAAGACAATGGCGAACTTTCAGACAATTATGATCTTGACCGCTATCTTTTGACCTTGACTATTGAACAAGATTCTCCATTAGTTGAGAAACCAATTGGGGAAAGCTTTATGTATAAAGAAGCTGACATAACGGTGTTACGCTTGTCTAGATATGGCTACGATCAAAATCTTGATAATCATGATTTACTGATTAAACCAAACGATGTCATTCTTTTACACTGTAGTTTAGAAAATCTTCAAAAAATGCGTGGTGAAGGTTATTTTGACGTCGATTTAGCAGAAAAAGACCATTTTACTTCTACTAAAACAACTCAAATAAAGAAAGTAGCAAGTTCTGAAAAGGCTGATGAAGAATCAAAAGATGACAAAGATGAAAACTTATTATTAGAACTTCTACTGTTACCCGGTTCTCGTTTTTTAGGTAGAAATTTGTCCGAGTTGAAAACTATATTGATACCAAGAGCTATTCCGCTTGGTATCAATAAAAGAAAGAAACTACGTATTCTACAAAATAGATTACACCAAAGTAATCATGAGTTTACAAAACTTCATGTTGGGGATCGATTATTAATACAGACTAAACCAGAATACGTTTCTAACTTTGAAAACAGCAATAATCTAGCGGTATTAAACCAATATGAAGGTCGCACGCCTGCTACTCCATTTAAAAGAAACTTATCCATCTTGATTTTAATTGCCACCATTGCCATGGCAGCTACGGGAATTTTTGAAGTAATGACGAGCGTAATTACAGGAACCTTAGCTATGCTTCTTTTTAAGTGCGTAGAGTTAAATCGTATTTATGAAAAGATAAACTGGCAAATTATATTCTTATTAGCAGGTATGATACCGTTAGGTATTGCGATGAGTAATGCCAAGGCAGACACTTGGATCACGGAAGAACTTTTAGCCTTAATGGCCGGTCAGCAACCAATATTTATAATCGGATTGTTATTTTTAACCACCATGATTCTAAGTAGTGTTGTATCAAACAATGCTACGGCAATTATAATGGCACCTATTGGAATTTCATTGGCCAGCGGGTTAAGTCTTGATCCCAAGCCATTTATTCTATGTGTAATGTTTGCGGCAAATTTCAGTTTCTTTACTCCCTTAGGATATCAAACAAATGCGCTTATCTACAGTATGGGAATATATAAATTCAAACACTTTATAGTAATCGGCGGGGTTATATCCGTAGTACTTTGGATCGTGGGTACCTTGCTTATAAGTGCGATGTTGTAATCAGCTATTTGGTAAATACCTCCTCAAACTTTTTAACAGCAGCTTCATAGCCAATGGCGTAGGCTTTTTCAATGCCTCTTCTATCTAGCAAGCCAATATGTTCCAGTTCTTTAGATTCTAGTACAAGGTGACAATTATTGATTTTTTGTCGGTTTATGGCATAAATCATTAATCCGGTTACTCTGCCTGTTAGTTGAAATGAATTGTTCAAATGTTTTTTCTCTAATTGAGAAACCACAGATACATTACTACCAATTACATAATCAACTTTTGGCAGCACAGCTTCGGACGGAAAATTGTTCATGATTCCGCCATCGGCATATAATTCTCCCTTATACTCTACAGGACTAAAAACAGGTGGTAATGCAGCCGATGCCAATAAAGGCTTTATCAATTCACCTTTATCGATAAAAAGCTCTTCACCTTTTTGCAAATTTGTAGCGACTACATGGAGTTCTCTATTCAAGGCCTCAAAACTATCATCTGGAAAATACTGTTTAAAAGAAGCTATATAACTCTCGCTATTCAATAAACCTGGTTTAGCAACAGCAAAGTAATTATATTTAAAAAGCGGTGTTTCCTTAAAAAACTTAAGCATATCTACTACAGGTTTGTCTGCCGCATACAATGCACCCACTAATGCACCAATACTACTACCGGATACCACCTTAGCCTCAATGCCAAACTCTTGCATTGCCTTAATAACACCTATATGTGCCATGCCTCTAATGCCTCCACCGGAAAGCACCAAACCAATGGACTTAGAACCTAATTGCATCTATCTAGAATTAATTTCAAAAAAAATGCCAAACGGATACTATTATCCGCTTGGCATAAAATTAATCATTATAGCGGACTATGAATCCAATCCGAAGGCATAATAATTTTTAGAACCATCTTCATAAACACCTTCCAACATTACTCCGCCTTTTTTGTTCTCCAAAATAGCAGCAACATCATCAATGTCATCTACACGTTTACCATCAATATGCGTAATGATGAAACCAGCTCTCATTTGCGTCTCACTCTTAATCTTACCAGGGTATAGTTTAGAAACTTGTACCCCACCATCAATATCTAATTTTTTGGCTAATTGCTTGTCTACATTTTCAAAATCCGCACCTAAAAGATTAAATACTTCTTTCTTCTCTTTCTTGATAAAATCTGTTCCACCTTGAGAATTATGTAGCTCTACTTCCAATTCTTTTTCCTTTCCATTTCTATTTACAATAATAGCAACCTTATCACCAGGTCTTTTACCTGCTATAATTTCTTGAAGTCTTGGTGACGTAGCTGTTTCTTTACCGTTTACACTAACTATAATATCGCCAGATTCCATACCTGCCAAATCAGCACCACTATCTTCACCTACTTGCTCTACCCAAACACCTTTGGTAAAGTCAACATCTTTTTCTTTTGCCAAGTTACTGTCCATAGTTCTAATAGAAACCCCCAACATGCCACGTTGTACGTTACCGAATTTCAGTAAATCTTCAACCACTTTGGTAACGATGTTACTAGGCACCGCAAATCCGTATCCGGTATAAGTACCGGTTGTGCTAGCAATGGCTGTGTTAATTCCTACCAAATTACCATCAAGATTAACCAAAGCTCCCCCACTATTACCAGGGTTAATAGCGGCATCTGTCTGTATAAAGCTTTCTACCGCAAACTTATCGGTATTGATATGAATGCTTCTTGCCTTTGCACTAACAATACCTGCCGTAACCGTTGAATTCAACCCTAACGGATTACCAACTGCCAATACCCACTCACCGACTTCTACATCATCAGAATTTACCAATGACATCGTTTTTAGATTATCGGCTTTAATCTGTAAAAGCGCCAAATCTGTCGTTGAATCGGTACCAATAACCGTCGCTTTATACGATTGGTTATTATATAAGGTAACCTCAACTTCATCGGCATTATCAATAACATGATTATTGGTAACGATATATCCTTGGTCGTTAATAATTACTCCCGAACCTGTACCTACTCTAGGTCTTGATTGCGCACCGTTTGGAGATTGCCCTTTAAACATATCTCCAAAAAACTCTTTAAAGGGATCCGGTAATTCTCGTGCACCTTGACTCTGGCTTGTTGATCCCGTTTGGGTCGATTTAATATGCACTACGGCATCTAAAACTTTTTCAGAAGTTTCCGTAAAATCTAAAGGCTTAATATTTCCTTCATTATCCTTTGTGTATAAAGCCTGTGCTCCGGGTACAGATTCAACCACGGTTACTCCGCTAGTTTCCTTATCCGATTCATTTTGTTTGTTAAATTGAATTACTCCAAAACTAACAACTAAGGCAATTACTGCTGAGAAGAAATAAACCTTCCAAGCGTTTCTGACATTTGTGTCTGATTTCATATGTATTTAATTTTATAATTCTTCTGATGTCATAATCTCAATAGCTATGCCATGCATATAGCTGTCATTGCTAAAAAAAAATTAAAAATGCATAAAATTTTAAGGGATTCTTTAGACTAATCAGTCTGTAATCTTAAAATTTTGCTAGATCCTATGATTTAATCTAGCTACATATCTCATTTTATAACAAGTTAATAGAGGAATCTACAAGTTAGCCAAAATAGTTAACCACTTAGAACCGACCACATGGTTTAAAGCTGCCATTTTGACTAAACATAACATGAATCATTCTTTCTGACATAAATTAAACAGGTTAGTGTACAAACGGACTACTAAGTTTGTTATAAGCTGTCCTACTACAGTATTTCAACGAAATATTGGACGTTTATCGAATAACGATGCAACTTGTCTATGAATCTAAAAGTTTTTTACAACTCACGAGTTCTATAAAAAGACCATATGGTCGGATTTACCCAAATCTCAATATTATGAACAAGAGTTTAAAACGCATGGCTACCATGCAACGACTACAAAAGACAGGATTAGAGCTATTTTATGCTCAAGGTTATTATAATACTAGTGTAGATGACATTCTTAAGAGGTTAGAGTTATCTAAAGGAGCTTTTTACTATCATTTTGATTCTAAAGAAGATTACTTTGTTCAAATTATTCAAAATTTATTGGCGCGTAAAATTTACAGCACCTTAATAGAACCAATAGAAGGGCATGACAATCCATTGACTTTAATTACCAAATGTTTTGATGATGATATGGAAACCGCTGTGCACAACGAAATGGATTATGGATGTATTCTAAGTAATTTCTTGACCGAGTTTAATGGTCGAAATGAAATAATTATGCGCCATTTAAATGAAATACTAACTGTTTGGGAAGTTAATTTGGTAACTACATTGCAAAAAGGAAAATTCAATGGTTATTTGGATCGCCATGTAGACTGCGAAGCTGCAGCAACTTTTCTAATGAGCTCATATTTCGGAGTAAGAACTTTAATGACGAGTTCAACTCCTTCAGCTAAAAAGTATCGATTTATGTCTCAATTGCGTCAATACTTTAAAAGCATAGAAGCGAAAGTGGTTAACCCTTAATTGGGAGTTCTAAAATTTCTTTTATTTTTTGAACTACAGTTTCGGGCTTAATAGTTTCCATAACATTGTCATATCCTTCAGGGTATTTATTACCATAGATGGATGTTGGAATGGCAGGAAAAATATTTCGGTCTGATAAAAGACCATAACTCTCAGGTTGATTAAATGGATAAAACCCAGCATAAGGGTGTGTAACTCCCCAAAGTGTAACGGTTGGCACTCCGTACATCGATGCTAAATGAGCATTACCACTATCCATTGCCAGCATAAGCCGAAGGTTGGATATTAAAACAAGCTCATTCGCAAAGGATAGCTTTCCTGCTGCATTACTGCAATTAGTATACAGCTTTTCCCACTTATTCAAAACCGCAATTTCTTTCTCTCCTCCACCAAATAATATTATTTTATACCTATCTGTATTATTTAACTCCTGTATAACGTTCTCCATTAAAGATAATGGATACATTTTACCACTAAATGCAGCAAATGGGGCAATACCAATGAGCTCGCTCTCATCGAAACCACTAAACGTTGTTTCGTTTTTAAAAAACGTTTTTTGAGAAAGGGTTTTCATTTCTTGTTTAGTTATAGGAAAACCGAGATTCTCAAAAACTTCTGCATATCTTACAAAAGTAGACTTAAGCGCAGAGAAATTTTTTCTATTGCGTTTTATCAACTCTTTCTTAACTGCTCTACCTTTATCTAATTGTATAAATGGAATAGATGAAAACCTAAGAAATTGCTTTAAAATAGAGCTACGTAGCACATTATGCAAGTCGGCAACTGCATCGATTTCTAATCTTTTAAGTTGCTTAGAAAGTTTCCAAAGACCTAAAACACCCTTATGTTCACCGTTTACATCAGCAATAAGAACTGTAACATTTGGTATGTCTAAAAAAATAGGGGCGGTAAAAGCTTTGGTTAATACAGTAATACTTATTTCTGGATACTTTTTTACTAAACCTAAAATTACCGGTACGGTCATAGCAACATCACCCATAGCAGATAACCTTATAACCAGAATATGAGAAGATTTATTTATTACCACGAAGGACGGGGTTTAGTTCCTCATCATTGTACATTTTCATTTGCTTGTATACCTTCATATACTTTTTACCCTCTTCAATGTCTTTAAGTAATTGATCAATAGCTAAGGACAAGTCTTTTTTCTGTTCTAGTAAGATATTCAATTTAATTTGACATTTTTCTTTATGCTCTACCGAAGCATCAATCCTCGTAACCTCTTCGTTCATATGATATACCTTAAGGGCTAAAATAGATAAGCGGTCAATAGCCCAAGCGGGACTTTCGGTATTTATCGTAGCAAATGGTTTTATATCAACCGATTGGTATTTATTTAAAAAGTAACTATCGATAAACTCCACAAGATCTGTTCTATCTTGATTACTAGCATCGATTTTTCGTTTGAGAACTAACGCATCATCAGGGTTAATTTCAGGATTTCTAATAATGTCCTCATAATGCCATTGTACAGTATCAATCCAATTTTTACGATATAACAAGTGTTCTATATCTTCTTTAGAGTAAGGGTTTTCAAAGCTTTGATACACATCATCTTTTATGTGATACTTCTCTATACTCGAATTAAATATCTGAAATGCGAAATCGCTAAACATGTGAAAATTTTTTTACAAAGATAAAGTTTAAAGGACAAACCTAAAGTTTAGTTACGAAAACAATTATAGGTACTACGATACTAGCAATAAGCACAAGTTCTAAAATCTTTGGCTTTTTAATGGACTCCAAATAATTTACAATAAATACTACAGATGGGAAAAAGGTAATCATAACTGCATTATTATTATCGGATGTAACTAAAACATTAACCACCAAACCGATTACAAATGAAAAGGCAATTAATCTCATTACAATAACCTTGCCCATACCTGCTTTATTCAGATTTATAAATGTAGAAAAAGCAAGCCCCATATTGACAATTGCAAATAATGACATTTTTAAACTCGACCACCATTTAAGTGGTAATATAGCATCATAATCGATAGCAAAATCGTAATGATTTTGAATAAAGGAAGGCTTATCAAGTAACACTAATATACCGTATAGTATCATAAAAAAACAAAAGCCTACAGAAATAATTACTAGCCAATTTCTAATATTTTTAGGTTCGTAAATAAATATGGCAGCAAAAACAAGAAGTAGATACAGCAAAGCCCATTCATAAAATATACTTGAAATACAGATCCAAAGTCCGGCATCAAATATCTTAAGTTTAATATTTTTTAACGATTTAATACTCAACAAACGCCTCATGGCGAGTAGAAGAAAAAAACTGGTAAAAATGGCCTTGTTATCAATTAGCGTTTCTGGAAACACCACAAATAGCAAGGTAAAGAATAATATTGCGAAGGAATTTGTTCGCGTTAATTTGTTTCTTTTAACCACAAAATCAACTATAAAAACACTAAACAAAAGAAGGCTCAATATTCCTAAAGAAGGTACAATTTCTATATCGTCAAGTGCAAAATCTAGTAGATAAAATTGCACTGACCAATAGAATAAAAACAAAAAAACCAGAAGAATGATGAAATTCACCGGTTTTGTTTTCTCAAAAATGCTTGTAATCATCTAAGCTTTTTATATTTTTGCTTGTAAATATAGTAATAAGATGAAATCATTTTTTGAAGGTATTGCGGATTTGTTCGTAAATGTACTATTTGCACCATTAGATTTTTTACGTTTTACAGACAGTTGGGCTTTAGCAAATATCTTAAACTGGATATTTATGCTAATCGGGTCTGCAGCGTTTGTATATTGGATGCTTGAATTGAAAAAGTATAACGAAAAAGGAGAGGAAGACAAATCAAGTACTTCTCATTCTTACTTATAGTAGTCAAATATATTATCCATCGGATTTTAGTTTCTAAAATCCGATGGATAACTATTACCTAAAGATCGAAACCAAGGTCTTTTCTATAATTCATTCCCTCAAAAGAAAGTTTTTCTACATTTTGATAAGACTTGGCCAATGCTGACTTAAAATCATTACCAAAGGAAGTAATAGCCATTACCCTGCCCCCATTTGTAACTACCTTACCGTCTTTAAAAGTTGTACCTGCATGAAACACCAAAGATTCACTTATGGTGTCTATGCCCATAATTTCTTTTCCTTTCTCGTAAGAACCTGGATAACCACCAGAAACCGTCATAACTGTAGTAGCAGTTCTATCGTCTAAATGCAAATCAACCTCAGATAATTTTTGTTTTGCCACTGCATCAAGCAATTCAACCATATCGTTTTGAATACGTGGCAATACCACTTCTGTTTCTGGATCACCCATTCTAACGTTGTATTCAATTACTTTAGGATCATCACCAACTTTGATAAGACCGATAAAGATAAATCCTTTATAAGGCATTTTATCCATTTTAAGCCCTTCTACGGTAGGTTTGACAATTCGCTGTTCAATCTTGTCCATTAATACCTTGTCTGCGAAAGGAACCGGTGAAATAGCTCCCATACCGCCAGTATTAAGTCCGGTATCGCCTTCTCCTATTCTTTTGTAATCTTTAGCAGTTGGCAAAACTTTATAACTATTACCATCTGTAAGAACAAAAACGCTTAATTCAATACCGTCAAGAAACTCTTCTATTACAACAGTAGTACTGGCATCACCAAACTTCTGATCAACCAACATTGATTTTAATTCAATTTTGGCGACGTCCAAATCATTAAGAATAACTACACCTTTACCCGCAGCCAGTCCGTCAGCTTTCAAAACAAAAGGAGGGTTCAATTCTTCTAAGAACTTAAAACCATCTTCAACAGTTTCTGCTGTAAAACTTTTATACTGAGCGGTTGGAATTTGATGTCTCATCATAAATTCTTTCGCAAATTCTTTACTACCTTCTAAAGTGGCTGCTAATTTCTCAGGACCAATAACAGCAATATTCTTTAATTGGTCATCTACAAGAAAAAAATCATGAATACCATTTACCAACGGATCTTCTGGGCCAACCATAACCAGTTGTATATTCTCCTTTAAAACCAATTTTTTAATGGCTTCAAAATCATTCACACCAATTGGTACATTAGTAGCGATTGTTTCAGTACCCGCATTCCCCGGTGCCACAAAAAGTTTGGAAAGTTTGTTACTTTGAGTCAATTTCCAAGCAAAAGTATGCTCACGACCACCCGATCCTAGAATTAAAATATTCATTTTATCCATTTTTGCAAAAATACTTTTTGCTTTTATATAATATTATTTAGTAGAGAAATCTCTATGCTCTTTCTTTTGTCAGTCTTCTGGAGACAGCGATTTGAAATAATCGTATACGATTTTTAATCCTTCTGCTCTGTGTACTTTTGGTTCCCAACCCAGAATTTCCTTCGCTTTTGTAATATCGGGTTGACGTTGTGTAGGATCATCTTGAGGAAGCGGTTTGTAAATTACTTTTTGTTTGGTTCCTGTTAAAGCAATAATCTCTTCTGCAAATTCTTTAATAGTAGTTTCATGCGGATTTCCAATGTTAACAGGATCTGTATAATCACTAAATAACAAACGGTATATTCCTTCTGCTTGATCGTCAATATAACAGAATGATCTACTTTGAGAGCCATCTCCGAATACGGTTAAATCTTCACCACGTAAAGCTTGCCCCATAAAAGCAGGTACAACCCTACCGTCGTTTAAACGCATTCTAGACCCATAGATATTAAATATACGAACGATACGAGTATCTAGTCCGTGATGTCTATGATAAGCCATTGTAATGGACTCCATGAAGCGTTTAGCTTCATCATAAACTCCACGTGGACCAATAGGACTTACATTACCATAGTACTCCTCCGTTTGAGGGTGAACTAAAGGGTCTCCATAGACTTCACTAGTGGATGCAACTAATATTCTAGCATTTTTCTCTTTTGCGAGTCCGAGTAAGTTAAGCGTACCTAACGAACCAACTTTTAAGGTTTCAATCGGAATCTTCAAATAATCTATAGGACTTGCAGGTGATGCAAAGTGCAAGATATAATCTAATTCCCCCCCTAAGTGAACAAAATTAGAGACATCATGATGATGGAACTCAAAATGCTCCAATGGAAATAAGTGCGCAATATTATTTAAATCTCCTGTAATAAGATTATCCATACCTATAACATGGAAATCTTCAGCAATAAATCTATCGCAAAGATGAGAACCTAAAAAGCCAGCGGCACCCGTAATTAATATTCTTTTCATATTTAGTATTATACACCTCTGGAAAATAAAACCGTTGTAACAGTTTTAAAAACAATTCGTAAATCTAAAGTAATAGAACGATTTTTAATATAATATAAATCGTATTCTAATTTTTTAATTGAATCTTCTAAATTTTCCCCATATTTATACTTGACCTGAGCCCAACCTGTTATACCAGGTTTAATTAAATGACGGGTGCCATAAAAAGGTACGAGTGAATTTAATTGATTGACAAATACTTTTCTTTCAGGGCGTGGACCGATAAATTGCATATCTCCTTTTATAACAGATAAAATTTGAGGTAATTCATCAATTCTAAAAACCCTTAATATTCTTCCAAATGGAGTTATTCTAGCATCATTTTTAACAGCCATTTTTGCACCTTCCTTTTCTGCATTAACAACCATAGATCTGAACTTATAAATTTTAAATTCATTTCCGTGAAAACCAACACGTTTTTGAGTATAAAACAATGGTCCTTTGTTAAAAAAAAAATTTAATATGAAAACGAAAGGAATACAAATTAAAAGAGCAATACCCACAAATAATGAAAGAACAAAATTTATAATGAAGCTGAAAATAGTATGTAAATACCTGATTTTTCTATTTCTAAATTGTAGAATCTCATAAAAACTATCATTATGAGATTGTATTGGCAAAGCTTCATAAGTATTTTCATAGAACGAGGTATACGAAATAACTTCCTTTCCTTTCAAAATAGATCTTAGTAAAATCTTTTCTAAATCATCTGGAAAGTCACTATAATTCTTAATATTGACTATCCAAGAATCAACTTTTTCAGTTGCTACAAGAAACTTTTTTCTAACTTCACTATGTTGATTAAGGTTGTACGTTAACTTTACTTTATAAAAAGTTTCAACATCATCTCCATCAATAGACGATGTTACCTCTCTAAAATGTTTTTCAGTTTCTTTATCATATATCAATAGTACATTTCTAGTAGTTGGTATAACCCTAAAAACATTGACAAAAAACAATCGCCAAAGTGCAATTTCAATTGGGGTTAGTATTAAAAAAACCAATAAAGGAATTCTCCAGAAACTAGTATCAAAAAACAGTACTGAAAAAATAAAAACTATAAAAACAAATAATGCAGTTATATAAAGGGCTTGAGATACTACGTATTTTCTTTTTAATGTTTTTTGTAAGTTGTATAGGTCTAATATATAGGAAAGCGTTAGAAATGATAATACCCCAAATAAGGTTACTATCACCTTAAGCTTAAAAGATACGAATTCAATATCAATTGCATTATTGACAAACACATTAAGACTGGCAATAATAATTACCAAATCCCCTACTAAAAGTATAAATTTTCGCTCTATCGAATTTAAAATGGAAGGGTTTGGCATTTTATTTTTTACTTATAACAATCAAAAATAGCTTTTCAATTTTAAAATAATTGCCGAAACAGTATAAAATGCAGATTTAAAAAATGACAAACCTTCTACCTCCCTATATATCTGCCATTCATATTTCAAAAGTTTAAACTTATTGGAAGAAATTGATTCGCTACCTATACGATATGTTGCTAATACCTCATTAAGACCGTAAGCATCAGATTTTTTTAACAACTTTAACCACAAAGCATAGTCTTGCCGTTTTCTAATTGATGGCATATACTGCTTACCAAAATATTTCACATCATACATGACAGTTAAGCATCCTATCGGATTCTTATATAAAGCAGAATGGTAATCAACAAATCTTTTTGATTTCACAATACTATTGAGGTTATTTCCTAGTTCATCCATTTTATCATAACTGGTAAAACTGAAATAATAATCGTTTGCAATCATGAAATTCAACTGTAGTTGCAACTTTTTAGGATACCAAGTGTCATCGCTATCTAAAAACGCAATGTAATTACCTTTGGCAAGTTCTATCGCCTTATTCCTGGTAGTACCCGCTCCACTATTTACAGCTAAACAATGAAGCTTAATTCTAGAGTCTTTTTGAGCATATTCCTCTATAATTTTAACACTATTATCTGTTGAGCAATCATCCACCAAAATATGCTCCCAATCTATATAGGTCTGCAATTTTACAGATTGTATACACTCTTCA
Source organism: Maribacter sp. Asnod1-A12 (assembly GCF_045063735.1). Lineage (NCBI taxonomy): Bacteria > Pseudomonadati > Bacteroidota > Flavobacteriia > Flavobacteriales > Flavobacteriaceae > Maribacter > Maribacter sp. Asnod1-A12. Next base: position 1,322,185 of record NZ_JBEFNZ010000006.1, read on the forward strand.
ATAAATTTCCCTGAATTATGCACTGGTGTTATTATTGAAACCAAAATCTTATTTTTTAAAAATTTTATTGCAAACTAATGTAAATAAACATAAGTATACTTTTAAAATAAAAAATTCATTCTAAAAATGTTTTCATAATTTTCAATAAATTAAAATTATGATTAGAAGAAAATTTATAAGTTCCATTTCACTATCCGGAATAATAGCTATCCTGAAACCTAATAGTATATCGGCAAATTCTTTAGAAATAAAAAACAATTATGAGAATGGATTAAAAGACAGGAAATACTGGTCATCAATGCTTTTTAAAATTGCTTACCCAGTTTTTTCCAATCTAGCAAATGAAACATTAGTAAAAAACATGCCTGCTACAAAGTCACCTTCATACGACTCTCGAAAAAATGTCACCTATTTAGAGGCTGTAGGAAGGACAGCTGCTGGCATAGCACCTTGGTTATCCTTACCTGATGATGATACTAAAGAAGGTCACTTGAGAAAAGAATTAAGAACTTATTTTTTAAAAGGCATTACAAATGGAGTAAATCCGTTAAGTCCAGATTACTTAAATTTCAGGAAAGAAAAACAACCAATTGTAGATGCTGGGCATCTTGTAGAGGCATTTCTTAGAGCTCCTGAACAACTTTGGAAACCACTAAATGAAGTTACAAAAAATAGAATGGTAACAGAACTCAAAGCTTTACGAACAAGAAAGGCTCACAAAAATAATTGGCTCATGTGTAGAGCATTAACAGAGGTATTTTTACTTTCAATAGGAGAGCAATGGGATAAACCAGCGGTAGATAAGGCCTTAAAATATTATAATGAATGGTATATTGGCGATGGTTGGTACACAGATGGCGTAAAATTCTCATATAATTATTATAATTCTTATGTCATGCATAGTATGCTTGTAGACACATTGAAGGTTTTGGTTCAAAAAGGTCATGCAAACAAAGAAGATTATGACTTGGCTGTAAAACGAATGACCAGATTTGCAGTTCAATTGGAAAGAATGATATCTCCTGAAGGTACCTATCCTATTATTGGAAGATCTATTACTTATAGAACAGCTGCTTTTCAGGCATTATCACAAATATCTTTGATGAAAGAATTACCTAAAGAAATAAAACCCGCACAAGTGAGATGTGCGCTTACGGCCGTTAAAAAAAACCTTTTAATAGATGATGTTTTTGACAAAGAAGGATGGTTACAATTAGGTTTTCGAGGTCATCAGCCAGAGTTAGCTGATTATTATACATCAAGAGGTAGTTTATATATGACTACATTAAGTTTTTTACCTTTAGGACTACCACCAACAGATGAATTCTGGAGTGCTCCTTATGAAGATTGGACTTCAAAAAAAGCATGGAGCAGTAAGCCTTTTAAAAAAGATTATCAGGTACAATACTAGTTGTATTAAGAATTTATTTGTTATTTAAAATAAGAACAATTACTTTTTACAAGAATCTTTTGACTGTATCTCTTGAAAATTTAGATTACAAATATTCCTGCCTACTTAGAAATTATCTATAGATATATCTTTTGCTAAATTTTTAAGTTACAAAAATTACTTAAACGGTCATTCCGAGCAATATAAAGTTCTTTCCTAAAAAAAACCATTTTGCGTGAGTAATTGATTAGAATCATTTATTGACAAGCTCTCTTTTGTGGTTATAAGATTTTTGATTTACTAATTAAGTTTATCTATTTCTACATTGGTTATTTTATAATTCATCTCATACGCACAATTTTCAAATACCTGCCCTCTATCAACCATAAAAGTAATTTTCTTATCCCCAGACGTTTCAGGTAAAATTTCAAGAAAATATGTAATTCCTTATCATCAAAATCACTGAAATATCTGAATCTCCTTTTGTACCACAAGTCTGTATCATTTCGTATTCTTATTTCGTAATTTGAAAATGTAATTTTAATATTAGCATTTTTATTCTCAACATCCACATAATCAAATTGATAACTAGGTCCTTCAAAAGCACCATCTATTTTTATTCTAAACCGAACATAATCATCTTTAGAAATATCAATATTAGACAAGTCTCTTGTTACATAACTGTAAACCCGATTGGTACCTGAACTTATTTCTAAATATCCATTATCAAGAATAAAATACCCTTCTTCTAAAATTAAATGAGGACAACGACTGCTATCTGGATCATTAAACTCTCCTAAATCTACTGACCAGTGATCTGTAAATCGAATGATTCTGTAAATAAATTCTCTGCCGTAACATCGATATTACAAATAGAGTTTACGATAATACTTTTTGTAATAAAGCTGATGTTTTCTAATTTGTCTCTTACGGTAAATTCAAAAGTATACGTACCAGATATACGCGGTATAAAATTTAGAACAACATCTGTTTGGTTGCTTACTTATTCTTTAAATACGGCTATTAAAGATTCACTTATTTTTTCAGGGAGACCAATTAATTTCCAAGAATAATCTACTATATCGCCCTTAGAACTAGAGCCATCTAATGTAATTGCTTCAAAAATATCAATTGTATCTTCCGTATCTATAATTGCCTCTAAAGTTGATTCTAAAGCAATAGTATTCTTCGTATCATCTGAGGTACTACAGCCTAAAATTAACCGTATTAAGCAATAAGTAAAATTCTTCATAATGTTTTTATTTAATCCATTCTTTCTAAGGTAATATTATCGATATTAACTTTGACAGAAGGGTAATATGTAAACCACATGTGTAATGTAAAAACACCAGTTGTAAAATTCGTAAGAAAAGTTACATCATATGTATTTTCTTTTCAGCTATTACCTGTTGGTTCTAGCAGCTGATAGCAACTTTCAAAAACACGAGGACTTCTATACGCATCTTCCATACTAATACTAACATCAACCTCTTCTTCTGATTTATTCCCAAAAACAACTATATACCACCAGAAGAAAATAAAAATCCATATGTACTACGATTTACTCCTGTAGAAGCTATAAAGTCCGGAGAATCTATTTCAAACGAATTTAACAATTCGTTTGCTATGGCATCTATAACAAATATATTAGTGTGATTACTATTGTTGAAAAATTCCAATTATTCCAAAATTATCTAGTACTTATATCCTTTAATAAACATTTGTAACGCCCAAGGTTTTACTAAAAAAATACTTAATATATTTCAACCAACTCTTCTTTGCCTAATTAATTCTATTCTCTTTGAAACAAGTTCATTTAATAGAATAGAAAACAAAATGGAAAACACCACTAACCCCAACCCAATTTCTTGTTTTGGAATTGGAATTTTATGGTTTTTTATAATCATTAATAAAAATAAATGAGAGATATATATCGGGTAAGATAATTCTCCAACATACCTATCTGTTCTCATATTCTTTGACCATAAAAAAATAAAAGGAATACTAAGAAATAACGAAATGAAGTAAACAAAATATTTATAGTCAAAATTCATTTTATTATAAAATAATGTGAAAAATATCACAAGAGAAAATACTAATTTGAGAAATATAGGTTTTATTTTGACATGTTTTATTTTACTATAAATATGATAAGAAATCGTACCTAAAAGGAAAAAAGTTAATTCGCTTGGAAAAAACCTTTGATTCCAAGGATCTTTTGTAAATCCATATTGAAATAAAATATATTTCAAGCTAATAGAAAAAAGTATAAACAATAAAATAAGTCCTAATTTTTTCCTAACTAAGAACGGAGCTATTAAATAAAAAGATATTTCTATTGCAACACTCCAAGCCTGTGGTATAACTAAAAACTTGAATAGCATTGGATTTGTTTCTTTGAAATTATCAGTAAAAAAAAGTTCTCCAGTATTAGTATCTAAACCCATAAACATTACCATATCCTGAAAAACAATAAATATATTAGACAGTATTAAAAAAACCCAACTACTAAATTCTAAATTTTCAAAATATTCCAAATACAACTGAAGCTTACCAAAATTAGTTCCACCGGAATTAAAAAAAACAAACATTGAATACACAATAACTAAAATTAGTACAAACCAATACAATGGGTATAATCGCAAAAGTCTATTTGAGATAAACAAACTATAAGAATTATTATTCCCAATATATTTCTCCTTTAAAATAAGAGTCATATAAAAGCCTGATATTATAAAAAAAGCTTGAACCGCAACTCTTCCGCCAACAATATTAATACCAAGAATTGAATTAGAATGTGCTATTACTACAGATAGCGCTAAAATTAATCGGAGATAACCCATTACAAAATTTTATTATTAAATAAATTCTTTTTAAACAACAAAGACAGCATTATAGCATAAAAAACAATTCCATTAAAACGAATTAACATAGACTCAAACATGAGAGAAAAAAATAAAATAAGTAAAATTAAAAAACCATAGTTTTTCCTTAATCCAATTGCTAAAAAAACAAAAGGAACTAACAAAAAGATAAAACCTATAATTCCTGTTTGGAGTAGCGTTTGTAAAAATTGATTATGCGCGTTATATTGCTTTTTATAATTATAAATGTAATCTAAGTCTTTAAATTTATCTATTAATACATCATTTGCATCCCCAACTCCATATCCAAATATAGGCTCACTTTTAATTAGTTTAATACTTGCATCCCAAGTCAATAAGCGAGCTTGTTCAGAAGTTGCGTATTTATAGTGTTCCATACTACTAAGCCCTTTAAGTCTAGAATAAAAATGTGATATTCTTGGATTACTACTAAGAAACAATAAACCGACTAAAAAACACCCAACCATAATATATTTTTTTCTAACATCTTTAGTATAAAAAATTAAGAATATTGAGATAACAACAAGAATCATAAAAGCACTTCTTGAAGCCAATAAGAATAGATAAGCCAATAAGAATATAGTTACTAGAATTTGAAGCCAATTCTTAAATTTATTTTTAATAAAATAAACTAACACGACAAGAATATATACAGAAACATAACTAGGGTGTAGTAATTTTGAAAATTCTCCACTAATAAAATAACTTCCACCATGACTAAAAGAGTCTAAAAAAGAATAACCTCCATTTATTGATGTATCAATAGAAAGAACTCCATCAATTATAGATATCGAATTATAACTAGCAATTACAAGATTAACCAAAAAACTAACAAGCAATCCGATAAGCAAAAAGATAAGGAGTCTTTTTATCATTAATGAATTCTCTTTTGTATACAGAAATATAATTGGAAAAAAAAGAAAAGACAACGACCTCTCCAGTAACTTTACGCCAACGCTAATATTATCAGTATAGACCAAGCTAAATACCATTATGGTAAAATATAATGGAAGAAACAGCAAGATTTTATTCTCTGAAATCCGAAAATTTCGAGCTCTTAATATATTTCCAAATCCAAAAACAATAGCGAGAATAAAAAAAGGGGTTGGAATATTAGTTCCAAACGGCAGTAAAAAAAAAGCTATGCATAAGCTATTCCAAAATAAAATTTGAAATAAATTATCTTCCTTATTTTCAACATTAAGCATTGGAGTATGCAGCAATATATTTTTCAGTAATCTCATTCCAATTAAAGTTCATAGATGATTGTCTTGCATTTTTACTAAGTTTCTGATAATTCTGTCTAACATCTAAAACTCTATCATAAACATCTTCAATAGAATTTGCTCTTACAGAATAGCCAACTTTTACATCTTGAAAAAAACCATCAACACCTTCGTTCTCACAATAAATAATAGGGAGCCCTTGACTTAAGGCTTCAATATAAACTAAACCAAATGTTTCCTTAATTGATGGCATAACGAAAACATGACATTTACTATAAACTTTCATTAACTTTTCATGACTTGTTATTGATCCGTGGAAGCTTATATTTTCATTTGCTAACTCTTTAACTTTACTTAAATAATCACCGGTACCAACTACATCTAAGGTAACATTTAAACCTTTCTCCTGCTCATTTAACCTATTAACTGCTTTAATGACCACATCTAATTTTTTTCTCTTAATAATACGCCCAACATATAGAAGTTTAATCGAATTAGAAATTTCCTTAAATATAGGTTTAGATGTTAACCATTTTTGATCAATCGCATTAGGTATTATAGTTGTTTTTTGTAGAACATCTTCAAACCCTTTACATAAATATTTCTTTTTAAATATATTTACATAAGAGTGATTTATAAATATAACTTGACTAGCCTCTTTCATTATTTCATTTCCAAACTTTCGTAAATGAACCATTTTATTAAAAAAAGTAAAAATATCAGATGCTCTAACACTTACTACATAAGGAATGCCATATTTCTTCTTTAACAAATAAGCCACGCCTCCATCACTAAAAAGAAAATGAGAATGGACTATGTCGATTTTGTCCAAATCAATTTTACTCTCGATATCATTTAAAATAAGCTTGATTTTTTTGTAGTACCTTAATTTAAAAAGAAGATTTGTCTTCAAAATAAAGGAAAAAAAATAATCTACATTCTCTACAGAATCATCTCTATTACCATCAATTTTATTTTGTTTTTTTACTGGAACGTATACCACTTGTTTAAAACCTTTTTTAGAAAGTGATTTAACTAAGTTTATATAAATTTTCTGATCAGCAAAATCATTTGATATTTGAAGAATTTTTTTATTCATAGTTTTTATTTAGAAAAAAATATGAATAAATAACAAAAAAAAGCAATCCATGAGTTAGTAATAAAACGGTCAAAAAGGAAGTGTTAATATAGTATATATAGACAAAAATTATTCCAAAAAAAACTGGCTTAATCTTAATCTGTTTAAGTATGACAAATACAAAACCAACAATCAATGAATGAATTATAACACCTAAATAATTAAAAGAAAAAAAACCTTCAGTTATTAAACCCACGTTTGCACTCATACCTTCTTTATTCAATATAGTTTCTCCTATATACATATTAGGTGGGCGATCTAAAGGATAATCAAAGAAAATATTTCCAATGAAGTTATAACTCCAAAACAGAGGTTCTTTATCAAAAAGATCATAATAATAATTATCTAACATTGGCGGAATAAACAAAACTCTCCTTACAAAAGAATTTAACAAAAAAGTGTTTCCGCTAAATACATAAACAATTAATCCAAATACTGTTACACCTAAAAATAAATATAACAAAAGGTATACTTTATCAATAAAATTTTTACCGGGATAAAATATTATAACAGCGATCATACCAATAAAAACACTTTTTAAAGCACCAACTAGAAAAATAAAAATTATCATAAATCCAACTAAAATTGTCAACCAAAATTTGCGCTTAATAATTGAAATAATTAATAAAGAAGGTAAGACTACTCTCGAAAGTGGAGCCCTTAAATAACCAAAATATGGATCGTCAAAACTTCTAAAAAATATTCTGGTAACATAGATATCCTGAAGTAATAAACTTTTAATGTTTACATAGGGCAAGTATTTAATAAAAATTGGAATAAACAGCACTATAGAAACCAAAGTTATAATTAGCATCTGTTTACCTTTAAGCCTAATTATATTAAAGTCCCATTTTACAAAAGAAAAGAGAAATAGTACTAATAGAAGTATAGTATTCGCTAAAACAGGTTTAAGCGACCCATCACTAAATTGAAAATAAATAACCTGACCAAAAAAATATAGTACAAATATGGTATGCCATATACTATAGAAAAAATCTTCTCTTATTTTGGTTCCTAGAAAAAGTAACGGCAGGAAAAAAAGCCATCCGATAAATACATTTTTTACTAAAATTTCACCCTTAAAACCCATATAACCATATACGTCTTTAACAACATACACATATACAATAGTTATAAGCAAAAAAATCAGAACCTCTAAATAAAAAACGTTCTTCTTGTTATATTTTAATTTTATTATCAAGTTGATACTTATATGAAAAATAAATTATTAATACCCCGTAAATCAAATATGAACAAATAATAATAAGAGTATATATTTTTAAATATTCATTTATAGATATTCTATCAATATTAAATAATTGAATTATTGCAATAAATTTCAATATTTCCCATAGCGAATTTACCTTAAATTTCTTTAAGGCGATAAGGACTTTTCCCAAAGGGGAAAAGATGAGCATTGTTGCAGCCCCGTAGACTAATATTTGTGCATATTCTCCAGAACTTTCCCAACCTTCTCCTCCAATTAAAACAAAAATATCCGTTCCCATGCATTCAATTATCAAAATAAAAAGGGATGAGCATATTAATAAAATAGCCATAACAGAAAACAATAACGGAATTATATTTTCTTTTTTTGCAATATGTTTACTAACACGTTGAAATACCACTTGAGATATTGCAGTAGAAATGAAAACTGTAGGAATAGCTAATATTTTCTGTGTGAACTCCAAATATCCAACCTCTTGTAAATCAAACTTACTCAAAATCAGAAAAGTTAAAGAACCCAAAACAAATGTGTTCAAAATATTTGGCACTAAAGTAAAAATAGGAAGTTCTCTATATTCATATAAAACCTTTTTTATTTTATCAAAACTAAAGTGATTTAAAGGCGTTAGTAATTTTACTTTCCAAAAAGAAAAAGCACCTTGAACAACATTTCCAATCACGTCGCCTATTATTAATCCATTTGAATTATTTAAAAACCCCAATAAAACTTGAATTAATCCTTCTGAAAACCTTCTAGATATTTTATTTGTAGAGGACAATACAAATTTTCGTCTTCTAATCAAATACATATTAAAAACATTAAAAACAGAAAAAGCCAAAACACTAAATGGTAAAAGTAATAAGGCTAAAAATGTAAACCCTTCTAGTTTTATCATTAACCAATTTTTTAAAAAAAAAATGATTAAAAGTAGTATGGTAAAAATAAAAGAGCTTATTAATAGGCATAAATAAAGAACGTGTTTAGACTCAGAATCTTTTTTTGGAAGTAGAATTGCGTTATCATATTTTAGGCATGATAGAGCTACTAAAATTGAAAATGATTTTAAGAAAACATCGAATGTTCCAAAATCTTCTGGAGTAAATGTTCTTTTTAATAAAGGCTGTAAAATAAGTGGTATTAATTGAGCTATCAAGATGCCAGCAGAGAGAATAAAAACATCCTTGCTCAATGACTTCAGAGGCTTAAGTAGTGTTTTTAGCTTATCCATCAAATAAATTACGATATTTTAAACTCGCTGATTCCCAAGAATATTTTTCCTTTGCCGACCGTAAACTATCTTTTAATGTAAAATCATTATCAAGGATAATATTTATCTTTTTTGTAAAATCAGCCTCTATATTTGGGTCAGCGGTAAGCCCTACATTATTTTCTTCAACATATTTACCAATCTCTCCAACATTTGAAACTAGAGATGGCAATTCAAATTCTCTTGCAAGAGATAATGGCCCGCTTTGCGATCCAGACTCTAGTTCATAAGTCAGCATCAACAAATCACTACAACTATAATAAAGAGACATTTTTTCCTCAGAAATGTAATCAATATCTAATATATAATTTTCTAAATTATATTTTTCAATCCAATTTTCTATTTCCAATCTAGTAACAGATGCCTCTGACCCTGCAATTATAAGTTTTGGCAGTATTGAGGCCTCAGACACGCTTTTAATCAGAAGTTCAATGTTTTTATCTTTTCTTAGCATTCCAAAAAATAAGATAATCTTATCTTTCTTATTTAAGTTCAATCGTTCACGCGCAATATCTTTAGGAATTTTTTTAAATAAAATTTCACTTGGATATTGTATTATATGTATTCTTTCTTGAGAAATCTTAAGGTTCTTAAGAATTTCTGTTTTAATGTATTTACCATTCACAACAATCGCTGTAATATTGGAAAATACAATATGATTAAAGATAACTTTAAAAATACTTTTATATATAGAATATATAATATCTCTTGACTTAAATTTAGCACTATGAATCCACAAAAAAACTTTTGAGGTTTTCTTTCTCTTTAAGCCCTTTATAAGAAAGACCAAAGGGATTACATCATAATCCATGATATAAACTAAATCACCTTCTCTAATTAATTCTGATTTTAATATTTTTTTGTAATAACAAAATGAAAAATATTGTTTGGTAATAGCCCTAATATAGGGGGCAAATATTGAAAATTTTACGAAATTATTTGCATCTGTCTTTGAATAATCTATTTTCAAATAATTTGTTTCTATCCCCTCTGGTGTTTCTAGTATTTTATCAGAAGCTATATGAAGAGTTATACTATAGAAATCCTCCAATCTACAACACATATTTCTTATATACTCCCGACCATGTCCTTTAGAACTGTACATAGCTGAAATTAGATGAAGTTTTTTCATATTTTAGTTGGCTTTTACTGGCCTTAAAGCTTACGTTTATCTAACTATAATTTTCCCTTAACCTGTAAAAAATAGTTAATCTTTAAATCCCTTTTGATTTAAAATTTAAAATGCTCGAATAAATGTTTTTCTTGCACTCTTATATATTCAATATCCTCCAATATAAATTTGGACATTTCTAGTTTGCAAAAATATAAATACCGAATCTTTATTAACAATTCAATTATAAAAAATCATCTTACTATTGAAATGGTTAAGAATTTTTTTATCGCTATCACCTGGTTTCAAAGTTTAAGCTTAAAAGCCTCATGGTTTAAAAAAGTACTATTATTAAAAATCATTAAACTTATTCTAGAGCCAAAACCGAATATTTAGGTCTTTTAGCAATAGTTTTATAATTATTGTCTTTTTTTAAGAGTATTCTATATTGTAAATTTTGATCTAAAATTATTTTTTGAGCAAAATCATACCAAGTACAAGATAAACCATCTGTAAAATGATATATACCACTTCTGGAGTTTAAGTTTGAAACAAGACTGATTATAAACGATGCCAAATTATTCGCATTCGTAGGACAGCCGATTTGTTCGTCGGTAACAGAAAGATTGTCTCCTGCCTTGGCCTTCTTCAAAATAGTAGTATAAAAATTCTTTCCAAACTCAGAATACAACCATGAAGTTCTAATGATGCAGTAATCATTCGTTATCTCCTGAATATAATTTTCTCCTAATAATTTAGATTTTCCGTATTCATTAATTGGCATAGGAGTATCTTTTATGGTATATGGTTCCTTTTTCTCACCGTTAAAGACATAGTCCGTAGAAATATGTATTAGTAAGGTATTGTATTTTTTACATATTAAAGCTAGGTTTTTAACTCCTTCAGCATTCACGCTAAAGGCAATCTCAGGCATTTTTTCTGCCTGCTCAACATTTGTATAAGCAGCACAGTTGACACAATAGTCAAAGCCAACTAGGTCGAAGGATTTTTTAATTGATAAGATATCAGTTATATCTAAATCATTAGAATTTTTAAAAGTAAATTCAAAATCTTTATACTGTGGGGCAATTTTTTGTAAACACCTCCCTAATTGCCCATTTGCCCCAGTAACTAAAACTTTCTTCATTTTATCAGTTCTTTAAAACTTGGCAAAATCAAATCCTTATCCGAAACTATTAATTCTAGTGGATCAATACCCCAATCTATGTCCAAATCAGAATCATTATATAAAATACCTGATTCCATTTTAGGGTTATAGTAGTTGTCACACAAATAAGTGAATGTCGCCTCATTAGTTCGCGTTACGAAACCATGAGCCATACCTTTTGGTATAAAAATGCTTTTTTTATTTACCTCAGATAAGTTAACCTTAACGTGTTGGCCAAACGTTGCACTATTTGGTCTAATATCAACTATTACATCAGCCACATCGCCTTTTTGAACTGAAACTAACTTGGCTTGTGCGCTATCTCCTATTTGAAAATGTAACCCCCTTAAAACTCCTTTCTTAGAAATAGATGTGTTCTCTTGTACAAAATCAACTTCATACCCTAAAACATTTTCTAGTTGCTTTTTTTTAAAGATCTCAAAAAAGACACCTCTATTATCTTCAAAAATTTGAGGTTCTAGAATTAAGCAACCTTTTAGTTTTGTTTCGGTTATTTTCATTTAATCAAATTCATTAAATATTCACCGTAACCACTCTTTAACAAAGGTTCTGCTAATTTTTCAAGTTGTTTTGAATCTATAAAACCTTGTTTATATGCAACTTCTTCTATACAGCCTATTTTAAGACCTTGTCGCTCCTCTATAACCTGAACAAATTGAGATGCTTGCATTAAAGAACTAAAGGTTCCTGTATCTAGCCATGCAATTCCTTTATCAAGAACACTTACTTGTAACTTTTCTTTTTTTAAATAAGCAATATTAACATCTGTAATCTCCAATTCACCTCTACTGCTAGGTTTTATATTTTCAGCAATCTCTATTACTTCGTTATCATAAAAGTAAATTCCAGGAATGGCGTAATTAGATTTAGGAATTTTAGGTTTTTCAACTATTGAAATAGCTTTCCCTTTAGCATCAAACTCCACTACACCGTATCTTTTGGGGTTATTTACGTGATAACCATAGATAACACCCCCGTCTGGCTTATAATTTTCCTTTAACAATTTCTCAAGACCATTTCCATAAAAAATATTATCACCAAGTATTAATACCACTTTGCTAGAGCCTATAAAATCTTTTCCGATAATAAAAGCTTCTGCTAGTCCCTTGGGTTCAGATTGAATGGCATATTTAAATTTACACCCTAATTGACTTCCGTCAGAGAGTAGCTTTTCGAATAAAGGCAAATCTTCAGGAGTCGTAATAATCAAAATTTCTCTTATACCTGTTGTTATTAAAGTAGACAAGGGGTAATATATCATTGGTTTATCATAAATAGGCATCAATTGCTTACTTAAAGCCTTTGTCAATGGCCATAAACGAGAACCTGTACCACCTGCTAGTATTATTCCTTTCATAGTATTAGGGTCTGTATTTATTAAGATACCAATTAACTGTCTTCTCTAAACCTGATTCAAAGCTTTCTGAGGCTTTCCAGCCCAATTTTTCAAAAACTTTAGATGCATCTATAGCGTATCTGAAATCATGTCCTAAACGATCTTCGACAAACTCGATTTGATTTTTGTAGCTCCCCTTAGAATTAGCTAGTTTAAGGTCCAAAATATCACAAACTTTTTTAGCTATAGTTAAGTTGTCATATTCACTATTTCCTCCCAAAACATATGTTTCACCGGCAACTCCTTTTTTAAAAATCGTATCAATACCAATGCAATGATCTTGAACAAACAGCCAATCTCTCACATTTTTTCCATTTCCATAAATCGGAATTTTCATTCCTTTTATTGCTGATCTAATGATAGTCGGTATTAATTTTTCATCATGTTGTTTTGGTCCATAATTATTGGAACAATTACTGGTTACTACGTTCATGCCATAAGTATGGTGATAGCTTCTTACTAAAAAGTCAGAAGATGCTTTTGATGCACTATAGGGACTGTTTGGTTGATAGTTCGACGCTTCAGTAAAATAGCCGTTTTCACCCAATGAACCATAGACCTCATCTGTTGATATATGATGAAATCTATTATTTTTACTTTTCCAATAATTTCTGGCAATTTCTATAAGATTAAATGTGCCTTCAATATTCGTTTTTATAAACTGACCAGGTGAATTAATAGAGTTATCTACATGTGATTCGGCTGCAAAATTAATAACATCTGTAATTTTATACTTTTCAAATAATTGATTAACTAACACATAATCACAAATGTCTCCTTTTACAAATGTATAGTTTGGTTGAGCATCAATTTCTCGCAGATTATCTAGATCTCCAGCATAGGTTAAGGCATCTAAATTAACAACGTTAATACCAGGGTTTTTATCTAGAAAATAAGGGATAAAATTACTGCCAATAAAACCAGCGCCCCCAGTAATTAAAATTGTCTTTTTAGATTGGTGACCCACCATGAATTATAATATAATTTTTGCTTTTTTGTTTAAATATAACAAGACCGATAAAATGAAAAATACAGAAATAAATATAATAGGTATTAACACAATACTTTTACCGAAAAACGACTTTTGCTCTACTTGAGGTTGACCTAAGTTAATAATACTTACTGGCAATGTTTGCTCCTCTAATTCTAGCTTCTTGGTTTCAATATCTCTAATTAGTTTTGTTTTATATTCAAAAATATCGGCAATATTTACTTGTTCTTGATTATCTAACACGATTTTTTCATTGGAAGAGGCACTCCCTTTGCTTATTAATCCAAGCGTATAATTAGTAATGATTTGATCGACTTGAGTCAAAAGCTTTTGATTCTCATCAATACGCGCATTTGCATTACCTCTGTACACTTCTAAAAGTCCATTGAAATACGTATTTGTATTAATATAATTCAATACTTTTTCTGCAAATATTTTACCGAACGCTGCATCTTTATAGTAGAATGTAATTCTATGATTAAAAGAACTTTTATTCTGTAACTCTGCCCTAACAATATCTGCTATAGCATCAGTATTTTCAAAACTTTGAAGCAATTCTAAATATTTAAGGTCGCTCTCCGAATTACCAACCTCTGCAACTCTAGAGATTTCAATATTTAATCCATCAAAGTTAATATTTTCAACGCCTAATAACTTAAAAAATAAAGTGTCTTTTGATTTTATATTAGCCTGTATTTCGTTTACTACGTCATACAAATAATTCTTGCTTTCTATTTGTGGCTTTACAATTACCTCTGTTTTATACTTTTTTGATATAATTTGATTTAAACCGTAACCTATTGCAAGTCCAACAACTACAAGACCAATAAGTAAAAGCATGTTCTTTTTAAGGTATAGAAATACTCTTAAAATCCAACGAAAAATAGTATTGAAACCTCTTCTTATTAATTGAAATAATTGTCCCAAATCAATTTCATCGGAATTGTTCTGAGTTGATGGTGATTGATTGCTTGCCATTCTATAAATTAAAAATTTGCTTTAAAATTTTATCTGTAATAAGGTATGTCGGTTTTACCCCTGTTGTCCCTAATCCTCCAGAAGCTAATGTACTTCCCGTTTCTAAAGGGTTATCCGATGCATAATATGCATAACGAACTTTTACGTCTTCGCCTATACTCTTTCTAATCTTAGAAGCTGATTGTATCGCTTTTTGATAGTGTACACCTTCCATTTCTAATCCAATAACGTTCCAGGTTGATTTATGAAAGAACTTAAGAATATCTTTATTTTGAAGTGATGTTCCTAAAACTGTCACCATCGTACCTTCAAAAACCTCTAAACCATAACCTTCAAAGTCTTTTGCACACAATTCATTTTTAAATGGGTAATTATCTGCTGTTCCCTCAAAAATATGTGCAGAAGGAATCATTAAATCTCCTTTTCCGCCTTCCAAAATACCTGCTTTTCCCATTATCGAAACGGAATCAACATTTATTAAAGAAACACTATTCTTTTTAGTATTATATGGTTTCAATAATTCATCAATTGTCTCATACGCCTGTTCGCCAAATGCGTAATCCATTACAAATATAACAGGTTTTTTATCAAGCTCTTCCTCAGAAAATTCATACGAACAATTATTAGTCTTTATTTTTGCGGTATCAAAAATCTGTACGTCTATATTTGTTCCAGAGGTATCATCCATTATAATCATACCATTCTTCTCTGCCAAGTCCGTGACTTTCTTTCTTAGCGCTGCATTACCAGAACTACTAAGTGCTTCAAATATTTCTAATGAATCTGTATTTGGAAACTCCTTTTTTAGAGCTGCCTTGGCAAATAACGAATTCATAACACTATGCATGTTGGCAGAGATAATATGAATTGGCCTATGCATAAGATTGTTTTTGGTTAAAACCTCTTTGATATTATTCGCCCATCTTTCTCCATGAATGTGATGCCCTAACCGTTCTCTTAGTAAAGCACTAAAAGTAACCGCTCTTTTCTCTCCTGAAATCTCTTCATCTAACGCTAGTTTACCTAACCAATAAATTACGTTAAGAAATCTATCGGGATTATTTTTGCTGCTGAATTTTTTGTAGACTTCTAATATTTCTTCAAATGACCTACCTAATATATTCGCCGTATGAATTAAAGCGATTTCACGCTCTGACTGAGATAAATCTTCTTTGCGTACCGCACTTTCTAATTTTGTCCAATCTCTAATGGTTTTATCGGTATCTGTTATTAAAACACGTTTGCATATTTTTTCAGATTCAATGAATAAGAAAGTTAGGTGAGTAAGAATATCATAAATGTCTGAACGACCTCTCGTGATTTCAATATTCATTTGCTCATCATCAATACGATAGCAGTTTCTTCTTCTTTTAGGTGGAATTATCGGGTTGATATGAGAAATACCATACCCTTCATCTGAAGTCAAATTTATAAATGAGCATTGCTCTATGCCTTCCGGTAATCTTTCTAAGACATAAATCAGTCCGTTTAATTCGGCTTTTTCTTCTCCTACCGAACCATATATTTCTGGTCTTAATTGAAGTAATGCATTTTTTAAGGCTTCACCAGAAACTCCGTTAGGTTTATAAAATCCCCTATTAAAAAGATGACGCATAGTAATATACATGCGTTCTATTGCATTTGTAGATTCCTGAGCTCTTGTTGTTGTAATTGCTTTTCCCATTGATGATTTCAAACGAAATTACGATTTATAATTTGTAATATAAAAGCTAGTTATTCGGCAGCTTGAATTTAGACAGTCCCTCAACAACTTTTCTATCATTAGATAAACGCTGAACTTTATTCTGTCCACCAAGTTTTCCTATAGATTTCATGTACTCTAAAAACCCTCCTGTTCTTACCGGGGTTATTTTCAAGGTCTGCAATACCTTGCCTACAATTAAATCAAAATAATAACTATTTTGTTTTTGCAGTGCCAAATCTAATTCTTGAATAAAACGTTCCATATTTGAGGGTAGTATTTCGAACTCTATAAACCACTCATGATACGGTAGCTCGTTTTCTTTTGGACTTATTTGTGGTGCCACAGTAAATTCACTTACACTGGCATCGGTGGCCTTTGTAGCTACCAACATTGCCTCTTCCACTTCTTTGGCAATAACATGTTCCCCAAAAGCTGAAATAAAGTGCTTTATCCGCCCAGACACTACAATCTTAAAAGGATGTACTGAAATAAACCGAATGGTATCCCCAAGATTGTAAGCCCATAGACCAGCATTAGTGGTTATTATCATTACATAATCAACACCGATTTCAACATCTTTTAAAGTGATTCTTTTCGGATGTTCATCAAAAAATTCATCCGACCGTACAAATTCATAAAATATTCCTGCATCTAAAAGCAGCAGCATTCCGTTTTCTTTTTGAGAATTCTGATAAGCAAAAAAGCCTTCACTTGCCGGAAACAATTCTATACTGGCTATTTTTCTCCCTATTAGGGTTTCAAATTTCTTCCTATACGGTTCATAATTTACTCCGCCATAAATAAAAAGTTCAAAATTCTTGAACAAATCACCTACATACTCATTGGTATTTTCTTTTAGCTTTTCAAAATACATTTGAACCCAAGATGGTATGCCGGCAATGACTGTCATATCTTCGTTCTTGGTTTCTTCAACTATAGCATTCACCTTGGTTTCCCAATCTTCTATACAGTTGGTCTCCCAACTAGGCATTCTATTTTTCTGTAAATAGTTTGGAACATAATGTGCCGATATGCCTGAAAGTCTACCCAATTTAACTCCATTTTGTTCTTTTAAAACAGGACTACCCTGTAAAAAAATCATTTTTCCGGAAACGAAATCTGCTTTGCCGGTTTCATGAATATAATTTAGTATAGCATTTCTTGAAGCCTTTACCTGTTCTTTAATACTACCTTCAGTAATTGGTATATATTTGGCACCCGAAGTCGTGCCCGAAGTTTTTGCAAAGTATAAGGGTTTGCCTGGCCAAAGAATATTATCCCTTCCTGCAACAACCAGGCTTACGTATTCTTTTAGCTCTTCATAATCACGTATAGGAACTTGAGCTACAAAATCGTTATGTGATTTAATGGTTTTTAAACCATGATCTTTACCAAACTTAGTCTCGCTTCCTTTTTGAATAAGTTCGTTGAATACTTTCTTTTGCGTATCAATTGGATTATTGACCCACTTATCGGTCCTTTTGGCGATACGGTGCGCAAAAATTTTAGCAGCAATAGTCTTTAAGGACATGTAATTTCTAATTAAAATCTATATAGTTTTCAGGATTTATCGGTGTACCATTATCCCAAATTTCAAAATGAAGATGTGGGCCTGTTGTAAGTTCACCAGTATTTCCTACAGCAGCTATAACCTCCCCACCTCTTACAATATTACCTTGATATTTTGATAATGACCCATTATGCTTATACACACTTAATAAACCTCCTTCATGTTCAATTATTATTACATAACCGGTATCTGCTGTCCATTCAGAAAAAATCACCGTGCCATTTGCAATCGCTTTTACAGGGCTATCTGTTACTGCGGTAACATCAACAGCGTAGTGCTTTTCATTCGGATTAAAACCCATAGAAATTGACCCGGATACAGGAGTGAAAAATGCTAAATTTTTTTTGTCGATTGTTCGTTCAAATAAATTGTACTTGTCTTCGAGAGCAACTTCAGCTCTTAATAATGAATCTTCTTTTATTGGGTTAAGGTCAACAGAGGCAGGATCAAGTTTATATTGTTGAAACAAAGAATCTCTATTTACTACTGTGTTTTCTATATCACCTTTCAAAACCATACGTATGTTTTCTAAATACTTATTGGTATAATTTAAGGTTCTAACAAGAGAATCCGTTTTATAGGTCAGCTCGGTAGCTTCTTTTTTTAGCCTCGTAGATGAATAACCGGGTATATATTCCCGTAATGGGGTAAAAGCAATTAACAATGTAGTAAGTCCTATTAAGGTAATCATAAAAAGAGACCCGGTAACAAATACATTAAGGCGACTTAACTTGAAAGAAATTTTTTCTTCAAAAGTGTTTTCATTCAAAATCACCAAACGGTACTTATGAAGCAACTTTCGTTTTATTTCTTTTCTCTTTTTGACTTTCTTTTTGGCCATCTTAACAAAGATAAACTTAGAATTTAAATTTATCACATTTCGTTTCGGAAATTAAAGCCAATATCTTTATCATAAATTGCCTATCTACTTAATTTATAGTTAAATTATTTTTACAATACAACGTATTTAATAATACTAAGGTTTTCTATATTACTTTTTAGTATCTTTGAAATCCATTTTAAATATAGGTCTTATGACATTCTTATCTACTTTTTTGGCCATAGGCGCACCACAGATTATATTAGTGGTAGTTGTAATTTTACTATTATTCGGAGGTAAAAAAATTCCTGAACTCATGAGAGGCTTAGGTAGTGGAATCAAAGAATTCAAAGATGCTTCTAAAGAAGACGAACAATTAGAAGAAAATAAAAAGGATTAAATAACTTTGACCACTTAACAAAATATATAAAACCCTGAATATCAGGGTTTTTTTACATCCTATCTTTTAGATTCATATTTTAAAACAACCAAATACTCTACAAAACGCTCGAATAATAGGTTCAACGAACCTTCGAACTATATGAAAGCTACTAAATAGTAATCATACACGACAAAAAAACCCACTTTCACAACAATTAATATCTAGAATATTCCTTTACTACTAATTTCGTTAGACATATAGTACTAAAAATTCATAATTAACCGTTGGTACTATACTTAAAACCCGTGTTGAATTTAATGTTCAACTAAGAATTATGTCTATGAGAGCTTTAATTAACCTATTATTTCTATTTCTTGCTTTTTTTGTAAATGCACAAAATTTTCAAGATGAACTTGAATCCGAGATGTCAAATAGTTTTGACACTACCATTGTATCTGAAACAGAGGCAGATGAAAAAAAAGAATTTCAAAAGGCTGCAGAGGCTCTAGCAATTCCATACCGAGCATTCACAAATATTGGGAATACAGAAGATGGGTATTATGTTATTGCAGGTACCTATTCTAAGATTAAGCATTTAAAGTCCCAAGTTAGAAAACTTAATAAAAAAGGATTTGATTCTGGGTATTTTCAAAACCCTGAAAATCAATTATTCTACTTATACCTTAATCATTATGATTCTTGGAAAGTAGCTTTGAACGATTGTTCTACTAAATTCAATAACCAATACGAAGATGAGGTTTGGGTACTTAAAATTTTTAATGACGAATTAAGCACCGTACCAGAAACAACGCCAGTTCCACTTGAAGATGTTTCGTATGAAATGTTGACAACCTCCGAAGAAAAAGCCACCCCTGAAGCTAAAACTAAGCTAGTAAAAAAAGCAGATGAGTATTTTGATAAAATGTGGTATGCTGAAGCTGCAAAATTATATGAGCAAGCATTATCTAAAGGAGAGAAATCTTATTCTTACGATGTATTAAAAAAGGCAGGTGATGCCCATTACTTTAATACGGATATGGAAAATGCCTATAAATGGTACAATATTCTATATACAAGATATGAATCTAACATAAGTTCTGACTATCTTTTTAAATATGC
Organism: Maribacter sp. Asnod1-A12; assembly: GCF_045063735.1. NCBI lineage: Bacteria > Pseudomonadati > Bacteroidota > Flavobacteriia > Flavobacteriales > Flavobacteriaceae > Maribacter > Maribacter sp. Asnod1-A12. The sequence continues at coordinate 1,342,580 of NZ_JBEFNZ010000006.1, forward strand.
TCACTCTCTTAAAGGTATTGGAAACTATAAAAGGTCTAAGCGTCTTCTTAAATTATATAATAAAAAATTAGCGGGTGAAGAGATTGAAAAAGATACTGAACAGAACGAAATAGTTTTAGATGGACTTTTAAGAATGGAAGAAAAATTTGATGTTGATAACCTTAATATCAATTCCAAATATTCTGAATTTTCACCAATGTATTACGGTACTGATGAAATGGTTTTTGCGTCTGCCAAAGATTCTTCTATTTTTAATACCAGACGGTATAAGTGGAACAATCAACCTTACTTAGACTTATTTGTTGCTAGTGTAAACGAAGAGTCCCAAGATTTTAAAGATGCCATAAAATTCTCTAAGAAGATAAACACTAAATATCACGAAGCCTCTGTCGCATTCTCACCTGACAACGAAACAATGTATTTTACTAGAAATAATTATGGTAAAAAACTAAAACGTGATAAAAACGGTATAAATCATCTTAAAATCTATCGTTCTAAAAAAATAAATGGAGAGTGGTTAGAAGCAGAAGAAGTATCTTTTAATAGTGATAACTATTCTACTGGCCACCCGGCACTAAGTCCTGACGGAAAACAATTATACTTTGTTTCTGATATGCCAGGCAGTATAGGTGAAACAGATATTTTCGTTGTAGATGTATTAGAAGATGGTACATTCTCTTCTCCAAGGAATTTAGGTCCAGAAATTAATACGGAACATAAAGAAATGTTTCCTTTTATAAATGACAAGAAATTATACTTCTCATCTGATGGACACGTAGGTTTAGGAGGGTTAGATGTTTTTGAAGTAGCCTTTGATGACGAAGCTGGCTTTTTAGAAGTACAAAACGTAGGTAAACCTGTAAACAGTAAAAAAGATGATTTTTCATTTATTGTAAATGAAGAGTCTCAAATGGGCTACTTTGCTTCAAACCGTGATGGAGGAAAAGGAGATGATGATATCTATTCATTTAAAATGTTACAACTTGAAGAAATACCAACTAGTATAAATGCTATATCTGGTATTGTTACCGAACTTATAACAGGAGATTTAATGCCGAATGCATTGGTTCAGTTACTTGATGAGAACAATATTAAACTTAAAGAAATGGAAACCGATGAAAACGGTAACTTCATTTTTGAAGATTTGGATGCTGATACCCGATACGTATTAAAAACTACAAAAGGATCATATTTTGATGACACTAGGGAAACCGCAACGAAAAATAACGAGATTGTTAATGTAGATGTATCTATGAGAAAGCTTAATGATATGATTGCTGTTGAAAATGGCATTAAGAAGCTTAAGACGGAGATGATTCACTTTAACTTCGATAAATCTTACATACGCACAGATGCCGCTTTAGAACTTGACAAACTAGTAGAAGTAATGAACGATTCACCTAATATGGTCATAAAAATTGAATCTCATACAGATTCTAGGGGTGATGCTGTTTACAATAAGTACTTATCTGATAAGCGTGCTAAATCTACAAGAGATTATATAATTGCACAAGGTATTGATGCATCAAGAATTGAAAGTGCCATAGGTTACGGAGAAGAACAGCTAATTAATGACTGTGATGGTACGGTACGTTGTACAGAAGAACAACATTACCTTAACCGTAGATCAGAATTTATAATCGTAGAGATGTAAAAATCAATAAACAAAACATAAAAAACCCGCCTAATGGCGGGTTTTTTATGTTTATATATCAATCAATATCCTATACTTCCTTTTCCATGAAATAAAACAAACCTAGTTTCTTTAATCTATATTTTAAAACAGTTCATCGAACCTCTTAAAAAAGAGATATTTGTTATTCAACTTATAAAAATTACTGTTCATAGAATCTCTTTTCTATGAGTTACTTTTCGCAGTTTAATTTTTCCTTTTATCTAAACTTTTCAATAAGCTTTTTAATAATATACATCTTTACCAAGCAACAACTAAATTATTGATTATGGAAAAAATTACTCTAGTTAAAGAAATATATATTGAAGCTTTTAGAAATTGGAAGAGTTTCATCTTAGAACACTATTTTAAAGTGTTCTCTTGGCTTTGTTTTATATTAATTGCATTTGCTGCATACGCTTTAGTATTTAGAGTATCCACAGGTTTTTCTTTCAGTAACTTATAACAAACTGCTAATACAAAGTTTGCTTCAACAAACTAAATTCACATAAAAAATGCTCAGGAAAACCCTGAGCATTTTGTTTTATTATCTCTAAAATTTCATTTACTTCTACTCTTCGTCTTCCTTAAATTGTACTGATTTCATTATAGCCTCCAACTCGAACATATAATCTCTTTTCTTGGTAGCAGGAGCAAAAACAAACCCTTCTAAAATCAACTTACGGTTGTTCTCTTTGTCGTTAATGATATAGGTCAAGAAAGGACCCGCCATCGGATATGCTGACATTTCCCATATTCCCCTAACCTCAGCTGCTTTTTTTCCTGAAACCTCAGCAGGGAAGATATATGGCGAAAAAGCTTTCTCTGTAATCATATGGTTCTTTTTACCAGGAACATCTTCTCCTCCAATAAAAAGTCCGCCTATTGAGTCTCGCATCTTTATAATATCTTTTACAAAAGTAGAGTCGTTCTTAAAACTATCCCAAGGCATGGTATAAGCAATAATATTCATATTTCCCTTTTGAATCTGACGATCGATCCAAACAAAATTATCTTCTTCTCTACCTACTCTATATATGGAAGGTATTTTCATTGAGATGTCAAACTTGTTTTCCAAAGCTTTTTCTTTATTTAAAGATTTTTCAAATCTCTTTTGGGCCTTCCCTATTTCCAAGGCTTTAAAATCTTTAATAAAATCAGGTGCCGTTTTATTTATATTTGCAATTAACTCCTCTTTATTAAGCCCTTTAATTACGCCTACCTTTTGCGGTTTGGCATACATGTTAGATTTCATGTGAGCCACGTTCAAAGTGTCTTCCATTACATAAAGTACAGAACTAGTATTACGAATGGCTCCTGAAAATATTTGTTGTGGAATTTGGGTTACGCTAAAAAGTGCTTCATCCCAAGTCAGTCCTTGTGCCGCAGCAGTATAATTTTCGCGAATGGCATCCCCTACACTACTGTTCCATAAATCATTATCTATGACAACCGTTAATGTATTCATAGCTCCTACAGATTCTGGCAAATAATCTGCTTTGCCTTCTTCTTTGCAGGCAATAGACAATCCTAAAATTGCCATAAAACAAAGTAAAAATTTTTTTTTCATTGGTGTTTTGGTTTACGATGAACAGTCGCACAATTTAAGTTTTGTGCCTAGTTTTAAATTATTACCACTAATACCGTTCCACTTTCGTAAATTTTCAATAGTTACACCAGGATATTTTCTAGAAATCGTCCATAAAGAGTCTCCACTTCTCACCTCGTGCGTTTTTGAATTACTGGCAACCGCAGTTCTAGAAGGGGTTTCCTTAGGTTTTACAGTAGAACTAGCATTTTTTCTTGGGTAAATGGTTAAACGCTGTCCAATACGTAAATTATTACTTCGTAATCCGTTCCACTGCTTTAATTGGCTTACACGTACTCCATAGCGTTCAGCAATTTTCCCAAGAAAATCACCATCTCTAACTCTATATCTTATACTGTTCTCTTCTGCCTGTTTTGTTATTTGTGCAATAGGGCTTTCCTTACTTTTTAGTTCTTTTTCTACATGTGCATAAATAGCTTCCTCATTCGCAACAAATTTTCCCATTTTATGAACAGGCAGTCTTAAAGCATGCGGCCTTCCTTCAACAAAAGGAATTACATCTAATTTGTACTGAGGGTTCAATACTTTTAATTCTTCTTTATCTATACCTGCCAATTCAGAAATCTGATCAAAAGTGATTAAATTTTTTACATGTATCGTATCCGTTTCAAAATAAGCCCGATCAGCTTTTTTTGATCTTAAACCATGCTCCTCTGCATACTCGAAAATATACATGGTAGCCTGAAAAGCAGGAACGTAGCCTGCAGTTTCTCTTGGTAGGTTTCTTCTAATATTCCAGTAATTTCGTTGACCACCACTTCTACGAATAGCTTTATTTACATTGCCCGGTCCTGAATTATATGCTGCCAATGCCAAATCCCAGTCGTCATATATTCTATGTAGTCTATTTAGATAGTTAGCGGCTGCTTCTGTTGATTTAATTGGATCACTACGCTCATCGACATAACTATTAATATTCAATTTCATTTCTTTACCCGTACCGTACATAAACTGCCACAAGCCGGTTGCACCTACCCTAGAGCGTGCCTTTGGATTCAATGCAGACTCAACAATAGACAAATACTTCATCTCTAATGGAATATTCTTATTGTCTAACTCTTGCTCAAATAAAGGAAAATAGAATTGACTAATAGTTAGCATACGCTCCATTAAACCTCTTTTTCTAGTAAGAAAAGATTTAATAACACTTTCTAAAGATTTATTGTATTCAACGTTAAAAGGTGTTTTTGCATTTAATTTTGCCAAACGCATCTTTAACGTATCTGTAGGTAAATCTAAAACATAGGTAGAAACGGTATCCAACTCCATTACCTCTTGGTACATTTCATCAAAAAGCGGTGCTGCATCGACTAGTTCTTTCATCCAAAGACTATCGAACTTTGCTGCTAATTCATTATCCTGAAGATTATACGAAGATGATTCTGTTGGTTTATATAAAGCTAGACTTTCGGTCTGTGAACTCTTTACAACATCTAATTTACCTAAAGGGATCACCTCTGATAGTGAATCATTGACAATTGTAATGTTATTACTTAAAGAGTCTGAAACTGAAGAAACAATATTTTCTTGTTGAGCAGAACCTAAGACTGGGGTCAAAGCTAATCCAAGAAAATAAAAACATTTATAGGTTACTTTATTCATAATGGGGCGAAATATGTTAACGGAACGAACGAAAATCGTACATTTTTTAATGAGAATAAAATAAATTCTCTTAAAATGCACAATTTTTCGTCGTATACCGTTTATCGATAACCCCTTTACTACGCTAATATTGCAGCGATCCCAGGTAATGTTTTGCCTTCTAAACTTTCTAACATTGCACCTCCGCCTGTTGATACATAACTAACTTTGTTTTCAAAGCCAAATTGTTTCACAGCGGCAACAGAATCTCCACCACCAACTAAAGAAAATGCACCTTCTTTTGTAGCTTCAGCAATATAATCACCAACAGCTATGGTCCCGGCAGCAAATTTCTCCATTTCAAAAACACCTATTGGTCCGTTCCAAAGAATAGTTTTAGAAGTTAGAATCACTTTTTTAAAGTTTTGTAAAGTATCTGGTCCAGCATCTAAACCTTGCCAACCGTCTGGTATTTTATCTACATCAACCACTTGTGTATTGGCATTTGCATCGAAAGCATCTGCAGCAATTACGTCTACAGGTATATGAACGTTTACATTTTTCTCTTTAGCCTGTTCAAGAATCTCCATAGCAAGTTCCATCTTATCGTCTTCACAAATAGAATCTCCTACCTTTCCTCCTTGAGCTTTAATGAATGTATAGGTCATTCCTCCTCCAATAATCAAATCATCGACCTTATCAAGTATGTTCTCTATGATAGTAATTTTAGACGAAACTTTTGCGCCGCCAAGAATGGCCAATACCGGTTTTTCTCCAGTAGCCATTACTTTATCAATTGCTTCAATTTCTTTAGCCAGTAAGTAACCAAAACATTTAGCTTGGGGAAAGTACTTAGCCACTACCGTAGTAGACGCATGGGCCCGGTGTGCTGTGCCAAAGGCATCATTTACATATATATCACCAAGCTTTGATAATTTTTCTGCAAATTCTTCGTCGCCTTTTTCTTCTTCATTATAATATCTAAGGTTTTCCAATAAAAGTACTTCACCACTTTTTAATTCTGCAACCGCCTTTTCGGCAACATCACCTACACAGTCACCGACAAATTTTACGGCAACTCCAATAATTTCAGAAACAGCATCTACAATATGACTTAAAGACAAATCTGGATTACGTTCTCCTTTTGGTCTACCTAAATGACTCATAAGCACAGCGCTACCTCCGTCTTCCAAAACCTTTATTATTGTTGGCTTAGCGGCTTCAATTCTATTGGTATCCGTTACCTCAAATTTGTCATTCAAGGGAACATTAAAATCTACCCTTATTAATGCCTTTTTATCTTCAAAATTAAAGTCGTTTAATACTTTCATGTGATTTTCCTTTTGTTAAGTAACAAATGTAAAGATTAAAAGGTTTGTGATAAAGTGCTAAATAGGATAATTTACACCCAATACCCTTAAATTTGTTGTCCATTTAAACAACTATATTTGAATCTATGTTATTCAATGAAATTTTAGGACTTTCACATATTAAAAAGCATTTGTCCTCTAGTGCAGATGCAGGTAGAATACCACATGCCCAGTTATTTGTTGGTCCAGAAGGCTGTGGGCTTCTGCCTATGGCATTGGCTTATGCCCAATATATTATCTGTCAGAATACTAACGGAGATAACAGTGGTGGCAATGAAGCTTGTAATTTAAAGTTCAAGTCGTTTGCCCACCCAGATGTTCATTTTGCATTTCCTGTTTCTAATTCAGATAAGGTGAAATCTCACGCCGTTAGCAACCATTACATGAAAGAGTGGCGAGAGTTTATTACGGAACAGCCCTATGGAAATCTGTTCGATTGGTATCGCCATATTGAAATTGAAAAGAAACAAGGTCAAATTGGTGTTGATGAAGCACAGGATATCGTAAAAAAATTATCCTTAAAATCTTATGAAGGCGGATATAAAGTGATGCTTATTTGGATGACTGAAAAAATGAACACGGCTGCTTCAAATAAATTATTAAAACTGATTGAAGAACCGCCAGATAAAACCATCTTCTTACTATTGTGCGAGGACGAGGAGCAAATTATACAGACCATAAAATCTAGATGTCAAATAGTTCATTTTCCTCCTTTGTCGGAAGACGCCATAGCCACGGCTTTAAGTGAGAAAGGGGCAAGCAATGCAGAAGCAATGCTATTGGCTCATGAAGCCAACGGTAATTATAACAAAGCTCTAGACCTTTTAAACAAAGATTCTGAAGACCTCGTGTTTGAAAATTGGTTTGTACAATGGGTAAGAACCGCATTCAAGGCAAAAGGTAACAAAGCCGCAATCCATGAATTATTATTATGGAGCGAAGAGGTTGCAAAAACCGGTAGAGAAACGCAGAAGAATTTTCTAAGTTATTGCATTACCGTGATGAGGCAAGCTTTGATGATTAATTATGGCGCTGAAGAACTTGCTTATCTAAAAATACATGCCGAAGGGTTTCAACTAAAGAAATTTGCACCTTTTGTACATGAAAACAATATTTTGGACATTACCAAAGAGCTAGAAGATGCTATTTACCATGTGGAAAGAAATGGGAATTCTAAAATCATATTTACCGACCTTTCTATTAAACTAACTAGACTACTTCACAGAAAGAAGTCTGAAATTAAGTAAACCACCATGAATATTTTACTAAAAAATTCTACTGTAATATTGTTGCTCTTATTTTTGATTATCACCTTTTTACAAAGCGGATTTGATAAAATAACCGATTGGAACGGTAATATATCTTGGCTCAAAGATCACTTCTCAAAAACTATTTTTAAAAACATAGTCCCTTTATTGGTTGGTATTATTTTGGTTACCGAAGTTGTTGCAGGTTTGCTATGTGTAGTAGGTGTATATGAAATTTTTAGTTCAGGGAAATTAAGTTTCGCACTGTATGGTGCAATACTATCAGGTATAACATTGCTAATGCTATTATTTGGGCAGAGACTTGCAAAAGATTATGAAGGTGCTAAAACAATAGCTGTTTATTTTATACCAACAATTCTTCTTGTATTTCTACTACAAGCTCAGAGCTATCATTTTTAATAAGAGGTAAAACTGCTTGTAAAAGATGACCCATTTTTATTCCAATGTTTTGGAAACAAAAAACCCTCCTAGTTAGGAGGGTCTTGGAGGCATCGAGCGGATTCGAACCGCTGTACAAGCTTTTGCAGAGCTGTGCCTAGCCACTCGGCCACGATGCCATTTTTAGCGAGAGCAAAAATAAACAATATTCCCAATTTAAGCTGCATTAACAACTAAGAAATTATATTTATTTAAGGTCGGATGGATTATTGAACAGATTGTCCCCTTTGCAAATTCAATGATACCGTTACTTTTTCAACGTCACCGTTTATAGGCGGATTAATTTTAGAAACGGAAACCATAGCTGCATCTACGGTTGGAAGTTCAACAAAAATTCTGTCTATTATTCTTTTGGCTACATGCTCTAGTAACTTTGAAGGCGTAGCCATCTCTTGCTTTACAATTCTGTTGATATGAACATAATCAACAGTATCTTTCAACTCATCTGAAACTGAGGCAATCAATAAGTTTGTGTCAACGGATACGTTGACCAAATAATCACTACCAATATTAGTTTCTTGAGGCAAACACCCGTGGTGGGCATATGCTTTTATATTCTCTAATTGTACTTTACCCATTATTTATGTTCTGGATATCAAATTTAATGATTCTCCATGAAGGATTAATACGTACAACGACAATTACTGATACCTTGAAATAAATCTACCCCTAAGGTGAGAACATGTGTACCAGAACTATAACCAAGAAGTTCGTTAAGAATTACTTGATAAGAATATCCGAAGTAAAAATTACTTTTCTTTAAACCTGCGATAGGAGCTATATACAGAGGATTACCAATTTGATCGTTCAAGAAACGATAGTTGACACCTGCATAGAAATAATCTTCAAAATCGTAAAATCTGAATTTCAAGTTTAAATCTGTAACAGAACGCCCATCACTCTCAAATAATTGAAACAATACAGAAGGCTCAATCTCCATTTTACTAGTTCTTTTCTTCATGTATCTATAACCTGTATACACATAATAGTTTCTCAGTCTATTAGGCTCATATAAGGCGTTGAAATTACTTAAGTCCTTATCTAAAATATTTGAGGCATTGATACTGAAATAAAATTTGTCATACCTATAAAGTGCCCCAATATCAAAGTTGTGGTTTGTGGTAGCTTTATCACCTACATATGCAGGATCCGCTATTAGCTCAGGGTTTGTATTGTCAATTCTAAACTGGTTAAAATTATACGAGATACCGAATGACAAAAACTCATCATCATAACGGTCTAACGTAAGGTGATGCGCAAATGAGAAACGAGCTCCTTGTTGCTTAGTTTCACCATTACTATCATTATACAATAGCATACCAATACCAGATTTTTCTCCAATTCGCATATCTGCAGCTAGAGATTGGGTATCGGGTGCATCTTTAATACCTACCCACTGTGTAAGACCGTTAAGTCTTATTTTAACATGGTCACCGATACCAGCGTAAGTTGGGGACATTACAAAGGGGTTATCGGCTAGATATTGAGATAATTGAGGTATAGTAAGCTCCTGCCCTCTTAGGGAGAATACGCTTATAAATAATACCAGTGTCAATAGACTGTTCCGCATCATCATTTTAGGTTAAGTTTTTAACGGTATAAAGTAAAGTGTCCAACAAATTCTCTTTCATCTCGATCGCCATTCAGTTTAACTACATACCAGTAGTCTCCAGTAGGCAATTCGTTATCTAAATATGTTCCGTCCCAACCTTCAGAATCAACCGATTGTTCGGAAACCACTCTACCATAACGATCAAATATTTTTATTAGTATTTGAGGGTATTGTTCAATGTTTCTAGGGATCCATAAATCGTTCTGTCCATCGCCATCAGGGGTAAAGAAATTAGGCAATTCAATGTCTATAAACTCCATAAATATATTTGCAACAGTAGAACATCCGTTCCCATCAACAACACGAACTTCATAGGTATCTGTTCTAGTGATATAGAACGTATTATTATCACCATTATCATAGCCATCGAAATAGTATGTATAACCTTCACGACCACCTTCAACAACAGCAGTTATTTCGTTCATGTTATTCTGCTCCAATACAAGTGTTAACGGTTCAAAGGCTTCAATTACGAAGTCAACTGTTTGTATACATCCATTAGAATGAGTAATGGTTATATAATGATTGCCTGGTGCTGAATTTCTAAAATCAGGATTCAACTGTAAATCAGCTGGGTCAACAGAATCTATCGCATAAAGCACATCACCGATTACACTGTCATCTTCTAACGTTATGTTTACAAAATTATCTGGCGTATCACTTGAACATTCATATACGGGTACTACAGCGGCATTAAGATTTACACCGGTTTCAATATCAACCACAACATTAGTATCACAGCCATTAGCATCTTTAATTACTATTAAATAATTACCAGCGGCCATGTCATAGAATTCTGTTCTGTTCAATACAAAATCTGTGTCACTATTCGAATTCAGTGCTGTGCTGTATGGTGCTGTACCTCCTGTTATTTCAAGGATGATAGAACCATCTTGACTATCTACGCAAATTTCTGCTGTAGTCTCTACTGTTACAGCCAAACTTGATGGTTCTGAAATCGTATACGTCAAATATTCGAAACAACCATTTTGATCCTGTGCGATTACCGTATACTCTCCAGGACCTAATTCTGTAAATGTGTTTTCATCATAGAATTGATTCAAGTTTGGAGAAATCGCATATTGATAACCACCAGCTCCACCAGATAACGTTACGGTTATCTCACCATTATTCTCACCTTCACAGGTAATATCAATAACATTGTCCGTATAAGAAAGCGGTGTTGGCTCATCAATAACTACAGTTTCTGGTGCTGTTTCACAATCATTACTAATTACAGTAACATAATACGTACCTGCACCTAAATCTCTAAACACACCTTGAGATTGTGGACCGGCAATTCTAGAAGCTACACTTAAAGAACTATCAGTAAACAATTCATATTGGTAGTTTCCTAACCCGCCATCAGCAGTTGCATAAATAATTGCCGTGCTTTCACCAGTACAATTCAGTACTGCAGCAGTTTCATCTACGAATAGTAGTAGCGGTGGTATTTCGTTTTCTGTAATTGCATTAGAGATTGCAGACTCACAACCGTTGATTGCATCACGTACATAGAATTGATATCTACCTGCTTGATACGTACCTGTTTCTGGCAAGTAAACTACACCCGATACAGGCATTGGCAAGAAGTTGATATTATCAACACTATACTCATACGTTCCGCTACCACCAGTTGCAGTAAGTTCAAACTCAGCACCTTCTGCACATGTTAATGCATCTGTTCTAATTAAGCTAGCCTGTACTTCTGTTGGCTCCCTTACCTCTACTATATTGGTCGTGGTATCACAGTTCCACCCATCAACTACGGTAACGCTATAGAAACCTGCGCCTAAATCACTGAAATTAGGATTCGTTTGTGCTCCCGTTGTAGTTGTAATCGTAGTACCGGTTTCATCATAATAGTTCAACTGATAACTATAATTTCCACTACCACCACCTGTTACATTTGCAGTTACAACCGCTCCTGTATCTCCATAACAAGCTAGGTCGGTAACCAACGGTGTTGCATTAGCCACTATAGGTATTGCCGGAGTAATTGATTCTGTATACGTAACCACACAACCAATATCATCAGTTATAGTAACCGTATAATCACCAGAAGCCAATGCTGTGAATAGAGCACCATCAACATCTTCCATGATGAAACTATCACCACTAGTGTTTGATAATTCAATATCATATGGGCTATAACCACCTTCTACCTCAACTCTAATTTCACCAAGATCATCGGTACAAGTAGCTTCTGCAACTACAGTAACAACCCCACTTAAAGCCATGTCCGGAGAAATTATAGTCACCATATTTGTATCTTCAGTACAAAAGGGAACATCTGTTTCTGTAATGGTAACATAGTAGCTACCACCGGATAACCCTGTTATTGTTCTTGGATTAACACTGGTATCCGAAGCAGTTGCTGCTATAACAGAAACACCTGCCGTGGTAAATACCTCGTAAGTATAATTACCCATATACCCATCAATATCAATTTCCAAACTTCCATTGGTATCGCCAAAACATGTAACCTCAGATACCGCAGTAGCTGTTGCCGTAATGAAATCGAACGGAGCAACCGTATAACTAGCTGTGTTTACATAACAACCTGTATCTAAATCTGTAACTCTAAATACATAAGAGCCAACAGTATTTAAATCGTACGTTGCAGAGCTTATTGTCGTACTTAATAAAGTACCAGTTGCATTACCAATTGGTAACAACTCATAACCGTAGTTATGTGCCAAACCATTATCAACTACTGAAATTGTTATTCTTTCATCGTTGGTACATGTAATTTCGACATCTTGAGCTATTGTAGCTGTAAATGTATTTATAGGTTGAATTGTAACGGTATCGAACGTAGTACAACCATTGGCATCTTTTACATATACATCTATATTTTGTACACTTCTATCGTCAGTAACATTGAATGTATTTGACGCTTGGAAAATAACATTATCAATACTGTATAAGTATGGTGCGGTTCCTGTACCCGTACCAGCCGTAGCTGTTATAGTTGCAGTGTTTACGCTATTATCTGCCGCACAACTAAATTCCGTAGCTGTTGCAGAAACGGTTAATTGTGTAGGTTGATCGATTGTTTCGTTCTTAAAGCCCTCACAACCTCTACTAGATATTACTCTTACTTGATAATCACCTGTCGCTAAACCTGTAAACAAAGGCTCATCTTGAGCAGGAACAATTGGATTTACCAAATCGGCTATTTCATATAATTCATATTGATAAATAGGATTATCGTCTGTACTTGGGTCAATATTGGCCCTAATACTACCATTAGTATCTCCAAAACAACTTACATTAACAATAGTTGCGTCTAATAATACTGGATCAACTGGTGCATCTAATGTCTGAGTGACTTCTCTTTCACAAACAGGGTTAGTTGTATCTAAATCTCTTACTATGAAACGATATGGTCCTGCCTCGGTCAGGTTTGTAAATACACCTGTTGTTTGAGTTACAACACTTGATGATGGAGTTGTCATTTCAAACTCAAGGTTTGTAGAACCACCGGTTACGTTAACCGTAATTTCACCTCCTGGTGTAATAGTACAATCAATAGACTTATCTACTGTGGTAGAAACATCCATTTGTTCATATAAGAACCTAGAACCAGTAGTAAATGTACAACCCCACTGATCTGTAATAATTACTTCATATTTACCAGCACCTAGACCAGAGAAAACTGTGGTATTCTGTGGTGCGCGGAAGTTAGCATTGTCCATTACCAATTGGTAGGTATAGTTACTTCCTTGTCCGCCAACTACATTGCTTACCGTTAACACTCCTTGTAGGTTTGTACAATTCTCTACGGTAACAAGTAAATCGGCATTAATATCCTCAGGAACTTCAAGAAGAATATCATCCTCTATAAGTTGCATACAACCTTCAGCATCTAGAACATATGCATGGTATGTACCTGCTGAAAGTGGAGCGAATCTAGCATCTACGACAAAATCTGTAGTTGCAGGAATGCCTGCAGACTGTAAGCCTACATAATACTCATAGCCACCCCAACCACCAACTACGTCAGTAATCGTTATTGAACCATCGCCTAAAGCACAAGTAATATCCGTCACTACCGTAGATCCACTAATATCAGCTGTTGGACCGTTAATAGTGAACGCTTCCGTATTTGTACAGAACGGGTTGTTATCTTGCCTTATAGAAACATAGTAACTACCTGCAAATAAGTTAATATCTGCTGTAGGACCGTTTGTTGTAGCTTCTGTGCCAGAAATCACAGTTGTATCATCGCTAACATCTGCTAAAGTACCATTGGTATCATAGATAGTCCAAGTAAATCCGCCAGGGTATGTAGCGTCTACCAATGCAAAGTTCACTGCACCAGTTGCCGTACCATAACATATAACATCACTTGTTTTAACAACATCAATGGTAAATGTATTTGGCTCTTCTAAAGTTTGAGTCGCAGAAACGATACAATCTGTATCTAAATGCTTCACAAGAATCGTATACGATCCCGCAGATAATCCGCCGAACTCGTTAGATACTTGGTAGTTTGCACCATTATCAATACTATACTCGAATTTAGTAGCATCACCTAAGGTTGAAGTTACGACTACTGTTAATTCTCCATCACTAATTGGATCACAAGTAACCGTATTGGAAACATTTGCAACTGCATTAGTAATCTCATCAAAAGGAAGTATTGTAGCAATAGTACTACCAGAACAGCCTTTGTCATCATATACATTGATGGTGTAAACTCCACCAGCAATATCAGTTTCGGTATACACTGTATTAGAACCTGACTGAACAACTACAGGCGTTTCAACAGTAGCGGTATTGGGATCATCCTCTTCAATAAATTCATATCGTACATAATTTCCAGAACCTCCGTCTATCAAGGTATCATCTATAGTAATAGAAGCATTATTATCATTATTGCCAACAGTACAGATAAATTCTATTACCGAAGCATTGATATTACTAATAGCATCTGGTTCTAAAATGCTTTGGGTTATATCATCAAAACAACCATTAGCTGCCGTTGCCCTAATTGTGTAAGTAATACCTGTTGTAACGGCACCTTCCAGACCTTCAAAGGTAGCCCTTGTAGCTGTAGACGATGTTGCCGTAATTGGAAAGATTGCACCGCTTCCTGGTCCTGAAATAATCTCAAAAGTAAAAGGACTAATACCACTATCTAATACAGATACCGTAATAATTCCATCATCAGAACCATAACAATTAGCATCAAAATAAGCGTCAATTGATAAAACTGGCATTACAGCCGGTGGAACTGTAATAGTATACATCCTATTACATTCAGGTAATGAAGTGTCATTGTCATATATCGTAATAATATAATCTTCTGGCACCAACGTATTAAAAACATATGGGTTACTAGACAGGTTGGTCCTTGTTACAACGGAGCCCAATCCATTTGAAATCTCATAATCATAATTACCAGAACCAAAATTCACATCAATCGTAATCTCTGCATCAGGTAAAGTAGAACAATCCAATAATTTAGTAAGACTAACATCAGCTTCTAAAACAGGGTTAACATCTACGGTATCGGTATCAGTACACCCATTTCCATCAATGATAGATACATTGTATGTACCCGAAGCTATATTGTTAAATATGCCTCCATTATCCAAATAATTAGAGCCTCCATCAATTGAGTATAAATATGACCCTGTTCCACCAGAAGCATTTACTGTCAAACTGAGCGGAGTTGCACAATTTGCAATTGAGATACTATCAATTGATGGGCTTTGAGCAATATTAATTGAAACAGTCTGTGTTGCCACTGTACAGCCATACTGATCCGTTACATCAATATTTATATCAAAAGGAGTTGCTGTAACATCTACTAGATTAGAAATTGGAACTTCTATTGAACGTAACGCTGTTACAATATTCGAGGTAAAATTACTACTCGTAAGAGTGTAATTATATATTCCACCTCCTCCTTGAATGTTCTGAATCTCAATTATTCCATGATTCGCACATGTAATATGGTTTAAAACAGCTGGTGTATACGTTATTGGGTCTAATTCCCTAACACGAATATTTTCACCTCCAATTATACAATTATTAGGAGCCGAACCTCTAATTTCCACATAGTAATCGCCCTCTGGCAAACTTGCAGGGGTTGGTACTACAAAACTATCTCCAGAAGTAAATGAAGCAACAGTTCCTGTATCTACAAGTGTCGGTGTTGAAGAAGGCTCAAGGCGATAAAAATCCCAATCGAAAGAACCACCTAGCTCCCCTGATGTATTTTCGGTGACAGTGTATGTGATTTGCCCATTGTTAAACCCGTCGCATGTTGGGATTACCAAGGCATCTATTTGCACTGGTGGAGGCACAATGTCATTTACATTAACACTACTTTGTCGTAGACAAGGACTACTATCACGCACATAAAAAACATACGTACGCCCAGGTATCAATCCAGAATACACATGGTTTCCTGGTGTATAAGCAGTCCATACAGCTGTAGATGGGTCAAAATTTGCCGGATCTTCGGAGTATGTATACTGATAAGGTGCCAAACCTGCCGTACCTTGCACAGTAACCTCAAGGTTATTACAGCTAATAAGATTAGCGGTAAGGTCAATATTTAGATCATCTAAGGGATAAGGTATTGTATATCTTGATAAATCGATACGACAATTAGTACCAACTACCCTAATAGCAGGTTCTACTTCCGTTCCAGAAGCGTAAGATGCACCTACGAAAGAATCGCTTGACTGCCATGTTGACCCGCCATTTGCACTAAATTCTAAAGTTCCTAAAGTGGTAGGGTAATTAATTAGTCTAAAGCCGTACTGGTTTGGATCAGGATCACATCCAGGGGGTAAAATAGGATCAAAATCTGCTGTTAATTCATCAGGGTTATCAATTGTTATAGGCGTGTCAGAAACCAAACAACCATCGGTATCTCTTACATTAATAGTATAATTTCCTGGTGAAAGATTGTAAAATGTAGTAATTGAGGTAACAACATTGGTCAAAGTTTCATTTGATGCTCCACCATTATCTAAATCGATAATTTCAATAGTAAACGGATTCTCACCAGAAGTAACATTAACTTCTATATTTCCTAAACCATCATGACAAATTGGATCTGTGGGTGTTGCAGTAAAAGCTAAAGCTAATGCTGGGTCTACCTCTACCGTTTCAACATATTCACAGAAAGGTGTACTGCCCCCATTGTCTCTTACATATACATCATATATACCTTCATTACCTGAGGTTACCGCAAATGAGTTTGATGGTCCAAACAAGCCGGTAGGGTTAACCGTAGTTGACACAAAAGCATATTCATAGTTACCATCACCTCCAGTAGCTGTTACCGTAATGGAACCGTCTGCACAATTACTTATATCCACAACATCAACAAAAGCTTGCAATTGTGGCTCTATGGTAATACTTTGTTGAGCAGAAGGACAGCCATAACTATCTTTTACATCTATGTTGTAGGTTCCGTTTGCAAGATTACTAAATGTATAACTTAATGCATTGCTTGGCGTTGGTGTCAGCCAAGGTCCTGAATTAATTCTAAATTGGTAATCTCCATTACCAGCTGTAACATTTACAACGATCGTAGCATCATTACTACCACTATAACAACTTGTTTCTAGTAAAGTAAAAGTTGGTGTTTCTGGATCTGTTACAACAATAGGCGTATCTGTTAAATCAGTACATCCATTGGCATCCCTAACACTAACATTGTATGTACCTGCCGGCAATCCGTTAAAAATTGTACTTGTTTGATATGCGGTTACAATTCCAAGAGCATCTTCTTCTAATTGATACTCATACCCTGGTGTGCCACCTGTTGCACTTGCTGTAATTTCTGCTCCGCCGTTATCACAAGTATATTCTTGTGACAAGTTTGCACTGGCAACTACTAGGGTTGGTTCCTCAATAGTTTCATCGATAAATGTAGTACAACCTGGCAAAGAACTTCCTACCTCTCTAACATATATTCTATAGCTACCAGCCGAAAGTCCTGATATGGTTTGGGGAGATACCGTAGTACTACCTAAAATATTAGTAAAATTATCTAAGCTATATTCAAATCCACTTGTACCGTAATTATCAACTTCAAAAGTTATTGAACCAGAATTATCTGCATTACAATCCAAATCTTTAGAAGAAAGCAACGAAGCTTCAAAAGCATTACCATCTTCTACAGTAACATCGATGGAAACCGTTTGTGAACATTGTTCTGGACTTTGAAAAGCCTTGATGTTGTCAATAGCAACATCATTACCGTTAGTTCCTGTAGCAATTGTTCTGATTACAATATCAATTGTACTATTTGCACCTGGATCTAAAGGAGGAATATTTACATTTCTCCAATCATTTACACCAGTGTTTTCATCAATAAGACCAGTAGTGCCACTATCAATAACATTTCCTGAGGGGTCTACAATCTCTACCAAAATATTTGGCCTAATCAAGTTCGACCCTTGTCTAACTAAGTTAATGACATCTAAATCTACCTCAACATCTCTATTCGGTACTATTTCAATATCTGTTTTACTATACACAATGGTATTTACCCCTGGGTCACCAACATTAACAGCTAAATATCTACCATTAGGGTCGCCCGAATTATCTACAGGGCTTAGCCAAGTACCAAAAGGAGCAACAATGGTACTAGTAACACTATATTGTAAATCGTTGATATTTAAATTTGCATCTGGGCATGTACCTAACGAGGCATCTTGAGATTCGTAACAATAGTAGGTAGTATCAATTTGAGGAATAGAAACATTTGGTCCCGTTCCAAAATCTTCTCGTAATAATTCACTTCTTGCGGGTGGGGTATTACTGATATAATCAACCGTAATTGTATGCGTACCTACTGGTACATTCGTAAAAACATTAGAATCAGCTGGTGTATTTACCGCTCCATTAAGGTTATAAGTATACTCTAAATTTGGGTTGTCTGGAGATATAGTTACAATACCGGTACCATCGCATGAATAATCGACCTCGGGAGTCAATACTACATTTGGAGGAGTTGGAGCCTGCTCAATAGTAACATCCATAGAGTATGTACAATTATTTACATCTCGAATAATTACAGTATGTGATCCCGCTAAAAGGTACCCTATTGCACCAGTATCATAAGTACTACCACCATCAAAACTATAAGTATAGGGTGCAGTACCACCTTGTGCATTCGTTATTCTTACCTCAGCACCATCACTTGGGTTACATTCCACTAGTTGCGTAACAGCAGCAGATGCAGAAAGTGTAAATGGTTCAGAAACAGTATAAACTTGAGTAACCTCGCAATTATTTACATCTCTAACAAGAATGTTATAAGTTCCTGCGCCAAGGTTATTAAAAGTATTCGGAGTTTGATAATTTGCACCATTATTAATACTATACATATATGGTGCCTCTCCACCAGAAGCAACTATCGTTAAAGTAGATTGATTTTCTCCACTACAAAGTATATCTGTATTAGAAATAGATAATGCTAATGGATTATCTTGGTCTATTGTAATCTCATATGAAGATTCACAGAAATCAGCATTACCACTATTATCTCTTACATATACATCATATACACCTGTACTAGTAACTGTCACAGTAGTATTTGGGTCAAAGTCACCTGCATTTAGAGTATCTCCGTCAGCAACTACTGCATACACATAATTACCATCTCCGCCAGCTGCAGAAATATTTATATCGGTTTCGGTACCACAAGCAATAATGTTACTTACGCTTGCCGTTACCGTTAGTGCGGGATTTACAGTAATACTCTCCGTATCTGTACAGTTGTTTCCATCTCTAACATCTATAGTATACGTTCCTGCGGACAAATCTGGAAAAACATTGGTACTACTAAATGCACCACCATTTAAACTATATTCAAAAGTACCGTCACCACCAGAAGAAACACTAGCGGTCAAGGTCAATAATACAGCATTATCAAAACAATCTTGATTTGGTGTTATTACTAGAACAGGAGCTTCAGCAGCATCCAAATCGAACGTGAACGAAACACTACAGTTATTAGCATCTGTTACCGTACCGTTATATGTTCCAGGTTCTGTTAAACCTGTAAAAGAACCTGTAGAATTAGAACCAAATACAGAATTATCTGGATTATTAAGTACATATACATAACTTCCCCATCCGCCATCGGCAAGAACACTTATACTACCTGCTGAAGTACAAGTGGGTTGTGTTTCGGTTAAGCTTGAAATAGTCAATGCCGAAGCCGGACCTTCTAACTCGTGAGTAGCAGTATATGTACAATTGGTATCAGTGTCTACAATTTCTATTGTATAAACACCGGCCGCTAAATTGTCGATATTATCAATTAAAGCTTCAGTACCCCCGGTTCTTTCCACTCCTGAAGGACCTGTAATGGTATATGTAAAGTTTTGACCTGCTTGGAAGTTTACATTAAAACGGATAACACCATCTGCAGCACCAAAACAACTAATTGGTTGTGTAGTTTGCCCACTAGCCGATATTGGGTTAATCGAATTTATCGTATAATTTTCTTCATAAAAACAACCATCGGCATCGATAACTCGTACCGTATATGTATTTGGAGCCAAGCCTTCAAAAACAGCCTCGTTCCCCGAAGTACTTGTTGGACCAATGGCAGAGGGTGCAGTAATAGAATATACGTAAGGTGCAGTACCATTTATTGCGTTTACTGTTAAGTTAGATGTACCTGTAGGACACGTAATTTGAGATTCTACAATGTCTAAATCTGTAGGCGGATTTGGTCTGTCAATTACTATTTGGTTTGTAATAAAAGGACAGTCGCTCGCATCTCTTATGGTAATGGTGTAGGTACCATCTGTAAGATTTTCAAACCGATTTGCGTTAACTGTTGTATCTGAAATAAAAGTGATTCCGTCAATACTATATGAATAAGGAGCAGTACCGCCAGCAACATTCTGAGCTTCAATAATACCTTCTTGTAAACAAGTATAATCTTGTACTAAAACAGCATCGCCACTTATGGCATCCGTAGGTGTATTTAATGTAAATATATCTTCTGATTCACATGAAGCAGTTCCTCGCGTTTGAGTTATTTGCACATAATAGTCTCCTGCTACTAGATTTGGAAAACTACCTGTACTGTTTGTTGCTAATTCCTGATCATTTGAATCAAATAAGGAGAACGACAAAGTATACCCGTTGGCATTGTTAATGTTGTACTGAATACGACCGTTTGCTTCACCGAAACAAGCTACATCATCTACTGTTGTTGGATCAAAGTCTGCTGTTGGTTGAAATTCGATGGTAACCGTATTAGATTCCACATAACACCCAGTTTCGTCTAACACTAAAAAAGTATAGTCACCAGCTGATGAAATATTAAATGTTTCGCTAGACTGAAAATTCGTTGCAGGAATATCTGCAAAATCCGAATACGAAGTAATCGTAGTTCCGCCTTCATTAACATAACGCCAAATTACGTATGAGTAGTCTGGGTTACCACCATCGGCATCCATTAAAATAATACCGTCTTCACAGGTAATATGTTGTGTTACACTAGCAGTTAATTCTAAATCATTCTCATCTAAAACTGTTATTGCTTGATTAAAAGTACAACCATCATCTGTGGAAATATAGGCAATATAATCTCCGGCACTAACATCTCTAAACGTATGATTGTTGTCTCCATTACCATCTTGACTGTCTATTAAAGTACCTAAACCACTATCTGCACCATCATTTCTTCTAAGTTCAAAAGAATATGGTGGGTCAGCATCTGTAATCTGTAGCGTAACAGTACCTAAATTGAGACACGTTTCTGGGGTTACGCTTGCATCATAAGTTACCGTACGTTCACGAATACCGATAGCCTCAGTAGAATACACACATGCATTTTCAATTGGGTCTCCATTTGTATCGACAGGCGTATATTCTACTCTGTAAGAACCTGCTTCTCCTGTTCCAAAATCGAAACTGGCACCATTATTCGCACTAAAAGGAATTAAAATAGTATTGGTCAATGCATCAACCAATTGAAAGGCATATCCATCACTTGCAGGAATAGTAATATTACCATCAGTATTACAAACGATATCCCTAGTGGTAGGCTCGCCAAAATCAACGGTGTTTTGAAAAGCTTTGAAATAAAAACGACTTATACAACCATTAGTGTATATAACAGAAAGTCTATATTCACCAGGTGCGTTTAACGTATAGTTACTTCCTGTTCCAACTTCTGTCCATGTACAGGTAAGAGCTCTATTAGCACAATCTTCACCTGCCTCGGCATTTACACCACAACTACCCTCGTCTAGTAGTTCCCATGATACACTTTGCGCATCAACTATATTAACGACTAATGGTTGTGTATCATTAATACCACACAAGAATATTTTTGGAAGTTCAGTACCATCTACACAATTAACTATTTCACCCGGTATATCGTTATTTGGATCTGTATCGCTATTAACTTCATTAAAATATTCTATTACCGGGTTTTGTGTTGCTCCAGAACCAAAAGGCACTACAGTTATAATTTCTTTAAACCCTTTACATGGGTCAGCAACAATTTTATCAACGATATAAGTGCCGACGTCTGTAACTAAAAGCGTGCTTGGATCATTATCTGAATCACTATCGGTAACTACAATATCTATTGCCGTATCAAGTTCGCCATTATTATCAATATCACGATACCACACATAAGAGTCAAAACCATTACCTGCATTTAATAACGTATTTAATCCACAAAGCTCTGTAGTTCTTTCAAAATTACAAGCGGCAAGGTCGTCTAAAAGAAAGTTTGTTGCTCCAGGAACCGTAAAGCCACAATCTGTAAAATCAGAAACACTCGGGTCATCTGTTACAACAGCCGAGTTTTGTACACCTGCATACGTACCATAAGCTAAATTTTCAATTTTATCTGAACAAGCATCAATAAAATCAAAACAATCTTCTGCAACTTGAACAGTAAATAATATAGAGTAATCACCGTCGTCTTGATTTACAAAAACATCAGGGATATAAAAGATTATTTCCCTAGTTAATGGATCATAAGAATATGTAATTTCATGACACGTTCTAGGTGAACCCTCACAAATTGGTGCAGGAAATGAAAAATCTGATGCATTAAAAAAACTGCGATTATTTTGTGGACCTACATTAACAGGTAAAATATCTCTAATAGTATAACCAGTACCATCATCATTACCTATATTTTCAAAATTAAGTTCGTAATCTATAATCTGAGCTAGGTTTACACCTTCTCCTGTAATATTAATATTGGTACCATGTTCTCTTACAACTTTCTTCAACACAATATTCGGAGCAATAATATCTACATCAAAAGAAGCAAAAAAGATATCATATTTATCTTGAGAAGAACTGGCTCTTAAAATAGCACTGGTAGCACCGTTTGGTATTACTGTATTACTTGTACCTCCATTTTCAATCTTAAAATAATCTACATCCCAACCCAAGGTATTTACACTGTTTGGATTTCTGTCCGTAAATTGAACATCATTATTTGTAATACTAGAATTAAAAAAGTTGTTTAATTCATTTCTATCGTTTCTTAATGTACTAAAAGTACCATTGGCATTTATTTGTAGAGCATCACCAGTGATACCATTATCACCTTCTAGTGCCGCCACGCCCATATTTGCAAAAACAGGAAAAGGTGCTGGTAAAGTGGTAAAACCATCTATAAGAATATCGACACTTTCACCTGATGCAATACCTGCGTAACCATCAAAAGTGGTAATAAATTTATCACCAGGTAGATTTGGATCTTCATAAACAACAACCATTTTCCAACCTCCAGATACCCCTCCTCTTATACTATTACCATTATCTGCACGAACATTTGCAACAAAGTACTCCCCATTTGGGTTTGGCATTGCCGTAACCATTGAAGTAATGTCTTTATAATAAACATAAGGGGAATAATATCCGAAATCACTATCACCGAATCCATCATAAATTTCCTCTGCCCCAGTAATATCTTGGTAGCTACCTCCTGGTAATTTAAATTTAATATCACCTAAATCGCTTCTATCGCTATTTGTATAAACCGCAGACCAATAAAGACCAGCATATCTAACTAAAGCGCATTCGATATTAGGTATTGTAAGGGTGGCACCACTTGAACTGAATGTTGAAGAATCACCATCTATATCAATATAATTCATATCAAATGAATCATTGGAAGTAGATGAGGTTCCTATGTCATTAAAGGCGTCATTGGGGGTCTGTTCTGGGTAGCAAACTTCCCTTCTTCCTCTGCCTTCACAATATGCATCCTGTTGGCGACCTACAATGCTATTAGCGATAAAAGTAAGTTCACCACGAATATCAGCCTTATAACGCGGAGCAAATTCCTCTTTTACCTGAGAAAAGGAAGTCTGTAAACCTAACGCCAAGAATAAAATAAACAACAAACATTTGGAGTAATGTTTTCCCATAAGAGAAATGTATTTTGTAATAGATAAAAAGCGAGTCAGTCTGGTCATTTTATGAATTTGTTGAAGCCTTCCAATCATTCGATATCCATTTAGTATCGTTCAACAGGGTAATTCTCCATTAACAAATATTATCCATACTAGTTGGGTTAAGAATTAATTGTTGTAGTAACAAGCATTTCTGTTGTGAAACATCAAATAGATTGGGTTTGTGATTTTTTAAAAAGAGTGTATTTCAACGATTAGATAAGTACTAGCGCAACTTTTAAATTTTGCCTTTTATGATAACTCGATAAAATTTAGTTGTGAAAACTCCCGAAAAAACTAACTGTTTTTGACTTTTAAAGTGATGAATAAAATATTAGAAAGACCCGGTTTTTTATAAGAAAAATTGAGATAATACTATTAAAAATATAAGGGTTTTAGAGTCAATTTTTTCTTCAAAAGCACCTCAAATTAATTACGACATTATCTTTAAATAGATAAAAAAAGGATGTAGAAATAAGAATAATGCACTCAAAATTAATCTGTAATACAACGCATTAAAATATACTTATTCAGGTGCGAATTAGCCGCTCTAAAGAACAGTTGTCAATTTTAAGCTACTTTGTTGGGTATCTAATTCATAATCTCTAAAAAAGGCTGTAAAGTGTATCAAACAACCTTTTTAAATCTTTAGCCCCGCCAATTATATATTAAGAAAGGCTATCTTTAAAATCTGTTATATTAATTCTACATATTATCTAGGTCTTTCTAAAAAGACGAACTCGACCAACGAGTACTTAGTGCATAGATACTTTCTAATGCACACATAATAACAACCCATTATTTATAAAATTTTAAACAAAAACAATTGATTGAAAAATCGATTGCAGTATCTCTTTCAATTGTAGTACACAATCAAAAATGCGATGCTCTTACCTTAAATCAAAAATGAAAAGTGAACAGTTAATATCAAGAAATATAGAAGTATTCTATAACAAAGCATCTGAAGAAACCAGACTTGAAAAAGGCATGGGTATATTTGAGTTTGAAAGAATAAAATCGCTCATTGAAAAATACCTTTCTACATCATCTTCTAAAATTATAGATGTTGGTGGCGGTACAGGTAAGTATGCTGAGTGGCTTGCCAAAAAAGGTCATGAAGTTCATTTGGTAGAACCCGTTGCTAAACATTTGCAAGTAGCAGAAAATAGGTCAAAGAAATTAAAGAACAAGTTCTGGGTTCATTTGGGCGAATCTAGAAAATTAGACTTCCCAAATAATTATGCAGACCTCATCTTACTTCATGGTCCTCTTTATCATCTTCAGAGAAAAGAAGATCGAGAATCAACCATTATAGAAGCTAGGCGCGTTTTAAAAAATGGCGGAATCATTTTAGGATTTGCTATCAATTATACGGCATCGACTTTAGTTGGGCTCTTAAATGGTCTCATACATAAAAGATCCTTCTTTGAAATGTGCAAGAATGAATTGACGACAGGAATACACAATCCACCAGATGATTTTCCCTGGCTCTTGACCGAAGCCTATTATCACAAACCCGAACAACTAAAAGAGGAATTTTTACAGCAAGATTTAACGTACTTAAACACATATGCAGTTGAAGGTATGGCTTGGCTTGACAAAGACTTCTTTGCGAACATGGGAAATCATAAAAAGAGAAAGACATTAATTGAACTACTACAAGTTACAGAAAACGATAGCTACATTTTGCCATTTAGTCCGCACATGATGATAGCCGTAAAAAAACAAATTCATGGAAAATAAAGAAAGATATTTTAAAGCACTCATTGAAAACCAAGGTCAATTAAATGCTCTCGACTTGGGAGAAAAAATTCAACTAGATGAAAAGGAAACCAGAGAAATAATTACACAACTGTTATCTGAGCATAGAATTAAATATGATAAACATAGTATTTGTAATTATCGGGTTATAAATAAAAGGAATAGGAGCTATTGAAAATCAATTTAGACGAGTTGGTTTTCAATGGTAATAATCTTGATTATTAAGATTTAATATAACAAGTAACATCCGGAAATCTATTTGGTTTCCGGTTACTTGCAAAGTGTTTTTTTAGTGTCGATTGGCAAACACCTACAAAAAAAGACCTTCTTAATCATAAGTACTATTGTCTTTTGCTTTTATAACTCCAAATGAGCTTTCATCAACCCAAAAAAAGGTTCCAATTCATATTAGGATCAGTATTGTAGCTTTCAAGAGTTAATGATTGATCTTGAGTATTAAAACGATAATATCCATTGATTCCTCCTTGGTGAATTTCATTTCCACATCACCGCCCGATTCTCCTTCCAGAATTAAAGGTTATGCGAAATTCACTGGTAGTAAAAAAACAAGTTCACTAACGATTTTCAAAGTTCTGCTCCGTTTATAAACTGTAGTTTCAGTATCACTTTCTTGAAGTTTCTGATCAACCGTCCAACTACCGATCAGATAAGATTCAGAAACTTATTGTACTTGACCAGAATTCATTTGGAGTAAAAAAAGAATAAGCAATATTATTGAATCTCTCATAAATCAGATAAAACAAGAACCGTTTTTACATAATGATTGGGACTAATTTTGAATTTACAGAAAGACAACTATTGGTGACTTCAAAAAAGCAACTAATTTTAGTTTAATTATAACGAAGAAATAATTTGGTATTTAGAAGATGGTTATAAAATCTAAAAGCCCTCAAGAAGATTATCGTTCTTAAATCAAAGAAAAACAGCTAAAACCAAGAAGTCTTAAAAACAATTTTTATCTGCTATTTAAGACTTAAAAATTTTAAAAGGTGATGGCATTGAAACATAAAATATCTTCTCTCTTTTAAAAAGAAAATAAGAATAAGTGTTTGCCAATACATCGGTATTTTTAATAAGCCCTCCATCAAAACATTTCAAGTTTACATAAGTTAAACTTGATGAAATGACCCCGAAACAACTTCTTAAAATATAATGGTTGGTTTTTAAATATTTCATATTAGAGATGAAACTCAATCTATGAAAATACAAAGCCCTTATCATCTAAGATGATAAGGGCTTTGTATAATCGTCATGTTCACATATAGTCAACTACACGAGTAGTTCTTTATTGACTCGCATAATCCACATCTTCTCATCATAAGCGTCGTTTAGCTTAGAGTAATAAGATATTAAAGCGTTGGTCCAAGAGTCATGCTTTTTAAGGTATACGTATCTGTAATTGTTCTTAGGATTGATGAAGTAACTCGCATTTAACCCGAATGAGTTTAAAAGCGAAACAAACTTTTTAGCATTGCTAGGGTTGGCAAATACATTGGCAATTAAGTAATAGCCAGAACCGGCTCCCTCAATAATTATGTTTTTAGAATCAGTATCGGTAGAGGCAACATTATCTCTAACCACCTCATTTGAGGTAAGAACATTAGAGTCATACTTCGAAGACTTCTCTTTGATTTTATTAACATTGCTTGCGTAAGCATCATTAGTGTATCTGTTATCAACGTTCATAATCCAAGTAGCACCATCATATGTACCGTTCAGTTTATTATCGTGAGCCGCTACCGCTTCTTCAAAAGTGTCATAACGTTCTAAGTATACATACTTTAAACCAGTATTAGGGTTGTCGATATAATCGGCGTTAATGCCTTGTCCATTAAGGTCGTCAATAAAGTTGTTCATATACTGTCCACCTTTGTATACATTGGCAACTACATAATAGCCATCTGTAACGTCAGGTAAATCTTTAAACCTTCTACTTTTCACTCCGTCCTGAGCTACTTCTCTAGTTGCTTTAGCAACGGGCGTAGAAGTATTTCGTGCTCTATTTGTAACTACTGCATCTTTTGGTTGAACTTGTTCCTTAAATCTGCTATCAACTGAAGAATTCGTATTTGAATTTGTATTGGTCTCTGCAACTTCTTGCCTTTCTGCAACAGGATCTTTTCTATAGTTTGTTACCCCTGCTACCCTATCTTGTTGTATTTGACTTGCTGCTTGATTGCTTGAAACCGCCTCACCTGAATTATTTGGATTGTAATTAGACGCAACTTTTGGAGTACCAGAATTGCTTGGGTTATAGTTAGAAGCAACCGCAGTATTACTGTCTTCATCCAAGAACAGTTCTTTTGCCTTGTTTTCAAGGTCTGGTCTTTCCCCGTTCGTTTCATTACGAACCATACGCATAACCATGGCAAAACGTCTTTCTAAATCTGATTGGCGAATAGCTTCTAAAGAATCTTGACGAAACATCAATTCTTCGATGATGGCATCGTTCTCTGCCAATTTCATCTTCAACTCTTCTATTTCTTCATTGCTAGCGATATTCTCCGGCTCCTCATCATTCTGCACTAAATCATCTTCAAAGTCATCTTCTAACATTACCCTATCTTCAGTAAGATTTGGAGAGAAAGAATATGCAAAAGAGATTTCATGGGTAACACCGAAATTATCAAAGTTGCTAGACAAACCTTTTTCCATGGTGTAGCCTAAAGAAATTCTTTGGTTCAGGTTAAAACCTACACCTGCGGCTGCACCATAAAAACTATCATATCCACCCTGGATCCATCCTAGTTTTGGAAGGTCAAGAATTAAACTTCCTCCAAGAGTAACATCTTCTTCTCCTACTTTTCTAACTCTTGCCAAAGGCATTAAACGCCCTTGCTCAAAAATACCATCTTGCTTTTCAAACTGATGAGTATATTGTAGGTGACCAGAATATGTTTTGTCTTTAAACTCCGTTACAGATTCGCTTGTCTTTAAGTTGTAATCAAAAAGGTTTTCAGCAAATACACCAACATCGAATTTACCATAAGAAAGGTTAAAACCAGGTTGAAATGATAAAAGGTTCTGATCTTGTAAACCTGCTAAGAAAGGATCCTCTTCTACAGTAGATGCTCTGCCGTTATCAAACCCACTCTGGTAGTAAGAAACATTTGCACCAAAAGTAAAATTACTTTTGTCGTTCAGTTTAATACCGTAGGCATAATTTGCTAAAACACCAAAGTTGCTTAAAATACCTTCTCTTTGAGAATATAGACTAAGACCTAATCCGGTTTTATCATTGATACGTCCACTATAGCTTAAAAAATAGTTTTGGTTGTTATCATCAAATTGTACCGATTGGTTTCGGTGTAACAAGTTGATATACGATTTATCTTCCCTAACGGTTGAAAACGTTGGGTTAATTAAGAATCGGTTATACTTCAGTAGATTCTGAGCAGGAACATCGTATGATACAAACGGATTTTCCTCTTGCCCGCTAACCTTCATGATAGCTAACACAAATAACAACAGATATAAAACACTTTTCTTTAGCATGGTGAGCTTAACGTATTACTGTGATCGTACCTTGTTTTAGTACTTCACTGGCATTTCTAATTTTATAGTAGAATACCATGTTTTGTTTAGTGAACGCAGTAGTTGACTGCGGCCAATTATTTTTATAATCAAATTCGTTTACTAGTTCCTGACCCTGTTCATTGTAAATAATTACATTAACATCTGCTTGATTGGAATATGAGTTTGGAATGATCCATTGATCATTAATACCATCTCCATTCACGGTAATTACATTGGGCACTTTAAAGGTGTCTAGATAAGTAACCTCTACTTGTCTAACAATCTCACAATTGTCTATAGAAGCTATTAAAGTATAAGTACCGGCTTCAGTAAGGGTAATACTGTCGGAGTTGCTTAATTCTATACTATTCTCGTCTAACCATCTGTAAGCAGTTCCTCCACTTGCCGTAACTACTCTAGAAGTACCTTCTGGCATTACTATTTCTGTACCGGGATCAAGGGTAATTAAGTTTTCATCTAACGGTGTTACCACAATCTCATTAGAGATAAGAGAACAACCATCTATATCTATTGCTAAAGTATATGTACCTGCAGTAGAAACCGTTAATACAGCATCTGTAGTATTAATGGATGCACCGTCTAATTGCCACTGGTATGTAGCAGAACTTAAGTCGGTTGTTGTGCTTAACGTAATAGTTTCGCCACCACTACAGAAAACAGTTCCTGAACTTGTAATACTAACTGTTTCATTAGTTAATAACTGAACAGGTAAAACATTGCTATCTACATCAAAACTGCCAATGGTTGCATTTAAATCATAATCACCATTTTCAGAATTTGAAGCCAGACTAATACTGTTGCTAGTTGCGCCACTTATGGCAGCACTATCTTTACTCCATTCATAGGTAAATCCGTCAAGTAACGCACTGGTAACATCTGTTTTTGTTCCATCTGCTGCAACTGCGTTTATAAGCTCAACACTTAATGTAGTACTAGTGGTTTCACAAGATGTATACGCATCAGTATAATTTATGGTCATTTCAAAAGAAGCAGGAGACACAACAGTAGTCACATCAGAGTTTTTAGAAGACACAGAACATGCACCGCCTGTTTGTATAACTTCTGCATAGTACTCACCATCTTCAGTAATTGTTATAGAGCTACCAGTCTCACCAGAAATCTCAACAGTATTTCTAAACCACTTATAACTTGGTGTAACTGCTGTTGTACTAACTGATAAAACTTCATTTTGTGTAGGTAATAAAACCATGTTGATTTCATTCTCTACAGTTACGGTATATAGTTCAGCATTGGTTATGGTTACTACGGCCGATCTTTCATTACAGATTCCTGTACCTGAAATCTCTACTGCATAGTCTCCTTCAAAACCTGCATTAGCAGCATTAACACTATAAGAAGTTGAAGTAGCACCAACAATCTCAACATCATCTTTAAACCATTGGTAGCTCCAAGAAGCATCTGTTTGGTCAATAGTCAAAGTTTCAGTATCTGTACTACATAAAGAAGTTTTAGTTGGAGCCGTAACTGCAATACCGGTTCCAGATCCACCTATGGTAACGTCAACAATATTAGAATCTGTATTACCAGATCCAGTACATCTTGGTCCATAATCAATATAAACGTTATACATACCAGATTGCGATACATTCAAAGTGTGCCCAGTTTCAGAGGTTAATTCAGTTCCACTTCGAAACCATATATATTGATATGTTTCTGGATTGGCTATGTTATCTACCTGTAATGTTATAGCACCAGTACTACAAACGGTACCAGGTGGAACACCATCACCTAATTCACTAATATTCAAATTCGAAGTAACATCCATATAATACATATTATAGGCTTCTGATTCAGAACCTACTTTTACAGGATCTGTACTTCTAACTCGCATCTTATAGCCCTCACCACGAGTATCTGTTGGTATAGCAAAACTCGTATCAAAATCTTTTACATCATTTTGATCCGTAATAGTTTGCAAAGTTTGAGCATTTGAAAAGCTACCACTGGCATCAGACAATTCAAGTATAAACTCATTGCCTGCGTTAGCGGTACCGATCCAGGTAATATTTACAAAATATTCATTGAATCCACCACTACCTGCACAAACGGCAGACCATGGCGTACTTCCAGATAAATTCGGATTATCTGCAGGTTCGGGTGCATTAATTACTATTGCTTGCGCCGTTAATTGAAAAGCGCAAAATAGCATGGATAGTGCTGTAAATACGGTAAATTTGTTCAAGGTTTTCATAGGTATTTGTAGTTATGGGGGCCACTACGGTTGAAAAGTCGGTTAATAAATAATTTCACTATTCCATCATTTCATAGACAAATATGTTATTTAATACGACGAAGTGAAATTTATTGTTGTCGGAAGGAAGATTTCTGTTGTGAAACTCATTTTATACAAGGTGTACTTATTTTAAACCTACCAATTAAGGCAATTTTGCTACTTTTGTACCTTGAAAAATAATGACATGAGCGAGACAACGAAGTCTTTGAATTTTATTGAACAAATTGTTGAAGAGGACTTGGTAAATGGTTATACCAAAGACGAATTACGTTTTCGTTTTCCTCCAGAGCCTAATGGTTACCTTCATATTGGGCATGCAAGCTCTATTTGCTTAAACTTTGGTTTAGGTCTAAGATATAATGCACCTGTAAATCTGAGGTTTGACGACACCAACCCAGCAAAAGAGGAACAAGAATTTGTAGATGCCATCAAAAAGGATGTAGAATGGTTAGGTTTTAGGTGGGATACCGAACGGTATGCGTCAGATTATT
This sequence comes from Maribacter sp. Asnod1-A12, assembly GCF_045063735.1. Classification (NCBI taxonomy): domain Bacteria; kingdom Pseudomonadati; phylum Bacteroidota; class Flavobacteriia; order Flavobacteriales; family Flavobacteriaceae; genus Maribacter; species Maribacter sp. Asnod1-A12. The sequence continues at coordinate 1,374,620 of NZ_JBEFNZ010000006.1, forward strand.
TCCAACAATTATATGATTGGTCCGTTGAATTGGTTAAAAAGGGCAAAGCTTATGTCGATAATCAATCATCTGAAGATATGGCCGTTCAAAAAGGCACGCCAACAGAACCAGGAACCGATAGTCCAAATAGAAATAGATCTATTGAAGAGAATTTAGAGCTCTTTGAAAAGATGAAAAACGGAGACTTTGAAGAGGGTACTCATGTATTAAGAGCCAAAATAGATATGGCTTCTTCTAATATGTTAATGAGAGACCCTATTATGTACCGTATACTGCATAAAGCACATCACAGAACAAATACCGATTGGTGTATTTATCCGATGTATGATTGGACACATGGAGAAAGCGATTATATAGAGCAAGTATCCCATTCATTCTGTACTTTAGAATTTGCAATGCACCGTGAGCTATACAACTGGTTTTTAGATCAAGTATATGACCAAACTAAAGTAAGACCTAAACAACGTGAATTTGCTCGTAGAAATTTAAGCCACACCGTAGTTAGTAAAAGAAAATTGGCAAAATTAGTAGAAAATGGTGTTGTTGATTCTTGGGACGACCCTAGAATGCCAACTATTTCTGGTTTAAGAAGAAGGGGTTATACTCCAGAATCTATCCGCAATTTTACAGATACTATAGGTATAGCAAAAAGGGATAACTTAATAGATGTTTCTTTATTAGAATTTCAAGTACGAGATCACTTAAATAAAGTTGCTCCTAGGGTTATGGGTGTTTTAGATCCTTTAAAAGTGGTCATCACAAATTACCCAGAAGGTGAAGAAGAGTGGTTAGATGCCGAAAACAACCCAGAAGATGAAAGTGCAGGTTCTAGAAAAGTTCCTTTTTCAAGAGAATTCTACATAGAAAAGGAAGATTTTAGAGAAGAAGCTAACAAGAAGTTCTTTAGATTAAAACTTGGAAAAGAAGTTCGTTTAAAGAACGCATATATTATAAAAGCTGAGTCTTGTACAAAAGATACTGATGGGAATATTATAGAGGTACAATGTACCTATGACCCAAAAAGCAAAAGTGGTAGTGGTACGGAAGAGAGTTTACGTAAAGTAAAAGGAACTTTACATTGGGTATCTATAAAACATGCTGTTGAAGCAGAAGTTCGTTTATACGATCGTTTATTTACAGATGCTAGTCCAGATACCCATAAGGACAAAGATTTTATGGAATTTGTAAATCCTAATTCCTTAGAGGTAATAACCGGGTTTGTAGAACCTCATCTTAAGGATGCCAAAATTGGAGACCGAGTTCAATTTCAACGCATCGGATATTTTTGTGTTGATCCAGACACCACAGCTGATAAATTGGTTTTTAACAGAACGGTTGGTTTACGCGACTCTTGGGCTAAAATTCAATAAAAAAAGCAGTATAGGTATATCTTATAGTTAAAACGGGTTTTAATTAAGGTTCGCTATTAAAAACCATCTTTAGGCATGTTGTCTACAAGGTGGTTTTTCTTTTTTAGACTAATTGGTATTAATATAAACAAAAGTGTTCGCTATTGGCTTTAAAATAGACGATTGAGCAGGTTATTTGTCTTAAGAAGTATATTGCTAAATACTGAATTAAAAAAGCATAAAAAAACCCGAGAAGAAAAATTCTCGGGTTGTATCTTAAAATGATAAAAGTAAAATTACTTATTCCTTTAGTTTAGGCTTATTGGTTTTCTTCATGCTTTCACCGATCATATTACTAGCGGTAAAACTTGCCACCATGTTGTTTAACATGTCACTACCCGCTTGCGGAGAATTTGGTAATAAAATCAAATTCGTATTTGTTTCTTCACCTATACTTTGTAAAGTATCATAATGTTGTGTTACGACAATTAAGGCAGAAGCTTCTTGTGAATTAATACCTACTTTATTTAGTACCTCAACCGACTCTTCCAAACCACGAGCAATTTCTCTTCTTTGATCTGCTATACCTTGACCTTGCAATCTTTTACTTTCTGCTTCGGCTTTTGCCTTTTCTACAATTAAGATACGAGCAGCATCACCTTCAAACTGTGCAGCGGTCTTTTGACGTTCAGAAGCGTTAATACGGTTCATGGCTTCTTTCACCTGTGCATCTGGATCAATATCGGTAACCAAAGTCTTTATAATATCAAAACCATAATCCAGCATGGCTTCTTGTAATTCAGATTTTACAGCTATAGCAATATCATCTTTCTTCACGAACACATCATCCAATTTCATTTTAGGTACTTCTGCCCTAACTACATCAAATACATAAGAAGTAATTTGCTCATGCGGATATTCCAGTTTATAGTAGGCATCATATACCTTTTCTCTAATTACAACATATTGTACAGATACTTTCAACTTTACAAATACGTCATCTAAAGTTTTTGTTTCTATGATAACATCTAATTGCTGAATCTTTAATCCTATTCTTGCTGCGATTCTTTGTACAAAAGGAATCTTAAATTGAATACCAGATTGTCTAACGCTGGTAAACTTTCCAAAAGTTTCAATTAAAACAGCTGTTTGTTGTTTTACAATAAATACACCCGACAGAATAGTGAAAATCACTAATAACGCAACCGGAATCCAAATAAATGAGCCCATACTTTTTTCTTTTAAAGTTAATATTGGAAGATACTAAAAGCCTTCATACAATTAGTAGCATTTCTTACACATTTGTTACAAAACAGCGCCAATTAAAAAAGATATATCAATGTATTAAGCTTTAACAATTGTACTTCTTACCATACTAAGATAGTACAACATCCACAATTGTAATTTGGTTTTAGTAATTTGACATCACCGTAATATATAACATATGCTTACAGCCATAATCCCCAAGCTACCAATGCGAAACAGGGACAATACTATATCCTATTATATTGATTCGCTCGAATTTAAAAAAGTAGGTACAATGGATTATCCTGACTATTTAATAATAGAAAAGGATGGAATTGAAATACATTTCTTTTTGTTTAGAGCCCTTGAGCCTGAAGAAAATTACGGTCAAGTATATATTCGTACTAATGAAATTGATTCCCTATACCAATCGTTATTAAATACAAGGGTGCCCATACATCCAAATGGCGCCTTAGAAATAAAACCCTGGGGGCAAAAGGAATTTTCTCTTTTAGACCCAGATCATAATCTATTAACTTTCGGAGAATCAATCAAGAAATAGATTTGTAAGCAAAAGAAAAAGGCAGCTCTTTCGAGCTGCCTTTTTTTATATATTAAATGTATCCATTAGATATCAAAACGATCTAAATTCATCACTTTAGTCCATGTTCTACTAAAGTCGCGTACAAATTTTTGTTTCGCATCTTCTGTACCATAAACTTCTGCTAAAGCACGTAATTCTGAATTAGAGCCGAATATTAAATCTGCTCTAGTACCAGTCCATTTAACTGTACCTGTTTTACGATCACTTCCTTCAAACACAGTATCATCATCAGAAGCTGCCTTCCAAGTCGTACCCATATCTAATAAATTGATAAAGAAATCATTTGTAAGTAACCCCGGTTTATCAGTAAACACTCCGTTATTAGAACCGTCATAGTTAGCTCCTAGCACACGAAGACCACCAACTAATACGGTCATTTCTGGCGCAGTTAAGGTTAATAAATTCGCTTTATCAATTAATAACTCTTCTGGTTGAATAGAAACATTCTTATTGGTATAATTTCTAAATCCGTCCGCAAGTGGTTCAAGTGCATCAAAAGCCTCAATATCCGTTTTCTCTTGAGTCGCATCCGTACGACCAGCGTTAAATGTCACTTTAGTATCAAAACCAGCAAGTTTAGCGGCATTTTCAACAGCGGCTGTACCAGCTAGAACAACTAAGTCGGCAAAAGTAACTATCTTATTACCAGACTGACTGTCATTAAATTCTTTCTGAATCTTCTCTAACATGGTAGTAACCTTAGCCAATTGTGTAGGGTTATTCACTTTCCAACCTTTTTGAGGCGCTAAACGAACACGACCACCATTGGCACCACCACGTTTATCTGAACCTCTATAAGTTGAAGCAGAAGCCCAAGCAGTAGAAACTAATTCTGCTGTAGAAAGACCTGAAGATAAAATTGTTTTCTTCAACGTTTCTATATCAGCATCATCAATCAAATCAAAATCAACCGCTGGCACTGGATCTTGCCAAAGTAATTCTTCTTTTGGTACTTCAGGACCTAAATAACGATCAACAGGACCCATGTCACGGTGCGTTAATTTATACCAAGCTCTTGCATAAGCATCTTTAAACTCATCTGGATTTTCTAAGAAGTTTCTAGAAATTTCTTCATAAGCTGGATCTATACGTAAAGACATATCTGTAACCAACATAAAAGGCTGATGTGTCTTTCCTGGAATATGGGCATCTGGCATTTCACCAGCACCTGCATCGCCAACTGGCTTATATTGCCAAGCACCAGCAGGACTCTTTGTTAATTCCCATTCGAATCCGAATAGATTTTCAAAGAAGTAATGACTCCATTTTGTAGGTGTTTGAGACCAAGCACCTTCTATACCACTAGTAATAGTATCTGCACCAGAACCAGTACCATAGCTATTCTTCCATCCTAAACCTTGTTCCGTAATATCTGCAGCAGCAGGTTCCGAACTCACATAATCATCAGGGTTGGCGGCACCATGTGTTTTACCAAATGTATGACCACCTGCAATTAAAGCAACCGTTTCATAATCATCCATAGCCATTCTTTTGAATGTCTGTCTTATATAATGAGCAGCTTCTAAAGGATCAGGATTAGCATTATGCCCTTCTGGATTCACATAAATTAATCCCATATGTGCAGCACCTAATGGATTTTCTAATTTATCTCCTTTTTCGTCATATCGCTCTTTGTTTCCTAACCACTCTGTTTCAGAACCCCAGTAAATATCTTCTTCTGGTTGCCATATATCTTCACGTCCGCCTGCAAAACCAAACATTGGTAAGCCCATACTTTCGTGAGCAACATTACCTGTAAGAATCAGTAAATCTGCCCAAGAAATCTTCTTACCATATTTTTGTTTAATAGGCCATAATAATAATCTTGCCTTATCTAAATTGGCATTATCAGGCCAACTGTTTAATGGAGCAAAGCGTTGGTTACCCGCACTAGCACCACCTCTACCATCAGAAATACGGTATGTACCAGCACTGTGCCAAGCCATACGTATAAAGAATGGTCCGTAATGACCGTAATCCGCAGGCCACCAATCTTGACTAGTAGTCATTAAATCAGTCAAATCTTTCTTAATTGCCGCTAAATCCAAAGATTTAAACTCTTCAGTATAATTAAAGTCGTCGTCCATTGGATCCGCCATTTTGGAATGCAATCTTAATATATTAAGATTCAACATATTTGGCCACCAATCTCTATTCGTTGTTCCACCGCCAGCTGCTTGATGCATTTCGCCATTTAAAAATGGACAATTCGCTGCAGCAGGATCATTAACATCCCAAGCTTCACCTTTATCGTTAGTACTACTCATGATTATATAAATTTTAAGTTGTTTCTAATTCTTAAACACAAAACTATAAACATTTTGTCTATTGTTTTAATGTTTCTAATAGATAATATCTATGGTGCAATATTATATGCTTTGGTATTCATGTCATATAATTATCAAACTGATTTCGTTTAACCTTTAAAATAATGAATATCATAAAGATAACAACTTATACCAGCTTTATAACTGCACCTATCTCATATTTAATAATTTAGTAAGACAAACTAACGACTCAAACTAATGAACGTACTTTCCTTTAGGGAATCTCCTATTAAAAATTTATTGTCTCTATTTAACAAATTCAAATACCTAACGTCATTGTCTCTGGTTTTAGTGTGTTTTTTCTTACAAAATACAAATGCACAGAACATACCAAACCCAACAAATGTTATAGGTTTTGAGATTGGGTCGGACTTTCACCTAGCTACTTACGAACAATCGATTACTTATTTTGAAAAATTAGCTTCGGCAAGTGATATGGTAGAGATGAAATCTGCCGGAAAAACCTCTGAAGGAAGAGTATGGCAATATGTAATGATATCAACTCCTGAAAATATAGAAAAAATAGAGCATTACAAATCTATTTCACAACAATTAGCTCATCCAGAAAATCTATCTAGAGAAATGGCAAAAGCACTAGCAAAAGAAGGAAAGGCCATTGTAGATATTAGTGGTGGTTTGCATGCTTCTGAAGTAGCAGGAGCACAACACATAATTACCTTGGCATATGACCTGGTTAACAATGCCAAATCAGAAAAGTATAGCGCAATTTTTGAAGATGTTATCTTAATTCTTTGGCCATCATTAAATCCTGACGGGCAAGATATTATTGCAAACTGGTATTTAGGTAATGTTGGAACACCTTATGAAGTAGCGTCTACACCATGGTTATACCAAAAATATGTTGGTCATGATAACAATCGAGATGCATATATGTTAAATCAACTTGAATCTCGCGTAGTTGGTAGTATCTGGCGAGAGTGGGAACCAAGTATTATTCATGTACATCATCAATCTTCTCCTTTTCCCACTAGAATATGGTTACCTCCTTTTGCAGAACCAGTTGCTCCCCAAACTCCACCATTAATGGCACGAGAAGTAAATATGATTGGCATGGCTATGGCTCAAAAGTTAGAAACTGAAGGTTTGCCAGGTGCAGTACATATGGGTAAGGGTTTTGATGCTTGGTACCCAGGTTATATTGACTACATGCCAATGATGCAGAACATACCATCATTTTGGACGGAGACTTCTCTGTACAAATTTGCTACACCTCATTTTTATACCATTAAGGATTTTCCCAGAGAAAGAGCGGATTTACGAGTAGAATCCTTGTATTCTAGCCCATGGAAAGGTGGATGGTGGCGTTTAGGCAATGCTGTAAAATATATGGAAACAGCCTCAGTCGCGGTTTTGGATTATGCATCAAAATATAAAGAAACCTTACTTTTTAATAAGTATCAAGCAGGTATAAATACTATCAACAAGTATAAGCAAGAACCACCATATGCTTATTTTATAAAACAAAAACAACGCGACCCTGTACGACCAGTGGAATTTCTAAAAAGATTAGCATTTAATGGTATTAGAATATCACAACTAGACACCGACATTTCTTTTGAAGGAAATGAATACCCTAAAGGCACATGGGTTATACCCATGGCACAAGAATTTGGAGAATTAGCTAGGCAACTTATAGATATTCAAGAATATCCAGATTTAAGAGAATCACCAGATGGACCGTTGGAACAGCCATATGATGCAGCAGGGTGGACATTGCCATACCAAATGGAAGTAGAAGTTATTGCAGCGATGACTCCTTTATCACAATTGGTATATTCTAGCTTAAAGCCTGTTGAGGGAACTGCTTTAGTCGAAAATTACAATAACGATATTGATTTAAGTAAGGTAGACTTTATTGGTGGGGCAGGTTTTGATACCAATGAAATTGCAGCAGGTATTATTCCCTTACCAGGAACTTTAAAAGGTAGTGGAGGCACCATGGTTCTCTATCCCAAAGAAAATAATTCATTCAGGGTTATTGGCGATGCTATGAGCAAAAATCTTCCGGTTAGTTACAACTCAAAACAACAAACTTATGCCATAAGCAACACATCAAGATCACAAATGCAAAAATGGGTGAAGGAATATGCTTTAAATGCGAAAGTAACTTCAAGTAAATCAAAAACAAAGGTAACATCTAGAATAGCGGTTTATGATCCATGGAAAGCAAGTATGGATATGGGCTGGACAAGATGGTTATTGGATAACTTTAAAATACCATATACCGTCATTAGAAATGCAGACGTTAACAATGGAAATTTAAATGAAAAATTCGATGTTATTTTACTAGCATCTGAAAAACCGGGTACTATAGAAAATGGTTTTCAAAAAGGCATGGCTCCACCACAATATGTTGGCGGCTTAAAAGGATTGGGTGTTAGAAATATCGAATCTTTTATTAGTTCTGGTGGTACATTGGTTTGTTTAAATAAAAGTACTGATTTCGCTATAAAAGAATTTCATTTACCGGTAGAAAACAACGTAGAAAAACTAAAGAAAAACGAGTTTTTTACAGGCGGCTCTATTTTAGAAGTGACAAATAATACATTACACCCAGTTATGGCTGGTATGCCAGAAAAATCAGGTGTTTTTGTTTTTGGAAGCCCCGTGTTTAAAACTCTAGAGGGTTTTAAGGGCGAAATTCTATCTAAATATCAAGAAAAAGGATCCCCATTATTATCGGGCTATTTAGTTGGTGAAAAATACATGAACAAAAAAGCGGCAGCGCTTGATGTTCATTATAAAAACGGGCATGTTGTTCTTTTTGGTTTTCAACCCCAATGGCGAGGGCAATCCATGGGTACTTATAGAGCCTTGTTCAATGCCCTGTTATATACAAATGACGTCGCAAAAAGTCATGAAAATATAGAAGAATGGTCTTCTACAGATGAGGAAAAAGAAGTAGAAGAATTTGAAACAAGTCCTGAAAAAGAAAATCAAGATTTAAATTAACCAAACCAGCGATTATTAATGTTATAGCGCCTTTAACTGTTAAACCTTTTATTTTAACAATTCCTTCTAATAACGGTTTTGTAAATCTGTCTATATTGCCCGTTAACCGACCCAAAATAATGCCTAAAATCACCAAAAGACAGAGACAAGCAAAATGGCTACGTATTTTTAGAAAAGTACATAGAGCCACTGGTGCAGCTTTGTTCATTTTCTTCTTTATTATCTCTATCACCGGACTTCTTTTAGGATGGAAAAAACACAGTGGGGGAATAATTCTATCTAAATCGTATGAAGGCACTTCTACAGAATTAAAACATTGGTTACCTATTGATAGTTTACACACGCTCGCTAATACCTATCTTTTAGAAAACGTCTCTAAAGATTTATCCACTAAAATTGATAGAATTGACATCAGAAAAGAAAAGGGAATGGTGAAATTCATTTATGAAAATCATCTCTGGGGACTGCAATTAGATGGGGCAACAGGCAAATTACTTCATATAGAACGTAGATATTCTGACCTCTTAGAACAAATACATGATGGTTCAATTTTAGATAATTATGTGGGCACAAGTGATAATCAAATAAAAGTATTTTACACTACAATAATGGGGCTTGCACTTCTTCTTTTTACGATAACAGGTTTTTGGTTGTGGTATGGGCCAAAACGTATGCGAAAAAAATAAAACAACAGCTTAAAAATTAAGGTTAGCTTTGGGGTCTTAATAAGGCTCAATAATTATGGCAGACCACAAGAAAAAAGAGGGTTTAGAAAAACCAACTTTACACCCAAGAAACAAACATACCGGTCATTACGATCTGAAGGCGCTTAAATTGGTAAACACTGATTTAAAGCCATTTGTAACTAAAAATAAGTACGGAAACTTTACAATAGACTTCTTTAACCCGGTTGCTGTAAAAGCCCTAAATAAAGCAATTTTAATTTCACAATACGGATTAGACTTCTGGGATATACCAGATGGTTTCTTGTGCCCTCCAATACCAGGAAGAGCAGATTATATTCACCACATTGCTGATATCTTAGCAGCCAGTAACGATGGAAATTTGGTTAAAGGCGATAAAATTAAATGCCTGGATATTGGAGTAGGAGCAAATTGTGTATACCCAATAATTGGAAATAATGCCTACGGTTGGTCTTTCCTAGGATCTGATATAGACCCAAAGGCGATAGAAGCAGCACAAAAAATTGTGACGTCAAACCCTTCTCTTCATGGTAAAGTCGAATTTCGAATTCAACCGAAACCTGAACATATATTTTCTGGAAATTTAAAAACAGATGAAAAAATAGATTTAACTATCTGTAACCCACCATTTCATGCTACACAAGCGGAAGCGGAAGCCGGAACACTTAGAAAATTAAGTAATCTAAAGAAAAAAAGGGTCAAGAAACCCGAGCTGAATTTTAGCGGTCAAGGTGGAGAACTTTGGACAGATGGCGGAGAAAAACGATTTGTACTGAATATGATTAATGAAAGTGCGCAATATTCTAAAAATTGTGCCTGGTTTTCAACTTTGGTTTCAAAGCAATCTAATCTACGTGCGTTTTATGATAGATTAGAAAAAGTAGGAGTTGTGGAGCACAAAACTACACCAATGGGGCAGGGAAATAAACTAAGTAGACTAATTGCTTGGACATTTTTATCGGCCGCAGAAATGAAAACTTGGGCAGAAAATAGATGGGTAAGCGAATAAAATTTTGCCGCGGACCTTTTTTAATCGTCAAATGAGGTTTTTTAAGCGGTTCTCTTTGGTAAATTGACCCGAAGGGTCGAAATTTTTTTGAAAATTCAGCAAAAACGCTAAAATGGCAGGAGAAACCGATTTAAATATACTTTTAAGGACTTTAAAACCTAGTTTGAACAAAGGGAATTATGTTTTTATATCTGTAAAAGACATTCAGCATATTTCTAGGGACAATATTTTATTCGAGTTCAAAGAAAAAGAAGGTATAACTATCATCTTAGAACAAGCCAAAGCCGATGAATTAAATTTTAAATACGAATTTGTTGCATCTTGGATTACACTTACCGTTCATTCTGCATTAGATGCTGTTGGTTTAACAGCTGCAGTTTCTACAGCACTAACAAAACATAATATCAGTTGCAATGTTGTTGCGGCATATTATCACGACCATATTTTTGTATCAACCAAAGACACAAAAAAAGCAATGGAAGTTTTAAGTGAATTTTCAGGAAAATAAAGACTGCTTCATTTTCCTGAAAATTTTATTTTATCCCAATTTATTTAAAGCTGTTTCTATTCTAGAGATACTTTCCTCTTTACCAATCATGGCCATGATATCGAAAATATGTGGTCCTTTCATATCACCAACTAAGAATAGCCGTAAAGGTGGCATCACTTTTCCAAAAGACAATTCTTTCTCGCCAATCCATGCTTTTACTATGGTTTCGCTGTTTTCAGAAGAAAAATCTTCTATGGATTTTAATACAGAAATAAGATCGTTCATGATTAAAGCGGTATCTTCTTTCCATTGTTTTTTTGCAGCTTTCGCATTATACTCATTAGGCGCTACGAAGAAATAATCGCTCAAGTCCCAAAAATCTGAAACAAAATTTGCGCGCTCTTTTATTAGCGTAACCACTTTGGTAACATACGCTAAATCTAGTTTGTCACTATCAGAAATATGCTCCTTTACTGTTGGTAAGAATAACTTAGCCAACTCATTATCAGCAGTTTCTTGAAGATAATGCTGGTTGTACCATTTGGTTTTTTCTGGATCAAATCGAGCTCCAGATTTATTTACACGGTCTAGACTGAAGGTTTTTACCAATTCATCTAAAGAAAATAATTCTTGTTCCGTACCAGGGTTCCATCCTAATAATGCCAAGAAATTTATAACCGCCTCAGGAAAATAACCTGATTCTTTATACCCAATAGATTCATTCCAAGAAAGGGGAAAAACCGGAAAGCCCATTTTTTCGCCATCACGTTTACTCAACTTTCCTTTTCCTACAGGTTTCATAATCAAAGGTAAATGTGCAAATTCTGGAGCATCCCATCCAAAGGCGTCATACAGTTGTTTGTGTAATGCCATAGAAGGCAACCATTCTTCACCACGAATTACATGGCTTATTTCCATTAAATGATCATCAACAATATTCGCTAAATGGTATGTAGGCATACCGTCACTTTTAAACAATACCTTATCGTCTAAAACATTAGTGTCTATTTTTATGGACCCACGTATTAAATCTTGTAGAAGTAACGTTTCATCTGGCGGAGTCAAAAACCGAATTACATAATCATCACCATTATCTAACTTGGCTTTTACCTCCTCTGGCATTAATGAAAGTGAATTATCGAGCTTTAATCTATTGTGCCAATTATAAATAAACGTTTTGCCTTGTTTTTCATGTTCTTTTCTATGAACATCTAAGCTTTCAGAAGTATCAAAAGCATAATATGCCTTACCTTTTTCAACTAACTCATCGGCATATTTTTTGTACAATAATTTTCGCTCGCTCTGTCTATACGGACCAAAACCACCGTCTTTACCAATTCCTTCATCAAAAGGAATACCGCCCCAATTCAAAGAGTCAATAATATATTGCTCAGCACCTTCAACATATCTATTCTGGTCGGTATCTTCTATTCTTAGAATAAAATCACCGCCATGTTTTTTGGCAAATAAATAATTAAATAGGGCAGTACGAACACCACCAATATGCAATGGTCCAGTAGGACTAGGGGCAAAACGAACACGAACTTTTTTAGACATAGTATTTTTATAAGGCTACAAAGATACACATCCCTAACTTTTTACTTAATAATGCCAAATAGGAATTTCACAAAAAACAGCTACTTAGTTTCATGTAGTTGTGTAGTTATCAACAGGTCAGTGTTTTGATTTAACAAATATTTCCCAACAAACATAGGTGATAACCGTTATCTTGGTATAAAAAAGAACAATTGCAAGACTATCAGCACATATTACAGCGTTTAAATCAGTTTATTCAAAAACATTATTCTCAAGTTCTACTGAAAGGTATATTATTGTTTTTTGCCTTAGGATTATTGTTTTTCTTATTGATTTTAGGAGTAGAATATTTTCTATGGATGAACACCACCGGAAGAATGATACTTTTCGGAATTTTTATAGCGGTTGAGCTATTTCTACTTTTTAAATACATATTAACCCCAATTTTTTACTTATTTAAATTGAAACAGGGTATTGGTCCAAAAGATGCTGCTCAAATGATAGGAAAGCATTTTCCTGAAGTGGGAGATAAGCTTACCAACTTATTAGATCTAACAAATGACCCACAACAATCTGAATTATTACTAGCCAGTATAAATCAAAGATCAAAACAATTAGATCCAATTCCATTTTCAAACGCAATAGATTTTAGAGATTCTTTAAAATATTTGAAATATGCTATAATTCCTATAGCCATAATAGCACTTTTATTCATTTCTGGAAACTGGAATACTTTCTTTGGCAGTTACGAACGTGTTGTCAACTATGAAATGGCTTATGAAAAACCAGCACCGTTCCATTTTGAAGTATTATCAAATAATTTAAAAACCTTACAAGATGAAACTTTTACAATACAGGTTGCTACTAGAGGGGAAGTAAAACCAGAGAACGTATACATTGAAATAGATGGCAAACAGATGCTTCTACAAAAAAACAATGGTTTGTATGAATATGTTTTCACCCCACCAATATCCACAACGAACTTCAAATTCAAAGCAAATGAAGTAAATTCTAGAGATTATACCTTAACAGCTTTAGCGACACCTTCTATTTTAGATTTTACCATGAATCTTACCTATCCATCGTACCTGAACAAACCAAATGAAACTATTAAAAGTACGGGAAACGCTGTAATACCTGAAGGCACCAAAATACAGTGGAAGATAAATGGAGAAAATACCGATAAGATTAATCTTTCTACAAAAGATACGGTAATACCATTAAATAAAGAAAAAAACACCTTTCAATTAGAAAAACGAATTTATTCTAATCTAAATTATGAACTAACAACTACCAACAAAAACGTACAAGATTACGAACGTCTAACCTATAATTTTAAAGTAATAAAAGATGCATACCCTTCAATGAAGGTTAATCAGGTTCTAGATAGTTTAAATCCTAATGTTTCTTACTACACTGGTAATGCAAGTGATGATTATGGTTTACGAAAAATAGATGTAGTGTATTTTGAAGTAGGAAAAGAAGAAAAGAAGAATACGGTTAACCTATTAAAAACTACTTCTAATTACGAACAATTCTATTACACTTTCCCATCTGGTTTAGAGCTAGAAGCTGGCAAAAATTATGGCTTTTATTTTGAGGTTACGGATAACGATGCCATACATAATGGCAAGACGATAAAAAGCCAAATATACCAGCAGGTATTACTAGATGAAAACCAATTAAAAAACAAAGATTTAGAGTCCCAACAATCTCTCATAAAAGACCTTGATAAATCATTAGAGAAATCTAAAGAACAGAAGGAATCTTTAGAAGAGATTAATCAAAATCAGAAAGAAAAAAACAGTCTAAATTTTAATGATAAAAATCAGATAAAAGACTATCTAAAAAAACAAGAACAGCAAGAACAGCTGATGCAAAAATTCAGCAAAGAATTAAAAGAAAATCTGAGTAAAGAAAATAAAGATGACAAATTAAACCAATTGTTACAAGAGCGCTTAGAACGCCAAGAAGAACAAGCTAAGAAAAACCAGCAACTCCTTGAAGAACTTAATAAAGTAGCTGATAAAATAAAGAAAGAAGACCTTACCAAAAAACTTGAAGAACTAGGTAAAAAACAACAAAACAGTCAACGTAGCCTTGAACAGTTATTAGAATTAACCAAACGGTATTATGTAACTGAAAAGGCATCTCAGATTGCACGCGATTTAGAAGAATTAGCTAAAAAACAAGAAGAGCTTTCTCAACAAAATGAAGAAAATAATACCGCTGAAAAACAGAAAGAATTAAATAAAAAATTCGATGAGATTTCAGCTGAAATGGATGACCTTAAAAAAGATAATGAAAAGCTCAAAAAACCGATTGATATAAATATTGAAAAAAGTAAAAAAGAAGGCATAAAAGAAGACCAAAAAAATGCATTGGAACAACTAGAAAAAGATGCACCGAACTACAAGAATAAACCAAACAGTACTGATGCGAATAAGAAGCAAAAATCTGCTGCAGAAAAGATGAAAGAAATGAGTGAACAACTTAGCGAATCATCTTCAAGCGGAGGCGGTGGTTCATCTGTAACTGAAGATGCGGAAATGCTGAGACAAATTCTTGATAACCTAATCATATTTTCATTCAAACAAGAAATCCTATATGATCGATTATCAGCTAGAGAAGACCAAGATGCAACCCAGTATTCTGAAACCGTGCGTGATCAAAATGAATTGAAGGGTTTATTTGAACATGTAGATGATAGTCTTTTTGCATTATCACTTCGACAGGCTGAACTTTCAGAATTTGTAAATGAACAAATTACCGAAGTGTATTACAACATTGATAAATCTTTAGAAACTATGGCAGATGGTCAAATGTTTCAAGGTATTTCTCATCAAAAATATGTTTTAACAGCAGCAAATAGTCTTGCAGATTTTCTTGCCGAAGTAATGGATAATATGAATTCGAGTATGCAAATGGGAAAAGGTTCTGGAGAAAGTGAAGGTGGTTTTCAATTGCCGGATATCATCAAAGGTCAACAAGAATTAGGTGAAAAAATGAGACAAAAAGGTCAGTCTGGGAATGCAGGAAAAGAAGGTAAAAGTGGAGAAAGAAAACAGGGTGAAAATGGAGAAAGTGGTGAAGGTGGAAAACAAGGCGAACGTGGTAAACAAGGGGCTAACGGAAAAGAAGGAGAGAATGGAAATAACGGTGAAAATGGGAAAAATGGAGAAGGAAAAAACGGAAAAAACAGTGAAAATGGACAGGGTGGAGAAAACGGTCAAGGAAATAATGGATCTAACGGTACAAACGGGCAAGGGCAAGGGTCAATGAGTGAAAGTGAGCTAAAAGAAATTTATGAAATCTATCAAAATCAGCAAAAATTAAGACAGGAATTAGAAAAACAACTTGAAAACATGATTAATTCCGGTGACCAAAAACTAGGTCAAAAATTAATTAAACAGATGGAAGATTTTGAGAACGATCTTTTAGAAAATGGAATTACACAACGTACCATCAACAAAGCCAATACTATACAGTATGAATTGTTGAAATTGGAAAACGCAGCACTTAAGCAAGGAGAAAAATCTGAGCGAGAAAGTAATAGAAATACCAAAGACTTCACAAATCCTATTACTACTAAACCCTCATTATTAGATAATTATCGTAATGAAGTTGAAATTTTAAATAGGCAAAGCTTACCTTTGCGGCAAAATTTTCAATCTAAGGTTAAAGAGTACTTCAAAGCAAATGATTAATTACAATTACCTAACTGATTTTAAACTTGTAGCAGAAAACAACTTCGATTCGTGGATTACAGCATCTTGTAATACCGAAGGGTTTTCTATAATTGAACTCAACTACATTTTCTGTAGTGATGACTACTTGCTTAAAATAAATCAAGATTATTTACAACACGATTATCTAACAGACATTATCACTTTTGATTATGTGTCAGGAAAAAATCTATCGGGCGACCTTTATATTTCAATTGACCGCGTAAAAGAAAACGCAGAAGAATTTAATGTTTCATTTGATAATGAATTAAAACGCGTAATGATTCATGGGGTTTTACATCTTATGGGTTATTCGGATAAATCGGATACAGCTACTGCCGAAATGCGCGCTAAAGAAGATGAAAAAATAAAGCTGTTCCACGTGGAACAATAAAGATATGTTTGGAGAAGAATATGATGTAATTGTAGTTGGCGGAGGACACGCCGGTGCAGAAGCGGCAGCAGCAGCTGCAAACTTGGGTTCAAAAACCTTATTAGTAACCATGAATTTGCAGAATATAGGACAAATGTCTTGTAACCCTGCAATGGGTGGAATTGCAAAAGGACAAATTGTTAGAGAGATAGATGCTCTTGGTGGATATAGTGGAATTGTATCTGACAAATCTGCTATTCAATTTAAAATGTTGAATAAATCAAAAGGTCCTGCAATGTGGAGCCCAAGAACGCAAAACGACAGAATGCGTTTTGCAGAGGAGTGGCGTTTAATGTTAGAACGTACACCTAATGTAGATTTTTATCAAGAAATGGTCTCAGGATTGTTAGTAGAAAATCATAAAATAATTGGAGTAAAAACTTCTTTAGGGATTAATATAAAGTCCAAAGCAGTAGTATTGACCAACGGAACCTTCTTAAATGGATTGATACATATTGGTGAAAAACAATTTGGTGGAGGTAGAGCAGGAGAAAAAGCAGCAACCGGAATTACAGAACAATTAGTAGAATTAGGTTTTGAAAGTGGGAGAATGAAAACCGGAACTCCTCCAAGAGTTGATGGAAGATCTTTAGATTATTCTAAAATGATCGTACAACCTGGTGATGCAATTCCTGAAAAGTTTTCTTATACAAATACAAAACCATTAGCACATCAACGTGATTGTTACATGACACATACTAGTGCTCTAGTACATGATTTGTTACGCGAAGGTTTTGATAGATCACCAATGTTCAATGGTAGAATAAAAAGTTTAGGTCCTAGATACTGTCCATCTATTGAAGATAAAATAAACCGGTTTGCAGACAAAGACAGTCACCAAATGTTTATTGAACCAGAAGGATGGGAAACTGTAGAAGTATATGTAAACGGATTTTCAACTTCATTACCAGAAGATGTTCAGTTCAAAGCATTACGTTCCGTTGTAGGATTTGAAAAAGTAAAATTCTTTAGACCAGGTTATGCGATAGAGTACGACTACTTTCCGCCAACACAACTAAAGCATACACTAGAGACTAAGCTAGTTGAAAATTTATATTTCGCTGGACAAATAAATGGAACTACCGGCTATGAAGAAGCAGCATCTCAAGGTTTAATGGCTGGTATAAATGCACACCTAAAAATAAAAGAAGAAAATCCGTTAATTCTAAAAAGAGACGAAGCATACATCGGTGTTTTAATAGATGACCTAATTACAAAAGGTACAGAAGAACCATACCGTATGTTTACTTCTCGTGCAGAATATAGAACCTTACTTAGACAAGATAATGCTGATTTGAGATTAACACCATTGAGTCATGCTATAGGTTTTGCAACCGATTCTAGAATGAAAAGAATGGAGCAAAAATTAGAACAGTCTGAAGCTCTTGTTAACTTCTTTAGAGAAACAAGTGTATTACCAAAAGACATCAATCCAATATTTGAAAGTGTTGAGTCTTCTTTAGTAAAACAATCAGACAAAATGTATAAAGCATTTTCAAGACCTAATGTTACCATAGATCATATGTTACAATTAGAATCAGTTTCAAACTTTGTAAAAGAAAACAATTTTGATAGTGAAATTCTTGAACAAGCAGAAGTACAAATTAAATACTCTGGGTACATAGCCAAAGAAAAATTAAACGCTGATAAACTTCATAGATTAGAAGCAGTAAAGATTCCAGAAAATTTTGATTACTCTAAACTGAAATCACTTTCTTTTGAAGCAAGAGAAAAAATGACAAAAATTCAACCCGTTACTATTTCTCAAGCATCAAGAATTAGTGGAGTTACACCAAGTGACATCAGTGTACTTTTAGTTTATCTTGGAAGGTAGGGCAAATTGTTCCACGTGGAACAATGAAAAATTACTATACATTAAAACACCTACTAACATTATGCAAGAAAAAATTTCAAACCTACAAACCAAGGATTTTCTAGTAACGCAGGAAAATTTCGAATTAGTCCATGACTCCAAAACAGACATGCTAATTACTAAACCTGTCCCTAAAGATTTATCCAAATACTATGACCCTAATAACTACATTTCACATTCAGATGATAGTAATAGTTTATTAGAAAAAATTTACCAGCTAGTAAAAAAATATACCTTAAATAAAAAAGTTCAACTCATAAACCACTATACTAATCAAGAAAAAAAACTTCTAGATATTGGTTGTGGTACGGGTGAGTTTCTAATACATGCTAAAAATAAAAATTGGAAAACAGTAGGAGTAGAGCTTAATGATCAAGCAAGACAAAAGGCATCAAATAAAAAAATAGATACTTTCAAAAGCTTAGATAATTTAAACAATCAAAAATTCAATGTTATAACCTTATGGCATGTTCTAGAACATCTACCAAATTTAGAGGATCAAATTCTAAAAATAAAATCTCTTCTAGAAAAAAATGGAACTTTAATAATAGCCGTACCAAACTATAAATCTTACGATGCAAAATACTATAAGCAATATTGGGCAGCATATGATACTCCAAGACATCTTTGGCATTTCTCCCAAAAAGCAATTAAAACAATTTTTGCTGAAAAGAATTTTATAGTTAAAGATACACTACCAATGTACTTTGATTCATATTATGTTTCTCTATTATCCGAAAAATATAAAAATGGTTCGACAAATTATTTGAAAGCATTTTATCGTGGTTTGGTATCAAATTTAAAGGCAAAATCTACAACTGAGTATTCCTCGCTTATATATGTGCTTAAAAAAGAGTAAATACCTATTTAGAGCTGTTTTAAGACCATATATACCTTAAACTATATATATTACTGTAAAAATTAAATAAACGTCTTAAATACTCTTTAAAATACCTATTAATAATAATTAAAATCAATAAAAAATGATTTTAATATAACTAAATCTTATTTTAAACCAAATCTAAGTATTTATCTTAAATTTTAAATATTTTCATTCTAAAAGCTTTATTACTTTTGCACCACATAAAAATGAAAAAATGAAAAACCTAATTTTAATTTTCGCTATCACATTATTAGCATCTTGCCAACAAGAAAAAATTGGATACGTAGATAACGTGAAATTGATGGATGAGTATCAACAAAAAATTGATGTTGAATCTAAATTCAAAGTAAAGGCAGATGCCTTAGCTAAAACTAGAGATAGTATAACTCAAGCTTTTCAATTTGAAGCTCAAGCTTTTCAAACGAAAGCTCAAAAAATGTCTCAATCAAAAGCTCAAGAAGAATATGCAGCAATGCAACAAAGAGGTCAGATTATAGGTCAACAACTTCAACAACAAGACCAACAATTACAAATGGAAGGTCAAACAGAAATGGATAGTATTGTTTCTAAAGTAAAAGAAGAAATAAAAGCTTATGGTGAAGCCAAAGGTTACTCTTACATTTTAGGTGGAGGTGATGGTGGTAGTGTTCTTTATGGTAAAGAAGCTAATGATCTTACAGATGAAATAGTAAAATTACTAAACGATAAGTACAAGAAATAAATTCAAAATTTCTTAATTAAAAAGCCGGTCAATGACCGGCTTTTTTTATTCTATAGTATGTGTATCAAATCTTTCTAATTCTTGTTCTATGTTAAACTGATCCTTAGGTAAAAAACCTTTTGTAATAAGAACAATTCCACATATAACCAATATTACTCCTATTATCTTTTTTATATAAATTGTGCGTTTAGCTGTGAGCTTACGCTTTAATTGTTTTGCCAAGAGTATTTTAAAAATATCTGTTACAAAATAGGAGAGAAGCACAGTTGCAAAAAAGGTGAAAAAACGATTAGGCTGATTATCTAAAGTAGGACCTACAATTATGATTATTCCTAACCAGAAAACCAATACACCTATATTAATAAAGTTCAGTAGAAAACCTTTTACGAAAAGACCGAAATAATCTGATTTTCTAATTTTCTTGGAATCTACAGGTATCTCCTTTTTGTCTACTTTAAAGAAAGTTACCAAGCCATAAACAAGAAGTATTACACCACCAAAAACATAAAGACCAGGTTGATTACTTAAATTTTCCAATAACTGGAAACTACTAAAATAAGCAACAAGAATAAAAAGTATATCGGCTAATAATACACCAATATCAAAGATTAGAGCAGCCCTAAATCCTTTTACCGCACTAGTTTGTAACAAGACAAAGAAAACTGGACCAACCATAAAACTTAGGAAAAAGCCTAGTGGAATTGCTGCCTGTATATCTTCTAACATGAACTATTGCATTCTTTTAATAGTACCGCCAAATACCGTTTTCTCTTCCAATTTCTCAGGGTTACCAAATACCAAAACTTCACCACCGGCTTTTACCGTTGCTTTGACATAATCTTTAGCATTTATCTCTGCCCTAGAACCGGCGTTTACATTTATAGTGGAAAAATTGGTAACAAAACCTTTGCCTTCATAAACACCACCAGTATTTATTTGAACGTCTTGTAAATTTGAAGAACCTGCAGTTCTAATAACTCCGCCAGAAACCGATTTTATCAGCATTTGTTCAACCTCTGCATTTACCACAAGTTCACCACCTTCCTGAGCTTTCAATTCTAGAACATCTTGTTGTATGATATCTTCCGTAACTATTCTAGCATCTTCATTTACATCGATTACCACAATATCACCAGCATAATATAAATCTACAAAGGTTTTATAACCACTGAAAATTTTACCTATTTGCATTCTAATTTTTAAAATACCTTCGTTATTAACAATAGCAACTTTACCCGTATTTTCTCCAGTAATAATAACCTTGTTTTCTGAAGATTTAATTAGGTTAATACTCAAACCATCAAAAACCTTTAACTCTTTAAAAGGTTCTAAGTTTTGGGTAACCTTATTGTCTTGGGCAACCACCGAAAGACATCCTAAGAGAAACATTAAAACTAAAACTTGTTTCATTTTGTTATATGTAATTTATGTAAGTAAACAACTTATAAACAAAGGGTTTACTTAATTCAGCCATGATATACCAAAATCTATTCCAAATTATTTTAAGTTATCAGGAATCAAAGCAAAATCTAAATGCCTTTTTATTAAATCGGTACTTTTAACCATAACGGTTATTTCATCACCTAAAGTGTATTTTTTCTTGGTACGTTCACCAACAATAGCGTATTGCTTCTCATCAAAGATATAATAATCTCCTTTGATGTCTCTAATACGAATCATGCCTTCACATTTATTATCAATGATTTCAACATAAATTCCCCATTCTGTAACACCACTGATAACTCCGCGGAATTCTTCATCTTTATGGTCTTGCATAAATTTAATCTGCATATACTTAATAGAATCTCTTTCAGCACTTGATGCTAGATATTCCATATCAGAAGAATGCTTACATTTTTTCTCAAATTCTTCAGCATTTGCAGAACTACCACCATCCAAATAATGTTGTAATAATCTATGTACCATTACATCTGGGTATCTTCTAATTGGAGAAGTAAAATGGGTATAATAATCAAAAGCCAACCCATAATGACCAATATTATCTATGGTATAAATCGCTTTACTCATACTACGTATCGTAAGCGTATCTACCATATTCTGCTCTTTTTTACCTTTTACATCTTGTAGTAATTTGTTTAAAGAAGAACTTATGGATTTTTTATCCTTGAAATCTAATTTATGTCCGAATTTAGAAACGATACCATTTAAAGCCATTAACTTATCTGGATCTGGATCATCATGGATTCTATAAACAAATGTCTTTTTAGGTTTTTGCTTACCAATAAATTCAGCCACTTTTCTATTTGCTAAAAGCATGAACTCTTCAATAAGCTTATTAGCATCTTTAGATTCTTTAAAATAAACGCCAATAGGTTCACTATTCTCATCTAGATTAAAACGAACTTCAACTTTATCAAAAGAAAGTGCCCCCTGATCCATACGCTTAGAGCGCATAATTTTAGCAAGTCTATCCATTTCTAACGTAGCCTCTACAACATCATTAGAAACCGTGTATGCAGCTTCTCTAATGGATATATCCTCTGGTATGTTACCATTACCGTTCTCGATGATATACTGAGCCTCTTCATATGCAAAACGTTCGTTAGAATCGATTACAGTTCTTCCAAACCATTGATTTCTTATAATAGCGTTGCTATCTAATTCAAAAATGGCAGAAAAAGTATATTTTTCTTCATTAGGTCTTAATGAACAAGCATTATTAGAAAGCACTTCTGGTAACATAGGTACCACACGATCTACTAAATAAACAGATGTTGCTCTTTCATAGGCTTCATCATCTAAAATGGTATTTTTTTGTAAGTAGTGAGAAACATCCGCAATATGGATACCTATCTCATAATTACCATTTTCCAATTTTTGAAAAGAAAGGGCATCATCAAAATCTTTAGCATCTTTTGGATCTATTGTAAACGTGAGAACATTACGTAAATCTCTACGCTTTTTAATTTCCTCTTCTTTAATACTGGTATCTAAACCATCTGCAAATTTCTGAACATCCGCAGGAAATGAATATGGTAAACCATACTCTGCTAATATGGAATGAATCTCTGTATCATGCTCTCCAGGAATACCCAATACTTCAGTAACTCTACCAAAAGGAGAATCTACATCATCTGGCCAATCAGTAATTTCAACTAAAACCTTTTCACCGTCTTGAGCACCATTTAATTTATCCTTCGAGACAAAAATATCAGTATACATTCTAAAATCTGAAGGTCTAACAAATGCAAAAGTCTTTTGCATATCAACAATACCAACGAAAGTGGTCTTATATCTCTCAAGTACTTTAACTATTTCACCTTCAAGCTTTTTACTCTTTTTTCGAGGATAGATATATACTTCAACCTTATCTTTATGAAAGGCTTTATTTAATTTGTTGGCAGGTATAAAAATATCATCGTCCATACCATCAACAACTATATATGCATTTCCTTTTCCGGTAACATCTACAGTTCCTTCATGAGAAGACTTTGTATTTTCTAAAACCTTAAACTGACCACGATCTATTTCTTGAATTCTTTTTTTCTCTTTAAGCTCATTTAACCTTTTAATAAGGGTGTTTCTATCTTGAGCGTCTGTAACATTAATTTTAGCAGCAATCTGCTTATAGTTGAAACTCTTATTCGGTTCCTTTTCAAGAACAGTAAAAATTCCTCTTGTAATTTCGTTCTTTCTATGATTCTTCGCCTTCTTATTCTTCTTCGACATTAAACTTTTAATTTATTGGAAAATTACGAATTATAATCCACTAGCTGTTATTCAACTTCTTATAGAAAAGTTAAGTAAACGAGTTGTTATTAACATATATATCATATTAGACATTTTTTCTTTTAAATTAAATTAAATATTAATGCTTATTATAGCTTGTTAATATCTAGAATAACTTATTTCAATATTACTTGTCTTTATGAGATACTAATACTTGTTGACAATATGTTTTATAAATCTACAATTGAAAATCAGTATTTTGAGAAGTTATTAAACATGGTTTATAAGTGCTATTAACATGAATTTATTAATAACTAAATGTAATTTTAATGTTAACTAGGGGTGTTAATTTGATGAAAATCCTCTAATAGTTTCTAATATTTAAATTCGTCTTCAGAGGATTAAAAGTGTAAGCAGATGTCAACTTTAATAACCAAATTTTTTAGCAACTTTTTCTAAACAATTTATGCATTACGTAATCTTGCTTATAACATACTAATTAACAATTTTTATTAATGACATGATAACTATTGTT
Source organism: Maribacter sp. Asnod1-A12 (assembly GCF_045063735.1). NCBI lineage: Bacteria > Pseudomonadati > Bacteroidota > Flavobacteriia > Flavobacteriales > Flavobacteriaceae > Maribacter > Maribacter sp. Asnod1-A12. The sequence goes on from NZ_JBEFNZ010000006.1 coordinate 1,398,717, forward strand.
GTGAACTCCTCGTTTTTTGTTGTGAATGTCTGATTATTGTACCTTTAGCTCGGTTTTGTTCCACCCCCACTGGATATAAACATGAACTATTAACCTTTAAATATTATACATATGAAAATAGCTATTGGTAACGACCACGCTGGTACAGAATACAAGTTAGCTATTATAGGTTTATTGAAATCTAAACAAATTGAAGTTATCAATTATGGTACAGATGGCACTGATAGCGTTGATTATCCAGATTTTGCCCACCCTGTAGCGCTAGATGTTGAAAATGGTACGGCAGATTTCGGTATTTTAATCTGTGGCAGTGGTAATGGGGCTAATATGACCGCTAATAAACAACAAAATGTAAGAGCTGCTCTTTGTTGGACAAAGGAAATCACCAAATTGGCAAGAGAACATAATGATGCAAATATAATATGTCTACCCGCAAGATATATTGCACTACCTCAAGCACTTGAAATGGTATCCACCTTTTTAAACACTTCTTTTGATGGCGGTAGGCATGAACGTAGAATTGAAAAGATTCCTTTATAAAGTTAGTTATTACAACTATGTTGATAACCTAAAATAGTTATTATAAGTACATATTAATCAATTAGTTATTTTATAATAGATATGAACATAACTAGTTAATTGAACAATCTCATGTTAGATATTAAGGTAAAAAGTTTCAAAGAATTTAATATTGAAGAACTATATAATGTGTTACAGTTACGTAGTGATATTTTTGTGGTAGAACAAGATTGTGTTTATTTAGATATAGATGGTAAAGATGATAAAGCAATTCACGTACTAGGATATAAAAATGATAAGGTAGTAGCATATACCCGTATTTTTAAGCCAGGTGATTATTTTGAACAAGCTAGTATAGGTAGAGTGGCGGTGCACAAAGAGTATAGAAAATTTGGTTTTGGAAAAATTATAATGCAAGCCTCTATTAAAGCTGTTGAAGAACAGTTTAATAAAAATGAAATAAAGATTTCAGCTCAAAAATACCTTACCAAATTTTATACTGACTTAGGTTTTAAATCAACGGGAGAAGAGTATTTAGAAGATGGTATACCACATATAGCAATGATCAAAAAATAAAAAAGACCGCTTTTAGCGGTCTTTTTTAATATGTTGCATTCAAAGATTTAAATTTTGATAGGTGTTTTATTACTTAGGTTAATATCCTCAAGCATATTATCTGTAAACTTATAGTGCCCTTTGGTAGTAATAATTCTAAATCTGTTGGAATTCATTCTACTCAAAGTATCTAAAAACAACCACTTAGATTTCAGTAATCTGGTTTTTGGAGATTTTAAGCTAATATCAAAATAATATTTTCTACCGTTTTTAATAGCTACAATATCTGGAGTAACATTGTCTTCCAAACCTTTTCTTGAGTATGATTTAGGAGTTTCATAGCCTTCCATATCAGCTTTGATATTCTCGAAACCAGTAGCTTCTAAATGTTGAATTGACTTTTCTAAAAATTCTACGTTTTCTGACTTTTCTACTTTTACCATACCTAATAAAATAACAAAAAAAAGGACAATTCCTAATTTTAAACGTTGATTAACAATATGTTGAGTTTAAAAACAGATTTTAATGAGGTATAATTTTTATTTAGAATAGTTCCCTTTTACTTAAAAAAAGGAAGAAATATTATGTTGATTTAATTTTATCTGAAAGCACTTCACCTATTCTTTTGACTACACCTACTACAAGTGCATTACCCATGAAAAAGGCTCTTTTGGTATTAGAAATTCCTTCTAGTAAAGTATGATCATCGGGAAACATATTTAAACGTTCCAGTTCTACGGGAGTTAATCTACGAAGTCCTTTTTTGGTGTTGATAACATGTTTAAAGCGCGATGCACTTTTACCTCCTTCACCTGTAATAACTGTTCTAGAGGCATTATCTAGAGCATCAGGAAAAATCATGTTACCTTCATTATAATGATAGGCAAATCCAGATTTAGAAGTTCTATTTTCTTTTTTAGCACCTTTTAGATAGTACCACTTATCATGCTCCTCTTCAGGAATATAAAATTCTTCAGGTATAATTCCTTTTTCAAGAACATCGGCCAAAACCGTTCTTTTTCCAATATAACTGGCTGTAGTTTTGGTAGTATATGCTTTTCCTTTAATGAATACTCCGGTATTTTGAAATGGAGATAATTTTTCGCCTAGATTAAAATTCTCAGATAGTGTAACAAGGTCATCAGTAATATTAAAAGAAATCATTTTTGAAGAAGTGCTTGTTATTGGAAAAGCCGTTGCTATAGTTCCTTTTTCAAAAATCCAATCTTCGGCTTTGGCCTTTTTAAATTGTTTGTATAAGGGTGTAGATTTATGGTATCCTAAGAAAAAAATACGTCTACGTCTTTGTGGCATTCCATAATCTGCAGCGTTAATAACTCTCCATTCTACGGCATAGCCTAAGTCATCTAAACTTTTAAGCATGATAGCAAAATCCCTACCTCTTTGGTTTGATGGAGATTTTAATAACCGATCTACATTTTCAAGAAATAAGTATTTAGGCGGATTTTTCTTTTCCGATAGTATTCTGTGGATACTCCACCATAAAACTCCCTTTTTACCAATAAGTCCTTTAGAGTTATTTGAAGTGGCGGCAACTGAATAATCTTGACAAGGAAAACCACCAACTAAGATATCGCCATCTGGTATGTCTTTGGTAGGTACTTCAGAAATGTCTTCATTTCTATGGTTTTCATGACCAAATCTAGCTTCATAGACTTTAGAGGCGTGTTGTGCTTTCGTACTAGGCTCAAATTGATTACTCCAAACTACTTCGTAGTTCTCGGTATCCTCTAATCCTAAGCGAAATCCGCCAACGCCAGCAAAAAGTTCTATGACCTTTAGTTTCTTCATTTGCGATAAAATTACATAATTTCACAAGGCTAATACTATTAGAAATTATTTTACGGATGAAGAGAATTATCTTAAAGAGGTCTTTTGTATTGATTTTGATTGCTTTAAATACGGCATGTGGTGTACATATAGACGAAAAGAAATTATTGGTCAAAGAAATTGAAATCATAAAAAACACATTTGCACCAGATAAACGTACCGCACTTTTTAATTTAGAAGTATTAGATGGTCCATCAGGTTTTACCTTAGTTGGTGAAACTAACTTACCATTGGCTGTAGATTCTTTGAATAATCTTTTAAAAGAAAAGGGAATAAAAACCACTAACGATATTAAAATTTTACCTGGCGCCGAGCTAGAAGGTATGACCAATGCAGTTATTAATATCTCTGCCGCCAATCTTAGAAGTAACCCTAAACATTCAGCAGAATTGGCAACACAGGTAACTTTAGGTACCATTGTTAATGTTCTAAAAAAAGAAGGAGATTGGTATTTGATACAAACGCCAGATAAGTATTTAGCATGGGTAGATCCAGGCGGAATTCAATTAATGAACGCACAGGAAATTAAAAATTGGATTGCAGCAGATAAAATCATTTACACTGATACTTATGGGCATGCATTTAATTCAGAAGAAGCTAAAGAAAGAACATCTGATATTGTTGCCGGTAGCTTATTAAAACTGTTAAGTAGTAACGATGATTTTTATAAAATTGAATTTCCAGATGGTAGACAAGGGTATATTTCTAAAGACGAATCTGTAGCATATAACACGTGGATTTCAAACTTGAATTTTAATGCAGATTCACTTATTGCAACCTCAAAAACATTAATGGGAGTACCGTATTTGTGGGGAGGAACTTCTACAAAAGGTGTTGATTGCAGTGGCTACACAAAGACTATCTATTATTTAAATGGTATGGTAATTCCGCGTGATGCCTCTCAACAAGTGCACGCTGGTAAACCAATAGATTCTATTGCAGATTTCAGCAAATTGCAGAAAGGAGATTTATTGTTCTTTGGAAGAAAAGCAACAGAAACCACTTCAGAAAAAGTAGTGCATGTAGGTATGTGGATCGGTGATAATCAATTTATACATTCATCTGAAATGGTACGTATAAGTAGTGTAGATAAAGATGCACTAAATTATGATGCGTTTAATGTAGGTAGATATTTAAGAACACAGCGCTTATTAAATGAAGAAGATCCTTTGCTTCAAAACTTAAATATTACTATGCCTATTAAAGATTAAGTAGTTCATTTATTAAAATGGCGTTTCATCGATTTTAAGATAAAAATTATAACATAGTAAAATTGTACCCGTTTTATCATAGTTATCTCTCATTTACCTGCTATGAAAAAAACAACTCTCTTAGTTTTAATCTGCTGTTTTGTTGAATCATCTATTGCTATTGCCCAAAAAGATGCTGCAACTTTATATTTCAAAGATGGCAAACAATTAAAGGGAATGGCAAAGCTTGTAAATGGCGACCAGGTAAAATTTAAAAAAAATAAAGGAGACAAACCGGAAAAATATCATTTTGAAAATCTAGAGCAAGCAGTTATAAATGATAGGGAAGAGCCATCTACCTAATATTTATCTAGAGACAAAAAAAGGCTATTTCAATGTCGTAAGAGAATTAGAAATAGGCACTGTTAACTTATATGTTTTAGAGCAAACAGGTTATTCTGCCCCTATGTTTGTTGGTAGTGCAAATGGTCAAATGAACATGATGCACGGAAATTACTATGATATCAAAAATCTCTATGTCAGTAAAGGAGTAAACGGAGAAGTAACCCATTTAGGATCGAATCAACTTTTTAGTAAAAATTTTAAAAATGCTGCTTCAGATTATTTTGCCGATTGCCCTGAACTAGTAACTAAGATTCAGAACAAAGAGTTCAAGAAAAAGCATGTTAGAGATATTGTCAAATTTTACAATCTACAATGTAATAATCAGCATGTGGTTGTTTTAAAGAAATAGGGTAATTATTTTAATTAATTAGCTGAAATAAACTCACGTATATCTTTACTTAATTTAATAAAATCTGGTTCATGTGTATACATCATATGACCAGCTTCATAATACTTCATTTGTACACGATCTTTTACGATTCCGTTTCTATCAAAAGTAAATTCAGCATCAAAAAACGGAGTAATTAAATCATAATAGCCACTAGCAACCATAACTTTCATAGCTGTATTTCTGCGCATGGTTTCACCTAAATCTGGTGCAGTATTTACAGGCATTGGTTCCCAATATTTTCCGTCGGGTACTGTTCTCCATCTCCAATTAGATCCACCACCAGAAGTAATATAGGGTCTATCCATTTTCACCTTTAATTCTGAAGCGAAATAATGATTTAAGCTAGCAGTATAGGCAGCACTTATTTGATAACTAGCTGCATCTCCCAAATGTGGTTTTTCAGATACCTTATCTTCTTCATTACCCATAAATCTTCCGTCAAGTCTGCCAATTGCTAAACCTTTATCTTCTAGTAATTTTTTCTGAAAACGACCCATCAGTATTCTCAGGTTAGATTGTAGAATATATGTTTTATCCAATCCTGTAAAATAAGAAAGCTTTTCAGCCAAAGTATTCTTTTCTGTATCACTTAAAGAATTGCCTTTGTATAATGATGGTATGTAGGTATTGTATGTAAAATCTCTACATTCTTGAGTAAAGCTTTCTAAAGACTTGCCCTGACCTGCTTTTTTATGATACCAAGCTGTGGCAGCCATGCTTGGTAAATAGGTAATGAAAGAAGTAATATTATTTGATATAGATGTAGAACCTGCATAATCTAAAGCTTGCGATATAAGTATCATTCCGTTAAGTGCCATGTTTTGGCCAGATCCTTCTAAAGCCTTTCCTAATGCCGCAGCACGTGTGGTACCATAACTTTCACCAGCTAAATATTTGGGTGAAAACCAACGTTCGTTTTCAGTTACCCATTTTCTGATAAATTGGGCAAAAGAATTTACATCCTCTTTTAATCCGTAGAAGTCTTTTCCTTCTCCTTTACCAACCAAACGACTATAACCGGTACCTACGGGATCAATAAAAACTATATCGGTAACATCAAGTAAACCATAGTCGTTGTTAACTAAGTTGTATGGTGCGGCACCATCATCAGATTTGGCATCAGAATCTACCTTAACAATTTTGGGTCCAAAGAATCCCATGTGTAACCACATTGAAGCAGATCCTGGTCCGCCATTGAAAACAAAGGTTACCGGTCTTTTAGTAACATCGCCCATACTAGTTTTAGTGTAGGCAACTGACCAAAAAGTAGCAATAGAATCTCCTTCTTTATTGGTTAAAAAAGTTTCTTTTGCCGTAGTGGTATAATCAATTGTTGTACCGCTAAAAGTGCCCTTATGTTTTGTTACAAAAGATTTAGCTTCTGGTATAGGTTTAGCATCTTTTTTCGAGTCTTGCGCTTTTGTTGATTGAAGTATTAAAATACAACTAGCTAATAAAAGTAGATTTCTCATATTGCATTAAGGTATTGCTGTTGGCGTTAGTTTGTACATTTAAAAGTAGGAATAATAAATGAACAGTCTACTGGCATTGAATGGAATATGATACATTCGCAAAATCCACAAACAATCTTAAAAAAGCAAGATTGGTTCATGGTACTTTGAATACCTATTTTAGGACAGATTAAAAGAATGCCTAATAAATAGCATGCAACTACTAAAAAGAAATCTAAGATAACTTAAGAGCTATTCTATTTTAAAATAGCACTGTATTTAGAATTATTACTTAATAATTCGGTAGCAGCTAAAATAGCGTCGTCATTATTTAAGTAATATTGGTATAAACCATCTCTGTAGAAATAACGTTTAACGATTTCATCTTCTAGGTTCTTTTGAATCTCGCTTTGGTATTTATCTAAAGCATTGATTTTACCTTTTTCAATGTTCGCTAACAATGTTTTATAGCTATCCTTAACGTCAGCCCCTAAAAAGTCGTTTTCATCGCCTGAGAGCGCTTTTTTAATAGCTTCTTCTGCCTTGGTCTCGAATGAGAAACTACTTTGCTTTACATAGTTTTTAAAAGCATTAAAATCAGCATCTGTGAATTTAAAATCGGCAACATCATTATACTCGTGTGTATAATGGTAATTGGTAGCATAATCGAAAATAACATTGTTCTGTAGCAATGCCAAAGTTAGGTCATTAGTTTTGGAAGTAGCTACTTCAATATCTGGTAAAATACCACCACCGTCTTGTACTTTTCTACCATTACGAGTAGTAAAATCGTTGAAGGTAGTATTACGCACCGCTTTACCACTTTCATCACGGTTCCAATAATCCAATGATTGTATACAACGACCAGAAGAAGTGTAATATCTAGAAATGGTAACCTTTAACTGTGTACCGTAAGTTAGTTTAAGAGGGCGTTGTACCAAGCCTTTTCCAAAGCTTCTGGCACCCATAATTACCGCTCTATCTAAATCTTGTAAACTACCGGAAACAATTTCACTGGCAGAGGCACTACTTCCATTAACCAATACCACTAAAGGAATTTCCTCATCTACAGGTTGGTTGTTGGTATGGTACTCTCTGTTGAATTTTTTAACCTTAGATTTTGTAGTAACCACTAATTCCCCTTTTGGAACAAATAAGTTGGTAACATTGATAGCTTCAGATAACAAACCACCAGGATTTCCTCTTAAGTCCAAAATGATTTTTTCGGCCCCTTTTCCTTTCAGATCCAATAAGGCGGATTTTGTTTGTTCCGTTGCTTTGGCATTGAACTTTGCAAGAACGATATACCCTGTTTTGTTATCGATCATTTTAAAGAAAGGAACAGCATCTACTTCTATCCCTTCTCTTGTGATACTTGTAGTGTTTAATTTACCTTGTCTTTTATAAGTAGCATTTATAGTTGACCCATTAGCTCCTTTTAAAAGCTCACTGGCATTATCTTCAAAATCCGCTACTTTGATATCTCCTATCTGTATTATCTCATCACCGGCCTTTAATCCTGCTTTATCTGCGGGATATCCCTGGTGTGGTTCAATAATCAGTAATTTATCATCAAAAGAGCGTACCATGGCACCAATACCAGAATATTCACCAGCATTGTTTATGCGATACGTTTCAACATCTTGTTCGTTTAAGAATTTGGTATAGGGATCCAATTCGTTCAGCATATTTTTAATGGCGGTATCCATTAATTCTGCCGGATTGGTTTCATCCACGTAATTCATGTTCAGTTCTTTGAACAAGGTGGTAAAGATTTCTATCTGTTTGGCTATTTCAAAAAAGTCGCTTTTATAACTACTTCCTACAAAAAGGAAAGCGATGGCAATTATGGGTACTAGTACTTTTTTACTAATTATTTTTTTCATCAATCTGTAGCTTAAACTTGTTTAAAACGAGCTTCATTTTATGATCTAACTGCTCAAAGGTGGGCATATCTTTACCAAGGTATAAAAATAGAAACGCAAAGTTTGTATCTGTATTGTTAAAAACCAAGCCTTTGTTAAGTCTATAAGACTCTCTTAGCAAACGTTTAATGTGGTTTCTATCTACGGCACTTTTAAAATTGCGCTTAGATACCGTAACGGCGGTTTTAATGGGAACTTCTTTTTTCTCTACGGATTGATAAATTAGTTTCAACGGATAAACAGAAATACCCCTACCCTCTTCAAACAACTGGGTAATGAGTATTTTACTTTTTAGTTTTTCCTTTTTTCCGAAGGATGCATCCATTTATAAAAGAAGTTTTAAAAAAGAATTAGCCCCCAATTTGGGGGCATAAATATCTTAAAGTTTAGAAGAAGAAATTACTCTGCTTGCCAAACATTGTTCTCTAAATTAACATCTGCCATTAATTGAGAAGGATCAATAACGATTGCTTGTATTGAGGTTATTGGTTTATTGATTTCAAAATCATAGCTTGGGTAAGCCCATGGCCAATCTTCAATAACAGTTCTTTCAATACCCTCATAAGGGTTCTCTTTTTCTCCTCGCATCATACGTAAAGGAGCATAAAAAGTTTCTTTGCTACCATCATTATACACTACTAAAATATCTAAAGGCATTGGCATTAGACCAATTCGTTCTAAGGTAACTTTAGTGTTGTTTTCTGATGCCGTAACTTCTTTAATACCGTAATCAATTGTATTTGTAGTTTGTGTCCAATCTGTTAAATACCAGTCTAGTTCAAAACCAGATACTTTTTCTGCAACACGTTTAAAATCGTTAGGCACAGGATGCTTAAATTTAAACTCATCATAATATTTACGAATAGTTTCCATCAATTTATCTTGACCGATAACATAGCCTAACTGAGACAAAAATATAGAACCTTTGCTGTATGCAGAAACACCGTAGGCAAAGTTAAGAGCGTAACGATCTGCATATGTACCTTGTGGTTGTTCTTTACCTGAAAGGGCTAAATTTCTATACCCTTTGTAAGTACCCTCAAAAGGATTTTCTTTTTCGTAGTCCATAATTTCAGTCATACAAAGTTTAGAAATAAAAGATGTAAATCCTTCATCCATCCACTCGTGTTTAGCTTCGTTTGTAGCTAATATATGTTGAAACCAAGAATGCGCCATTTCATGAGCCATAACACCCACTAGACTACCAAACTTTCTATTACCGGTAATAAGTGTTGACATGGCATACTCCATACCGCCGTCACCACCTTGAATAACCGAATATTGATCATATGGGTATTTACCAATGTTTTTACTAAAAAACTGCATAGCCTCTATCGTTTTAGGCTGAAGTTTTTTCCAGTTCTCTAAAATTTTAGCATCGTCTTTGTAAAGAAAATGAAGCACTGGTCCGTCAGGTACTTGTTGAATATCATGAATGTATTCTGGGTCTGCGGCCCACATAAAATCATGTACCATTGGAGCTTTAAAGTGCCATGTTAAGGTCTTGCCCTTTTGTTTTTTGATTTTGGTACCAGGAGTTTCATACCCATGACCTATTTCGTTAGGGTTTTGCAGGTAACCACTTCCACCAACGGTATAGTCTTTGTCAAGAGTCAATTTTACATCAAAATTTCCCCAAACACCTTGAAACTCACGTGCAATATATGGATCTGCGTGCCAACCTTCAAAATCATATTCTGCTAATTTTGGATACCATTGGCTCATGGACAATGCAACACCTTCTTCACTGTTTCTACCAGAACGTCTAATTTGTAAAGGCACTTGACCTTTAAATTTCATATTAAAAGTAGACTTTGCACCAGCCGCTATTGGCTTAACTAAATCAACAACTAACACGGTTCCTTCTTCTGAAAAAGTAACCTTACTTCCATCTTGTGTTAAAGAGGTAGCATGCAGGTATCCTATTTCACTTTCAGTAAGAGAAGCAATTCTACTTTTCTTGTCTGGAGTAGTCATTCTATCATCTGGATCAGCAATTGTCTGTAGTCGAATATCCATTTCACTGCCTGGCTGAAAAGCGTTGAAATACAAATGGAAATAAACACGTTTAAGCTCTTCTGGAGAATTATTGGTGTATACCAAAGTTTGTGTACCTGTATATTGAAAGGTTTCAACATCCATATCTACCGCCATGGTATAATCAACATGTTGTTGCCAATAATCTGTCTTGTTTTGAGCTAACAATCCTATTGAGAAAATTGCTGTTAGAAATGTAAAAAATGATTTAATCATATGAGTAATATAAATTATTATAGTTTAACCTGACCGGCAGCTACTTTACTAGCCAATACCAAAGCATTATAAGCATTTGCGATTTTACCTGAAGTCGAAACCTCATCTAAAGAACCGCTTTTTCCAGTATTATTACCCAAAACAACTTTTGTTTTAATGGATAAACCAGATTGTAAAATTATTTTTTTCACTTGAGCAGCCGTTAAACTTGGGTACTGAGACATAACCAAAGCAGCGACACCTGCAACACCTGGCGAAGCCATGGAAGTACCCGGAGAATATTCGTAATCGTTATTGGGGTACGTAGAATAGATATCTGTACCTGGGGCAAAAATATCAACGTTTATTTTACCATAATTAGAATAGCTAGCTACCAATTCTGATCCATATTTAGGATTTAAAGCACCTACTGTAATTACGTTATCAGCAATTTCTGGTCCGTTGTTTATTTGATCATTAGGGAAGTTGGCATTAATTGGATTATCTAAATCAGCCCCATCATTACCAGCTGCATGTACGAAAAGTACATTATTATCTGCAGCATATTTAATAGCATCATTTACCCATTCTGCATTAGGGGAAAAAGACTTACCAAAGCTACCATTGATTACTCTTGCACCGTTATCAACAGCGTAGCGAATACCTCTTGCAATATCTTTATCGTATTCATCACCATTAGGCACTGCTCTAATACTCATAATTGCTACATTGTTGGCAACACCGTTAACACCTTTACCGTTGTTACGTTCAGCAGCGATTATACCCGCTACGTGTGTTCCGTGACTTTCATCATCTACTCTATTATTTGGGTTTCCGTTACCATAATCTACATCGGTAATATCATAGGCATCATCACCAACAGACTCCCTACCATTAAAATCTTTGTTTAGGTTGTAATTAAGCTGTTCTGTGTAATATTTAAGACCTTTATTTAAATCATCGAGTACACCAGGTATAGTTTCATTAATGCTCAACATTTGGTTTAGAATGGCAACATTACGCTGCATAGTTTCATCTGTTGCATTTATAGTAGATAAATTTTGTTTAGTATAAGTATCTTTCTTTAAATATTTTTTTACATCGTTATCTGCATTTTTTACTGCTTGATAAATTGACTCGTACTGTTCTTTACCTTGTAATGCTTCATTGTATTTAGAGTCTAATTTAGTTTTAGCTTTAGCTAAAGTAGCTGCGTCTCCGATATTCAAACGAAGCATACGAACATATTCTAACTGCTCGTTATAAGATTCGCCTAAGAAATTATAACCGTGGATATCGTCAATGAATCCGTTGCCGTCATCGTCAATGCCATTACCGGCTTTTTCTTTGGCGTTGGTCCATAATACATTTACAAGATCCTCATGTTCTAAATCAATACCTGAATCTAGAACCGCAACAATTGTTTTTGTGCCTTTTTTATTTTTAATAATATCTGCATAAGCTTTATCAACGCTCATGCCGGGTATTGTATCTGTAACTAAATCTAAATGTCCCCAGTTATTCTTTTCAATAGTAGTAAGGTCAGAAATTTTTAAAGGAGTAGCATCTATATTTTCTACTGGAGTAAGAACTAAACCGCTCCCTCCTACTGTTTTTGTACTTCCGCAACTAGTTAGTACCGCCGCAATTGAAAGTGCGAAAATTGATTTAGAATATGTATTCATCATATAAGGGCAACTTTTAGTAATTATTTATAGTTTGTAAATATTAGTGTATAGTTAATTGAAAAGCTCGTTAAAAGTATATACCCGATCAAGCCTTACACCTCTTTCGGTTTGTTTTAATGTACATAGTTGGTTATGTGCATCGTGCTCAAAAAATAGATAATAATTATTTTCTATGGCTTCATTTAAAAAAAGCTCTTTTTCGGTCATGGTAATCAAAGGTCTTGTGTCATAACCGATAACATATGGTAAAGGAATATGACCTACTGTAGGTATAAGGTCTGCCATGTAGATAATGGTCTTTTCTTTATAAGAAAATTGAGGGAGCATTTGCTTTTCTGTATGACCATCTACAAAACGAATATCAAAACCTAGTGGGCTATTTTTTAAAAAGTTTTCGGTTGCATGGTCAACAAAATTTAATTGACCACTTTCTTGTATTGGTATTAAGTTTTCAGTTAAAAAAGAAGCTTTTTCTCTTGGGTTGGGTTCTGTTGCCCATTTCCAATGTTTTTCATTGGTCCAAAATTTAGCATTTTTAAAAGCAGGTTCGTATCCCGTTTTATCTTTGTTCCATTGTATGGCACCACCGACATGATCAAAATGAAGATGTGTTAAAAAGACATCGGTAATATCATCTCTATGAAAGCCATATTTTTTTAAAGAAATATCTAAATTGAAATCTCCCCAGCGGTAATAATAGCCAAAAAATTGATCAGACTGTTTATTGCCCATACCTGTATCAATCAATATTAACCTGTCGCCATCTTCAATTAAAAGACTTCTAGCGGCAATGTCGATTAAATTATTATCATCTGCCGGGTTTGTTCTTTGCCAAATTGTTTTAGGCACTACACCGAACATAGCACCACCGTCCAATTTAAAATTACCGGTTTCAACAGGATAAATTTTCATAGGGGGCAAAATAATAAAAGTGAAGGTATTCTTGGGATTATTAAGAAAGTATTATCATTTAACCCATAGATTAATAGACCTTCTCTAATTTATCAAGAAAAAATTAATATTAGCTAATTTTTGTGTGAGGGTTAACTTTCTGATAGTAAATCTCCTATTTGATGATGAGCCAAAGGTTTGGTTAAATGTTTTTTGACTACATGGTATTCTTTTCCTTTAGTTGAATCTATTGTGTCTATAGAAGAGCTTAAAATATATACTTTACAATGATTTGTAAGAGTTTCAGGTAGTTTAATATACTCATCTAAAAACTCGAATCCACTCATTCCCGGCATTTTAATATCTAAAAAAATTACATCAGGATAAGCTTCTGGGCTATCTAAAATAGTATTTAAATGTTCTAATGCCTCTTGCCCTGAAGTTATTGTGGTTATTTTTGAAATATTATCCTCTTTCGAAATAATGGCTTTATTTATGAAATTATCCACCTCCGAATCATCTATTAATAATATGCTTATATCCTTAGCCATAGTTATAATCTACTTGTGTCATTTGGTATGGTTAAGGTAAATGTAGAACCTTCTCCAAATTTTGATGTTACTTTTATTGTGCCCTTAAGTTTTAAAATTACTTCTTTTACAATATACAGACCTATTCCAGAACCCATAACTTTAGAAGATACTCTATAAAACATTTCAAAAATTCGCTCTACTTGGTCTTTAGCCATACCAACTCCATTGTCTTTAATTACAATGACAGCTTCTTTTTTGGTAGTTTTTACGGTAATCCAAATAGAAGGTGTAGTCTTGTTAAGATCATGGTACTTAATTGCATTAGATATAAAATTATTCATTAAAACTGAAATACGCTTACTATCTGACACAAATTTTACATTATCGTTAATGTTTATTTGAACTTTTATATTGTTTATATTTTCTAAATACCATAAACTTTCTAAAGAATGGTTTATTAAGGTGGTAAAATCTATAAGTTCTAACTTAAGGTCGATATGTTTATTACGCGAATATTCAATGATATCTTTAATGAAACTATCTAATCTATCAATTGATTTTTCCATCATATTCAAATGCTGAAATAATTTTGGATTTATTTCTTCCATTTTAATTAATTGAATTAAACCTAAAACAGAAGATAAAGGGGCTCTTAATTCATGAGAAGCACTATAAACAAAACTATCTAATTCAGAATTTGTTTTTTGAAGTTCATAGTATTGGTTTTCAAGATTTTTCTCTGCTTCTTTTCTTTTAGAATCATCAACTAAATTGATCAGAAAACTTTTTTTACCTTCTTCATTAAGAGGAGCCATAGAAATTAAAAGAGTTTTCTTATCACCATTTTTTAGTTCAATTCTATATTCTTCATTAACAATTTCACCTTCTTTATTAAGCTTGTTCCATAGTCTTTGTCTTTCATTTTCGTTAACGATAAGTTCTTTTGATTCTAAAATAGTTTTACCAATTAGCTTTTTCTTTGTGGTTTTTAACAAGGAATAAACCATTTTATTTGCTTCGATAACTCTTCTTTGATCGTCTAATATGATCATACCCATCAAATTAGTTTCAAATGCTTTGGTAAATTTTTCTTGGCTTTCTTTTAAGGCTTGTTCAGCTAATATATTACTGGTAATATCCATGGCTGTACCGCGATAAAATATAGGGTTATTTTCCTCGTCATAAGTCATTTCTGAAGACGCTAAAAAATATTTAAAAGTATGATCTTTAAGTGAAATTCTATATATACTTGTGGATTGTTGTACGGACTCTTTTCTATTGGTTATAGATTGATTAATCATATCCCAATCTTCATGATAAATGATTTCCTTAAGTGATGAAACGGTGATAACTGTGCTAGGATCAATTTCATGAATTTCATACATTTCTTTTGACCACTCAATAACATCGCCGCTCATATCCCAATTCCAATAGCCGATTTTACCAATTCTAATGGCTGCATTCATTTTGGCTTGCAGGGCTATAATTTCATTGTCGGCTTCTTTTTGTTTCGTAATATCAAGTACTGTACCACTATATTTAGTGTTTTGACCTTTATACGCTACGGATTCCATATCTATTAAAAGATATTTAATAGCTCCTTTTTTATCAATAATTCTATAAGTAAACGAATAAGCATCGTGTTCTATAGCCAATTTGTTCACTACATTTCTATGAAGTTCAACATCGTCAGGGTGTAAGCGAGATTCAATTAATTGTAAACTTATTTCGGTACCAGGTTCTATGTCGTAAATTTCATACATTCTTAAAGACCAATTGATAGTTTCTTTTTCATAATTGAAATCCCAATATCCAATTTTACCGATTCGAATAGCGGCATTCATTTTGTTTTGAAGATCTAAAATTTCGTTATCTGCTTTTTTTTGCTGAGTTATGTCTATAACGGTACCTTTAAAATTAACAGCCATATTATGAGGGTCTCTTACGACTTCAACTTCTACCAATAAATACTTTATAGTGCCGTCTTTAACAATTATTCTATAAGTGAAGGTATGAGTGCTTTTTTCTATTATAATTAGCTCTATATTTTTACGATGTTCTTCTACATCATCTGGATGCATTATACTTTCAAGAAATGAAATTGTTAATACTGTACCTTGTTCTATATCATATATGTCATACATTAAAGGAGAACAAATAAAGCTTTCGGAATCTAAATCAAAGTCCCAGTAGCCGATTTTACCGATACGAATAGCTGCATCGGTTTTGCTTTTAAGGTCTAATATTTCTTTTTCCGTTTTTTTTCGTTCAGTTAAATTAAACCCTATAGAACCAATACCAATTGGTTCGTTAGATAATTTGTCTTTAATGATAAAACCAGAGAATTCTAGAGGAATAGATTTTTTAGTTTTGAAGTTTTTAATTGGAACTTCGCCCGTCCATAATCCTTTAGACATGATAGATGGTAAATGTTCATTTTTTATTATCTCTTTATATTCATCATGGAAAAAATCAAATATTGTAGCTTTTTTAAAGTCAAAATCAGACGGTAAATCAATCATATTTTTACCGGCATCATTTAAAAATATAGGTTCTCCTTCTAAAGTTGCCACACCAATAAACCCAGGGCTATTCTCTATTACAGAAATCAACTTCTGCTTTTCTTGTTCTGCTTTTTTCTTTTTGGTAATATCTCTAAAGTAAATAGATATACCTTCTGATGATGGGTATAAATGGTTTTCTATCCATCGGTCGACTGTAGGGTGGTATTGCTCAAAAAAGCTGTATACCTGTTTTCTCATTGCCTCCTTAAATTTAAAATGACCTTCAGAGTTTTTAAATACCGGAAATTCATTCCATACATTTTTACCAATCATTTCTATAGCATCCATTCCTACAATTTTGGCTGCTTTCGCATTTATATCTGTAAAACACCAATTTTGATCAAAAGCAACGAAAGCATCTGAAATACGTTCAGTAAATTGTTTATATTTTTTTTCACTTTGTAGAATATCTTGATTTGCTTTTTTTGCTTCGGTATGATCTATATAAGTACTTAAACAATATTTTTTACCTAGGTGTTCATAAGGTTCAATTGAATTGATTAAGTATAATTTTTCACCATTCTTACTGATAAATTCTAGTTCAACCTTTTCAACACGACATGAACTTGTAGAGGAGTTAAAGTGAGGATTTGTTTTTAAAATCTCTTCAACATCTATAAGCCCAAGCTCTGAAATAGTTTTACCTTTTATTTCTAATAAAGAATAACCTATTAAATTTAAGAAGTAAGGGTTGGCATCTATAAAATTTCTATTATGGTCTAAAATCACCATTCCTACAAAACCATTATTGTAAGCTTTGCTAAATTTCACCAAGTTTTCTTCGGCAATAAATTCAAGTTTTTTTCTTTCGGTAATGTCTCTTACAATAGCTATAAATGTTGTTTCGTTAACTCTTTTTGCACTTACTTCACCGTAGAAGAGGGTTCCATCTTTTTTTAATAATTTACGTTCAGACCGATGAGTTTCTCCATCAAACATTTTTTTAAAACGAGAAGTTAAATTTATACGTTCGTCTGGTGAAGCAAGATCACTAACATTTTTTGTAAGTAATTCTTCTTTAGTATAACCAAACATTTGCACTCCGTAAGAATTGGATTTTAAGACCTTACCATTATAATCATTTAAGAAAATACCGTCTGAAGCTTCCTCTATCAATAATCGATATTTTTCTCGACTTTCTTTTAGTGAAGTCGTCTTTTGCTCTACTAGTCTATTGAGTTTCGCGGGTTGTCTCATCAGAAACCAAGAGAGAATACCACAAACAAATGACAGTAATAAACCTAATACCGAAAATAGAATAATAGTTGAATTTGAATTAGAACTGTTTGAGGTTATATATAATTTCCATTCACCTTTACTTGTTATAAGTGGCACCACCTCTGCATTTTCTTTAGAGATGTTATTTGTGGTATAAAAAGTTTCTTCTGTCTTATCTGGGTTTATTTTTACCAAAGTATAGTCAAACTCCGAATTTTCAATAGAATCTAAATGAATTGCTTCTAACACTGTACTTAAGCGTACCACAGAGGCAACAAAACCATTAAATTTCCCTTTTTTGTATAATGGTCTTCTACCAATTATACCAGAACCACCTTGTTTTAATTGAATAGGGCCAGCAGTGTAATAATCTTTTTTCTCTAGAGTCGTTTTTGCACCATATTTATTGTCTGGATCATTTAATATATTTAATCCTAATACTTCGTTACCTTTTAGAGGGTAAACATGGGTAATTACTCCGTCACCGTTCACCAGTTCCAAGGCATCAATACTTTTATTGCTGTTTAATAATAATCTCGAAATACTATCAAAATTATCAGGAATTCCATATTGATCAACAATAAACGATAGGGTTTGAGTTGCATAAAAACTTTGACCTAGTACATTTTGTAGGTCCATTTTTAGTTTCGAAACTCTCTGCTCAATTAATTGCTGCGTTTTATTCTGGCGAAGTTGATATTTTTGATAAGCAATGTATTGGGTAATAAAGAACACAATAAAGAAAGCCGATAACCCGTAAAATAAAGGGTTTTTATAGATGTTACGCTTTTGGTGTTCAGCCATTTAAGGTTGTTTGAATTATAATAATACACCCATTTTTTGAATACATAGTATAAAGGGTATGAAAAAATGTTAGATCTTTACTATCTTATCTTTTAAAACTTAAGAACCGGTGTTAAATGAAAAGGTATTTAGAAATTAACATTTTCTACGAAGTTAAAAAAAGTCTTTTTCATAATAACGTTTTTTCTTTATCTTTTGTAAGATAAGTATTAATATAATTTGATGGTTTGCAACCTTATAAGGTTGAAAATATAGTTGAATAAGGGGTAAATTTTGCCTTAATGAAAAATAAAATTTTTAAAAATCTCTTTTTTTTTTACGACGTTTTTCAATTGTCTTATTACCTAAATGATGAAGAATAAGCTTCTAATTTAAATAATAACTAATAAGGGTAAATTCTGTATTATAACCTTCAAGAAGAAGAAAAAACAAAGCCGAATAAATGGGATTATAAAACTTGATTAGTTGTTATTTCGAAGGTCGTGAACAATAAGTTACGGTTAAATTATAAGAACTTAAGTTGAGCCTATATGTTATTGCTTTAAAAATGCAGACCTATGCTTTAATATTTATGGTATATAATGCGGTTTAATTGTTATTTTTATCCAAAACAAATTAAATGCTAGAGCTTGCGGGAATTATTATTTTAGGAATACTTGCACAATGGGTGGCATGGCGCTTAAAATTACCTGCAATTTTACCACTTATTCTTATTGGTTTAATTGTTGGGCCTTTATCAACATTTTATACTGAAGATGGTTCTAAAATTATTGAACCTATTTGGAACGGAGAAAAAGGTCTATTCCCAGGCGAAGGTCTATACTACTTTGTATCATTAGCAATAAGCATTATTTTATTTGAAGGCGGGCTCACACTAAAGCGCTCTGAAATTAAAAATATTGGTCCGGTAATCACCAAATTAATTACACTTGGTAGTCTAACAACCTTTTTTGGAGCGGCATTGGCTGCATATTTTCTATTTGGACTTTCATGGCAACTTTGTTTCTTGTTTTCTGCGTTGATAATTGTAACAGGTCCTACGGTAATTACACCGATACTTAGAAATATTCCACTTAAAAAAGATATTTCTGCAATATTGAAATGGGAAGGAATTCTTATTGACCCTATAGGTGCATTGGCCGCTGTTTTGGTCTATGAGTTTATAAGTGTAGGCGAGGGTCAAGCTTATACAGTTACTGCATTAATAGAATTCGCGAAGATTTTATTGTTCGGTTTTACATTTGGCTTCACTTTTGCACACGCACTAACCTTTTTGATAAAGAAAAGTTTCATACCACATTATCTACTGAACGTAGTTTCTCTTTCTGTAGTTTTAGGGGTTTTTGTAATGTCAGATGCTTTTGCTCATGAGTCGGGTTTATTGGCGGTTGTTGTTATGGGTATGGTAATGGGGAATACTAATTTGCCAAATATAAAAGAGCTACTATATTTTAAAGAGTCTCTAAGTATTCTTTTAATATCCATATTATTTATTTTGTTGGCTGCGAATATTGATATCTCAGATTTACAGTTAATTTTTACTTGGAAAACGGTTGCTTTATTCTTGTCTATTGTGCTAGTTATAAGACCACTTGGGGTATTTCTCAGTTCTATTGGGTCAAATTTAAAATTTAATGAAAAGCTTTTTATTAGTTGGGTCGGTCCTAGAGGTATTGTAGCAGCGGGTATAGCATCATTATTTGGTTCTAAATTATTGTCAAAAGGAGAGCCAGGGGCAGAGTATATTACTCCGCTTGTATTCATGATTGTTTTAGGTACCGTTTTATTAAATGCAACTACAGCAAGAATATTTGCAAAGTTAATTGGTGTTTTCTTAAATAAGTCTGAAGGAATATTAATTCTGGGCGCTTCGAAAGTATCTCGCTTAATAGGTGAATATCTTCATAAAAACGATAGACATGTAGTACTAATAGACAATAATCAGTCTAATATTGATAAGGCGAATAAGAAAGGGTTAGAAGCTATATCTGCAAATATATATTCAGACAATTTAACTGATAATATAGAACTGAACGATATTGGATATTTAATGGCCTTGACCGCAAATTCTGATATAAACAAGTATGCTATAGATAA
Organism: Maribacter sp. Asnod1-A12; assembly: GCF_045063735.1. Taxonomy (NCBI): domain Bacteria; kingdom Pseudomonadati; phylum Bacteroidota; class Flavobacteriia; order Flavobacteriales; family Flavobacteriaceae; genus Maribacter; species Maribacter sp. Asnod1-A12. Next base: position 1,419,031 of record NZ_JBEFNZ010000006.1, read on the forward strand.
ATTTCAACATGCATTCGGTGAAAACGGATCATTTAGGTTGGTAGATACCGACGAAATGGCAGATCCAGAGAACAATCCAAAAGAGGGCTTGTTTTCACATACCGATGATTTTATAAAGCTGACCGAAGCTGCCAGAAAATTTCCGGCAATACACGAAATTGAACTTCATGATACAGAACATTATGAAGGTTTGATTGAAATTACAAAGGCAGATGCTGATATTGTTCCTTTATTCCTTATTGATCCAGATGGCGATATACAAATAATAACAGCCTTCAGTAAAGATTTTACAGATATTCAGAAAGGGTATAAATTGGCATATTTAGGTAAAATATTTCCTTTGGAAGATCCTGATAAAGAAGAAAGTAAAAATAACAAATAGCGTTACTTTTTAGCTTAAATTACTATCTCAAACCCCTATAAATAAAGGTTTTAATACTTTTATAAAAAAATACAAAGTAATGATTCTAATGGTTTTCCTTTAGAATTAAATACAATTATTAGGGTATTGTACCCCAATTCTTTCAACATTAGTTTTATCCGATAAAATGAAACTAACCTTTAAAATGTTGAAAAATGAAAAACCTTAGAAAAAGTATAATTCTTATTATCGTTATGATTGTTATTGTATCATGTAATAAAAGTGATGCAAATAGCTGTGTATCATGTACTATTGATGGGGTAGAAATATGTGAAGATGAAGTAAATAATATTAGAATTTATAGAGATGGTGAGGCTGTAGGTGATCTAATTACTTTACCCAGCGATCTTGAATTTAATGATGCAGCAGAGCAATTGTGTGCAGAGTTGGAAAATGAATTTGGAACATCTGGTAATTGTTATGAGTGCTCAGGACCTAATGTTACAGATTTTCCAGTTTGCCAAGATGGAGATGAAATTATTGTAAACGGGGAGATTATAGAAGGTTTTGACGGTCTGTCATTAGAAACCGTAATATCATTGTTAGAAGAAAATTCAACTAACGAAGAAGTATTTATAGAATTGGTCTGCCAACGAAATTAGGTACTATAACAGTTAACTGGTTTTTCTATAGTATTTATTTGGTGCATTTGTTTTTTGGTGTTTTATAAAGTTCCTAAACTAGAACAATACCCAACTCACCCCTTTTTTATCCCAATTGAGAAGAATTTACGTTATTCAAGTAAGTATTGACCATAGTTTTATAATATCAAAAATAAAACCACCTGTCATGAAATTTGAATTATTAACTTTAATAACAGCACTATTCATCACAGCTGTTTCTGTTGTACAGAACACCATCAACGGAACTATTATAGACACATTAGAAACACCGCTATCTTTTGCCAACATCATTCTATACGAAGTAGGAAAAGAAGAAGCAATTACTGGAGTAATTAGCAATGATAACAGAACTTATGTTTTTGAAAACCCTGCAAATGGCACATATCGATTTTATAGATTACTTTAAAAACCGATTGCTTATTACGGTAAAAGGGTGTAAAGAAAAAGCAATGACCAGTACCTCTACCACTTCCGACTTTTGAAAGTGGTTAGAGTAATCTGATGTTTAGTCGTTCAACTTCAGTACCGCCATAAATGCCTCTTGTGGCACTTCTACGTTACCTACTTGACGCATACGTTTTTTACCTTTCTTCTGCTTTTCTAGAAGCTTACGCTTTCGTGAGATATCACCACCATAACATTTAGCGGTTACATCTTTACGTAGGGCTTTCGTAGTTTCTCTAGAGATAATTTTTGCCCCAATAGCAGCCTGAATAGGAATATCGAACTGTTGTCTTGGGATCAGTTCCTTTAGCTTTTCACACATTTTTTTACCGATATGAACAGCATTATCTGCATGAATAAGAGCAGAAAGGGCATCTACCGGTTGTGCGTTTAAAAGAATATCTACACGTACTAATTTAGAGGTACGCATACCTATTGGTGCATAATCAAAAGAAGCATAGCCTTTGGAAACAGTTTTGAGTCGGTCATAGAAATCAAAAACGATTTCTGCCAAAGGCATGTCAAAATTAAGTTCGACACGTTCGGTAGTCAAATACGTTTGGTTCGTAATTTGACCTCTTTTCTCTATACACAAAGACATTACATTACCAACAAAGTCAGATTTTGTAATGATAGTGGCTTTAATATAAGGTTCTTCTACACGGTCTATACCAGAAGGGTCTGGTAAATCTGTAGGATTGTTTACAATAATAGGTGTTTCAGGATCTTTACGAGTATATGCATGGTAACTAACATTGGGTACTGTGGTAATTACCGTCATATTGAACTCTCGTTCTAAACGCTCCTGAATGATTTCCATGTGAAGCATACCTAAGAAACCACATCTAAACCCAAAACCTAGGGCAGCACTACTTTCTGGTGCAAATACAAGAGAGGCATCGTTCAATTGTAATTTTTCCATTGAAGCACGTAACTCTTCAAACTCATCTGTATCAACAGGGTAAATCCCTGCAAATACCATTGGTTTTACATCTTCAAATCCTGCAATTGCATTTTTAGTAGGGTTAGCGGCATCAGTAATGGTGTCACCGACCTTAACTTCACGAGCATCTTTAATCCCAGTAATTAAATAACCAACATCACCAGCTTTTACACTCTTTTTAACTTCTTGGGTCAACTTTAAAGTTCCTACCTCATCGGCAAAGTAGTCTTTGTCAGTAGCTACGAATTTTATCTTCTGTCCTTTTTTAATTTCACCGTTTATAACTCTAAAGTAAGTTTCAACACCTCTAAAAGGGTTGTATACAGAATCGAACACCAAAGCTTGTAGCGCTTCATCTGGATTACCGGTAGGAGCAGGAATACGCTCAATAATAGCTGCTAATATTTCTTCAATACCAATTCCGGTCTTTGCAGATGCAGGTATAACTTCATCTGCATCGCACCCTAAAAGGTCAACGATATCGTCAGTAACCTCTTCTGGGTTGGCACTAGGTAAATCTACCTTGTTTAAAACAGGTATAATTTCTAAATCGTTTTCTAATGCTAAATATAGATTTGAAATCGTCTGCGCTTGTATACTCTGAGCCGCATCTACAACTAACAAGGCACCCTCACAAGCCGCAATGGATCTAGAAACCTCGTAAGAGAAATCTACGTGGCCAGGGGTGTCAATTAAGTTTAAAATATATTGCTCACCTTTATAGGTGTAGTCCATTTGTATGGCATGACTTTTTATAGTGATACCACGCTCCCTCTCAAGATCCATACTGTCCAGTAGCTGTTCTTTTTTCTCTCGATCCGTAACAGATCCGGTAAACTCTAACAGTCTGTCTGCCAGGGTACTTTTACCATGGTCAATATGTGCAATAATGCAGAAATTTCTAATGTTTTTCATAGCGGTAACAGTAATAATAAAGCTATTTTATACCCAGATTCTTGCCAAGGCATTAAAGAGCAATTGCAAATATAATCTAATTTATAGCGCTAAGCTTGAGTGTAGTTACCTATTTATTGTTGTAAAGATTGGTTTGGATTACATATATTGTAAAGGATTACAACGTTTTTTTTACTAGATTTGATTACCAACCCCGAGTCACCATTGAAACTACTAACAGCTATTTTATTCTTCTGCATAGGGATGTCCCATTTTGGGTATAGTCAATCCTTTGAATTAAAAGGAGAGGTTAAAGATCAATACCAAGAATCTATCGCATTTGCTTCCGTGTTTTTATTGACCGTTACAGATTCAACTTTGGTAAAAGTTACTTCTGCAGATGAAAATGGTGCTTTTTTATTTTCTGAGGTTGATGAAGGACTTTATTTTTTAAAAGCATCATATGTTGGTCAAGTCTCTAATAATTTGCCTCTTGAAATTTTAAAGGACACTAAAATTGGAGCCTTGATCATAGAACAGGAAGCAGAGCAATTAAACGAGGTAACCGTAACCAGTAACAAACCTGTAGTTAAAAGAGAAGTGGATCGTATTGTTTTCAATGTAGAAAATACTGTTATTTCTCAGAACAGTTCTTGGAACATTCTTCGTCAAACACCAGGAGTGATTATGATGAATGATGAACTGAAAGTCAGAAATCAAGCCACTACAGTTTATATCAACAATCGTAAAGTGCAATTGTCTTCAGAAGAGGTTAGAAGCTTGTTAGAAAATTATCAAGGAGAGAATATAAAATCGGTTGAGGTTATACATAATCCGCCAGCAAGTTATGATGCAGAGGGTGGATCTATTTTAAATATCGTTACTAGTAAAAATGTATCCGTTGGTTATAAAGGCAATGTAAATGCGGGGTATACACAAGGAGTTTTTCCAAAGTACAATTTTGGAACATCGCATTTTTATAAAACCAAAAAGTTAAATGTTCACGCCAGTTATAATTTTACTCCTAAGAAGGAATTTAAAAACACACTGAACAATACTAATTTCATGGATGATACCGGTATTGTTTCTGTTTGGGATACTGATTTTGATCAAATAATCCGAAGCAATACACATAGTGCGGGTTTGGCTATTGATTATGGTTTTAATGATAACAATACCTTAAGTTTTACAAGTAATGCTCTATTTCAACCAAAAAGGGATGCCGATTTTTTCCAGGAAACTACAATTAGAAATGCATCGGGTGTTTTAGATTCTTTATTTACAACACAGAGTTTGTTTAATGAAAGAAAGAATAATATTTCCGGTGATCTTACTTTTAAACATCAATTTAAAGACCAAGGGAACTTAACAGTAAATGCACATTACACAAATTTTGATTTAGATCGAAATCAAGAAGTAAACTCAGATTATTTTCAACCTAACGGCTCATTTCTGCGCGATTTTAATTTCTCGACTATTGCCGATCAACATATAGAAATAAAGACCGCTCAAATAGATTACACTGATTATTTAGGTAGTGTATTTTTTGAAACAGGGGCAAAAGGTTCTTTTATAGACTCTGAAAGTAAATTAGATTATTTTTTAGAGAATAACGGAACGGAGTTTATATCCAATTTGTCTGATGACTACACCTATGATGAAAGCGTATATGCGGGATACTTTAGTTTATCTAAAGACTGGGAAAAATGGAGCATAAAAACAGGATTACGTGCAGAACAAACAGAAAGTTCTGGGGTGTCGGTCAATGTATCTAGCATAAATGACCTTAACTATTTTGAACTATTCCCTTCAATATACATTCTTCATACCATTAATGAGAATAATAGTTTGTCTTTCGATTATTCAAGAAAAGTACAACGCCCTAGATATGAGGACCTCAACCCGTTTCGAACTTATGTAAATGAGAGAACAATTGTCGAGGGAAACCCTAATTTAATTCCTAGCTTCAGTCATAATTTAAACCTGAATTATACCCTTAACCAAGAGTATTATTTTGATTTCTATTATCGAGACAACGGTAGATATATTTCTACACTTACCTTTCAAGACAATGAAAATTTAATTTTAAATGATATCACTCAAAACGTTTTAAACAGTACTTCATATGGAGTGGATTTTACTTATGGAAAATCTATTACTAATAATTGGTATCTGTATAGTTATGTTTCACTTTTTCATGAAGACGAAACTTTTTTAGCACTTCAAAGTGATGAGTTTTCATTTAAAAACGATTTCAATGGCGTGTATATAGACCTTACAAATTACTTAACGCTTTCTAAAGACGGTAGTTTTAAGGGAGAATTAGGTTTTGTTTACATGTCTGGGTGGTTGCAAGGAAATTTTATAAAGGATGAATCGACAAATTTAACTATTGGGTTAAGAAAATCTATATTAAATAATAGAGCTATTTTAAGTGTAAGTGCGAATGATTTATTGGGAAATTATAATTCATATCAAAATTCTAAGTATTATAACCAAGACAACAGATATTTGTATTCTCCAGAAACCCAATATATAAAGTTTGGCTTTACCTACAACTTTGGCAATTTCCGCTTAGAGGACAACCAACGTGATATAGATAAAATAGAGCGCGAGCGTCTTGAGTAAGGTTAAACTACTCACAATCAACAACTTGATTTTTTGTTAAGAAAAACTTAAGAATACTGTAAGATTATTCAATTTTACTTTCCTACATTTAAATACAATTTGTACACTAAATGATTAGGGATTTTTATTTAATACTACTATTTTTTTTTACGATTACCCTAGTATTTTCTCAAGATTTTAAGGTCAGTGGTTTGGTTATTGATGAAAATAATGAAGCCATAGTTTTAGCCAACGTTATTTTACTTACCGGTGAAGGTGAATTTATAAAAGGAACGGTTACTAATGATCAAGGTTTTTATGAGTTTATAGCTGTTACCTCTGGCACTTATAATATTGTCGCTAGTTATATAGCAAATACTGTTGAGAGTGCTAATATTTCAGTTACAGAAAACATAGAACTGAAACCTTTAATTCTTCAAAGCGCCCAAGAGTTAGACGAAGTGGTTGTAACTCAAAACAAACCAAAATTAGAACAGCTGGCGGACCGGCATATTTTTAATGTGGAAAACACAGCAATTTCTGATGGAGATATCTGGGGTGTTCTAAAACGTACTCCTGGTGTAATGGTAATGAATAATCGATTGTACATTAATGGTAGCCCTAATGTTAATGTGATGATCAATGGTAAGCTAGTGAACTTACCAGAAAGTGATATTATTAATTTACTTAGCGGCAGTTCAGCAAGTAATGTACAATCTATAGAAGTAATAACAAGTCCCCCTGCAAAATATAGTGCTGAAGGCGGATTGTTGATTGACATTAAAATGAAGAAAAACTTGGTTGCAGGGTATAATGGTGCTGTTTTTAATAGATATACGCAAGGAGTTTTACCAAAACATACTGTAGGTACAGATCACTTCTTTAAAGGTAAAAAGATAGATTTTTCAACGAATTATAGCTTTAGTCATGATAAGGATTGGACCAGATATTCTGATGTTACCACATTTTTTGAAGACGGACAGGAAAGTGAGATTTGGACAGCAGAGCAAAAATCTATAACTAAGAAAAAAAGTCATAATCTAAACCTTTTTTTAGATGTTGAATTAAATGACAAAAATGCGATTAGCCTTTCTTCCACCTCAAGTTTTTCGCCCAATGGCAACACCCTATATACTTCTACGACCGATATAGAAAATACAGATGTAGATTTAATAGCGCGTTTAAAAGGTCTCAATATATTAAACGATGATACTTATAACTCCTCTAACTATTTAGATTGGGTGCATAAATTGAATGATAAAGGAGCAGAAATAGCAACAAATGCACATTTTACATATTATGATTCTAAAGATAGTCAAGAATTAAATAATGATATTGTAGAGGGTTTTACAGAGAATACTTCTGAGAATACTTTAAATGTAGGATCAGACCAAATCATTAATCTTTTCAGTGCCCAAACAGACCTTACCTTACCATTATCAGAGCATTCTACTATGGAAACCGGTTTAAGGTTTGCCAATATAAACTCAGAAGCAAGTATATTACAGTCAGGCTTCGATGATACCTTTGAAGGTATCGACCCTACGGAATCTGGTATTTTCAATTACGACGAACAAATTTATGCAGGGTATGTCAGTCTTAGCAACAGTTGGGAAAAATGGAAGTTAAATGTAGGTCTTAGAGCAGAATATACAGATACAAAGGGAGATTTAGATGTTTTATCGTTGACGAACACGACTTCTTATTTTGATTTATTCCCAAACCTGTCAATGTCTTATACGAAAGAGAAAAATGCTTTCATGGTAAAATACTATAGGCGAATTACCCGGGCCAGATATAGCAGTATTAACCCTTTTCAATATTATTTATCCGCAAATTCTATCTTTGAGGGAAACCCTAATTTAAAACCAGCTTACCGCACATACGCAGAAGTTGATTATGTGTACGACAAGGACTTTAAGTTTGCCTTATTTACCAGTATAAAATCAGACGAACAAGTACAACAATTTATTCAAGATAATGATACCAATATCCTTAAAGCACAATATCTAAATTTAGAAACCAATTATAATTTTGGTGCAGATGTAAGCGTGTCTAAATACCTTACCTCATATTGGTATTTTTATTTTTTGGTGAGCCAATATTATAATCAAAATAAGTTTAATGATATAGCAACAGATGCTATTATTGAGAATTCTATTTGGACTACATATGTAAGAGCTAATAACTATTTTACGTTATTAAAAGATGAATCGTTGTATGCAGATATGGCATTCACCTATATTTCTCCGTACGTTAGAGGTAATGCTAGATATAGAGCCTATAGTAAATTTGGTATAAATTTTAGAAAGACTTTTTGGAATAAAGATGCTAGTGTTTCAATAGGAGTAGAAGATATATTTAATAACGGAAATACTTTTTCTACAAGAAACTACCTTGACCAAAATAACGCTACAAGTACTAGGCCTGAAAGTCGATTATTTGTATTGGGTTTTAGATATAAATTCGGGAACACAAAAATTCGCGATAATTCTAAAAGTAAGAATACAGACGAAAATAAGCGATTATAACATTTTCTACGATAGCATAGCACCGCATATACCAAGGCTTATTAGGCAATACACGCCTGCTAATATCATAAAGACCTTACCCGCTTTTTTCTTTTTATAATAAAACAAAATCGCCCCGATTATGATGAACAATATTGCGGGACCGAACATGATTAGAAACAAAAATGTAGCAAGACCATCAAGATTACCAACTTCTAAAATCATAGCATTTCGTTTTGTAGTTCCTTTAATCGCTTAATTTTATCATCTCGGTAAAAGAGGTTCATAGTCTCGAACGGAATAATTTTATAGTCTTTATTTACAATGTGCACACATGATTTTTTTATGGCACGTACATCAAAGTTATGAGCATCTATAAATTGCATGATAATGATGCGAAACAAGTTGTCATACCCGAGCTCAGGCGCATCAATTTCTGGTAAACAGCACATAATACTCTTTAGGTTTTCAGAAGCTTTTTCAACGGAATTTCCAGTACTGAACAACTCGATCATTTTACCATGTAGCTGTTCATCTTGCTCATAGATAATAGTGTTTTTTCCTTCGTTTAATAAGTCATCAGGATTTATAAAACGCGTTAACGGATTCACTTCATCTCCCAGTTTTAAGGCATAAGCCATCACCAAAGCATCAGGGTTACAAGGCACGGGTATTAAATCATCAGATTCGAAAATGGGAGATTGCTCTAATATTTTTCGTCGTACCTCGGTTAATGTAATACGATTTTCATCTACTTCGAAGTTCTCTAATCGCCCAGCTATTTGAGTAGGTTGAAAAGTAACTCCGCGCACACATTTTTGCTTTAGTGCAAAATCTATAGTGCTTCCCATTTCATGATCGTTGAGTTCTTTTTGTAAAACAACAACAAGAGTGGTAGAAAGGTTTAATTTGTTAAGATGTTCAAGGGCTTGTAAACGAACAGCCTCAAGGTCTGCGCCTCTTAAAGTTCGTAGCACTTTGTTGTCCAAAGAATCAAACTGTAAATACACTTCAAAATCTGGGGCATAAGTGGCTAATCGTTTTGCGAATTCAAAATCTTTTGCAATTTTTATTCCGTTGGTATTCAACATTAAATGCCGAATAGGAAGTGATTTTGCATAATCTAGAATTTCAAAGAACTGCGGGTGTATAGTGGGTTCACCACCGCTCAGCTGCACTACATCTGGTTCTCCTTCGTTTTTTACGATGACATCGAGCATTTTTTTTATTTCCTCAAGCGTTCTATGTCTACCATAAGTAGGAGAGGATCCTGCATAACAAGTTGGGCAGGTAAGGTTGCAACGATCGGTAAGTTCAATTACCGTAAGACAAGAATGTTGTTCATGATCAGGGCAAAGACCGCAATCATATGGGCAACCATAATGCGTTTCTGTATTGAATGTTTTAGGATATTCAGAAGCCTTATTATAGTTTCTAATATTCTTGTAATACTCAATATCATCGGCTATAAGTACTTTAGATCTACCATGCTCTTTACAATTTTTAAGCATGTATACCTTCTCGTTTTCAAAAACGATTTTGGCATCTACCCGTCGTAAACATTCTGGGCAAAGGCTTAAAGTAAAGTCATAATACGTATAGTTTCTTTCGGACATATGTAATTCCCTATAGGATGAATTTATAGTAGTAAACCAAACAAATTAAACATAATATTTGAATGCTGCTCAGTCCTAAGAAATAAAAACTGTTGGGTTTTAAAAACTCGATACAGAAACGAAGGCTAAAGTAACAAACCATAAAGAGCTTAAATAAATCACCGTTTTTAAAAGTATGATTCGAATTTTTAAGTCTACGGATAATCATAAAAAGTACCGTTAAAAACACCACTTCATACAGCGCAATAGGATGCCTTTGAATACCATCACCTAAGTCCATTCCTGTAAAAAAGGAGGTTTCTTTCCCATAGGTAAACTCTTTAATACCTGCTAAAAAGCAGCCGATTCTACCAATAATAATTCCTAGAATAATGGGTAATGTGAACAGGTCTCCAGACGAATGCTTCTCCCCTATGATTTTTTTGGCAAGCTCCACACCCAGTAGGCCACCAAAGAGTCCGCCCATTATAGTTTTATTGTTCAGATTGTATAGCCAATCTTCTTGAATATAAGCTACAGGATTTTCAAAAAAGGCAACTACGCGTGAGAGAAACAAAGCCCCAAAGACGGCACCTACTATTATAGAAAGCCGGTTGTTAGATGAAATGACATCAGCACTTCTTTTTCTAAGAAAACCATAGTATCGAAATCCAATAAAGAAAGCCAGGTACTCTAGAATAAGATGCATATTTAACTTTACACCAAATACAACAGGCTCAAAAGGAAGCGAGACGATAAGAAGTGTATTGTTCATAAAGTAATTGGCAAGAGAATTAAGTGATAAAATGTCAGTCTAAGCGTAGTCGAAGACCTAATTTAGTAACTAATTTACACCCTTTCTATAAACATGTATTTCAGACCTCAGCAATCCACTTCAAAAGACCACAATTTATACAAAAATGGTAGTAATGCCCTTCCCGTATTTTTATATAACTTTGCAACCCAAAATTAAAATACGCCAGTGCCCAAAATAGGAGACATACAACTGCCTGATTTCCCGCTGCTTTTAGCACCAATGGAAGATGTGAGCGACCCGCCATTTCGTGCCCTTTGTAAAGAGCAAGGTGCCGATGTGGTATACACAGAATTCATTTCTTCGGAAGGATTGATTCGTGATGCCGCAAAGAGTGTCATGAAGTTAGATATTTACGAAAAAGAACGTCCTGTAGGTATTCAAATATTTGGTGCCAATCTAGATAGTATGTTACAATCTGTAGAGATTGTTGAGAATTCTAAACCAGATATTATAGATATAAATTTTGGCTGCCCTGTAAAGAAAGTTGTTTCTAGAGGAGCAGGAGCTGGTATTTTGAAAGATATTGACCTTATGGTCTCTTTGACCAAGGCAATGGTAGAACATAGCAATTTGCCCATTACGGTAAAAACTAGACTGGGTTGGGATGATAGCTCTATAAAAATTGTTGAGGTTGCAGAGCGTTTGCAAGATGTAGGCTGTGCCGCAATTGCTATTCATGGTAGAACCCGTGCACAAATGTACAAGGGTAGTGCAGATTGGAACCCAATTAGGGATGTCAAGAACAACCCAAGAATGCATATACCCGTATTTGGTAACGGTGATGTAAATTCCCCGGAAACAGCTATGAAAATGCGAGATGAATACGGATTGGATGGCGCCATGATCGGTCGTGCAAGTATTGGTTATCCTTGGATATTTAGGGAAATAAAGCACTTTTTTGAAACAGGAACACACTTAGCACCGCCAACTATGGCAGAACGCGTAGAAGCTGCTCGACGTCACTTGCAGATGTCAATAGACTGGAAGGGCGAAATATTAGGGGTATTTGAAACCCGTAGGCATTATACTAACTATTTCAAGGGTATCCCCAACTTTAAGGAGTATCGTATGAAAATGGTGACCAGTGATGATTCAGCATCGGTATTTGCCGCTTTTGATGAGGTATTGCAAAAATTTGGAGATCACGAATTTGTAAATCCTTAAGTATTATTCGGAATTAAAGTACCCTTAAAACTTTAGCAGCTTTACTTGTTTCATAACCTGTACTGTATTTTCTTTCGCCAGATGCTTCATTGTAATTAAGTTTATAATTAGCATAAAGTTTGGCAAAATCAATTTGAGCTTGTTTTACGGTACTTGATTTAAATTTGACATCGGTAGCTTGTTGTAAATAGCTGTTCGCTGTTTTAAAATTCTCGGTCATTAAAGACATTTGGTATAAGTTCATTAGAATACCCCCTCTAATTTTTGCGATTTTTTTATCACCGGTATCCTCATACTTGGGTAAGAGACCTTTCCAATAGGCAATATGTTCTACCATCTTAGATTTGCTAGCTCTTGCATCTATCAAGGTAGAAAACTTAGCTTCAGAAAGTTGCGACATTGCCGTAAGTTGCTCTTTGGATTCATCGGATAAAGCACTGTTTTTCTTATCTTTTATATAATAGAAGTTGGTATAGGTTTTCTCCATATTATTGTCGTAAATACCTTGAATGGTATTCACAATCTTATTTATAAAAGTTTTGCCTAGTTTTTTGTCCAAGAACATTTCAACCATATAAGGACTAATATCTGGCACGGCACGACCACTTTCTAGCATCAGATATTTTTCTTTCTCATCTTCCTTGAAATTGATAGTTGTCGGTATTTTGTTTCCCCTTACATCAACTTGTGGTAAAAGGGGTATTTGCCATAATTGTGTTAGTTTTTCGTTGTAATAGAAAAGTAGTTTTACACTCTTATTATCCTTCGGAGATATATTAATGCTGTAAGTGTCACCTGATACAGGAGCGATAGTTCCAGTAACTTCTAAGTCGTTCTCTGAAATACCGTTAATGGCAAAGAACAGATCCGGTGATTGATCACCGGTAATTTCCTTAAAATCTTCAAGCTGAAGTGCTTTTTTAAACTCACTTTTAGTGAAGTTCAACACTTCTTCAGGTCCTAATATAACCTCAGCCAAATAGGTTTCACTTTGTTTAGGAGCTAGTTGTTCTGCATAATTGGGCAGGTAAACGTTATATGCCTTAGACTTTAAAGATTGCGCCTGTATTTGAAAATGAAAAAGTACGATTGCTGTTAATGCGATGATTTTCTTGAACATTACTTTGATATTTTAGGTTTATTTGCCTTGATAGAATGTATTGTACTTGTCGCTGTATTCGGGTTTTACTGTATTTTCTCCTGGAGAAAAAAGAATCGCTTTTCGTTGCATTTTAAATTGAGCTTTCTTTTTTCCGTCAGACATATAAGAACTTAAACCTCCGCGGCTGCTAAAAGAAGTACCTAAATCATATTGAGCAATTGCTTTTTTGAAATCTTCTAAGAGAGAGTAAAAGGAACCTAAATTACCATGTACAAATAGTTTATAATCATCATTTTCTTTGTAATCTTCAGAATCCATTAAAGATGTAAATTTTTCAATTAACCTTTGTACTTCTTCATTTCTACTGCTTCTGGCTTTAAGACCGGTATCTATGTTCTTTAAATTTCTTATGGCTTCGGTAAGTGTATTTACCTCGTCTGCGGAATTCAATTTTTTGGTTTTCTTAAGTTTGATAAAAGCCATATTTTTCTTGCCATAAGATAATTGTGCCCTTCGTATAAAACCTTGATATGCATTATGAACCGTAACTAGTACATTGTCATTAGCGTCATAAGCAGCATTTTTACTTTTGTTAACGGCTACAATGGCAAAATCTTTACCATTAAGCTTGCTTACGATTTCGCCTACTTTATCATTAAAGATTAAAGAGTCTTTGGCAATGGTATTTCCGTCATATTTAGCATTGTAACTAGCGGTAAAATTTGCGAAGACATCATAAATAGTATCAGTCTCGCCTTTCTTATAGTAGAGTTCGATATTACTACTTTTTAAATTGTAAAAAATAGTATTTGATTTAGTGCTTTTTCGTTCATCATATTTTTGAAGTACACTTAGCGGATTGCTATAATTTTTATAATTTGGATGATAGGTAGGGCGCTTATGATTGAAGTTGTCAATGGTCACTATTTCGCCACGGTAGTCTTTCATGGTAATGCTACCTGATTTTAAATCATGATCCATTTTGTAATAAGTCACTCCGGAGGGTGCAGGGGAGAACGGGTAACTGAATTCGCGCATTTTTTCATAAAATCCGCTTGCTTTTTGAGCGTTGGAGTTAAAAATGAAACCTATTAAAAAAAGGGATAGATAAATAAATTTGGATTGAACTTTTAAAATCTTCATTGGTCGGTTAGTTACTTAGTGTGGTTGAAGATAATAAAATAAAAATGAAGCGCTTGTTCAGCTTAAAAGCAAGGTCACTTATAAATCAACCAATTTCTTATTGATCCTACTGCTAGCTATTTTAGAAGCAATTACGCCCAATACTAAAATGGTTGCCAGCACTATGACAATGTTGATGAATTCAAATTTTACAGGGTAAGCCAGCGAAGGCGTAATTTTCAACCAACTAAACGCAAGTTGAGACCATACGATCAGCACACCAAGTAACACACCAATTAATCCGCCAAAACCAGTAACAAGAACTCCTTGTACAAAGTAAATTCGGCGTAATTCTTTAATGGTCGTACCAAGACTATATAGTGTTTTAGAATTTTGTTGCTTATCTAAAATCATCATTATAATAGCACCTACAACATTAAACAGTGCAATGATAAGTACTAAGGTAAAAATAAGATAGGTGGCTACATTTTCGGTATTCAACATTTTATAGAGTGTACTATTCAGTTGTTGTCTATTTTTCAATTGCACGTTGGCACCTAGAATAGACTGAATTTCATCTCTAACCGAAATTGGTTCAACACCTTCATCCATTTTAAAATTAATACCTGAAATTGAAAGCGAATCTTTTTCTAATAAAGCCTGAGTCAATCTTAAATCGGCAAATACATATTTATTATCCAAATCAGCCTCTACGGCATAAACACCGCCAATGACCATAGGTAGTTGATTGTAGAGCGTTGATGTGTTCATGGTTTGTGAAAGAGAACCTTTACCGGGTTTAAAAGCATAAATCTGCATTGGGCTACGAAACTGGTTGATGGTTACACCTAAAATATTGGCAATACCTAAACCTGCCACTACTTGGGTATCATTAATGGTCCAATCGCCAATATAGAGTGTACTGTCAACACCGGTTACTTTGGTGTAATTACTATCGATACCTTTTATGTATGCAATATGATTTTTACCTCGGTGTTCAAGAGATACTTTTTCTTCTATTTCTTTAGCGTAAAATGCGAGACCGTCAACAGATAGCAAACGTTGTTCCTGTTCGGGCGTTATAGTAAAAATCTTTCCGGTTACGGGAGAAGCCTTTAGATCTGGATCAAAAGATTCGGTAAACGAAAGGCTAAAAGTTTTTAATCCAGCGAAAGCCGAAAGCACAATAAAAAGTGCTGCAGAGCCGATAACTATAACTAAAAAGGTGATAAAATTAATAATGTTGACCGCGTTCTGGGTACTTTTAGAACGCACATACCTTTTAGCGATATAGAGAGGAAAATTCAACCGATCAGCTCTTTTTACGTTTAGGTAACAAATCTCTATTTTCTATTGGATTCTCTTCGCGTTTTAACGACTTTTCTATATTCTCTATGTAATCTAAAGAATCGTCTAGGTAAAATAATAACTCAGGTACTCTACGCAATTGGTTGCGGGTACGTTGAGAAAGCTCATGTTTAATAAGCGGTTGGTTAGATTTTATACCTTCCATCAATTCACCGGACTTCTCATTAGGGAAAATGCTCAAGTATATTTTTGCGATAGATAAATCTGTAGTTACCGAAACCTTGGAAACAGAGATAAGCGTATTACGTAGTCCGCCATCAATGGCAGCCTTTTGTAGAATGTCTACAATATCTTTCTGAATGACCCCAGCTATTTTACGTTGTCTTTGCGTTTCCATACTGCAAAAATACATAGAAATTGTATCTTAACCCCTATATGATGTACACTGAAGCAAATAAGGCATGAAAAAGATTGAACATTTAGGCATAGCGGTGAAGAACATGGAAGACTCTAATGCGCTTTTCGAGAAATTATTGGGTATTGCACCCTATAAACAAGAAGAAGTAGCGTCTGAGGGTGTAATGACTTCTTTCTTTCAAAACGGACCTAATAAGATAGAGCTTTTGGCTGCCACAGTACCAGACGGACCCATTGCCAAATTTTTAGAAAAAAAAGGGGAAGGCATACATCATATAGCTTTTGAGGTAGAAGATATCGTTGCAGAAATGGAACGTTTAAAAAAAGAAGGCTTCACATTATTGAATGAAAAACCCATTAAAGGAGCTGATAACAAGCTAGTAGCATTTGTTCATCCAAAGACAGCGAATGGAGTATTGGTAGAGTTGTGTCAAGAAATTAGAGAGTAAGCATTATTTTGTTTGTGTCAGTTAAAAATAAGTAGTAATATTGCATCCGCAATTTGCGGGTTTTGTAATGCAACTGGTATGAGCACCAGTCTTACTGATTTTAATCAGAATACGTATTTCAAAATTATAACCGGTCCTATAGCTCAGCTGGTTAGAGCACCTGACTCATAATCAGGTGGTCCCTGGTTCGAGTCCAGGTGGGACCACTTTTCAACAAATAACCCCTTGATTTTCAAGGGGTTATTTTTTTAAATCTACTAGAAGTTCTATATAGAGTTCCATATATTGGTTTTTTCACTATCTTAGAAAGACCGTTATGAGTGTATACTTCAACTTAAATCTTAAAAAGAAAAAATCTCTTTATTCTTTGAATGAAGAAATCCCAATCAATGTATATTATTATTTTGATAAGAGAAAACTGAATGTTTCTACCGGGGTTAAAACTACTTTAAGGGATTGGAACGATAATTGGAAATCTACCCATTCAAAAAACCCTATAAAATCTTCGGATACAAATCAGAAAACCAAAAACCTACTTATAAAAAATAAGGTTAAAGAAGTTGAGGATATAATTCATCAAATTCAACTTGGTGGAGATATTCCAAATATAGAAACAGTTAAATCCTTTTTGAATCAAAAAGAGAAAGAAAGGGTAAAAAAATCTCTGAACAACTTACATTTCCTCTATGTTTTACAAGAATTCAGAGATTGGGTTAATTCAGTAGAAAATAGAAATCGTGAAGGTTATAAGAAATCGATTCGTACATGTTTAAAACGAATAGAAGATTTCACCTATAATTATCAAAAGAAGGTTGGATACAAATTATTGATAACAGACATAGATAATTTATATCAATACTCTTTAATTGAACATCTCAATAAACTGGAGGAACAACCTTCAACTATAAGAAAGAGATTAAAAATTCTTGTAAATATGATTAATTGGTGTAGGGAAGATAAGAAGTACACGAATCATAGAATACGAGTTGTAAAAATGAGATGGGATTTCAGAAGGGAAGTCATTTTTTTGAATAGGAATGAAATTTTGAAATTGATTGAATTCACCAAGTTTAATAGAGATAATGATTACCATATTGAACTAACGACAGAGTACATTAATGATGTTTTAGAAAACGATGAGATTAGGGAGTACACTAATCTCGAAGTAATTAGAGATATGTTGTTGTTTGGTTGTGGTATTGGGTGTAGGTTCAGTGATTTGGTTAAGATTAAAAAAGGAAATATAGTTATTGATGAAGATGAGGGTAGAAGATTTTTAAGATATAGAATGACTAAGAGTCAAATGAGTAAAGAGATTAAAGTCCCAATTAATAAAATGACTTGGGAGATTTATGAAAAATACTCATTAAATAAAGGGTTATCGGAATATTTGTTTCCAAGAACGAAAAGAGGAAACCCAATTTCAAACCAAAAGTTTAACAAACATCTAAAAACTATTGGAGAGTTAGTTGGTTTGGAAAGGAAAGTAAGTTTTCCAAAATTTAATCTGGAGGGTCAAGTTAAAGATGATTCTGATAATCCCAAACCTCTTTATAATTTTTTAACTTCTCATATCATGAGAAGAACTTTTATTAGAGAAGGGTTAAACTCTGGAGTTCAACCAAGGGTATTGATGGAACTCAGTGGTCATACAACTGAAAAAGTGTTCAAGAGATATTATGATACCTTAACAGAAGAAATTGATGAGGAAGGAATGAAAATGTTTGATATTAATGTTTTGGAAATAGACCAGATCAAATTAGACAAAATGAAAAGTTTATTGAGTGATGATAAAGAAGTTGATATTAAAAATACAAATTCTGATATTGAAGGTAAATTAACAGAACTTAAATCCCTTTTTGACAAAGGACTAATACCGGAAGAGGTGTACCATAAAAAAATCACAGATTTAATTTAATTTTTTATTATAAAAAATGACCTCGATTTAAAAATCTCTTTTTAAGGGTAAATTGATAATGATTTACATAATCACAAGAAACCTAATTAAGTAAAATACTACAATACCATTTTTATTATCTCATAACTTATTAAAATATTAACGTCTTATTTGAGTTGTATTTAAAATAGAAAATATAACATGAAAAAGGTAGTTACTCATATCTCAGAAGTTTTTAACTGGGATTCCAAACAACCAAAACAACCACAGACGTTGATTTTGGGTTCTTTCAATCCTTTCAACCCCAAAGACAAAACACCAACAGATTTTTATTATAGTAGAATTCCAAAAAGAGGTCGAGGTAATAGATTTTGGACATCAATAGGGAAATTAAAGTATGATAACACAAAATATTTCAAGGATAATCCAGGAAGTCGATTTCAAGAATTAGAGGAAACTGGGTTCATGTTTCTTGATTTAATTAAAAGTATAGAATTCTCATCAGAAGATGAACATGTCCTAAACCAATTTCTTGAAAAAAAGGTATTTGGAAATTTTGGTGACAATGATATTTTGAGATCAAAACTGTCATATGAATCTCATATTATTAATATCAAAAGAAATTATAATGAGAAAATTTTAAAAATACTTTCTTCAACCAAATCGATTAAAAAGGTTATTAATACTCTTGGTAGTACAAATGGTAATCTTGGTTTCAATGTTAGGGAGAAAGAATGGACAGAATTCAAGAGTGAATTGTTTCAGATATGTAATTCAAAAAACATTGAACTTATTCTTGAATCTGTAAGTCCCTCTCCTCAAGGTGGTAGTGACGAAGAATTAGAAAAATGGATGTGTGACAATGTTTTAAAAAACTTATAGGTACTTTTTTTAATTTCTAAAATTGAAAAAATACTATAAATGAAAATGTACTAATACCACTTAATCTTGTTAATTTGAATAAACTAAATATAAAGATAGTTCCATTTATAATTGTTGTATTTCTGTTTGGATGTAAACTCGAAAATCAACAGAAAAACCATTTAGATTTAAGGGGGTTAAAAGGTAAAGTTAAATCTCTTGTTGAAACAGAATATAATATTAAATCTAATTTTGGAGAAATAAAAAAAGTAGATTATGGAGGAAGGACTACAAAGATAAGTTACAACGAGTCTGGATATATGACTGAATATACATATTATAATCAGGATGGTAGTTTTAATAATAGGACAACTTATTTGTACGATGATAATTTGAATGAAATTGAAGTAAAAGAATTTAATTTTTCTGGTGAAATTGAAAGTAAGGAGTTGAAGGTATATGATAATAATATTTTGGTAGAAACTAAAGGTTTAGATTCTAAAGGGAGGTTGTCATGGAAAATAGAATATCGAAATAATTCGAACGGTGATATTCAAGAGTTAATACAATACAATCAAGACGGAAAGGTTTATTCACGACAATTATATGAATATGACAAAAATGAAAATCACATTCAAACAGTTAGTTTTAATTCAAAAGAAAATATTGGTAAAAAATCGATATATCAATATGATGATAAAGGAAATCGAATAGAATGGAAACTATTTGAATCAAACGGTAATTTGATTTCTTCGGAAAAATATGAGTACAATAAAAAAGATAAAAAAACTATAATATCAAGGTATGGTTCTAAAAATAAATTAGAGTATACATTTTCTAAATCATATAACGAATATGGTGATGAAACAACTTCATTGAATCATTTTCCACCTGATGAAACATATAGTTTTTATTATGAACATATTTATGATGATTATAATAATTGGATAGAATTAAAGGACTATCAGAACAATGTTCCTAATAAAATTGTTGAAAGAATTATAGAATATTATTAATTCATTATCTAAAATAATAAGTCACTCTCTTTAATTCATCAGTTTCAGGGAAACATTGTTAAAATGTTAAGGATTAGGTGTCTAGGTTGATATAAAAATTTCTAGAGGTTAAAATATGGACTCGACATGAAAACCTCTATTATGAGGTTATAATCGAAAAGTTAATTCTTGGTTACAAGAAACCTAGTCCCCTTCATAATTCTTATTTTATACTAGAAACTTTAATAATGATTTTAGAGTAAATGGTATAACATCATGAAAGAGAATACAAAGTCATATAACATCAACATTTGGGGATTTAATAATCCTGTTGAATTTATTATCAAATGGTCCCCTTTATATTCATATCCAAATGAATTTAAGTACAACAAGATTTACGATGTTCTCGAGAATAAAGATTCTTTCATAGAATTATTTAAATGGAAGAATGGAACAGGAGATAAAATATCTCAAAAGAAGATGAGAGTGGTTTTAGGTTTCTGGGAGAAGATTGATGTTTTGAGAGAGTTATCAAATAGTTTTCGATATGAAAAATACTTCGATTGGGAGTTATTTGAAAATGAATTTCAACCAAATAAGAATTCTCCAATTTGGACAATATTCCTCTTACACCTAATTAATAGATACGAATTCCCAATTTTCGATCAACACGTATACCGTTCATATAATTTCTTTAAAAATGGGGTTATTGGTGAACTTCCTTTAAGTTCTAAAAAAGTATATCAAATCTATAAAACTGAGTACAAAAATTGGTTTAATGAAATCCATGAAAATTATGATATTGTACCAAAAGAAATGGATGAATCATTATTTACTTTTGGTAGGATGTTAAAAGGATTAAAAGGGTATCCAATTGATATATATTCTTAATCCAATATCTTTATAAGAAGAACCAATTTCAATTCTCGAAATGAAGGAATATATTAGTATTGTTTATCGTTTACAGTTAAAACTTGAAAAAGAGAATTTAATAGATCGGATTAGTAAATTCAATAAAAGGTTTTTACACACTAATAGATATATTTGGAATGTTCCAAATTCACAAGAATTCCCTCCTAAATTCATTCACAATTTTTATGAAGAAATACTTCATCAGTTATCTATGGTTGAAAAAGTTTGTGAGAAGACTGGGAATATAGAAAATATAAATCCTTCATCTGAGATTGAGAATTACCTCTCTTCAATTGAATTTATTGATTCTATTGAAAATCGAGAATATCATTTCTTAAAGGAGTTTAGGTCGTTTGGAAAACAAATGTTGATATCTGAAATGAATCAATTAATTTCAAAACTTTTAAAATTTAAACAACTACGAATAAACTCTCTTATTAACAAATCAAAAAGATTTGGTACACCTATTTTGGAAACAGATTCGACTTTTAATGATATTTTATTTAAATCAGAAAAACACAGTATTGAATCATTTAGTTCAAACACTTTTAACACGTATATTGAATTTCAAGAGTATTTTGAAACTATATATCATAATTATTTTTTGTACGATAAGGGTCTAATTGAATGTTATATAGAGGTTTGGAATTCTGTAAATTTAGAAAAGGAAACATTAGAAAACTTAGTATTGTTTCTTAAATCGTCGAACTATATGTTGGATGAAAAACTACTTGAACAGATTAGTATAGGTTATGACAAATCATTAAATGATGAAATTTACCCTAATCAAAATGATTATAATGAAAATGAATCAAATTACAATGACCAATTAGATTTAGATCAACAAAGTCCTGAATTCTGGGATTCTCTTGAATAGATTAACCCCCGACATAAAAATCTTATTTAAGGTTTAAGGAAAATTATCTACTCCTTTTAATTAAAATCATAACATTTCTCATTTCACTTCCCTTTAATCCTTAATAAAAAGTGTAACACCTAGTAGACTGTAAGACAGTCGATTAATCTTGTTTGACTCGGGTAATTTCCGTAAATTAATATTGAATATTAAAAGGAAACACCAATACCATGAGAATTAAATATAACCGTACTTCCACAATCAATCAAGATGGAGAAAGATTTAAGTTAGATAAGGACAATTATGACCTTATTCTTTTTGACAAGGGTGTCAGTGGAAAAGTTCCTTTCAATGACAGAGAGAAAGGAAAACAGTTAACTGATTTAATCGTAAAAGGAAAAGTAAATGAATTGGTAGTTGAAGAACTATCAAGATTAGGTAGAAACACCATAGATGTTCTTTCTACTCTACACTGGTTAGAAGAAAAAGGGGTGAATGTTGTAGTTCGTGGAATGGGTAATCTTCAATCCCATGTAAACGGTAAGAAAAACCCCATTTGGAATTTGATTACCTCTGTTATGAGTTCTCTTTATGAATTGGAAAGAGAACAGATTTTGGAACGTACCGAAATGGGTAGGAAGATGTATGTTATAAACGGAGGGAAATTGGGTAGAAAAGTTGGGTCTAACGAAAACATTCAAACTTTTCTCTCTAAACCTAAATCCAAACAAATAATTTCCCTTTTAGAGAAGGGGAAATCTATTAGGGATATCTCTGGTAGATTGGGGGTATCTCCAAAAACTATTGTTAAAGTTAGAAAACACTACCAACCTCAAACTGAATTAATATGAAGGATGTAAAAGTAAATGATGAGAATGACAGGGATTTATGGTATAAAAAAATGGGAGAAAGAAAATCTCCCCTCCCGGAGGACTACCCTTCTGTTGGGTTAATGGAATGGGTTGATTTAATGATAGATAATAAAAAGAAATAATTCTTTGTATTGACTTTATTTTTTGTCTCCTCTAATGGAGGAAAAGAATTACATACATTCTTCATTTGAATATTTGGTTCGAATGAAAGTGTAAACTTTTCTTTCTAAATCAAAATCCAAACAGATAATTTCCCTTTTGGAAAAGGGAAAATCTGTCAGGGATATCTCAGGTAGATTGGGTGTATCTCCAAAGACTGTTGTTAAGGTTAGAAAATTTGTCACCGTATAACTAAGGTTCAAAATTAACTTCTTCCTTCTTTTTGTGTTTAATTGTTTTTTCATCTATAATGAACTTGATACATCAGTAATTGATATTCTAACGTTCTATAATATTCACCCACGGTTTTACATCCGTTACAAAATTCTGGTTTCGTTGGTTTCGAATCTTCTTCCTCATCAAAAGTCTGTACCGTAAAGTATTTTATTCCAATTTCTTCCCAATCCAGTCCAACTGTACCGAAATGACTTAACAGATGTTTTAATATTGGATTTGGAATACCATCATAATCAACAACTCTAATAGGGTTCTCTTGTAAGTATGATATTCTGTATAAATCCCAAGATTTAATTTCCTCCTTTAAATCGAATATTTCTTGATCTGTTAGTTCACCATCAATACATTTTGACATTTGAATATGGTAATCGATTGTTCTTGGAGTAAGATTCCCTTTTACTTGTTTTCTCTTCATACTCAAACTACTCTGTTGAGGTTGGTTACTTTTATTTACTATTTTCTTGTTACTATTTGATTTACTCATAATTTTAAATTTTTTGTTTCCTTTAATAGAGGGAGGAAACTTACCCTCAATAATACTTTTTGACTTTTACTATTTAACCTTTCACTTCATGACATTTAATTTAGAATTCCATCCCTAATTTGTTTCAGAGACTAAGAGTATAGGGGTTTAACCTCTTAATCAATCACAGTGTAAAATTCTGAAAATGGATACTCTACAAAAAATATATGAATTTATAAGAGTCATTAAAAAACCATAAAAACCCGATGAATAATGATTTTAATCGATTTTAAATAGTATAATCGATGGTTAGATATTGTAAAATATTTACTCTACTTTTAATTATATTTAAAATGAGAGTAGAGTTGTTATGGGTAGAAACTATGAACTAAAGAGAATAGATGAAGATATATGGGAGAAAACCCCGGAGAAAATCCAATTGAAGAGAAGGAGATACTCACAATTAAGAGATGATATCATTGATTCAAAAAAGAAAATCAAAGACCTTCAAATTGGAATCAAAAAGTTGAAAGACGAAAAAAGGGATTGGGAGAAAGAGAAAATTGAACTTTATCATCAACTTGTCACCTTTCAAGAAGAATCGATTCCCTCGGTCTCTCCTACTGTACAAAAGGGTAAAAACTTCCAATGGAGTATTAACCTTAAATATGGTGGGTTGAAGAGAAAAAAATATTTAGGGAGTAACTTAAAAGTTAGAAAGAAACTTGATGAAATAAAAAATACAATTCTTTTCGTATCTAGAATAGAACATAGAGATGACCTAATGGAGGAATGTAGAGAAGAAATTAGGGGAATAATTGAAAAGAACCTTATGAACGAAATGAGAACAGAAAAGGAACAGGTGATTTTATTAAAAAAATGGAAGAAAGATGAATTGAATATGTGGGATTACCTTAAATGAGGATTCCCGTAAAATAGATCTTCTGAAATGACTATTTTTAGTCCCCAAAACGAAATAGTTAATGACCAATCATAATGAAATTTCTTCCTTCATCTGGAATGTATGTGATGATGTATTGAGAGGACTGTTCAAACAACATGAATACGGAGATGTAATTCTTCCTTTTTTAGTTCTTAGAAGACTAGACTGTGTTCTTGATGGTAAGAAAGAAGATATAATAAAAATACACCAAGAGTATAAAGATAAATTCGAGGATACTTCTAAAATTATCCATTCTAAACTCAACCTTAAATTCTCAAATTATTCAAGATATGATTTGAATAGGTTGAAACAAGAACCGAATAAACTCTCAGATAATTTCTATGATTACCTAAGTAGTTTTTCTACCAATGTTCAAGATATCATTCAAAATTTTGGTTTACAGAAACACATAGATAAATTAGATTCAAACGATAAACTATACCTACTTGTTGAAAAGTTCACAGAGGTAAATCTTCATCCTGATGTTGTGGACAACCATACCATGGGACAAATTTTTGAGGAACTTCTAAGAAAGTTCTCAGAGATGTCTAATGAAACTAGTGGAGAACATTATACACCAAGAGATGTAGTTCGTTTACTTGTTTCTCTTGTGTTTTCTCAAGACACAGAAAAGTTATCTCAACCTAACAAAATATTATCTATCTATGACCCTTGTTGTGGTACTGGTGGTATGTTAACCATTGGTAAAGAATGGTTAAAGAAGAATATTAATGAAAAAATAGATGTAAACCTATTTGGACAAGAACTCAACCCACAAACCTACTCTATTTGTAAATCTGATTTTTTGATTACTGATGAACAACCCGATAATATTAAATTGGGTTCTACTTTAACAAATGATCAGTATAGTGATGGTAGTAGAAAGTTTGATTATATGATTACTAACCCTCCTTTTGGGGTAAGTTGGAAATCAGAACAAAAGAAGGTTGTAAATGAATCTAATGAGGATAACGGAAGATTCTCTGTAGGTACACCAAGAGTAAGTGATGGTTCTTTACTTTTTCTACAACATATGATATCCAAAATGGAAACCCAAGGTTCTCGTATTGGTGTGGTCTTTAACGGTTCTCCTTTATTTACTGGAGATAGTGGAAGTGGGGAATCTGAGATACGAAAATGGATTATAGAAAATGATTGGTTAGAGTGTGTAGTTTCCCTACCCGACCAACTCTTTTTTAATACAGGGATTTCAACCTATATATGGATTGTTACCAACAAAAAGAACAAAACAAGAGAAGGTAAAGTACAGTTGATAGATGGTTCTTCTTTTCATAAATCAATGAAAAAATCATTGGGAAGTAAACGTAAGTTTATTGATGAAGAACAAAGAGACGATTTACAAAAAATATATACAGATTTTAAGGAAGGGAAATTCTCTAAAATATTCGATAATGAGTTCTTTGGTTATACCAAAGTTACCATTGAACAACCCACAGTAAAAGATGGTAAAATTGTAAAGGATAAGAAAGGAAACCCAAAACCAGATTCTAAATTAAGAGATAACGAACGTATACCATTATCTGAGGATATTAATAAATACCTTGAGAGAGAAGTTAAACCACACTTACCTAATTCATGGATAGATTCAAACAAGAGTAAAGTGGGTTATGAAATCAATTTCACTAAATATTTTTATCAATATAAACCTCTTAGAAGTTTAACAGAAATCACTCAAGATTTGTTGGATTTAGAAAAAGAATCGGAAGTTTTATTAAATCAAATAATTGATTAATGAAAGGGAGATACGATTCATATAAGGATTCTGGAGTAGAATTAATTGGTGAAATACCAAAAGAATGGATAAAGACTAAACTGAAATACGTCTCCAATATCTGTGGAAGAATCGGATATAGGGGATATACCGTTGAGGATATAGTGGATGAAGGAGAAGGTGTAATAACTATCAGTCCAAGTAATATTAAAGAAGATCAGTTTAGTACTGAAAATTCAACTTTTTTAAGTTGGGATAAATATTATGAATCACCTGAAATTCAAATATTTCCTGATGATATAATTCTCGTAAAAACAGGGTCAACAATTGGAAAAACTTCAATTATTCCTCAAGGGGTACCAGAAATGACTATAAACCCCCAATTGGTAGTTCTTAAAAAGATTAAATTATTTCCTAAATATTTTTATTATCAAACAGTATGTAAATACATAAAAAACTCCTTTGACATAGAACAAACAGGAAGTACAACACCTACAATTTCTCAAGAAAAAATTAATGATTTTCCTCTTTTATATCCTCCCGTTCAAGAACAACAACAAATAGTACAATACTTAGATACCAAAACCTCTTTAATTGATTCCCTTCTAAAGAAAACCGAAAAGAAAATTAAACTTCTTAAAGAACAAAGAACCTCTTTGATCAATGAAGTTGTTACCAAAGGTTTAAACCCTAATGTAGAACTAAAAGATAGTGGTGTTGAATGGATTGGAGAGATTCCAAGTCATTGGGTTGTTAAACCATTAAAGTTTATTATTGAAAATCTTAATTCTGGAGTTAGTGTCAATTCTGAAAATGTTCCAGTAGAGGATGAAAATGAGATGGGAATATTGAAAACGAGTTCGGTCTATGGAAATATTTTCAGACCAAACGAGAACAAGAAAATTCTCATAACAGAATATCAAAGGATAAAGTGTTCAGTATTAAAAGACTCTATTATAATTAGTAGAATGAATACACCTCAGATGGTAGGTTCAAGTGGTTACATAGACAGAGATTACAAAAATTTATTTCTACCCGACAGATTATGGATTACTGAAATTTTCAAAGGAGTTGATTTATCTGTGAAATGGTTAAGTTATGTACTCAAATCAAATAAATTTAGAAGTGAATTATCCTCTCGTTCGACTGGAACAAGTCCGAGTATGAAAAATATAACTAAAAGTGACCTTTTAACAATTAGAATTCCTTATTTATCATTAATCGAACAACAACAAATAGTTGATTTCTTGGATAAGAAAACCAACCTCATTGATTCTACTATCTCTATTGAAGAAAAGAGAATAGAACATCTAAAAGAATACCGTCAATCTCTAATCTCTGAGGTGGTAACTGGGAAAATAAAAGTAACCGATTAAATTATGGGGAACGTACCAACAGAAAGAAGATACGAAGAGTATATAGAGAACTATTTAACCTCACTTAACGATGATGGTTTACAGTATAAATCTAGAATCCATAATTCTTCTGATAAATGGTACGATAGAGAGAAGTGTATTATTGGTGAGGAATACATTCAATTCTTAAAAGATACTCAAAAAGACACCTATGATAAACTTCATAAAAAGTATGGAGAGAGTACAGATAGAAAAATTGTAAAAAGATTATCAGATGAAATTGGTAAGAAGGGTTTAATTCATGTTCTCCGTAAAGGTTTTAATGAGATTCAAGGTGGAAACATGAAAACGGTTTACTTCCAACCTAGTAGTTCGTTAAATCAGAAATATAGAGAAGATAAATACTTAAAGAACAGATTACTACTTGTTCGTCAACTTCACTACTCCCCAAATTGTGAAAACTCTATTGATATTGTTCTTTTTGTAAATGGTGTTCCAATTCTTACTATAGAACTAAAAAATCAACTTACAGGACAAACAATTCAAAACTCCAATCATCAATATAAGTTTGATAGAAACCCAAAAGGTGAACCTCTATTACAATTTCAAAGATGTATTTGTCATTTTAGTGTAGATAATGATAGAGTAGAAATGACCACCAAATTAAACGGTGAGGATACCTTTTTCCTTCCATTTAATAAAGGATTAGAGAATCCTATAAATCCAAATGGATACAAAGTTTCTTACTTATGGGAAGAGGTTTTGACACCGACTTCTTTATTAGATATTCTTGAAAATTTTGTTCTGTTCACTCATCAATCTGATTATATATGGAGTGACCAAAAAAACAAAGTGATTGAAAAAAAGAAAGAGGTTTTAATCTTTCCTAGATACCACCAATTAGATGTAATTCGTAAACTTCAAAATTCTGTAAGAATAGATGGAGTGGGTACAAACTACCTAATACAACATACTACAGGTTCAGGTAAATCGTATTCCATAGGTTGGTTATCCTTCATGTTAATCAATCTTTTTAAAAATGATGGACAAGAAAGAATATTTGATTCTGTAATTATAATCACCGATAGAAAAGTACTGGATAAACAACTCCAAGATACCGTTAAGAGTTTAGAGAAGGTACAAGGTGTTGTTCAACAAATCAATAAAAATTCAGAACAATTAAAAACCTCCCTTGAATCGGGTAAAAATATCATTATTACTACCATTCAGAAATTCTCTGTAGTAGTTAATAAAATGAAAGAACTCAAAGGGATGAAGTTCGGGGTAATTGTAGATGAGGTACATTCATCACAAGGAGGAAAAGGAACAAAGAACCTTAACAAAACCCTTTCTCTTAATCATGAAGATAAAGTAGGGATAGATGATGAAACCATTAATGAAGAAATCTTAAAGATTCGTTCGGAGATGAAATCTCGTCAAAAACAAAATCATATTTCTTTCTTTGGATTTACGGGGACACCAAAACCCCAAACCATAGAAATTTTCGGAACACCTCAAGAAGGTACAACTGAAAAAAGACCTTTTCACACCTATACCATGAGACAATCTATTGGTGAAGGATTTACTCTTGATGTTTTGAAATCGTTCACCCCTGTCAAAAGATGGTTCAAATTAAAAGGAACGGGAGAAGATGTTGAACTACCACAAAGTAGAGGAAAAAAGGAACTGGTTAAATGGGTAGATTCCAACGAAAAAACAATTACAAGAAAGGTAAATGTAATTTTAGAACACCTATTAAATACTACGGTAAAATCTATTGAAGGTAGAGGAAAAGGAATGATTATAGTTCGTTCTATTGAAGATACAATTAAGTATTTCAAAGAAATGAACAAACAACTCAAGGAGAAGGGATTACAAGATAAAATTAAATGTATAGTTGGGTTTAGTGGAGATTTCAATTATAATGGGGAAAAGGTTACTGAGAGTGACCTAAACAAGGAAAACGGGTTCGATAGTAAAGATATACCGAAAGGATTCAAAAACCCCTTATATCGTGTTCTAATCGTTTGTAATAAGTTTCAAACTGGTTTTGATGAACCTCTCTTACACTCCATGTTCGTAGATAAATCGTTAAATGGTGTTCAGTGTGTTCAAACCCTTTCAAGGTTGAACCGAAAAACAAAAGGAAAGAAAAGTACGTTCGTTTTAGATTTTGTGAACAAGGTAGATTCTATTCAAGAATCATTTCAAAACTTCTATGAAACAACAATTCTATCAGAGGAAACTGATCCTAATTTGGTATACGATATTTTAGATAATATTAGAAATTATGGGTTATTTACCTCTCAAGAAATTAATGATTGGAGTTCTATTTTTTACCAAGACAGACGTAAAGATGATGGAATATTACAACCCATACTCAATGTAGTTATTCAGAGATGGGAAGAACTTTCACAAGAGATAAAAGATGAATCTCGTTCTCAGGTTTCTAATTATTGTAAGTTGTATGGTTATGTTTCTATGGTACATCAATTTGATAATATTGAATTGGAAAGACATTACATATTCTTAGAGTATTTAAGGAAGAAATTTCCAGTTGAAAGTATGGATAAATTGGATGTTTCTAATCTAGTTGATTTAGAATCCTTAACCCTTGAGGTAAAGAATAAACAATATATAATACTAGAGAATCAAGATACTCTATTTGAACCTCACACCTATGGAACTGGTGGTGGTAAGGATGAGGAAGAATTTGATTTACTCTCTGAGATTATTCAGAATATAAATGATCTTTATGGAAATGTACCGGAGGGAACAGAAGAAAGTTCAAGAAAACTTCTAACTGATATGGTGAATGATGAAGAGTTCGTACAGGTGGTGAATTCAGATAACACTGATTCGAATAAAAGAGATAAACTGAAAAAGATTTACGAGGGTAAAAACATACATACGTTGGATGTTAGTACTAAACTCTATGAGTATTTCGAAAACAAGGAAAACAAAGATAGATTGATACAGTTATTTATCTCAAGACCTGATTTAATGAATCAGTTGAGAAGTTAATTTATATCTCTCAGAAAAGATAGAACTAATAGGTAAAATAATATTAATGTCTGAAACTCGTATAAGTACCTCGAACCACAACAAAGATTTTCTACTGAATGAATTAAAACTCATTCAATATAGAAATACTACAATCTTTGAGAATCGTAATTATTTCGTCTTATCACCATCTGTACAAAATAAGAATAACTGGTTTGATATTAGAAATGTAAATCTTATAAAATTTCCCAAAGAAAAAAAAGGAAAACTCTTGATACGGTTATTTGATGATTTTATCTTAATTGATCTAAGAGAGTTTATGAAGGAACAAATAGATGGAGATCCGTACAATACCAACAATAGTGGAATACATTGGAAATTTCAGATAAGAACAACTGAGAAAGGTGAAGTTTATATTTATAACACTAAAACAAAAGAAAAATTCTTTGTTGAGAAAACTGATAAAAATGGAGTATTAAAAGACTTTTAAATATTCCCTAACAATGAAAGGGGTTCTTTTAAAAATTACACACTAAAAATTCCTTGATCTTATTCCATACTATATCAATTTCCGAATCTTCTATACTTTCATTGTTAAACCTCAACTTAAAACTTATCCTTCATACCATCTTCCCACTTGATAAGATCATCTTTCCTTATATATTTTGAATGAGATGATATTTCTATTAATGGGAGTCCATATCTCTTTCTCCATACTTCTATTGTAGTTCTATTAACCCCATACATTTTTTCTAAATCTTGTTTAGTTATTCTGTCGTTATTTTCCATTTTCTTTTTTAAACATTTCTTGAGTCTTTTTACTTCGGTTCAAACCGTCATATTCTTTTATATAATCTCTCTCATTTCTATTAAAGAGAATAACTCTTTAGTATTAATATTATCTGTATTCAGAAATTCTAAAATTTTTATAACTAATTTTTTTATTACTCTTTCAACAACATTATATCTAGTTAAATCCATATTATATCAGAGGTGTTTCCATAATTTCATTTTTATCCATATAACTTCTGAATCCATATTCATCATAAATAAAATGGGTGTCCACTTCTCCATAAAGTCCATTACATGATTTGATTGGATCTAGTCCATTGTAATCGTCCTCCCAAATATATCCACCTATAAATCTAGATAGTTCCCTATAGAGGTTCTCTTCATCATTATACTCAATCAAAAGGTGAGTGTGATATTTCCCCCTCTTATTAGTATCACTTTCAATCGAGTAGTGAGTAATAATCTTATCTCTTTTTTTGAGTTTTCTGTGAAGAGTTTTTACTTGTTTCCTTAATTCATCTTTGGATGGATTAGTAATAGTTCTAGTACCTATTTTATTAATCTTTCTAAACATTATACCTATTGTTTTCATACTACCTTTTTAAGTTTTTATAATAGAGTACCTATACCCTTAGAGGTATTGATTACTCAAATAAAACGGGAAGATGGATGGACGATTTCAACCACTCTCGTGGTATTTTATTACAGTTTCAACCTCTTTCCTACTATAAGTATGAGAGATTTATATAATCGTATAGAAATGATGAAAAGAATTTGATATTTTTGAATTAGATTGGAACCCATATAGTTTGTTGGAACTTCAGAAGTTCTAAAATGGAACTATTAGAGTTCCATTGTTATTTATAAAACATTGATAATCAGTAGATAAATATACTGGTTCTATTACAGGTGGGACCACTTAGTAAACTCGTAACATACTGTAAATAGTAATGTTGCGAGTTTTTTCTTTTTTAAGGGTGCTTCACAGTGTGCTAATAATGGTTCTCAGTGAATTATCTGCTTTTTTATCTACAACTAAAGATACAAATTTCAAGCCTTATTGATAAATTCAAACGTTGTTTTGCTTCGACTTTAGATTAATTGTATGTTCGAAAACTAATAATTAAACAAAAGTGGACTAGTAAACCTTTTTAAGGTTGGCTTAGAATTCATTTCGATACAATTTCCTTCCGTAGCTGAACATATAATAAGTAACTATCCAAAATAATATGTATAGCAATAAATAGAAAGTGAATGACCCCCAATAATATCCAACGTTTTCTTTTATGGCATTTGATAATTCCGTAACCAAAATTGGCACGAACAAAACTAATCTTGCAACAAATCCGATACTCATAAAAATAAGGGCAATGGCTAAAAACTTCTTTATTATTGGTGGAAATCCCATAGTATAACAAATATATTTAATTTTACTCATGTGTTTTGATGTATTCAGTTATAGAAAAATATTTAACCTATTTTCTAGTCTAGGGGGGTATTAAAAAAATCATCTTTTTACTCGTTAATATGTAGATGGTCTATCTTGAGATAAAAGCTCTAAGCAAAATTAGATTAAAACCGACGTTTAGCTTATATAATAAATAAATTGAAAGAGCTCAGAACGATATATATACTTGGTGTTATCTTATATTTTAAAAAATCAATATAACCCAAATAGAATCAGTCTTTTTTAAATCAAACTTCTATTTCAGGCAAATAGGGTTATATATTGGATATTTAAAGTTACACCTGCTTATTATATCAGTTTTAGTTACCTACAGAAAGTGCATACGTGCGCATGTAGCCAGATTTTTGTTAAAATTATCGTTTATATCCGACAGGAATTTTCTTTATTTTTAGGGCTTTTCGGGTAGACAACCATTCAATGTCTCTTTTCTATTACCAATAGTAAATTTTACAAACTATATTTTAACTTTATGGATGACATTCGTACCTTTTTAATTGAATTCTCAAACAGATACCCCAAATCATTTCTAAAAATTGAGAAATACGGAGAGAATTTCCTTCCAAGAGATGTTAAAGATCCTTTCAAATACGATTCTAATTACATTAAGCGACATATACTTAAAAATACTTTAAAGGGGATGGAATACATTCCCATAGATTCAGCTCAAAAAGAAGATATAAAGAAATCTAAGGGAATTTTTGACTTGACTTTAATAGATTTTGAAAAACTCTCGACCGATTTAGGAATTAACAAATATGATGTTAAGGATTTGTGCAATGATTTTTTGGATAATGAAATTATAGAAATTAGAAACTTTTTATTTTCGTGCAACAAATTTAAATGTTACATTTTTTGGCAAGAACTGGATTTAGAGTTAAATGAAATAGAAAAGGATTTAGATAGTATTTGGGATTCATTTGTCCCAAATTGGTTTCAAAAAGAAATTACTCTTCAATTAAAAGAAAATCTTAAATCTTTAAAATCAACAATAGGCAGTGATATTACAACTGTATATCCCGATATCACAAACTCAGCGAATAAAATTAAACCTTCCAGTACATCACCGCAAATTCGTCATTGGCAAAGGATTGCCGAATTAATGGCTAATGGTATAATAACGATTAACGAGACAGGGCAGTACTTGTTTAATGGAAATATAGTTCTTGAAGAAAAGAGAGCTAGTGAATTAGTATCTGAATACCTGGACAACGAAATTAAACCTCAATCTATTAAACCTTATTTAAGCAGAACAAAATCTAACAGTAAAGATGACAAGAATATTTTTAGAGATTTTAGAATAAAAGACCTCATGTTAATAAGTGCAAAGGCGGATAGAGAAGATTGTCTAAGCGAATTCTTTAAAAAACGATTGGACATTATTATTAAAGAAACTAGTTAGTACTTCAAGAGTACCGTACTCAGACATATTTCAAAGTCATTCAGAATAGTTTTGTCAAATCAAATACAACGAAGTGTTTGTGTAAAATTATTTTCAATGATAGTAAAATCATTACAATTAAACGGTGTTGGTTTAGACGAATTCCAATCAATCATCGGGAGCGCAGTTACCAAAGTACTGCAAGAGCACAAAGAACTTTTCTATAGTTCAAAAAGGGAGTTTCAAGATGAATATCTATCTAGAAGTGAAACAGCTGATTTTCTAAAAATCTCTAAAACAACTCTTTGGAGCTTAGACAAATCTCAAGTACTTCCAGCAAAGCGATTAAATGGGAAGGTTCTTTATTTAAAAAGCGAATTATTAACCTTTTTAAATGAATCAGCATGATTGTAAGAGCAAATTCTACGGACAAAATCGAAAGGCAAATGGATTATTTAGAAACTGAAATTTCTAAACTTTATTTGGATCTTAGCCTTGGGAAATTGTATTTATATGGGTTGTGGGTTTCAAGATTAAATGGTGAACTTGTTTTAAGACCAAAATGGACTTTTGCAGTTCCTGATTACAACAAATACCTAAGTTTTTTCAAAACACACAATTTAATACATTGGGGGGGCGGGTCAAATAAATTCCTGCTAGATAAAGATTTATTTCAATCGTATAAGGTAATTGTTGAAATTAAAGACAGTGATACTGTTGAATCTATCCTTGACTTAGGAAGAAGAATTCCTGAGTTTAAAAATCTCTACTCTAAGGCATTAGCCTAAAAATTCAACAATTTATTTAAACACATAGCGATGCTCATAAAAGCATAGACGGGCATTGCTATGTTTAATTTTTAAAATTAAAATAATGAGATATAAAAATACGTACATAACACTGGAAGCTAGTCTATTTAAGCATTTAGAGAATAATATTAATAGATTCAATTGTCATTTTTCAGAAAATGACAATAATAAAGTAATGATTGATAAAGCCGTTTTCATGATAGACTATATACGGCATCAAAAAAGTATAAGAAAGGATGATATAACTCCTGGTGGATATATAAGGGTACCTTCTAAATTTTTAAATATTTATTTACAAAAAGATCTTCGAAAATATAAGGATTTCCTCGTTCGATATGGATATATAAAAACAATACCTTATTGCAAGGAAGATTCAAAATCGTATGGTTATAAAGTATGTTTTTTTGAGAATAAAAGAGACCAAAAACATGAAATTGAAGAGTATTCGGCTTACGAATTTCTAAGCTTTACTTACGAAAAGTTTTTATCTAAATCTTTAAAGCAATATGCTAAAATAGAACAAAAAAAAACTGCTGCTGAACGGACAACTAAGCATTTAACTAAATGGTTGAACGGAGAAAATATTCAGGCAGATTGGCAAGCTGCATTTAAGTTTTTAGAAAAGGACCAGTCATTGTCATTAGACCAAAAAAAACAATACTCTTATAGTATAAACCGCATAAGGTTGGACCAATGGTATTTTTTAAGAAGTACAAATGATAATAGACTTCATTCTAACTTAACCAACTTACCTTCTACTTTACGTAAATATTTATCCCATAATGGGCAAAAGTTGGTGTCGCTAGATATCAAGACGTCTCAACCTTATCTGTTGGCAGGTGTGTTTTACTTAATAATAGAAAAGAATACCGATTCCTTAGAGTTTCTAAAACAAGGATTGAGATGTAAACAAGTTAGAGACAAGTTTGATACTGTAATGAATTCCATAACTCTGTCAGATGCCACTATCGCTGACTTTAGGGCGTACAAGAGTTTGGTTTGCGATAATGATATTTATAATTATATTGGAAGTAAGTTATCTTCTAAATTTATTAGTACGGTAAAGTCAGCGAACACTAAAGGAGGCTATTTTGATAGTGTATATAATACTGAATTGGGTAGAAAAGAGAAAACGCATTTTAAGGACCTTAGAGGCTTTTGCAAGGTGTTAGTATTAGAATATATGTATTGCTCCGTTGAGAATAACAGTTTGCGTTTAAAAGAGCTTAGACGGGTATATCCAGATGCTGTCAATGAATTTATTGATGACTTTAAATACTGTAAAGAATTGGAAATCCCTAAACGATTAGGTAGAAGGAGAAGAACTAAAAGGCAGAAAGAAATAATCTCTAGGTCCAAAAAGTTATTTTCTAAGTTTTTACAACAGTTAGAGGCCTTTATAGTTTTGGATATAGTTACAAAAGAACTATCAAAGGTCTATCCCAAAATGTTTATGACTACAATTCATGATAGTATAATTGTACCTAAAAATTATAAAAATGAAGTGAAAACATTTTTACAAAAGAAACTATTTGAAATGTTAGGAGTAAGATCTGAAATTAAAAGTGAGCTTTGGGAAGCTTAATTAATCAAAGTGACTATATGTTTGTCTAATAAAGTCTTATTCATTGTAATAATATTAATATGTTCAACCCAAAAATCACTGTCGTCAGTAACTAAATAATAACCTTTCTTTTTACACAAATTATAATAGTAATAATCATTAAAATCAAGACTTTTTGGGGGATTAGACATTACGTGCTTGAATTTAAAAGAAGAACCAAATTCGTCGCTTATCAGGTCAATAGAGGTGTTATAACTTTTAATATCATCACAAATAAGATTATAAGCTATGCTGTATTCAGGGGTGTTTCTATATACCTTTTTATAGTAGTCACTTGTTGGAACAAATTTCGGGGTTCTTTTTCGAACCCCCTTAATATGTTTTTGAAAGTAGACCTCTCTAATGATTCTATTTATAACTTCCGATATTACTAGGGCGGGAACAACAATTCGTGCTTTTTTGTTTTCTATAATTTTTTCAAAAAAAGCTACATAAGCCCTGTCTTTATGAGAAAAATTATTCTTTGGAACCAATATTTTGAGCCAAATATTAGCATCTAAAAAGTATTTCTCAGAATCCTTAATTGTATATGTGGATGCATTATAATATGAGTAAGACATATTTATCTACATAGAAAGAAGAGCATTGTCTACAAAATCATCATATTCATCACCCATTAATGCGTTTTCAATTACATCATCAACTTTATGAGAAAACAATTCTTTGCCCTCGGGATATTCAAATTTTAATTCTTGAATATTTTTAGAATTTAGAATTGCATATCTACCTATACTCTCATTTAAAAATAAGGAGGAAATGCGTCTGATACCGATAAATGAAATAACTATTTCTGAGGGTTTATAACCTTTGATAACCTCATAAAGAGCAGAGCCGTCAGAAAAGTTTGTTGCTAGTTCTGATGTTATAATATCTAAAATTTTGATATTCATTAGGTTAAGGTGTTAAAAAGGTGTAATTTTTCGGTGTGCAAATGTACTTTATTTACATTTAAAAAACAAATTTAATATGGATCCTACATAAGGGTCAGGAAAATGAAACTTCTTAATTAGTGTATTTTCCATTTCTAAACTCCAAAAGGTATCTCCAGATATAATTTGAAAATTACTATTTGTACTATGAAAATAAGAATTTAAATTGAATAAACCTAACCCTCCAGGTGAGCCTACCTTAGTTGTGTTCCTTTTTTCAAGAGCCCATTTAATAGCATCATAACTATTATCAATAGCTCCTTTGGTTTTTTTCTTAATGGCTGGTAAAAATCCAACGCCTAAATCTACCATTGAAAAAGTCAACACACCTTCTTGTGGATAATATTGCCCACATACATAAAATGGCTCTTCTGATTTTGAATGAATTTGAATATTACAATAAACCTCAATTAAGGATTCAATTATTGAATCTTTTTCATTTTCAGAGAAGGTAGGCATACCTCGATGATTTAATAAGTCATTTTCTATATAATTTATAAAGTTATCCTTATCGTCAAGAGAGAAACTTTTAAACGAAACTGTCGATTTTTGTACGTCGTCTATTGTTGTTTCAGAGTGGAGAAACCCATTTCTAAATAAAACATCAAAATGTTCTTTCAAAAAATTTAAGTCGGTTGAGAAAGTTAAATTATTTTCCTTTCTTAATTTGGCCAAAATACTGCCAAATAAAGCACTTAAATTAGCATCGAACCAAGTTAAATGATAGAAATCTAGATATATAACTTCATTATGATGCTCTGATGCGGACTTGTAAAATTCAAATAATCTTTTTATTCCTGAGAAGTTTGTATTAAACCTATCCCTTAAAGTTAATACGATTTTATTGTCCATAATTTTTTTAATGGTGAATGCAAGTGCAGGTAAATTATTATTTTTAGCCGTTAAATAAGTTTGATTTTAAACTTGCTATTTTAATTAAAATTTAATTCATTAATCATATTTATTCACTAATTTTTTGGAATAAATCGTTAATTAAGGACGTTTCATTATCTGACAAAGATGAATTTAAAATTTCTTTAATTGAAGGGTTTTCTTCATCCCCAAGCTCATTTAATTTATTATTCTCAACTATTTCTTCAAGATTTATCGAATCGGTAGCTAACATATATGACTCATCAACACCTAAAACGCGTGCTAAATACTTTCCTTCATAAATCCTTTCATTAACATAAGAATTTAGCTCATCAAAATCAGTTATTTCATTGATTTGTGGTATTTCTAAAAGATAGGATTCATAATTCCGATCCCAAAAAGTACTCATACGTTCGTCAATAAAAAACTTATAGTCTTCATCTAAATCAATGAACTTCTTGATTAGAATTTTGTATTCATCAGAATATTCAAAAAAATCTTTAATGATTTCATAATCAGATGGGTCGTCTACTACTTTAATGATATTAAGAAAACAAATTTTTATAAAATCGTGGTTATCATCGATTATTTTATACTCTTCTATGTAATCTAGAAGCTTAATTAGGTTAGGGATATCGTTATTTTTAATTATCTCATTTTCAAAAGAAAAATCACTAAGGTTATTCTCAAAGAAATCTTTTATTTCCTTAAAATCAAATAAGTCCAGTGAATTTATCATACCAGATATATTTATATTGGCGTCACCATTTCTAGGTCTTAGTTTTGGATATTTTTTGATATAGATTTTTTTTAATTTCTTTATATCTTTTGAATGAATAGTAATTTTATTTTTAAGTATATTTCTTTTATTTCTTTTTGTTTGAAATCTATAAGTGAACTGTTCAAAATAAAGTGCAGAACTAAATATTTCCCATTTTTCATCTTTGTTTGTTAATGAGAGATAGCTAAGAAGAAAATCAATTATTGAGGGATTGAAAAAACTTACAGAAGTATATTTAGCCCATATAAGATCTGTGATTGTTCTATTAATAAATCCGCCCAGTAGTTCATTTATAGTTTTTAAATATAAATCTGATTTTTTTCTTAAACCATTCTTTTTAACCTCATGTTTAATTCTTAATTCAAAACATTCTTTTATTGTGTCTTCATTCGAATCATTTATACTAAACAGGGTTGTTAAATAAATTTGAGAGGTATCAGTTAATTGATTTTCAAAAGATTTTTTCCAAATATCCTCAGGCTTATCAAGTTTATTTCTTACCGATATTTTATAATCTTCTTGGGATATAGACTTTTCATATCTTTGACTATCAGTAAAAAATTCAATTATTCTAGGATTATAACTTTTATGATTTATCACAAACCAATGGAAGCCTTCTGTGAAAAATGCATCTTTTAAGTTTTCGTTTAAATCGGAGAAAAATAAATGATTATATAAAATTTTGGCCCTATCATATTTAGTATAATCTTCAATTTTAACCTCATGTTTTGAAGTGTCAATATTTGAATTTAGTATTTTTTCTGAGTTTTCAGCAGCCATATTTAGGACAACTGTTCTACTTGTTAGAATTAGCTTTTTGTCCTTTGAACCTTGTATTCTTTCTACAAAATGAACTATGGCTGAATCATTATTTCTAGCAACTGATAATTCATAATAATTTGCACCTAAAAAATCGTCGAAATAAAACACCTGTTTTTTATCTCTACTAAATTTTTCTTCGGCTTCTTTAATATTATACACATATACTAGTTCATAGCCTTTTTCTAATAATTGAAATGTCAGAATATTAGCTAACATAGTTTTTCCAATACCTGGCGCCCCCGTTATAAGAATAAAATTATGTGTGTTTAATAATTTTACTGCTTTTGAGTGTGCTTTGTTTTCAACAAATAACTGCACTTTTTTTTTAATTTTGGACTCGGTAAAATCTGATCTAAGGTTTACGCCATTTTTTAAGATTCTTTGAAGTACGTTAGAACTGGACAACCACAGTTTAAAATGTGTAGTTTCTACTTCTTTATATTTTCTTAATAAAATGTTTAAATCATTTTGACCAATAATATCACTTGTACTATGAATATAAGGAGAGAAAATTTCCTTTATTTCCTCCTTATTTTGTGGGGTTAGACCAATAGAGGTTACTATAATATATCTTTTAGGATTCAGTAGTTTAACCTTAGTCAGTTCATTTGTTTTTAAAGAATATTTAAATTGACTATATCCTGAATTAAGATAATGTTTGACTTGTACAATTATATTGTTTTCATCCTTAGGATTTGAATGCCTTAAATCTATTCCCTTATCTCTACCGTTTTTGAATGATTGAAAACTTAAACCTAATTCTTTGTTTAAAAGATCTAAACTCAATTCTTCTAAATCCCTATCATTTAATGTATTGAATGTGTACAAGTATTTGTTTTTAAAATCAATTAAATGTAATCAATCTTATTATTATTTAAAAAAGCCACTTTTCATTACCGCTAGAGATTCTTGTTCTTTTACAATCCTTATATATTTATAAAATTCTCTTTCAGTTTTATGTCCAGAAAACAGCATTATGTTTTGTATTGATTTGCCTGCGATATAATAGTTCGTGCAAAAGCTTCGACGTGCCGTGTGTGTTTTTACTAATTTATATTTTGGAACACCTTTTTTAATTGCCTTACCACCTTTTGTGTATAATATATTAACGGGCTCTTTAAACCCAACGGCCCCACAAGCTATTTTTATATTTTCTCTCAAGATAGGTTCACTTAATCTAGAAGGGAAATTGTTGTTATATCTATTCATGACTTTTTGTATATCAGATGTTATAGGTATGTGGATTATAGTGTCAGTTTTTTTCTGATGTATCTTAATAAATGTGTGACCATCCAAAATTTCAATATTCTCATTTGTTAGCCCATTATAATCACTTACTCTTTGACCTGTATAGCATCCAATTAAAAAAATATCTCTTGCTAATTCTATACGTGGCCTTGAGCTAAAATCTTTTTCTGCTAAAATTTTAATTTCCGCTTCTGTTAAGTAGATGTCCGTTGTAGTCTCTTTCAGTACTTTAAAACTTCTGTTTTTGAAAATTACATTGTTGGTTACACCATTTGTTAAAGCATCATTTAAAAATGTT
Source organism: Maribacter sp. Asnod1-A12 (assembly GCF_045063735.1). Taxonomy (NCBI): domain Bacteria; kingdom Pseudomonadati; phylum Bacteroidota; class Flavobacteriia; order Flavobacteriales; family Flavobacteriaceae; genus Maribacter; species Maribacter sp. Asnod1-A12. The sequence goes on from NZ_JBEFNZ010000006.1 coordinate 1,460,754, forward strand.
TTTAAATTTTTAACATGCTTCCCTATACTGTTTAAGCTATAATTTTCATCTTCCAACAACGTGATGAAGTTTCGGTAAAATGATAAACTTATGTCGTCAAATTTTAAAACTACATTATGTATTTTTTCATATTTCTCAAGAACTTTTATTGTTTGATTACAAGCTCTATAAGTTGTTATTTTGATATGTTTTTTTTTATTTTCTAACAATTTTTTTGAATAGAAAAGAAGCTTTTGGTTTTCTTTAATTTCAATATCTGCTTCTGAACCGTTGATTTTGCAACTCACTAAATACGACAATCGGTCTAAATCTATTGAGCCTTCATCTTTGATCATATTAGAAAGTTCATCTTCTGTAAATGATTGAACATCATTTATAAATGCATTTACTTTATAAGCATTTGCCAACATACCTTTACCTGTTTTGATCCGTTGCTTTGTAATATCCCATTGGTCTAAAGAACATTTAAAACCGAGACTCTTTTTAAATCTTTTACCTTTTGAAGTAAAATGGAGCATAATCAAACTTTCTATTTTAGGTTTGGACTCTAAACTTTTTATAGAATCTTTTAGACTAAATCTGATTACTCCGTGTGTACTTTTTATCGCTAAACTCATATTACTTCTAATTAATGTTTTACTCTTATCATAAAGCGAATTATGTACCAAAACAGGGTGCTTGCAAGGGTGTTTTTGATTTGAATAATTCTGAATTATTTCAAAAGTCATTTAATGACAAATAGACAATTTCTAACTGACAGCAATCATTATTAGGGTTTGTCATTAAATAAGTTTCAGTATGAAACATTAATTAAGTCCAGGTGGGACCACATGAAACCTCTCAGAACATCTGTTTTGAGAGGTTTTTTTATTTTTATGGTTTTTGAGTATGATTATTTTTTTATATGATACTTCTACTACAGTTTTCTTTAAAGAAATTTGTACATGCAATTATCTCAGAATTAAATATCTTTGTTTATTAATCAATTTAAAATAATTATGAAATACTTAATAATTTGTGCAGCAGTGTTAACAATGTTTTCTTGTAAGCAAAACCCTGCAGAGACAGCCGAACATAAAGAATTAGTTTCGGCACATGCTACAATGGAAACGACTCATGAAGCAATGACTACAGAGCATGATGCTATGAAAGACAATCATGATCAAATGATCGAAGCACATTCAGAAATTGAGAACGATTCGTTACACATAGCAACTGAAAAAATGCACAGTGAATTGCTTTCAAAGCATCAAGAGCTAATAGATAAACATACTGCACTTCTAAAAAAGCATGCGGAATTGGAAACAAAGCACGCATCTGGTGCCGTTACACTTGAAGAATTGAAAACTGAGCATGAAGCAATGACTTCTGAGCATGAAATGATGGAGAAAGAACATCAGGCACTAAAAGCAGAACATGATAAAATAGCTGAAGAGGACAAGAAAATGATGATGGAAGATGCCGAGAAATCAGAAGAAAACTAAATAAATAGTTTTTAGTAGAGAAACCCTGTAGATTAATATTTACAGGGTTTTTTTATGATGTGTATTCAAGTATACTAATCAGGTATTTCACTAGTAAAATTTAGTAACCCTATTTAGGTTAAAGCAACTTCTAATTTGACAATAACAACGCCCTCAAATCACGAACTCTGAAATTAACATTTCTTTTAACATAATCTTTCTTCGTAACATTTATCTAGCTCTCTACTATTTCTTAATTTCCTAGTTCAAACAAACTAATTCAAAAAATGACTACAAAAAATTCATGGCGCAAGGCGGCACTACTGTCCCTTGTACTTACCATTTCGTGCATTTCCTTTATGGTAGCACAAACCGTTCCTTCTCCCGAAGATATTTTTGGCTTTAAAGTGGGTGCCGACTATAAATTAGCAGATTATAGCCAAATTGAAGACTACCTTGGTCAACTAGACGCAGCGTCTAATCGCGTTAAAAAGGTTGAAATTGGTACAAGCGTACTGGGTAGAAAAATGTATATCCTGTTTATTTCTAGTGAAGACAATCTTAAAGATTTAGACAAGTGGAAAGACATTAGCACCAAACTTGCCCGAGTACAAGTTTCTAATGATGAAGCCATGAAATTGTCTGAAGAGGGTAAAGCTATCGTATGGATCGATGGCGGTATGCACTCAACTGAATTGGCGCATGGGCAAATGACTTCTGAATTTGCATATACTTTGGCAACTTCTGAAACTACGGAAATAAAAAAAATCAGAGAGAATGTTATTACGATATTGATGCCTGTAATGAATCCTGATGGTTTGGATATTGTTGTAGACTGGTACAAGAAGAACTTAGGTACCGCTTATGAAACATCTCGCCCACCGATTTTATATCACTACTACATGGGGCACGATAATAACCGTGATTGGTTCATGAATACTATGCCAGAGACGTATAATGTTACAAAGATATTGTATAATGAGTGGTATCCGCAGATTGTGTATAACCACCATCAATCTTCACCGTCTTGGACAAAAATATCGTTACCACCATATGCAGATCCTGTAAACCCAAGAATTCACCCAGCAATTACCGCAGGTGTTAGTGAGGTAGGTTCAGCAATGACCAAAAGATTTTCACTTGAGAATATGCCAGGTGCCATTGCAGATAATTTTTATACGATGTTCTGGAACGGTGGCGGGCGTACCGTGCCTTACTACCATAACATGATCGGTATCTTAACCGAAGTTGGTCATACTTCTCCAACACCAAGATTTTATGATCCAGAGAAATTACCTAAAACCGTTGCCGGTGGTACACCGACCGATGGTACAGATATTATGTACCCTGATCCATGGAAAGGTGGGGAATCTCATTTTCGGGATGCAGTAGATTATATGCTGACCGCAACTTGGGCAACCTTAGATTTGGCAGCTGATCGTAAGAGTAATTATCTATACAACATTTACAAAATGGGAGCTTCGGCAATCGAGAAGTCGAAAGAAGAAGGTCCGTTTGCATACGTAATTGGTAAAGATCAATGGGATGCTTTCGAGTCTGTAAACTTGGTAAATGTGTTGCTTAAAGGTGGAATCGAAATCGAAAAAACCACTAAAAGCTTTGAACTTAACGGTAAGAAATACGATAAAGGTGCCTATGTAATTTACACGGCACAAGCATTTAGACCGTATTTGATGGATTTATTGGAAAAGCAAAATTACCCAACACGTTTTCAATATCCTGGTGGACCACCAGATACCCCGTATGACTTAGCAGGTTGGACGTTGCCAATGCAAATGGGCATCACCGTAGACAAAATAGCAGAACCTTTTGAGGTAGCTACAGAAAAGGTGTTGGATTCAGCTTCATACTATGAAGGTGAAGTAAAAGGGAATGCATCTTACGGGTATTTGTTAAGTGCCAATAGTAATGCATCGGTCATAGTAACCAACAAAGTATTGAATGCCGGCGGTACTGCTTATAAAACAAAAGCATCGTTCAAGTCAGGTAAAACAACATATCCGGCAGGTGCTTATATTGTTTCAGGTGGTAGTGCTTCAGTAGAAGAGTTAGCAGCCGAATATGGTTTAGAAGTAACAGGATTATCCGCAGAACCAAAAGTAGAAATGACAAAGGTTCACGCACCAAAAGTAGGTCTGTATAAGTCTTGGGTTTCTAATATGGATGAAGGCTGGACTCGTTTTATCATGGATGAATATTCGTTTGAAACAGATACGCTTCATGATACCGATATTCAAACAAAAGATTTATCGCAGTATGATGTATTGATCATACCATCGCAACGACCAAAGTCTATATTACATGGTAATTCTCCTTTAAAAATGCCAGAGAAGTTTACAGGTGGTATTGGTCTAGAAGGATCGGTAGCCTTAAGTAATTATGTAAAGAATGGTGGTACATTATTGGCTTTCGATGAAGCTAGTAACTATGTAATAGAGCAATTTGGTTTGCCGTTGAAAGATGCTACCGAAGGTACGGATAGTAATGAATTCTTTATTCCAGGGTCATTAATAAAAACAGGAATAGATACAACGCATCCGCTAGCATTTGGAATGCAAGACACGGTAGCGGTATCTTTTAATAAGAGTCGTGCATTTGTAATTGATAAGCAATCTAAAAAAGGAGAAGGCGGTACAGAAGAGATTAAAGATGCACCGGCACCAGAAGTTGAGGTCATTGCCAATTATGCACCCAAAGATTTATTGATGAGTGGTTGGGCAATGGGCGAGAAAAAGTATATCGCAAAAAAGCCAGCAATGGTAAAAGCGACTTACGGCAAAGGATCAGTTGTGTTATTTGCTTTTAGACCGCAGTTTAGAGCGCAACCAAGAGGTACGTATAAACTTATTTTCAATTCCATTTTTGAAGGAGCGGCAGAGTAATAGATTAATGAGAAAGCTAATAATATACAGGCGTAGTTGAAAATATTTAACACAAATGCCCTTCAAATGTTGATAAGCATTTTTCTTTTTAAAATATTTTTTAGATAATAGAAAGCAGCCTAAAAGGCTGCTTTCTTGGTTTTTAAGTAATTTCTATACAAATTGGCTCATTTAAATTCAAAAAACTGATTTTTGTTTTTCCTAATAAAATGTTAAATTGATGCAGCCCTTAATATTAGTATACTAAAGTTCCCCCAGAATTTATTAGTGTTGCTCTTTATTAATGGGCTTTTTTAGTTGATGCCCTTTTGGTAATGAACTCACCTTTATAGTAATAAATACCCAGTTATGGGGATTTTATCCCCTAGTATTTAATTTCATATTTAACCAAGCCAAAAAACTAAAAATTATGTCGGAAATTATGACCTCGGTTGATTTGACTCACAACCCCACTGAAGCCTATCACTTTTTGTATGCTTCCCAACTTTATAATACACTTTTTGCAGTTTATGGAAAATTTAATTATAAAGAAAAAAGCAGTTCAGAAAATCAAACGATTACTATAGATAATATAGATTTTAAGCTTATCAATTATAAAGGAAATGTGAATATAGGATTTTCAGATACCATGAAAGATAATAAGGTCTATAACACACTTCATTTACCCAGTAATAGTATAAATTTAGGTAGTGATGCTATATATTTCGAGGTACAAGCATTAACGGGTAAACTAGAAGCTACAGTTAAATTATTTGAACCAATTGTTATAAGAAAAGGTGATAATCATAACCTAAAATTTAATCGATTGCTAGTGCCAATTGATGGTCTTCGCTTTGACAGTAATAATAAGGACTATAGTCTTCAAGACCCAAAAGGCAATTGCTATGATGAAAGGGAAGGTGTTTTTGACAGTGAGTTTAAATATCGAGACGGGTTAACTTATTTTGATAAACAACCACAGCAAGGGGTATATAGTAATCCTTTGACTTTAGACATACTAAAATCAGAAGAGCTTAATTCAAATATTGCTTCGCCAAGATGTCATCAAAGCAATGTTTATTTGGTGTATAAATGATAAAGTGCTGGCTAAGTGTCTTGTTTATGTTTCTAACAGTTTACGGTTATCCGCAAACTGACGACCATTTTATACAATTTCTTAGTCATATAGACCAATATAATTTTGAAGAAGCTGAAAATTCAATTCCAAAGCTAAAAGGACCAATTAAAGACTTGTCCATAAATCTAATGTCATTACTTCATAATGAAGGTCAAATTCCCTTTTCTTTAAAACAGGTATGTGATATTGATAAAACCTCAAGTCTAGAAACAAAATTTTTGAATCATTTAGTCATTGGATATTACAATTTATTTCATGATTTGAATAAAAAGAGAGCTTTTAAGAATTTTTATGACGCATACTACTTAAGCCATGAGTTGAATCACCCTTCGATTACTAAAGTTTCGCTTTTGGCTCTGCTTAAGTATTATAGTTATGAAATTGCCCAAAACGATAAGGCACACCTTAAATATTTAGAAGAATATGATATGTTGTGTGATTCGAATGTAAACTGTTTTTGGGCAGAGATTTATGATACAATTTTCATGTCTAAAGGATTTGGAGGTAGTCTTGAAAAGTATTTTAAAAAAGAAGATATTCTAAAAATTGAAATTGACAAAATGCAAGCAGATTCTCCGTTGCGCGTATTGTTATATTTTGAGCTAGCTACATTATTTGACATTAAAGGAGACAAAGCAAGTGCTATGAGATATTACACACTTACGGTGGATGGCGCAAAAAATAAACCCTATTTGAAAAAGCAGAAATTTTTTGCATCATTAAAATTAGCTTTAATCTTTTCAGAAAAAAACACACTCTTGGAATCCAATAAATTTCGAACTATAGCAGAGCAAAGCATAAACCTAGCTGATACTCTAAGAGCTAAATACTACCTCCATTTATTTGATGCTCAAATTAAAAATAGTACAGGGGATTTTCAGGGAGCTTACGCAAATTTAATGAGCGCATATAGATTAGAATTTGAACTTGATTTTAGAAGAAATTCCTTGGAGGTTAATAGGTTACAAGTAGAGCTTAATACCGCAGAAAAAGAAAAACAAATACTAGAAGAAAAGCAAAAAGCACAAATAACTAGAAATTGGCTTATCGCTGCCACAATAGCCCTAATATTTGGCGCCGGTATTGCCATTCTGGTTCAAAAAAATACGACCAAAAAACGCAAACTAGCAGAACAAGAAACATTATTGAAGCAAGAGCGTGTAGATAACTTACTTAAAGAGCAAGAATTGGTGAGTATAGACGCCATGATAGAAGGTCAAGAGAAAGAACGGCAGCACGTTGCCAATGAGTTACACGATGATTTGGGTAGTCTTATGGCAACTATAAAATTACATTTCGGTAATGTAAAGGGAAAAGATAAAGATCCAGCTTTAAAACAAGCCCAATCTTTATTAGAAGAAGCCTACCAAAAAGTGAGGGGAATAGCACATAGCAAAAACTCTGGGGTAATGAGTAGCCAAGGCTTGCTGCCAGCAGTTAAGAAAATGGCACAGGTCATATCAGAAACCAATGCTTTAGAAGTAAGTGTAGAGGATTTTGGTATGGGCGAGCGTATGGAAAACTCCCTAGAGCTCAGTCTGTTTAGAACCATTCAAGAAATAGTGGCAAATGCTATTAAACATGCCGAAGCAACTAAACTTAGTATTCAAATTTCACAATATGAGGATAACCTGAATATTATTATCGAAGATAATGGAAAAGGCTTTGACCGTTCTAAAATTGATAAAAGCAAAACGGGAATGGGACTCACCAATATTGAAAAACGAATAGAACATTTAGAAGGTAATTTTACCATAGATAGTGTGCTGGGAAAAGGCACTTCCATTTTAATAGACATACCTGTATGATAACCGTAGCCATAGCTGAAGATCACCAAGCCTTAATAGATGGCATCATCTCCTATTTAAAACATGAAGATGATATTGAAATAATCGGGCATGCAAATAATGGCGAAGAACTATTGAAGTTGGTACGGTTAAAACAACCCAAGGTAGTGTTGTGCGATATTCGTATGCCAAAATTAGATGGCATAGAAGCCACTAAAATCATTTTAAAAGAGTTACCGCATACTAAAATAGTAGCCTTTACCATGTTCGATCAAGATGATGCCGTACAGCAAATGCTGACCGCTGGTGCCCATGGTTATATTTTAAAAAATAGTAGCTTAGATGTGGTCTTGGAAGCTATACGTACCGTTTACGATAATAAAACTTACTATGACAAAAAAATTCACATACCCGATGCAGAAAAGAATAGCACTAAAAGTGTACTCTCTGCCCGAGAACGTGAAATTTTACAATTAATTGGTAATGGCCATACCAGCCATCAAATTGCCGATGAACTCTTTATTGGCAAAAGCACCGTAGATACGCACCGTAAAAACATGATCCGTAAACTTAGTTTAAGTGGTGCGGGCGAGTTGTTGAGGTATGCCGTAGAGAAAAAGTATGAGTTTTAAAAATTTCATAAATTTACTTTTTGGTTTTTTTAAAATAATTTACCAAATTTATTACCCCATTCAAGTAATACACCAAAACCAACTTTCAAGAAAATCAGTCGATTTACCAGCGTAACATTGAAAATTCTAAAAATTCAATTAACTTTAATAGGTATATGTCCTAACAGGATATTTAACGGCACAGAATTCAAAGAATAGTATTAAATTAGGCAAGCACTATATAAAATGCATTTGTAAATAATGGCAAAAATTGAAATTAAAGGTTCCCCCGAAGAGCTAGAAAGAGTAGCTACTTTTTTAGCAAACAATAATGTGAAATTTGATATCGTAAATGACTACGGTAATCACTCTCTAGATGATTTAGATAAGTATGAGCATTTAAAAACTAGGTTCTCTGACCCAGTGCCAGAAAAATAACCCAGATTCATGAAAGGCCTACAACAAATAAAATCTGAAATTGAACTGTTGACTAATTCTAATAACAAAACCGAACTAGAAGTAGTAGATGCATTACATAAGTATTACTTCAATAAAGCGGTAACGGCAGAAATCAAACTTTATAAGAAGAAAAAGAAAAAGGTAGCTCAAATAACCAAAGATCTTAAAATTAGTCATCGTAGATTCTACAAAATATTGGAAGATAAAAAGGTAGAATTTACCAAATACAATAAGTCTAAGGAAGAAGAGGAAGAGTAGATTTTCTTTAGGCATATCCATTCGCTATAATTATCAAAAAATGAGAGTTATAAAGTACATTCAAGTATTTCTTATTTCTACTTGGATGTCTCAAGCTGCCTATTCTCAAAAAGTAGTAGTAAAAACTCAGGTACAAACTGCGGTCAATATTGAATGCAATGATGATGGTTGTTTTGGCAGTTATAATGGCAAAGAATTTATAGATGGGTTAGATGTAGCTCATCAGTTCTCTAACACCATGTCGGCTAAAGTAGGGGATAAATTAAAGGGACTCTATTCTAAAGATAAATACGTAAAAGTAAATTTTGAAAATATAGAGATGTCTACCAAGGGAATGGGTTCTGGTATGGTGAGGTATGAGCTGAAAATTCCGTTTGTTACGGTGGCTACAAAATGTGATGCCTATACATCTTTTGATCATGTTGGCGGCTGGAATCATATACCATCTTTACCCAGAAGAAAGAAGGAATTAAGTTCTCTTTTAATGCCCGGCGAGTCTTTAGATATCAGTAAGCTAAAAACGACCACTGAAGGGCTACAGGAATATTGGATTCAATGGAAGAACAAGACTACACAACATAACTGTAACCAAAACTAAAAACTAAACCATATGGCATTTCAGAAAAGAGAGCTAGTAATTGCATCGCCTTTTTTGATAATTGCCGTGAATTTTGCGGTTGCTTTTGGCTTCGGCGAGTTCATGGGAAAATGGGCATTTATACCCATGATTCTTATAGGTTGGGCACTTTGGATTTTCTTTATTTTTAAATATGGAGGAAAAGAATCAATTATCAATTGGTTGAAGAAAGCTAAAGGAGCTATAGGCTGGAAATTGGTAGCGATAATGGTCGGATTGATCCCGTTGCCTCTTTTTCTAATGCATTATCAATTATTAAATCATTGGACCATTTGGTTGCCTTGGATACTTTTGGCAGTATGTAACCCTTTTATTGAAGAGTTTTACTGGCGCGGACTATTGTTAGACTATACCAAAACATGGTCTAATTGGTCTTCTGTATTATTTATTGGAGTACTATTTGCCATTAATCATGCAGCATTCGGAGTCAATTCCGTCGTAAATAGCGGATTTGAATTGGTAATCTCTACCCTAATTATGGGTGTCGTTTGGGCGTGGGTTTATAAGAAGACAAACAGCTTACGTTGGACCATCTTCTCTCATTTTTTAGTGGATTTTCTTGGCGTTTCAGTAGCAGCTTTCTTAGATTTATATGAGAAAGGAAACTGGTGATAAAATTTTAATTTAACGAATATGAATCAAGAATCACTCTCTAAACTAAGTAACGAAGAACTACTTAAAAAGTATACAGCCGCTAAAACTATGGTTTGGCTCTTGGCAATTGTTTTAACCGGAGTTTTACTCTTTTTTATCTACGTTTCAATACAAGATGGACTTACTCCGTTATTGGCAGTTCCGTTAGCGTTATCAGCTATTATTCCTGCGAATGTAAAGAACATGAATATACTTAAAAAAGAGATGGATTCCAGAAAATAAGCGTTAAGTTTTCAGCCAATTAATTAGGAAAACAAAATCAGAATTATGAGAAAAATATTATCAATTGTTGGAATGGTCATAGCGATAATTGAAATAGCATATAGTTTTGTTGGAGACAGTGATACAGGTCAATTTTTTGGAATTGATATGAATATTTGGGTTTTCCGTTTACTTTGGCTTGCCTTATTTGGAGTGGTATTTAACGGATTCCTTAAAGAAAGTAAGAATCCACAATAACGATATAATTTGAACAATAATACTGTTTTGAGTCTATCTGTAAGATTATGGTGGTAAAATAGTGTTGTTTTATTTGTGAAATTAAAATTTCCGTAATCAATCACCAAATACTTCGACTCACATATTACATGAAAAAGCGAAAATTTAAAATCAGTGATATTGTATTTGTGGTATTCATTCTGTTGTTGATAATTCCGCAGACAAGAACGCCAATTCAGGTAGCCGTCAATAAACTGAAAGTAGCTGTTTGGTCACCCAGTGTAGAAAATGAAGAAAATCAAGATCAAGTAACTCCGTTTCAATATGCAGTAACTAATTTACAAGGCGATACCAAGAGTATTTCTGTAGGTAAAGGCAAGGTTACTTTTATCAGTTATTGGGCAACTTGGTGTCCGCCTTGTATTGCAGAATTACCAGGAATTCAAGATTTGTATAAAGACTACGGAGATAAAGTCAATTTTATATTATTAACCCAAGAAGAGCCAGATAAAGTACAGCGGTTTATTGATAAAAAAGAATATGAATTACCTATCTATTTTCCGCAAATGCAAGCTCCAGAAGTGTTACAAGAAAATAGCATCCCCACTAATTATGTCATTGATGCTACAGGAAAGATCATCATAAAAGAAACAGGTGCCGCAGATTGGAACAGTAAAAAAATACGCAATCTGTTAGATGATTTAGTTTTAAATTATTCTGAATAGATAAGTTGTTTTTTAATACAAGCCGCCATAAAATCTTTTTTTGTAAACGCTTTTTCCGCAAAATCAAAAAGGCTTAAGCAACGGTCTAAATTCTGATTCTCGTAAGTAACTTTGTAATACTTGTTATTGTTCAGGTAGTCGGTCAACGCCCGTAAACCATGAATAAAGGGCATGAAAACAGCACCTAAGTGTAGGCTATCTTTCTCAGCAGCAGTTAAAAATTGACTGTTAGCAGCTAAGCCATCTACAAAAGCTTTAAACAATGATTCATCAAAATTTATGAGTTCATGGTTTTGCTCATCTTCAGGCGCATTGTTAACTACAGTTCTTATAGCATCACCAAAATCATAGAAGAAATAGCCTTTCATAATGGTGTCCAAATCAATAAGGCACAATGCTTTTTTTGTCGATTTAGAGAATAGGATATTATTTAACTTGGTATCGTTATGACAAATTCTAACAGGTAAGTTGTTAATGTTAAGGTCTTCAAGTTCAGTTAAGAAAAGATGAGCTTTATTAATGGCATTTTCGGCAATTTGTTTTTTCTGAACATCTGTATTTGCAAGTGCTTCATTAAACTCTTGTTTTCTATGGTTCAGGTTATGAAATTTTGGCAACGTATCTTTAACTATAGAATGGTCTACGTCTTTTAATAAACTATGAAAACGACCCACAATACGACCCGCTTCAAAAGCAATATTATTATCTGTAGTTGTGTTATATGTGGTGCTGTTAGGTATGTAAATCATCATTCTCCATAGACCATCATTTTTCTTTAAAGAATGTTTTCCATTTTTTGTTTGTAAAAAATTGATTTGTGCATAATCATCTGCATTCAAAAATGGGAGGGTATAGCTAATGTTATCCATTAGTATTTCTGCATTTTTAAATATAAGAGTGTTTACTTTCTGAAGAATATACTGTTGACCATCGTCCTTCGTAACCAAATACGTGTCATTAATGAGTCCGCTAGTCAAGGGTGACCATTTTAATGAATTTCCGTTAAGGTTAAATTCAATCAGTATTTTTTGGATGGCGTCTGTAATCATTATTTCAATACAATTTTGAACTTTTAAAGGTATTGAAAACTACACTAATTTAAGTAACTATAAGTATGAGTCTAAAATTGCAATAAGGGCATTTTGAGTTAGTTTTGTTTTAAATTCAAACTTTTTTACGTCTATTTTTATTTTTTGCAAATTACCCCTATAGCGAGGGTTATCATGTAAATTGTCACCTTTTTCTTGAGCTTTATAGGCTAAGATTTCAATTTTGTTGCTAAAATAAATCAAAGCGTAGTCATCATTAATACGAAGCATAGGCTTAATATTGGTTTGAATATTATTAAGTGACCTATAGATATATGAATAACGATTATTTAATCCATGAATTATATTTTCCATACTGACCACAGCATTGTAAACAGCAAAATCTTCAAGGTTTTCGTAGCTTCCTTCTCTTAAAAACTTCTCTTTTAATGGCTTTAGTTTTGCTAAAGCTTTACGAGGTTCAGTCACTCCAAGTGACCCACATTCAATAACTATGGACAATGAATTATCTGGCATAACATTTTGTCCATATAGTTGCGTAAAAGCAAAACATAGAAAGGTTAATGAGAAGAACGTTAATTGCGCCGCATTTTTTAGCTTAAAAAAGAGTTTCATGTACATGGTTTTGGGTGGTCATAAATACGGGGAATGAACTAAATTAAGCATTTATCTTAATAAATTTTTTTTCATTTTTATGCAGTTGGCCTAATTATAATACGATTTTCAAATTATCGCAGTTAATAACTTAACCAATCAAATTTCCCCCAAGAATGAGTAAGATTAAAACCTACCTAAAAGTTGTTGTGCTTTTATTTACAGCCACTTATGTACAAGCGCAATGCGAAGTTTTTAAAAGTGAAATCAGCGATGTACAGCGTTGCATGTCTCAAGTTAGTCAGCTCTCAGATTCATTGAGTACCGCTGCTGAAATTGCATCTTTTGATGCTTCATTGAGCAAGGCAAAAAAGAACACTAAAACTGTAATGCTATTAATGGGTCAGGCTGTAAATGCTGCTGACGAAGCTATAATTTTAGCATCAGAAGCTCAATATGATTCACAGACTTGTGGTTTACAAGACGCCATGAGTTATACGATTGATGCCGAAAGACATACTATAGATTCTCGCGACTTTTCTACCGAAGCTTTTGAGAATGTAAAAAATGCCGCAAAGGCAAACAACTTAGGTAACCTACAGTTTTACATGCGTAAAGCGCAAAGGCTTATGCGAGATGCACAAGAGTCTGCAGATTCAGCAGTATATGCAGCAGACAATGCGCATTATAGCTGTAGCCATGACGTTGCCCATCTTAGTTTTGAGAACTAGATTATTCCTGTTTCTTATTAACTAAACCTTTGGTAAACTCATTTAAGGTTTCCACTTTTTCTTCAAAATCTCCTTTGATGGTTTTTCGAAACTCGTTGAGGTTTTTTACAAGATCGTCTATATTTTCTGGAATAACATCCTCAAAAAATTGACGTAATCTTTTAGCGGTGGTTGGAGATTTACCATTGGTAGAAATGGCGACCTTAACGTTACCTTTTGTAACAATACCACCCATATAAAAATCGCAAAAAGGAGGGTTGTCGGCAACATTTACCAATATTTGCCTTTCTCTACAATCATGATATACCTGTTCGTTTACCGGTACATTGTCTGTAGTCGCAATTGCAATATGTTTTCTTTGTAAATAAGTAGAATCATAAGGTGCTACATTCATTTTTATGTTGAACTCGTTAGCTAATGCTATAGTTTCTTCCCTAAACATCGGGGAAACCATTTCAACTTGTGCGGTAGGACTTGATTTTAACAAAAAAGTCAATTTCTCTAAAGCAACATTGCCTCCACCAACTATTAAAATTTGAAGATTAGATACTTTTAAAAACACTGGGTAAAGCTCATTCCGTTCCATTTGCAATTTTGTTTTCTTCTGTTTTATAATTGATGGTAACACGTGTACCTTGTCCAAGTTCTGAGTTTATGAATAAACGACCGTTAATATAATCGATACGTTCTTTCATAAAAAATAGACCCATACCACCTTCGCTATTATTTTTAGGTAATTTTCCTAAAATAGAATTATCAAAACCTTTGCCATCATCATCTATAACAACACTTAAAATAGGAGATGAGTAATTTAAGGTAACCAAAATATAATTTGCTTCTGCATATTTTATGGCATTGTTCACCGCTTCTTGCGTAACACGATAAATATTTGTTTCTGCAAGTGAGTCAAATCTAATATTTGTATCAATTCTGTTTTTAAACAGTATTTTTTTACCGGTTAATTTAGAGAGCTCCGTTGTCATTTTATGAATGGCAGGAAAAATACCGTGGTCACTTAACTCTGGTGGTGTAAGGTTAAATGTAGCTGTTCTTACGCCCTTTATTAAGTCGGATGTTAATGACTTTAAATAGGCAATTTTCTCACCTGTTTTATCCTTGTTTTCAATATCTATAGATTCAATATTGAATTTTAGGGCTGTCAACATTTGTCCGATTCCGTCATGTATATCTTTAGCTATACGCTTGCGTTCTTCTTCTTGACCCTCTACAATTTGACTCGCCTGCACCTTTTTTTGCTGCATCCTTTCCTCAAAGTTCAGTTTTGTCAACTGCTGTACTTTGAGCTGATTTTCTTTTCTTTCGGTAATATCTGAGCATAGAATTAAAATATCTTGTTCTAAGGTAGATTGATGCATTGGTACTATTGACATGTCTAACCAAATTATGGCTCCTTTGGTAGTTACTACCTGTAACTCTTCCGTACGCATCACATTTTTCCTATTTATTTTGAGAACTTCTTTTAAATAAGATTGCTGACCTTCTTCAACAGTCAGAATTTCTGAAATAGGCTTGTTTATGGGTGTGTCTTCATGACCTAATAAATCTAAAAATTTCTTACTTATAAAAACAATAGATCCATCTTTACGAATACTGGCAAAAAGCGCAGCATTATCAATTACAAAATTTAGTTCTTGTAATTCTTTGAGCGAGCGTTCTTTTTCGTCATATAAACTTTGAATCTTATCTAACTGTTCTTTCGACTCTTCATCTTTACCCATTAGATGACCAATGGTATTTTTAATTTGAATGGATAACGGTCTAAAAATAACAAAGATTTCTAGAAGTAGAATAGCTAAGGAGAACGCCAACAACCAATACTCTTTTCTTTTTAATTTTTGTAGTTGTTCATTACTACGGGCGTCATACTCATTTACAATCTGGTCCATAATATTCAAAAACGGACGCTCATTGTTTAGTAATGCATTTAGGTCATTATCCTGAACGTTAGCATTATTGTTCTTTTGGTGCGTAGACAGTATATGTTCAACAGCTTTGACCATTGCAGAATGGTGGGGGTCTAATTCTTTAAAAAGGCGCTGAACCTTTGGGTCATCTTCATAGGGCAGATTAAAAGAAGCATCGCCTAAATGAAGGCCTTGGTGAGAAACTTTCCATACGCTAAGTGTTTTATCAATTTCAGAAAGTATTATTTTTTTTTCTGCGAGGTTGTTACTGTTTTTTAATAGCAAGGTCTCTTTAACCAATTTTTGGCTAAAGGCACGTTGTCTACCAGCGACATTTATAAGTACAGAGTCACCAGATTGTGCTTTTAGGTGCAGTTGAATAAGCACTTGGGCAATAATTACCGTTAATGCAATGGCTGCCAAAGCCAACAAGTACCATTTTCTTATACGTATAAACGTAGCCGTATCCAATGGTATATTATGCTCATTATTGGCCATAAAAATATGTGGTAAATTATTTTTAGGCGTGTAGTGCCTTGGTAATTAAATCTAAGGAGAATTTAGAAAGCGGTAATTTTAAGGTTGCTTCTTGCCCCTTAAGAGACATTTTTTTCCAAGTTTTTTGGAGTATATCTATGGTTTTATCTTCTGGATGTTTTATGGCAAAAGGTTCAAAATAGAATTCTAGAAAAACCAAGCAAATTATATCTTCCAAAGTTTGAGTATCCTCATTTTTCTTAAGTTGCTTTTTCTGTAAAAGAAATTTTACCATGGCAATAGTTTCTTCATCGTAGCCAATCTCTTTTAGTATAGCAGATGCTTTTTCTCCGTGGAATTTTTTTAATTCTTGTCGCCACCTTAAATATCCCTCACGGTTCATTTCATACGAATCCCTTGGTATTTCCCATCGGCAGATATGTTGACACCGTGCGGTAAGCTGTAAGGCTTCAGATGCATTTGGGGCAAACTTATTTAGACGTTCGGTCATGCGAATACCATAGAGCACTTCTTTTGGATACGTAGTTCCTTCAAAGTCTTCGGTATTGGGGTCTTGCTTATTGGCTTCGTCAAAATGTTGAAATGCTACAAGTAATCTATCCGATGTGGCCATAAGTCATTAATTTACCCAAAGCTATTCAGAAAAGCCAACATACACAAAATCGTCTTCAATTTTTACAGGATAAGTTGCAATTGCATCTAGGGTGCCATTTAAATTTTCGCCAGATTTTAGTGAAAAGGTGTTTTTATGCAGCGGACAAGCTACTTTCGGTTCCATACTTTCTTCACCGATCATACCTCTGGAAAGTACCATTTCCATTTTATGCGGACATAAATTTTGACAGGCGTACCACGTACCTTCCCTTGTAAAATTAAAGACAGCGATTTGTTTATCCTTATATTTTATACAAGCACCGCCATTTTTAGGAAATTTAGAAGTAGGTGCTGCTTTAAACCAGACTTTTACTTCTGATGAGGTAACCGTTTGGTAAGTTTCTAGATTTGCTATCATATTTGTTCTTTTATTAATGGTCGTGACTACGCTCGACCGGACATTGAGTTTTTACTTTGTTTTACCTTATTCTATGCCCACTCTTTAGGCATTTTTTGATCTCTTAAGCTCACAAATTCTATATTGTCATCTGTTTCTTCAGAGTTAACGAAGTGTGTATAACGTGCTCTAATTTCTGGTGTTTCAACAGCTTCTTTCCATTCACACTTATAGGTGTCTACCATGGCTTGCATTTCGTCATCCAATTGCTTGGCAATACCTAAGGAATCGTTGATCACTACATTTTGTAAGTACGTAATACCGCCTTCTAATTTTTCTAACCAAGGCGCAGTTCTTTGTAAAGGTTGTGCTGTTTTAATGTAGAACATGATAAAACGGTCT
This sequence comes from Maribacter sp. Asnod1-A12, assembly GCF_045063735.1. Lineage (NCBI taxonomy): Bacteria > Pseudomonadati > Bacteroidota > Flavobacteriia > Flavobacteriales > Flavobacteriaceae > Maribacter > Maribacter sp. Asnod1-A12. The sequence continues at coordinate 1,477,996 of NZ_JBEFNZ010000006.1, forward strand.
ACATATTTAATAGCAGTGGCCTTATCTACTTTTTCGGCCAGTAAAATGGCATGTTTGGGTGTCGCACCACCGTTACCGCCAACATATACGTTCCACCCACCTTCTACGGCAATGAACCCGAAATCTTTACCTCTTGCTTCGGCACATTCACGAATACAACCCGAAACACCACCTTTAAATTTATGTGGAGAACGAATACCTTTATAACGGTTCTCTATCTCAACAGCAAAACTTACACTTTCGTCCATTCCATATCTACACCATGTAGACCCTACACAACTTTTTACGGTACGTAAAGATTTACCGTATGCTTGTCCGGTTTCAAATCCTTCTTCGATCAATTCTTCCCAGATCAATGGTAGTTCGTGTAGTTTAGCTCCAAAAAGATCAATACGTTGACCACCGGTTATTTTAGTGTACAGATCGTATTTTTGTGCAATTCTACCCATTGCCATTAATTGTTTTGGAGAGATTTCACCACCGGCAACCCTTGGCACCACTGAATAGGTTCCATTACGCTGAATATTTGCAAGGTAACGGTCATTACTATCTTGAATGGTCTCTTGTCTATTTGCAGTTTCATTATAGAGACTCGCAAAGATTGCTGCTACGGCAGGTTTACAGACTTCACATCCATTACCGGTACCGACTTCATCTAATAGCGCATCATAATCGGTAATTCCTTTTGTTTTTGTGATATCGTAAAGTTCTTGACGCGAATAATCGAAATGTTCGCAAAGTCGTTCTTTAACGGTTTTACCAAGTGTTTTAAGACTTTCTTTTATTAAGTCGGCAACCATTGGTTTACAACCGCCACAACCTGTAGTGGCTTTAGTGGCTTTCGCAACGTCTTTTATGGTTTCGTTCCCATCATCTAAAACAGAACAACAAACATCACCTTTGGTAACTGCTTCACAAGAGCATATTACGGCATCGTCTGGTAGATCCATAGCACTACCGAATGCAGAACCACCTTCGCTTGCAGGTAAAATTAATTGAGAAGGATCTTCAGGAATTGGCATTCCGTTTAAATAGATTTGGTGCAACATACTATACTCAGAAGCGTCACCTACCATGATACCTCCTAAAAGAGACTTTCCTTCTTTATCTACAATGATACTTTTGTAAACACCTTCGAATCTATTTTCATATATAATTTCAACACCATCGTTTTCATTCAAAGCATCTCCAAAACTAGCTACATCAATACCACTAAGTTTTAGTTTGGTTGACATATCTATTTCTGACGGCATATTTGCTTCTTGATTGCCTAATATTTGATTAACGGCAATTTCTGCCATGTCATAACCAGGAGCTACTAGACCGTAAATCATACTGTTTAACAGTGCGCATTCGCCAATAGCAAATATATTTGGGTCAGAGGTTTTCATGTTGTTAGAAACTACGATTCCGCCTCTTGTTCCTACTTCTAATTCACATGTTTTAGCTAATTCGTCTCTCGGTCTAATACCCGCAGAAACTAAAAGCATATCAAAAGGGACTATTTCATCTTCAGAAAACTGCATGCCAGTCATAGAAATATCACCAGTTAATTGTTGAGTAGACTTGCTCAGTAAAATTTCAATACCCAATGCTTCCAGTTTCGTTTGAAGTGATTTACTGGCGTCATTATTTAATTGTCTAGGCATTAATCTTGGAGCAAACTCTACTACGGCAGTATCAAGCCCCATATCTACCAAAGCTTTAGCCGCCTCTAGTCCAAGAAGCCCTCCACCTAAAATAGCAGCTTTCTTTTGTATACCTTCAGATTTTAATTTAGCAACGTAATTCATTGTTGCATCTAAATCTTCTATTGTTCTGTAAACAAAAACACCCTCTTTTTCAATTCCTTTTATTGGCGGAACAAATGCAGATGATCCAGTAGCTAACACTAAATAGTCGTAAGAATATTTATCATCATTAACAGTTGTTACAGTTTTAGATGCTCTACTAATATCGGTTACCCTAGTATCGGTAATTAATTCAATACTATGTTCTTCATACCATGAACGCGGAGCCATTTCCAATGCTTTGGCATTTTTATTTTCAAAATATTCACTTAAGTGAACTCTATCATATGCAGGTCTTGGCTCTTCACCAAATACAATAATTTTAAATTCCTTGCTTTCTTCCCTAGATACAAATTTTTCGCAAAACTTGTATCCTACCATTCCATTACCGACAACTAGTATAGTTTTCATACCCTTATAATTTAGCTACACAGCAATATTACGTATAAATACGTACATATTTCATGATTATACCAAAATAATTACGTATTCTTGTTACGGAATCAATAATAAATAAACCTAAATACTATGAAGATGGAATTGGAGAAAACGATAAAAGTAAGCTTGGTGGGGGCTGGTCCGGGTGCTAAAGACCTAATAACAGTAAGGGGTTTAAAAGTTTTGAATGAAGCTGATGTTATATTGTATGATGCATTAATTAGCGATGAGCTATTATCTGATATACGTAATGATATACCTAGAATATATACAGGCAAGAGATGTGGTAAACATTCACACACACAGGATCAGATTAATGAACTTATAGTAAAATACGCATTCGAATATGGTCACGTAGTTCGCTTAAAAGGTGGCGACCCATTTGTTTTTGGACGGGCTAATGAGGAAATCGATTATGTTGAATCTTTTGGTATACCAGTGAGCATTATACCAGGAATATCAAGTTCTATTGCTGTACCATCTAGTCAAGGAATACCTATGACTAAAAGAGGGGTCAGTAGCAGTTTTTGGGTAATGACCGCCACTAAAAAAGATGGTGCCTTCTCTCAAGATTTAGAATATGCATCTAAATCGTCTACTACCATGGTCATTTTAATGGGCATACGAAAATTGAATATAATTGTTGATGAAGTCAGTAAATATAGGGGTAGAATGACACCTATTGCTGTCATACAAAATGGTACTACGGTAAATGAAAGATGTGTGGTGGCGACTTTAGAAACTATACATAAGTATACATCGAGTATAGAAACCAATATGCACGGTATTATTGTTATAGGGGATGTTGTTGCTGATCATCCATCCTTTTTTGAAGAAGAAGTGCAGCGAATTTTACATGATGCTATTTAAATATTTTTTCCATTATTAATTGTCTTTTCTAATACATATTGATATAAACTCAACGCAGTACTAGGAGCTGTTCTGAATATTATGAAATATTATACCTTATTATTCTTTATTAAGTAATTAAAAGGTTCATTTTTCTAATAATCAACAAAAATACGTAGTAAATTAAATTATCACACCAAACTACGTATAATTACGTATTTATAGTATTATGTTTGTATTGATTTATAAACGTAATCTACTACATCATGGAAAATCAATCTAAAAAATCTACAACTTTAAACTTAACAGATTTAAAAAGTATGCCTATTCGTACTTTTTGGATTACGTCGATAGCATTCTTTATTTGCTTTTTTGCCTGGTTTGGTATTGTGCCTTTTATGCCAGATGTAGTAAAGGATTTGGGTTTGACTCCAGATCAAAAATGGAATTCAATCATATTAGCGGTAACAGGTACAGTTTTTGCTAGATTGTTGATTGGTAAATTATGTGATAAATATGGTCCTAGGTTATGTTATACTTATTTATTGATTCTTGGTGCCATACCTGTAATACTAATAGGGTTTGTTCAAACACCTACGCAATTCTTGATATGTAGATTGTTTATAGGTTTTATAGGTGCATCATTTGTAATTACTCAATTTCATACCTCTATTATGTTTGCACCCAATATTGTTGGTACGGCAAATGCGACCTCGGCAGGATGGGGGAATTTAGGTGGTGGTGCCAATCGTTTAGGTATGCCTTTAATTGCAGCTGCTGTGGTAAGTTTCGGTGTTGCTGATGAAATAGCTTGGCGCTATTCGATGATCATTGCAGGTGTAATTGCTATGATAATGGGTGTTGTTTATTATTTTTTTACACAAGATACTCCCGAAGGAAATTTTAAAGAGTTGAAGGAAACAGGTAAAATGCCTAAGCTTAAAAAAGATGAAGAATCTTTTGTAAGTGTTTTAAAAGATTATAGAGTTTGGATTCTTTTTATAGTATACGCGGCATCTTTTGGTATGGAGCTTACGGTTTACGGTACTATGGATGATTACTTACAAAACACGTTCGGACTTACAAGGTCTACAGCAGGTAACCTGGTGCTTTCTTTTGCATTGATGAATATTTTTGCCCGTACGTTAGGTGGATTTTTCGGCGATAGATTTGGAAGGTTAAAGGGCTTACGTGGTAGGGTGTTGTTTTTAACCGTAATACTTGCACTCGAGGGGGTTATGCTTTCTATTTTTTCAACTACTACAAGTTTTTCCATGGGTATTGTGTTTCTAATAGCATTTAGTCTTACCGTTCAAATGGCTGAGGGCGCGACCTTTTCGGTAGTACCTTTTATAAATAAAAAGGCTATAGGCTCAATTTCGGGTATAGTTGGCGCTGGTGGTAATGTTGGTGCTTTTTTGGCAGCACTTTTACTTAAATCAAAATCGGCATTAGCAGAGACCAATGCTTTAGCTGCCAATTCAAACTTAGGTGAAGAAGCCATGAAAGCTGCACAAGCAGCCGCTGCTTCAGGTGCGGTATCAAGTGGGTATTTTATAATCGGAGGTTTTGTTATAGTTACGGCACTAACTACACTTGCTATTAAATTCTCTGCAGAAGACGAAAAATTGGTAAAAGAAGAATTATCGAAATCGACGCAACCTGTAGTAAAATTATCAACGAATACCATATAATATAGTACTATGCGCATTGGTACAAATCACATATCTAATTTGTCATCCGAGTCATCGGGCGTGGTTGATAGTGCTTGTAGTGTTTGTACTAATCAAAATTGCCTTATTCGTAAAAATATAGACACTCCGAATATAGACCGATTAGTTCATGCTAGAAAAGAAATAAGATGTAAAAAAGGACAGCAGTTTATTATGGAGGGAGCTTCTGTAACTGGTCTGTTCTTTTTATTAAGTGGTAAAGTCAAGGTTTTAAGAACCGGTCTTCATGGTAAAGAACAAATAGTCCGTTTTGCTACTCCCGGAGAAATTATTGGGCATAGGGGTTTTGGCACTGAAGAAACCTACCCGATAAGTGCGATTGCCCTTGTAGATTGTACTTTATGTTATTTTTCAAAAGATGTACTTCAGCAAACATTAAGAGAGTTCCCTGGTCTTACGTATGATTTCATGTTATTTTATGCCAACGAATTAAACCGTAGTGAAATTAGAGTAAAATCTTTATCTCAAATGACGGTAAGGGAACGAGTAATAGACACGTTATTATATATAAACCGAAAGTTTGGTCAAACAAATGGTTTTTCTTCCCTTTTATTAAGTCGACGTGAGTATGCCGATTATGCCGGTACTACAGAAGAGCAGGTTATAAGAATGCTTTCTATTCTTAAAAAAGAAGGCTTATTAATTACCAAAGGTAAAAGAGTGGGTATTTCTAATATTAACCTACTTAAAAAAGAAATCTCAGAACACAACTTCTACTTAGACAGTTAAAAATAGTACGTATCAAATCATTCTCTCTTTATACGTAGTTAAACCATTTTAATTTTATTAAGTAATACACTGATAAACAGGTATTTATATATAAAAACTGCTTTTTAGCAGGTTTAATTATGTTTATTTATTGTTTTTAAACATGGTATAAAAAGATATATAAATATAGCTAATATCATTTATGAAAAATATCATTACGTATATATTTGTCGAAATAAGTATTAATACGTAGAACAATAAATTATAGGATTATGAAAAACATTTTTACTACATCTATTTTAACCTTTTCTCTCGCCTTGGTGTTTACTGCTTGTGGAGATACAAAGAGTAAGAAAGCTGAAACTGTTTCAGAAGAAGCAGTAACCTCGAAAACCAAAATGCTAGAAATAGAAAAGCCACAGTTAACATTTGGCTTTATTAAACTTACCGATATGGCTCCTTTGGCTATAGCGAAAGAAAAAGGTTTTTTTGAAGAGGAGGGACTTTTTGTATCAGTGGAAGCGCAGTCGAACTGGAAAAATGTTTTAGACCGTGTAATTGATGGGCAATTAGATGGCTCTCATATGTTAGCGGGTCAGCCAATTGCTGCAGGGGCAGGTTTTGGTAGACAAGCAAAATTAGTTACTCCTTTTTCTATGGATTTAAATGGAAATGGTATAACGGTATCCAATGATGTTTGGTCCAAAATGAAACCGAATGTACCAGCAGATTCAGAAGGTAAGCCAATTCATCCAATCAAAGCAGATGCTTTAAAGCCAGTTATTACTTCATATAAAAATGAGGGTAAACCTTTTAAAATGGGAATGGTTTTCCCGGTATCTACACACAATTACGAATTACGTTATTGGTTAGCTGCTGCAGGTATTCACCCAGGTATGTATACTGCCGATAATGTACAAGGTCAAATAGATGCTGAGGTGTTATTATCTGTAACCCCTCCGCCACAAATGCCAGCTACTTTAGAATCGGGTACTATTTATGGCTACTGTGTAGGTGAGCCTTGGAATCAGCAGGCTGTTTTTAAAGGAATTGGTGTACCGGTAACAACAAACTATGATATCTGGAAAAACAACCCAGAAAAGGTATTTGTAATGACGAAGGAATTCGTAGAACAAAACCCAAACACGGCGATTGCGGTAACAAAAGCACTGATTAGAGCGGGTAAGTGGTTAGACGAACCATCTAATAGAGACGAAGCTGTAGAAATACTTTCAATGTCTCAATATGTAGGTGCTCCGAAAGAAGTTTTGGCAAATTCAATGACAGGTACTTTTGAATTTGAAAAAGGAGATAAGCGTGAGATGCCAGATTTTAATGTATTCTATAAGTATAATGCTACATATCCTTTCTATTCTGATGGTATATGGTTCTTAACACAAATGCGTAGATGGGGTCAAATTCCAGAAGCAAAGTCTTCTGATTGGTACGCTAGTACAATTAAAGATATCTACAGACCTGATATTTGGAAAAAGGCAGCTGATCTTTTGGTTGCAGAGGGTCAAATACCTGCAGCAGATGTTCCAGATACAGATGGTTATAAAGCAACAACTTCAGATTTTATAGATGGAACAAGCTATGATGCCAAGGATCCTATTGGATATATCAATAGTTTTTCGATAGGTAATAAGGATAAGAAATAAGTACACTAAATCATTGACCTTAAATAAAATAGTATGGAACAAGAAATGGTCTTAAAAAACGAAAAAAGCTTGACTTCTAGTTTGAAGCAAATGCTTTTAAAACTTACACCAACTGTAAAAAAAGATGGCGTAATAAAATCCATGAAAAATGCTGGTATAACTCTACTATCTATATTATTGTTCATTGGTTTATGGCAAATGGGTTCTAAAGCTCTTTATAATAAAGAAGCTGATTATAGAGTTGAAAAAGCACTTCAAGAAAGAGGAGAAGAGGCAGCAGCAGCAGAGCGTGCATGTATCGAATCGGGAGACAGCAGCTGCCAACCAAATACATTGCCATCTCCTTCTCAAGTTTGGGCGTCTTTACAATCTTTGATTGCGGATCATCAAGTTATTAGTGCCGATAAAGCTGCATTTGCAGAGAAAATGGCGGTCACCAATGAAAAAATGATATCTCAAGGAAAAGATCCAATTGTATATACGGGTAGAGCCTCATTTGTAGATATCGTTTTAACAAGTATTAAAACAGTATTCGCTGGCTTTCTTTTAGCCCTGTTAATAGCGGTTCCTATAGGAATAATTATAGGTCTAAGTCCGTCATTAAGAAGTGCTTTCAACTGGTTTATTCAAATTTTTAAACCTGTATCTCCTGTAGTATGGTACCTATTGGTTTTTATGATTGTAAAAACATTGTATATCGGCGACAGCTCCGATAATGCATTTGTCATCTCTTTTATAAGTGTAGGTCTTTGTGCTATGTGGGCAACTTTGGTAAATACGGCAATGGGTGTAGCATCTGTAGATAAAGATTACATCAATGTTGCAAAGGTTCTAAAGCTGGGTACTTTTCAAAAAGTGTTCAAGGTTATTTTACCATCTTCTTTACCATTGATTTTTACAGGGTTACGTATTACACTTTCCGTTGCTTGGATGGTATTGATAGCTATTGAACTTTTGGCACAAAGTCAAGGATTAGGACTTTTCGTTTGGGAAGAATTTCAGAACGGAGCCAACGATAGCAACTCAAAAATTATCGTAGCCATGTTTGTCATAGGTATCATTGGCTTTTTGTTAGACAGGTTGATGTTAGCGGTACAGAACATGGTTTCTTTCAATAAAAATGAAATGGCATAACGCTGTTGTTAAAAAGTTAGAACATGGCATACTTAGAACTAAATAATATTTATAAAACCTATGGTGAGGGAGATGGTAGTACAGAAGTACTTTCAAATATCAACTTGACGATGGACGAAGGAGAATTTGTTGCTATCGTAGGTTTTACCGGAAGTGGAAAAACCACTTTGGTAAATCTAATTAACGGGCTCTTACAACCAACCAGCGGAGAAGTTCTTTTTAAAGGAGTTCCGGTAACCGACACCAGTCATGAGCGCGGTGTAATTTTTCAAAATTATTCGCTTTTACCATGGTTGACAGTGGGTCAAAATATTTACATGGCCGTAAAAGAAGCTTTCCCGAAAGAAAGTAAAAAAGACTTAATGAAAAGGGTAAAAGAGTATGTAGCTATGGTAAGCCTTAGTCCTGCTATAAATAAAAGACCTAAAGAGCTTTCTGGTGGAATGCGACAAAGGGTTGCGGTTGCACGTGCTTTGGCCATGAATCCAGAAATGATCATAATGGATGAACCTTTAGGCGCATTAGACGCATTGACACGTGGAAATTTACAAGATGAAATCTTGAATATATGGAGCCAAGATAAGCGTACCGCATTGTTGATTACAAATGATGTAGATGAGGGTATTTATATGGCAGATAGAATAATTCCATTAAAACCAGGACCGAATGCAACGTTGGGGCCAGAGTTTAAAATTGACATTGAAAGACCTAGGGATAAAACGGCAATGAACGATAATCCTGAATACAAGAAAACGAGAAACTCCATCATCGAGTACTTAATGGATATCGGAGATGAAAGAAAAACGGTATCAGAGGTCGAATATAAATTGCCTGAGCTTACACCAAAAAGCTTCGTAGCCTAAATAAACAGTATATGAACACGACACAACAATCTAACCAGATATATTCAGAAAACGGTATTGTTTATCCTTCCAATATAATGTTAGATCTTTCTAATTTAAAAAAGGTCTACCCAACGCCAAAGGGCGATTATGTTGTACTAGAAGACTTGAATTTGCAAATATTAAAAGAAGAATTTGTAACGATTATAGGGCATTCTGGTTGTGGAAAAACAACCATGCTTTCCATGATAGCAGGTTTAAATGAAATCTCTGGAGGTAATATTTCGGTCTTAGGAAATCCCGTAAAAGGTCCGGGACCAGATAGAGGGGTCATATTTCAATCGCCAAGCTTAATGCCTTGGATGACCGCTTTAGATAATGTACTGTTAGGGGTCAACCAGGTTTTTCCTCACGCAACGAAAGGGCAACGCCAAGACATTGCAAAGTATTATTTACATAAGGTAGGTCTAGAAAATGCTTTTCATAAAAAGGCGTCAGAATTATCTCAAGGTATGCAACAGCGTGTTGGTATCGCCAGGGCATTTGCGATAAAGCCGAAAGTATTGTTGTTAGATGAACCTTTTGGTATGTTGGATTCGTTGACCAGAGGAGAATTACAAGATATTCTTATAGAGATTTGGAACAAAGAAAAAATTACAGCAGTCATGATTACGCATGATGTTGATGAAGCTATTTTTCTGGCAGATCGCGTCATTATGATGACCAGTGGACCAAAGGCAAAAATTGGAGACATCCTCTCTATTGATTTTGATAGACCACGTACTCGTAAATCCGTTTTGGAGAACGATGATTATTACACTTATAGAAAACACCTTATAGACTTTTTAGAACACTAATAAAATAACTAACTCAATTATTAAAAATTAAGATTATGAAAAAACAATATCTAATCATCACCCTATTGTTTCTAATGGCAAATTCAATTTATGCTCAATTTACGTTAGATGGGCAGTTTAGACCGAGAACAGAATATAGAAATGGTTATAGTACTTTAATACCAGATGCTACAGATGCAGGTTTCGCTATTTCTACCAGGGCACGTTTAAATGCCAAGTATGAAACCGAATCATATCAATTTTATTTAAGTTTTCAAGATGTCTTAGTCTGGGGCGAAAACAGACAAATTCTACCAGATGATCAGAATGATTCATTTGCTGTATTTGAAGCATGGGCAAACCTTAATTTAGGTAAGGGGTGGTCAACAAAATTAGGAAGACAAGTGATTTCATACGACGATCAACGAATTTTTGGGGGTCTAGATTGGGCACAACAGGGTAGAAATCATGATGCAGGACTTTTAAAATACAAAAAAGACAAATTTATGCTAGATGTAGGTCTTGCATTCAGTCAAGATTTTGATAATCCTTCAGGTTTTCAATGGGCAGGAACAGGGTATAATACCACCGGTTTTTTCACATACAAAACCATGCAATATGTATATGCTAAACAACAATGGGATAGTTTTTCGGGAAGTATATTGGCATTGAACAATGGATTTCAAAATTTTGATACTGCCGGAGTTGCAGATGGGGTAAGTAATTTGCAAACTATAGGTACACATTTAGGTTATAAAGCAGGAAGCTTCAGTGCAAATGCCAACTTATTTTTACAAACCGGAGAAAGACAAAATGAATTAAAAAGCAGTGCCTATTTATTAGGTTTAGAATTAGGGTACAAAGCTAGTGACAAAGTAGCATTAGGTATCGGTACAGAAGTGATTAGTGGAGATAAAGCTGATTCTACTGATAAAACAGAGGCTTTCTTTCCATTATACGGTACGAATCATAAGTTCAATGGGTTTATGGATTATTTCTACGTTGGCAACCATGCCAATTCTGTAGGTCTATTCGATATTCATGCTAGTGCAAAGTTTGATTTAGGTAAGAAATCTAGTTTACTGGTTAAAGTTTTAAACTTTAGCGGAGAACAGGAATTGCCAAGCGGTGAAAAATCGTTGGGTACTGAAGTTGATTTAGTTTTTTCAAAGACCTTCAACGGCTATGGGTTAGCAATTGGGTATTCTCAAATGTTCGCTGCAGATGGCTTATATGAATTAAAAGGTTTAACAGAAGAGTTAGCGGCAAGTAGCCAAAACTGGGCATGGGTTCAATTAAACATAAAGCCTAAGTTTTTAAACACTAAAAAAGAATAGTTTTTGTTTATAGTAGTTTTCTAATACGGTCTATATAGCCTTAAGGCTATATAGACCGTATTTTCATTTTTAAAATTATACGTATTTTAGCATGTTACGTATAATTACCTGTGTTTTGAGTGAAATAACAAGAATAGTATTGGCAGATGATCACGCTTTGGTTAGAGACGGAATTCGTTCTCTATTAGAATCTGAAACTGATTTGCAAGTCATTGGAGAGGCATCTAATGGTAAAGAAGCTATTGAGTTGGTAGCAAAGGTGAATCCTGATATTTTAATTATTGATATTAGAATGCCTGTTATGAACGGTATTGATGCCGTTGCCGAACTTACTAAAAGTAACTCAGATGTAAAGACGATTATACTTTCTATGCACGATTCTGAAGAATATATCTTAAAGTCTATAAGCTCTGGTGCCAATGGGTATTTATTAAAAGATACCGATAAATCTGAGTTTATTAAAGCAATACATACAGTAAGGGAAGGTGGTAAATACTTTAGTGGCGATATTAGTAATGTATTGGTAAATAATTTGCTGGGTGCTAAAAAAGAAGTGGTTAAAGAAGAAGTATCCCGCAAAACTGAAGATAATATTTTTGACTTGACCAATAAAGAACTAAAGGTCTTAGAGTTGGTGCTATCTGGTCTTACCAATCAGCAAATATCAGAGAAGCTTCAAAACAGTAAGCGTACCATAGAAACGCATCGTTTTAATTTAATGCGTAAGATGGATGTAAAAAATCTTATTGATCTTTCTAAAAAATCTCAAAAACACAATTTGATTTAAAACCCACTTACTAATTTGTAAGAAAATATTTTAAATGAAAAATAGTGTTTTAATAGCTCTTGTTACCTTCCTCATGATTTTGACTTCATGTGATGACTGTGAGGATAAAGCTTGTTTTACACCACCGAATGGATTCACCTTTGAATTGGTAGATAAAACAACGAAGGAAAATTTATTTACAAACGAGATCTTTAATTCCAATGAAATTAGTGTAACAAACCTTGCCGACAATTCGAATTTAGAATTTGATTTTATAGATGAGGATGATGTTAATTTGATTCAATTAAATTCTATTGGTTGGGAAACTGAAACAATAGAGGTATTGATTACTGTTTCGGGTATTGATATTTTAAATTTAATCGTTGACGCAGAAAGAACTTCTGAAGATTGCTGCGAGTTCACGAAATATAATGAAATAAGAATTGAAAACGCTGAATTTGAATTGAATGAAGAGAATGGAATTTATACCATTCTAATAACTCAATAAATGTATTTTACCTGATACTCAATCGCAATTATTATGTTGAAGAGCTTGCCAATAGTTTCGAGAAAAAAATTTTAAAGAAAAAGCTTTAATTTCTTGTACAGCTGCATAAGAAAAATACCCTTTATCTCCTCGTTTAGCGTAGCTCAGCCTAAAAGGATGTATTAGAATTATATTTCATATAAATTAAAGGGTTGGTCGTGTTATAACCCGTTCTTCTATTTTAACATTTCTACGTACCACTTTACTGTTTATTGATCAATTCTCAGTGTCTATATGTTATAATTGCGAATCATTCGATTATATGCAAAACATTTATGATAAAAAAGTACGTATTTATACGTACTTTTTATAATTTGCAGTATTCTTCTGAACCATTCTTTATCATTGATAAAATGAATAGTAATAAAACTCATAAAACAATATGTTCCTATTGCGGCGTAGGCTGTGGTATACTTGTAGATGTAGACGCTAAAGGAACTATTTCTGTAGATGGTAATCCCGATTATCCATCTAATAAAGGTATGCTTTGTACAAAGGGGCGTAATCTAAACTACGTAGCTCAAGACACTACAGATAGAATTTTATATCCTGAAATGAAGTGGAGTAGAAATCACCCTTTACAACGGGTTTCTTGGGACGCAGCTTTTGAACGCGCTGCTGCAGTATTCAAGAGTATTATAGCAAAACACGGTCCAGATAGCGTTGGCTTTTATGTTTCGGGTCAATGTTTGACAGAAGAATATTATCTAATAAATAAATTGACAAAAGGGTTTATAGGTACAAACAATATAGATACTAATTCAAGACTTTGCATGAGTTCTGCAGTTGTGGGTTATAAAAAAACCGTAGGAGAAGATTCTGTTCCTATCTCATATGAAGATATAGAGCTTGCAGATTGTTTTTTGATTGCAGGAGCCAATCCTGCGTGGTGTCACCCTATTTTATATAGAAGATTAGAGAAACATAAAGAAGAGAATCCGAATGTAAAAATCATTGTTGTAGACCCACGTAAAACACAGACTTGCGCAGGTGCAGATTTACATTTACAAATTCTACCGGGTACAGATGTAATTCTATTTAATGCTATAGCACGTAGATTAATTGAAAAAAGAAAAATAGATACTGCCTTTATAAAAAAGCATACTGCAAATTTTGATGCTTGCAAAGAAATGGCATTCACTTTAAGCCTTAAAGAAGCTGCTAAAAAATGTGATATTCCAGTGGCAGACATTCGTAAAGCTGCTGAGTATATTGGTAATGCTAAAAAGTTCATAAGCATGTGGACCATGGGGCTAAACCAAAGTGTTATCGGTGTTGCCAAAAATGTATCGCTACTAAATTTGTCGCTTTTAACAGGGCAAATAGGTAAACCTGGGTCAGGTCCGTTTTCATTGACGGGTCAACCAAATGCGATGGGAGGAAGAGAAGTTGGTGGTATGGCTAGTTTGTTGGCAGCACATAAAGATTTGGGAGATAAGGCGCATAGAAAAGAAGTATCGGATTTTTGGGGAAGTGGAGAAATACAGTCAGAACCAGGCTATACCGCTACCGAAATGTTCGATGCCCTAGATGAAGGAAAGTTAAAAGCGATTTGGATTGTTTGTACTAACCCAGCAGTAAGTATGCCTAATGTTAATAAGGTAGAAAGAGCTTTAAAAAAGGCGAAATTTGTAGTAGTCCAAGATATTTCTCACAATTCAGAGACGACTAAATTTGCAGATCTTTTGTTGCCTGCTGCAGGCTGGTTAGAGAAAGAGGGTACCATGACCAATTCAGAAAGACGAATTAGTCACTTACCGAAAGTTATAGATGCACCGGGCGAGGCATTGCCAGATGCAGAGATTATTTGGAGATTTGCACAAGCCATGGGCTATAATGGCTTCGATTATAAGAATAGCAGCGAAGTCTATGATGAGCACTGCTTATTAACGAAAGGTACCGAAATAGATATCTCTGGCCTTTCATACAATCGTTTAATAAATGAAGGTAGTTTTCAATGGCCGGTACCACATAAAACACATAAGGGAACACCAAGGTTATTTACAGACCGTAAGTTCTTTACCAATGATGGAAAAGCACATTTTAATGCTCCTAATACCCTTTACAATAAATCAGAGGAGACTGATCATGTGTATCCGTTGATCTTAAATTCGGGTAGGGTTCGTGATCAATGGCATACACGTACAAAAACAGGTAAGGTCAAAAGGCTGTTGACACACATACCACAGCCGTATTTAGAAATGAATGCTGTAGATGCCTACTTGAGAAAAATTAAAGAAGGAGATATTGCTGTAGTAAAAAGCAGAAGAGGACAGGTACAAGTAAAGGTGCAACTCAATTATGATATACGAGAATCTGTTGTTTTCTTGCCTATGCATTGGGGTAAAGTATTGAACAATGATTTTGGTAGGGCAAATAACCTCACCAACGATTTGGTAGATCCAGTATCTAAAGAACCAGATTTTAAATATTGTGCCGTTGAGGTTACAAAATTTGTTAAAGAAAAACAGAAAGTGGTAGTAATAGGAGCAGGTGCTGCGGCATACCGTTTTATACAATCATACAGAGAGAAGAATAGTATTGATGAGCTTCATGTATTTTCAAAGGAGAAAGACCCGTTTTACAACCGTGTTTTACTTCCTGAATATGTAAGCGACGAACTTTCTTGGGAAGCTTTAGAGAAGTTAAAAGACGGTGAGCTACAGAAGCTTGATGTGCATTTACATTCGGGTATAGGTATTAATAACATTGATGCAGAAAATAAAACGGTTTTAGATTCTGACGATAAAGAACATAACTATGATTTGCTAATAATGGCAACAGGTAGTAGGGCTTTTATACCTAGTGATGTACAGATAAAATTACCGGGTCGTTTTACAATGCGAGAAAGAGGAGATGCCGATAAACTAAGAAAATATTTATCTGAAACCGGCTTACAGGCAAAAGATCAAAATGTAGTAATAGTTGGTGGTGGTCTATTAGGTCTAGAGCTTGCTGCTGCCTTGAAAAAAATAGATATTAATATTAGCATTATACAACGTGCACCACGATTAATGGAGCGTCAGTTAGATAGTGTGGCTAGTCGCTTATTGGCGGAAGATGTAATGGAGCGTGGTATAAATCTATATTTCGATAATGAAGTAAGTACTGTTTTTGAAGATAAAGATCAAAAACATAGCTTGTCTGTAAATCTAAAAACAGGTCGTTCTATTCAATGTAATGCTATTGTATATGCTATTGGTACTAGACCAAATATAGAACTGGCAAAGCCTACGGGTATAAATACTCGAAGAGGTGTAGTGGTAAATTCATATTTACAAAGTAGTGACCCATCGATATTTGCTTTAGGAGAAATTGCGGAGTTCAAAAACTCTCTATTTGGTATAACCTCTGCAGCTGAACAACAAGCTGATATTGCAGCCAATTTTATTTTAGGTGACTTCAGTAGTATCTATAACGGTTCTGTTTTAATGAACATCTTAAAGTTCGAAAATTTAGACCTCTGTAGTATCGGTATGGTTAATTCTCCGTTAGGAGATTCATCTTATGAGGAAATCATTTTAATGGATGTTAGTAAGCGCTTTTACAAGAAATGTATTGTTAAAGATGATACGCTAAAAGGTGCCATATTGATGGGCGACAAAAATGAATTCGCCGAGTTTAAAAGGTTGATAGAAGAAGAAATTGAACTATCTGAAAAGCGGGACGAATTGTTACGTGGTGCTTCGACATCTGTACCGTTAAAAGGAAAATTAGTATGCTCTTGTAGTCAGGTTGGTGAAGGTAATGTTGTTGACGCCATCAATAACGGGTGCTCAGATTTCAATAAATTATGTTCAGAAACAGGTGCTGGTTTGGGTTGTGGTAGTTGTAAGCCAGAAATTAAAGATTTATTAAAAAAGCAATTGGTTTTAGCAAATTAAAATAGGATGATATGAACGATGATCTGCATAGAATATTGATAAAAGGCGGTGTTACATCTCCTGGTGAGCTTAAAGATATCATTACCATGCTAGAGGCTGCCGGACTCCAAAGTGTCAATTTTGGGTCTAGACAAGATATTTTGTTTCCGCTAAAAGATGCTAAAGAAGAACAGCTAGAAAGTATTTCTAAGTTTAATACCGATATTATAGCCAATCGTACGTTTCAAAACATCGTCAGTTCTTATGTATCGGCAGATATTTTTGATATGACTCATTGGCTTAAGGGTTCTACTTATCTCTATATTCTAGAAGGATTTGACTTTTTACCAAAATTAAAAATCAATATTACAGATCCAAAACAACGGTTGGTTCCAATTTTTAGTGGAAACCTCAACTTTATAGCATCTGAACAAGAAGATTATTGGTATTTGAATATTAAATTACCGCACTGGAAATCATCGGCTTTTTACCCTGTTCTTATCTATAGTTGGGATATCAATTCTATCTCAAAGCAATTCGAAGAAATATATGAAGATATTACAGATATAGATGAGTTGTTCTTTGTGATGAACAAGAATTTAGAGACCAACAATAAAACTATGGAGAAGGAATTGAAGGTTCCCTTTCAAACCTTTCCATATTACGAGGGTATGAACCGTTTAGGGTCAGACTTATATTGGTTAGGACTATATTGGAGAAACAATAAATATGACCTATCGTTCTTAAAAGAATTCTGCGGTTTTTGTTTGGATAATAGTATTGGTAAAATTTGTATTACACCCTGGAAATCATTTGTAGTTAAAGGTATTAAAAAGTCTAGCAGACCGGCACTTGAAAGGTTTTTGGGTAAAAGAGGTATTAACGTAAGGCATTCTCAATTAGAAATGAATTGGCATGTGCCTATTGATGACGGTGAAGCATTAGAATTAAAAAAATTTTTAGTAAGAAGTTTTGATCAAAATGATATTAGTACCTACGGTCTTACTTTTGGTATAAGCAATGAAGTGGGTAAACGTTCGCACTTTGCCTCGGTGATTATTGAAAAGAACAGTTTGCCCACCATTGTTAAAGAATTTGAAGTTCGACCAACGTATAACGTGTTGCATTTTGAGCACTTTGACCCTAATAGTCAAAAGTACATTACCTATGCTCAAGATATTGATAAGATTGAATTGCCTGGACTGTTAATGGAGTTGAGTAAATTGTACTTTGATCAGTTGGGTCGAGTAGATGATGATGAAGAAACGACTAGTGTAGAGGTTATAGAGGCAACGCAATCTTTATTTCAGTGTCAAGATTGCCTAACGGTTTATGACGAGTCTTTCGGTGATGAGGAACTAAATATTGCTGCAGGCACGAAATTTCAAGATATAGATGAAAAATTTGAATGTCCGGTATGTTCGGCTCCAAAGTCAACATTTAAAGAAGCGATGATACAAATGAACTAAGAGGTGCTTCTAGAATGGTATTTATCATGATGTCAACACATTAAGCAAAAGGCAATGGAGGTAAGAAATTCGTTTATGAAGTTAAAAAATTCGAACGTTTCGGCATAGCTTTGTGGTAAATTCTAAATAAACCATCGCTCATGACCAGGGTAAATGTAAATAATCAAAATAAAGAGCCAGCTTTAGCAAAAGCTTTAAAATTCACCATAGTAATCGCTGCAATCGGTGTTTTGTTGTGTATTTTTTTATTGACTTTGGAGATATAACACAGTAGTCTTTTTAAGCTTTCTGCATAGTATTAATACAAATATGTTATAAGGGAATTTCTAAAACCCTTTCTGGACCGTAGTATTTAAGTGCAATACCAAAAACAATTACCGAAAGTATCATACCAACCATGAAAACGGTATACGTCCATCTTAATATTCTGTACTTTCTTTCCAGTACTATTCCTAAAAAATAAAGGTCTTTTGTTAATGAACTATAGATATAGTCTTTGTCCTTTATAAGTTCTGACATAGCCCAACTATATTGTTCTAATTCCATTTTATGAAAATTACCAAAAAATAAAAGGTTCACTTTTTTTGATGTCACTTCTTCTTCTGTAAATTGACCAGTAGTAATATTGGGTTTTGTAGCTATAATCGACATTACCATAGAAATTACGCTAAAAACAATAAATAGAAATGTTGGATAAAATAGATAATCATTAGATGGGTTATCCAATTTGGGTACCAAGTTCGCCAATGCCATAGAGATTATGATAGCATTTACCGAAAGTAAAATGTTTGCTTTGGTATCTGCTATATCACTAAGTTTTAAATGATTTTGTAAAGTTACCCTATACAATGTTTGAACTCCCCTATCTGGTAACTCTCCCTTAAATTTTGCTTTTAAGCTTTCTTTTTTAATCAGCGCATTACTTTTCTTCTTTGCTTTGATAAGCTTTTTAATATTCTTGTCTTTCCCTTCTTGCCAATTATTTATGGCATAGTCGGTATAAAAGCGATGTTTAGTTCGTAGAAGAATAATGTTTTCTTCTCGCCAGTCTGCCGAGGTAATACTTTGTTTTTTAACTAGAGAAAGTTCTTCTCTTAATAGCTCTGTATTAGCTACAAAATTTTTTACATGAAAATGCGAAGAATCTGCATCTCGAATAATATTTTCTAATTTATTTTTGGGTTCATGTCCTTTTTTAGTCGCTAAAATTAGGTTACAAACATTGGTGATAAATAATGTCGTACAATTATTCTTGATTAAAAAATCTCTAGATAATTGGCAACTATGTTCTTCGTGGTTTTCATAAGAAATTGTATAACCAAGGTCATGTAACCAAGCTGTAATTAAAAGTAGTTCACTTTCTTCTTCACCAATTTCTTCGCCTTCAATAAGTTCTTTTGTACTCTCTACAACGCGCTGTGTGTGTCTTAGATTATGATAAAGAAATTTGGGGTCGAAATCATCCGTCAATTTTGTAGTAGCGAAAATTTCGGTTTTAGAAACTAGTGTGGACATGCTCTGGGTATAAAACCTTAGAAATTTACGAAATTTATTCTCTTATCATAGCCGGTGGTACAAAAAACATTACTGCAGTCAAATCTGATAGTTTATTGAAAATGAGTTGGAATACTCTAATTGTTAAAAAATAAATTAGATATAATCAGGCCAATAATCAATAATACCAAAAATGCAATAAGTATGGTAGCCCCTACCTTGGTTTTTTTGTTTTTTTGCAGAATATATTCTTGAGTATTCTCTTCTGGATCTTTTACGAATTTTGTTTCTTCTGTATGTTTTGTCATAATTCTTATTTTTTAATGTATACTGTTTTTTTGTTTATAAATTCTAAGATGCCTTCTCTAGATAATTCTCGACCATAGCCAGATGCCTTTGTACCGCCAAAAGGTAATCTTGGGTCAGATTTTACCATGTCGTTTATAAAAAATGCCCCATCGGGAATTTTGGATATTACGTTCATTGCAGCATCTATATCTTCAGTGAATAGCATACTACCCAACCCAAACCTAGAATTTGCAGCTAGTGCGATAGCATCTTCTCTATTTTTTGCTTTGATAATAGCTGCAACGGGTCCAAAAGTTTCTTCCTTAAAGACGGGCATATCAATGGTGACATCTGTAAGTATCGTAGGTGCGAAGTAGGCTCCATTTCGCATATTACCTAAGATAACCTGTGCGCCTTGTTTTACAGAATCATCAACTTGTTTTTGAAGTTCTTCAGCTAAGTCTTCTCGAGCCATAACACCTATAAAAGTTTCTTTATTTATTGGATCACCACTTTTTAATGACCTTACTTTTTTGGTAAATTTTTCAACAAAAGAGTCATAGACGGCTTCACAAACAATGAAGCGTTTAGCAGCGATACAACTTTGACCGGTGTTTTGCATACGTGCAGTTACCATAGTATCTATATGGTAATCTAAATCTGCATCTTCCCAAATAATACATGCATTGTTTCCGCCAAGTTCTAATACAGACTTCTTTAAATTTTCACCTGCCGTTCTTGCTATCGACTTACCGGCTTTTTCACTGCCGGTTAGGGTTACAGCTTTAATACCATCATTGGCAATAAGTTTTTCAATATCTTCATGTCCGGCTTTTAAGCTTTGAAAACAACCTTCAGGATAGCCTGCATCCAAAAACAACTGTTCTAATGCTAAAGAGCACCCAGTAACGTTTTGTGCATGTTTTAAAAG
Source organism: Maribacter sp. Asnod1-A12 (assembly GCF_045063735.1). Taxonomy (NCBI): domain Bacteria; kingdom Pseudomonadati; phylum Bacteroidota; class Flavobacteriia; order Flavobacteriales; family Flavobacteriaceae; genus Maribacter; species Maribacter sp. Asnod1-A12. Next base: position 1,498,682 of record NZ_JBEFNZ010000006.1, read on the forward strand.
TGCTGTGTTTCCCGCTGTTAAAGTAGGAGCGGCAAAACGAATTACCTGCCAAAAAGGATAGTTCCAAGGCATCACGGCCAGTATGCATCCTAAGGGGTCGTGACTTATAAAGCTCTCGGCTGCATCGGTTTCAATAATTTCATCAGCTAATAAATCTTCAGCGTTCAATGCATAAAAATCACACGCCCAAGCACATTTTTCAATTTCAGAAACACCTTGAGAATAAGGTTTTCCCATTTCCTTTGTCATGAGTTCTGCATATTCCTCTTTTCGATCTATAAGAAGTTCTGCCACGTTAGTCAGAAGTTCGCATCTAGCCTTAATTTCTTTATTTGCCCAAGACGATTCTATAGCCAAGGCTTTTTTTAATTTTTCTTCAATTGCCGAAGAGTTATCTTGAATATAGGTTTGAACAACTTTACCGTTGTACGGATTCTTGGATTGATATTCTTTCATATTACAAAGTTATTGGTAAGTAAGTATATGTATTAATTCGTTTCATTTAATTCTTAGCCCTTTTAAGCTATTGTTAACGTTAATATTAATAGGTTTTGAGTCAAGTAATTATATCTTTAATCTAGATATTTGTTGAACACGATAATGATTACCTTATCATGTATAAAAAACGTTTAATCAAAAATATTTATAATATGAACAATAGTGGAAATACATTATTAGCAATTATTGCAGGATCTGCAATTGGTGCTGCATTGGGAATTCTTTATGCACCTGACAAAGGTGAGAACACGAGAAAATTAATAGCTGATCAGGCAGCTGCAACAAGAGACAATTTTGCAGACAGTGCAGTTGATCTTAAAAATAGGGTGGCTTCTAAAATGTATGATGAAAGAGAAACTCTAGATACAAGAGTAGAATCTTTAGTATCTGATTTGAGCTACAAAACAGAAGATGTGATTTCTACATTAGAGAAGAAATTAGCTGAATTAAAGACAAAAAATAAGAAACTGCAGAAAACAGTATAAATGGGAATTATTGATTCACTTAACGAAACGTCTAATAAGGCAATTGATGTAGGAGAGGTTTACTATAAAAAAACTCAAGAATACTATAGGCTAAAAGTGTTTCAACAATTAACAATGACCACCGGTATGCTATTAAAAATGGCAGTCATAGGTGGTCTTGCTTTTTTGGCACTTATGTTTATAACCGTTGCTGGTGTTGTTTTCTTAGCAAATATACTTGATAGCATGGTAGGCGCTTGTTTACTTGCTGGAGGATTGTTTATTTTACTGTTGATTTTAGCTTACATCTTTAGAAGTAAGTTAGATAATATGCTGGTAAAAAAACTGTCGGTCAAATTCTTTAATTAAGAAACTATGTACAAAAATTTTGAGGAGATAGAATTCAATTTAAAACGCTTAAAATTAGAGCGCGAAATTGCATTGGAAGAGCTTAAAGGTTTAAAACAAGATGTACAGGAAGATTTGAGTCCTTACAATTGGGTTTCGACGGCATTTTCTGCTGCGAAGAAATTTGGTATGCTTTATATAATGCGTAAGGTTGTAAAGTAAAATGTAATTATATTGAAATAAAAAAGCACCTCTAATATTAGAGGTGCTTTTTTATATTTTGGTTTTAAATAAAACCTATTCTTTAGTCCAGGCGTCAAGCATCCAGCTTACCTTTTCAATTTCACCAATGTAAGCTCCAATCATATCAATGGTACCTTCATCTCCACCAGCTTCGGCTTTTTTAATGACTTTATTCATTTGCTTTAACAAAGTTTCGTGCTGATTTAAAATGTGTTTTACCATTTCGGTGTCGGCAATAAGAGAAGATGTCTCTTTGATTGAAGACATCTCAAAATATTTAGAAAACTCACTAGTTGGGTTATGTCTTAAGGTCAAAATACGCTCGGCAATCTCATCTATTTTGATTCTTGCATCGGTATATAACTCCTCGAACTTAATGTGTAGGTCGAAAAAGTTTTTTCCGGAAACATTCCAATGATAACCTCTAAGATTTTGATAATATAAATTGTAATCAGCCAATAAAACATTTAATTCTTTGACTATTGGCTCTATATCTTTCGATTTTATATCTAAATAGCTCATAATATTTGTTTAATTATTCTACTACAAAATTAAAGAATCGAGAAGTTTAGCGTTAACTCAGAAAGCTTAATGGTGAACGTTTTAACGATATTTAACGTTATTCTTGCACAAGTGGTTTTAAATTAATGTAAGAGTAATTTATTACGCCAACATGATCGTATTCTGTAGAGTTGTGTTTTAGTAAACCCCAATCAAATTGGTTATTTAAATCATTTTCTTTATAGTAATTGGTTAAGCCGTCGGTCAATAGCAAATATTCACTCAACTTTATTTTATTTTTTAAAAGCTTGTGTGCAATGATTAAGTCTTCACCAAAAAGTTTAATGCTATTGCCAACTTTTGTTAGTGCAATTTCTTTACCATAGTGCAGTATAATTTTTAAACCGAGAATATCGGGTATTACAGCGGCATCCTTATTTTTCTGATGTTTTTTTCTCAAAGATTCTAACTCCCTATAAAATTCCGTATAAAAAATTCTGCATTGTTCGATAAGCTTTTCTAAACTGGGCATTTCGCCTGTCTTAAAAAATAAAACAGCATCACCTTCAATTTCAGAAACTTTGAGTCCGATTTTATTTGTGTAGATAATTTGGTTTAATAGCGCAGGAATAATTTTTGAACTTAATTCAAAATCTGTTTCGCTCATAAACTCTGTAAAGCCACTTATGTCGGGTATACAAATTAACATGGGTTCTCCTTTCATAAGCAGTAGTAGAATGTGAAAATGAAAGGTATTGAACTTCTGTGATTAAAAATACTCCTTTACCCAAAAAGACTATCGTAATCGAATTTGAGTATTACACCTAACTAAATAGTTTGAAGAAGGTTTTAGGCTACAAAAGAGTTTTATATAACACAGAAGTAGTATCATGATTTATTAATTTTGTTTAATATATTTAAAGAACAAGTAAACAAAATTTTCTATTTGTACAGAGGTCAAATTTTAAAGCACTTATAAAATGAATTATTCAGACTTACTTGCGAGTGAACCACATGATGTAGCTGCGCATATGCATTTAAAATATGTAAATAGGGAAGCGCTATCTATACAACGTATTAAGGAGAAAGATAAATTTCGATACCTACTTAAAAATAAGCCGCTCAGTAAAAAGACTGAATTAACTAGAATTAAAAAACTGGTGATTCCGCCGGCATGGCAAAAGGTGAAAATAGCGCCTATTGCCAATGCTCATTTACAAGCAGTAGGTTATGATGTAAAACATAGGTTACAGTATCGTTATCATGATTTATGGTTGAGGGTAAGAAACCGAACCAAGTTTTTAAGAATGCATCATTTTGGGGAAGCCTTACCTAATATTCGTAAAAAGGTAGATGAAGATTTAAAGTTAGATGGGTGGCCTAAAGAAAAGGTTTTGGCCCTAATTGTTAGGTTAATGGAAGAGACCCATATTCGTATTGGTAATCGCCAATATGCAAAAAGAAATAAAACCTATGGCTTATCAACTTTAAGAACAAGACACTTAAAGACTAGTAAGAATAAGCTAAAGTTTGAGTTTACCGGTAAGAAGGGTAAAAAGCATAACATTACCCTTAATAATAGAAAACTAAGAAAATTGGTTTTACAATGTGAAGAAATACCAGGTTGGGACCTTTTTCAGTTTTTTGATGAGGATGGAACAAAAATGGGTGTGGACAGTGGCATGGTCAATGAATATTTGCAGGAAATCAGCGGAGATCTTTTTACGGCAAAAGATTTTAGAACTTGGTCTGGTACACTCATCTTTTTTGAATCTCTTATTGAAAATGAACCTACGAAGGTAGATAGTGAGATTAAAAAGAATATCATAAAAGCTTTTGATGACACCGCAAAGGCTTTAGGTAATACTAGAAATGTATGTAAGAAGTATTATGTGCACCCATTCGTAGTAAGTATATATGAAAGAAATGAGCTAGACGAAGCCATTAAAAAAGTAGCATCTACAAAAGCAACGGAAAACCAAACTGCCGCTGAGAAAGTCTTGATCAATTTAATAGCAGATTTTAATCCGTTACAGAGTTTAGCTAAAGAAAACTAATGGTTAATTAATAACTTAATCCGCACGTTCCACTTCGCTTTCGCTTTTTAAAACGTAATCGCCATCTTCTTGCTTAATGTAAAGTGCTTTGTCATCATCACTACCATTTCTGGTAACTTCATTTCCTTTAATTGTTTTAGTTGTATTTGAGGTATAGGTTTCTTCAACTTTACCTTCGGCAGTACCATTGCCCCAAGACCATTTTACAGTTGTACCTTTTCTAATCATAACATTTTTAATTTTTGTTTGTGCTTTCCATCACTTCTAGTGTTTGGAGAACAAGTGATGGAAACTACCTATATAAGATGCACAAACGTGAGAACTAATTTGATACTGCAAGTTCTAAAATCTAACAGTTTATTGTGTTAGATGGGCACTATATTTTTAATCCTATACACCTGATTATTAACCCTATTCAAAGGAGTTAATGCTGCTTTTTTTCAAGGTAAAAAAGACCCCTTATCTATTATAAATTTGAATTCAAAACAAAGCATATGTTAGATTTAATGATAGGTATTTCGATAATGGGCATTTTAGGCTATGTGGGTCTATTAGTAAGAGATTATTTGGTGGATAGTACCTTAAATGATTTAACGGATGATGATGAAGATGCAATTTTTGAAATTGATATGGAGCATGTGCTCATGTATTCAGACCAGTCTAAAGCAAAAGACATTAGTGAACTAAAGAGAAAATTAAAGGATTTTAAGAATAGAAATAAATTTTACAAGATGTAATTGTGGTTGACATCTCTAAATAAAAAGTCACATCATTAAAACAATAAGAAATGAGTACATATACCGAAGAAGTAGGAAACAAGTTAAACGAACTTTTAGAAAAAACGTACGATGCTGAGAAAGGATTTAAAAAAGCAGCAGAGAATACAGAAAACAAGCAACTGAAGTCTTTCTTTGAAATCAAGGCAAAGCAGCGTTATGATTTTGGACACGAATTAAAAGCTGAAATTAAAACGTTTGGTCAAAACGTAGACAAGGGAGATAGTATGGCGGGTAAAGCTCATAGGGCCTGGATGGATGTAAAGGCTCTTTTTTCTTTAGACAACGCAGAAGCTATGTTAGAAGAAGCTAATAGGGGCGAAAAAGCCGCTATTGAAGAATATAATGATGTGTTGGAAGACACTTCACTACCTTCGACCACGGCAACAATTTTAAGAAGCCATAAAGTAGCAATAGAAAACAGCCTTTCGAATATTAAGATATTAGAGAACGTCAGGTAATTTCACTAATGAAAACAAAAAAAAAGAGGCTTTTAAAGCCTCTTTTTTTTGCGATGTAATTTATAAATATCAAAGGCTATATTGTTAAACTATAACCAATTTGTTATTGGGTCATATTTTTTAGTTTCTGCAATAAGAGGGCTTTGTTTATTTGGCGAACTTTAGGTTTAAAGCAAATGATTGATATGTATTTTAAAATTTCGAATACAGCAAAAATGAAGGAGATAGAGCGTGATTTAAATGCTTTGTTCAAGTATCCAAATTTATACTCACCACAAGTAGTCATTAATGGACTAAACGAGGTATCTATACCGGTGGTAACCATGGCTGACTCCAATACTATTTCTTTAGCAATTTGGGGCTTGTTGCCAAGCAGTTTCCATGAAGATTGGGAGTTATTTCAAAAACTGACCAACACGTTAACAATACCATCGTACAATTTAGAAACTGACATTTGGTATCATGATTCGTTTACAAGTAGAAGGTGTATAATTCCCGTTACCGGTTTTTTTACATCCGTTTTGAGAAAAGGCGGAATTTATCCGTATCACGTTAATAATAAGAGAGGAGAAATTTTATATTTAGCGGGTATATATACCGTACTTGAAGATGGTTTCATAACATGCTCATTACTAACTGGACCACTTGAAAATGAAGTAGTCAAGTTTCAAAACTTGGTAGATTATATGCCAATTGTTATAAATCATGATGATAAGCAAGAGTGGCTTTCTACAGAAACTAGAATAGATAGGGTAATAGACATATTAAAACCGCCACACACCACAGAGTTAAATGTAGAGCCTATTGCTAAAAATCTTTTTAATCTTGATATATCATACGATAGTATGTTAATGCCTTTCGAATATCCTGAGAATTAATTCAAAGATGAGTTCTTGTTTTTTAAATGTTTTCTATATTCAGTAGGTAGAATGTCATAGGCTTCAAAGAAAATCTTCGAGAAGTAGCTTCTGCTTCTTATACCAATGGCATATACGATTTCAGATACCGATAAATCAGAATTTTTTAAGTAATCCTTAGAGATTTCTAATTTCAGTTGCCTCACATATTCGTTCACCGTTTTAGAATACAGAATCTTAAATCCTAATTGTAGTTTTTTGGGACTTAAGCCAGATTCACCACTCAAGGTAGCAATAGAAATATTGTCAGAAATATGTTCTAGAATATAAGTGGTTAACTTGTGAATTTTTAAAATATCTTCTTTCGAAATAGCTTCGGGTAAATTCATATTTTCTTCAAAATTTTTATGTTCTAATAACTGCAACGATAGAATTAGGTAAAGCCTGCCCTCTAAAGAGAGAGACCTTAGCATACCGCTATTAGAGCCAACATCGTTTAATAACTTGATCTCATCTGCAATTCTCAAGCTAAAGCTACCACCGTGTTTAAATGTGGCTTCTCCTTTGCTATCATTAAACAATGAAACCAACAGTTGATTCAGTTGAGAGATATTGTTATTTTTCTTTTGTAAATATTCTTTACGGTTAATTCGTATAAAGTTTACTTTCAAAGTCTCGTTCTTCGGAAATAAAAATGTTTTTTCGGCATCTCTCTTGTGCGAGATAATTGTGTTTTGAAATTGTTCTAATCGGGTATATGAATCTGTATTGTTTTCACTGTAATCAAAATACCCCTTAGAAATAAAAATGAATTCAATAGGTGCCAAGTCTTGAGTTTCAAAAACAAGTTCAATTTCTTCAGTAAGTGTAATATTGCAATCAATAAGAGACACCCCCCAGTTAAAACCTATGGTTCTTAAAGACCCTTTTCCAACAGTAGTATCAAAAGTTAAAACACTTTCACCCCAGTCTTCTCTTAGCTCACCCTGTACACATTTCTGTATTTGAGTAAATATTTCGATAGACCTAGAACTGTTTATAATTAACTTTTTCATTGTTTTATTTTATGTACAACGAACATCGTACAACACAAAAAAACTAGAAAAAGAGGAAAAACCTTAACACTTTTCAAATGTTAATTAACACAAATGCGCTTTGGGTAGATGAGTTAATTTTCACTTTTTTACAACTAAGCGTTCTCTGTTAAAAAGCTCATCTTTGGGTTAGAAGTTATTGGAGACTATATAGTTAAAAAATATGCCGATATACTTATAAATAAAAAATGTTAACCTAATTACTAAAATCTATATTATGAAAAAGTCACTATTAATGATTGTATTTGCTTTTGCAACAATGAGCATTGCAACTAGCTGTAGAGAAGAAAAAACTACAGGAGAAAAGATCGAAGAAGGAATGGATGATGTCGGAGATGAAATCGAAGATGGCGCTGATGAAGTTGAAGACGCAGTAGATGATGCTACTGATGACAACTAGTATAAAATACTGCTATGAAGATAAAAGCCAGGTAGTTTACTACCTGGCTTTTTTGATTTTATTCCTTTTTACCGTTTCCTGTTAGTACAGATAAAAGTCCGTCTTCTATATTGATCCATAAGTAATTGAAGAAAGATTTATTCTTTACTCGCTCTGCCGAAATTTCACCATAACGGTATCCGTCTTCATCTGTTTTCGAACCATCGTTTACAAATAAATTACCAATAAATGAAAGTACTTTTTTTACTCCGTTTCTTTCTTTGTTCAATACTTCAAACTTAAAATCTTCATAACTCATTTTAATGTCTCCTTTCGAATTGTGTTCGTTACCTGAAATAGTAAAATATAGTTGGTCTATGGTACCGGTGGTCTGTGTTCTTAAATTGGGCACAAGAAAATCATTCAAGCTAGAGGTATTGAGGTTAGATAGTCCCCCAGAAATTAGAAAAGTACTATTGGGGTCATAGACATCAAATTGCCAATTTAGATGAAATTTAGCAGTATTCATTAATTTGGCGGTAAGACCAATTTTTACCAAATCTTGGGTATTTTTCTGGTTTGATAAATTACTTATAGAGGCATTCAAATCTTCAAAACTAAGAGCCCCTGCAGGCGCGTTATTCGGTATATTCTCTTCATAGACAATTGCCCCATTTTTGATGAAAATAGAGTCAATAGCGACTTTAAAGGGTAATTTTTGCAATAATTTTCCATAAAGTGGCTTATTTCTAAAATCTTCTAATTTAGATTTGTCTCTGTAAACTTTTAACTTTGGAGTGTTAAGTGCGAGTTCTTTGAAGTTGATGAGTAAAGAATCTTTCGAGACTAAGTAATTATGATTTTCTACTTTTATTGATGGAACAGAGAAATTAGTGTGGTCTCTTTGATAGCTGATTTTCTCACTTAATACTGTTTTAGAATATTTTGTAAAAAGTGAAAAATTAGTGATGTCGATTGTAGCGTTGTTCATAACCATTGATTGCATTTGAAGCTTTTCAAATTCGCCCAGGGGGGCACTAAAATTTTGAATTTCAATATAGTATTCTGAAAATGTGAAGGGAATATATTTAGCAATAGTTTTTGGGTTTGTAGCCACTTCTTTTAAAGAAAGATTAATTTCGTTAACAGCAATCAATTCTACTTCTTCTTCATCGTCCCAAACTTCTACGATTCCACCTTCAAAAATCAGTTCTTCAACGAATATCTCTTTTAATAATTTAATTGGGTTATTTTTATTTGCGGTGTCTTCATCAACATTTTTTGGACAAGTTTTAAAATTGAGATGAGGTTTGGTAAGCGTCAATGATTTAATAAAAATCGCTTTTTGAAATAGCACTTTCCAATAACTAAAACCTTTAATGGATAGCTTATTGGCATCGACTTTTATTTCGCAAGAAGAAGTTTGTTTTCCTAAACTGACCACGGCGACTTCTTCAAATGCTATGTTGCCTTTAATTAGATTAATTGTAATTTTATCGTAAGAGAAATCTATATGGCTAGGCACCTTTCTTTCCAAAAAGCTAATAATTTCATTCTTCATTTTCCATTCGGCAAGCATATAGGCTGCAACTAAGAAGATAAGGAAAAGAGATAGCCATTTAAAGATTCTGTTCATAGGTATATCTTAAAGGTAGAGTAATTAGAAGTTTAGAAAACCTATACGTAGAACTAGGTAAATTTGCCCTTTATTTATAAGGTTTTTCAATACCGGCACTATCAGAGTCCATATATTGTTTAAAATCTGATGCGCTAGTAAGTTCAATAAATTCTTTACCCTTTATTACTATGGCATTTTTAAGAAAACTAGGATTTTTATCTAAAATTTTCAACCAACCGTCATCATCTAAATCAACAACAGTATCACCATATGCTACCTTAAAATCTGGATAATCGGTATTCACCAGGTCAGAAATATTTTTATTTAACCCTTCGGCTAATTCGGCCCATTGGGTGCCCGTTACGTTCGTCTTTGAGATATCGATTGTTAAATGATTTTTACCTGAAGATTCAACATAGGCATTTAATTGTTTGCCTATTGAATTTTTCGAACTGTAATATAATGTTATTTGTTTTTTATCCATAGCAATTACTCCCATCACTTTTTTTTAAAAGTACTCACATCTAGAGGTAGTAATTAACTCGTTTAAAACTAAAAGTATCTTGATAGGTTTAATCAAAGTAGGGCTTGGGCAAATTATAGTATCTTGTTAAAGAACCAACAAATAGAATATGAATACTGTTTTTTGGCTTACTTACATAGCAGTAACATTGTGGAGTATAGTCAATATTATTTTCAATGGATCCAGAGCAACTAAGATGATCAGTTGGTCTTTATCGGTTATAATTTTCCCTTTTTTGGGTCCCCTGTTATACTATTTATTCGGTATTAATAGACGAAAATTTAAGCTTTTTAAACTAAAGCAGACAGAGAAGAGAAGACTGTATTCTGAAACCCATAAAGAGCTTGAGGGTGGTGAACAGAGTGTGCATAGGTTCAACGATTACAAATCAGAAAAATTAGCCTCGCTTATTCGAAAAAACAGCTATTTCGCACCTTATGAAGGTAATGATATCACCTTGTTGAATAGTGGAGAAGAAACATTCAATGCCATTTTTAAAGCAATCGAAGAGGCAAAAGATTTTATTCACCTTCAGTACTATATTTTAGAGGAAGGTATGTTGTTGGATAGGTTTTACGAGCTATTTCAAAGAAAGGTCGAAGAAGGGGTAGAAATTCGAATGTTGTATGATTCTTTTGGCAGTAATTCTATGCGTGGTAAACGGGTAAAACGCTTCAAAGATCTTGGCGTAAAGGCATTTTCTACAATGCCAATTCGCTTCGGTAATCTGTTGTTTACGCTGAATTATAGAAATCATCGAAAAATTATAATTATTGATGGAAAAGTAGGATTTACCGGTGGGTTCAATGTATCTGATAAATACATGAAACCAGTATCTGAACTTGGGGTGTGGCAAGATTTACATTTAAAAATTGTAGGACCTGCCGTAAACAGTTTACAACGGGTTTTTGTAAAAGATTATCATTTTGCAGGTAAAGAAGAATTATTATTGCAAGAAAAGTATTTTCCAAAAGTAGAGCCTGTGGGTAACACGGTGGCGCAGATTATTTCAAGCGGACCAGATTCTAAATACCCTGCCATTATGCAGCAGTATTTGGCGATGATCAATATTGCTACCAAAAGTATCTGTATTGCCAACCCTTATTTTATACCTGGCGAGCCCGTATTGGAAGCCATACGTATTGCTGCACTAAGTGGAGTGCAAGTTACCTTATTAACTCCGAAAATTTCAGATTCACTGCTGGCTCAATATAGCATGTTTTCAACTTTCGAAGCCTTATTAGAAGTAGGTGCGAATATATATTTAAGACCTGATTTTTCTCATAGCAAAGTAATTATCATAGATGGGGAAATAGTCTCTGTAGGCTCTGGTAATTTTGACTACAGAAGCTTTGAACACAATTTTGAAACCAATGCTATATTGTATGATAAGAATAAAGCTTCACATATAGAAAGGTTATTTACAAAGCATTGTACCGATGATGTAAAAATAAATTTAGAAAAGTTTAGAAAGAGATCACCATTCAGTAAATTCTTAGAAGGTCTTGCTAAATTCTTTAGTCCGCTACTTTGATAAAATTCATATTTAAATTGAACTATTTACTCTTAATACTATTAAGTTACCCTATGGTTGCATCTGCACAACATACTATTCCCCCAATAATTAAAGAAGAAGCGCAAATTGCACTTTCACATTATCCTGAGCTTTCAGATGTGGCTATAGAATTTAAGTTCAAGAAGAATATCAAGAAATCTACCATGCAGGCGCAGCCTTCATTTTGGAGTGTCTTTAAATCCAAGAAAAACAGGTCTTATAAAATATTGATTAGTGAAAGAATAAAGATTGCAGATTCGGTTTACTATACTAAAGACATTCCTTCAGAAATAATGATCGGGTGGTTGGGTCATGAACTGGGCCATGTGATGGATTACCAACAACGTAGTGGTTTGAATTTAATAGGTTTTGGCTTTAAATATATTACCTCTAAAAAATACATTCGCGGGGCTGAACGCCGTGCAGATTCTTATGCGGTAAACCACGGTATGGAAACGTATATTCTTGCAACCAAAGAGTTCATTTTAAAGAAAGCGGGTTTAACCCAAAAGTATGTAGATAGAATTAAGAATTTCTATCTATCTCCTGAAGAAATAATGATTTTGGTGGAAGAAAGAGATGCTGCATTAAAAGAATAAAAGAGCTGAATTATTTCTGACTCTTGACAAAAGCTTCCCACTCGGCAAACTTTTCCTCTTTCATTACGCGCTCCATTTTTACTTGTCCGCCTTTCTTTTTATTAAAGTCGTTCCAATCATGAAAAACAGTAGGGTCAATGGTAAAAACTTTCACTCCTTTTAAAGCTTTAGAACGAGCAACCTTGTAATTTTTATTGGCAGCTTTTAAAGATTCATCTAGTTCTTCAGCTATAGCTTCAGCGTCTTGTGTTGCTGTAGTACCCAAATACCAAGTGTGGTAAAATCCGTCCTCGTATTTTTTGGCACAAAGGGTATATTCAGGTATTTCAATATCAAAGGTTTCCATGATGTCTTGTAGTGCATCATCCAATTTATTGACAGATAATTGCGAGCCCACGGTGTTCAAGAAGAATTTGGTACGGCCTGTAATTTTAATTTCTGCACGTTCCACATTGGTAAATTCTATAGTGTCTCCAATTAAATAACGCCATGCACCACTAACTGTGCTGATTATAAGTACATAGTTCTGACCGGTTTCAACCTCTGATAAAGTTAGCGAAGGAGCATCTTGAGAAAGAGAACCATCTTCTAAAATATAATCAGGATCAAAGGGAACAAACTCAAAATAGATTCCGTTATCCGTTACCAATTTCATGGCATCGGTTTCTGATCTTGCTTGAAAAGCAATAAACCCTTCGGATGCTAAATAGGTGTCAATTACCGTTACCGGTTTCCCCATTAAGGCATTAAAACTCTTCTCGTACGGTCCAAATGCAACTCCGCCAGAAGTGTACACCTGCAGGTTAGGCCAAATCTCGTGAATGTTGTTGAGGTTGTGCTTTTTAATGACTTCTTTCAACATCAACTCAATCCATGATGGTATTCCGCTTAAGGCACCAATATCCCAATCTGCAGCTTTTTCGGCAATTTTTGCCACACGCTCGTCCCAGTCATCAATTTTGGCAATTTCCTTTCCGGGTTTGTAATATCCACTAAACCAAGATGGAATATTACTGGCACTAATACCGCTGATCTCACCTTCTAAATGGTCGTCGTTTTCAACCAAATCAGTAGAACTGCCCAGCATTAAAATTCCCGTTTCAAAGAAATCTGCCGGAAGATCAAAATTCGAAATTGCTAACACTTGCTTAATACCCGCTTGTCTAATAGCATCTATCATAGCATTGGTCACCGGAATACGTTTGCTTGTCTTACCAGTTGTACCAGAACTCAGCGCAAAATAATCAGGACTACCGGGCCACGTTACATCGGTCTGGTCTTCGTGCAATTTATGCCACCATTTTTCATTGATTTGATTATAATCGAAATAAGGCACGGCATCACGAAATGCTTGCTGCGGATGATCACTTTCTAGAATACTATTGAAGTCATAGGCTTTACCAAAAGAAGTATCTTTTGCTGTTTCTAAAAGGTTTTGAAGAACAGCTTTTTGATCTTCAATAGGGTTATCATCACCAGTAATTTTGTCGGTAATATCGATAACTCCTTTTATAAAATTCCCTATGATATTCATGTGTAACGGTATTTTAGGTTAGTACTGCTAAATTACTGGTTACGTGGGGTAAAGATTAACCCTAATCTGAAATATGTGGACTTTATTGGGTTGGCGCTTTAAGGATATAGCTTTAATTTCTAATTGGACCATTTTATAATCCAAGCCATTAGTTCATCTTTATCTACTGCAAGCCAAGTAGCAGCAGTATTCTTTTTTTCTGTTTTACTTTCATGTGGATAAAATATCACTAAATCTGACTTCTCATTTCCCGTCAATTTTAATTGAGCAATCAGACCGACCATATCTGGTCCATTATTGTCAATTGTAGTCTTTCTTTTCTTTTCTAACCAGTATTCTATAGCAACTTCCATGTAAGCTCTTACCGGATATTTTTTAAAATATTTAATTTTTCTATCGGTTTTGTCTGAATAGCTGTAAGATGAAAAATTAAGATAGTTCTCAAGATTTGATGTTGGACTACCTTTGAGATTTTCCTCAAGTATAAAATTTGAGAAAGACCCTTCCCAAACAGCACCTTCGTCATAATTAATTCTTCTATCTCTATTGCCTTCATTGTATTGTCTTACCCAATCTAATGGTGCATCGCAAATAACGAGTCCAGATAAGTTCAATGCGAAATCAGGACTATTTTTTTCTTGATATTCAACATATTTTAAGGCTCTATGTCCAGATAGACCAACACCAATTAAGAATACATTATTATTCGGTAAATTATTTTTGTCGAAAGCCCTCTCGATTATTTTATGCGCATCTATAATTGAGTTCTCAGAGAAAAAGAAGTCCAATGGTATTTCTGTTGAAACAGATAAAACAGCATACCCGGCTATATTCGCCTGAGTATACAATTGTTTTGCACTCATATTCTTTTTGTCAAATCCAGAACCCTCAAAAAAGATAATTACCCCAGAAATATTTGATGTATTATCTGGTTTGGCAAGTGTATATCCTTTTTCAATATATTCAAGAAAATCAGTGTTAAGTTCTCCGATTCTTAAACTGTCTTTTTTTGCTTTTTGATATTCTTCAACAATGTTTTGTCCATTAGTATTTGAAAAAGCTAGTAATGAAAGTAAAGCCAGTAATGATTTTAATCCAATTTTCATTTTTTACACAATTTGACAATTATACTAAGAATCAAGCCTAAAGATACAACACTAACTAAGCATAATAAGCACCGCACCCACAGCAGTTAATACTAAAATCATCTTTCTGAAAAAAGCTTCTTTAATGTGTTTTATAAATCGGACTCCAACGAAAAACCCTAAAAGAATACCAGGTAAAAGCATCAAGTTCAATTGTAAAGTTTCAATAGATATGGTTTTCCAGATGAAAAAATGAAATGGAAGTTTAATGATATTTACAATTAAAAATAACCAAGCTGCCGTACCTATAAATTGATTTTTTGGCAAGCGCATGGCTAAAAAGTAAATGTTAGAGAAAGCTCCCGCTAAATTACCCACCATGGTAGTAATACCGGCTATGGTACCAATGGCTCCGGCAAATGTCCAGTGAGATGGTACGTTCTTGTCCTTTTTGCGATCCCAATAAAACATCATACCAACAGTAATGATGATTATGATTGCCATGGCTATTTTAAAAAACTTTTCGGGCAGTTCGTTTCCTATGAATACACCTATTAATAAACCAACGAGCATCCACGGTAATACTTTAAAGACATATTTCCACTGTGTATATTTATTATAGTAGATAACGGAAAATATATCAGCAAGAACTAAAAGAGGTACCACCATGCCTGTAGACTGTCTTGCGCCAAAAGCTAAAGCCATTATGGTGACGTTTAAAACAGCAATACCTTTAATGCCTGCTTTAGATAATCCTATAATAAAAGTGGCAATTGATGCCAAAATCCAAGCTGTTGGGGTAATTTCTGTAGTTATTGATAGTAGCACGAGGTACGTTTAGCGTATTAGGTATAAGAATGTCCTAAAATAATATATCTTTAACAATCAACCTAAAACCAACTTATGGAACTCAGTACGTTAGACTATACCTTTATTGTAGTTTTCTTTTCCCTTGTCTTAGGCATAGGGTTTTATGTATCTAAAACATCTGGTAAAAGTTCATCAGAATTTTTTCTATCTGGTCGAACCATGCCGTGGTGGCTTTTAGGACTTTCGATGGTAGCAACTACCTTTTCAACAGATACACCTAATCTAGTAACAGATATAGTTCGTACAAATGGCGTCTCTGGTAACTGGGTATGGTGGTGTTTTTTAATAACAGGTATGCTAACCGTCTTCGTTTATGCAAAATTGTGGCGTAAGTCGAATGTAAATACAGATTTAGAATTTTATGAAATGCGCTATGGCGGAAAACCTGCTAGCTTTTTAAGAAAGTTTAGGGCGGTTTATTTAGGTGTGATTTTTAACGTAATTACCATGTCGGCCGTAACATTGGCGGCAATAAAAATAGGAAGTATTATGCTTGGCTTAGAACCTTGGCAAACGGTTGTAAGTGCTGGTTTGATAACCGTAACTTTCAGTGCACTCGGCGGATTCAAAGGGGTAGTATATACCGATTTCCTTTTATTCTTTGTAGCAATGGCAGGGGCAATTGGCGCTGCTTATTACTTGGTGAATATACCAGAGGTTGGTGGTATTGAAGCTTTAATGGCAAATGAAAATGTTTCTGAAAAACTAAACATCCTTCCAGATTTCAGCAATAAGAAGGCATTGATTACCTTATTTATTATTCCCCTAGCTGTGCAATGGTGGAGTTCTTGGTACCCAGGTGCAGAGCCAGGTGGTGGTGGTTATATTGCGCAACGTATGTTGGCGGCAAAAGATGAAAATCATGCAATTGGTGCAACATTCTTTTTCAATATTATGCACTATGCATTAAGACCATGGCCATGGATTCTAGTCGCATTGGCTTCTATAGTAGTATATCCAGATTTGGCGAGTATACAAGAAGCTTTCCCAAATGTAACTCCAGATAAATTAGGTCATGATTTGGCATATTCAGCAATGTTGACCAAACTACCTAGCGGATTGTTGGGCGTTGTTTTAGCATCCTTAGTTGCGGCATATATGAGTACGATAAGTACACAGTTAAACTGGGGATCTTCGTATATCGTTTTTGATTTTTATAAGCAACAGATAAATCCCGAGGCATCTGAAAAGAGATTGGTAGCAGTAGGTAGAATTTCAACAGTTGTTTTAATGCTATTTAGTGCTGCATTGGCTTTATTGCTGCAAAATGCGCTTCAATTATTTGATATATTATTGGCTTTTGGTGCCGGTACCGGACTTATATTTATACTAAGATGGTTTTGGTGGAGAATTAATGCATGGAGTGAGATTACTGCGATGTTCGCATCGGGTATTATTTCTATTATATTAAAACTGACTCCCGTAGGGGCATATCTTTTTGCCTCGGAAACAGGCGTTTTGCCAGACTGGTCAGAATACATCTTTATTGTAGTGTTGACTACGGTGATTTGGTTGATAGCGACATTTATGACACAACCAGAATCTAACGATACCTTAAGAAGTTTCTACAAGAAGATTCAACCAGGTGGGCCTGGCTGGTCTAAAGTAGTCGCCGATGCAAAAACCGATGCAGTAGAGATTGTAAAAGATAAAGAAAAGTGGAGTGTACCCGCAGGTATAACGGCAATGTTGTTAGGAGTTATTCTAATTTATTCTATAATGTTCGCTACAGGGTATTGGATTTATGGTAGAACCACACAAGCCATTGTTTTAACAGCTGTTTCTGCAATTGCAGGTGTACTATTGGTAAAAGCTTGGAATCGCTTAAAAGGTAACATATTGTAGTAGCAAGATGATAAAGGATAGAATTTTATCGGTCGATATATTTAGGGGAGCTACCATATTACTAATGGTCTTGGTTAATACACCAGGTACATGGTCTAATGTATACGCCCCTTTTTTGCATGCCGATTGGCATGGCTACACACCGACCGATTTAGTTTTTCCTTTCTTCTTATTTATTGTGGGTACATCAATTGCATTCTCCTATAAAAATAGAACCGTAGATGCTAAAGCCTATAAGAAGATTGCGATAAGAGCATTGAAGTTAATTGCATTAGGACTCTTCTTAGGTGCGTTTCTTATTCACTTTCCGTTCTTTAAAAGCTTCAGTGATATTCGTTTTCCGGGAGTGTTGCAACGCATCGGTGTCGTGTTCTTTTTTGCCGCATTGTTATTCATTAACCTGAATTGGAAACAGTTGATTTGGGTAACAGTAATATTATTAATAGGATATTGGTTGTTGATGACTTTTGTTCCTGTAGACGGAGTGACATCAACATTAGAAAGGGCACCAAATAATTTAGCCAATTGGATAGATGTAAAAGTATTCGGTTCTCACAATTACAAAGCAGATTATGACCCAGAAGGGTTGTTAAGTACCATACCTGCAATTGCAAGTTCATTATTGGGAGTTTTTACAGGCTTGATATTAACCGCTGAGCAAGAAAAGAAAGCAACTATTTTAATGGGATTTGGTGGCGGCCTTTTAATTATAGGTCACTTGTGGGATATTGTTTTTCCAATCAACAAAGCACTTTGGACCAGTAGTTTTGTATTGGTCACTGCAGGTTGGGCAAACCTTATTTTAGCTTTGATTTATTATTTGACAGATGTAAAGAAAATAGAATTTGGTTCTATATTCAGGTATGCAGGTGCAAATGCCATCGTTATTTATTTCCTTTCAAGTTTTATCAGCAAGGTAATGGGGCAAGTACAAATTGGCGACACCTCTTTGCATGGGTGGTTGTTCCAAAAAATATATGTCCATGATTTTTTGGCACTAGAAACATCGTCCCTTTTATATGGGTTGAGTGTAGTGCTATTCTATAGCCTTGTGGGCTATATTCTATATCAGAAAAAGATATTTATTAAGGTATAGCTGGTTATTTCGCCATCAATTTTGCAACATACTTCCCAATAACATCAAACTCAAGGTTTACAATGGTACCCGGTTTATAGGTGTTAAATCTAGTATGTTCGTAGGTATAAGGTATAATAGCTACGTCAAAAGAATTTTTTCCAGAATTAACAACGGTTAAACTAGTACCGTCAATGGTAATAGATCCTTTTTCAATGGTGGGGTTTCCAGTTTTTACATCGTAGGTGAAAGAAAATATCCAACTACCATTATCTTCTTTTACACTGGTACATTCCCCAGTTTGATCTACATGACCTTGAACAATATGGCCGTCTAACCTAGACCCTAAAATCATGGCACGTTCCAAGTTTACAACATCATTGGTTTTAAGCGTATCTAAGTTGGTTTTATTCAGTGTTTCTGCAATGGCAGTTACCGTGTAAGTAGTATCAGTAAGACTTACAACCGTTAAGCAAACACCGTTATGTGCAACACTTTGATCTATTTTAAGTTCAGGAGTTAAGCTAGATTCTATAGTGATATCTAAGTTTCCGCCTTTGGCTTCCAGAGAAGTAACTTTACCTAATGTTTCAATAATTCCCGTAAACATGTGTCGTTTAATTTAAGTAATTTTGTCCTTTAATATGTGTCCCAATATTTAAATTAGGACGACCACTTTGCTTCTCCTTTTGGAAAGTTAAAACCAATTTTAAGGTTTTTAAGTGGGGTTACAAAGGTACAGATTATCATGGAGGAAAATAGGAAAATAAGGTTAGGCATCTCAATAGGAGACTTAAACGGAATAGGATGTGAAGTTGCATTAAAAACATTCCAAGACAGCAGAATGTTAGACTTCTGTACTCCCGTTATTTTTGCCTCTAATAAAACGGTTTCCTTTCAAATGAAGCAGTTGAAACTTAATGTTGTTTTCAACGGAATTCCAGATGCGTCAAAAGCGATAGATAATAAGGTCAATATTGTAAATGTCTGGAAAGAAGTGCCAAGAATTGATTTTGGACAAGCAACTAAAGCTGGTGGTGAATATGCCATTAAATCTCTACGAGCAGCAGTAGATGCATTAAAAAAAGGAGATATAGATGTGTTGGTAACCGCACCGATCAACAAGAATAATATTCAGTCAGATGAATTTAAATTTCCAGGACATACAGACTTTTTAGCGCAAGAGCTGGATGGTGAGAGTTTAATGTTTATGGTAACAGATACCTTAAAGGTAGGTCTGTTGACAGATCACGTAGCGGTAAAGGATGTTTCTGCAGCTATAATACCAAGGTTAATACGCGATAAGATCAATACCATTGAAAAATCATTGAAGATGGATTTTGGTATTCGCAAACCAAAAATAGCTTTATTGGGTATAAATCCGCATAGTGGAGATAACGGAGTAATTGGCAAAGAAGACGATGAGGTAATGAAGCCGGTGATAAAAGAAATGTCAAATATGGGTCATTTAGTATATGGACCGTACTCAGCAGATAGTTTTTTTGGATCTGATGGTTATAAAAAGTTCGATGCCATTTTAGCGGCATATCATGATCAAGGGTTAATCCCTTTTAAAACCATATCATTTGGTCAAGGAGTAAATTTTACGGCAGGGCTAAGTAAAGTGAGAACATCACCAGATCATGGAACAGCCTATGAAATAGCAGGAAAAGGCGTGGCAGACGAGAGTTCTTTTAAAGAAGCGGTCTTTATGGCATTAAAGATTTTTAAGAACAGAACGGAGTACGAAGAGCTCACTAAAGACGTATTAAAAAAGCAACGTTTAAAGAGAGAACGTTAAAATTTAGTTAGATTAAAAAGTTATAAAGATAAATAGTTGATAACTATTGTCTTTTATCAAAATTATAGTATCTTTGCACCCGCCTTTTGTGGGCGATTAGTGTTAATTTAAGTGTGTACGTGATGAAGCAAAAGGAGTTCAATATTCCTTTCTCAGGATTGAAGCAAGGAAAACACAACTTTAATTACCAGATTGACAATACGTTCTTTGATTCTTTTGGATATGATGAGTTCAACGCTGCCAGCATCAATTTAGATGTGGTACTTCATAAAACAAGTACTATGATGGAGGTTGATATGGAGGCATCTGGAACAGTGAATGTTGATTGTGACATTACTAGCGAACCGTATGATCAAGCTATAAGCGGAGATTTACATTTGGTGGTAAAGTTTGGTGAAGAGTATAATGACGAGAATGATGAAATATTGATTCTTCCTCATAACGAGCACCAATTGAACATTGCGCAATACGTGTATGAAATGCTAGTATTGGCAGTTCCGCAAAAAAGAATTCACCCTGGTATTGAAGATGGCACTTTAGAATCTGAAGTGTTAGACAGGTTAAAGGAGCTTCAACCAAAAGAGAAAAGATCAGATAAAGAAGAAAACGATCCCAGATGGGACGCATTAAAGAAACTATTAACGGATAAATAAGGTTTAAATGGCACATCCTAAAAGAAAAATTTCCAAAACAAGGAGAGACAAAAGAAGAACACATTATAAAGCAGTAGCACCTACATTGGCTACCGATTCTACAACTGGCGAGACTCACCTTTTTCACAGAGCTCACTGGCACGAAGGAAAATTACATTATAGAGGTCAAGTTTTGGTTGACAAAACTGAAGAAGCAGAAGCTTAAGAACCTTTTACATTATACTATACTCCCACTTCATTTGAAGTAGGGAGTTTTTTTTAGCCCAATTTGTATTTTACACCCTTGTTACTCAGATAAATTAACTGGTAATAGAGGTATGGCTATTAATTGCAATTTTTCAAAAACCCGATAACTTTACCCAAAAAGTCGTTGAAAATCACTAATTTTCATGACTTTTGACAGGTTTTTTAAGTTTTTTACAAGAAAGCAAATAAAGTATGACCAAAATTACAGCAGCTATTACCGCGGTAGGAGGCTATGTTCCCCAGTTTGTAATGACCAACAAAATGCTAGAGGATTTGGTTGAAACCAATGACGAATGGATTACTACCAGAACGGGCATTAAGGAAAGAAGGGTACTTAAAAAGGAAGAGGGAGAAGGTACGTCGTATTTAGCCATTAAAGCGGCAAAGGACCTAATGGAAAAGAAGGGGCTAGATGCTTCTGAAATAGACCTTATTATAGTTTCTACGGCAACACCAGATAGTATGGTTGCTTCTACAGCAGCTTTCGTGGCTTCAGAAATAGGAGCGGTCAATGCTTTTGCCTATGATTTATTGGCGGCCTGTTCAAGTTTTCTTTTTGGCATGTCCACAGCAGCAGGTCATATAGAAACAGGTAGATATAAAAAAGTACTATTAATAGGTGCAGATAAAATGTCATCTATTATTGACTATACCGATCGTACCACATGTATCATTTTTGGAGATGGTGCCGGTGCAGTTCTTTTTGAACCTAATACAGAAGGTCTTGGTCTACAAGATGAGTATTTGAGAGCAGACGGTAGCGGTAGACAATATTTGGGCATGGAAGGTGGCGGATCTCTGATGCCAGCTACTATAGAAAGTGTTACCAATAAAAAACACTTCATTTTTCAAGAAGGAAAAACGGTATTCAAATTTGCCGTCTCTAATATGGCAGATGTAGCGGCAAAGATCATGGATAGAAATGATCTTACCGAGTCAGATGTAGATTGGCTAGTGCCACATCAGGCGAACAAACGTATTATTGATGCTACCGCCAAAAGAATGGGTGTAGGTGATTCAAAAGTGTTGATGAATATTCAACGTTACGGTAATACTACATCAGCAACATTACCATTATTATTATTTGATTACGAAAAACAGCTTAAAAAAGGAGATAATCTTGTATTTGCAGCCTTTGGTGGCGGTTTTACTTGGGGTTCTATTTACCTTAAATGGGCGTATTAACTAACATCAACTACCAATTATAACTTAGAAAATATGGATATTAAAGAAATTCAAAGCCTTATCAAGTTTGTTGCCAAGTCTGGCGCTAGCGAGGTAAAACTGGAAACGGATGATATTAAGATTACCATTCGTACCGGAAGCTTAACTGGTAATTCTGAACCAACTTACGTGCATACTATGCCTATGGCGCAGCCAGCAGCGGCACCGGTAGCAGCGGCACCTGCAGCACCTGCAGAAGCAGCTACACCTGCAGCTCCGGCAGCAGAGGCGGAAGATGATAAGTTTATTACAATAAAGTCTCCTATCATTGGTACATTCTACAGAAAACCTTCTCCAGACAAACCTGTTTTTGTTGAAGTAGGTCAGACAATTGGTACAGGAGATGTACTTTGTGTTATTGAGGCAATGAAATTGTTCAACGACATAGAATCTGAAGTTTCTGGTAAAATCGTTAAGATTTTGGTAGACGATTCTTCACCGGTAGAGTTTGATCAACCATTATTCTTGGTAGATCCTTCTTAACTAAATTTTGAGTAGTTATTGTTAGATACCGCTGTTCTGCGGTGTGTAAGAATTATGTGGAACCAAGAACTTAAAATTTAAAAGATGTTTAAAAAAATACTGATTGCCAATAGGGGAGAAATCGCTTTGCGTGTTATCCGTACCTGTAAAGAAATGGGTATTAAAACGGTAGCCGTATATAGTAAGGCAGATGAAGAAAGTTTACATGTGCGTTTTGCAGATGAGGCTGTATGTATTGGTCCTGCCGCTAGTAGTGAATCCTATTTAAAGATCCCAAATATAATTGCAGCTGCAGAGATTACAAATGCAGATGCCATTCACCCAGGCTATGGTTTTCTTTCAGAAAATTCAAAGTTCTCACGAATCTGTGCAGAGCATGATATAAAATTCATTGGTGCCTCTGGTGATCAAATAGACAAAATGGGAGATAAGGCTACGGCCAAAGAAACCATGAAAGAAGCTGGTGTACCTTGTGTACCAGGTTCAGAAGGTCTATTGAAAGATGTTGCAGATGCCAAGAAGATAGCGAAGAAAATGGGCTATCCGGTAATGATCAAAGCTACTGCCGGTGGTGGTGGTAAAGGTATGCGCGCCGTTTTTTCTGAAGATAAAATGGAAGAGCTTTTTGATAGTGCCGTTAACGAAGCAACTGCTGCTTTTGGTAATGGTGGTATGTATATGGAAAAGCTGATCGAAGAGCCAAGACATATTGAAATTCAAATTGTTGGTGATCAATTCGGTAAAGCTTGTCACTTGTCAGAAAGAGATTGTTCTGTACAACGTCGTCACCAAAAGTTGACGGAAGAAACTCCGTCACCTTTCATGACAGATAAGTTAAGAGAGCAAATGGGTGAAGCTGCGGTTAAAGCTGCGGAATACATAAAATATGAAGGCGCTGGTACCATAGAATTTTTGGTAGATAAGCACCGTAAGTTCTATTTTATGGAAATGAATACCCGTATTCAAGTAGAGCACCCTATTACAGAGCAGGTTATTGATTACGATTTAATTCGTGAGCAAATACTTGTAGCTGCAGGTGTGCCGATTTCAGGTAAAAACTACCTTCCAAAATTACATTCTATTGAGTGTAGAATTAATGCGGAAGATCCTTATAATAACTTTAGGCCATCACCGGGTAAGATTACAACCTTACATACGCCAGGTGGTCATGGGGTACGTATGGATACGCATGTATATAGTGGGTACAGTATTCCTCCAAACTATGATTCTATGATTGCAAAGCTCATCACTACTGCCCAAACAAGGGAAGAGGCGATCAATAAAATGAAGCGAGCTTTAGATGAATTCGTAATTGAGGGAATTAAAACGACCATTCCTTTCCACAGGCAGTTGATGGACCACCCAGATTATTTGGCTGGTAATTATACGACAGCTTTTATGGACGATTGGAAAATGGATCCTCAACCAGAAAATTAATAACGAACTCCAACAGCAATGTTGGAGTTTTTTTATGTTCTTTTTTAAGATTGATTTTTTATCTTATATCAAAATGCAACTATGAATTTAAGCTACTGGGAACGTACATCTTGGTTTTCTAATATCGATTTTACTATTGTAGGTAGTGGAATAGTAGGTTTAAACTGTGCTTTAGAATTAAAACGAAAGTATCCTAAAGCACGTATTCTTATTTTGGAAAAAGGAAAACTTCCTCAAGGTGCCAGTACCAAAAATGCAGGGTTCGCCTGTTTTGGTAGTATTTCTGAAATTTTATCAGACCTAAAAACACATTCAGAACAAGTAGTACTGCAATTGGTTCAAGATCGGTTTGATGGAATACAATCGCTACGTACGTTGTTAGGGGATGATGTAATTGGTTATCAGAATAATGGCGGACACGAATTATTTTTAAATGAGGATGTTGCTTTATTTGAGAGCTGTCTAAAGGAATTAAAGTCGGTAAACGAGTTACTTCATCCCGTTTTTAAAAAGGATGCCTTTAAGGCCACTCCAAATACCTTCAATTTCAAAGAAATTAACAGCAACTATATCTCTCAAGTATTTGAAGGGCAAATTAATACCGGTAAGATGATGTCAGCCTTAGTGCAATTAGCACAGCAAAAAGGCATCACAATTGTAAATTCAACTCAAGTACATTCTTTTGATGATGCAGGGGCAAAAGTAATAGTCAGAACAGATGACCTGGAATTTATGACCCAAAAATTACTGATAGCAACAAATGGTTTTGCTTCTCAACTACTGTCGGAGAACGTAAAACCTGCACGGGCACAAGTATTGATTACAAAACCAATTAAAGACCTGCATATAAAAGGAACATTTCATCTAGAAGAGGGCTACTATTACTTCCGAAATATTGATAATAGAATTTTATTGGGCGGTGGTCGTAATCTGGATTTTAAAACCGAAGAAACTACTGAGTTTGGAACAACCCGTTTAGTAGAAAATAAACTCCAAGGGTTGTTGAAATCAGTCATTTTACCAAAAACCGTTTTTGAAATTGATTACAGCTGGAGCGGTATTATGGGCGTTGGTAAACAAAAGAAACCGATACTTAAACAACTATCCGGTAATGTAGCATGCGGTGTTCGTTTAGGAGGTATGGGTATTGCTATCGGCAGTACTATTGGGAAAAAATTAGCCAGTACTTTAGACTAAGAAATTATTCCGTTCACCCCATTTTTTGAAATCTTATCAAAAAGTCGGGTCTACTCTTGTTTTTATTTATAAATTGTATGCCCCCTCAGATTATCTATTACCCAAAAATGCACTTATTGGTTTGCCATAGAACAGTAAACTTTTAAGATGGTTTGTAATAGCATGTATACTATATGAAAACATTGATCAGAAGAAGTACTTCGGCTACACTAATGGCCGTTATAGGAATATTATGTCTAAATAGCTGTGGTTTGTCTAAAACCCACTACCAGCGAGAATATGCAAAAGTTTGGAAAGAACATATAAAAAGTGAGGCTTGGAAACAATCCCTTATTGCCGATAATTCATATACTAAAGATGATTTATATGCCAGTTCAGATGAAGAAGTGGCATTGGCAAAAGATAATATGGAATCAGGTTTCAATTCTAAGTATGAATCTTTAGTGTCTAGAGCTTACTTTAAAATTATTACCGAAGCAGAAAAAGCAGACGCTCAAATTACGGCAGATTATAAGTTGCTAAACGATACCGAATCTACTGTAAAGGTAGATAAGAAAAAAGTTCAAGCAATTACAAACCGTTATGAAGCACATAAAGCAATGTTAAGCGGACTTAAATCGTGGAATATTTTTAGTGATGATCGCTCTGGTGATTTGGACTATTTTAAAGCTGAAAATGAAATAGAAATTCAAAACATGATAAGTGGTGGTGAAAGTGATAATCAAATCGTAAATTACTTGATCTATAAACTAGCAGATCTGTATCACATTGAAGGAAACTGAATCACTTGATAACTTAAAGAATGACGCTCATCATTTTTGCTTGCAATTTGTTGACGATAGGTCAACTAGAATACAGAATCAAATTAAAGAATTAGAGTCTGCCTTAACCTCAGAGACAAAAAGCAGTGCTGGTGACAAGCATGAGACTGGTCGCGCAATGATACAATTAGAGCGAGAAAAATTAGGTCAGCAATTGGCGGAATTAGAAAAAACACAACAATTACTTTCAAAAGTACCAAAAGACAGAAATGCCCCAACGGTAGGGTTGGGTAGTTTGGTCATCACAGATACCTTCTTATATTACATTGCTATATCTGCAGGAGAATTTAAAAGCAAACCTAAGTCCGTCTATTGTATTTCTGCCGCAACACCTATTGGTAAACTTGTGTTTGGTAAAGCAGTAGGCGATGTTTTTAGTTTTAATGGAAAGGAGTTGACTATTGTCAGCATTCAATAATTACATCCTGGTCTTTATTTAACTATCTTAAAGCAATTAATTAAAAGACTAAACCACTTATATAACTTGAATCATGGAAATATTTTACCTATTTCTTGCAGTCATTGCCATAATTATATTAACGACTAAGCTTAAAATCCACGCCTTTCTTGCGCTGTTTATCATTTCAATTTTATATGGCATTTTTGCCGGGATGCCTTATGCTGATATCATTGTTTCTATAAATGACGGTTTTGGCGGAACGCTAGGTAAAATTGGGTTGATTATAGTTCTCGGAGTTATTATAGGGGCATTTTTAGAACATACTGGTGGTGCATTTGCAATTGCAGAGAAAGTGTTGGGTGTAATAGGGAAGAAACGGGTGACTATGGCAATGGGAATCATCGGCTATATTGTTTCTATTCCGGTGTTTGCAGATAGTGGTTTTATGCTGTTACATCCTTTGAACAAAAGTCTTTCCAAGAAAGCCAAAATATCAATTGCCGGTCCGGCAATAGCATTAGGTTTGGGCTTAATGGCATCACATACAATGGTGCCGCCAACTCCGGGTCCTATAGCTGCAGCAGGTATTCTTGGTGCAGATTTAGGTTTGGTTATTGCTTTTGGGTTTCCAACAAGTATTGTCGCCTTGATTGTCGGAATTATATTCGCTAAGAAATATGCATCAAAAACTATGATAGCGCCTGATGTTGAAGATGCTTTAGAAGCAGAACAAGAAATTAAAGATTCGCCCAGTGCTTTAAAAGCATCTATACCCATTCTGGTTCCCATTTTTCTAATTGTCTTGAAGTCCGTACTGAACTCCATGGATATCGGACAAGAAAACGGACTATTAGATTTTATCAATTTTGTGGGCGAGCCAGTTATATCGTTATTAATTGGCGTATTCTTATGCTTGCTCTTGCCTAAAAAATTGAATTATGATATGCTCTCATCAGCTGGTTGGGTAGGTAAGGCAATTAAAGATGCGGCCTCTATTTTATTGATTACAGGTGCAGGCGGAATTTTTGGTAAAATATTACAGAATTCCGGCATTGCAGAAATTCTAGGGCAAACATTGACCGATTATAATATGGGTGTTTTCTTGCCTTTTGTTTTAGCGGCAGCCTTGAAAACAGCACAAGGTTCTTCAACGGTGGCATTGGTAACTACAGCATCCATAATTATGCCGATGATGTCATCACTTGGTTTTGATACCGAAATACAGAAAGCTCTGGTTGTAGTAGTAATTGGTGCAGGTTCTGCTGTAATATCTCATGCAAACGATAGTTTCTTTTGGGTGGTAACGCAAATGAGCGGTATGAATGTAAAGACAGGGTATCGCCTTTTTGGCTTAGGCACTGGAGTGCTAGGTATAACAGGAGCCATAACCGTATTTGTATTCTATTCCATTTTCGCATAAATGGATTTACATATTAGTAGTCTGGCTTACCGCGATTCTGCTTTTTTAAAGAAGCGATTTTCTTGCCTTTCAGTCTCTTTTCAATAGATGATCTAGTGGGTCTGCTTTTCTTTCTGGCTTTAGGTACTGCTAAAGATTTTTCTATAAGTTTCAAGAATCTTTTAATAACCAACTCTTTGTTTTTATGTTGGCTGCGAGATTCATCGCATTGTAAAATTAGTAAGCCCTCTTTACTCAGTTTGTTACCTAATTTCAGATGCACCCTTTTTTTCTGGCGTTCTGTTAGTCCGGCCGAAGCTTCAATATGAAAAGACAATTCTACTTTAGAGGAAACTTTATTGGCATGCTGACCTCCGGGACCACTACTTCTAATGGCTTTAAATTGTAATTCGGTAAGAATTTGTTCTTTGTTCACAACTCGCTTTTGTATTAATTAGCAGCGGCTTCTTGTATGCGTTGATTGATAGTTTCAATGGCTACATTCAAAAACAATTCCTTCCCCTTAGGGTATAGTTTATCTGCGTTAAAGAAGATGGTTTCATCATCATCGCTTTTACTTTCTGTTAGGTAATGACTGCCCATTGGGTATGCTTTTTCTACCGTAACATGAAAGCCTTGAGAAGGTGAAACCCGAAACTCATGTGCATATACTATAATCTTTCTTTTGGTATTCGCATAGGTTTTCAGCACATCTATAGAAATCATACTGGCCTCGCCAAAAAGAGAGGCTACGTACAAGTTTTTAGGATTTTTATAAAGCTCCATAGGTCTTGCCCTGGCTATAATTTCTTTATCACGTAAAACAACCGCGCGGTCCGCAAAAGGTAAAACATCATGCACGTCATGCGTGGCAACAATGGTAGTAATAAGATTCTCTTTCAAGTAATTGAAAATATTTCGACGCAAGCTGTTTTTAAGAAAATTGTCGATATGACTAAACGGTTCGTCTAAAAGCAGCACTTCTGGTTTTTGCGCCAATACTCTAGCCAAGGCAACTCGTTGTTGTTGACCACCACTTAGGGTTTTTACTTTTTTATCTGCAAACTCAGTGAGCTCTATCATCTCTAATAGCTCTTGAGTTCGTTCTTTTAGTTCATCAGGATAAAAAACAGATAGATACTGGCTAATGTTTTCAGAAACGGTAATGAACGGCATTAAATCAAAATCTTGAGACAGGTATTTCATAAAAGGCATACCTGGAACCAGATGAAATGCAGGACCTAAAATTTGTTCGTCTTCCCAGAATATTTCGCCCTGTTCTAGATCCATTAAACCATACATTAGTTTTAGCAAGGTGCTTTTGCCGCATCCGCTTTCACCAATAATAGCCACATGCTCTCCACGTTGAATGCGTAAATCAATGGACTCTAAAACTGGAAGTTTATCATATGAAAATGATAGATTCTCTACTCGTAACATGCTTTTATTCTTAGGAATGTAAAATTGAAAAATCCGTTCCAATTTGAAACGGATTTTTCAATAATTTATTGATTTAAGATAGTAATTACTCCTTAAATTCTTTTAAAACACTTTTGTTAGGTAGCTCGGTATAGCCCATATTGTAAAGTGTAAAGCCAAAAATATCTGCATATTGCTCTATAGTTTTACTTACAGGCGTACCCGCCCCATGACCGGCATTTGTTTCAATACGTATTAACGTTGGGTTCGTGCCTGCTTGTTTTTCTTGTAGTTCTGCTGCAAACTTAAAACTATGTGCGGGCACCACTCTATCATCATGGTCGCCAGTTGTAACCAACGTTGCAGGGTAGGCAGTACCTGCTTTTACATTGTGCACTGGGGAATATCCTTTCAAGTACTGAAACATTTCATCATCGTCTTCGGCGGTACCGTAATCATAAGCCCATCCGGCACCAGCCGTAAATGTATGGTAGCGCAACATATCCATAACACCAACTGCCGGTAAGGCTACTTGCATTAAATCTGGTCTTTGCGTCATTGTGGCACCAACTAACAATCCGCCATTAGAACCTCCGCGAATAGCTAAGTATTCTTTTGAAGTGTATTTGTTTTCAACAAGGTATTCTGCAGCGGCAATAAAGTCATCGAAAACGTTTTGTTTTTTAGTTTTAATACCTGCATCATGCCATTTTTTGCCATATTCACCACCACCACGAAGATTTGGTACAGCATAAATTCCGCCTTGCTCCATCCAAACGGCATTACCGATACTGAAAGACGGAGTCAAGCTTACATTGAATCCGCCGTAGGCGTATAGAATGGTTGGATTTTTACCGTTCAATTCCGTACCCTTTTTATAGGTAATGATCATGGGAATTTTAGTACCATCTTTTGAAGAATAGAATACTTGTTCTGAAGTATAGTTATTAGGATTGAAATCTATCTCAGGTTTCCAGTACAATTCATA
Source organism: Maribacter sp. Asnod1-A12 (assembly GCF_045063735.1). Lineage (NCBI taxonomy): Bacteria > Pseudomonadati > Bacteroidota > Flavobacteriia > Flavobacteriales > Flavobacteriaceae > Maribacter > Maribacter sp. Asnod1-A12. Next base: position 1,529,132 of record NZ_JBEFNZ010000006.1, read on the forward strand.
TTCACCGGTTGTAGGATCGTATTTATAGGTAGAACTGGGGGTGTTATAATTTGTAAAAGAGAAGTACAGTTCTTTATCTTCTTTATCACCACCAAATCCACCAACGGATCCTATACCTGGTAACTCTACTTCACGAATAAGTTTACCATCATAATCATATTGAATTACCTTAGAAATGGCATCTACCATATATTCGGTAAAAAAGTAACCGCCACCAGTATTTGGACTTAATACATTCTCCGTTTCCGGAATAAAATCTACCCAGTTTTTTGCCTCAGGGTTAGCAGCGTCAACCGTAACTATTTTCTTGTTAGGTGCATTTCTATTGGTAACGATATACAGTTTAGATCCTATATTGTCAATAACATAGTTGTCAGAATCTGTGTCTTCAACCATGGGGATAAGTAATCCGTTAGGGTCTTCTAAATTTTTGATGAATAATTTATTACCAGAGGTAGAAACAGAAGCGCTGATCAGTAGGTATTTATTGTCTTCGGTAACATAGGCCCCTATATAACGATGCTTTTCTGCTGGAGTACCACCAAATATAAGTTCATCATCTTTTTGAGAAGTACCTAATTTATGATAGTATACTTTATGTTGGTCAGTTTTAGCCGATAGCTCACTACCTTTTGGTTTATCATAGCTGGAATAGTAAAAGCCTTCTTTACCTTTCCAAGAGAGTCCGCTGAATTTAATATCAATTAGGGTGTCTTCAACGATCTCTTTGGTTTCGGCATTTAAAATTATCGCTTTTCGCCAATCGCTACCACCTTCAGAAATAAGGTAGGCTGCCAATGAGCCATCTTTAGTAAAGCTTAAACCTGCGAGAGAAGTTGTGCCATCTTCAGAGAATGTATTTGGATCTAAAAAAACTTCTGGTTCTTCATCACCTTTGGCTCTGTAGACAACATATTGGTTTTGGAGTCCGTCATTTTTATAGAAATAGGTATAGTCGCCATTTTTGAAAGGAGAACCTAGTTTCTCATAGTTCCATAATTTTTCAAGACGATTTTTTAGATCATTTCTAAAGGGAATATGTTCTAAATACCCGAAAGTAGTTTTGTTCTGTTCTTTTACCCAAGCTTCTGTTTCTGGGCTTCTATCATCTTCTAACCAACGATAAGGGTCTTTAACTTCGGTTCCAAAATAAGTATCTATAGTATCAACTTTTGCGGTAACAGGATAATTCACGGTAATAGGTTCAGGTTTAGATATGTTTTTACAAGAAGAAATGAGCACAAGGACAAGAAGCCCAGGTATTAGTTTTTTCATGAGCAGTTCAATTTTTACTAAAATACCATAAAAAAACCTTCAAAACAGTTAAGTTTTGAAGGTTTTAACGTTGTAAAAGGTATAAGTTATACTAAGCCTTTTTCTACTAGGTATTCTGAAATTTGAACAGCATTAGTTGCCGCACCTTTTCTAAGATTATCTGCAACGATCCACATATTCAAAGTATTTCTTTGCGTTTCATCTCTACGTATGCGACCAACAAAAACCTCATCTTTATCATGAGCATAGATTGGCATAGGGTAGGTATTTGTGTCAGGATTATCTTGAACGGTAACACCAGGCATTTCATTTAACAAACGACGCACTTCGTTTAGCTCAAAATCATTTTCAAACTCTACGTTTACAGATTCCGAATGCCCACCAGCGGTAGGTATACGCACTGCTGTTGCGCTAATTGAAAAAGTGCGGTCATCTAGAATTTTCTGAGGCTCGCGCGCCAATTTCATTTCTTCTTTAGTGTATCCGTTTTCCATGAAGACGTCACAGTGAGGCATTGCATTTCTACCGATAGGGTAAGGGTACGCCATTTCTCCTTGCACGCCGGCAATTTCATTTTCCAATTGTTTTACTGCTTTTACCCCAGTACCGGAAACCGACTGATAGGTAGAAACAACAACTCGTTTCATTTTATATTTGTTGTGTAAAGGGTGCAATGCCATTACCAATTGAATGGTAGAGCAGTTAGGGTTTGCAATGATTTTATCTTCTGCCGTAAGCTCATGAGCATTGATTTCAGGTACAACCAATTTTTTGGTTGGGTCCATTCTCCAAGCAGAGGAATTATCTACAACTGTAGTTCCCACTTCTGCAAATTTAGGAGCCCATTCTAAAGAGGTGTCACCACCCGCAGAGAATATCGCAATATTTGGTCTTGCGGCTACCGCATCAGCTAAGCCTATAACCGTATGTTCTTTTCCTTTAAAGGTCATCTTTTTACCTACAGAACGTTCAGAGGCTACCAATAATAACTCCGTTAATGGAAAATTACGTTCTGCCAATACTTTCAACATTACATCGCCAACCATGCCTGTGGCACCAATTACAGCTACTTTCATTTGTAAAACAATTATATTAAGCGGCAAAAATACGTATTACTGGTACTTGCACAAGTAAAAAAGAGTAGAATAATCAAAATATAACAAATTGTTTAAAATATAACAAATGATTATGAAGAGGTAATTAGGAAAGTGTGCTATAAAAAAGAACCGTCAACAATGTTAGCGAAACAAAGTTGACGGTTTTAATTAATGTAAGTTGCAGTGCAACGGTACCCTAATACTAGGGAGTATTATTAAGATTACTTTTTTAAAGCATCTCTTATTTCTGCCAATAACTCTTCTGCAGTTGGTCCTTTTGGAGCCTCTTCTACTGGAGCTGGTGGAGTTTTAGTTTTGTTGTAAGCTTTAACAATCATAAACAATACAAAACCAACGATGATCAAGTTGATAATTGCATTTATCCATTTACCATAAAGAATTGCATTTTCTGGTTTAGCAACAGCGCCATCAGCACCTACTACAGCCTCATCTAATACTACTTTTAAGTCAGCAAAATCGACACCTCCACTGAAGTGACCTACTATTGGCATCATAATATCGCCAACAAATCCGCTAACTACTAATCCCATAGCACCTGCAAGTAATACGGCTACGGCTAAATCTATGACATTACCTGTCATAATAAAATCCTTAAATTCTTTTAACATGTTCTAATGTTTTTATTAATGGTTAATATAATAAGTACGGCAATTTACTAAAAAAAAACAACCCTTAAATAAATGTTAACAAAATCAATTTGTTAAAACTCGTTTAATACGTTGAGAAAGTCCCGTAAGTAGCTCATACGTTATGGTTTGGGCTGTTTCTGAAAATTTGTTTGCAGAAAGGTTTTTTCCAAAAACCTCTACTTCATCTCCTTCTTCGCATTCAATATTAGTGACATCGACCATAATCATATCCATACAAACGTTACCGACTATAGGTGCTAATTGACCGTGTATACTCACATAAGTTTTACCACGCCCGTATTCTCTACCAATACCGTCTGCATGACCTATAGGCAAGGTAGCGGTTACAGTTTTATGATCAGATTTGTATTTACGATTATAACCAACAGATTCACCTGTTACTATAACATGCTTTTGAGAAATAATTGTTTTTAAAGTCATTACGGGTTGTAGATTAGCATCTACATGAGGTTCGTTGCCATAACCGTATAATCCAATTCCACTTCTAACCATATCATACTGTGCATCTGGATAATTAATAATGCCAGAAGTATTGAGCACATGTTTTAGAGTCTCGGTTTTCAATAGAACATCTGCCTTTTTACAAATAGTATCAAACCTTTCTAATTGAAGGTTAGTGAAGTCGGTCTCATTAGGGTCTTCGGTGGCTGCTAAATGCGATAATAGCGCAATCACCTTTATTGCATTTTGTTGCTGAATAAGGGTAGAGATTTCCGGTAAATCATCCGCAGAAAATCCAAGTCTATTTAGTCCTGTATTAAATTTTAAATGAATAGGGTAATCTGTCTTACCCAGTTCTTTGGCTGTTGTAATGAAATCCGACAGTATATTTTTAGAATATACACTTGGCTCAAGATTGTTTTCTATGAGCGTTTTAAAATGGACTTTCTGGGGGTGAAGAACTAAGATAGGAGCGGTAATACCACCTTCTCTCAGCGTGATGCCTTCGTTCACGTAAGCTACTGCAAAATAATCGGCACCTAAATTTTCAAGCTGTTTGGCAATAGCTACAGAATCACTGCCATAGGCATAGGCTTTTACCACTGCCATAAATTTAGTGTTGGGCTTAATTTTAGAGCGTAAATACTTGTAATTATGTGCAAGTGCCTTTAGGTCAATTTCTAAAATGGTCTCTTCTGCCTTAGCCATTTTGCTTTTTTTTGAGAGAATCGACCTCCTCGGATTTTACATCCATGGTTTTCACCTTTTCCTTAAGCATAGCCTTGTAATATGCACCTCTGCTTAAAGGCTCATATTCATTTACTTCACCCAACATAACTAAATTATCGTTGCTGGATTTTCTATAACTGTAATTTGCCAAATTGCCCGTGCGAGTACAAATGGCATGAACTTTAGTAACATATTCTGCAGTAGCCATAAGAGCAGGCATGGGTCCGAAGGGTTTTCCTTTAAAGTCCATGTCTAGTCCCGCGACAATTACTCTAACACCTTTATTGGCTAGATCGTTACATACGGTAACTATTTCATCATCAAAAAATTGAGCTTCATCAATACCGATTACATCACAGGTATCTGCAAGAATGCGAATATTGGCAGCTGCGGGTACGGGCGTAGAACGTATTTCATTGGCATCATGCGATACTACCATTTCATCATCATAACGAGTGTCTACCATCGGTTTAAAGATTTCAACCTTTAATTTGGCAAACTGCGCTCGTTTAAGTCTACGGATCAATTCTTCTGTCTTTCCAGAAAACATAGATCCGGCAATGACCTCTATCCAGCCGAATTGTTCTTTATGATTAACTGTGTTTTCAAGAAACATTTTGTAATTTTAGACGAAAATAATCGGTTTTTCGTTATTCTTTAAAGATGATAAAGGTATTTAAAAAACCCGCTATTTAGGTCTTTACCGTAAAAATTGTGAGATGAAAAATAAGTTGAAACTGGAATTGAGAAAGTTATCTACAGAAATTTTGACTGCCGATAATTTAGATGATGTTACAAAATTATATGAGGTTTCTAAAAACCTATATGAGAAACTCGCTGTGCTTAAATTTATTGAAGTAGAACTCAATGATATGGAAGTTGATGTTTCAAAAAATGCAATTGCGGCAAAGTTTGAGGAAATGGCAAATGCCGTAATGAAAGGAAATACAGGAGTGCCGGAAAATAATCCGCATGAAGAGGATATAGTGAAACACCCAGGTATGGATACCATTAAAGGATTTATTTCTGAAATGCCGGATAATGAAGAGCTAGAAGATGTTTTGGCAGATTTTATGTCGAAGCCCGGTCTTATGAAAAATGATAAGGAGCTCTTTACACCAAGAAAGGAAGATTTTAAACCAGTAGATACCGCACCAAAATCATTAAATGACCGTTTGGCAAAAAGTAATGTAAAAGTAGATTTGAACGATCGCTTGGCTTTTGTAAAACATTTGTTCAATGATAACATGGAAGATTATAATCGTGTATTGTCTCAACTAAATACCATAGATACAGAAGAGCGTTCTATTGCTTTTATAAAAAATATGGTAAAGCCAGATTATAATAATTGGGTGGGAAAAGAACCATACGAAGAACGATTTATTGAGTTGGTATCTCGTAGATTCTCGTAATTAATACAATATATGTATCATAAACCCAGCACTTGTGTTGGGTTTTTTATTCGATAGTAAAGATTTAAATGCTCTAATTTTCGCATCGGAATCTAAATTAAATTTTCAATACTATACCTCACGAGAGAGCTTTGAGGTTTTTTACTTTATAATACATGGGAAAACTTTATTTAGTACCTACACCGATCGGTAATTTAGAGGATATGACCTTAAGGGCGATTCGTATTCTTAAAGAGGTTGATTTAATTCTGGCGGAAGATACCCGTACTAGCGGAAAGCTTTTGCATCATTTTGAAATTGGTACGCAAATGAAAAGCCACCATATGCATAATGAGCATAAAATGGTTGATTTTTTAGTAGGAAAGTTAAAAGGAGGTGAGAACATCGCATTAATTTCAGATGCAGGTACACCGGCAATTTCCGATCCCGGATTTCTTTTGACACGCGCTTGTGTTGAAGCAGGTGTTGAAGTTGAATGTTTACCAGGTGCAACCGCTTTTGTACCAGCCTTGGTCAATAGTGGTTTACCTAATGATAAGTTTGTATTTGAAGGGTTCTTACCCGTAAAAAAAGGAAGACAAACACGTTTAAAGTTATTGGCAGAAGAGCCGCGTACTATAATCTTCTATGAATCTCCGCATAAGCTATTAAAGACTTTGGGCAATTTTGTAGAATATTTTGGCGCTGAAAGACCTGTTTCCGTTTCAAGGGAACTTACCAAACTTTACGAAGAAACCGTTCGCGGTACTGCCGAAGAAGTTCTAAAGCATTTTACCGAAAAACCACTAAAAGGAGAGATTGTTATTATTGTTGGAGGGAATAAGTAGAAACCAATAAAACTCAAAAGATTTAAATGTTAATTCTAAGAAAGAGTTAAGAAATTTTCAAAATGAGAATTACCTTTACTGCGATTTAGCATGAACAAATTTCTAACATACACGTTTATCTTGTTATACCTCACTGCGATGGTAAAACCGGTCTTGCCTGTGTTGGAATATGTAATTAATCAAGATTATATTGCCGAAGTACTGTGTATCAATAAAGATAAGCCCATGCTTAATTGTGATGGTAAATGTTACCTCTCGCAATTGATTAAAAAGCAGCAGCAAGAAAATCATCAAGATATTCCGTCTGCTGACCTTCGTGAATACCCAATTGGGTTTGTAAGCATTCTTGATTGTAATTTTCAAAGTACGATTGTTGAAACAAGAGTGGTTTCAATACATCCTAACTTAAACGAGCAGCAGTATATATCAGCTGTTTTTCGTCCACCTAACTCCTTATCTTAAAGTACAACTTAGCATAGGTATGCCTTATTTAAAAGGCAGATGCTGTTATATGCTCACACCACGACACAAAATCTGTAGTCGTGTACACAATCAATTATTTTGAAATCATGCCTAATGCATTGTCATTAGGTGAAACCATTACATAAACTAAGGTGTAGTGCGTAGTTGTACTTTTTGTTTAAAAGCAGAGGTACATTTTCTCGTACTATATCCGAATAATTAATAAATCAACAGATGAAATCTATATATAAATTTTTTGCAGTAACCTTAATTTTAACTGTATTCGCCAGCTGTAGTAACGATGACGATGCTACAGAAGAATTAATGGGCGAAAACAGCATAACTCTTGAATTTGACAATAGTGTTGGTTCAGATGATTTGCTATTGGCAACTTCAAGTTACACCAATTCTCAAAACGAAACATTGACTATTACAAGACTAAATTACATTGTCAGTAATTTTAGATTAACTAATGATGAAGGTGAAGTGTTTACCTATGAAAAAGACGATAGTTATTTTGTAACTAGTGAAGAAACCGGTAGTACAGAAGTTGTGTTAGAGAATATACCAGCAGGTAATTATGTGTCTATAACTTTTGGCATAGGCGTGGACCAAGAAAAATACCTTCAAGGAGCAGAGGGTCAAGGAGATTTTTTGACTGTAGCCGAAGAAACCAATATGATGTGGTCATGGCAAGCGGGTTATAAGTTTCTAAATTTTGAAGGGACTTTCACATCGGAAACTATTACTGAGGCAACAGATTTTAAAGTACATATGGGTAGTCACGGTTCTAGTTTGGACAACTACAAAGAAGTTACTTTGAGTTTGGGGACAGATGCATTGGTAAGCGATGAAATGTCACCTATTATACATCTGGTAGCGGATGCCAATGCCATTTTAGACGGAGAAAACAAACTATCATTAACCGAGCAATCGGTAATTATGGTAAGCGAAGAAAAGTCGCCACAAGTTGCTTTGAATACTGCAAGCATGTTTACCGTAGACCATGTTCATAACGGCACAGGAGATTCACACTAAATATTTTCGGGTCGCTCTTAATGGGGCGACCCTAATTTTTAAAACGATAACAGATGAAATATCTATTTTGGGTATTACTGTCCGTGTTTTTGGTGTCTTGCAGTGATGATGATTATGTGGCTATTGAGAACACGCTTTTAACAGTAGAAGTTCCAGAGAATTTTCCTGAATTGGCTTATGATATTGAGGCTAATCCGCCAACACAATTAGGATTTGAGCTGGGTAAGAAATTATTCTATGATGGTAAACTATCTTCAAGTGGGTTTATATCATGTGGCTTTTGTCATGAACAAAGTTCTGCTTTCACTCACCACGGACATCAATTTAGTCACGGTGTAAATGATTTGGAGGGTACAAGAAATACGCCCACCATATCTAATATGGCATTCTTTACTGAATTTGCTTGGGATGGTGCTACGTCTCACTTAGACCTCTTTCCAATAATTCCAATCACTAATGAAGTGGAGATGGGTGAAACCATGACAGGGGTTATCAATAAACTGATAGCAGATGCCGAGTATCAAAAAGAATTTGAAATGGCTTTTGAGGGAGGTGGTGTAAATGCCGAGAACTTTCTAAAAGCGATATCACAGTTTATGGTCATGATGATTTCTTCAAATAGTAAATACGATAAGTATGTACGCAATGAAGAAGGAGGAGAATTAACTGAGCAAGAGGCATATGGTCTAGAAGTGTTTCAGCAAAAGTGCGCTACATGTCACGCTACAGATCTATTTACCGATGGCAGTTTTAGAAACAATGGCTTGCCACCAAATCCACAATTAAATGATATTGGCAGAGCCGAAGTGAGCGGTAGCGATAGTGACAATTATAAGTTTAAAGTGCCAAGTTTAAGAAACGTATCACTGACCGCGCCTTACATGCATGATGGTAGGTTTGGAAGTCTAGAATCGGTATTGAATTTTTATACCAACGGCATGGTTGAATCGGAAACAATTGATGATTCTCTACGCACCGATGACGGATTAGGAATAGCATTAAATGATACAGAAAAAGAGGGATTATTAGCTTTTTTTGAAATTTTGACGGATGATACTTTTATAAATGACGAACGATTTTCAGAATATTAAAAAATGAAAAAAATAATAATAAGTATACTTGTGCTTGGCGGATTTTTTACTGCTCAAGCAAATGATTTACCAGAAGAAACAACCGAGTGTATCTGGAAAAATACCGCATATGAATATTTCTGCGATACCTGTGGGTGTGGTGGTAATGGAGGAAGTATGGGTTTCGGTACCGGATTGAATAATAACTTTGTAGGACTTAGATATATTGGTCAGAAGTACCGTTCTCGCGATGGTATTTTTGATAATTCGCCATGGATAAATGAGAATTTCAATACCGTACAGGCATGGGGAAAATTCCCGATTGGAGAACGATTTTTGGTAAATGCCATTCTCCCTTATCATTCACACAATAGAACATTTATAGATAATACAGAGCAGACTATAAGTGGTATTGGTGATGCTACGGTTTTAGCATATTACAATGTACTGAAGCAAACTGCCGATAGTATAATTTCAATAAAACCAGAACATGCGTTGCAAATTGGCGGGGGTATAAAATTACCGACAGGAACTTTTGATGCAGCCAATAATGAAGGCAGTGTTAACCCTGGGTTTCAATTAGGAACGGGTAGTTGGGATTATATATTAGCCGCAAATTACGGTATTACACATAGAAATTGGGGTTTTGCCGCCCTATTGAACTACACGATAAAAACGGAGAACAGTAAAAATTATTTGTTCGGAAATCAATGGAATGCAACATTGAATACCTATAAGACCTATTACCTGTCTCCATCGGTTTCGCTAACCCCACAAGCAGGTTTGGGAGCAGAGTTCTTCGCCGAAAATAAAGAGTTTGATTTTGCTGTTCCTGACACAGGTGGCGATGTGTATTTTGCTAGATTTGGGCTAGAGGCAAACTACAACAGATATGCATTGGGCATTTCAAGTATGCTACCAATTTCTCAAAATTTGAACGAAGGAAAAGTTGAAGTAAAAAACAGGGTTTCGTTATATTTGAACATCAATATTTAATTGATGAGTATTTAAAAATCTAAATAACTAACCATGACCTTAGAAGAATTCAAGAAAAAATTAGCTGCTAGTCCTAAAGAGATTTCCTTTTCAGAAACTATGGTGGCTATAGATTCTAAATATGCATTTACGCCAACCGCTTATACCAATGGTAAAGTTAGAAATGAGGTTGGTCAGAATTCCGGGTCTTGTAAATTATTCTCTTTTGCCATGAAAGAAGAACTTTCAAAAGAGGAAACCTTGGCCTGTTTTGGTCAATATTATTTTGATGAGGTATTGTTGGATCTTAAAGGAACTTCACATCAAAATATTCGAAACTTTATGGAAACAGGTTTTGAAGGATTGTCTTTTGATGGTGAAGCATTGAAGTTGCTTTAAAGGTAATCTAATTTATCATTGCTAAAAGGTAATTCGTTAGAATTTATATTAAACATTCAATTCAATAGAAAGATAACGTGCAAGAATTATTAGCTGAAATAAGAGGTTGCGAGGTTTGTAAGGCACATTTGCCATTAGAACCACAACCAATTGTTGCGGGTACTAACAATTCTAAAATTATATTGGTAAGTCAGGCACCAGGCAGAAAAGCCCATGTTGAAAACAAAGCTTGGGATGACCCAAGTGGTAAAAAACTTAGAGAGTGGCTTGGTGTAAACGAAGAGGTATTTTATAACCCTGATAATTTTGCAGTGTTACCCATGGGTTTTTGTTATCCGGGAAAAGGAAAGACAGGCGATTTACCACCTAGAAAAGAATGTGCCCCCTTATGGCATTCTCAGGTTTGGGACCAATTCAAAAATGTACAGCTCATTTTACTGATCGGTAAATACTCTCAAGATCAATACTTAGGTAAGCAAGCCAAAAAGAACTTGACCGAGAATGTATTGCACTATAAAGAATACCTGCCAAAGTTTTTTCTCTTACCACATCCATCACCAGTAAATCATTTTTGGAGAGGAAAGAATCCATGGTTTGAAGATGAAGTTGTTGGGGAGTTGCAGGAACTTGTTGCAAAGATTTTAGAGTAGGGTTGACATACTTGCGATTCCAAAAGCTAATTGCTACGAAAGAGGATATTTAATTAGTGTTTTTTATGTCACTTCGAGTGAATTTTGGAGGCACGAGAAAATTAGTATCGAGAAGCAATCATGTTCTAAAGGCGATGTCCTGAGCACAGCCGAAGGGTTCTCGATACCCTCCTAACTGGCGGGCAGGCATTTTTTAAGTCAATGAAAAATTGAATTAAAAACTACTCCTTTAGATTTGTTATCTAGAATCAGTAAATTAAAAACGGAAAAGATACACTATCAAATCACTCCGAGTTCCAAGCTCATAGTTCGATTCAGATCTTTTCCGTTTATGATAAAACTCAAATTAGAAGGAAAAAACAAAATGAGTGTAATAAACGCTGTGAGGAACAAAATCATTCATCTAGTTTTTGCTCTGATTAACAACCAAACATTTTACAAAAACCGTTTGGCAACGTCATAGAAATCGAACTGACAATAGAGACAAATGGAAAATTAATTTTTAAAATAAACAGATAGTCTTGCACTTCCAAATACTGATTTTTATTTTCCAACAACCAACAACCAACAACCAACAACCAACAACCAACAGCCAACAGCCAACAGTCAATACCTAAATCATTAACTCTTTTCATTCGTCTACCTAACATCATCTCAGCCTATATTATCGTATTTTTGTACCCTACAAAAAACATAAAACTATGAGTACAACAAATCATATTAGCACAAAGTGGTTGGGCAACATGTCCTTTGAAAGTAACAATCCTTCTGGGCACTCTTTACGAATAGATATTGCAAAAGAAGACGGTGGTGATGGTAGTGGTTTAAGACCAAAAGCATTAATGTTGTCTTCATTAGCTGGTTGCTCTGGCTTAGATGTAGCGGCAATGTTCAAGAAGATGAAGTTAGAAGTAGATGAGTTTCACATTGAGACAATCGCAAACCTAACAGATGAGCATCCTAAGTTTTATGACAAAGTAGTTATAGAATACCATTTTCATGGCGCAAATTTAGCCGAGAAAAAATTACAAAGAGCAGTAGATCTATCAGTTGAGAAGTATTGCGGAGTAATGGAGATGTTCAGACAATTTGCCGAGCTTGATATTAAGACTGTTTTTCATAAAAAATAAATTTAGAAGTTCAATCGCAAGTAACAAGTTCAAGTTCAAATAAAAATTATGCCGGATAAAAAGTTCGATCTTGAAGATAGATTGGTTGATTTTGCAGCTAATATTGTACTTTTTTGTAAAGACTTGCCGTCTGATATGACCGGTCAGTATTATGGTAATCAATTGCTAAGATCAGCAGGAAGTTCTGCGCTTAATTTTGGTGAAGCGCAAGGAACAAATACAGTTAAGGATTATATCAATAAGGCCTCTATATCTTTAAAAGAATTGAAGGAATCTAGGGTCAATCTAAAGATTTTGACTAAAGTAGAATATGGAAATGCATCTAAAAGAGTTGAAATATTAGACGAATTAGAACAATTAATACGAATTATAGCAACAATCATTAAAAATAAAAAGTAAACTAAATTCGAATTTATTAAGGAGGTGAAAAGATTCTATTTAGGGTTTTGAACTTGAACTTGATTTTTGAACTTGAACTTTAATTTGAAGAACTGCCAACCGAAACTGTAAACTGAACACTGACTAGAATGCGCTGGACAATAAAACCAAAACCGAAACAAGAAGATATCGATGCTTTAGCCGATGCGTTAAATGTCGATGCTTTGGTGGCGCAGCTGTTGTTGCAAAGAGGTATTTCTACTTATGAAGAGGCTAAGAATTTCTTTCGTCCGCAGTTAGAAGATTTACATGATCCTTTTCTAATGAAGGATATGGATATTGCGGTAGAGAGAATTGAAAAAGCCATTGCCGACGGAGAAAATATTTTGGTATATGGTGATTATGATGTCGATGGTACTACGGCCGTAGCTTTATTGTCATCATATCTGTTAAGCTACTATCCTAATGTGGCAACCTATATTCCGGATCGGTATGATGAGGGATATGGTGTATCGTTTAAAGGAATTGACTTTGCAGAGGATAATGGGTTTACATTGATCGTTGCGTTGGACTGTGGAGTGAAGGCAATTGACAAAGTAGCGTATGCCAAAGAAAAGGGAATTGATTTTATCATATGTGACCACCACAGGCCTGGTATAATATTACCGAGTGCAATAGCAGTTTTAGACCCAAAAAGGGAAGATTGTTCATATCCGTATGATGAGTTATGTGGTTGCGGAGTCGGTTTTAAATTGATTCAGGCGTTAGGATCACAAAGAGGAGAAACTATTGACGATATTATCTATTACCTTGATTTAGTGGCAACTGCAATAGGGGCAGATATTGTACCGATAACTGGAGAGAATCGAATATTGGCTTTTTATGGCTTGCAAGTTATCAATCAGCGACCTAGAATAGGTTTTAAAGCTATTATCGATCAAATAAATAAAAAAGAGCTTACCATTACAGACGTGGTTTTCATCATTGCACCTAGAATTAATGCAGCCGGTAGAATGAAACATGGTCAATATGCAGTAAACTTATTGACGGAAACCAATATGAATCAAGCCATACAATTCGCTTCTGAAATTGAAAAATTCAATACCGATAGAAGAGGGCTGGATCAGGAAATTACGATTGAGGCACTAGGGCAAATTCAAGAAAATCAGGAGGAAGAAGGTTTTACTTCTGTAGTTTATAAAGATACTTGGCATAAAGGAGTTATCGGCATTGTAGCATCGAGATTAACGGAAACCTACTATAGACCAACGCTGGTTTTTACAAAAAGTGGCGATAAGTTGGCGGCATCGGCAAGATCAGTTAGAGGATTTGATGTGTACAATGCTTTAGAAGGTTGTGCAGATTATATTGAACAATTTGGAGGTCATAAGTATGCCGCAGGTTTAACCTTATTAGAGGCGCAGTATAATAATTTTAAGCATCAGTTTGAAAAGGTTGTGAAAGAGAGTATTGACCCACAAATGTTGATACCAGAAATTACAATAGATACCGTAATAGAATTAAAAGATATTACACCTAAGTTAATGCGAATTCTAAAGCAATTCGCCCCTTTTGGTCCTGGTAATATGTCGCCAATATTTATGGCAGAAGATTTACATGATACTGGTTACGCAAAAGGTGTAGGTAAAGAAGAAGCACATTTAAAAGTTTCTGTGGTTCAGCAAGACAGTCATAGAATTGATGGTATCGGCTTTAATATGGGCGATAAACTATCTCTGGTAACGGGTAGAAAACCTTTTAGCGCTGTTTTCTCTATTGATGAGAATGAATGGCAAGGTAATGTGAGTTTGCAATTGAAGCTAAAGGACATTAAATGAGAATCGAGCATATTGCTATTTGGGTCGCAGATTTAGAAGTAATTCGTGTATTTTATGAGAGGTATTTCAATGCCATTTCGGGAGAAAAGTATCATAACGCAACCAAACAGTTTACCTCTTACTTTTTGAGTTTTACCGACGGTGCTCGTTTAGAAATCATGCATAAACCAACTATAGTAGCCGCTTCTGATAATGCTGTAGATACCGGATTTATGCATTTTGCCATGTCCGTAGGCTCAAAAGAGCAAGTAAATGTTTTAACTGAAAAATTGAGAGAAGACGGATTTACAATTGCCGGTGAACCCAGAACTACCGGTGATGGTTACTATGAAAGTGTTGTACTAGACCCAGAAGGTAATCAAATAGAAATCACCATTTAACAATACTATTTATAATAATTCTAAATAAGATGCATATATTTATCCTAAATATGTAGATTCTTATGAACGATATACACCCTATTTACCAGAATGACTTTGGAATAGCCTTCCAATGGAAAAAAGATAAACCTAGCCAATCCAATAAAGTTCAAGTGATTTTCAGGGATATTGGATTATTACTTACCCAAAGTGAATTGCGCCATTTTTCTAAATGTATTGCGGATACTGTTGAAAACGGTAAAGGTCATCTTTGTGGAGATTGTAAAACAAAAGAGACTTGCAGGTCATTATTGTTGAATACACCTGCGCACCAGGTAACGTTTGCGGTGAGTTATCAAGAAGCTGTTGAGGTTAGAGACTTAATAAACGGTACACTATTTAAGTTGGAATTAGATACCTTTTTTGGCGAATTAGGTATTGATTAGGGTTTAGTAGAAGAGAAGTTGGTTCTACGTCATAATTAGTTGATTATTCTTTACAAGCCCTGTCATTTATTAAATATCTTTGAATACTATTTAGCGATTACACTATGAGCGTTAATGATCCCTATGCGGCCTTAAGATATAAGGAATTCAATATTTTTCTTCTAGTTCGTTTTGCCATGGTCTTTGCCTGGTCAATGCAATTTATAGTCATAGAATGGCAAGTCTATTCAATGACAAAAGACCCACTTTCATTAGGTATTATTGGTTTGATGGAAGTTATACCTGCGGTAAGTATGGCACTTTTTGCCGGTCATATTGTAGATCAAAAAGAAAAAAGAAATCTTTTAATTAAATGCATTTTCGGCTTCTCTGTTATAAGCTTTGGTTTATTTATGTTAAGCTTACCCTCTGTTTTAGAAACCTATGAGACTAAAGTTATTCTGTACGGAATATATGCCTTGGTATTCTGTGGCGGATTGGTACGTGCATTCTTAGGTCCTACAATATTTTCTTTAATAGCCTTAATCGTACCTAAAAAAATATACCCTAATGCGGCTACATGGAGCAGTACTACTTGGCAAATGGCATCGGTTCTTGGTCCGGCATTAGCGGGATTTTCTATTAGTTTAATAGGCGTACATTGGTCTATGTGTGTCATTTTTGGCTTTTCATTGCTAGCTTTGACCGCTCTTTTCAATATTTCTAAAAAACCAATTTTAAATCCGAAAATTGGCGAACCTGTTTTTCAGAGTTTAAAAGAGGGACTAACATTTGTATTTAAGACTAGAGCAGTATTAGGTGCTTTGACTTTAGATATGATTGCCGTACTTTTTGGTGGCGCTGTGGCTTTGTTACCTATTTTTGCACAAGATATTTTACATGTAGGTTCAGAAGGCTTCGGGGTGTTGAGGGCCGCTCCAGCAGTCGGGGCCGCTATTACCATGTTAGGTTCTACGAGATTTCCGTTACATAAAAATGCAGGTAAGAAGTTATTATTGGCTGTATTTGGTTTTGGGGTGTGTATGATTGTATTTGGATTATCTACTTACTTCTGGCTTTCGGTGGCTGCCTTGTTTTTAAGTGGAGCAGTAGACGGTGTATCAATGATTATAAGACAAACGATATTGCAATTAAAGACTCCCGATAATATGCGTGGGCGTGTAGCTTCTGTAAATTCTATGTTTGTGGGGTCGTCTAATGAGCTTGGAGCATTTGAAAGTGGCGTAACGGCAAAATTGATGGGTACGGTAACCGCAGTTGTTTTTGGTGGTACTATGACCTTATTAACGGTGGGTCTTACTGCAATTGTATCTCCTAAATTTAGAAAACTAGATTTACAGAAAGACGTAGATGATCACGAGAGCTAAAATATTTAAAAGTATATCATAAAAAAAGCCCCTTATTCAGGGGCTTTTTTTATTGTAGGTAATGCTTAAGATTTTCATCATTAAGCGGGGGAACTTGTAGGTAAACTGAAGATTTGGGAATCAACACTTAATCTTAACAACAGAGTAAAGATATTACCAAGGTGTAGATTATACTAACTTTTGTTGTGAAGTCAGTATATTTATGTGTAAGAAAAAGATTACATGTGGTTTGGTGTTGATTTTTTATAATTTTATTTCGATATATACTGTACTTCAGAAATTATAAAAGCTAACTAATTGCGAAAATTATTTGAATAACAATCATTTTGTTTTAAATAAATTTCAAGAATAATTCAAGAAGAATTAATGAGTGTTAAAAAAATAAAACAACGAAAAAGCCCCTAAAATAGGGGCTGTTCTTTAATGTAGGTAATATTTAGATTTGGGTCATTAAGCAGGGAACTTGTAGGTAAAATGAAGATTTGGGGTCAACACTTAAACTTAATAACACTGTAAAGATATAACGAAGAACTAGTTTTATAAAAGTATTGTTGTGAACTCCTTAATTTATGTTGTAAGAAAAAGATTACGTTAAAATTTATGTATTTCGTCGATGTTTTTGCTGAAATTTAGTTGAATTCTTTTAAGGAAATTTGCTTGCCGTCAAACTCGGCATAGGTGTAATAATTAATCCAATCTCCAAGATTGGTATATTTTGAATTTTCTTTTAGTTCAATTTCTAGAGGAAGATGTCTATGACCAAAAATGAAATGATCGTAATGTTGAGTTTCTAACTTTCGTTTGGCATATATAACCAGCCATTCTTTTTCTTCACCTAAAAACTTTGCATCATCATCACCACTTATTAATTTGTTACTTACAGATAAGTGTTTTGCCAATCGCACACCTATATCTGGGTGTAGCCATCTAAAGAACCATTTAGCTACCGGATTGGTAAATACCTTTTTCATTCTTTTAAACCCCTTATCGTCTGGTCCTAGACCGTCACCATGCCCAATAAAAAAAGAAGCTCCGTTAATGGAATATTGCTGAGGTTTATGGTAAACAGGTATATTAAGTTCTTCTTCAAAGTAACCGTTCATCCAAAGATCATGATTGCCTACAAAATATTGAATTTCAATTCCTGCATCCGACAGTTCTGCAAGCTTTCCTAGCGTTCTGGTAAATCCTTTTGGGATAACGGTTTTGTATTCAAACCAAAAATCGAACAAATCACCCATTAAGAAAATGACTCCGGCATCCGACTTAATTGTATCTAACCAACGAATAAACTTTAGTTCTCTCACTCTACTTTCTTCCATAGTAGGTGCGCCTAGGTGGTTATCACTAGCAAAATATACTTTTTTTCCTGCGGGAAGTTCAATGTTCGTCATCAGGATGTAAATATAATAACTGTTTTGCGTACCACGGGAATACGTGCGTCAAAATAAGAGTATGCTATTCTAAATTATACAACAGCGTCTTTTTCGTTCAGCACTATTTTTATAGGTAGATGATCGCTATAGCCCTTATCATTATAGGTAGACGAGTTAGGTCTACCAAACTTTACTGGCTTTTGATAAGAGCCGGAGGTTAGTTCAGGGTATGCAATGATCTCTACGGTACTTAGTTTAAAAGGTAATTCTGACTTCTCTGAAACGATACTTTTTGATATCATAAACTGATCAAGCATATTATATTCATTACCGAATACAAAGGTGCCAATTTGAGCATCTAAAAATCGATGCATTACATTATAGAAGTACTTTAGGCGTACTCTATTACTTTTTACCAAAGCTTTGTTATTGATAGCTTTTAAATATGCTGTAATACTCTTGTTATACGGGTTATCATTAAAATCGCCCATTAATATGATATTTGCATCATCGCCCTGCTCTTCGTAAATTCTCTCTATCCAATACGATAAATTTTCGGCAACCATAATTCTAAATGGTTCGCTTTCGAGTTCACCACCAGATCTAGAAGGCCAATGGTTAAGTATGCATACCAGCTTATTGCCATTAGCAGTATTGATATGAACTTGAAACAAATCTCTGGTGGTATTTCGTT
Source organism: Maribacter sp. Asnod1-A12 (assembly GCF_045063735.1). Taxonomy (NCBI): domain Bacteria; kingdom Pseudomonadati; phylum Bacteroidota; class Flavobacteriia; order Flavobacteriales; family Flavobacteriaceae; genus Maribacter; species Maribacter sp. Asnod1-A12. The sequence continues at coordinate 1,547,766 of NZ_JBEFNZ010000006.1, forward strand.
TTATAATACGTAGACTAAACGTTTGCTGTTCTGGTCCGTATTTTGTTTTATCATAAATAAGTGCGGTATCAATACCTCGTTTATCATCACCTTCAGAAATTACAAAGCCGTAATTTTTATTTAAGGCAGCACTCATGGCATCTATAAGTAGCTCAATAACAAACTCGTTTTCTACCTCACAAACACCCAATATATCTGGACCTTCACCGTTATTGAATTTTGAAATGACCGCTGTTAGATTGGCTATTTTTTGGTCTAGAATAGCAGCACTCCATCCGTCAAGTTCTTTACCCAAATGATTATTTAAAAATTCGCTTCGTCTAGGCGAATTTTCTACATCGAAAAGGTTTTCAAGATTCCACCAGTAAATATGATGTTTGGTCATGTTGTTATATATTAAGGAGTTGCCTTAAAAATAAAACTATTTAAAAGCTTGTAAAGAAAGTAAAAGGTTAAGTTTTCTTGAACTTAATTGTCACTTGCATACCACTCTGCAAAAGAAGTATCTGTTTCTTGCAGTTTTAAAGAGAATAAAGCAATGTTTTGAGGAAGGCGAGATTTTATTTTCGCAGCAAAATCTATCACCATATTTTCACTGGTAGGTTGGTAATCTGCCAAGATAACATTGTGCCCCCTGTCAATTAATTCTTTGGCAAGTTCAACGTGAGGTGTATTTTTATTGAAAACGGTAGCGTGATCAAAAACATCAACGATATCTTCTTTGACAATTTTTTTGAGATCACCAAAATCAATGACCATACCCCACTTTACATTGTTATTATCAGTAATAGGCGTGCCAATAACGGTAACCGATAATTTATAGCTATGACCGTGTACATTTCTACATTTGCCGTCATAACCGTAAAGCGCGTGTCCGGTTTCAAAATTGAATTGTTTGGTAATACGAATATTGCTCATGACCTATAATTATATGGCAAAGGTAGGGAAACTTTAAAAGCATTTATAGGAAGAAATCATTCTAAAATAATCTCGGTATTTCCAGAGATTAAACTAACATGGCAACAATCTGCACCTACTATATAATCTTCGGTAATAACCTCTTCATTGTCTATAGTGCCTTTGAAAGTGAGTGTCGCGGTCGAGTTTTGATATTGAGAACGATTGGCATCATTAAAAATTGGGTAGAAACCTTGTTCTTTAAAATTCTCATATTCAACATCGTTAAAATCTGCTGCCAGATTTTCGCCGGTTTCATTATCGATAACCTCATAGTTATTTAGAACAACCGCCTCACCCGATAGATCTTTTATGCTTACGGTAATGGTAACAAAATTTAAGGTACATATGACCGTAGAACAATCTACTGGCTCTGGTCCTGGATCAGCTTTGTCAGAACAGGTCACAAGAAAGAACGATAGAAATACTAATGTGATTTTTGCGAAGATAAAACTGGTTTTTTATAAGATGTTCAAATACCAATTAGTTGCGTAAGGTGTTGAATTACCTTTTGTACTTCTTTTTTGCACGTATTTTGTTCACAAAATAAATGATCAAAACAGATAGTGCAAGAACAGGAAATACTAGGTTTCCATTTAAAAATTGAAAAAACTCCATACTAATGATTTAGAAACAGAACGAATAGCTGTTTCAGTTATTGTTTATTTTTTAAATTTTGACAGTGCATTTTTAGTAAAATCAGAAAGGGCTAATTTTCCGGTGATAGCTGCTCGGTCTGTCAATAAGGTATCCCAATGGTCGGTACCTTCCCACAAAACTTTCTTCCATTCGGTTAAAGCTTCGGCATTATAGCTTGCCAATTTATGAATGAAGAAGTCAAGTTCTTTATCCATTTCGTCTGCAGAGTCATATACTTTATTGAACAGTCCTTTTTCTTGAGCCCAATAAGCACTTTTCCATTCCGTAGGTGCCAAAGACATTTCGCCCATAGCGGCATTACCTATTTTACGGGCAACGGCAGGGGCAATAACCAAGGGAGCAATACCGATACTAAGCTCAGAAAGTTTAATAGATGAGTTTACGTTAGAATACAAATAGTCACAAGCAGCGGCCAGACCAACACCACCACCAACGGTTTTGCCATGTACACGGCCAACAATTACCTTTTTACATTTGCGCATGGCGTTTATGACATGGGCAAAACCACTAAAGAATGCCTTACCTTCTTCAAGGTTAGAAACTTCTAACAATTCATCAAAAGAAGCACCGGCACAAAACGCTTTTTCACCTTCAGATTTTAATAGGATTACCGAAATAGCTTCATTATTTGAAAGCTCGTTAATAGTGTCTGTTAAACGTTCTAGAAGTTCAGAAACGAAAGAATTACTGGCAGGGTGCCCAAACTCTACATGAGCAACTTTACCATCTATTCGAGTATATAAACTTCCATTTTTTCTCGTAGTGACCATAGCATTTTATTTGCCTCAAAATTACGGATTTTGCAATAAAGGTTTGAATTTGTTTCTGAATTTCCAGACAAGTGCACCACCTCTAATAAACATCCAAACGGTGAAGGCAAGCCAAATTCCCGTTAATCCCCAATTGAGGTATTTGCCTAAGAACAGCGTTGGTACAAATCCAAGAAAAGTAGCTGCAAGAAGGGTATTGCGTAGATATTTCATTTCTCCAAGACCTTTAAATACTCCGTCAAGCACAAATGCGGTACTATTAAAAGGAAGACCCAGAATAATAATATAGAAGATGCCGTAAAAAGCAGATAGCACTAAAGGCTCGTTAGAAAACAAGTTACCCAAAGGTTTATAGAAAATAGTTGCCAATGCCATAATAACTAGGCTGACAAGTAGCCCGTATTTCGTAATCTTTTTTGCCAGTAGCCAGAGTCCGTCATAATTACGTTCCCCCAATAATCGACCGCCCATTATATTACCGGCAGCACCATAACCATCGATAAAAAAGGCAGAAAACAGCCATAAGTTTATGGCAATGGTGTGGGCGCCAATGTACTTGTCGCCAAGCGCGGTTGCTTCTCTTACAGCAAGAATAAGTGCAGTGTTCAATGCAATGGCGCGAACAAAAAGGTTTAAACTCATAACCACTAATCGACCCAGTTCTTGATGAACGGGCAATTTCAGTTTTAGGCTAATATCGGTTTTGGTTACTAGAAGATAGAACGCCATGATAGCCATGATCGCTTGCGCCAACAAACTTGCATAGGCGGCACCTTCAAGGTACATGGCAGGTATGAGTCCTTCAATTCCGTATACAAATACAAAATCGAAAATTACGTTCAAGACCGCGCCTGTTATAGCTATGACCATGGGCCAATAGGTATTCTGTAATCCGCGGAAAATACCCATCACCGCAAAAACGAATAGGGTTAATGGAAAGCCCCATACACGAATAGCGTAGTAGCTAATGCAATATTGCAATATTTTTCCTTTGGCATTTAAGAGCTCAAAGATTTCTTGAATGACAAAAATGGTAGAAAGCAAAACCAGAATACTTAAGGCAATGTTGAGGTAAATTGCCTGAGCGGGCAGTGTTTTAACTTCTTCTAATTTACCGGCACCTAAGTATTGCGAAATAATGGCGGAAATGGCACTACGCGTTTGACCAAGAATCCATATTAGCATACTGAGAAAAGATCCAACAATACCTGCAGCGGCAAGAGATTCTAATCCGTCCACCGGTATATTACCTACAATAGCCGTATCGGTTATAGATAAAAGAGGTTCTGCTATACCTGCAATGGTAGCAGGTATAGCTAAGGCGTTTATAGATTTTAAATTAACAGAGGTCTTCAAAAAATGGGTTTTCTATAGTACAAGTTCGTAGCAATGAAAGGGGTGTTCGCTTTGTTTTGGAAAAAAGATATCTCCTAATTTGGTATACCCACGTTGCTCGTAAAATTTCTGATTTCTTTTGTTTTGGCTAAAGGTATCTAACCTAACGGATATCGCATTATTTTCTCTGGCAAAGTTTTCACCGAAGTCCATTAAACGCTGGGCAAAACCTTTGCCTTGATGTTTAGGGTGCACCGCTAGGCGATGAATGTAGTAGTTATTTGCATGTGTAGTCAGCCAATTTACAGAACGGTATTCTTCATCCATAAAAAGCGAAACAACAATACAGCCTACTATTTCGTTATCAAGTTGTAATACATAAAGTTCATTGCGTTCTATATCATTTTCAAATGCCTGTTTAGAGGGGTATTCGGTAGTCCACTGGTAAATACCATTGGTTTCCATTGCAATTCTACAAGCATCTGTCATGACAAGAATTTCTGGTATTTGAGATATCTTTGCCGGTGCTATCATAAAATGAATTTAATTAAATTGTAAATTTAGAGTTATAATCAACACTTTTTATCATGATGAATATTCTTGTTCCTATAGGTACCTCAACAAATGCAAATCAAACATTACAATATGCAGTAGACTTTGCTGAAAGTTTTGGTGCTGAAATATATGTAATGGAGGTTTTTAATGTCAGCGGAAAAACAGGAACGCTTACCAATGTTTCTCAAAAAATCGCCGATAATTCTAAAGAGAGATTAAAAGAAATAATAGGTACTGTAAATACGAAAGATGTTTCTTTAAAAATAGCAAGCTTTAATGGTGAGCTAAAAGACGGATTAAAAGAAATTGACAAAGGTATCGGTATAGATTTGATTATTCTAGCTCCAAGAAGTAATGATATTCAAGAAGCGAATTATTTAGGACAAACATCAGGAGCCATTATTAAAAGAACGAACATACCAACGTTAATCGTACCAAAAGGAACCGGGTATAAATCTTTCGAGAATATATTAGTAGCCTTTAAATCTGGTATTCTAAGAAGAAAGAGAATTCTAGATCCGTTAATTGAAATTCAGAAAAAGCATAATGCAAACGTGAATTTATTGATGGTGAAAACACCAGGATATTCAGATGACGATCTAAAGATAAATACGGCATTGATGGATATAAGTTCTCAATTGACCTTTACAGAAAACTCAACTACCTATCATGGTGTTTTAGAGCATTTTCAAGCAAAACACCCCGATTTACTATGTGTTTTTAGAAGAAAACGTGGTTTTTTTAAGAAGTTATGGGAAAAGAGTACTATTTCAAAAACTGAGTTTTATGCCCCGGTACCGGTATTGGTTCTTAGCGTAAAGAAAGATTAAGTAGTATTTTGATGGCTTGTTAAAATAGGTTTTCTTTGAGCTGCTTAAAATTTGGCGGATTTATTCTGTTTGCAAGAGCGTCCCGAAAGCATTCGGGAAGGTCGTTTCTGTTTTTTTGAGTGAATAAGGTAATAAAGGGGGATTAGCTCAGTTGGCTAGAGCGCTTGCCTGGCAGGCAAGAGGTCACCGGTTCGAATCCGGTATTCTCCACTTAAAGCTTCCATTTTGGAAGCTTTTTTATTTGATTATTTTTAGATATGTCATTTACTACATACATTATTTATAGTCAGACTTTAGACCGTTACTATATTGGTAGTACAGAAGATATTAATGAGAGACTTATACGACATAATAAGGGTAATGGATCAACATATACGAAAAAGGCTAAAGATTGGGAACTTAGTTGGAAACGTGAATTTGAAACTAGATCTGAAGCTTCTTCTTTAGAGCTTTTAATTAAAAAGAAGAAAAGCCGAAAATATATTGAGCATTTAATTTCGATTGATAAGAAGGAATAGAGCGTCCCGAATGCTTTCGGGAAGGTCACCGGTTCGAATCCGGTATTCTCCACTTAAAGCTTCCATTTTGGAAGCTTTTTTATTTGATTATTTTTAGATATGTCATTTACTACATACATTATTTATAGTCAGACTTTAGACCGTTACTATATTGGTAGTACAGAAGATATTAATGAGAGACTTATACGACATAATAAGGGTAATGGATCAACATATACGAAAAAGGCTAAAGATTGGGAACTTAGTTGGAAACGTGAATTTGAAACTAGATCTGAAGCTTCTTCTTTAGAGCTTTTAATTAAAAAGAAGAAAAGCCGAAAATATATTGAGCATTTAATTTCGATTGATAAGAAGGAATAGAGCGTCCCGAATGCTTTCGGGAAGGTCACCGGTTCGAATCCGGTATTCTCCACTTAAAGCTTCCATTTTGGAAGCTTTTTTGTTTTACACCATTTGGGAGATTATATCGTAAATGTAATTTCAGGGAATTATAAAAGAATAGAGTTTCCTTGTAATAAAATCCATTTACAAAACAATACTCTACACACATACTTCCACCTAAAGCTATTTTGCATTTTTTCAGCGATACAATATCGGGGTGATTAAAATGTTATTAGTACATGATTATTGATGATATGTACAACCCCCCAAAAGAAAATCATTAACATGAAAAAAATTATTTTCACCTATCTACTTGTTGTTTGTTTATTTAGCTGCGCCACAGATGATGCAGAAGAACAATTAAACGCTATAAATATTCAAATAGACTTAAGTCAAGTAGTGGAGTACTCAAGTGACTATGAGTATACAGACTTTTTGGTAAAAGTTTATGCATCGAAGGAAGATTATTTCAATGAAGTAAACGCTGTCTTTTCCGGGGGTATAGACGCTACTGGTAAAATTTCAATTTCAGAAAATTTAGAGGAAAAAAGTTACTATGTAGATATTTATACAGAGGATAAAGTATTAAGTAATTGGAAAGTTACAGATTTAGATGTAGACGCTTCTAATATTATAAAGTTTTATCCTGCAGACACTAATGAGTTTTATTCTGAGGTGTACATGAGAGATAATAGAAAGTTCGTTGGCAATTGGTCTTTTATATCTTATGAGCATGTTAACAATGGTAATGAAGAAAGAACAGATAAAGTGTTTTTATCCATCAACAAAGATTTTACTGCCACTTCATATGAAACGTATGGAGGTATAGCATATCAGTTACATTTTAAATTACTAGGTAATAGTAATTTGGAATTGGTTGCTATAGAACCTAGTCCAGATAATTATCCAGTATACGAAATCAATCCAGAAGGTTTAGCAGTTCAGGTAGATCAAGATGGACTATTATATTTTTCTAATTACTCTGGTGACAATGTAGTTTATGTTAGAAATTAGCAATAGATTTTTTCTAATAACATAATAAGAATTACAAAGGCCTTCACAGATGTGAAGGCTTTTCTTATGTACCGTTGCACCTTATTTAAATTGAATTGTTGTTCAGCCATACGTTACTTAAATTAACCTACAGCAGATCAGCTACAAACGCTTACTAATACACATTAAAGTATCATCAATATTAACGGGCGGGGTAGAGATTTTGTACAATATAATACCCGATGTATGTGCTTTGTACTCCTTAAGTTTTTCACCAAATTCATTGGTGATGTAACCTACAACATCCCCTTCTTTAACGGTATCTCCCGCGTTAAGGTCGCTGTAAAAAAGCCCTGTTTCGGTAGCGCTTAAATAGGTTTGGTTGTTGAGCTGAATAAGGTTGGCATGTGGTCCGGTTCCGTTATCATACATATCCATATTGTCAAGCATATTATAAACTCCATTTTTTATTAAGCTAACCGCATCTTCCTGGACATTACCCAATTTGCCACTTTCAAAGCTCAAGGCTATTTTACCATCTTGCGAGGCTTGTTTAAAGACATATTTTGCAGGTTCGTTGTCCTTTAAAGTAAAAGGATATGAAACAATGTATTCAAAGCCGCTGATCTCTGTAAGCTCCCTAGCTTTCTTTGTTTGTTCTGGGTAATTAGGGTTATCGTAGAAAAGTGCAAACGGAAGCAGATCTTCATTAACACCACCGCCATGAATATCTAAAAATACATCGCTGGCGGGTATTATGGCTGTAGTAATGAAATCTGCTATTTTTTGGGTAACACTACCAGAAGATTTACCCGGGAAAGCACCATTAAGATTCACTTGGTCATGCGGATTTACAATAGAGGTTCGCGAAAAAAACGAACTGGTATTTGCAATAGGTATAATGATTACGGTACCGTTCAATTTATCAACATCAATTTCGTTTAACAGCTCTTGTACGCCAACAATAGGCGGATATTCAAACCCGTGCACACCGGCAACAATGGTAAATACAGGTCCTTCGTTCTTTCCTTTTAGTACAGAAATAGGCATAAAGGTTTTGTTGTTTCTATGATCTTGAAATTCAATACGTATGTTTTCTTTTAGCGGTCTTGTGGTGTTTGAAAATACATTTTGAAAGCTATTTTGAGCTATCGCAGAAGAAAGCGAGAAAAATATAAAAAGGGTTAATAGAGACCTGTACATGATAATATATTTTTGGAAAGACCAAGGTATTAAAAACCAAGTTGCTAGTAAAGCTATTCATAGTGGATAAATTATGAACAGAAAAACGTAAGAACCCATATATGGAACTTATTACTTTGTACTCATTAATTAATACCATTTTTTACCTAACACACAACACCGCTATTCTCATAAAAAACTAACTTGCAGCTAGTTCATTAATAGATTAAATCTTTTGCCATTATGATAAATAATGAAATCAATACCATTTGGCTAGACCTTAATGAAGAATTGTATCATTTCATTTTGGGTAAGATCAAAGATGAGCAAGTGTCAAAAGACATTCACCATGAAGTATTCTTAAAAATACAGACCAAAATCCATCAGCTGCAACACACCTCTAAATTAACATCTTGGGTATATCAAATTACTAGAAATACGATTATAGATCATTTTAGAAAACAGGGTAAAACCACTTCGAGTATTGAAGCTATGGAGCTTGCAGAAGAACAGTCGGATGATTTCGACTATGCCAAGCTCACCAATTGCATCAATCAGAAAATTGGCGAGTTATCATCGCAACATAAAGAAGCCATTATATTGACCACCTTTCAAGAATACTCACAAAAAGAGCTGGCCAAGCATTTGAACATCTCGTATTCGGGCACAAAATCAAGGGTACAAAAAGCTAGGGAAATATTAAAGGTTCAACTGCTTTCTTGCCCTAATGTAATAGCTGACCTAACAGGAAAATTGCTCGATTTTGAAAATAATGAAGAATAGCTACGTCTTTTTTTAAAGTCTGCCGTCTACCTGGTATAACCTTTAAAAGATAAGATGAGCGAATTAAAAAAAGTAACCGTACAAATTCTAAATGCCTTTACAGAAAATGATAAGGGCGGTAACCCGGCAGGTGTCGTTTTAGATGCAGATGTACTTTCGCATGAAGACAAGTTGCAGATTGCCAAAAAAGTGGGACTCTCTGAAACCGCTTTTATTTCTAGATCCAATATGGCAGATTTTAAGTTGGATTTCTATACACCCACCAAGCAGATAGCCCATTGCGGGCATGCTACCATAGCCGCATTTTCTTATTTAAAACAGTTGGGGTTATTAAAAGGTAATACCTCTTCAAAAGAAACTATTGACGGAAACAGAAAAATAGAAATTCAGGGCGATTTGGCTTTTATGGAGCAATTAGCACCTAGTTATGTAAACCCGTCTGAAAAAGAAGAGGAGATTCTAAAATCATTAGGACTAACCAAAACCGACTTGCTGCCAAATGCTCCTTTAAAAGTGGTGAATACGGGGAATTCTTTTCTGATGATCCCCGTAAAAAGTAGCAAGGTTTTAACAGGATTATCGCCAAATTTTGATGCCATAGAACACTTAAGCAATCATTTCAATTTAATAGGCTATTACGTATTTACTACGGATACCATGACAGATATCGATGCCACGGCTAGAATGTTCGCCCCGCGCTATGGTATTTTAGAAGAAGCCGGTACGGGCATGGCTGCAGGTCCGCTAGCAAGCTATTTGTATGATGTCTTGCAGCTAAAGAAAACCACTTTTAAAATTCAGCAAGGCAAATACATGAGTCCGCCATCATCAAGTGAGATTGAAGTGCAATTGCAAGTGGAAAATGAGCATATAACCGGACTAATGGCTGGTGGCAAAGGAGTAGTGGCAAACCAGATTGAAGTTAATTTAACTAAATAGTGATAATGAGACCTAATGTCACATTGAGCGCAGTCGAAATGCTTTAATGTTTCTTTTTACGGTTACCCGTAATGCTGCATTGAAGAAAAATATTACCTTGTTGGTTGGTTCTAAAACATTACTTCCCCCTGCCGTTTTAGGGTTTAAATTTTTTACGGTCGCATTATTTAGTCCAGAATTAATTATAACAAGTACGTATCAAGTATTATGAAACTAGAGAAAATATTAGATAAGTTAGGATCGATTGAAAAGAATTCATTTATTAAGATTATTGATAATATCATATCTAAAAATCCAACAAACGCAAAGGAAATTGATAAGATTTTAAGCTCCTCGGATAAAGGTTTGAAATCTGTTGATAATCAAAATATTTCCAGGATATTTAATTTAACATCTTCAGAATTTAGGAGTTACATAGAATGTGAGTTTCAAGAAATAACATCACAATTAGATATTTTAATAGATATAATAATTCGTGATGGTAATTGTATTATGAAGCAGGATTGGCTCTCAAGATTATATGAAACGGAAATAAAAAATTTAAAAGGTAGAATCAAAGTTTTAAATACAGATTTTGAAGATGAGAAGTCCGATTTGAGTTCAGCTAGAAAAAGAGATTATAGAATTTATAAATCATGCTTACAAACAGCTTATCAGAATGATATAAAAAATAATAGAGATGCTAAAATAACGTCAGATGAACTTTCTATAATTTTAACATTAGGAAAGCAACTGGGTCTTTCTCAAGAAGAAGTGAAACTTATTAATTATTCCATTATCCCAATTAAGAAATTGGACATTCAGGAAGTAATTAAAAGTCTTAAAAATATTGGCGTAATATTTTATTCTAACAAAGAAAATACCATTTATGTAGCTGATGAAATGGTTAGATTATTAAGAAACATTAGGAAAAAAGAAGTTGCTACAAAGTTTTATAGAAGAACTTTAAAATTGCTTCGAGAACCTATAATAAATCAAATTGCAAGGAATCATAATATTGATAGAAAATTATCATCTGCACAAAAAATAGAGGAAATTATAAAAGAGGGAATTTCTTTCACCAATTTGCTTTCAGAAGATATTTATAAACCGGGAAGCACTTTGACCGAAAAAAAGAAAACTTTAAATGAATTGTGTGAGAAAGGCTTAAATATTGAAAATCTAAAAGGAAGTGTTTTAGAAGATAAAATAGGTAGTTTAATTCAACATTTTGAAAATGTAGAACGTGACGAAAAAGTAGGTATTTCTTTGGATGGATTTGATAAAATGCTGGTAGAGCTAAACCAATCATTACCGAAATTAAATAAAGAAATTAGAACTCAATTTGAACTACAAGAAGAGTTTGTTCTAAAAGGGGATCACCTATTGGACTATAACATCAAACCCAGAGATATTCTTGACTTAATAACTAAACCCGATTTAACTAAGTTTATTAAGGATAATGGAATTAAACAAAGAGGAGATGATATCTTAAATATTTTAGAGCATTACAAAGATGTTGAAAATCTTTATTTGGAAAACTACTCTAATGTAGCTTTTAGAGATTTGAATGTTCTAAAGGAAAATGGCATCACCGTAAAAGAAAGTGAATTAGGATTAAAGTTTGAAGAATTGACTAAAGTAATTTTCAAAGGTTTAGGTTTTGATGTCGATGAAGCTTTGAAAAGTAAAATTAACACCCAAAAGGATATGATAGATATTCTTTTAAATTTAGGAAATGATGAGATTATTATTGTTGAATGCAAAACTAGCAAGGAAAGAGGTTATAATAAGTTCAGCACGGTTTCAAGACAATTAAAGTCTTATCAAAAATTAGCATTGAAAAATAATCTACGAATTGTTAAGATTTTATTGGTTGCTCCAGAATTTAGTGACGATTTTGTTACAGATTGCGAAATGGATACGGAGATGAACTTATCACTATTAACGGCATCAACATTATCAAATATTTTAGAATCTTTTAAGGAATCCAACTACACTGAATTTCCTCATGTATTATTTAGGGATATTGTAATTAACGAAGAACGAATTTTAAAAGCATTGAGTAAATAATTAGACTTTACGAAAACTAAACCGCCAACTACAGCGAAAAGACCCGTACTATGAAGTAACAGATTGCTTTTTTAAATTTCTACGAAAAATGAAAACTCTAACCCTAATTACACTACTAATTTTAATCTTCTCTTGTCAGCCTAATCACCTTTTTAAAGATCTAGAAAATCAAGAACAGGTGTTCATTGAGCTATCTAAATATGGGTTAGATCAGATACCCAAAGAGGTTGGGCAATTAAAGAATGCAAAGAAATTAGAAATCTACGTTGATAGTTTAGAAGGTTGGGCTATTTATCCTCCACTGAGCGCAATGGACCAATATATAGACGAACCACCGTTTAGAACCATACCACCAGAATTATTAGAACTTGAAGGTCTAGAACAACTAACCTTATATGACCTAGATATTAAAACCTTACCCGAAGATTTGTACAGACTCAAAAATCTAGAATATCTAGACCTATCAATGAATAAACTGACCGTCTCAAATGAAATAGCCAAACTGAATAAACTAAAGAAACTGAAATGTGTAGAGCTGTTTGGTAACAGAATAAATAAGCTAGAATTAGAAAAGTGGAGAAAAGAAAACCCAAATCTTCAAATACGGTATGGTGATCAATATTGAGTTTCTAAAGGTCTTAAAGTACTTGGTTCAATCTTAATCCCTATTTTTAAAAAATGAAGGAAGGCTTAATAAAAGATACTTATGAACTAATAATAAAAGAAATACAGACTGTAATTACGGTTTGTTATCTCTTGGCTGTAGGTATAGGTATGATATTTAATTATAAAAAGTATGCTGAGTTTGGCATAAACATTTTTGATTACGGAGACGTATTTGATTTTTTAATAGCTCCGTTTTCAGATGTTTACATTATTCTTTTTGCAGCGGCATCTACGTTGTTTATTTCCATGCTATTTTACCTTGATTATGTTTGGTTAAAAAGATGGCCTAAATCATATTCAAGATTCAATTTTGGGAGCGATAGAAATAAATGGTTCAAACAGTATAGAGTGTTAATGATAATAACAGGTCTTATTGTGTATTTATTTTTATCTGCTGATTTTTACGGTATGTACACGAAGAAAAAAATAATCAATCAAAGAGATATTACCATTACTCTAGTAGATAATGAAATGAAGAAGGGTAAACTTATTGGTAAGACCAAGTATATTGTTTTCTTATTAAATGATGACGGTGTTTTTGCAATACCCCTTACTTCTGTAGTAAAACAGATAAAATTAAAGTAATGGGCATTTTCGGCTTGTTTAAAAAAGAGAATAATAAGTCCGAAGTTTTAAACACAGACAACGGCATCTTAAGTCCTACATTTCTTAATGATCTTACGGAGCATATTGAAAACCCTAAAAACTTGCAGTCGCACGAATGGCGTAGAAAATTAAGAAATGCATCAGGCGAGAGCAAATTCAAAATAAAATACTACGGAGAACTTAACGAAGATTATAACAACCTAATAATGGAGACTAATTTCGCACCAGCTTTAATATATGCGGTGGATATAAAAACTGGTGAAGAAATACTACTGTTTGATGGTTGTAAACATGGTTACAATGCCATGTTTTGCGATACTTTTACACAAGAGCAAATTGCCAATAGACCATTAGCAAATCAATATAAGGATAGTAATGGAAACGAAGTTTTTGAAATAACCATAAGCACATATTATGGTATTGATTATGAAGATGAGTTTAGTGAAAAGGTTGATACCAATGGTTTGCTAGAACTTATTGATGGTACCAAAATGGATTTTGAAAGTGTAAAACGAAATGGCTATGACACATTACAAATTTGGGCGACAAATGACAATGGTAAGTCTATTGAAATGGTATCAGAAGAACTGGCATAAATAAAACGTATTCTAAATGTTTTTTAAAGCAATAAAACTTCAATAGCATCGCTTTAATTTAAAACACAACCCTAAGCAAATTCTTTAAAGTATGAGCCAACAAAAACTACTACAAGCAGTATTTCAAGACCAGATACCAAGAGAAATTTTAGCTATAAATTCCTTCGGTGATACCCTCTTTAAAACAACAAATACCCAAGGCGATTGTTATGCTGTATTGCAGATTTATATAAACAATAACAATACAAACAGGGAGTATGCATTTTACTTTAGGCAACACCTATTGGGCAATAGCGCAAAACAATACAAGCAATTTTTAAGCGGTAAGGGTTTGTTTAGAACGGCAGAACAAAAAGAATTACATGAAGCACTAATGTTGCGTTATGGGCTGCTTGAAACCCTAGATAAAAAACTTTCAAAAAAACCGAACGAAGTTTATATAGCCAATGCCTACCTAAGTAATCTAGATAATATAGAAGCTTTCTCCACCTTGCCTAGTGACGCTTTTTATGAGAAGCTATTGCAAGAGTGTACGTTTAATGAAGACACACTTACCGACCTTACCGAAATAGACAATATAGGTGATAAGCCGCCTTTTTATATTCAAAAGTTATATTGGGGTTACGGCAGGGAAGATGGCGCTGTAAAAGAGAAATTGTACGAGTGCATAAACCTTCAAGATTTATCGGTCTGGAACGAATTTGGCGATTTTTTAAACGAGAAAATTTCTAAATTACAGCAGCTGAGTAATGTAAGAGTGTATAATATGCATAGCATTCCAGATGCATTTTTAAATAATTTACATACGTTGCCAAATTTGGTAAGCCTTACATTGGGCAGGCATTCATCGAACGCATTAGATCATCAATTTCAGCTTAAGACCTTACCTGAGAATTTAGTTGCGTTACAAAATCTAAAGTACCTAAATCTAGATGGCAATCAACTTACTGATTTTGCAGAGATAAGCAGATTATCGCATTTAAAAACTTTGAGTGTATACAACAACCAGTTTACTGATTTAGAAGGTATAGCGGGTCTGCAGCATGTAACGGAATTGAATTTGGCGAACAATGCTATTACACAATTACCGTTAGCATTAAAAGAACTGAGTCAGTTGAAGGTGCTGATTCTTAGCAAAAACCCTTTACAAGAAATACCGAGTTGGTTGGGCGAACTTACCCAGCTAGAGGAGCTTCATTTAGAGCAGACACAATTAAAAACACTGCCAGAAAGTATAGGTCAATTGACTCAATTAAAAGTATTGGGGCTGAAGAAGAATCCGTTTGAGACATTGCCAAAGGTTATGGCTAAGATTCCAAAACGCGTTGTAGATCTAGAAATAAGAAACAGGGCGTTGTTTGATGCCAAGGCAAAACAAAAACTTTCCGAATACCCAGAAGGAGACTTCTTATTTGAATCTGATCTCAATTTTAAGCTATTGGTTATTCAGAAATTAATGTATGAAGATGAGGTACTGCTGCCAAAGTTTAATATTTATGAGTTTGCCAAAACACATGATATCGATATTGAAGAAAGGGGTTATGACATACTTCCGGAAGCGGTAGAGTATTTCAAAAACATAAAAATTCCGTCTAGCCTATTAATAGACATTGAAGAATTATATCCGGACGGAGGTAGTGAAATTTACGGTCAGCTGTATCCTTTTTGGGACGGGGAAGATGACTGTTTTGATGTGAAAAGCATAGCTGACATTGAATATCTACCACGTTTAAAACGAACCAATAATTTATTCTTCAATAAAGACCTGGTGAAAGAACTAAGAAAAAGAAAGATCAAGGTAAGCAACTATTAGGGCATGTCTGCTGTAATGTTTACCTAACCATTTATACTTTATGTATCTTTTTGATTCTGAATTATAACTATTATTTTCACTATCCCACTAACAAACTAATAACCACCAAAAAGCACACAACATTCGAAAATGTGTGTAAGGCAAAAGCCTATCCTCCATTTTACCTTTGTCCTATTCTTTTAGACATACAAAAAATAGGATATAATGAGTACAACACAATTTGGTAAAAAAGGGTGGACGCCCGATAGGATTACAACCCTAAAGGGCAAAACATTCGTTATAACGGGTACTACGAGCGGTACAGATTTTGAAGCGGCAAAAATTCTTTTGAAAAAAGAGGCAAAGGTGGTAATGTTGAACCGTAACCCAACAAAAGCTGCGGATACCACGGTAACCTTACAAGAAGAATTGGGTAATGCTATACCGGTGACGAATATACAGATGGACTTGGAATCATTGTCATCCGTAAGAAAAGCCGCAGATGAGGTGCTAAGAACCGTACCACAAATAGATGCATTGTTATGTAATGCCGCCATTGCCCAAGTGCCCAAACAAACGTTTACCGAAGACGGTTTTGAAAGTCAGCTTGGTGTAAACCACTACGGTAATTTCTTATTGCAGGCATTGTTATATCCGCGCATAGAGGAATCAAACGGGCGTATGGTTACCGTTGGCAGTATGGGGTATAATATGGGCATCAAGACCATACAGTTCAATGATATGAACTGGGACAAGAATTATAATCCGAATGCAGTGTACAGTCAAAGCAAACTGGCACAGATGATGACGGTTTATGAATTACAGGATAGATTGAAGAAGGCGGGTAAAACAAATGTTAAGGCATATGCCTGCCACCCAGGTGCTTCATCTACATCGCTTATTAAAACCAGTGGAAGCTTGTTGACCAGGTTCATATGGCAGATCATGAAATTAACACCCATGGTACAATCTGCAGAGAAAGGGGCGTACCCAGAGATTATGTGTGCTACAGAACCAGATTTGAATCAAGAGGCTTTTTACGGCCCAACAGGTAAAAATTATTGGACAGGTCCGGTAGGTGAGTGCAAATTAGAACCGCATGCCAAAGACAAAGCGGTTATGGAAAGGCTTTGGGAGTTATCGGAAAAGGAAACAGGTATAACTTGGAATTTGTAAATTAGTAAACAACCTCAGTATAACACTTTGAAACATCAGCTATGGATATTTTAAAAGCAGCAACAGATTGGGCAAAGGCCGAACTTTTTTCCACTCCGTTTTTCATGCTATTCGGCATGGCATTTTTAGTGGCGAGTATTGGGTTCTGGCAACTAGGAAAGACAGAAATGGCAAGAGCCTATATTATACCAACATTAGTAGCAGGTTGCTTGCTTCTAATCATTGGACTGGGTTTGTTTTTTACCAATAGATCAAGAATTACACAATTTGAAAAAGCGTACCATACAGATGCAACTGCTTTTGTAGATACTGAATTGGAAAGAGCCCAAGCTACTTTAAAAGAATATGACACTATAGTCTTTACCGCAATACCGATAATCATTATTGCCTGTGCATTGGTTCTATTGTTGGTTAGCAGCCCAATTTGGAGAGCAAGTATGATAACGACCATTGCTATATTGGTTGTTATACTGTTAGTAGATGGTACGGCACATGCAAGAATAGACGGGTATAATAAGCAGTTACAACTGGCAGCAAAAGAAATGAATACATAATATGCAGCATTTTAAAACTTTATCGGCATACATAGATTATTTGGAACTTCCAGGTCCCGAGCACCCTATGTTCAGTGTATTTTCTGCAAAGGGAGAAGGATTTTTGCCTTGCCCAAAAGAAAGTTCGCCACCAATTACAAACGATTGTTATTCTATAAGTCTAAAGAAAATTGTAAAAGGAGATTTAAACTATGGGAGAACAACCTATGATTTCACTAATGGTGCTTTGATTTGTATAGCACCAAGGCAAGTATTGCAATGGGACAGTAGCGTGGTGTATGACCAAAAAGGATTCTCCATTAATTTTCATGAAGATTTTTTAAAAGGGACCGAGTTGGCACATCAGATAAAAAAATATGGTTTCTTTTCGTATTCGGTCAATGAAGCGTTGCACTTATCACCAAAAGAAGAAAAGCAGATGGAATCCATTGTAGAGAATATCGATATAGAATATCAGAACAATCAAGACGAGTTCAGTAAAGATATTATCATCTCTCAATTAAGTACTCTATTAAAATATGCCAATCGTTTTTATGAAAGGCAGTTTCTTAACAGAAAGGAATTGTCAAATAACTTGTTAGAGCAATTTAACGCACAGTTATCAACGTATTTTGAAACAGGTCAATTACAGGAAAATGGAATTCCGAGTATTGAGCAGATAGCAAATAATATGTCCGTTTCTCAGCGCTATCTTAGTGACACCTTAAAGAAGGAAATCGGTAAGACTACAACCGAGCATTTGCAATTACATTTAATAGACCAGGCTAAAAATATGTTGTTGCAACCTCATAAGAGTATTGCTGAGGTTGCTTATGAATTGGGTTTTGAATATCCGCACTATTTCTCAAGGTTGTTCAAGAAGAAAGAAGGTATGAGTCCGTCAGCATATCGTGAAAGCTATAAATTGAACTAATATTCGAGTAAGGTAATAAGTGATAGATGCGCCATGAACTATAATAATAAAATATTTAGACCAGTTTCCAATTCTGATAACGGAGAAACATCGGTAGAGACACTTTTTAAATACAAACAAAAAGATACAATTTTAACGTCTACATACAGTGGCGGTCAGATTGTAGAAGGTCACTTAATAGGTCTGGTAGCTTTAGACGGTACCATTGAAATGCGATATCATCAAGTGAATACAAAGGGTGAATTAATGACGGGTAGTTGTGTCTCAAAACCCGAAATCATGGATAATGGAAAACTAAGACTTCATGAAACCTGGCAGTGGACCTCTGGTGACTATTCTAAAGGAAACTCGATATTAGAAGAAATATGATACTAGAAGTCGCTGTTCTTAACATTAAAACAGGCTTAGAATCTAAGTTTGAAGAAGATTTTACTTTAGCCAGTAACTACATTCAATCTATAAAAGGATATCGTTCACATACGTTACGTAGGTGTTTAGAGAATAACTCGCAGTATATTTTATTGGTAGATTGGGCAGATGTGGAAAGTCATGAAATAGGTTTTCGCAAGTCTAAAGGCTACTTAAAGTGGAAAGAATTATTACATGATTATTATGACCCTTTTCCAATAGTAAATCATTACGAGACTATTTTTGATAGTGGAAAAAACAATAGATGTAGATTCTTAGACAAGAATAATAGGTTATAACTGATAAGAAAGGCTGTTTTTAAGTTATTTAAATAATTATTAGTGGGATTTATTGCGAAATAAATTAAGAAAAATACTACACAAATTTTTATCTTCACATATTTAATTGAAATTTTTACCATTAAATCACGCTGTCAATTTGTGCTTATAATATTAAGACCATATTGAAAGCGAGCATTTAGTATTTAATAGGTCAGAAGAACCAGTTGTTACGATTTTTTAAGCAAAACCAAACTAAATGAGCATACATACGACCGAACAATCAGCTAATAGTGAAAATGAAGAGCATGAGTTTGATCATAGAGTAATAGCTATCGGAGCAAGTGCAGGGGGCTTAGAGGCACTTAAACAGTTCTTTAATTATATTCCTCATGATTGTCTATATAGTTTTGTTATTATTCAACATTTGAGTCCTGATTATAAATCTTTAATGGCAGAATTACTTGCAAAGAATACGGTTTTGCCCATACAAGAGGTTAAAAATAATATGGTCATTGAAAGGGGTAGTGTATACCTTATTCCTCCCAAAAAGAATATGACCATAATCAACGGTAAACTGCATCTTGTCAACAAGCCCAAAGGGCACGATCTGAATTTGCCGATAGACATATTTTTTAGGTCATTGGCGCAAGAATATAAAGAAAAGGCAATTTGTGTTATACTGAGTGGTACCGGTAGTGATGGTACAAGTGGGGCCCGTGAAATTAAAGAATTTGGTGGTATGGTCATGGTGCAAGATCCTGAGCAGGCAAAATTCGATGGTATGCCCAGAAGCGCTATCAATACCGGTCTGGTAGATTATACTTTACAGGTAGAGTTAATGGCCGGCGAGTTGTTAAATTATATAGAGCATCCCACGACCAATAATGATACAGTAGTTCAAATTGAAGAAGACGAAGAAACTATTGTAAGCATTCTTAAAGTACTAAAAAAAGAAACCACGCTAGATTTTGAAGAATATAAACGACCTACATTGGTACGACGTATTGCACGAAGAATCAGTGTAAATAAATTACATAACCAAAGGGAATATCTAGAATTCTTAAGAGGCAACAGAGTGGAGTCAGATATTTTAGCTCGTGAATTTTTAATTGGAGTCACTAATTTTTTTCGGGACAACTACGTTTGGGACACCTTAGACTCTAAAATAATACCAAGATTAATTGCGGGAAAGAACGATAATGATGTTTTTAAAGTTTGGTGTGTTGCTTCTAGTACGGGAGAAGAAGCTTATAGTCTGGCGATGCTCGTTGCCGAAGAAACAAAACGACAAGGGAAAAAGTTACAGATAAAGATATTTGCTACAGATCTGGCGGTAAATCATCTTGATATTGGTAGTAAGGGGCTATACCCAGAAAGTATCGTTGCAAACGTATCGCCACTAAGATTAAGAAAATTCTTTGTACAAAAAGGAGAAGAATATCAGGTTACCGAAAATTTGCGAAAGATGGTGATTTTTAGTCAACACAATATTTTGAAAGATCCCCCATTCAATAAAATGGATATTACGGTCTGTCGTAATATGCTTATTTATATGCAGTCACCTGCGCAACGAAAGGTAATGGGCTTTTTACATTATTCATTGAACTTAAATGGTATTTTGTTATTGGGCAGTAGTGAGTCTTTAGGAGATTATTCAAGTGTGTTCAAAGAAATTGACCGAAAATCAAAAATTTATCAAAATATAAAACGTGCCAAGGGCAGAGGTTTAGAACCGTTGAACTACCCGGATCAACAGAAATTGACTACCTCGTTTAATAATTTATCGAGCAACAAATCGCGCACAGAGACCAAAATGGCCGATGTCATGAACGAGACCGTGGCAGAAGAACTGGGCTTGGCCGGGGTATATATAGATGAAACATACAATATTTTACATGCCATTGGTGAATTCAGAAAATTTGTTGATTTACCAGAAAGAGGTTTTAGTATTAATCTACTTAAAATGTTACCTCCTAGTGCTTCAATTTCCCTAGCAGCGACCGTTAGAAAGGCTTTTGCTAATAATCAGAGAATATTGCACAAAACAATGCCTGTTAGGGGGCAAGGTCGAGCAATTTCATTTGATCTATTGGTCAATCCCTTCGAGATGAACAATATTAATCGTTCAAAAGGATGTTTGTTGCTTTTTTTGCCTAAAGAGGAACCGCAAGGGACTGCAAAAGTATTGACGGATACCACCGGATTAACAGGGGTACGAATTTTGGAATTAGAAGCCGAGCTGAAAGATGCGCGAGAAAATCTAAGTAACGTAATCGAAGAGGTCGAAACAAGTAATGAAGAGTTACAGGCCACCAATGAAGAACTTTTGGCGGCCAATGAAGAACTACAAAGTACCAATGAAGAACTACAGAGTGTAAATGAGGAACTACATACTGTAAACGCAGAATTACAGCAGAAGATCGAAGATTTGGCAGCGCTGAACAATGACATGGACAATCTTTTAAAAAGTACCGATATAGGCACTATCTTTTTAGATACCGAAATCAGAATTCGAAAATTTACTCCTGCAATAAGTGAACACTTTCATTTAAGAGAGTCTGATGAGGGAAGACCTATTTCTCATTTTTCAAACAGTTTTGGTACGGGAACAACTTCTATAGATAAAATTCATGAAGTTATTGAGAGTGGTAAAATGGTCACTTCAGAATTGCAAACTGTTGACGGTAAATGGTTTTTAAAGCGCATTACACCTTATTATGATAGCGATAATATTATAAGTGGAGCGGTGATAAGTTTTGTGGATATTGATGAAATAAAGAAAGCAACAGCGATAATTAAAAAAAGTGAAGAAGAATTTAGATTACTTTATAATAATGCTCCTGATATGTTCGCTACATTTAGCGTTGAGGGAAATTTATTGAATTGTAATGAGCGAATGGCTCGTGGTCTCGGCTATGAAAATGTTTCTGAACTTTTAGACATGAAATTTGAGGATTTCTATGCAGAGGAAAATTTAAGTACCGCTCAGGTTCAGGACAGGTATACCGAATTTGTGAAGGAGGGATACAAAAAAAATGTAAATCGAATATTTCAGAGAAAAGACGGTTCGTTGCTGTCGGTGAGCGTAAACGCCAATATAATATATGATGAAAATGGAAATAGTATATATTCTCTTTGTTCCGTCAGAGATATATCGGATTTAGAGATTGCCAAAAAAAAATATTACGACAAAAGCCTGGCGTTCGAACAATTATTGGAAGGGACCATGGCCGGGTTTTGGGAAGTCAGACCCCAGGACGGTACCGACTACCTTAGCCCAAGCTACAAGGCGATGTTCGGTTACGAAGACCATGAAATAGAGAATAACACTCAAGCGTGGGAAAAACTATATCACCCAGATGACCTGAAATTCGCTCAAGAAAATTTTGAACAGTACAAGAAATCAAAAAGAGATTCCCCGTTAATCTACCAATCCAGGTTTTACCATAAGGACGGTAGTATTGTATGGGTACATTGCAATGCAAGAATTATTGAACGTGACAATAAAGGAGAACCGATTAGAATCGTTGGAAGCCATGTAGATATTACACCGCTTAAGTCAATCGAATTAGAACTGTACCGAAGTAATAAAGAGCTAGAGCAGTTTGCATATGTTGCCAGTCATGATCTACAAGAGCCTCTTAATACGATTACTGATTTTGTTGGGCTGTTAGATGAGGGGTATAAAGATAAGTTAGATGATGAAGCTGAAAATTATATGAAGTTTATAATAGAAGCCGCATCTAGAATGAGAAGTCTTGTAAAAAGTGTACTGAGCTATTCTAAAATAGGGAAAAACCCAGAGATGAGTCTTATAGATTGTAAATCTATTTTATTTGATATAGAAAAGGATTTGGGAAAAAGTATTGCTGATACAAATACAAAAATCATCTATAAAAACTTACCAAAAATAAGTGGGTACGCAACAGAGTTACATTCACTTTTTCTTAATCTTATTACCAATGCAATCAAGTTTAGAAGAGAAGATCGTTCGCCTAAAATAGTTATTAGTGTTGAAGAGCTAGACCTGAATTGGAAGTTTAGTATTAAGGATAACGGCATAGGTATAGTAAAAAAGAATAGAGAACGTGTATTCGATATTTTTCAGAGGCTTAATAATATGGATAGTTATGACGGTACTGGAATAGGATTGGCGCAATGCAAGAAAATAGTTGAACTGCACGGTGGTGAAATCTGGATTGAATCTAATAGCAAAATAGGCACAAAATTTTCTTTTACAATAAAAAAATAATAATCTAACCTTACCATTATGAGTATAAAATTAAAATCAGTTTTATTATTAGATGATAATTTAGCAACAAATTATTTTCATAAAAAAATCATAGAAAAATCAGGTAGTACCGAATTGGTTCTAGAGTTTAGAAGCGGAATCAATGCATTAAATTATCTAGGTCAAGAAGGTATAGAGCCACCTGAACTTATGATGGTAGATATTAATATGCCAATAATGAGTGCTTGGGAGTTTCTTGACAAATTCAATAAATTAAAAAACAAAACAAATTTTGGTACTAAAATCATTTTATTATCGACTTCTTTAAGTCCTGCGGATAAAGAAAAAGCAGATGAAATACCATTGATTAAAGAGGTGCTTTTAAAGCCACTTACAAAAGAATCAATTCTGAGAGTAGTCGCCGACATTCGGGCTTAAAGATTCGATGAATCTGCAACAGTTGAAAATAGAAACCACTAAAACAATCTATTTCACAACAAAAAATAAAATGTTCACAACAAAATTGAATTTTAAGATAATATAAATGCAAGATTTGTCCTACAAAATATAAGTTCTATTGTTATGAGACCAATAGTGAATATCTACAAAAATGAGCTCTTGAACACAGAGAGGAAAACAGAAATAGTTTCTTGGTTACAAGAATTAACCACGGCAACTATATTGTTAGATAACAATTATAATATTGTCGATTCATCTGAAGAATGGAAAAGAAAGTTCTTTTTTGATAAAGATAAAATACACGGAAAATCAATATTCGGTATTTTTCCAAGTTTTTCAAAGGATATCAAAACAAAATTAGATTTTGCCTATAGTGGTCTAAGAGGTATTCAAATGAAAGATGAGGTGCAACTAAATGACGGTAGCACAAAAAAAATTATATGGCATTTTAGTAGTTGGAAAGATCATGAGGGTAACACTGTTGGCGTAATGTTGACGGCAGAGGACATTACCATTTTAAAGAGTCTTGAATATGATCTTCTAAAGACAAAAAATCTTCTTAACGAAAAAGGAAAAATTGCGCAAATAGGAAGTTGGGAGTATGATGTAGAAAAAGAGAAACTTACCTTATCAGATATAACAAAGAAAATATTTAAAATAGAAGAAGATTCTAAAATTAGTATTGATAACCTTATTAATTTTCTTGATGAAAAGGAGAATTTTGAGCCCATAAAGAAAACACTATCTGATGCCATAGAAAATGGTACACCTTGGGAAAGAAGTTTAAAAATTTCATTGAATAATAATGAAGTATATGTTAAGACCATTGGAAAACCAAAATTTAAGTCCGGTAAGTGTAATCGTATAATCGGAACAGCACAAATTATAAGCAATGAGGTTGCTACTGAAGAAAATGAAGACCAATTAGATAAAGACCTATTTTTTAATGAAGCGCCCAATGCGATGGCGGTTGTCGATATTTTTAACGGTCATATTTTAAAGGTAAACCGAGAGTTGCTAAAATTATCTGGCGTAGATAAAATTGAATTAGAGCAGAAGAATTGTATCGAGTTTTTTGAAAATAATTTCAGCAGAGCCCGTTTTATAAAAATTGCTAACCATAGTGTAAAAGATGTAAAGGGTAATTTAGATTTTAAAGATAAAAATGGAAACAAAAGAGTTCTTTCTGTAAAAGGAAGTTTAATTAAAAATGGCACACAACTTTTATGTGTAATAGAAGATGTAACAGCAAGTTGCCAAACGTTCAATGAGTTGAATGGAAAATTCAAAAAAGGCGAAAAAGAAATAGATAAGCTATTGAACTTTACGCGTGTAATTTTTCATAACTTAAAGGGTCATGCTATTAATTATGAACTGATGTTCGATTTTCTTGAAAATGTAAAAAATAAGGAAGAGTTGAAAGAAACGTTGGCTGTGTTAAGGTATAGCACCAAAAGTTTATCTGAGAATATTCTTGATTTAAAAGAGATGGTTACCATTGGAAATGGTGCCAAAACCAAGAAAAGTCGGCTAGTGGTAAATGATTATATTTTTAAAGCAGAAAATAACTTAATTGGAGAAATTAAACTGTCTAAGGCTAAAATTATTAATGAGAATCCAGATGTACTTAAAATAAAGTCTTACCCGTCATTT
Organism: Maribacter sp. Asnod1-A12; assembly: GCF_045063735.1. NCBI lineage: Bacteria > Pseudomonadati > Bacteroidota > Flavobacteriia > Flavobacteriales > Flavobacteriaceae > Maribacter > Maribacter sp. Asnod1-A12. The sequence continues at coordinate 1,573,056 of NZ_JBEFNZ010000006.1, forward strand.
TTAGAAAATATTTTAACGAATTGTATTTCCAATGCTATTAAATATAGAAAAGCATACAAAACGCCGTTAATTACAATATCTAACAGTATTACAAAAAATCATACTATTATTTTAATAACTGATAATGGAATTGGTATGGATTTAAAAGCAAGGGGTGATAAACTATTTCAAATGGCATCATCATTGGGTAATGATAGTGAAGCGAGAGGTATGGGCTTATTTCTTGTGAAGCATCAAATGGATCTTATGAAAGGTGAAATAGAAGTATTAAGTGAACCAAATGAAGGCACGACAATAAAGTTATTATTTCCTCATAGTTAAAATTCTTTTATATGAAAACACCTGTAGATTTAGAGTCGATATTTTTAAATCTAAAGTCGTGAAATAAGAACCTTGAAATTAGATTTTTAATCCCCTATTATGAATTTCTAGGATTTATAATTCTTAAAAACCCTAAGCTTAGAACATGGGTTTGAACAAAGCCTTTTAAAAGAGAAGTTCATATCTTAAACATGAACTAGATTACTGTTCTTTAACTACATACCGTAGATAGCTGAGTAACAACATGTTTATCTTTACTTCCTTAATACACATTTGTTAAATTTTAAGTTTTTATTTAGAATAATTAAAAATAGCTTGTCAGAAATAGTATGTTACTTTAGATTTGCGCCTCTATTTATATCTAATCTAAATAAATTATGAAAAAAGCAATTCTAACTATTGGCTTTATAGGTTTACTATTTGTTGGTTGTTCATCAGACGATGATACGACGACAGAAGTAATCGTTGACGAAACCATAGACAGATCAACTGTACTGACCAATTATGCAGATTTGGTTTTGGCTAACTATCAAGCGGCTTTAGTTGATGCAGAAGCATTGAATATTGCTATCGAAACATTTGTTGAAACACCAACAGAAGAAAATTTTAATGCAGCAAAAGAGGCGTGGTTAACTTCAAGAGAAAGTTACGGTCCGTCAGAAGCGTTTCGCTTTGCAAATGGTCCAATAGATACTGGTGATACAGAGGCTATTGAAGGATATTTAAATTCTTGGCCTTTAGATGAAGCTTATATCGATTATGTTGAAGGAGATTTAAGCGCCGGTATTATAAATGATACAGAAAACTTTCCTAGCCTAACAAAAGAATTGTTGACTGGTGAGAACGGTAACGGTGGTGAAGAGAATGTAGCAATAGGTTACCATGCAATCGAGTTTTTGCTTTGGGGTCAAGATCTTACCGCTCCTTCAGAAAATTTAGCCGGTCAAAGAGTTTATACTGATTTTGTTGACGGTGGTACAGCAGAAAATCAAGAACGTAGAAGAGCGTATTTGGCAATTGTAGCAGATTTATTAACCGATCATTTACAAGTGGTAATTGATGAATGGACAGGTGCATATAAAACTACCTTCTTAGCTTTAGATGAAGAAGAAGCTTTAGATAATATCATTAGTAGTATTGCAGAATTATCTAGAAGTGAATTGGCTATTGAGCGTATTGCCGTTGCCTTGCAAAATCAAGATCAAGAAGACGAACACTCTTGTTTTAGTGATAATACAAACAGAGATATTAGATTGAATTTAGACGGTATCGTAAATGTATATACTGGTTCTTACGGTAATGTAACCGGTAACTCGTTACAAGATTTAATTACCGAGGCAGATGCTGAATTGGCTACTGAACTAAATACATTATTGGCAACTGCAGAGGCAGATGTTGAAGCAACATTAGATCCTTTTGATCTTGCAATTGTTGATGGTGAGTCTAGTGTGGAAGGAGCAAAAGTACAGACAGCAGTACAATCATTAGTTGCTTTTGGTGACAAATTATTAGAAGCGAAAGTTGCTTTAGGTATCGACTAATTCGCATTTACATATGTCTTTTGAGTACAGGGCTGTGAAAACCGTTCTCTTTTAAAGAAAAAATATTAAAACTGGATTTATTTAAATCCAGTTTTGTTGTTATATGATATGAACAGATTTTCATCATTTTGTTTACTGGTAATCAGTGTTTTAATGGTTTCATCTTGTAGCAAAGATGAGGTCATTGTGCCTTTAGTGGCAGAAGAAGGCGAAGAACTTTCTGGTGGTACTACGACGTCCACTAATTTTTCTGCAGAAGCTTTTGGTTTTGCTTCACCAGATTTAACTTTTGATGAAAGGGTCACTTTCGGAGTGGGCAACTCACTTTTTAACCAGAGTTGGGTAACGGCACCGGCATCGACCACAGCAAGAGACGGCTTAGGTCCTTTTTTTAATTCTAGAAATTGTTCTGGTTGCCATTTCAAAGATGGCAGGGGAAGACCGCCAGCTTTTGATGGAGAGTTCTCACACGGGCTATTAATACGTTTGGGACTATTAGAGACCGATGCCACTGGTAGTAATATCGGTGATCCCGTTTATGGTACACAATTTCAAGACAATTCTATTTTAAGCGTTGATAATGAAGGTACACTTATAGTGACTTATACACCGCTTACAGAAACTTATGATGATGGTACGCAGGTAAGTTTGCAAAATCCAGAATATTCTTTTACCGGTTTAGGGTTTGGTGAGCTTAATAGTTTAACAAGACTTTCGCCTAGGGTTGCTAATCAAATGATCGGTCTAGGTCTTTTAGATGCTATACCAGATGCAACATTGTTAAGTTATTCAGATCCTAATGATGCCGATGATGACGGTATTTCTGGGAGAATAAACATGGTTTATGATGTAGAATCCAATACTATGGAAATTGGTCGTTTTGGATGGAAAGCCAATCAACCGAACATTAAACAACAAGTTGCTGCAGCTTTTGCTGGCGATTTAGGCATTACTTCTTCATTATTTCCTGATGAAAATTGTCCTACACCCTTAGATTGTGACGATTACCCAAATGGAGGTACTCCTGAAATTGAGGATGAAAATTTAGAAAAAGTAGCTTTTTATGCAGCATCACTTTCTGTTCCGGCAAGAAGAGATGTTGATGATGAGGACGTTCTGGAAGGAAAATCGTTGTTCGCAAGTGCTGAATGTATAAAATGTCATATTCCTAAAATTGAAACAGGATCTTACGAGATAATAGCATTAGCAAATCAAACCATTCGCCCCTACACAGATTTACTCTTACATGATATGGGTGATGGTCTTGCAGATGGCTTGCAAGATTTTGATGCAAACGGTAATGAATGGCGTACACCGCCCTTATGGGGAATAGGTTTAATAGAGACGGTAAATGGGCATACAAACCTATTGCATGATGGTAGGGCACGAAATATAGAAGAAGCAATACTTTGGCATGGTGGGGAAGCACAGGCATCTAAAGAAAATTTTAAAAGCTTTTCAGCTGAAGAAAGAAGTAAATTAATTCAATTTTTGAATACACTTTAATACTATGAAAAATAAAATTCTATTCATCGCATTTTTACTCTTGGTTTTTTCATGTGGTAACGATGATAGTGATGAAGCCATTTCAATATCAGAGGTAACTGTAGAAGAGGGGCGCTTAATGCAAGTATCGGATTTGTATGATTTTCAGATAAAAGTAAATCAATCTGCCCATCTAGAAGTTTTAGGTAGCTTAGTTTCAGCAAGTTTAGATTTTTCAGCAAACCCTGCCGAAGTTGAACTTTTGGCATTGCAAAAAGCATGGAAAGCCTCTTTTTTAAATTGGAAGAGCAATGAAGTTTTTAATTTAGGTGCCATCCAAAATTCATTTATACATACTAGAATAAATCAATGGCCTACTAATTTTGAAGCCATAGAAGATAACATTTTAGAAGAGGAAACATTGAATAACGCTTTTGTTTCCAGTACAGGTGCAAATACAAAAGGGTATAGTGCCATTGAATATTTGTTGTTTCATGATTCAGCTGAATTGGTTTTGGCAGAATTGACGACAGATGTTAATGCTGAAAAACGTATGCAGTATTTGTTAGCATTAATAGAGAATTTAAATGAGCAAAGTACCGCGTTACAAATTTTTTGGGGTGAAGTAGAACCTAGTTTTAAAAGTAATCTAGAGACAGGTGTTAATGGAAGTCAGAATCAGGTAGTCAATGCGATTATTGCGGCATTAGAATCTATGAAAGGTACCAAAATAGAGGAGGCCCTAAATGCAGAAAGTGATGGGGTTACTTATTTTGAGGCATACAGAAGTGAAATAAGTAAAGAAGCATTGATTGAAAATTTAGAAACACTTAATAATAGTTATTTAGGTGATTATATTGGGGAAGAAGGTTTTGGATTAGATGATTATTTAAAAGAAGTACTAGATAGACCAGATATAGATACTGCCATTCAAGAAGCATTTCAAGTAGCTTTGGATGATTTGTATACCATTAATGGATCAATTGAAGATGTTTTAGTGACCGATGTAAATGCATTAGATAACTTAAGAACAGATTTACAAACGGTAATAGGTCTATTAAAGACAGATTTTTCAAGTGCTGCCAATATCGTTGTTACTTTCAATGATACTGATGGTGACTAGAAAATAAAATATGGGTTAGTATTTTAGAATGCTAGCCCATATTTTTATAAAATGTAGTAATTTTTTTGGACTAATACTCTTTCACCAATTCTTTACTCAGTTCTTCTAGAGAAACCCCTTTGGTTTCGGGCATTTTGGTAATTGCCCAAATAAGTTGCAATACCATCATAGCACAGAAGAAGTAATAGATATACCAGACGTGGTCTTTTAAGATGCCTTCTGTAGCATCTAAGAAAAACGGAGTAATCAATGTAATAATTGCTGCAAATACCCAATGGACACTAACGCCCCAAGATTGCCCGTAAGCACGAATACTGTTCGGAAAAATCTCTGAAATAAATACCCAAATAACAGCACCTTGACCAATGGCGTGAGAAGCAACAAAAGTACAGATGAATGTTAGTGTTAGGGTCGATCCTAGATTTATTTGAAAACATAGTCCCACCATTACCAAACTTATGATGTAACCAATTGATCCAATAATGATGAGTTGTCTTCTACCGAGCTTATCTAATAAACGTATTCCTATGAAGGTGAATACGAGGTTTACGATACCTATAGCAATAGAATTAAATAAAGATTCCTTACCTCCCAGTCCAGCTTGTTCTAAAATTTCTGGGGCATAATACAGTACAAAGTTAATACCAGAAAGTTGGTTAAAAAATGCAATAAAGAAAGCAAGCCAAAGTACTTTAGAATATTTCTTTTGTAAAAGACTTTCACTTTTAGCTGTGTGTTTTAGGTCGGTTTTAATCTCTGTCAGCTGCTGTGCCGCTTTTTCTTTTGAGTGTATAATCTCTAATATTTTCAATGCGGCGGCTTCGTCTTTTTTATGTAGTGCCAACCACCGTGGACTCTCTGGTACGGTAAAAACCATTAGGGTATAAATGAATGCAGGTATGGCTTCAATGCCCAACATCCAACGCCAGTCATTTGCTCCGTCAAAACCTTTAAGCAGCCAGTTAGAGACAAAGGCGATTAGTATGCCGAATACCAACCAGAACTGATAGAGTCCACCTAGCTTACCACGATTCTCTTTTGATGTAATTTCAGAGATATAAATCGGTGCTGCAACAGATGAGATACCAACACCTAGGCCACCAATAAAACGAAATATAGAGAACGAATAAGGGTCTTGGGCCAAAGCCGAACCTAATGCGGAAACCAAGAATAGAATACCGACCCAGAGTAAGGTTTTTTTACGACCTAAATTTTTGGTAGGTATACCGCCAAAAAGAGAACCTACGACAGTACCCCAAAGTGCCATGCTCATAATAAAAGTACCATGAAATAGAGGTGATGTATTCCATAATTGTTTAATGGGTTCGTTTGCTCCCGAGATAACTACGGTATCAAATCCAAATAAAAATCCTGCAAGAGCTACGGTTATAGACCAAACGATAATTCTGTTCATTGTTGAGTATTAAGTTGTAGTTAAATATAACAAATCAAAACCGTTAAATCTTAATCTAAAAGGACAACAAAAAAAATAGAGAATCGCTAACTTGTGGTATTATTAAAATTTGAACGATGAAAGATTTAAAAAATAAAGTAGCCTATATCACAGGAGGGACCAAGGGAATAGGATTTGCAGTAGCACAAACATTATTGAAACAAGGTATGAGAGTTGCCATTAGTGGGCGTTCTCAAGAAAGTGTGGATAAGGCTTTAAAGGATTTTGACAACGATGCTGTTTTAGGTATTGTGTCTGACGTAGCAAAAATGGCAGATGAGAAGAATGCCGTTTCTAAAATAATGGATAAATGGGGTCAAGTAGATGTGGTCTTGGCAAATGCCGGAGTTGGTAATTTTGCACCTATTGATGAAATGACGGATGAAGAATGGCATCAGATGATAGATACCAATTTAAATGGTACTTTTCACACCTTAAAAGCTTCTGTAGCGGCTTTAAAGAAGTCAGAGGGGTATTATATAACATTGGCTAGTTTGGCAGGTACCAACTTCTTTGCAAAAGGCGCAGGGTATAATGCTTCTAAATTCGGAGTGGTAGGTTTTACACAAGCTGCAATGTTAGATTTAAGACAATATGGAATTAAAGTTTCTACCATAATGCCAGGATCGGTGTCCACACATTTTAATAATAATGAGCCAGATGAAAAAGATGCTTGGAAAATTCAGCCAGAAGATATTGGTGAATTGGTATTAGACTTGTTACAAATGAACGAAAGAACCTTACCAAGTAAAATTGAGGTAAGACCAACACGACCGGATAAGAAGTAGTATTACACTTCTTTTTCTATAAATGGAATATCAGTGTTACATATTTCTGTAATTAGCTGACTAAGTATCTGCTCGAAATCAGAAATGACTGCATTATTTATGATGTGATTTTTTGTGGTTGATCGGGCAGATTCTTTTTGTGCGAATAGCAAAGTGCCTTCTGCGAAATTCTTTAATGAGATAATACCTGCTTGAATAGCAAGGTTCTCTGTGGGTTGGGTTTTAAAGTACATTAAAGCGTAACAAAGTAATTGAAACGCTTTGCTGTATTGGTATTCTTCGTTCAAAATTTCCCAATCTACAATCTCAACATTACGGCGTTCTACTTTTCCTGTTTTGTAATCTATAATGCGTGTTATACCATCGTATTCATCTACACGGTCTAACTTTCCTTTTAAAATAATAGGGAATTCTAAACCTGGTACTGTAAGCGGTACGGATAGTTCTTGTTCTAGGGCAATGATTTTTATGCTATGATCCTTTATAGCGGTTATTTCGGCATCAATAAATGTCTGTATATATTTTAGGATAACATGAAAAGAAATATAGTTTTTGCCTGAACTTATATTTCCTTCCTTATATGTTTTTTCAAAATTTCTGGCTACGGAAGTAGATACGTTCTTTCGTATGGCGTTTAATGATTCTTCAGTAAGTGTTTTGCCAACAAGCGGAGTGTATAGTTCTTCTAAACTATCATGTACAATGGTACCAAAGGTATTGGGCGCCAACGTTTCCTCTACTTGCATAACCTCATTGATATTCAATAAGTTCTGCTTGTAAAAATCTATAGGGTTTCTAATGTAATTACTCAATGAACTTGGTGAGAACCCTTTTCTAGCTTTCTCCTGGATAAGAGCTGCTAAGCTACTTGTCTTTTCAACCTGTTCTATTTCTTTGGTAATGGGCTGAATAGTTGGTGTCGCAATAAAAGACTTTATATCGGTTCTATTATCGTCGGTTAGCAGCTGCGTAATTAATCTACTACGTTCCCCGCCTTCCAAGGCATCTGGTTCCGTATTGTAAAGAACATACACGTTTTTAGCACGTTGTAACAGACGGTAGAAGTGATAGGTATATACCGCGTCTTTCTCTTTATAGGTTGGTAATCCGTTTTTAATTTTTAAGTCGAACGGAATAAACGAATTATTGGATTTCCCCGATGGTAATACGCCCTCGTTTACAGAAGTAATGATAATAGTTTCAAAATCTAACAATCTACTTTCTAACATTCCCATAATTTGAATGCCTTCAATTGGGTTTCCTTGAAAATCTAAAGTTTCTGAACTCAATAATTGACTAAATAAATGTTTAAGACTTTTAAGATTGTTGATGTACGTAAAACTTGTACATAAATCTTTTAGCTGATTAAATAACGTAAAGAATTTATAAAGCTGTTCTAGTAAAAGGGAGTTCTGTTTTACAACTTCTATAGTCCTGATGGATTGAATAAGTGCTAGAAAGTTATCTATAAGACTATTCGGATTATTCTTTACATCTTCAAAAAGTAAATGAATAGCCGCATGTTCCGGTAATAGCTCGCGTATTTGGGTATTGGTAATATATGACCAGTTATTTGTTTTAATTTTTGAAACTAAACGCTCTGTTGAGACTTCGTTGGCATCAAATAGTAGTACGGCATATGAGTGTGTCAAAAGATTTAGTAAATGCTTGTAGAACCATCCTTTTTCGGTCTTTTGTTCGTGAAACTCAATAAGGTTGGTGAAAAAGCTGGCTAATGTAGTAGACTCTAGCTTTTGTCCCATGGTGATGTTCGTAGCCGGAATATTATCAGGAATAGAATTCAACAGCGGGTTCAGTAATTCTTCATTACCTAAAACAATGGCGGCGTTACGTAAAGTATCAGGAGATTCATTCTGAATTTTGAACAGTAGATCCCCTACATAATTTATTTGAGATATATTCTTAGGCACTCCAATTATTTCAATATTCTTATCGGTATTGTAGTAATTGGTTAATCCTGCTAGAGGTTTCCCTTTTAAAACATTCCATGTACTTTTATAATTGCGTATAAAATAACCTGCATCATGAATATTGTCTTGTAAAAAATAGGGGTCTATATCCCAATATATCGAAGCATCTGTTTTTTCTAAAATAGTCTGTATCAGAATACTTTCGGCAGTGTTTAGGGCATTAAAACCTAGAAATATATGTTTTTTGCTAGTGTTGTTGATATAGTTAGGTAATTCTGATACCGATGTTTTATAAATGAGACCTTGGTGACCAAGCCCTTGTTCTAATAAACGATTATTAAACTGATTATAAATCTCTTCTAAATACCTCCAAAAATGAAGGTAGTTTTCAATCATTTCAGAATTATCAGGATTTAATGACCAATGGTTGACTTCTTGAATGGCAGCAACATTTTGATATAAGGTTGCGGCTTCAACTAAGTAACGGTCTACTTCATTAAAATCTTGTAATAAAATTTGCCCCCATTTTAAAAAAGAATCGAAAGATTCTTTTTCATAGTCACCTACTTTTAGATAGGCGTGATAGAGTTCAAATAATTGTGTGGTTGTATTTGCGGTAACAAGGTTAGAAACCTTTTCAATGAAATCTTCTATACTGTAGATTTCTGGGGCAAGTACAGTCTGGTTAAGTGATTGTGATAGTGTTTTCTTAAGAAATACACCAGCACGTTTACTAGGTAGAACAAAAACTACATTACCAGTGTCTGGGTTGTCACTTAAAACCTTTTGTACTACATCTTGTATAAAACTCTGCATAGTGTAAAAATAAAAAAGCTCCGCAATATTGCGGAGCTTTTATTTATTAAAACACTTAGGTTTGTTTTAAACTTATTTTACTAAGTTAATTTCTACCCTTCTGTTTTGAGTTCTACCAGCTCTTGTATTGTTTGTTGCGATAGGCTTAGCCTCACCGTAACCAACAGCAGATAATCTAAACTCTTCGATTCCTTTGTCAACTAAGAATTCTTTTACAGAAAGAGCTCTTGACTCAGAAAGGCTTTGGTTTAATTTTTCGCTACCTACGCTGTCAGTATGACCTTCAACAGTAAACTTAGCGTTAGGGTATTCTTTAAGGATTGTGATAATGTCAACCATTACAGAAGTAGACTCAGCTTTAATAGAAGATTTACCAGTATCAAATAAGATAGTTCTAGCATAATCGTTCAATTGCTTTTGAACTTCAGCAGTTACTTCAGGACAACCAGCGTTAGCTACTGTACCAGCAACATCTGGACATTGATCATCTTTGTCAAGTACACCGTCGCCATCTTTATCAGCCCAAGGACAACCTTTGTTTTCAGCAGGACCAGCTTCAGAAGGACAAGCGTCATCTTTATCAGCAACACCGTCACCGTCAGCATCAGGACAACCAGCTAAAGCAGGAAGACCAGCTTCATTTGGACAAGCATCATCTTTATCAGCAACACCGTCACCGTCAGCGTCAGGACATCCGTTCATTTCTTTAGAACCAGCTTCGTTAGGACAAGCATCTTTGCTGTCTTCGATACCATCACCGTCAGAATCAGGACAACCGTTGAATGCTTCAAGACCAGCAACTTCTGGACAAGCATCATCTTTATCGTAGATACCATCACCATCAGTATCAGTACCACCAAATTTAACTGAGATACCAGCTAAATGTTGCATGTGTGGAGCTAAGTAATCTTCAAAAGCATGCTTGTAAGAAGATTGTAATGTAAGACCTAAGTTTTCAGAAAACCAGATATTAAGTCCAATACCACCATTTACAGTACCAGCACCGATTTCATCGATCCAAGTATAACCACCACCGATTTCGATGAATGGGTCAAGAACTGTTTGTCTTTTAATGATATCATATTTTATTGTACCATCTATAGCGTAGTGAGAAAGATCGTCAACGCTAACGTCACCAAATTTGCTGATTTTGTTAAGAGAACCTCTAGCTCCAACAGAGAAACCATCTCCTATTGACTTAGATACTCCTACATAAGATATAGAAGGTAAAATGTTCCAGTGATCGTTCACATTGAAGAATTCGTTACCGAAAGAACTTACATCCGAAGTTGGATATACGTCAATGGCATTAACCCCAAATTGCACTTGCCAAGGGTTATTCTCGTCTTGCGCTTGTATGCTGTTGATACCTACAACAAGTAGGGCAACCGCCAATAATTTGCTAAGATGTTTCATGTATTAAATTTTAAGTTTAAGTGTTTATTAGCTGCAAATGTAACTTGTTAAATATTATTAACAAAATCAATTTCCTATTTTTTTTAGCGCATTTAATAGATTAAATATGTCTTTTAAACGATTTTTAGCTCTTTGCCCACTTCTGTGAAAGCTGCAATGGCCGAATCTAGATGCTGCTTTGTATGTGCGGCAGATAGTTGAACTCTTATACGAGCCTTACCTTTTGGAACTACTGGATAGAAAAAACCGATTACATAAATGCCTTTTTCTAATAGTTTATTTGCCATTTCTTGCGATAATTTAGCATCATAAAGCATAACTGGCACAATTGCAGAGTCTCCATCGACAATGTCGAAGCCTGCATTTTCAATGCCTTTTTTAAAGTATGCAGTATTTTCTTGCAACCGATCGCGTAAAGTTGTGTCGTTTTCAAGCATATCGAATACTTTAATAGATGCCCCCACAATAGCTGGTGCCAAAGAGTTTGAAAACAGATAGGGTCTAGAACGTTGTCTTAATAAAGTGATAATTTCTTTTTTACCTGTAGTATAACCTCCCATTGCGCCACCTAGAGCCTTGCCTAAAGTACCGGTTATAATATCAATTCTTCCCATAACACCTTTTTCTTCTAAGGTGCCTTTGCCCTTTTCGCCAATAAAACCAGTGGCATGGCATTCGTCGATCATCACTAAAGCATCGTACTTATCGGCTAGATCACATATTTTATCTAACGGAGCTACGATACCGTCCATAGAGAATACACCATCTGTAACAATAATTTTAAATCGAGCTCCGTCTTCATTCGCTTTTATAAGCTGGGTTTCTAAATCGGCCATATCGCTATTGGCATAACGGTAACGTTTTGCTTTGCATAAACGAACACCATCAATAATAGAGGCGTGGTTTAAAGAATCGGAAATAATCGCATCTTCTGCACTAAGCAAAGGCTCAAATACTCCGCCATTGGCATCAAAGGCTGCGGCGTATAATATCGTGTCTTCGGTAGCATAGAAATGTGCGATTTTTTCTTCTAATGTTTTATGTATGTCTTGGGTTCCACAAATAAAACGTACTGAAGACATACCAAAACCATGAGTATCCATAGCATCTTTAGCGGCTTGTATAACATCTGGGTGAGATGATAGACCTAAATAATTATTAGCACAAAAATTGATAACCTCTTGTCCGGTATCTATTTTAATAACGGCATCTTGTGGAGAAACGATAATTCGTTCCTCTTTAAAAAGTCCATCACTTTTAATGTTGTCAATTTCTTGTTGTAAGTGTTGTTTGATTTTTCCGTACATATTCCTTTATATATAAGCTAGTTCTATTTCTTTATTTATATACACAATAATTTTATGATCTATTGTGTAGCCCATATTTGAAAAACTCTGGGCATAGGTATTTACTTGATGATGATATTTTGGGTTTTGTTCTCCTGTTTTATAGTCTATTATTGTCGCATGTTTACCTTTTAGAACAACTCTATCAGGTCTTTGAATTGTACCATCCGCCATTAATAAATCTCGTTCATTTAGTATTTCAATGTTATGCTGGTAAAATTGGTTCAAATCTTCATGAAAGATGACCTTTTTTACAATTTCCTTTATCTCAATGACTTCTTGCTCTTTGACCAAACCTTTTTGTAGTGCCATTTGTATGGCTCTATCTAAATCTTTAGACGTGTAAACAGCACCTAATATATAATGTATAACATTACCTTGGTTTATCGCAACGTCTAGCCCTTCGTCCCACAAAGTGCCTGCCAAGGCAAGAATTTTAAAATCGGGTCTATTTTTATTGGTATATATATAAGGTATAGTGAGTTGGTCTGTACTATTTTGTTTTTTAGAGGGTGGTGGTGTCAATTTACCAAAGTCATATGATAGTTTGTCTTGTTGATATGCACCAATACTTTTTAGAAAGTGAATGAATAGACCAGAATACGAATTGGTATTATGTTCCCCTTTTTTATCAAGTTTATTAGCGCTTATTATAAATAAGGCATTAACAGCTCTTGTAAGCACTACATATAATAGGTTGAAAGCATCGAGCTGTAATTTTTGGTGATCAATTTCATAAAGTAACGATTCAAGCTCACCATATTCTTGAACTTCTTGTTTTTTATTGATAAGTACTTCGGAAAAGCCTAAAAACTCTTCTTTACTTACCGGAAGCCATAGTTTAGGGTCGATTTCTTCGAATACATTTGAATTGGCATATGGAAAAATTACAACAGGAAATTCCAGACCCTTAGATTTATGAATGGTCATAATCTGTACCGATTCAATATTTTCGGGAGTACTGATACTTGCAGTATTCCCCTTTTTATCCCAATAGTCTAAAAAGGACTGCATGTCTGAGCCATATTTAGATTCAACGTCAAAAACTAAATCCATAAAAGCAGAAAGGTGAGCATCTGACGTAGGAATAAGGTTAAATGTTTTTATAGCATAGGCTAAACCATCAAAAACCGAAGCTTGTCTTAGTGTAGAAGCATCAAAACCATATGTTTCAAAAAGATGGGTGTCAAGGTTTCCTAAGTTTTCAGAGATATAGGCATGTTTATCTTTTACCCCTTCCGATAGAAAATTTAATATTTCATATTGAATCTCTAATTCGGTAGGCTGAACCATATACCTAATTAGTTGAACCAAGAAAATGGTTTTGGTACTTTCGCTTAATAATAAGGAATCTGAAGAAACAACAGGCACGTTATTTTGCATTAAATGGTCAGCCAGTAGTAGTCCATGTTTCTTTTTTCTGATGATAATACAGATATCATTATAGGTATAACCTTGGTCCAGACAATTTTGAATGGTCGCTAATGTATTAGCCGCATAATCTTCATCGGTTTCTTCTTCTAGCAATGAGATATTTACAAAACCGCCTTCTTTCTGATTGATTTCTTGTGTATTTCCTTTTTTAAAGAACTCTTGATAAATATCGTTCTCTAAAAACGGACTTATGCTTTGAAAAAAGTTATTGTTGAAATGAATGACCTCTGCATAACTTCTATAGTTTTTTGGTAACGTAACTAGTTCTGACTTTATGGTAAATGGATGCGTTTGGTGGGTTGCCAATTCTAGAAACTGTTCGGCTTTACCACCACGCCATCTGTAAATCGCTTGCTTTGGGTCGCCCACTAAAAATAATGACCCGGTACTGCCCAATTCATCTTCTCCTTCCATGGCACTCCCAATTAATGGAATAAGATTTTCCCATTGCATTTGCGAAGTATCTTGAAATTCGTCAATAAAATAATGACGGTATTTTTCGCCAAGTCGTTCGTAAATAAATGGAGCCGGTTGATTTTTGACTTCTTTGGCGATTAAGGTGTTGAATTCTGATATTGATAATTGGTCTTTCTCTTCTTGAATAATCTTCAGTTCTTTTTGAATGGCATTTAATAGCGCAAAAGGAATTATGTTTCTGTTGATATTAGCAAACAGACCTCTTTTATAAATTAGCTCTTTTATAGCTTGATAATGATAAAGCAATTGAGGAGCTAAATCTGTCGGAGCATTTTTAACGGTAGCTTTTACTACTTTACCTTCAATTAAATTATCCTCTAGTTTATTATTGTAGAGTTGGGTAGGTGTAAAGTTGCCGGCAATTATTTTTTTAAAGTGATTGGGTAAAGTTTCTCTAGGGAAATCTTTAAGATCCAATCCTGATGTAGTTATAGTATCGATAGCGGCAGTTGCAAGTTCAACAATACGTGTTTCTAGGTTTTTTGTTTGTTTTTTTAAATGAATTTGTAGTTTTAAGAAGTCGCTTAGTTGAATATCTTTTAATTGCTTTAAATGTGCGGCATTGTTTTCATCGAATATCAGTTTACCTATTTTTAAAAGATCGAATCCAATATCCCAACTTCGGTCATCCTCAATTTTCTCCAAGGCAAAATCTAAAAGCACCTTTGTAAATTCAGGGTCTTCTCCTGCTTTACTGATTACACGTTCAACGGCTTCTTGTAAAAGTAGGTCAACGTCAAGTACAACCTCGAAATTCTGAGGTATCTTTAAGTCTTTCGCAAATGTTCTGATAAGTCTATGGGTAAACTTATCTATTGTAGAAATATCAAAAAAGGCATAGTTGTGTAAAATTTGCTTTAACCGAAGTTTGCTTAGAACAGGTAGTTCTTCAAAAGTGTAACTGGTTTCTTTTAATATGTCAGTGAATAACGGGCTAGCGTCGTCAAGAGAAATGGTCTTTGAAAACTCGAAAAGACTATTTAAAATACGATGTTTCATTTCATTTACCGCTTTATTGGTAAATGTGATGGCTAGTATTTTTCTGAAATTCTGGGGTGATTCTAGTATGATTTTCAGGTATACTTTGGCAAGGGCATAGGTTTTGCCAGATCCTGCAGAGGCATTATATATAGTAAAAGAATTGGTAGACACTGGTTTTTACTGCAAATTAATGATTCCTGTACAGTTCTTAACAAATTATTACATGAATATAAATGTTAAAATCCGTAACTTTGGGAGACAATTAGTATAAATCTAAAAACACATAAATTATGGCTTTTGAACTACCAAAATTGCCTTACGCTTATGATGCTCTTGAGCCTCATATTGATGCAAGGACAATGGAAATACATCATACAAAACATCATAACGGATATACCACTAAGTTAAATGCTGCTATTGAAGGTACTGAACTAGAAGGAAAATCTATAGAAGATATTTTAACAGGATTAGACATGAACAATGGTGCTGTTAGAAATAACGGTGGTGGTTTTTATAACCATTCATTATTCTGGACAATTTTATCACCAAATGGTGGTGGAGAGCCTAGTGGTGAGTTAGCATCGGCTATTGATACGGCTTTTGGCTCTTTTGAAGAATTTAAAAGTAAATTCACTACTGCTGCTGGTACAAGATTTGGTTCTGGTTGGGCATGGTTATGTGTTCATAAAGGAGGTAAAGTAGAAGTGTGTTCTTCACCTAATCAAGATAATCCTTTAATGCCAGGTGTTGGTTGTGGAGGCTTCCCAATTTTAGGATTAGATGTTTGGGAACATGCATATTACCTAAACTATCAAAATAAGAGACCAGATTATATTGAAGCATTTTTCAATATCATTAACTGGGATGAAGTTTCGAAATTATACGCAAGTAACAAATAAGAAAGAGCAGAAATATTCTTAACTAACTTGTAGGAAACCACTTATGAATTATTCATGGGTGGTTTTTTTGTTTTTAAAATAGAAAAGGGCGGAGAAGTCTCCACCCTTTTCGTCCCAAATCTTACCATAAACTTAACCTACTTATGCTATGGCGAGACTAAATTACTGGTATTGAGTAAATAAAAAAAGGATTTTTAAGAAAAAAATAAACTTTTATTTATGAGTAGATGGTTTTCTATAGTGTGGACTTAGGGGGTAACTAGTTGTTTTATAGGCCAATTGGTATAAAATAAAAAGACGGAGCAATGCCCCGTCTTTTCCCCAAATCTTACCATGAACTTAACCTACTTATGCTATGGTTCTGTAAATATATAGGCATATGCTGTCAAACAAAAAGCTAATCGTTGTACGTCACAGACTTAGGTTGTACTACTAGAATTAATAATTGAGGATAACTTATAGGAATAGAGAAGTTAGAAAGGGTTGTAAAATAAAAAGACGAAGCAATGCTCCGTCTTTTCCCCAAATCTTACCATGAACTTAACCTACTTATGCTATGGTTCTGTAAATATATGTGCAGGTAGTGGTATACAAAAAGCTAATCGTTGTACGTCACAAACTTAAGTTGTAATACCGAAATTAATAATTGAGGAATAATTTATAGGAATAGAGAAGTTAGAAAGGGCTGTAAAATAAAAAGACGGAGCAATGCCCCGTCTTTTTCCCCAAATCTTACCATGAACTTAACCTACTTATGCTATGGTTCTGTAAATGTAATAGGCTTATTAATGCTTTTAAAAGGAATTGGCTGAACGTCTTGTAATTACGTTAAAGGGTTCTTTGTGAAGAAAGGGATTACAAGCATGTAGGGTGGAAAAAATTAAAAATAAAAAAGGTGGAGAAATCTCCACCTTTTTTGCCCCAAATCTTACCATGAACTTAACCTACTTATGCTATGGTAGCTTTAAATGTAAAGCGGGTTAAGTCAAATCGACTATTCCATCGATAAAATACTAATTTTGTCGATGAAATACACAATATTTGTGCATTTCATCGAAATATTATTTAATAAGCGCGTTCATTATTTCCTTCATAGAAATTTATGAAAGCTCTGTTTACAACTCTGTTTCCGCCTGGTGTTGGATAATTACCGGTGAAATACCAATCTCCTAAATTTTTTGGACAAGCTTCGTGTAAACTTTCGATCGTTTGATATATGATAGAAACTTCTGCATTTATTCCTTCTGGACTTAATAGTTCTCCTGTTTTCTTTGAAATCTCTTTAGCGGTAAATGGTGCGTAGAATTCTTTTACATAATTAATAACATCATTATCATGACTATTTACCTGAGTAAGACATTTTTTGTAAATATCCTCAACTATATGCATAGAGTTGTTGTCTTGGTGTAAAGCTAGGGCCGCTTTAAAGGCTATAAAGTCTTCTAGCTTGGCCATATCTATACCATAACAATCAGGATACCTTATTTGAGGTGCAGATGAAACGACAATAATTTTCTTAGGTGAAAGTCTATCAAGTATTCTTAAAATACTCTTTTTAAGAGTTGTGCCACGAACGATACTATCATCTATAATAACAAGATTATCACCTTTTTTTACAGAGCCATAAGAAATATCGTAGACGTGGGCTACAAGGTCATCTCTACTGCTATCTTGAGTAATAAAAGTTCTAAGCTTGGCATCTTTGATGGCCACTTTTTCGATTCTAGGTCGTACTTCTAATATTTCATGAAGTTGTTCACCGGTTATTCCAGTACCCAAAGCAAGAATTTGTTCTTCTTTTTTCTTGTTTAGATAGTTCTGCGCTTCTTTGACCATACCATAGAAAGAAGTCTCGGCCGTATTTGGAATATATGAGAAGACTGTATTTTTGATATCCTCATTTATAGATTCTAAAATTTGAGGAAAAACCAACTTACCTAAAGCTTTACGTTCTTGGTAGATTTCTTTATCACTACCTCTAGAGAAATAGATGCGTTCAAAAGAACATGCCTTACGTTCTTTTGGTTCTTGAATTTGTTCTATTGTGCTAGTTCCGTTCTTTTTAATAATAATAGCTGCCCCTGGGTCTAGTTCTTTTACTTCTTCGTAAGGTACGTTGAAGACCGTTTGTATAGCAGGGCGTTCTGATGCTACCACCACAACCTCGTCATCCCTATAATAATAAGCAGGTCTAATTCCGCTTGGGTCTCTTAAAACAAAAGAATCACCATGGCCTAATAAGCCGGCCATTGCGTAACCGCCATCGAAATTCTTCGCGGCCCTTTTTAATATTTTATGCACTTTTAAACGTTCTGCAATAATTGCTGAAGCTTGCTGTTTGGTATAGCCTTCTTTCTTGATTTGCTTGTATAGTTTCGCAACCGCATCATCAAGAAAATGACCTATCTTTTCCATAACTGTAACCGTATCCGCCATTTCTTTTGGGTGCTGCCCTAGCTGAATAAGATTATCGAACAGTTCATGAACATTGGTCATGTTGAAGTTACCTGCAACAATAAGGTTACGGTGCATCCAGTTGTTCTGTCTCAAGAATGGGTGTACACTTTCGATACTGTTTTTTCCGAAAGTTCCATAACGTACGTGGCCTAAAAGTAACTCGCCTATATAGGGTATATGCTTTTTTTGCAAAGCCACGTTATCTTCATACTCAGGGTGCTCTTTAAGCTCGGTATTTATACGGTCGTTGATTTGGGCAAAAATATCTTGTATAGGTTGTTGTTGACAAGAACGAACACGGCTCATATAACGTTCTCCAGCCTTTACATCTAATTTTATACTGGCAAAACCTGCACCGTCTTGACCACGATTGTGCTGTTTTTCCATCATTAGATACATTTTATTTACACCATAAAATGCTGTTCCATACTTTTCCTTGTAATACTCTAAAGGCTTTAATAACCGTATTACAGAAATACCACATTCATGCTTAATTGCGTCACTCATTACTTTTTGGTATTAAAAAAACCCCAAATATTTGGGGTTAAGTGTTTATTGTAATTCTATGTCAAACTGTGTCAGTTTTTTAAACTGATGCAGTCTTTCTCTAATTTCTTTACGTTCTAAATGAATCATTCTTTCTGCGCCAAATTTTTCGACACTGAACGATGCTAAATTGGATCCGTGTATAATAGCCTTCTTCATGTTCTCAAAAGAACTATCGTTGGTTGCTGCCAAGTATCCTGAAAAACCACCTGCAAATGTATCGCCGGCACCTGTAGGGTCAAAAACTTCTTCTAAAGGTAGTGCCGGTGCAAAGAAAATTTGGTCTTCATTAAATAATAAAGCACCGTGTTCTCCTTTTTTGATCACTACATATTTAGGGCCCATGGTAAAAATCTTTTGTGCAGCTTTTACCAAAGAGTATTCGCCCGTTAATTGTCTAGCCTCTTCATCATTGATGGTTAAAACATCGATATGTTTAATCACTTCCGTTAAATCATTTAAAGCATTGTCCATCCAAAAGTTCATAGTGTCCAATATGATTAATTTTGGTCGTTTTTTCATCTGATTAATTACACCTAATTGAACAATTGGGTGAAGATTGCCTAGCATTACTACATCGGCGTCATTGTAATTTTCAGGAACAACAGGGTTGAAGTCTTCTAAGGTATTTAGTTCTGTAGCTAAAGTATCTCTGGAATTTAAATCGTTATGGTATTTGCCTTTCCAAAAGAAAGTTTTACCACCTTTTACGATTTCTAAGGCAGATATGTCAATACCCCTATCGGTTAATAAGTCTAAATATTCTTGAGGTAGGTCATCACCTACGATAGATATAATAGCTGAATCTACATCGAATTGAGATGCCGCTAATCCAATATAGGTAGCTGCGCCGCCCAAAATTTTATCTGTTTTGCCAAAAGGAGTTTCGATGGCGTCAAAAGCGACAGTTCCTACAATTAAAAGCTTGCCCATAAATGTGAAAAAATTTAAGATGCAAATATACGATTTTGAAAGGCTAATTAAAATGGATTATGAAATACAAATTGTAATAGTTATCAAAGGCGAATTGTTGATACAAAATGCCAATTATTTCCTACCAAAATCAGCAGGAATTTCTCCCCAAGCCTTCGTTTCCCATTTTGCGATAACTGTAGTGTATTTATTTTTCTTTAACCAGTCTTCAGCTCTAGCTATAAGTTCAAAAAGGTTTTTGTTTTTGGCAGATGCTGTTAGTTTAGTATTACATTTCTTTTTTCGTACCCAACTCATGGCGGTTCTAGAATCTGTGTATATAATACGGTCGCTATTACGCTCTTTCAAAAATGCTAGTCCGTGAACCAAAGCTAAAAATTCGCCGATATTGTTGGTGCCTTGGGGAAAGGGACCTTGTTTAAACAATTTTTTGCCCGTTTTGGTATCAACACCTTGGTATTCCATAACTCCGGGATTTCCACTAGAAGCCGCATCAACAGAAATAGAATGATAATTTGGCAAACCTATTTTTGCCAATTCTTCTTTAGATAAGGTGGAGGTTGTTTTTTTCTTTCCTTTAAAATCGGCGTAATTACCATTATAGGCTTTTTTGGCGATGTCAAAAGATTCAAAAGATTTGTATTCTGCGCCGGCATAGTTAGCAATAGATTTTTTGCATGCTGCCCATGAATCAAAGATGCCTGGTTTTTTACCTTTCCATACTACATAGAATTTTCCTTTTTTCGCCATTATTGTTTCGATAAAATTTCGTCAATAACTTTTGGGAAGTATTCATATTCTAATTCGTGGACTTTAGCGGCAATATCATTTGCGGTGTCGTTTTCATCAATGGTTGCTTTTGCTTGTTTGATAATTGCACCTTCATCATAATGTGCATTTACGTAATGTATGGTAATACCGGTTTCAGTCTCTTTATTTTCCTTAATTGCATTATGAACGTTCATACCGTACATGCCCTTACCGCCATATTTAGGTAGTAACGCAGGATGAATATTTATGATCTGCTTAGGGAAAGCATTGGTGATAGATTCTGGTATTTTCCATAAAAAGCCAGCTAATACTATAAGGTCTGGCTTTAGTGACTTTATCATATTTAAAATAAAGTCACTTTTAGAAAATGCTTGGCGATTAAAGAATATGGCGTTTATTTCAAGTCTGTTGCAGCGTTCAATGACTTTGGCATCGCTTTTGTTAGTTAGTACACAGCATATAGTAACATCTTTGCGGAGTTTAAAATAGTTGGCAATGTTTTCAACATTAGATCCAGAACCTGAGGCAAAAAGAATAATTTTTTTGGTTTTCAATACAAGTGGTCTTTATAAGAGGGCAATCAATTAAATTTTAAGTTAGGCAAATAAAGTAAATTTAAAGCTTGTCAGAATATAGAAAAAAACGATTATCATTTAAAGTTCTAATTACCTCGCTACTTTTAAATACCTTTTATCAACGTTACCGAAACAAAATATTAATGTGGTAAAATTACTGCACATGTCTTTAATTTTATTAAATTACCATACATTTTAACGACAATTAGTGTAATTAAACCAAAGTTTTTTATTTTTGCCTTCAATTTAAATTTTTAAAACAAATATTATTATGTCAGACATTGCATCAAGAGTTAAAGCTATCATCGTTGATAAATTAGGAGTTGATGAAAACGAAGTGGTAACCGAGGCTAGCTTTACTAACGATTTAGGCGCAGATTCATTAGACACGGTAGAGTTGATAATGGAGTTCGAAAAAGAATTTGATATCCAAATTCCAGACGATCAAGCTGAGAATATCGCAACTGTTGGTCAAGCCATCAGCTATATAGAAGAAGCGAAGTAAAACATGTTTTCTTGAATAGAATTCAAATTATCCATGTGGTAAATGCTCCGCATGGATAATTTTTTTTAATTTACGCTTGGTTTAGATTTAAACAAATAAGAAGTTAAATGCAGTTAAAGCGAGTTGTAGTTACAGGTTTGGGGGCACTTACCCCTATAGGTAATAATATTGAAGAGTATTGGGAAGCTTTGGTCAACGGTAAAAGTGGATCAGCACCAATTACTTATTACGATACAGAGAAATTCAAAGTAAAATTCGCATGTGAGCTAAAGAATTACAAGACCGAAGATCACTTTGAAAGAAAAGAAGGCCGTAAGTTAGATAGATTTGCACAGTATGCACTTGTATCTTCAGACGAAGCTATTCTTGATTCTAAATTAGATTTAGAAAAAGTAGATAAATTTCGTGTTGGCGTAATATGGGGAGCAGGAATCGGAGGGTTGGAAACTTTCCAGAACGAGGTCATGAATTTTGCCAATGGTGATGGTACACCAAGATTCAATCCATTCTTTATACCAAAGATGATTGCTGATATAGCACCGGGGAACATTTCTATAAAACATGGTTTTATGGGTCCTAACTATACAACAGTTTCAGCTTGTGCCTCTTCGGCCAATGCAATGATAGATGCCTTGAACTATATACGTTTAGGTCATTGTGATGTTATTGTAACAGGTGGTAGTGAAGCAGCTGTAACCATTGCAGGTATGGGTGGCTTTGGGGCAATGCACGCATTATCAACAAGAAACGATAGTCCAGAAACAGCTTCAAGACCTTTCGACGCAACTAGAGATGGTTTCGTTTTAGGTGAAGGGGCAGGAGCATTGGTTCTTGAGGAATATGAGCATGCTGTTGCAAGAGGAGCAAAAATATATGCAGAAGTAGCAGGTGGCGGTATGTCAAGTGATGCTTACCATATGACTGCACCACACCCAGATGGGATAGGGGTAGTTAGAGTAATGGAAAACTGTTTAAGAGATGCAGGTATGTCAATTGAAGATGTAGATGCCATTAATACGCATGGTACTTCGACACCTTTAGGTGATGTTGCTGAACTTAAGGCAATAACCAAAGTATTTGGCGAACATGCTAAGAAAATAAATATAAATTCGACCAAGTCAATGACCGGTCACTTATTGGGTGCGGCAGGGGCTATTGAGGCAATCGCTTCAATATTGGCGATGGAGCATGGTATAGTACCACCAACCATTAACCATACAACGGTAGATGAGAATATAGATGCTAGTTTAAACCTTACATTGAACAAAGCTCAAAAACGAGATGTTAAAGTTGCCATGAGTAACACATTCGGTTTTGGCGGACACAATGCATGTGTAGTTTTTAAAAAAATTGATTAATTAGTATTTATGTCATTTCCCACAAACTTATTTAATTCCCATCCAAAAGAGGATGGGGATTTTTTTTTGGGAATAACTAGAATTTTAGGTTTTAAGCCTAAAACATTATCATTTTATAAAAAGGCCTTTCTTCATAGGTCAATGAATATAAAAGATGATAAGGGTAACGCTATGAATTATGAAAGACTAGAGTTCTTGGGTGACTCTATGTTGGGTACCATAATTTCCAAACATCTTTATAGCGAAGTGCCAGAAGGGGATGAAGGCTATTTAACTAAAATGCGATCTAAAATTGTTAGCAGGGAGCATTTGAATGAATTAGGAAAAGATCTAGGATTGATCAATTATGTTGAAAGTAGAATTCCTAAGTCACACTTTGGTCAAAATATACATGGTAATGTTTTTGAAGCTCTGGTAGGGGCGATTTATCTTGATAGAGGATATAAATATTGCGAAAAATTTATTCAAAAGAGAGTTGTTGAGCCTTATGTCGATATCGAGCAATTAGAAGGTAGAGTCATAAGTTATAAGAGCCTCGTAATCGAATGGTGTCAGAAAAAGAAGAAAACTTTTGATTTTGATGTGTATGAAGATACAGGCAATGATCCATTAAAACATTTTGCCGTTAAGCTTTCAATAGGTGGTAATGTCGTTGCAAAAGCTCGAGCGACTTCTAAGAAAAAAGCCGAAGAAAGAGCGGCTAAAAGAGCATTTTTTGCATTGCAGGACAAGATGGAAAATTAATCATTTACCAAAATGATTAAATGCTAACATTTTAATAACTTTTAAAGTGTTTTTATCAAATTAAGTAACTAGGCATTATAGCTTAGAAGTTCTATATTTACCCTTTTGTTGAAGTATGGCTGCTACTTATAAAATAAATGATGATTTTTACGATGAATCTTTTAGCCTTATAGCTTTACACACTACCTTAGAAGATTTTGCTTTGGCCTACGGTTTAAACCAAAGTATGAAGGCAAAATTTGTAAGAGCAAAAAAGAATTTTAATCTTGCTGAACATAAATCGTTTCCCATTTTCGAATGGGAAGATGAGTATAATGATATGTATTGGGTATTAATTGCGAATCATAGCAGTGAAAAAGAACTCATAATACATGAAGATTTATTTAAGAACGAAACAACATATAAAACTCCAAGGTTGATGCCAGAGTATAAAGATGTTGATTATCTATTGAAAATAGAAACAGAAAAGGATTTTGATATAAATTCCTTAATTAAAAAAATATTGATGTTGCCAAGAGTTATGGCAGCATATGAAATAAGTACAGAAAAACTAAAATCAAAGAACAATCTAATTTTTTAAATATGCCAACTGTAAAAAAGACGAAAATTGTAGCCACATTAGGGCCTGCAACTAGCAAGAAAGAGGTACTCAGGAGCATGATTGATGCAGGAGTAGATGTCTTCAGAATTAACTTTTCTCATGCAGATTATGCTGATGTAAAGGAACGTGTAGAAATGATTCGCGAACTAAACGCTGAAATGGATACCAATACATCTATTTTAGCCGATTTACAAGGTCCCAAATTACGTGTAGGCGTAATGGCAGGTGATGTTGTAGTTAGTCCAGGTGATGAAATAACATTTGTAACCGGTGAACCATTTGAAGGTTCTGCAGAACGTGTTTACATGAATTATAAAGAATTTCCTAGAGATGTTAAAGCTGGGGAACGTATTCTTTTAGATGATGGTAAATTGATGTTCGAGGTTGTAAAGACCAATGGAGAAGATGAGGTTTTAGCCAAGGTAATACAAGGCGGGCCATTGAAGTCTAAGAAAGGGGTTAACTTACCAAATACAAATATATCTTTGCCTGCTTTAACAGAGAAAGATGTTAAGGATGCCGAATTCGCTATTTCTTTAGAGGTAGACTGGATTGCACTTTCTTTTGTTCGTTTTAGCCAAGATTTGATCGATCTTCAGAATATTATCAATAAACATTCTGAACATAAAATTCCGATTATTGCTAAAATCGAGAAGCCGGAGGCAGTAGAGAATATTGATAAGATTGTTGCTTATTGTGATGGTTTAATGGTTGCCCGTGGTGATTTAGGTGTTGAGGTACCTGCTCATGAAGTTCCATTAATTCAAAAGCAATTGGTATTAAGAGCTAAGAAAGCTAGAATACCGGTAATTATTGCGACTCAGATGATGGAGACAATGATTACG
This sequence comes from Maribacter sp. Asnod1-A12, assembly GCF_045063735.1. NCBI lineage: Bacteria > Pseudomonadati > Bacteroidota > Flavobacteriia > Flavobacteriales > Flavobacteriaceae > Maribacter > Maribacter sp. Asnod1-A12. The sequence continues at coordinate 1,598,402 of NZ_JBEFNZ010000006.1, forward strand.
AGCCTTACGCCAACAAGGGCCGAGGTGAACGATGTTGCTAATTCTGTAATGGATGGTGCAGATGCGGTAATGTTATCTGGTGAAACATCTGTTGGTAATTATCCTGTTCAGGTTATTGAAAAAATGTCAAGTATTTTAGAGAGTGTAGAAGGTTCAGATTTAATTCATGTTCCTCATGATCCACCGCATATTCGTACGAAAAGATTTATAACTAAATCAATTTGTTATCATGCTGCGTTAATGGCAAATGAAATTAAGGCAAAAGGAATCTCTACATTAACAAATAGTGGGTATACGGCTTTTCAAATTTCAGCATGGAGACCTAGTGCGCATATTCTTGTATTTACTTCAAACAAAAGAATACTAACACAATTGAATCTATTGTGGGGTGTTAAAGCTTTTTACTACGATAAATTTGTTTCAACTGATGATACTATTGATGATGTAAACCGTATTGCATTCAATAAAGGGTATTTACAGGTTGGGGATATGTTAATTAGCCTCGCAGCCATGCCGATTAAAGATAAAGGAATGGTGAATACCTTAAGGGTTACAGAAATTGAATCTGGTGATATATAATCAGAATAAATATGATTTAAAAAAAAGGATTGCTCTAAAGCAATCCTTTTTTTATACTTTTATTTTATCCGATTAAGCTATTTCCTTTTCAAAAGCAATAAAATTAACTACCTCACCTTTATTGTCAAAAACGGGTTGTCCCTGAATCCAACAATTATAAGTAGAGCCATCTTTTCTATAGTTGACTAAAGTAACTTCAAAAGGTCTTTTTTCTTTTACTGCATCAGATACAATTTTTAAAGTAGAGGAAGATGTCAATTTTCCCTGAAACATTTTTGGACTTTTCCCTATTATTTCTTGAGGATGATATTGACTCATATTCCACATATTCTTAGTAGCAAAAACAATGTTTAACTTGGTGTCGGTTACCACAACAACGTTTTTATTTTCTTTTAATTTGGTATCTAGAATGTTGGTGTCAATATCCCAAGAATTGGCGTAAACCAAACTTAAAAGGGCAACTGCATCTTCTTCGATTTGTTTTATTTCTTCATAATTAGAAGCATAAAAATCCCAAGATAGAATGGGTAACATCGTAAAATTTAAAGTTTTTCTAAACTTGATTACGGCATTGTCGTAATCTTTCAAATCTATCATACTGTGTAGTTTATAGAGGTAATTATATTTTCTTATTCATAGCAATTAGTGTTAAAGCTAAAAAATTACTTTTGACAGTTATAATTTTAAAGTAGTATTAGTATTAATGTTTAAGTCTTAGTTGCTAATACTTAAAAACGAAGTCAAAAAAGTTGAACACTAAATTGCTTTATTTTCTCATAAAATACGCTAAATAATAAAAACCCTAATAAGAAATACTCTTACTAGGGTTTTAAAACTCAATTTTACTTGTTTATGACAGTACTAGTTCCATCCGCCACCTAATGCTTGATAGATGTTTATTCTTGCCATTAATTGATCTTTTTTAGTTTCGACCAATTCCATCTTAGACTCTAACGCTTCGCGTTGTGTCAGTAATACTTCAATGTATTCAATTCTTGCAGATTGAAATAATCGTGTCGATAAATCAATTGATTCTGTCAATGCCTTTACTTGATGTTCCTTTAAGTCATAACTCTGTTTCAAATTCTCCATTTTTGACAACTGATTTACAACTTCAATATAACCATTCAAAATTGCTTTTTCATATTCATAAACTGCTTGAATTTGCTTTGAGTTAGCGGTATTGTAATTTGCTTTAATAGCATTTCTATTAATCAACGGACCAACAATATCACCAACTGCACTATATATTATCGATTCTGGAGTCTCTGTCAAGTACTTAGCTTTAAATGCTTGTAGCCCAACACCTGCTTTTAAGCCAATCGACGGGTAGAAGTTAGCTCTTGCTACTTTAATATTTAGCTTTGCAGCTTCTAACTCATATTCAGCTTGTCTAATATCAGGTCTGTTTAATAATAACTGAGATGGTAATCCGGCATAAATAGTATCCATTTGGGTTTCAATAAACCCTTCAGAATTACGTGCAATGGATTGAGGTTGGCGTCCAATTAAAAAATTTAATTTGTTTTCTATTTCAACAATTTCTTGCTGTACCTCAAACTTGTGACTTTGGTTTTTTAAAACCTCTGCTTCAAATCTTCTAACGGCAAGCTCTGTGGCTCTTGCAGCTTCTTTTTGTAATCGTACCATTTTAAGCGCATTGCCTTGTAAGTCAAGGTTTTGCTCTATAAATGCTAGTTGATTGTCTAATGCGATAAGCTCATAATAAGAATCTGCAATTTCGGCAATTAGTCTAGTGACCATAAAGTTTTTACCTTCAATGGTAGATAGGTATTCTAGAGCAGCTGCCTTTTTAGAGTTGCGAAGCTTCTTCCAAACATCAAGTTCCCAAGTGGCAAAAAGTCCGGCAGAGTAATCCGTTAAAGGCTCGGGAAATTCTTCTCCGTCTTTCATATTCAGATTTTGTTCCACAGCACCATCGCGGGTATATTCACCTACTTTTTCAACTTCGGCACTTACACCATAGTTGACAAAAGGCAAGTATTCTCCTTTTCTCGCTTTTACTTCATTATGGGCGACATCAATTTGCTGCATCATAATGCGTAATTCTTGGTTATTTGCCAATGCGGTATCAATCAATTTTGTAAGGTTTTCATCTTTAAAGAAATCCTTCCATTTTAATACTGCACTGTTCGTAGAATCTGCGACCAGATTATCATATCGTGTAGGCAAATTTTTATTTACTTCTTTTAGATCTTTCGTAGGTACACACGAATAGAATAAACCTACGTTAATTAGAACCACCAAAAGTAATTTACCATGCTTCATGGTTTTTTTAATTTTGACCATCTTCTTGTTTTTTGGTTAGTTTTTTAATCATTTGTTTTAGTTCTCTAAGTTTCTGTCGGGTTTTGCTTTCACCTTCGCTAAGTCGCATGAACTCTTCAGAAACTGGCTCGTCAGATTCCCCTTTTATAAGTCCGCGACCATCTGCCATTTTAGCAAATATGTAATACAGACCTGGAATTATAAGTACACCGATTAAGGTTCCCATAAGCATACCACCCATGGCAGAACTACCAATTGTTTTATTTGCTATTGCCCCTGCACCGTGTGCGATTACTAAAGGAATAAGACCTGCAATAAACGCAAATGAAGTCATTAATATAGGTCTAAAACGCACCTTTGCCCCTTCAATGGCAGATTCTAGAATAGTACTGCCCTGTCGTCGTTTTTGCACGGCAAATTCCACAATAAGCACCCCGTTCTTACCTAGAAGCCCGACGAGCATGATTAGTCCGATTTGTGCATAAACATCATTTGCGAGCCCCATGGTCTTTAGCATAAAGAAAGAACCTAGCACCCCAATAGGTAAGGATAGAATAATAGCAAGTGGAAGTAGAAAACTCTCATATTGTGCCGCAAGCACGAAGTACACGAAAATTAGAACGACCAAGAATATGTAAATAGATTCATTTCCTCTTTGTGCCTCGTCATAAGACAGTCCTTCCCAAGCGACATCAAAACCTCTTGGCAGTGTTTGCTCGGCAACTTCATTAATAGCGTTAATGGCATCGCCACTAGTATAACCTTCTGCAGGTAGTCCTCTAATGGAAGCCGAATTGTACAAGTTGTATCGGGTAATTTCATTAGGTCCAAGTTTCTTTTCCATAGACATAAACGCCGAATACGGTACCATTTCACCTTCTTCGTTTTTCACGAATAGCTTCTCTAAATCCGAAGGCAAAGCCCTGTATTCAGGAGCTGCTTGTGTATACACTTTAAAGAATCTACCAAAACGAATAAAACCTTGCTCGTAGGTACTACCAATAAGAATATTCAAGTTTTCCATGGCTTTATCTATGGAAACCCCTTTTTGCATAGCAATTTTGTTATTGATTTTTAACTCGTACTGCGGATAGTTGGCAGAGTAAAAAGTAAATAACCCGGTAAGTTCATCACGCTCGGATAAAGCTTCCATGAATTCGTTATTTATCTTTTCAAACTCGTGATAATCCGTTCCGTCGGTTTTATCTAAAAGACGCATGGAAAATCCGCCAGAAGAACCAAAACCAGGTACGGCAGGCGGTTCAAAATATTCAATTACGGCACCAAGGTCTTTAGTTTCCTCCTCAAGCTCTTCCATAATTTCATGAACGGAATGATGGCGGTCTCCCCAAGGTTTCAGGTTAATTAAAACCGTACCGGCATTAGAACCACGACCCTCGGTCATAATTTCATAACCTGCTAAGGAAGAAACAGATTCAACACCTTCGGTCTCCTCACAAATAATTTGTAGTTTTCTAGCCACATCATTCGTACGCTCTAGGGTTGAACCTGGTGGAGTCTGAATAATAGCATAGATCATACCTTGGTCTTCGTTAGGTATAAATCCTGCAGGTAAGGTTTCGTTGGTAAAAAAAATACCAACACAGAACGCGCCTAGAATACTGAAAGTAAGTACCCTTCTGGCGACGATTTTATTTAGCACCTTAACATACCTGCCGGTTAGCTTTTCGAACCCTCGGTTGAACCAATCTATAAATTTATCTATAGGAGATTTTTTACGTTCCTTACCGTGATTGTTTTTAAGAATCATGGCACAAAGTACTGGGGTTAATGTTAATGCTACAATGGCTGACAGAATAATTGAGCCCGCCATGGTTATGGAAAATTGCCGGTAGAAAACACCAACAGGTCCAGACATGAATGCAATAGGTACGAATACCGAAACCATCACTAAAGTAATGGCGATAATGGCACCACCAATCTCATTAACCACAAGTTTTACCGCCTCATAGGGGCCCAAATGTGTTTCTTCCATTTTGGCATGCACTGCTTCTACCACCACAATCGCATCATCGACCACAATACCAATGGCGAGTACCAGTGCGAATAAGGTAATAAGGTTAATGGAGAGCCCGAATAACTGCATGATGAAAAATGCACCAATTAAGGAAACAGGTACTGCAATAATGGGAATTAAGGTAGAACGCCAATCACCTAAAAAGAGGAATACCACAATGGCAACCAGTATAAAGGCATCTCTTAACGTATGTATAACTTGTTCTATAGATGCGTTTAAGAAATTAGAAACGTCATAACTAATTTTATAATCCATGCCACTTGGCAACTCAGATTTTAGTTCTGCTAATTTATCCTTTACCTCGGTAATTACATCACTGGCATTACTGCCAAAGGTTTGTTTTAAGACAATAGAGGCAGAGGGCTTACCGTCTAGGTTAGAATAAATATCAAAAAATTCACTTCCCAATTCAACATCGGCAACATCTCCTAAAGTTAAAATTTCACCTTCAGGATTCGCTTTTAAAATTATGTCCTTGTACTGCTGTGGTTCATCATACCTATCTTGGTAGAGAAGCACATATTCTAACGACTGCGATGTTTTACCTGAACTTTGCCCAATTCTACCAGGGCGAGCCAAAATACTTTGCTCTTCCATAGCTTCAAGAATCTCTTCGGCAGATACATTGTAGGCACGCATACGGTCTGGCTTTAACCAAACACGCATGGCATATTTACGGCTACCTAAAATTTGAGCACTAGCTATACCGTCTATTCGCTGAATTTCAGGAATCATTTTAGTGTAGGCATAGTTATAAAGAAACAACTCATGGTCATCACTATTGTCACTATAAAGGTTCACGTACATTAACATACTGGGCTGTACGGGAGTAATGATGACACCTTCTCGTTGTACTAATTCTGGTAACAATGGCATTACTTGATCCACTCTTGTTTTTACCCTGACGACGGCTTGATTTGGGTCTGTGCCAGGTTCAAAAATAATACGGAGCGTACCTTCACCTGCACTGGTAGCATCTGATGCAATGTAACGCATACCTTGTACACCGTTTATGGCGGTTTCTAAGGGAATAAGCGTAGATTTCACCAAAACATCTGCACTAGAACCAGGGTAGGCAATAAAGATATTGACCGTCGTAGGCGCAATATCGGGGAACTGTGAAATAGGTAATTGCTTTATAGAGAGCAACCCTACAAATACGATTATCACCGATATGACGATAGCCAATACCGGTCTTTTTATAAACTTACTGAACATGTTTTTTGTTTTTAAATTACTCGGCGTAAACGGCCAATTTTGACATCACCTCGTTTGGTTCAGCAAATACAGTTTCTATCTTTTCGTTGTTTTTAACCATACGAATACCATCAACTAAGATTCTGTCTTTTGGTTGAAGACCTTTGCTAATAACAAAAAGGTGTGGAAGCTCTGCAGCGACATCTATTTCAGTTTGGTGCACCACATCATCTTGGTCTAAAACAAAAACATAACGCTTATCTAATATTTCAAAAGTGGCTTTTTGTGGAATAATTAAGGCATCCTTAAACGGTATGGTCATAAGTACACTACCGGTTTCTCCATGCCTAAGAATTTGATCAGGATTTTGGAATGTTGCTCTAAAAGCTATGTTACCTGTTTCGTTATTAAATTCACCTTCAATAGTTTCAACAATACCTTTTTGGTTGAATCTTTTGTTGTTCGCCATTAAAAGTTGCACTTCTTTTTTATCATCTTTATCCGTGCTGATGATGTAGTCTAAATATTCTGCTTCTGGAACATTAAAATATACCCACATTTTAGAGTTGTCTGACAATGTTGTAAGTAATTCACCCTCATCTAAAAGGCTACCTTCTCTAGCATGCAGGTAATCCATAATACCGTCAAAAGGAGCACGTATGTTGGTAAATCCTAAATGTGTCTGAGCTAAGGAAACTTCGGCATTGGCTTTGTCAAAATTGGCTTTTGCCATGGCAAGCTCATTTTTAGAAACGACATTACCATCTGTTAAAAGTTGGGTGTTTTGCAGCTCAATTTCAGCAACCTTGGCCTCTGCCTTTGCTTTTTGTAAATCTGCTTCATAGATATTGGGCATTATATTGAACATTTTTTGCCCTTTTTTAACTAGCTGACCTTCATCTACGTGAATTTCCTTCAAATACCCTTTTTCAAGGGCTCTGAGCTCAATATGTTTAAATGAATTTATTTGACAAACATAATCTTTGGTGATCGATGTGTCTTTTTTAATGGGACTTGTAATAAGAAACTTTGTATGTTCCTCTTTTTTTTCTTTTTTGGAATTACAACTCGTAGCTATAAATAATGCGCATACGATTGTGATCAGGAGAATTCTCTTGGTCATAAAATGAATATTTAATTGATTGGAAAAATGAATTTTAAATGCGCGGAGACACACAAGTTTCAAACGCAAAATGAATATTGAAACAATAATTAAATTGTGTAAAAAAAGAAGTGTCGGGTCAGATTAGAATCTAGACCAAAATAGATTTTAGATACGAAATACCTGGTATAGGACAAAGCGCCTATCAACTGTAGAGAAGGATTTAAATAGCTTGGAAAGTGTGTTGCTATTTTCTAAATAACTAAAAAGGAAAAGTAATGAAAGTAAATAGAAAGCTGCCGATGGATAATTTTGATCAACAGAGCTGCTTAAAGAATAATGTTTGCTTTCTTCCTCTTCTTCAATTTCTACAGCATCGAATTCTAAAGATTTTACATCATTTCCAAAAACGTTTTTTAAAACCGCCTTATGGTTATGGTCGCCAAAATTCTGATTTGAACTGAAAAATTTTGAAACCTGATTAGTGGTGTAAAATGAAGAACCCTCTATATTGTAATTAGCAAATAGAGTACCACCTATACTTGAAAGAAGTAGGCAGATAAAAAGAATAAATTGTAAAAAGTTCTTTTTCATTTTAACTGTTCAAAATTATTCTAGCTATTTATGATGTACAACTAAACGCCGTTAATTTTTGTTAAGGTTTATGATTATTCGTCAAAAGAGTAGAAAAGTATGGTGTATTTACTAAAAATCGAACTTTAATTGTACTAGAATTGATTTATCCTCAATTTTTTCTGCTACTTTTTTATTGGTATTCAAGTTAGAAAGTGAAATACCAAGTAATCTGACCGAGTTTTGAAGTTCTTCTTGATACAAAAGGTCCTTTGCAGTTTCTAAAATAAGGTCTTTATCAGCAATAAAATAGGGCATTGTTTTACTTCTTGTGTTCAAGGTGAAATCGCTGTATTTTATTTTCAGCGTTATAGTTTTACCTGCTACCTTAGATTTCGTCAATCTTCTTTCAAGTTCTTGGGCAATATGTTCTAAACGTTCTAGCATGAAAACCTCGCTGCTGAGGTTTTCATTGAAAGTGCGTTCTGCACCAACGGATTTTGGAATGCGATGTGGTTTAACTTCACTATTATGAATACCACGAACTACGTGGTAATAGTAAGGACCGCTCTTACCAAAATTCTCTGCTAGAAATTCGATAGATTTTCCTTTTAAGTCCTTACCGGTAAAAATGCCCAGCTTATACATTTTTTCAGCAGTGACTTTACCTACACCATAGAACTTACGTATATCTAATTCTTCCAAGAAAGGAATTACCTCTTCTGGATTTACTGTTTTTTGTCCATTGGGTTTATTGATATCGCTGGCAACTTTAGCAATAAATTTGTTGATGGAAATACCTGCGGATGCATTTAAGCCTGTTTTCTCTAATATACGTTGTCGTATTTCAGTGGCCAACATAGTAGCGGAAGGATTTCCTTTCTTGTTGACGGTAACATCAAGATAAGCTTCATCTAAAGATAGCGGTTCAACTAAATCTGTATACTCAAAAAAGATAGCTCGTATTTGTTTTGAAATTTCCTTGTACCGTTCAAACCTAGGTTTAACGAAGGTTAAGTGTGGGCAATTTTTTTTGGCTTGAAATCCGCTCATTGCACTACGTACCCCAAACTTGCGAGCTTCATAGTTCGCTGCAGATACTACACCTCTTTTTTCACTGCCACCTACTGCCAAAGGTTTCCCTTTTAAATCAGGGTTATCCAATTCTTCTACAGATGCATAAAATGCATCCATATCAACATGAATAATTTTTCGCAAGGGCATTTCATTGGGCATAAGCAAATTTAAGACTTATCTTAGTTTTTGGATAGTAGTTTTAACCATTCATATGATAGAAATAGAGCGTAAATTTTTGGTGAAATCTGACGATTATAAATCTGAAGCAACATCTAAAACACGTATTGTTCAAGGTTTTTTGAATAGAGACCCTAGTAGAACGGTAAGGATAAGAATAAAGGGTGATGCAGGATTTATTACTGTAAAAGGGAAATCTAACGCCACAGGTACTTCTAGGTTTGAATGGGAAAAAGAAATATCTGTAGAAGAAGCTGATGCACTTTTGAAATTATGTGAAAAAGGAATTCTAGATAAGTATAGATATGAAATTAACGTTGGAAATCATGTCTATGAAGTTGATGAATTTTTTGGAGAGAATGAAGGATTGACTATCGCCGAAATAGAACTGAACGATGAAAATGAATCATTTCAGAAGCCAACTTGGTTGGGTGTTGAAGTAACGGGTGAGGTAAAGTATTACAATTCACAGCTAAGTGAACACCCATTTAAGAATTGGATCGATTAATTCGTTTTTCGAATTCCGTTTAATGGAACAATTACCAAATGTTCTAGTAATTCATTATTACTGTAGCTATCAAAGAAATCTCTATTGGGTAGTATGACTTCGTTAATTCTAAGAAGAAATAGCTCACAGATAAGTTTAATATTAATGTTCTTTCTTAATTGCCCTTTATTTTCGGCCTCTTGTAAAAGGTCAAGAATATAGGTGTAAATTATAGCTTGTGCAAAATCATCATATAGCTTATATGATTGTGGATAGTATTTTTTTAGACCGAACAAAAAAGTAGGGCTCAATTTTCTCAACTCTTCAAGTCCTACCCTAGAAATATGTATTATTTTATCAAAAGGTTCTAATGCTTCTTCAGATAGTTGATAAAATCGTATCATTTTTTCATGTGTTCGATTCAGTAAAAGAGCAATGCTTTCATGAACCAACTGATTCTTATTATCAAAAATCTCATATAGTGTTTTCTTAGAGATTCCAAGGGTCTCAGCAACATCATCCATTCCGACCCTTTTGCATCCGTACTTAGAGAACAGCAATAGCGCTTGCTCGATATATGTAGTTTTTTTCTGCATTTCAAATAAACATGAACCTAATGCCATCCACCGCCAAGCGAACGATATAGCTCAACCGTAGCAGACAATTGTGATAATTTGTTATCTACCAAACTAAGTTCTGCTGTTAAAGCATTTTCTCTAGCAGTTAAAAGATCTAGGTACGTTAAATAACCACTATTCAATAATTCTTCAGAATTACTTTCTGCACGTTTTAATGCTGATACTTGTTTAGAGATAAATTCTTCTTTTTCTAAAGAGATATTATAATCATACAAAGCATTGGATACCTCTTGACCAGCATTTAAAAGTGTTTTCTTGAACATATATACTGCTTGTTCTTGCTGAGCTTGGGCTACTTCATAAGCTGTTCTTATTTTTCTTCCATTAAAAATGGGTTGAGTTAAGCCACCTACTAGATTTGCGAAAATGGAACTAGAGTCTATCCAATCATCAATTTCTAAACTTTGAAATCCACCTTGGGCAGAAAGGGTAATTGAAGGGTAAAAATTGCTTCGAGCAACATTGGTCAGTTCAAAACTATTGACTAAACCATATTCTGCCTGCATAACATCAGGTCGGTTACGAAGTAAAAGAGTTGGAACGCCTAGTTGTAGATCGTTAGTCAGAGTTTGCTCATCTAAAGTGGTACGAGCATAGGTTTGTGGTTGTTCGCCTAATAGAATACTCATGGTATTTTCAGTTTGATACAATGCATTTTTAAGGTCTAGTAATTGACTTTGAGCGCTATATAATTGCGCAGCAGTTTGATCTACACCTACTTGGTTCGCTTGCCCTGCTTCTTTTAAAGCTGTAATAGTCTCTAAACTTTTAGAACGGTTTTCAATTGTTTCTTCGGTAACAGAAATCTGCTTATCTAAAGCTAAAATTTGATAGTAAGTAGTAGCAATTTGTGCTACCAAACTTGTTTTTACAGCTTTATGCGCTGCTACTGTTTGTAAGTAGCTCGCATCGCTAGCGCGTTTTGTACTTCTTATTTTTCCCCAAATATCAGCTTCCCAAGATGCCGTACCAGATGCTTCATATTGATTGAAAGGCTGAGTGAAAAAACTACCAAATTGTCCGTTCTCACTAGTTCTTGCAGTTCTGGTCGCACTTGCAGCACCAGTAATAGTAGGTAAATAACCAGCTTTACCTTGCTTAACATAAGCCTCTGCAGACGCAATGCTCTGAAGTGCAATGCGAATGTCAAGGTTGTTTACCAATCCTTTTTGAATATAGGTCTTCAAATAAGAATCTGTAAAAAGGTCTTGGTAAGAAACCGATGCAAAAGATACACTGTCTTGAGGTAAATTATCGGTTCGAAACAGGTTTTCTGTTTCCAAATCTGGGCGCTCGTATGTTTTTGCGGTAAAGCAAGACTGCAATAAAAGTGGCAGAAAAGCGACCAGTATAAGTTTATTAGATACTAATTTATTCATGATTTCTTTAGTTCTTAGGTTCTTCAATAAGTTCTTGCGGTGCACCAGTAATGCGCTCTTGTAGCGATTGGAAAATAACATACAATGCCGGTATAACGAATACACCGAAAATGGTACCTATTAACATACCACCAACGGCACTCATACCAATAGATCTATTACCTACTGCACCAATTCCGCTAGACAGTGCCAATGGCATTAATCCAAGAATAAAGGCGAACGAAGTCATTAAAATAGGTCTAAGTCTCGCTTTTGCACCATCTATGGCAGAATCGATTATTGACATCCCATGTTTTCTACGTTGTAAAGCAAACTCTACAATAAGAATGGCATTTTTAGAAAGTAGACCAATAAGCATAATCAATGCAATCTGGAAATAAATATTATTCTCTAAACCTGCAAAATTTATAAAAGCAATGGCACCTGCGATACCTACTGGTAACGATAATAAAATTGAGAAAGGTAATATATATGATTCATATTGGGCACTTAAAAGAAAGTATACAAATATTAAACTCAATGCAAAAATGATAATGGTTTGACTACCGGCACTACTTTCTTCTTTTGTTAAACCAGAATATTCATAGGTGTAATTTTGAGGTAATACTTGCGCAGTAACCTCTTCAATTGCGTTAATGGCATCACCAGTACTGTAGCCAGGATTAAGAGCGCCATTTATTTTTACAGAACTCAATAGGTTAAATCTACTAACAACTTCAGGACCATAAATTTTCTTTAAAGAAACGAATTGAGAAATAGAGACTGATTCACCCTTAGAATTCGTTACAAAAATAGAATTTATAGATTCTTCATTTGCTCTGTCCTCTGGTTTAGCCTGTATCATTACACGATACTGTTTACCAAATTTATTAAAGTCGGTGGTATATAAGCCACCATAATAACCCTGCATTGTATTAAAGATATCAGTTAATGCAAGTCCTGCAGATTTTGTCTTTTCTACATCAACAACTAATTCGTATTGAGGAAAATTTGGGTTAAACTGTGTAATAGCATATTGAACTTCAGGTCTTGAGTTTAATGCAGCTAAAAATTCATTTGTTGTATTGCTAACCGTATGCCAGTCATCTGCGTCTTTACTTTGCAGGTTAACTTCAAAACCTGCAGAGTTACCAAAACCACGAATACTTGGTGGTGCAAAGAATAGTATTTTAGCATCTTTAATAGTTGCGGCTTTAGCAAATAAAGCTCCAATTGTAGCATCTACTGATTGACCATCGCCTTTACGTTCTTCAAAATCTTTTAGTTTTATTACAGAGAAACCGTAAGAACCACCGTTAACATTGTTCAATAAACTTCGACCTGCAATATTCATTCTAGCCTTAACAATGTCCATAGACTCGTAGATTGAATCCATTTTTTTAACCGTTTCCTGTGTTTTTTCTAAAGTAGTACCAGGAGCCAAAGTCATATCGGCAAAAATAATTCCTTGGTCTTCATTAGGAATAAATCCTGAAGGTGTAGTCTTGAAAAGTAAAGCAGCAACGCCGGTAAAAATGATTAATAATAAAACTGTCAACCATTTTTTGTTGGCTAAAAATTTTACAGAACCAATATATTTATCCGTTATAGCATCGAAACCAGTATTGAAAGCAGAAAAGAAACGTTTAGATAAACTCTTTTTCTTGTGTTCGTCAGAAGGTGTATGAGGCTTTAAAAACAAGGCGGCCAAAGCTGGACTTAGCGTAAGTGCGTTTACAGCTGATATTAAAATAGCGATAGCTAATGTAATACCAAACTGTTGATAAAAAACCCCTGAGGATCCTTCAATGAACGAAACAGGAATAAACACAGCAGACATCACCAGGGTAATGGATATAATTGCACCTGAAATCTCTGACATTGCAGATTTAGTAGCTACTTTTGCATTAGTAGCACCTTCCTCCATTTTAGCATGCACCGCTTCGACCACCACAATGGCATCATCAACCACAATACCAATGGCAAGAATCATTGCGAATAAGGTTAACATATTTATGGTATAGCCAAATAGCTGAAGAAAGAAAAAAGTACCAATAATTGCCACTGGTACTGCAATTGCAGGTATTAGTGTGGATCTAAAATCTTGTAAAAACAAGAAAACAACTATAAATACTAAGATAAAAGCTTCTATTAAAGTAGTTATAACATGGTCTATAGAAGCATCTAAGAAATCTTTTGTGTTATAAGGTATTATGTAATCTATCCCCTTTGGAAAATCGCTCTTGCTTTCCTTTAGAATTGTTTCAATTTGCTTAATTATCTCGTTAGCATTTGATCCTGAAGTTTGAAAAATACCCACAACTGTACCTGGGTTTCCCATACCTTCATTTTTGGTACCATAATTAAAAGCACCCAATTCAATTTCGGCAACATCTCCTAATCTTAAATACTGTCCGTTATCTTGTGCTTTAATGACAATGTTCTCATACTCTGAAATTTCAGATAATCTTCCTTTATATTTTAGAACATATTCGTAAACGCCATCTGCATTTTCACCAATTTTACCTGTTGCAGCTTCTACATTTTGTTCATTAAGTGCACTTTGTATATCTGCAGGCATTAAGTTAAAAGCGGCCATTTTATCTGGTTTTAACCAAACTCGCATAGAATAATCTCTAGCGCCGATAACATTTACACTACCAACGCCTTCAATACGCTGTAATTTTGGAACAATATTGATGTTGGCGTAGTTTTCAACAAATGTGGCATCGTAGTTTTCATTTTCTGAGAACAACGAGAAGAACATTAATGCACTTGTCTGTGTTTTTTCAGTGATAACCCCGTTTGCAATTACGTTACTAGGTAATACATTATTTGCTCTGGCAACTCTGTTTTGAACGTTTACTGCCGCAATATCTGGATCTGTACCTAGCTTAAAAAATACACTGATACTCGCTGCACCATCGTTACTTGCACTAGAAGTCATGTACGTCATTCCTTCCACACCGTTTATTTCCTCTTCTAATGGTACAATTACACTATTTAGAATTGTTTCTGCATTTGCGCCTGTATATGTAGCTGTCACTTGTACGGTAGGAGGTGCAATTTCTGGGTATTGTTCAATAGGTAATGATGATAAGCCTAGAACTCCTAAAATGGTTATTATGATCGATATTACTGTAGAAAGTACAGGGCGATCTATAAATTTTTGGAACATTTTTATTTATTTATATATGAAATGATTTTTTGGAAAGTCTTATTTTACTGGTGTAATTGTCATTCCGTCTTTTATTTTTGTAACACCTTCAACTACAATAGTTGTTCCTTGTTCTATACCATTTTTAACGATATAGCCTTTTTGGGTGTTCTCAATAATATCAATTGGCATAGTTGTGACTGAATTGTCACTTTTTAAAACATATATCAATTTTTTGCCTTGTAAATCTATCGTTGCAACTTGTGGTATTTCATAGACACCCTCATAAATTGTTGGAATTTTTATTTTACCGGTACTTCCGCTACTTAGTATATTATTTGGATTTTCAAAATCTGCTCTAGCTGTTATATTACCTGTAGAACTATTGATTATGTTATTAACCATTGCAATTTTTCCTGGTTTTGCGTAATCTGCACCATTGATCATCTCTAATTTTACTTCAGGTGCTTTATTTAGGTCAATTAAGTGGTCCTTATTTTGAGGTAATGAAGACTTAAAGTTTAAAGCTTCTCTTTCACTCATAGAAAAATAGGCGCGAACTACACTAACGTCAGAAACCGTAGTTAAAGGTTGTGTCATCGAAGAACTTACTAAAGCACCCATTTGATATGGAATTTCACCAATATAACCATCAACAGGGCTTGAAATATTAGCGTAGTTGATATTAGAAGCAACGCTTTGATAACTCGCTTTTGCTTGCGCAAGTTGTGCTTTAGCTGTTTCTAACTGAACGCTACTGATGATATTCTTTTCAACTAGGGGTTTTAATTTATCTACTTCTACTTGAGCAACGTTAACTGAAGCCTTAGCTGCATTAGCATCTTGATTTAGAGTTTGGGTCTCTAATTTAAAAAGTAGTTGTCCTTTTTTGACTTTCTGACCTTCTTCCACATATATTTTTTGCACAAAACCAGAAACTTTAGGCCAAATCTCAACATTTTGTTTACCCTCTAAAGTGGTTGAAAATTCGTTGTATGTAGTTAAATCTTGCTTTTTTAGTGCTTGGACTTTTAAACTTGGTGGTGGAGGTGCGGCTGCTCCTTCTGCCGGTTTTTCTGATGAACTAAAGCAGGAACTCAAAAGAAGAGTTGCATTTAATATTGCTATAATTGATAATTTCTTCATTTTAGATGGATGTTTATTTGTATTAAAATAGTTGCTTAGCCTTGTCAAGGTCTTGTTAATTCGGAATGTTCGGTAAAAAACGAACCAAATTGATATAAAAAATTATTTTAGCTCTTGCTGTTGTTGTTTTAATGTAGCAATTGTAGTTTTCAGGTTTGACGTCATATCATCGATACATTTAACGTAAACTGTTATTTTGTTTTTATTTTCTTCATGTTTATCAGGTCTATACTCTTCATTATAAGCGGTAATTTTACGAACCATTTCACTCTCTCTTTCAAGTTTTGTTAATGAACGATTAAGCTTTTTAATGAAGAAAGTATTCTTTTCAGCCACCTTAAAATATCTTTTACGATCACCAGATTTTGTAAAATACTTTACAAAATCCATTTGTAATAAAAGATTTAAGGATGTGGAAATAGAACTTTTACTAGCGCCTCTCTTAAGAAGGCAATCTTCAAAGGTTAACCCTTCTTCTTCTGTAATAACCAAGTTCGCAAAGATTCTGGCAGCTAATGGAGGCAAATCATATTCAGATTCGAAATGAACTCCCAGTTCTTCGATTAGCTTATTTTTTATCTCTTCTTTACTCATATGACTAAAATTGAAGCGACAAAGGTATAGTTAGTTCGTCTACAAACAAACTAAAAGAACTTAAATTATGTTAAAAACATAGAGCTACATAGTTGCAGAAACTATAACTACATAACTAATTGTAAAACAATGAAGTATTATAATTATTGAAGATGTTGATATATAAAAAATATTGCTTCTTTCTAGAAAATATATATTTTGATTGCATTAAATAGCCATAATGCCATCTTTATTTATGAGTAATATAGGGATTAAGTTAGAATCGGTTACTGAATTTTTTTCGAAGACAAATCGTTTATCGTACAGTTGGCCATTGGCAAAAAAAGTTAAAAAAAACTCATTATTTAATGTCAAGACATCTTCTTGCACCACCTCAATTTTTTTAAATGATTTAGGGTTTACAATACCGAGGTTGTGTCGCATTATCGAAGTTTTACGCTCACCATCATAACCTTTCGAAACTACCATAGTCATTTCAATAGTAGTTTCGCGATTATTTATGATATAAGCATTCCATTCTTTGTCCAAGAATTCTTCGTTCCATTCGCGAATAATGGCGATGTGTACATCTTTAACAACGGGTATTTCAATATCTTTTTTCACAAAGTGATTTTATAATGCACTTCTAAATTGCTCTAGAAAACGCAAATCATTTTCACTTAATAAACGAATATCTGTTATTTGATGAAGAAGCATTGCAATACGATCTATACCAACCCCAAAAGCAAAGCCTGAATAAACTTCAGGGTCAAGACCGCAGTTTGTAAGTACATTTGGGTCTACCATACCACAACCGCCAATTTCTAACCAACCAGTACCTTTGGTAATTTTATAATCAGCTTCTGTTTCTAAACCCCAATATACATCTACTTCTGCACTAGGTTCAGTAAATGGAAAGTAAGAAGGTCTTAATCTTATTTTAGATTTTCCGAAAAGTTCTGCAGTAAAGTATTGCAGTGTTTGTTTTAAATCAGCAAATGAAACATCCTTATCAATATACAGACCTTCAACTTGATGAAAGAAACAATGAGATCTGGACGAGATAGCTTCGTTTCGATATACTCTGCCTGGAGAGATAGTACGAATAGGTGGTTTGTTATTTTCCATATAGCGTACCTGTACAGATGAGGTGTGTGTACGTAAAAGGATATCTGGATCTGTTTGTACGAAGAAAGTATCTTGCATATCTCTTGCAGGATGATACTCTGGCAAGTTCAACGCAGTAAAATTATGCCAATCATCTTCAATCTCTGGACCTTCAGAAACATTGAAACCAATTCTTGAGAAAATATCAATGATTTTATTCTTTACGATTGAAATAGGATGACGAGAACCTAAATCCATTTGAATACCAGGTCTGGTTAAGTCGCCATATATCTGTTCATCGGTTTGTGTACTTGCTAAAACGCCTTTTAAAACTTCTACTTTTTCTGTAGCAGCTTGTTTAAGTTCATTTATAGTTTTGCCAAACTCTTTTTTTTGATCATTAGGCACATTCTTAAACTCCGCAAAGAAGTCATTAAGAATGCCTTTTTTCCCTAAATATTTAATTCTAAACGTTTCAACAGCTTCGATATTATCAGCTGTGAACGATGTTACTTCAGAAATCTGTTCTTTTATCTTATCAATCATGAATGTTGATTAAAGCCGCAAATTTAAAACTTTTAAGATAGCTATGATGTGTTTTTATAGCTTTTGATGTTGAGTCTATAGCTAATTTTGTTATTTATAATTATTAAGCCAATTAATGGTTAGGTTTGTAATGGTTGTTTAAAACTATGATCTAAAATAAAATAATTGCCTATTACTATTTTAATAGATTAAAAAAAGGGAGCTATTTAGTTTGGAAATTAGTAGCGATAAACAGAAAGACCGATGTAATAGCTACATCGGTCTTTCTGTTTATAAAAATTGCATTTTATGCTGCTTAGCTATAAAATTCTACAGCTCCAGAAGTTATGTCATACATAGCGCCAACAATCATTATTTCGCCATTTTCTTCCATTTCGGCTAAAACCGGACTTTGTTTTCTGATATTATCAATAGTTAGTTCTACATTTTTAGCTGAAACTTCATCTACAAATTCTAAATTTTTTGAATTTCTAAGAGATTCATCCGTTGGTTCTTTAACGGCCTCTACTGCTGGTTCGATTTTATTGATAAGTGCGGTTAAATTTCCTAACCTTGCATGGTCGCAAGCTCCTTTAATAGCTCCACAACTTGTATGTCCTAAAACTACAATAAGTTTTGTACCGGCTAATTTACAACCAAATTCCATGCTGCCTAGAATGTCTTCGTTTACAAAGTTTCCAGCAATTCTTACACTAAAAATATCGCCCAACCCTTGATCAAAAACCAGTTCTGACGAAACCCGTGAATCTATACAACTTAAAATTGTTGCAAATGGAAATTGACCTTCGCTAGTATCATTAACTTGTTCTAATAGATTACGGTTTGCTTTTAAATTATTTTGAAATCTTTCATTACCCTCTTTTAAAAAATCTAATGATTTCATCGGTGTTACCGTCGCTTGGGTTTCTTTAGTATGTGCTTTCATAGTATTTTATATTTTTATGATATGTATAAATTGTCGATAGAGTATATTGACCTAGACTAATAGTTACTATTAATGTCTTACTTTCTATTTAGACAAAATACAATTGATGTTTTTCTGGTCTTTTAAATTGAGCCTCAAAAAAACAATTTGTTTTAGCTTAAACTAAGTTTTGACTTAGGGCGTTGCTCAAAAAACTCAACATAACTTGGAGGATTTTCAACGACTCCACGTTTAGAGATCAATTTTATATCAATATTTCTTTCTCTGGCCTTAATGCTAAAATCTTCTAAAATTTCAACAATATCATAATCTAGATACCTTGTGTTCAATATATCGATTTCTAAATATGTATTGTGTGGTAAATTGTCCAATTCTTTCAAAATGGCCCCTTTGTTAAAGAAAGTAACTTCTTCTGCAAGCGTCATTTTAATTTTGTGTTTTCCATCGCTATTATCTTCAATATGAAGAAAGTGTGAATTTTGATAACTTTTAAGTAGAATAACGATAATACCAACAACTAAACCTAAAGTAATGCCGATTAATAAATCACCGAATACAATACCTATGACAGTCACGAAAAAGGGAATAGATTGCTTCCATCCTAATTTATACATTTTAATGAACAATGCTGGCTTAGCTAATTTAAAACCTACGATGAACAGTATTGCGGCCAGTACCGATAATGGTATCATATTTAACAAAGTCGGTATCAAAATAACTGATATCAACAATAAGAAACCATGAATTATGGCTGATAGTTTCGTTCTACCATTTGATTGTATATTGGCTGAACTACGTACTATAACTTGAGTGATAGGTAAACCACCAATCATACCTGAAACAATATTACCAGCTCCTTGAGCTAAAAGCTCTCTATTGGTTGGGGTCACATTTTTATGAGGATCTAATTTATCGGTAGCTTCAACACATAGTAGAGTCTCTAAACTGGCGACAAGTGCAATGGTAAATGCTGTTATCCATACTTGCGGATTACTTATGGCACCAAAATTTGGAAAGCTGAATTGCCCTATAAAAGATGAAAAATCATCTGGTACGGGAACACTGACCAAATGCTCTTTTGATATATTCAATACCTCACTGTTTTGGGTAAGAACATAAAATAAAATACCAACTGCAACAGCAACTAACGGTCCTTGAATTATTTGAAACACTTTGCCCTTCTTAGAAAGTACTTTATCCCAAAGTAGAAGTATAGATAGGCCAATTATAGCAATTAGGGTAGCGCCGGGGCTTATGTTATTGATTGTGTTTAATATTTCAGAAAAAGTATTTTCTCCATCCACTTGAAAAAACGCCCAGTCTCCTTCAGGGTCAGGGTCGTATCCAAAAAAGTGTGGAATCTGTTTAAGAATGATTATGATACCGATACCCGTAAGCATTCCCTTAATTACAGAAGATGGAAAATAATAGCCGATTACACCGGCTTTTAAAACTCCGAATACCATTTGGATAATACCACCTAATACAACAGCGACTAAGAAATTTTCATACCCACCCAGAGTACCGATTGCCGTAAGTACAATTGCGGCTAAACCTGCCGCCGGACCACTAACACCAATTTTAGAACCACTAAGGGCACCTACTAGAACACCCCCAATAATACCAGCAATTACTCCTGAAAATAATGGGGCTCCACTTGCCAAAGCTATACCTAAACAAAGAGGAAGTGCTACAAAGAATACAACGATACTTGCGGGAATATCGCTTTTAATATGTTTGAACATTTTATAAAAAGATTAAATCCCAAATATATCGGGACAGATTAGTAAATTAAAAAAACGAAAAATTCAACTAATCTGATCAGGTGGCGGAGATAGTACTTCAAAAGATAGATTCAAATAATCTATCATTTTAAAGTTATTGATAATAGAACTTTCAAAAATGGATACCTCTACATAAACTAAAGAACTTTCTTTTACGAATTTCTCTTCACCTATAGATGATTTTTTACCAGACTCTTGTTCTTCTTCATTTAGGTTGGTAATAACTATTGGATTCTCAATATCGCACAAAGTAATTATGCTCGGTGCGGTAACCGCAAAAAGCCACAATAACAATAATAATATACGAGCTAAAAAAGTCATTTATGTATAATCTAGGATAAAGATAATGTTCAAAAGTAAAAAAATGTTAACAAATTTCTAAAAATCCTTTAATAATCGCAATTCATTTTCTTTAATCCATCCTGTTTTTCCATCGGTAAGTTTAATCTTTTTCCAAGCATCCAGTTGATCTAGTACATTGACTTTGGTTCCGGCATGAATAATAAAAACTTCTGAACTATTATTGTTGGGTTCGGCTTTAACCAAGCTTTCCTCTGCAAATATTATAGCTGGTTGATATTCATCAAAATCGCTACGTTGTATAAAGGCAAAAGTGAGGGTTAAAATGCAGAAAAATAAGGAAAGTAAACTACCAATAAATGTAATACGTTTTCTTGTAGTAAAATTACTGTAGTAAAATAAAATATATAAAAAGACGAAAGCGAACATAAATGCAATAGAAACATAAGCCCATTGGTCAAAACTAAGTTTGTCTGTAACATTTTTGTACAGTTTAGACAAACCTGTTTCTGGCATAGTGTCTATAGCATCTATAGTCATGTTCTGAGAATAACTTAGATTTGTTTTTATTTCATTATCGTTCGGAGACAGCAATAACGCTTTTTCATAATAGTAGATGCTTTCAGCTATTTTATTTAATTTGTAGTAAGCATTACCAAGGTTGTAGTATACCGTAGAGGAGTGTTTGCCATTAGTTAATATGTCATCATAGTAACCAATTGCTTTTTCATAATTCCCATCGTTATAGGCTTCGGTAGCTTGCTCAAATAATTGATTGTTCTGAGCGGTAGATAGTAATACCGTAAAAAGACTAAAAAAAACAGCTAGCTTTTTGAACATACTTATAATTGTTTATCCATTAAAGAAATAACCTCACTTGCTTTATCATAATCGGCTTGCATTTGTACATCTGAAAATGGACTGTATCTAGCCGCTTCGCAATTTTTAAGTAGGGCAATAAAGTTATTTACCGTAGTATCATCTATCTGTTTTTCTTTAAGCAGCTCATTTATTTTGTCTTTGCTAAACTCAGAGGTTTCGATTTTCAATTTAGCTTTTAAATAATTATGCAACGCACGTTCTAGTGCAACATAGAAAGATTCTTTAATTCCGAGTTGTTTTCTTGCCGCAGATAAATATTTACGTGCAAGTTTATTTGCCTTCCTAACTTTATTGCCTACAATGTCACCAGCTATGGCATCTCTTTTCTTTCTGAATAGAATAGCTAATGGTATTAACAATAAAGGGCATAATAGCCATAGGTAAAATGTGGTTGATCCTAAGAAGTAAGATGTTGATTTACCAGTTAGATTAGGATTCAATTTTATGAAATTGAATTGATTGCCAGTACTAATCACAGATTGTTTTTGACTGTTTGAAGCTGTTAAATTGTTAGATGAACTTAAAGGGCCTTCTAAAACGTTTATCAAAATTTCATCTGATGTTAATGTAGCATATTTACCAGTAGATGGATTGAAATAGCTAAAATTTACAGGGGCTATAGGATATTTACCTCTAAATGAAGGTACAATTGTGTATTGATTGCTTACTTTACCTTGCATGCCAGCCAAGGTAGTTCTTACCCCTTCTGTAAACTCAGGCTCGTAAACTTCTAAGGCACTTGGTAATTCTAATTCAGGTAACTTGAATAGTTTTAAATTTCCTTTACCGCTTACTTCTACAGTAGCTTGTAGTGATTCTGAAGCATTTAAACTTGTTTTGCTTGTGGTAACGGCAAAATCGAAATCACCGACTGCACCGTTAAAATCAGCAGGCTGATTATCTAATGGTAAAGGTTTTACATTTATAGTTCTACTACCTGCAGATACCGTTTTGTTGGTTTGGGCATACATTCTTTGACCAAAGAAATCTCTCCTACCTGTGGGTACGTCTACGGTAACATCTAATGATAATGGTTCAATATCTAATTTACCTGATTTTTGTGGGTAAAGAACAATACGTTTTAAAATTACATAACGATATGGTTTGCCCTTGTAGGTGCCATTTTGTGCGCTTATTGCGTTTACCTTAATATCTTGACTCCAAAAATCATTGTATTTAGGGTTATCTAAAGGTTGATAGTTAGACACGCTAATATTAGGACTTACATAAAGTTTATAGATTACCGTAATTGCCTCGTTTAAATAAGGATTCGTTTTTGAAACTTCAGCTACTAAATGCAAATTCTCGTCGGCTACATCATCAGCGGTCATTTGGTCACTTGGTTTATCTACCGCGGCAGTAACTTCAACTTCTTTAGCTAATGATTTATAAGTTTCACCTCCAATTACAATAGAGGCTTGTTTAATGGTGAATTTACCTCTTGCAGTCGGAGATAAGGTGTATGAATATGATTTTGAATAACTTCTGACTCCATTTATCCATGAAGAACTAATAGATTGTGAGGGTCCCATGATTACTTTAAAACCAGTAAAATCTGGAGGATTAAAATTATCACCATCACGATTCATAATAAAATCTACACGTAATCTTTCATTAAGACCAAGTTTAGGTTTACTCAGTTTCATCTCGAAAGTTACATCATTGCTACTTTGGCCCATCATCAAAACTGATGACAGAAAAAGGGTTAATAATAACCCAAGTTTAGTTATGGACTTAAAGTCTACCAATCCTTTTCGTTTTTAATTTTAGCGCCTTTTACTTTTTTTGCATCAATTTTATCTTGAACTTTTTTCTCTGCATTCTGCATGGCTCTTAATAGGTTTTCAACTTGTTGTTTAGAAAGCTGGTTAGGTTTTGGTTGCTGTTGGTTTTGTTCATTATTACCTTCACCTGGCTCAGGCTTTTTCTTTTGATCAGACTCTTTGTCGCCTTCACCTTCTTTGTTATCGTCTTTGTTTTCTTCGTCTTTATCACCTTCATCACCTTTTTCACCGTCTTCGCCTTGATCTTTTTTGTCCTCGTTGTCCCCTTCGTCTTTTTTATCTTGATCTTTGTTTTCCTCTTTATCCTTATCCTTATCGTCTTTATCTTGCTTGTTTTCGTCTTGATCTTTTTTCAAAAGCTCTTGTGCCAAAGCTAAATTATAACGAGTTTCTTCATCGGTAGGGTCATTACGTAGGGCTTCTTTATATGCTTCTACTGCCTTGGCATAATCTTTACGTTTCATAAAAACATTACCCATATTGTGGTATGCTTTATGTTTGTCGGTCTTTGAAGTAGATGCTTCGCCAGCTTCTTTAAATCTGCCGAAGGCTTCATTGTAAGTTTCATTTTCGTAATAGGCATTACCTAGATTATAAGGTGCGGCACTATTTTCAGAACTTTTTGCAATAGCCTTTCTATAATCTGCCTCTGCAGCAATAAAATTATCTTCTGACAAAGCTTTATTACCATCCCAGGTAAAATTGGTTGATGACCTTAATGCCTTCTCTTTTTCTTTCTCATCGACCTCTTGTGCAAAAGATGATAAGCAAACAAAAAAGAGCAGTAAAAGGGTACTTATTTTATTCATTTCTTTTCTCATTGAACAAATTGAGTTTCTTTAACCAGCTTGTCTTTCGGTCCAAGATAAATATATCTAAAAAGAGAAGCAACAAAGCTCCACCTATAAACCATTGAAACTGATCTTTATATTCTGCGAATTGTTTGGCTTCAAATTCCTTTTTGTCCATTTTCAACAATTCTTCTTTTATGAATTTTACCGCGGCATCAGTATTAGAGCCATCTATGTATTGCCCTTCTCCATCATTTGCAATATCTATTAAAACACTCTCGTTTAGTCTTGTGATAACGGTTTCACCCTGACTATCTTTTTTAAGACTTTCTAAAATCCCGTTTCTTTTAATCGGTATTGGAGCACCTTTTTCTTTACCAACACCGATGGTGTAAATTATTATACCTTCATCCACTGCGTTTTCTACGGCGTCTAAAGTAGAACCTTCAGAGTGATCTTCACCGTCAGAAATAATAAATAGAACACGGTTGGTCTGTTCTGCATCATCGTAATAGGTGGTTGCTAATTCAATTGCTTGGTCAATAGCAGTGCCTTGAGAGGTGAGCATATCTGTGTTCATACCCGACAAGAACATTTTTGCAGCGCCATAATCGGTTGTAATCGGTAGTTGTGGGTATGCTTGTCCGGCGTAGGCGATAATACCTATACGGTCACTCGCTAATTGATTTATGATTTCAGAAACCAATCTTTTTGCTTTCTCTATTCTATTGGGGGCAATATCTTCTGCTAGCATACTTTTACTAACATCAACAGCAAATACGATATCGACACCCTCTCGTTTTACAGTTTCTAATTTTGTTCCAATTTTAGGATTTACTAAACCTATAGTCAATAGCGCCAATGCAAGAATAAAAACAACCAGTTTTAAACCTCCTTTGTTATAGGATCGGTTTGGTGTAAGCCTTTTTAAAAGTTCAGAATCGGCAAATTTCTTTTGTGTTCTTTTTTTCCAGACCAATAATAAAAGGAACAGCACCACTATCATTGGAATGATAATGAGTAAATAGAAATATATTTTTTCGTCGTATTGTATCATATTATACAAAGCTTCTAAAAAGCGTGTGTCTTAAAATCCATTCTAATAAAAGCAGACCTCCGGCCAATAGAACCCAAAACCTAAATTTTTCCTCGTATCGATAGTATTTAAATTCTTCTACCTCGGTTTTTTCCAATTTATTTATTTCATCATAAATTTCCTCTAAAGATTCGTTATCCGTTGCTCTAAAATATCTACCGCCTGTTGCAGTAGCTATGTCTTTTAATAAGTCTTCATCAATTTCGACTTGACGCATGCCATATCTAAAAGAACCATCGGGATTATATTGAATAGGTGTTAAGGCGTTGCCATTTGTTCCTATACCTATAGTATATGTTTTTATGCCAAATTCAATGGCAAGATCAGATGCTGTTTGTGGTTCTATAAAACCAGAGTTATTTACACCATCTGTCAACAAGATAATTATTTTACTTTTCGCCTTACTTTCTTTTAAACGGTTAACCGATGTAGCCAATCCCATGCCAATAGCGGTACCATCTTCTAATTGACCGTATGTAATTTCTGAGAGTGCATTTAGAACAATAGCTTTATCTGTAGTAATCGGTGTTTTGGTATAGCCCTCACCAGCGTAAGCAACAAGACCGATACGGTCATTTGGTCTTTGCTTGATAAAATCTGCGGCAACTTCTTTTAGAGCAGAAAGTCTATTCGGTTTTAAATCTCTTGCCAACATACTTGAAGAAACATCTATTGCCATAACAATATCGATACCTTTAGTTGTCTTTGAGCGTGTAGAAATATCTTCTGTCTGTGGTCTTGCTAATGCAACGATTATGGCGGCTAATGCCAAAAGCCGTAAAACGAACAATCCTGGTTTTAGTTTTGGTAAAATACCATTGTAGCTAAACCCTTTTGTACTAGATATACGCAAAGAGGCAGTTTGCTCTTTTTGCTTGAATATATACCATACAATTGCTAATGGCAGTATTAAGAACAGCCAAAAGAAATCAGGATTTGCGAATGAAATATTCTCCAACATTTATACTTCTGTTTTTACTTCTACCGATGTTAAAACTCGGTCTACTATTTCTTTTGCATACGCATCATCTTTTAACCAAGTAAGGATAACGTATTGTTGAAAACCTTTGCCACCAAAAAGTAGCACGGTATATTCGCCCTCTATTAATTCTTTAGAACTTGGTGCCTTAAATTGACCGCTACCAAATACTTTTACTCCTTTAACACCGCTTATAGTGGTAAATTCTTCTTGTTTGGTAATGATATTCTTTGCTCCCTGACTTTCGAAATTTGATAAAATCTTTTCAATAGTTTTATCAAAATCTGGTTCTGCATCTTGTTGTGCTAAAGTTATCGATGTTGTGGCTATATTAAAAAGCCCAATAGGGCTGGAATATTGAAACGCCTGCATATCGGTAATGACAGCTTTTGCCTCTGCCGGTAATTTTACTTCTTGTCGTACCAATACTTGGGGTGTCTCTATTTGTATAGGTGGAAAACCATAGCTACTACGTACCCAATCTCCTTCTAAAAGTTCTTTCGTTGGGTGCCCTATAACCGTATCTTTTAAATAACCGAAACCAAATTTTACACCAGCAATAGTTATACCGATCATGACTACGGCAATTGCTGATATTACGGCGATTCTTATTTTTTTCTGTTTAGCCTTGCGCTCTAGTTCTTCTTGGTATTCCGCTTGCTCTAATAATTCTTCTTCTGTTGGTTCTGGTAAAGCTTCATGTGTTTTTTCAACAATTTGTTCAACTAGTTTTCTATCATGTTCAGCAACAGAAGTAGAAGGTTTGTTTTTGGCGAATTTCACCAAATCTGCTGTTTGTAATATTTGTTGAAACTGCTTTATAGTATCGTCTTCTAAATTTAGTTCGCCGGCATCTTTAAGAAGCTCTAGTTTTTCAATTAATTGTCCTGTTGTACTTTCTAGTGCAGTTACATGGGCATCTTCCTCTAAGTACGAACGTACAATGGTGGTCAATTCAGAATAGTACTCTTTATATTCGTCTTGTATTAAGTATCTCGAATTTTCTAAACGTTTAAGTTCTAGCAGAGCTCTATCGTAGGGTGGCAAAAGAGCTACTTTTTCCTCTTCAGTAAGTGGCTTTTTACGAAATACAAACCAATATAGTAGTCCACCTAAGATTAGCAAAACTAGTATGCCAATAAGTAGGTATTTCCAAAAAGTGTAATTACTTTTCTCTACATTAATAAGCGGTTTAATGTCATACATTTTCTGATTCAATGTATCTACAGGTATTGTTGCTACATTGATTAATGACGAATCGGTCATAAAACCAACACCGTTAATATCAATTCGTTGCGCGGGTAGTTTGTAAGCTCCAGAATCGAACTGGGTTAGTGCATATATTTTTTGAAGTGTTAATCTGTCTTTTTTTCTAGTAGTATCGGTAGCAAAAGCCTCTACGGTCTCTAGCGGCGAAAATGTTTGTCCCTCTGGAAAAATAACAAAATCTGTAGAGTCGATATCAACGGTAACTTTCCATTGTACCTGTTCGCCTATTTTAATAAAAGTAGTATCTACCTCTGATTTAATAATGGGGTTATTTTGTGCAGAAAGTTCTAAGATGAACAGTAGAAATAAGAATATAGGCGAAATTCGTTTTATACACGAAACACCATTTTCAATTATTCTATTTGTATTAATCATTCGTATCAACCTCTTCTTTTAAAATAACCCAATAATTTTTTTACATAACTTTCGTCAACCCTACAATCTAAAACTCCGCAACCAGATTTTGTAAAAGATTCTTTGAAATATGTAACGCGTTCTCTATGATATTCGGCATAGGCATTACGTACCTTCTTAGATTTTGTATTTACTAATTGTAATTTACCTGTTTCAGCATCTTGTACCTGAACCATGCCTAAATTTGGTATTGTTTCTTCGCGCTCATCGTAAATACGAATGCCTGTCAAATCATGTTTGTTTCCTGTAATTTTCAAGGTTTTTACATAGTTGTCATCAATAAAATCAGAAAGTACAAAGACGATAGCTTTCTTTTTCATGACGCTGCTTAAGAACTTTAAAGCTTGACCAATATCTGTTTTGTTACTTTTGGGCTTAAATTCTAATAATTCTCTAATAATACGTAAAACATGGGTCTTCCCTTTTTTAGGAGGGATAAAAAGTTCTATTTGATCAGAGAACAGAATAACCCCTACTTTGTCATTGTTTTGTAACGCACTAAAAGCTAGTGTTGCCGATATTTCGGTAACGATTTCATTTTTAAATTGATTTGTTGTACCAAATAATTCAGAGCCACTAATATCTACCATAAGCATCATGGTCAGTTCTCGCTCTTCTTCAAAAACTTTTATGTATGGTTCGTTATATCGTGCGGTTACGTTCCAATCAATATTTCTAACATCATCACCAAATTGATATTGGCGTACTTCACTGAATGTCATACCACGACCTTTAAAGGTAGAGTGGTATTCCCCACCAAATATATGGTCGGAAAGACGTCTCGTCTTTATTTCAATTTTTCTTACTTTTTTGAGTAGCTCTTTGGTATCCATTTCTTAGTAAACAGTTTACAGTCTCCGTTCGCAGTAATTTATATTCAGCATTAGATAGTTATGAAAATTACTGAATATAGTAACTGAATTAAGGCACTTCTATCTCGTTTACAATTTTGTTGATGATGTCAACAGAGGTAATATTTTCAGCTTCAGCCTCGTACGTAATACCTATTCTGTGTCTCAATACATCAAGTACAACGGCACGAACATCTTCTGGTACTACATAACCTCTTCTTTTTATAAAAGCATAACATTTTGCAGCTGTACCTAAATTGATACTACCCCTTGGCGATGCACCAAAACTGATTAAAGGTTTTAAACTCTCTAAATTATATTTTTCAGGATATCTAGTAGCGAAAACAAGATCAAGAATATATTTCTCAATTTTTTCATCCATATATACTTCACGAACCGCTTTTTGCGCGCTAAGTATCTGTTCAACCGATACTACAGGATTTACCGTTTCATAGTTACCCATTAAGTTTTGACGCATTATCAATTGCTCCTCGTTTATTTTTGGATAATCTATAACAGTTTTTAGCATAAAACGATCCACTTGTGCTTCGGGTAAAGGGTATGTACCTTCTTGCTCAACAGGGTTTTGAGTAGCCATTACCAGAAAAGGTTTGTCAAGAATAAAAGTTTCGTCACCAATGGTAACTTGTTTTTCTTGCATCGCCTCTAATAATGCAGATTGTACTTTTGCAGGAGCACGGTTAATTTCATCGGCAAGAACAAAGTTTGCGAAAATTGGACCTTTCTTAATAGAAAAATCATTGATTTTCATATTATAGATCAGTGTACCTACAACATCAGCAGGCAATAGGTCTGGTGTAAATTGTATTCTACTAAAACTACCTTTGACAGCTTTAGATAGTGTGTTTATCGCTAAAGTTTTTGCTAGACCGGGTACACCTTCCAGCAATATATGACCTTGTCCTAAAAGTCCGATCAATAATCGTTCTACCATATATTTTTGGCCCACGATTACCTTATTCATTTCAAGCATCAGTAAATCGATAAAAGCGCTTTCTTTTGCTATTTTCTCGTTAACAGCACTAATGTCAATTGAAGTATTTTCTTCCATTTAAAACTATATATTATTGATTGTTAAGGCTTCTAATTTTAACAGTTACGCAAATTGAAAATTTATTCATTCAGTCGCTGTTAATGATAGGTTAAAAAAATGGAAAACCCCTTATTTTTATGAAGGTTTTAAGGTATTTCTTTCTAATTTCATTAATCAAATAATAATATGTTTAAATATTCAAGAATAATTGCGGGTACAATGACTTGGGGTAAATGGGGAAAACAACATTCTACTTCTGAGATGATTTCTTTAATGAATCATTGTTTGGAAAATAACATTACCACTTTTGATCATGCCGATATTTATGGCGATTATACAAATGAAGAAGATTTTGGTAAAGCCTTTAAAAGGAGTGAGATAAAAAGAGAACGAATTCAACTGATCAGTAAATGTGGTATTCAATTCAATGTAGAAGAGAGAGCAAATAGGGTTAAGCATTATGATTATGATAGAGATTACATTAGATCCTCTGTAGAACGGTCTTTGAATATGCTGCAGACCGATTACTTAGATATGCTTCTGTTGCATAGACCTAGCCCCTTAATGAATCCTTCAGAAATTGCCGAAGCTATAGATAAATTAAAAAATGATGGAAAAATTAGGCAATTCGGGGTGTCAAATTTTACGCAATCTCAAATTAAACTTATAGAAAAGCAAACTCAAATAGAAGCAAATCAAGTAGAGTTTTCACTATCTTCAAACGGGGTAATGAATGACGGTACTTTAGATGATGCCATAATCAATGACAGGCTAGCCATGAGTTGGAGTCCACTTGGCAATTATTTTAAAAAAGAATCTAAAGCTAATGTAAGAATTAAAAAAGTGCTGGCAGACTTTACTAAAAAGTATAAGGCAACAGAAGACCAACTTTTACTTGCTTGGATTTTGAAACACCCGTCTAAAATTCACCCGGTTGTAGGGACAGCAACACCAAAGCGTTTAAAAATGGCAGCGGAGGCAGTTTCAATTGATATGGAGTTACAAGATTGGTTTATTTTGTTAGAAGCAAACGAAGATCAAGAAGTTGCATAATTAAAACATAAAATGACGAAAACAGCATTTATTACAGGAGCTACAAGTGGCATTGGAAAATCAACAGCGATTCTTTTTGCATTAAACGGAATAAATTTGGTTTTGTGCGGTAGACGTCAAGACCGCCTAGATGCATTAAAAGAAGAGCTTGGTAAAGAAGTACAAGTTCATACCTTAAATTTTGATATTAGAAATAAGGCTTCTGTTAAAGAAGCAGTCGATTCGTTGCCAAAAGAATTTGCAGAGATAGATATTCTTATAAACAACGCAGGTAATGCACATGGTTTAGATACCATCCAAGATGGAAACATAGATGATTGGGATGCCATGTTAGATATTAATGTGAAAGGTTTATTGTATGTTTCAAAAGCAATAATTCCACAAATGGTAGCGCGTAAATCTGGTCATATTATCAACATTGGTTCTACCGCTGGTAAAGAAGTCTACCCAAAGGGCAATGTGTATTGTGCAAGTAAGCATGCTGTAGATGCCATAAATCAAGGCATGAGAATAGATTTAAATGGTACGGGAGTTCGGGTAGGGGCAGTGAACCCTGGATTGGTGGAAACAGAATTTAGCAATGTTCGTTTTAAAGGAGATGGAGATAGAGCCGAGAATGTATATAAAGGCTTTCAGCCTTTAAAACCAGAAGATATAGCAGACATCATTCATTTTGTAGTCACAAGGCCGTATCATGTAAATATTGCGGATTTGGTAGTTATGCCAACAGCACAAGCGTCTTCAACTATTGTAGATAAAAGATGATATTATAAAAAGGTTTTAGAATAAAATCTTTAAAAGCCAAAAGCCAAAAGCCAAAAGCCAAAAGCCAAAATTATAACTTATGATCAATAAACGCCTATTGGTAAAAAACTTGCTCGCTCATAACGACGAGAATAGTTTTTACGACAAAAAGCGTTTTATTTCAATTGGTGAGAAAGAAGGTAAGGGTAAGTTTTTAAAGCATGTTTGTGCCTTGGCAAATAGTAATCCTGCCAATAATTCTTTCATAGTAATTGGCGTGGAAGATGAAGATAATAAAATAGTAGGTGTAGACTTTTTTGATGATAGCAAGATTCAAAATTTGGTAAATGCCTATTTAGATAATCCGCCATTGATTTCGTACGAGAATATTCCATTTCCGCATTTGCCAGAGGGTAAAGTTGTGGGGTTGGTGACCATAAAATCTATTGGAAAAATTTGCTCGCTAAGAAAGAATATCTGGAAATATTATGGAGGGTCCGTTTTTTTTAGGGAGGGTAGTATAAGTCTACCAAAAGTGTTTGATATTGAATTGAAAGATACTAACGCTGAGGCTGTTGCTACTATCGAACAACATGCAAAAAACAATATTGAGCTTACTTTAGATGGTGTCATAGATTTTTTAAATCACCGCCATAAAGATTTAGAAAGTGACTACAAGGTTTTTAAAGAACAATTTGTAGTGTGTTGGGCCGGCAATAAAAAAGTAGTGAACGGAGAAACATATTTCTATAGGGTCGATATTGAACTGATCAATGAACAGGTAAAGCTATTCTACTCTAATTTAGATGAGGTGACTATTACGTATGACAATGATTCATTTACCACGATTGAGTACGTTCACCTTGGTTTAGCCGCAAAGCAAAGGTACTACCCGTTAGAGAAAGTGGTTATAAATTTTAGCGAAAATGGCACCTATCAAATTACAAGCGATTTACTTTTTCAACCACCGATATATGACGAAGAAGAGCTTAAAAAGATATATAAAAGTAACAATGTTTTGGTAGCCAAGGCAAAGAAGAATACTGAATTGACCATTGCCGAAATAAAGCAATTGAAATACCTAGCCGATTCATATTTAATATGCTTTCTGAACGGATTTGAAAAGGCAAAAGAACGCATGGAAAAGGCAAGACAAATCTTAAAGCCCAAATATCCGGGTATAAATGCTTCGTTAAAAGAAGCACTTCGTGTACTTAGAAAGGTTAAATATTCTTAATCCAGAGTTGTTCGTGGGGTTTTAGAGGCAATTCGTTATGAATAAGTTCAAATGATTTTCCCGTAAGTAAATCAATAGAATTTTTACCGGCATGAATACCAATAGAAAGCAACCAGCCAATATTTAAAGTTTCTGTAACCTCATTAAAATTGGACAAGACCCAGATATTTTCATTTTCATGGGTTCTTTGAAAGACGAATACGTGCTCGTTAGGACAACCATAAACCTTAAGATTGTTTGTGTCGGCAAATACGGTCTGCTCTTTTCGTAGGCGAATCATATTCTTGATCCTGTTGTATATTATGGTAGGTGGACTATTTTTTTTGTTTTTCAATGTAGAGACAACACTCCAATTCTGCATTGGTCTATTTACCCAGCGATTGTCATTTAGATGATCTTCGTTTTGTTCGTAAGAGTAATCATTTAAGGTGGCAATTTCGTCACCTGCATATATCATAGGTATACCGCCATAGGTTAGAATAATGCCATGCATCATTAAAATTTTGGCGATGGCATAATCAATAATATTCTTGTTGTTTTGTTCTATGGCAGTCTCGAGTCCGAGTAGGGAGGCAGCGCTACCGGTAATTCTACCATCACCGTTTTTCGGGTTGTACATGAACATTAAACCTTTGGAAGGCGACCATTCTAGTTTTCCACAGTAATAATTTAAGATAAATTGTTTGTGAGCTGTTGGGTCATAGCCCATTGAACGTACGAAATCATCATCATAACCAAGGCCAATATCATCGTGACAACGAATATAATTGATCCAAGTAGCATCATTGGGTTTAGATGGAATTTCTGTAACACTTTTAAGCATTAAAGAAGCTTTTTTGGTGGCAATCGAATTCCATAACAAAGCCATTAGCGATGCATTATATGCTATTTCGCACTCATTACCTGCATTGGTATATTCGCCAAAATATTTAATAATATTTCTAGGTGCAACAATTGCTTCCGCCAAAAGAATAACACCAGGTGCAATTACCTGTAGGCACATTCTAAATAATGAAATTAGCGTATGTGCTTCAGGTAGGTTCTGTGATATTGTACCAAGTTTTTTCCAAAGAAAAGCTAAAGCATCAAATCGTATAACATCTACGCCAAGGTTTGCCAATGATAGTAAATTACTAAGCATTTCAATGAATACTTCCGGATTTCTATAATTTAAATCCCACTGATAATTATTAAAACAGGTCATAACCCATTTCTCCATTTCGCTATTATAAGTGAAATTGCCAGGAGCCGATTGTGGAAATATTTCTGGTAGCGTTTTTTCAAACTCATCAGGTATGTGCCGATCAGTATAGATGTAATAATAATTCTGATAGTGTTGGCTTCCTTTTTTGGCTTTCTGAGCCCACTCAAATTCGTCTGAGGTATGGTTGACGACAAAATCTAGCATTAAGAAAATATTTTTCTCACGTGCCTTTTTGCTGAAAGCTAAGAAGTCTGCTTTTGTACCATATTTAGTGTCAATTTCATGGTAACTATTGACTGCGTAACCACCATCATTTTCACCTGAAGGTCTTGTGGTTATCGGCATTAGGTGTAGAAAATTTATCCCTAAGTCTTCAAAATAAGAGATTTTTTCGTTGAGTCCGTTTATGTCTTTATTAAACCGGTCAACATACAATTGCATACCGGTCATTTGCTCACTTTGGTACCAGTTTCCAGAATTTAAGCGAGTAATATCTTGCTTTTGTAATTCTGTAGGTCTGTTTTTGAAAAGTATTTCTAATTTATCTAAAAGAGTATAGAAAACTGCTTTATGTTCTTTTTCTTGATATAATGAAAAAAAATGTGTTTTTATTAGAGTAAGGTTTGTAGCTAACCTTTGTTCGAATAGTGCGGTTAAAGATATGGCACTTTTGTTCTTTTGACTTTTTAGGGTCAACAACCGATGTAATTCAGCTTGGTTCATTTTAAGCGTCTAATTGTTGCAATGTGGGCAACGATTCAATAGCACCAAAATTTTCCGTAGTTATAGCTCCGGCTTTATTTGCTCTGGAAACCATTTGAGTAAGTAACGATTCGTTGTTTAAGATTTCTTCAAACCTAGCGTGTTGGGCAATTTGCTGTAAAAGGCAGCCTATAAAAGCATCACCGGCTCCGGTAGTGTCTTTAGGAGTCACTTTTATACTCGGTATTGTTTTTTGAAAACTAGAAGTACTAAGTAATGTGCCTTCTCCGCCTAATGTTATTACTATGATTTGGGTTCCCATTTCATGAAATACTTGACAAGCATCTTCCAATTTTTCTTTTCCAGAAAGTAATTGAGCCTCTTCTAAACTAAATTTGCATAAATGTGATTTCTCTATGAATGGGTGGCATTTACGAATAAAAACATCCTCTTTGTCTTTCCAAAGATCAATTCTATAATTTGGGTCAAAACTTATAAGTGCATTCTTAGTAAGTCCGTCAAATAAATACCTATTGTAGGTTTCTTCTAATGAGCCGCCTAACAGAGCGGTTGCGGCGCCAAAGTGCAATATGTTATTTTCGAAATTAGATTTTAAAGAAGAATCATAAGTAAGTTTTTTATCTGCGCCACGGCTAAAAACAAAATCTCGTTCTCCATCTTCATCAATTGAAACAAAGGCCAAGGTGGTAAAAGTATTGCATTTTTGAGCTAAGGAAATATCAACTTTTTCATTTTCGAGAACTCGTAGTAAAAAAGTACCAAAAGGATCATTACCAACAGCGCCAATAAAAAAACTATCACCAGTAAGTTTACTAATTGCACAAGCTACATTTGCAGGGGCACCACCCGCTTTTTTAGAAAATACTTTCGCTTTCGATAAATCTTTACCTTGATTTTCGGCAACAAAATCAATTAGCAATTCCCCTATGCAGAATACCTTTTTCATAGTTTTAAAAAGAAAGTTAGGAAGTCTAAGTTAATTAGAAAAAGCACCTACTTCCTAAATAATCTTAAGTAAATATTAAAATATGACAGTTTAGAGATTATTTTTTAGAATTAATATGTTTCTAGTTTTGGGTCTGGTGTTGAATTGCATATCTTGAATTGCACATTTAAAAACATACACTGACCATGAGCATATTTGATGAAATAAAGAAAAAGCTTAGCCACGAATTTATAGATATAGTAGAATGGCTAGATACTACCAATGATACTATAGTACATCGTTTTGAACGTTACCAAAACGAAATAAAAAATAATGCAAAATTAATAGTTCGCGAAGGGCAGACTGCTGTTTTTATAAACGAAGGTCAATTAGCAGATGTTTTCAAACCAGGTACGTATACGTTAAATACACAAAATTTACCCATATTAACTACGTTAAAGGGTTGGAAATATGGTTTTGACAGTCCTTTTAAAGCGGAGGTTTATTTTGTAAATACACGCCTTTTTACAGATGAAAAATGGGGAACCAAGAATCCTTTTATTCTAAGTGACGACAGATTTGGTCTAGTTGAAATACGTGCTTTCGGTACATATAGTTTTAGAATTAACGACCCGGGCAAATTTGTAGTGGATGTCGTAGGTACCGATGGTAATTTCACTAATTATGAAGTAAACGAGCATTTAAAAAGTTTAATTGTAACTCGCTTTACAGATACTGTGGGTGAAGCAAATTTACCCATTGAGCTTTATGCCGCAAATACCAGTGAACTTTCTGAAACTTGCCAAGAGGTAATGCAACCAGAATTTAATAGAGTAGGTATTGAATTAGAAAAATTCTATATCGAAAATGTATCGATGCCAGAAGAACTTAAGAAAGAAATTTTTGAATATAGCCGTTTAGATAAGTTGGATATGGGCAAACTTGCTCAATTTAAAGCAGCTAAAGCAATGGAGTTGGCTGCAAAGAATGAAGGCGGAACCGCTGGTGCCGGTATGGGTATGGGTATGGGTTTTGTTCTAGCGCAGCAAATGGGTGGTATGATGGGACAACCTACACAAACGTTAGCTGGTCAGGTAACGCAGCAATCTCAAGTTCCGCCGCCGATACCTGCTCAAATAACGTACTTCTATGCAGTTAATGGCCAACAATTAGGGCCTGTTGGGTTTGATAAGTTAAAAGAGTTGTTTGCCAGTAGAACGGTAAACCGAGATTCTTTGGTTTGGAAGCAAGGTATGGCTAGTTGGATCGCTCTAAAAGAAGTAGAGGAGTTGAAATCATTCTTAGGCGGTAATACACCTCCACCTTTACCTACTGCCTAAATGTTTATATAAGGTATACTTTCTATGGACGATATTCAACAATCGGAATATAAAAAAGCATGTGCCAATTGTGGTGCTGAGCTAAAATTTAAGCCCGGCTCGCATCAACTTAATTGCGAGTACTGTGGTTATGAAGAATTTATTGAACAGTCTAAAAGTAGTTTTGAAGAACTAGAATTAGAGCACTATTTAAAAATAGTTGGCGAAAATGCCTATACAGAAACTATAGAGCTTTTACATTGTAAAAATTGTGGAGCCAATCAACATGTAGAAGAAAACTATAAGTCACTCAATTGTGTGTATTGTAGTGAACCTTTGATAAGAGAGGATATTGAAAAAGAAGGTTGGATATTACCTGGTGCTTTAGTGCCTTTTCAATTAGATGCAAAGAAGGCACAAGATATTTTTAAAACTTGGGTAGGCAAAATTTGGTTTGCTCCAGATAATTTAAAAAAGGCAGCACTAGATCCAGAGGGGCTTCACGGTTTGTACATTCCTTATTGGACTTTTGATGCCAATCTTTATGCCTCATATCAGGGTCAACGTGGAGATTATTATTATGAGACACAGACATACAATAGTAATAAAGCTAGAAGAACGAGAAAAGTAAGAAAAACCAAGTGGACTTATGCCTCAGGTAAAGTAGATGGTTTTGTAGATGATATTCTTATAAGTGCATCAGAAAAGAAACGCAAAGAAATTCCCTCAAAAGTGGCATTTTGGAATTTAAAAGATTTAGTGGTTTTCAATTCTAGATATTTATCAGGTTTTGTAACTGAAAAATACACTGTATCCTTAAAAGAAGGGCATCATAAATCATTTCAAGAAGCCAAGAACATAGCTTATAATTGGATCAAAAGAGATATTGGCGGTGATATACAAAGAGTAGCTAATGCCGATATTAAATTATCAGATGAAAAGTTTAAGCATATATTACTACCTATTTATTTAAGTTCATATAGATATGATGGTAAAGAATTTAATTTTTATATAAATGGGCAAACAGGGGTGCTAAGTGGAAATAGACCATATTCGTTTTGGAAAATTTTCTTTTTAGTGATTTTTATCCTTGTCATAATAGCCATAATTGCGATTTTTGCTAAATGAGTTTAAAAAGAACACTAGTTGTAGGTGATATTCATTCAGGATTACAGGCGCTTAAGCAAGTTCTTGAAAAAGCGGCCATTACCGAAGATGATACTATAATTTTTTTAGGAGATTATATTGATGGATGGAGTGAAGCTGTAGAAACGGTAAATTTTCTGCTAAGTTTAAAAGAAAAATACCATTGTATATATTTAAGAGGTAATCATGATGAACTCTGTTATGAATGGTTAACAGGGCAAGCAGATAATCCTACTTGGTTTATGCATGGTGGTGAAGCAACTTCAAATTCATATGGTAATGCTTCAAAAGAAACTAAAGATGTACACTTAAAGTTTTATGAAAGCTTAGAGAATTATCATTTAGATTCACAAAACAGATTGTTTTTGCATGCCGGTTTCACGAACTTAAAGGGTATAGAACATGAATATTTTCAAAAGACATTTTATTGGGATCGTACCCTTTGGGAGTTGGCACTTTCATTAAATCAAGATTTAGAAGAAGAGCATATTCATTATCCGAAGCGACTTAAGAATTATTCGGAAATTTATATTGGTCATACACCTGTTACTAGAATAGGGAAGACTACTCCGCAAAAAGCAGCTAATGTTTGGAATATTGATACTGGCGCAGCCTTTAAAGGTCCATTAACTGTATTTGATGTTGATTCAAAAAAATACTGGCAGAGTGAGCCGGTATATACCTTTTATCCTAATGAAACGGGCAGAAACTAAGAAAACCGTTAACTTTACTAAAAAATAGATTGTTTTATTGACGATCTTTAATAAAAATTAAAATATGTCTACTAAAAATATAAGATTAGAAGTGATGCAGGCTTTAGAGCCTAAGGTAGAAAGTTTCATGGAATCTTTCCTTATAAAACCAGAGGATATATGGCAACCGACAGATTTTTTACCAGATTCTGAAAAAGATACATTTTTGCAAGAGGTAAAAGATATTCGCGAGGAATCTAAAGACTTAGGATACGATTTTTGGGTAACTATGGTTGCAGATACCATTACAGAAGAAGCATTGCCAACTTATGAATCGTGGTTAATGGATGTTGTTGGTATTGACCAACACGGTGACCATAAAACAAACGGTTGGGCGAAATGGGTTCGTGCATGGACAGCTGAAGAAAATAGACACGGAGATGTATTGAACAAGTATCTTTATCTATCGGGAAGGGTAAATATGAGAGAAATTGAAATAACTACCCAACATTTAATTTCTGATGGTTTTGATATTGGTACCGACCGCGATCCGTATAAAAACTTTGTATATACCTCTTTTCAAGAATTAGCAACCAATATTTCCCATAAGCGTGTTGGTCAAATGGCAAAGAAAAAAGGAAATGCCTTATTAGGTAAAATGTGTACGATTATTGCTGGTGATGAAATGAGACACCATTTGGCGTATAGAGAATTCGTAAAGACCATATTAGGTGAAGACCCATCTGGTATGATGATTGCCTTTGCGGACATGATGAAGAAGAAGATTGTAATGCCGGCACATTTTTTACGTGAGTCTGGTGGTACAATTGGTTCGGCATTTGAGAACTTCTCTAACTGTGCACAACGTTTAGGTGTATATACGGCACAAGATTATGTCGACATTCTAAGTAAGCTGAATGCGTATTGGGAGCTGGATTCTGTTCGTTC
This sequence comes from Maribacter sp. Asnod1-A12, assembly GCF_045063735.1. NCBI lineage: Bacteria > Pseudomonadati > Bacteroidota > Flavobacteriia > Flavobacteriales > Flavobacteriaceae > Maribacter > Maribacter sp. Asnod1-A12. Next base: position 1,638,566 of record NZ_JBEFNZ010000006.1, read on the forward strand.
TTTGAATGAAGAAGCAGAAAAGGCTCGTGATTACTTAATTAAGCTACCTTCAAGGTTAGAAAGAATTGCAGAACGTATGAAATTTCCAGAAGATCAATATCACTTTAAGTGGGTTGAGGCAAACGGAGCATTATAAAATAAAAAATCCCGATCAGATATGATCGGGATTTTTTTTGCTCTTTTTCGGCTGCTTATAGTTTACCGTGCTTATGTTCATCTTGCCATTTAACAAGTTCTGCCCATTTGCCTTCGTAACACATTTTGGCTTGTAATGGCCAAGAAGAAGGGTCATGAATTTTATACCTTGTTCCACCTGTGTCTAATATCTTTTGGCATGCTTCTAAACTAGCCTCAGAAAGCTCTTTCCATGTTTTAATACCATGATCTTTAAACATACCTTCTATTTTTGGACCGATACCTTCTACAAGTTTTAAATCGTCTTGTTTAACGGTTTTTCCAAATGCAGCTTTAGCGGCAGCGCCATCAAAAGCTAGTGCGCTACTTGTAGCGGCACCGGCAGCAAAAGATGCGGCAGATGCACCAAGGTCAGTACTTGGAACGCTTGGTGCAGCAGGAGCAGGCGTTACAACCTTGCTTGCAGCAATCACTTTTTGGTTACAAGCATCTAAATCAGCTTTTAATTTACTGTTGGTCGCTTTAAGATTGTTTAAGTCATTTAAATCGGCTTTTAACTTTGTATTACTAGCTTTAAGGCTATTTATTTCAGCAGAATTATCTATCACCTTGGCAGAACCTTTACCTATTAGGTAACCTAGTAAACCGCAGATAAGACCAATTAAAATTGGAATTAGGATGCACCAAATATTCATATTTTCAAAATTCATGATTTTACTTATTTATAGGATTAGTGTATGTTTTATTTTAATGTAATAACCGTTCGTCTATTTTTTACTCTACCTTCTTCAGTGGTATTATCAGCAATTGGTTGCGTTTGTCCTTTAGATGTAGTAATTATTTTATCTGCCGCTATTCCGTTTTGCATTAAGTAATTTTTAGCGAATTCTGCTCTGTCTTGACCTAGTCTCATGTTTGTATTTGCTCGCCCAGTTGCATCGGTATGACCAACAACGCTTACAGTAGAGCCGTCAACCTTGTCTAAATATCTAGAAATTTCGGCAACTTTTTGACGTTGTTCGGTATCTAAATATATTGATGCTTCTGCAGTGTCAAAATATAGGATTAAAGGGTTGGCATTTATTTTGTCAAATAATGCCTTAAGATCGTCATCTGCAGTATCAGATTTTTCTTCGAGATCAAATGAAGCAGCACCCCAATATGTGCCATCTTTAGCAATCATTTCATCCATAAGTTTACCCGATGTATTAATTTGAGCAGTAGAAAACCCTTTAGATGCCAAATCATTTTTAATAGAATTAGCTCTGGCAAGACCTAAATTAGGGAAAGCGGTATTGTTCTCTTCTTCACTTGTATAATAGCCTGTTACATTAATAACATTACTTGTGTTAGTTCCTAAATGTGTCTGTAAGCCAGAAACTCCTTTTGTCAAATCAGCACTTAAAGGCATAAGAATATCATGCGAAGAAATGTTGAAGTTATAATTGTCATTGGTGTTATAGGCAAATCCGTTTCCATCAATTGCGAATGGATACGATGTTGCCGAGGGCTCTTTTACAATTACCTTTTCTGTGGCTGGTTCAGTCTTTGTAACTGCTGTTGCGCATTCGCTACACCAATTATAGAAAATGAAAGTACCAACTACAATGGTAATCAACATCAATAATAAATAGGTTGTTGTTTTCGTCATTGTAAAAATGTTTAGTGTTTAGCGCACAATTTATTAAAAAAATCTTAAAAATGTTAAAACATTCGTGCCTAATTACCTTACAGTCAATGATTATCTAAACTGAAGTTATGTATATTTCTATACCAACTATACATATAATAGGTAAACCGATAAAAAAAGTGTTAGCAGCAACAACTATTAATTGCATTTTTGCGTAAATACTTTAACAGTATATTTCTCCCCACAAAGATTGGGCATTGAATATGCAGTGTAAAGTTTTGAGTTAGTTGGTTAAAAAATCCTGTCTTCTTTAAGTCGATAGGATTTTTTTATACCTTAAAGTTAAGGGTCTCTAAATCCAACTATACACTATTTGTGTAAACCTGTACAGAAATTATTGAATTGAGTACTATAATTTATTAGTTTGATACAGAGTAAATTACACTGTAAAATGAAGAAAAAAATAAAGGGTTTTATAAATTTCCTTTGCATGTTTATTGTTTTAGGCATACAAGCTTTGCTTCAAGGTAGTTGGTCAAGTGAGCCAACCAATTCAAAAACAGCCTAGACTAGAATTTAACAAGCAAAGGAAATTATAAGTGTATTATAGATCAAACTTTATACCCTGTGCCAAAGGTAGCTCAGTGGTATAGTTAATAGTGTTGGTTTGTCTTCTCATGTAAACTTTCCATGAATCTGAACCACTTTCACGACCACCTCCGGTTTCTTTCTCACCACCGAAAGCTCCGCCAATTTCAGCACCAGAAGTACCAATGTTTACATTGGCAATACCACAATCGCTACCCCAGGCAGAAAGAAAATGTTCAGCTTCACGTAGATTGTTTGTCATAATTGCAGAAGATAGTCCTTGAACCACTCCGTTTTGTAAAGCAATGGCGTTTTCAATATCACCGGTATATTTCAATAAATAAAGTACTGGAGCAAATGTTTCGTGCTGTACAATTTCAAAATCATTTTCAGCTTCTGCAATAGCAGGTTTTACGTAACAACCACTTTCGTAACCCTCGCCTTCTAATACTCCGCCTTCAACAATTAATTTGCCGCCTTCTTTAACCACTTTTTCTAAAGCCTTGTTGTATTGAGCAACAGCATCGGTATCAATTAATGGACCTACATGATTATTTTCATCAAGTGGGTTACCGATTCTTAATTGTTGATATGCTGCAACGACAGCTTCTTTTACCTTATCATACATGGATTCATGAATTATCAATCTTCTAGTAGAAGTACAACGTTGACCCGCCGTACCAACAGCACCGAACACGGCACCTATAACGGTCATTTTTAAGTCGGCATCTGGTGTAACTATAATTGCATTATTACCACCAAGTTCAAGTAAAGATTTTCCAAGTCTGGCAGCCACAACCTGAGCAACTATTTTTCCCATTCTAATAGATCCCGTAGCAGATACTAAAGGAATTCTTTTATCTTGGGTCATTAATTCACCAATCTTATAATCGCCATTTATTAGACAAGAAATACCTTCGGGAAGGTTGTTAGCTTTCATTACTGCGGCAGCTATGTTTTGACATGCAATACCACATAAAGGTGTCTTTTCAGAAGGCTTCCAAACACAAACGTCACCACAGATCCAAGCAAGTGCCGTATTCCATGCCCAAACGGCAACAGGGAAATTAAAAGCAGATATAATACCTACAACACCTAAAGAATGATATTGCTCGTACATTCTATGACCGGGTCTTTCTGAATGCATAGTTAAACCGTGTAATTGACGAGAAAGACCAACTGCGAAATCACATATATCTATCATTTCTTGAACCTCACCTAGACCTTCTTGGTAGCTTTTTCCCATTTCATAAGAAACAAGTTTACCTAGTGGTGCTTTAAGTTCTCTAAGTTTGTCGCCAAACTGTCTAACAATTTCACCACGTAGGGGTGCAGGTTTTGTTCTCCACTCTTTAAAAGTTGTCGTAGCAGTAGACATTACTTTTTCGTAATCTTCTTTTGTCGTTGTTTTGACCTTTGCAATTAGTGAACCATCTACTGGTGAGTATGATGAAATAATATCGCCTGAAGAAAAATGATTAGATCCGGTAGAGGTTCCGTCATTGACATCTTTAATTCCTAATGCTTTTAGAGCATCTTGTATTCCGAAATCTGCTACTATTTTTGACATTTTATAACTTTTTAAGTAATTAATGTTAGATATATTACAAAAATACAAATAATTTTATCCTTGTGTAGAAGAAATTGTAGCTAAGAGAATTTAATAATAGACCACAATATGATTCCGGTTAACGCAGGTATACTTTGGACTATGAATATTTTTTTACTTACGGTTAAAGCACCGTAAGCACCAGCAATAGCAACGCAACCTAAAAAGAAGAGAGCAACGTTTGCAGACCATTGTATTTCGGTTATGAAAAATGACCAAATCAACCCAGCAGCTAAGAAGCCATTATAAAGCCCTTGATTTGCCGCCATAGATTTTGTGGGTTCAAACAAATCTTTTGGAAAATTTTGAAAAACCTTTCTACCTGTTGTTGTCCATGCAAACATTTCAAACCAAAGAATATAAATGTGAATCAGGGCTACAAGAGCGGTAATTATTTTTGCTATTAGTATCATTCTTCTTTATCTATAAAACGTTCATCAACCGGCATTACAGTTCCGCAATTGTCACAAGTCCTTAATTCTTCTGAGCTATAAAAATGCTTAAAGTGAGATAAGAAATCTTTCTCTATATCGTGAAGGGTAAAATAGGCTTCATATAACTTGTGGTTACAATTATCACAAAACCATAATAGACCGTCGTCTACATTCATATGGTCACGTTTACGTTCTATCACAAGACCTATAGATCCTTCATTACGAACTGGAGAGTGTGGTACTTTGGCTGGGTGCAGATACATATCTCCAGGTCCTAGTTGCATAGTGCGTTTTTTACCGTCTTCTTGAATATGCACTTCTATATTTCCTTCAAGCTGATAGAACAACTCTTCGGTTTCATTATAGTGATAGTCTTTTCTGGCATTTGGTCCGGCAACGATCATAACGATATAATCGCCGGCATCTTTGTATAAATTTTTGTTACCAACAGGGGGCTTAAGTGAAGCTCTGTTTTCCTCAATCCATTTGTTAAGATTGAATGGTGATTGTATGCTCATTTCTGTGAATTTAAGTGAAAGTTAAAGAAATGATTATTTTTCACCTAAAAGGTAAGCATAAAAAAAGCCTTTGGGTTGCAAAGGCTTTTGTAAAAAGATATATAATCACTTTTACTGTTTTACGAATATTTGGGTAAAATAAAAATCACCATTGCTATTCTCGACAATACTTATGGCTGAATAATTAAAATCTCCTTCAATATTTTTTTTATGCCCAGTGCTATCTAGCCATGCATTATACGCATCTTCAATTGTGTCATAATTTCTTGCTACATTTTCTGCAACAAAAATGGCATCGGTTCTGTATGAAATATTCTCTGCACGTTTAGTGAACATATCATGACTAGTAATGCCTTTAGAAATCATATAACTGGTATGCAAGCTTGCATAGTAATATGTAGTGCTTTCAAACTCAAGTTCATTTAAATCTAAACTTAATCTATGATCATTGATCATTCTGAAAAGTTCAGCCTCCATTGTACTATGTGATTTTGACGAAGCTAAAGTAAATTGTAAAAGAGAATCTTCTGAAGTGTCTTCATATCCTGCAAAGTTCTCGTATCTTGAACAGGATGTTAAAAAGACTAAGATTAAAGCGAAATAAATGAAGGTGGATTTCATAAAGGGAAACTATTTTTGTGAACGTCAAAAATAGTTTCGTTAGTTCCTGCAGGAAGAATAACATCTACAGAGGGACTGAATTTCTCGTTAAGCTACCACTAATAGTGAAATTCAGGCTCATCGATAAAATACACGTAAGATTACAACGTAGAAAAATGCATTTTATATAATTTTTTCCATTTCATCTACATAAGGAAACCTATCAACTTATTTGAGTTAATCTAGAGTCCAAATAACACTTAATAAAGTAATATGAAATCGGTTTATTGCTTGAAAAAAAGTTGTGTAAAATAGTAATTTCCTAAGTCGTCTTTTTTAACGCTAATACCAGTGTGTGTAAAATCGCCTTCCATTGTTTTTTTGTGGCTACTACTAATATACCATCCTTCAAAAGCTTCTAAAGCCGTGCCGTAATCTTTGGCAACATTTTCAGCAACCATTTCAACACTTATTTCAGAATCAATGTTAGATGCTCTTGAGCTAAAATTATCGTGGCTTATACTACCTTCAGAAATCATATAATCAGTATGAAGGTTAGCATATTTATAGGCTACATCACTAAAAGTTAATGTATTAGTATTTAAACTTAACCTGTGCGCATTTACAATGTCTAGTAGGTCCTGTTCTATAGTTATAACATTTTCAGCTTCGAGAACCGGCGTGTCGTCTATAGATTCGCTGGTGCAAGAACTAAGAAAAAGTAATAAAAAGACAGGGACCGCAAAAAGCAATCTCATTTTCATATAAGTGTCTTTTAATTGTGTAGCCTTTCGGCGTAGCGCAGTAGGTAAAAAGTTAAGAGTGTTCTAAGCTCTCGTAATCGATTTGGGTTATCGATGTAGTAATATTATTGAAAAATTAAACGCAGTACGGTGACAAAAATACTTATTCGATAAAGTGTGCAAAAAGTAAGATTAGTGAACAATACAATTATATGATTATAGAATCCTCTGATTCCTGAATTGAAGGGGTTTCAACAATTAGAACAGTATCAAAAATTAAGGCTCCAATATCTTTAATAGGTTGATATAGAATAGATTTCTCTTTAGTCTCTACAGTAATTAAATTAAAGGTTGTATCTATACGGTCGAAAAATATGAAAGCGGCTCCTAATAAAATCGCGACTTTCAAAGCACCGAAAATACCCCCTGCAATTTTATTTAAAGAGCCTAGCATGGCAAAATTAGCGACCTTAGTTAATAGTTTTCCAACTAAATTGACGATAATAATAATCAGTACGAATGTAATTATAAAGGCAATGATACTCATATTCCGTTCATCCCAATTCAAATGCTCAGATAAATATTCTCCTGTGATATATGAAAAATGAATTGCTCCAAAAATTCCGGCGACTAGTGCCACAATAGATGCAATTTCCATGAAAAGTCCGTTTTTATATCCTTTCCATAGACCCCATATTAAAGGTAATCCTAGTAAAATATCTAAAAGTCCCATTCCTAAAGTGTTTTAACAAATATAGAACTTTGATTTGTACCTTTGCAAGGTCTATATCATAGATGAGATTGAAGGAAATTATATGGCTAGGGATACACAATTAAAAGAACGATGGAATTTTTTGGTAGAAAAGCTTTCAACAAAGTTTTCTGATGGCGATCCTCTAGAATTAGATGCCATAATTTATTTGGTAGGAGTTCAAGAATTAGGGCAGTACCATAGAAAATATAAAAAGGATGATAAGTTAGACTTAATGCATATTGCTATTTGTCGTCTTTTAGAGCCATACGGATTTTATGAATTCAGTTTTTTCGATGAAGACGGCTGGCCTCATTATAATGTAATGGAAGAATTACCTTCTTTGAAAGCCGGAGAGCAAACGGTTCTTATGAAAGAAGCAATTGTCAACTATTTTGTAGAAAAAGAGTTTATTCAATAAACTATGAAAAAGCCTTATTACGCTGTTATTTTCACTTCTACTAGAACAACAGGTGATAATGGATATGGCAAAATGGCTGAATTTATGGAGCTATTGGCCATAAAGCAACCTGGTTTTATAGGTGTTGAAAGTGCGCGAGAACAAATAGGAATTACAGTAAGTTATTGGGAGAGTTTAAATGCAATTCATGAATGGAAACAGCAGGCAGATCATGTATTAGCTCAAAAACAAGGTGTTGCCGAATGGTATGATTCTTATACTGTTCGTATTTGCTTGGTAGAAAGAGAATATAGTTTTAATAAAAACCATTAAGTCTTCTAATCTCTAGAATATTCACTGCTTTGCAATCAGCTTTAATTCTGCTATATTTAAGGAAATAACTTAAAGCGCATGTCAAGGCAATTTGTAATATCATTAGATCAGGGAACAACTAGCTCTAGAGCTCTGTTGGTAGACCATGACGGTACCATTAAGGCGATGGTCCAAAAAGAATTTAAACAAATTTTTCCTAAATCGGGTTGGGTAGAACATGACCCGAAAGAAATTTTATCTTCACAAATGGCCGTGTTAAAAGAGCTGCTTGAAAAAGAAAAAGTAAAGCCGATTGAAATCGTCGGTATAGGTATTACCAACCAGCGGGAAACTACAGTTGTTTGGGATAAAAACACAGGTGAACCTGTATATAATGCCATTGTTTGGCAAGACAAGCGTACAGCAGATATTTGTGAGCATCTAAAGAAAACAGGACTTACAGAGCATGTAAAGAAAACAACAGGGTTGGTAATTGACTCTTATTTTTCGGGTACCAAGGTGAAATGGATAATAAATAATGTTGAAGGAGCCAAAGAGAAAGCCGAAGCAGGAAATTTACTAATGGGTACGGTTGATACTTGGTTGGTCTGGAATATGACGAAAGACCATAATCATGTAACCGACTATACCAATGCATCGCGTACAATGATTTATGATATTGTAAATCTGAAATGGGATGATAAAATGTTGAAAGCATTAGATATACCAAAAACGATGTTGCCAGAAGTAAAACCATCTGCTGCAGATTTTGGGGATTATGAGTTTAATGGAGTTAAAATACCAATTGCTGGTATTGCAGGTGATCAGCAAGCAGCATTATTTGGGCAAGCTTGTTTTAAGAAAGGGTCTGCAAAAAATACGTATGGTACCGGTTGTTTTATGCTAATGAATACCGGAGAAAAACCACAATTTTCTAAAAACGGACTTTTAACCACTATAGCTTATGGTTTAGATGGTAAGATTAATTATGCATTAGAGGGTAGTATTTTTATTGCAGGGGCGGCAATACAGTGGCTAAGAGATGGTTTAGAACTAATTGAAGATGCACAGGAAACCGAAGAACTTGCAAATTCTATAGAAGGAGAGAATCCGGTTTATGTAGTTCCCGCATTCGCAGGTTTAGGTGCGCCTTATTGGGATATGTACGCTAGAGGAGCAGTTTTTGGATTAACAAGAGATACGGGAAAAGCACATTTGGCAAAGGCAACTTTAGAAGCGCTGGCATATCAGACTAAAGATATTTTAAAGGCTATGGAAGATGATTCTGGTATTCAGCTTAAAAATTTAAGAGTGGATGGCGGTGCATGTGCAAATAATCATTTAATGCAATTTCAGGCAGATATTTTAGATTCTGAAGTACACCGACCAGAAATTATTGAATCTACCGCTATGGGTGCTGCATTTCTTGCAGGAATACAGGTTGGTTTCTGGCAGCAATCCGATATTGATGAAAGTCGACCAATGGACCGAATTTTTAAACCAACTTTTGATAGAGTTAAAAGAAAACGTTTGTACAAAAAATGGCAGAAAGCTGTGGAAAGATCAAAAGGTTGGGAAGATGAGGAATAGTATAATCACCGATTTTACAATTTAATAATTTTTTAGAGCATAGAATAGCATATAACTCGGTATATCTTTGCTAAAATAAGTTAGGTTATACCTAAGTTCTGACTATACATTCGCTTTAAATTAAAATAGACATCTACCGATGAAAAATATAAAATTCACCAATTTAGAACGTCAAAAAAAAATTGATAATTTAAAATCACAAGATTTTGATTTGGTGGTTATAGGAGGGGGAATTACCGGTGGCGGTATTGCATTAGATGCTGCATCACGTGGTTTAAAAGTAGCCGTATTGGAAAAAGGGGATTTTGCCTCTGGTACCAGTAGTAAATCTACCAAGCTAATACATGGTGGATTGCGATATTTAAAACAGTTCGATTTTTGGTTGGTAAAAGAAGTAGGGTCTGAACGTGCCATTGTTCACAAATTGGCTCCTCATTTAGTATTGCCGGAAAAAATGTTATTGCCATTAATAGAAAATGGTTCTTACGGTAAATGGTTAACATCTATTGGTCTTAAGGTATATGATATTCTTGCTCAGGTTACAGGTGATGATAAGCGAAAAATGCTAGAAAAAAAAGAAGCCTTAAAATTGGAACCTTTATTACCAAAGAAGATTTTGAACGGTGCTGGTTATTATGCGGAATATAGAACAGATGATGCGCGTTTAACCATAGAAAATATAAAGACTAGTCTTTTGTTCGGTGCTCAGGCATTGAACTATGCAAAGGTGAATGAGTTTGTATATGAAAAGGATAAAGTTGCCGGTGTTAAAGCAATTGATACGGTTACGGGTAAAGAATTTTCCATTAAATCTAAATACGTCATTAGTGCAGCTGGCCCATGGGTAGATGAGTTAAGAAGCCTAAATAATTCTAAAAAAGGGAAACAGCTTCATTTGACCAAAGGGGTGCATTTAGTATTTCCGTATGAAAAATTGCCTGTTAAGCAGTCTTGTTATTTTGACATACCAGATGGTAGAATGATGTTCGCCATACCAAGAGGTAAAATCACTTATGTAGGTACAACAGATACCAATTATAATGATAATAAGAACAAGGTGAAAACAGATCTTGCAGATGCTATTTATTTAATTTCTGCGGTTAATAATATGTTTCCTGATATTAATCTTGAGCTAGAAGATATTGTTTCTTCATGGGCAGGTCTGCGCCCACTAATTCACGAGGAAGGTAAATCTGCTTCAGAACTATCTAGAAAAGATGAGATTTTTGTTTCAGATACAGGCTTAATCAGTATTGCGGGTGGTAAGTTAACAGGTTACCGTAAAATGGCAGAAAGAGTAGTGGATCGTATTGCCAAGAAGATGGAAGAGGATTACGATACCGAATTAAAAGAATGTTACACAGAGAAAATATTTCTATGTGGAAATGTAGATTTCAAGAAATTCAAGCATGTAAAAAAATACATTGATGAGGTGTATGACCAAATTAAAAAGGATGGTTTTACAAAACACGATGCTTGGTTTTTAGTGACCAACTATGGTAAGCAAACAGAGACAATTCTTGAAAATTATAAGGGTATTGTAGAAGCGGATAAATATGTGCGTTTAGCTAAAGCAGAATTGGCTTTCGGTATTGATTATGAAATGGTGCAAACCCCTATGGATTTCTTCATTAGAAGAACCGGTAGGCTATATTTTGATATAGATAGTATTAGAACGCTAATGGAACCGCTGATGGCAGAGTTTCAGAATAGGTTCAAAGTAACGGATGACGTAGTTGAAGAATGGAGAACAACCTTGAATGAAGAATTAAAAGAACATTCAGATTTCTCATTAGAAAGACGTTAATCTAATTGATCGGTTAAATCAAGAAACACCTTTTTAGGATTCTTGTTTTCATAGAGAACTTTATAAACAGCGTCAATGATAGGAGTTTTGACCTTTTTTGTAAAGTTCTCTTTTATGTTATAAGCACTTTTGGCGGCATAATATCCTTCTGCAATCATACTCATTTCCATCTGCGCACTTTTTACAGTGTACCCTTTACCGATCATATTTCCAAACATTCTGTTTCGGCTAAAAATAGAATAACCGGTTACTAATAAATCACCTAAATAAGCAGATTTATTAATGTTACGGTCTATTTTGTGAATACGTTTGGTATATCGTTTCATCTCACGAATGGCATTACTCATTAATACACTCTGAAAGTTATCTCCATAACCTAATCCGTGGGCAATACCCGCCGCTATAGCATATATATTTTTTAGCATAGCAGCATATTCAGTACCAATAATATCTTTACTAATGCTGGTTTTAATATAATTACTGGCAAGATTATCGGCAACCAATTCTGCCTTTTCAGTATCTGCGCAAGCAATGGTTAAATAAGATAATCGTTCCATAGCCACTTCTTCAGCATGACAGGGACCGGTAATAACACCAATGTTTTCAAAAGGGATTTCATACGTATTATGAAAATGCTCGCCTACTATCAATCCAGATTCTGGTACGATACCTTTAATTGCAGAAAAGATAATTTTATCCTTTAATGAAACCGTTAGTTTTTCTAATTCTCCCACCAAAAAAGCAGAAGGTATTGCAAAAATTAAAACATCAGCATAATTAACAGCTTCGTTAATATCGCTTGTCAACATCAATTGTTCAGTCTTAAACTCTACAGAAGTAAGATAATTTGGGTTGTGTTTTTGAGTTTTAATGTGCTCAATAGCATCGGTATTACGCATATACCAACCAACTTTTTCTTGGTTATTGGTCAACATTTTAACTATAGCCGTTGCCCAACTTCCACCACCTAAAACCGCAAATTTCACATTATCGTTCATGGTGTAAATTTACCAATTATTTGTATGGTCAACATATGATTAGAATCCGTCTTATAAAAATTTTGGCATGGAGATTGTTTCTAGGTAGATAACCAATTAAATGAAATCTTATGAAAACACTAAAACTACTTGCGGGATATTTCCTATTGACAACTTTAATGGTTTCTTGCTATACAGAAGTAATTATTGAAGATGATTTTATAGAAGAGTCGGCCTTTAACACAGACCAAGTATTACAAAGTTATGATATATGGTATGTAGATATTAATGCTATTAGAGGTAATGGTGAAGTGCCTTTTTTACAAAGGGCATTTACAGTTTCTTTTGATCGCGGAGTGTTTTATGCAAATAATAATATTGTTGGTATTGGTAAAACAGGTGGTGGCTATGGTATTGATGTAGGTACTTATGGTACACTTAGGGGAACAGTAGATATTGCTCATGATATTGACGGGTCTTGGTTTTTAGAGGTATATGCAGTAAATAATAACACTATTGAATTGTATGATTCAAGCAGCGATACTTCATATTACTTGAATGGTTACCAGACTAATAATTTTGATTATGACATGGTATTTTACGATAATATCAACTATTTATTACAGGAATATGACGCATGGGAAAAAATATATACTAGTAACGCAGGGGCATTAAATGATTTCGATAATGAGAATTATTTGCAATTTTTACCTAGCTTTTTTAGGTCTTCATTAGATGCGCCCAATACTGGCATATCTAATCTTCAATGGGATTTTGAGGGAGACTATCAGGTGTATAATGTACAAGGTGATAATTCTTTAAAAACACTGACTCTAGACTATGATTTTTTTGGCAATGACTACTTTGAATTATATGTTATAAACGATGGTACTATAGAGCTATATCACCCAGATAGTGGAACTACTTATGAATTTAAAGGTAGGGGGTATATTGAATATTTAAAATCGGGTAATGGATACGATGAGAGTAAAAAAAGAAGTAAAACTTCTAATCCTACGATGAACGTAGAACGAAAGAAGGCAAAATAGTTTTTAGGTTGATTGTCTCAAAAGTGCCCTATTTGTAGTAGGGCATTTTTTATACGGTAGATTTAACGTCTTCTACAATAACAGTATCAATATCGATAGGCTTATCTGTGTGAAGAACCGATATATCTCCAGTAGTTTCAAAAATAACGGCTTTTACTTGCGACAATTGTAAAACATTTGCCTCTCTAAGTTTTCCCATAAGGTCTGCTTTGCTTACCAATGCTTTGTTTAAATTTTCTTTTAAAATAGCACCATTTTTCATTAGAAGAATTGGGCTATTGGTTATTACTTTTTGTGCTGCATCAGACGATGATAACAGCTTAGCGAATAAAGCTTGTAGACCCGCAAGTAATGCTATAGAAACCATTGCGGGCATTAAGCTTGAAACTGGTTTGTTCACCGCATCGGCTAAGATAGATCCCATGGCAATAGTAACTGCAAAATCAAAACTGGTCATTTTAGCGAATGTTCTTTTGCCTGTTACGCGTGTAATGAACATCATGTATAAATAGATAAAAACCGCAGCTACACATATTTGCAAAACGGTTTTTAGTGAAAGCGGGTCAAAAATTTCCATAGTTAAATTTTAGAAGTTTTACCTGGTCCATTTAAAGTATGGATTCAAGTTAAAAATGTACTCCTCTAAAAATAACAGTATCTCGTTTTAATTGTTTCCTCTATTACATAGAGTTCTAGTTCATTTAATCGCGCTGCAATCTCTTTTTAAATGCTGATGGATTTTCCCCTGTTACTTTCTTAAAGGTCCTGTTGAAGTAGGAGAGGCTTTCAAATCCGCATTCAAAACATGTTTCGCTTACATTCTTACCAGTAAGCAATAAACGTTTAGATTGACTGATACGATATTGATTTAAAAACTCTACAAAAGTACTACCCGTGGCTTTTTTAAAATAGCGACAAAAAGCAGGCTTGGTTAAATTACAGAATTTAGCGACCTCATCAACCGATATTTTACCTTGGTAGCGTTCATCGATCAAGGCATAAATATCACGAATTCTACTTTGCTCCTTTTTACTGTATTTATTCTTATAAGGTTTCTTGTGTAGTAATTCAAACTCATTACTTTGAGAAAGTCTTTTAAGAATATTCATGATTGCCATAAAATATTCAAAAGGTTTTAGGGTATGTAGTTCCTTTAGTAATTCACCTACCACTTTTTTAGTTTCTCCGTGAAAAGCAATGCCGTATCTAGAAAGATCTAATAGTCTATTTAAATTTTTTAATTCAGGTATAGGATCTACAAAAGTGCTCTTAAAAGAAGGTTTAATGTGTAAGACTTCTTCTCTGTAGGAAGTCTTTACTCCGTAATCGAAATTTAAATGTGGTATGTTAGATCCTATAAGAACCAAATCGGTTTCTTCGTATTCAGAAATATGATCGCCTACATGTCTTGTTCCATTAGCACCTTCAATATAAACGATTTCATATTCAGGATGAAAATGCCAATAAAATAGATGGCTCAACTTGGGGTCATGCAATAGTCTGAACGGACTTTTAGATGCGGGATCAATGGTTTCTAGTTCAATCTTCATGGGCTAAATGTAACAAAATTGCATATAAATTCTATATGGAGTAGCTATAAAATCAATATTGTTCAAATTTAGGTCAATATTACGGTAGCTCAAAATGCTTACCCTCAGTAGTTTTGCTTTATACAACAACTTAAAATTAATGTACTATGCAGCAAATAAACAATAAGGTTGAACAAGGTAATAAAGCGCATAAAGAAATACCTGGAAATCCGTCAACGGCAACAAGCAGTAAGCAAAAATTGAATGATCGATCTAACGGTAAACCACTTCGTGTACTCAGCGAGAAAGATTGGAAATTCTGGATGGAAAATGGATATATCGTAATAAAGAATGCAGTACCCTTAGAGCAAGCAAAAGCTACGACAGATTTTCTTTGGGAGTTTGATGAAAAGAGTCCTGCAGATTCTTCAACGTGGTATGCACCACCAAGAGCAGAAATGCAAATGAAAGAGTTGAAAGGTACAGGTATGGTTGAGGTTTACAACCATCAACATTTATGGAACAATAGACAAACCCAAAGAGTATATGATGCTTTTGTAGATGTTTGGGGAACAGAAAAACTTTGGTTGACAATAGATAGGGCAAATTTAAATTTCCCGTTACCACCAGGGGTAGATAAGAAAGGATTCATTCATTGGGATTATGACCCTGAGACCAAGCCACAAAATGTACAAGGAGTATTGGCATTAGCTGACCAAGATGACGGGAATATTGGAGGCTTTCAATGTATACCTTGGTTATACCGTAATTACGATTCTTGGAAATTGACACAACCAGAAGATAGAGATCGCTTTCAGCCTTCGTTAGATGGTTTGGAAGATAAAATAGTAAAAGTGAAAATGAAGGCAGGTGATCTGTTAATTTTCAATAGTACAGAACCTCATGGTATAAGACCCAATAAATCAAAAGATAAAGTTCGTATAGCGCAGTATATTTCAATGATGCCAGCAGAGCCTGAAAATGAAGAAATGCGTCATTGGAGAGTCAATTCTTGGAAGAACAAAATAGCCCCAGAAGGGTATGCATTTCCGGGTGACCCACGTAAATGGGAGCAAACCAAATATGATACTGCTAAATTATCACCTTTAGGAGAGAAATTATTAGGGCTAAAAGACTGGTAGAGAGATAATATGGTAATAATCTGCTAGTTAGTGGCGAGGGCAATAAATATGACTTATTTTTGCGCCCTTAAATTCATCGGGCATGCAGAAGTACCTCAATATTTTCGATTTCAATCAGAAAGTAGATTACAAAAATGAAATTTTAGCAGGATTAACGGTTGCAATGACAATGATTCCAGAATCATTGATGTTTGCTATTCTTGCAGGGTTTTCGCCATTAGTAGGTTTGTATGGTGCTTTTATCATGGGCTTGGTTACGGCGATTTTTGGTGGAAGACCAGGTTTAATTTCTGGTGGTGCCGGGGCAACGGTTGTTGTGCTAATGGCATTAATGAACTCTCATGGTTTAGAATATGTTTTTGCAGCAGTTGCTTTGGCAGGTGTTTTTCAATTGATCGTGGGTTTTTTAAAGCTTGGAAAATTTATTCGCTTAGTGCCTCAGCCTGTAATGTTTGGGTTTGTTAATGGTTTGGCCATCATTATTTTTATGGCACAAATGGATCAATTTAAAGTTGGCGTAGGCGATGCTGCGGTTTGGTTAACAGGTATAACATTGTATACTATGGTTGGCTTGGTGCTGTTTACCATTGCAATAATCGTTTTTGTTCCTAAACTTACTAAAGCGGTACCGGCTTCATTGATAGGAATCATTGTAGTTTTTCTAATAGTGTATTTTTTAGATATAGAAACCAAACAGGTAGTAGACATTATCAATCAAGAAACGTTACCGGGAGAAAAATTGAAGTCGCTTAGCGGATCTCTGCCTTCTTTTCATATCCCGACTATTCCCTTTACCCTGGAAGCCTTTAAGATCATTTTACCTTACGGATTAATAATGGCAGCGGTAGGACTTACCGAAGGGTTGTTAACCTTGAACTTGGTAGATGAGATTACCAATACAAAAGGTAACAGTAACAGAGAGTGTTTGGCACAAGGAGGCGCGAATATTTTGAACGGATTCTTTGGTGGAATGGGTGGTTGCCCAATGATAGCACAGACTTTGGTAAACCTGTCAGCAGGTTCAAGGGCAAGATTATCTGGTATCATTGCCGCCTTAACCATATTACTGATCATATTGTTTGGTGCACCTGTAATAGAATTGGTACCTATAGCTGCCTTGGTAGGTGTTATGGTAATGGTTTCCGTAGGTACATTTGAGTGGGCAAGTTTCAAGGCTTTAAGAAGAATGCCAAGGTCAGATATTTTTGTAATGATATTGGTTACTTTAATTACCGTAGTACTTCATAATTTGGCATTAGCGGTATTAATAGGGGTAATTATATCGGCATTGGTATTTGCATGGGAAAGTGCCAAGAGAATTAGAGCAAGAAAATATGTAGATGAAAACGGGGTAAAGCATTATGAAATATATGGTCCTTTATTCTTTGGTTCAACTACGCTTTTTAATGAAAAATTTGATGTGCAAGGTGATCCAAGGGAGGTGATAATAGACTTCAAAGAAAGTCGTGTTTCAGATATGAGCGGTATAGAGGCTTTAAATAAGATTACTGAACGCTATGCTCAAGTGGGTAAAAAAGTTCATTTACGTCACTTGAGTAATGACTGTATACGTTTATTAGCCGCTGCAGATGATATTATAGATGTAAATGTTATGGAAGATCCTACATACAAGGTTATGGTAGACAAGCCTCTTTCAAAATCTAAAGAAGATGAACCCGAAACGAAAGACCCGTTTAAACTGTGGGGTTTGTAGGTGTCGTTATTATTTAAAATAATAGATTGAATAAAATACACCTAATACTATAGCAAAAGATAGTATGTAAATACCAATTTCTTGTATGCTATCTATTTTAGCTTGAGCTCTTATTTTGTCACGTATTACCTTACGCTCAACATCGGTACGCTCTTTAAAGTGTAATTTTGTTTCTTGTGAATAGTCAATATAGTCTTTACGTAATTCTCTAAAGCTTCTACTTTTTTTAAGTAAAGACCTATTCGCTTTAATTACTTTCATTGGTTGCCCGCTATATCCCATCATCTAATCTTTTTTTATATGTATGGAATTCGAGTATAATGTTACGTAAAATTATATAAATCTCTGTATTTTAACGATATTTATAAGTTTTACTCTTTATGCTTTTGAAAATTGTATTTAACCAAACTAAATAAAGGTTTGACTTATAATAACTATTGACAATGCAAGAAATATTGCTGCAGGCATTGATTGTTTTGGTGAATCGTTAATTTTTATGTGCATTATAATGGCTCCAATCATTAGTATTGCCATTAAACCAGCGGAAGGCAAACTTAATATAGGAAACCAAATAGAGACAATTAGACCTAGGGCACTAAGTATTTTTAGGGTTCCAATGATATACATTGTAGTATCTGAAAGTCCATAAGCGGCAAACTCTTCTTTCATTGAAGAGGCATTGCCTCCTCGGTAAATTGTTTTCTTATTAAAACGAAAAACCCACACATTAATAATTGATATGAAGATAATTACTTTGGCTAAAATATTGATATAATCCATTTTGTTTAATATATTTGAAATAAAATTAAACAAAATATTTTAAACTTGTATATGTTATTTGTCAATTTTAAAGAATACATGTTGATTACTAAAGCTATAATTTTGTTTTCAGCAGTTTCTTTCATCTTTTTCGGAATAAGTTGCTTGTTCTCAAACTTTATGGTATTTGAGTTTAAAAGGTATGATCTAGAGAAGTTTAGGGTGCTAGTAGGTTTCCTTCAACTTATAGGTTCGGTAGGACTATTTTTAGGGATATTTTACAAAAATTGGGCAGTAATGGCAAGTTTAGGATTGTCAATTTTAATGGTCTTTGGCTTTATTGTAAGAATTAAGATTAAAGATCCGTTCTTATTGGCTTTTCCTTCTTTGTTTTATGCTATTATAAATTTGATATTATTTGTGATTTTAATTCGATTTGAAAATGAATGATATTTAAAGTAATAAATCTTTTATATTGAAAACTAAATTAGATAGAATAAAAACATAGTTATGGCATTAAATGTTTTAGGTACAGATTTAATCGCCTGTTGTTACGAACCATTAACTGGTTTTTATCGCGATGGTTTTTGTAAAACAGAATTAGAAGATAGTGGTACACATACAGTATGTGCTGTTATGACCAAAGAATTTTTAGAGTTTTCTAAACAGCAGGGCAATGATTTAATTACTCCGATACCTATGTATAAATTCCCAGGCTTAAAGGCAGGTGATAAATGGTGTTTATGTGCTACCCGATGGTTACAAGCTAATAAAGCAGGTGTTGCTCCAGCTGTAGTTTTAGAAGCTACTCATAAAAAGACTTTAGATTTTATTGAATTTACATCACTGTTAGAGGCTAAATTTTAATCGTTTATCAAATCTATATTATATAAGAACATGGCTATTCCGCATAAAAATTGTTCTTATTTTTAAAGGATGAAATATAAAGCCATTGTAATAGTCTTAATAGCTATTGCCACATTATCTATTATAAACAGCTGTAAGGTGGAAGAGTCTAAAAACGAACAAGTTTTATTTGTAGGAACATATACCGATGGTGAAAGTGAAGGTATCTATAAATTCAATTTAAACTTAGGTACTGGTGAATTGACAAACCAAACTTTAGTTGCTAAGATTAAAAACCCATCTTACATAACATTTTCTCCAGATAGAAATTCTTTATATGCCGTAAGCGAAGTAGATGATTATAAAAAGGACGATGGGTCAATTACCACATTCAGAGTAAAGGATACTTCTCTTGTATATGTAGAAGAACAATCTACACATGGCGCTAACCCATGTTTTGTAGGTGTTAGTAAAGATGGCAATCTAGTGGCAGCAGCAAACTATTCTGGTGGTAATGTTGCAGTGTATAATGCTTTGGAAAATGGAAATCTAAAACCTTCTCCACAAATTATAGATCATAAAGTTTTGGATTCTACTAGGAAAGCTCATGCACATATGGCATCGTTTTTAAACGGAGAATTAATGGTGTCTGATTTAGGTCTTGACCGAATAAAAAAGTACACGGCGTCCAATAATAATTTTATTCCAAGCAATCAAAAAGAGTTAGTGGTTGCGGAAGGTGCAGGACCAAGACATTTTGTAACTTCTAATGATGCAGAATTTCTTTATGTAATCAATGAATTAAACTCTACCATAACAATGTTTCAGAAAGAGAATGGCAAGTATTATGGTAAGAAAACGTATGATACTGTAGCATCAGATTTTGAAGGAGAGAGTTTTTGCGCTGATCTTCATTTATCACCAGATGGTAAATTTCTATATGGAACAAATAGAGGGGAGAATACAGTAGTAATATTCAAGGTAGATGAAACTACTGGAAAATTAGAATTGGTAGGTAGAGAGTTTGTAAAGGGCGATTGGCCAAGAAACTTTACTATTGACCCTACTGGTAAATATGTACTGGTAGCAAATCAACGTAGCAACAATATTGTTGTTTTTAATAGAGATGCAGAAAATGGCACTCTAAGTTTTGTAAGCCAAGTTGATTTGCCTAGTCCGGTATGTTTAAAATTCTATTAGTTAGAATTTATAATCTGTAATAAGTCATTTTTTGGTACTACCCCAGATTGTCTCCAAACCTGCTTTCCATCTTTAAAAAGAATCATAGTAGGCACACCTCTAACTTGGTATTGAGATGCCAATGTTTGATTTTTATCTACGTCGATTTTTACGACTTTAATAGCGTCTCCTAAATCGGTTTTCACGTCCTTTAGAATAGGAGCTAGCGTTTTACAAGGTCCACACCAGTCAGCAAAAAAGTCTACTAAAACCGGAGTGTCCCCTTTAATGATATCAGAAAATGATGCTTTCATATCTTTTGTTTTATAATTAATAATAATTTTTAGCTAGTATTAAATTAGCAAATTCCTGTAGAAGGATCACAACTATCACCCGTAGCAATTATTTTTAATGGTGATACTTGTTGAAAAGCTTCTAAAAAAGCTACAGGTGGTTGTGCACCACTAATACCGAACTTGTCATTGATAATAAAGAAAGGGACACTGTTGACACCGCGTTGCTGGTAATGCGCAATTTCTTGTTTTACTACATAGGCAATAGCGTCGTCATTTATAACTTTTTCTGTTTTTTCTGCCGTCCAATCATATTCCGCCATAATGGAACTTAGAACGACAACATCGTTTAAATGAAGATTTTCATCAAAGTATGCTTTCATAAAACGTTCTTTAAGAGCGTCTTTAAAACCCTCTTCACCTGCCACATGTAAAAGTTGATGTAACGGTAGTGTATTTACCGCCAACCATTCCTTCCCAAAGTTAAAGTTGATACCTTCTTCTTTTCCGCTTTCTTCTAAACGTTTCGTCATTTCCAGAGGTCCGTCTACACTGCCAAATTTATTGGTAAGGTAAGTATCCCTGTCTAGTCCTTCCTTTGGTATATTTGGGTCTAGTTGAAAAGGGTGCCACTCAACTTCTATCTCGGCGCCATCCCATTCTTTTATTGCTTTTTCTAATCTTTTCTTACCAACATAACACCATGGGCAAGCAACATCAGAAACTATATCTATTTTTATTTTATCGTTTTGCATATATGAATCATTTAATACCTAATTGGTCGTAAAAAGTAGTAAAAACATACTTTATAAAATGACAATGAGTAATAGGTAAAAAGAAAACCCTTTCATGTTCATGAAAGGGTTTTCGGTATTAGGTTGGCGTTTAACTTTATAGCGTACGTAAGTATTCTGCTAAGTTACGAGCATCCTCTTCATTTAAATTCTGATTAAGCATAATTGCATTGTTGTATTCTTTCAATAATGCTTTTGCAATAGGATCTTCTTTCAACATTTTATCAGGATTGATAATCATGTTCATTACCCATTCTGGACTTCTACGTTCGTAAACACCTTTTAAAGCAGGTCCGATCATACGTTGTTCAGCCATATGACAAGCAGTACATATAGCTTGAAATTTTTCTTTACCAGCGGCTGCCATCTTTTCATTTACGGCATCGTCAAAACTAACACTGGTTATTGGACCTACACCTTTGTTGTCTAAATCAACAGGTACGCCTTCACTTGTCGTTTCTGTTTTAGCCTCTTTTTTGGTTCTGTTCATTTCAAAACCATCTTTTTTCTCTTCTTTTTTCTCGCCACAACTAATAATCATGGTGCTAAGAGCTAATAAAGTGAATAATTTGCGCATACTTTAATAAATTTTAAATGTTGTCTGTAATTAAAGGACTAATATATTGAATTTTTGCGGGTCTTAGTATATTTTAACAAGGTAGTATTGTTGTTTTTATTCAATAAAATTAAGCCTCGAAGAATTTGTTTAAGTTTGGTTCTGAATGGTAGTTTTAGCTTAAATTCTTTAAAAATTCTAATGTGCGTAGTTCTGTATATGTAATGTTATCCTTTCCGTAGAAACCGACATGACCACCATATTTGGGCATTTCTAGAAAAAGATTATTATGCTGTTTTGCGATTTCAATAGGGTAACATTCAGTACCTAAGAAAGAGTCGTTCAAAGCATTGATTATTAAGGTTGGTACGGTAATATTTTCTAAAAATTGAAGACTACTACTTTTGCTATAATAATCCATTGCGTCTTTAAATCCATGAGCTCTGCTGGTATAAAAATCATCAAAGTCTTTAAGGGTTTTAATATTTTCGATATCGGTATCTAAAATAAGGTCAGGAAACAACTCTTGTTTTGATTTCAGTTTTTTAATTAAATTTCCCTTGAAACGTTTGGCGTATAGCGCGTTCTTAAATTGTAGTAACTGGTGAAGTGAATCTGCCAATTGACAAGGAACTGAAATAGCAACGGCACCATTTATTTCAATAGGCAATTCTCGTTTTTCGCCTAAGTACTTCAGTAGAAGATTACCACCAAGGCTAAAACCATGTAAGTAAATATTCTGATATTCTTTTAATTGTAAAACATGTTCGATTACGGCGTGTAAATCTTCAGTGGCTCCTGAATGATAAGACCTGAATAATTTATTGGCGATGCCGCTACATCCTCTTAAGTTAATGGCACAGACATCATAACCAGATTCGATTAAAACTTTGGCACTCCCTTGAATGTAAGCACGTTTAGAGCTTCCTTCGAGTCCATGAATTATGATAACCAATTTTTTGGAAGCAGATGAAGCATAGCTCCAGTCAGTGTCTAAAAAATCAGAATCGGGTAAGGTAATACGAATGCGAATTTGCTCTAAATTCTTTACTTTTCTAACTATTCCAGAATAAATCGTAGATAAGTGCCCGTTCTTAAAAAACAAAGGTGGATTGTATGAAGAGTCAACTATAGGCATTTATATGTATAAGCTATTTTTTTATTTAGGATAGGTTTCTAGAACTTTAATTTGTTCTTCGATAGCTTCTTTAAATTCAGTTTTTAATTGTGATACTAAATCGCTAACAGAGGTAGAATCTTCAATTAACGCTGAGCCTTGACCTGCAGACCAAATAGTTTTCCAGGCTTTAGCTTCGGTATTCAATTCTTTTCCAAAATCTATTTTAACATCTTTCTTGAGGTCTTCTTCTGTAATACCTGCAGCCTTTAAACTTGCACCAAGAAAGTTGGCGTGTACACCAGAAATAGATGCTGTGTATACCACATCGCTAGCACCTGCATCAATAATCATTTGGCGATATTCAGGTGTAGCTTTACTTTCATCGGTATTAATGAAACGAGTGCCCATGTATGCTAAATCTGCGCCCATTTGTAAGGCAGAAGCAATATCTCTACCGGTACTTATACATCCGGAAAGAAGAATTGTTTTATGAAAAAATTTCTTTATTTCCGCAACCAATGTCATGGGGTTGATCGTACCTGCATGACCACCGGCACCGGCAGCAACAAGGATCAAACCGTCTACACCAGCCTCGGCCGCTTTCTCTGCATGACGTTTTTTGATAATATCGTGAAAAACTAATCCGCCATAACTATGTATAGCATCTACTACTTTAGATACAGCCCCTAAAGAAGTAATAATTAAGGGTACTTTATGTTTAACACATAATTTTATATCAGCCTCTAATCTCGGGTTTGTAGGATGTACAATTAAATTAACACCAAAAGGAGCGGCTTTTTTACCGGTCTCCTGTTCAAACACATTCAAAGCGGTCTTAATTTCAATTAGCCACTCTTCAAAACCTTGACTAGTACGTTGGTTCAATGCAGGGAAAGTACCAACAATTCCATTTTTACAACATTCAATGACCAATTGCGGACCAGAAATTAAAAACATTGGGGCTGCAACCGCAGGTAATGATAAATCTTTAATGAAAGCAGGTTTATTTGACATAATCATATGAATTTGAACGTGATTTATAATTTACGATAAAAAACCGTGTCCTATAGTTCTTAAATTTCAAAACTATGTTATTTTTATGGGGTATTATGCATGCATAAGAAAAAAATATAGATATGTACACTAAGGATTTTGAAATACGATGGAGTGATGTTGATGCAAATCGTCATTTAGCCAACTCTGCATACATTAATTTTATGAGTCATACCCGTATGGCTTTTTTAATGGAGCAAGGTTTTGATCATAGAACTATGGCAGCTCACGAGATAGGACCAGTAGTATTTTATGAGCATGTATATTATTTTAAAGAAGTATTTCCTGGTAAGCCGATTAAAGTATCGTTAGAAGTTATGGGATTAAGTGAAGATGGAAAGTTTTTTGAATTTCACCATAATTTTTACAACCATAAAGGCGAAAATATAGCTCGCTGTGAAATGATGGGGGCATGGATGGATTTAAAGACCAGAAAATTGACAGGTTTATCTAATGATCTACTTGATAAATTCAGTGAATTGGAAAAGGGTGAAAATTTTAAAGTCTTAACAAAGGAAGATTCTAGAAAGTTCTTGAAAATTCCAGTGAATTTATAGGAATTTAAGTGTTAAATAACTTATTTTTAATTCTTTAAGCAGATGATTGAAGCTAGTTTCGCAATTAAATTTTGAATAACCACTAATATTATAAATACTTTTATGGTTAGCCTACCAGAAGAGATATTTCAAGAGACATACGGAAAAGTTAAAAAATTGATCGTAACTAAAAAGTTGATTCCTGGTCAACTTATTACAGAACATAGGCTATCGCATACATTAAATATTAAAGATGATACCATACCTGTTGTTCTATTACAACTGAAGCAAGAGAGTTTATTGGTAGGTGATTTGGACAACGGTCTTTCTGTAAGAGAGTTATTTGACCAAGAAATTTTAGAGATGTTTGAATGTAGAATGGCTATAGAAACTATGACGGTAAAACTTTTTACACGTAATGTATCGCAATCTAAAATAGATGATCTAAGAAATTTACTAGTCCCTTTCGAGAATGGACCAAAGAACGAATATGTATTCTATAAGGTAAATCGTTTCTTTCATGAGTTCATTGCCAAAAACTGTGGTAATAGAACCTTGTACCAACTATTTAAGTCTGCCAAAATATTACCATTTATGGACCTGGTTGGTATAAATAGACCTTTAAATGAAATTATGCAAGAACATATTAATTTAGTATCGGCCATGCATCAACGAGATGAAGTGAAGGCGATTAAAGCAATCGCATTTCATCTAGAAAATTCAAAAAAATCACATACCTAATTGTTTATTACTTGGTTTTTTGGTTTTTTTACTAGAAAGATATACTCCGATTAAAACCAAACAAGCTGCAATAATTTTTACAGTTGTTATAGTGTCTTGCCCGGTAACAACAGCGTAAGAAATACCTATTAATGGTTGTACATATACAAACGCACTTAACGTAGATGCTTTCAATTGTGTAAGGGCGAAAATATTAAAAAGATAGGTGCAAAAAGTAGTACCTAAAATTACAAATCCAATACCAAAATAAGCTTCAAAAGGTAATGTGCTCCATGATATTTCCATGAATTCTTCGTAACCAAAAGGTAGACATATTAGCACGCCTAATGAAAATAACCATTTCATGAAGGTGAACGGATGATACTTACTTATAAGCACTTTAACCAACACTAAGTATGACCCATAAAACATAGAGTTCATAAAAATCAAGAAGTTACCTAGCGGAATATTGGGGGCGTCTTGTCTAATTTCGGCACCAAATAGAATTAGACCTAATGCCCCTAGTAGACCGATGGTAATACCTAGTATTTTTCTTCTAGTAATCTTTTCTTTCAAAATAACGGCAGATAGTATAAGTACAATTATAGGGGAAGTGGTAATTAATACTGCACTATTTATAGGTGTAGATAGTGATAAGCCTTTAAAAAACACCAACATATTCATTGCCATGCCCAATAATGCACAAATAAATAGGCGTTTATAGTCTTTAGGATCTATCCGTTCTTTTGGTCCTAAAGGTGAAATAAACCAAAAGAGAATAGCAGCACCCACAACTCTCAAAATGATAAAACCGAAAGGTTGTACATAATGAGGCATAATTCCTTTGGCTATGGTGTGGTTTAGTCCATAGATAGTGGTTGCGCCCACTGCAGCAAGTATGGCTAAAAGTCTTTTGTTCACGAATGAATTGCCTTTTTAGCGGCTTCTACCACTTTTTTGCTATTGCCAATAAATATTTGGTCATCAACAATAATTACAGGTCTTTTTAAAAAGGTGTATTGTTCTAAAATTAAATTCTTATAGTCCGCTTCTGAAAGTTTTTGTTCTTTTAAATTTCGTTCGCGATATAAAATTGCTCTTTTGCTAAATAAATTTTCATAGCTATTAGAAAGGCTATGCATTTGTTCGAGTTCAGATTTAGTTATAGTTTCCGTCTTAATATCCTGTAATTCAAAATCTGTAAGCGGGTGTAATTCTTTAATAATGCGTTGGCATGTAGAACAAGTACTTAAATGATATATTTTTTTCATGACTTTAATTAGTTAAGTGATATTTTTTTTGGAAGCGGTAAAACAAGATTGTATGATGACTTGATCGTAAATACAAAGAAACCTAAATATCATTAATTGTACTATTTTTACAAAGCTTTAAATGTGAAATTATGATAGAGAATACATATGATGTAATGCTGCAAAATCGCAAAAATCTATATGCGATTTTAACTGATACCTCAAAAGAAAAGCTTCTTCAAATACCAGAAGGTTTTAATAATAATATTTATTGGAACATTGCGCATACCGTTTCAACCCAGCAAGTTCTTATTTATAAGTTTAGTGATTTACAGATGCGTATACCAAATGAATTGGTTGCAAAATTTACAAAAGGAACATTCCCCGACGGAACTGCATCTGATGAAGAAATGATGATAATCGCAGATTTTTTAATTTCTACCGTAGATTGGCTTAAGGAAGATTATGAATCTTCACTTTTTAAATCTTTTAAACAGTATACCACTAGTGCGGGAGTGTCACTTAAAAATATTGATGATGCTATAACATTTAACTTGTTTCACGAAGGTCTTCATAGCGGGCAAATCAATTTGTTGTTAAAACAATTAGCTTAAGGCTTTTGTTGGTGTTTTAAAAAAGAATTTGCTTCTGTGTAAGATATGGTAAGGGTTATTGGACCATCTGCAAAAGAGGCAATTTCATAAGGTTCGTAAAAAAGTAGCAGTCCGTTTTCGGTATAACCTAAATTGTCGGGTAAGTAAAACTGCTCTGTTTCGAACATAAAGCCGGTGTTATTTATAGAGCCTTGTGCGGGTATATTTTCTTGCTTTCTAAAAAGTGTTTCGGCATAAGCTCTAAATTCATCTAAGTTGTTGAACAAATCTTCTTGATATAGCTCCTTGCCGGTAATTTTATCAAAATTTAAAAATCGGTTGGTTCCATAACCATGAGCCCCACCTGTGTAAATATAAGACTCAAGTTTAATGGTAATTATTTGGTTGTTTTCGAAAGTGATGTCTCCTTTTATAGTAGCTTCCCAAGGCATAGATTCTTCAGGAAATTTACCATTAAGTTCTTCATAGTCATTAACAAATGCTTCTTTGGCTTCATTAAGGTTTTGAGCATTGCTTTCCTCGTCAAAATTTAATAAGGCGATAATCTCGCCTGTTAAAGCTGTATTAATTGTTTTGGCCAGTTTTGTATTTTCGGTGGCTTGTGGAATTTCTATTTGTACCGATGTACAATTTTCGCAAGAATCTGTAGCAATAGTTATCGATTCAAAAGAAAGAGAATTCTTGTTGTTACATGCTATGATTAAAAAACAAATAAGTAGGTAGGTAAGCTTAGATTTCATTGAAAGATAGATTTAATGTAAAAATACAGCTTCATTGTAATCCCCAAAAGATAACAATACATTTGTGTGATAAATACTTGAATATGGTTTCTAAAGACATAAGATTTAATACAAAAACCATTCATGGTGGTCAACAACCAGAGGAGGCTTATGGGGCAGTTATGCCACCAATATACCAGACTTCGACTTATGCACAAACTACACCAGGAGGACATAAGGGGTATCAATATTCTAGAAGTGCCAACCCAACCAGAAGAGCTTTAGAAAATTCATTGGCAAGTATTGAAGGGGGAGCATATGGTTTAGCTTTTGGTAGTGGCATTGCGGCAATAGATGCGGTCATTAAATTATTGGCGCCGGGAGATGAAGTAATTTCTACAAATGACCTTTATGGAGGAACTTATAGAATATTCAAAAAGATTTTTGAAAAATTTGGTATTGTTTTTCATTTTGTAGGTATGCAAGGAACAAATGCCGTGCGAAAACAAATAAATTCAAGGACAAAATTAATTTGGGTAGAAACACCAACTAACCCAATGATGAATATTATAGATATTAAAGCGATAGCTGCTTTAACTGTGAATACTGAAATTTTGCTGGCGGTAGATAATACATTTGCTACCCCATATTTACAAAAGCCTTTAGAATTGGGTGCAGATATAGTTATGCATTCTGCTACCAAATATCTTGGTGGTCATAGCGATACCGTTGTTGGTGCTTTGGTAGTTAAGGATAAAGAATTAGCGGATAACCTCTATTTTATACAAAATGCAAGCGGTGCCGTTTGTGGACCTATGGATAGTTTTTTGGTATTAAGAGGAATAAAAACGCTACATGTGCGTATGCAACGCCATTGTGAAAATGGAAAAGCAATAGCAGAATATCTTAAAAACAATCCTAAAATTGAAAAAGTATACTGGCCAGGTTTTGAAGATCATCCTAATCATCTTATCGCCAAGGAACAGATGAAAGATTTTGGGGGTATGATTTCATTTGTGCCTAAAGGAGGTAGTTATGAAGATGCGATTAAGATTGTAGAAAAGTTACAGGTATTTACGTTAGCAGAGTCTTTAGGTGGTGTAGAAAGCTTAGCCGGTCACCCTGCAAGTATGACCCATGCAAGTATTCCAAAAGAAGAACGACTTAGTAGTGGTGTGGTTGATGCTTTGATAAGATTAAGTGTTGGTATTGAAGATGTTGATGATTTAATTAAAGATATAGAACAAGCGATAGGATAATGCCCTAAATGTTAAATTAAATGTAGCAAGTATAGGTAGTTTGTTGTCAAAACAACAATTTTTATCGAATTTTAAAAAAATAAGCAATCAAATTACACAAATAGCATAATTTTGACGTTATATTTTGAAATCAATAATTTAAATAAGTTTAAATAGCTTTATGGAGAATAAAATAAAAGCATTTATGGATGAGGTTATAGCCAGAAATGGACATGAACCAGAATTCATACAAGCGGTGCAAGAAGTTGCAGAAACTGTTATACCTTATATTGCAAAACAAGACATATATAACGGTAAGAACATTCTATTGAGAATGGTTGAGCCAGAGCGCTTAGTTTCTTTTAGAGTGGCTTGGGTTGATGATGATGGTGAAATTCATGTAAATCGTGGATATAGAATACAAATGAACTCTGCTATTGGACCGTATAAAGGTGGTTTGCGTTTTCATCCGACTGTAAATGCAAGTATATTAAAATTCTTAGCTTTTGAGCAAGTATTTAAGAACAGTCTTACAACATTACCTATGGGTGGTGGTAAAGGTGGTTCTGATTTTGATCCAAAAGGAAAATCTGATGATGAGGTAATGCGTTTTTGTCATGCCTTCATGTTAGAATTGAACAGACATATTGGTCCTAATACCGATGTGCCTGCAGGTGATATTGGTGTTGGTGCTCGTGAAATCGGTTTCCTTTTTGGCATGTACAAAAAGATTAGAAATGAGTTTACCGGTGTTTTAACTGGTAAAGGTCTTTCATGGGGTGGTTCTAAAATAAGACCAGAAGCAACAGGGTACGGTACTGTATATTTTGCACAAAGTATGTTGAAGACCAAAAACGAAAGTTTTGATGGTAAGACGGTAGTAATTTCTGGATCAGGAAACGTAGCTCAGTATGCCGCAGAAAAAGCAATTTTATTAGGTGCCAAAGTGGTCACACTTTCAGATTCTAGTGGTTACATCTACGACAAAGATGGCATCAACGATGAAAAGTTAGCTTTTGTAATGGATCTTAAGAATAATAAAAGGGGTCGTATTTCTGAATATGCTGATAAATATCCATCTGCAGAATTTCATGCAGGGAAAACACCTTGGGAAGTAAAATGTGATATTGCATTACCATGTGCTACCCAAAACGAATTGGATCAACAAGATGCTAAAAATCTATTGAAGAACGGTTGTATGTGTGTTGCAGAAGGTGCAAATATGCCTTGTAATACCGATGCTGTTCATGAATTCAATAACGCAAAAATATTGTTTGCACCTGGTAAAGCTTCAAACGCAGGTGGTGTTGCAACATCTGGATTGGAAATGTCTCAGAATTCATTACGAATTAGCTGGACACGTGAAGAGGTAGATGAGCGTTTAAAGGATATTATGGAAGATATTCATGATTCTTGTATTGAATTCGGTAAAGAAGAAGATGGGTTCTGTAACTATGTAAAAGGAGCCAACATTGCTGGTTTCGTTAAGGTTGCAGATGCAATGCTTGCACAAGGCGTAATCTAGAAATTAGATTAGCTAAAGCACATAAATTTATAATGCGAGGTTCTGTAGCACAGCCTCGCATTTTTTTATACCTTTTCATTACCAAAATTCAATCAACTATCTTTGTTGAAACAGATGTCATAATATGCAGGTAACCACAAAGGCAATAGTATTTTCTGCACTAAAATATGGCGATACAAGTCTAATTGTTAAAGCCTTTACAGCATCTGACGGAATTAAATCTTACCTACTACGAGGTGTTTTGTCTTCAAAAAAAGGGAAATTAAAAACTGCATATTTTCAGCCATTAACTCAATTAGAAATTGTTGCCAATCACAAAAACAAGGGAACATTAGAGACACTTAAAGAAGCTAAGGTGTTTTATCATTATCAAACATTATATGCAGACATGGCGAAGAACGCTATGACCTTATTTTTAGCAGAATTATTAGGTAATAGTATACGCGAAGAAGAAAAGAATGAAGATTTGTTCCAATTTTTAGAAGCATCGTTACAATGGTTGGATGTACATAAGGATGTTGCTAATTTTCATCTCCATTTTATGCTGTCATTGACACGTTTTTTAGGTTTTTATCCAGATGTATATCAGATAGATAAGCCTTATTTCGATTTGTTAGAAGGCGAGTTTGCCGCAGTAGAATCATTGAACCCAATTTTAAGAGGTGAAAATATTTATTATTTCAAGACCTTGTTGGGCACAAAATTTGATGCAATGCATACTGTAAAAATGAAAAAAACCAATCGCCACGAATTACTAAAATCCTTAATACTTTATTTTGAATTGCATTTACAAGGTTTTAGGAAACCCAAGTCGCTCGCGGTTTTAAATGAAGTTTTCAATACATATGTGTAAGTATCTATTTTTAACACTTTTTTTATGTTGTTGTCTTGGCAATGCTCAAGAAATTATCGTTTTAGATGCCGATAGTGGAGAAGAGATTTCTAATGTTGCCGTATACAATAAAGATAAATCTAAGATTGCATTATCAAACTTTGATGGAGTTTTTGATGCTTCTGTATTTATGGGTAAAGAGCGCATCACCTTAAAACATATTGGTTATCAAGAATTTAAAACCACAAAAATACAACTGCTAAGGCAAGGAAAAAGGGCTTACTTAATAATGAAGGCTCAACAATTAGATGAGGTGGTTATGTCTGTCTCTAAATGGGAACAACAAAAAAGAGATATTCCGAATAGAATAATATCTATAGACGCAAGGTCAATTTCTTTCTCAACTCCACAAACGGCTGCAGATTTACTTCAAAATAGCGGTAAAGTGTTTGTTCAAAAAAGTCAAATGGGCGGTGGTAGTCCAATGATTCGTGGTTTTGCTACCAACAGGTTGTTGTTATCTGTAGATGGAGTGCGAATGAACAATGCCATATTTAGAGGTGGTAATGTGCAAAATGTTATATCAATTGACCCTTTTACAATTAAGAATACAGAAGTAATTTTTGGTCCGGGTTCGGTTATTTATGGAAGTGATGCCATTGGTGGGGTTATGAATTTTTATACTAAAAAACCTATGTTATCTGATAGTGATAGTCTATTGCTGCGTGGTAATGCTAATTATAGGTTCGCTTCGGCGAATATGGAGAATACGGTACATGCAGATATTAATATAGGTAAAAAAACGTGGTCGTCACTTACAAGTGTTACCTATAATAATTTTCAAGATTTAAGAATGGGTTCTCATGGACCAGATTCTTATTTAAGAAATACATATGTTCAAACTATAAATGGTATAGATGAATTGGTTGAAAATGATTCACCAAAAAAACAAATACCCACTGGTTATGATCAAATTAATTTAATGCAAAAATTTCTATTTAAGCCTAATTCAAAATGGGATTTAAATTTTGGGGCATATTATACAGAAACATCAGACTATTCAAGATATGATCGTTTAATTAGGCCGTCGAGTGATGGTTTGGGTTTGCGCTCTGCTGAATGGGATTATGGCCCACAAAAATGGCTTATGGGTAACGCACAATTACAGAAAAAAGGAAACGGAAAAGTATATGATGGTTTAAAGTTAGGTTTGGCGTATCAGCATTTTGAAGAAAGTAGAATTAATAGAGATTTTCAAGATGAAGTTAGAAACACTACCGAAGAAAAAGTAGATGCACTAAACTTTAATATCGATTTCGAGAATAAGAAGATTGGAGATTTTAAGCTTTATTATGGTAGTGAATATATCTACAATAAGGTAGGGTCGAATGGTTTCGACTTTAATATTAATACTAATGAAAAAACCGATGCGGCTTCCAGATATCCAGATGGTTCTACTTGGCAAAGTTTGGCAGGTTATGTAAACGGGGAATACAAAGCGAAACCTAATTTCACGATTATGTCCGGTTTAAGGTATAGTCATGTTTGGGTAGATGCGGTATTCGATGATACTTTTTATGATTTTCCGTTCGACACTGCTGATTTAAGTACTGGCGCATTAACGGGGAGTATTGGTTTTAGCTGGTTTCCAAGAGCTAATCTGCAAGTCACGTTAAATGGATCTACAGGCTTTAGGGCTCCAAACATAGATGATGTAGGTAAGATTTTTGATTCTGAACCGGGGTCGGTAGTAGTTCCAAATCCAGATTTGGAACCTGAGTATGCATATAATGCAGAGATAGGTATTCAGAGAAATTTAAACGATAAGCTAATTTTAAAAGGAACGGCGTATTACACTTATTTGGTAGATGCTTTGGTCAGAAGAGATTTTAGTTATAACGGCATTTCTGAAATAGAGTATGGTGGCGAGTTAAGTAATGTGCAGGCAATTCAAAATGCGGCAAAAGCTTATGTATATGGTTTTGAGTTTGGGCTAGAGGCTTATTTAACAGAACAATGGTCATTATCATCTAATTTGACATTAACAGAGGGCGTTGAGGAAGAAGATGATGGTTCGGAAACCCCTGCAAGGCATGCTGCACCTACTTTTGGTGATTTTCATATTGTGTGGAAAAATCAAAGACTACGAACAGATTTTTTCTTGAATTATAATGGAGAAATCTCAAATGATGAATTAGCAGTATCAGAGCAAGAGAAGGAATATATATACGCTGTCGATGAAAATGGAAATCCGTTTTCTCCTTCATGGTATACTTTAAATTTTCGTTCTCAATATGATGTAACAAATAGAATTAAAATTACTACTAGCTTAGAGAATTTTACAGACCAACGATATCGAACGTATTCTTCAGGTATCGTAGCGCCTGGTATAAATTTAATTATTGGATTAGGATATAATTTTTAATAAAAAAGACCCGTTATTAACGGGTCTTTAAAATTATAAAAAAAGGTTATTGTTAGTGTTTAACCGCCTTTTCTACATCAGCAGCTTTTTGAGCTGCTTTATCAGCTGCATCATTAGCAGCCTTTTTTACATCATTACCTGCTTCTTTAGCAGCATCCATACCGTCTTGACCTGCTTTTTTAGCGGCGTCCATACCTTCTTTACCAGCTTCTTTAACTGTATCGGCAGCATCTTCAGCGGCATCCATTGCATTTTCGCTTGCTTCTTTTGCAGCATCCATAGCACCTTCGCCAGCTTCTTCTAAGTCTTTACCTGCTTCTTTTAAATCTTCACCAGCATTTTCTAATGCGGCTCCAGCTTCTTCAGTTGCAGATTTTGCTTTATCGGCTGCATCTCTACATGAAACAGACATACTAAGTGCTAAAATTGCTAATGATCCTAAAATTACTTTTTTCATTGTGTAAACGTTAAATGGTTAATTGTTCAGGATAATATACGGATAATTTTAACTTTTGGATGTTTCAGATGTAAATAAATACTTTAATAGGTGATTTATAAGTATTTCAGTATGGTCAATACGCTCCTTTTTGATCAAAATTTTATAATTTTGCAGCCTTTTAAACGCAGTACTAGAAGCATTTTTTATGAAGTTCACAGAATATCAAGGATTGAATTTACCAAAGGTCGCAGAAGAAATACTTGACTACTGGTCAAAGAATGCCATTTTTGAAAAAAGTATATCTACTCGTGAGGGTAAGGATAGTTATGTATTCTATGAAGGTCCGCCATCTGCAAACGGTATGCCGGGTATTCATCATGTAATGGCTAGGACCATAAAAGATATCTTTCCAAGGTATAAAACCATGAAAGGTTTTCAAGTAAAGCGTAAAGCAGGTTGGGATACTCATGGACTTCCTATTGAATTGGGTGTTGAAAAAGAATTGGGTATTACCAAAGAGGATATCGGAGTTAAAATTTCGGTTGAAGAATATAATGCTGCTTGTAAAAAAGCGGTAATGAGATATACCGATGTTTGGAATTCCATGACCGAACAAGTTGGGTATTGGGTAGATATGGAAGATCCGTATATCACCTATAAATCCAAATATATGGAGACGGTATGGTGGTTACTGAAGCAGATATATTCAAAAGATTTAATATATAAAGGCTATACCATACAACCATATTCGCCAAAAGCTGGTACAGGATTAAGTTCACATGAGTTAAATCAGCCAGGTACTTACCAAGATGTTACCGATACTACGGTAACTGCACAGTTTAAGGCTGTAGAAGAAACGTTACCTGAGTTTTTACAGAACGAAGGCACCATATACTTTTTGGCTTGGACGACTACCCCTTGGACTTTACCATCTAATACGGCGTTGACTGTTGGTTCTAAAATAGATTATGTTTTAGTTGAGTCTTATAATCAGTATACATTTGAACCAATGAATGTGGTGCTTGCCAAGAATTTGGTAGGTAAGCAATTCTCAGGTAAATTCACAGAGGTGTCAGGAAAGTCAGAGTTGTTAGAATATAAGTCTGGTGATAAGAAAATTCCTTTTTATGTAGTAAAAGAATTTAAGGGGAAAGATTTATTGGGCATTAGATACGAGCAGTTGTTAGATTACGTACTTCCCTATGAAAATGCAGAAAACGCTTTTAGAATAATTGCAGGTGATTTTGTAACTACAGAAGATGGTACAGGTATTGTTCATACCGCGCCAACTTTTGGTGCAGATGATGCTTCTGTTGCCAAGCAGGCAGTTCCTGAAATTCCGCCAATGTTGGTGTTAGATGAAAATGCAAATTTGGTTCCTTTAGTTGATTTGCAAGGTAAGTTTAGACCAGAGCTAAAAGAGTTTGGTGGTAAGTATGTTAAGAATGAATACTATGATGATGGCGAAGCTCCAGAACGTTCTATAGATGTTGAAATTGCTATTAAATTAAAAGAAGAGAATAAAGCTTTTAAGGTAGAGAAGTATGTGCACAGTTACCCTAACTGTTGGCGTACAGATAAGCCAATATTATATTATCCGTTAGATTCTTGGTTCATTAAAGTAACCGATATAAAGGATAAAATGTTTGAATTGAACCAAACCATAAACTGGAAACCAAAAGCAACAGGTGAAGGTAGATTCGGTAATTGGCTGGCAAATGCAAATGATTGGAATCTTTCTAGATCGCGTTATTGGGGTATTCCACTACCGATCTGGAGAACAGAAGACGGTAAAGAAGAAATTATCATTGGTTCTGTGGCTGAATTAAAGTCAGAAATGGCCAAGGCAATTGAAGCGGGAGTTCTGGAAAAAGATATCTATGCAGACTTCGTAGTAGATGATATGTCTGATGAGAACTATGATATAATAGATTTACATAAAAATATAGTTGATCAAATTACTTTAGTTTCGTCATCGGGGAAACCAATGAAACGTGAGAGTGATCTTATCGATGTTTGGTTCGATAGTGGTTCTATGCCTTACGCTCAATGGCATTACCCGTTTGAAAATAAAGAATTGATAGATGAGGGAAAAACATTTCCTGCGGATTTCATAGCGGAAGGGGTTGATCAAACACGTGGTTGGTTCTATACCTTGCATGCAATTGCAACTATGGTCTTTGATTCTGTAGCGTATAAAAATGTAGTATCTAACGGACTCGTTTTAGATAAGGACGGTAAGAAAATGTCTAAACGTTTAGGCAATGCCGTTGATCCTTTTGAAACAATGAACGAGCATGGGGCCGATGCTACAAGGTGGTATATGATCAGTAATGCTAACCCTTGGGATAACTTAAAGTTTGATACTGAAGGTATAATAGAGGTAAAACGTAAGTTCTTTGGTACTTTATATAATACCTATTCATTTTTTGGATTGTATGCGAATTTGGATGAGTTTACGTATGCTGAAGCAGATGTGCCAATGGCAGAACGTACAGAGATTGACCGTTGGATTCTTTCTGAGTTGAACTCATTGATCAAAACCGTTGATACGGCTTATGATGAATATGAGCCAACACGGGCTGCTAGGGCAATATCTGAATTTGTTCAAGAGAACCTGAGTAACTGGTATGTGCGTTTGTGTAGAAGACGTTTCTGGAAAGGAGAATATGCTACAGATAAAATTGCGGCTTATCAAACTCTTTATACCTGTTTAGATGTAGTAGCTAAACTTTCTGCACCTATTGCACCGTTTTTTATGGACCGTTTATATTTAGATTTAAATAAAGCTACCGTAAAAAATGGTTTTGAAAGTGTGCATTTAGCAAATTTCCCTGTGGCAGATGAGTCCTTGATCGATGAAAGCTTGGAAGTGAAGATGCATAAGGCACAGGTGATATCATCTTTGGTGTTATCTATACGTCAGAAAGAGAAGATAAAAGTGCGTCAACCATTGCAGAAAATTATGATTCCTGTGCTTGATAACAAGGATAGGGAAGAAATTGAAGCGGTTTCAGAATTAATAAAATCTGAAGTTAACGTTAAGGAAATACAACTATTAGATGATGCTTCTGGAATATTGGTAAAACGTATTAAGCCTAATTTCAAGACTTTAGGTCCAAAATTCGGAAAAGAAATGAAGCAGATAGCTCAAGTTGTCAATGGTTTTGGTCAGAATGATATCCAAAAAATTGAGCAGGATGGCGAATTAACAATCCAATTAGAAAATAAAAGTATTACTTTACAGTTGCAGGATGTAGAAATCTCTTCTCAAGATATTGAAGGTTGGATGGTAGCGACCTCTGGTAAATTAACTGTTGCTTTAGATGTAACGATTAATGAGGAGTTGAGAAATGAAGGAATTGCAAGAGAGTTGGTCAATAGAATTCAGAATATTAGAAAAGATTCTGGTTTTGAGGTGACAGATAAAATTGCAATTGAGGTATTGAAGGATGGTTTTGTAGAAGTTGCTGTAAAAAACAATGTAGAGTATATCAAAACAGAAACTTTAACTGCAGAACTAAATTTTGTAGAAAAATTAGAAAAAGGCATAGAAATTGCTTTTGACGAAGTGAACACTAAATTGTTTATTGAAAAACATTAAAAGATGGCAGAAGATTTAAAAGTAAGGTATTCTGACAAAGATTTGGCAGAATTCAAGGTATTGATTGAAGACAAGATAGAAAAGGCGAAAAGCCATTTGGAACTCTTGAAAAGTGCTTATATGAACGATGGTAATAATGGTACCGATGATACATCGCCTACTTTTAAAGCTTTTGAAGAAGGTTCAGAAACAATGAGCAAAGAAGCAAATACACAATTGGCAATTAGACAAGAAAAGTTTATCCGTGATCTTAAAAATGCTATTTTACGTATAGAAAATAAAACTTACGGTATTTGCCGTGTAACGGGTAAATTGATTAATAAGGAACGATTAAAGCTTGTGCCGCACGCTACACTTAGTATTGAAGCTAAAAATATGCAATCATAATTAAAAACGCCTTAAGGGCGTTTTTTTAATAGCTATAATTTTGAAAGCCAAAATATTTTGTTTTCTGCTTGTACTTTGTTCTGGGCTTCAAGCTCAAAAAAAGAGACATAATCAGGTTCTGGCAAGTAATATTGATTTAATTCAAATTGATGCAGCCAATTGTTTTATTGTTGAGGTGAATACGGTGGTTGGCAATGAGATTAATGTAGAGGCGGAAATGGAGGGTGAATACAGTCAAGACTTAGATTTAGAAGTTGTAACTAACGGTACTACATTATTAATTAAGGCTGGTTTCACTCCAAATTTTGAAAACCCAAATGATAAATTAAGTGCTCATAAGGTAATTTCCATTTTGTTAAGATTGACCATGCCTTTACATAAAAAAGTAGAAGTTTTTGGCACCAATTCTAGAGTAAATATAGAAGGGGAGTATAAAGAACTTAATATAACCTTGTCTGACGGGGCTTGCTTGTTGAAGAACGTTCAAGCAAAAGCTAATGTGAAAACTCAAAGCGGAAGTGTAAAGGTAATTTCAAATGCTGCTAATGTTAAAGCTATTAGTAAGTATGGGACCGTGTCAGCTAATCCAATTCCCATTGGTCATTCTACATTTAAAGTACAAACTGTAACCGGAAATATAGATCTCAGTAAAACCGAATAATATTTATATTTTTGCGCTCATTGATAAAAGCTCATGAACATTAAAAAATCTGTCCTATTTATTTTATTGATTTTAATAATTGATCAATGGAGTAAGATATATATTAAAACCCATTTTGTACTCGGTGAATCTGTAGATGTATTTAATTGGTTTAAAATATTATTCATTGAAAACGAAGGTGCCGCTTGGGGTGCTAAGCTTAGTGATGTACTGCCAATTTCAGATAATATTGGAAAACTGGTATTAACCGTTTTTAGGTTATTTGCCATTTTCGGTATAGGTTATTGGCTTTTTGACGTCATTAAGAAAAAAGCTTCAAATACTTTAATATGGGCGGTTTCATTAATATTTGCAGGAGCTTTAGGTAATATATTGGACTCCGTTTTTTACGGTGCTATTTTCAACGAAAGTTATAATGAAGTAGCAACCCTATTTTCTGATGAACCTTATGGCAAAATGTTTTATGGTAAGGTGGTAGATATGTTATATTTTCCAATGGTAGATTCAACTTGGCCAACTTGGATGCCTGTAGTAGGCGGGCAGAATTTTAGATTCTTTGAACCGGTTTTCAATATTGCCGATACCGCAATAAGCACGGGTGTAGGTATATTGTTGGTTTTTAATAAAAGAGCATTTAATAAAGAAGAAGAGCCCTTAACTAAAGAGAATGAGGTCGTACAAAATTAAGAGTACTCAAAAAGAATAAGTTTTATACGGAGTAATACAGAAATCGAGAGGTATATCT
Organism: Maribacter sp. Asnod1-A12; assembly: GCF_045063735.1. Classification (NCBI taxonomy): domain Bacteria; kingdom Pseudomonadati; phylum Bacteroidota; class Flavobacteriia; order Flavobacteriales; family Flavobacteriaceae; genus Maribacter; species Maribacter sp. Asnod1-A12. Next base: position 1,678,389 of record NZ_JBEFNZ010000006.1, read on the forward strand.
GTAGGCTCAATATCCTCTATTTTATTTTCGGCTTCAAAGAACGATAATCCGATTTTTATAATATCACTTCTACATTCGTTAAGAAATCGGTCATAATATCCTTTGCCGTATCCAATTCTATTTCCTGTTTTATCAAAAGCTAAAAGCGGTATAAAAACAACATCTAATTTCTTAGGTTCAATTGTAATACCGTCAACAGGTTCGGGTATGTTTAGGTGGTTGGTGGTAAATTTGGTATTATCGGTCAGTAGGTAATGCTCTAACAAGGTATCTGAAATAATTTTAGGTACGATAACATTTTTGTCTAAACCTAAAAATATTGAAATGATTCCCTCGGTATCTATTTCATGCTTTTGTTCAATAGGTAGAAAAATGTGAAAGTATTCATTGTTCCAAATTGGCATTTGCAACACAGCATTTGCAATAGCAATACTTTTTGAAGAAGATTGAGAACTATCTAGGGAACTTCTTAAATCTAAATATTTTCTACGCAAATTTTTCTTCAACATCGTGAAGTGTTTTTAGCGTATGCTCTTTTTAATTTACTCTTTACCTGCAACAGCAAAAAATACTTTAAAAAATAACATTAAAATAAGGTATGTTCCTAAAGTGATGATATAGCTATCCATATTAATTTATTTGTAAATGAACCAAAAGTTGTTGTTGTTGAGTTAAAAATAGGTAAAATAATCAATACAATCTCTTTGAAATGCACATTTTTCTCGTTGAAATGCACATATTTATAATAAAATTAACATTTTAAGTCATGTTCAGCTCGTTTAAGTCATTTAATTGTTTGATTTTAAACAGATTAACTTTGTGTGTATTTTTGTTAATTATCGATATTATAATTTATAACCATAAATTTTATTTGATAATTATTTAATTATAAAATAATTATCAAATTCACAAAATAATTAGAAGCAATAATTAAGTAATATCATGTAATTAAAGTGGCTATTAAAGCCTAATTTAGTGGTGCTATATTATGACAGAGATTCCTTTAAACATACAGTTAAGTGCATTGCCTACTGGTCCAGGGGTGTATCAATTTTATGATAGTAATGAAGCTATCTTGTATGTAGGTAAAGCAAAGAATTTAAAAAAACGTGTTTCTTCTTATTTTAATAAGAACCATGAGTATGGTAAAACTCGTGTTCTGGTTAAAAAGATTAGAGCTATAAAACATATTGTTGTTCCAACAGAATCAGATGCACTTTTGTTGGAGAATAATTTAATAAAAGAACTTAGACCTAGATATAATGTATTATTAAAGGATGACAAATCGTATCCGTGGCTATGCTTAAAAAATGAACGTTTCCCCAGACTTTTTCCTACTAGAAGGGTGATACGAGACGGATCAGAATATTTTGGACCATATACAAGTATGAAAACTGTAAGGGTACTTTTAGATTTAATTAAAAGTGTTTATCCGTTAAGAACATGTAATTACGATTTGTCAGCTGAAAAAATTAATTCAGGTAAGTATAAGGTTTGTTTGGAGTATCATTTAGGTAATTGTAAAGGGCCATGTGAGGGTTATCAATCAATTACTGAATATGATCGTCAAATAGATGATATTAGGCAAATTGTTAAAGGTAATTTTAAATCTTCCATTACGTATTTTAAAAGCCAGATGAGATCCCTTGCAGCTGAAATGAAGTTCGAAGAAGCTCAAGTAATAAAAGATAAAATAGATGTATTAGAAAACTATCAGGTAAAATCTACCATTGTCAACCCTAAGATTAGTAATGTCGATGTTTTCAGTATTATATCTGATAATGCATTTGCTTATGTTAATTTTCTTCAGTTAGCCCATGGTTCTATTATCAGGTCTCATACCATGGAAATTAAGAAGAAACTTGAAGAAAAAGATACGGATCTTTTAGAGTTGGCTATTGTTGAAATTAGAGAGCGGTTTAAATCTGACTCTAAAGAATTGTTTGTACCTTTTGAAATCGCCGTTTCTCCAGGTTTAAAAATTACTGTTCCTAAATTAGGGGATAAAAAAAGAATTCTAGATTTATCTGAACGAAATGCAAAATTTTTTAGGCAAGAACGATTTAACCAAATTAAAATTATTGACCCTGATCGGCATACGAATAGGATAATGGCGCAAATGAAAAAAGATATACGTTTGTCTGCCGAACCTAGGCATATTGAGTGTTTTGATAATAGTAATATTCAAGGTAGTAATCCTGTAGCGGCATGTGTAGTTTTCAAAAACGGCAAGCCCTCAAAAAAAGAGTATAGACATTATAATATAAAGACAGTTACTGGGCCAGATGATTTTGCGTCTATGGAAGAGGTTGTATATCGTAGATATAAAAGATTGCAAGAAGAAATGCAGCCATTACCTCAATTAATTGTAATTGACGGTGGTAAGGGGCAATTGTCGTCTGCTCTAAAAAGTTTAGACCTTTTGGGTTTAAGAGGTAAAATTGCCATTATTGGTATAGCAAAAAGATTGGAAGAAATTTATTTTCCAGAAGACCCGATACCTTTATATTTAGATAAGAAATCTGAAAGTTTAAAGATTATTCAATATTTAAGAAATGAAGCCCATAGATTCGGTATTACATTTCACAGAAATAAAAGAAGTAAAGGGGCTATCAATTCCGAACTTGAAGGTATTGATGGGATAGGTGAAAAGACTGCGCAACAGTTGTTAAAAACATTCAAATCGGTAAAACGAATTAAAGAGGCTTCGGTAGAAGCTCTAAGTCAAGAAGTTGGTGTGTCAAAAGCAAAAAAGATATATGAGTCTTTTCGTAAAGAATAGTATAAATCGAATAGTTTTTTATTTAGGGATAATTTTATTCACTACTACATCATTGTTAGCTCAAAATGAAGAAGAAAAGAAACGCCCTAAAATAGGTCTGGTCTTAAGTGGTGGTGGTGCAAAAGGTATGGCTCATATCGGTGCTTTAAAAGTTATTGAAGAGGCTGGTGTAGAAATAGATTATATCGGGGGCTCAAGTATGGGTGCCATAGTGGGGGCATTATATGCAGCGGGTTATACGGCGGCGGAATTAGATTCAATATTCAAAGCCACTAATATAGGTTCGTTAATACAAGATAACTTGCCAAGAAGCGCAAAGACTTTTTATGAAAAAGAAGATTCTGAACGATATGCATTGACCTTACCGTTTAAAAACTTCAAGGTTTCTGTTCCACCAGCCTTTTCTGGAGGTCAAAACATTTACAATGAATTTGTAAAGCTTTTGTATCATGTAAAAGATATAGATGATTTTAATAAGTTACCTACGCCGTTCGTGTGTATTGCGACCGATATAGAAACAGGTAAACAGGTGATTTTAAATTCAGGATATTTGCCAGAAGCTATTTTGGCCAGTGGTACTTTACCTTCGCTTTTTGAACCTACAATAATAAATGATAGAGTACTGATTGATGGTGGTGTGGTGAATAATTACCCAATTGATGAGGTTAAGGCAATGGGAGCCGATATTATTATCGGGGTCGATGTGCAGCATGATTTGTCTGATAGGGACGCTCTATTATCTGCTACGGAAATTTTACTGCAAATAAATAATTATAGAACAGTTGCCGATATGGAGTTGAAGTCTATGAAGACCGATATTTATATTAAACCAAAAATAGAAGAGTATTCTGTAATTGATTTTAATAGGTTAAAAGAAATAGTTAAAACAGGTGAAGACGCTGCAAATTTAAAGATTGAAGAACTAAACAAGCTTGCTGTAAATTATACGAAAGATAAAAATTCAATACCTGCTGTTGACGCAGATGATAAGCTAACGGTTAATAGATTGATGATCGATGGCAATACGGATCATACTAGAGGTTATGTCAAAGGTAAGCTTAGGTTTAATTTAGATGAGCCTATAGATTTTAAGAAATTACAACAAGGCATTAGTAATTTATCAGCTACGGGTAATTTTAGAACTATAAAATATAAGCTACTTCACAATTTAGATGGAGGCGAAGATTTAATTCTACCATTAGACGAAATAAGAAATACTTCTTTTTTACGGCTAGGGGCACATTTTGATGATTTATATAAAAGCGCGGCTATCATTAATCTTACAAAGAAGCGGGTAGCTTCGAGAGATGATGTAGCTTCATTAGATATCATTCTAGGAGATAATATCAGATATAATTTTGAGTACTATATAGATAAAGGAACGTATTGGAGCTTTGGTGTTAATTCTAGATTCAATGAGTTTGAGCAAGAGATAAGTTTTGATTTAATAGAAAGTAATTTTGAAGTAAGTTCGGGAACACAATTAAACACGCTTAATCTAAATGTATCCGACTTTACAAATCAATTGTATATTCAAACTGTTGTTAAAGAAGAGTTTGCTTTTACCTTGGGTACAGAATACAAGCATTTAAAATATAGTACCAGAACATTTGGTGATATAACAGATTCGTCTGTATCTGATAATACGACAACTAATACGAGAACTTATTTTGAACGAAGTAATTTTATTAGTGCTTATGGGCAACTAAAGCTAGATACTTATGATGATAAATACTTTCCTTCTAGGGGTTTGTATTTTAATGGGGATATGCATTATTATGTATTGTCATCTGACTATAACAATAATTTTAAAGATTTTTCAGTTTCGAAAGCCCGGTTAGGCATGGCGTTACCGCTAATTAAAAATCTTTCATTGAACGTAGAAACTGAAGGAGGCTTTAAATTAGGCACCTCTAGTGTAACTTCTTTCGATTTTATACTCGGAGGCTATGGTACTGATTTTATAAATAATTTGGTTCCCTTTATAGGTTATGACTTTATTAGTTTGCCAGGAAATAGTTTTGTAAAAGCATCTGCTAGACTAGACTTTGAATTCGCCGAAAAAAATCATTTATTGTTATCGGCCAATTTTGCTAATGTAGACGATGATTTGTTTAGAACGGGAGATTGGTTCAAAGCACCTGCTTATTCGGGTTATGGAATAGGTTGTGGTTGGGAGTCTTTTTTAGGACCGGTAAATCTTATGTATTCGTGGACACCAGAAATAGATAGATCGCAATTCTATGTAAGTATCGGATATTGGTTTTAATAGGTAAAGAAGTAAAACTATCAAGCTTACAATTGCTGAAAACCTTACTTGGTTTCTTAAGAATTTCCCAATAATTATTTATAAGTGTGAATAACTGTTAAGATTATCGTTAAAGTAAGTTAAACCCTGATACTGGTAGAATAATGTGTCTTAAATTTACATCAGCTAAGGGGTGGTTCCCTTACAACTTTAAGTAGTGGTTTTTCATAATTTAAAGTTTGGTTGGTTATTTAGGAAAAGCCCAGTTTTAAGACTGGGCTTTTTTTATACAACAATACTTTGGAATAAATTTTGTTTAAGATAATGTAATGAAGGTGATTGAAGAGTTTCAATTACTATTTTTACATTAAACTACCGAATATGAAAAAAATAATTTTAATCGCCCTTTTCTTTTCATTTTTTGGCGTGCAGGGTCAAGGTTCCCAATCTGCTTTTAAAACAGGGGAATGGTTAAAATTTAGAATGCACTATGGTTTTCTAAACGCAAGTTTTGCCACTTTGCAGGTAAATTCTGCGACTATTAACGATAAGTCTGTATACCATGTGGTAGGTCATGGAGAAACAACAGGGGTAGCAAGTTGGTTTTTTAAGGTCGATGATACTTATGAGAGCTATTTTGATAAACAAGATGGTAAACCATATAGATTTGTTCGTAAAATTGATGAAGGTGGTTATACCAAAGATGTTGAGATAAACTTTGATCATAATACATCTAAAGCAGAACTTAATGATAAGAAAAACAAGAAAAAGCTTAATTTTACATTAGAGAACAATATACAAGATTTAATATCCGCTTTTTATTTTTTAAGGAACAACTATAAAACAGAGGACCTTGAAATAGGAAAAGCTATAACTCTGAAAATGCTTTATGATGATGATGGTATTTTTGACTTTAAACTTAAATATTTAGGAACAGAGGTTTTGAATACAAAATATGGTAAGGTAGAATGCTTAAAATTTAGACCTTTGGTTCAATCTGGTCGTGTTTTCAAAGAGCAGGAAAGTTTATCTTTATGGGTGTCAAATGATGACAATAGAATTCCGATAAGAATTAAAGCAGATTTAGCGGTAGGAGCCATAAAAGCAGATATTGATGGGTATAATGGTCTCAAACATCAGTTTAAAATTATAATGGACTAGACCCTAAATGGAAGATAAAGAGAAGATCAAATCCCAAATCTCTAAATTAGAAGAAAAATACAAAGATTCAGGGCAAGATATCAGCTCTTATTTAGACGGTTTATTGCACCAACGTTATCTTACCTATTGGGATTATATTCATCTAGATACCTTATTAAGTCTACAAGTACCAAGAACACATTTCCCAGATGAAGAGATTTTCATCATGTATCATCAAATTACCGAGCTGTACTTTAAGCTAATTTTGCACGAGCAAAAACAATTAGTAGATGACAAAAGCGACAACTTAGATTTTTTTATAGAAAAAGTTAGAAGGGTTAATAGCTATTATAAAGTTCTGATATCTTCATTCAGTGTAATGATAAAAGGTATGGAGCGTGAACAGTTTTTACAGTATCGTATGGCATTGTTGCCTGCAAGTGGCTTTCAATCTGCACAATTTAGAATGATTGAATTATATGCTACACCTTTAGAAAATTTGATTCATGTTTCAGAAAGAGCTCAATTTTTATCAGAATCTACTGTAGAAGAATTATACGAACGTATCTATTGGAAAAAAGGTGCTACAGATAAAGATACGGGTGAAAAAACCTTGACCTTAAAGCAGTTTGAGTATAGGTATACGCCTAGGTTAATAAGAATAGCAAAACAGGTTGAAAATGCCACAATATATCATAAATACTTAAGTTTACCCAAAGAACAGAGAGAGGATAAAGCCCTAGTGGATGGGTTGAAGACTTTAGATGTAAATGCCAATATAAATTGGCAGTTAATGCACATGGGATCGGCTCATAGATATTTGAGAAGAGACACTGGGGATATTGATGCAACGGGTGGTACCAATTGGAAAGAGTATTTGCCACCTAGTTTTCAAAAAATCGTTTTTTTTCCAGAATTATATACAGAACAAGAATTAAACAATTGGGGTAAACAATGGGTAGACCATATGTTGAATCCAGATAAATCAAGAGTAGAATAATGCAGAAGTATTGGGGGGTATTATTGGCATTAACAGTAATTGCATCATGCAAAGACGCCGATAATGAGAAGAAAGATATAGCTCAAGACCTAAAGGTCGCGGAAATACCGGAAATCAATGAAAGATTTGGTTTTAATTTAGATGAATTCCATGTTAAATTAGATACCGTAAAATATGGAGATAGTTTTGGTGAGTTAATGCAGGATAACAAAGTAGATTATCCAAAAGTTCTTGCTGTTTCAGAGAATTTTAAAGACAGTTTTGATGTGCGTAAGATTCGCGTAGGGAAACCATATACTATTTTACAATCTAAAGATACTACGGCGCAAGCTCAAGTATTTATTTATGAGAACGATCCAATAAACTATACTGTAATAGATTTACGAGATAGTGTAAAAGTCTATAAAGACAAGAACAAGGTTAAGTTCGTTCAAAGAGAAGTTTCTGGGGTCATAGAATCTAGTTTGTCAGAAGCCATATTAGAGCAAGGTGTAGATTATAATGTTACGCACAACCTTGCAAATGTATATGCATGGACAATAGATTTTTCAAGATTACAAAAGAATGATAAATTCAAGATTATCTATAATGAGAAATTCATAAACGATACGGTGTATGCCGGTGCAGAGCCAATTGAAGCCGCATTTTTTGAGCATAATGGTAAACCTATTTATGCTTTTGCTTATGAAAACGATTCATTAAGAAGTTTGGTTGATTATTTCGATGAAAATGCAAACAACCTAAGGAGAACTTTTTTAAGAATGCCGGTAGAGTACGGTAGGTTATCATCTAGGTATAATCTTAAACGAAGAATAAAGTACTACGGTTATAAATTGCGCCCACATAAGGGTACGGATTATGCCGCACCTATTGGAACACCAATTATGGCAACTGCAGATGGTACTGTAGTAGAATCAACAAGAAGAGGTGGTAACGGTAAATATGTAAAGATCAGACATAACGGTACGTATTCTACCCAGTATCTTCATATGAAAGCTCAAAAAGTTAAAAAGGGAGAATTTGTACGTCAAGGAGATGTTATAGGATGGATCGGTATGACGGGAAATACAGGAGGACCACATGTATGTTATCGTTTCTGGAAAAATGGAAGACAAGTAGACCCTTTAAAAGAGGAGTTACCACAAGCAGAACCGTTGCATGATTCGTTAAAAGAAGAATATTTCGCATATATTTCAACATATAAAGAACAGTTGGATTGTATAATCTATCCAAAAGTTTTAATTGAAGAAGACGAGGATTTACTAACACTTAATCAAGAAAATGGCACTAAATAAAATAAACCCACAGCAAACTGATATTTGGAATAAACTAACGGCACATTATGAAGAAACTAAAGGCGAGCATCTAAGAAGTTTGTTTTCTTCGGATGCAAAAAGGGCTGAAAAGTTTACACTACAGTGGAATGATTTCTTGTTCGACTATTCTAAGAACAGAATCTCTGAAGAGACCATGCAAATGTTGTTAAAGTTAGCGGATGAGGTGAATTTAAAAGGTGCTATCAAAGATTATTTTGGTGGAGATTTAATTAACGAGACAGAAGGCAGAGCTGTACTTCATACTGCACTACGTGCTAAGAAAGATGATGTGGTTTTAGTTGACGGCGAAAATGTAATGCCAGAAATCTATGAAGTAAAAGAGCATATCAAAGAATTTACGGATTCGGTAATCAACGGAGATTTAAAAGGATATACGGGTAAAGCCTTTACAGATGTAGTTAACATTGGTATTGGTGGTTCAGATTTAGGACCGGCAATGGTGACCGAAGCTTTAAAATTTTATAAGAATCATTTGTCCATTCATTTTGTTAGTAATGTAGATGGTGATCATGTTCATGAAGTTTTAAAGACATTAGATCCTGAGACAACTCTGTTCGTGGTGGTTTCTAAAACCTTTACAACTCAAGAAACGTTGAGTAATGCAACTACTATTAAAAAGTGGTTTTTAAACCATGGAACACAAGAAGACATTGCAAAGCACTTTGCTGCAGTGTCTACCAACACCGAGAAAATAGCTGAATTCGGTATAGATGCAGCAAACGTATTCCCAATGTGGGACTGGGTAGGTGGTAGATTCTCATTATGGAGCGCAGTGGGTTTAACTATTGCCCTGGCTGTTGGTTATGAGAATTTCGATGCTTTGTTGGAAGGAGCCAATGAAACGGACGTACATTTTAGGGAAACTGATTTTTCAGAGAACATACCTGTAATTATGGCCTTGGTTAGTGTTTGGTACAATAATTTTTATGGTGCAGAAACAGAAGCTATTATTCCTTATGCACAGTATTTAAGTAGATTCTCTGCTTATTTACAGCAAGGCATTATGGAGAGTAATGGTAAGAGTGTAGATAGGGCTGGCAATACAGTTGGTTATGAAACAGGTACTATTATTTGGGGAGAACCGGGTACCAATTCTCAGCATGCCTTTTTTCAATTGATACATCAAGGTACTAAGTTGATACCAACAGATTTTATTGGATTTAAACATTCATTACATGGCGATAAGGACCATCATGATAAATTAATGGCAAATTACTTTGCGCAAACAGAAGCTTTAATGAATGGAAAGACTAAAGAAGAGGTAATTGCTGAGCTAAAAGTTAAAAATTTATCTGAAGAAGAAATTAACAGTCTTGCGCCTTTTAAAGTGTTTGCCGGTAACAAGCCTACCAATACAATACTGATAGAAAAATTAACTCCTAAGTCATTAGGTTCATTGATAGCGTTTTACGAGCATAAAATATTTGTACAAGGTATTATATGGAACATATTTAGTTATGATCAATGGGGTGTTGAGTTAGGAAAACAGTTGGCTGGTACTATTCTTGATGATATAAAAAATTCAGAAATTTCTGATCATGATAGCTCTACGCTGCGACTTTTACAATATTTTAAGAAATAATTTTTAATACGATAAAGATCCTCTAAAAAGGGTAACTATTTCATTTTCAATTCAATTATGTAAAGTTTTTGGGTATTTTTGCAAGGCTGATTTAACGTTCTCTTAACGTTGAAGGTTTAAAAATAATTGACTTTTGCAGCAAGTTAAAAAACTAACAAATACTCGAAGAAAATGAAAAAAATGTATTTTGCATTAGCGGCATTTTTAATGACCGTAACTGCTTTTTCACAAAGTTCAATGACAGGCGTTGTTCTAGACGGCGAAGCTAATACTCCTTTGCCGGGCGCTACGGTAATGGTAAAAGGCACCACAAATGGGACTTCTACAGATTTTGACGGAAAATTTACAATCCAACCAAACTCTGAATCAGGAACTCTAATCGTATCTTATATTGGTTTTACAAGCAAAGAGATTTCATTTACTAGTTCAGGTGGTAATTTAGGTACAATATCATTATTGCCAGATGCAAATGCTTTAGATGAAGTTGTTGTTACAACATATTCTTTAGCTGTTGATCGTAAAACTCCGGTAGCAGTTTCTACTATAAAGGCCGATGAAATTGAATTGAAATTAGGAACTCAAGAATTTCCTGAAATTTTAAAATCTACACCTGGTATTTATGCGACAAAATCTGGTGGTGGTTTTGGTGATGGTAGAGTTAATATTAGAGGTTTTAGTTCTGAAAATGTTGCGGTAATGATAAACGGTATTCCTGTTAATGATATGGAGAATGGTGCTGTTTATTGGTCTAACTGGGCTGGTCTAGGTGATGTGACAAGAACTATGCAAGTGCAGAGAGGTTTAGGAGCGTCAAAAATAGCAGTGCCTTCAATTGGAGGAACAATTAATGTTGTGACAAAGACAACTGACGCTGAAGAGGGAGGAAATATAATTACTTCTGTAGGTAATGATGGTTATCAAAAATATGGTGCTACATATTCAACAGGTCTTTTAAATAATGGTTTTGCTGTTACGGTTTCGGCAGCTAATACCGAAGGACGTGGTTATGTAGATGGAACAGAATTTTCTGGTGTTTCTTATTTTTTAAATATTTCTAAAGAGATAAACGAATCACATGAATTGTCATTTAGTGCTTTTGGGGCAGCTCAAAGACACGGTCAAAGACAAAATCGTCAACTAATACAGACGTATAGAAATAGTGAAAGTGGTAGAAAATTTAATGCTGACTGGGGTTACAAAGATGGTCAGGTTACACATCAAGAAGATAATTTCTACAACAAGCCACAAATGTCATTAAATCATTACTGGACAATTAACGAAAACACCAACCTTTCTACAGTTGCTTATGCATCTTTCGGTTCTGGAGGTGGCGGCGGTTATGCCGGTACAAACAAATTCTCTTTTGATGATACGGGTTTTAGTGAATATAGAAATGGTTTATATGGTACTATAGATTTTGATCAAATTGTTGATGAAAATATTGCAGCAGGTGCAAATGGTGCTGAAACCTATTTAAGAGCTTCTCGTAACGACCATAACTGGTATGGTGTTTTATCTACGTTGAAGACAAATTTATCAGATAATTTAGTGTTTTTAGGTGGTCTTGATTTTAGAGATTATAAAGGAATTCATTTTTCTGAAGTAACTGATTTATTAGGTGCTCAATATGCATTAGGTGATGCTGATGTAAATAATCCAAATGCAATTTTGCAAGTAGGTGACAAAAGAGATTATTTTAATGACGGTTTAGTTGGCTGGCTTGGTGCTTTTGCTCAATTGGAGTATGATGTAAATGACAAAGTGAACACTTTTATATCTCTTGCAGCATCGAATACAGGATATAAAAGAGTAGATTATTTTAACTATTTAGATTCAGATCCATTACAAGAAACGGATCGATACAATTTCTTTGGTTATAGTGCTAAAGGTGGTGCAAACTATAGAATTGATGAAAAACATAATGTATTCGCCAATGTAGGTTATTTTGAAAAAGCTGCAGATTTTGATGCGGTATTTCAAAACTATAATAATGAAAATATTAATGCAGATGCCGAGAATCAAAAAATTACAAGTTATGAGTTAGGTTATGGTTATCGTACATCTAAATTATCAGGTAATATTAACCTATATAGAACTGCTTGGAACGATAGAACCGAAACGGTATCTTTTCAACAACCTGATGGAACAGCAGCTTTTGCAAACATTTTAGGTGTAAATGCTATTCACCAAGGTATAGAAGTTGATTTCAATTATAGAGCAACAGATAAGCTAAGTGTAACAGGTATGCTTTCTCTAGGTGACTGGAGATGGGATAGTGATGTTGCCGATGTTAATATTCTTGATGAAGATCAAAATTTGGTAGAAACAGTAAATCTTTTTATTAAGGATCTACATGTAGGAGATGCAGCACAAACTACATTGGCTGTAGGTTTAAATTATGATTTTGCTCCACAAACCAAACTTATAGTTGATTACAATTATTACGACAATTTATATGCAGATTTCGACCCAAGTGATCGTGGAGTAGAAGGAGCGCCAGATGCATGGGAGTTACCGGCATATGGTTTATTTGATACCGCAATTACGCACGGTTTTAATTTTGGATCTTTCAATACAACAGTTACTGCAAGAATGAATAATGTTTTTGATACTAGGTATGTTACAGACGCGCAAGATGGAGCAGGTTCTGTTGCTGAAACAGCATTAGTATATTATGGTTTCGGCAGAACTTTTAGTCTTGGTGCAAAAATTAACTTTTAAAAAAAATTAAAATGAAAAAAGCATTTTATTATATAGCAATTATAGGAACACTATTCGTTAGTTGTGATCCATTAGAAGATATTAATGATGATTTGGATGCGCAGCAAATAGCGAGCAAAGATTTTATCGTAGGCGTTGAAACATATACACTAACCGATGAAGATTATGAATTGTATGCTGCGGAATTAGATTCTGTAGAGTACTTTGCTTCTCAAGATCTGGCAAATTTGGTTATACCTAGTTTTTTGGCAGATACTTATCCTATTTGGGGAGAAGGTTCTTTAGTCGAGGTAACTTATAATTTAGAAGCAACGACAGTATTAGAATCTATTAGTACTACTGAAGTCTTAACAGGTATCAATGATATTGATAGTTATTTGGCTACTAATTACGAAACAGCAAGTAATGGTACTTTTGTTGAACTAACATATAATGTTGAAGATATTGACAACCAATATGTATTGACTTTTGATGACTATCAGTCGATAGCAACTGCACTGAGCGGTGCCTACCCAGAAGCGACTGCAAGTATGGCAGATTTTGGAAATTTTGAAAGAAGATCTGATAATGACGCATATTGGTCAGATGAGATGGTAATTGAAGCTATGAATGTAATATTACCAATGGGGTCTGAGGGAGATATTTATGTTCCTACTTTTGATATCTATGATGGTGGTTTTAACTATACTGAAACTATAGTCGTAGAGTATATAGGTGGTAGCTATGTTAGTTCAAGTTCTGAACCAAATGTAGTTCTTGTAGAAACAACGGCGATCGTAGTTAAAAATAATGGAGATTGGGAAAATCCTTATGTTTTTTCTGATGAAGATTATGAAGTTTTAGAACAAGGTTATGGTAATTTTGATAGTGGTTCAATCTATAAGTTAGATATATTTTTAGAATCTTTATATCCATTTGCTCAGGCTGGTGATGTTGCTCCTGTTCAATATGAATTTTATAACGGATCAACAAGTACTAAGTACGGAGTAAGTATTTTTGATGGCGACAAATGGGAATTGACTCCAGATGTTATTGAAACTTCTTTCCAGTACGGATTTTCAAATGGAGAATGGGAACCAGATAATACTATTGCCTATTCTTTACTATCTGCAGACTATGCAACCTTAGGAGCCGATGCCTCATTAGCTGAATTGTTTCCTAGCGCTGCAGCTAACTTAAATTCGTTCGGTAACTTTAATAGACAAGGTGGTAGTACTACTTGGACCGACGAAGCTCTTTTGGCAGCATTCAATATATTACTTGACAATATAGATTCGAGTGCGGCAGAAGGTCAAAAATACCTTTTATCTATTGATGTTTATAATGGTTCTAGTGCCATAGAAACATTCACCGTCATTAAGACAGATGGTGTTTGGGTATATGTTGAATAATATTTTAAATTAATCGTATATTAAAAACCTCTCAAATGAGAGGTTTTTTGTTTTTAAATTTTTCAGTTATTATGAAGTACTTATATATATTTCTTGGAATTCTAGTAATGTCAAGCTGTAGTAGTGATAGCGATGTTGATGTAATTGAACTGCCTGTAGCAGAAAATGATGTTGCTGTTACTTCAATAAATATTGCTATATCTTTAAATGTTCTTGATAATGATGAGCTTAATAATCAAGCAGCGATTGTTGAGTTTGATAATATTTCACAAAATGGAGGAACCATAATTGAAACTCAAAACAGTACTTTCTTTTATACTCCAGCCTCTGATTTTACAGGTACAGATAGCTTTACTTATACGATATGCGATGCTTTAACTGTACCTAATTGTTCTACCGCAATTGTTACGGTTACAGTTGAAGGTAATGGAGATTCTATTGCTAACGATGATATTTTCAATGTCGTAGAAGATGGTGAAACCTATATATTAGATGTTTTAGAGAATGACTTACTTTTAGATGAGGTAGAAATTATCTCAATAGATGATTCGTCGCTTCAAGGTACTTTAGAATTAAGTGATGAAGGAATAATAAGTTATACTGCATTGCCCGATTTTGAAGGTGAGGAAAATTTTTCTTATACATTTTGTTTTAATGGTGGGCAAACTGATTGCTCAACAGGCATGGTTACGGTAACAGTAGTTCAGCCAATAAGTTTTTCTATTCCTTCAGAGTTGCAAGATTATTATAATGAAGTGGTATTTACTAATAGTAGCGATATTTTATTCGATGAACTTGAATCTCATACAAAAGCTATGCATACAACTATATTATCATATGGTCAACGACATAATTTTTTATATAATGCCGATGCTGATTTGGATAATCAAGATAATGTAATTTTAATGTATTCTGGTGAAAGTAGATATTGGGAAGAGTATACTTCAGATAGTAACCCCTACTCTCCACAAACGTTTAATACAGAACATATTTATCCTCAATCGTTATTAAGTTCAGAAGATGCTGTTTCTGATTTACACCATTTAAGAGTTGCAGATGCCGAAGTAAATTCTGAAAGATTAAATTACCGTTTTGCAGAAGGTAGTGGGTCATATACCTTGGTGAATAATAATAGTTGGTATCCAGGTGATGATTGGCGTGGCGATGTAGCTAGAATGGTATTGTATTTAAATGTTAGATACGGTGAGCCTTTTAGTCGAGTTGGTGATATCGACCTTTTTTTAGAATGGAATATTGTTGATCCTGTTTCAAGTTTTGAAGAACAACGAAACAATGTTATTTATGCTGCTCAAGGCAATAGAAATCCTTTCATTGACAATCCTTATTTTGCGACATTGATCTGGGGAGGTAACGATGCAGAGAATAAATGGGAGTAATTAAGATGTAACCATGTCTATTTAGACATAGTTTTTACAAGCAAAATTCAGTACTTTTAAAACTTAAAATTAGAACTATGTACGAAACTATTCACATGCTGCATTCTTACCTGGCATATATAGCACTGGCTGTATTAGTATTAGCAGTTATTAATGCTATTTCAGGTCTTTTAGCAAAGCGAATCTTTAATATGGGCAAAGATCTTAGATTAAGCCTTTTTGCACTTATTTTATGCCACATTCAATTATTGATAGGGCTAGTACTTTACTTTGTTTCGCCAAGTGGTCTTAATGCTATACAAGAGTTTGGTATGGGCGGTTTAACCTCTGCAGCCCGTTTATTGGCAGTTGAGCATCCCTTTATCAATATATTGGCCATTGCTTTAATAACAGTTGGTTGGTCAAGACATAAGAAGTTTGTAGAAGGTAACAAGAAATTTAAGAGTATTGCCATTTTCTATAGTTTAGGATTGCTACTTATTTTAAGTAGAATTCCTTGGGGACAATGGCTTAACTAATACTTGGAAGTAATCTTTTTATGATAGGGGAATCAGAATTTTAAAATTCTGATTCCCCTATTTTGCTTTTCTAATGAGGTATATATAAACCGGGAAGTGATCACTATAACCGCCAATGTAACTTCCCCCTGCGTAGGTTCTTAGTGGGTATCCTTTATATTTTCCTTTTGTGTCCATTAAATATGAAGGAGTAAATATACCTACCTTCCAAAAACTATAACCCATTTTTTCTTTATCTATAAAACTAGCAGTCATATATAGTTGGTCGAACAAATTCCACCGGTCTCTATACGCTAAAGAACCCTTGCCTTTTCTGAATAATTTTTCCATGGGTCCGTATAAGCTCGTGGAGTCTAAATTTTTGTAATTCTTTTTTACCTCTAGAATTTTTTTAAAGCTAGGATCTATAGGGTCGTCATTAAAATCTCCCATACTTATTATCTTAGCTTTTACATCTTGTCTTTGAACGGAATCTATAATTCGTTTATTAAGTTTTGCAGCTTCTAATCTAAATGGTCTGCTTCTAGCTTCACCGCCACTTCTAGAAGGCCAATGGTTGACCATGAAATATACTTTCTCGTTATCCAATAAACCTTCAACAATAAGTTGGTCTCTAGTGTAATCTCGTTTACCTTCTAGATTAAATAGTAATAATCTGTGACTATTAAAATTTACAGGAACAAAGGCGCTTTTCTTATAAAGTAAAGCTACGTCTATACCACGTTCGTCGGGCGAGTCATAATGTACAATACCATAATTAAATTTCGCTAAGTTAGGGTGGTAGACTAAATCTTCTATGACCTTTAAGTTTTCTACTTCACAAACACCGATGACATCTGGTGGGGTTTTATTATCATCTGTACCAATTTCAGAGATTACTTTAGACATATGTTCAATTTTTAATGAATAACGCTCTTCTGTCCATTTGTCTTTACCTTCTGGCGTGCGGTCATCATCAAAAATTAAACTGTCATTTTTTGTGTCAAATAGGTTTTCTAAGTTGTAAAAAGCAATTGTTCTAATTTGATAGGTGTTAGCATTTTGACTAAATGTGAGAAAGGGGATAAAAAGTAAAACAAAAGATAGTAAGTGCATTGGTTTGGTATTTTGACCTAGTAATAAGCGAGTATACGATATTTTAATGTTAATAATTTCTTAAATTGTATCTTAAGAGCTCATTAATAAGGTTTTAAGTTTAAGGGTTATCAAGTATATCTTAATTTTTTTATTGTTATTTAAAATTTGCTGTCTTCGTGCGCAAAATATATCTACTATTTCTGGTACGGTCAAAGATAGGTTGAAAGCGGAGGTAATTGTTGATGCGGAAATATTTTTAGAAGGTGAAATAGTATTGGCAAATTCAAATAATTTAGGTGAATTTTACTTGGAAACGCTAAAGGTAGGTGACTATATCCTTCAGATATCTTCGCCGGATTTCGTTGTAAAAAGAATTCCTTTAATTCTTAATAACCATGAAATTGATCTTGGTGTAATTATTTTAGAACGTGATATTACGGTTGAAAAATCAATTAATTTAGTCAATATCACAGATGATGAGTTGTTGGATGATGAAATCAATTCTAATGCACTTGCCCTATTACAATCTACAAAAGATATTTTCCTTAATAGGGCTGCTTTTGATTTTGGTCAAGCTTTTTTTCGAATTAGAGGTTATGACTCACAATATGGAGAAGTACATCTCAACGGTTTACCTATGAATAAAATGTATGACGGCAGGCCTCAATGGAATAATTGGGGTGGATTAAATGACGTTATAAGAAATCAACAATATGCAAACGGTTTAAATGCTGCTGACTTTACTTTTGGTGGTGTATTGGGTAATACAAATATTGATTTAAGGCCTTCGGGCTTAAGACCTGGTACAAGATTGTCCTCTTCGGTTTCAAATAGAACATATAGTGGCAGGCTTATGGCAACCTATAACTCTGGAGTTAAAAAAGATAAACTTGCCTATATTGTTTCGGCTTCTAGACGGTGGGCTAAAGAAGGTTACATAGAAGGTACATTATATGATTCTTATTCGGTTTACGGCTCAATGGAGTATTTGATAAACGATAAAAATACCATTTCCGCTACAGCAATTGTTGCATCAAATAGAAGGGGGCGTTCATCTGCAATAACAGAAGAAGTACAAGAGATTCAAGGAAATAGATATAATCCATATACAGGTATTCAAAACGGTAAAATCAGAAACTCAAGAGAGCGTCATATTCGTGAACCATTATTTCTTTTAAACTATCACCACGAATCTGAAAATCTACGTGTCAATGCCGGCTTGGGCTTTCAAACTGGAATATATAGAAGAGGAAGATTGGGGTATTATAATGCTCCCAATCCGGATCCTACGTATTATAGGTACCTGCCGAGTTTTTATTTGAATTATGTCAAGTATGATATTATGTCATTTTATACAGGTAAAAGATTGAAAATTAATATATTAAATGATATTTACTTTGCATAATAATTTGAGAAAATTGAAAATTGGAATTTGTAATTAGTCTTTTTATAGGATTAGCATAAGTTTGAAATTTAAGAACCGCTTGGTGATGGGGTATGAAGCCCATCGGAGCGAAAATGTACGGTAGGGTGTCTAACTCATTGTAAACAAGCGGATTTTAATGGTTATCTATCCTTTAATTAAACTATTGTTTGTGTTAACTGACAGCTTACCTCAAAGCAATCGAAACAGACAAATTGATGTATTACCATACAATCGGCTAAATCGTATTTATCACCAATAGAATCTATTTGAGCGTAAAAGGTCATTTTTGAATTACATGAAACACATTTCGGATACATTTCCTCACTTAAACCGTCTGGTTTCCCACCTAGTTTATGCCTAGTGCCTGCTTCTTTATTCCATTCATAACCCAAAGCCTTTTTGGCTTCATCTGTTTCGGGTTGCGGAATAAGTTTTATTTCAGGTATTTTCATAGAATCCTTTTATTAAACTTTTGTAATTCAACAAATCATTAAATCGGAATTTAGTAGAATATCAAAATCTTCCTGATGATTTAAGTTTGCGATTACTTCCGCCATAAATTTTTTATAAATCAAAACAACGCCACCTTTTGCTTTACCATAATGTTCAACGCATACAGCAAGTGCCAATTGAGATGGTCCAGATCCTAGATAACCCCAGCTAAACCCCGTTGGTGAAAGCTTACTTATTTTAAGCGATTCTTCTAAAGAAAGTTTTAATCCGTTATAAAATACTTCAGTTTTACCATTGTTATATTTCCCTTGTAACTTAATCATATCTATCATCCTTTATTTAAACTTTAAGCAAGTGGACGAACGCTTTTAAAAGGGGATTTACTGTATTGCGTTCGTTTTTATTCCGATTGAGTATAAAGGCCATTTGGAACTTTAGTTAAGTTTAATTTTGTTTCCAGTTTTCGCGGCTTTATATATTCCTTCAATTACTCGCATATCTTTAAGTCCTTCTTCTCCTGAAATGTGACTTGGAAGTTGTTGTCTTTCAATAATGTGTTTGCCAATTCCGTCCAATTGTGCTGCTTGTTGATTAATAACAGGAAAATTAAATTCTTCTACACTCGTTCTTCCTTTAAACGGGCCATAACTAATTGCTGGACTTAACTCGAATGAACCATTCTCGGCAGATGCATAAAAGCGGTCAATATTACAATTTGAAGAAACAGTTGAAGTGCAAACAGCACCACTTGGAAAATTTAGTTGCCAAGTTATATTTTCTTCAACTTCTTTAAATAATTCGGGCATTGTTTTTGGCGCAAATTGTGCTGTTACAGATACAGGTTCTTCTCCCAAAACATAACGGTTACTTTGAATACAATAAACTCCAAGATTCATTAGGGCACCACCCCCAGCAAGTGATTTATTTAAATGCCAATCGTCAAGCGGAGTCCCTGTTAGATTATAACCAAGCGATGCGTGGATTAAACGCACTTCTCCAAAAACTTTTTCCTGTCCAAGTCTTTTTATTTCAATATGGTGAGGTTCATAATGTAAACGATACCCTACGGCTAGTTGAACCTTTGCACTTTTACAGGCATCAATCATTTCTTGGCAATCCTTTTCTGTAAATGCCATAGGTTTTTCTACAATTACGTGTTTTCCTGCATTTGC
The DNA here is from genome assembly GCF_045063735.1 of Maribacter sp. Asnod1-A12. Classification (NCBI taxonomy): domain Bacteria; kingdom Pseudomonadati; phylum Bacteroidota; class Flavobacteriia; order Flavobacteriales; family Flavobacteriaceae; genus Maribacter; species Maribacter sp. Asnod1-A12. The sequence goes on from NZ_JBEFNZ010000006.1 coordinate 1,698,633, forward strand.
AGCTCTAATTGTATATTCCTTGTGCATACCGTTAGGTAAAACAATATAAATCAAATCTATATCATTGTTTCTAGCAATTTTGTCGAAACTCTCGTAATTATAGATATTCTTTTGCGGAATGTTATACTTTGCTTTCCAATTTTTAGCTTTTTCGGGTGTTCCAGTAATTATGCCTGAAAGTTGGCAATATTCAGATTCAGCTAAACCATTAGCTAAAATATTTGCGTAACGGCCTAGGCCACATAATGCAACATTCAATTTTTTTCCAGAATAGGGTTGTATAAGTTTTAAGTAATGGCTGTCAAAGGAAGCTAGAGTTGGTAAAATAGTTGTAGAACCAACTCCTATTCCTATGCTTTTTACGAAAGAACGCCTTGATACTTTTTTCATTTACAAATAGGTTTACATTATTTAGTAAGTAGTCAAAAAGTTCAATTTGTTACAAAGAATATTTTTTTGAGCGATTGGATATAAAGACAAGCCTGAAATAAGTACTCTTTTTACTGATGCTCTATTGGTCTAAAGGTTATTTATCGGTATGCAGTACGTTTATAAGCATATAATATTTAGCTAATAAATAGCTTGTCAAACACTAATTTTTTTATTTGACATTTAGTAAATTTTTAAATTAGGACTTTCGAATTACAACATGGTATCCGAACTCATCCTTTATTTAAACTTTGGCAAACTAGACAATGGCTTTTTATCGGAGATTACGGTGATATAGTTTTTATATTATTTGAAGAATGAATATCAAGAAAATAGCTGGCCCATAAAGCAGCATATCCAAGCGGGTAAATCTCCTATTGTCAAGCGGGTCCCACTTACTTCGTGTGAGAGTGACAAATTCCTTATTCTGAAAGTTTAGGCTTACCCATCTTAAAATTTGAAACGCAATTAAGAAAATCCAAAAATTTCTAAGTCCACGTATTGCTGACCAATCAGCATTGTTAAGTCCGTGTTTGTAGTAAATTACTATTTGTACAAGGGAAAATCCAAACCAAAGAAGCCAGACATCGAAATTTCTCAACGCTACATAATTAAAACCAATAGTAAAAAAATAAAGTCCAAACGAATAAAATATAATTGAATTTCTATTTGAAAATTCAACAGGTTCAATCATCAGAAAATAGATAGAAAAACACACGCAGATCCCCATTGGGATAAAATTCAAAATATTTATTTTATTTCTTTTGAAAAATCTGTTTTCCATCATTTGCGAAAATTATCCATAACATTAAGGACCATACGTGGTCAGGTGGTGTCATTTTGCACAATACCGATTTACCCCCTCTGTTTAACCATCCTTTATTTGAACTTTACGAATTACGACATGGTGTCCTAACTCTTGCTTTATTTGAACTTTAAGCCAAGATACCGTGTTCAATTCTTCCTAAAGCATACATAACCTTCTGTACGCCTCTTGAACTCTTTAAAAGTGATTCAGGGGTTATCCCGCCCAAGGCTTTTGACTTTGTCTTTAACCACTTTTCAAAGTTAGTTTTATCTTCGAAAACTGATTCGCCGTATTCCTTTAATCGAATTTGTTCTTTCTTTAAGTTTTCCATTCTATAATTTGATGGTTATGATTAACGACGTGGTGTCCTAACTTATCCGTTTATTGAACTTTAATGCACTTTTTTATAAAATCTAAATCTTTAATACTGAATTCATGGGCCTCCCCATTTTCAATAGAATATTCTCCCGATTTAATCAACTTCGCATAATCTAATTCAAATGATTCGATGATATGCCCTAATTTATCTAATCCTTTCAGGTTTTTTTCAGGTACAACCAACAAATTTCCAAAGGTAAGATGATTAATATATGTCTTAGCTAAAATAAAATTTTCGCTAATAGTTAAAATAAAATCTCTAGTCGTATTACAGTACCGCAACATAACTTCGCCATTTTGATTCTTTGAAATATCAATAATTAAATCAGATATCGTCCATGTTCTTGAACTGGGTAATAATGTCGAAGCACCAATCAAAAAAGGTATGGTTAAGCCTGTGGCTCCCTTGGATTTACATTCTAATAATTTATACCAATAGGTAATCATCCTTTATTTGAACTTTGAAAGAAGATACTAAAAATCACATAAACAATAAACTCTTTACAAAAGGTGGGATTTGTATAGAGTTTGGACTATCGTAACATTTTTTAGAATCTTCTTAGGGAAATGCTTTAAATATCAACCAGTATGTAAAAGCAGCTGCTGTATCCGAAGCTAATTGTTTTGCATTTTCTGGTCTTCTATCAGTATCTTCCTCTTCCTCTTCCGTTTTCTTTTTGCTTGGTTGTCCAATTATATCGGAGATACCTCTAACAACCCCAATCATCATCTGGCTATTACCTCTTCCTTGCCGCATAGCAGCTTTTGCAAAACCAAAACCCTCCATTTCAACTGCAGAAGTATCATTGTAGTGTTTGGTTAAAATATCACCTATTTCTGATTCATAATGCTCAATAATTTGTTCTCCAGAGGCAATAATTCCCAAATCAGCCTTTACAACTTGATTCCATCCATTTTTAATTAATGATTTCCAGTCCTCTTTTCTTCTTTCCTTTTTTGCTATTTCCATAAGAGTGTATGTTGTGGAAGCTAAATCAGGTCTAGCCACAAACGATTTTTTATCTGATTTCCCTGCCTCATAAGAATATATCTCTTTCGGGAAAATTACATCTCCCAGGGAAAAATCATTTGGCTTTCTTGAGCCAGCAATTCCAGCGAAGAAAATTGCAGAAGGCTTGAAATTTCGGATTGCTCTTTCTGTTTCTTGTGCTGCAATTGTGTTTTTTGCACCACATTCACGGATAATGACTTTAGCAATATCTTTCTCATATAATGAAAATATTCCTGCTTCATAGGTGGTGTCATCTTGATCAACTTCTACAACTTCTTTCAGGAATAGTTTAACAGCATCATATTCTTCTTGTATTGCCGTTAAAATAACTACTGTTGGAAGTGATTCTATTGCATTTAATTCGCTTTCTTTTTGTTGTACCATAGGTTTATATTGTGATGTTAGTGGCAGAATCGGACTAGGACGGAGTGATTCCCACCAGCTTAGTTTCACTAGAGATTTAGAAATTTCATAAGCCAACGTGAATGACACATAGTATCTTGATTTATCATAAATTTTACGTGCTGTGGTTGTGAAATTTCTATTTAGAATAATAGTGCCAAGCCTATGAGATTCATATTCCGTGATTTGTGAACTATAGTAGTAGATATAATCACTAAGAAATTTTTCTGGTAGATTATAGAAACTCTCGAAAACCTTTAACACTGGTTCCATATTATTCCTGTTTTTATTTAGGAATGATGTGATATATAATGCAGATGTAAGACGATCGGTTAAAATTTGCTCTATTGAGTCACCATCAATTTCATCTTTGAGTAACCTCGCTAATATTGTGTCGGCTGTTGCTTCAATAAACTTATCCCTAGAACTAATTGGTATGTATTCCCAAACTTCATTGCGACTGGTATAGTCTGAAATATTTGAATAAGTTGTGTGTGAAATATGTTTAAAAACTATGTCATCTACTTTTTTGCCTTGCAATATTAAATCAAAAGCACTGAAAACAATCGCTTGTTCTTTGCCCTTGATACCATAATTAAAAGCTTGCTTTTCGTTGAGAACAGCTGTCCAAATATTTAACCAACAAGAAACTTGTAAATCGAGAGATTTTAAAAGAGACTCATTTTTAATTATTCTTTTTGTCAGTTCTAGAATTAGTTTCTCGTTGCAAGAATCTAGAGTAATGGCTAAGACTTCATTATCTGTAATTTTTTTTAGTATCAAGCTCATACCTATTGAATCCTCAAAACTTAACGGATGTTCAAAAGTCAATTGCTTCTTAACGGCTTCTTCGGGTTTAAAGAGTTTTAATAAAATTTCCGCATGCAACAAATACCATTTCCTTTTTTGTGCCTCAAGCAAAATACTCTTTCCCATTTCAGTTGGTACTTCTTTTGGCAAATGCTTAACTAGAATTGCTTCCGAGCCTTTAAGAGAAGGAATAATTGACAGAATCGTTTTGGAGCAATCTTTTGAGAAGAGTAGGAGTTTCCAAATTGATTTCTGAATAGTCTCTTCCGTATTTGATATGTTTAATTTAAATGTGTTAACTATGGTTTTATGCCACCAAGTTCTGTCTTTTTCATTTATAACGATTGCTGAAACTTCTGAAAGCATTTCAATATGCCTAAACTGTGGATCGCTAAATGCTTTATTAATTATTGCATTTACGAGATTTTCACCATTTTCATCACCTTGATTAAAGGAGATCCAAGGGACGTTTCTTAGTCCTTTTATATTGGTCTCTAAACCATAGTTAATTAACTCGCTATACTTTTTAAGAAATTTCGATTTAACAATATTACCAAGATTCTTCTTTGGTGAAAGCTTAGCAAGAATTCTTAAATCACGCCTTAACAGGTCAGGGTCATTTAGTTTGTCTAAATCAATATAATCTGCGTATAAAATGTCCCCCTGGGTATATGTGTTCAAATCGTCAAGATTCGCACCAATGTTTTTAAGAAATTCATAAAATGGGTTTTCTATTTGTTCACCTAGAAACAAGGCTTCTGTGGGTGATGTGATTTCAATTAAGTCATTCTCTTCTCCACTGATTAGGCTACTTGCATTCCACCTTGCCAATAGCTCACTTTGAATAAAAACTATTGTTAAATCATCTGAAGTTTCTATGTCTTTGGGTGAAAAACTGGCTCTAAACTTAAGTTGTTCTTTGAATGTATTTATAGGGGAATTCCATAGTTTGTTAAGAATTGACTCAAAAGAGCCTATATCACCCGTAAACAAAATAGGTAAATCACCTTTAATAAATGATGAGAGTGATTTTTGAATAAATATTGGTTGCCTGTCTTCAAAGGTTTGCTCAGCGTGTTCAACCTTAAGTAATATGGGTTCCAAATTGGTTCTTTCAATGGGAATTTCAGATATAAAAAGGTGTAGAATACTCTTTAAATCATTGAAATCATTAAGCAATGCTATTTCTGTAATCAAAACATGTGTTAGAACCATGCCAGAGCGACTAGCTTGTGAATCAGGAAAGGTTTTAGTAAAAACGTAATATTTCTTAAAAGCTGAACCTGAGAGATATGGTTTAAGAGTAACGCCAGGTGTCAGTGAACCGGGTCTATCCGTAAATCTGATTAAGAATGAAGTTAGTTCAGAATCATCAATAGTTTGATGAATTTTGGAATGAGCTTTGTTGACTTCACCATAAAAGGCTTGATGGATAATAATCTTACTCATGGCCTATAAAATACCAAATTAAACTTGTTAAATCCTTATTTCGGCTTCCACCTTTATCAACGAAATATCCAAAATTTATAGGTTCCTTATCCATAAAGTCTTCATTAGGGTCATCTGTAAGTGATTTCCCTGTTGATGATAAGCCTATAATTGAAAGTGATTCTTTTTGCCAGTTATTATTCAAGAAATCAAATAACATAGGAAGCCTCTCATGAAGTAAAGTTGAAGGAACCTGATCTGCAGGAAGGTCAAGTTCATCCCAACAGGATAAAACCACGGTAAAGTTAGGCTCAAAAATTGTAGAGTATGTTGAAAGTCCTTTTATATATGCTAATGTTTGAATTAATTCTACATAGAAGGCCGCTTCAGATATCTTTACGGGAGGCGGTTGACTATTCCTTTTTTGAATTTCTTCTGCACTTGGAATTCCTTTATTAACGATATCCTCTAGAGGAGTTAGTTCGTTAAGTCGAATGAACAATACCCATGATGTACTATTTTCAATGTAGTCTTGCCATAAATCATTGACCTTTCTATTATCTACAATTGAGGTGATTTGTTCACCTGCATAGTCTGGAAAAGACAATTTAACCTCAGAGTTCTTTTCATCTGTTATTTTTAGTTCAATACTTCGGTTGGCACTAGCTTCTGTATGTGCGGCCCTTTTTCCATTATAAATGTTTTTTAATCCGTCTTCAAAAATTGATAAGTCAGAAGGGCGGTTTTGAGGATCGATTTTAAATTCAAACTGACGACTGTTTATACGTTCGTACAATTGAATACCAAAATGAGTCTTACCTGTATTTGGGCCTCCAATTATCAAAATATTATGTTTTTCCATATCATTCATTGATAGTGCGTTTTGAAAGAAACATATCCTCGGGTTTGGCTACTGAAATTTTTGGAAGTGTATTGTGATTTTGTTCCAATACCTCCATAATCCAGTTAACTGATTTTAAAATAGCCTTATGAAATTTTCCCCTATCGCCCTCTTGAACGCTAGTTTCAAATTGATTGAAATGTTTAAATGGAGTAGCTTCTATATGTGTTACAATTTGTTTTTTAGTCTGTTGGGCTAACTCTAAGTCTGATTTAGACCATATTAGACCAATTGGTCGATCGGTGATGTTTTCAATTAACCGATCCGCAACTTGTTTAAGTTGTCGTTTGGCGTTACCTCGTTGACTACCAGAAAGCATATCATTGTCTGCAAAAAGTAAAAAACCATCACAGTTTTCATATATCCACTGAGCACCGATTGCATTTTCGCTATTGACATTATTACTCCAGTGATCAAACCATTCACCAGGTGCATCTGTGAAAATTAGGTCTATATTTTTGCCTGCTTTATTTTTTAAGGATAAATGTAGTAACCCTGGAACTCTCCCTGAGTTATTGGTAGTATGGTCTGGAAACTGAATTTCTGCATTACTTTTCCAACTCAGATACCATGCAATATCTTCCCAGCCGTTGAGAGTAAGGGAACCAGAAAAACTATATTCACCTATTTTAGCGCCCTGTCTAATAAGACAGTATAGTGTGGCTAAAAAAGTTGTTTTCCCAGCACTTGCAACTCCTGTAACTCCTATAAAAATTGGCTTTCTTGATGCTGTTAAAAAATTAAGATCATTAAGCCCCATTGTATTTCCTGTCCAAGAGATTCTGTGTCCTTCATCATCTAATGGTTGTTTGTCTTCCTTTTTAAGAGTTTCCTTTTTACCATAGAATTTGCAATCTAAAAGATTTATGCATCCTTCAATATTGCATCCACTATCCTCAGGGTAACATTTAGGTTGTGAGCAATTTCCAGCCATATTACTTTGAGCTTAGTCTTTTGGTGAGTAAATCATGGAAAATTGCGACAGATAAATCTTCAATAAAAATCTCATCATCTTCCTTAATTCCTGTTCTTTCAGTAAATTCTTTGAGTTCAGCCTTATTATTTAGGAAGAGAACGATAAAATCAGTTACACTAATTCTTCCTTCTGATTCATTTATTTCGGGCAAAAGGTTGGTTATTTCAGATTTGGTTGAATCTTTTGTTAAGGAGTTAAAGAAGTCCTTAAACTTTATTTGTTCACCTTTTTTTTCAATTAAAATCAACAAGGTATCCCTCAAAAGATAGTCTACGCTTATTGGAGTTATTTTGGCAACCTGCTCGTTTAGGTCTCTTCCCATTATTATTGGAAGAATAGATTGTGATACTTCTCTGTAACTCTTCTTGAGCGAAGGAGAATAAAGAGTTTCTTTCCACCACAATAGTTTACTTCTCCTTTCCACTGCAAGAATTGATGAAAAAGAAGATTTGAGAGTTGAATCAAGTGACTTCTTAAAATCGGCAAAAAATTTATTTAAAGGATCCTCTATTGAAGTCGGTGAAAATGTTTTAGCAAAGGTGTTAAATGCCTCATTGAAAGAATTAGATATTCCTTCAGTGGCTTTTGTAGCAAAATGCTCACCCCATTGCTCAGGATGTTGGTATGGATTATGGTTACTTGGGTCTCTTTTTGCAGCTGCAAGTAATTTTGGTTTTAGCAATGATGCATCAAACGTTGCTTGACCAAATTTTAAATCTGTAAATTTTAAATTACTAATCTTTATTTTTGGTTCTTCTTCAATAAGAGACCATTCTTCTATAGCATGGTTTTCCGCCATTTTCCCCAATTCAGTTAATAGGGTATGGACAATTTCCTTTTCCCTACCAAGTTTCATATAAGGATAGAAATTTGTAGACGTTAGGTAGATAATTCTTGCTGCAACAGGATCTTTACTTCCTAATTCCATCAATGCATTTAGAATAACACCCCTATGGATATTTCTAGGCATATCAGGATATTTTCCCCTAAGTGCCTTCCAATATTTAGTGACAATTTCTTCAACATCTTTAAGTATTGGTTCCCTGTCCGAAATATTCGGGTCGAGTGCCACCAAAGAATACCTTGGTAATTGGGAGTAATTCTTTTGTAAATACTTAACTAGGGCTGCAACAGATTGTTCAAGCCATTTTAGCCTTTCGTCACTATCGCCAATATCAAATAGACCAGACTTTAGCGTTGATTGTAAAAAATTATCATCCATGTTTCATAATATTAATATTCACATATTGAAAAAAATTCGTGAGCATGTTAATCCATAAAGATCGTCAAACTGGTCAAAAAGAAATACTTACATAACCATTTGTTATACCTTATAGTTAACAAATCGATGAAATGTAGGAATTTATAGACGAACGTAGACTAAGAAATCAATTTTTATGGATTTAGTTAACACTTGATAGGTCAAACTATAATCTTTGTATTACGGCTTTTGTCCATAGTCTTAGAATTGAGGTCGAACTCTCTAAAATCTAATTAAAAAAACCTCACTCTTTACAAATTCCGCTTTTTTTAAAGAGTCTTATTTATTTTTCTTTAAATGTTTTTTGCAAAGTGCAGTTTCAAGTTCTTGTTCAGTATCCCAGAAAACGATACCACAATCCTTACAATTTCTTCTACCCTGAATCGCTAGATATTTGTAGAGAGTAGGTTTAGATTTAATACCGACCAATTTCATTATATCTATAATAGGCAATTTATTCTCTTGATAATATGAAGCTGCCAACATCGCTTTCTGCTTAGCCTCTTTTCCAAGTCCTTTTTTACGTCCCAATTGTATACCCCTTCTTCTTGCACTCTTAAGACCGGCAGTGGTCCGCTCGATTATGATATCACGTTCCAATTGTGCCACGGCCCCGAACAGTGTAATTATAAATTTGCCATGGGCAGAAGTCGTATCAATGAACGGGTCATTTATACTTTTGAATTTAACGCCAAGTTTCTCGAACTGATCGACCAATTTTAACAGGTGGGAAATACTCCTGGCAATTCGGTCGAGTTTCCAGACGATGACCGTATCCCCTTCCCTAAGTTTAGAAATCATTAAATCTAAGTCATGTCGTTCTGACTTGGCACCGGAAGAAACATCTCGATAGATATTTTTCTCGGCTACACCTTCTTTTAATAGTGCATCAATCTGTAAACTGGGATTTTGGGTTTTCGTACTGACCCTTACATAACCAAATAGCATAATGAGTATAATTATAGCTCTAAAAATATACTATTAAATTATACCGATAAAATGAACCGCTATTTATTTGAAATTCGATTTGATTAAAAAGTTCAATAAAACGGTCGTTTGCTTAAACTTAATAGTAATTCAGGAAACTTGTATTCTAAAACAGCAGTCTTTCCAATTTATTCGTACTTTTTTCCAATGTATGCAACCATTCACTTTTCGGGTTGTCTTTAATAATAAATATAGCAAATAAACATCTTGGCAGAGGAGATTCGTTTTAGGCATAAGATTCTCATTGAAAAATGTAAGAGAAAGGATAGAAGTTCACAATATAGGTTGTTTGAACTCTATGTGGATGCCATGTACAATGTAGGGATGCGTTTCATGGGCAATAGGGAAGATGCGGAAGATATTGTTCAGGATAGCTTTATCGATGCTTTCAGAAAATTGGACAGTTTCAAATATGAAAGCTCTTTCGGAGCATGGTTAAAACGAATCGTAATAAATAAATGTATCAACGCTCTCAAAGCCAACCGTATATCCAGCATCCCGATCAATAGAAATGAACTTATTTCAGAAGATAATGAAGGCGTTGACGATACTGCGGTCGATATTGAAAGATTAAAGTTAGGCATATCAAGACTGCCCATCGGATATAAACAGATTATCAACCTTTACCTCATAGACGGCTATGACCATGGGGAGATCGGGGAGATTTTAGGCATAGCGACATCCACCTCTAAATCGCAATACCATAGGGCTAAGAAAAAACTCATTTTAATTTTAAAAGAATTGTAATGGACAATATTGAAAAACACATTCGTCAAAACCTTTCTCAGTTCGATCAGGAGAAAGCAGATAGGTCCAAAATTTGGGCGAACATAAATGAAGCACTTCAACAAAATTCGCCTCAAGAAATTCCATTTAGGAGAAGGCCTATCTTCAGGATTGCAGCCAGTCTATTGCTGATAATAGGTCTGGCCGGTCTTACGGGTATTTACGTACTGGGTAAAAATGAACCTAGTTCAACCGAATACACTACCAATCAAATATTGGAAATAGATAAGCATTACAGAGGATTGGTAGCCTACCAAGTAGATTTGTTGGAGAAAGAAGTCAAACTTTCTGCAGATGATAAGGCAGAATTTTTAACGTTTATGAAGGAACTTGATGATGAGTACCGAAAACTAAAAGAAGAAACAAGCAACAACGTAAATAATAAGAAGGTACTGCAAGCCATAGTGGCAAATTATAAAAAGCGCATTGAGCTAATTGAAGATTTACTAAAACAGTTGAACGAGGTCGACACTAAAGCTAATAATGATGACTACATCCTTTAAAACCATTAAGTTGTTACTATCTCTACTGTTTGCCGCTAATGCGGCAATCGCCCAGGAATGGATTTCTAAAACCACTGAGAAAAGTTTTCCGCTGAGTAGATTGCACGAGCTTCAATTGGATAATAGGTATGGCGACATAACCGTTACGGGATGGGATAAAAAGGAGGTTTCGGTCAAAATATCAATTCAGGTAACGACTGGTGAGAACAAAATTTCAAAGGAAGTTCTCCAACGTATTGATCCGGTTTTCAAATCGGATGAGAACATTGTCTCGGTTATCTCGCGCATTTCGAAGTCGGAGCTCAGTTGGTTCAAAAGTATTTTCAAATCAGGCGATCGAGACAACAGTCAGATTCAAATAGACTATATGGTTTATGCGGCACGAGAAGCAAAACTTAAGATTATCAATCGTTTTGGCAATGTGGTCTTAAACCAATGGGAAGGCCCCTTGAATTCCTTCGTTGAACATGGTGATATACAAATCAACGATAATTTGGCCAAGGCAGATATTTCCATTGAATTTGGAAAACTAGAAGCAAAAGAGATTCAATTGGCAAATCTCAATTTAAAAAACGCAGCACTTATAATGGACGGTTCCAATGCGCTAAAGATAAGCAGCAGGGGTACGAACATGAAAATAGGAACTGTAAACACCTTGGATATGGATTCGAATAAGGACATTATCGAGTTAAAAGAAGTGAGTACGATTTTTGGTTATTCCAAATTTGGAAGTCTAAAAATAAAGTCTCTGACACACAGTTTGAACTTAGGAATGAAAATCGTGGATTTGACCGTTCAAAAAATATCAGGGGAAGGCACCCAACTTTTAATCGAACAAGAGTCTTCAAAGATCTTTTTAGGAATAACCGATTTTTCACATCGGTTTTCAGCTACTTTAGAGCAAGGTGTCGTTCGAATTCCCAAAGCATTCGAAAACGTGCATTCCAATATTATGAACAAAGCGAAAAAACTTCGTGAAATCGAAGGTACTTATGGTATCACAAAATCAGGAAAAATAGATATTATAGGGTCTAAAGGTATAATAACCTTGAAGGAGTGATGTCGGAACGTTATAATGCAACCTTTCCTTTTTTAAACTGTCTTTAAGATAACCAGTTAGAAATACCTAGCACAAAAACTAATGAAACAGATATGAAAAAACTTGCTCTACCCTTATTAGTACTAATTTCCTTTATATCGGGAAACGCCCAAGTTAACAATGACGAGGAGTATATTACTTTCAACGACAGAAACAACAAGGTTCACGGTGTCTATCTAGGTCTAGGCGCACATTATGGTGAGCTAAGTGGAAAGGCAGCTTATGGGGGAAGTTTTAAAATAGCCTACGTTGCTAATCAACGTTTTGAAATTGGTCTAGCGATAACAGGTTTTGAGTCTGACCAACCTTTGATTGCTGATTCGGAGATAGATCACATAGTTACAGCCGGAACTGTTGGAATTCATTTGGAACCAATAATGTTTAGTGACAAAAGGGTAAGTTTATCTTTTCCTCTTGTAGTGGGAGCAGGTGTTGCAGGGTACAGAATCCTATCAGGACCAGATTTTGATGAAGATTTTCAAAACACTGAGTTGGAAGATTATAATGCTGTTTTTCTGATAGAGCCAGGTGTTAGTACGCTTTTTAATTTATCAAGATACATACAATTAGAGGCGGGGATAAAGTATAGACTTACTGGAAAATTGAATTTAGCTACAAGTCCAATAGAAAGGTTAAACGGTTTTACCGCCGGCATTGGTCTAAAAGTTGGCGTTTTCAATATGGGCAGAAACCGATACAAGAAAAAGCTGGACTAGTACATTTAAACCCACCCCTAATTGAACTTTCAAAATTACTTTTAAAGTCTATAAAAAGGTATTAATAATTATACCTTACCTGAAGTCTTTTAAAGAGTTTAATTGTCCATTCCTATCGATAAACTATTGGAAAGTTTAGCAAAACGCTAATTTTCAGAGGGGTCAGACGGTCGTTTATTTATACTTTTTTAGTTCCGTAAAACGTGAATTATCGGAACTATTAAAAAGAACGACAAATGGAACTGGATAAGGATATGTTTGACGCGAATATCGATAGTGCCGAGAAACGGCCCTTTTTTGGAGCTTAGTTAAAAGAATAAATTACTCCCACTCCATCCTTTGCAACCGCACCGCATTCAATATAGCTAACAAAGCAACTCCCACATCCGCAAAAACCGCTTCCCACATTGTTGCGAGGCCACCTGCACCCAAAATGAGTACTATGATTTTAACTCCAAAAGCCAATGCAATATTTTGCCAAACGATACTTCTAGTTGAGCGACCTATCTGAATAGCACGTGCAATCTTGCTCGGTTGGTCGTTTTGGATGATGACATCCGCTGTTTCGATTGCGACATCACTACCTAAGCCTCCCATTGCAATTCCTACATCACTTACAGCCAAAACAGGAGCATCGTTGATACCATCGCCTATAAAGGCAACCTTTGTATCCGGTTGCGCTTTGAGCTTTTCTACTTCATTGAGTTTATCTTCAGGTAATAAGCCACCCTTTGCCCAATCGATGCCTAGCTCTTTCGCAACTTTTTGGGTAATGGAATCTTTATCCCCAGAAAGCATAATGATTTTGGAAATCCCTGATTTCCTAATCTGTTTAATTGCTTGGTGCGCATCTTCCTTCAGTTCGTCGGCAATGGTAACGTAGCCAGCAAATTTTCCGTCAATGGCGACCATTACAATTGATTCTACGATATTATCCGTTTCCGAGGGAACCTCTATGTTGTTCGAGGTCATCAATGCTTTGTTGCCTACCAACACCGTCCTTCCGTTGACCGTTCCCTTCAATCCCTTTCCAGCAACTTCTGAGACATCGGTCGCTTCAAAATCCACACCTTCGGCTTTATATTCCAGAATTGCTTTTGCAATCGGATGGGTAGATTGTTCTTCCATGGCCATTAGATACTCCATAAATTCAGCCTCTGTAAAAGACGAGCTGTTTACTACTTCCTTAATCTTAAATACCCCCTTAGTAACCGTTCCCGTTTTGTCCATTACAACAGTATTCACTTTTGTCATTGCATCAAGAAAAGACGCGCCTTTGAACAGAATCCCGTTTCGAGATGCCGCACCCAAACCACCGAAATAACCCAAAGGAATCGAAATGACCAATGCACAGGGACAGGAAATCACAAGGAATATCAAAGCCCTATAAAGCCAATCTCTAAATACATAATCATCAACAAAGAAATAGGGAAGCAACGTTAGACCTATAGCGAGAAAAACAACGATCGGTGTATAAATACGAGCAAATTTTCTAATGAAAAGTTCGGTTTTGGATTTGCGAGCGGTTGCATTTTGAACCATATCTAGTATGCGTGCAATAGAACTATCTTTAAATTTTTTGGTAGTTTCAACTTCTATTACTCCATCGAGATTAATACTTCCAGCAAATACAGCTGCGCCTTTCTGGATGGTATCTGGTTTGCTTTCTCCCGTAAGGGCTGCGGTATTAAAAGAACCTTTTTCTGAAAGTAGAATTCCATCGAGAGGTACTTTCTCGCCTACACGTACTTGAATTTTTTCGCCTATCGCTACAGTTTCAGGATGAACAGAAACGAAGTCGCCATTACGTGATACCAGAGCTTCATTAGGTCGTACATCTAATAATGTCTTGATGTTTCCTTTTGCCCGATTAACGGCTGCTTGTTGGAATAATTCGCCAACTGCATAAAACAACATTACGGCCACGCCTTCGGGATATTCGCCTATCGCAAAAGCTCCCAAAGTGGCAATGGACATCAATAGAAATTCCGTGAAGAAATCTCCATTTTTGATACTGTTCCATCCTTCCTTGATTACTGGAAACCCTACTGGAATGTAAGCTATCGTGTACCAAACAATTCTGACCCATCCCTTGAAAAAAGGAATAGCATCGAAATAATCAACCGCAATACCAATCATTAGCATTACTAAGCTGAAAATCGCAGGCAGATACGTTTTAAAATTAGACACTTCATCTGGACTGCTGTGATTGTGTCCATCATCGTGACTGTGCTCCCCCTCATGATTCTTAGAATCTAAATCCCGTAAGTTTATTTTTTTCTTTTTCATTAACTTTTTCTGTAATTATTCAAAATAAGCGTTAAGTCTCGTGGTATTTCCATCTTCTTCATAGGTGACACATTACTTCCACCTGTATTTCCAATTGGTACACGGTCAATGAACGATTTCCAACCGCCAACAAGTAATCGCATTAGTTGTCCTAAGACTTCTTCGAACTTTTTTTGTCTAAAACCAAATTTAAGCATCAGCCAATGGGAATATGTATGTTGAAAAGGATAAGATTGCCCCAATACGTGCGAACGTTCAAGATGATGCCATGCCCTTGTTAAATCATTCTTTTGAAGGAATGAACGATACTGTTCAATCTCTTTTAAGTAATGTCCTTTTAGTCCGCTTGGAATAGTTGTGTTGAATTTCATGGATTACTATTTTTTAATGCAAGGTACACTATGGAATCATGCAACAGAAGTGCATTTATTGCAGGCTGCATTTGTCACAGATTCCCTTCAATACCAAATTCGCATCTTCTGCAATGTAACCGTCCGGAAGATTGATATGTGGAATTTTATGTTCCGTAAGACAGACCGTCTCCTTACAGTTGTTACAATGGAAATGAAGGTGCAAATCCTGTTCGATGGCACAATTACAGCCTTCCTCACATAGTGCATATTTGGTCATGCCCGTACCATCGTCTATCTGATGGACTATCGCTTTATCCTCGAACGTCTTTAGGGTTCTGTACAAAGTTGTCCTATCTGCCTTTGCAAAAGCGTTTTCGATGTCAGATAGGGTTTTGGCCGTTTCGCTTTCGGCCAAGAATCGGAAGACCAACAAACGCATTGCCGTAGGGCGGACCCCTTTTTCTTCCATAAATTTGTCTGCTTGTATCATTGTATTGTCAGTTAATCGTTGTCTTCGTTTCCAAATGGTTTAAAAATAAGGCCTACGCTAAAGATAAATCCGTCCGTGGGGGCATAGATTTCTGGAAAGGTAGGATTTTCGTGTGGGGGCAATACCAAAGGAGAGAATCGGCTCTGCCTCCTATCCGTGAAATTTTCAAAATTAATGAATGTGCTTCCCCATTTAAAGTTGCGCATCAACAAGAGCCCCATGGTTACGAAATCAGTAGTTTCCGTTCCATTGGATAGTAATTGTTTCCCTGTATAATAGGTCTCATACCCAATACGCCATTTTTCGGATTCATACATTAAAATACTCCCCGCATTATGCTTGGCGGTCAAGGGTTTTTGAGGATTGCCAGGTAAATAATTCAATCTCGCGTTAATAAGCGCGTAGTTTAGGAACCATCGAAAATCCCTGAAGGTGAATTTGATATTCGTCTCCGAGCCTTTGCTCAAGATTTCCCCCGTCGCATTTTCAAACTGGAACTGGCCATTATCCAAAGAGTTGAGCAATAGGCCATTTCTGATAGCGGTCAAATAAAACAATTGATTGACCGAAAAGCCCAGCTCGTCCGATAATCTTGTTTGATAATTAAAATCAAGGTTCAGACCGTACGACCGTTCGGCTTTCATAGTTCCCCTATCGATTGGAAGTACGTCCCTGAAATTGATGAACTCTGCTTCTTCCGTAAAAATATCAGGGATTTTATATCCCAGTCCACCACCAATCCTACTTGAAAAACTAGTATCAGATTTGTAAAGCAAGGAGACCCTCGGGAGTGGAAAGAATCCCCAATCCTCAGCATAATCTGTTCGAACACCTGTTTCAAGAATCCATCGGTCCGAAAGGTCATAGATACTATTTGCGAATAGTCCATACGTAATATCGCGTTGATTACGTTCAACTGGATTCTCCATTTCATCAAATGATGTAGTGTAAAGGTTAGCTCCCAAGACCCAATCTGATGTTAAGCCCTGTTTCTGATATGAGGCCTCCGAAAAAGTGTTCCATTGCGTTCCTTTGAAAGATAGGTCAGGGATTTCGAGACTTCTATCAAAAAACGCAATGCTATTCTTGACTGAAATGGATTGGGTCGAGTCCAAATGGGTTTCGAATACAGCTTGTGTGCTGATTCGCTTTGAAAGGTTTTCTTCAGTATACTGATGGATTCCATTTTCACCCTCCTCAATCTTCGTAATATCACCTCCTTTTCTATCATCGTACGTTCCGTTGACACCAAACCACACCGTAGTTTTTTCAGAAGGATAATAGAACAATTTGGGATTGAAACTTAAAGAACTCGTACGAGGAAGGTTACTAAATCCATCATCTTCAGGGTCAAAAGCTTTTTGTAAATGACCAGAGCCGTAAAGTGTCCATCCCCATTTTTCGTTACGTTCGCTATAAAAGACATTGCCCGTACTTCCCAAAGCTTGGGTCTGGGTAAGCATGATATCCAGTTCAGGTTCTTCATTAGGGGTTTTGGACACCATATTGACCAAACCTGCAATGGCTCCACCACCGTACAACGTGGAAGAACTTCCCTTTATAATTTCAAACTGTCTCAAATCTAACGGTGGTATTTGTAGGATACTCAAGCCGCTTGAAAAACCACCGTAGAGCGGAAAACCATCTCGAAGGAGCTGGGTGTAACGACCGTCCAAACCCTGTATCCGAATATTGGTGTTGGCACTACTCAACGAAGTCTGTTGCATCTGGATTCCCGTACTTTCACGAAGTACCATGGAAATATTAGTTGGGTTCATTATCGCTTTTTCCCCTAATTCCTCAACCCCGATATACTCTATTCGGGTCGGTATCCTTTGTATGGTTCGGGTGCTTCTTGAGGACCGTACTACCACTTCATCTAAAGCGTTTGCGCTTTCTTTCAAATAAAATACCCAATCGTCTCCTGTAGGTACAACAATATTGGCTTCCAAAGTCTCGAAGCCCAAGTACGAGATTTGGAGATTGTATTGACCTTCGGGTACATCCTCTAATAAGGCTATACCATCAAAATCGGTAGTCACTCCCTTATCCAGACTCTCAATGTAAATGGTCGCCCCGAATAAAGGTTCTTTTTCTTCTGCTGTAAAAATATTGATTTTCAGAGTATTCTGTGCATAACCGAATGCACAGCAAATGAGCATAAGCCAAAGGCTTATTGCATATTTAATCATAGTAATTTGATTTTAATTGACTAATTTTTTTGGAGGGCGATGATGTCATCGCATATGTAATTAGCCAATAATCTTGGGAGGTTGAAAGAGGGTAAATACCGGGTCTTCGCTTACGCTTTCAAAATGGGAAAAACTTTCTTGTATGACCTTAGGTTCGATAGGCTCAAAAATATCCAAATCAAAAACAATGGTGTGCGAATGACAGCAATGGCATTGACAAAATGGTGAGCAAAGTTCGCACTCACCGTGATTTTGATTATGGTCCAAACCCACTTGAAACTCGGTTGTTGATGAATCGGAAATTTGAGCATCATCGCCACAGGGCACTACGTTGAGTGCCAAAAAATATAAGGATAGTATGACCGCTATAAATTTCACAATGCAAAGATAGACGATTTCCAATGCAACTGGATTGCAAATGTAGTTGGGATGCAATTTGTTTAGAACACGTAGTATCGTAAAAGGAACCTTTTTCGGCACTACATTTTATTCTAACGTTCAAAAAAACCTGTTTCGACTTAATTGAACTTGGTACATTTAATCCCACCTTTATTCGAACTTTAAATATTGCTTTTAAAGACTATAAAAAGGTATTTATAATTACACATAACCTAAAGTCTTTTAAAGAGTTTAATTGACCATTCCTATCAATAAACTATTGGAAATTCTAGTGAAACTCTAATATTCAAAGGTGTCAGACGATAGTTTACTCACCACAAAAAAATCATTTCATCAAATTTATTTTAAAATTCTATACTGGAAGTATATTAATTTTACAATTCATTAAGCCAGGTTAAAAGATTTGAATCGTCTAACCATTTCGAAGTTTCTGTAGGGCTTACATTTTTATTAGCTTTTTCAATAGCTTTTCTTTTAGCTGTCATTTCTACTTTTGCATATTTTTCTGTGGTAATAACTGAAGAATGTCCAAGAATATCTCTTATGATATATAATGGAACACCAAATGACAAAAGGTGTACCGCTCTACTATGTCTAATAGTATGAGGTGAAACATTTTTTGGAAAGATAACATTAGTATTTTTTCGCGCTTGGATGATATTTCTTTCAAGTATAACTCTTATGCCTTGACTGGAGAATTGTTCTTTTTGACAATTATAAAATAATGGATGGTGTGCCTCATTTTTATCTATTTTCAAAATGTTCATATAATGCTTTAGATTTTTTATTTGAGTCTCTACAATTGGCACATTTCTGGTTTGATTACCTTTACCTATAATCTGGATTGAATACGGTTTTTTAAAATCTATCATAGAAGGCGTTAAGTCAATTATTTCTTGTACTCGTGCACCTGATTCATATAAAAGAGAAAGCAAGGCAAGATCTCTTATACCTTTTTTTGTTGATAAGTCAGGTTGTTTCAATAGTTCTTTAATTGCATCTATGCTCAAGTACTCAACAAGTTTTGATTGAAATTTTTTACTTTTTATAGATTGAATTTTTTGTGTTTCATGAAGATTCTCTATATCAATATATTGTATATAAGATAAATATGATTTGATAGCAGCTAGCCTGACATTCCTTGTTTGAATCGAGCAATTTCTTTCAAATTCGATAAAATATAGAAATTCTAAAACTGTTTCTTTTGTTAAATGCTTAATTCTAAGTTTTTCAACTTTGATATTCTTCTTGTCATTCATAAAGCTAATCAAGAGCTTCCATGTATCTCGATAACTTTTTACGGTATTTCTTGAATAACCTCTTTCATTTTTTAGGTAATTATGTAAAAAATTAGATATTGTTTCAGAGAAATCGGTTGGTTTCATAATTATTTTTTTGGAAATATATCAGTAAATGTTGTATCCAATTTCTTTAAAACTTCAGGATACATTTTTGTAGTTAATCTAATATAGTTTTCGGTAGATTTTAAAGTTGAATGTCCCAAGTATATGGATAGTATAGGAAAACAAGAATTAAAATCATATCCTTGGTTGGTCATGTTTACTATGGAAGTTACAGCAAATGTATGTCTAAGATCATGTATCCGAGGATTTCCATCTATACCTTTTGGTTGCATTCTCATTATTGTAATACATATTTTAAACCATTCGTATACGGTGCTTCGTTGTAATGGTTCTCCTAAGATGCCAACAAAAAAGTAATTTGGATCTTTTGTTTTTTGAGGTAAGTATTTCTTATAATTTAAATATATTTTGCACTGTTGAGCTAATGTGTCTGAAATTGGAATTAACCTTTGAGATCCATTTTTAGAATCTGTTACATTAAGGGTCTTATTTTTAATATTAACATTTTCTTCCAGTAGTGAAAGAGCCTCACCTCTTCTAATACCCGTAGCGTATAAAACTCTAAATAATAATGGTATAGAGAATAAATTAACATTATTACCTTTTCGAGTAAACTCTAGATTATCACAGATAGTGAATAGTCTTGTAATCTCATCTGGCGAAAAAATAAAAGGATTAAAAGTAGATTTTTTATAATTGGGTAATTTTGGTATGAAAGTTTCTATATCTAATATGTCTAAATAGTCTGCAAGTTTTTTTAGATAGAGTATTCTTATATATTTTGCTTTATCACTTTCATTTGGTGCATATTTCGCCCATTTATTACAGAAGTCGTAGGAGATACCTGGTCCTTTTTCCTTTGTTTCCGTTGCAAATTTGTCAATTCTATACAAATGGGATTCGGCAGCTTCATATTTATATCCAAGTTGACGTTTTAGTTTAATATATTCCGAAATATGTTTACCATATACACTTGTAAATAATTTATTCGTAGAATTTCCCTCCTCCTTGTTCATAGAAATTTTTGTTAACAGGTGATACATTTAAAATGCATTTTTGCATAGATTTAAGGTCGATGTGCATGTATGCCTTCTTTGATTCTAAACTTTTGTGTCCAAGTACTTGAGTAATTGTATGTAACGGAGTGCTTTTTTCGAACATGCGTGAAGCCAAACTATGTCGTAAAGCATGTGGTCCTATTTTTCTATTATTAACTTTTACTCCGGATGTTCTAATCAAACCTGAAATAATTTGATAAATCCCTGAATTTGTCATTGTGTTACTGTAAGGAGGAGTATTAGTAATAAAGATTGATCTAGAATCGCATTGTGGTCGTCCAAATTTTAAATAGTCTATAATAGCATTACCTACATCCGAAGTCAAGGGTAATGTAAGATTTTCAAGAGTTTTGTTTTGATTGAATGATATTAATTGTTTCTCCCAGAGAATTTCATCTAAAGATAGTTTAGCAACATCTGATGCTCTTAATCCATATTTTACTAATATTAAGGTGATTGCGTAGTTTCGTTTACCTATTGCTGTTGAACGATTAATAGTTTTTAAAATTTTAAGAACTTCTTTTTCGCTGTATGTTGATAGTAATTTTTCTCCTTTTATCTTTTTAACACTTGGTATTCTTTTTGAAATATTTTTTTTAATGATATTCATTTCAAAAAGATAACTTGTAAATTTTCTTATTATGCTAGTAATAGTTGCAGTTGTAGAATGAGATGTTTTTTCTATTTGATTCAAATAGATTGTAATAAATTGAAAGTCAATTTTTTCTGGAGAATTTAAATTATGTTGCTTACATAGTTGCTGAAAATTAAATAAGTGTCGAGAGTGGGTTCTGATATTTCCAATAGATAGCTTCTCTCTATGTAGTTTATTAATAAAATCAATTATTATTTCACCGATTGCTCCTTCAAACTTTGGTAATTTATTCCCTAAGCCCTTTCGCAAAGTCATTCTAGAGTTCTCCTTGTATTCAATTAGATATTTAATTATTCTTATGTAATTTTGAGTATATTTTGACCTAGGGTCATAAACTTTATCATTAAAGAAATGAGCAATAAATAAATCGCCTACTTCTTGATTAAGTTCTTCATGATTATTATCAATGATGTATTTACGTACTTTTTTCCAAATCAAATTATATTTATAAATACCTGACTCAGAGAATTTAAGTTTGTGACGCATATAATTTGATGCGTCATGAGTTAGGGAATTGAATTTTTCGAACTTCTCATTCATATTAAAATTTTATATTAAGCACATTATTAATGACATATTTTCAAGGTGATTCAAGGCTTTAAATTGTAAATTGTAATAAAGAGGAATTTTTTTATTTTTTATTTTTTTGGAAATTGCATTTATAGGATTATTATATAATTTTAGGTCAAAGGGATTGAATTTTTGAAAAAATATAGGATTATTATATATTATATCCATAGATTATATAAGTATACAATATAAATTACATAAACAGATAATTTTATGATATCTAGAGAATATTTTGGGCATAAATTGAGAGGGCTTCGGAAGGAACGGAATATGACTCAGTCTGAACTTGCCAATAGATGTGGTATTAATCAAGCACAGGTTACTAGATATGAAAAAGGGCAAAATTTACCTACAGCTAAAATGATCAAAAGAATAGCGGAAGGACTAAATGTTAAGATTGAGATTTTTAGCGAGGTAAGTGAAATTTCAATTAACTCGCTTGACTCAGATTATGAGAAATTAAGGGATTCATTAATTAACCCAGAGCAGAAGTTAGCATTAAGATATGTATTGAGAAGTTTTTACTTAAGTACAAAGACAAAATTAATCAATGACTAGATCAATGTATATTAGTTATATTTTATTAAATAAATAAGAGGTAGTATGGCACTAGATGATATTTAATTCTTTAAGAATATCTCTCTTCATTTTACTCAAAGAATGTTTATGAAAATCAGCTTCATTTGTAGGTATTCCATGGCTATAGATAAAAGTTTAGTTATTGGATGAATAAGGTGGAATTAACTTAAGGATTTAATGAGTTTACAGTAAAAATATTAAAAGTAAAACAAGCGCCTGTCAGAGAATACCAATTAAAATTTTTTAAAAAAAAGGACGTTTTCGTTTGTATGAGTTTCATTCCTTTTTTATAATATATTGAATTTTGGAACTAAAATTAAAAGATTTAATTTTCCAATTATCTTCTCTTTCTATCCAGATTAACCCCTTTCGTTGAAGCCCATTTATAATATTCCAAACATTAGAGTCTGAAATATCATTGTTGAAAATGTGCCGGTATATTAAATCTTTCCTTCTTAACTGGATAATACCTTTTAGTACTTTAATTTCATCTATAGACAAACTTCTTATAATTTCATCTAAGGATTCATCTTTTAAGTGGAAGTCACTATAATTAGGCGAGAATTTTTTGCAGTTTGGACATATTCGAGGATATAATGCTATAAAATCTAAGAAATCTTTACGATTAATTACTGTAATTGTTAAAGAGGAATAACAAAGTATGCAATTTTTAAAAGTTAAAAGACACTTTGAGTTTTTAAGAATATTTTGAATTATTGCTAACGATATACCATCGTTTGAAATGTCTTCGTTAATTGGGTATGTAAATGTATTGTTATCATATGTCCAGTATTTTATAATATTGACAAGCAAGCTTTCAGTTGCTTTATTTGATACAATAATTTCATATTTGAATCCTTCTAATTCCATAATAAATATAATGACATATATGTCATTACAAAAATGACTATTTCTTCTGACTTTTCATAATTCTATGAAGGGTCATATACGTAACGACAAATTACTTTTAAAAATTTCCAACAGATTAAAAACACTTAGATTTCAAAAAGGTGTTACTCAAGAGGAAGTGTATAATGAGACTGGTGTCCATATTTCACGAATTGAAGCAGGTAAATCCAATATTTCTGTAACTACTTTACATCGTCTTTGTATTTATTTTGAGATAGATTTAGTAGAATTTTTCACTTTTATGAAGTAAAAATTTAAAACTCAGATTCAATTTCCGGTATATTTTTTCTCGTGCAAATTTTAATACGATAAGTATTTCTATAATAAGAAGAGAATTACATTAAAAATGGAATTCTCTTCTAACAATTAGATGCATTCGTTTCTACGATAAACCAGATAAATTATCTCAACTTTTTTTTATTAAAAACCTTGCTTAAATGCACTTTAAGACCAAGTCTTTGCATAATAAAATACTTTACATAAAAAAAGTTATGTCAAACTTTACATAATTTGAATTCACCAATAGGAGCTAATTTTCAAAGTGCAAATGAAGCAAAAGAAGGTTTTGTAGAAAACAGTCAATTAGATTGGGAAAGTGTGTATAGAGCGAACACGAGTATAAGTCAAAATGGGGAAGCTGCATATGTTTTGTATGATGACACTACCAAAGACAATCAGCTAACTGCTAGAGTAACATCTAATATTCATATAGATAGTCATTTGAAGCTAGATTTAGGAATAACTCATAGACAACTGCATTCAAAAAATTTCGCACAAATTAATGATTTACTAGGGGCTGATTATCACCGAGATGTCGATACATTTTCGGAAACTCTAAATGATGTTTCCTCTGAAGTAAATAAGAATAATGGAGACATTTTTAATTATAATTATGATTTAAAAGGTAGCAATAGCGAAATGTATACCCAGCTTAATATGCATTACAATAAGGTTAAATTATTTGCATCTAGCAAATATTCCATAGTTGATTATCAAAGAATAGGGGCTTTTAAAAATGAACGTTTTATTGACAATTCTTTTGGGAAGAGCGAACGTGTGAAGTTTTCTAATTGGTCCTTAAAATCAGGTGTGTCCTATACAATAACCGGTAGGCATTGGGTAACTGCTAACGCTGCAATAATAAATAAAGCACCTGTATTACAAAATATTTTTATTAACCCAAGAGAGAACAATGATATAGTGCCAGATTTACAGAGTGAAACTATAACTAGTACAGATGTCAACTATTATTTAAGAATGCCGAAGTTGACCGGTAGATTTACTGGTTTTTATACTCGTTTTCAAAATACAACAGATATTAATTTTTTCTTTGTTGATTCTGGTGTAGGGTCAGATTTTGTACAAGAAGTAATTACAGATTTAGATAAGTTGCATTTAGGAACAGAACTAGGCTTAGAATATCAATTATCAAGTGCGGTAAAGTTGTCTTTAGTAACCTCAATTTCAAAATACGTGTATGCCAGCAATCCATTTGTGACCATTAATTTTGATACAGCTGGTGCAAATGAAGATGTAATTGATGTGTCTGGTTCCAAATTTTTAGGGCAATCTGCGATTAAGGATTACAAATTAGCACAAGGTCCACAAAAAGCTATTGCTACAGGTATAGAATATAGAGATCCTAAATATTGGTGGGTAAGTATGACCGCAAACTATTTGGCTAATAATTACTCGAATATTTCTACTATAACGAGAACACAAAGTTTTTTGATAGACCCAGAAACACAATTAAGATTTTCTGATGCAACCGATGAAAATGTACAAAATTTGTTAAGGCAACAGCCATTAGATGATTTTTACTTGTTGAATATGGTTGGGGGTAAATCTTGGTTAAAAAAAGGCAAGTATATAAGTGTATTTGCAAGTATTAATAACATTTTTGATACAACATTTAGAACAGGAGGTTACGAACAAAGTAGAAATGGCAATTATGGGCAATTGAAAGAAGATAACCTAAGCGGTAGCCCTTCTTTTGCGCCAAAATATTGGTATGGTTTCGGTAGAACCTATTTTTTAAATTTTGCCTTTAGTTTTTAAAAAGATTTAATGCATATGAATGTTAAGAGAAAAATATATTTTACGGTGATAACTACTGCAATTATGTTATTCTCTTGTGTAAAAAGTAAAGAGTTTGATATTCCTAATATAGCATGTTCAGATTCTCCTTTTGATTTCATTAGTATTTCAGATCTTAAAAGCTTGTATAGCGGCGAAACATTTCAAATTCAAGAAGATCTGGTTGTTCAAGGGTATGTAATTTCGTCGGATAAAGAAGGTAATTTTTTTAATATTATTCATTTTCAAGATAAAGAGAATAATCCTTTACAAGGCTTACAAATAGAATTAGAATTAAGAGACTCTCATTTATTCTTTGATGTGGGTCAACAAATTTTTATAAAACTTAAAGGATTGTATTTAGGCGAGTCTAACGGCGTTTATAAAATCGGTGGTGTATTTAGCTCTTTCGGTAATTTAAGCGTGGGTAGATTACCAAAAAATATTGTTTTTGACCATGTTTTAGTTTCTTGCGAGAGTAATGTTGGTGTTGAGCCAATTTCAGTTTCAATTTCAGAATTAGATGAAAAAATGGTAAATACCTTGGTAAAAATAAATGATGTAGAGTTTCAACAAGATGAGCTGGGTGAAACTTTTGCAATTAGTGAGGAAGAAACATTAAGAACATTAGTTGATTGTAACGATAATGAGATGTTTTTGATTAATAGTGGTTATTCAAATTTTCAATCTGACATTTTACCAGAATTTATGGGTACAGCTACAGGTATATTAACCATAGAGAGCAATGAGTTTGGGTTGATGATTAGAAGCACTGATGATTTAAATTTTGATCAGAAACGATGTGAAGATTTGGTTGATGAATTTACCTCTTCATCAATTTTAATATCTGAAATTGCAGATCCTAATAATAATGCAGGTGCAAGATTTGTAGAACTATATAATACATCTGCAGAAAGTCTATCATTAAAAGGATGGACTTTAATACGCTACACAAACGATAATACAGAAGTAAGTTCATCTATAGACCTGTCTGAATTTGAGATGAAAGAAAATGGTTTTTTGGTAATTTCACCTAATAGCGAAGAATTTGAAAATATTTATGGTTTTGCACCAGATGTTTCGGTAGGTACGAATTCGCCAGCAGATTCAAACGGGGATGATACAATTGTACTTATAGACCCTTTTGGTAATTTAGTAGATATTTTTGGTGTAATTGGGGAAGATGGTAGTAATACCAACCACGAATTTGAAGATGGTAGAGCATTAAGAAATATAGGGATAGTTTCTAATAGTTCAGTTTTTAATTCAAATGAATGGACCATTTATAATGATACAGGAGAAGCTGGTACAATAAATCTACCACAAAATGCGCCATTAGATTTTACCCCTAATGAACGATAATTTTACGAATTAACTTCAATTATTCTTTTGATTGCTTCTTTAGTTAAAGGTTTGACAATATAATCTTTAACTAGTTTGTAATTTTTTGCTTTCTCCATATAGGCAGGGCTTATAAATGAGCTAGTGATGTAAATATGAATATGCCCAATTTTGTCTTCCGGTAGTTCTTCAAACTCCTCTAAAAATGACCAGCCGTCTCTATTGGGCATATTCAAGTCAAGAAAAATAACATCAGGTAAGGTTATATTTTCGACCAATAGACCAATTAGACCATCTAAGGCTTCTTGACCGCCAGAATAATATAAAATATTGTCACTGAAATTTTGATGCTGTAGTATGCTTTTGCTACTTATTGAAAAAAATTCATCATCATCAATGATGCAGCAACTATTAAATACGCCCATATATTATTAATTCAATTAAAATCAAAAATCAAGTAATTAAAGTTTGCCCTTGCATAGTTGATTTCTAATAGAAGATACATTAATTTATAGATAGCAAGAAAAAGTACTGATCTAAAAACTAATTATCTTCTGTGCTTATTAAAATTTTTGTAAGATCATCTGGTGTAATTGGTTTTAAAATATACGTATCTACTTGTTCATAGTCTTTTACCTTTTCTAAATCTCTAGGATCTACCGATGAACTAATAATATAGATTATAATTTTTTCAGACCTTTTGCTTTTGCATTCTTTGAATTCATCCAAAAATTCCCAGCCATTTAAAATAGGCATGTTAAGGTCTAAGAATATGACATCTGGCAATGGTTCATTAGCTATACATGCTTGCATTAAACCGTCTAGAGCATCTTGTCCGTTATTATAAACTATGATAGATTCAGAAAAATCTATTTCTTTGATTATTCTTTTTGTCCCGTATACGAATATAGGATCGTCATCTATAATACAGCAAAGTTTAACTTTCTTCATAATCAATTTTAAATTTAGCTCTGTTTTAGTTCAATAAATATAGTTGTTCCTTGGTTGACTTTGCTCTCAATATTAATAGTACCATTCATTGACTCTATTTGGTTTTTTGTAATAAATAGACCAATGCCTTTCGCATCTTTATGTTTGTGAAAGGTTTTATACATACCAAATATTTTATCTCCGTGTTTTTTTAAATCAATCCCTTGACCATTGTCTGTAAAAGTTATAAGTATATTATCTGCCGTCAATTTCGATTTTATTTCAATTATAGGAGTTCTTTTCTTGGAGCTATATTTTAAAGCATTTGTAAGAATATTTAAAAATATACTTTCTAAATAGGCAGGTACGGCATTTACAAAATGACACTTCGAAATATCAATATCTAAGATTGCATTTTGTTCTTCAAGTAATACATTTATACTTTTTGTTGTTTGGTTTATTGTATTTATCACACTAACGCTCTGTAATTTTTCTAGTGCTCCGGTTTTTACTTGGACTACATCGTTTAAATGATCAATAGTTTCTGATAAACTGTCAGTCGCGCTCTTGATCATTTTACTTAAATTCTTCTGCTCTTCTTCGTCATTTTCTTCTCCTAGAAATTTTGACAACATAGTCATATTAGTAGAGTGCGATCTAAGATTATGAGAAACTATGTGTGCAAAGTTAGTTAGACTTTCGTTTTGACTTTTAGTAACTTCCACTAGCGACTCTAATCTTTTTTCTGATTCGATTCTATCGGTAATGTCTAAAAATTGAGTTATTGCATAATTAGGTTCTCCTTCCAACCCTTTTACAGGGGTTACTCCAATTATGGCATATACTATATTTCCATTTTTATGAAAGTACCTTTTTTGTAGTTTTAAATCTTTGCTTTTACCATTGAAAACATTGTTTTTAAAAGTTTTACTATCATCAATGTCCTCTGGGTGAGTTATGTCTGTGGCTGTCATCGTCAATAATTCTTTTTCAGAATACCCTAAACTTTTAGATAGGCTTTTGTTGACTTTGAGCCATTTAAGCTCTGGGCTTATTAGGGCCATTCCAATTGCGGAATGCTCAAAAGTTTCGGCAAAAGATTTGGTGCTACTAGCTAACTGTTGTTCTGTACTTCTTAAATCGGTAATGTCCCAATTGGCACCTTTCAATTTAATTGTTTTACCATTAATGTCCTTAATGGTTTTTGAAATACCTTTAATGTATTTTACTGTACCATCTTTGAGTTTGATCCTAAATTCTTCATCGAAATCCTTTATGCCTAAGATCGCATCATTAGTAGCGTTAAGAGCTTTTTCTTTGTCATCTGGATGTATGGTAGATGACCATGCTTCTAAAACCCCGGTAAATTGATTTTTATCAACATTAAAAACTTTATACATTTCATCGTCCCAAGTTAATTGGTTCTCGATTAAATTGTAATTCCACAAACCTATTTGAGCAGTTTTTGTAGTTAATTTTAAACGTTCGTTGATTTCCTCGTTAGCTAATTCAATTTTTTTTCGTTCATCAATATCTTGAAATGTTCCGAAAAGTCTAATCACTTTATCATTTAACATTTCTACTTCTCCCATTGCTCTGACCCACAATTCTTTGCCTTTTGCGGTAATAATAATTAGTTCAATATCCCAAGCTTTACCTGTTTCTATACCTATATTGACTAATTCGGTAATTTTATTTCTATAATATCCTTCTTTATAAAAATTAATACCTGTTTCTAAATTAGGGACAAAACTTTCATCAACTTCATGAATTTTTTTGGTAGTTCTTGTCCAGTAGATTGTGTTTTCAATTAAATCTATTTCCCACCCGCCTATTCTAGCTACAGATTCAGCCTTAAGAAGTAGTTCTAATTCATTTTGAGCTAGAGTAATATCTTCTAAAAAAATAATTAACCCCTCTAATATATTATTGTTAATCAATGGAGAAATTTTCCATTTTAACCAAAGTATTTTACCGCTAGGTAATATAAATTTCTCTCCTTTATTTTTATTTTCTTGACTATTTAGAGCAGAAGTAACAGCTTTATTGAAATCAATCGGTACTTCAGAAATCACCTCAAAAAGGTTTTTACCTATAACATCATTGTTGTTTTTAGTAAAATTGCATTGCCATTGGTTAGAGTAGTTAATAAAGTTTAACTTAGTATCGACTATGGCAATTGCATTGGGGGACTCTTTTAATAGAAAATCAACGGCTAATGTTTTCAATTATTTTTATTTAATTTTAAAGGTACATATTTACTTTAAAGTAAGAAAAAATAGTTGATTGGTAAGAAAATACCTCTGCGACAAACTATATGCTAACATGCTGTTTTATAGAATAATTAATTATTTAAGACAATGAACGAGTTTTTTTTTAAAGTAATAAGAGATGGTAGTTTTAACGAGGTCAAGTCAATGCTTGAAAAAAATCCAATTCTCATTAATAGCAAAGATCAAAGAGGTTCAACACCTTTGATTTTAGCTACTTACTATGATGAAATTGAAATCGCTACTTTACTGTTGGATAATGGAGCGAAAATTGATGCCATAGATGCTTCTGGCAATACTGCGTTAATGGGTGTTTGTTTTAAGGGTTTTACAGATATTGCTAAACTTTTAATAGATAAAAAGGCTCAATTAAATGAACGTAATGCCATGGGTGCGACATGCCTTATATATGCTGTGCAATTTAATCGTATGGAAATTGCGAAGCTGTTAATTGCAAATGGTGCAGATAGGTCAATAAAGGATAATAGGGGTAATTCAGCTTTAGATCATGCTAAGATGCAAGGGTTAAATGCCTTTATTGATTTGTTGGAGTAAGGTATGAAACAAGAAAAAAACAGTCTTAAAATCGCCTTAATTCAATCTTCTTTATTTTGGGAAAAGCCTGAATTGAATAGGGATATGTTTGGTATGAAGATCGATGAAATTGATGATGAAATTGATTTAATTGTATTACCTGAAATGTTTACTACCGGTTTTACTATGCATCCTGAAAATATAAAGAATAAGGAAGGTTCATTAACTTTGGATTGGATGAAGAAAATTGCAACTAAGAAGAAAATTGCAATTGTCGGTAGTATAGTATTCAAGGATAATGGGGCAAATTATAACAGGTTGTTTTTTGTACGGCCAGATGGGGAATATGTCACTTATGATAAGCGACATACTTTTACATTGGCTGGTGAAAATGAAAAATATAAGGCGGGTAAAGAACGATTAATTGTAAATTATAAAGGTTTTGCTATTTGTCCGTTGGTTTGTTATGACCTGCGTTTTCCTGTTTGGAGTAGAAATACAGATAATTTTGATGTGTTATTGTATGTCGCAAATTGGCCAACACCTCGCATTAATGCTTGGGATGCTCTTTTAAAAGCTAGAGCTATTGAAAATATGGTTTATTGTATTGGAGTAAATCGAATTGGGGTAGATGATGTTGGACATAATTACCCTGGTCACTCAAGCTTATATAACCCATTAGGTCAATTAGTAAATCTTTCTGAAAAAGAAGAGACCATAATTGTTGATATATTCAAGAATGAAGTAGACGAAGTAAGAAATAAGCTTCGTTTTTTAAATGATCAAGATCGATTTAATCTATTAAATTAAATGTTTCAATTTTTTCCCAGTTAGCACGTAGTTCTATCAAATTGGGGTAATAACTTATCTTTTCTGGTTGTCTTCTTTCCAAAAAACTACCCGTATCCCATTTTCCATTTTCATTAGAATCAAATATTACCCGAGCTTGATATTTACCAGGATCTAAATTAATAAAACTATAGGCTTGAGGTTCTGTAGAGTAAGTTTCCCTTAATACTTCTCCCTTTTCATTTGTAAGCTGTAATATTATTGGGTATTCAATTTTAGTGCCGTTTAAATTCAAAGTTAGATTACCATAATCTGCAGGACTTTTTGTGCGAAATGAATAAGCTACAGAGTCATTAGATGTTTCGAAAAAATCTGTTACGGCTCCGGGTACTAACTCCATTCTATAACTTTGGTCGGGATCGATTTGAAAATCAAAATGTATTAGATTTTCTAAAGTATCTAGCTTTAAGTTATAAGCTATCTCGACAGAATCTTTATCCATTAATTTTATTTTAGTACTATCAAAACTAACTAATGGGGTGTTGCTTAAAAGATTAATCGGTTTGTCTATTTCTATATTTCCGTTTTGACTCATTGAAAGTTTCAAAGAATCAAACGCTACTTTTCTATTTTTTACTTTAAACGTATCTTTTACTTGTAAACTTTCATTCGTAATGGTAAATAGTATGGAATCCATTGCGTAGGGCGTAAACCAAAAGTTCAACGTGTCTTTTTCTCGATCTTTAATAATTTTGGTTCTAACGGTATCTGGAATCTTAGTGATTGTTTCGATTAGTATGTTGGAGCCTTCTCCATAATATCCGAAACTAATTCTATTACTAGCCTCCATACTGGGTACGGCTACGCTATAATCAGGGATTTCTTTGAAAAGATTTAATAAATATATCGAGTCTGTAGGCAAATTTATTGTGTCATTTATAAAGCCTATTTTATCCGTTTTTTGATCAAATAAATTATTGCTAGAGGCATCTTTTAATCCAAATAGTGCATATTTACCATCTTTTAGATTGTTAAGCTTGAAAATCACGGCACTATCAAGGGTGTTGGTAATATAATTTGGAGGTTTTTTATAAACTGTAGAATCTGTATAACTTGTGTCGATTTTATAGAGCATTACGCTTACAAAGTCATCTGCCTTTTTATTGAATGCGTCTTTGATAACCCCTTTAAGTTCTAATGAATCTATATAATCTCCGGTTGAGAAAACATAAGTAAAAAATGATTTCGGATTTTCTTCATTGTTGTCAACAATACCTTGTCCAAAGTTAAGAGTGTATGTGGTATTTGGTTCTAAGGTATCTTTAATAGTGATTTCTACATATTTGTTGGCATTGCCAATAGGTGAAAGTACAGGCGAATTTTTTAATGGAGGAGATATTATAAGTTGTTTTTGAATATCATTTAGTTTCACTAATTCATTAAAGTATAGCCTAATTTTTTGTCCTTTAAAATTTGTTGTCAAATTAGGTGGGTCTGCTCTAGTTAATTCTGGGGGAGTAATATCTTTTGGACCACCTGTAGGAGTACCACGTTGAGCACATTGATAAGACACCAATATAATAATCAAAATAAAAATGAAACCTAAAATTTTTCTGCTCATTAGTATAATTATGGAACGCAAAGAAACAACTTATTTTATAGAATTCTAATTCTTTGGAACAACGGCCATGCTAGAAATATAAATGTCCAAACCTTCAATATCTTTGAAGGTGTTGGCGCAAATTTCTAAAGTTGCACCTGTGGTAATTACATCATCAACCAATAATATAGTTTTGTTTATTAAAGCTTCGCTATTTTTTATTTCGTACAGAGACCTGTTGTCATACCATCTATTTAGCCTATTTTTTTTGGTCTGAGTTTTTGTATTTGCTGTTTTAATTAGTGTGTCATCTGTATAAACTGAGTTAATATGTAATGCAATTTGCTTTGCAAAAAGTGCTACTTGATTATAACCGCGTTTTTTTAATTTTTTTCGGTGTAAGGGAACGGGGATAACAAAATCTATTTGAGGTAGATCACCTTGCTTTTTTAAAACTTGTCCGTGCCAATTGCCCAAAAATTCACCAATACTTTCTTGATTTTTATATTTTAAAAAATGTATTAGGTTTTTTACAATTCCAATTTCGGTAAAGAATAAGAATGAATTTGCTTTTTTTATGTTAATTCGACCATAAAAAATACGGTCAACGGCATTTTCTTCGTTAAAGGTATACTCGGTAAGAGGCAATTGATGTCGGCAAGATGTACAGAGAAGAACCTCTCCTCTATATAATCGAGCATTACATCCAAAACATGATATTGGTAACAGTATGTTGGTAACATCCTTTAGTATATTTGAAATTCTGTTTTTCATCAAATTTTACAGATTAAACCACCTACAGCCCCTTTTTTAAATGGACAGTCAAGATAACAAATTCAATTATAAAATAATACTTGCAGCATTTGTTGCAGTTCTTTTAGCATTATTAATTGCGTTTTACTACAGTTATGCCCAATCAAATGCTCAAATAGACTTCTTAGAAGACGAAAAGGCTATTCTGGTGAAAGACTTAACCATTATGAAAGCAGATGTGGCTAGGTTGTCTGCTAAAAGTGAAATGAACGAAATTGAATTGCAAGATTCTAAGTTCAAAGTACAAGAGCTTTTAGATTCTGTCGGACGTTTAAATTTTACGGTTCAAAAATTAAGAGAGTTTAAAACAGAATTGCGTAGGTTAGAATCTAAGAACGATAGTTTAATTTTAAAGAACAATTTTTTAAGGTATAATAATATGTTACTTACAGATAAGTATGATGAATCTCGTAAGCAAATAGAAAACCTTAGAACTAACAGTAATTCTTTAGCAGAAGCAGAAGCTTTACAAAGAAGAAAGATATTAGAGCTTAATCAGAAATTAAAAACTAAGAGCTATTTAAAAATGGCTGGCTCTGAGGGCAGTGGTTTTAGATTAGTTAGAAATACTAAGCCAATAAAAACCAATAAGGCTTCAATTATTGAAAAATTAAGAGGTTGCGTTACGATATTGGCAGATGAAAGTGAGGCGGGAAATGAAAAGGTTATTTATTTACAATTTTTAGATCCCAATAAACAAATCATAGAGGACAATGCCAATACTATTACAGTAAACGGTAACGTTTACAGCAAAAGAGTTGAATTTATATTTACAGGGTTAGATTCTCCAATTTGTGAGTCTATTACCATACCAGAAGGTTCTTTGATGGACGGTAATTATACTTTAAATGTGTTTGAAGACGAGCGTTTAATTACTTCTTCTGAATTTGAATTGAAATAATTATTTTTTTTTTGGGCTATTGTTCTATTTTTGCCACATGGCAAAGCAAGAAGATGATTTTAAGCGTGTAATTTCTCACGCAAAGGAATACGGTTATGTATTTCAATCTAGTGAAATTTATGATGGTTTAAGCGCTATTTATGATTATGGTCAAAATGGTGTTGAACTTAAAAAGAATATACGAGACTATTGGTGGAAGGCAATGGTACAGCTCAATGATAATATTGTTGGGTTAGATGCTGCAATTTTTATGCATCCATTAACGTGGAAAGCTTCTGGGCATATAGATGCTTTTAATGATCCGTTAATAGATAATAAAGATTCTAAAAAGAGATATAGAGCAGATGTTTTAGTTGAAGACTATGTCGCTAAAATTGATGCTAAAATTGAAAAGGAGGTCAAAAAAGCTGCAAAACGTTTTGGTGATGCTTTTGATAAAGAACAGTTTTTACAGACCAATCAGCGTGTAGTTGATTATCAAGATCAAGGAAAAACAATCTTAAGCAGGTTGGGGAAATCTTTGCAAAATGAAGATTTAGCTGATGTAAAAGCGCTTATTGAAGAGTTGGATATCGCTTGCCCTATGTCGGGTTCTAAAAACTGGACAGATGTAAAGCAGTTTAATCTAATGTTCGGTACAAAATTAGGTGCTAATGCAGAAAGCGCTATGGATCTTTACCTTAGACCCGAAACTGCACAGGGTATTTTTGTGAACTTTTTGAATGTTCAGAAATCTGGTCGTATGAAGCTTCCTTTCGGAATAGCACAGACCGGTAAGGCATTTAGAAATGAAATTGTTGCAAGACAGTTCATTTTTAGAATGCGTGAGTTCGAACAAATGGAAATGCAATTCTTTATTCAGCCAGGTACTCAGAAAGAGTGGTATGAAGTCTGGAAAGAAAAAAGAATGAAGTGGCACTTATCACTTGGTTTAGGTCAAGATAATTATCGATTTCATGATCATGAGAAATTAGCTCATTATGCTGATGCAGCGTCAGATATTGAATTTCGTTTCCCATTCGGATTTAAAGAATTAGAAGGAATACACTCTCGTACCGATTTTGATTTGAGTAGTCATGAAAAATTCTCTGGTAAAAAATTGCAATATTTTGATCATGAAGTAAATAAGAACTATGTGCCTTATGTCTTAGAAACCTCTATTGGTTTAGACAGGATGTTCTTGGCGGTATTCTCTAACTCGCTTAAAGAAGAGGAATTGGAGAATAATACGACTAGAATAGTTCTTAAATTACCAGCTGTTTTAGCGCCTATTAAGGCTGCTATTTTACCTTTGCTTAAAAAGGACGGTTTGCCAGAAATAGCACATAGTATCGTAGATGACCTTAAGTGGGATTTCAATGTAACCTATGATGAAAAAGATGCAGTAGGTAGACGTTACAGAAGGCAAGATGCTAATGGCACCCCTTTCTGTATCACAGTTGATCATCAATCATTAGAAGACCAAACAGTCACCATTAGACATAGAGATTCTATGGAACAGGAACGTGTGGCCATATCAGCATTAAAAGGCATTATTCATGATGCTGTTGATATGAGAACCTGGTTAAAGAAAATGGAATAGATTAAAGAGTGTAGTTCAGCTTTACACCGCCATAATAATTAATATTGTTCCCAGGGTAGAAATACCTTGGGGCATTACCTCCAAATCCGGTTGCATTTATTAAGACCGATTGTGCATATTTAGTATCGGTAATGTTGTTAATGCCAAAATCTAACCCCATTCTTATTCTGTCGGATATATTATTTTTATAGCCTAGTTTAATATTTAATAGGCTAAAAGAATCACTATAAAGGGAATTTGCATCTGTTAAAGGAATTTCGTCAATAAATTGATGAGTAATATTTATAAATAAACCATTTCCAAAATTAGTTTGAATACCTGAATTCAGCTTGTTTTTTGGTGCCCCGGTCAAATCATTTCCAGAATAATCTTCACTAGCTTCATCATCAGTAAAATCTACAAATTTGTGATTACTATATGTATAGCTTATAAATGGTGAAATGTTTATTTTCTCGTTAAGGTCAATTCGATAATTTAAGTCTAAATCAATACCTTGATGTTTGGTCTTGCCGGCATTGCGCCCTATATATTGGTTGTCTCCGACACGGTTGGCAACCAGTAGGTTTTTAATTGGCATAATATAAGCAGCGACTTCCAACTTTAGTTTTTCGTCTTTACTTTTGTGTACGATGCCTAATTCATAGTTAGTGCCTGTCTCTTGAAGGATGTCAGGATTTATGATTCCGTCAGGGGTTAGTGTTTCTTCTAAACTAGGATTTGAAAATCCGCGACTAATATTTGCATACAGTTGGTTTGTTGGTGTAATAGCATAATTAACATCTAAACTTGGTAAGAATAGTGTATTAAAATCTCTATTGGCACTAGTGTTGCTTTCACCTGTGTTGAAAATATCTCTATAGTCATATTGAGTTTTATTGATATTTAACCCTAATTGAGCTGTAAGTTTATCTGTAAAAGAATAGGATGCCGTAGCAAAACCATTTAGTTGGTTTCTAAATTCTTTATTTTGAGAAAGTCTTTCTCCTTGCAAGCTTCCATTACCATTATTTTCTTGATATAGATTATTAAAAGTTCCCCATGAATATTCATCTTTGTATAGCTCACCACCAAAGGTGTATGAAAGCGTATTTTGAGAAACAGCTATATTGCCAGAGAACAATGTTCTAAACCCATAACCAGTTGTGTATTCATCTAAAATATTAAACGGTGCAGGCTCATAATGGTCTAAATAAGTATAGAATAGGCTAGTGGTGTTTTTTAAATTAGAATTTGCATAATAGGTATGAGAAAGTCCTATAAGGCTATAGTTGTTATCTTCGTATCCTTTGGATGATTTCCAAGTAAAGGCAGCTTGAGTAGGGTCTTCATCGAAATCTTCTTGACTTATAGAGCTAGCTATTTGAGCCGAGTAATCAATATGATTTATCAAAAGTCCGACTTCACTTTTTTCTGAAAGTTTGAAAATGGTGTTAAGAAGAAATCCGTCACGTTCAAATCTATTGTTTTCGCGGTATCCATCTATTTCCATATGACCATATTGAAAGGTCATATAAAAATTATCTTGAGAATGTGTAAATCCTAAACTATTTTTAAATAGTCCGTAAGAACCTACCGTAGTGTTATTGGTAAATTTGGTAGGTTGATTACTTGTTTGTTTCGTGTTTAAAATAATGGCTCCACCCAAATTAGTTCCAAATCCTGTTCCCTTGGGTCCTTTAATTACTTCAATTGAAGTAAGGTTTTCCAAATCAAAAGCTTCTATGGTTGACGAGCCTGTTCCGTTCGTAATAGGAATGTTGTTGTAGTAAAGTCTTAGCTTATCTGTGCCGTATAATGTTCTAGAACCAACACCTCTAATTGTTATTCTATTGGTATTCAGTGCTCCAGATAAGGCATAAAGACCAGAAATTTGATTAATGGAGCTAATGAAGTCTACAGGACTATAATTGGAAAATGTATCAGCGCCAATAGTTTGTGAGGGTATAATGCCAATAGCATTTTTAGCCGTTAGCGTATCTACAACAATTACTTCGTTCAATTGGGTAATACTATCATTTTTGATAGTATTTTGAGCAGAAAGATTTAAGGTAGTAACTGATATTATTAGTAATAGTTGAAATATTCTCTTCATAGGCGGTTAATCCTCAAAAATACCCATTAAAAGCGGTAACCTAAAGACAAACCGGCCTTAAACATAAAATCATCTTGAAAATCTTCTGGATTAATGTTTCTTCCCAGTCCTCCATTTAATTCAATAGTGAATTTTTGACTTCTAGTAGCCCATTTATATCCACCTCCAAGACCAAGCGCTATGGTAGAGTAATCGTAGTTTCTATTACCTATGTTTGCAGTGTCCTCATCATCTTCACCTGTATAATAAAGACCGAACACTTCAGCAAAAAGACCACTTTTTGGTCCGTAACCAAAATAAGCTCTTAAGTTAGGTCCTATTCCAAAATTACCATTGTAATCGGTTGATTTCCCATCAAAATATAGTGTTCCTCCAATACTTGTATCTTCGTTTATGTAATATTCATAACCAAATTCAACTGTTGAGGTTACCAAAAATTGACCGATATTCAATTTTACCTCATGGCTATTTTCATTGTTGTGGTAAGCTTGTGCAAAAGAAGAAGCTGATATAAATAATACTATAATAGAAAAAATGAACTTATTCATAATATGCGTTTTAAAAGATAAAAAAAATTTGATGCTGTGAAATTATGATTTTAATAGAAAGTATACACCTTAAATTATTAACTCTTTTTTATTTTTAAACAAAAAGTAAATCGATGAAGATTATATCCTATAATGTAAATGGAATAAGGGCGGCATTAAGAAAAGGGTTTTTGGAATGGTTAGTTGCTGTATCCCCAGATGTAGTTTGTCTACAAGAAATTAAGGCCAACGAGGACCAACTTGATCTTTCTTTATTTGAAGAAGCGGGTTACAAGTATAATTATTGGTATAGTGCTCAAAAGAAAGGATATAGTGGTGTCGCTATACTTTCTAAGACCCAGCCAGACAACGTAGTTTTTGGCACAGGTATATCGTATATGGATTTTGAGGGAAGAAATATTCGTGCAGATTTTGGAGATATCTCCATTATGAGTATGTATTTGCCCTCAGGTACCAACATGGAGCGATTAGATTTTAAACTTACATATATGGCAGATTTTCAAGAGTATGCCAATACCCTTAAAAAGACAAATCCTAATCTAATAGTTTTAGGGGATTATAATATTTGTCATGAAGCCATAGATATTCATAATCCTGTGGGATTAAAAAACGTATCGGGATTTTTACCTGTAGAACGGGAATGGATAGGAGATTTCATGAAAAGCGGATTTATAGATAGTTTTAGGGAGTTTAATTCTGAACCAAATAATTATACGTGGTGGAGTTATAGAGCCAATGCCAGAAATAATAATAAGGGTTGGCGTTTAGATTATGCCATGGTGGCTTCCACACTAAAAGACAGGTTGTCTAGATCTGTAATTTTATCAGAAGCGAAGCACAGTGATCACTGTCCTATTTTAATAGAGGTACAGAGTTAACGAAATGGATACAAACACACTAAAAATATTTAGTAGTTTTGCTTCTTAAGTTTGCAAATTTTAAGCTAAATGATCTATACCAATTTACCACATACAGATATTGAAGTAAGTAAAATATGTTTGGGTACTATGACCTGGGGTAATCAAAATACCGAAGAGGAAGGTCATGAACAAATCAATTATGCTCTAGATAAGGGTGTTAATTTTTTAGATACGGCAGAGTTGTATCCTGTTCCGGCACATAAAGATAGATATGCCGCTACAGAGAAGGTTATTGGTAATTGGTTTAAGAAAAATGGTAATAGAGAAGATATTGTTCTAGCTTCCAAAATTGCTGGAAAAGCTGAAATGACGAAGTTTATTCGTACTAGCGGTTTCACTAGAGAATCTATTATTGAAGCTGTAGAGGGAAGTTTACAGCGTTTGCAAACAGATTATATTGATTTGTATCAATTACATTGGCCAGATAGGAGTACCAATTATTTTGGTCAAAGAGGTTATAAGCATGATATATCTGATCATTGGGAAGATAATATTCATCAAGTTTTAGAAACCTTCCGTGATTTAATACGAGAAGGTAAAATAAAGCATGTAGGTATTTCTAATGAAACACCATGGGGAACCATGCGCTTTTTAGAGGAAAGTAAAGTTCATGGAACATTGCCAAGAACCATAACCGTTCAAAATCCATATAGTCTATTGAATAGATTGTTTGAGGTGGGCATGGCCGAAATCTCTATGAGAGAGCAAGTAGGTCTATTGGCATATTCTCCAATGGGTTTCGGAGCATTAAGCGGCAAGTATTTAGGAGATAGAATGCCAGAAGGCTCTAGGTTAAGCTTGTTTCCTCAATATAATAGATATATAGGCGATAGAGCGGTTGAGGCTACCAAAAGGTATTATGATTTGGCACAAGCCAATGGTCTTACCTTAGCGCAAATGGCATTGGCATTCGTAAATACGAGACCTTTTGTGACCAGTACAATTATTGGGGCTACTGGTTTAAGACAGTTAGAGGAAAATATTGGCAGTATCAATATTGATTTATCTGAAGATGTTTTGAAAGAAATAGAAACCATCCATAATTCAATTCCTAATCCTGCGCCTTAGAATGGATAGCCTAATTATTTTAAAAGTCGGTTTTGGACAAATAGTCTTAATCTTAGTAGTGATTGTAATTATTATGGTTTTAGCTAGAATAATGCGAGATAAGCGCTAGTTAAATAAATTATTTGTAACCTCTTCGATTTTGGACGCTAATAATATTTTGATTTTTGTCGATTTCAGACCTATTTTATTGCTTTTTGAAATTATAATGGTGTCATAACCTAGTTTTTCAGCTTCTAATATGCGTTGCTCCACGCGCTGTACAGGTCTAATTTCTCCGGCAAGTCCAACTTCGGCAGCAAAGCAAATTCCTTTATCAATAGGTATATCCTCATTACTGGATAAAATGGCAGCAATGACGGCCAGATCAATAGCCGGGTCATCTACAGATATGCCTCCGGTTATATTCAGGAAAACATCTTTAGCGCCCAGTTTAAATCCTGCACGTTTTTCTAACACTGCCAATAGCATATTTAATCGTTTGGCGTTATAGCCTGTAGTAGAACGTTGAGGTGTTCCATAAACAGCTGTACTGACTAGTGCTTGAATTTCTATAAGTAAAGGTCGCATACCTTCTACGGTAGAGGCAATTGCAGTACCACTTAAGCCGTCGTCATTTTTGGAAATCAATACTTCAGATGGATTGTTGACTTCGCGTAATCCACTACCTTGCATTTCGTAAATACCAAGTTCTGCAGTTGATCCAAATCTATTTTTTAGCGACCTCAAAATACGATATACATAATTGCGATCACCTTCAAATTGAAGAACAGTATCCACCATATGTTCTAGAATTTTTGGTCCTGCAATGGATCCGTCTTTGGTAATGTGCCCAATTAATATAACGGGTGTATTGGTTTCTTTTGCAAATTTTATAAGTTCGGCGGTACATTCTCGTATTTGAGAAATACTACCTGCAGCAGATTCAATATAGTCTGAGTGAAGTGTTTGTATAGAATCGATAACAACAATATCCGGTTCTGTCGCTTCTATTTGTTTAAAAATGTTTTGGGTTTTAGTTTCCGTTAGAATAAAGCAGGTTTGGCTATTTGGGTGAATTCTATCGGCACGCATTTTAATTTGTTTTTGGCTTTCTTCACCAGAAACATAAAGCGTTTTATAAGGTAATTTTAATGCTATTTGAAGAAGTAGGGTGCTTTTTCCAACACCGGGTTCACCGCCTAATAGTACCAATGCACCAGGAACTAAGCCGCCTCCCAGAACTCTATTGAATTCTAGGTCAAAAGTATTTAGGCGCACTTCTTTCTCAATACTGATTTCATTGACCAAAAGAGGTTTAGAAACTCTTTTAGTTGTTTGGGTAGGGGTTTTCCAACTAGTCTTCTCTTCTTTTTGTACCACCTCTTCAACAACGGTGTTCCATTGTTTACAGGCAGAGCATTGTCCTACCCATTTGGCGTATTGAGTACCACAATTTTGACAAAAAAACGCAGTTTTAGTTTTGGCCATCTTTAGCTTTTATCGAAAAAGCTAAAGGTAGCAAGAAGTTTGAAATGATAGAGTTTAAGAATGAAAATATGGTTTAATTTTCACCGGACTTCTCTTTTTTAAAAGCACTAAAGGCGAGGAAAAATGATGCCCACGCCATAAATAGGGCAATACCGTTATAAGCTAAAATGAACTCTCCTTTGAGTCCAAAGTAAGTAAAGAGCACTCCGGAGAATACGAAGTACATTGCGTCAATTTTAATCATAATTAAGTAGGTTAGG
Organism: Maribacter sp. Asnod1-A12; assembly: GCF_045063735.1. NCBI lineage: Bacteria > Pseudomonadati > Bacteroidota > Flavobacteriia > Flavobacteriales > Flavobacteriaceae > Maribacter > Maribacter sp. Asnod1-A12. The sequence continues at coordinate 1,741,178 of NZ_JBEFNZ010000006.1, forward strand.
CTAATTTGGGACTAGCCGTTTTTTAATATTATAATCTTTAAAAACCGAAATCGGCTTTTAGTGCATCCATTTTTTCAAGGGCCATTTCTTTAGTTAAAAAATCTATTTCTTCCATTTGAAATGACTTTTCAAATGTTCTTAATGCTTTTTTAGGTTCACCAAGTTGTTCGTAATACTCAGCTTCAAAATAAAAACCTAACATAGTTTGTGGGTATTCTTTTTTACACAAGTCAGATAAAGGTTTTAACGACTCAAAATCTTCTTTCTTTCTAGATGCTGCATATATTGCCATAATGTCGTTTAATTCAACAGGCTTGCTAAAACCGAACATGTCTACAATACCTTGGTATTTATTTTCTAAATAGTCATAGACCGGCTCTTCACTAGTTAGTATTTGAGTTTTGTATTCCTTTGGGCTAATAGGTTTGAACATTCCAAAAATATTATCAAACGCTTTTCCAATGCCATAGGTAGCAACAGAAATATGATCTGCATTAGAATATTCATCAAAGAAATAATGTAAAGATTCTTTTTTAATGGCTTTAAGTTCCTTGTCCATTGTTAGAATTCGTTGCTTGTCATTGCTAGCTTCGCCTTCAACAATAAGTTGGTAGAAAATTTGATCTTCAATGATACCTAATCTCATAGGTACTCTACTTTCCATCTCTGGTGCAAGAGTAGGTGAGATACTTACATAACCATCAAATATAGAATTATCCTTAAACAACCAATAGTTCATGAAACTAGCGGTAATATCATATCCAACGATCATTTTAAATGGCGCAGTACTATAGTTAAGATCTAGATAGGGAATAAGTTCCATGCCAATAAACTCATAAAAGCTTTTACCTTTTTCAGAAGGGAGTCCGCTATCTGGGTCAAATGCACAATCTTCATATCTAAGATCATTATCACTTTGGTTGATACCTACAACTATACTTTGTGGCATTCCATGAAAACGACTATAGAATTTTGAATTTGCCACTACTTGTTCAAAAAGATAATCACCGTCAAGTACAATGATTAAAGGGTACTTTTTGGTTTCATCCATGTTTTCAGGAAAGTAGTAATTTACATCTCTTCGTTCTTGAAGTTTAAAAGATTCGAAGATTTCTTGAGTTACTTGAGAATAGGAAGTTATCCCAAATAAAAGTGCGAATACTAAAGATACAAAGCGCATAAAAAATAATTATAAGTTGAAAGTAACTATTTACTACGGTTCAATAACGGTAATAAAAGAAAAGATATTGCACCAAAAACAACTATCATTAGCGTCTGGGCTATCCATATAATCCAACCAAAGGCATCACCAGATACTGCACTTATTCCAAAGATGGCAAGAGCGCTACTCACTGCAATAGGGTAAAGACCTATGCCACCGTTAGTGGTTGCCATGGCGAAAGCCCCAGCCACAAAGGCTACCAAGAGTTGGCTAAGCGTTAGTGATATGGTTTCTGGAACCGTAAATTTTATAATCCAAAGCATGCCGATATAGCATCCCCAGATGAAGAAAGTATGAAAAATAAACAGCCATTTATTTTTCATTTTAAAAATACTGAACACTCCGTCAAGAAGTCCTTTTATAAATGTTTTTATTTTTAAGGCAAATGCATTCTTAGATTTTTTTATGATAAAAATAAAAACAAAGAATAGAGCTACTCCACCCAATCCAAGAAATATGAGTCCGGTTGCATTGAAACCACGTTCTTGGAGAATGCCCATAATAACATCTGTTTGTAGTAAAAATGCAATGGTTACTACTAGAAGAAGCATAATTACATCAATAACCCTTTCAGTTACAATGGTGCCAAAACCTTTTTCAAAAGGTACGTTTTCATAAGTAGTCAGTGCTGTGGCCCTTAATATTTCACCTGTTCTTGGAATACCTAAATTGGCAAAATAAGATGTTAGGATGATAAGAATGTTATTGACGAGTTTTGGCTTGTAACCTAGGGGTTCAAGAAGGTAATTCCATCTAACCGCTCTAGAAATATGCCCTAAAATACCTAGTAAAATAGAAAGGGAAACATAAAGTGGATTAGCCTCTTTTATGTAGAAAATGATTTGTTTTCTATTTTCTGGTGTAGTTGAATTGTAAGAGTACCAAACTAAAAAAACTCCTAATACAATTGGGAGTATGATCTTAAGATTTTTTTTTAGCGAATTAGTCAATGTTAGGTTAAAAGGTTGTTTGCTTCATTAGGGAAAACCAATGAAGGGTTAAATTTCTTTGCATCTTCAATATCCATCCAAGTATAAGAAATTAAAATTAAAATGTCACCAACAGATACTTTTCTTGCGGCTGCTCCATTTAGCGTAATTTCTCCACTTTTTCTTGGTCCAGGAATAATATAGGTTTCTAATCTTTCGCCATTATTGTTATTGACAATCTGAACTTTTTCGCCACGAATAAAATTTGCGGCATCCATTAAATCTTCATCGATAGTAATGCTGCCAACATAATTAAGATCGGCACCAGTTACTTTTACACGGTGTATTTTTGATTTAACTACTTCTATTTGCATATCTTATTTTAATTTAGGGCTATATTATCAATTAGTCTTACGTCTTCCACGTAAACGGCAATAAACGCCCTGTATTTTACATTATTTATTTTATTCTTCATTGGGGTTAATGTTTCAACATCGGTGATGTCAAAATATTCTAGTTGAAAATCATGATTGTTTTCAAATTGATTAATCACCCAATCTTTAACGTTTAGTGCATTTTCCGTGCCAAATTTATTTTTGGCAGTCTTTAGCGTTTCGTAAATAAATGCTGCTTTTTGTCGTATGTTTTTGCTTAACCTTTCATTTCTAGAACTCATTGCTAAACCATGGTCTTCCCTAACAATTTCGCAACCTATTATTTCTACGGGTATATGCTGTATTTCGGTAAGTTTTTGAATAATGCGTAATTGTTGAAAATCTTTTTCTCCAAAATAAGCTTTTGAAGGTTGTACCACATTTAGCAATTCTTCAACAATAGTACCAACACCGTTAAAATGGTCATCCCTGAATTCACCTTCCATAACTTTGTCCAATCCTTCAAAATCATAAATCTTTGGAACAATAATATCAGGATATATTTCAGAAACTTCTGGAGTGAAAATGATAATTTTATCAGAAATCGAAGAAATTAGTTGTATGTCGGCATCTATCGTTTTTGGGTATTTGTCTAAATCTTCCTTGTTGTTGAATTGTGTTGGGTTTACAAAAATACTTACCACAACATTCTTATTTTGCTCAGCCGCTTTTTTAATAAGCGATGTATGACCTTTATGAAGCGCGCCCATAGTGGGTACAAGACCTAAGTCTAGTTTGTTGCTTAAATTATTAAGTTCTTCTTTGAGCTTGGTTTTGGTCTTTATTACCGGCATTGAAAAGTTCATTAGCGAGCAAACTTACTATAATTACTGCTAATCTCTATATTTTTTGTAATTTTGCAGTTGCGTTCCAGTGAAAAATAAAATATAACCTTTATGAATGGTAAAAAGATATTATTTGTATCTTCTGAATTAGTTCCTTACTTACCCGAAAACGAAGTTTCCCTAATGTCTTATGAAGCACCTAGAATGGTCAACAGCAATGGTGGTCAGATCAGGATTTTCATGCCTAGATATGGGAACATTAATGAGAGAAGGCATCAATTGCACGAAGTAATTAGACTATCAGGTATGAACTTGGTCATTAATGATATGGATATGCCATTGATCATTAAGGTGGCATCAATTCCAAAAGAGAGAATTCAAGTTTACTTTATAGATAACGAAGAGTACTTTAAGCGTAAGGCAACGTTTACGGACAAGCAAGGAAATCTTTTTCCAGATAACGACCAACGTGCAATTTTCTTTGCTAAAGGAGTTATGGAAACGGTTAAGAAATTAAACTGGTCTCCAGATATTATTCATGTTCACGGGTGGATGGCAAGTTTATTGCCGTTATATCTTAAGAAGTATTATGCTGATGAGCCACTTTTTGCTGACAGTAAAATTGTATTATCGGTTTATGGTAAAACTTTTGAAGGTTCTTTAGATAAGGATATGGTAAAAAGGATTTCTTTTGATGGTATTCCAGAAGAAGAGATTGCATCTTTAGGAGAACCAACATATAATAATTTGTTAAAGGTAGCTGTTGATTATTCTGATGCTGTTATTTTAGCTTCGGAGGATATTCCGGAAGAACTAGAAAATCATATTTCTGACCAAGAAAAACCAGTGTTGCCATATGTCCCTGTTCAAGAGTTTGAAGAGGCTTATGCTAATTTTTATAACACCGAAGTTTTAAAATAATCTGAATGAATTTTATTGCTAAGTCCGCTTTCCCTAAATATTTGGGATTGTTTTTGATGTTGGGTCTTTTGGCTTCTTGTGAGCAAGATTTAACGACCGTAGGTTCGGGTGTTGTTGGTAATGAGCCATTTACAACTGGTACAGAGGTTTATGATGTTTTTGCTTTTAACAAAAATATTGAAGCGGTACAAACCAATAAATTGCCAATCTATCAATTAGGTACTTATATTGATCCGGTTTATGGTAAAACAGAGGCGTCTGTTACTTCTCAATTTTTTCTTAGTACAGCAAACCCTTCATTTGGGAGCTTTTCACAAGATAAAGAAGATAGAGAGGGTTTAACAGATGAAGCAATTACTACTGTTCAGGAAAATGAAACTATTAAAGAGGTGTACTTGTATATTCCTTTTTTAACAAATACTAGTTCATTGGATAGTGATAGCGATGGGGTTTCAGATGAATTTGATGATGAGCCTGAAAATAGTGATAACGACAATGATAATGATGGAGTTTCAAATATTATTGAAACAGCGTCTAGTACTGATCCATTAGACGCTACTAGTGTAGACGCTGATCGTGACGGATTGAACGATATTGATGGGTCTACTATATTTTCGGATAATTTTGCTGAAAAAGTTGAATTAGATAGTATTTATATAAATGGTAGTAATTACGACGATGTAAGTAAATCTCCTTTACCTTCGTTTGATTTAAAGGTAGAGCGCTCAACATTTTTTTTACGTGATTTGGATCCTAATGCCAGTTTTCAAGAAGCTCAATCGTTTTATTCAAATCAAGTATTTTCACCAGATTTCGTAACGGGTGATCCTTTATTTGAAGGAGTTGTAGAAATAAGCGATGAAGAAATTTTAATTCGTAATGAAGATGATGAAGACACAGAAGATGTAGATGAATCAGAAACCTTTACTAAACTACAGCCAGGAATTAGAGTGGCGTTAAACAACGAATTTTTTCAAAATAATATTTTAGATAAAGAAGGTGATTCTGAATTAATAAGTCAATCTAATTTTACCGACTTTATACGTGGACTACATTTTTCTATTGTTGATGAGACTGGCAATGATGTAATGTTTATGTTCGATCTTAAAAGTTCTAACATAACTATGACTTATAGTTATACTAATTATGACACTAATGGTACTACAGACGATTTGACAGATGATAATCCTAACAATGTTTTAGAAACTGATTTTACTTTTTCATTTTTATCACAACTTACTTCAGGAGTCGCTGGTAATGCGGTTAACACAATAATTACTGAAAATTATGGACCTCAGATTTTACAGGCTTTAGATAATGGTGAGAACGCTTCTAGAATTTACCTTAAAGGAGGACCAGGTACTTATGCTGAAATTAATTTATTTGAAGAAGATGGTGGTGAAAATATTGTGGAGCAAATAAGAAGTGAGAATTGGGTAATTAATGAGGCAAATTTAATTTTTTATATAGATAGAGATCAATTAGATGCTGTAGGTAGTGAATTGGATCCGCCACGTCTTTACTTGTATAACTCAGAGAATAATTTTCCATTGATAAATACATTTACTGAACAGACGGATCTCGAATCTTCTACTTTATTTGGTGCTTATCTTAATTATGATGGGGTCATAGAAAAGTCTAATGATCAAGGGGTTCAGTATTCTGTAAAAATAACAGATCATATAAATAATATGATTGTGAGAGATTCTGCTAATGCCACACTGGCCTTAACTTTGACAACAGATATCCAAAACTGGAATATTGCTGATGCAAAGGTGACTAGCGGAGAAAAAGAATTGGCTATTACTTCTACCATTACTCCATTAGGTACTATTTTATACGGTAGTAATATTGATGCTGCTGATCCTAATTTTGATAAAAGATTAAAATTGGAAATTTCTTATACCAAGGCTGAATAATCAGATATTTAATGATAATGTCTTTTTATTGATAAATTGATATACAACTTCTAGATAATTAACGTTGTATTTTTTAAATAGTCTAAATTTTGAGCATGTTCGTATGTATAACGTGCGATTAAATTAGAAATAAAATTTTCAAAGAGATAGTATTATGTGTGGAATAGTTGGATACATAGGTCATAGGGATGCTTTTCCTATTATAATTAAAGGACTTCAGAGATTAGAATATAGAGGTTATGATAGTGCTGGTATAGCATTATATGATGGTAATCAAATAAATCTTGCCAAAACAAAAGGTAAGGTTGAAGATTTAAAAAATAAGTCTAAAAGTATCTCTCAAGCTGGTAGTATAGGTATAGGGCATACGCGCTGGGCTACACACGGTGTTCCAAATGATGTGAATTCTCACCCGCATTATTCTAATTCAGGAGATTTAGTAATTATACATAATGGAATCATTGAAAATTATGAGGCCATTAAACAAGAATTAACAAAACGAGGTTATACATTTCAGTCGGATACTGATACAGAGGTATTGGTCAATCTTATTGAAGAGGTTAAAAAAACTGAAGATGTAAAATTAGGTAAAGCCGTACAGATTGCTCTTAACCAAGTAGTTGGGGCATATGCTATTGCAGTATTTGATAAAGAGAAACCAGATGAGATTGTTGTGGCTAAGCTAGGTAGTCCTTTGGCAATTGGTATAGGTGAAGAAGAGTTTTTTATTGCTTCCGATGCATCTCCATTTATAGAGTTTACAAATAATGCTGTTTATTTAGAAGATGAAGAAATGGCGATTATTAGGCTGGGAAAAGAAATTAAACTTAGAAAAATAAAAGATGATGCTGTTGCGTATCCAAGAATTTTGGAACTTCAGATGAATCTAGAAGAAATAGAGAAAGGTGGTTACGATCACTTTATGTTAAAGGAAATTTATGAACAACCTAGGGCTATAAAGGACACTTATAGAGGTCGTTTGTTGGCAGATCAAGGCTTGATTAGAATGGCGGGAATTGATCTGAACCTAGAGAAATTTCTTAATGCAAACAGAATAATTATAGTTGCTTGTGGTACTTCATGGCATGCAGGTTTGGTTGCTGAATATATATTTGAAGATTTAGCAAGAATACCTGTTGAGGTGGAATATGCATCTGAATTTAGGTACAGAAACCCTGTAATAACAGATAAAGATATTTTAATTGCAATTTCGCAGTCAGGTGAAACGGCAGATACTTTAGCAGCTATTAAGCTTGCTAAAGAGAAAGGTGCTTTTGTATTTGGTGTTTGCAATGTAGTAGGGTCATCTATAGCGAGAGAAACAGATGCTGGTGCTTATACACATGCAGGTCCAGAAATAGGAGTTGCTTCAACAAAAGCATTCACGACACAAATTACGGTTCTTACACTTATAGCATTAAAATTAGCTAAGGCGAAGGGAGTTTTTTCTGAATCTAGATACCATGAGTATTTAACTGAATTGGAGACCATACCAAGTAAAGTGGAAAAATCTTTAGAGTCTAACACTTTAATTGAAATTATTGCTGATGTATATAAAGATTCGACAAATTGTCTTTATTTAGGAAGAGGATATAATTTTCCCGTAGCTTTAGAAGGTGCTCTTAAATTAAAAGAGATAAGTTATATACATGCAGAAGGTTATCCAGCGGCAGAAATGAAGCATGGTCCTATAGCATTGATTGATGAACATATGCCAGTTTTTGTAATAGCAACTAAAAAGGGGCATTACGAAAAGGTAGTAAGTAATATTCAAGAAATTAAATCTAGAAAAGGTAAGATTATAGCAATCGTTACCGAAGGTGATGAGCAAGTTAGAGATTTGGCAGATCATGTAATCGAGGTGCCTGAAACTTTAGAAAGCCTAACTCCGTTATTAACTACAATTCCTTTGCAATTACTTTCTTATCATATTGCGGTATTGAGAAATTGTAATGTAGATCAACCTAGAAACCTTGCTAAATCGGTTACGGTAGAATAAAATTTAATTTTTAAAATATAAAAAAGGGGCGTGATTTATTTCACGCCCCTTTTTTATTTGTATGTGGTTCTCTTATATGTACATAAGTCTAATTTTTAAGATAATTTCTAAGAACTGTTATAGTTAAGTTAATTGCGTATATCGTAGAATTTATACTGTTTGATTATGAAAATAATACTATGCACGCATAATTTTTTTCAAATTACTATTGTCAGTATAAAATAATCTGTATCTTAACCCACAACTAATTTTAAACTTTAATTAAGAATGAGAGCAATACTACTTCTAGCATTGATGACCGTTGGTACCTTCGGGTTCTCCCAAACCAATATCAATGGTAATGTTGTTGACCAAAACAACGTGCCTATTCCCGGGGCCAACATTGTAATTGTAGGCAAAACCATTGGAACAGTAACAGATTTTGATGGTAATTTTAATTTGGCAACATCCGAGGTGCCGCCTTTTAAAATAGAGGTGTCCAGTATTGGGTATACAAGTACTACTGAAAGTATTACCAGTGCAAGCCAAACTATAACCATTGCCTTAAATGAATCACAAACCTTTTTAGACGAAGTTGTAATATCGGCTTCACGAACTCCAGAGCGAATTTTTGAATCTCCCGTAACTGTAGAGCGAATTGGTGTTTCAGAGATAAAGAATACTACTGCGGCAGACTTTTATGGCGGATTGGAAAACTTAAAGGGCGTTGATGTAAATACAAATAGTTTAACTTTTAAATCTGTAAACACAAGAGGATTTGCTTCTTTTGCGAATACTCGTTTTATGCAGCTTGTAGATGGAATGGATAATTCTACTCCTGCATTAAATTTTCCTATCGGTAACCTAGTAGGTATGGTCGAAACAGATGTTCTTAGTGTTGAATTATTACCAGGGGCATCTTCTGCTCTTTATGGTGCGAACGCATTTAATGGTATATTGTTTATGCGAAGTAAAAGTCCTTTCGATTATGAAGGTATAAGTGTTTCTATAAAACAGGGTATAACTTCTCAAAAAGCCTCTGGCGATAATTCTTATACTGATTTTGGAATTAGAGCTGCTCACAAATTCAGTGATAAGTTTGCTATGAAAGTTAATTTCGGTTATTTGAAAGGTACTGATTGGGCTGCTAATAATACAGATGATAAAATAACACCAGGCGGTACTAGGTCAAATTTAAATTACGATGGTGTAAATGTATATGGTGATGAGGTTTCGACAAACATCAAAGATGTTGCTCTAACCTTAGAGGGGCTAGGTATTTTGCCTTCAGGTGCAAATGCTTTAGTTCCATCGGAGGTTGTAAGTAGAACAGGGTATGATGAAAGTGACCTTACCAATTATAATGCAGAGAGTATTAAAGCTGATTGGGGTTTGTATTATAGACCAATTGAAGATAATAGTTTAGAGATTTCATATGTTGGTAAAGTTGGTACCGGTAATACTATTTACCAAGGTACCAACCGATACAATATTGCTGGCTTTTTTCAGGAACAACATAAAATAGAGGTTAGGAACGATAACTTTTTTGTAAGAGGATATATGGTTGGCGATAAAGCTGGTAATTCATACGATATGGTATTTACTGGAATAAATATCAATAGAGCATGGAAAGATGATAATACTTGGTTTGGTGAGTACACTGGTGCTTATGTCACTGCAACACTTTCCGGAGCTACTGATGAACAGGCTCATGCAGCAGCAAGAGCTCAAGCAGAGACAGGAAGATATGAACCGGGTACACCGGAATTTCAGGCAGCCTTCAACAGAAGTATTAATGATCCAGATTTGTCAACAGGGTCTAAATTTCAAGATGCTTCAAAATACTATCATGCAGACGGTAATTATAACTTTAGTCATTTAATCGATTGGGCAGAAATACAAGTAGGTGGCTCTTTTAGAGAATATAGCTTAAATTCTTCTGGTACTATTTATACCGATTTTGACGGTCCAATTAACTATTCGGAATTCGGTATATATTCACAGGTTCAAAAAACACTTCCGTTTGAAGGAGATAAAAGTTTAAAGTTAACGGGATCAATTAGATATGATAAATCAGAACTTTTTGATGGGTTCTTCTCTCCAAGGTTATCTGCAGGATATAGTTTAAATAGAAATCATAATATTAGAGCTTCTGCACAAACCGGATTTAGAAATCCTACTACTCAAGATCTTTTCATTGGTTTAGATGCGGGTAGGGCAATTTTAGTTGGTTCTGCAGAAAGTAATTTAGATCGATATTCAAGAGATTATCAAATAAGTGCTAATGGTCAACTTTTAGGGCAGCCTTCTTCAATAACACAAACTGGTGCGGCGGCATATAACAATTCTTACTCGGCAGCTTCGGCTACTACTTTAGGGGAAACAGGAGATCCATCTGTATTAGAGGTTTCAAATCCAGATTTAATCAAGCCAGAGAAAGTAACCTCTTTTGAAATTGGTTATAGGGGAAAGGTAGATAAGCTTGTTATAGATTTTAGTACATATTATAACAGTTACGAAGATTTTATTTCTCAGGAGGTAGTGGTTTCTCCTTTTTATGGTCAAGCCGGCGATGGTGGTCTCTCGGTAGCAGCTATTGCAAACGGAGATTTTCAGGCATACAGTGCGTATACAAATACAGATGCTAACGTTAATTCGTATGGGGCATCTTTAGGGTTGAATATGAAGGTGCTCGGTAATTTTGATTTAGGAGGTAGTTATACTTTTACAAAACTAGATTTTGATAGAGATGCTAACCCAGATGTAATGTTGAATTTTAATACTCCTGAACATAAGTTTAAGGCATCTTTTGGAAATCAACAATTATTTGAAAATTTTGGATTCAATGTGTCATATAGATTTAGTGATGATTATTTCTGGGAAGCTACATTTGGAAACGGAGTTATTCCAGAGTTTCATGTGGTAGATGCACAGGTAAATTATGATGTACCGAGTATTAAGTCAACTTTCAAATTAGGAGGAACCAACCTTACTAATAAGGAATATTATACGGCATTCGGAACAGGGTTTATTGGCTCTATGTATTACTTATCTTGGACAATTAACAACTAATTAAAATAAAAAGTTGAAATGAAAAACTTAAAATATTTATATATTTCTTTAGGTGTCTTGGCTTTTACGGCTTGTAATGATCCAGAAGATGTTGACCTTGAGCCAGAAGTAATGGCTGAAGAATTTCCGGCAATAACTGCTGGCACGGTAGATTTTTCTAATTACGTTTCTTTAGGAAATTCTTTAACGGCAGGTTTTACAGATGGAGCCTTGTTTCAGGCTAGTCAGACATTATCCATGCCCAATTTACTTTCTCAGAAATTTAGTCTTGCTGGTGGGGGTAGTTTTGCACAGCCATTAACTAATGATAATATTGGTGGTTTGGCACTTGCCGGTACTCGAATTCAAGAACCAAGATTGGTATTTGGTGGTGCGGGTCCTGTTACTTTAGAATCTTTAATAGGTGATGTAACGGTAACTACTGACATAGCTTTAAATAATCCAACAGGTCCATTTAACAATTTAGGAGTTCCTGGTGCTAAAAGCTTCCACTTATTGGCGCCTGGTTATGGTAATATAGCGAACGTACAATTAGGTCTTGCTAATCCGTATTTTGTAAGAATGACTGGTACAACTCCAGATATAAGTGTCTTGGAAATGGCGGTGAGTCAAGCACCTAGCTTTTTCTCACTTTGGATTGGTAATAATGATGTATTAGGTTATGCAACAACTGGAGGTGATGGCACAGATCCAATTACACCCGTTTCTGGTGCGCCAGGCGTTGGTTTTGATGGTAGCTACGGGGCTTTAATTGCCACTTTAACCGCAGGTGGAGCTCAGGGTGTTGTCGCTAATATACCTAATGTTACAGATGTACCCCATTTTACAACTGTACCTTATAATCCTTTGGATCCAACAAATTCAGATTTTGGAGACCAGATTGAAACTTTGAATGGAATTTTTGGTCAATTGAATCAAGTTTACACTTTCTTAGAGGTGCCAGAGCGTTCAATAGAGTTTTCTACCACAGCTGCTAGTGAAGTTGTTATTAGAGATGAAACTTTAACTGACTTATCTGCTCAAATTGCGGCAGTTTTAAGTGCTAGTCCAACATTTCCTGCATTTGTTCAATCTTTTGGTCTGCCAGTTGAGGCGGCACCTTTGGTTGCAAGTTTATTAGGAAGTACATACGGTCAAACGAGGGAGGCAACGGAGGATGACTTATTTGTATTACCTAGTTCATCTATTATAGGTACTGTTAATTTAGAATCTGTAAGTGCTCTAATGACTGCCGGTTTGCCACAAGCATTGGCAGGTCAATTTTCAGTAGAGGGTATATCACTTCCTTTAGAGGATAAGTGGGTTCTTCTGCCTAGTGAGCAAGAAGAAATTGCTGTTGCAACAGCAGCTTTCAATCAAATTATTTCGGCTACTGCTAGTCAGGCAGGTTTAGCTTTCGTAGATGCTAATAGCTTGTTGAATCAATTGGCAAATGGAGGAATCACGAGCGGTGATTTTACTTTAACCTCTAGTTTAGTAACAGGCAGTGCTTTTTCTTTAGATGGTATTCACCCTACCGCTAGAGGTTATGCCTTGTTGGCAAATGAATTTATGAAAGCTATAGACATTACATATGGCTCTAATTTTGAAGCTTCGGGCAACTTATTAGATGTGGGTGATTATCCTACAAACTACCCAGCTTCATTGCAATAGTGGCATATAAAATTACAAGATTTAAAAGGTGCTTTTAGGGCACCTTTTTACTTTTATAAAAAAGGAAAAAAACTATTTTTCTTTAAAATTGAAAACTATATCTTTGCAGCCTGAAAATGAGAGTATTTTTCAGGTTTTATTAAACGTAATAAATAAACATATAAGTAATGTCAAAAGTTACAGGTAAAGTTTCGCAAATCATTGGACCCGTGGTTGATGTAGAATTTCAGTCAGGTGCTGATCTTCCTAGAATCTATGATTCCTTAGAGATTGTAAACAAGGATAAGTCGATTTTAGTATTAGAAGTACAATCTCATGTAGGGGAAAACACGGTAAGAACTATTTCAATGGATTCTACCGATGGTTTAAGCAGAGGGGTAGATGTAGTTGCTACAGGTAGTGCGATTCAAATGCCGGTAGGTGATGATGTATACGGTCGTTTATTCAATGTGATCGGTGATGCTATTGATGGTTTAGGCGATTTGCCTAAAGCAGGTAAAGATGGTCTTCCTATTCACAGAGAAGCACCAAAATTTGAGGATCTTTCAACTTCTACAGAAGTTTTATTTACGGGTATTAAAGTAATCGATTTGATTGAGCCTTATGCAAAAGGTGGTAAAATTGGATTATTTGGTGGTGCTGGTGTAGGTAAAACAGTATTGATTCAAGAATTGATCAACAACATTGCAAAAGGTCATGGTGGTCTTTCTGTATTCGCAGGTGTTGGTGAAAGAACTCGTGAAGGAAATGATTTACTTCGTGAGATGTTAGAATCTGGTATTATAAAATACGGTGACGATTTCATGCATTCTATGGAAGAAGGCGGATGGGATCTTACCAAAGTTGATAAAGAAGCAATGAAAGGTTCAAAAGCGACTTTCGTTTTTGGTCAAATGAACGAGCCACCAGGAGCACGTGCTAGAGTTGCACTTTCAGGTTTGACGATTGCTGAATATTTCCGTGATGGAGCAGGTGAAGGTCAAGGTAAAGATGTACTTTTCTTCGTAGATAATATCTTCCGTTTTACACAAGCAGGTTCAGAGGTATCGGCGTTATTAGGTCGTATGCCATCTGCGGTAGGTTACCAACCAACTTTAGCAACAGAGATGGGTGCTATGCAAGAGCGTATTACATCAACAAAAAGAGGTTCTATTACATCTGTACAGGCGGTTTACGTACCTGCGGATGATTTAACGGATCCAGCACCGGCAACAACGTTTGCTCACTTAGATGCAACAACGGTATTATCTCGTAAAATTGCCGAGTTAGGTATCTACCCAGCGGTAGATCCATTAGATTCTACATCAAGAATTTTAACAGCTGAAATTTTAGGAGATGAGCATTATGCTTGTGCACAAAGAGTAAAAGAGCTTTTACAACGCTATAAAGAACTTCAAGATATTATTGCCATCTTAGGTATGGAAGAATTGTCTGAAGAAGATAAATCTGCCGTAGGTAGAGCAAGACGTGTACAACGTTTCTTATCTCAACCTTTCCACGTAGCAGAGCAATTTACAGGTCTTAAGGGAGTTTTAGTTGATATTAAAGAGACTATTAAAGGATTTAATATGATTATGGATGGTGAATTAGATCACTTACCAGAATCTGCTTTTAACCTTAAAGGTACTATCGAAGAGGCTATTGAAGCAGGTGAAAAAATGTTGACTGAAGCTTAAATCTAGTAAACAGTAGGCGGTAGCAGTTTGCAGTTTTGCATTCGATTACTGAGCGCTGATTACTGAATACTGAAAAAATATGTATTTAGAAATTGTATCACCAGAAGCAACATTATTTGCAGGCGAAGTAACTTCGGTTACGGTTCCAGGTATAAATGGTGAGTTTCAAATGTTAAAAGATCACGCCCCAATTGTATCATTGTTACAAGAAGGTAAGGTTAAAATTACAGGTAATATTTCTTTAGAAGAAGAATATGCCTATAAGTTTACTAAAGATGCTAGCGGTAGTACAGTATTACAAATTTCTAGCGGTACTATTGAGCTTAAGAATAATAGAGTGATTGTACTTGCAGATTAGTTAGTACATTTTATTATAAATTATAAAGGCTACACTGAAAAGTGTAGCCTTTTTTTATTCCTTTTCATATGCTAAAATATCCGCAGGCTGACAATCTAAGGCTTTGCAAATAGCTTCTAGTGTAGAAAAACGAATGGCTTTAGCTTTGCCTGATTTTAGAATGGAAAGGTTAGCTTCGGTTATACCAATCATTTCGGCTAGCTCTTTGCTTTTTAAATTTCGCTCTGCTAATACGGTGTTTAAGTTTACGACGATACTCATAGTTATATGGTTAGGTCGTTTTCCGATTGTACGGTATACCCTTTCTGAAATACATAGGTTAGAAACAGGGAAATCATTCCAAATATAATCAGTAGAATAAGATTGTGAATATTTCGAAATTCAGTCTTATGCATTATTGGATAATGAATAAGAAAGTATAAAACCGGACCAATAATTAAATTTAGGATAGTTAAGAGTTTCAAATTTTTGATGATGCCCTTATTAAAAATGACCGTTTTTTTAAGAGCTTTAAAAATGTTAGAAAGTAAATAGAGCAGTAGAATTCCGAAAATTAAAATTAGGGTAATCGTTAGGATATCTCTAAACTGATAATCACCTTGTATAGAACTTCCAATAAGGGGAATTTTCATGTCGAATCTACCGTCTTCAACCGTAAATCTATCGGAAATAAAAGCAAATTCCATATAGGTTAGAAAAGCTAAGAGTACAATTGAAATACTTCTAAAAATATAATAGAAGAAGGTTGAAAGTGAATTTGGACCGAATATTTTCATTGTATTCTGTTTATATAGTTAAGTCATTGTCAGATTTAAGAACTATACCTTTTTCAATAAGTTCAGCAAAAATTAAAGTAATAATTCCAAGTATTAAAAGGGGAATCCATTGATACAGTATTTTTAAAAGTATGCCTAGAATATAGCCAATTCTGTATGCCATTGTAAGGGTAACATCGATTAAGGAAATACTTTGGTCTATTGATATAACTTCTACAAATATTTCAATTCCAATAAATAAAATAGAAATGAATATAATCACCTTACCTGATAAGTATAATAGTTTATAGCTCTTTTCTGAGAATAATTTATTGTCGTCTAAGGTCCAAGAGAAATATATTAGTTTTAAAAGGAGGTATAGCAGATAGCCTAAAAGTAGTTCAATAATTAAACTGATTATTATAAACTCTATATCCGAAAAAAATTGATCGAAATTTATAGATAGGATTTTTTTAAGATTAATTTCTCCATAAACGAAGTACCTAATTATTTTGACCAAAATACCTAAGAAGTTTAATCCTAAAGTAAATATTAAGCCAACTATAATCCATCTTAATAATTTATACAATTTCTCCATTATTATTGTTTAACGATAACAAATATATAAAAATTATTGAAAAACAATAATAAAATAAAAAAGATTTTGGATTAATTAGTCTTCAAAGAAATCAATTCCCAGTCTTGGTCTAAAGAACTATAAGTGCATATTTTTTCGAATCCTACGGCGTAATGTGCGCCTATGGAACGGGAGTTGGTTGCATCAACTTCGGTGATAATAGCGTCATATTTAGGGTAAGAGGCAATTTTCATAGCGCTATAAAGTCCCCGGAAAATTCCCATCTTTCTATGGGTCTTAGCAACACAGATTTGTCCCATGGTAATAAAATTTTGAATTTTTACGTTTTCTAATTCGGTAAACATCGGTCTTAAAACAGAGATTTCATCTTTAAAGTCATCGGTCATTGAAAGGGCGTAACCCACTACCTTATCTCCATCTTTCGCAATAATATGCGGACAAGCATTATTCATTCTAGTAAGCACATCTAAAGTGTGGTGTACAGTAACGAAACCTTCTTTTTCCATTTCATCGCTAGAAACAGCTGATTTTAAATTCATCTGCTGTAAAGAAAGAATCTGTATCAATTCTTCATTTGTTGTGGCGGTGGTATATATCAAATTCATTTACTCAACTTTTAACCAAGCTTTGCGAGTTTTTAATACTTTTTTTGAAGGGGCTTCCTCATTTTTCTCAATCAAGCTTATAGTATAGTTAGGGTCAGCGGTCAAGGTGACTTCCGTTTTACTTTCCGATCCATCCCGTAAAAAGCTTATTGAAAGAATGTCTTTTGGCTTAAATTCACTTTCTATGAACTTGTTGAACTGAATGCCGTTAGGGAATTTATCTCCATTAATAGCAGTAATGATATCATCTTTATCTAGACCAGCAATATAAGCGGGACTCCCAATTTTGGTATTGCTTCGAATTTTACCATTGAAGTTGTCTGTGATAGATACAGCGGCACCAAAATAAGCTGCTTCTTTATTTTGAGATAAACTTACCCCGACGGATTTAAATAGTTCGGTATAGCTTGGCATTTCGCTTTTGTAAACAAAGCTGTTAAAGAATTTATTGCCAAAATTTTTACCAGCATAAAGGTTTAAAGAGTTATTGAGATTTTCTATAGAATACGGATTTTCAGTTTTTCCGTAAGTATTCCAAACCAGTTTCATGAAGTCATCTAAATTCAATTCTTTCTCTCTTAATGAAAGGTCTAAGGCTAAACCTAGAACACTACCATAAGAATAATAAGATATAAAGGTGTTCTCTCTATTTACAGGATCTACGGAAGTCGATGCATCAACAAATGGTGCCTGATAACTCATTTCTATTGGGTTGAAATATTGTCTGGCGGGTGAATTCCAAACATAATTGAAAGTACCCGTTAATCCCTCTACATATTTTTCGGCTGTAATTAATCCTGCTCGACAAAGTATCAAATTGGTGTAGTAGCTGGTAAAACCTTCTGCAAACCAAAGTTCGCCACTCATATTGGCTTTCTCAAAATTAAAGGGTTCTAAAGATTTTGGTCGTATACGTTCAACGTTCCAACTATGAAAAAACTCATGAGAAACTGTACCAATATTACCATCCATACCACCATTTGCCAAAGTCCTCGTACTGGTTAAAATGGTAGAGTTTCTGTGCTCCATACCATCACCAGAGGCATTTGGTATGTAACAGGCTAAAAAAGTATAAGACCCGTAATCGAATGTAGGTAGTTCACCAAAAACCTCTTTTTCAGCCAGAACAACTTTTTTTACTTTCTCAAAATATTGGTCAGCTTCTTCTTCGGTACCAGGGTCGTGCAATGCTAATTTAATGGTTTGCCCGTCTACAGTGAATTCGCGAACCTTGTGGTTGCTCAGTTCTGTTGGGCTATCCATAAAATAATATAGATTTGGTGCGCTATACGTATTGTTGGTTACATGCGGTAGTTGCGTGGCTACTTTCCACTTAAGGTCATCTCTGGTTTTGAAATCTACTTCTATTTTTCTGTCTTTTAGAGAAGGGGCATACATAAATGTAGCCGGAATATTTAAATGTGCATGGGTTTCATCTATTTGTGAATATGTGCCATCACCTCTATTTGCAAAAAGTGTATAAGAGAATTTTATTTGACCATCATGTCCAAAAACTTTCCACTCATAAGGGTTTTTTCTAGATATCGGTAATATTTTTCCTTTGCTATCAGTAGCTTTAACATTATAAACATTCTTGGCAAATTCATGTAGAGCATATCTACCAGGTGATGTTCTACTCATTCTAAGGGCTAAAGTATCTGACGTTATATTCGGAAAAGTAGCAATTATATTAGCCTCATGATGAATTGCATTTTCAAAAGAAATAGTATATTTATTTTCTTGAGCAATGAGTTGTGTCGAATGTATACTTAGGATTAGAAAAATTAAAATATAGCGCATTTACAAGATTTTTAGCTAAGATAATGAAGCTAAATCATGTTTGTAATTACAATAATTAATATCCGGTTAAAAAATTTAGTTAGACAACCTAAATGATTTGATTTTTTTCGAATTTATTTTCAATACCTTCTTTAATACAATTTAGGTTAAATGGGGTAATAGGTTTTGTTACAAAGTCTGCGACCAATGATTTTTCCTTTAATTTTTCAATGTCATTTCGATAAGAAGAAGAGGTTAAAATAAAAACCATACAATTATCTATTTTGGCAAAAGATTCTAATTGCTCCATAAATTCCCATCCGTTCATAATAGGCATATTAAGGTCTAGAAAAATAACATAATTATTTTTTTCTGAGTATTCTTTTATTAAATAATCCAGAGCAGGTTTACCGTTGGAAAAATTTGATATTTTGCCTTTTAAACCTGCATGGTGAATACCCTTTTCTAGCAGAAATGTAAATATGGGATCGTCTTCAATTAATAGTAGTTGATAATTCATATGATTTCGTCTAGGTCAATTGCGTTTATAGTATTTTCTACGATATCTATTATAACCTGATCAATTTCATCTGCAGATGTAATGATATAATTAAGAATTCGTTTTTGTTCTTCAGGTTTTAGTGATGTTTTATCATCTCTCAATAACTCTATTAATCCCATTAATCTGGCAACGGGAGCTCTAACAATATGAGACTGGGTCCATGCAATCTTTTTAAGTTGTGCGTTCTGTTTTTCAATCGCCTTCAAATGTTGCACTTTAGTTGAAACTTCCTTTGAGTTTATTACAATTCCTTTAATTGAAGGTTCATCAAGTTTATTCGTAATTACCGTTTCTAACCATGTCCAATGGCCGTCACCATGTTTAAATCTAAATGGTTTTATAGCAACTTGAGATGTATCTAAAATTTTTATAAATTCATTGTACACGGCATCATAATCGTCAGGATGAACGTATTCAAATGCATTTGTATTTACGAATACTTCAGGTGAAATATTCAAGATTTTAGTTGAAGTTGGGCTGGCATACATAAAGTTAGCTTGTTCATCGGCAATACAAATCATATCACTGCCTTCTTGAACTAGAGTTTTATATCTACGTTCACTGTTTTCAAGTTGTTGCTCTGTCTTCTTCTTTTCGGTATTATCTTTGGCAATACAATAGAAGACACCATCTTTTTTATCCCAATTCGCTGACCATAACATTGGAACTATGGTACCATCTTTATGAAGAAATCTATTTTCAAAATTAAATACCTTTACACCCGATAAAACGGACTTAGCAGATTCTTTAGTTGGTGCAATATCTTTTTCATAAACCAATTTTAAATAGTTCTCACCGATTAACTCTCTGTCGTCATAGCCCCAAATGGTTTTACAAGCCTTGTTTATACTCAAAAAATAACCTTCTTCATCTATTGTGCAAATAATGTCAAGAGATGTGTCCATTATTTTTTGTAGCTCTTCTTTGGCATTAATTAATACTTGTTGAGCTAATACTTCTGATGTAATGTCTTTTGAAAAGCAAGTTAAACCAGTGATGTCGCCTGTCTTATTATACAAGGGGTCAAATGAGGTTAGCCCATAGGTAGTCCAAAATGGTTGTTGATTTTGACTTTTTTGTTTTATAGAGAAATGTTCACCGTTTAGCGCTCTAATATAGTAAGCTTTCCATTTTTCATTTAATTCTTTAGGTGACTGATTTGAAAATATGAAATCTCCTTCTTTTATTGATTGGCCTGTCATTTTAGCTACAACATTATAAAATGCTGTATTTGCTGTTATAAGGTTAAAATCTGTATCTAATGACCACATTAAATCTTTGGTGCTATTGATCATAGCCTCCTGATTGTCCTTTATTCGTTGAAATTCGTTATAGTAATTTTTCTTTTCGGTAATATCTTGTAATGTGCCATACATTAATAATGGTTTTTTGTCTTCGCTCCATTTTAATACATTACTTTTTTCATGAATCCACTTGTACTTTCCATTAGCCTGCAATAATCTGTATTGTAGGTCATATCCATTAGAAGGGTAGTTTAATGACGTTAATAAATTTGTCTTAACTTCTAATAAATCATCTTGATGAATGAGGTCAAACCATTTGTCAGTTTTAAATGTATTTGCAGATTTATGGTCTAATTCTAAAATATCAAGTGCTTGATCATTTAGTTGTAGAGAATCGTCAATAAAGTTGCGTTCCCAAATCCCAATATGGGTTATAGAAACAATAGAATCTAACTTCTTATCTTTTATTTCAAGATTTATTTCCTGAGTAATCTCTTTTGCCTTAGACTTTCGTAATTCTAGTAATTGCACTACCTGGTTCGCAAGGGTTTTCAATCCGGTAATTTGAGTATTGTTCAATTGTCTAGGCTCATGGTCAATTACACACAGTGTACCTAATCTATGTCCATTTTTTGTTGTCAATGAGGCACCCGCGTAAAAGACAACATTTGGTTCACCTGTAACCAATTTATTTTTATAAAATCGTTTATCTTTATGGGTGTTATTCACTATGAATAAATCGACATCATCTCCAATTACATGTTTACAAAAGGAATCTTCAATAGGGGTTTCTTTAATATCTATACCAGAGTGTGATTTAAAGAATTGTCTTTTATCATCTACAAGTGAAATTAAGCCTAGCGGTGTGTTACAAATAGAAGCAGCTAATGATGTTATTTGATCATAGATAGCCTCTGGATGTGTATCCATAACATCGAATGACTTCAATGTTTTTAACCTGTTGCTATCTAAAATATTGTTCCCTTTCATTTATTCCTAAATCCAAAAACTTATGTATAATCTATTACTTTAACGTCAAAGTAAGAAAATTCTGTATAAAAAATAGGTAAAAAATTACATGAAGATTATGATTTGGATATTTTCTAAGGCTTTAATGTGTCATAAATAGCCTTGTAAAGTAGGTTAACTAACTGTTGTTCATGGTTATGTGTTTTTTTTACAATTAATTATAGAATAGGTTTCATTATTTTTTAGAAATAGACAATTATTGATGAATTATTTCAGAAATTAGTCAATAACGTAACATACATTTCATTTCAAAAGCTATTTTTGTGAAATGAACCAACTACCAAAAAAATTAATAAATTCTCTATCGAATCGTAAAAAAGAGGAAGCTTTTCGTTCATTAAATTCCCTTGACGGATTAATAGACTTTCTATCTAATGATTATTTAGGTTTTGCTACAAATGAAACTTTGTTTTCTAAAACGTTTCAATTATTGCTTACAGAAAGTGTAGCTTCAAATGGTTCTGGTGGGTCTAGGTTGCTTTCGGGTAATCATAAATTGTACAACAAGTTAGAACCGTTGTTGGCTAATTTTTATAAATCTGATGCTGCATTGGTATTTAATTCTGGTTATGATGCTAATATGGGGCTGTTTAGTGCTTTGCCCCAAAGAGGGGATTTAGTGTTTTACGATGAATATGTTCACGCCAGTATACGAGAAGGTATACGAATGAGCCATGCAAAAGCATATAGTTTTTTGCATAATGATCTATTAAGCTTAAAAGAGAAAATAGATTTAAATACGGCTAGAAACGAACAAAAAGATAGTACTGTTTACATTGTTACTGAAAGTGTTTTCTCTATGGATGGAGATACGCCAGATTTAAAAGCGTTTGCAAAATATGCAAAGTCTAATACCTATAATTTAATAGTTGATGAAGCACATGCTGTTGGTGTATTAGGAAAAAACGGAGAAGGATTAATACCTGAATTAAAACTTGAGAAAGATGTTTTTGCAAGAACGGTAACTTTTGGTAAAGCTTATGGTTGTCATGGGGCAGCAGTTCTGGGTTCTAAAGATTTAAAGGATTATTTAATAAATTTTGCTAAACCATTTATTTATACCACCGCATTAACGCCGCATACCTTAGCCACTATAATTACTGCACATGAACAAATGGGTGATTTGGGAAAAGAACCAAATAAATTATTAAGAGAGCATATAGATTTTTTCAAGAAGCAATTAAAGGCTCATAAAATAGAACAGTTATTTATACCTAGCGATACTGCGATTCAAGGCTGTATAATTTCAGGATCTAAAAAAGCAAAGTTGGTGTCTAAAAAATTAATTGATAAAGGCTTTAATATTAAAGCAATTCTTTCACCAACGGTACCAGAAGGTCAAGAGCGATTAAGAATATGTTTACATAGTTTCAATTCTAAAGAAGAAATAGGATTGTTGGTAAAATTATTGTCTAGTTTTATATAAGTTTATATGGAAGATAAATTTTATCAACTGGCAACTTTTGAATATGTTGCTGATGTACAGATTGTAAAAGGCAAGTTAGAGTCAGAGGGTATACCGGTATTTCTTAGGGATGAAAATACTTTAAATTCTGATCCACTTATAAGTAATGCCATTGGGGGTGTAAAACTACAGGTCTATTCAAAAGACAAAGAAAGAGCAATTAAGATATATGATGAAATAAGGGCTTATGCCGTTGATAATAATGGAAAGCCAATTATTTGTCCCAATTGTAAGGCTCAAAAATCTGAACCTTATTATAACAGGACAGGTTTATTTTATAAACTTTTTCCTTTTTTTGAGAAAAGAAAATATAAGTGCCTAAATTGTGGAATGATCACTAATTCAAACTAAAATAGAATGCAAAAGATATTTGTAACAGGAATTTCAACTGAGGTTGGTAAAACTATAGCATCTGCAATTTTTACCGAAGCATTAAAAGCAGATTATTGGAAACCTGTACAAGCTGGTGATTTAGATAATACGGACACTGATAAAGTAAAAGCACTTATTTCTAATGACACCTCTAAATTTCATCCAAGTAGTTATAATTTAAAATTACCAATGAGTCCGCATGCAGCGGCTGAGATAGAAGGTATTAGAATTGATAGATTTCATATTAATGAGCCAGAAACAGATAATGATTTGGTCATAGAAGGTTCGGGTGGAATTCTGGTGCCGTTAAATGAGGAAGATACCATGTTCGATATTATTATGCCCGACTATAAGGTTGTAGTGGTATCTAGAAATTATTTGGGTAGTATCAATCATTCTTTATTGACCATAAATTGGTTGTTACAAAAAGGCTATGAAGTTTCGGTTTTGTTTAGTGGTGAAGCTAATCCACATACAGAAAATATTATTCTGCATAAAACAGGAGTATCTTTAATAGGTAGAATAGATGAAGAAAAGGAATTTACCAAAGAGGTAATCAAAAAATACGCTGATAAATTTCAAAGTGTTTTAAGAACATTATAAGCGTTGTAAAATTTCGGCATTGTCCAGCGTGGCAATTACCTTATAATGTTTATCTAAATATGCGTCTATATATTCATTTTCTTCAATTTCTTTTTTGTCGAAAATTCGCCTTCCCTTACGAATAACCACTGTTTGGGGTCGTAATTCATGCATGATATATTTAATTTCTTCAACAGAGTTTTTTCTGGGGTTACCGTAAAAAGTAAATAATTCATTTCTACAAATGTTACTTGGGTGTGTAGAAGCTGTTGTGGGTGGTAAAGTGTCTAAATTCCAATATCCAATATGGTACTCAAAAAACATAATATTTTCGGTATCTAAATTATGTTCTAAAATATACTGTGGTGCAGCAAAGCCTTCTCCATTAAAGAATGTACCCTTATTATATTTATTTTGTAAAACGTTCGCGTATTCCAGATAGCTTTCAGCGGGTATCAATAATGCAATAAAAGCGGCATAAACCGGTAGTTTAGGTTTGTACTGTATTACTAAGTTGTAGCTAACTATCGCAACCAGAATAAGCAACATGGGATGCAATTGAATAAGGTAATGACCGTTGATTCTTCCTCCTTTTGCAAAAGAGAATAATACTCCGATAAGGGCAACTAATAGCAGTTGTATGGTTCTATTTTTAAAATCAAGTTTTTTGCTTTTATAGGCATAGACAAGAAAAAGTCCTGTAATGACGAAAATAGGTGCCAGTTTAAAAATAGAATATCTTCTTGCTCCGGTATATTCTAAAGGTGCCAATACCACAGACTCCCACCAGATATAAGTTTGATCGGTTATATAGTATGGTACAATAGTACCGACAATTACGGTAATTACCCCTGTTGCAAAAAGTAACACATGAAGAGGAGATATGTTGGCTTTCTTAAAAATAGACTCATATGTCAAGAACATACCAATGAATAGAATAGGGAAAGCCATGTTTAACTTTACCATAACCGTTGCGCCCATTAACAGTCCGGCAAAGAAAATATAACCGAGAGACTTTTTAGTTTGCAAAAGGTAAATGGCTGGTACAAAAAGCGCAATACAAATATGTTCTGACATTACACCTTGTAGGCTGCCAAAAAGGCTTAAAAGAACAATACAAAATACACCAACAATAATAGAACCATTCTTTGAAATTATGGTCAGAGCAATTTTATAGGTGTAAAAAGCGGTAATGGCAACCAAGAACACACCGGCAAACCTAATGGCGACAAAACTTTTGCCAAAAACAGAAATAATAGCGGCAAAGAATGCAAAGGTCAGTGGTGGCTTCAAATCCCATAATTGTGTGTAGGGTAGAAAACCATTTGCCCAAGATTGCCCTAATAGTATAAAAGTGCTTTCATCGCGATCTATGTAATCTCTAAAGAAGAAGGGAAAACGTATTAAAAAAGTGATTAAAGAAAGTATGAGAAATACAGTAGTATTTTTCATTTGGGAAAAATTTAAAAAGGCATTTTTGTTTCTTTCTAGAGGCATCTATTTATTGCGGTTTATTTCCCGATCTTTGCAAGATAGATAAAATGAAGAATTATAAATTCTATGAAAGTGGAAAATCTATCTAGTCGAGATAAAAAATATTTATGGCATCCATTGACCCAGCATAAGTTGGGTAAACCACAGTTACCAATAACTAGGGCAAAGGGCGCTTTATTGTTTGATGAAGAAGGAAAAGAATATATTGACGGAATTGCATCTTGGTATACCGTAATGTATGGTCATGCAAATGATCATATAATCTCAGCAATGAGCCAGCAAATGCAGAAGTTAGATTTTGTTATGTTTAGCGGTTTAACTCATGAGCCTGCCATAAAATTGTCAGAAAAATTAATGGTCATTTTGCCGGATAATCAAGCAAAGCTATTTTTCAACGATAATGGTTCTACCGCTATTGAAGCTGCGATAAAAATGTCGCTTCAATATTTTCATAATAATGGGGAGAAAAGGGATACGTTGATTGCTTTTGAAGATGGTTTTCATGGCGATACGTTTGGGGCAATGAGTGCATCCGGTCTGTCGTCTTACAATGGTCCCTTTGAAGATTTCCTGTTAAAAGTGGTGCGAATACCTGTTCCGCAAGAAGATAATATTGAAGAGGTAAAAACCATGCTTTCTAAAATTTTAGATGAAAATGATTGTGCGGCATTTGTTTTTGAACCTTTAGTACAAGGAGCTGCCGGTATGAAATTTCATTCCGCAGAAGGATTGGATGCTTTAATAAGTCTATGTCAAAAACATGATGTGTTATGTATTGCCGATGAAATAATGACCGGTTTTGGTAAAACGGGAAAGAATTTTGCATCGGATCATTTATTGAGCAAGCCCGATGTTATTTGTCTAAGTAAGGCGTTAACCGCAGGTATGTTTCCATTAAGTATTACCAGTTGTTCACAGAAAATTTATGACCGTTTTCTTAGTGATGAGGTGCATAAAGGTTTTTTTCATGCGCATACTTTTAGCGCGCATCCTTTAGGTTGTGCAGCTGCTTTGGCAGGAATTGAACTTTTAAATTCACCAGAAATTATAGAAAGAAGAACATATATTGAAAATGCGCATAACTTATACGCAGGCAAAATTCAGAATCATGAAAGAGTAAAAGAGGTTAGGGTAATGGGTGCTATTCTTGCCATAGACCTTGAAATAAAAATGGAACGTTATGGTAGTTTGCGAGACGAACTTTATTATTTCTTTTTGGAAAGAGGGGTGTTGTTAAGACCTTTGGGTAATACTATTTATACATTGCCGCCCTACGTAATTACAGATATACAACTTCAGAAAATTTACGACTCGATCACAGATGCGTTAAATACATTTTAGATTAAATTTTGAAAGAAAAAATATCCATAACAGCAATAGCTTCAATGTCATCTTTAGGTAGTACGTTAGAAGAAGCTTGGCAATCATATCAGAACGATGATCATTACTTTTCTTTATCAGAAATAAATGGTTCTGAAACTTGGGCAGCACCCTTATCTACATCTGCAAGATTACTAGTAGAAGAACTAAGGGAGTCTGATAGTAAATACAGAAAATTAGATGACAGTGTGCTATTTGCAATGGTAGCTTCAAGAATGGCGGTGAAGCAATCTGGTTGGGAAAATACAGCTGAATTCGGTATTAACATGGGATCTTCTAGAGGGGCTACAAAGTTGTTTGAAGAATATCATGCTGAATTTTTGGATACCGGTATTTCATCTACATTAAGTTCACCTACTACCACGCTTGGTAATATATCATCATGGGTATCTCATGATTTAGGTGCAACCGGACCAGAAATATCCCATTCCATTACCTGTTCCACAGGCTTACATTCGGTATTGAATGGAGTGGCGTGGCTAACAAGTGGTATGTCAACTAAATTTTTGGTAGGTGCCAGTGAAGCTCCGTTGACCAATTTTACTATTGCCCAAATGAAGGCATTAAAGATTTATGCCAAAGCACCTGCTTCTAGTTCTGCTTCGGTAGTCGATAACTTAGCGGTAACTGAGCGTAGCCGAAACTATCCGTGCCAAGCATTGAATATGCAAAAACAATACAATACCATGATTTTGGGCGAAGCAGCTTCGGTGGCGTGTTTGGAAACGGGTGTGGTAGACAATGCATTAGCAGTGATTGAAGGTGTAGGGTTTGCTACGGAAATTTTAAAACACAATACTTCCATTTCCGCTAACGCCGTTTGCTTTCAAAAATCCATGAAAATGGCTTTGGGTAGTATGAATCTTGCTGAGGTAGATGCCATAGTTATGCATGCACCAGGAACCATAAAAGGAGACTCATCAGAATATAATGCCATTAAGGAAGTGTTTGGTGAGCATATGCCTCAATTGACCACTAATAAATGGAAAATAGGTCATACGTTCGCTACATCAGGAATGCTAAATCTAGAATTAGCGATTCTAATGTTGCAGCATAACAAGATGATTTCAGTACCTTTTGTAGCATCGGACTCAAAGAATAGAAATCTTAAAAAAATACTGGTAAATGCTGTAGGTTTTGGTGGAAACGCGGTAAGTATTTTGATAGGTAAAAATGAATAATCAACTTTAGACAACGCGGTAAGTCATTATTTTAAAAACATCCAATTATTTTTTCAATATAAATTCCGTTATTTTTGAACCCTGGTAACAACCTAAGATTATATGAGCAAAGCAAGACATAATTGGTCAAAAGAAGAAATCCTAGAAATATACAACAAGCCTTTAATGGAGCTGCTTTATGAAGCTGCAACCGTACACAGGAAAAATCATGATCCCAATACGGTACAAGTTTCTACATTGCTTTCTATTAAAACAGGCGGTTGTCCAGAAGATTGTGGCTATTGTCCGCAAGCAGCACGTTACCACACGGATATTGAAGGTAACGATCTTATGGCTGTTTCTCAGGTAAAAGCTCAGGCACTTAGGGCAAAGGCGTCAGGTAGTTCACGTGTATGTATGGGTGCTGCATGGAGAAACGTAAAAGACGGTCCTGAGTTTGATCAAGTATTAGAAATGGTGCGTACCATTAACAAGCTTGATATGGAGGTTTGCTGTACGTTAGGTATGATTACAGAGAATCAGGCAAAACGTTTGGCAGAGGCAGGTTTATACGCTTACAACCACAATTTAGACACTTCAGAAGATTATTATAAAGATGTTATTTCTACACGTGCCTTTGAGGATCGTTTAGATACTATTGAAAATGTTCGTAAAAGTAATGTAACCGTTTGTAGCGGTGGTATTATTGGTATGGGTGAAGCATTGGAAGATAGAGCAGGTATGTTAGTTGCTTTGACATCATTGAATCCGCAACCGGAATCAGTTCCAATTAATGCATTGGTTGCCGTAGAAGGTACACCTATGGAAGACATAGAGCCAGTTTCTATATGGGATATGATCCGTATGGTCGCCACTACAAGAATAGTAATGCCAGAGACGCAGGTACGTTTATCTGCAGGTAGAACTGAAATGAGTAGAGAAGGACAGGCAATGTGTTTCTTTGCCGGTGCCAATTCTATTTTTGCAGGCGATAAATTATTGACCACTCCAAATCCAGATGTAAATGAGGATATGGCGATGTTCAAGATGTTAGGTCTAAATCCGCAAAAGCCATTTACAAAGGTATCACAACCTAAAACTGTAGAAGCAGAAGATTCTAAGATTGAATCTTTAGGTGAAAAACCAAAATGGTCTAGACCCGGTCATTCTATTGAGCGTAATGAAACTGCGAAGCAAAAAGCTAAAATTGTTGAATAATACTACATTATTACATTTTTAAGAAATTATTTTCTTAACGTTAATTACCTTTGTTTTCCCTAAAAAACCATGTGTAATTGAAGTTAGCAGATATTCCAAGGGTAAAACATATTACCAAGGAGAACTTTATTAAAGATTACTTTAAACCTCAAAAGCCTGTTGTGTTAGAACAGGCTATTGAAGATTGGCCTGCTTTTAAAAAGTGGAATCTAGATTATATTAAGGAAATAGCTGGTGATATCACGGTGCCTTTATATGATGATAGACCTGTACAACATAAAGATGGTTTCAATGAACCGCATGCCAAAATGAAAATGTCGGCATATGTAGATTTATTGAAAAAAGAGCCTACCAAGTATAGAATATTTCTTTGGAATATTTTGAAGGAAGTACCAGCACTGCAAAAGGATTATAAGTTTCCTGATTTCGGATTAAGGCTTTTAAAAGGGGTGCCAATGATGTTTTTTGGCGGACGTAACTCTTACACTTTCATGCATTACGATATAGATTTGGCGAATATATTTCACTTTCATTTTGATGGAGAAAAAGAGGTAGTGCTGTTTGCGCAGTCAGAAACGGAAAATCTATATAAGGTGCCACATTCGTTAATTACCCATGAGAGCATAGATTTCTCAAATCCGGATTATGACAAGTGGCCGGCATTAAAAAATGCAAACGGGTTTAAAACAACCCTCTCTCATGGAGAAGTTTTATATATGCCAGAAGGTTATTGGCATTATATGAAATACAATACTCCGGGCTTCTCAATGAGTTTACGTGCATTGGCGCGTAATCCCAAAAACTTAGCGAAAGCATCGTATAATATTTTTATAATGCGTTATTATGATGTGCTTATGCGAAAGCTAAAAGGGCAAGATTGGATAGATTGGAAAAATGAAAAGGCTATTTCTAGAACGAATAGTACGTTAAAAGCTTAAGGAATCAATTCCCTTAATTTCTCATAAACCAAGTGACTTTCCCAGCCTCTGTATAATAAATAATCGGCTAGTTTTTTTCTACGCTTTTGAATGTTAGTTTCAGTGATCTGCTTCAATCTTTTAAGGGCTAAATCATCTAAAGTAGTTAGGTATGCTTCAGGTTCAATTTCTTTTAAGGCAGTAGTAATATTGTATTTAGAAATATTTCTGAATTTCAGTTCTCTAACAATTCTATTTTTTCCCCATTTTTTAATGTTGAATTTGCCACGAGCAAAGCTCTTTGCAAAACGCTCTTCGTTTAAAAACCTATCTTCAATAAGCTGAGCGATAATGGTATCGACTGCTAATGGGATCATACCCATATCTTTCAATTTTGAAACCACTTCTTTATGGCAGCGATCTTGGTAAGCACAGTAGCTTTCTATCTTTTTTGTAGCTTCCTGAACAGTGTAGCCTTTAGTTTTTTGGTTCAATTTAAGAAATGTATTATTTAAGTACTAAGATACTTAATTGTTATCCCAAGAACGAAAGACAATATTCCTATACTAATAATGGAGATAATCAGTATTCCTATAAAAATTAATAATATTAAAATTGATTCTGCAAGGCTCAAATGATATAGTTTTCCATACGCATAGGTATAGTAAAGAATTAAAAAAAATATTGTGACAAGATAAACAGATGGCGTTGTGAAAACTGATATTGTAAATATAATCGAAGTAACTAAAAAAGAAATGCTTTGTATGTAAGAATTAATTATCAAATGTTCCGCATAATTATAGGGTTTTCGGTAAACCATAAAGGCTATAAAAGTATAAAGAGGAATAAATAAAATTACTATAAGGTTAAAGTATTTCAACATGAATTGGCTTGAATTAGTTACCATTTCTAATGTTTCTTTCTCATAGGCTACTTTATCAAAATTATCACCTAGCTTTTTTTTCCATCATATTTGACATTATGGAAATTGATTGCATGTTAGATTCAATATTAAGAGCTAGATATTGTTCGGCAAAAAAATTAAATAAAAAAATTGCTATTGCAGTTGTTAATCCTAGAATGGTAAAAGGATTCATATAGCGCTTTCTTGTGCCGCCAAGATATTCTCTGAAGACAACATGAGGTCTTAATAATAAGTTTTTTATGGTAAAGAAAAATTTATTGTCCCAGCCAAGAAGATTATTCGAAAGGTCGGTGGCTAATCCTTTTATAGTTAATCTATCATTCACAATTTTAGCACCACACTGATTACAAAATAAAGAATGGTTTAATAGAGTTGAAGAGCAGTTTTTGCAGGACATTTACTTTGGTTGGTTAGGAAATTGATGGTTAAAATACATAAAAACCTAAAACAAAAAAAGCGACTCTGTTTAGAGTCGCTTGGTTTTTTATATTAGTAAAATACAAATCTACTTTAAACTATTACCTCTTATAAAAAGTTATAGCCAAGTACTATAGAAAGCACTTTGTAATCAGACGAAATAGCTGCATAGTTACTAAGTAATGCTCTTCTAGGGTTGTAGTTTAATTTAATGCTGGCATTTTTGCGAGCAAAACCTAGTCCAAAATTAAATGAAGTTCTTGGTTTAATTTCAAAATCACTACTAGATTCGAAATCTATTTTTGAATCTAAAGCTGTATCTATTTGAAATGCTGTATTTATAAATATTCTGGAGTCTGAATTAAGAAAAAAGTAATGCCTAACTCCAATAGATGTTTCAATTGATTTATAGTCTACCGAAACTTTTTGAAACTCTAATTGTTCTTTACCATCAAAACTTTGATACATAGGTTGAATAAACAAAGACCATTTATTTTTATTAAATGGTAATACAGCTTCAAGTTCGACACCAAACCTTATACTTGAGTTGTTTTCAAGTTCAAAATTAGTACTTGATTGAGGAGACTTAAAATTCATAGAGGCAGAATTTAAACCAGCACGTATGCCTAAATTAAATACGTTTTTATTGTTATTTTGTGAGGTGGTAGAGTTTACATAGTTAGGATTCTTGCATTTATTGTATAAAGTAAAAAACGAAAGTAATTCAGATTTTCTATAATCAGTAGATTTTACATCATTAAGAGATAAATTTCCGCATTTTAAGTCATCCCACAATTGTTTTTTATATTCAGTATTCTCTCCAATACGATTGTTTTCAGTGAGATACTTTTTATAAATTAATTGTGTTGTAGAAGCGTTGTTTAAGTTGTAAAAGAATCTTATTAGATTACTGTCTTCATAATAAAATAAATTTGCATCACCTTCGGCTAGCTGTTCAAGAAATAAGGTTTCTTGGGTGAATTCAGCTTCTTTTATCTTGCTTAATCTTTTAAGAATCGACTTAGACCTATCTATTTTTATGTCTTTTCTTATATACTTTTTTCCGTTTTCAATAGAGAATTCGGCTATGTTGTAGATTCCACCTTCTTGAACTTCAGCATTAGAGTCAATTTTATATTCAAATTTTGTGGGGTTGTTTTTCCAACCATTGTTCTTTATAAGACAATTTATTTTTTTACCAGAATTATCAATAATGTAACCTGGTTCAAATGTAATTTGTGCAAAGGTGTTAAAACTTAAAAAAGTCAGGAGAAATATAGATAGATATTTTTTCATCTTTAATGGAAATGATTAAGATTAGTTGAGATGCTTCTTTCATTTTTGGCAACAAAAAAAGCGACTCCGTAAGGAAATCGCTTTTTTCATTAATATATTGTTTTGCCGTCTTTGTTTTTAAAACGGTATTCTAGATACGTATACGCATCCCGCGGTTGAATTTTAATCCATTTTTTATACTCTAAGAACCATTTTGTTCTCATTGATGGAAAACCTTTTGTAATATAGGCTGCTATAAAGGGGTGTATATTTAAAGTTATACTGCTGTCCTTTTTAGGGCCTTTAAGAAGTTTTTCAAGGTCCGCTGTAATTTTATCTATTAAAACAATAGGTGCTTCCACCTGTTTCCCTGCATTATTAGGGTCCTCTTCAGTTGTTTTAATATTCATTTCAGGTCGTACCCTTTGTCGGGTAATCTGAATTAAACCAAATTTACTAGGAGGTAGTATTTTATGTTTGGCACGATCATCTTTCATCTCATCTCTAAGATGTTCAAAAAGCCTTTTTCTATGTTGTGGTTTTACCATATCGATAAAATCTACCACTATAATTCCGCCCATATCACGAAGACGTAGTTGTCTTGCAATTTCAGAAGCGGATAAAAGATTTACCTCTAGGGCAGTATCTTCTTGATTTTTAGCTTTGTTTGATCTGTTACCACTATTAACGTCTATAACATGAAGTGCTTCAGTATGCTCTATAATTAAATAGGCTCCTTTGCTCATAGCTGCAGTACGGCCAAAAGACGTTTTAATCTGTCTTTCAATACCAAACTTTTCAAAAATAGGTACGTTGGTGTTATAGTGCTTTACGATGCTCTCTTTTTCTGGAGCGATCTCTGTCACATAATCCTTAATTTCATTAAATAAGGTGGTGTCATCCACATGTATTCCTGTAAAACTATCATTGAATACATCTCTTAATATAGAAGATGCTCTATTGAGTTCTACAAATACTTTTGATGGTGTTTGAGCACGATGTAATTTTTTACACATTGCTGTCCATTTGTTCAGCAAGTTTTCTAGATCTTTGTCCAGTTCTGCGACTTTTTGTCCCTCTGCGACTGTTCTAATGATAACACCAAAACCTTTTGGTTTAATGCTTCTAACGAGTCTTTTTAACCTGTCTTTCTCTTCTTTGCTACCTATCTTTTGAGATACGGATACACGATCAGAGAAAGGAACCATTACCAAGTAACGCCCAGCTATTGATAGCTCAGAACTAATTCTTGGTCCTTTAGTAGATATAGGTTCTTTTACAATTTGAACCAATAATGATTGGTTCGCTTTTATAACATCGGTAATAACACCGTTTTTGTCAATATCGGTCTCGAACGGGAAATTTTCTAAAGTGTAATCCTTTAGTTTTCCTGTGCTCACTTGTTTAATGAACTTAAGCATAGAAGATAACTGCGGACCAAGGTCGTGATAATGCAAGAATGCATCTTTTTCATAACCAACGTTTACAAACGCCGCATTTAAACCGGTAACCGGTTTTCTGATTTTGGCAAGAAATATATCGCCAACAGAAAAGTCGTTACTGTTTTCCTCTTTATGTAGTTCAGTGAGTTTTCCGTCCTTTAGCAAGGCAAAGTCAACAGATTGGGAACTAGATCTTACGATTAATTCTCTATTCACCTGAATATTTTTTTGTCGTTCACCTAAAAAATAGGCAACGAACTGATTAAACAATACCATAGACAAATACATATGTATCTGCCGAAATCCAAATTTTGGATCTCTATGTCAATGAACGTATTTTAAAAAGAAAAAGTAGTTATAAAACTACTTTTTCTTGTGTCGGTTAGCTCTTCTACGCTTCTTGCGCTTGTGTGTAGCTACCTTATGTCTCTTTCTTTTTTTACCGCTTGGCATAAAGTTCTTTTTTAAGTTAATTATTTTACGTGTACGTTGCTCTTAACTCCTTCTACAAAAACCTTGGCAGGTTTAAATGCTGGAATGTTGTGAGCGGGTATTTTAATAGTTGTGTTTTTGGAAATATTTCTACCGGTTTTTTCGGCTCTAGTTTTAATGATAAAACTACCAAAACCTCTTAGGTAAACATTATCACCACTTTCTAATGATGTTTTTACCTCTTCCATAAAAGATTCAACAGTTGCCTGTACATCTCCTTTTTCAATTCCCAGCTTATCTGAGATCTTCGATACAATTTCCGCTTTCGTCATCTTTCAATATTAGATTTTCTGTATGTTTTTTCGGGTTGCAAATATATAAATTAAATTCAATCTTTCTTTCTAATGGGTTAATTTTAAGTGTATAAACTGCTACTTTTATAACTTAGTATCAAAGAGCATGTCATTTTCGGGTAAAATTTTAGATTGGTATCATCAAAATAAGCGCAGTTTACCATGGCGCGAGACCTCTGATCCATACAAAATATGGCTATCGGAAATTATATTGCAACAAACACGTGTGGCTCAGGGAACCCCGTATTACTTGAGTTTTGTAGCAAATTTCCCAACTGTTAACGATCTTGCGAGTGCTAAAGAAGAACAGGTGTTAAAACTTTGGCAAGGGCTTGGTTATTATTCAAGAGCTAGAAATCTTCATGCCGCTGCAAAAATGGTCGTTGAAGAGTATGACGGTAACTTTCCTGATAACTATAAGAAACTTTTAACACTAAAAGGGGTGGGTGACTATACTGCTAGTGCTATTTCGTCTATATGTTTTAACGAACCACAGGCGGTAGTGGATGGAAATGTATATAGAGTGCTCGCTAGATATTATGGTATAGATACACCTATTAATAGTACTAGTGGTGTCAAATATTTTAAAAGCTTGGCCCAAAAAGTAATGGATCCTGCTAATATTCGAGATTATAATCAAGGTATTATGGAGTTTGGGGCAATACAATGCTCTCCTAAAAAGCCTTTATGTTTACTTTGTCCTTTAAATGATAGTTGTGTTGCCTTAGAAAAAGGCTTGGTAGATGCCTTGCCGGTCAAGTTAAAAAAGACAAAAGTGCGAAATAGGTACTTCAATTATCTTATACCTATATATAAGGATACTGATGGGAATCAATTTACAAGGCTAAATCAAAGAACGGGCAAAGGCATTTGGCAAAACTTATGGCAATTTCCTTTGTTGGAATCAAAAGATGTATTGGAAATAGAGGATATTACTATAAGGTATAAAGAAGTGCTAAATGATATAGATTCTAATGAAGTTCTAAGTTTCAATGAGAATGCTGTAGTACATAAATTATCACATCAACATTTACATACAAAGTTTTGGTTGGTCTATACGAATGACGTTTTCAATGACATGATTCCGGTTGAAAAAATAACCGATTTTCCGGTACCGGTTTTAATAGCAGATTTTATCAAAGCATTTAAATTTTAGTACTTTTGAATTTTATATCTTTAAGTTATGAGCGGTACATTGAATAAGGTAATGTTGATTGGGCATTTAGGTGATGAAGTTAAAATGCATTATTTTGAAGGAGGCGGTAGTATTGGTAGGTTTCCAATAGCTACTAATGAGACATATACCAATAAATCTACTGGTGAACGTGTTACAAATACAGATTGGCACAATGTGGTGGTTAGAAATAAAGCTGCTGAAATTTGTGAAAAATATTTAAGTAAAGGCGATAAGGTTTATGTAGAAGGCAGATTGAAAAATCGTCAATGGCAAGGTGAGGATGGTAATACCAGATATTCAACTGAGGTACATGTGCAAGAATTTACTTTTTTGACTACCAAGAAAGAAGGTATGCAGAATAATGGTGGTTCAGCTCCTGCTGCTCAGAAACCAGCAAGTATTGAAAGTAAAGCGCCATCTAAAGCATCAGCTCCTGCACCTGCAAGTCCAGACGAGGATGATGATTTACCGTTTTAAATATAATTTAAATAGTAACTATTGGACTCAGACCCCTTACCGTTATTAATGACAACGTTAGTTGTAAACGGTGTTTTTGCAATGAATATAGTTGTACTATGTGTACTGCTTATTTGCTCTGCGCTTATTTCTGGTGCTGAAGTAGCCATGTTCGGCTTATCTACGACCGAAATAAAAGAACTACAAGATGAAAAATCTGCTAAGAGTTCCATTTTAATAAAACTTCTTGAACGACCTAAAAAGTTGCTGGCAACCATATTAATTGCAAATAATGCTATTAATATTGGAGTAGTATTACTGTTTAGTATTATAGGGGACACCCTTTTTGAAAATGTCAACCAAGTATTATTTGGTATAGTTTCCGTACGCTTTTTATTAGAAGTTGTTGTTGCTACTTTTCTAATTTTAATGTTCGGTGAAATATTACCCAAGGTTTATGCCAATAGAAATAGAATGAGCTTTGCGCATTTTATGGCATACCCATTGAGAGTGTTAGATTTTATTTTTGCTCCATTGAGTTTGCCCATGCGATCAGGCACTCTGTTTTTGTATAATAAGCTTGGTAAGCAGAAATCTAGTTTAAGTGTGGATCAATTGTCTCAGGCATTGGACCTGACATCTCAAGGTGATACTACAAAGGAGGAGAAAAAGATTCTAGAGGGTATTGTAACCTTTGGTAATACGGATACCAAACAGGTAATGAGACCTCGTATAGATATTTTTGCGCTTAATGAACAGATGAAATTTCCTGAAGTACTTGGGGAAATCAAAAAACATGGGTATTCAAGAATTCCGGTTTTTGGTGAGAATATAGATACCGTAAAAGGAGTTCTGTATGTGAAGGATTTATTGCCATATTTAGACCGAAAGACCTTTAATTGGATGACCTTGATAAGAGAGCCTTATTTCGTTCCCGAAAATAAAAAATTAGATGATTTATTGGGTGAATTTCAAGAGAAGAAAAACCACTTGGCTATAGTTGTAGATGAATATGGTGGTACTTCTGGGTTAGTTTCATTAGAAGATATTATTGAAGAAATTGTTGGTGATATTAGTGATGAATTTGATGATGAAGATTTAATATTCTCTAAGTTGGATGATTTTAATTATGTCTTTGAAGGTAAAACACCTCTAAAAGATTTTTATAGAGTTATTAAGTTAGAGGATAATGATTTCTTTGAAGAAAATAAAGGAGAATCTGAAACCTTGGCAGGCTTTGTTTTAGAAAAAGCAGGTAGTTTTCCAAGACGTGGAGAAAAAATAATGTTCGAGTCCTATACCTTTGTGGTTGAAGCGATGGACAAAAAAAGATTGAAACAAATAAAAGTTACCTTACCACATGAAGAGTAAGTCATTCGTTACGTTTTTAGTAGTATTTCTTTTGATGGCCAGCTGTAAAGATGAGCAAGTACTACCCAAACCAAAAGCTAAAATGCGATTAGAGTATCCGCAGGGAAAATTGGCGGATTTAGAAACAGAGAACTTTAGGTTTAAATACAATCAACTGGCAAATGCAGAGCCAAATGGAGATCAAGCCTATACTATATCTTATCCAGAGATGAAAGGTGCTATTTTTTTAAGCTATAAGAAGATTAATGGTAATTTGTCTCAGTTGATCAATGATTCTAAAAGACTTAGTTATGAGCATGCTGCAAAGGCAGATAACATCGTAGAACAACCGTATGTAAATCCAGATGAGAGAATCTACGGCGCTTTATTTGAGGTGCAAGGCAACGCAGCATCTCAATCGCAATTTTTTGTGACCGATAGTACAGAGCATTTTCTAACAGGTTCCGTTTATTTTTATACGAAACCTAATTATGACTCTATTTTACCTGCAGCATCATACCTTCAGAATGATATAAGAGGAATTATTGAAACCTTAAGGTGGAAAAAATAAGAATGTAATTTTATGTAATAATTAGCTTATCGTTTGAGACTGAAATGACCGGTTTTAATAGTCTTGTTTGCGGTAAATTTGAACCAATAATCACTGGATGGCATTGGTTGATTATTGAAAGTGCCATCCCAACTGTTATTCAGGTTATTGATGTGTTTAATTAATTTACCGTATCTATCGAAAATAGTTAAGTTAAATGGAGAGCGAATAAGCCCTTCAATGTTCCAGTAGTCATTATAACCATCATTATTTGGTGTAAAAAATTTAGGATAATCAATGATGGAAACTTGCTCAGTAATGGTTTCGCAACCATTCTTATTTCTCACATATATCATATAATTGTCTGCATTTAAGTTATTAAATGTAGAACTATCTTGAAAAAATATATTATCCAAAGAGAATTCGAAGGATCCAGAATTATTAAGTTCTATTGTTATCGTATTGTTTTCGCTTAAATCTTTTACTTTAATATTAGAGATGATGGGAGTTTGTAATATTTCAACATCTACAATTGCTTCAGAACTTTGACACTGAAAGTTATTAATTTGATAGGTGTAAATTCCAGACTTATCAATATTAGGATTGAAAACACCGGTGTTAGAATTTAAGGCAGGAAGCCAAGTGCCAGAAGAATCAGGATTACCGTTTAGGAAATGGATTAAGTCTATAGGGTTATCGTCTGGGCAAAAAACAGCGAAACCATTTTCACCGGCATTTTCAGCATTTAATATGACTAATTCTGCGCTTTCTGTAAAAATAGCATTTAAGCAAAA
Source organism: Maribacter sp. Asnod1-A12 (assembly GCF_045063735.1). Lineage (NCBI taxonomy): Bacteria > Pseudomonadati > Bacteroidota > Flavobacteriia > Flavobacteriales > Flavobacteriaceae > Maribacter > Maribacter sp. Asnod1-A12. The sequence goes on from NZ_JBEFNZ010000006.1 coordinate 1,780,456, forward strand.
CTCGGTCTTAACGCGATATCTATAGTTGTTTAGATTTCTATTAACATTTTTAATCTGTAAAGTATTGGTATATATACCGTTGTAGGTATCATCATTTTGTAAACTAACCCAATTGGTCTCATTGGGTGGTTTATATTGCCATTGAAATGTTTTGGCATTCGCAATTTGAACTGAAATGGTTGTATTAAGTCCTTCGCAAATTTCTACATTGTTTGGGTGTTGTGTAATTGTTGGAATATTCTGAAGCTGAAAATCAAATGCGTTGTTTTCGTTTGAATAGATTGGAGTGGTATATCCATCAATTTCGTTTGTAATTCGCCCGTTATTATCTACATCATTTGGGAAATCCCCCAAAATACCATCGTAATCTAAATCTGTAAAACCAGCTTCCACTACATCAAAGCAACCATCATTGTCGCTATCTAGGTCTTGAGAATCTATTTGTCCATCCATATCAGAGTCTAATAGAAGGTCATTACCTAGTTCTATACTATCAAGAATACCATCATTGTCGTCATCTAAATCTAAGTTGTTGACTATGCCGTCTTGGTCAAAATCACGATAGTCGTCCCAATCTATTTCTAGTAATGATACTTCTAATATTGCTTCTGAACTTTGGCAGGTTCCGTTAGTTACTGTATAGGTATAAAAACCTTCATTTTCATTTTCAGGATTAAAAATTCCACTGTTAGAATTTAAAGCTGGGCTCCATGTTCCATTCTCATCTGGGTTGCCGCCTAGGTAATCTATTAAATTAACTATAGGGTCTGTAGGGTGAAACTCCACTTGGTTATCTTCTCCTGCATTTGGTTTTTTATATACATAAAGGATAGCACTATTTGAGATTGTTAAGTTTGAACAAAATGACATAGCCGCCCTAAATTCAAATCCATTTAAATTCTGGTCAGAGTTTTTGATTTCTAGCTCATTTGTGTTTGCGCCATCAAAGGTTTCATTATTTATTATATTATACCAAGATGTACCGTTGTCATTGCTATATTGCCACTGAATTGTATTGGCATTTTCAGTTTCTATGAGAAGAAAGGTATCCTCGCCTGCACAGATTTCTTTATTAACAGGTTGCTGTAAAATTGTAGGACCATTATGATATTGGAAGTAAAAAGTATTGTTGGTTGATGATACTAATGGCGGAGTATAACCATCTACTGTATTGATTATCATGCCATTTGGATCGACATTGTTTGGCAATGAACCTAAGACACCATCATCATCTAAATCTGTGAAACCTGCTTCGGTAACATCAAAACAGCCGTCACCATCACTATCAATATCTCTTGAATCAATTAAGCCATCATTATCACTATCAAGTAAAGGGTTTGAGCCAAGTTCTATACTATCTAAAATACCGTCGTTATCATCATCTAAGTCTGTTCTATCATCTATTCCGTCTTCATCGAAATCACAAATTATTTCCCAGACAATTTCTACTACATCGGCATCACCTGTTGAGCCATTTAATTCAAATTCAAAAGAAATAGAATTAAAACTACCCATTATTTGAACAGAACCAGCGGCGCCACCTTCGTCTGCAAGACCACATTCTGATGTGGTATTACTGCCAAATGGTTGATTGGGTGTTCTAGTGATGGTGTTTGAAGTAACTTCAAAATGCTCACCATTTCCAGAAAGTCGGTTTAAGTACGAATTTGTATTTAACAAAGTTAAAAGTGCTGAATTAGAAAATGGACCAGGTCCATATCCGCCACCTAATCTATCTATATGAAGTATAGGGTTTGTAACGGTTTGGTTGAAATTGAAAGTTAAAATGCCTTTACCATTGTTGCCAAATTCTAAGAAGGGAGCTAATGCATTGTGGTTAATTATTCTATTAGATGAATAGGATTCTGTAGTACAGCCCATTTGTCCAGAATAAAAATAGACATCTGCATCATTGGTTAAGTTAGAAACGGCTGTTGTTATTCGTATGTCACACGCGGTAGCTTGCATAAAGTAATTGCTGCCTACCCAGTTTTCAGTTAAGTCTTGTGAACGTAATATTATGGAGTATAGTGAAATTGTAATAATCAAAAGTACTTTCATTTCTATAAAGAATAGTTGAATTACATTTCTATAATAACTTATACAAAACAATGAAAGCATTTTATTAATAGGTATTAGTGTCTTCAGGTTTTGAAAGTATATTATTTGAATTATCCTTTAAAATGAATTTGCCCAAACGTTTTGATCTAGGGTTGAAATGTTGTTTTGTCTTAGAAAGCTATGAGTTTTGTTTAATTTGAATAGTTGATGATTGTAATTTAAAAATTAAAAGCTCAAATTCGTTAACTTCAAAACAAAAATTGATATCAATACAAAGTAAAAATGACAAAGCAAGACCTATTAGATTGTCACGAACGAATAACTCCATTTGTTCATAATACGTCAGTTCTGACATCAAGATTAATTGACAAGGAAGTCAATGCAAAGGTATTCTTCAAATGCGAAAATTTTCAAAGAGCAGGAGCCTACAAGATGCGAGGTGCTACCAATGCAATCCTGCAATTATCCGATGAACAAAAGAAAAGTGGCGTAGTCACACATTCGTCAGGTAATTTTGCACAAGCTTTATCGCTTGCGGCTCAAAGTGTTGGTGTGACTGCTCATATTGTAATGCCAAATGCAGCTCCAGAAGTCAAAAAAGTTGGGGTTAGAGAGTATCTGGGTAAAATTTATGAGTGTGAACCAACGGTAGAAGCAAGGCAATCGTTAGCGGATGAAATAGGACGGAAAACGGGAGCAACTTTTATTCATCCTTCAAATGACAATGATGTTATTTTAGGTCAAGGTACGGCTGCGTTAGAATTATTGGAAAAGCAACCAGATTTAGATTTTATATTTTGCCCAGTTGGTGGTGGCGGTCTTATTGCCGGTTCTGCTTTGGCGGTAAAATATTTTGGTGATGATTGTAAAGTTTATGGTGCCGAACCTTTTGAGGCAGATGATGCTTATCGTTCTTTGCAAAGTGGTAAAATAGAAAGTAATGATACCACGAATACCATTGCAGACGGATTAAAAACAATGTTGGGCGATAAGAATTTCCCTATTATAAAAGAGCTTGTTAGTGGTATCGTTAGAATTACCGAAGATGAGATTGTAACTGCTATGAAATTGGTTTGGGAACGTATGAAAATTATTATAGAACCCTCTAGTGCTGTAACTGTGGCTGCAGTTTTGAAACAATCAAAAGAACAGCCAGAAGTTTTTCAGAATAAAAAAATAGGAATTATTATTTCAGGGGGTAATGTAGATCTTTCTAAATTGCCCTTTTAGTAAAAGTTTGTTATTGCTTGGCAAGAATCTCTTCAGCACGTTCAATACTAGAATTGATGTTCTCTTTTACTTGTTGTACTTTTTCTTCTTCTTCATTTAGCCATTCTTTCTTTTCATCAGAAAGTTCTTTACCGTTCATAATTTCATCAGCGTCAAAACGGTCTCCAAAACCTTGCATCCAATCCATCATAGATTTATTTGCTTCTTGAAGATCTTTCATTGCCTTTGCTTCAACTGATTCGGCTCCAAGAGAGTCGGCCATTGGTTTTAATTGCCCTACTAATTTCCCTAATGTTCCCATTTTTGGCATTACTTCATCATGAATGCTCATGACATGCTCCATTTTGGAAGGCTCTTCTGCTTTTTTAGTTTCCTTGCATGCAACAAAAGTTAAGAATGTTGCTATAGTAAGTGTGTAAAGTATCTTTTTCATCTTAATTATTTTGTTGAGGAGTAACAGCAGTAATAGTTTTATTAGACGTAATGGTATAAACGTAATCTTTTACTTTTGTGTCGGTAATTATTCTCTTTACCTCTTCCATAGTAATAATGTTAGGGTCAAAAGTTATGAGTCCGCTTTTATCTTTAAAACTGATATCGGAAGAAACAACACCCTCACTCTCCATTAAATTAGAAGAAATTTTATCAGCGCAACCCTCTTGGCATGCCATACCATCAATACCTATTAAGATTGTCTTGCTGTCACTGTTTATAACTTCAGTAGGTAATGTATCGTCTTCTTGTGCTAATGTAGCCTGTGATGTCAACGTAAATAGAGTGACGAAAAGAATTAATATTTTAAACCTCATAATTGTAGATTTTGTATAAGCTTGATAAAAGCAAACATGTTTACAGTGTAAATATACCAAATATGTAAAATGCATTGATCATTGTATTTTAAAAATAACTAGTTAAGAGGTTGATTTATTTAGAAAAAAGCTCACTTTTGTTTTAAAATCATCAACATTGAAGAATATAGATCAAAAATGGATTTACCTAGTAGTTCTATCGCTTATATGGGGTTCTTCTTTTATATTGATAAAAAGGTCTTTGGTTGGGTATACGCCTCTACAGGTAGGCGGATTAAGGATTGTATTTGCATCGGTACTGTTATTTATATTGGGTTTTAAGTCTTTAAAAACACTTTCAAAAACCGATTGGAAATGGATAACTATCGCAGGGCTATGTAGTTCATTTTTTCCACCATTTTTCTTTGCATTGGCACAAACTGAAATAAGCAGTGGCATTACTTCTATTTTAAATTCTGTAGCACCCTTGTTCACTACTTTGGTGGGGCTGGCACTTTTTGGGCTTTCATTAAAGGGAAGACAGGTTTTAGGGGTTTTAATTGGTCTGTTTGGTACTGTAGTATTAATTGCGGCTGGTATGGAGAATAATGTAGACCAGAATTATTGGTATGCATTGTTCATCATTGTTTCCGCCTTGGGTTATGCCTTCAATATCAATATTATAAAAAAGCATTTATCTCATTTAACCCCCTTGGCTGTAACAACTGCTAGTTTTGGGGTTGCCTTTCTTCCTGCGGTAATAATATTAGTGTATTCTGGCGTGTTTCAGCAATTTGTGGGAAATAGTGCTATGCAAGAGGCAGTTTGGTATATAATGGCGTTGGCTTTTTTGGGTACGGCATTGGCAAATATTCTGTTTAATAAACTGATAAAATTGTCCAGTCCCGTATTTGCGGCTTCTGTTACCTATTTGATACCACTTGTGGCAGTGTTATGGGGTTTTTTGGATGGTGAAAATATTAGCTTTCTTCAGTTGTTAGGCGGTCTAATTATACTATTTGGGGTATGGCTGGTAAATAGAAAAAAGACAGTAGCTAGGTAGAAATAGTAATATCTACTGTAACAAAATGATTTTTGACTTGTCTTTGTATAGAACTAATCAAAAAAACGGAAATCATGAAAAAAATATTAGTAGCACTACTAGCGGTAACAATGACTGTTGGCGCAATTCAGGCTCAGGAAAAATCATTCAACGTAAAATCTTTTGATAAATTAATTGTTAGTCCACACATAGCTGTTAATCTAGTTGAAGGGGAAGAGGAAAGTGTGGTTATTGAAAATGCTAAAGTTTCTTTAGATAAAATTAATGTTGAGGTAGAGGGCAGAACGCTGCGTTTGTATTTAGACGGTGCCAAAGTGGTGACAAAATCTGAACGCATTTCAACTGATCAATGGCGTGGTAGTAAGTCACTATATAATGGTACTATGGCAACTGCAACCGTTACCTATAGAAAGTTGGAAAATCTATCAATAAGAGGGGAAGAGGTAGTGAGATGTAAAAATCTTTTTAATGCCGATGATTTTAAAATGTCTTTATATGGCGAGGCAAAAGTGTACTTTGATTCGGTTTCCATAGATGAATTAACAGTAGCTATCTATGGTAGCAGTTATTTGGAAATAGGAGAAGGTGCTGTGGCTAGACAGCTATTTAGGGCATACGGAGAGAGCGAAGTAAATACAGTAGGTATGATGGCAGATGAGACTAAAATTACAGCTTATGGTGAAAGTAATTTTAGGGTTCATGTAAAAGATAGGTTAAAGGTAACTTGCTACGGAGAAACAAATGTGAATTATATGGGTAGCCCAGAAGTGGATAAAGGATTGATTTTTGGCGAAGCAAGAATAAGAAAAATAGGATAAGCTTAACCTATAAATTAGAAAACAAAAAACCCGCTCATGAGCGGGTTTTTCTTTTTAGATTAAATTTTAGTTATTCAAAATCGGTAGGTGATACACCATCATTTACTTTGATTTCAGAAACTATAAACTCAAAAGATTGAGGGCCTACGGTTTGTAGTATTTTAAAAGGAAATAAAATACCAGAAACTTCTTTGTAATCTTCAAAGTTAGAAGTGCTGGCAATTTGTTGCCCCTGCATTTCGGTTATGGTAACCTCTTGTAGTTTAAGTCCGGTTTCGGCATCAAAGAAAGCAGATTTATTTTCTCCAACCTTTAGCTTGTAAGTGTTTTTATCGCCTACCATTTCCATACCTTCTATAACTACAGATTCATCGTTTAGTAATTGAAGTTCAGTGAAAGGAGCAGATTCTTTTTTAATAGATTTTAATTCCTTTTCTTCAAGATCTTTACGCTGACCTTGCATTACCATATAGCCTTTATCACCGTTTACAACTTGTTTGCTTACGGAATTACCCATCATTTGCACATCTTGCATAAGTTGATTGCTAGATGTTTTTTTAACGTTTAAGTCTAATTTCATTCCTTGCATTTCTGCTGCGGCCATCATGGCTAAGGTATTTACGCTTTCAAGTTTATCTTTTCCACCAATAGCTGTAATATACTTTTTTATTACGGAGTATGCTGATACATCAGTTGGTACGGCGGCATTGTAATCTGGTGTTTCAACTCTGTCTGCAGTTTTGGAATACGCAAGAACCGGAAGTTTTTTACCTTTAAATTCTACATTCTGAAGATTAGAAAGGATATCACTTCCTTTACCAACTACGATTACTCTGGCGTTATTGACATTGAAATACTTTTTTGCGGCGGCTTCTACATCTGCTTTGCTTACCTTGTCAATTTTCTCTAGAAATGTTTTAAAATATCCCTTCGGCAATTTTTCGGTTTCTTCTTTTAAGGAATAGTAAGCAATATTCTCAGGATCCTCTAAAGCCATTATAAAATTGCCAGAGTAAAGAGATTTTGCGGTTTTAAGTTCCTCATCGGTTATAGAGGCGGTGGTTATAGTTTCTAATTCTTTTAGTAACTCTACAATTGAACTGTCGGTAACCATATTTCTTACCTCTGCGGTGGCTGAAAACCTAGATGGGCCATACTTGTTATTTCCAATAGAGGAATAGGCACCATAAGTATAGCCCTTGTCTTCTCTTAGGTTTAAGTAAAGTCTACTATTAGACCCGCCTAAAATTTGATTAGCAATTAAAGCAGCAACGAAATCGTCATCCTTCCATTTTAAGTCTACAATGTTCTGTACGGTGATTTCTGATTGTACTGCATTAGGCATGTCTACCAAGTTAATTTGGGTGTTAGGAACGTTCTTTGCTGACGAATATGAAAAGCTTGGTGGCACTGCCTTCGTCCAAGAGGTAAAGTATTTCTCCGTTAAAGTTTTCACCTCTTCAAAATTTACATCGCCTATAACGATTAAGTATGCATTTGCGGGAACAAAATAATCTCTGTAAAACTCTTCAACATCACTAAGAGTTACATTTTTTACGGTTTCTTCTGTAGTGAATTCACCAAAAGGATGATTTTTTCCATAAGCTAAAGTTCTTTGTATTCTTCTTGAAATAGAGTTGATATCTTTCTCTTCGGTTTTTAAACTGGTAATTAATATTTCTTTTTCTTTATCAAATTCTTCTTGTGTAAAAGTGGGATTAATGGCGGCATCTGCCATTAGTTCCATTATTCTAGGAAAGTATTTAGAAAGCGATTGTCCAGAAGCACTTTGTGAACCAAAATTAAGTCGTGCACCTAAAAAATCTATTTCTTCGTAAAAGTCATCTTTACTGATATTTTTAGAACCCTTGCCTAAAAGACTTCCGGTTAGGCTTTTTACCCCAGCTTTGTCGCCTTCTAATATTGGTGGGTTATCTATAGATAATTGCATAGAAACTCTAGGTAATTTGTGATTTTCTACCACAAGTACCTTTAATCCGTTGTTAAGGTTGAATGATTGTGGAGCTCCTAAATTAATTTCAGGTGCAGGTCCTGGTTTAGGCATAACCGTTCGATCTACCTGTGCTTGTATAGCAATGAAGGAGAATAATGTAAGTAGTAATATATATGTATTTTTCATAGTCATTTTTAGTTTGCGGTATTTTCTTCAGGTAAATATTCTAGAACCAATCTTTGGTTAGGTTTTAAATACTTGTTTGCGACCTCTTTAATTTCTTCTCTGGTAATAGATCTATATACTTCTATTTCTTTGTTGATAAGAGATGTGTCACCATAAAGCGCATAATACTCTGCAAGAGATTCTGCAATACCTTCAATACTGGCATTACTGTTCACAAACTGATTTTCAAACTTGTTCTGTAGTTTTTGATAATCATTTTCAGAAATAAGGCCATTTCTCAATTTTTCTACTTCTGTTTCAATAGAAGAGTTTAATGTGTTTAAGTTAGTTTCGCCCACCGGAAGTGCAAAAATGATATACATACCGTAATCTTCTAAGGTTACGGGTATGGCACCGATCTGTAATGCTTGTTTTTCATCATCTACCATTTTTTTGTAAAGTTTTGAAGATGGTCCGTCAGATAAATAGGTAGAAATCATTTCTAATACTTGGCTGTCTCTATTTTTAAGACCGGGAGTTCTATAGGCAATCATAGTAGCCGGTATTTGAATATTAGAGTCGTAGGCTTTTGCATTGATTTCTGACGTGATAGAAGTTTCTTTAGGAAAGCTTCTTGTAATTTCTGCTCCCTTTGGAATATCTTTAAAATAATCTAAAATCAATTTTTTAGTATTTTCTTTCTCAAAATCGCCTGCAATAACCAAAACGGCATTGTTCGGGGTATAGAATTTTTTCTGGAAACCTATAAACTCATCTAAAGTAGCGGCATCTAAGTCTGTCATTTTGCCAATAACCGTTTCTTTATAAGGATGACTTTGAAAAAGATTCTTCTTTATGTTTTCAATGAACTTGCCATAAGGTGAATTATCTACACGAAGCCTTTTTTCTTCCTTGACCACATCATTTTGAGTGTCAACACCTTTTTGATTGATAACAGGGTGAAGCATTCTTTCAGATTCTAGCCAAAGACCTAATTCTAAATTGTTAGAAGGAAAAACTTCATAGTAGTATGTTCTGTCTTCATTGGTAGTGGCATTGCCTGATCCGCCGTTAGATGATACTATTTTGTCCCATTCTCCTCTTTCGATATTTTCAGTTCCTTCAAAAAGTAAGTGTTCAAAAAAGTGGGCAAAGCCTGTTCTTTGTGGGTCTTCGTCTTTTGATCCTACATGGTAAAATACGGAGATAGAAATTATTGGGGCAGTGTTGTCTTGATGTAAAATAACGTGTAGATCGTTTTCAAGGTTGTACTCTTCGTAAGCAACCTCTTGTGCGAGTCCGGTAAATCCAATAGCGGATAGTGCCGAAACCAGTAGTAATTTCAATTTCATTTAAACTGTTTTAGGTTCGTGTTTACTTGTTCTGTTTTATTAGTGTCCATTCAAATTAAAATGTTACACTCAATTTTAAATTTTGTAAGAACAATCTTCAATATAGGAATTCTTTAACAGTTATTATTTTCATTTATTTTGTTTAATGATTACATTGAATATCTAAACAAAAAATATTTATTATGAAAAATTATGCCTTACCCCTTAGATTTGGTGTTGCCGCCAGTGGTTCTTTAATTGCTTATTTCTTAATACTATCATTACTTGGTTTGCATGTTAATGTCTTCTATAGTCTATTTAATGCGGTAATTACCGGTTTTGCTATTTTTGAGGCAATTAAATATTATAAGTTAAAAAAGGGTAGCGAATTTAGTTATGCAGGTGGTTTCATGGCAGGTTTGATTACCGGTGGCATAGCAACACTTATTTTTACAATCTTTTTTGCCTTTTATTCTACAGAATTACAGCCAGGTTTTTTAGAAGAATTATCAACAAGATGGGCAAACACGTATAGAAGTTTTGAAGCCATTGTATTTCTAGTGGTAGCTACTATGGGTTTTACCAGTAGCGTTGTTTTGACCCTTGCATTTATGCAACTATTTAAGACTTCGAACACTAGAATACTAAAGACTGTTTAAAAATCGTAAAAAACACTTGTAAATTCACGATTAAGATCTATATTTGCACCCGCCTATGGAAAAAATTCATCAGGTTTAATCATTACATTTAACAATATGTACGCAATTGTAGAGATGGCAGGGCAGCAGTTTAAAGTTGCAAAAGACCAGAAAGTGTACGTTCACCGTTTACAAGCAGAAGAAGGTAAGAAAGTTACTTTTGACAATGTTCTTCTTTTAGCTGATGGATCGAACGTTACTATCGGCGCCCCGGCTATAGACGGTGCCGCAGTAGAGGCTAAAGTCGTTAAACACCTTAGAGGTGACAAAGTAATCGTTTTTCACAAGAAAAGACGTAAAGGTTACAGAAAGAAAAATGGACATCGTCAATCTCTTACAGAGATTGTAATTGAATCTATTATTTCTAAAGGAGCAAAGAAAACCGAGACTAAGAAAGCTGAACCAAAGGCTAAAAAAGTTGAGGAAAAAGCAGCTCCTGTAGCACCAAAAGCAAAAGCTAAGAAAGCTAGTGCTAAAGGTGATGATTTGAAAAAAGTTGAAGGTATCGGTCCAAAAATCGCTGAAACTTTGAATAATGCAGGTATTTCTACTTTTGCTGAATTAGCAAAAACAGACGCAGCTAAAATTTCTGAAATTATAGCAGACGTACGTGGAAATCACGTAACTGACACATGGCCAAAGCAAGCTGAATTAGCTGCTGAAGGTAAATGGGACGAGTTACAGAAATGGCAAGACGAATTAGACGGTGGTGTAGCTAAATAAGCTGGACCATTAAAGTATAATAATATTTAAAACCTCAGACAATGGCACATAAGAAAGGTGTAGGTAGTTCGAAAAACGGTAGAGAATCAGAATCGAAACGATTAGGAGTTAAGATTTATGGTGGTCAAGCTGCTATCGCTGGTAACATTATCGTTAGACAGCGTGGAACAAGACACAATCCTGGTGAAAATGTTTACGCAGGAAAAGACCATACATTACACGCACGTGTAGATGGTTTAGTAAAGTTTACGAAAAAAGCTGGTGGAAAATCATTTGTTTCCATAGAGCCTTTTGAAGCATAAGCTTTAAGCAAATTATTTTAAAAACCCTCTTCAGCAATGAAGAGGGTTTTTTGTTACGACAGTGTTAACCAAAGGTAAATAATGGTAAAAATTAGGGTAATCTTAAAATAGCCTTAAGATTTAGGCAACACGGTTCTGTCTTCAATCTAATTTCTTTGTGGCCAAATAATAACAACCACTCAGAAAATGAAAAACTCAGTATTTTTTTACCTTTTTTTTCTTGTTCCAATTATTCTTCTGGCTCAGTCAGGTAATATTCAGGGTACGGTAACAGATGAAAACGGTCTCTATTTACCAGGTGCTAACGCGATGATTCCTTCCCTTTCAAAAGGGGCGATTACAGATTTTGATGGTAGGTTTACCATTGTAGGTATTCCAGAAGGCACTTACTATATAAAGGTCTCTTATTTAGGCTATGCCGATTTATCACAAGAGATAACGGTAGTAGCAAATGAAACTATCAGTGTTAATTTGAGTGTTGAGCCAAAGACTATGGAGTTAGAAGGCGTTGAGGTATCTGCCTATGGATTAAGTGGTCAGTCAAAAGCATTGAACACACAAAAGACCAATTTAAATATTACGAATGTTGTTTCTACCGATCAAATAGGGAAATTTCCAGATGCCAATATAGGTGATGCCGTTAAAAGAATACCTGGTATAACTATGCAGGTAGACCAAGGTGAGGCTAGAAATGTAATTGTTCGTGGTTTGTCTCCACAATTGAATTCGGTTACTTTAAATGGTAGTAGAATTCCCTCTGCCGAAGGCGACAATAGAAATGTTCAGATGGATTTAATTCCATCAGATATGATTCAATCTATTGAGGTAAGCAAAGCTGTTACCCCTGATATGGATGCGGATGCACTTGGTGGGTCTATAAATTTAATTACACGAACATCTCCACAAGGCTTTAGAGTTTCTGCAACCTTAGGATCGGGAATCAACTTTATAACAGATAAGCCTATTTATAATGGGTCATTTCTTATAGGTGATCGTAGCAAAAATGAAAAATTTGGATGGATGGTCGCTGCATCTATTAATGATAATGACTTTGGTTCAGATAATGTAGAGGCGGAATGGACCGATGAGTTTGAATATAATACAGGAGTTGAAGATAGTGAAGGCGAGGCTGTTTTGGAAGAAGTGGATGTTGATCCCTATGCAAATGTTTATGAGCAACGAAAATATTTGGTGCAGCGAACAAGACGTAGTTTTTCAGCAAACCTAGATTATAAATTCGATGTCAACAATACAGTTTTCTTAAAGACGATGTATAACTGGCGTGATGATAGAGAAAATAGATTTGCCCTATCTCAAGAAATATTAGACGCCGAAGATATTGCGTTGGGTGATTTTGTAATTACAGATGGTGTTCCTACAAGTTTTCCGGTAGAAGTTAAAAGGCAATCTAAAGGAGGTATCGATAGTAATAGAAATAAAAACCGTCGTTTAGAAGATCAGCGAATGCAAAATTATAGCTTGGGCGGTAATCATCTTTGGGGAAATCTAAAAGTAGATTGGATGACCTCTTACGCAAAGGCATCTGAAGAGAGACTTAATGAGCGTTATGCAGAATTTGAAGCAGAATACGTTATCAATAATGATGTGTTAAATTCTAGATATCCAAGATTCTCGGCAGCTAATGCTACAGATGCTGATTTAGCCAATTTTGAATATGGTGAGATAACAGAAGAAAATCAGTATACCGAAGAAGAAGATGTAAATGTGTTTGTGAATTTTGAAGTCCCGGCAGATATTTTTGGTCAAGGAGAAGGGTCTATAAAATTTGGGGCTAGAGGTCGATTTAAATCAAAATTGCGAAATAACGATTTTTATGAGTTCGATTTAGAAGATGACTTTCCTACATTAGCCACTGTTCCGGTAAAAGATTATAGTGATTCAGATTTTCTAGCAGGTAGCCAATACCGAATTGGTTCTTTTGCCAGTGAAGATTGGTTAGGTTCTTTAGATTTAAATGTTGCAGATGGTGAACTGATTGTAGATGAATTTGCCCCAGATAATTTTGAGGTGAACGAAAATGTTGTCGCTGGTTATGTTATGTTCAATCAGAAATTATCAGAAAAACTAGGTGTATTAGCTGGTATTAGATTTGAGAATACCAATCTAGAATCTAAGGGAAATAGAGTTGTCTATGTGGAAGAAGATGAAGACGCTGGTATAGAAGAAGCAATTTTAGTAGAAGAGGTAAATGGTAAAAATTCGTATACTAACATTTTACCTGGTGTTCATTTGAAATACGATGTTTCTCCAAACACTATCTTAAGGTTTGCATGGACAAATACTTTAGCTAGGCCAAACTATCAAGATCTTATACCAAGAGCAGAAGTTATTAATGAAGATAAAGAATTGGTTCTAGGAAACGCTGATTTGAACCCTACTACCTCAATGAATTTCGATCTTATGGCAGAACACTATTTTCAAAGTGTAGGCTTAATTTCCGGGGGTGTATTTTATAAAAATATAGATGAGTTTATTTATACGTTCATTTATGAAGCGCCTGACGATAGTTTAGGAGCCGGTACTGAAGGGTACGATGTTTTTCAACCATTAAATGGAGATAGTGCTACTATTTTTGGATTGGAACTTGCTTTTCAGCGCCAATTAGACTTTTTGCCAGGCTTTGCCAAAAACTTCAGCCTTTATCTTAATTATACTTATTTATCATCTTCAGCAGATGGTATACGTAATGAAGATGGTGATGAGCGAGATGATTTAGATTTACCGAATACAGCACCAAACATGTTCAATGGATCATTAGGCTATGCAGATAAGAAGTTCAGTACAAGGTTATCTGCCAATTTTTCTGATAGTTATATAGATGAAATCGGGGGTAATGATTTTGAAGATAGATATTATGATACGCAGCTGTTTTTAGATTTCAACGCCACTTTTCAAATAAATAAAAACCTAAGTGTATATACAGATTTAAAGAATATTACGAATCAGCCATTACGTTATTTTCAAGGGGTAAAAGAACATACGCAACAAGTCGAGTTTTATGGACAACGTTTTACTTTAGGTTTAAAATATGATCTTTTTAAAAAATAATTTTGCATTTATATCAATCACATAAAATGAAAAATATATCATATTTATTAGCATTCGTAGTTGTTTTTAGTTCTTGCAATCAAAGTAAGTTACCTAAAATAGCGCCAGACGTAATTACTGAGTTTACCTTGAACGATACAGATGATCCTGCAATTTGGATAAATCCTAAAAATGCTGAAGAGAGTATTGTTTTCGGTACGGATAAAAAAACCAATGGGGCTGTTTATGCATTTAATCTAGGTGGGAAAATTATAGAAGATAAAACCATTAGAAATATTCAACGACCAAACAATGTAGATATTGAATATGGTTTTCAACTCAACGATTCTACCAAAACCGATATTTTGGTTTTTACAGAACGCGAAAAACAACAGATCAGAATGTTTTCTGTACCAGATATGAAGCCTTTAGATGGTGGTGGTTTTAAGGTTTTTGAAGATGAAGAATTAGAAGAAAATAGATTGCCAATGGGAGTTAGCTTATTTAAGTCTCCAAAAAATGCAAAGATATATGCTGTCGTTGGTAGAAAAACCGGTCCGGCTGATGGTTATTTGTACCAGTATGCTCTAAATGCTGATAGTTTAGGTATAACCTCTAACTATGTTCGAAAATTTGGAAAATTTAGCGGAGTAAAAGAAATTGAGGCTATTGCTATAGATGATGAAAATGGGTATGTTTATTTTTCTGATGAAGGTGTTTGTATAAAAAAGTATCATGCAGAACCTAGTATGGGAAATGAAGAATTATCTTGTTTTGGAGGTGAGTATTTTGATGAAGATATAGAAGGTATTGCTATAGCAAGTTATGCTGATGGGCATGGTTATTTAATAGTGTCGAATCAGCAAAAGGGGGAGTTTAATATTTTTGATAGAGAAACCAATACCTATATTACAGCTGTGAATCTCTCTACCACCGAAACAGATGGTTGTGAAGCCGTTACAATGCCATTGAACGATACGTTCAAAAACGGACTTTTCGTCGCAATGAATGACGAAAAGAACTTTTACTTTTATGATTTAGCGAAATTGGGATTACAATAATTTCTCCCCAATCTCAAACCATGTATTAACACGTTCAAAACCTTCGGTATTTACGTTATGTGGTGAGGTGAATTGTAAACTTCTACCATCAAAATTCTCTAAATTAAAACTGCGGTCGTCAATTAAAATATCACCTTTTAGAATGTGTTTGTGACCACATAGAATTCGGTTTTGCCAAGGTAAAAAAGGAAAGTGTTCGTCTAGCCATTCACTTTTTTCTTCTAAGGAATTTGGAAATTGCATGGCGGCAGATGCGATATAGACTTCATGTTTGTGGGCAAGTTGAGATAATATTTCTTGACTGCCTGCAATAGGTTTTAAGTTTCTAAAAAAGCCTCTTCTTGTAGCATGTTTGCGAACACTATCTTGGTGCGCTTCCGGCACCATGCACCATACTTCTGTACCAGAGCATAAATCTGTAGTTAGTTCGCCATTAAATTCTGTGTTGTAAAGTTCTATATGGGCGCCGTATGTATCTGCAATAACCTCGTCCATGTCAATAAATAGTATCATATATATTCTTGATTGAAATAAATAAATGGAAAGCAATTGTATTAATGTCAGACTTCCCTTTAAAAAATTAAAACTATGAATTTTGAAATTAAATAATTGACTGCTTAACAATCATTTAATGTAGAAAACAGGTAAAAACATCTATAGGGTTAACAATAAAATGTTTAGGAGAAGCCATTTTAGGTGTGTGCCTTTATTTTGCAAATCTAATTCTAAACAATTTATATCATGAAAAAATCAATTATCTGTGTTGCAATGGCAAGTACCTTATTATTCTCTAGTTGCTTGGGTTCATTTAGTGCTTTCAATAACTTAAAAGACTGGAACCAAGGTGTTTCTGATAGTAAGTTTGTAAACAACTTGGTATTTTGGGGCTTGAACATAATTCCAGTTTATGGTTTATTCTTTTTAGGAGATGCCATTATCTTCAACGTAATAGAATTTTGGAGCGGTTCTAATCCAATTGCTATGGAAGAAGGAGAGTCAGAGACTCAAATGGTAGAAAGAGACGGTAACACTTTTGAAATGACCGCTACTAAGAACAGAATGCAAGTAACTGTCGTTGATGGTCCTAAAAAAGGAAAGAAAATTGATTTAGTTTATAAGCCAGGTGATAAATCATGGAATGCCGTAAGACCTAATGGTGAAATTATAAAATTGTCATCTTTTGAAGAAGGTTTTTATATTGTTTATATGCCAAACGGAAAAGAGGTTAAGATTAATCCGATAAGCTCTAAAGAAGAAGGTTTGGCTCAAATTAAAGAGCAAACAGATTGTTATTACTTAGAAGGTATGTTGGCAGAAAATAACTAATCTAAAGAAAGTATAAAGCATAAAAAAAGTCCTGATGAAAATCAGGACTTTTTAGTTTCTAAAACCAATGTTTTAGTATCTGTAGTATTCAGGTTTGAAAGGACCTTCTACCGTTACACCAATGTAATCGGCTTGGTAATCTTTCAACTCTGTAAGCTCAGCTCCTAAACGAGATAAGTGAAGTTTTGCAACCTTCTCATCTAAATGCTTAGGTAGCATGTATACATCATTCTCATAGTTGGCACTGTTTTTCCAAAGCTCTATTTGAGCTAATGTTTGGTTTGTAAAAGAATTACTCATTACAAAACTAGGGTGCCCAGTTGCACAACCTAAGTTTACCAATCTACCTTCTGCCAAAATGATTAAATCTTTACCGTTGATGGTATATTTATCAACCTGTGGCTTGATTTCATCTTTGGTATTACCATGATTTTTGTTCAACCATGCCATGTCGATTTCATTGTCAAAATGACCAATGTTACAAACAATGGCTTTATCCTTTAGGGCTTCAAAATGTTCAGCTCTAATAATATCTTTATTTCCGGTTGTAGTAATTACGATATCGGCATTACCTATAACCGTTTCCAATTTTTTAACTTCAAATCCGTCCATACAAGCCTGTAATGCACAAATTGGGTCAATTTCGGTAACAGTAACAATAGAGCCTGCACCTTTAAAAGAAGCTGCTGTACCTTTACCAACATCACCGTAACCGGCAACAACTACGCGTTTACCTGCAAGCATAGTATCTGTAGCTCTACGTATAGCATCAACAGCACTTTCGCGACATCCGTATTTGTTATCGAATTTAGATTTAGTAACAGAATCGTTAACGTTTATAGCTGGCATAGGTAAAGTACCATTCTTTACTCGCTCGTATAAACGGTGAACACCTGTTGTAGTTTCTTCAGAAAGACCTTTGATTTCTCCGGCCATTTCTGGGTATTTATCCAATACCATGTTGGTTAGATCACCACCATCATCTAAAATCATGTTCAATGGTTTTCTATCTTCACCAAAGAATAATGTTTGTTCGATACACCAATCAAACTCCTCTTCGTTCATACCTTTCCAAGCGTAAACAGGTACGCCTGTTGCTGCGATAGCCGCAGCAGCTTGATCTTGAGTAGAAAATATATTACATGAGCTCCAAGTAACATCTGCCCCAAGAGCGGTCAATGTTTCTATAAGTACAGCTGTTTGTATCGTCATATGAAGACAACCTGCAATACGGGCACCTTTTAAAGGTTGCTCATCTTTGTACTCTTCTCTTAAAGCCATTAAGCCTGGCATTTCAGCTTCTGCTAATTCGATTTCTTTTCTTCCCCAATCAGCAAGGGAAATATCCTTAACCTTATAAGGCACATACGGAATAGTTTTCGTGCTCATATCTTTATTATTTTATACTTTCGTTTTCTGTGTACAGCAATTTTTAATTCGTGCAAAGGTACGAATAACACTAAGAATCCCATGCCGCTTTACAAAACTATAACAGTAAATGAAGAAACCTCCTTAGCAATTTGGAAGGTTGAAGAGACAGAAGAAAACCTTTGGTCGGGTGTTGAGCTCACGCCCTATTGTCAAAATCGATTTGACGGAATGAAATCTGAACTTCATCGTAAGGCTTTCTTGAGTATTAGGCATTTGCTTGCTACCTATGGTTATACCGATGCCGATTTAATCTATGATGAAAACGGGAAACCCCATTTAAAAGACGGTAATTTTATATCTATTACGCACTCACATAATTTTACGGGTATTATCATAAGTAAAACCGAACATGTAGGTATCGATATTGAAATGCAGCGTGATAAAATTTTAAGAATAGCACATAAATTTACACCTTTTGAAGAGTATAAGACACTTGCGAATACTGCCGCTGTAGTTAGAAAATTGACTATTGTATGGGGTGCCAAAGAATCCCTATATAAAATTTATGGCCACAGGGGGGTAAGTTTTTTGCACCATATAAATGTTCTAGATTTTAAATTTGATGCTAGTAATACCACGGCACAAATTATTTTTCAAGGAAATTTATCGAGTTATAAAATACGATTTCTAGAGTTTGAGCAGTTTACTTGTGTATATGCTACAAGAGATAAAGAATAGAATAAATTAAAGACAGCATATTTTATATGGATATATCAGTTGAATTGACCTTTTCGCCGTTGCAAGACGATTTTGAGCAGCACATTATAAATTTTATAAAAAAACTGCGAGAATGTGGGTTGACCGTACTTGAGAATCCGTTGAGTACTCAGGTTTATGGTTCTTATGATGAAGTAATGAAAGTGTTGAATACCGAAATTAAAACAGCATTTGAATTGATGGACCGCGGACTTTTATTCATGAAAATAGTTAAATCTGATAGAAGCGACTATGAGCCCCATTTTTGATTATCTCTTTGGTCAATATTCAGATTATGATACTTTAGATATTATCCTAGAGATCGTAGCGGTCATTTTTGGACTGTTATCGGTGTGGTTTTCCAAACAAAACAAAATTTTAGTGTACCCTACAGGGCTGATAAGTACTTCTATATTCGTCTATCTCTTATTGAAATGGGGTTTATTGGGCGATATGATGATCAATGCCTACTATTTTATAATGAGTTTGTATGGTTGGTATATTTGGACAAGAAAAGTAGATGCAGAACATTACACACCAATTACCAGAGTAACCAAAAAGGAAAATAGTACCTCGGTCATAATATTTATAAGTACCATCATCTTTGTTTTTACCGTGTATCAAGTTTTTGATAAATGGAATAGTTGGACTGCTTATGTTGATACCATAACAACAGCTATATTTTTTGTGGGTATGTGGTTGATGGCCAAGAGGAAAGTAGAAAATTGGATATATTGGATCATTGGAGATTTAATATCTATTCCATTATACTTTTATAAAGGATTTACGTTTACTAGTTTTCAATATCTCATTTTTACAATATTGGCCTTTTACGGGTATAATGCATGGAAGAAAAATATAAGCAAGAACCTTCAGATGTCTTAAAAGTGGTTCTTTTTGGTCCAGAATCTACAGGTAAGACAACCTTATCAGAACAGTTGGCAAGGCATTACCATACCGTTTGGGTACCAGAATATGCAAGAGATTATCTTCAAGATAAATGGAACAATGAACGTAAAACTTGCGAACCTCATGATCTGTTACCTATTGCCGAAGGGCAAATGCGCTTAGAAAATAAGTTGTCTAAAAAGGCTACGGATATTCTCATTTGCGATACAGATTTGTTGGAAACCAAAGTGTATTCAGAAGCATATTATATTGGGGAATGCGATTCTGTATTAGAAAAATATGCACTTGAGAATTCTTATGATCTTTATTTACTAACATATATAGATATTCCTTGGGAAGCTGATGATTTAAGGGATAAGCCTAATGAAAGAGAACAAATGTTCAATTATTTTAAAGACACTTTAGAAAAATACGGCAAAAAATTTATTACCTTGAAGGGGAACAAAAAACAACGTTTAGAAAAAGCCATTAACCATATAGATACCTTATTAGATAAATGATTGAACTTACAGATAAAGATTTAAAACAATTAGAGCAAAAGGGAATTTCTAAAGCACAAATGTTGAGTCATATCAACACCTTTAAAGAAGGTATACCTTTTGTAAAATTAGAGAATGCTGCCGTAATAGGTAATGGTATTCTTAAATTTTCTGATGCAGAAGAGAAAGAGCTCATTGCATTTTATGATTCGAAATTAAAAGACTTAGATATATTAAAGTTTGTGCCGGCTTCTGGTGCGGCATCAAGAATGTTCAAAGCACTATTTAGTTTTTTAGGTTCTTATAACCCTGCTGAGGAAACTCTAGATGCATATTTGACAAGAACTAATGATAAAGATATTAAGAAGTTCTCTGAAGGATTAGAGTGTTTTCCGTTTTACCAGAAAGTTATGGATAGATTAAATTTAAAATCTGATGCTCAAGGAGAAAAGGTTTTTAGTTTTATCTCTGAACTTTTAGGCGAGAATGCACTGAACTATGGTTTTTATCCGAAGGGATTATTGCCATTTCATAAGTATGAATCTTCTGCAGCTACACCATTTGAAGAACATTTAAAGGAAGGTGCATTATATGCAGGTTCTAACGGAAAAGCAAATTTACATTTTACAATCTCTGAGCAGCATGAAGAAATGTTTGGGGAAGAATTTGA
This sequence comes from Maribacter sp. Asnod1-A12, assembly GCF_045063735.1. NCBI lineage: Bacteria > Pseudomonadati > Bacteroidota > Flavobacteriia > Flavobacteriales > Flavobacteriaceae > Maribacter > Maribacter sp. Asnod1-A12. The sequence continues at coordinate 1,801,209 of NZ_JBEFNZ010000006.1, forward strand.
AGCCTCTGGACCAAAAGTTTCTGCCGACACTGGTATAACTTATAATGTAGATTACTCATTTCAAAAACCTTCTACAGATACCTTGGCCGTAGATATGGACAATAATCCATTTAGAAATGAAGATGGCTCTGTGTTATTTAGACCAGGAGGTCATGGTGCATTGATCCAGAATTTAAACGAACAGGACGCCGATGTTATTTTTATCAAGAATATAGACAACGTTGCCGTAATGAAAGATGCCAAGGCAGTTGCCGATAGTAAAAAGGTTTTGGCAGGTGTACTTTTAAAAGAGCAGGAAAAAGCTTTTGAATATGCTGCGTTGCTAGATAAGGGGAATGTAGATGATACACAGATTGAAGAAATCAGAAACTTTTTGGTTACAAACTTGAACGTTCGTTTCTCAAATGATTTTGATACCAAATCCAACAGCGAAAAAGTAGCTGTACTAAAAGATAAAATAAACAGACCTATTCGTATTTGCGGTATGGTTAAGAATGAAGGTGAGCCAGGTGGTGGTCCATTTTGGGTAACTAATGGTAAAGGGGAGATTTCTTTACAAATTATAGAGTCTGCCCAAATAGATATGGATAATTCACAACAAGCGGATCTTCTTAAAAATTCTACACATTTTAATCCGGTAGATTTGGTATGTGCTGTTCGTAATTATAAAGGTGAGAAATATGACCTATTAAAGTTTGTTGATGAAAAGCAAGGTTTTATTACAGGCAAAACTAAAGATGGTAAAGAATTAAAAGCTCTTGAGCTACCTGGCTTATGGAATGGTGCAATGGCTTTTTGGAATACCATTTTTGTAGAAGTGCCCTTAGTGACCTTTAATCCTGTAAAAAGTGTTGTGGATCTTTTAAAAGATTCACATCAGGCTTAAATTATAATATAGAATATCGTATAAAAAAAGTGTGTAGTTTCTACACACTTTTTTTATTTACGCACATTTTTACCCAATAGTCTCTGAACGAATATTTAGTTTAAATAACTGAAAATCAATATTTTATAATTAAACTAGATGTCGTATTTCGTGTTGGCACAATTATTCTAATATACCTTTCAAGAATGTTTAATTTAAAATATATAAAGATGAAGAAATTAGTTTTTGCCACAGCTTTAGCCATAGGTAGTTTAACGATAGGTACTGCCGCAACTCCAATTATATTTCACGATGGTATAATGGAAGATGTTTTTTTACAAGATTATACAGAGATAGCTGCATCTGATTTACCAGCGCCGATTGTAAATGCGTTGGCAACAGATTACGCAGGGGCTATGTTAAATAAAGCCTATGTAGACGATGATAATAATTATAAACTAGAAATTTCTTCTCAAGATGGAGCTTCAGCTGTAGTTTATGCCGATGCTGAAGGTAATTGGTTGCAAATGTAAAATTTAAAAGTTTGAGTTAGTTGTTTATGAAAAGCTGCCTAGGCAGCTTTTTTTGCGCCTAAAATTTTAAATTTTCGTTAATTAAAAATCCATTTCTAAGATTACTCCGTAAGTATTCTAAGATTAAGAGTTTTTAACGATTAAAATATTAAGTATGAAAAATTACGCATTACTAGTATTCTTAACTTTTGGGATAATGTTTAACGCTACAGCAAAAACTATTTCTGATAGAATAGAAAAAGAAATAGTGGTTAAAACTGCCGATGAATATGTAAAAATAAAATCGAGTGAGTTAACGCCACCGGTTATTGAAGAAATATTAAAGCAATACCCTACTTCTAAACTAGGTGGGGCTTTTAAAAATGATAAAGGAGAATTCAAATTGATAATGGTACTTAAAAGCGGTACAAGAAAGACCGTATATATAGACCAACATGGTAATTGGATCAATAAGAGATAGTCTATTTTACTGACAGAAATAAAAAAACTGCTAAATGCGGTTTTTTTTTATTTAAAATGTGACCTATCAAAAAATGTTGTGTCTAAATAAGTGAAGCAAGTTATGAAACAATGGTCACACTAGTATTAATTTTAGTTTTAAGCACGGTTTTGATTTTTTCATTAGGAGTAATATCAAAATTATGTTGGGAAAAATAAGTGTTTAAAATATCACTTTCGCGTAAACACTAACCGTTAACTATGAAAGTGCCACCAAATAATTGTATTTGAAATAATCCCCAAGATTAGCATTGCCAATTTTAGTTGTTGTTGAATTGATTGAGGTGTTGATTTGAAAGTTTTAAGACAAGAGTTTGATAGGTGGTTTGAGGGGGGCTGCAATTTGCAGCTCCTTTTTTATCTTCAAAAATATTTTTTGAACAGAAGAGTTGATTGGGTAATATTTACACATTAATTCATAAACGGCACAGGTTTATACAGTTGTATAAAGAATGGTTTTAGCGTAAGTTGTTGAAAATCAATTATTTTTACAATTTTTATTTTGTGGCACTCTTTTTTCTTTGTTAATAGTATTGAAACGTATTATTAACTTAAATATATAAGAAAATGAAAACTTTATTTTTATTAGGAGCAATGACATTAGGCGGGTTTGGAATGAATGCACAAGATGCATTACTTACAGATAATGGAATACAGCATAATCAAGTAAATGAAATAACTGTAGAAGCAGATGATTTTGAAGAAATCTCAGTTTCAGAAGTTCCACAAGCAGTAACAAATGCAATATCTAAAAATTTTCCAACTGCGAATTTAGATAAAGCATATACTAATGAAGAGAAACAATTTAAATTGGTATTATCACTTGAAGATGGCACACAGGGTACTGTGTATGCAGATCAAGAGGGTAATTGGATAGATATGTAATTATAGAGAAACTTGTTTGTTCAAGTTGGTTTGGTCAGGAAAGGATAGCTAAAGGCTATTCTTTCCTTTTTTTTATGACTTTATTTAAATGAATGCTTAAAAGCTTTATGATAATTTTAAAATACAAATAGTCGGCTTATGGTATTTTTACGTAGATACTAAGAACACCAAACTAGCTATGACCAAAATATTAATTATCGAAGACGATACTTCATTTGCGCAAATGTTGCAAAAATTTTTGGCAAGAAATAGTTTTGACGTTATTATTAGTTCTACTGGTTTAGATGGCGAAAAGCAATTGAAACTACATGATTTTCAATTGGTAATAACAGATTTACGTTTGCCGGATTATGATGGAATAAAATTAGTAGCTAATCTTAATGGTAAAGTTCCTGTGATCGTAATGACTGGTTATGCCGAGGTAACTACAGCGGTAAGAGCTATGAAAATGGGAGCTTATGACTATATCTCCAAACCATTTACGCCTGACCAGATGTTATTGGTTATTGATGGTGCTTTAAATGCCAAGCCTATTACTTCAAAAGAAACTTCAAAACCTACTAATGAGCAAGGTAATATTAATGAAGTAAATAAAAATAAAGAATCTAGTTCAAAAGAATTGATTCTTACCAGTGATGCGACTCAAAAATTAGAAGAACATATGGTTCTGGTTGCACCTACAGATATGTCGGTTTTGATAATTGGAGAAAGTGGGACAGGAAAAGAAGTAACTGCAAAGGCAATTCATCAAAAAAGTACTAGAAAAGAAATGCCGTTTGTGGCGCTAGATTGTGGAGCAATACCTAAAGAATTAGCGGCAAGTGAGTTTTTCGGTCATATTAAAGGAAGTTTTACAGGTGCAGTTGCAGATAAAATTGGAAGTTTTGAAGCTGCCAACGGCGGAACTCTGTTATTAGATGAGGTAGGTAATCTTTCTTACGAAAATCAAATACAGTTGTTAAGAGCTTTACAAGAGCGCAAAATAAAAAGAATAGGAAGTAATACTGAAATACAGGTTGATGTACGAATCCTATCAGCTACCAATGAAGATTTAAAGTCGGCGGTTGAGAAAGGTACTTTTCGAGAAGATCTGTATCATCGATTGAATGAGTTTTCATTGCAAATTCCCGCCTTAAAAAACAGGCACGGAGATTTATCATTATTAGCTTCTTACTTTCTAAGAAAGTTCAATGAAAAGCTTGATAAACAGGTAGTGGATTTTTCTGATCAGGTTTGGGATATTTTTAATGCATACCACTGGCCAGGAAACATTCGCGAATTACAGAATGTAATTCAGCGCGCAGTATTGTTATCAACTACAGATAAAGTAGAAGCAAAAGTTTTACCGTCAGAGTTGATGAGTCCTGTTTTAGAAACCGCAGAACTAGGGAGCCTTTCAAAAGCGGAATTCGAAAAAGAACAAATTGTAAACGCTTTAAAACGTACTAATTACAACAAATCAAAGGCAGCTAAATTACTTCAGGTAACTCGCAAAACACTATACAATAGAATCAATCATTATGATTTGGATCTGTAGCTTTTTGTTGTGAAAGTACATCAACTAAAATTTCAATCTCACGCTGCACTTCTTGAAATTTTCTTTTTAATTTTTGACTGCTAATTTCATCGTTCTTTAATACTTCAAAAGTTTCTAAAACGGGAATAGCATTATGCACTTCTAATTGACGAAACATGGGCAGCATTTTATGTGCTGTTTTGTTTAGTAGCTCAAAATCATTATCGCCAACGGAGGTTCGTAATTGAAGGAGGTTTTCTTTGGTATCCTTTTTGAAAATCAGTAACACCTCATCAATAGCATTTTGGTCATCACCTAAAAACATTTTTATATTAGTTAGGCTAAATGGCTTGTCATTGCTTTCTTTATTTAAAATAACGGTACTACTTGGAGCCTTGGTGTTATTGTTAAATAATGTATTTAGTTTTTGTAATAAGTCGGTCTTTGAAAACGGCTTGCGTAACAGGCTAGTAAATCCTTTTTCGGTGAAATGTTGTAATGATAGGTCTCGTCTTCCTGTCATTGCCAAGATGGGTTGTTTTTTATAATTTTTGAATGCTCCAGATTTTAATTTGTTTACAATTTCATAGCCGGTAACGGTAGGCATTTCTATATCAGTCAAAACCATATCAAAGTTGAAATCTTCTTCAGATGTAAAAGCATTAAAATCTGAAAATAATTGAGCTTCAATTTCTGTGGACTTAAGCATTTCGCCAATAAGTTTTAAGAAAGAAGTATCATCATCAAATACAATCATTTTCAAATCTTCTATGGCAGTATTTTCTTCTGGTGCCAATTCAAGTTTTTCACCATATTCTATTGGTATTTGTAGTGTAAAGGTGCTTCCTTTATTGATTGTACTTTTAAGAAAGATAGTACCACCAAGTAGTTCTGTTAATTTTTTGGTGATAGTGAGTCCCAGACCATAACCACCATATTTTTTATCAATGTCATTTTCTGCCTGTGTAAATTCTTTAAAAATCAGTTGTTGTTTTTCCTTTGAGATACCAATACCGGTATCTGTTATTTCAAAGCTTAAATTGTTAGCTTTAGTGATAAAACCAGTCAATGTGATCGTACCCTTTTCAGTGAATTTATAGGCATTTCCTAATAAGTTAGAAACAATCTGGCGTAAACGAAATGCATCAGATTTTATAGGGTGTTTTAATGATTGGTCTAGATTTAAAACTAATTCAATATCTTTATTTTTATACTGAGAGGCTATGCTTTCAGAGCTTACCTCAATTAATTTATCCAATCTGAAAGTCGAGTTCTTGGCAACCATTTTACCTGCTTCTAGTTGTGAGAAATCAAGTAAATCGTTCACCAGATTGTTTACATAGTTGGTGGCAGATTTAATATGGCTAATATGTTCTTTGGTGTCCTTTTGGTTATCACTTTCTTCAATAATATTGGCGTAACCACTTATGGTATTTAAGGGTGTGCGTAAATCGTGACTAACAGTAGCAATTAATTGCTCTCTACTTTTTAATAGCGATTCTGAAAATGCCTTTTCTTTTTCGAGTTTTTCTCGGTATACGTTTGCTTTCCAAAAATCACGATTCAATATAAAAGTAAAAATAGCTACCACTAAAAAGCCAAGTATGGCAGCGATAACTGCGAGTCGAATACTCCGTTTTAATAGCGTTTCTTTTTTGATAGAAATTGCTATGCTGTTCATTACAATCTCTTGCTCAAAAGAAGAAAGTATGGTGCGTAATTGCTGAGAGAGTTCAACATCTGTTTTATTGATGGTTGTTTCTCTAATGGCTAAAGAATTTTTATTGATGTTATTTTCTTGCTGTACGTCTTTTAAAAGGTTCTTAGATACCTGAACAACACTATCCATCGTTTGAGTATTCTCTTTCCGGTCTCCATCTGCAGGTACATTTGCATTTAAATAATCTGCTACCTTTTTTATGGTACTTTGTGCTTTTGGTGAAAGTTGGTCTAAGTTCGGTGCTAAACCTTCGGGTTTAATAATACCTAAAGATTCTTCAAGTTTGTCGAATTCTTTTAATGCAGAATTAATAGCTGTACCTGTTTGGTCATTGTTTCGAATAGATCGCAGTGCGTTGATATTCGCTACTTTTTTAGCCAAAAGAGACCTCAGACTATCTAAAAGTCCGTGTTGATAGTCACTTTCGGTAAGTGTTTTTAACTCTTCAATATTGGTGTAAAGAGAATCTATTTTATTTTCGTAAGCTGTATAGCTGATTTTGTTTTTAGTTTGTAGAGCGAGTTTAGAAAGACTTTCGGCTTCATACAATTGCGCTAAAAACGAATTTGTTTTAAGAAGTTTATTATCTTTTTCTGTTTTTTGTTCAGTTGCGATATACTCTTGTACTTCATTGTAAATATAATAAGAGGCGATGACCCCTAGAATAATTAGAAGTAGGTAGCTAATAGTTATCTTAAGTGTGAATTTATTTTTTTTTGAATCCATATAGTTTCGGTGCTGATAGTATAAATACGTTAAAACTGCTAGAAGAAGTTCTAAAATGGTGTTAATTAAACACATTGTTATTTTTTTAAATTTCTTTATGAGAGATGAATTATGTGCATTACATTTGCGGCATCTCAAAGGGGTGCCGAGTTCTATATTTAGAACAAAGCTGAGATTATACCCAAAGAACCTGGGCAGGTAATGCTGCCAAGGGAAAGTCTAAAAAATTTAAAACAATTTTTTAGAATAAGATGTAGTATGTTTTTTTTTGTTCATATGAAGTCTTTTGGAATTCGAGCTTAGTTGCTCAAAAATCAATTTTAACATTAGAATAATAGCCCCTTTTATTCGTAATTATTTTACGAATGAAACTATCTATTTTCACAATTGCGGCGTTTTTTGCGCTGAGTATGGGTGTCTGTGCCCAAGAACAGGAAACCGACTCTTTAGAGGGTCAAAAAGTAGTGCTGGACGAAGTGTTCGTTTCGGCAATTAGGGTAACCAAGCAATCTCCGGTTACATTTTCAAATCTTACAAAAGAGGATATCAAACCAAGAAATTTGGGTCAAGATATTCCTGTATTAATGAATTTTTTACCATCTGTTGTAACGACTACAGATGCAGGTGCAGGTGTAGGTTATACAGGTATAAGGGTAAGAGGTAGCGATGCTACACGTGTAAACGTTACCATTAACGGTATACCTTATAACGATGCAGAATCTCAAGGTACATTTTGGGTAAACATGCCAGATTTTGCTTCTTCAACAGAGAGTTTGCAATTACAACGTGGTGTAGGTACATCAACTAACGGTGCAGGTGCATTTGGAGCAAGTTTAAATGTGTTGACTGACGGATTCTCGCAAGATGCATACGGACAAATATCAACTTCAATTGGTAGTTACAGCACCTTAAGAAATAACTTGAAATTCAGTACAGGACTCTTAAATGACCATGTTGAAATTTCAGGTAGATTGTCTAAAATAAAATCTGACGGATATATTGATAGAGCCCGTTCAGACTTAGAATCTTATTTTTTACAAGCTGCGTATAAAGATGATAATACTTTGATCAAAGCATTAATGTTTGGTGGTCATGAAATTACGTATCAAGCTTGGTATGGTATAGATCGTCAAACTTTGGAAACGGATAGAACTTTTAATCCTTCAGGTATTTATACAGATTTAGATGGTAATACCCAATTTCATGATAATGAGGTAGATAATTATAAGCAAGACCATGCTCAGCTTTTATGGAATGAGCAAATTTCAGATTTCTGGAGTACCAACATTGCTTTGCATTATACCAGAGGTAGAGGCTATTTTGAGCAATATAAAGAGGCAGACGATTTTTCTACCTATGGTTTTAAACCGCTAATAGTTGATGGTAACGAAGTAAATACCACGGATCTTATTAGAAGACGTTGGTTGGACAATGATTTCTACGGTACTGTTTTTTTCGCAAATTATAAGAAAGACAAGCTAGACTTAATAATGGGTGGTGGCTTTAACAAGTATGAAGGCGACCATTTCGGCGAAGTAATTTGGGCTAGATATGCTAGCGATAGTAGTTATAAAGACCGCTACTATGATGATAGTTCAACTAAAACTGATTTTAATTTGTATGCAAAAGCAAATTATCAATTAACGGATCAGTGGTCGTTATACGGAGATTTGCAATATAGAACTGTTGGGTACAAGGCTAATGGAGATGAAACAGGTTTGGTTGATGATACGTTTAATTTTTTCAACCCAAAAGCAGGGGTCACATTCGATTTAAATGCAAATAACAATTTCTACTTGTCCTTTGCGGTAGCTAATAGAGAACCAAATAGAAATGATTACGAAAGCGGGAACCCTAAGCCAGAAAAATTAAATGATTTTGAATTAGGGTGGAGATACGTATCTACTAATGTACAGGTCAATACCAACCTATATTACATGAACTATAAAGATCAATTAGTGGTAACAGGGGAGTTAAACGATGTTGGTGCACCATTAAGAGAGAATGTTGGTGATAGTTACAGGTTTGGTTTAGAGGTTGATGCGAATATTAGATTGGGAGATAAATTAAGTGTAAGACCTAATTTTGCTATAAGCGATAATAAGAACAAAGATTTCTTTATTGATAGAGATGGACTATTAAAAGGTTTAGGAGATACTAATATTGCTTATTCACCAAATTTGGTAGCAGGTAATATTCTTAGTTATATGCCTTGTGAAGCACTGAGTCTTTCACTGTATTCAAAATTTGTTGGCGAACAGTATTTGAGTAATACAGATACAGAGGCATCAAAATTGGATTCTTATTTCACGAACGATTTTAATATCACTTATGAAATAAAAATGAATAATGTATTAAAGTCTATTGTATTTTCTGGGTTGGTAAATAACATTCTAAACGAGAAATATGTGTCTAATGGTTATACCTATTTAGACAGTTGGTCTACGCCAGGTAATACTTTTGAAGTTCAAGGATATTACCCACAAGCGGGTACTAACTTTTTATTAGGTGCAACGATTAATTTTTAAGAATTAAAGATGAGGTAATCTGTTACAAATTTGTATTAAATATTTGCTTAAAAAGTACGGTGCGTAAAAGAATAATCTAAATTAGAACCCTAATATACAGGGTTATGGAGCGTAGTATTCCAGTTTTTGGTAGTAGATTAAGAAATAACATTGTAACGGTGCCAGAAGTAATCTCGCAATGCTCGGGTATTCGTGTATTTGGGCAATCGATAAAGTCATTTCTGTTTAGTACAGATGTGGCAATTATTAGAAATACAAATGCCAATGCAATTATAGCGGTATACCCGTTTACGCCACAACCGGTAATTTCCAATGCATTGATTTTGGCTGCCGATAAGCCTATTTTTTGCGGTGTCGGCGGCGGATTAACAACCGGAGTGCGATCGTTAGAATTAGCGATACATGCAGAATTTCAAGGGGCTTTAGGGGTGGTTTTAAACAAACCTACCCCTAATAGCCTTATTACTAAGCTTAAAGAAAAAATTGATATACCGGTAACAATTACTGTGGTTTCCGAAAAAGATGATTTCAAGGGTAGATTGGCTGCAGGGGTTGATGTCTTTAATGTATCGGGGGCAGGTAAAACAGCCGAAATCATTAAAAGGATTAGAGATTTAGATGCCAATGTAGCGATTATTGCTACTGGTGGTAAAACTGACGCATGTATAGTTCAGGCAATTGATGCTGGGGCAAATGCTATATCTTATACACCACCAAGTACAGGTGAGTTGTTTAAGGAAATTATGGAAAAATACCGTTTAGAAGAATAACCTGTTGTTAATTGAAAATGATAACGCTACCACCGCTATAAGTAGTATTGTATTCTAGCATATCGTAATAACGATTTTCATCATCAGGTCTATTTAATAACTGACCTGTAAATAAGCTATATTCGAAATCTTCACAAGAGCAAATAGCTGTTTGTCCATTTAACTCCATAGTAGAGCAATCACTAGGTACATGATTTGGGCAACTACCTTCAAAAGCTCTAAATTGATCAAAACCAGAGTTAATTACAAAAACACCTCTAGTACCGGCAAGATCACTTGGAATATAAATGGCACTACCCGTATTTGAAAGAGGACTGTAAGAAGGCAAGTTTAAATTTGCTTCAAAACGAAAACCGATTTCTTGTAAGTACGGATTTCTGTTTGTACTGTCATTGCTACAAGCGGTGATAATCAATAGAATTACGATGCCTAATTTCTTCATCATGCTTTAATTTAGTTTTAAAAAACTTCAGCAAATGTGCGTAAAAATTATGTATATTTGTGTTAAATCCTCGCTTAAAAAGCCGAATTAATAGGCAATTGCAGAGGATTTGTCTATTTATAAAACGAGGAAGTTATGAGTAACATATCATACTATACTGTCGAGGGGTTAAAAAAACTCAAGGCAGAACTAAATCATTTACGAGATATTGAGCGGCCAAAGGCATCTCAAGCAATAGGTGAAGCAAGAGATAAAGGTGATTTGTCTGAAAATGCTGAATACGATGCTGCAAAGGAAGCACAAGGACTTTTAGAAATGAAAATTTCTAAGATGGAGAATACAGTTGCTAACGCACGTTTAATTGACGAATCTCAATTAGATACTTCAAAGGTTTTGGTGCTGTCTACCGTAAAGCTTAAAAATCAAAATAATGGCATGGAAATGTCTTATAAATTGGTTGCAGAAAGTGAGGCAGATTTAAAGACAGGAAAGATTTCTGTAAACTCGCCAATTGGTAAAGGTCTACTTGGTAAAAAGGTAGGAGATACTGCCGAGATCGTAGTACCAAGTGGAGCAATTAAATTTGATATTCTTGAAATTACAAGAGCGTAAATCTTTTAAATAACTATATTTAATCCTATCCTTATTAAAGGGTAGGATTTTTTATTAGAATTAAATACGAATTATTATGCCGACAATATTTACTAAGATTATAAATGGTGAAATTCCTTGTTTCAAAGTAGTTGAAGATGAGAACTTCTTGGCTTTTTTAGATATCAACCCAAATGCAAAAGGGCATACATTGTGTATACCTAAAAAAGAGGTGAATAAAATTTTAGATTTAGATGAACAAACCTATTTGGGCTTGATGTCTTTTTCTAGAAAAGTAGGTAGGGCATTAGAGAAGACTGTTGATTGTAAACGTGTAGGTATGTCGGTTATTGGTTTAGAAGTGCCACATGTACATGTTCATTTAATTCCTTTAAATGAAATGAAGGATGCTACTTTTCAGCACAAAGTAAAATTAGGCAATGAAGAGCTAAGTGATCTTGCTAAGGCAATCGGTTCTAAAGTTGAATAACTCCAGAAATAAATAAATACAATGCACCAGCAACTAACGCAATTAGAACTAAGGTCAAGCTATAAAATAGCAGTGTTGGTTTAGATGATTTTTTGGCAGGTATTGCAGTTTTCTGATAGTAGTTGAACATGCGTTCGATATCATCGGTCCAGGTAACAGGATAAATGGTAGAATGGCAGGTGTTGCAAACTAATTTATTACTTAGTTCTCCTGTGATTTTATGAAAGAAGCTACCGTAGGTATGTTTTTGATAAAAAGTTAGATTTAAATCTTGATTAAAACATTCAGGACAGTTATTGCTAAGATTAGCTTCTTTAATAACTTCTAATTTTTCCTTCGCCATAATTAGTGAGACACTTTTAAAGAAATTTGCATTATAGTACCTTCTTTACCAGATGATAACACCTTTATTTTGCCTTCGTGATATTCTTCCACAATACGCTTAACCAAAGAAAGTCCTAAGCCCCAACCTCTTTTTTTAGAAGTAAAGCCGGGTGTAAATATACTATTATAGTTGCTTTTAGAAATACCATGCCCAGTATCGGCTATTAAAATGTTGACATATTTGTTGTCTTGAACTATTTCTATGGCGATACTACCCTTACCTCTCATGGCATCAATTCCGTTTTTAACTAAATTCTCAATCGTCCAATTGTATAAAGAGCTGTTCAGCATAACAGGTAGGTGATCTACCTTGGTATTAAAGGTAAAGTGAATGAGTTTAGAGCTTCTGCGTTTTAGGTAGTCGAAGGCATCTTGTGTTTCTCTTACAATATCACTTTCAACTAGCTTTGGTAACGATCCAATTTTAGAGAAGCGTTCGGTAATCGTTTGTAATCGATCAATGTCCTTTTCAATTTCTTTGGTAATACTTGGGTTGATAGCTTCAGATTTCAGCAATTCGTTCCATCCTAAAAGAGAAGAAAGCGGTGTTCCGATTTGGTGAGCGGTTTCTTTGGCCATACCTGCCCATAACTTATTTTGTTCAGAGGCTTTATTAGTTTTGAACAAGAAATAAATAACTGCTGCGAAAAGGAAAATAATTAAGAGTAGCGCAATAGGATAAAACTTTAATTTGGTCAAAACATCAGAATTGCCGTAATACAAAGTTGCTAAATGTTCACCTTGTTGATCGATAGATATAGGTGTGTTTTCACTTTTAAACTTTTTGAGTTGACTTTGAATGTAAACCGAGTCTTTAGATTTGTTCTGTGGAAAGTTGTTTACCCTAATAGATTTATCTTTATTGATAAGAATCATTGGGGTGGAAGTATTGTTTTGAAATACTTTTAAATGCAAACTACCTAAATCTACAGTTTCAGAAGATTGTAAAAATTCTGATTGTGCAGTGGCCCAAATCTCCATTTTAAGGCGTTCTTCCTCTTTAAATTGTTTGAAAAAGCTATTGGTATTCCACAAGATTAGACTTACCATTAAAAAGGAGCCTATCAATAGAAATATGTTGGAAATTTTGTTTTTAGGAATAAAGTTCATCCAATAGTTGTCTAATACTAAAGATAACCCTAATTGTGAATAATTGTTGTGTTGTTATCGGTGTACCATGTTTTATTACCGCGTCATTTTATGTATTTTTGAACTCTATTGTAAAAAGAGTTCAAGATGGAAATAGAAGGTAAAGTAAAATTAATAGGAGAAACCCAAACTTTTGGGTCTAATGGCTTTAGAAAAAGAGAATTAGTTGTTACTACAGATGAGCAATATCCACAACATATTATGATTGAGTTTGTTCAAGATAAATGTGATTTATTGAATAGCTACGGAGTAGGTCAAGATGTAAAAGTGAGCATTAACCTTAGAGGGAGAGAATGGACAAACCCTCAAGGTCAAGTAAAGTATTTTAACTCTATTCAAGGATGGCGAATAGAAGGTTCATCTCAAGGAGCTTCAGCTGCGGGTATGCCACCAGTTGCACCGATGGAGGCCTTTGAGCCTGCAGATAATTTAAATGAAGAGGATCATGATGATCTCCCTTTCTAAGAGTTATAGAAAAATTTTATAAGACACTAAGTCTTGATAATAGTAAACTTGTTTAGCTTAAAAAGTTAAACAAGTTTTTTTGTTTTATCACCTTTATTTATTTTGGCAAAAATTTAAAAGCCGCAGATAGTCATGTATTTTTTGACCGATGACCTTATTTTTCCACCAGTAGATAGTGCCAATGTAGAAGGCTTATTGGCAGTGGGCGGTGACCTCTCTCCAGAACGTTTGCTTCTAGCATACCAAAGTGGAATATTCCCGTGGTTCGATAATGATTCTATTATTTTATGGTGGAGTCCCGATCCCAGAATGATCTTATATCCCAATCAGATAAAAATCTCTAAAAGTATGCGTAAGGTTATTCGTAACGAACAGTTTCGATTAACAAAAAACACTTGTTTTAGAGAAGTGTTGGAGTATTGTTCATCTGTGCCGCGTGAAGGTCAAGATGGCACTTGGATCACCGATGATATGAAAAATGCCTATGTAGAATTACATCAAAAAGGTATTGCAAAATCATATGAAGTTTGGGAAGGCGATTCTTTAGTTGGTGGATTATATGGGGTTGATTTAGGTAATATTTTCTGTGGAGAAAGTATGTTCAGTTTAACTTCTAACGCATCAAAATTTGCATTCATTAAACTAGCCGAAGAATTAAAAGCTAAAGATTATAAGGTTATTGATTGCCAATTGCATACTGATCATTTAGAAAGTATGGGTGCACAAGAAATACCCAGAAAAGAGTTTATGAAGTTTTTAAATTGAAATGACCAGACTGTTTAGAAAAAAGAAAACATGTTCTGTACTTTCTGTATAATTTTCCATTCTAAACTGCACTCCTAATTGCGCTTTTAGGTGTTCTGAAATAGACCAGCCAATTTGTGATGTAAGTCGTTGGTCGTACATTGGTTTTATGCTTTTGCCTATACTCAACAAAGATTCTGTAGTAGCGACCAAATAGGGTTCGCCAATATCCATTTTTAAACCTTTTAATGGAATATCTATAGCAAAGCGATATCTAAAACGATGCACCAAATTAGAAGGTTGAATACGTTGCTCAATTCTAATACGGTTACCAAAACGAGCACTACTGTTTTTTTTAGTGATGTTAAATTGTTGTGTAAATCTAATTTCGTTTTCCTTATCACTTTCAAACGCTTCTCTAAATCTGTATTGAATACCTAGACCTATACTTTTATAAGGGTCGATGGTCAAAGAAGAAAAATGGGCTATTTCTATTTGCCGAACGGTTAGTTGAGACTTGTTATTGTGGTATGTATAATTTCTATTCGATAAAGAAAAATTTTGTTTAAGTAATGGGGATACCTTATAATTTAAAGCAACTTCAGGTTCCCAATACGCAGTTGTATTATTTTGTGACTGTGCGAAAGTGGCACCTAACAATAGTAGGGCTGTGATGAACCGAACTCTAGTATAGTACGTGATCATAATTTGGAGGAAGAGAAGTTCTTATTTTTTTAAAATTTCCATTAGCATCAAACAGAATTTCATAATCTAAATAACCTTCGTCTTTTTTGCCTACAACAACTATTTCATAGTTATTAGAAGGAAGAATAAGATTCTGGAACGCATTTTTAAAAACCTCTTCCGCAGTCCCTTTATTTGAAGGATATTGTTGTTGTAGCCTTTTAATTTTATATTTAGTAAAAATATTGTTCAAATAACTTACTATTTTATCATAAGTATCATTGGGTACATCTGTGGGTTTTATAAGTATCTCTATATCTTCTAATGAGCCTTCTTCATTAAATTCTATACTATACCAAAGCTTGTCTTTTTTAAGTTTAGCTTCATAACTTATTTTAGAGCTATCGGTTTCTTTGTAGAATTTTATTCGCTTAAAGTCTATTACGTTCTCATTAATGTTCGTGATTGCTTGAGCCGGAAATTGAGACTTTAGAATACGATGTTCTCTTTCGTATTTATATTGAGAACGACCTAGCTGAAAACAGAATAGAAAAGCAGCGATAGTTATTTTAATGAGAATATTTTTCATGTTAGTTGTAATTGGTTTATGCTATACTTGATTAAATCTAAAACAATCTATTTGATGATCGTTCACCATGCCTGTAGCCTGCATGAATGCATAAATAATCGTGCTACCTACAAATTTGAATCCGCGTTTTTTTAGGTCTTTACTAATGTCGTCAGAAATTGAAGTGTTGGCAGGTGCCTCTTTGTAATTGATTACTTTATTGGTAATAGGTTCATAGTTTACAAATTCCCAAATATAGCTGCTAAAGCTGCCAAACTCTTTTTGAATTTCCATGAATGCAATGGCATTGGTAACCGTAGCACGAACCTTAAGTTTATTTCTAATAATACCTTTGTCTTGCAGTAAAGCTAGAATTTTAGATTCGGGATATTTTGCAATCTTCTTATAATTGAAATGATCAAAAGCTACCCTAAAATGTTCTCGTCTTTTTAAAATGGTAATCCAGCTAAGACCTGCTTGAAATGTTTCCAATACCAAGAATTCAAATAACAGTTCGTCATCTTTTACGGGAACTCCCCATTCGTGATCATGATAGGCTTCATATAGCGTATCACCTTTGCACCAGCCACATCTAACAGGTTCCATAATAACTATGTTTAGTGGCAAAAGTATTGAAAATGGAAAGAATTATAGTATGGTATTAGTTAAATGAAAGCTCGTTTTTTGTCAATTTGATAAAACTAACATGTTAAAATTAAACTAATCATTAAATTTTCTTTATTAAATGTTAAACTATCGAATTGTAATAGTATTACTATTATTTTTGCTGTTCAGTATAAATTAGTGAGTTATGGATCAGTTGATGCAAAGTGTGCAAATCAAGATTAATGAAAAACTATTTTTAAAGAACCCTGAGTCTTCTGAATTAGGAAAGAAAATTGTAGAGATTAGTATTCAGATGATCAATGAAATGGGTTTTGAAAAATTCACATTTAAAAAATTAGGAGTCCAGATTGGATCCAATGAAAGTTCAATCTATCGGTATTTTGAGAATAAACATAAGCTGTTGGTTTATCTCACATCTTGGTTTTGGGGGTGGATGGAATATCAACTGGTTTTTGCCACATACGGAATCCAAAATCCGAAGGAGAAATTATTGAAATCAATCTTGATCATTACCAGAGAGATAAAAGAAGATTCGGCATTCTCGCATATCAATGAAGTGTCATTAAATAAGATAGTTATTAACGAGTATTCAAAATCTTATTTGACCAAGGAAGTAGATACTGAAAATAAAGAAGGTTTTTATATTATTTACAAGAGATTGGTAGGCAGGTTGGCAGACATGATTTCAGAGGTAGATGAGAGTTATGAATATCCATTAAGTTTGGCAAGTACCATACTTGAAAACGGTTTACACCAACATTATTTAAAAGAACATTTTCCGACACTTACAGATTGCAACAAAAAGGTTACTCCTACACAATATTTAACCCATCTTGTGTTCAACACATTAAAACAAAATTTAGATGAATAAAAATATATTAACCGCCTGGCAACGTTTTCTTGGGCTTTTAAAATTAGACAAGAAAGACATATTTCAGGTATTCTACTACGCCATATTTGCGGGTGTTGTTAACCTTTCCTTGCCTTTAGGTATCCAAGCAATCATCAATTTAATGCAAGGTGCGCAAATAAGCTCATCTTGGGTGGTTTTGGTAATTGGGGTAACTGTAGGTGTGGCTTTTGTAGGTATTCTGCAATTAATGCAAATAAGAATTATAGAAAATGTACAGCAAAAGATATTTACACGGGCATCGTTCGAATTTGCATATCGTTTCCCTAAGATAAAAATGAGCGAACTTCATAATTACTACCCGCCAGAATTGGCAAATCGTTTTTTTGATACGTTGACGATTCAGAAATCGTTATCAAAGGTTTTAATAGATTTTCCTGCTGCGTTATTACAGATTATTTTTGGCTTATTGCTGTTATCTTTTTATCATCCATTTTTTATTGTGTATGGTATGCTGTTACTTCTATTAATATATGTGGTTTTTAAGTTTACGGCACAACGAGGCTTAGATACCAGTTTAGATGAGTCAAAGAGCAAGTATAAAGTAGCGCATTGGTTACAAGAGATAGCACGTTCTATTGTTAGTTTCAAATTATCTGGTAAAACTTCTCATGCTTTAGATAAGAATGACACCTTGGTGGTTGAGTATTTGAATGCACGAGAAAGTCATTTTAGGGTTATTGTGTTACAATTCATTCAAATGATAGGTTTTAAGGTTTTGGTAACTGCGGGGCTTCTGCTAATTGGTGGGCTACTGGTATTGAACCAAGAAATGAATATAGGGCAGTTTGTAGCTGCGGAAATCATTATACTTTTAGTAATCAACTCTGTAGAAAAATTGATAACAGGCTTAGAGACCTTTTATGATTTGTTGACTTCATTAGAAAAAATGGGTCAGGTCGTAGATAAAGGGCTAGAAACACAAGAAGGTGAAAAGCCATTTTTAGAGAATCAGTCATTTACTGTAGAGTTAAGCAATATATCTTATAGTGTACCCGATCCAAAAAGAGAGATAATTTCAAATCTAAGTTTAAACATTTCGCCAACATGCACCATTCTTTTAAGAGGAAATAGTGGCTCTGGTAAGAATACGTTATTACGACTTATTGCAGGAATTATTGAACCAGATAGTGGCGGAGTTTATGTAAACGGAGTCTCTTTAAAAGGGATGAATTTAAATTATTATCGTTCGCACCTGGGTCAATCGTTACCAGAAGAATCACCTTTTGAGGGTACTATTCTACATAACATCACTTTCGGGGATACAGAAACTACAAATGAGCAAGTGTACTGGGCGTTGGACAAAGTGGGACTTACGGATTTTGTTAAGAAACAACCAGACGGACTTAATACCGTGTTATACCCAGAAGGAAAGCAGATTCCATATACAGTTTCTAAAAAAATAGTGTTGGCGAGAAGTATAGTTCGTAAACCTAAATTACTGATTCTAAAAGACCCCCTTGATCAATTTAATAGTGAAGAAGCAGATAGGATCTTAAACTTTTTAAGTGATGCATCTAACGGTTGGGCATTACTTGTGGTAAGTGAAAACGATAAGTGGATTAAAAAATGTTCTCGAATTATTACGATGGATAAAGGACAGATTATTAACGAAATCTCAGGAAAAGATGCTTAATATATCTCATAATAAATTAAACCAAAAAGTGTCGATTGAGCGATTTAAATCTGTTCAAAAAGTAAATCACCAAAGGCATTACAAGCATTTTAATCGGTTTTTATTTGCATTTGCTGTAGTAGGTGTAATCGTGTTGTTCTTGCCTTGGACGCAAACTATTAATGCCCGAGGGTTTTTAACTACCCTAACACCAGGTCAAAGACCGCAAACTATTCAATCTCAAATACCGGGTAGAATAGAGGAGTGGTATGTACAGGAGGGAGACTATGTAAAAAAGGGAGATACAATACTCTTTATATCTGAAGTAAAGTCTGAGTATTTTGATCCAAATCTTGTTGAAAGAACAGGGCAGCAATTAAAATCAAAATCATCTTCTGTTACGTCTTATGAGGATAAGGTAAAATCTTTAGATAATCAGGTAGCGGCATTATTCAATGAAAGGCGGTTAAAACTAGAGCAAGCCAAGAATAAATTGATGCAAGCGAAACTAAAGGCACAAAGTGATAGTATTGATTTTGAAGCGGCAAAGACGAACATACAAATTGCAGAACGCCAATATGAACGTACGGCTCAGTTACAAAGCGAAGGTTTAAAGGCGGTAACTGATGTTGAGGCAAAACGTTTAAAGCTTCAGGAGACTCAAGCAAAATTGCTTTCTCAAGAAAATAAATTGTTGGCGGCCAAGAACGAGATCATCAATGCAGAAGTAGAGATTAATAGAGTACAGGCTTCTTATACCGATAAAATTTCAAAAGCGCAGAGCGATAAGTTTACGGCAATGTCTAATCAATTTGATTCTGAGGCTCAGGTAAGTAAACTGGAGAACGATTATACAAATTATCAAATGCGAAGCGAGCTTCGTTATATCCGTGCACCGCAGAATGGCTATATCAATAAAGTGCTAACTGCAGGTATTGGTGAGACCTTTAAAGAAGGTACGCCGTTAGTAGGTATTATGCCGGCAGAATATGATATGGCAGTAGAAACTTTTGTAAATCCTATAGACTTACCTTTAATTCATTTAGGTGAAACGGTTAGAATTCAGTTCGATGGTTGGCCGGCAATTGTATTTAGCGGATGGCCAAATGCATCTTACGGAACATATGCGGGTAAGGTCGTAGCAATCGAAACTTTTATAAATCCCAATGGGAAGTATCGAATACTATTGTCTCCCGATAAAGATGATCAGGCATGGCCAGAAGCCCTGCGTGTAGGTTCTGGGGCAAATACCATTGCATTGTTAGAAGATGTGCCTATTTGGTATGAACTATGGCGTCAGCTCAACGGATTCCCTGCCAATTATTATCAGCCAGAAGGCGCTCAAGATAAACCTGTAAAAAAATAGCGATGAAGAGAATTATTGTCTTTTTATATCTAATTACGGGCTTATTTTCAAATGCTCAGACCCCAGATTCTATACAACTGAATTTTAGGGAGTATTTGGGTTATGTAAAAAAGTATCACCCTATAGCCAAACAGGCAGAGATGGTCATGAATGTTGGTCAGGCAAATCTTATGAAAGCGCGTGGTGGTTTTGATCCAAAGATAGCTGTGGATTATTCAACCAAAGAATTTAAAGGTTCAGAATATTATGACCTCTTAAACTCTACCTTTAAAATACCTACTTGGTACGGTATAGAGTTGAAGGGCGAATTTGAGCAATATTCTGGTGAATATTTAAATGCCGAAAGAAATGTGCCAGATGATGGCTTGTATAGTGCCGGAGTTGCGCTGTCATTAGGTCGTGGTTCTTGGATCAACGAACGTATGGCTACCGTAAAGAAGGCGAAATTTTTCAGGGAGCAATCTAAGGCAGATAGAGATTTATTGGTGAATCAGATTTTGTTCGATGCTTCATTGGCGTATTTCAATTGGTTACAGGCATATAGAAATAGTCTATTGTTCAATGATTTTTTGTTGAATGCTAAAGTCAGGTTGAAAGGTGTTAACCGTAGCGCGCAAGCAGGTGAAATAGCTGCCATAGATACGGTAGAAGCTAAGATTGCAGTACAGAATAGAGCGTTAGAACGTGAGCAGGCAAATGTAACTTTACGAAATGCCAGGTTAGAACTTTCTAATTACCTGTGGATGGGTGAAAACATACCAATGGAGCTACAACCGCAAGTTGTACCAGATACATCTTTAGATGCTGAAATTGATCAAGCATTAGAAATTCTAGGAAAACCGTTGGATAGTTTTGTGTTAGAAAATCATCCGAAGTTAAAATCGTTAGGTTATAAAATTGATGGTCTATTGGTGGATAAGCGTTTAAAAACAAATAAATTATTACCAAGAATAGATGTGGAGTATAAGTTCATTACTGATGAGCCAGAGTACTTGAATTCATTTGAAACACAGAATTATAAAGCTGGCTTAAATTTTGAACTTCCGCTATTTCTTAGAAAAGAGCGTGGAGATTTAAAATTGGCGAAATTGAAATTAAAAGACGCACAGTTCGAGCTTGATAATGCCGAGGTACAGATTCAGAATAAGATAACTGCCATTTATAATGAGTTAGATTCCTTTCAGGATCAGAATGTTCTTATAGATGATATTGTGTCTAGTTATGAGGCTTTATTGGCTGCCGAAGAGCGAAAATTCAGTTTTGGTGAAAGTTCACTTTTTCTAATAAACTCTAGAGAAAGTAAGTTGATAGACGCCGTATTGAAACAAAACCAAGTAGAGAATAAATACTTTACGGCAAAAGCTAAGCTGTTCAATAGCTTGGCGGTAAATCCTGAGAATTTGTAAGCATTGTACTTTTATAACTACTAAACCGTTCGATTATAGATGTTAAAATAGTAAACGCATGGAATTAGTTATAGAAGATTTAATAAAAAAGGGATTAGAGACCAGCTTTAGTTATGCGGAATACAGGGCGCTGATTGCAGACCTAGCTGAAAAGGGAGAAGCAACTGGTCCTGCACAGTCAGAAGCATTAACGCAATACACGCAATTGAATAATAGTCGTATGCGCAGATGGGACAAAACCTTAAAGTTTAGTGACGAGGCTGTAACTAGAATTAAATCGGTCAACAAGAAAATTTCATGGGTAGTATTGTCTGAAAGCTGGTGTGGAGATGCTTCACCTGCATTACCGGTAATGAATAAGATAACAGAAATTAATCCGAATATATCCTTATCTATTATTCTACGTGATGAGAATTTAGAGATCATGGATCAGTTTTTAACTAACGGTGGAAGATCTATTCCTAAATTAATAGCGGTTGAAGAAGGTAATGGTGCTGTAGTTGCAACTTGGGGACCACGTTCGGCAAAAGCTACAAATATGGTTGTTGATTATAAAACAGAACACGGTAAGTTAACTCCAGAGTTTAAGCAGGATCTTCAAATGTTTTATAATAAGGATAAGGGTCAAAGTATTTTAGAAGACTTACTGAAATCATTTGATAATCAAGAATAGAAATCCAATGGTTTCTTTCTTGTATTATTAGGTTACTTTCCTTGAAATAAATAGGTAATTGTGCCTTTTTGAGAGTCTTTTGTAGAAGAATTAAATCTTGCTTTTAAAGCGTATTTGATGGCGTTGTCAACAAGACATCCGTTAGAAGTACCTGAGCTTTTAGCATTATAATCGGCTTCGGTAACATAGCCTAAAGCATTTACCTCAATATTGATGACCACTTTACCGCCTTCTATACAAGTGTATATTGGCGGTGGTAATTTATAATTGTTTCGGTCTACCAAAGAATAAGAAACAGAAGTTCTTCTTGCGGCCAGGTTGTTTGTAAATTCTTTTTTTTGGGCTTCCTTTTCACCTAAAAGTTGTTTTTTCTCTTCTCGTTTTTTGGCTAAAGCTTTTACTCTTTCAGAATAAGCGTTATCAGAAATCATTTGTTCTGTTAGGTCGCCATCACTCATTTCGTTACGCTCTGCCATTAACTCCTCTAAAGTCTGCAGTGGTTCTGGATTGCCGTAACTAGGTTTAGCGGTTTCGTTAAAGGCTAAGTGACTTTTAATAGGGTCTATTTCTTCTTGTTCTTCTAATGGTTCTTCCTCTTTTAGGATTTCTTCTAGAACCTCAGGGTCCATAACCATTTCTACAACATAATCTTCTTTAGATTCTTCTTGCCCCCCAAACTGAATATTATACAATACCAACACTACAATAGACATGCTAAAGACAGTGGCAAGTAATGATAATTGTTTTCTGTTCAGATTCATGGGTATATAACCTTAATAATACCAAAATATTTTAGAAGATCGACAAATGGTAATCAATTGTTTATTACCTGTTTTCTTCTGTGCCTAACAAGATATTGGCATAAGCCAAAGGGTCTTGAGCATTATCTACGTTAAAATCACCTATTTTGGTTCTTCTCAATGCTGTTAAATGGGCTCCAGAATTCAATGCTTTTCCAAAATCATGAGCCATTGACCTTATGTAAGTTCCTTTGCTACATGCAATTCTAAAGTGAACATTCAATCCGTCAATATCGGTAATTTCAAAAGCGCTTACATTTACTTTACGCTTTGGTATATCTACTGTTTTTCCTTCTCTTGCCAATTCATATAAACGCTTGCCATCTTTTTTAAGTGCTGAAAATACAGGTGGCGCTTGTTCTATATCACCAATAAATTCATTGGTAGTTGCTTTTATAAGCTCAGATGTAATATGTTCTGTACTAAAAGTCTCGTTTATTTCGGTTTCAAGATCATATGAAGAAGTAGTTGCACCTAAAGTGAAAACACCTGTATATTCTTTTTCTTGCCCTTGATATTCAGTAATTTTTTTAGTGAATTTACCGGTACAAATAATTAGAAGTCCTGTTGCTAACGGATCTAAAGTACCCGCGTGCCCTATTTTAAATTTCTTTAAGCTGAATTTTTTTCTAATAGCCCATTTCAATTTATTAACAGCTTGAAAAGAGGACCATTCTAGTGGTTTATCGATCAATAATACCTGACCGTTCAAATAGTCTTCTTTGGTCAAATCTTCCATGAATTTGGGTGTTTATTTTGTATTACGGATTAGTAAAACCGTAAATAACGGCAATTAACCCTACCACAAGGCAGTAAATGGCAAAGTAAGATAGCTTGCTTTTGCGAACCAATTTAATCATCCAAGTACAAGCGGCAAGACCGGCAACAAAGGCGGCAATAAAACCAGCGCCCATGGCTACGTTATTTTCTCCGTTAAAAGTTAAATCTCCGCTCATAAGGTCTTTGGCAATTTTACCAAAGATCAATGGTACTACCATTAAAAATGAAAATCTGGCGGCTTTAGATTTGTCTACACCTAAAAGAACTGAAGTAGAAATAGTGGCTCCACTACGTGAAATACCAGGTAGCATAGCAATCGCTTGAGAGATACCTACAATAAAGGCATTACCAAAACTTACTTTCTTATCCGTGTCTTTAGCTTTATCAGCAAAATATAAAAGTACTGCCGTAATGATCAACATAAAGCCTACAAATCTGATATTTCCCCCAAAAAAGGCTTCTAACTGTTCTTCAAAAAACAGACCTACGAATACGGCCGGTAACATGGAGATGATGATTTTAGCGGAAAACTGACTTTCTTCGTTCCATTTAAACTGAAACAATCCGCTTAAAATTTCCCAAATATCTTTTCTAAAAACTACAATTGTACTCAATGCGGTTGCAAAGTGTAGTACTACGGTAAATAATAAACTTTCTTCTTGAACAGAGTTATCTCCTAAAATGGCTTTACCCAATTCTAAATGCCCACTTGATGAAACAGGTAAAAACTCGGTTAATCCTTGAATAATGCCGAGTATAATAGCGTCTAAAGTATCCAATTAATCTTTCTTTTTGTGTGGGTTTAATAAAATGGCATAAATTTCTATGCCTAAGCCGATAAGAACCAAAGTCGGTGCAAGTCTAATTCTTCTAAAATTAAATATTTCAGGATTGAATACGTTGGGGTCATCGCTACCGCCACCGCTCATTAAAATAAAACCTATTGCAATACAGGCAAGGCCAATAAACATGAACATGTAATTTTTCTTCTGAAAAATAAATTCTTGTTTAGAACGCTGTTCCACTTTGTTGTTTTTACTCATACCGCAAATTTAATAATATAATTCGTCCGTTCTAAGATTTAAGAAACGTTGGGTCGCGAAATAGGTGCTAATGAACGAAATAAGTATGCCTAATAGAAAAACGCTAACGAATAAAATAATCAAAATATAAGGTTCATCGAATAGCCCTAGATCTTGAAAATTAATATTTACATAATACACGACACCACTAATCGCCAATAAAGCAATTGCAGCACCGATCATACCTAGTTTAATGTTTTGCCATATAAAAGGTCTTCTGATAAAGGTTTTTGTGGCCCCGACCATTTGCATGGTTTTGATGATAAATCTTTTAGAATAGATAGATAATCGAATAGAGCTATTGATCAATAATACTGCGATAAAGGTAAATATGGCACTAGCTACCAAAATCCAAAAACCTATCTGTTCAACACTTTTCGCTACCATGCTTACTAATACCTTATCATAACTAACTTCATCGACAAAACTCTTCTCTGAAAGGGTGTCGGCGATTTCTTCTACTTTTTCAGCTGTAACAAAATCTGCATTTAGTTTTACGTCGATAGAGTTTTTTAGCGGGTTATACCCTAAATAATCAACAAAATCCTCGCCAATATCTTCACTATGTTGTTTTGCTGCCTCTTCTTTGGATACGTATGTAGAAGATTTGGTGTATTCAGACATTGCTAAGGTTTTTTGAAGCTGTTCAACTTCAATTTCCTTGGTATTTTCTTTTAGAAACACAGAAATGGTGATTTGTTCTTTAGAACGATCTGCCATTTTTTTGGTGTTCAGGACCAGTAATCCTAAAATGCCCAGTAGAAATAAGACTAATGCAATACTTAGCACCACTGAAAAATAGGAGGAGATGAGTTTGCGTCTTTGATAATTTTCGAAGGAGTTCGCCATAGTACTTAAAAGTGCAGTAAAAATAGCAAAGTATTGTTAAATGGGACTTAAAAAAATAAAGCCTTAACGTTTTAAACTGAAGTGCCCCTTAAATTGTATAGAATCAGCCTCAATTAGATACCAATAATCATCTTCTGGCATTCGTTCACCTTTAAAAGTGCCGTCCCAAGAAGTAGAATTTGCATTCCCGAATTTTATAAGCTTACCGTAGCGGTCAAAAATTGAAATGGTAACGGAATTAAAAACTTCTAATCCGTCAGGTTCAAAAATATCATTGACAGTATCGCCGTTCGGTGTAAAGAACTTTTGAATGACCAAATGGTAAAAATCCTCCGTTACAACACCGCAATCTTTACTGTCTTGAACGTAAATAGTGTAAAATCCGCCTTGTACAGCTTCAAAAATAGGACTGGTTTGAAATGAGATTCCATCTATAGAATATTCAAAATTTCCACTGTTGGCAGTAGAAACTACTATTGATGGTCCGTCAGATACTATTTTATCAATTCTAGGTAAATTTATTTGTATAACTGTGATGGTTCGTGTGGCCAAGCATCCATTGGTGTTAGTTACAATGACTGCGTATTCGCCAGCTTCAGTAACGTCTATCATTTGGGTGGTAGCGCCTGTAGACCATTGGTAGGTGACGTTCTCAATATCGGCATCTAGAGTGATAAAAGAATTTTCACAAAGAAAAGCATTAGAGTCATCAGGTATGGTCGGTAATGGATTAACGGTCAGCGTAACTGCTGTTCTTGTGGTAGATGCACATTCAATTTCTGTTGAATTAGCTTCTGCGTAATAGGTGCCGGCAGTGCCAATTTCTAAGTTTCGGTCATCGGATAAAATTAAATTTCCGCCAGTAGCGGCATCGTACCAATTAATGGAATATGAATTTTGCGTATTGACGGATAGTGTACCTAGTTCTCCTTCACAAATGGTTACATCTCCGTTACTTACAGGAGCAGCGGGAATAGGTAGAACGGTAATATCAAAAACATCGGATACCACGTTGCATAAATCGTTATTTACATTGACAATATCCTCTGCGATTTTTGTTCTAAAATAGGTAGTTGTAGTAACTGCCGGAGTATTCAAAATCGCACTATTTTCACCAGCGATGTCTACCCAAGTTTGCTGATCTGTACTTTGCTGCCATTGGTAGGCATGAGAATTGAATACAGAAGAATCTGGTGTTGCTGTCAAAGTTCTTGAAACACTGCCTTGATCTTCGCAAACTACCAAACTAGCTTCATCTGCTGCCGTAGTAATGGTAACATTATCACCGCAAGATCGAAATAGAATATCGTCTATAGCAAGATCGTTTCCACAGCCACCATTGCTATTGTTCCTCATCTTTAAAATAACAGATGTTTGCCCAGGTTCCGTTTTGAAAACGAGCGCATATTGCTCCCATTCAGTGCTGCCTGTATTTGGAATACTACCTGTATCTCCCTGAGAGAGCAATGTAGTGTCTGTTTCGTCCCATATTTGAAAACGAACATTCACAGGAATACTAATTCCTTCGCAACTGCCTGCAGGTGATAAATTAATAAGCCAAGATGAAAATTCATAAGTGGTGTTTTCGCATAGTCCAGAAACTTCACGATGGTAAAATTCTCCTGCGGTAAAACTGGCATTAACAAGAAGTAATTTTCCATTACTATCTCCAGATGTGTGGTCTTGCAGTGAAAGCCAATCGAAGTAATTTGTTGTACTAGAGATTGTATAATCACCATCATTGGGCGTTCCTGTTGTAAAATTATAAGTTGTTGTGCCGGCAGGTAATTCGGGTCCATCAGTGGTACCTGAACCAAAATCGTCAATAAAAATAGGGTCACCGGAATTGCCGCCACAGAAACCAAGTTGTGCTTGCAGTGAAGTTATACAACTACTGATTAAAAAAAGAGTAAGTATAAAAAATTTGGGGTTCGTCATTTTCACTGTTTAAAGATATACTTTTTGCTACAATGCTTATTTATTATTAAAAATCAGTTGCTGTATCTCTTTTTAAGAATACTATTTTTACTACATCTTAAACGTAACTTTTGATAAGATGTTGAATTTATTAGATCTAAAAATATCCAGACCCGGACTTTGGTTTCCTACAATTTGGATTTATTTGGTTCCTTTTGCAAATGAGGTAGATTTTTGGTTGAATGTTAATTTTTGGCTCGGTCTTTTCTATGTCACTTTCCCTTTAAATTATTTGGTCTACGGTCTAAACGATTATAATGATATAGGTGCTGATGCATTTAACGCTAGAAAAGGAAATTTTCTGTTTGGTGCAAAGGCTTCAAGATCGCAACTAAAAGGAGTGCTTACTAAAATTACAATTCTCACATTCATATTTGTAGTTGCCTTCACTTTTATATCCGGCTTTAAAATGTTCTTACTTCTGCTGTTTATGGTAGTCGTAAATATCCTTTATAATTTTAAACCGTTCAGAATAAAGGAACGACCTCCTTTTGAAATACTAATTCAGGTAGGGTATGTAGTAACCGTATTCTTTTCAACAGAACTAAATGATTTAGAAACGCTACCATGGCAAACATTGGTGTATTTGTCTTTGTTTGCATTTCAAGCACACATTGCGGGCGAAATAATGGATATAGAGCCAGATTTAGCTTCGGGCAAGCGAACAACTGCTACTTTAATAGGGCGTAACAACTCAAAACTACTAATGCTCTTGATATTGGTATGCGAATCTGTTTTGGTCTGGTATTGGTTTGAAGATGTGGTGTTGGCATCATTTCTTGGTCTCTTTTCTGCATTTATGGTATTAGATATTTTTGTGATATTCAAGGGCAGGGCGTATACGTTGCCAGAAATGAAATTGTTTGGTTATCTCATAAACTTATCTGCATTGGCATCTATGCTTTGGGTACTCTATAGTGGTAAATTACTCATGGTTTAACCCAAAACGTAACAATGATGTTATTCTTTCGCTTTTAGCAGAATAAACCTATTTTTGCGACTTACAGAAAAGAAGTAAAGATCATGCAATACAATTTCAACGAAATTGAAGCCAAATGGCAAAAATACTGGGCAGAAAACCAAACATTTAAAGCAGAGAACGATTCTGAAAAAGAAAAATTCTATGTGCTTGATATGTTTCCTTATCCTTCTGGTGCGGGGCTCCATGTTGGGCATCCGTTAGGTTATATTGCAAGTGATATTTATGCACGATATAAGAGGCATAAAGGCTTCAATGTATTGCATCCACAAGGGTATGATTCTTTTGGTTTGCCTGCAGAGCAGTATGCCATTCAAACAGGTCAACATCCTGCGGTAACTACGGCGGCAAATATTAAAACGTACAGAAGGCAGTTAGATCAATTAGGTTTTTCTTTTGATTGGAGCAGGGAAGTAAGAACTTCTAGTCCCGAATATTACAAGTGGACACAATGGATATTCATACAAATATTCAATTCTTGGTATAATAAAGATACCGATAAGGCAGAAGATATAGAAACCTTGATTTCTAAGTTTTCTACGGATGGTAATGCAAATGTGAATGCCGTATGTGATGATGATATTGAGGTATTTACAGCTGATGAATGGACTGCTTTTTCTGATGTTAAAAAACAAGAAATACTATTACAGTATAGATTAACGTATTTGGCGGATACCGAAGTTAACTGGTGCCCTGCACTAGGTACGGTATTGGCAAATGACGAAATCGTAAACGGAGTATCAGAGCGTGGTGGACACCCGGTTATTCGTAAAAAAATGACCCAGTGGAGTATGCGTATTTCAGCATATGCACAACGTTTGTTAGATGGTTTAAATAAGATAGATTGGCCACAACCGTTAAAAGATTCACAGACCAATTGGATTGGAAGAAGTCAAGGAGCTTCAGTCACGTTCCCCATCCTAACCTTCCCCAAAGGGGAAGGGACTGCGCCTGGCTATATGACCGGAGGTAATAATTCTCATTTGTTGCTTGATAGAGCAAAAGAAATGAGGGCTAATCCTACTGCTGCTGAATCAGTTCTTTGGGAGTCTATAAAATCTAAGAAACTAGATTATAAGTTTAGGCAACAACATTTAATAGATGATTTCATAGTAGACTTCGTTTGTTTATCTAAAAAATTGGTAATTGAGGTAGATGGGGAAATTCATGAAACTCAAAAAGAAGCTGATTTAAAAAGAACTAAGGTTTTAAATGGTTTAGGTTATAAAGTCGTAAGATTTAAAAATGAAAAAGTAATTGGAAATATTGATGGTGTTTTAGAAGAGATAAAGGCTCATTTGGAACAACAAAATATTCCCCCTTCGGGGGCTAGGGGGATTGAAGTTTTCACAACTCGTCCTGATACCATTTTCGGAGTTTCATTTATGACCTTGGCGCCAGAGCACGAATTAGTAGGTAAAATAACTACACCAGATCAGAAAGCTGAGGTAGAGGCTTATATAGAGGCAACTGCAAAGCGTTCTGAGCGCGATCGTATGGCAGACGTAAAAACCATTTCGGGTGCTTTTACAGGAGCTTATGCTGAGCATCCGTTTACCAAAGAACCTATTCCTATCTGGATCGGAGATTATGTCTTGGCGGGTTATGGTACAGGAGCTGTGATGTCCGTTCCATGTGGAGATCAGCGCGATTATGATTTTGCAAAGCATTTCAATATTGATATTCCCAATGTATTTGAAGGTGTGGATATTTCTGAAGAAGCATTTGCCGATAAGGAGAAGACTGTTATTGCTAATTCTGATTTCTTAAACGGATTACCATATAAGAAAGCAATGAAGCTGGCTATCTATGAGTTGGAGAAAATTGGGCATGGCGAAGGAAAAATAAACTATCGTTTGCGCGATGCTGTTTTTAGTCGTCAAAGATATTGGGGAGAGCCTTTCCCAGTGTATTATGTAGATGGTATGCCACAGATGATTTCTCCAGAACATTTACCAATTGAGTTGCCAGAGGTTGAAAAATACTTACCTACTGAAACCGGTGAGCCACCTTTGGGTAATGCTGAGGTTTGGGCATGGGATACCGTTGCAAATAAAGTTGTAGATAACAGTGAGATAAATAATGCCACCGTGTGGCCACTTGAGTTGAATACCATGCCAGGTTGGGCAGGTAGTTCACAGTATTTTAATAGATACATGGACCCGCATAATAGCGAGGAGATATTTTCTGAAAAAGCGATTAACTACTGGCAAGATGTAGATTTATATATAGGTGGTAGCGAACACGCAACAGGTCACTTATTGTATTCTCGTTTCTGGCAAAAATTCATGTTTGATAAAGGTTTGGTACCTAAAGATGAGTTTGCCAAGAAGTTGATTAATCAAGGAATGATTACGGGGACTAGTGCGTTTTATTATGCGGTCTCCTTTTCATTGGAAAAGATTAAAAAATCTGATTTGAATCATTATCGTCTTATCTATCCTTATCAAGTATTAATTTCAAAGGATGATTATTTTGATATTCTCTCAAATAAGTTAATGATAAATGAGTTGCAGGAAAGAATTAAGAATAGTGAAAAGTATAAGGAGTTAGTAGATGAAGGTATCCAAATAGATTTTTCCCAATTCAAAATTTCTGATATAAGGCCATTACATATTAATGTTTCAATGATTAATTCATCCGATGAGGTTAAAATGTCAGATTTGAAATCTTGGATTGGTAGTGCGGTGGATGAATTTGACTTTAGCTTAGTAGAAGGTGAAATGTATTCTGTAGGTCGCGAAGTTGAAAAAATGTCCAAATCTAAATACAACGTTGTTAATCCTGACGCTATTTGTGAGGAATATGGTGCGGATAGTTTGCGTTTGTATGAAATGTTCTTAGGTCCGTTAGAGCAATCAAAACCTTGGAACACGGCAGGTATAACGGGAGCACATGGTTTCTTGAAGAAACTGTGGAAATTGTACACGCCCTTTTTAGATGAAACTGCGGTCGCTGAGCGTAGCCGAAGCGAGGAGGAGCCATCTAAAGAATCATGGAAAACATTACATAAGACAATTAAAAAGGTAGAAGAAGATATTGAGAATTTTAGTTTCAATACATCCGTATCTACATTTATGATTTGTGTAAACGAGCTTTCATCACAAAAATGTGTCAGCAGAAAAGTGTTGGAGCCTTTAGCGATATTGGTATCTCCATACGCACCGCACATTGCAGAAGAGTTGTGGAGTAAATTGGGTCATACAGATTCTATTGCAACAGCACCTTTTCCAAAATTTGAAGAAAAGTATATTAAAGAAAGTGATAAAGAGTACCCTATCTCCTTTAACGGTAAAATGAAGTTTACTATGCAGCTATCTTTAGACTTAAGTAAAGATGAAATAGAGGCAGCAGTAATGGCGCATGAAAAAACCCAACAACAGTTACAGGGTCGCGAACCGAAAAAAGTGATTGTAGTGCCTGGTAAAATAGTCAATATTGTAGGGTAGTTACAATTATAGATATTAAAGTAAGAGGCGATGAAAATCGCCTCTTTGTGTTTCATGAATTTTTTAGTACAGTTGTAAAATATAAAAATATGGATGGTATTGAAATCTTAGGTTTGGTCGCAGCTACCTTTACCACAGGGGCTTTTGTACCACAGGTATATAAGACCTGGAAAGAGAAATCTACCAAAGATATTTCTTTAACCATGTATAGCGTTTTGCTTTTAGGAGCCTTAATGTGGTCGGTTTACGGATTTTCATTACAAAGTTTACCTATCATCATTGCAAATCTGGCAACGGCAGTATTGCTTCTAATCATGATTATCTTAAAAATTAAACACAAATAGGAGTATACCCCCTAGTAATTAGGGGTATGTCTGTTATAATTTAATAATTTTACCAACCTACCCCTACGTTTTATCGATTTAATGTTTGATATATGCATAATTAGTTTCAATTTTGCAGTGTAACATAAAATGATAAATCATGATTGTTGGTATTCCAAAAGAAATTAAAAACAATGAAAGCAGGGTAGGTATGACGCCGGCCGGAGTTTTCGAATTGGTAAAGAACAACCACAAAGTATATGTCCAGTCAGATGCTGGTGAAGGCAGTGGTTTTTTCAATCAAGATTATCAACAGGCGGGTGCCGTTATATTAGATACTATTGGTCAAGTATACGCTATGAGTGAAATGATCGTAAAAGTAAAGGAGCCAATTGAAGATGAATATGATTTAATTCAGCAAGGTCAAATACTTTTTACGTACTTCCATTTTGCGTCAAGCGAGGCTTTGACAAAAGCTATGATAAAGCAGAAAGCGATTTGTATAGCCTACGAGACGGTAGAAGATGAAGAAGGTACATTGCCGTTATTAACGCCAATGTCTGAAGTTGCCGGTAGAATGGCAATACAGCAAGGGGCTAAGTATTTAGAGAAGCCTGTAAAAGGCCGTGGAGTGTTATTAGGTGGTGTACCAGGTGTAGCTCCGGGTAAGGTTTTGGTCTTAGGTGCTGGTGTAGTTGGTATACAAGCTGCTAAAATGGCAGCAGGTCTTGGTGCTCACGTAACTATCTTAGATGTTAATATGAAACGTTTGCGTTATGCAAATGATGTTATGCCGCCTCATGTGGTGACTGAATTTTCAAATGAGTTTAATATAAGAAGACTTATAAAAACACATGATCTAATCATTGGTGGTGTGTTGTTGAAAGGAGCAAAAGCTCCAAATTTGATTACAAGAGACATGTTGAAAGAAATGAGACCAGGTACCGTAATCGTAGATGTAGCGGTTGATCAAGGTGGTTGTGTAGAGACAACAAAGCCTACAACGCATGAAGACCCTATCTATATTATTGATGACGTTGTTCATTATTCAGTAGCGAACATGCCAGGGGCAGTGCCATATACCTCTACTATGGCTTTGACCAATGTAACTTTGCCTTATGCTTTAAAATTGGCAAATTTAGGTTGGGAAGCTGCTTGTGAAAAAGATGCATCTTTAAAGAAAGGATTAAATATTGTGGAAGGAAATGTAGTATATCAAGAAATTATTGAAGCCTTTGGTTGGGAAGAGATAGTTGCTTAAACAGTACATTTTGTCAGTAAAATATGCCTCGCCATATCCGAAAGGAATTTGGCGGGGTTTTTGCTTTTCTATCAGTAGATTCTTAAATAAGTACGAATCTTTAGTATATTTAAATTAATAAAAGAAAATTATGTTTGGATTTGATATAGGATATATAGTAATCGCGGGTGTTTTTAGCCTTTTGAGTATGTTGGTAAGCAACCGATTGAAAAGTAAGTTCAAGAAATATTCAAAAGTGCATTTAAGAAATGGGCTCAGCGGTGCCGAGATAGCAGAAAAAATGCTGGCAGATCATGGTATTCGTGATGTGAAAGTTATCTCAACGCCTGGTATGCTTACGGATCATTACAATCCTGCGAATAAAACAGTAAACCTAAGTGAAGGTGTCTATGCGCAACGTAACGCCTCGGCGGCGGCGGTAGCAGCTCATGAAGTTGGGCATGCTGTACAACATGCAACCGCTTACAGTTGGTTGGGTATGCGTTCTAAATTAGTGCCAATTTTAAATGTAACCTCAAAATTTTCTATGTGGGTAATTATGGGAGGGTTCATGTTAATGGGAACTACGGCGATTGGTGGTACTATAGCATGGGTAGGCGTAGGTCTGTATGGTATAGGAACCTTGTTTAGCTTTGTAACCCTACCGGTAGAATATGATGCAAGTAACAGGGCATTGGCTTGGTTAAAGAATAAAAACATGCTTGCACAAGACGAGTATGCAGGAGCAGAAGATGCATTAAAATGGGCAGCTAGAACTTATTTGGTAGCAGCAATTGGAGCATTAGCGACCTTATTATATTTTGCAATGCGTGTAGCGAGTAGAGATTAATATTAGATTTTTAGATATAAAAAAAGGGAGTTAAATATATTTAACTCCCTTTTTTTATTTGAATAAAATATTCTTATTTGATACGTTCGTCAATTAATTTAATTGCGATGCCTTCTCTACCCATAACTTCAAATAGGTCTAAAATATCTCTCATTGATTTCTCTTCTTCTAATTGTTCTTTTACAAACCACTGTAAGAAATTTTCAACAGCGTAATCTTCAGTTTTCTTAGCTAAAGAAATTATTTTATTGATAGACTTAGTTACTTCTATTTCTTGTTCTAAGGCAGTTTCAAATATTTCTTCTAATGAAGAATAATCATGATTTATATTTGAAATTTCTGGAGAAATTGCATTACCACCACAATCATTAATGAATTTAAAAATTTTCATCATATGCTCACGCTCTTCGGTTGCTTGTCTGTAGAATAACTCTGCACTGCCTGAATATGAATTTTGATCACACCAAGATGCCATAGCTAAATAAGATGAAGAGGCTTTGCCTTCCATTTGTATTTGGTCATTAAGGGCATCTAAAGAAGTAACCTTAATGCTCATGTTTAATCTTGCGATATCTTTCATTTCTTTACTATTTTGTATAAAAGTAGTAACTATATGATAGAATAGAGAATATGCGCCTTAATTTGAATTTGATTTAAGACTAATTCTAAATAAGAAAGGTTGATTAGGTGGTTGTATTCGCAATTTGGTCGACATCTATGTTGAAGAAACCGTAATCGACCAAAGATTTTAAATCTAATAATTCTATCGTATTTAGAACAAAAAGGTGTTCTTTATTACAAAGCATCAATATTTCAAATCCGTGTTTGTTTAGGTTAGAATCAAAATGGTCTTCAATTGAGATGTTTCGCACTTTAGTTCGTAGTGCTAAAAATTGGCAAAAAGATAATTTAATGGTTTTTTGTTCCATGTCTAGGTAATGACATTTTTCTTTATCAGATTGATAAAGTGTATAGAATTTAGAACGAAAAACCGTTTTCATACTTCAAATTTAATCTTTATTTAGATTGAATCAAAATATTAAATCGTAATCTGTCTATCAATTTGTTGTGCCAACGAGATAAAGGTTTCTGTTCTAGATACACCATCTATAGCCTGTATTTCTTTGTTCAATACTTGCATAAGATGTTCGTTATCTCTGCATAGCACTTTTATAAGAATAGACCAGTTTCCTGTCGTGTAATGACATTCTAATACTTCGGGTATTTTTTCTAAGTGCTTTACTGCCATTGGGTTGCTCATCGCCTTATCTAAATAGATACCAATATATGCCATGGTGGTATAACCTAGCGATTTGGGGTTGACAATAAATTTTGAACCAGATAATAATCCAGATGCTTCCAGTTTACGAAGTCGTTGGTGAATAGCTGCGCCAGAAATGCCAATACTTCTTGCAATCTCAAGTACCGGTTTGCGGGCATCTTCCATTAAAAACCGTAAGATTTTTTTATCGATTCCATCAATTTTAGCTAAAGAAGTAGTTGCTTTCATACCTTGTAGAATTAAATATAAAAATACCTATTTGGTTTAAATATGAAAGTTAAAAAGGTTTAATTAACTACAGAATTTGGGTTGTAACCTAAATAAGGCACATCATATTCCTTAAAGTTGACGCCATATAATTTAAGTTCGTTTAAAATAGGTTCATAAACTTCTTTAGAAATCGGGATTTGAACTCCCGCAGTAGAAATTTCGCCGTTCAATATTTTTAACGCGGCCATAGCAACAGGTAATCCTACGGTTTTAGCCATTGCGGTATAGGTTTGGTTTTCTCCGATAACTACTAATTTAGAATCTATTTGTTTTTTTTCTCCGTTTATTTCATAACCGAATTTATGATACATAACGATCATATCTTTCTCTTCAGCTTTAAGCGTCCAGCTATCTTCTAGAATTTTTTGAAGTGCCTTTGCTGGTGTAGCATTTTGAATTTCTATTCTTTTTGTTTCATCAAAGATGTTTAGTTCTGCTAATTTTTCCCAACGAATATCATCTTGATCTAATTTAAGATAATGTCTAAGTTTTAGCTCTACGGAATCTGTGGGTGAATAGGGTAGAAACAGATTTATAAATTCACGATAACTCATGTTTTCAGAGTTTTCTATGGTATACGTATCATCTGTAGCTCCTAATTGAATAAACATATTCCATGCCTTTGAAAAACCTACACGGCGCATTGTACCTCTATAAATGGTTAGAGCATCTTGTAATTTATAAGCTTCTCTGTAGTTTAAAGAATCGCGATTGGCATAGCCTTCAAAACGTCCATATCCTTCAATCTCAAAAAATTCTGTACGTCTAAATAGTCGGTGATAGGGTATGTATTTATAAGTACCCTCTTGTGTGAATTTGGCAGTACCGCCTTGCCCAGCAAGAACAACATTTCTGGGGTTCCATGTAAATTTATAGTTCCAAAGGTTGTTGTCATGTTCTGGTGCTACCAAGCCGCCACAAAAAGATTCAAATAAGATTATTTGGCCACCGTTATCCCGTATGCGGTCAATCACCTGCATAGCGCTCATGTGGTCTACACCGGGATCTAGTCCTATTTCATTCATAAATACTAATCCTGCTTCTTTCACTTTTTTGTCAAGCGCAAGTAATTCTGTACTAACATAAGAAGCGGTTACCAAATGCTTTTTTAGTCGAACACAATCTTCTGCTACCTTAATATGAAATCGAGCGGGAAGCATAGAAATAACGATATCTGAATTTTCAATAGCCTTTTGCCTAGCCGTTTCTTCGAATATATCAAGAACGAAAACGGTACAACGAGCATGTTCTGCAATCGACGAAGGTATTGCGGTCGGATTAATGTCGCCAATGATAACTTCCAGTTTTTCAGCTTCCGCTTTTCCTAAAAGATAATCTAACAAATAAGAGGTTGATTTGCCAGCGCCTACAACTAGAATTTTTCGCATCATACGTTTTCAGTATTTTTGAGTGGTAACGATTTACTAAGGTATCAAATTGTTACATTTATAAAGAAAATTACAGATAAAGTTATGAAAAAAACAATTTTAGGCACAGCATGTTTTTTTGGAATGTTCGCGGTTGTTCTGGGTGCATTTGGTGCACATGGTTTAAAAAACTTAGTAGATGCGCAGTCTGTAGCCACTTTTGAAACGGGAGTTCGTTACCAAATGTACCATGCCTTTTTTCTATTTGCGCTTGGTTTGTTACCCAGCGAACTGCTAAAGTCAAAAAAAACGATTTATATATGTACGGTAGTCGGCGTAGTGCTGTTCTCCTTTTCCATTTATCTATTAGCGTTAAATGCTCTTGTGGAATTTGATTTTAAAATATTAGGAATTATAACTCCGATCGGTGGTTTGTTTTTAATCGCGGCTTGGGCGTTTTTAGGATACGGAATTATCAAATCTAAAATTGCGAAATAGAGATGGTATTACTGCATTTTAGTACTTAAATAACGTATTTTCATTGAATAATGGCGATTATATGGGTAAAACTAGATTATTAGGACTTGTTTTGGGTCCACTTTCGTTTATATTAATTTTTTCTTTTTTTCATCCAGAAGGGCTTTCGGTACAAGCTAATGCAGTTTTGGCATCAACCATTTGGATTGCCATTTGGTGGATTACAGAGGCGATACCTATTGCTATAACGGCATTATTGCCATTAGTACTGTTTCCGCTTTCTGGTGGATTAGATCTATCGTCAACGTCTGGTTCGTTCGGTCATAAGTATGTTTTTCTGTATATGGGTGGATTTATAATTGCTATCGCCATTGAAAAATGGAATCTTCATAGAAGAATAGCATTAAATATTATCAATCTCATAGGGTCTGATGTAAGAAAGATTATTCTCGGTTTTATGGTAGCCACGGCCTTTTTATCTATGTGGATATCTAATACGGCAACTTCGGTAATGATGTTACCTATCGGTTTGGCGATAATTAAACA
This sequence comes from Maribacter sp. Asnod1-A12, assembly GCF_045063735.1. Lineage (NCBI taxonomy): Bacteria > Pseudomonadati > Bacteroidota > Flavobacteriia > Flavobacteriales > Flavobacteriaceae > Maribacter > Maribacter sp. Asnod1-A12. The sequence continues at coordinate 1,839,635 of NZ_JBEFNZ010000006.1, forward strand.
ATTGCAAGACAATCCAGATACGGTAGAAGATGAAAACCAGACTTTTGGTAAGGCATTAATGCTGGCAATAGCCTATAGTGCGTCTATTGGTGGTGTGGCAACATTAATAGGTACGCCGCCAAATTTGGTTCTTGCAGGTGTTGTATTAGATACGTATGGCTATGAAATAACCTTTATGCAATGGTTTGCATTCGGTTTACCAATATCTATAATTCTAATTTTTATATGTTGGAAATATTTGACTAAATATGCCTTTAAGTTTAAGCAGAAAACTTTTCCTGGTGGTAAGGAAGAAATAAAGCGGTTAATCGTTCATCTTGGTAAAATAACCTACGAGGAGAAGGTAGTGGCATTTGTATTTGCACTAACCGCTTTTTGCTGGATCACGCGTTCCTTTTTGCTACAAAGACTATTGCCCGGTTTAGATGATACCATCATTGCTATATTTTTTTCGATTGTATTGTTTTTAATTCCATCTAAAAAGAAAGGCGAACAGTTGATTAATTGGGAAGAGGCAGTAAAAATGCCGTGGGGAATAATTCTTTTGTTCGGTGGTGGTATGGCGTTAGCAAAAGGTTTTGAAGTTAGCGGATTGGCGGTATGGATCGGTAGTCAAATGACCTCATTATCTGGTTTGCCGATAATTGTTTTGATTTTGGTGCTGATAGCCGCGGTAAACTTTTTGACCGAAATAACATCTAACCTTGCCACCACGGCTATGCTATTGCCTGTTTTAGCACCAATGGCCTTAACTATAGATGTTCATCCATTTGTTCTAATGGTTGGTGCGGCGGTTGCCGCGTCATGTGCATTTATGCTACCTGTAGCCACGCCTCCAAATGCGGTAGTATTTGGGTCTGGCTATTTAAGAATACCCGATATGGTGAGCAAAGGGTTTTTTATGAATATTATTTCTATCATTCTATTAACCTTTTTCGTATATTTTGTACTCCCAGAGTTATGGGGTATTTCAATAAATAGTTTCCCCGATAAATTCAAATAAATGAAGCTATTACTTATACCGGATAAATTTAAAGGTTCTTTGTCTAGCGAAGCTTTTTCAAGAGCTTTTACTTCAGGTTTAGAAAAAACAGGACTTTCTTTCTCGTCTCATCATATTAAGGCATCAGATGGAGGAGATGGTTTTATGAATGCGGTTGCAAGTTATAAACCTTGTATTTCAATGCAGGTAATTAGCCAGAATCCTTTAGGGAAACTGATGCAATCTTATTATCTATATAATCAAAAAACGAAATCTGCTTATATAGAATTAGCAAATACCTCTGGTATGGAGTTGTTGTCGCCAGAGGATAGAAACCCTATGCTAACGACCACTTATGGTACTGGTCTACAAATAAAAGATGCTATAGAAAAAGGTGTTAATCATATTTACGTTGGCTTAGGAGGTAGTGCAACAAATGATGGTGGTATAGGAATCGCCAAAGCATTGGGATATATTTTTTTAAACGATAATGGGGAGGAATTAGATGTAATAGGGGCTAATCTACAATCAATACATGCTATAGATGATAGCGGTGTTTCTAAAAATATAAAACGGGTTAAGTTTTATGCGGTAAATGATGTTACGAATCCATTATTTGGTCAAAATGGTGCAGCCTACGTGTATGCCAAGCAAAAGGGCGCAACTGACGTAATTGTAGAAGAGTTGGATATGGGACTTAGGAATTTAGATGCTATTGTATCTAAAAAATATCATATAAATAATGGTCGATTATCTGGTTCAGGTGCAGCTGGTGGTGCAGCCTATGGCCTTAAATCATTTTTAAATGCCGAATATTTGAGTGGTATCGATTTTGTTTTAGAATTGTCTGGAGTGTATAAGTTGTTATCTGAAAAAAAATTTGATTACATCATTACTGGCGAAGGTAAAATTGATGAGCAGACATTGAACGGAAAATTATTGCAAGGTGTACTTAATTTGGGCAAAAGATATAATCTTCCTGTAATTGCAATTTGTGGAAGGTTGGATATCTCAAAAAAGATGCTAATAGAAAAAGGAATTTTTGATGTATTCGAAATTCAAGATAATAGTAAGAACTTAGAGTATAATATGAAGCATGCAGCCATGCTTTTAGCTACAAAAACGGCTGATTATTTCAGTGTGAAGCGAGAATAAGTTAATAAAAAATAGATCTATTTTTTATTAACTTATTAAAATTTTAAGTCTAAAATAATAATAATGTATTCAAATGGCGCTATTTCTTTATAATGTGTATTAAAAGAGATAAAATGCCTGTGAATATTTTTCATATTTAGTGTTTATTTAATTGAATTCGTATTTCGACGATAAATGGAGCTAATTGAGCTCTGAAAATCAGAGGTTCAGCTTTTATTTTTTTAGTTTTACACGAACAAATTTTCTTAAATATGAAAAGCTCAACTACAAATGCGAATACTATATCCCTAAAAAATTATGGGATTACACACGCCAATTTTCATTATCAGGAAACGCCGGAAGAACTTCAGAAAACCACTCTAGAAATGGATATGGGAGTTGAAGCTAGCAATGGAACACTTGCTATTAATACTGGTGAATTTACAGGTAGGTCCCCTAAAGATAGATTTATTGTAAAAGATGATATTACCAAAGATAAAATTTGGTGGGGAGATATAAATATTCCATTTGAAAAGGAAAAATTTGATGCATTATATGCTAAGGTTATTTCTTATTTAAACGAAAAAGAACTTTTCGTTAGAGATAGTTATGCATGTGCAGATGAAGATTATAAACTGAACATTAGGGTTATAAATGAATATCCTTGGTCTAATATGTTCGCTTATAATATGTTTTTACGTCCTACTGAAGCAGAACTACAAGATTTTACTCCTGAGTGGACTGTTATTAACGCTCCCGGTTTTATGGCCGATGCCGAGGTAGATGGTACAAGACAACATAATTTTGCAATTTTAAACTTTACGGATAAAATTGCATTGATTGGTGGAACAGGGTATACCGGAGAAATTAAAAAAGGAATTTTTTCTGCTTTGAATTTTATTTTACCTGTATATAGAGAAACATTACCAATGCACTGTTCTTCTAATGTTGGTGAAGATGGAGATACGGCAATCTTTTTTGGGTTATCTGGAACAGGAAAAACAACTTTATCAACAGATCCGAATAGAAAGTTAATAGGAGATGACGAACATGGTTGGACAAGTAGAAATACCGTGTTCAATTTTGAAGGTGGATGTTACGCAAAGGTGATTAACTTATCTGAAGAGCAAGAACCTGAAATTTACGGAGCTATCAAACCAGGTGCAATACTTGAAAATGTGGTGCTAGATGATAAGGGCAATATTGATTTTTCCGATACTTCAATAACACAAAATACAAGGGTTAGTTATCCAATTCATCATATAGATAACATACAACAACCATCTATTGGTAAGAATGTAAAGAATATTTTCTTCTTAACTGCAGATGCTTTTGGAGTACTGCCTCCAATATCGAAGCTTACTCCTAGTCAAGCAGCATACCACTTTATTTCTGGGTATACAGCTAAGGTTGCAGGTACAGAAGCAGGTGTTGTAGAGCCTGTGCCGTCATTTTCAGCTTGTTTTGGTGCACCGTTCATGCCATTACACCCAACAAAGTATGCCGAAATGTTAAGTAAAAAGATGAAAGAATCTGGTGTAGATGTATGGCTTGTGAATACCGGTTGGACAGGCGGCCCTTACGGTATTGGAACACGAATGAAGTTAAAGTATACTAGAGCAATGATTTCAGCTGCATTAAACGGCGATTTAGGTCTATATTCTTATGACAAGTACCATATTCATTCTGTATTCGGTGTGGCGCAACCTAGAGAGTGCCCAGGTGTACCAACATCGGTATTAAGCCCAAGAGCAACTTGGAACGATGATGAAAAATATTACAACACTGCATTTAAGTTGACTAATGCCTTTAGGGAAAACTTTAAAAAATTCGAAAGTTATGCCAGTGAAGAAATCAGAAGGGGCGGACCACAACGGTATGCGTTTTAAGACAATAAAAAAAGCCTTGCATTGCAAGGCTTTTTTTATATGGTTATACTAGCGTTCTATTTATTAACGCTCATTATATATTTCTGTAAAGCCATCGTCATAGAAGGTGTCTCAGGTGTTGGTGCTTTAATATCTATTCGTAATCCAGCATCTGTTGCTGCATCTACTGTAGAGTTTCCGAAAACTGCAATTCTAGTTTCTTTTTGGTCGAAATCTGGAAAATTCTGTAATAGTGATTCTATACCCGACGGACTAAAGAATACTAAAATATCATAGTACACATTTCGTAAATCAGAAAGATCGCTAATAACGGTTTTGTAAAAAATAGCTCTTTTCCAGTTGATGCTTAAAGAATCTAGAGTGTCAGGCACATCTTGTTTCAATACATCTGACGAAGGAAGCAGGAATTTTTCGTCCTTATATTTCTTGATCAGTGGTACTAAATCTGTAAATAATCTTTTACCTACGTAAATCTTACGTTTTCTGTAGACGACATATTTTTGAAGGTAATAAGCAACCGCTTCAGATTGGCAGAAGTATTTCATAGAATCTGGCACTTTAAATCGCATTTCATCTGCGATTCTAAAGAAATGGTCTACTGCGTTTCTACTTGTTAAGATGATAGCGGTAAAATCATTCAAATCTATCTTTTGCTGTCGCACTGTTTTTGCGTCAACTCCTTCTACATGAATGAATGGTCTAAAATCAACCTTTACTTTCTCTTTGTCGATAAGCTTGGAATAGGGGGAGTTTTCCATTTTCGGCTCAGGTTGAGAGACCAAAATCGTTTTTACTTTCATATGCTGCACTATTTTAGAAAGCTTCCCATAATAACTAAGGGTGCAATTTCGAGTGCGCAAAGGTACAAAATAAAATAGAAAAAATAGCTGCTAATAAATTTTTGGTAATTCCTGAGTACTGTAACCCAACCAATTATATTGATTGCAAAAAATAGAATCAAGCCAATAAGAATTGCAATTTTTGAATCTATAAAAACGTAAGCCAAAAATATATTAGCAATAAAAAGTACAATGCCCGCATAATTGAAATACGTTAATTTCTTAAAAATCAACTCGTTAAAAGTACTGTATGAATTAAATATGAATCCGTTGAACAGTTGTGACATTGTTTTCAGAGTTATAAATAAGAAAACACCTGCAAGAAGTAAAGGAAAAATATAAGGGTTTTTTGCTTCCGTAGGATTTAGGTAAGCTCTCCAAATAAAAAAAATAAATAAGGTCGTATTTATGATTTGAAAGACGCTTAGAAGAAAATGAAACCAATTAAAGAGTTTTTCTTTCTTGGTGTACATGGTAATATACTTATTGTTGAAAGGGAGAATAATGAAGTTTAAAAAACGGGTATAATAGATGCTTTTTGCAATTAATGGAAACAAAAGACTTACCATAAGTGTTATGGTGATCCAATCGGTTTGCTCAAAAGTTCGTGCAATAGGTTCCATTAGTTTATCGGAATTGCCTTTCCGTTTAGACCATATAAAAGGTCATTTTCAGAAATTACTACTCTAAAGTAGCCAATGTTTTCCTTTTTCGTTTTAGGTAGTTGAAATTTAAAATTTGTAGTGTCTTGCTGTTTTAACAATGTAGTTCCCTCTTGGGTGGGTTCTACTGTCATTTGTAGTGTCTCCAAGGGTATTTTGTAGTCATCCATATAACTTACTGCAAATTTCAATTTTTTAAGGCTTATGTCAATTTTATACGGGTTGTACACTTTAAGCCTAATAGGTATGTTTGAGGTTAAATTCATTGTAGAATCTTCAACAATACAATTTAGTTTTCGAAAAGATTGAAAATCAGTGATGAACTTGCCTTTATATGTTGCACCATTATCTTTAGTATAAGTAAAAATTGGATTGTTTAAATATTTAGTAACATAAGCAACATCTTTACCGCGTACAATTTCTTCAGAGTCGTTTATAGAATACTGATTTTTTCGATACATGAAGTTATTCAAAGAAAAGGTCTGTGTTGCATTGGTGTAAAAAGAATACATTGGTGCATTTCTGTAAGAGTTTTCAAATACCACAGGTATGCCGCCAACTTCGTCTTCAATAGCCTTTGCCCACTCTTTGTTACCATGACTTTCGTAATAGAAATTAAAAAGTAGCGGCTGGTATGCTAATCCCATTCTTAAATAAATAATTAAAACGGTATTAATGAGTCCTAATCTAAAAATCCAGGTTAAGGCTTGCTTGTTTTGTAGCATGTAGTTAAATGCGATAATTACCAATGGTATGCAAACAATAATAATCCATTGTGTTTGAACCCTTCTGTTGAAACTAGAGACAAAAAAGAAAATAAGTACACCGTAAGTAAGATAGATAAGAGCCTTGTTGAATAGGTCATTTCCTTTAGTTTTAAACAGCGCCTTATAGATAAACGGAAAGGTTAAACCGAATATGGCAACCAAATTAACAATGAAACCTAGGGTGTATTTTTCAAAACTATATGCACCGTTAGGGCGTTCATATAAATGATATTTTATAGATACAAAGTCATTTTCGTATAGCCAATAAAAATGAGGGGCATAGCAAAATAAGGCGATAACAACGGCAAGCCAGGCATATTTGTTGGTGACGAGTTTAATGTTGGATAATAACACGAAAAATATAACCAGTACTGCGTGGTATTTACTGTACATTAAGGCAGCCATAAATATTCCCATAACTACGGCTAAACCAGTAGTAGGGTTTTTAATAAAATGTTTATAGGTCAATAAAAAGCAACTGGTAAAAAATAAAAGCGGTGTATCTGGTAATGTGAAAAAACCGTAGGCATTTAAGAGTATCATGGAAAAAACCAGAACAAAAAAATGTTTTATATAATCGTTCTTTTTTTGGTTGTCTATCATCATCCAAAGAAGGACAATGTTAACTGCAGATAATACGCAGCTCATAAACCGCACGCCTAATTCGCCATCAAAGAAGAAACTGCTGATTTTCACTAACAGTGCCACCATCGGCGGATGGTCAAAATAACCCCAAGCCATATTTTGACTGTAATACCAGTAATAAGCTTCATCAAAAATGAGTTGCGTAAAACTAGATTGTATAAGGTTAAGTATGAATATGGCAGCTAAAAAAAAGTAGAACTGCTTAGGGATTTTAGTCGGCATTTGCATAGATTACTAAGTGTCAAAATTACAAATTTACGGGGAGCTAACTAATCTAAAAATTTCATAAAGGTTTTGTTGGTCATTTTAAGACGACTATTAAAACCTTACTTTTGTCGAAACACCTATAAATAACATATGTCCAGTAGTATCGTAATCATACCTACGTATAACGAAATTGAGAATGTAGAGGCTATAATTAGGGCGGTATTTGTTTTGCAGAAAGATTTTCATGTACTTATTGTAGATGACAATTCTCCTGACAACACAGGTGATTGCGTGCGCGGACTTCAAGAAGAGTTTAAAGGAAAACTTTTTTTAGAGACCAGACTGGAAAAATCAGGATTAGGAACCGCTTATATTCATGGTTTTAAATGGGCAATAGCCAAGGGGTACGATTATATATTTGAAATGGATGCTGATTTTTCGCATACACCTTCAGATTTGTTAAGGTTATTAAAAGCCTGTGAGAACGGAGCTGATTTAGCGGTAGGTTCTAGATATAAAAAAGGAGTAAATGTAGTAAACTGGCCACTGCATAGAGTGTTGTTGTCATATGGTGCATCCATATATGTAAAGCTGATTACCGGTATGCGTGTAGATGATCCTACGGCAGGTTTTGTTTGTTATAAAAGAAAGGTATTAGAAGCTATAGATTTAGATTCGGTTCGTTTTGTAGGTTATGCATTTCAGATAGAAATGAAGTTTAGAGCACATTTAAAGCACTTTAAAATAGAAGAAGTTTCTATTATATTTAGGGATCGCGTATTGGGGAAATCAAAAATGAGTTCCTCTATTATAAGTGAGGCTATTTGGGGTGTCTTTGTTATGAAAATGAGAAGTCTATTTTTGAAAAATAAATTTTAGTTATGGGTAAGATTTTATTGAAAAACGGTACAATTGTTAATGAAGGCGTAACACAAGAGAGTGATATTCTAATTGTTGATGACGTTATCGCAAAAATAGGCAAAGACATATCTGATACCGATGCTGAGATTGTAGACGTAACCGGTAAGCATATATTACCTGGTGTTATAGATGATCAAGTTCATTTTAGAGAGCCAGGTCTTACGCATAAAGGTACTATTGCTACAGAAAGTAGAGCTGCACTTGCAGGAGGTATAACCACTTTTATGGAGCAGCCCAACACAAACCCACAATCAACCACAATTGAAAAATTAGAAGAAAAGTTCACAACTGCCGCTAATTCTGCATTTGCCAATTATTCATTTTTATTTGGAGGAACCAACGATAATTTAGAGGAGTTAAAAAGACTTGATAGAAATGCCTGTTCTGGTATTAAATTGTTTTTAGGATCTTCGACGGGTAATATGTTGGTAGATGATGAAAAGGTAATTGAAAGTATTTTTAGTAATACGGAAATGGTCATCTCTGCCCATTGCGAAGATGAGACCACTATTCGTGAAAATTTGGCAAAGTATAAGGAAGAGTTCGGGGATAATATTCCTATTGAAATGCACCCTATTATTAGAAGTGAAGAAGCATGCTACCTATCTTCATCTAGGGCAATTGCTTTGGCAAAGAAAACTGGAGCTAGGTTACATGTATTTCATTTATCAACAGGAAAAGAGACAGACCTGTTCCGAAATGATATTCCGTTAGAGCAAAAGAAAATTACTGCAGAGGTATGTATTCATCACCTTTGGTTTTCTGATGCCGACTATGCCAAAAAAGGAACGTTGATAAAATGGAATCCTGCGGTAAAAACAGCAACCGATAGAGATATGCTATGGGATGCTCTTTTAGATGACCGCGTAGATGTTATTGCAACAGATCATGCGCCACATTTATTAGAAGAAAAAGACAATGTGTACACAAAAGCACCTTCTGGCGGGCCGTTAGTGCAACATGCATTAAATGCCATGTTAGAGAAAGTGAAAGAAGGGAAAATAACTCTAGAGAAAATGGTACAGAAAATGTGTCATAATCCTGCAATATTATTTCAGATTGAAAAGCGTGGGTATATTCGCGAAGGCTATTTTGCAGATTTGGTAGTAGCAGACCTTAATAGTTCTTGGACAGTCACAAAAGAGAATATTGCTTACAAATGTAAATGGTCCCCTTTTGAGGATACCACATTCTCATCTAAAATCGTACATACTTTTATAAATGGACATTTAGGGTATAGTAACGGACATTTTTCTGAAGAGCGAAATGCGAAAAGGTTAACATTCAACAGACCATGAGAAAAATTTTATTTTTAGTTCTAGCAATGCTGGTTGTTTCTTCTTGCGCTGAAGAATTGATAGAGAAGCCAGATAGTTTGATTCCTGAAGATAAAATGGTTTCAATTATAAAAGAAATGGCCATTGTAAATGCGGCAAAAGGAACTAATTTAAGTAGGCTACGAGAAAATGGTGTAGAACCCTCGGTTTATATATTCAATAAATTTAAAATTGATAGTGCTCAATTTGTAAACAGTGATAGGTACTATGCATCAAAACCTTTACAATATGAAAACATGTATAAAAAGGTAGAGTCTGATCTAGAAGAGTTACGTTTAAAAATAGAAGAAGAGAAAAAAGTAAGGGATAGTCTTAGTTTAATTGAGAAAAACAAAAAGAATATTGACCTTAAAACCAATGACTCTACTAAGACTAAGAAAGTTCAGAAATAAATAGTTTAGAAGAAAAAGAAATCTGTTTATCAATTGGCTCAAAATCCATATGTAAAGCCTGTTTAATTTTTGAATTACAGAAAGTAGTAGGGTGTTTTAATCCGAAAATAGTATTTTTTGTAACAGTCCTAGGTTTTCCGGTTAGTAGATTTCTTATGCTGTCTAAAATCTTTCCGATATTCAATTGCCAAAATTTTAAAGATTTTGAAGGGGGCTTTTTGTCCATTGATATTGCAATTTTCCTCAAAACTTTTTGATAGCTCAAATTCTCGGCTACCAGAATAAATCGCTCACTGCAAATATCAGAATCCATAAGGGCGATCATAATATTGGTAACGTCGTTTACGGTAACAAATCCTGATCCGCCAGGGGGGTAATAATCATATCCTTTAGAAGCGGTTTTAAAGAAAGAACCGCTACCGTTGTTCCAAAATCCTGGACCAAGAATAACTCCCGGGTTAACAATTACGACCTCTAGATTTTCTTGTGCACCACGCCAAACTTCCATTTCGGCAAGGTGTTTCGTAATAGCGTACGGATTTGCATTCTGCCGTGTCCATTCGGTTTCTTCGTCTACTATTTCATTATTGATTGATCTTCCAATTGTACCAATGGTACTTACATGACACAATTTGTCTACCCCTTTGGTTATACAGATATTTACAATATTGGCTGTGCCTTCTCTGTTGATACGTTCCAATTTTTTAAAATCTAACGGATTAAAAGAAATATATGCGGCACAGTGATATACTTGCGTAATATCTTGAAAAGCAATTTCTAAAGAAGGAATATCTAAAATGTCTCCCTGAACCCAATCAATTTTGTTAAATAGGGCTATGGCGTTATCAGAATAATAAGAGAAGATTTTATTTACTCGATCGAGCTTGTCTGTAGTTCTATATAAAGCCCTGACCTTTGTATTGTTCATCGTTAATTTCAGTAGCAAATGCGACCCCACCAACCCTGTGCCTCCTGTAACTAATACCATATTTCAAATTTAGGAAATACGAGTGAATAAATTCATGCTTTAATCTACTGTGTACTGGCAAGAATTCCATTTATATTTGCAATTCAATTAAAATTCAGGAAGAGATGACAAATTTTGTCAAGGAGTTACAATGGCGTGGAATGTTGCACGATGCAATGCCAGGAACCGAAGAGCATTTATTAGAAGGCATGCAATCTGCTTATGTAGGTATTGATCCGACTGCAGATTCTTTACATATTGGTCACTTAGTAGGGGTAATGATGCTTCGTCATTTTCAATTGGCAGGGCACAAACCATATGCTTTAATAGGTGGTGCAACGGGTATGATCGGTGATCCTTCTGGTAAATCTGCAGAACGTAATTTGCTTGATGAAAAAACACTTCGTCATAATCAGAATGCCTTAAAAGAGCAATTATCTCGATTTTTAGATTTTTCTGGAGATGAAGCAAATGCTGCCGTTTTGGTCAATAATTATGACTGGATGAAAGACTTCTCTTTCCTAGAATTTATTAGAGACGTAGGTAAGCATATTACTGTAAACTACATGATGTCTAAAGACTCTGTAAAAAAACGTCTTTCTTCAGAAGCAAAAGAAGGTATGTCATTTACTGAATTCACCTACCAATTGGTTCAGGGTTACGATTTTCTTCATTTGTACAGAGAACACAATTGTAGCCTTCAAATGGGCGGTAGTGATCAGTGGGGTAATATTACAACGGGTACCGAACTGATTAGAAGAATTGCTGGTGGTAAAGGGTATGCATTGACCTGTCCGTTGATTACAAAGGCAGATGGAACCAAATTCGGGAAAACCGAAGGAGGTAATGTGTGGTTAGATACAGAAAGAACATCACCATATAAATTCTATCAATATTGGTTGAACACATCAGATGATGATGCCAATAAATATATTAAGATTTTTACTTTTTTAGGTCAGCAAGAAATTGAAGATTTAATAAAAGAACATACAGAAGCTCCGCATTTAAGATTACTTCAAAAAAGATTGGCTGACGAAATTACAGTAATGGTCCACTCTCAAGAGGATTTGGATAATGCAGTTCGTGCTAGTCAAATACTATTCGGTAAGTCAACGGCATCAGATTTAAAGGGCTTAAATGAAAAGACTTTCTTAGAAATTTTTGATGGCGTACCACAAGCAGAGCTTTCTAAAACTGAACTAGTAGATGGTCTTGATATGATAGGGGCATTAGCTGCTAAAACTGAATTTTTAGGCTCAAATGGTGAAGCAAGAAGGGAGTTGAAGCAAAATTCAATTTCTGTGAACAAAGAGAAGGTTAAAGAAGATTTTTTAATTACCGCAAATGATTTGATAAACGATAAGTTTGTGCTATTACAAAGAGGTAAGAAAAACTATTTTGTATTAGTATTCAATTAATTATTGATAGTTCACTAATACAGATCTTCTTATAAGTAGTGAAAATAGAAATAGTATTTTATTAATCTTAGGTAATTATGTAAGTATCCCATTGTTTATTTTAAAATAATTAATGGGATACTGCGTTTATAAGGGTAAACCCCGAATTATGATTAAGAAGTATATATCAATTTTCTGTTTGTTTGCAATTTTTACCGCATGTGATAAACTGGATGAGTTGACCAAGTTTGATATGGAATACAGTCAGCGAGCTACAATACCTTCTTCTGCAGGAATAGATTTACCGTTCGATGTATTTACTCCAGAAATGGAAACGAATTCAGAATCTACATTTGAGGTTAATGATACTAGAAAAGACCTGATAGAAGAAATTAGGTTGACCGAATTAGAAATGGTGATACTGTCGCCTGATGGTGCGGATTTTAGCTTTTTAAATTCGATAGAAGTATATATTTCTGCTGATGATTTAGAAGAAATTAAAATTGCCTATTTGGAAGAGGTACCTGAAGATGCTGGTAGTGTCATTACTTTAGATACTTCAGATGCAGATTTAAAGGAGTATATAAAGAAAGATGAATTCAGTTTGCGATTAAATACCGTTACCGATGAATTAATGAGCACAGATCACGAATTAGAAGTGAATTCTACCTTTTTTGTGGATGCCAAAATATTAGGACTTTAATTTAATACTGCCTTAACGCAACTATTTAGTTAGCTGTACGTCTTAATATTATTAAATGTCTTCGAGCTATGAGAAAATATACCATTATATTTCTAATTTTAGTTGTTTATGCATCGTGTGCTAATGATGATGACTTTGGCTTAGAATCTTCGCAATTTGTTTTTTCAGAACAGAAATGGGAATTGGTTGAAATGTCTGGCAGTTTTCAAAATTCAGAGACCACTAGTGAAGAAATGGAATGGCAAGAATATTACATTTTTTCACCAGAAGGTACTTTTATAAAAACTAGAATTGTTGATGAGAAAGTTGCCGAAGCTACAGGTACTTTTGAGGTTGTAGAATATGATAATGACCTCAATCATTTTTTGGAACTCACTTTTGAAACCGGAAATGAATTAGCGGGTAATTGTACTGGCGATGATAAAGAGCTTTTGATGTACTTAACATCTACCTCGATATCTAGTCTATGGATGGCCTGCGATGGCCCAGGGTTAACGTATTCTTTAAGCAAAAACTAAAGCACCATTAAATTACAGCCTCTAATATCAGAATTATCGAATCTACCGATAATTTCAAAAGTTCCGTTTTGGTTTATTTTACCTAAATCTTGAGTAGCGATAAAAGAGCAAGAATTGATATTTGCCAAATCGATTACGTTTATTCCGCCAGATTTACCTGTGTTTAAATAGGTGAGTGGGTCTTCGGTATCGCGTACTAAAATCTTCATCCAGTTTGGACAATCGAACACGCCATTTCCTTTTGAGTATGCTTGTGAAAGTAACTCCGTCATTCCGTATTCAGAATGTATTTTAGAAACACCAAATCCCGTTGATAATAATTCGTGCAATTCTTGACGTACAATTTCTTTTCTTCGCCCTTTCATACCACCAGTCTCCATAATAATGGTGTTGTGTAAAGAAATCTGGTATTGCTCAGTAAATTCCAGTAATGCAAATGAAACACCAATGATTAATATTTTGGTATCGGTTTCTTGAAGCTTAAGAAGTAACTGGTGCAACTGTTCGTATTCATTTAAAAAGAATCCGCTTTTTGGGTGCTTTGATTTTTTAATCAAATCATCAGCCATATAGATCAATGAAGATCCCGTTCGCTCTAAATACGAAGGTAAAAGGGCAAGAACACAATAGTTATTGATATCGCCGTAAAAATGATTAAAAGCCTTTGAATAACTCTGTTCGTATAGGCTGAGATTGGTAACAAAGTGTTTGCTGGTTTCACTCCCTGTTGTGCCACTACTGGTAAAGGTTATTTCTGGCGCATCGGTGGTGCTAAGAACATCTTTAGATTTAAAGAATTGAATAGGTAAAAACGGAATCTGTTCTAAATTTTGAACAATATCTGGTTGTACATTTAAGTAGGTGCAAAAATCGTGGTATACTTCGTTGTTATCGTATTGAAACTTGAATATACGAAGTGCTTGGGTTAGAAAATCTCCATCTGTTTGTATATCAAAAATAGCATTGTACCTCATGTTTCTAACCAATTATGGCAAAGGTACTGAACCAAATTATTTTAATCGTTTTGAGATGAAAATATGTAAGTTATTTTACAACTAATTTGCGAGTAATCGATTTATCGTTTTCGGTTACTTGAACAACGTAGACACCAGGCGATAACCTAGAAATGTTCATTGCCTTAGTAGATAATTTTTCGGTCAATACTAATTCTCCGAAAACATCGTAAATTTTAACTTCTTTATAATCATTTTTCTGTGTTGTTACATAAACAACATCTGCTATTGCAGGGTTTGGGTATAATTTGAAACCGACAATTTCATCGTTACGTAGGTTGTTGATATCTATGGTGTCTTGGGCATATACCCCAAAGGAGACTACCATAAATAGCATAAAGTAGATTTTCTTCATGTTGTATTGATTTGGGATCAACACTTTAAAGATAGATAGAAGTGTAATTAGAATACCGAAAATGTTGTGAAAACTAAATTTATGTAGGTCAATGAAATACGCGATGTATTTCGTCGTAAAAACGTGTAGTTAACCGATAGTGGTTAATTGAAAATGAGAGAAGGAAAACGAATAATTGGGCTACTTTACAATTAACTTACGTGTACACATCTTGTTTTTTTCAAGAACACGTAATACGTAAACGCCGGCATCTAGATCAGAAAGGTTTAATTCTTTACCTAAAATCGTAGTCTTTAATAACAATGTACCAAATACATCGTAGATGAAGATTTCTTTAGGAGCGTTAAGGTTGGTAGAAATATAAACTTTACCTGTAGTAACCGGATTTGGATACATACTAAAACCATCAATATCTCCATTGCTTTGGGTACTTTGTCCATAGCTGAAGGAAATAACAAAAAAGAAGATGATTAGGTAAAGTTGCTTCATATATAGCTGGTTACAAATGCTATGCCACAAATATAGGAATTTAACAGTCTCTTATATTTTTGTAGGAGTACATATTGTGAAAAGATCGATGAAATGCAATATAATCGATGAAATGCACTTTTTATAACCTTAACTACCTATTTTATTGTGGTTTTAAGTAGCGTGTAGTCTTTGATTGTAAGAATTATTCTAAACAAAAAGCCCGCAAATTGCGGGCTTTTAAATAATTTATAATACTGTTATCTAGTTGCCAGTTGCCCAAGCAAAAGAAGTAATGTCTACTTCTGTACCAGTATTATATGGTCCTTCTGTAGTAGCATCAGCTCCATCTATTTGAACATTTGCTAAAGCACCGTCATTTGCCATATCAACTAAAGTAATATAGCCTTCTAAATAAAGATTGGTTATAGTTCCTCCAGATTCTTTCTTAAACTGTAAAGCAGTACCACCTACTGTAGAAATTGCAGTTATGTTTACGAAGCTTGGGTTATTGTTAATGCCATCTCCTTCAAAAGCAGTAGAGAAGCCTTCGATAGTATGTAATAAATATGCATTGGTCAAAGTTCCGCTCCAGCCCTCTGTCCAGTCAACTGCATCGTCTTCGTTGTTTTCGGCATAGTAGTTTGTTACGTTAACTGTCCCTCCAAAGAATTCTACACCGTCATCAGTACCATTTAATATTGCTACATTTTCAATTGAAGTTTCAGATCCAACAGAATATAATGTTAATCCGTTAAATTGTGATTCAGCATTTATTTGAGCACCAGCATAGTTAATGATTAAATAGTTGATAGAACCAGAACTATCTGTATCATCTGTACCACCGTAAAGAATACCACCAACTTCTGCGATAGCATCTACACCTTCTGTAGTAGTTGCATTTCCTGCAATTACCAATCCACCCCAATCTCCAGGGCTTGATCCAGTAGATGTCATGATTACAGGAGCATCTTCAGTACCTTGAATATCAACCTGAGCACCTTTTTGTACTACAATGTAAGTTTGTGTTGCATCACCAGTCTCTACATCGGCAATAATTTCAGTTCCAGCAGGAATTGTCAAAGTTGCACCACTTTCTACACTTAACGTACTGCTTAAATAGTAAGTAACAGCTGCATCTAAAGTAAGATCAGCAGTAATACTTCCTGAAAGTAAACTTGTCGTAACTTCTGTAGAAGAATTAACCCAAGCAAACAATGCTAAATCAACACTAGGAGTTTCTAAATAACTATCTTCAGGATCTGCAGCAACGCCATCTATTATAACATTGGCCAAAGGACCATCATTCGCCATATCTATTGAGGTAGTATAACCTGCAAGAGAAAGACCGGTAATAGTAGCTCCAGACTCTTTTTTGAATTGTAATGCTGTTCCACCTACAGAAGAAACCGCTGTAAAGTTTGTGAAAGTTGGGTTATTGTTGATTCCGTCACCTTCAGCAGCAGTAGAAAAACCTTCATTTGTATGAAGTACATAGGTATTGGTGATAGTACCATTCCATCCTTCGGTCCAGTCAACCGCGTCATCTTCATTGTTTTCAAGGTACATATTAGTTACATCAACTGTCCCTCCAAAGAATTCAACACCATCGTCAGTACCATTTAACATAGCAATATTTTCAATAGTAGTCCCAGAGCCTACAGAGTATAATGTTAGACCATTGTATTGAGATTCTGCATTAATTTGAGCGCCAGCATAATTAATTATTAAATAACTAATAGAACCAGAATTGTCAGTATCATCAGTGCCTCCATAAAGAATTCCACCAACTTCAGCAGTTGCATCTACACCTTCGGTAGTCGTTGCATTACCTGCTATAACTAATCCACCCCAATCGCCAGGTGATTCATTAGAAGAAGTCATGATAACAGGTGAGCCAGCAGTACCTTGTACATCTATCATCCCTCCTTTTTGAACAACAATAAAATTGTCTGTACCAACTTCAGATACAATTGTAGTACCTGCAGGAATAGTTAAAGTTGCACCAGATTCTACACTATACGTTCCAGATAATGAATAGGTTAAAGTAGGGTCTAAGGTTTGATCTTCCGTAACACTTCCAGAAAGTTCTGTGCTTGCTTCCTCGGCGCAGGCATCACAAGAGCTCCCTCCACAATCAACACCGGTTTCATCACCATTTTGAATACCGTCGGTACATGTTGCATCTGGTATTGGGTCAACTGTAATTCCATCGTCATCACTACAACCAACAAGCATTAGCCCGCATATAGCTGTTAAAATAAATGATAATCTCATTGTCTTGTTTTTCATGATCATTTCAATTTTAATGTTTATGTAATATTTGGTTTTAATTTTTTAAAAACTGTATCCTACGCCTAAACTTAGGGTTGTCCCACTAGTGTATGATCTTACAATTTCATCCGTTTCAATATTAGTAGTGCTAGGCCTTACTAATTGTGTTCTTTTTATTTCAGGATTAAGTAAGTTTCTTCCTCTAAATTGTAAATTCCAATGCTCTCCAAACTCTTTAATAAGTGTAGCATCTAGTACCACAAATCCCTTTTCAATGATAGCATCATTATAGAACGTTTCGCCTTGGGTTTGAATTTCAGGAGACCCCAATGCATATATTTTATCAGACGCATAATTTGCAGTCAAAGATGCAGAGAATAGATTGTCTGAAGGTATTGAAAAGTTTAAACTTGTGTTAACAATCCAATCAGATGCACCTTGTAATCCAACTTCGGTTAAACCCTTATAACGAAAGGTTCTCAAGAAATTTCCTTGGTCATCTCTTACTTCTTTAAGATCTTGAGAGTGCCACATTCTTGTTGCATTAAAATTAAGGTCTAAATTATATCTTGTTGTAGTATCTTCTTCATCATTTATACTAATCAAATCTATCTTGGTTTCTAATTCAAAACCAT
Source organism: Maribacter sp. Asnod1-A12 (assembly GCF_045063735.1). NCBI lineage: Bacteria > Pseudomonadati > Bacteroidota > Flavobacteriia > Flavobacteriales > Flavobacteriaceae > Maribacter > Maribacter sp. Asnod1-A12. Next base: position 1,857,740 of record NZ_JBEFNZ010000006.1, read on the forward strand.
ATACTTCTCCTTTGTTACCTGAGTTAAAATAAGAGAATACACCCGCTGAACCTCTGTCCTGTACCTTATTAATAGGGTCGTTAATTTCTTTATAAAAACCGGCAAGAGAAATTAGTTGCCCATTTGAAGGAAACAGTTCATATTTAAGGTCGTAATTAATATCTCTAGATGCTTCTAAGTCAGGATTACCTCTAGTAATTTGACCTGTTTGAGATACATATTCAAATGGAGCTATCTCTTTAAATTCTGGAAGTGTAATCGTATTGCTCACTGCTAAACGCAAGGCTTGGTTCTCGCTTAAGCTATATTTAATGTTTAAGCTAGGGTATAAATTATTGTAATTTTTATTTGTTTCTCCAACTCTACCAGATATGTTACCTACATCATAAGTTACGTTTATGTCGTCTTTTTGAAAACGAAGACCTGCATTAAAGTTCCATTTATTTAGTCCTACGTTAAAATCAGCAAATGCAGCTTGAGAGGTTAAGGTTCCATTGTACAAATCGGCTTGTAATTCATTTAATTCCAATTGACCGCTTACAAAATTTGCTGAACGAAAGATAGAGCCAAGATTATCTATTGATGGAGGGTTTATGGCGTTTGTACTTGATTCTTCTACACCTATAAACAGTGATTCAAAGTCTCTCTTCTTATTTCTATAATTTACACCTAATTCAATTTTGAACGATTTTTCAATGTCTTCATCATCAATAATGTTAAGTACATCTTTTAAGTAGCCATTAAATTCGTTGTCAGAAATAAGTTGTTTTGATTTTCTTTGTTGAAAGCCACCAGTTCTACCCAATTGTACAAAATTACTATTTGGGTCAAAGTTGACTTCATTTCTTATACGGTTAGGTTCATCTGCGTCAACCTTGTTGTAACCACCTGCCCATTGTAATGAATTTTTGTCACTAAGTTTATGAGTACCCAAGAGTTGAGTAACTAAAAGTCTAGTTTGTTTAGTGTTTTGGTCACGAACAAACTGGCCTAATCCTTCAGCTGGGTCAGTTTCTTCAAAAATTACACCTTCACCATTTCTGCCACCCTCATAGACTTGGTCTGTAAGTTTGTTCACGAAAAAAGTGCTAGATTTTATTTTGTTCTTTTCGTTAATGAAGTACGTCAAGTCTAGAAGTGCGCTTGTCGTAACTTTTTTACTGTATACGGTAGCATCAGTAATGGTATCATCAACAAAGTTGGAGCGAAACTGTCTAAAAAGACCTTCGCCGTATTCAAAAGATTGGGATTGAGAACCATTAAAGAAAATTGATAATTTGTCTTTAATGCGTTTACCGGCACTAATAGCGTAAGTGTAGTTAATTGGATTTGATTCTTGTTGTGTATTCCAACCCTGCGCTGTAATTAATTGTTTAGTAGTGGCGTTAATATTATAAAAACCGTAATTTACTCCACCTTGATTTGGTGATACCTTAAAATTATCAAAAACTCCACTCTTTGCTACATTGGTATTGACTCCACCACGAACACTTACATCGAATTCTTCTGAACCTTGTAGCTCTCTTGAACTAATATTTATTGTACCTGAAGCTTGATCAGCAGTAGAAATCACAGAGTAGGTTTTACTGACACTTACATTTTGGATTACTCTTGTTGGGAATAAGGATAAATCAATATTCTTTTTTTCTACATCATCAGATGGTACGGGAAGTCCATTAAGCGTAGTGCTCAAATACCTATCTCCTAAACCTCTAACAAAAACATCTCCTGAACCTTCGCTACTTGAAACTCCAGATATTTTAGTTGTTGCTGTTGCAACATCGGAAACACCAATTTTTGCTAATTGTTGCGCTCCAATACTTTCTTTTATTTCTATAGCTCTTTTTTGATCTAATAAAAGAGCAGTTTCAGAATCTTTACGAGCTACGGTAGTTACGGTCACTTCATCTAAAGAAACACCTTCCGATGCACTTAATGGAACATTTATCGTTGTTACCTTACCAGCCACTATTTCAACATTTGGTATTTCTACTGTTTCATAACCTAGGTAGCTAAATGAAACGGTGTATGTTCCGGGTTCTATAGCTGATATTTCGTATAAACCATCAAAATCTGAAGTCGTGCCTTTAGTAGTACCTTTTAATAAAACATTGGCAAATGGTAACGGTTCGTTGTTTAACTCTTTATCTGTAAGAGTTCCAACAATACTTCCTGTGTCTTGTGCGCTAGAAATAATAGCGATAAAAAGGAATGTAAAAAACAGTAATTTATTCATTAGATATATTGGTTCTTTAATCAGCGGCAAAGAAAGAGATGGGCTGTAATGTTCGGGTTAGATCCATGTTAAACATTTATTTTGTTAATGTTATCTAAACGTTACTACATTAAATCAATGTTAACTGAGGTATCAGTAATAGTATTATCTTTACTTTTGAGCGAATCAATCTAATTTGAAAACCATGAAAAAGAAGGACATTAAGATACTCTTAGTTGATGATGAACCAGATATCTTGGAGATAGTGGCCTATAATTTATCTGCCGAAGGGTACGATGTGTATACTGCTAAAAATGGTGCAGATGGTGTCGCCAAAGCAAAAAAGAAAATGCCTCATCTTATTATATTAGATGTAATGATGCCCGAGATGGATGGTATTGAAGCTTGTGAGATTCTAAGAAGAACACCTGGTTTGGAAAATACAATTATTACTTTCTTAACAGCTAGAGGAGAAGATTATTCTCAAGTAGCAGGTTTTGATGCTGGTGCAGATGATTACATTACCAAACCAATTAAACCAAAAGTTTTGGTAAGTAAGGTGAATGCGTTACTAAGACGCATGAAGAACGAAGAAAACGCTCAAGAAGATATTACCAAAGTAGGTGATATCATAATTAATAGAGAAGAATATAAGATTGTCAAAAAAGGTAAAGAAATCATTTTGCCAAGGAAAGAATTTGAACTTCTAGCTTTATTAACTTCAAAACCTAGTAAGGTATTTAAAAGAGAAGTAATTCTTGATAAAGTTTGGGGTAACGAAGTCGTTGTTGGTGGTCGTACTATTGACGTACACATTAGAAAACTTCGTGAGAAAATAGGTGAGGATCATTTTAAGACCGTGAAGGGAGTAGGATATAAGTTTGTTCTGTAAATGGCTTCTCTAGTTCGTTCAAGAAAGTCATATCGTTTTGCATTTCGCTCATCGCTTTATATTGTAATAATCGGCATAGCTATGTTGGCATTGTTGCAATGGCACTTTAGTACTATAAATTGGGGAATATTGTTGTTCGCCGGATTATTCTTTTTTGTCATTTCCTTTATTACTTTGCAATTAAGAATTGAAAAATTCATCTACAAGCGTATTAAGAAAATTTATGATGATGTAGAGTTGCTAGAATCTAGCACAATACCCTCGTACCCGGTGACTACCGATATGAGAACACTAACAGCCGAAATAGAAAAATTCGCAAAGGATAAGAAGATAGAAATTGATACATTAAAGATTCGTGAAGAATACCGTAAAGACTTTTTGGGTAATGTGTCTCACGAGTTGAAAACACCTTTATTTACCGTACAAGGGTATATAGAAACCTTGTTAGATGGTGCTATCGACGATAAAAATGTTCGTAAGAAATATTTAATTCGAGCCAATAAAGCCGTAGATCGTTTAATTTACATTGTAAAGGATTTAGACTTGATTACCAAACTTGAAGTCGGTGATCTTAATCTTGAAAAGAGCTCTTTTGAAATAGTAGACTTGATACAAAGTGTGTTCGATCTTTTGGAGATGAAAGCAGCCAAGAAGAATATTACCCTTACGTTCGATATGGAATATGTTGATCCGATATTTGTTTTTGCAGATAAAGAAAAAATTCAGCAAGTACTTACCAACTTATTGGTCAACTCCATTAAATATGGTAATGATAATGGAACTACAGAGGTAAGTGTAGAAAATTTGGTCAAGAACAAGGTTATTGTGAGGGTTACCGATAATGGCGAGGGTATACCTGCCGTTCATATTCCTAGACTTTTCGAGCGTTTTTATAGGGTAGATCAAAGTGGTAGCCGCCGTGAAGGAGGGTCAGGTTTAGGTCTTGCCATTGTAAAACATGTGATTGAAGCGCACGGAGAAAAAATCTACGTAGAAAGTGCGGTAGAGGTAGGATCGGAGTTTTCTTTTACCCTAGAGAAAAGTATTGTTCAAATAGAGGAAGTACAATAATCGCTACCCTTCTCTTTTTTCTTAGATTTGCCGCAGCTTAGATGTAATTATTGTGGGAAGTAAGAATAAATTAAAAAGATTTCAGGAAAACGAGACGTTTTCAAACGTAATTCAACCAACAAGAGATGAAGTGGTAGGCCGTTTTCCTTTAAAAGGAAAGTGGAATACCCATTTCAAAAATGACAACCCTATTGTATTGGAATTGGGTTGTGGTAAAGGGGAGTATACCGTTGGCTTGGCAAAGAAATTTCCGAACAAGAATTTTATTGGTATCGATATCAAAGGAGCCCGTTTTTGGAAAGGTGCTAAAGAAGCCATTGAAGAAGATTTGCCTAATGTTTGTTTTATACGAACGCAAATAGAATTGGTTGATCATCTTTTTGGAAAAGAAGAAGTATCTGAAATTTGGATCACCTTCCCAGATCCACAAATAAAATATAAACGAACCAAACATCGTATGACCAATACGGCATTTTTAGAGCGCTATAAACAAGTTCTAAAACCTGAAGGAACCGTGAATCTTAAAACAGATAGTGAGTTCATGCATGGGTATACGTTAGGTCTACTTCACGGTCTAGGGTTAGAGGTACTTTATGCCAACCATGATGTGTATAAGAATGAGGGTAGCCCTAAAGAAGTCTTAGAAATACAGACTTTCTACGAAAATCAGTATCTTGAAAAGGGAAAACCTATTACGTTCATTAGGTTCAAGGTAAACTGATTCAATGCAACAATTGCCAACCTTATTTGTATTTACCTTTGGAGCAGCTTTTTTTGCATCATTACCACCGGGTCTACTAAATTTAAACGCTGCCAAGACCAGTGTTGAAAAGGGTAAGACAAACGGAATAATATTTGGGTTGGGAGTAGCATTGGCCGTAATGCTACAGACGTACGTTGCGGTACGGATTGCAAAACTGATTTCAAGAAACCAACATGTAATAGAAGTATTGCTTCAATTGGCATTGGGTATCTTTTTTGTGCTGGCAATTGTATTTTTTATAAAGGGTAGAAAGCAAGAGAATAAGCCGTTGATACTTACCGAAACTAAAAAAAGGAACAGTTTTTCCAAAGGAGTGTTCTTGGCACTTATTAATCTTTTAGCAATACCTTATTATAGCGGATTAAATACGGTTTTTCATTCTCAAGGGTTTATGACCTTCAAAATTATAGATGAGGTTTTGTTTATTCTGGCAGCTGGTAGTGGTACTTTTTTGGCCATGTATCTATATGTGATCTATTTTAATAAGTGGGAGCATAAAACAACGTCGTTCTCTAAGAACAGTAATTTTATTTTAAGCGGATTGATGGTGTTGTTATTTGTAATTACCGCTTTTAGATTGTTTAATTAAATTGACGTAGCTGATGAAACCTGAAAATGAGAATTTCTTTGAAAGAGTATATCAGGTGGCACGATTAATTCCTGAGGGACGGGTGACATCCTATGGTGCAATTGCCAAATATTTAGGTGCGGCACGTAGCGCAAGAATGGTAGGCTGGGCAATGAACGCATCGCATAATATGGATGATATTCCTGCGCATAGGGTGGTCAATAAAGCCGGATTACTTACCGGTAAGCATCATTTTGACGGTACCAACCTCATGCAACAACTGTTAGAAGGTGAAGGAGTAGTAATAAAAGACCTGCAAATCATAAAACTAGAAGATTACTTTTGGGATCCTTTTACGGAACTAAAAGCTGAATTATAAATTACTGAAAGGTTAGTGTAAATGTAGTTGTCTCATTTGATGCTACACGAATAGATCCACCATGCATTCGCATAATTTGTTTGCTTAGACTTAAACCAATACCGGTTCCTGTGCTTTTGGTTGTAAAAAATGGAACAAAGACCTCGTCTAGCATTTCAGGCGATATACCTGGTCCATTATCGGTAACGGTAATGTATTTTTTACCTTGCTGGTCTACACCAGCTTTAATGACTATGCTTCCTTCATCTTGCCCTTCCAATGCCTGTTGGGCATTTTTACCTAAGTTTAAAAGTATTTGTGTGAGTTGTTTTTCATCTATGTAAAGTTCTAAGTCCTCGGGTTGGGATGATACTTCTAAAGTAATATTATGTCCGTTGGTATACTCTTGTATTAACAACCTAACTTTTTCTAAAATCTTGCTAGCCGGTATTAATTCTCGATCAGGTTCAGGTACACTTAAAAATGTGCGGTAAGACTGTACAAAACTCATTAAATCATTTCCTTGTTCTTTGATAACCTCCAAACCCTTTGCAGAATTTTTTATTTGAAGTTCGCCAAATTCTTCGGGCGTAGAAAGCACATTTCCTTTCTTAAAATACTTTAAGATAGATTCAGAGATAGAAGTAATCGGGGTAATGGTATTCATAATTTCATGGGTTAAAACGCGAATCAGTTTTACCCAAGAATCGGTTTCTTTATCATCCAGTTCTTTTTGAATATCATGAACAATGACCAATAATAACTGCTTGCCTTCAATAGCAATTGGCGTACACTTTAAAGTCAATTCTTTTTTACCTCGTTCATTTCCTAAAGAATATAGCGTGCTTTCAAAAGGCTCTAAAGATTCAAATAGACTATAGAGATTGTGGTCTATTTGCTTTAGTTGCTTGACATGATTTAAAGGCCTGTAATTTAATAGGTTTTGTACCGTAGGGTTTGCATAAAGAATATGACCTTTATCGTTTACAGTGAATATCCCAATATCAGCTTGTCTCAGTATTTCTTGATAATACTGCTCTTGTGCCTGTTTTTTAAGATGAATATCTTGAATCATGTTATTCAGCATATTCAAGCTTTGGTTGAGTTCTTCAATAGATTTTACACTCAGTTTTTCAGGAAAACGTAAAGTAAAATCTTCATTTTTTATGGCATCAAAAAAATAGGCTATTTTTCTGTTGGTCTGGTTTACGTAGTGTATGAGTCCGTATGTTTGTCCTATAAAAACCAATGCTAAAATACCACCAAGAAGATAATATTCTTTAGCAAATAAAAATGCGGTTAACAGGGCACAAGCTGCAATTAAAATAATCCTGAAAACAAGTTGGTAGTATATACTTTTGCTAACCATTATTTGCCAGATTTTTTTAGTTTGTTATAAAGTGTTTGTCTAGAAATGCCTAATTGATCTGCGGCTGCACTATAATTACCTTCATGGTCGTTCAGCGCTTTGTTGATCATTACCAACTCCATTTCTTCCAGGGTTTTTGGTCCACCTTCCATACTAACCGTTGTTTTAGTATCCAAAAGAAAATCAGTTGGTTTTAAAACATTTCCTTCCGATAAAATAACGACACGCTCCATAGTATGTAATAGTTCTCTAACATTGCCTGGCCAGGGGTATGTCATTAATTTCTCTTGCGCTGTCTGGTTTATTTTTAAACTAGGTTTGCCGTATTTGCTAGCAAATTTTTTCAAGAAGAAATCTGAAAGCACTAGTACATCGTTATCTCTATCTCGCAATGCTGGCACCTGTACTTGTATGGTGTTTATTCGGTATAAAAGATCTTCACGAAACAATCCGTCAGCAACCATTTGGTCTAGATTGCAATTGGTAGCGCAAACTAACCTAATATCTACTGGTACAGGTTTATTGGAGCCTACACGCACAACAACCCTATTTTGAATAACAGATAATAATTTTGCCTGCATTTGTAAAGAAAGGTTGCCGATTTCATCTAAGAAGAGTGTACCGCCATTAGCAGCTTCAAACTTACCTGCGCGGTCTTCTTTAGCATCGGTAAAAGACCCTTTTACATGACCAAAAAGTTCACTCTCGAATAAATTCTCTGATATGGAACCCATATCCACAGAAATAAAAACCTCATTATTTCTAGCCGATGATTTATGAAGTTCTCGGGCGATGAGTTCTTTACCTGTTCCATTTTCACCGGTAACTAAAATATTGACATCTGTTTTAGCAACTTTTTGTACCAGGTTTAAAACACTGTTCAATGCTTTAGAATTCCCGATGATGTAATTTGAATTCTGATTGATAACCTGCTTCAGATTACTTTCTTTCTGTTTTAAATGCTGTACCTCTTTTTGTGACTTTCTAAGCTCATAGGCAGATTTTACGGTAGTTAATAGTCGCTCATTGTTCCAAGGTTTTAATACAAAATCGGTAGCGCCTTCTTTTATCGCTTCAACAGCAAGTTCAACGGCACCATAAGCCGTCATCATAATGACCGATATATGTGAAGCTTTCTTTTTTATCTCTCGTAACCAGTATAATCCTTCGTTACCAGTGTTCACTCCTGCAGAAAAGTTCATATCCAATAAAATGATATCAATTTCCTTTAGGTTTGGGAAAGAGGTAAGCAGGTTGGGGTTGGATATGGTTTGAACACTTTTATATTCAAACTGTAATAATATCTCTAAAGCGCTCAATACACTTTTGGTATCATCTACTACAAGTATTTTAGCATCTATCATGGTGGCAATCTATTAACTCATTTAAATCTACACATAGCAATTTGTATTTTCATAGCAGTGTAAAAATATTTGACATTATCTGTACAACATTTTTACACTGGTAAAATGTATATAATTTTTATCACCATGTAAGTATATGATAATCAGTAAATTAAAATTATGGCACGCATATAGTATAGAGAATGGCATACCAATAAAGAAATGAATCAAAAATTTAAAATAACGGCACTTTTATTGCTCTCTATTTGGAGTTCTATAATGGCTCAAGATAGTTGGACATTAGATGAATGTGTTGCCTATGCATTAGAGCATAATTTGCAGTTGAACGATTTTAAGTATACCAACCAAGCCAATAGAGAAACGTACAGGCAATCGGTTCGTAATTTATTGCCATCTGTAAATGCATCTTCTAGTTACCTAATTAGTTATGGTAGAGCAGAGGATCCTAATACGGGTACATTTGTAAATCAAGATTTTTACTCGAACAACTATTCTTTAGAATCGTCTATAGATTTGTTTCAGGGTTTTCAGAAAATCAATTCAATAAAAGCGTCAAAATTACTGTTCAAGGCAACCGAAGAAGAAGTATTGCAGCAAAAATATTTGTTGGCATTTAGGGTGATGCAAGCCTTTTACGATATTCAGTTTTTTGAAGGATTGGTAGCAATATCAAATGAACAGTTGACCGTTTCTCAATCTAATTACAACCTAGTAGAAAGGCAAGTGGAACTAGGGCTGAAAGCTGGAGCGGATTTATATGAGGCGGAATCTTTATTATTGACCGATAAATTGAATGTTACCCAAAGCAACAATCAGTTGGCTACGGCAAAATTGACTTTGATTCAAGAAATGAATTTGGAGGATACGTCAGAAATAAACATTCAAAAAGATTTTGACGACTTAGCATTGGAATCTGATACCGATGAAATGAAATCTGATTCGGTTTATACCGAAGCACGTGGTTTTCTACCGATGATAAAAGCGCAGGAATTAAGAGCTAAAGCAGCAAAAAAACAGGTAGCAGTTTCAAGGGGGGCTTTATACCCTTCACTATCTTTCTTTGCGGGCATTGGCACCGGCTATTTTGAAACCACAAGAGATACAATGGGGAATACGCTGCTATTTAGACAACAATTTAGAGATAATACATCGCAATATATTGGAGTAAATTTAAGCGTGCCAATTAGTAACGGCTGGTCTGCGAGATCTAAGGTGAAACAATCTAAAATAGAAAAGTTACGTGCAGAGAATAATTTAAAGACACAAGAACAAGAACTGTTTCAAGCGATACAATTATTGGTTCAAGATTATAATTCTTTACTGGTAGAATTGGTACAGAGCAACCAAAAGATAGAAGCGCAAAACCTGGCATTTACAATAGCTCAAAAGCGCTATGAAAAAGGACTCATAAATGCATTGGAGCTTTTTACCGCTAAGAATTTATATGCCAGTGCACAGAATGAAAATTTACAAGTTAAACTCCGTTCAGAAATCAATAAAAGCACATTAGATTTCTACCGAGGATTACCAGTTTTCAATATAGATTAGCACGAACAACCAACAACTAACAAACGAATTTAGATTACGATGGATATAAAATTAGAAAAGAAAAAAGGATTGAAGCCAAAACACTTCGGCTACATTGCATTAGGAATACTGCTTTTATTTGTTGGCTACCAATTGTTATTTGCCAATTCTGTGTCAACCTTTAGAACAGAAAAAGATAAGCTTTCGACCGCTGAGGTTTCTGCAGGTAAATTTGATGATTATATTACTATTAACGGTAGTGTTGCACCAATAGCCACCATTTATATGGATGCTTATGAAGGAGGTCGTGTAAGTGAGAAACTTATAGAAGAAGGTGCAATGGTAAAGAAAGGTGATATTATTTTGAAGCTAGAGAACATGAATTTGTACGAGCAGATTTTGGCTAGCGAAAGTAACTTAGCTTTAAAGCAAAATGACTTAAGGTCAACCAAAATGAGTTTCGATTCAAGACAGGTAGAAGGCCGACGGTCTTTAGCGACGGCAAGTACAGACTTACAACGTTTGAAAAGAAATTATGAGCAAAACAAAGCCTTGTTCGATGATGAATTGATTTCGAGAGAAGCATTTCAGCTATCAAAAGAAAATTATGAATTGTCTCAAAAACAGCATGAAATTATTAAAGTACAAACCGTACAAGATGATGAATTACGCTCAACATCATTAAAAGGTTTGGATACAGATTTAGACCGTATGCAAAAGACTTTGGGTATGGTTTACCAAAGACTAGATCACTTAAATGTTCGCGCTCCTGCAGATGGTCAATTAGGATTTTTAGATGCCGAAATTGGGCAAAGTATAGCACAAGGGCAGCGAATAGGACAGATAAATGTTCTTACTGATTATAAAATCGAAGCGGAAATCGATGAGCACTATATTGATAGGGTTAAAAGGGATTTGGTTGCAGTTTTAGAGCGTAACGGAACAGAATTTCCATTGCGATTAAGAAAGGTATATCCTGAGGTAAGAAACGGTAGGTTTAAGGTAGATTTAGTGTTTACCGATAACAAACCAGAGACCATTCGTTCAGGTCAGAGCTACAATATTAAATTACAATTGGGAGAATCTAACGATGCACTTTTATTACCAAAAGGAAGCTTCTTTCAAAGTACTGGCGGACAATGGATTTTTGTTGTGAATGCTGATGGTGGAGAAGCCATTAAAAGAAATATTAGAATAGGAAAGCAAAATTCTAGATACTATGAAGTATTGGAAGGCTTGGAACCTGGAGAAAAAGTAATTACAAGTAACTATGATAATTTCGGCGAAGCCGAGAGAATAGTCTTAAAATAGCTTCGGCTTCGCTCAGCTACCTATAGAGTTCGAATTCGAACCCTGAGCGTAGCCGAAGGGTGAAAGGGCGAGAGAATAGTATTAAAATAAACAAAACTGTCACAATTGGGGAAACTCAGTGTCATTATAACAATCAAAATAGCAGGAATATGATAACTATTACCAACCTTAAAAAAAGTTTTAGAACAGAAGAAGTAGAAACTTTGGCATTGAACAGTGTCAATCTAAAAGTAGAAGATGGAGAATTTGTTGCCATTATGGGACCGTCTGGTTGTGGTAAGTCTACCTTATTGAATATCATTGGCATGTTAGACAACCCTACTGATGGCAGCTACAATTTTGCCGGTAATGAAGTAGGTGGATTAAAAGAAAGCGAACGTACCCAATTACGAAAAGGAAATCTAGGCTTCGTATTCCAAAGCTTTAATTTGATAGATGAACTTACTGTTTTTGAAAATGTAGAGCTACCGTTGATTTACTTAAAAATGGGTAAAGCAGAGCGTAAAGAAAAAGTAATGAAAGTATTGGAGCGTATGAAAATTGCGCATAGAGAAAAGCATTTTCCACAGCAACTATCAGGTGGTCAACAGCAACGTGTAGCTATTTCAAGAGCGGTAGTAACCAATCCAAAATTAATACTGGCAGATGAGCCAACAGGTAATTTAGATTCCAAAAACGGAATCGAGGTAATGAACCTATTAACAGAATTAAACCAAGAGGGAACCACCATAGTTATGGTAACACACTCAGATAGAGATTCGCACTATGCGCATAGAGTGGTTAACCTATTCGATGGTCAAATAGTAACTGAAAGTCAGAACAGGGCAATCGGAGCCATGATGTAGCGGGGTTTATTCATCAATCAATTATTGGTTCCGTTCACTGAGCGAAGCAGAAGTGAAGACAACTAATCAACCAAAAACCGAACCAACCAAGCTTATCTCTTAATCACGGATAATAGAAGTGTCATCAATCACATAAAACGAGAATCATGTTTAGAAACCATCTTAAAATTGCTTGGAGAAGTTTAAAGAAAGATAAACTCTTTGCCGCCATAAAAATTGGCGGCTTTGCTGTTGGTATAGCAGCCTGTCTTTTAATTGCATTATTCATTCGCAATGAGGTGGGTTATGATCAACACTACGCCAATAAGAATCAAATGTACCGTGTAGTGCTAGAAGGTATGTACAAAGGCGAAGTAATGAAAAGTACACACTTTCAATTGCCTTTTGCAGATGCCTTGCAAAGTGATTTTCCTGAAATTATAAAAGCAGGAAAAGTAAATACCACAGGAATATTTGGAGCTGGTAAACGTGGAATTCGTTTGACGGGTGAAACCCAAAACAACTTAGAAGACGGATTTCTTTTAGCGGACCAAGAGGCTTTTGAAATTTTAGAAGTGAAGTTGCTTCAGGGTAATCCGGAAACGGCATTGGCAAATCCGAAGAGTTTAATAATCTCAGAATCTAAAGCGGTAAAATATTTTAAAAATGAAACGATTATAGGCGAAACAATCATTTTAGATAATGACGCTAGTAAACCGTACACCGTTACAGGTGTTATGAAAGATGCGCCTAAAAATTCGCATTTAGAATACGATTTTTTAATACCCATTGAAGACACCAATGCAAGTTGGACTAATCAGAACTACTTTACCTATGTATTAGTAGACCCAAATACAAATGTTCAACAATTAGAGAAAAAAATGGTTTCTATTGTTGAAGATTATATCATTCCTGCACAACGAGAAAGAGGGCGTGCGCCAGATTTTATTGATGTGCTAAGAACTATGGAATATAAATTGCAGCCTATCACAGATATTCACTTGTATTCAGATATTAAAATGGCAGATGGTCTTAAGCATGGCGATATTAGATTCGTTTGGCTCTTTGCGGCTATTGCTGGTTTTGTACTACTGTTAGCAGTAATTAATTTTATTAATCTTTCTACAGCAAAATCAGCTAATAGAGCAAAAGAGGTAGGACTAAGAAAAACCATTGGTGCATATAAAAGTAATTTGGTGGTGCAATTCATGACCGAATCTATCTTGTTCAGTTTCGTATCATTTATACTTGGTGTTTTATTGGCTTGGGCATTATTGCCAGCTTTTAATATTATCGCATCAAAAACAATTGAAATGCCTTGGGCTATATGGTGGTTTATACCTGTTGTTTTGGTTTTTGCCCTTTTGGTTGGAGCATTGGCAGGACTTTATCCCGCATTTTATTTATCAGCATTTAAACCCGTAAATGTTCTAAAAGGTAGTTTAAGTATAGGTAGTAAGAGTGGAAAATTAAGAAGTGGATTAGTCATTTTTCAATTTACTACATCGGTAATCTTGATTATAGCCACGTTGATTATTTATCAGCAAATGGACTTTATTCTTCAAAAAGAATTGGGATATGATAAAGAACAAGTGGTGATACTTGAGGGCACCGGAGTATTAGGGAATAGTGCAGAAAATTTTAAAGAGCAGTTACTACAACTACCACAGGTAAAGGCAGCAACTATATCCAACTATTTACCAGTAGATGGTGGTAGTAGAAATGGAAATACCTTTAGAAGAGAAGATGAAGGAAATGAAGGTAGAGGCATACCCGCTCAAATTTGGAGGGTAGATTATGATTACATTAAAACATTAGGTATTACGCTTAATGCCGGTAGAGATTTCTCTAAGCAGTTTGCTTCAGATTCATTGAATTCCATCATTATAAATACCAATATGCAAAGAGAGTTAGGCTTAGAAAATGCAGTAGGCAAAGAGATTAATAATAATGGGCAGATGTTCAAAGTAATAGGCGTAGTAGATGATTTTCATTTTAAGTCCTTAAAAGAAGATATTTCTTCCTTGTCATTGGTAATTGGCAAAGATTTAGGATCTATATCACTGAAATTGGAGAAAGGTAATGTAAACCAGGCATTAGCATCCATACAAACTCTTTGGAATAAAAATGTTCCAAACCAATCTATAAATTATAGCTTCTTAGACCAGGAATTTAGCCGCATGCATGATGATGTAGAGCGCATGGGTAAGATATTCAACAGCTTTGCATTATTTGCCATATTAGTGGCGTGTTTAGGGTTGTTTGCCCTATCTGCATTTATGGTAGAACAGCGTAAAAAAGAGATTAGTATACGCTTGGTATTAGGTGCGCCATTTAAGAGTATCTATAAGTTACTTACCCTAGATTTCATGAAACTTATTTTAGTATCTATCATAATAGCTGTGCCGATAGGGTGGTATATGATGACCCGATGGTTAGAAGACTTTGCTTACCATATTACCATTGGTTGGGGAATATTTCTAGTAGCAGGTTTAATTGCATTGACCATTGCAATACTGACTATAAGTTATCAATCTGTAGGTGCGGCATTGATACAACCATTAAAAAGTTTACGGAAAGAATAATTCATCATCAAAAACGAGAATCATGTTCAAAAACTATATAAAAATCGCTGGGAGAAACCTTTGGAAGAATAAAGGATATAGCCTGCTCAATATTTTTGGTTTGGCAATTGGCATCACCTGTGCTGCCATGATTTTACTTTGGGTAGAAGATGAGGTAGGTTATGATCAAAATTTTGACAAGCAAGATGTAGTGTATTATGTACCCACCAATCAACAATACGAAGGAGAATGGCGAACATTTTTTCAGGCTACTCCCGGTCCGTTAGCAAAGGTTTTAAAAGAAGATGTACCAGGTATAGTTGGGTCAGCAAGAACAAAAGGTGAAGATTTTTTATTTCAAGTAGGAGAAACTTCTATCAATAAATTTGGGCGATTTGCAGACCCAGATTTTTTAAGCATGTTCAGTCTCTCATTTGTAGAAGGTAATTTAGAAACCGCTTTTAATGACGTAGATGCCATTGTCATCTCACAAGAGACGGCTAGCCAGTTATTTGGTGAGAATACTTCTGCAATTAATAAAGTAATTAAAATAAATAACGAAACAAGTTATACTGTTTCAGGAGTTTATGAAGATTTACCACACAATGTAACCTACAGTTTTGATTGGGTTGTTCCTTTTGAGCGCTTTGCAAAGGATAATGAATGGGTAAAAGAATATGGAGCCAATTTTTCAGACACTTTTGTAGAGCTTTCTCCAGAAGCAAATTTTGATGTTGTCAATAGTAAAGTGAAAGCCATACTTCCTATGAAAACGGAAGATGACGAAACCATAGCATTTTTGTTTTCTATGAAAGACTGGCATTTAAGGTCAGTCTTTGAAGGAGGCAAAAATATAGGAGGGCAAATCACGTATGTGAGATTGTTTAGTCTTATTGCCATAATCATATTATTGATTGCCTGCATCAATTTTATGAACTTGGCAACTGCTAGAAGTGAAAAAAGAGCAAATGAAGTCGGAGTACGAAAAGTATTGGGATCGGGTAGAAAAGGATTGATTTCTCAGTTTATGGCAGAGGCGATAATAACTGCAGCTTTATCTGCCGTATTGAGTATTCTGTTATTAAAATTACTGGTGCCAAAATTTAATATGATGATAGATAAACAACTAGATTTTAGTTTGTTCAATACTACTCATATTTTAACCTTGATCGGCATAACACTGGTTTGTGGTATTGTTGCGGGCTGGTATCCGGCATTCTACTTGTCTTCTTTTAAACCTGTAGATGTGTTGAAAGGAGCACGCAAAACAAAAGGGAGCGCAACATTTATTAGAAAAGGATTAGTAGCTACGCAATTTGTAGTTTCCATCGTATTTATCATTTGTACCATTATCGTCTACCAACAAGTACAATATGTAAAAGGGCGCGATTTGGGTTACAATAAAGAGAACCTAGTGAAGATTCCCGTAACCGGAGATATTATTAAAAACTTCAAACCTATTGAAGAAAATATGAAGTCTTCTGGAATGATTGAAAGCATCGGACTCATTAATTCTGATATTTTATCAGGCGGAAATAATACATCAGGATTAAGTTGGCAAGGTGGTGTAGATACTAAAGACGTTTTGGTTTCTGTACGTGATATTACAGCAGATTTTTTCAACACTGCTGGATTGGAGATAATTGAAGGTAGGGGATTCAGTAATAATCCCGCTCAAGACAGTGTCAATATAATTGTGAGTGAATCGTTCGCAAAATTAATGGGGAACGGCAGCTCTATTGGTAAAACTATAGAAGAGGATTACCCAGTAATTGGGGTAGTAAAAGATTATGTCTATGGTGATATGTACGGTTCTAGTGATCCGGTCATATTTTTTAATGATCCAAGCCAAGCTCGTTTTATGTATGTAAAAGCGAAGCCGGGCGTAGCAACAACAGCGGCATTGACAACAATGGAGGCATCATTGAAAAAGTTTAACCCTGCATTTCCTTTCGAGTATGAATTTGTAGATGACACTTATGATGCAAAGTTTAAAAGTGAAAAGCTGATAGGTAATCTTTCTCAGGTTTTTGCATTGCTTGCCATACTAATTTCTTGTTTAGGGTTGTTCGGCTTATCAGCTTTTACGGCAGACCAACGTAGAAAAGAAATAGGAGTACGTAAAGTATTAGGTTCTAGTATTACGGGCATTGTAACTTTATTATCCAAAGACTTTATGCAGTTAGTGTTTATGGCGATTATTATAGCCACCCCAATAGCATGGTTATTAATGCAAAACTGGTTAGAAGGTTTTGCCTATCGTATTTCTATTAATGCTTGGGCATTTGTCATAGCTGCAATAGTGGCCGTTTTTATTGCATTATTGACTATTAGTTTTCAAGCGTTCAATGCAGCTAGGGTAAATCCTGTAAAGAGTTTACGAACAGAGTAAAACCCCATCCCCAGCCCTTCCCTAAGGGAAGAGAGTAAATAATAATCACCAAGCCATTCCCCCTCCTTTGGAGGGGTTAGGGGGAGGAAAAAAACGAGAACCATGTTTAAAAACTATTTAAAAATCGCCTGGAGAAGCTTAAAAAAGCAAGCCTTTTTTACTTTTCTAAATACATTCGGACTAGCCATTGGTATGGCAGGAGCATTAATTATATCGCTGTACATCTACGACGAGCGTAGTTATGATAAAATGTTTGCCAATGCAGATAGAATTTATCGTATAGATGCAGATATAAAATTTGGAGGAGCGGAAATCAAGGCAGGGGAATCTGCCGCACCAATGGCGGAAACCTTAAAAAGGGACTATCCGCAGGTAGAAGCTTCAGTGCGTTTTAGAACCATAGGTAGTGCTTATGTAAAGAAAGTTGGGGAAAACAGAAGTGCCAAAGAAAACCATATAGCCTTCGCCGATTCTACAATGTTCGATTTTTTCGGAATAGGGTTACTCGCAGGTAATGCTAAAACGGCATTGACCGGCATCAACTCGTTAGTCTTGACCAAAAGTGCAGCAGAGAAACATTTTGGTGATACAGATGTTATAGGTCAAAATTTATTGTTGGATAATACCGATACTTATACGGTAACTGGTGTCATTGAAGACATGCCCCAAAATTCCTATTTCAATGACTATAGTGTGTTTTTGGCAATGGCGGGCAATGTAGCATCTAGAGAAGACAATTGGGGCGGCAATAACTATTTTACATTTATAAAGCTAATACCGGGAGCCAAGGTTGAAGATTTTCAAGAGCCCTTGCAAGAGATGTTAGAAAGGTATATGTTACCATGGTCACAAAAGTATTTTCCGGGTATGACGGCAGAGTCTTTTGCGGCATCTGGTAATTACATTCGGTACCATACCATGCCCTTGACCGATATTCATTTGTATTCTGATAGAGATACGGAAATGAATGCAACGAGCAGTATTCAAAATATTTATATTCTTTCCTTCATAGCATTGTTCTTGATTATTTTGGCAAGCGTTAATTTTATGAATTTATCTACGGCACATTCGTTAAAGAGAGCCAAAGAAGTTGGCGTTAGAAAGACCTTAGGGTCCAATAAAATGAATCTGGTTTTTCAGTTTTTAACCGAATCAGGTTTAATAGCATTTGTGTCTTTGTTAGCGGCACTAATCATTTCAATGATAGCATTGCCTTTTTTCAATAGTTTCACAGGCAAATCAATTGCTATTCCGTTTACTCAGCCCTTATTCTGGTTGGCGTTATTGGGGGCAACCTTTTTGCTTGGATTATTCTCAGGCAGTTACCCTGCATTTTTCATGTCAAGATTTACTGCTGTTAAAAGTTTAAAAGGTAGTAGTGCAGAAAGTGTAGGTAATGGTAGGGTGCGTAATGCTTTGGTCATATTTCAATTTTCAATTTCGGTATTTCTGATTGTAAGCACTTTGGTAGTATTTCAACAATTAAATTATATACAGAACAAAGATTTGGGCTTTTCCAAAGATCGGGTGCTTTTAATTAACGAAATAGGGGCGCTAGGATCTAAGACTAAAGCTTTTAAAGAACAAATTGCTGCCATGGGTTTTGTAGAAAGCGCTACGTTGAGTGATTACTATCCAACGCCATCTTGGAGGTCAAATAGTTCGTTCTTTGAAGAAGGTGCAAGAAGTCAAGAATATGCCATTCAAATGCAAGAATGGAAAGTAGATTCAGATTACTTAAAAACGATGGAAATGGAAATAGTTGCTGGGCGAGATTTTAATCCGCAATATGCATCAGATTCTACGGCTATGATCATAAATGAAGCTACGTTGCCTATTATAAATGTCACAGCGGAAGAAGCTTTAGGTATGCGCATATCTGAAGAAATAGAACTTGAAAATCCTACCTACTATACCATAATCGGTGTGGTCAAAGACTTTCATTTTACATCTTTGCGTAATAATATTGACGCACTAGGAATACAACTTAATTCTAATGCCGAGAATATGGCGGTAAGAATGAGCGGAGGAAACTTTGTAGATAATATTTCAGCCATAGAAAGTACATGGAACGCCATGGCACCCGGGCAACCTTTCGATTATCGCTTTATGGACGAAGCCTTTAATACCACTTATGAAGCGGAACAAAAACTGAGTCAGATATTTTTCATTTTTACTATGCTGTCCATTTTTATTGCTTGTTTAGGATTATTTGGATTAGCTGCCTTTAATGCCGAAAAACGAACAAAAGAAATCGGTGTTAGAAAAGTGTTGGGAGCTACTGTAAGTCAAATATCTTACCGGCTTACGGTAGACTTCTTAAAATTGGTGGGTGTAGCTATTCTCATTTCTTTACCCCTAGGTTGGTTCGCCATGAACAAGTGGTTAGAAGATTTCTCATACCGCATTGAAATCGGTATCGGCATTTTTGCTCTTGCAGCAGTATTGGCAATTGTAGTTGCAATTGTAACGGTAAGTTACCAAAGTATAAAGGCAGCAATTGTAAACCCGGTAAAGAGTTTACGATCGGAGTAATACATGAAAATGGTGTAACATTCTCATTTTTAAGTGGTCTTTGTAAATATATTGTACATCAGTTGTCTAATTATTTTACACACTAATTTATATGTTCTATTGTAACTATTTGATATGCAGTAAATTAGTAGTGTGGCATGAATTTAGGTTCAAATTTATGGTCATCAATCAATCAATCAATCAATCAATGTTTAGTATCAACTAATCATCAATCAAAAAACGAACTATCATGTTTAAGAACTATTTAAAAATCGCTTGGCGAAATCTTCTCAAGAACAAGGGGTATACATTTATCAATGTTGGCGGACTTGCTCTAGGTATGGCCGTTACGCTTATCATTGGCCTATGGATCCAAGACGAGTTATCTTACAATAATTATTTTTCTAAAAAGGACAGTATTGCTCAGGTTTATCAATCCCAAACATTTAATGGGAATATAGGTACAGGTCAAGCAATACCCAGGCCTTTGGAAAAGGCTTTAAGAGATGGTTATGGTGATAACTTTAAGCATCTCGTGATGTCTACCTGGAACAATTCAAGATATTTAAAATACAAAGAAAAAAGCCTTTCTAAGACGGGTTATTTTATGCAGCCCGAAGCTCCGGAAATGTTAGAGTTGAATATTTTAAAGGGTGAGAAAGATGGTTTGCGAGAACTAAATTCAGTAATGTTATCTGAATCGGTTGCCCATGCATTTTTTGGTAATGAAGACCCTATTGGTAAAACTTTAGAGGTAAATAACCAATATGATGCTGTTGTGAGTGCGGTATATGAGGATATTCCATTTAACAATTCGTTTCATGATGCAGAGTATTTGATGCCTTGGGATAAAGTAATTGCTACCCAAGAATGGATGAAAAATGCTGAAGATAATTGGGGAAATAACTCTTTCCAGATGTTTGTCCAGATAGCGGACAATACCTCAATGGAAAAGGTAACACAGACCATTTTAAATGTAAAGAAAGATTTAAACGAAGACACGGCAGAATACAATCCCCAGATTTTTCTATTTCCTATGAAAGACTGGTATTTGCGTAGCAGTTTTGAAAATGGTAAACAACAGGGCGGGCGTATAAAATATGTATGGCTATTTGGTATTATTGGTGCTTTTGTATTGTTGTTGGCGTGTATCAATTTTATGAATTTAAGCACGGCGAGGTCAGAGAAACGTGGTAAGGAAGTTGGTATAAGAAAATCTATAGGGTCACAACGTGGACAATTGATCTATCAGTTTTTAAGCGAATCGTTTTTGGTAGTATTATTTGCCTATATTCTTGCCGTTTTTCTGGTATTGCTTTCCTTGAACGGGTTTAATGACTTGTCTAAAAAAGAAATTGTATTCCCGTGGAACAATGGTATGTTTTGGATGATATCGTTGGTATTTATCTTATTTACTTCATTATTGGCAGGTAGTTATCCTGCTTTATACCTCTCCTCTTTTAAACCGGTAGATGTGCTTAAGGGCACGTTTAAAACAGGTAAGTATGCGGGTTTGCCCAGAAAGATATTGGTGGTGATACAATTCACGGTTTCCGTGGCATTTATCATTGGTACCGTAATTGTAATGCAGCAAATTAACCATGCAAAAAATCGCCCTGTTGGGTATGATAAAGAAGGATTGGTTCAGGTACCTACATTCAGTCAAGATTTTAACGGAAAGTACGATTTAATGCGAGCAGAGTTTATGGGTTCTGGAGCAGTCATAGAAATGTCGGCATCTAGTAGTCCCACTACTGAAATATGGTCTAATAGAGCGGGATTTAATTGGGAGGGAAAACCAGAAGGTTTTCAAGAGGATTTAGCTTGGACCGAAGTAACACCAGAATATGCAAAATCATTAAACCTTAAAATTATTGAAGGCAGGGATTTTTCAAGGGACTTTGCATCAGATTCCTTGGGAGTTCTTATAAATGAAACAGCAAAAAAATACTTGGGAATGGAAAATCCCGTAGGTCAACTATTGCGAGATGCAGATGAAGAAGATCCCGATCCGCCGTTAAAAATAATAGGTGTGGTTCAAGACATGATAACCCAATCTCCTTATGAAGCGGTAAAACAAGGACTTTATGTATATGATAGGAACGGCAATTCTAGTTTCTACAACTTAAGATTAAATCCAAACCAGAGTGCCTCACAGAATATAACAACGATCGAAACTATTTTTAAGGAGCATTTTCCAGATTTACCTTTTCAGTATGATTTTGTAGATGGGGAATACGGTCAAAAATTTGCATCGGAAGAACGCATTGGTACCCTTTCTGGAGTATTCACGGCACTGGCAATTCTAATTAGTTGTTTAGGATTATTTGGGTTGACCTCATTTGTTGCAGAGCAAAGAAAGAAAGAAATAGGAGTGCGCAAAGTGCTAGGGGCATCTATCTTCAATGTATGGAACATGCTTTCCAAAGACTTTTTAAAACTAGTGGTGATCTCTTGTTTTATTGCCGTACCTATAGCTTATTTCATTATGAATGGTTGGTTACAGGAATATCCGTATAGGGTAGTGCTTAAATGGTGGATTTTTGCCATTGCCATGCTTGGGGCTATGTTGGTGACTATTGCGACAGTTAGCTTTCAAGCCATTAAAGCTGCAAGGGCAAACCCTGTAAAGAGTTTAAGAACGGAGTAATATAAAAGTCATCAATCAATTTAAAACAATAATCATGTTTAAGAATTATCTCAAAATCGCTTGGCGAAACTTGGTAAAGAACCGCTTGTTTTCCGCAATCAATGTTTTGGGTCTTTCTATCGGACTAGCAGTGACCTTGATATTGTTAATCTTTATAAGGCATGAGCAGAGTTTTGATAACATGTATAGTAATGTTGACAATATCCAAAGGGTGTTGTTACATACAGATGGTGACAATGGGAGAGAAATTTGGGCCACGGTACCTCCGTCACTTGGTCCAACTATGATGACCGATGTTGCTAATGTCGAATATGCTGCAAGAACTTTAAAGAATGATTTTGGCGGTACTGCGTCATTAAGAGTGTTGGAACAGAATTTTACCGAAAAAGACCTCTTTTGGGTAGATGCTGAGCTTTTGAATATTTTTGATGTTCCATTTATAAAAGGTCAAGCAAAAGGAGCATTGGATCGACCAAATACAGCGGTACTCTCAGAAACAAGTGCTAAAAAATATTTCGGTGAAAAAGACCCAATAGGAAAAACCTTTACTGTAGATGGCAAGTATAAATTGGAGGTAACTGGGGTTTATAAGGATTTTCCCAATAATAGCACACTAGATTGTAATATAATGGCTTCCGGAATAACCACATGGTTTTTTAAGAATCCTTCTTGGAATAATGCCAGCTTTGAAACCTATTGCTTATTAAAACCTAGGACAGATTTGGAATCCACAGAATTGCAGTTACAGGAAATGCTAAATAAGAATATGGAAAAGGAAAATCAATGGTACACATTTTCCCTACAGCCCATGAAAGAGGTTCATTTATATTCTGCTGGTTACGATAATGCGTATGCAAATCGAATAGGTGATATAAAAGAAGTACGTAATCTCTCTTATTTGGCACTTATAATTCTGTTGATTGCCAGTATTAACTATATGAATTTGACAACAGCTCGTTCTCAGAAACGTTCTAAGGAAGTAGGCATTAGTAAGACTTTAGGTTCATCTTCAGGTAGTCTGTTAATTCGGTTTTATATTGAAACAGGTTTGGTGACGCTTATTTCTCTTGTAATCGGTGTATTATTAACCTTAACTGCTTTACCTATATTTAATTCTGTTACAGGGCAAGAGTTAAATTCTGATTTACTGCTAAATTTTGAATTCTTTATAGGCTTGTATGTGCTTTGGCTAGTGGTAACATTAATCTCAGGATCTTACCCAGCATTATACTTGTCTAAATTCAAACCAAGTATAGTATTAAAGTCCTCTACTGTTAACAGTAAGGGCAATATTTTTATACGAAAAGGCTTGGTTGTATTTCAATTTGCTGCGTCCGTGGTATTGATTGTTGGTGTGTTGATGATTTTAAAACAAATGGAGTTCATCCGGAATCAAAAGTTAGGTTTTAATGCCGAGAATGTTGTAGCTATTTCAATCAATGGACTAAAAGGTTCAGAAAAAAAAGATGCCTTGGTGTCAGAACTCAAAGGTATAAGTAATGTTTCTTCGGTTTCCTTAGCGCAGGGCTTTCCGGGAATGGAAGTAAGCGGTAGATCTTTAAGTAGAAATGAAGATGATAAAGAAAAGTTTAATATACAGACGAACGTAACCGATGCCTCGGTTATTGATGTCTTACAATTAAAACTACTTGCTGGGCGAACATTGCCAAGTTTAAACAAGAAAAAGATACTCTTGTAGAAGTGGTCTTAAACAGAAAAGCGGTAGAATATCTTGGGTATTCTCCTGAGGAATCTATTGGAAAAAAGGTACATATTTCAGTGCCTAATACTATTGTTGGCGTGGTCGATGATTTTAACTTTGCATCCTTACATGAGCCTATAGGAGCATATGCTTTTCATAATAATACAGGGGAAGGTAAATCCTTTGCATTGGTTCGTTATAATACGGCAGGAAAGAGTAGTACAATCAATCAGTTAGAAACAGTATTTAAAGCTGTGGCTCCCAGTGCCGCTTTCAGTTATAGCTTTTTGGATAATAATCTTCAAAATTTATATGTGCGAGAAAAACGCGCAGTTAAAGTGGGAGTTATTTTTTCTGTACTAGCTATTTTTATTGCCTGTTTGGGGCTATTTGGATTGGCAGCTTTTGTGGGCGAACAGCGAAAAAAGGAAATTGGTATTCGTAAGGTTTTAGGAGCTAGTATTGTTGGTATTGCACAAATGCTGTCCAAAGATTTTGTAAAATTAGTTTTTATTGCAATGCTCATTGCTTTTCCTATAGCATATTGGCTTATGGACCGTTGGTTATCAAATTTCGCATTTCATATTGATATGAGTTATTCGGTATTTGTCATCGCAGGAATTTCGTCTTTGATTATAGCCCTTGTTACAGTTAGCTTTCAATCGGTCAGGTCAGCATTAAGTAATCCTGTAAAAAGTTTACGAACGGAGTAATATAAAAGTCATCAATCAATCAATCAAAACAAAAATCAAAACATGTTTAAGAATTACATAAAAGTCGCTTGGCGAAACTTATTGAAAAATAAGGTGTTCACTGCAGCAAATATTGTGGGATTGACCTTGGCATTTGCGGTTGCACTATTATTGACGATGACAGCCTTGTTCGAGTTGTCGTATGACCAATTTCATGAAAATAAAGAGTCGGTCTATCAAGTGTACTATACCAATCAGACTCCAAAAGGTTCAGATATTTCTACCGCTAATCCGGTGCCTTTTGCTCCTGCTTTAAAAGAAGAGGTGCCAGGTGTAAAACAAATATCAAGGGCATTGAGTGAAAATGCGCTTGTGTCGTATGGCGATAACGATTTTAATTTAGATGCAGAATTTGTAGATGCCGACTATTTTTCAATTTTTAGTTTCCCTACACTTTTGGGGGATACAAATAAACCAATGCCTGATCAAAACTCGGTATCCCTTACAGAAAAAGCTTCTAAAAAGCTATTTGGCACTACTGATGGTGTTGGAAAAACCGTAAGAATTCTAATAGGCAAGGAAGAAAAACCTTTTACGGTTTCCAGTATTTTAAAAAACATAACAGATAATAGTAGTGTCAGTTTTGATATTGCTATTCCATTTGAAAGCCATTGGGATTATAAAGAATATACAGATGATTGGGATTCTCAAAATCACCCAGTATACCTTCAATTGGCTGACGGAGTTTCTAAATCTCAGTTTGAAGAAAGTACGGTAGCGTTTACCCTTTTGCACAAAGAAGAGCAAATGAATAATATGAAGCGTGATGGTGCACAGCCAGATGTAAACGGTAATTACAGTCAACTTAATTTATTGCCTTATACGGACAAACGTTTCGCAAATTTTAATTCTGGCGTACTGCAAATAAAAAGAACATTTCCTTATATGATTTTAGGCATCGCCTTTTTGATCATTTTTATTGCCTGTGCCAATTTTGTGAACATGAACATTGCCTTGGGTGAAAAACGCCTTAAGGAAATTGGTATGAGAAAAACCCTTGGTGCCGTAAAAGGACAACTTTTCGGTCAATTTTGGTTAGAGAGTTTAATGGTGTTCGCCATTGCGGTAGTTTTGGCACTAATACTCTCTAATTTATTGATTGGTCCCTATAAAACACTCTTTAATACAGATGCTACTTTTCAGAATTTAATGACGCCTGCTATTTTGGGTAGCTTTTTATTGGGGATTCTAATAGTAACCTTGTTTACAGGTGGTTACCCGGCATTGCTTTTAAGTAAGCTAAACACATTAAAAGCTCTTAAAGGCAAATGGGAATTGGGAAAAAACGGAGTGCGCAATGCGTTGATAGTAGTGCAGTTTGTAATTGCAATCGTTTTGATAACAGGTACGTTGGTTTTTCAAGGGCAATTGCAGTTTATGCGCAATAAAAATCTTGGATTTAATAAAGAACAAGTGGTTTCTATACCATTAAACGGAAAGAAAGACAGTTACCGCGTAATAGAACTTATGAGAAATGAGCTTCGCGGAAATAACAATATTTTAAGCGTAACAGGGTCTGATAATAACTTTGGGAGAGGTAGAGATGGCAGCATGTCTATTAGTAAGTTTGGTTTTGAGCATAAAGGCAGAATAGTAAATAGTAATGTGCTCAATGTAGATTATGATTATGCGAAGACATTGGATATTCAATTGTTAGAAGGGCGAATGTTCAGTAGAGAATACAGTGCAGATAGTTTAAGTATGGTAATCAATGAGGCTATGGTGAAAGAGCTGAATGAAGAAGATAATCCCTTAGCGACAAGAATATATTTCGATGAAGATTCCGTAGCCTATAATGTTATTGGTGTATTAAAAAATTATAATCATCAAGATATTAGTAAAAGCATAGAGCCGCTTACTTTTTTTCTCGACAAAAATTATGATTTGTATTATGCCTACGTAAAAGTTGCACCTGCAGATATGGCAAGTTCTTTTGATGCCATTAAAAATGCCTGGCATAAAGTAGAGCCGAATGCAGAATTTTTAGGTTCGTTTATAGATGAAAATATAGATAGAACCTTTAAAAAAGAGAAGTCTATGGCTACAATTATTACCGCTGGTTCTATTTTAGGTATAGTATTGAGTTGTATCGGTTTGTTTGCCATGTCGTTATTGGTTGTTGCACAACGAACAAAAGAAATTGGCGTACGTAAGGTAATTGGTGCAAGTACATCATCAATAACCATATTATTGACCAAAGACTTTTTAAAGTTGGTAGGTATAGCCTTCATCATAGGAGCGCCAATAGCTTGGTTCGCTTTAGATAAATGGTTGCAAGATTATGCATTTAGGGTACCGTTAAGTATCTGGTTTTTTGTTGGTGCAGGATTGTTAGCTGCCCTAATTGCGCTGTTGACAGTAGGTGCCAGAACCATGAAAGCTGCAGCGGCAAACCCTGTAAAGAGTTTAAGAACGGAATAATTTTTAATATTGCTAACCAACAACCACTAATACACTATTTCACTAACCAACTAATTCACTATAAACAAATGTTATTACAATTAAGAAATATTTTCAAATGGGTTCAGCAGGGCGGTCAACGCGTGTTTTTGCTAAAGGATATTAATCTAGAAGTTCAAGAAGGAGAATTCATATCTATTATGGGTCCGTCTGGATCTGGGAAATCTACATTGCTTAATGTGATTGGTATGCTAGATACGTTTGATGAAGGGGAGTATGATTTTTTGAACGAATCGGTTCATACTTTAAAAGAGAAGTATCGTTCTAACTTGTATAAAGAGTACATCGGTTTTGTTTTTCAATCATACCATTTATTAGATGATTTAACGGTAGAAGAAAACCTAGAAATGCCTCTATTATATAAGAAGGTGAAAGGTTCAGAACGTAAAGCATTAGTAGCCGATATGTTGGATAGATTCAATATTGTAGGTAAAAAAGATTTGTTTCCCACACAGTTGAGTGGAGGGCAGCAGCAATTGGTTGGTGTGGCGCGTGCACTCATTGCAAATCCTAAACTGATATTGGCAGATGAACCAACGGGGAATTTAAACTCTCAGCAAAGCGAAGAAATCATGCAGATTTTTAAGAAATTGAACGAAGAAGATGGGGTGACCATCATACAAGTAACACATTCCGAGAAGAATGCAGCATACGGTTCAAGGATCATCAACCTTCTAGACGGAAGAAAGATTTAGTCTTGAAATGATGATTTATCCTAACTTTTTAAATATATAGGATAAATCATCAAATAATAATCTATATCTAAAATGTCACTTCGAGCGCAGTCGAGAACTTATATGTTTTAAGGAAATTTTCAAGAAACTTTTATTAATAAAAGTATTCTGACTTAACTTAAAATTACATATTCCAACAACCAACAACCAACAACCAACAACCAACAACCAACAACCAACAACCAACAACCAACAACCAACAACCTGCCACTAATTCGTATACCCTTCAGGATGCATTTCGTCAAATTCGGTTTGGTCTTGAAAAGCTTTAGCTAATAAAAGAATACTTGCTTCATCATATAAATTAGACACTAGAGTAACACTGGTTGGGTGTTTTTTTTCATCCAATCCAGTAGGGATTGAAATTGCCGGGTGACCGGTTAGATTCGTTGTTATCGACAACCTATTCCCAGAACTTGGTGAAATTAAAACATCATAATCTTTCATGATAGCTTGCATTTTCTCAATGAGTACTTGTCGTTGTCTGTTTGCTTGTATGTATTCTACTGCTGGAATAAAGCGTGCTTGACGTAAAGAATTTGCTCTAGAACGTTGAGTTTGCTCTACCATTTTATCCACTTCTTCAGCACGAACCATATCGTCGAAAAATGCTCCCGCTTCTGCTCTTAGTATGACATCAAAACTGTTGTAGGGAACGTCTTTTGGTAATTCCACTTCGTTAAGTGTAAGTCCCATTTCTTTAAAAATTGCAATTGCCTTATCCAGATTCACTTTGCTATCCGAAGAATCTTTTTCTATGTCTTTTTTTAAATACCCTATACGTAGGGTTTTGTAATCTTTGTTAGGATCAAATCCGTCAGGGTAATCGGTAGTCATTCCGTCTTTAGGGTCTTTTCCTGCAATAACACTATATACAATTGCGCAGTCTTCTGCACTTCTTGCCATTGGTCCTACTTTATCCATAGACCAACTTAAGCTCATAACGCCATGTCTACTAACTCGACCATATGTTGGGCGTAAACCTGTAATTCCGTTTCTTGTACTAGGTGATAAAATAGAACCTAATGTTTCGGTACCTAATGCATAAGGAACCAAGCCTGCAGAAGTTGCAGATCCAGAACCTGCTGATGATCCAGAAGCACCTTGGGTAGTATCCCACGGGTTTTTAGTTTTTCCATCAAACCAAACATCACCACGAGCCAGAGAACCTGACACCAATTTTGCCACTAGCACTCCGCCAGCATCTTGTAATTTTTGAACCACGCTAGCGGTCATATAAATTTGTTGATTGCGGTAAGGTTCAGCACCCCATGTAGTTTTGTAGCCTTCCACTGCCATTAGGTCTTTTACACCGTAAGGAATACCATGAAGAATTCCGCGATAATTACCTGCAGCCAGTTCGGCATCCATTTTTTTAGCATGTTCCAACGCCATTTCTTCTGTTATGGTAATGGTACATTCTAAAATAGGATTGTATTTCTTTAACCGAGCTATAAAAAACTCTGTCAAATCAAAAGAGCTTATTTTTTTGTTTTTGATGAGTGATGCCAGTTGAGGTATGGAATAAAAAGCAAGGTCCGCCTTTTTTGAAGGAAGCGCTATATTCTCTGGTATTTTCCATTCCGGGAATCCGTTTTGTGGTTTTGACTCAAAATTCATAGGTAGCGGGTCAAACCGAACCGCAGGTACTACATCGTAGTCTAGAGTATATTTTCGTAGGGAATCAAACCCTTTTTTATTCCGCTGTAAATAGGGGTATAATGTGTCGATGTATTGTTTGCCAAAATCTAAACCTATGAGTTTCTGTGATCGTTTTACATCTTTTTTAGAGAATTCATTTTTAGAGCTAGTACAAGATGTAATGATTAATGAAGTAAGTAGACTAAAAAATAGAAACAGGGGTAATCTTTTTGTAGGTTGGTACATGTTAGTTGGTTTTAAGAGGATTCTAAAGTACGTCTTTTAGAAAGTTTATGATATTTGATAAATCATAAAAAAATGTGAATTGAATTTCTGATAAAAAGAGATTCTATTTATAATGGCATATTCATTTTCAATACGCTAGCTTCCTAATCTAACAACTAAGGATTATCTTTGTAACCTACTTGCTAATAGGCGGGTTTTGAATGAATTTTAAAATGAAGATAGATAAAAAGGATGTTTTAAAGGCGTTGGAGCATATTACCGTTCCTGGAGAAGGCCAAAACATGGTAGAAAGTGGTGCAGTGACCAATATTCAAATTTTTGGTGATGAGGTAGAGGTTGATATAACTATTGCCAACCCAAGTTTACAAGCACGTAAGAAAACCGAAGTGGAGATTTTAAAAATCATCCATAAAGAGGTGTATGAAAAGGCTAAAATCAAAATAAATATTAAGGTTGATGCTCCTGCAGCCAAACCGAAAACAAATGAGATAAAAGGAAAACCTATTCCTGGTATTACCAATATTATCGCTGTTGCCTCAGGTAAAGGTGGTGTGGGTAAGTCTACGGTAACTGCTAATCTAGCGGTGACTTTAGCTAAAATGGGTTTTAAAGTAGGGCTTTTAGATGCCGATATTTACGGGCCGTCAATGCCTATTATGTTTGATGTTGCCAATGAAAAACCATTAGCGGTCAATGTAGAGGGCAAGTCTAAAATGAAGCCTGTTGAAAATTATGGTGTAAAATTATTGTCCATCGGATTCTTTACACAGCGTGATCAGGCAGTAATTTGGAGAGGGCCTATGGCGTCAAAAGCATTGAACCAAATGATTTTTGATGCACATTGGGGCGAGTTGGATTTTATGTTGATCGATTTACCACCGGGTACTGGAGATATTCATTTAAGTATCATGCAATCATTGCCTATTACGGGTGCTGTAGTTGTGAGTACACCACAAGAGATTGCACTGGCAGATGCTAGAAAAGGAGTAGCCATGTTTCAACAAGATTCTATAAATGTACCTGTTTTAGGTATTATTGAGAATATGGCATACTTTACACCGGCAGAATTACCTGATAATAAATATCATATTTTTGGTAAGAACGGAGCTAAGAATCTAGCAGAAGATTTAAATGTGCCTTTCCTTGGTGAAATGCCTTTGGTACAAAGTATACGTGAAGCTGGTGATGTTGGTAGACCAGCGGCACTACAAACAGCAACACTTGTTGAAAAGGCATTTGAAGAATTGACAAAAGAGGTAGTAAGTGAAGTGGTTTCTAGAAACAAAACAATGCCACCGACCGAAGCAATAAAAATTACGACAATGGCGGGTTGTTCGCCGGTTAACAAAAAATAGATATGACTGCAACAGAGCTTAAAGTAAATGTGGAAAAAGCATTGGAAGAAATTAGACCTTTCTTACAGAGCGATGGTGGAGATATTAGTCTTATTTCTATTGAAGATGAATCTGTAACAGTGCGTTTAGAAGGTGCATGTGTTGGTTGTAGTGTCAATCAAATGACATTAAAAAGTGGGGTAGAGATGACGATTAAAAAATACGCTCCACAGATTCAAAATGTAATTAATATAGAAGGTTAAATCTTGATAATTGTCATGATATTTAAAACAATAGATTGATAATTTTGAGAAGTATTACAAACAATTCCAGTAATGATTAAAACCGATATATTAATAATTGGAGCAGGACCTACAGGTCTTTTTGCTGTTTTTGAAGCCGGATTATTAAAACTAAAATGCCACTTAATTGATGCCTTGCCACAAGCTGGTGGGCAGTGTTCAGAGATTTACCCTAAAAAGCCTATTTATGATATTCCTGGTTTTCCAGAGGTATTGGCGGGCGATTTGGTAGATAATCTAATGGAACAGATTAAGTCTTTTCAACCAGGGTTTACGCTAGGCGAGCGTGCAGAAACAATTAAAAAATTAGATGACGGTACATTTGTGGTAACCACAAATAAAGGAACCGAGCACCATGCTCCGGTTGTTGCTATTGCTGGAGGATTGGGAAGCTTTGAACCTAGAAAACCACTATTAGATAATTTATCAAAATTTGAAGATAACGGTGTTGCTTATATGATTAAGGATCCTGAGGTGTATCGTGATAAGAAAGTAGTCATAGCTGGTGGTGGAGATTCTGCCCTAGACTGGAGTATTTTCTTAGCTGATATAGCTTCTCAAGTAACTTTGGTACATAGGAGAAACGAATTTAGAGGTGCCTTGGATTCTGTTGAGAAAGTTCAGGAATTGAAAAATTCAGGAAAATTGAACTTGATTACCCCAGCAGAAATTATAGCCCTAAATGGTGAAGAGAAATTAGAATCTGTATTAATTAGAAAGATTTCTGATGCTAAGGAAGAGATTACTTTAGAGGTCGATAATTTTATTCCTTTATTCGGACTCTCTCCAAAATTAGGTCCAATTGGCGACTGGGGATTAGAGATAGAGAAAAATGCTATTAAAGTAGATACGTTCGATTATCAAACCAATATTCCAGGAATATATGCCATAGGTGATGTAAATACATACTCAGGCAAATTAAAACTAATTCTTTGTGGTTTCCATGAAGCAACGTTAATGTGCCAAAGTGCCTTCCAAAGAATTTATCCAGATAAAAAGTATGTCATGAAATATACTACCGTAGGTGGTGTAAGTGGTTTTGACGGAACCAAAAAAGAAGCGCCAAAAGCAGTAGTGAAAGCGATAGAATAAATAAACTAAAATGTCATCCTGAGCGCAGTCGAAAGGCTACAATGCTATAAGTTTGAAAAATTATTATTGAATGACCGATATCAAAATAAAAATAACAGACCGCGATGGAGTGTTGCACGAGATAGATGCCCCGACTGATATGAACATGAATCTAATGGAGGTAGTTCGTTCTTATGAACTTGCGCCAGAAGGTACAATTGGTATTTGTGGAGGAATGGCTATGTGTGCTTCGTGTCAATGTTATGTATTATCAGACACAGAACTTCCAGAAATGGGAGATGATGAAGAAGCTATGTTATCAGAGGCTTTCAATGTAAAAGATAATTCACGCCTTGGCTGTCAATTACATATCACCGAAGATATGGACGGACTAGAAGTAGAGCTTGCACCAGAAGAGCTATAAACGTCATTGTTAAGAAACGAGATGTAATCGAAACTAACGCAGCTATCTGCTGAATTAATTTTAAAAGCTCGTGTTAGTCTAATGTTGGAAAATAAATTTTTATTTTCCAACAGCCAACAGCCAACAGCCAACAGCCAACAGCCAACAGCCAACAGCCAACAGCCAACAGCCAACAGCCAACAGCCAACAGCCAACAGCTATGTGTTCCATTCGCTTTGACGAAGGTATTATTGTTGCCGTCAATGCGAGAAGCATTTCGCGCCGAAGCAATCTGCTAAATTTGTGTTCCTAAGTTTTCGATTACCCTAATAACAACAATTATTTTAATTTTCCAACAACGAACAACGAACAACGAATAACGAACAACAGCCAACTTATATCCTAGCCTGGTACGTAAACAAGTTATGGTATCTGCCTTCTTTTGCAATCAGTTCTTCATGGGTTCCTTGTTCTGCAATACGTCCGTTTTCAATAACTAAAATCTGATTCGCTTTTCTAATAGTGCTTAATCTGTGGGCAATGACGAAAGTTGTTCTTCCTTTGGTAAGTTCGGCTAAACTCTTTTGAATTAAAGCTTCACTTTCGGTATCAAGGTTAGAGGTAGCTTCATCTAAAATTAATATTCTTGGATTTGCTAAAACCGCACGAGCGATAGCAATACGTTGTCGTTGACCTCCAGATAATTTTACACCACGCTCACCAATAACAGTAAGTAATCCATCTTCAAATCTATCTGTAAACTCATCAACATACGCTGCTTTAATAGCGGCTTGTAATTCTTCTTCAGAAGCATCTGGTCTAGGGAAAAGTATATTTTCTCTAATTGTGCCTTCAAATAGAAAATCGTCTTGCAATACCACACCTAAGTATTGTCTAAAGCTGGTGAGGTCAACTTTTGATAAATCTGTACCGTCTATAGTAATCTCTCCGGAATCAGGATTCAAGAAACTTGCTGCCAAACCTGCGATTGTAGATTTACCAGAGCCAGAACTTCCAACTAAAGCAATAACATCTCCAGATTTGGCTTCAAAACTGATGTTGTGCAATACATCTTTGTCTTCTTCATAGGCGAATGATACATCCTTGAAAACCATATCACCTTTAATGTTAGAAAGTGTAATGGTTCTATCCTTTTCATCAGATTCAGAAACCTTGTTCATTAACTCTTCGGTACGGTCTAAACCCGCTAAAGCTTCAGTCAATTGGCTTCCTATATTACTCATTTGTACAATTGGTGCCACCATAAGGGCGAGAAGAAAAGTAAACTCAAAATACTCGCCGGTAGTCAATTCGCCTTGCATCATTTTATAACCACCAAAGCCCATCATAATTCCGGTAGTTGCCAGTCCTAATAAAAAAGTAGAAGCGCTGGTCATAAATGCGGTAGCAGTCAAACTCTTTTTTACATTTTGGTATAATCGGTCTACACCTTCTTCAAAAACTTTACTTTCTTGACCTTCGGCGTTAAATCCTTTTATGACACGAATTCCGCCAAGTGTTTCTGTTAATCTGCCTTTAACTTCGGCATTAATTTTACCACGTTCCCTAAAAACAGGTCTAATAATTTTAAATGCCTTTAGAGCGATGAATGCAAAAAGTATTAAAGGAACAAAGGTTAGAAGCGTCATAGTAGGGCTAATTCTTAGTAACAGCACAAGAGACACTACGGCCGTAATGGTACCACCAACAAGTTGTACGAGTCCTGTGCCGATTAAGTTTCTAACCCCTTCAACATCGCTCATGATTCTGGAAACTAAAGAGCCGGATTTTGTGTTGTCAAAAAAGCGAATAGGTAGTGAAAGTACCTGTTTTTGTACCTGTGCGCGAAGTTCGGAAATCATGTATTGCGCCTGAATACTAAGAACTTTGGTCAGTAAAAATGACATTACCGCTTGTACCAAAAATGCAAAAATCACCACTGCAACTAATATTTTTAATAGGTCGTAATTCTTATTAGGTATGATGTCATCTAAGAAGTACCGTAGAGATACCGGCGCAACAAAACTTGCAGCTTTACTGATTACAATAAGCAATAAGCCCAGCAAAACCAATTTTCTACGAGGCCAAATGATAGTTTTGAATGCGGTTAGAATACTTACTTTTTTTTCTGCCATAGGGGTTTACTCTTACTAATTACTGGTTAAAATACTATTGTCCGGTTCAGCGCAGTCGAGACCGACCGGAAATGAATTGCAAGTTACTTCAATTCTAAAGTTTTACCGAATCTAGAATAGGTTTTGATATTGGCTATGAGTATCGATAAAGGTTTTTATATTTGAGTATCCTGATTAACTGCCAATGCTTAAAAAAACCATTTTTCTTTTTTTATTAGTTACGTTTTATGCGAATGCACAAGAGCAGTACTATGATTTGCGTGATTTTGTAACGGATAGTGCGGGTATTTTTACTTCAAGTCAAGTTGTAGAATTAAATCAGCGGTTAGTTGATTTTGAAAAAGGCACAACTAATCAATTGGTCATTGTTACTATAGATGAATTAGGTTTTAATACGATTGAAACGTATGCAAATGGTCTTTTCAATCAAAATGGTATTGGTCAAGAAGGAAAAGATAATGGGTTGTTGATATTATTTTCTAAAAATGATAGGGAAGTAAGAATTGAAGTAGGCTATGGCTTAGAACCCTATATTACAGACGCCGTTGCGTCAAGAATTATTAGAAATACGATGATTCCTAATTTTAAAGAAGAGGCGTATTTTACGGGTATTAATGAGGCTGGTAATCAACTCATAGAATTTCTTAATAATCCAGAAGCACTTGACGAGTTTAAACAAGAGATTGCAGATGAAGATTCTAAAGAGAAGTTATATACGAATATATTTCTTGGTATATTTTTCTCCATATTTGTAGGGGTTGGTAGCTTTTTCTTTCTTAAAAGCTATGTCAATGTTATTGAGGTTTTTAGAGGGGTACTCATGGGTAAATTAGGGGTGTTGCCTGGGGTGTTTATGCTTTTGGCAGGATCCTTTTCAAGTGTTTTCGGTTTGGTATTTGCAATTGTTCCTCTAATTATAGGCTACAGTATTTATATGTCCAATTCCCAGGCTGCAGCTTTTATTTTTGATGAACCCAGTCTTTTACTGTGGTTACTTCTTCCTTTTTTTGGCATAGCCGCAGTCATAGCATATATAAAACTTAAGATTTCTGGTAAAGAAGATTTGAGCATTTCTTGGATCAAAAATGACAAATCTTATTACAGAAAAACATTCTCGTCTTCTGGAACGCATTCCTTTAGTTCGGGCAGTAGTTCATCTAGCGGTGGCAGCTCTTTTTCCGGTGGCGGAGGAAGTTCTGGCGGTGGAGGATCAAGCGGAAGTTGGTAAATTTCAAGTACATTTATACATCTCAAGAATTTATTAAAATAGTAGCTATGAGCAGAATTATTTATTTGTTGGCATTTGTATTGGTTTTATCATGTAAGACTAATAAGCCAGAGAAGGGTGAAATAGAAAAATGGGAAACCCAAGCTGCGAATGTTGAAATAATAAGAGACGATTTTGGAGTACCTCATATTTATGGTAAGACAGATGCTGATGCAGTTTTCGGGTTGTTGTATGCCCAATGCGAAGATGATTTTAATCGTGTGGAGCAAAACTATATTTGGGCAACAGGTAGGTTGGCAGAAGTAGATGGCGAAGAAGCGTTGTATAGTGATTTACGTGCGAAGCTATTTATGACAGAAGAAGAGGCCAAAGCAAATTATGAAAAGAGTCCCGCTTGGTTGAAAGAATTATGTGATGCCTTTGCCGATGGGGTGAATTATTATTTATACACGCACCCAAAAGTAAAACCGAGATTGTTGACTCATTTCGAACCTTGGATGCCAATGTACTTTAGCGAAGGATCTATTGGCGGAGATATTGAGCGTATTTCAACAAAGAAGATAGCCGCTTTTTATGATAGCAATATGGCTTTGCCAGAAATGGAAGCGATACAGTTGCAAAAAGAAAAAGAAGTAGAAGAGCCACAAGGGTCTAACGGTATTGCTATTTCAGGTAAGTTAACCCAATCTGGTAATCCATTATTATTAATCAATCCGCATACCTCGTTTTATTTTAGGGGAGAAGTTCATGTAGTTTCTGAGGAAGGATTAAATGCTTATGGAGCGGTAACGTGGGGTCAGTTTTTCGTTTACCAAGGATTCAATGAGAAAACCGGATGGATGCATACATCAACTTATACAGATGTCATGGATGAATTCAAGGAGACAATAGTTAATAACGATGATAATTTATTCTATCAATATGGAGAAGAATTACGACCCGTACAATCATCTGAGATAGTGTTGAAATATCTAGATGGTAAAAAGTTTAAAGAGAAAAAATACCCGGCATATAGAACCCACCACGGACCAATAACACACGTTGCCGAAGGGCAATGGACGGCATCTGCCATGATGTGGGAACCGGTAAAAGCATTAGAGCAGTCATTCATCCGCACAAAGCAAAATGGTTATAAAGGTTTTAGAGAAATGATGGATATCCGTACCAATTCCAGCAACAATACGGTGTATGCAGATGCGGAAGGAAACATCGCTTATTTTCATGGTAATTACGTTCCAAAACGAGATGTTCTATTTGATTATACAGAACCGGTCGATGGTAGTGATCCTAAAACAGATTGGCAAGGTTTGCATACGGTAGATGAAAATATCTTAGTTCTCAACCCAGAAAATGGATGGATACAAAACTGTAATTCTACACCTTATACATCGGCTTTAGAATTTAGCCCTAAAAAAGAGGACTACCCAAATTACATGTCTAAAGACCAAGAGAATTTTAGAGGGGTACATGCAATAGAATTATTAACGGATAGAAAAGGATATACCGTAGATAGCTTAATTCAATTAGCGCATGACCCATATTTACCAGCTTTCAAAGCGTTGATACCTGGTTTGGTGAAAACCTATTATTCTGATGACGACCAAAATCCGAAGTTAAGAGAACCAATTAAGATCCTCGAAGATTGGGATTATACCACTGGCGAAGATCAAGTAGCTATGACTTTGGCACATTTTTATGGTACAGCTATGGGTAAAAGAGCAAAACACCCAGAAAATATCAGTGATATGGAACGCATGACCTATTTCGGTACCCATACAGAAGAATCGTTGAAAGTTTTTGAAGAAGTAATAGATCAATTAACAGCCGATTTTGTTACTTGGAACATACCTTGGGGAGAGGTCAATAGATATCAAAGAATTACGGGGGATATCGTTCAACAATTTGATGATTCTAAGCCTAGCATCCCAATTGGTTTTGCTTCAGGAAGGTGGGGAGCTTTGGCTGCATATGGAGCACGTTATAAAACAGAAGGGGCAAAAAAATTATATGGTACAAGAGGTAATAGTTTTGTGGCGGTCGTAGAATTTGGTGATACCGTAAAAGCTAAAAGTATGTTGGCTGGTGGGCAAAGTGGAGATCCATCTTCTCCACATTTTGATGATCAAATTATTAGATATAAAAATGTAGATTGGAAAGAAGTACCTTATTACCGCGAAGATGTTTTGAAAAGAGCGGAGGAGACCTATGTTCCGGGTAAGAGGTAAATTGATAAAGAAGATAAATTATGGGCTTATTGAACAAAATATTAGGTAACGCTAGCGAAGTTTCTACAGAGCAATTGTTACAAAAATATGGAAGATTACTTGTTGAAGGTGAGCAAATAGAACTGGGTTTTTCTTTACTGCGAGATGTTTTTATGTTTACTGATAAACGATTAATATTGATATTGATAGATATACAGGGCATTACAGGGAGTAAAGTTGAATACAAATCTTTACCTTATAAAAATATCTCAAGATTTTCTTTAGAGACTTCAGGAACTTTTGATTTGGATGCCGAATTAAAAATCTAGATATCAAGTGAAAATGTACCTAGTGTAAGTAAGAAATTCAATAAGAGTATTGATGTTTACGAAGTACAGCACTATTTGGCAAATAAGATTATGTAATACTATTACATAGATTCTTTCGTAACGATTAAAGTCGCCTTAGAACCAGCAGATAATAACCATTTATTTGAATATATCAATTCTCCTTTATCATTGTAAATATCTACCTGTGCGGTATTTGGTGCTGAAGAGCCATGGTTTAGTGCCTCGAAGTCTAAGCGATTAAAACCGTCTTGCAGGTCAACATTAATTCCTTTAAAAGCACCTGTTAATAGTAGGTTCTGTTCTACCACCATATCGTTCATGTATATTTTTACACGATCACCGTCTACATATTCATGATCTCTGCAAACGATACCAATAAATTTACCGCTACTTTTTACATCACCTAAATATTGGTCAGCAAAGAACTGTCCAGAACCACTTAATCGCTCACCTGGGCCAATGCGTGGATCAATTTTCATACCTGTACCTGCTTGTACGAGTTCTTCATCAGCTAACATTTTTACAGGGTTAGGTGCTGTCATGTCTATACTAGGTTGTTCTTTGATTAAATTAGGCATGTTCAGAACCGATCCCGAACTTGGAGTTCCATTGGAATTAACGGGGTTTACTTTGTCAATTTTAAGTGGTTTTGAGGTAGGTAAATCTGTTTGCGCAGAAACCTGTACCGCAGAAAAGCAGAACAATACTATAAAAAGAAATAAAAGGTTTCTCATCTAATCTTTAATATGATGAAATAAAGATAACAAATACCCTGCCATGGGTACTTAAGGCTTCGTTAAAAAACTGTCGATGCCTTAATTATTCGATGAACGATGGCTTAAGAGGGTAAATTTCGTCTTAAAAAGTCAATGAAATTACCGTTCATAATTTTTTCAATATCCGATTGCGCATAACCTCGATTTTCTAACAGTCCGGTCATTTTCTGTAAATCTGCTATGGTATCCACATCTGCAGGACCTTGTTCTTTTCCAAATCCGCCATCAAGGTCAGAGCCTATACCCACATGATTCGCATTACCCGCTAATTGGCAAATATGGTCAATATTATCTAGTATCTGCTGTAGACTTACGTTCGCAGATTGCGGAGTGGAAACACCTCTCTCCCAAGTTGGTGTCATCATCCAAGCATCAAGAACAACACCTATAACCCCTTTTCTACCTATGATTTCTTTCAACTGCTCATCGGTAAATTGTCTGTGATGGTCAACTAATACCCTGCAATTATTATGGCTTGCCCATAACGGACCGTCATAATTAACCATCGTTTCCCAAAAACTAAGGTCGCACAAATGAGTAACATCTAGTATGATACCTAATCGTTCAATTTCTTTTAGAAGTTCTCTTCCTTTCATTCCGATTCCGCCTACTGAATTTGTGCCGTGAGCATAAGTACCCGGACCATAATGTGCCGGACCAATAGCTCTTAAGCCTGAATCATATGCTTTTTGTAGGTATGAAATATCAACGATAGAATCTGCACCCTCAAGACTAAGTAAGTAGCCAATAGGCTTTTTTTCTTCATCCGTTTGCCAAAGAGCTAAATGGGCATCAAGTTGGCTTTTGTTGGTAATCTGAACCATTTCACAGGCTTCTTCCATGCTTTTGTACCACGCTAATTGCCCTTGCGTGTGTGCCCATGCCTGTTGGGGAGATTTCCAACCTGGTAGGGTGTTGTCTTTATGGACATAACGAGCAATTTGCGTCGCCATACAGAGTCCGACATTCCCTTTTCTCATCGCTTCTAAAGAAACGGTATTATTGCCACGACCAGGTTTGTCGGTTAAACCTTGTTCACTTTTTCTAATTTCTTCAATAGACCAAGTAAGGTCGCGATTCCAGTCCATGGCATTCATAGAAAGGTCTAAATGGGCATCGAATATAAACATGCTTAAATAGTAGATTTTTGAGTTCTGGCAGTTACTGGCCAGTAATCGATAACGGCATTATTTTTTATCACGGTAAGTGTGTCATATTTCACCACAGTAGGGCAAATATGTCTAGGTATGGCGTAATGATCATCACCAACCTCTGGTATGGTTAAATCATCATACTCTACCACCAAATGCTCTTCGGACTGACTTATTTGTTTACTGTGTTTTAAGTCTAAAAACTCAATTCTAGGAAAAGGCATTTCAGGGGCAACTGATTTATGACCCAAGTCAAAACATAAAATGCCAGTAGTTGGTTTGCTAATTATTCTTGTAAACAATACTGCAGCTGGCAAAAAGCCCATTTCCGGAAATTGGTTTCCATAACCAGAATCCCAAAGGAGAGTGGTGCCGGGGCTGGCATCTACATCTTTTCGTTTACAGTGAAAAGGGAAAGTAGGAGAACCTCCAGCTACAATTTTTGGGCTAGGTATATTTCTATTTTCAATACTCTTCTTTAAGTCGATTACCGCTTCAAAAGCTGTATTACATTCTTGTTCTCGTTTAACGGGGTCCGAATTACGAAGATGACCGTCATAAACATGTAAACCTTCAGCAATTAAAAATTCATTTTCATGTAATAGAGTGTACAATTCTAGAGCATCGTGGTCTGGTATGATTCCCGTTCTATTCATACCATTATTGATATCTACCCAAAGCGGAATTTTAATGTGATGAGATTTTGCAAGTGCACTAAGAATTTTAAGCGTTTTAGAATTATCTACAAGGGTCGAGAACTTCGTGCTTGGGTGTTTTTTAATCAATTCAATAAAACGCTGTGCATTAGCACCAACGGGTTGCATCGCTAATAATACGTCAACGGCATCGCAGTTACCAAGTAGTTCAGCTTCAGCAATAGTAGCGCATTTAAATTTTTGTATTCCCTTTGCCATTTGCATGTTGATAATATTGGCGTTTTTATAGGTTTTTACATGTGGGCGTAGCCGATTTACATCACCGGTCATAGAAATCATCATATCGATGTTATGCTGAACTCTATCTGGATACACCAATAAAGAGGGGGAAATAACTCCGGCTGTTTTATCTATAGAATACCAATTTTCGTTTGCCATAACTGTTAATGATGTAGTTCAAAATGAGCTTCAATTTCAACAGGAATTCCACCGGGTAAAATCATACCAACGGCACTACGAACACCAACACCATTATCAGGTCCAAAAATATCTGCTATGAGTTCACTAAAACCATTAATGACAAAAGGTTGTTGACCAAAATCAGGAGTGGAATTCACCATTCCCAAAGTTTTTACAATTCTTTTAATTTTATCGATATCGCCAAAATGAGTCTGAATCGTAGAAAGCATGGTCAATGCAACTTGCCTTGCAGCAATTTTAGCCTCCTCCATAGTCATATCATGACCAGCTCTACCGACAATCAATGAACCATCATTTTGCATAGGACCCTGACCAGAAATATATAGAAAATGGTCAACGACTAAAACAGGTTTATATAAACCTGCAGGTGGTGGAGCAGGTGGTAAAATCAATCCCAATTCTTTAATTCTTTCAGATGGCTTCATTTGTATTTTTTTATATAAAAGTATTTAAAACAAGAACACCTATCAATCCCATAACACCAACTGTTGTTTCCATAACTGTCCAACTTTTTAAGGTGTCATTTACAGAAAGATTAAAATATTCCTTGAATAACCAAAAACCCGTGTCATTAACATGGGATAACATTAAACTACCAGAACCAATTGCCAATACCATTAACTCTGGGCTTACGCCAGTACCTTGAACAAGTGGTAAAACTATACCTGCCGCAGTTAAGCCTGCAACAGTTGCCGACCCGACACAAACTCTAATGGCAGTAGCAATTAACCAAGCAAGAATTAGTGGAGAAATAGAAGATTGCTCTAAGATTGCACCAATATAAGTGCTTACGCCGCTATCTATTAATACCTGTTTTAATGCACCAGAGCCAGCAATAATGAGAAGTACCATAGTAATACCTGTAATTGCACTACTAACAGAATCCATGACCTCTTTCATACTTTTTCCTTGACCTAAACCCAAAGTATAAATGGCAACTAAAACGGCAATAAGCATGGCAATAGCTGGATTACCCATAAAAACTAAAATTTTGGTAAGAAAGAAATCTGCAGGGAGTAAAAGCTGAGCTAATGCAGCAACTGCAATAAGAATAACAGGTAAAAGTGCACTGATAATGCTATTCGTCATACTGGGCATTTCATCTTCCTTTAAAACTACAGGGTTTAGAAATTCTTTAAGTGGTGTGGCGTTAATTCCTTTTAAGGTTCTTGAAAGTAATGGTCCGGCAACGATTATTGCGGGTATGGCTACTATGATGCCGTACAATAAAGTTTTACCGATATCAGCGTTGAACATGGTTGCAAGAGCCGTTGGTGCTGGGTGTGGAGGCAAATAACCATGTGTTACTGATAAGGAAGCTAGCATTGGTAAGCCTACATATAAAAGTGGTAGACCAGTTGCAGCGGCGATAGTGAAAACTAGAGGGACTAAAATGACAAAACCTACTGAGTAAAACATGGGTATACCCACTATAAAACCTGTCAATACTACAGCCCATTGAATGTTCTTTTTTCCAAATTTCTCTACTAATTTGGTCGTAATTTTTTGAGCGGCACCACTATCGGCAACCAACTTGCCTAGCATAGCACCGAGACCTAAAATGATAACAAGAAATCCTAAAATATTACCGATACCTTTTTGAATAGAGTCGACCACACTAATGGGTTCCATACCTTCAGCGATACCAACGAATAAAGAAACGATGATAAAGGTGATAAAAGCATTGAGTTTAAATTTTGCAATGAGAATAAATAGGAGAAGAATTCCTAGAATAACAATAAATAAAGGCATATTTGAATCGAGTTAGTTTAGTTGATTCTCTAAATATACCATAAAAAAAAGGCTCATCATATTTTATGTAATACGATGAGCTTATTCTTTAAAATTCTATAATTTATCTGTCATTTCCGGTGAAATAGCTTTGTAAACTAATCCAGCTAAAATTGCGCCTACGATAGGTGCTAGCCAGAATAACCAAAGTTGATCTAAAGCCCAATCCCCAACAAAAAGAGCTTGGCTCGTACTACGCGCAGGGTTAACCGATGTATTGGTAACAGGTATTGTAATCAAGTGAATAAGAGTAAGACAAAG
Source organism: Maribacter sp. Asnod1-A12 (assembly GCF_045063735.1). Classification (NCBI taxonomy): domain Bacteria; kingdom Pseudomonadati; phylum Bacteroidota; class Flavobacteriia; order Flavobacteriales; family Flavobacteriaceae; genus Maribacter; species Maribacter sp. Asnod1-A12. The sequence continues at coordinate 1,901,799 of NZ_JBEFNZ010000006.1, forward strand.
TCCGATTGCTAAACCGGCAAATCCTCTCGGTGCTTTTGTATAAGTAGAGCCTAAAATAACAAATAAGAATATGAAGGTCATTACAACCTCAATAATCAACGCAGAAGTCATACCGTATCCGCCTGGTGAATGCTCGCCATAACCGTTAGATGCGAATCCGCCTAAAACGAAATCTGTTTTTCCCGAAGCTATTAGAAAGAGTATGATAGCGCCTGCGATACCACCCATAACCTGTGCGACAATGTATGGAAAAACATCTTTGCCATCAAAACGCCCGCCGACCCAAACACCAATTGTTACTGCAGGGTTCAAATGACAGCCAGAGATGTGACCAATAGCGTATGCCATAGTAACGACTGTTAAACCGAAAGCTAAAGATACCCCGACAAAGCCAATACCCATTTCTGGAAATCCTGCGGCAAGCACGGCACTACCGCAACCACCTAATACAAGCCACAAGGTGCCAATAAATTCTGCAATAAATTTTTTCATTTTATAAGGTTTAATAGATTGTATTTATTTAGAAACCAAAACCTTACTTAAGTCACATCTTTTGTAGATATTTTATTGTTAAAATAAAAAAAATTGTAATTGATAATACTTAAAAAAAGAAGATATATTTTATGATATAAATGATTCTTAATTATTTTTTATTAATGTAATCTAATAGTTTTTGTGGACCTTCCAATAAAATACGAACCACGCGTAGTGTGCCGTCATCGGTAGTGTTTATTTGCCATTTTATTAAAGAAATACATCCTTTTTCAATTTCAATTCCGGTAATGCTTCTTGGATGAACACAACTGCCATCGTTAAAAAGGGGGATGTCACCAGGCTCAGGAAAACGAGGTCTATGAGTATGACCGACTACTGTAACTTTTAAATTATTTTTTAATATCCATTTTTTTATTCGACGTTCTACTTTAATAAGTTCAGTATAATTTTTAGCTGGAGAGGTTGGATCGGCAATACCCCAAACTTGAAGGGGTTTCCAGAGTATTCTAACTAAAAATCTGCCAACGCGCCAGAATCGATAGTTCCACCAATCTGCTTGGTGCCCATGGGTTAGAAAAATCTCTTGTTGTGTTTCTGTGTGTTTTAAAATAAGAGCTTCATGGTACTTGATGCCCTCAAAAAGTGATTTATCCTTATCGTCAATGGGCTCAAAATAACTGGAAAGGTTTTTTCTAACATAGGCTTCATCTTTATAGACCATATCATGATTGCCCCAAATCATATGTAACCTATGTTCTAAATGAAATTGTTTTAAAAGTTTAAAAACGTTTTTATGAGCTTCAAAAATAGATTCAAAATAAATGTTCTCCCAAAGTTCGTCGCCATCACCAAGTTCACAATAATCAAACCCCTCGGAATGATAAAATTTTAAGGCGTGAAAATAAATGTTTCTGTTATTGGCAAAATCATCAGCAAAACTATTATCGCCTCTGTGGCAATCGCTGAAAAGTATAAATTTTGAGGTATCGTCAAACGGAATAACCTTAGCATTTTTATAAGCTCTTGTAAGTCTGCTATCCGATGACATTCTGTATTTTTCGCTAAATATCCGAAAATCCCGTTGATCATAAGAACTTAGTAAGCTAAAAAACTGGTTGGGTTTTGTAACTTTACACCAAAAATGTAGACTAAATAGGTCATGGGAAAGTTCGATAGAAAGATTATGCCGGTTAAGCACCTTATAAGTTTTGAAAAACTTCTACAGAAGTATGATGAACATTTAGAGGGTGATGATCCTTTTTTAGCAGCTACGGCAGAGCGAATTCTGGCTGTAGAAAAAGGATTTCCTGAATTACGAGATGGTTTTTCCGATTTTACTCTTTTAGAGAAAAATATTGGTCTAATTGAACATATTTTACAAGATACCTTTACAGAGGCTTTAAGTGGTAATGAGATAAAAGTTGCTACGTTACCTTATCAAGACATAATCATTAAGTCTTCTAAACGCTTTCAGAATATAATTCAAGAAGCTGGTGATGATTACGTACCAGAATTGAGAAATGTTGGCGAGGATATGGATTATATCATGAGCTGTGTAGTTGTTTTAAATTATTATTACGGTTACCATTTAGATTTTAGTCGTCCTTATTTTTATGATATTCCAGATGCTAATGGCGTAATGCGTCATTATCGTATTTTGTATAATGCCGATTTTATAGATATTATACCTACCGATAAAGCAAAGAAAATTACCCAAGAAGATGTAGATGAGCTTTTAGCGAATCCTAATGATGCGTCTCTTTGGATGGAAAAAATTCCTCCTGAAAGTTTTATCAGCAAAGGTTTTGTAATTGCCAATTTGTTCGATGTTACGATGGAGCAGGCAATTTCAAACATTAAATCAAAATTGATTTCTAAGGATACTTTGCAGCCTGTTAAATTTATGAATGACTTACAGGAAACTTTTAAGTCTTTTTTCAGGTTACCAAATATAAAGGTTGGTTTTGCTGCATTTGATGCAAAAAAAGATCAATTTGAAGAGGTTACCGGTATTGGTTTCGAGAGTTTTCTTTTAAGAGGTGAACATGCAATTGATTGTAAAAGTGCCTTATGTGAAGACTCTTACGATAAGCTAATAGATCATAATTCATATTTTACAATTGCAGATATGGATCGCATGGTTAAAAAATCGGATGGTATGCAGCCTTATAAAGGTTTAAAAGAGCAAGGGGTGCAGAGTGCGATTTTTGCCCCTATTGCTTCTGAGAATAATCTTTTAGGTGTTCTTGAAATTGTTTCTGAAAAGAAAGGTGTGCTTAATGGTGTAAACGCTCAAAAATTAGATGATGTTTTGCCGTTTATAGTTTCTGCAGTGGTTCGAGCTAAAATAGAAGAAGATAACCGAATTGATGCTATTATACAGAACGAGTGTACATCGGTTCATTCGTCTGTATATTGGAAATTTAAAGAGGAGGCAAAGAAATTCATAGTTGATCAAACTGAAGGTAGATCACCATCTTTTAAAGAAATTGTTTTTAAAGATGTATACCCTCTATTCGGTCAAATAGATATCAAAGATTCTTCGCATGCTAGAAATTTAGCTATTCAAAGAGATTTAATGATTCAATTATCTGAAATTGATAATGTACTCCATATCGCAACAAAGAAATGGAAGTTACCTATTTATGAGGAATTGATTTTTAGGGTAAACAATCATTTAGAAAGTATAAAGGAAATGCTTTATACAAATAGTGAGCAAGCTATTTTTGACTTCGTTAACGAAGAGATTTCTCCGGTATTTGAACATTTGAAAAAATCTGATAAAAATATAGAAAATCATATTTTGGCTTATGAGTCTAAAATAGATATGGGTACAGGTTCTTATTATGATCATAGAAAGAACTATGACGAAAGTGTAACCTTGATCAATAAAAAATTATCTGCTGTTATTGATAAAAGACAAGAAACGGCTCAAGCTATGTTTCCTCATTTTTATGAGCGTTACAAAACAGATGGTGTAGAACATAACTTATATATTGGATCTTCAATATCAGAAAATAAGGAGTACAATTCTTTGTATCTTAACAATCTAAGGTTGTGGCAATTACAGGTAATGTGTGAAATGGAAAACGCTCATTATTCCTTAAAGCCAAAGTTACCCGTACCGTTAGATGCAGCATCTTTAATATTAGTATACAACACATCGCTATCTATTCGTTTTAGAATGGATGAAAAACAATTTGATGTAGATGGTACTTATAATGCGCGTTATGAGGTAATCAAAAAAAGAATTGATAAATCTTTTATAAAAGGTACAGATCAGCGCTTAACTCAAAAAGGAGTTCTCTCTATAGTATACTCCCAAAAGAAAGACGAACTAGAGTATTTAAGATATATTAAATTTCTTAGGTCTAAGGGTTGTTTTACGAATAAGGTCGAAATTGTAGAATTAGAGGGTTTGCAAGGCGTGTCTGGGTTGAAAGCAATACGCGCAGAAATTTTATATAAGAGAGAGCAAGAGCCAGAAAAGACGTATACCTATCAAGATTTAATGGATGCTTTAAAAGAATAAAACCTGACTTAATAGTTCTATTTTACGGTCTGGACCAAAAAATTTGAACGAAACAGCAAATGCTATTACTGAAAGAATCATACCGATCATGAATATAGTATAGGTCCATCGTAAAAGAGAATATTTCCTGTTCAATACTACTCCAAGAAAATAAAGATCCTTGGTTAAAGAATTGTATATATAATTTTTGTCTTTAAGCATTTCTTTAATTGCCCATTCATATTCACTTAATGCCATTTTATGAAAGTTTCCGAAGAATAATAAATTCACATTTTTGTTGGCTACATCATCTTTTGTAAACTCTCCACTGGTAACATTAGGTCTTGTAGCTAAAACAGCAAGTACCATAGACACTACACTGAAAAATACAAATATTACCGTAGGGTAAATTAGATAATCATTAGAGGGGTTGTCTAGTTTTGGAATGAGATTTGACAATGCTAATGAAATAATAATAGCATTTACAGATAATAAAATGTTCGCCTTGGTATCGGCAATATCGCTGAGTGTAATATGATTTTTTAATGTAACTCGGTATAAGGTTTGAATACCGCGATCTGGACTTTCACTTTTAAATTGGGCTTTTAGTTTTTCTTTTTTTGCAAGTTTTTTTTCAGATTTTTTGTCTTTTACAAGTTTCCTTAAATTTTTGTCTTTTTTTTCAAGCCAGTTTTCTTTTGCGTAATCGGTATAATATTGATGGTCGGTTCTAAAAACCTGAATATTAAGTTCTAACCAATCTTTTTGAGTATAGTTTTTGATACCGAGTAACCTTAGTTCTTCTCGTAATAAATCAGAAGTTTCTAAATAACTACTTTGAGCGAAATGAGAAGAGTCGGCATCGCGTATAATTTCATCCATCAAATTAGTAGGCTTGGCGTTCCATTTCGTGGCACGAATGCACGTTTTAACTTTATCTATATTTTGCTTGTCATACCCATGTGCGGTTAAAAATTCTTCTGCAATTTCACAGCTACTTTCTTCATGTTCATTTATTCCCTTAGTGTACCCGGTATCGTGTAACCAGGCTACTAATACTAAAAGTTCCTTATCCTGTTCGGGCAGAGAACATGATTCCAGTAATTGTTTAGTACTTTTAACGACTCTTTGGGTGTGTCTTAGATTATGGTATAAGAACTTCTTATCTAAATGATTGGTAAGTAAGTCAACTACATACTGTTGTGTGCTATCTAAGATATCTGACATAGAAAATATTGGTTAGAATTATCCAAATTACAAAAATTTAAAGAGGGCAACGTTACTATGAAAAAAATATATGCATATCTATCACTTTTTATATTTATAACTAGCTGTGCTACATATAATACCAAATATGTAGATGAAAAATATGCTATAGATGTAAATGATACAAAAGAAATTTCTCATACATTCTATTTAATTGGAGATGCAGGATTATCTCCTATGGGAGAAATGAATTCAGCGTTGAAACTTTTTAAAGAAAGACTAGATAAAGCTGATAAGAATAGTACCGCTATATTCTTAGGTGATAATATTTATCCAGCTGGTTTACCTGACCCCAAAGACTCAACTGTAGCATATAGAACGGCCAAGAATCATTTAGATGCACAATTAAATACACTGAATGATTTTAAAGGAAGACCACTTTTTATACCAGGTAATCATGATTGGTATACCGAAGGTTTGGTAGGGCTTGAGCGAGAAGAAGATTATATTAAAAAGGTTTTAAAAGAAAAGGAAAAAAATCCTTTTTTACCAGAGAACGGTTGTCCAATAGATGTAGTTGAAATTGGTGACGATATCGCTATTATAACAATTGACTCAGAATGGTATCTAACCAATTGGGACAAGCGACCGGATATTAATGATAAGTGCGATATAAAAAGTAGGGAAAAGTTTTTCTTGGAACTTGAAGATACAATTAAAGACTATAGGGGTCGTACAACCGTAATTGCTATGCACCACCCAACGAATAGCTATGGCGAGCATGGAGGTCATTACTCTATGAGAAAACAATTTTATCCTAAAAAAATGGCTGTGCCTTTACCAGTTTTAGGAACTTTTGTAAATGTGTTAAGAAGTACTTCGGGTGCATCTATAGAAGATGGGAATAATAAGCGTTATAGAGAGTTAATGAATAGGGTAACAACCTTGGCACAATATTCTGATCGTGTAATTTTTGCATCTGGTCATGAACATACATTGCAATATATTGTTGAAAATAACACTCCGCAGATTGTAAGTGGGTCTGGTGCAAAAAAAGGCTTCACAAAATTATTGAACGGTTCTCAGTTTAATACAGGTAAAATGGGGTATGCCACTTTAGAAGTCTATAAAGATGGTTCTTCTAGAGTTCGGTTTTATGGTGTGGACGATAATGATAACGAAGAGTTTTTGTTTACCAATGAAGTTCTGCCACCAACTAAGAAAGAATATGTTGGGGAATTTACCGGTCAATTTCCAGATAGTGTGAGCGCATCTGTTTATACGAAAGATGAAATTGACAAAAGTGGTTTTTATAAAGGAATCTGGGGAGACCGTTACCGTAAATATTATGGTACAGAGGTAAAAGTGCCAACTGTAAATTTGGACTCATTAATGGGAGGCTTAGAGCCTATTAAAAAAGGTGGCGGACACCAATCTAAATCATTGCGTTTACGTGCCAAAGATGGTAGAGAATATGTAATGCGAGCCTTAAGAAAAAGTGCGGAATTATATTTGCAGTCCATGGCTTTTCAAAATCAATATGTGCTTGATGATTTAAAAGAAACCTATACTCAAGAAATATTACAGGACTTTTATACGGGATCACATCCTTATGGTCCATTTACCACAGCAGGTCTATCTGATGCAGTTGGTATTTATCACACCAATCCTGTTTTATACTATGTGCCTAAACAACCCGCTTTAAAGGAATTTAATGAGACTTTTGGTGATGAATTATATATGATTGAAGAGCATACCGGTGATGGTCATGGAGATTTAGCAAGCTTTGGATATTCAGACAATTTAACGAGTACCGACGGTATGCTTGAAGACCTTCGTGATGATGAAAAGTACGAAGTAGATAAAGACCTTTATTTGAGAGCACGACTTTTTGATATGGTTCTAGGTGATTGGGATCGACATGTTGATCAATGGAGATGGGCAGAATTTAAAAACGAGGAGAAAGGTAAAATTATATATAGACCAATACCTAGGGATCGTGATCAGGTATTCTCAAAAATGGGAGATGGGGCGTTAATGAAAATAGCTACCCGTATTATACCAGGTTTAAGGCTTATGGAAGGTTTTAATGAAGATATTAGAAGTGTAAAGGGCTTTAATTCATCTCCAATGACCTATGTTTTGGATTTGACATTATTGGGTGAAACAGAGAAAAGTCAGTGGATAGCGCAGGCTAAATATTTACAGGAAAACTTAAAACCTAGTGATATTGATGAGGCATTTAAATCTTTTCCTGTAGAAGTGCGCGATAAAACAGTGGATGAAATCAAAGAAATTCTACTTGCACGTTTAAGTCACATTCAAGAAACTGCTAATGAGTATTATCAGATATTGAATAAATATGCTGTAGTTGCAGGTACCGATAAAGATGATTGGTTTGAGATTAATAGATTAAATGATGAAGAAACTGAAGTAAAAGTATTTAGAAACATTGGAGATAAGAAAAAGCGTTTGTTTTACTACAAGGTATTCACAAAAGAAGATACGAAAGAACTATGGGTATTTGGTTTAGATGACGATGATATTTTCGAGGTTAAAAATCCGTATAATTACTCTGGTGTAAAAGTTAGAATTATCGGTGGTCATAATAATGATATATATAGGGTTGAAGAAGGTAAGAATGTGGCTTTATATGACTTTAAGAGCAAGAATAACACGTTTGAGCAAACAGGTGGTGCGAAAGTTAAATTGTCAGATGATTACGCGCTTAATACCTATCAACCACTTAAATTAAGAAATAGCTTTAATCAAATTATACCCACCATTGGTTATAACCCAGATGATGGTGTTAGGATAGGATTTGTAAATACCTACACCTATAATGGTTTTAGGCAAAATCCTTTTACACAGCAACACACCTTCGCAGCATCTTATTATTTCGCTACAAGCGGATTTGATTTTAAATATCAAGGTGAATTTGCACATGTATTCGAGAATTGGAATGTGGAGCTAAAAGCAAGATTTACGAGTCCGAATTTTGCTATCAATTTCTTTGGATTTGGAAATAATACAGAGAATTTTGATGATGATTTGGGGCTAGATTACAACAGGGTAAAACTTAGGCAAATAGATTTTTCGCCATCATTGGTATGGAGAGGTCAATTGGGAGCGAAAGTAAAATTAGGTCTATCATATGAAAATATAAGTGTTGAAGAAACCAATGACAGATTTATAAACACCTTTTATCAGCAAAATGGTGAGGAGACCAATAGTGACTTTGTGGGGGCACATGCTACCTATTCTTATGAAAATAAAGATAATGAAGCGTTCCCGACTTTGGGAATGTCATCATCATTAGAGGCAGGTTTCAAAGAGAACCTTTCAAAAGAAGGTGGTAGTTTTGGGTATATAATACCTAGCCTAGGTTTTGATTATAAATTAATACCCAATGGTAGATTGGTGCTGGCTACCAAATGGAAGGCGCATTTTAATATTGGTAATGAATACGAATTTTATCAAGCAGCAAGTATTGGTGGTCTAGACGGCCTGCGAGGATTTAGGAATCAACGTTTTACTGGTAAAACATCTTACTATCAAAATACCGATATAAGATTTAGTTTAAAAAAGAAACGTACCAGATTATTGCCAACGGCAATGGGTCTTTTTGGAGGATTTGATTATGGTAGAGTTTGGATGCCAGAAATGAGTTCTGGTCGTTGGCACACTTCGTATGGCGGAGGGTTCTTTTTAAATGCCTCTGATATCATTTCTATAAATACTGCCATCTTCGCTAGTGAAGACGGACCAAGATTTACCTTTGGACTAGGTTTTGGATTTTAAAAAGTGATTTAATTTAAAGAATAGGTGTAAAGGTTGCCACCTTCTCCGTGTGCTTTTTCATCAGAGATAAGTAAGGTGCCGTCATTAAGGAAACAAACCGATTCTAATTGGGAACGTGCTCCTAAATCAATTTCTTGCATGTTGCCCTTGGTGAAATCATCCCAAGTAAAATCTGTAAATACAAAAAGTTTCCCATAACTGAGCGCTATGATTTTATCACCTTTAGGCGAGATATCTATAGAGGTTATCTGGCAAATTTTCCAATCTGAACAAGGTGTAAACGAACCAACAAGTGTTGCTTTATATGCTCCTTTGGTATCGGGTACAGAATAAATATGAGCTTCTCCAGTAAACGATTTTGATCTGTTTTTGGTTACGATGAAGATTTTATTTCCATGGTGAAATATGGCTTCGGAATCATAAAAATAAGCATCTTTCTTTGGTGGAAATTCTTTTTGGTCGGGGTAGTAAAGTTCAATTTTTTCTGCGTCTATTTTATCTCCGGGTTCAATAGTTGGGTTTGGCAGTTTCAGGATTTCTAAATTCTTTCGTTCATTGGCATTGTTGCCAATATCAGCAATGTAAAGATTGCCAGCGGTATCTATTGTAAGGTCTTCCCAGTCATGGTTTTTGCCATTTTTGACCTCTAAACTTTTAAGGATTTTACCTTTAAAATTTACCTGGTAGATTTCATCCTTGTTGCCGGAATCTTCAATAGCCCATATTGTAGAGTCATTATAAGTTGCCAATCCAGAATTTTCAGATAAACTACTTGGCAAATCTGCAATTACTTTTAGTTGTCCGTAATTTGAACATGAAGTAAGAATAGAAATTAAAAGGAATGTGGTTAATATTATTTTACTCATCTTGGTCAGTTAATGGCATGAATACTTCTGCTTTCCAGCGCAAAGCGTCTCCGCCCATATTCGGGTTATTAAAAAAGAATTCAATCGGCTTAGGATTCACTGTAATATTCTTTTCTTTTGCATAATCTAATAATGTATACCAAGCCCTGTCTGAGGTCATATAATTACCATTATAAATTGCTTTTAAAGATTTTACACCTATAAATTCTTTGTAAATAAGGTCTTTAATAGCTGGTAGGGAGTCGGTTTTTATGATAGGATAACAGAAGTTGAAACTAAGACTGTCATTTTCAATATTCCACTTTGTAGTTTCAATAAAAGGTACGCCATTTACTTGAATTTTATTACTTGCAACAACAGAATTTATGAAAGGGTAGCTTTTCATCATACCAAAGGCTTTATTACTTTGAAGGGTTTTATGCTCAACACAGGCGCAGTATGTAGAAGGTAGTTGTTCTTCACCTATAAAAGTAACCTTGAATTCTTTTTTGTGTGCATTTAAGTTTTCTATAAAATCGGTAACCGTTTTTCGAGTTTGTTTTTCAAAATTAGTGTCGGAAAAAGGAACGGCTAGTTTGTTTGCAAAGCTATGTTGTATATCTTTTACATCTATAACCAATTGCGATGTTGAATCGTTAATAGGTTTAGCGTACCAGGTATAAATATGTGTAGAGTCTCCTGATGCAACCATTTGCTCTAAATGTGCAAGGTCTTTAATTTGACGAATAGAGGCTTCGGGCAGAGTATTGTTCCATGCTTTTAAAGCTTGGTTGATTGTACCGATATTTGCCTTGGCTACAACCCTTATTTGATAGTCTTGTGGTTTTATGAAAAAATACCAGAGTAATGCAATGGCAATAATCGCTATCGTTATGGTAATGCCTTTTCTCATGTTTGTTAGTTATTCTTCATCTTTATTTTAGAATTTAATAGCCCGCCAATTTTTCTACCTTGACCCACGCCAACTTCAACAGCGGCTCTATAGTGAATACCACCATACATTCTACTTATGGCTGCTTCATCTGCAGCTTCATTGAAAGAATTAAATTTTCTTATGGGTAGACCGTAAGGAGTTTCTGTGTCGTCTTCAAAACTAAATTCCTCACCAAAAATACTAGTCAATGCTGTTGCTGCGGCACCCGAAACAACACTGTGTCCGCTTGTATATTCGGGAAATGGTGGCGTTTGTAAAATAGGCTTCCAGTTTTCATCTATATGCTGGTTGATTAGCGTTTCTGGTCTAATTAAATTGCTACGATATTTTTCATCCCAACAACTAATGAAGCCATCGGCGATTGCCATTGAGGTTTTCGTATAAGCAAAAACGGTATCATCAAAATTGCTATTTGTTTTTTTACTCGCAATTTTAGTAATTCCGATCCAATGTGCGCCTGGGGTAATCTTTTTCGTAGCAAACATTAGGTGTCCCCTAGTTACCGAAACATACGGGTTGCAGTCCCAGAATTTGGCTATAGCTACTTCTTCAGATTCATCTCCATCAGCTGTAATTTCATTACTGATATCATATACTTCTTTTAGTTCTTTGTAAAATTCGGAGTCTTTTTCTAGTGAAAAGGCCGGAGGTGGAATTGGTTTGAACTGAGAGGCTGAGTCTATAATAAATGGGCGTATTTTATTCCAGTGAGGCTCAATACCGTCCATGTAAGCTGGTGGTGTTGGTTGCCATCTGGTAGGGTCATCTGTATTTACCGTAAATTTTGGCATGGTACGGGTTTGACTATAATTGTCTTTTCCCATCCATTCTTTAATATGGTCTGCAACTTTTAATCCGTATGCTTTAGAAGCTTCGAACTCAGGTTCGTTCATTGACTTCCATTGAGTGAAAAGACTATCCTGTAAAACATCAAACTTATCTTCAGAGAATATTAATTGTCTGCTAATATTCATATGCGCAATTAAGGCAGATAATCGAGGATTAATACCTGATACGGTGTCGATGGCAGGTATAGGTTTTAAATCTTTTATTTGACCAGATAATGATTGATAGTCAGGGTTTACTTGAGCAACAATTTCATAGGCAGCAATATTCGGATATGCAAATATTCTACTTGCTACCGGTGGAGAGAAAATATCATGGATCATAATATCTATGATTTTGTCAATTGAATTGTGCAGTTGATCAGGAGATATTACTATAGGTTCTTGCTTTTTTTCGGTGCAGTTCGCTAATAAAAGCCCTGCGATTAAGATGATTAAATACCTTTTCATTGTACTATGGTTTGAGAATGCTATACACCTCTGCTGCCTCGTCATTAAATGTGAGCAAAAGGTATGTGTTGTTGTTTGAGTTTATAATGTTCATGCTTCGAATCGATTTTCCCGTTAAATCGAGTCCTATTTCATTCGCTAAGGTAACATTGTTGCCAGTACTAATCAATGCTCCTGGAAAAGAATCAAAACGACCATGATATGGTTTTACACCAAAATAATTTCCGGCAGCTAGAACTTCTGTTTTGTTATCACCATTAAAGTCATATTCTAAAAATACCATAATGGGTGCCAACTGTAATTGATAACTAAATGGCACAAAGGTGAACTTGCCATTGTTGTTTTGTAGATAGCCTGAACTTAGTGTATGTACTTCTTGAATTTCTGCATTAGGTAACATATCCTCACTAAGAATTTCTTTCATCGATTTTCCTGCAAAAGAACTGTAGGTGTTGAATTTTTTACGAAGAGAAACCAATTGGCTCGATAGTTCTTTTAAGCCATCTACTGGATAATCGTTGCCATCTTTATAAGTGCTGACAATAGTTTCTGTAGCCCCGTTTTTATCAAGGTCACCATAAAACATTTTCATAGGATGCTCTTCTGATGTGGAGAATTTAGTATTTAAACCCCAATTGCCTAAAAGATAATCTTGATCACCATCATTGTCAATATCAAAATTGATTACGGTTTGCCATAAACCATTTAATTTTTCATTTTCTAACGGATGAATTTCTTCAAATTTCCCTTCATTGTTTTGAAAGAATCTTGGTGACATCCATTCGCCAATAAATAGAATATCTTCCCATCCATCTTCATTGAAATCTGTAACGATGGCGTCAGTAATCATTCCTAAATCCTCAAACGGATTGAATGCCACTTTAAAATTGCCTTTTTCATTATTTAAAAGATAGCTGTTAGGTTTGTTTCCATAATCTGCACTAATAGATTGATTGCAAACAATGATATCTAAATCATCATCATGGTCATAGTCTAATTTTAAAAGAACGGATGCATTCTCGAATAACTCAGGAAATTCTTTTTTTGTAAAACTGGAATCATTTGAAACGTAATAAGAATCTGTTAGCGGCTTCATTTCATTAAAAAAATCTGCACCACCAGTACCTATCATAAGATCATTTTTACCATCGGAATTAAAATCGCCAATTATAGAAGCGATATCTTCCTTGATACTATCATTTTTAATTTCCGGATAATTTTTTAAGTAAAAAGTAGAATCACCTTGAACGTAGATTTGCGACGCAATATATTTTGACCCACCAAAGAATATATCTTCTTTTCCATCACCGTCTAAATCGCCAATACTAACAGCAGGACCTCTATCTGACATTTGATAAGGAATTAGTTTTTGACGTAAATAGTCACTGTAAGCATCTTCAATATGTACATAGTCGATACCTAGATTGTCTGAAGTTTTTTGGAACAGTAAATTCTCCTTATTTTTTGGTGAACTATAATTAAAAGGTTGAGTGTTTTCAGGGTTAATATATAGTGTTTGATTAACGGCGATATTTTTAACCAGTTGAGAGCTTCTGTCTGGCCAAACAATTTTTAAAGAATCTATGTTTTCAAGGTCTCCATAGCCAAAATGAATTAAGGGTTCAGAAGAAGCTTGAAATCCGCGGACAGTGTACATTTCTTTAAACTGTTTAATTCCGTTGGCGTACGAGAATACTTTGGTGCCAATTCCGAATTTATTTTTTTCGGTGTAGTTCAGTTTAATTTTTAGCCAATTACGCTTACTGTTGGTAGTATTTTCTTGAATTTCTGCTTTGCTATATAGATTATTGGTTATTAAATCTAAATCGCCATCATTATCTAAATCGCTATAAGCTGTTGCTCCAGAAATAATGGTGTCTTGAGCAATCCATGATTTAGATTCATCTATAAATTTAAGGTCTTCAGCTCCTTTAAAAATCATGTTACCAATAAAACCTGAAGGCATCATTTTCAATGCTTTTTGATCTACAAGGTTGGTGTTATTGATTTTTGACCGAATATTTTCGTTAGAAATATAATTAATGTAATCAAGGTCGTTTGGACGTTTAGGAATCCCGTTACTTATATATAGATCCTGTTCTCCATCTTGGTTGAAATCCCCAAATAGAGCGCTCCAGCTCCAATCTGTAGCAGCTACACCACTTTGTAAAGCTGTTTCTAGAAACTTACCATTTGGTTGGTTTATAGAAAGCATGTTTCTAGTATACTGATTGTGATAACCAAAAGTCTCGGTTTTTAGTTTTTGAATTTGAACATCATCATCACCTTCAGAAGACTTTAAAACGGTTTCATCTTTAGCTAACATATCTAAAGAAATAAGGTCTGGTAAGCCATCATGGTTAATGTCTGCTACATCACTACCCATAGAAAAACGGGTAGTGTGTCCAAATGCGTCTTTGAGACTTTCCGTAAAAGTACCGTCACCATTATTTAAGTAATAGTAATCATCTTCATGAAAGTCATTGCCAATATAAAGATCAGGATATCCGTCTTGATTAAAATCAGAAACGGCAATACCTAGACCGTAGCCATTTACACCACCATAAATACCGGCATTTTCACTTACATCTACAAATTTGCCGTCATCATTTCGTAGTAATTTGTCGCCGGTTTCATAGATACGTTTGTGTCTAATTTGGGAGTTGCCATAAGAGTCTTGGGTGTGTATGGCATGATTGAGAAGGTACATATCTAAATCTCCGTCTAGGTCATAATCTAAAAAAGCGGCAGAAGAACTATATGACTCAAAATCCAATCCATATTCCGCGGCACTTTCTTTGAAAGTAGCATCTCCTTGGTTTATAAAAAGCTCGTTATATCCATTAAATCCGTTTAGCCCAACAACAGCACAGACGTAAATATCTAGAAGTCCGTCACCATTAACATCGCCCATGATTGTACCTGTATTCCAAGAGCTACTACCAGCGACACCTGCTGTTTCGGTAATGTCTTCAAACTGTAAGTTCCCCTTGTTCAAGTACAACTTGTTTTTTACTTGATTACCTGAAAAATAGATATCTGGCAGGCTATCATTATTCATATCGCCAATGGCAACACCTCCACCATTATAAAAGTAGAGATAGTCTAAAATACTCAGGTCTTTTGTTTCGGTTAGCGTATTTTCAAAAGTTATACCCGTATCCTCAGCAGAATGTTTTACAAATAACTCTCCTGAATTTTGTTTACAACCAATGGCAAATACCAATGCACATATGTATAGTATACTATTCTTCATTTAATCGATACAATTTTGGTGTGTCATTGTTGATGGCTGCTATGATAAATTCATTTCCTGCTTTATCCTTTACAACCTGTAGTTGTTTTACTTCATTTCTTATAAAGAAACCACTGTCAGCATAGTTTTGCCATTCAAAATTCAATTTTCCGTCACCAAGCAAAACGTTACCATAGTTAGCATCTAGTCTAGAATATTGGGGTTTGAATTCAAAATTATTGCCTGCCATTACAAGATCAAGATTCCCGTCCTTGTTTACATCTAAACATTGAATGCCACATATACATGAGAATTGAACTTGAGGAGGTAGAATTTTGATAGTGAAATTACCATTGCCATCATTAATTGCAATTACGGTTTCAGCAATACTTGCTTCTTTTAATATGGTATTATCGATAACGTCTTGTGGGAATAGCTCTTGAATAGTTTTTGAAGCATACTCTGAAGCTTTGATGTTCTTTTTCTTAAGCGCTAAAATTTGAGTAGTTAATTCCTTTTTTTGATGAAGAGGATAATCACCGCCATCATAGTTTTGCGTGGTAATTTGTTCAATAGTACCATCATTATCAAAATCGTTTACCCACATTTTCATAGGTTGCCCAGGTGAAGGTTTGTAATGAATATTACTGCCCGTATTACCTAAAATTAAATCTTGATCTCCGTCGTTATCTAAATCATAACCTTCTACAGCACCCCACCATCCATTAAGGCTGTCAAGAGAGCTTTTGGTATCGCTAAGCCTTCTACCAGAGTTTTTATAAATTTTTGGACTGCCCCAATCAGAAACGGTTACTAGGTCATCTTTACCATCTCCATCCATATCTAGCCATTTGGCATCGGTAATCATACCGGCATCTTTAAGGTCGTATGCAGAACGTTCTGTAGTATCTGTAAAAGTGCCATCGCCATTATTTAAGAGGAATAGGTGATCAGGGTTTACGCCGTAGGTGCCTACAACACTTCTTGATCCTACAAAAACATCCATATCACCATCATTATCAAAATCTGAAGGAGCGACAATCGCTACATTTTTATTGATATTCGGTAGTTTGTCTGTACTTAAAGAAAAATTGCCTTTGCCATCGTTTAAATAAAGTCGAATGCCATATGTACCCTGCATGCCTAATTCGTTTCCTCCTGTACCGACCATTAGATCTAAATCACCATCATTATCCGAATCAAAAAAGGAAGCAGTGGTATCCTCTAGTAGTGCTTCGGTTTCAAAATATTTTACAATAGCTTTAGAAAGTGAGCCATTGCCATTATGAAGATATAATGCACCGGTTTGATTTTTTGCGCCACCTATGAAAATATCATCATTACCATCACCATTAACATCTCCGACCGCTAAACCAGGACCTTCTTCTGTCAATGATTTAGAAATCAACCCTTCGTTGTCAAAATCCATATAGTTATTTTCTTTATGGGTCAGGAATGTATTATTATCGATTGATTTTAAAAGGGTAGGAGTTTCAGTTTCTTTAATTTTAAATATTTCGGTAGCTTCTTCTTGATTAAATGTAATGGTCTGGTTGGCCTTTACATTAATTAACTTAGAAGTAGTATCGTCAGGCCATATAATACGAATAGAATCTAAAGTTTCAGTAGTTCCAAGACCTATAGTCATCGGGTATTCTACTGATGACTGAAAACCTCTAGATGGCATTAAGGTCTGGTCGATAACATTATCTGGGTAATATAAACGAGCAACTGTTCCTATTCCAAATTTATTACCATCGCTACCCTTGAATTTTAATTTTATATAGTTGTTTTCTAATTGAGATTCAGAGTTATTTCGATATACGAATGTCTCCATATTTACATTGTTGACGATTAAATCTAAATCGCCATCATTATCTAAATCTCCATAGGCAGAACCGTTAGATCGACTGGGGATTTCAAAACCCCATTGTTTATTGTAGTTGCTAAAGGTTATATCTCCATTGTTTCGATATGCATAATTAGGTAATGGTGTTACAGGCATTTTATTGATGATAGAATCAATAGACTCTTTTCTGCCGGTCAAAGCCATTTTTTGAATGATTTCATTGGCAAAAAAATCGACGAAATCTAAATCGGTAAGGTCATGGTTAATTCCGTTTGTAATATAAATATCTTTTAATCCGTCATTGTCCATATCGAATAAAAGTCCAGACCAACTCCAATCTGTAGCTTCAACACCACTGTAATATGCAATCTCAGAAAAAGAGCCGTTTCCATTGTTTAACTGTAATGTATTTTGAATATACTGCTGATGAAAATCTTTACTTTGCTTAAGTTTAAAGATATTATACCCTTCAAATTCCATAACAGATTTTACACGTTGATCCGGTTCGGGCAACATGTCTGTTATGAAGATATCTGTTAGTCCGTCATTATTGATGTCGGCCATATCAACCCCCATAGCAGATAAACTCAAATGGTTTGTCCACTTTTGTACTTCTTCTCTAAAAGTACCGTCTTGGTTGTTAATGTATAAATAATCTCTTTCGTAAAAATCGTTAGAAACATAGATGTCTGGGTATAGGTCATTATTGATGTCTACTACCATAACCCCAAGACCAAAGCCAATAAGGCTACCGTAAATACCTGCTTTTTCACTTACATCAACGAATTTACCATTGTCATTTCTAAGAAGCATATCGCCAACGCCTCTAAAAATTTTAGGTACACCTTCCCAGTCTTGAGCTCTTACTTCGCGTTGTTCTGCATAACCAAGGCTACTTACAGGAATATTGCTATTGTTAAGAATGTAGGCATCTAAATCGCCATCCTTGTCAAAATCAAAAAAAGAAGCATGAGTAGAAAAGCCTGTTTCGGCTAAATTATATTCGTGGGCTTTTTCATCAAAAGTACCATCGCCATTGTTAATGTAAAGATCGTTATCATGATTATTGCCTTCCATGTTACCGGCATTACTAACATAAATATCTAACCACCCATCATTATTTATGTCTGCCATAACGACTCCTGTAGACCATGGTTTACTTCCTTTAATACCAGCGGTTTCTGAAATGTCTTCAAATTTCATTTCACCTTTATTAAGGAATAATTTGTTCGGCTCCATGTTTCCGGTTAGAAAAACATCGGATAATCCGTCATTATTAATATCGCCAATTGCAACACCGCCTCCGTTGTAAAAGTTGCGATATTTAAATATGTTGAATTCTTTTGAGTTTTCAACTTTATTTACAAATGAAATACCTGTTTCTTCTGGCTGTAATAAAGTAAATAATGTTGGTTCTATTTTTTCTTCTTCTATATCTGCACCTTCTTTAGAACCGCAAGAACATAAGAGTAAAAAAAATAAAACTCCACAACTTAACTTAAGTAAATTAGAGTTCATTCTTGAGTATGTTTGAAATAGCACTTTGAGTATTTATAAGCTATTAAAGTTGAGTTAGTAACCTGTATAATAGTTCGTTCAAAATGAATTTGCAATATAGCCAAATACCTACTATTCGTTAGGCTTATTTAGTAAAAGTCCACGTTAAAATTTAAAGAAATCGTTATAGTGGCTATTGAATAATATGAATAATGAGATTTTGCGGTCTGTTTTTAGAAGTAATGGAAATAATCCAATATATTTAGCCTTGACTAACAAACAAACAACTCAATAAATGATAGGCATTTTATCTTTTTTAGGCTTTACTATTTTAGTGGCGGTAATTTCATATTTAGCAACACGAAGTACCAATGAACAAACTTCTGATGGATATTTTTTAGGAGGTCGAAGTTTAACAGCCGGAGTAATAGCTGGCTCATTGCTTTTAACCAATTTATCTACCGAGCAAATAGTAGGTTTAAATGGAAGTGCTTACACAGACGGTTTGTCGGTTATGGCATGGGAGACCTTGGCGGCCATTGCAATTGTTGTTGCAGCCATTTTTTTACTGCCTAGGTATCTTAAAGGAGGGTTGACAACTGTGCCGCAATTTTTGGCAAAACGCTTTGATGTAACTACAAAAACTATAACATCGGGTCTATTTCTTACAGGGTATGTGGTAGTGTTACTTCCGGTTATTTTGTATTCTGGCTCGGTAGCAATCAGTGGTATGTTCGATGTGCCTACACTTTTAGGTGTTTCAGACAGTTCGGCTTTAGTAATTTGTATTTGGGGAATTGGTCTTATAGGATCTGTTTATGCAGTTTTTGGGGGTTTAAAAGCTGTTGCTGTTTCAGATTCTATTAATGCAGTCGGATTATTGATTGGTGGGTTGTTGATACCGGTATTTGGTTTAATGGCTATTGGCGATGGTAGTGTTTTTGGTGGCTTGGATATATTGGTAAATGCAAATCCAGAGCGATTTGATTCTACTGGTAACGCTGGTCAAGAGGTTCCTTTTCTTACCATTTTTACAGGTATGATGTTAGTACAGTTGTTCTATTGGGGAACAAATCAACAAATTATTCAAAGAGCTTTAGGTGCAAAAAACTTAGCGGAAGGTCAGAAAGGATTGTTATTAGCTTCGTTTTTAAAAATACTAGGTCCGTTAATTTTGGTGTTGCCCGGTATGATTGCTTATCATTATTTTGATGGTGGATTGGCATCAAGTGATCTGGCATATCCTGAATTGGTAAGAGCGGTATTGCCAAAACCATTGGTTGGTTTTTTTGCGGCTGTTTTGTTCGGTGCTATTTTAAGTTCATTTAATAGTGTTTTAAATAGTTCGGTTACCCTTTTTGGAATAGATATCTATAAGCAACATATAAACCCAGACGCACCAGAGACTACCGTAGTAAAGTATGGAAAGATATTTGGAATCTGTTTGGCTTTAGCAGCAATGTTTATTGCACCTTTAATAGCAGACGCTGGTAGTCTGTTTAATTACTTACAAGAGATTAATGGAATATATAGTATTCCTATTTTTACAATAATAGTAGTGGGGTATTTAACTAAAAGAGTACCTGCAATCGCAGCCAAAGTGGGTATAATTTCTGGATCTGCCTTGTATATAATTAGTCAGTTCTGGTTAAAGAATAAGTTTGTAGATGATGCTTTGGCAGATGCAAGTGCTAAAGGTATAACTGATCCAATTCAGTTGAAATTAATAGAGGCAGAAGCATATCCTCATTTCTTACATATTATGGCAATACTTTTCGTAACCAATATTGTAATTATGCTGATTATAGGGGCTATAAAGCCAAGAAAAGAACCTTTTGTTTTAGAATATACTGATCAAGTTTCTATTACGCCATACAAATATGTAAATCAAGCTGGTATAGCTATTTGTTGTATTGTAATTGGAATATATGTGTATTTCGCTAAGTAAAATATGTATTTAATGGTTAAATGCCAGTTCACTTAAATTGATGTGGCATATTTTTTAGATGTTCTTTGCTTTATGTAATACATGTGTCCTCTCTTTTGATAATGTATATTTATTAACGCCTTTTTGTTTAGATTCTTTTCTTGAGTAATGTAAGTTGGCATGTTTTTTATACTGCGAATGCTTTCTGTTTATATATTGTTATAATTAAATAGAATAAATAATTCTTAGAAAAATGAAATATAAATGGCTTAATAGAAAAAGGCCTCCAATTTATTTGGAGGCCTTTTTTAGTATATGATAAAATGTTTAATATCCTGGGTTTTGAACCAAATTAGGATTTGCAAGTAATTGTGCTGGTGGGATAGGGAACACATTATAATCATCATTATTAATAGTACCTTCTGCTTTGAACAACCAGTCTCTGCCGAATTGACCAAAACGAATAAGGTCATTACGTCTCCAAGCTTCTTGGTATAATTCTCTACCTCTTTCATCTAATATATCTTGTTCTGATACGGTCCCTAATAATTCTTGAGTGTTACGTATTGTTCTCAGTTCATTTATTAGTGCTGTTGGGTCACTACCACTTCTGAACATGGCTTCAGCTTTCATTAAGTGAGCGTCTGCATATCTAAATACAATTTGATGGCTAATTGAAGCATCACCATTTCTCGCAGCGTATTTTTGAACGCGAATACCTGTTGTTTCATCATTGTTGATGAAATTTACATTTCCGTCTCCATCCTCAAAATCTCTTTTAAAAGTTAATGGGGCACCTTGTCTATCTTCTAACGGTGTCCCGTCTAAATCATATTGTTGGTTAATTAGAAAACCATACCCTACGTTCGATCCATCTACGTAACCGCCATTTTCGGCAGCATATTGTTGATTGGTAAAAGTAGTACCGATTGTTGGTACACCACCTCTTCGTTCTTCTTGACCGTCTACCGGGTTTTGAGAAGCATCTAGTTCATTAGACTCTGAGTCGCCTTCAAATAGGTCATAAAATTCAGCTAGTGTACTAAATCCGTTCCAGCCACCACCTTGAATACTGGTGCTATTATAATGAAGACCCATTACCACTTTGTTAATGGTGTTAGCTTCTAATGCCCAGATAGTTTCAGTATCTGCATCTGGTAAGAATAGGTTAAAGTATCCATCTTGTAATGCATAGCCGTCTGCTGAAATTGCATCAACTAAAGAAACAACTTCTGCCATATCAGCAGCATCAGGCGTGCTGTCTATATAAATATGCTTGTTTAAAAGAACTTTAGCTTTTAGATATCTTGCTGCAGCCTTACTTATTCTTAAATTTGCATCTCCGCTAGCAGCAGCAGTTGTAGGTGCATTTGCGATAGAGGTTTCAATATCGTTAAGAATGAAATCAACAGCCACTTGTCCTGTTAATACTTCGGGAATAGATGAGGATGGTAATGAAGTATCTCTGTAAGGAACTTGACCATAGTTGTCTAATATAACCCACATACTATAAGCTCTGATAAAACTGGCGTCTCCAATGTTTGTGGCAGATGGGTTACTTCTTGAATCTAAAACTTGTGATGCTTGCAATTGGTTTCCGCTCCAATCTTGAAAAAGATTAACGATGAAAGTATGTTGACCATCCCAATCATGGGTATGCATTACTCTCCATAGACCATTATCACCCCAGTCACCTCCACGTGTAGGAATTAAATGCTCATCGGTTGTTACTTCTTGAAGTGCAAAGTAATTTTCCTGTGTGGCATATTGACCGGCAAGCGTACCGTAAAGGTTTGTAACGGTAGATGACGGGTCGGCTAAGCCTTGAAACCCGTCAGAGATTATAGAATCTGTTTCTTCTATTTCTAGGTCGGTACAGGACGTAATCCCCACCAACGATAGAATAGAAAGCGTTAAGATTTTAAAATTATTTTTCATGATATACAATTTTTTTAATTAAAATGATGCGTTAATACCAAAAGTGATTGTTCTTGGTCTTGGGTAAGAACCGTAGTCGATACCTCTAGAAGGAACACCAGAATCTAAATCACCGGTATTGGCAGTTACTTCAGGATCTAAACCACTGTATCCTGTAATCAAGAAAAGGTTTTGTCCAGTAAGTGAAAAACGCAAAGAATTTAAAGAACCTTCTCCAGATAATGGTACATTGTACCCAATGCTTGCATTTTGAAATCTAACGAAATCACCCTTTTCTAAAAATCGAGTTGAAGCATCAGCAGAGGCTCCTGGGTTTTCTCCGTTACCCAATACATTTTGAGTCACATTTCGAGAATTAGAAAGCGCACCTGCAGTGAAGTAAGCATTTTCTGTGTTGTTGTATACAGAGAATCCAAATTGACCCTGAAAGAATACTGATGCGTCAAAATCTTTAACTCTTAAATTTAAACTTAAACCAGAAGTGATATCTGGTAAAGCATCTTCGCCAACAAAAGTTTTATCAGCAAAGGGATCACCAACCCCATTACCATCTACGTCTTGATACGTTGGGTTTCCATCACCGTCAAAGCCTTCGAAAATAGGTAGGTAATAAGAATATAAAGATTGTCCGGAAGCAAAACGTTGAGCAAATGCACCTGTTAATCCAGGTCCATTAACTGCACCGGTATCAATATTACCTGCATAATCTAAAACTTCATTATTGTTATAAGAAATATTGAAATCTGCAGAGAAAGTAGCGTCATCGGTTTGTACGAAATCATAAGCCAAAGCAAGTTCAATACCTTGATTTATGATGCTTGCATCTACATTTTGAAACTGGTAAGGATCAACAGCAGGTACTCCTGATGGTGTTTGTAAAAGAATATCTGTTGTTTTTGTTCTATAAAGATCAAAACTACCGCTGAAACGATCGTTGTTAAAACCAAAATCAATACCGGCATTTAAGTTGAATGAAGATTCCCATTTTAGTTCAGGTCTATCCGTTGCAACTATTTCTGTACCATTAGCGTTGATTTCAAGATTTTGTTGAATTTCTAAACCAGAGAATCGTTGTCTCGCAACAAAATTTCCATATCCCAATCCATCTTGATTACCAGTAAGACCTGCACTTAAACGAAGTTTTAGTGTTGATACTTTCTCCCCAACAAATTCTTCTTCGTTCATTTTCCAAGCAAATGCTCCAGAAGGGAAATAACCGTATTGATTTTCAGGTCCGAATCTAGAAGAGCCATCAGCTCTCATTGTACCAGTAAATAAATATTTGTCATTTAAAGTATAGTTAATTCTTGCGAAAAAAGATTGTAACTCATCAGTATTGTCGAAAGAATCGGTATAAACAGAAGTTACCGCACTATTCAATGCTCTTCCTAATTCTTCTTGTGGAACTACTGTAGGTAGCAATCTATTTATTAGAACTCCGTTTGTATTTGGAGCATAATAAGCTTGTTGGTAAGGACCTGATACTGCATTCTGTAAATCTGTAACAGCGCTTCTTAAATCAGCGCCCATTTCGTTAAGGTCACCTGTTGAATAACCTCTACCTGCAGCATTGAAACCGAAGGTTTGAAAGTCTTGATAACCAAAACCAACTAATGCCTCAAGGCTTGAGTTTTCAAACTGTTTGTTATAGTTAACTGTAGCTTCAAAAGTTTTATTGTTTCTTTCTAAAACTCCATAATTTCCTCTTCCTATATCGGTGACACCGGCAATATTATTTATGTCTTTAGAAACAACTGATGTATTAGATGCTTCAGCTTTATCTAAACCGGCATTTAACTTAGCCGAAATTTCAGGAGTAAAGTTATATTGAATAGAACCGTTCAATAAATATCTGTTGGTATTGGTAATGTTCTGAGTATTGTCTAATGCATTTTGAGGATTAACGTTTAATCCGCCAGCGTTAAAAGTAGAACTTGAAGGCCATGTCGGGTTAGCGGCATATGCGCCACCTAGTACATCACCTGAAGCACCTGCTTGAGCACTAATAGGTGCTTGTGAGTCATTGATTCTGGCAACAGACATTTGTAATCCTAAAACCAATTTATCATCTAGAAATCTTTGGTTTAGATTTATCCTACCTGTTATTCTTTCCAAGTCAGAATTTTCCACAATACCAAATTGTTTTCCATAACCAAAAGTTGCTCTTACATTACCACTTCCATAATTCTTAGAATAAGAAAGGTTTTGATTTTGAGAAGCCGTTGATCTCAATACAACTTGTTGCCAATCCGTATTAGAACCAAAATTTACTGCATCGGCATTACCGCCTACAGAAGCTACGCCTGCCAAAAATTCAGGACCATCTAACAAATCAAAAGTATTTGCTGCAGTAGCAATACTTAATGAGCTAGAGAAATCGAAAACTCCCTTGCTGCTTCCTTTTCCACTCTTTGTTGTTATAATTACAACACCGTTAGCTCCACGAGAACCATATATTGCAGTTGCAGAAGCATCTTTTAGAATACTCATACTTTCAATATCATTTGGATTGATAAAGTTTAATGGATTTTTCACTGAACTTTGTCCGAAACCTGTTTCACCTTGTGGCGATGTATCGCCTGCACCTAATGGAACACCATCGACCACAAATAAAGGATTGTTATTTGCACGTACAGAGTTAGAACCTCTAATGTTGATTTGGATACCTGCACCTGGTTCACCACTAGTTTCTTGAATGTTAACACCGGCAGTCTTACCTTGTATTAACTGTTCTGGTGAAGCAATGTTTCCACCGTTAAAATCTTCAGCAGTTACTGCGGTTACTGAGCCGGTCGCATCTTTTACAGTTGTGGTACCGTAACCGATAATTACAACTTCTTCCAATGCTTCGGCATCTTCATCTAAAGTGAAGTTTACTGTAGTTCTGCCATTGAGAGCTACTTCTTGAGTTTTATAGCCGATGTAACTTACAATAAGTACAGCGCCATCTTCGGCGACCAATGTGTAATTGCCGTCAAAATCGGTTTGCGTACCGTTCGTTGTACCTTTTACAAGAACACTTGCTCCTGGTAAAGGTCCGCTAGCATCTGAAACAGTTCCAGATACTTCTTGGGCCTGTATAAATCCGAAGCACAAAAATGCACCGAGAATTAACAGACTTTTTAGGAATGTAATCTTCATAAATTGTTAATTTAAGTTGAGTTAATTTGATTTCAATTGTTAAAAATATGCAAAAAGGTGTACCGACAAGAGTATCCCGAAAGTTAAAAATTTACGAAAACGGTTTCGTGTTGATAACTTTTAATTTTTGCGAGTATAATGATTGAATAAGGGCGATTTTATTATATTCATAATTAAATATTCAATAATATAAGAATATGTGATAGATATTTCGGCGTGAGAATGCTTCTTTTTGATATATATTTACCAAAACATAGTTGTTAGATAACTTTAACTTTTGTGAAAATTTAAGTTCTTATCTTAAAGTTTTAAAACCTTTTTTGTTGAAGCCAAAAATCACACTAAAAGATATTGCACGAGAGTTGGATGTTTCTATTTCTACTGTTTCAAAAGCTTTAAAGAATAGCAAAGAAATTAGTAAGGAGACAAAAGAAAGAATTAAAGCTTTTGCAAAATTCTATAATTACCGTCCGAATAACATAGCCCTTAGTCTTAAAAATAAAAAAACAAAGAATATAGGTGTTGTTATTCCTGATATTGTACACCATTTTTTTACTACTGTTTTTAGAGGTATAGAAATGTATGCCAATCAAATGGGGTATAATGTAATTATTTGTATTTCTGATGAGTCTTTTGATAAAGAGGTGATTAATATGGAAATGTTAGCAAACGGTAGTATAGATGGTTTTATACTATCATTAAGTGCGGAAACTCAAAAAAAGAATGATTTTACCCATTTGAAAGAATTACTAGACCAAGGTATACCTATAGTGCTCTTTGATCGTGTTACTCATGAAGTGCAATGTGACAAAGTAATTTTGAACGATGCCGAAATCGCAACGGAAGCTGTACGTCATTTTATTAATGTGGGTTGTAATAAAATTGCATTGATAACCACGGAAAATTATTTCAATGTTAGTGAGTCTAGAAAAAGAGGGTATATTAATGCTTTGAAAAAAAATAATATCGAAGTTGATCAAAATTTAATTCTTACGATACCTCAAGGGTTGGATAATACAAAGTCAATGACTGATTTTTTTAAAAAAAATGAGATTGACGCTGTACTTTGCGTAAATGAAATATTTGCTATAGAGAGTATGAGCGTTATTCAAAATTTAGGATTTAATGTACCTAATGATATATCTGTAATAGGTTTTACAGATGGTATCTTGTCAAGGTTTTCCTCACCTAAATTAAGTACGGTGGCGCAGCATGGTGAAAATATGGGAAAATTAGCGGCTAAAATGCTTATTACTAGAATAGAGTCTACAGAAGTTGTTGAAGAACCTTTTAGAACAGAGGTGATAAAAGCAACATTAATTAAAAGAGGTTCTACAATCAATTAATATTTTGTGATAATGGAAAAAGTAGGTTTTATATTTGACTTGGATGGTGTCATTGTTGATACGGCTAAGTATCACTATTTGGCGTGGCGAAAACTAGCTAACGAATTAGGTTTTGAATTTACTAAAGAGCAAAATGAGCTATTTAAAGGAGTCAGTAGAAAAAAATGTTTAGAGATTCTTTTAGATATCGGTAATTTTACGGCTACACAAAATCAATTTGATAAGTGGATGGTAGAGAAAAATGTGGACTATCTTGCTTATATTGAAAAAATGAATTCAAGTGAAATTCTACCAGATGTAGTACGGGTTTTAAAATATTTGAAAAATAAGAATATTCCGATAGCATTGGGGTCTGCCAGCAAAAATGCAAGACCAATTTTAGAGAAGGTTGATTTATTGTTATATTTTGATAGTATCGTAGATGGTAATAGTGTCACTAAAGCTAAACCAGATCCAGAGGTTTTTTTAATTGCTGCGAATAATTTGGGTGTTGCCCCAAATTCTTGTGTAGTTTTTGAAGATGCCGTTGCGGGTATTCAAGCTGCTAATAAAGCAAAAATGTTAAGTATAGCTATAGGGGATGCTGAAATACTAAATGAAGCAGATTATAATTTTAACGACTTTACCGAGATGAACGATGATTTTTTGGAATCGTTAATTAACAAATAGCATCGAAAATAAATTAAGGTATTTCTATTTTAATTTTGTTTTTTCACATTTTAATTCAACAATAATTTTTATGAATCAGGATTATATAAAACCAGATAATTGGTGCATCATAGAAGAAGGTTTCGATAAAGAAAATGTAAAATCTTCAGAAAGTATATTTAGTATCGGTAATGGTGCGATGGGGCAGCGTGCCAATTTTGAAGAAACCTATTCGGGCGAGACTTTTCAAGGTAGTTATATTGCGGGTATTTATTATCCTGATAAAACTCGTGTGGGTTGGTGGAAAAATGGGTATCCAGAATATTTTGCAAAAGTACTGAACGCTCCCGATTGGATTGGAATAAAAATTTATATTAATGATGTAGAGTTCGATTTGGCAACTAGTAAAAAAGTGTCAAATTTTAGACGAGAATTAAATATGCAAGAGGGCGTTTACACTCGTAGCTTTCAAGCAGTGTCTTCTAATAATGTAGAAATTGATGTTGTAGTAAAACGTTTCTTGAGTTTAGATATTGATGAAGTTGGTGCCATTTCATACACTATTAAAGTACTAAACACCGATGCTAAACTAATATTTGAGCCTTTTTTAGATAGTGGTATTACCAATGAGGATAGTAATTGGGACGATAAATTTTGGAATACGACCAAAGTAACCGCATCCGAAAATCGCGCTTTTATAGAGGCACATACCATGAAAACCGAATTTGAGACCTGTACATTTATGCAGGCTGAATTAGAGTATAATGGTGAACAAGTTTCTGGGATTTCGGTCGAAAAAACAGATTCTTTTATTTCATTAAAGTTTGAACAACTTGTTAAAGCCGATTCAACTATTACTTTAACGAAATTTGGTGGATACACGGTTAAAAGAAATCGCCCGAACGAAGAACTTAAACAAGCAGCCAATAACAGTTTAGATAAAGTAAGTGCCTTAGGTTTTGATCAACTATTACAAAAACAAAAAGATGCTTGGGCTGCTATTTGGGAAATGAGCGATATTGTTATCGAAGGGGATGTAAAGGCGCAGCAAGGAATTCGTTTTAATATTTTTCAGTTAAACCAAACATATTTAGGTACAGATTCTAGACTGAATATTGGTCCAAAAGGGTTTACCGGCGAAAAATATGGTGGAAGTACCTATTGGGATACAGAGGCATATTGTATTCCGTTTTATATGGCCACTAAAGATGATAAGGTTGCGAGAAAGTTATTGAAGTATCGTTACAACCACCTTGAGAAAGCTATAGAAAATGCCAAAAAGTTGGGTTTTTCTAATGGAGCGGCTTTATACCCAATGGTAACTATTAACGGTGAAGAGTGCCATAATGAATGGGAAATTACTTTTGAAGAAATTCATAGAAATGGAGCTATTGCCTTTGCTATTCATAATTACTTTAGATATACCGGGGATTATAGCTACATACCAGAAATGGGTTTAGAGGTGTTAATCGGTATTTCTAGATTTTGGCATCAGCGCGTAAACTTATCTAAAGTAAAAAACAAGTTTGTTATGCTAGGGGTTACAGGGCCTAATGAGTATGAGAACAATGTTAATAATAACTGGTATACCAACTATTTAGCAAAATGGTGTATCAATTATACGCTTACGCAATTAGATAAAGTTAAAAGTGGCTATCCAGATGATTATCATAGAATAATTGGTAAAACTCAACTTACGGATAGGGAATGCGAAAAATGGAAGAAAGTAGCCACTAAAATGTACCTGCCATTTTCAAAGGAACATGGTGTATTTTTACAACAAGATGGCTTTTTAGATAAAGATTTGGTTAGAGTGAATGATTTACCAAAAACCGAAAGACCAATTAACCAGAAATGGAGTTGGGATAGAATTCTTAGGTCTCCTTACATAAAACAAGCGGATGTTTTACAGGGTTTTTATTTTTTTGAAGAAGATTTTTCGTTAGAAGATTTAGAAAAACACTTTGATTTTTATGAGCCTTTTACAGTTCATGAATCTTCATTGTCGCCATGTGTGCATAGTATACAGGCAGCGAAATTAGGTAGAATGGAGCAAGCTTATAATTTTTATTTAAGAACATCTAGGTTAGATTTAGATGACTATAATAAAGAAGTGGAAGAAGGCTTGCATATAACGTCTATGGCAGGTACTTGGATGAGTATTGTTGAAGGTTTCGGAGGCATGCGAATTATAAACGATAAGTTGTCTTTTAAGCCTCAAATTCCAAATCAATGGACTGCATATTCTTTTAAAGTCAATTTTAGAAATAGAATAATTAAAGTAAACGTTACTGCTAAGAACACTACTTTTCTTTTGACAGGAAATGAAGAAGTGACCATTCGTGTTAATGGTAAGAAGGTAGCTTTATTACCAGGCGAGTTGACTACAGTATAATCTATTCTTTATTTTAGTGCTTTAAAGTTTAAAATTGAATTGCCCCATGAATAGTAAGATTGTAATTTATCATGTATTTACCAGACTTTTTGGAAACACAAATACCAATAACAAACCTTGGGGTACTATTGAAGAAAACGGAGTTGGTAAATTTGCAGACTTTAATAAAAAAGCACTAACGGAAATTAAAGAGTTGGGTGTTACCCATATCTGGTATACAGGTATACCTCATCATGCTGTAATTAATGATTATACTGAAATTGGTATTTCAAATGATGATTCAGACGTAGTTAAAGGTAGGGCGGGATCGCCTTATGCGGTTAAAGATTATTACAATGTTAACCCAGATTTAGCAAAAGATCCTTCAAAAAGGTTAAAGGAGTTCAAATCGCTTATTGATCGTACACATAAGGCGGGCATGAAGGTGATTATTGATATTGTACCAAATCATGTTGCGAGAAAGTATGAGGGGAAGACGAACCCTAAAGGTGTTTCTGATTTCGGATTTGGAGATGACACATCTGTTGAATATCAAAAGGATAACAATTTTTATTACATCCCCGGAACGGAATTTATAACTCCACAATGGCGAGATGGTTATGTTCCGTTAGGTGGTGATGTTCCAGATTTTTCATATGCTAAATTAGAAGAGATTCCTGCGAAATGGACAGGTAACGGTTCTAGAAGTCCACAACCAGATATGAACGATTGGTATGAAACTGTTCGCATAAATTACGGTGTAAGACCAGATGGTAGGTTAGATTTTGATATGTTGCCAAATGATTTTGGAGAAAAAAATTATGAAGAGCATTATAACTATTGGAAAAAGAGAGTAGTACCTAGTTCTTGGAGAAAGTTTAGAGATGTTGCTCTGTATTGGTTAGCTATGGGTGTTGATGGTTTTAGATATGATATGGCAGAAATGGTGCCAGTAGAGTTTTGGAGCTATATGAATTCATCTATTAAAATGGAAAACCCTGATGCTTTTATTATGGCTGAGGTCTATAATCCAGATTTATATAGAACCTATATTCACAAAGGTAAAATGGATTATTTATATGATAAGGTCGATTTCTATGACGGTCTAAAACATATCATGAAAGGTTATGGCTGGTCTGATCATTTACCGGTTGTTCAAAATGGTCTGCAAGATATAGAGCATAATATGCTTCACTTCTTAGAGAATCATGATGAGCAGCGTATCGCCAGTCCAGAGTTTGTCGGTAATGCTGAAATCGGCAGACCCGCAATGGTAGTTTCGGCAACGATAAGTACATCGCCAACGATGATTTATTTTGGGCAAGAAGTAGGTGAGCCAGCCGCAGAACATGCCGGTTTTGGTAGTCCGTCAAGAACATCTATTTTCGATTATATAGGTGTTCCCCATCATCAAAGATGGGTGAATAATAAGAAATATGATGGAGGTCAATCTACACCTGAAGAAGCTTCGTTAAGAGATTTTTACAAGCGATTATTGAATTTCACCATAAGTAGTGAAGCCTTAATGGGTTATTACAGAGAGATTCATTTTTACAATAAAGAAATTACTGAAAATTATAACCATCGGGTACTATCTTATGTTCGCTGGTCAGGCAGTCAAAAACTGATAGTTGTTTCAAATTTTGATGTCAACGACCACTTTTCTTTCGATTTAAAACTACCGGTCGATTTAATGAATACATGGCAATTAAAAGAAGGTAGTTATCCTTTAAATGATGCACTTTATGGTCATACCAGCTCATTACGAATAGAAAATGGAGAAGGTCATGTCGCAATCAACCTAAATCCTTTAGAATCCTTTATTTTTGAATTAAAATCTTAAGATATGCTCAAAAGAATTGCCTTAGCTTTTATTTGTATCACTTTAGCATCTTGTCATATGAAAGAAGAACCGTTAGTAATTGGTCATAGAGGTGCTATGGGTCACGAAACTGAAAACACCTTGCCGTCTATTCAAAAGGCAATGGATTTGGGAGTGGATATGATTGAAATTGATGTCTTTAAAATTAAAAGTGGTGAGATTGTAGTTTTTCATGACGAAACATTAGATAGATTGACAAATGCACCAGGTAATATTGAAGATTATTACATAGTTGATTTAATGCAGGTAATTGTTGATGGTGGTCATAAAATACCAATGCTTCAAGATGTTTTAAAGCTTATTGACAACAAGGTAGCTTTAAATATAGAGCTTAAAGGTGCTGGTACTGCAGATAAGGTTAACCATATTATGAATTACTATATAGAACAAAGAAATTGGTCTGCAGAAAATTTTATAATCTCAAGTTTTAATTGGGACGAGCTGAAGGAACTGCGTAAGCATAACCCAAAGGTAGCCATTGCAGTCTTGACTGAAGAAAACCCAGTAGATGCTATACCTGTGGCTAAAGAATTGAATGCCGTAGCAATTAATCCATATTTTAAAAATCTGGATTTAGAAAAGGCAAATGAAATTCGAGATGCCGGATTTAAAATATATACCTGGACAGTAAACGAGCCTGCGGATATTGAAGCTATGAAGCGTATTGCGGTAGATGGTATTATTACAAACTTTCCAGAACGGGTTAAATAATGTATGATGTTTTAGTAATTGGTGGTGGCGCAGCAGGTTTCTATGCTGCAATACATATTGCCGAGAAAAGACCAAATACAAAAATTGCAATTTTAGAGCGTGGTAAAGAGGTGCTTACCAAGGTTAAAATTTCTGGTGGTGGTCGCTGTAATGTTACCCATGCAGAATTTAACCCTGCAGATTTAAGCAAAAACTATCCTAGAGGTGAGAAAGAACTTTTAGGTCCATTTCATACCTATGCAAGTGGTGATACCGTAGGCTTTTTTGAAGAACGTGGTGTTGCTTTAAAAATTGAAGACGATGGTAGAATGTTTCCTGTCAGTAATTCATCACAGACAATAATAGACTGTTTTGTTTCAGAGGCAGATAGATTAGGGATTCAGGTGAAAACCCTTTGCTCCGTGACAGGAATAGAGCAAATAAATGAAGAAGTAGGCAAAAAATGGAAAGTAGCCATTGGCGATAGTTTCATGTACTGCAAAAAGCTTATTCTGGCTACGGGAAGCAATCCTAAAATGTGGAAATATATTGAAGGGTTAGGACATAAAATTGTTCCGCCGGTCCCATCACTATTCACTTTCAATATAAAAGATAAACGAATTTCAGCTATACCAGGTGTAGCTACACATGCTGAGGTAAAGTTAATACCGAAAAAGAATTTTGGTAAAAAGTCGGTAAAAGCAAAAATAGATGTATCGAGTTTATTTTCTGAAGGACCTTTGTTGGTCACGCACTGGGGAATGAGCGGACCAGCAATTTTAAAGCTTTCAGCATGGGGAGCAAGAATTTTAGAGCAGTATAATTATCAATTCAAAATTCAAGTGAACTGGGTGCCGGATTATCATCAAAATGGATTATTGGAACTGTTTCTTAAGGTGAAACAAGTGGAAAAGAAAACGGTTTTAAGAACCAAGGTGTTGGATATTCCTAAACGTTTATGGGCAAACTTGGTAAAAGCAGCCAGTATAGATGATACAACAACATGGCCAGAAGTATCAAAACAACAATTAACTTCATTATCAGAACAACTTACTGCAGGTATTTTTCAGGTAAATGGAAAAAGTACTTTTAAAGAAGAGTTTGTTACGGCCGGTGGTGTGGACTTAAAAGAAATCAATTTTAAAACTTACGAAAGTAAAATTCTACCAAGTCTATATTTTGCAGGAGAAATTATAAATATAGATGCCATTACTGGCGGATTTAACTTTCAAAATGCTTGGACGGGTGGTTTTATTGCTGCCAATGGAGTAGTGGAAGGTTTAAATTCAAATAGTCAAAAATAGTGGAAGCATATATCGCATTCTTAAGAGGTATAAATGTAGCTGGAAAGAATAAAATTCCTATGGCTGAACTTCGAGAATTATGCGAAAGTATAGAGCTAAAAGATGTCCAGACATATATTCAAAGTGGTAATATCATTTTTAAAAGCGTAGTTGATTCTACATCAGAATTAGAAGGGTTGCTTGCAGAAGCTATTTTGAATAGATTTGGTATTGAGGTGCCTGTACTAATAAGAACCACTGATCAGGTGTCTGGTATGGTAAATGATAATCCGTTCGCATCTGATGATGATAGCATCAAAAAGCAGCTATATTTTGTTCTTGTAGGTAGTTCTCCAAGCATTGAAACATTGATTAAGTTTAAAACGGAAGCTTTTGTAAATGAAGAGTTTTCAATTGCTGATGGTTGTATATATTTAAAGTGTAATGCCGGATATGGCAAAGCAAAATTGAACAATAACTTAATTGAGAGAAAGTTGAATGTATTGGCAACAACCAGAAATTATAGAACAATGAATAAATTGTTAGAAATGGCTAGTTAATTTAGTTGCCAAATTTTGAAGTTCAAAGCTGTAGCAAAACAGACCCATAATATATATGGAATTAACAAGTATGCACCAATTTTACTTACCACTCTAAACCATTTAAAGGTTAGTAAAAGCACTATCAAAAGAGCAATTATAATAAGTAATGCATAGAAAGGTTGTTTAAGTCCAAAAAAGACAATGCTCCATAATCCATTTAAAAGTAGTTGAAAACCAAAATGGTACAATCCTGTTTTTACCCACTTATGATGAAATCCTTTTGCCCAGACCCAACCTACAGAAACGCCCATCATTACATAAAGAACGCTCCAAACAGGTGCAAAAACCCAATTTGGCGGATTAAAACTTGGCTTGTTCAATGTCATATACCAATCGTTTACAGAGCTTTGTGTAACTACACTGCTTAGAAATCCTATGGTAGAGCATACGATAATACCAATAAAGACGTACGTTAGTTTTCTTT
Source organism: Maribacter sp. Asnod1-A12 (assembly GCF_045063735.1). NCBI lineage: Bacteria > Pseudomonadati > Bacteroidota > Flavobacteriia > Flavobacteriales > Flavobacteriaceae > Maribacter > Maribacter sp. Asnod1-A12. The sequence goes on from NZ_JBEFNZ010000006.1 coordinate 1,936,743, forward strand.
TCAATTGGTTGGTGTTTAGCTCTAAAATAAGGATTTATTTTAATTGATTGCCCTAAAAACTATATTTGCACAAATTGAAAATTCAATGTCAGAAAAAGATTTTATTCCAGTACCGTATACAACATTGAAAGAAGAAGGCATTGTTTCGTATGCTTCGCCCAGTAATATTGCCTTGGTGAAGTATTGGGGAAAGAGAGAGAATCAGATACCTGCAAATCCATCTATCAGTTTTACTTTAGCGGCATGTGTTACTAAAACGAGCGTTGAGTATAAAAAGAAGCATGAAAAAAGTGAAGAGTTTTCGTTCGATCTTTTTTTTGAGGGAGAGGCAAAAGAAGAGTTTAAACCAAAAATTAATACATTTTTAAAGAGAATAGAGGTCTATCTGCCATTTTTAAAAGACTATCACTTCGTAATCAATACATCAAATTCTTTTCCGCATAGTAGTGGTATTGCATCATCGGCTAGTGGTATGTCTGCTTTGGCTTTATGTTTTATGGAGATGGAAAGAACGTTTCTAAAGACGTTTTCAGAAGAACATTTTAACCAAAAAGTTTCATTTTTAGCAAGATTAGGTTCTGGTAGTGCATGTCGCAGTATAGAAGGACCTTTGGTACAATGGGGAGAAACATCTTCAATTGAAGGAAGCTCGAACTTATTCGGTATAAAATATCCATACGCAGTACATGAGGTATTTAATAATTTTCATGACACCATTTTATTGGTAGATAAAGGCGAAAAACAGGTCAGCAGTACGTTGGGGCATGAATTAATGCATGGTCATCCTTTCGCTACGCAGCGGTTTGACCAGGCACATAAAAATTTAGAGAAGTTAAAGTCCATTTTGTCAGAAGGAGACTTAGATTCATTTATAAATATTGTGGAAAGTGAAGCACTTACATTACACGCCATGATGATGACAAGCAATCCTTATTTTATATTGATGAAACCAAACACACTTTCTATAATCAATGAGATTTGGAAATTTAGGGAGACATCTAAAACGCATGTTTGCTTTACTTTAGATGCAGGAGCCAATGTTCATGTCTTATATCCTGAAAATGAAAAAGATATCGTTTTTCCTTTTATAAAAGAAAAGTTGGTGCCTTATTGTCAAAATGGGCAGTATATTTGCGATCAAATTGGTTTGGGTGCTAAGAAGTTGTAGGTCATTTAAGTACTATTTCTTTGGAAGAAACGTTTATAAAAGAATGATTTATCTAATTTGTTTAACTCTTTAGGGTAAAACGTTCAACTTTTTGTGAATCTTTGACTATATTTATATAAGTTTCAATGTCAGCTTAGTTTTAAAAAAATGAAAGGACCGCTTTTTTATTCAAAAATTCTTCTTTTTGGAGAGTATGGTATCATTAAAGATTCCAAAGGATTATCAATACCCTATAATTTTTATAAGGGAGCTTTGAAATCTGATGCCAACATGTCAAAAGAGGCAAACAAATCTAATGAAAGCTTAGCATCTTTTGCTGTGTACTTAAAGGAGCTTACAGAAAAAGAGCCAGATTTGGTTTCTTTTGATTTGGACCTTTTAAAAGCAGACGTTGCAGAAGGTATGTATTTTGACAGTTCTATACCGCAAGGCTATGGAGTGGGTAGTAGTGGTGCTTTGGTGGCAGCAATATATGATAAATACGCACAAGATAAAATAACGGTTCTTGAGAATTTAACTAGAGAAAAATTATTGAAACTTAAAACGATATTCGGTAAAATGGAATCGTTTTTTCATGGTAAATCATCTGGGCTAGATCCTTTAAATAGCTATTTAAGCCTTCCGATACTTATAAATTCTAAAGACAATATCGAGTCTACAAGTATTCCTTCTCAAAATGCAGAAGGTAAGGGAGCGGTATTTTTATTAGATAGCGGAATTATTGGTGAAACTGCACCAATGGTTCAGATTTTCATGGAACAAATGAAAAATGATGGTTTTAGAAGTATGTTAAAGAATCAGTTCATTAAACATACAGATGCCTGTGTAGAAGATTTCGTGAATGGCAATATTCAATCCTTATTCGGTAATTTAAAGCAACTTTCCCATGTTGTTTTAGATAATTTTAAACCTATGATTCCTGCAAAGTTCCATGCTTTGTGGAAAAACGGAATTGATACCAATGATTACTACTTAAAGCTTTGTGGCTCAGGTGGTGGTGGTTATATATTAGGTTTTACAGAAGATTTTGAAAAAGCTAAAACTGCGTTAAAAGACTATAAACTAGAAGTAGTCTATAATTTTTAGGTAATTTTCATAAATGCTTAATAGAAGAAATAAACTCTTACTTTTAAAAGTACTGAGTCTGTTTTCAGTGGTTAGAGGGTATAACATTTTAGTTATAGCTCTAGCTCAATATTTAGCATCTATTTATATACTTGCGCCAGAACTTCCTGTACGTAGGGTGGTATTCGATATTAATCTCTTCGTAATTGTATTGGCATCTGCTTTGGTCATTGCCGGTGGTTATATCATTAACAATTTTTATGACGCAGAGAAAGACCTTATTAACAAACCACGAAAAAGCATGTTAGATCGTTTGGTAAGTCAGCGGTTTAAGTTGACCACCTATTTTGTATTGAACTTTTTGGCAGTAGTAGTCGCTAGCTATGTTTCGTTCAAAGCGGTATTCTTTTTTTCATCTTACATATTTGGTATTTGGATCTATTCCCATAAGCTAAAGCGAATTCCGTTTTTAGGTAATTTTATTTCGGCTACATTGGCAATTACGCCCTTTTTCGTAGTGTTCGTTTATTATAAGAATATTCAGCCTGTCATTTTTGTACATGCAGTATTCCTCTTTTTATTGATACTTGCTCGTGAAATGGTGAAAGACTTAGAAAATATATCAGGAGATTTAGCTCAGAATTATAGAACCATTCCTATTATTTACGGTGCTAGAACATCAAAATTGTTGATTTCTTTTTTAATTTTTTTGACCTTGGTACCATCTTTACTACTGATTTTTCAGTTTGATGTAGGGTATATGAACTTTTACTTCATATTATGTGTGTTCTTAATGATTTTGTTCATCGTGTTACTTTTTAAGGCGAATGCCCGTAAAGACTATGTATTGCTGCACAACATTCTAAAACTTATCATAGTTATGGGTGTCTTTAGTATTCTACTTATAGATGTACAGTTGGTTTTAAATAGAATACTATAGTTGTTCGTAATATGTTTCATATAACTATTTGAACCGCAATGCAATTTGCTACCTTTGTGCAAAATTAGTACAGTTATGAGTAGGGATGATTCTAGTAGGGGAAAAAATGCTTCAGGTAGGCAAGGTGGTAATTTCAAGAAGAAGAGCTATGCTCGTGGTAATGCGCCCATCAAGAAAAATGTAACACCGGCTAAGCCCCAAGATCCAAATTCTATTAGGTTAAATAAATATGTTGCTAACTCTGGAGTATGCTCTAGAAGAGATGCTGATATATACATTGCTGCAGGTAATGTAACTGTAAATGGGAAACCTATTACAGAAATGGGTTATAAGGTAAAGTTGACCGATGAGGTAAAATTCGATGGTCAATTATTAAATCCTATCAAGAGAGAGTATGTTCTTCTCAACAAGCCTAAAGATTTTGTGACTACCATAAGAGATGAACGTGGTAAGAGACATGTTTCTGGGTTAATATCTAGTGCGTCTAAGTCAAAATTATTACCAGTTGATAAATTGGAAAAAGAACATACAGGTTTACTTTTGTTCACCAATGATGGTAGCATGACCAAGGTACTGAAGAGTCCAATAAACGGAATGCGTAAAATCTATCATTTGGTTTTAGATCAAGAGTTGAGAAGTGCTGATTTAAAGAAGATACAAGAAGGCGTAGTCGTTGATGAAAAGGCGGTTCGTGTACAAGATGTAAGTTTTATAGCCGATGCTCCAAAAAGAGAAGTAGGTATTGAAATTTATAGTTCTAGGAACAAAATCGTAGAACGCATTTTTGATACTTTAGGATATAAAATCCAAAGAATGGATAGGGTGGTTTATGGTGGTCTTACCAAAAAAGATTTACCAAGAGGACACTGGAGGTATTTGACCGATCAAGAGGTTATAAATCTTAAGATGATCAAGTAATACAATGTCCTTGTCTATTTAAAAGACTATAGGATATGAAATTATTTCAGTGCACGAACTGTAAGAATACAGTTGTTTTCGAAAATAATACATGCGTAAATTGTGGCTATCTGTTAGGCTATTCTTCTTATTATAATAAGATAGTGGCTTTAGATGCGAATGTGTCTAAATGGCAAATTCCTGAATTGGATGGCAAATTCTATGAGTACTGTGAAAATTACAAGTACAACGTTTGTAATTGGTTAGTAGATGCTTCAAGAGGTCGCAAATTCTGTCTTGCTTGTACCCTTAACAGAACAATTCCGCATCTTTTAGATGAAGATAACCTTGAAAAGTGGAAGCACATAGAAGTTGCAAAGCATAGATTGGTATATCAACTATTGCGTTTTAGATTGCCAGTAGTCAGCAAAACGATAGATGATGAGAAGGGTTTTTGTTTTGATTTTTTAGCTAAAGATGATTTGCCAGAAGGTTCCAAAGATTTAAAAACGGGGCATGCAGATGGTGTAATTACCCTAATGATAGATGAAGCAGATCCTGTTGTTCGCGAGCAAGTAAAGCAGCAAATGGCAGAGCGTTATAGAACTTTGCTTGGTCACTTTAGGCATGAAGTGGGGCATTATTTTTGGGATTTGCTAATTCGTGATAATCCGGATGTTTTAGCAGAATTTAGAAGCATTTTTGGTGATGAATCAGAGTCGTATGCTGATGCATTGGCCAATCATTATAACAATGGTCCAAAATTGAATTGGCAACAAAGTTTTATTAGTAAGTATGCTTCTTCTCACCCATGGGAAGATTGGGCAGAAACGTGGTCTCATTATCTACACCTAACAGATGTATTGGAAACGGCCTATAATTTCGGACTTAAATCAAATCCGAAAATTACGGCTAAGAAAAACCTAAAAATGAGTGCTAGTTTTGACCCTTATAAAGAAATCAAGTTTGAGAAAGTAATGAATACCGGTATTCCTTTATTGTTCACTTTAAATAGTATGAACCGCTCTATGGGAGAAGATGACCCTTATCCGTTTATAATTTCTAAACCAGTAGAAAGGAAATTAGAATTCATTCACGATTTGTTGAGAAAGGTCTAGTCTCTACTAAAGCCTTCTCCAAAACGATAGGTAGCAATAATACCATGGGTGTTTCCTAAAGGAGAATCATTTGTTGCTACGTTATAACTGTAAATAGCTCTAATGTTTTTGAAAAGATAAACTCCAGCCAACAGATTTATAGAGGAATTGGTTCTGTAACCGGTTCCTAGTTCAAATCGGTTTCTAAAACTTACGGTTATATTTACATCTGCTTGAAAAGGAGCGCCATTTTCATACTTTAATAATAGGTTGGGCTTAATCATTAATTCTTCAAATTTGTTAGAGAAAAACCGATAGCCCAAATACCCGTAATAAGGCACGTTAATTTCCACATTATCATCAGATACCAGCATATCTCCAATTACATTTGGTGTGGAGAAGCCAACATATACATCTGCTAAGTTTAATAAGAAACCAAGTCCTATAGTAGGTATGGTGGCATTAATGTTCATTGCGAAATTAGGATCGTCCATTATACCTAGCTCCAGTAAATTTTCTTGATATTGTTGCACACCTGGAGATATAGAAAAGGATAATGAATTAGGGGTATATATTTGCCAATAAGGTCTATTCTTTTTGGTGTCGAAAAATATTTTGTAAGAATACGTAGCAAATGCACTGGTTGAAGTGGTGACTCCAACTTCATCACGAATTAATCCGGCTCCCAAACCAACTTTTCCTCGGTTTAAGGGAGTATGAAAACTAAGGGCAAAGCTTTTAGGACTACCTTCAAATTGATTGAAAGTTCCAGTATTACTAATACCTATTTCTGCACTAGCTGCCAAACCGGCAAAAGCAGAATTTACTAGGTACGGATTGTAATTGTACTCTGAGAATGTTGGCGTTTGTTGAGCCATTATATTATTGATCAATGCTCCTAAAACGAATGCTATTAAAGTGATATTTTTATATAAATTCTGCATGTAATTATCGCTTTAATACAAGGAAACCTTGTGTTTTTCTTAATATAGTTTCACCATCTATTTGAATGTTGAAGAAATAGGTGCCTGCAGGTAATTGGTCTGCGCCTAATTTCATACTCATATTCGCAGTACCTGAAAATACGTTAGCGGCATTGTCATAGTTTTCAATTTGAAAAACCATATCTCCCCAACGGTTATAAATACTCACTACATTTTCAGGGTAGTAATCTATGTTTTCAATATGCCAGTATTCATTTATACCGTCACCATCAGGTGAGAATCCGTATTTTGTTTCATCTTCTGGAATCATTGTAGTAAATGATTGAGTTTCACAACCAGCGGATTCTCCTGCGCTGTTATATGAGGTGATATTTACAAAAATTTCAGTGTCAAATGGAAACTCATCATGATGAGTATATGTTGTTAAATTACCCATATCCACATTGTCAATGATGTCGTTAGAATTCGCTGAGGTTCCAATGGAAATACGATAGCCGTTGGTTTTTTCGACTTCATTCCATGAAATTGTACTCTCTAATGAAACATTTGTTTCTCCGTTTGTCGGACTAATAAGAACCGCACAATCGGGTGCGATTACTTCAGTTGTGAAACTTTCGGTAGTACAACTTTCAGCGTCTCCAGAACTATTGTAAGGCGTAATGGTGATGAAAATTTGTGTTTCAGATGGTAAATCTTCATTCAGTATATAACTGGTCAAAGAGGCTACATCTTCATTGTCTACGATATCGTTTCCGTTGGCGGTTGTACCTATTGAGATTCTGTAACCATCTGCATCGTTTGAAGGGTTCCATTCAATATCTGCGGTTACGGCAACATTATTTACATTTTGTAACGAAGCTATCAAATTGGTGCAAGTTGGTAATGGTCTTATGGTAAAGCTCTCAGAAACACAACCAATGGCATCGCCAATATCATTAAAAGGAACTATCGTCACTGTAACTGTTTCACCTTCGTTAAATTCATTAGGGAAAGTATATGTAGTATCGGTAACTTCTAAATCGGATACATTGTTTGCCGTACTGTTATTTGCGAAAACAGTTAATCTGTATCCGTCTGCATCCGGTACGGTATTCCATGAAATTTCATTTACTTCTGCCAAAACTGCACCGTTTAGAGGAGAGGTTAAGAAGGTACAATTTGGAATAGACTTAATGCTGAAACTTTCCATAGTGCAACCAATGGCTTCCCCAGCATTGTTGTAAGGTATTATAGTAACCGATACGGTTTCGCCTTGATCAAAATCATTGGTAAACATATGGCTGTTACCAGTAGTTATATTCAGTTGGTCAACATTATTTGCTGAGCTTGAACTACCTGTGACCGTAAGAAGATAGCCATCTGCTTCAGGCACTGTTGTCCATTCTATATCAGTGTTTACAGGTACATCTATAGCACCATTTGCAGGTGAAATTAAACCTGTGCAAGTAGGCACTGCCTGAATGGAAAAACTTTCTGTAGTACAACCAATTGCATTACCAGACTCGTTGTAAGGAATAATGGTAACTGAAACGGTTTCACCTTGCGTAAAGTCATCAGTGAAATCTAAAGAAGTAGCTGTGGTTTTAAAATCCGTTACATTGTTAGCGGTACTTGTATTGGCGGAAATGGTAACGAAATACCCAATGGCATCATATACTGCATCCCAAGATATTGAAATACTGGCATCGACCGCGTCATTACCATTTACAGGTGTGTTTAAGCTAGTACATGTAGGTACGGGCTTAATGGCAAATGATTCTGATGTACAGCCTGTAGCGGCACCAGATTCATTAAATGGTGTTATGGTAACTGTTACCATTTCACCTTGTATAAAGTCATTCGTGAAATCATAGGAAGTTGCAATAACGTCTACTTCAGTTAAGTTATTGGCAGTACTTTCACTTGCTGTTACGGTTATCGTGTAACCCGTTGCTCCGGCAACAGCATTCCAGCTAATATCAGTATCTATATCTGCATTTGCAGTATTGTTTACGGGTGTAATAAGCGTAGTACAAGTGGGTACTGGTGGAGGCACGATTGTAAAAGTTTCGGATGTACAACCACTGGCCTCTCCGTTGTTGTTATATGGTTTAATAGTTACCGTAACCGTTTCTCCTTCTATAAAATCATTTGAAAAGTTAAAGGTATTGCCACTTGTCACTTCAAAATCGGTCATGTTATTTGCCGTACTGTTGCTGCCAATAACGGTAATTCGGTAACCGTCGGTATTAGCTACTGTGTTCCATTCAATATTGGTGTCTACAGGAACATTTGTAGCACCGTTTGCAGGAGTTGTTAGTGTGGTACATAAAGGAGCACCATCGGTAGTAAAACTTTCTTCGGTACAACCAATAGCATCGCCATTGTCGTTATATGGTGTTACTGTCACATAAATAGGTGTGCTTTCTGGTAAATCGGCGGCAAGGTCGTATGTAGTTACATTTAACACATCATCTGTAAAAATATCTGAACCTCCACTTGTTGTTCCTACAGTCAATTTATAACCGGTTGCAGATGATAATTCTGCCCAAGTTAAATTTGTGCCAGGGTCAACCGCAGTTGCACCATTAATAGGAGCTGTTAATGTGGTACATGACGGTGGACTTGTAGAATCACCAGTTGTGAATGTTTCTTCAGTACAACCCGTAGCATCACCTTCATCATTATAAGGTATAATGGTTACGTAATGTAATCTGCCTTCCTGTAAATCTACAGGGATGTCATAGGTACTAGCGCCAACAACATCTGCATTGTTTACTATTTCTATACCGCCAGAGGTGGTACCAACTAGTACTAAATAACCAGTTGCATTAGCTATTGGTGTCCAGCTTAAATGAGTATCAATAGCAACATCGGTTGCATCATTTATAGGGCTGGTCAGGGTTGTACAAACTGGTGGTACAGGAATTAATTCGGTATGGAAACTTTCTTCGGTACATGAAGTAGCATCTCCTTCATCATTATAAGGAATTATAGTGACGAAAATATCACTATCTTCAGGTAAGTCAGAAGTAAATTCATAGGTATTTATATTACCAATATCTTCAGAATCTAATAAGTCGTTAGCTCCAGAAGAAGTGCCAACAGTAAGTTTATAGCCATCTGCATTCGAAATTGGATTCCAACTTAAATCTGTGGTTACCGCAACATCTGTTGCAGAATGTAACGGCTCGGTTAAATTGGTGCATTCAGGTATAGTTGCCGGATCCGTAGATATAGTAAAGCTTTCTTCGGTACAAGGACCCACAGCATCACCTTCATCGTTAAAAGGAGTGATAGTTACATAAACCGTATCTCCAGTATTAAAATCAGAAGTAAATTCAAAAGATGTTTCATTGGTGATTGTTTCATTATCTACTATATCATTACCACCGGCAGAAGTACCTACGGTTAAACGGTAGCCTTGTGCAAATAAGGCAGCATCCCAAGTTATGTTGGTGTTCACAGGTACGTCAGTATCTCCATTTAAAGGTGATGCTAATTGCGTACACTCTGGTATAGGACAATCGCGTACATCTTGGCTAAACGTCCATCCATACGTATCTATCATTGACTGTCTTTCTTCCTGCGCATCGCAATAAGGTAGTCCTTCAGCACCTAGGGTGATTCCACTGGTCAAGGTCTGTTCTGACCAAGCGATTAAAGTGTTATCATAATTTTCTCGTATAAGAGCCGTGTTATCGAGCATATCGCTCATATTGGTTACACCACTCACATCCCATTCAGCTAAACTTTGGTTTAAAGCAGTTGCGTCATGGAACATAGAACGCATAGTTACATTACCAGGATTCCATAAATCCATAGGTTGGTTGTATGCCGATGCATTTCTAAACATATAATCCATATTGTTTACTCCAGAAATACGCCAGTTATTTAGGTCTTGGTTAAAGGAGGTTGCTCCACTAAACATTTCTTCCATAGTGGTTACTCCTCTAACATTCCAGTCACCAATGTTTTCATTAAAAACACCTGCATTTTTAAACATATCTTCCATAGTAGTAACAGAAGCTACGTTCCATGAGTTCATGGTTTGGTTATAACTGGTAGCTTCATTAAACATAGCTTCCATGGTTGTTACAAAAGAAACATCCCAAGAATCTATGTTTTGGTTAAAAGCCGTTGCACCACTAAACATTTCTGCCATATTTAATGCTTCACCTGTGTTCCAGTTGGTGATAGTACCGTCAAAAACCAAGGAATTTTTGAACATAGAATTAAAATTGGTAACTACAGCCGTATTCCAATTGTTTAAATCTTGGTTAAACACTGCAGCATCTTCAAACATAGATTCCATTAGTGTTACTGAACTGACATTCCACGTATTTATAGGTTGATTAAAAAGTACGGCATCTTCAAACATAGAGGTCATGTTTGCTACTGCACTTACATCCCAATCAATCAATGGTTGGTTGAATTCAGCTGCACCACGAAACATGCTAGACATGTTTACTACAGAGTTTACGTCCCAACTATTAAGTGGTTGATCAAAATTTAAAGCATAACTAAACATACTGCTCATGTTGGTAACATTGGTAACATTCCAACTATCTATATTCTGATTAAAACTATCGGTACTACTGAACATAGAAGCCATTGTGTTTACACTACTCACATTCCAATTATCTAAAGGCTGGTTAAAGGTTTCAGCATTATAGAACATAGAATTCATAGTTGTCACTGAAGAAACATTCCAACTGTTTAGAGGTTCATTAAAAGCTAATGCATAATAGAACATTTGACTCATAGTTGTTACTGATGAAACATCCCAGCTGTCAATATTTTGATTAAATGCTTCGGCAGAGTAGAACATTTGATCCATTTCTTCAACCTTTGTTACGTTCCATGAATCAAGTGGTTGGTCAAATACTTCTGCACTATAAAATAGTTGAGACATATCAGTAACATTACTTACATTCCAGCTGTTTAAAGGTTGATTGAATGAATCTGCGCTATTAAACATTCTTGCCATATCTGTTACATTGCCAACATTCCAAGAACTAATATCTTGATTAAATTCATCTGTACTGGCAAACATAAAATTCATGTTAGTAACATTGCTAACATCCCAGTTATTTAAAGGTTGGTTAAATATATCGGCAGAACCAAAAACACCATACATGCCTGTAACATTACTTACATCCCAATTGTTGATATCACCATTGAATTTGTTACATACAATGAACATACTGGTCATATCTGTTACATTGGTTAAATTAGGAACGTCTGTAGCGTTGTATTCCATATTTTCACAACCAGCAAAGGCATTATTCATGCTTTCCCAAACCTGCGTTCCCCATTGGTCAATACTAAGTAGTTTATAAGCATCTCCACTAGATTGATTATGCCTAGGACTTGGAAAGGTTCCTATAATGCTAACTGTATAGATTCCTGGAGTTAAATAGGTGTGTGTGATATCTCCAGTAACATTGTTGTCGTATTGCCCATCGCCCCAGTCTATATTGTAATCATAAGTGAAGCTAGATTGTGTTTGAATTATAAGTTGATTTATGGGTGTTGTAGTCGTTCCTTCTTGTAATGTAGTATCATAAGTTAGTTTAAATGCATCTGGGCTATTTACCCAGCTTTCTACTACTGTAAAATTAATTTCTTGACAGCCTACGGCAGGACCTTCATCGTTATAGGGCACTACAGTTACATAAACGATATCTCCTGGATCAAATTCGTTAGTGAAACTAACTCCAACAGTATTACCAACATCTAGATTATTTGCTGGTGAACCATTGATATTAACATAATTTCTTGCCCCACCTCTTTCTAATTCTAGGTAAATACGGTAGCCAGTAGCGTTTGGTGCTGGATCCCAACGAATATCACTATTTGCCGGTGTTGCTGTATCACTCGCATGTGGCATGGTAATTTCAGTACATAACACATAAGAACAATTTACAGCGTCTCCAGTAATATTCCATCCATCATCATCTATTAAACTCTGTCTTTGATTTAAAGCATCGCAGTATTGTAGATTGGTAGCACCTAAGTTAACTCCAGGACTAACGGTTTGTCCTGCCCATGCAATTAGAATATTATCATAATTTTCTTGAGATATGCCACTGTTCGAGAAAATATTATTCATGTTCGTTACTGCGTATATGTTCCAAGAACTTATGTTTGAGTCAAAAGAAGTTGCACCGTTAAACATACTGCCCATGTTTGTAATTCCAGAGGTATCCCATCCACTAATATCTTGGTTAAAGGATACGGCGTTATTAAACATGTCGACAAAGTTGGTTGTATTGGCTAAATTCCAATTATTTAACGGTTGATTAAATGCTGCTGCATTTGAAAATATACCTGTTATATCAGTAACATTAGCTACATTCCAACTATTAAGAGGTTGATTAAAAACATCTGTTTGCTGAAACATGTTGGTCATATTGGTTACGTTGCTAACATTCCAAGAGCTTATATCTTGGTTAAAAACAGTAGTATCTTCAAACATTCCTTCCATATTGATAACATTGCTCACATCCCAACCACTTATGTCTTGGTTAAAAGCAGTGTTGTCTCTAAACATATAACTCATGTCTGTTACATTGCTTACGTTCCAATTATCTAAGGCTTGGTTAAAAACTTGTCCCCAAATCCAACCATCGAACATACCATGCATATCTGTCGCATTGCTTACATTCCAACTATTTAAAGGTTGGTTAAAGGTTCTGTGTCTTTGAAACATTTCGGAGAAGTAAACAACAGAAGAAACGTCCCAACTATCTAATGGATGATTGTAAACAGCATGTCTAAACATTGCATACATATTAGTTACATTACTTACATTCCAGTTATCAATGGGTTGATTAAAACCAGACCCATCAAACATTGACGACATAAATGTTACTTTGCTTACATTCCAATTGTTTAAGGGTTCATTAAAACTTCCTGTGGAGTAGAAGGTGCCTGACATATTGGTTACATTGTCTACAATCCAATTATTGATGTTCTGATTAAAATCGGATGCACCATAAAACATGCGATACATTGTAGTAACATTGGCAGTGTTCCAATTATCTAGCGGTTCATTAAAATCTCTGGCACCAGCAAAAGTTTCAGACATATCCGTAACAGCATTGGTAGTCCATAAATCAAGTGGTCTGTTGAATATATTGCAGCCATAAAATAATCCTGATAAATCTGTTATGTTGCTAATGTCCCAATCATTTATAATTCCATTAAAGGAAGTGCAACCACGAAACATATATTTAAGTGTTGTAACCTGTGAAAGATCAGGCGAATCAATAGCATCAAAATTTAGATTTTCACAGCCATAAAAAGCATTTTCCATGGTTTGCCATTGGATGTTTCCCCAACTAAGTATTTCAATAATTTTAAGTTTATCATTGGCTACTTCATCATTGAAATAAATTGAAGGAAATGTGCCACTAATGCTAATGGTATAACTTCCTGAAGTTGCATAGGTATGTGTAATATTACCGGTTACTCCAGTATCAGTAGTGCTATCTCCCCAATCTATATCAAAGTTGTAGGTGGTGTATGCAGGGTTTGTTGGTACGGTGATCTGGTTATTTGCAGAAGAACCGGTTTCTATATTATTGGTATTCCAAATAGATGTGAATGACTGTGAAAATAAGTTGGCACTTAATAGAAAAAGACAAAGGGCAATACTCTTTTTAAGTAATGACATGCTGGTTAGTTTGATCAAATGTGTTTTTCAAATATGCCTATGAATGCCAAATGTTAAAATTATTTGTTGTGAACAGCTATTAAACAGTTGTGTAAGAGAATTCTTTGTTGGTAATTGTAAGTATGAGTTTGATTGACAGTGTTTAAGAGGTATTATTTTTTTGGATTGGATTACAAAGAATAAGTCATCTATGGTACTTTTAATGAGCGCCAAAATTCTACACTAAATGTCAATTAATACTGAAGAAAAACAATCTAAATTCAAGCTTACTCATCTACCTAGGTTATTAGTAAAAACCTTTAAGATATGGATAGATAAAGAGCCTTTTCAAATTAGTGCTGTAATTGCATATTATGCCATTTTATCATTACCCGGATTGTTAATTTTAATTTTGGAATTGGTTGGTGGTATCTGGGGAAAAGAGATTGTACAGGGCGAATTATATACTGAGATTTCTTCGGCAATGGGCTCGGATACGGCACAATCTATTCAAGATATCATTAAAAATCAAGGTAGCGAGCAAACTTCTTTAGTTGCTACATTATTAGGTATTGGGGTGCTTATTTATGGTGCTACAGGGGTATTTTATCAGCTGCAGAATGCCTTAAATGATATTTGGGAAACAAAACCTAAATACTCAAATGAGTTTCTGTCAACGTTGTTCATGCGCTTAAAAGGTTTTGGGTTCATTCTTATTATAGGCTTTTTACTATTGGTAAGTTTTGTATTGACCTCGTTGTTGTCGGCATTTTCTACCCAACTCTCTAACTTATTGCCAGAAGGGATGCTAGAATTAGGTTTTGTTTTAGATTTACTGTTGTCACTTGGGTTTATCTACTTATTATTTGGGGCAATGTTTAAATATTTACCCAGCACCCATGTACGATGGAAAGCGGTTAAGGTTGGTGCAGCACTTACGGCACTTCTATTTTTAATAGGTAAGTATGCCCTGGCTTTCTATTTTGGTAAAGCAGAACCCGGATCTACATATGGCGCGGCAGGTAGTATAATACTGGTTATGTTATGGGTATCTTACTCAAGCTTGATTGTCACCTTCGGAGCTCAGTTTACTAAAACTTATTCAGATAGATATTTGAAGGAAGACTAAACTTCCTTCATTTTATCATTAATCTCTTTCAAACATAAATTACCAAGGCTACCTTCATGAGAATGATGAATATCTCTTTTTGGTGAGAATGTACCTTCGTTAATTTCCATACCCATTTTCTTGTATGCATCTCTAAAAGGCATTCCATTTTGTACCAGTTCATTTAGGGTGTCTACACTAAATAGGTAATCATATTTTGGATCATCTAGAATACTGTCATTTACTTTAATCTCTTTGAGACTAAAAGTCAAAATCTCTAAACAGGCTTTCATATCCTGTATGGCAGGAACAATAATTTCCTTTACCAATTGTAAATCTCTATGGTAACCACTTGGTAGGTTGTTGATAACCAAGGTTAATTGATTTGGAATGGATTGTAACTTATTACACTTACCACGTACCAATTCAAAGACATCAGGATTTTTCTTGTGTGGCATAATGCTAGAACCTGTAGTCAACTCATCTGGGAATGAGATGAAATCAAAATTCTGACTCATGTACAAACAGATATCCATAGCCATTTTAGACAAGGTCGCGGCAATATTGGCAATACCAAAGGCTGTCGCTTTTTCTGCTTTTCCTCTACTCATTTGTGCAGCCACTACATTATACTTCATAGTTGCAAAACCCATTTCTTCGGTAGTGTAGCTTCGGTCTATGGCAAAAGAACTACCATAACCAGCGGCACTGCCTAAAGGGTTTTGATCGGCAACTTTATAAGCTGCTTCAATAAAATAAAGGTCATCTATTAAGCTTTCTGCATAGGCGGAAAACCATAGTCCGAATGAGGAAGGCATTGCAATCTGTAAATGCGTGTATCCTGGTAACATGACATCCTTATGTTCTTGTGCTTTTACTAGCAAAAGATTGAAAAGCGATTTAGTCATCGTCTTGATCTCGGTCAATTCGTCCTTTAAAAATAGGTGCATTGCTACAAGAACTTGATCGTTTCTAGAACGTGCCGTATGTATTTTTTTACCGGTATCACCCAGGCTTAAGGTAAGCAAGTATTCAATTTTAGAATGCATGTCCTCAAAGGAATTTTCAATAGTAAAAGTCCCTTTTTCAATACGTGCTGCAATATGGTCTAATTCATTTACTAGCTCGGCAGTTTCCTTAGGGGAAATCAGTCCTATTTTACCAAGCATTTTAGCATGCGCTTTAGAAGCTATTACATCATATTTAGCTAAGTGTAGGTCTAATTCTCTATCATTTCCAACGGTGAAGTGGTCAATCTTTTTATCAGTGCTAAATCCTTTATCCCAGAGTTTCATATGTTGTTAGTTATCAATTAGCAATTAAGCAGTGAACAATGCTTATTGGTCATTGGTTATTGTTAATGGTTATTTGAAAGGAACCCTTTTAATATTTTAATATACAAATCTATTCCTTCTTCAATTTCATGTACATAGATAAATTCATTGGCAGAGTGGGAGCGAGTGCTGTCACCAGGACCTAGTTTCATTGACTGGCAACTTAATGCTGCTTGATCAGAGAGTGTAGGTGAGCCATAAGTTGTTCTGCCTAATGCAATCCCCGATTTTACTAATGGATGATCTTTATCTATTTTCGACGAATTAAGGCGTAAAGATCGCTCCTTTAATTCGCATGGCGCATTCTTCTTCAGTAAATCTGCAATTTCTTTGTTGCTATAGGCATCATTTACACGAACATCAATTACCATATCAACTTGAGCTGGTACCACATTGTGTTGTGATCCTGCACTAATTTGAGTGACGGTCATTTTTACATCTCCAAGGGCTTCAGAAGTTTTCTCAAATTTAAAGTTCTTAAACCATTCTAATGTTTTGATAGAATTATAGATGGAATTATCATCATTGGGATGTGCAGCGTGTGACGGAGTGCCCTTTACCACGGCATCAAAAACGACCAAACCTTTTTCTGCAATAGCAAGTAACATTAGTGTAGGTTCGCCAACAATAGCAACATCTATATGCGGAAGTTTTGGTAATAACCCACGTAAACTATTTTCACCTGCATTTTCTTCTTCTGCTGAAGCGACCATAAGAATATTATGGTTTAGGTTTTCATCATGGTAATAGTTTGCGAAAGTTGCTAATAGAGATACCAATGGACCTCCAGCATCATTACTACCTAATCCGAATAATTTTCCATCTTCAATGTGAGGCAAAAAAGGGTCTTTGGTATATGCTTTATTAGGTTTAACGGTATCGTGATGCGAGTTTAAAAGTAGCGTTGGTTTAGCATCGTCCCAAAATTTATTCTTCGCAATAACGTTGTTGAAATCTCTTTCTATAGGGATGCCGTATTTAGCCAACCAAGCTTGTATAGCATCGGCAGTTTTGTCTTCTTCCTTAGAAAAAGATTCTATTGAAATAAGTTCCTTTAATAAAGATATGGCACTTTCCGTAAGTTCTGTTTGGTTCATCTTAAAGTTGTATTGTCGTGAACAGTTTTGTTTTTTTATCTAGCATCGTAACATCACCCAAGCATACTTTTGCTACTTTATTGTTTAATGCATGAAAGCAATTATGAAGTTTTGGTAGCATTCCGTCCGCAATGATACCGTCAGATAAGAGCTTTTGATAGGTGTTGGAATCAATATGTTTAACAACACTGTTTTCATCGGCAATATCCATTAAAACTCCTTTTTTCTCAAAGCAATAATACAAAGTTGTTTCATAGGTCGATGCCATGCCAATTGCAATTTCAGAAGCAATGGTATCTGCATTGGTATTCAGTAATTGCCCGGCTCCGTCATGCGATAACGCACAGAAAATTGGAGTTAAATCGGCAGATAACAGTTTGGTCAATAGTTCTGAATTTACTCCATCAATATCACCAACAAATCCATAATCAATTTCCTTAACGGGACGTTTATGCGCCTGTATGCTATCGCCATCCGCACCACTTAAGCCAATAGCGTTCGTATTTTTTGCTTGTAATTGAGCAACAATTTTTTTGTTTGCCAATCCGCCATAGACCATGGTAATGATATCTACGGTTTCCGCATCGGTAATACGCCTACCATCTATCATTTTGGATTCAATGCCTAGTTTTGTAGCTAGTTGAGTAGCCAATTTACCACCGCCGTGCACTAATATTTTTAATCCTTCAATTTTGGAAAATGCAGTAAGAAAGATATCTAAGGCTTTTTCATCTTCAATGACATTACCACCAATTTTTACAACACTTAATTTACTTTTCATAATCGGCAAATTTAAACATGAGAACCATGGCTATAATAAGAATAATGTTGCTTACAGGACCCATGTACGTTTTCCAATGTGCGGTGCTGTGGTCAATATCTGCCATATTCACGACAAATAAGATTAGGGCAAATAAAGCGATGCCTATGTAAATCCACTTATTAATTTTCATTGCTTTCCAATATTTTTTTTAGCACCAATTGTGCTGCGTATGTTCTGTTATTCGCTTGTTCTATGACCAAAGACTGATTGCTATCTAAAACTTCATCAGCAACCACTACATTTCTACGTACCGGTAGACAATGCATAAATTTAGCTTTCCCTAATTTTTTTAGGGTCATTTGCCAATTGGTATCTTGAGATTTTATTTGACCGTAATCAGTATAACTGCTCCAGTTTTTTACATATACAAAATCGGCATTTTCTAGCGCCTTTTCTTGGTCGTGCTCAATAGTACAATCTTTAGTGATGTTTGGGTCTAGCTCATATCCTTCCGGATGTGTAATTACAAATTCAGCATTTTGCTTTTGCATCATTTGTATAAATGAATTAGCTACCGCGTGTGGTAAAGCCCTTGGGTGTGGTGCCCATGACAAAACTACTTTTGGATTGTTCTTAAAGTTATGTTCCTCTAAAGTAATGGCATCGGTTAGTGCTTGTAACGGGTGCCCAACAGAACTTTCCATATTTACGATAGGTACTGATGCGTATGTTTTAAATCCGTTCAAAACTTCCTCGGTTTCGTCCAACTCTTTATCTTTTAAACCTGCAAAAGCACGAATAGCAATGATATCGCAATATTGAGAAATGACCTGTGCAGCTTCTTTAATATGCTCAGATGTACCTTGGTCCATAATAGTGCCATCAGCATATTCTAAAGCCCAACCTTCGCTACCAAAGTTCATGACAATGACTTCCATACCTAGATTCATCGCTGCTTTTTGAGTGCTTAAACGCGTACGAAGTGAGTTGTTGAAAAATAGTAAACCTATAGTTTTATCACTTCCAAGAGCTTTATGTTTTTTAGGTTGCTCTTTTAGGGCAATTGCTTCTTTTACCCAGGTAGATAAAGAATCGATATCGTTTATAGAAAGGTAATTCATGATGCTTTAATTTTTGTAAATGTGCTGTTGTTATCAATGGCGTCAGTAATGAAATGATCTTTTAAACCATTGGTGATCCAAGTTTCTATACCTGCTTTTTGGGCAATGGTTGCTGCATCTAGTTTAGATTGCATACCGCCTGTGCCATGGGTAGATTTAGATTCGCCAATTTCTTTTAATAGAGTGGTTAGATCGGATACTGTTTCAATGGTTTTTGGAGTAGAGGTCGATAAGGAAGACTTCGTATAAATTCCATCAGTATTAGTAGCGATAATTAGAATATCCGCAGATAAAAGAGAAGCTGTTAATCCGGCTAATTTATCGTTATCACCAAACTTAATTTCATCGGTTGCTACCGTATCATTTTCATTAATGATAGGGATGAAATTATTAGCGACCAGAACGTTTATCGTGTTTTTAATATTTACTCTAGTTTGTTCCTTTTCAAAATCAGAATAGGACAATAAGCATTGAGAAGTAAAAAGACCTAATTCTCTGAAATTCTCTTGAAAAATACGCATAAGATGAGGCTGACCAATAGATGCGAGCGCTTGCTTAACGTTAATTTCTTCACCGTTATGTTCAATCTTAACGAATTGCTTTGCTGCGGCGATAGCCCCTGAACTTACAATAATGAATTCATATTGATTTTTTAGTGCAGCTATTTGCCTACCAATATCTTCTATTTTACCACGAGAAATATGGTCAGTGTCTTTGGTTAAGGTATTGGAACCTAATTTCAATAAAATTCTCTTTTTCAACATGCTAATTCTGATTTTGTCAGGCTTATTTTATTTTTCCTAACTCCTTTTTTCAGGTCTCGACTGCGCTCGACCGGACACAATAATTATTCGTTTTACGAACAACGAACAACGAACAACGAACAACGAACAACGAACAACGAACAACCAATCACCTATCTTACTTGTCCATTTCCTTTAACGTACCATTTATTGGTAACCAAATGCTGCAAGCCAATGGGACCGCGTTGGTGTAATTTGTCAGTACTTATTGCTAGTTCGCCACCTAATCCAAATTGTCCGCCATCAGTAAAGCGGGTAGATGCATTATGGTATACTGCAGCCGTGTCAACTGATTGCATGAAAATATCTGCCTCTTCTTCGTCTTTTGTGATGATAGCAGCAGAATGTCCACCACCGTAAGTGTTGATCAATTGTATAGCTTCATCAACATCAGGCACT
The DNA here is from genome assembly GCF_045063735.1 of Maribacter sp. Asnod1-A12. Classification (NCBI taxonomy): domain Bacteria; kingdom Pseudomonadati; phylum Bacteroidota; class Flavobacteriia; order Flavobacteriales; family Flavobacteriaceae; genus Maribacter; species Maribacter sp. Asnod1-A12. The sequence continues at coordinate 1,957,118 of NZ_JBEFNZ010000006.1, forward strand.
TGCCCAATGACAATTTTATAATCTAAAAATTCTTCATACCAGACCAAATCATTTTCCATTTGCGAAGTACCATCCATACCGGCTAGTTTTGCATCGGTCAATATTTCTACATTATGCTTCTTTAGTGTTTGTATCAAGTGACTTAAAAATTCAGCCTTACGAGGTAAATCTCTAGAAATAAGTACCTTGTCCACCGCATTACAAGCCGATATTTTAGTCGTCTTTGCGTTTACAATAACATCAAGTGCCAACTGCAGATCTGCATCTTGAGAAACATATACAAAGTTGTTGCCACGCCCACTTACAATTACTGGGCACTTAGCGTGTTGTTTTACAAAAGCGATTAATTTTTCGCCACCACGTGGAACAATCAAATCTAGTTTTTGGGTAGGATTTTCTAAAAACTGTTGTGTTTCTACTCTAGAGTAATTTAGGTAGGTCACCCAATCTGTAGCACAGTCGCAAGATTCTAATGCTTTATGCCAAAGGTTGACCAGAACTAAGTTTGAGTTTAGCGACTCTTTACCACCTTTTAGTAAAATTTTGTTTCCAGATTTAAAAGCAATCCCGGCAGCTTCAATAGTCACGTCCGGTCTAGATTCATAAATAATCATAATAGTACCGAACGGAGCCGTTTTATTACTGATTTCTAAACCGTTGTCATGCGTAAATTGAAAACGTTCTACATGCAAAGGGTCAGGTAGGGAAGCTAACTTTTTTAAGGAAGAAACCATTTCTGCTACCTTGTCCTTATTTACCTTTAAGCGATCGATCATGGCAATGTCGCCTGATTCAAAAGAATTTAAATCTTTCTCATTGGCAGACATTAAAATAGATTCCTCTTGTTGCACCAATTCTGCCATACGTTTTAATACGGCATTTCTTTTTTCTAAACTAAGTGTTGTTTTCATGATAATACAGTCTTAAGAGCTGTGAAGAACACGTCTAAATCTTGTTTTGTAATATTCAAAGCAGGTAAAATTCTAAGTACCGTTTTATCTTTTGCTCCACCGGTAAACAAGTGTTGTTCGTGGATTAATTTTTTGCGTAAATCGGCAACTTGAAAATCGAATTCCAATCCTAACATTAATCCCCTTCCTTTTACTCGTTTTACTTGCGAAATTTCTTTTGCCTTTTCATTAAAATACACTCCCAGCTCTTGCGCATTGGTTATCAAGTTTTCTTTTTCAATAACTTCAAGTACAGCCAAAGTAGCTACACATGCCAGGTGGTTTCCACCAAAAGTGGTTCCTAACATTCCGTATTTTGCTTTAATGTTCTCATGAATTAGGACACCGCCAACAGGAAATCCATTACCCATTCCTTTTGCAATGCTAATGATATCCGGTTTTATATTGTGATGTTGAAACCCAAAGAATTTACCACTTCTACCAAAGCCACATTGCACTTCGTCGGCAATTAATAGCGCGTCATTTTCTTTACATAGCGCTGCTACTTTTTGTAAAAATTCGGTAGTAGGTTCATCTAATCCGCCTACACCTTGTATAGATTCTATGATTACGGCACAGACATTCTTTGAAATTTCCCGTTCAAAACCTTTGATGTCGTTCAGGTCAAGAAAGACAACTTCGTGTTGCTGATTTAATTCCGCATTTATAGATGGATTGTCTGTTGCCGCTACTGCCGCAGAAGTTCGTCCATGAAAACCATTATTAAAAGCGATAACTTTAGATTTACCAGTTGCGAAAGAAGCCATTTTAAGCGCATTCTCATTTGCCTCGGCACCAGAATTACATAAAAATAAGTTGTAATCTTCGCAACCAGAAACTACACCTAGTTTTTCAGCAAGTTCTACTTGAAGCGGGTTTTGTACCGCATTACTATAAAATCCTATTTTATCTAATTGATCTTTAAGGCGCTTCACATAATGTGGGTGTGAATGTCCTATGGATATTACGGCATGCCCACCGTAATAGTCTAAATAGTCTTCACCTTTGTCATCGGTCACCACAATACCTTTTGCGGAAACAGGAGTAACATTATATAGTGGGTAAACGTCGAATAATTTCATAATTCAATAGCATCAATTTTAATAGTGAATTGGTTTTGTTGGCTGGTGTTACTTCGTTTTAAATTCAGTAATCTTATCGTAAGAGGCAATTATACCTTGTATTAAAGAAGAGCTTAAACCTTGGTGCTCCATCTCATTTAAACCGGTTATGGTACAGCCCATTGGTGTAGTTACCCTATCAATCTCTTCTTCAGGATGATTACCAGAATCTATTAATAAACTTGCAGCGCCGTTACAGGTATGCATGGCTAGTTCTTGAGCCTCTTTGGCATCAAAACCTAATTGTATGGCACCTTGTGTGGTGGCGCGAATAAGACGCATCCAAAACGCTACACCGCTTGCGCAAATAACTGTTGCAGCTTGCATTTGACTTTCAGGTATTTCCATAGAATGCCCCATTCTGTTGAAAATTGCTTTTGTTAGCTCTATTCGTTTTTTCCCTTTTTCATTGCTACAAATACAGGTCATAGATTTACCAACTGAGATTGCGGTATTTGGCATACTTCTAACAATGTAATTATCCTTACCTATAACGGCTTCTATTTTTTCGATCCCGAAGCCGGTTATGGTGGAAATGATTACATGGTTTTCAGTTAAGAGGTCTTTTACACTTTCTAAAATTGCAGCAAAATGAACGGGTTGTACCGCAAATATTAAAATGTCTGAATTTTGTACCGCCAAACGATTATCGTTTGTAACGGTAACCTTGTCAAATTTTTCAAAATCAGAAATAGATTTGATATCTCTTTTAGTAAGGTACATGCTAGTGGCACCATTACTTTTTAGAATTCCGTTTGCTATAGAAAGTCCTAAATTACCTGCACCTATAATCGCTATTTTCATGTTTTTTGTATTAAGTAATGAGTACAAAGTATTAAGTAAAAAGTATATTCTAATTTATTAGTACTTAGTATTCTCTGCTTATAATTCAACTATATTATTTTAAGCTTGATTTCTTTAAATAGATTTTTAAAATTCCATTAATCATCAACTGTATTTCTATTTCTCACCATCTCCTATGTTAGGTAACTGAGCGTAGCCGAAGTTAAAAAACTCCCGCTTTCAAATTCAAGCCTAAATTTTCTTCTAATCCAAAAATTAAATTCATATTCTGTACTGCTTGTCCAGATGCACCTTTTAGGAGGTTGTCAATTGCTGAGGTAATCAATAAAATATCTTCATGTTTATGTAAATGAATATGGCATTGATTGGTATTTACCACTTGTTTTAGATTGATAGGTTCATCAGAAATTTGTGTAAATACGGCGTCCTTATAATATTCTTGATAGATTTTTTTGGCATCTTCTAAATTGCCTTCGAATTTGGTGTACGAAGTAGCTAAAATTCCACGAGTGAAATTTCCTCTATTGGGCATGAAAAATAAGTTGCCCGTATTTTCTTGAAGCGAATGCAGACTCTCATTAATTTCACCTAAATGTTGATGCGTAAAAGGCTTGTACCAGCTTATATTATTATTTCTCCATGAAAAATGAGAGGTTGCAGACGGACTAACACCTGCTCCTGTACTGCCGGTTACAGCATTTATATGTACTTCATTTTCTAATAAGTTTGCCTTAGCCAATGGCAGCAACGCTAGTTGAATAGCAGTAGCAAAACAACCAGGGTTGGCAATGTATTTTGCATTCTCTATGTTGCTTTTGTTCAATTCAGGTAACCCGTATACAAAGTGCTTTCCTTCAAAATCAGCATCGGCATCAAGTCTGAAATCATTACTTAAATCGATGATTACTGTTTTCGAAGAAAAGTCATGTGCCTTTAAGAATGTGGTAGAGTTTCCATGACCTAGACATAGAAAAACAACATCTATAGCAAGGTTAACTTCTCCTGTAAATTCTAGGTCAGTGGTCCCTAGCAAATCCGGATGCGCGGTGGTTACTTTTTTTCCAGCCCTTGTAGTACTGAAAACAAAATCTATTTCCGTTGCGGGATGATTCAATAAGATGCGAATAAGCTCCCCACCCGTATAACCAGAACCACCAATAATACCTGCTTTAATCATAATGTTCTTTTCTGAATAACTATCAAGTAATAAGTAGTAAGTACGAAGTACTTGAATAACACTTTTAATCTTTTTATTTAATACTTTGTACTCATTCCTTAATACTATTTTTTCTAACTATTTATCCCCATTAACATGGTTATATATCTTTCCTGAATTAGATAGGATTTTTATAAAGCCTTTAGCATCATCTGCAGTCCAACCTTTATTTACTTCACCGTATTTACCGAAAGCATCTGTCATTAAATCGTGTTCAGATGAAATACCGTGTAGTCTAAACTGAAAAGGATATAAGCCAACAAAAACATCTCCGGAAACGGTTTTTTGGGTATCGGTCAAAAAGGTTTCAATATTTCTCATGACTGGATCAAGGTAGTTACCTTCATGCAATAACATTCCGTAAAAATTACCTTGCTGTTCTTTTTGGTATTGTTGCCATTTTGTAAGCGTATGCTTTTCTAGTAAATGGTGTGCTTTTATGATGATTAAAGATGCGGGAGCCTCAAAACCAACTCTTCCTTTAGTCCCAATAATGGTATCGCCAACGTGGATATCTCTACCAATAGCGTACTTTGAAGCTAATGCCTCAAGTTTTTCAATATTAGCAACGGGAGAATCTTTTTCTCCATCAATAGCAACTAGCTCTCCTTTTTCAAAAGTCAGTTTTACGTCCGTAGGGTTCTTTTCTTGTAACTGACTTGGGTAAGCATTATCTGGCAATGCTTTTTCAGAAGTCAAAGTTTCTTCACCACCAACAGATGTTCCCCAAAGTCCTCTGTTAATAGAGTATTTAGCTTTTTCCCAAGGGTAATCTACTCCGTTTTCTTTTAGGTATGCAATCTCTTCTTCTCTTGCTAATTTATTATCTCTAATAGGAGTGATGATTTCGATTTCTGGAGCAATGATTTGAAAAATCATATCGAAACGAACTTGGTCATTACCAGCTCCTGTACTACCGTGAGCGATGTAACCTGCACCTACTTTTTTAGCATAGTTTACAATTTCGATTGCCTGTACAATACGTTCAGCACTTACAGAAAGCGGGTAGGTATTGTTTTTTAGTACATTACCAAAAATAAGATACTTTACTACTTTGTCATAAAAAGTCTGTACGGCGTCTATTGAGGTATATGATGTTGCCCCTAATTCGATTGCTTTTTTCTCGATTTCTTTTATTTCATCCGAAGAAAATCCACCAGTGTTTACACTTACTGCATGAACCTCAAATCCTTTGTCTTTTGATAAATGTTTAGCGCAATAAGATGTATCTAATCCTCCGCTGTATGCTAGTACTAATTTTTTCATTGTAATATGTTCAAATCCGGTGATGCCGGGTAATTATTGTTTTAGTTTGATAGGGCTAGAAAAGAGAGGTTAGAAAAAAGTCAATAGAAAAAAGATTTTATAAAAATCAGCTATTTCACTACTCTCAATATTTATTTTTTAACTTCTATACTCTATACTCTATACTCTATACTCTATACTCTATACTCTATACTCTATACTCTATACTCTATACTCTATACTCTATACTCTATACTCTATACTCTATACTCTATACTCTATACTCTATACTCTTATTTCTTTTTCAGAAACAAACTCTCTTTAATACTTTTTAACCTTGTAAAAGCTTTGCCGTTCATTTCTTTTGACTCTTCAGTTTTTTTCTTGGTAGCGCCATCATAAAGCATACCTGTACATAAGCACATTTTTTGCTCTGTTCTTGTAAGAATATCAAAGTTTTTGCAGGTTTGGCAGCCTTTCCAAAATTCTGGGTCATCTGTCAATTCAGAAAATGTAACCGGTTTGTAACCTAGTTCGTAGTTAATTTTCATAACTGCCAAGCCGGTAGTGATCCCAAATATTTTAGCATCTGGAAACTTCTCTCTACTAAGGTCAAAAATCTTTGCCTTTATGTTTTTGGCAAGACCTTGTCCTCTATAGTCTGGGTGTACTATGAGTCCGGAATTGGCAACAAATTTTTCGTGCCCCCAAACTTCAATGTAGCAGAAACCTGCAAACTTATCTCCGTCCAATGCAAGAACAGCATTGCCGTTAGCTAGTTTTTTCTGAATATACTCTGGGGTACGTTTAGCAATACCTGTACCGCGTACTTTAGCAGAATCAGCTATGGTGTCGCAAATATCCTGAGCGTATTTAAAATGTGATTCGTTAGCAACAATTAAGTTCATTGCCAGTTAGATTTAAAAGTGTAAAAAAAGTTTTGATTTGTTGTGCGGAAATGGACTCACCTAATTCCATAATTATATCTTACCCTTACGGGCGACGACGGCGAGATGTGAACGGGCGCGCTAGAGCCAATGGGCTCACGGTGCTATATAAAAAGTAGTTTATTTCGTTCATTATGGGGTAAATGTACAAATAATATTTATTTGACATCACTCATTATATAATTTTTACAAAAACTTCACTTTTTGTTATTATGTGCAATAATTTCATAAACAATGTAGCCGTACACTGAAATATATTCAATGCTTAAAAGCCATAGGTTTTCCTTGAAATCTGCCTGAGAATAGGCGAAGTAGCTTAGTACAATGGCTGCAGACCAAATGATGGCATATCTGTAGGTTGTAAAAATAGAAAGCAGCACCAGAAAAATAACGTACCATGGGTGTACGGTAGTAGATACAAAATAATAGATGGTCAATACCCACATCATAGACCAGAGCACTCTATTTAAATCATACCTTTTTGGTGAAAATGTAAATAGACCAACAGTGGCAATGGTAAACAGCGGTGTAATTTTGCCGTATTCCTTAATAAATTCCCACGGCTTTGCATTAAAATGTATGGCAGTTTTTTTAGCGATGTTATAGATGCTTGCATTGAATTCAAAATTAGAAAACCATAGTTTTATAGTTTTCGAATAGTTGTCTATAAATTCTGGGGTATTAAATGGAAGAAAAAGTACAATAGATGTTATGCCAATGATAGCGTAGAAAACGATGCTTTTTTTCCATCCTAAGTACTTAAGGAAAAGTGGTAAAAATAATAGGGGTACGAGCTTTATTGAAATAGAACATGCTATAACTACACCTGCAGTTTTCCATTTATCTATAGATAATAAAAATAGGGCTAGAATAAAGAAAAACAGCATTACCCCTTCAAAATGGAGGTTGCCTGTGAGTTCTACAATAACCAAGGGATTTAAGAAGTACCAGAATATTAAATGTGGAGATCTGTTCAGATTTTTTAGCAACTTTCTCCCAAAATAGAATACACCTATGTCTGCAAGAATAATAATGACACGCATGGCAAATAAAGAGCCGAAAATACTTTTGCCGCCAACAAATGCCGCAATAGCAAAAATAAGCTGGTTCAAAGGTGGGTAATTGCTATAATGCCGCGCACTTAAACTGCCCATGCCCTCATATAAAATATTGGCATTTGGTATCATAGATACCATATTTTCCATTAATTGGTCTGGTGTGTGTAAATAGGGGTTGGCGCCACGAGAGACCAAATGACCGTCCCAAACGAACCTATAGAAATCTTGAGAAAGATTGGGTTCTATAAATAGAAAAATTAATCTAAATATAATTCCAATACCTAATAAGAACCTGAAATTCAGTTTTTCAAACTGTATCAATTTAAAACAGAAAAAGAAAAGTGCTACAAAAAGAGAGAGCAATTTTATAAAATCGGTTCGATCTAAATGATAGGCGAAGGTGTAGTAAAATACAAAACTTAATACTGCCAATATCAAGGAAACTTTGTGGAGTTTCATGTAATTTTTAAAGGTAATCGGCATTAGGGGTCTGGGTTTAGTAACAGGTCAATTTACTGGTTTTTATTGAAAAATGATTTCAATTGCCCATCAATTTTCCTAAAAGTTCTTTCATCATTTTTGCGGCCAAGTAAGCGGTCATGTCATGAAAATCTCTATTAGGGTTATATTCTACAATATCCGCACCTACTACTTCGGTATCTATACTATGAATTAAGTCTAAAACTTGTCGTGATGAGAGTCCGCCTGGCTCGTGATGAGAAACTCCAGGTGCAAAAGCAGGATCAAAGCCATCCATATCTAAAGAAATGTAAAGAGGATTATTGAATTTAGGTATAGCGTTTAAATCTAAATTCCGCATTTCATGAACATCAACATCGTATTTTTTTGCTTGATTTGCCTGATGCGGATTTAAAGTGCGAATACCGACTTGCACCAATTTTACAGCAAAACCGTTTTCCATAATCCGTGCAAAAGGGCATGCGTGAGAATAAGGGTCCCCTTCGTATTCATGATACAGATCTGCATGCGCATCAATATGTAAGATGTCTAGTTTTGGGTAGTACTCGTTAAAAGCCTTGATAATGGGGAAAGTGACAGAATGGTCTCCGCCTAAAGAAAGTAGTTTAGAACCAGCATCTAGGTTGTTTTTGGTGATGGTCTCAATATCAAAATAATCATTAATGGTAAAATCACCCTTGTCCGTTATGGCATCGTTTTCTATGGATACCCCAAGTTCTGTATATAAGTTCATAGAATTGCTGTATAATGCTTTTCTAATGAGGTCAGGAGCTTTCGCCGGACCTTGTTGAAAAGATGATTTGGCATCCCAATTAATTCCTTGAATAACAATATCTTTCATAATAGCGTTTTAGGTCTTCATATTAAATTAATACATGGTATTCGGGTTCTTGGATTTCTTGGGAATTTGCTGAATAGCATCCCAATGTTCGCATATTTTTCCTTCTGCATCAAACCTAAAGAAATCCATAGTCACGTATTGATCATTTCCTGACCAAGTTTGGTGCGTGTGTAGTGAAACTAAATCGCCTTCTGCAATACAGCGTACAAATTCAATAGATTTTTCTGGGTATTCTGCCTGCATACGTTCAAAATAATCAATAAAACCTTGTGTGCCATTGGCAACGTCTGGGTTGTGTTGAATATATTCACTGCCTACATATTTCTCTATGGCTAATTTTGGATTACCCAAGTATGCTGTTCTGTAAAATGCTATGGCATTTTCTTTGTTTTTATCTAGTGACATATGTTTAGTGTTTACTGGATAATCGTAATATAAATTTTATTTTCAATTCAATGCCGGTTGGGCATTTACTTCTTTATTATGGTGATAATAGGGATCTTTAATTTCTTGTATTCGCTGGGTAGGTCAATAAAAGCTTCAATGGTGAAGCTAAATTTACTGTTTCCTTCAAAAATCCAATAATTGCCTTCTAATTTACCGTTTTCGCTTGTGGTATGGTCTCTTGGAATATTATTAATAGAATATTGATTCTTTTCTTTATTATACCAGATACCCAAGGCACGCAAATCATCTTCGTCAGTGTAATTAAAAGAAATGCGTGGTGCTATGGCTCCTTCATTATTTTCAATAGTCACATTTTTATTGGTGAAATTTTCTAACTCTTTAGCCCACGGCAGTTTGTCTTCTTTCCAATTTGCTAATTGCTCCCATTGTGCCAAGATAAGAGCAGTGTCTTTTTCGGTTTGGATTATGGTAAAAAGGTTTTCTTGAACAATCTCAATTTTGTGTTTTTCAGGATAAATGGTGACAGTGTTTTTGTCTGAAGCAATTCTACTATTTTCAATACCAAAGAACGAACCTAAAAGAAAGAATATGATTTTTATTTGTTCCATTTAATTGAATTTTTATGCTAATGAAAATACATTTTTTATATGGTAGTTTTTTTATGAGTCGCATATGTTATCTTTTAAAGTCCCATTCAGTACATAAGGAGGCTAATAATCGTCTTTGGTTATTTTACTTTATATTACTACATACAGATAAAAGTTCATGTTTTTTAGATAATTAATGAAGGGTAAACAAGAAAAATCAAGAAGTAAAACACCATGGCCAACAAAAGATGCTATGCAACAAGTCTATGAAAAGAACTTGTGGGGTAGTGGTGGTGAAGATTTTTATTCTGGTGAAGGTTCTCATAAACCAGAAATTGTAAAACCTTATGTAGAGAAATTAATTGCTTTTTTAAGTTCATTTGAAAAACCAATTTCAGTATGTGATTTAGGTTGCGGGGATTTTAATGTGGGAAAAGAATTGGTGGACCACGCCAAGAATTTTATTGCGGTAGATATTGTTCCAGAATTAATTGAGCGCAACAAAGAGAAATATAAAGCTCCTAATTTGGAATTTCTATGTCTAGATGTCTCTAAAGACACTTTGCCCAATACAGATTGTGCTATTCTTCGTCAAGTCTTGCAGCATATCTCTAATGATGAGGTAAAGCAGGTTGCGGCTAAGCTTGTTAATTACAAGTATGTAATAGTAACAGAACATCTTCCTAATAAAGGTTTTATACCTAATGTAGATATTATCTCAGGTCAAGGTACTCGTTTAAAAAAGCAAAGTGGCATCAATCTTTTGTTGGCACCATTTAATTTGAAAGTTGTAGAGCAGCGCGAACTTTTAAAAGTCGTAGATGAACATGGTATTATTGTAACAGTTTTATATAAGATGTATTGATTTATTAATCCTGATAAATGTCATAGTATTAATCTACGTTGTTATCTAGCTTTGGTGGTATCATAAAAACAAACGTTGATGAGCAAAGTAGAGATAAATCAAGGAGAGATAAAAGTGAAATTTAATGAACCAACTTCTGGTAAATTATCTTTTGAACAATTAGGTGTTTCTAGTGAGGGAGCCTCTTTAGAAGGCGGATTGCTTCGTTTGGTTTTTGATTTAGAAGGTATTGGTGAGCATGATTATTATCAAGTACCAACTTTAGAGTTGTTTTACGAAGAAAATATGTCAGAAACACATTGGGTGTGTGAATTTAACGGAAAAACCATTCTTGATAAATTAGACCATTACGGTCATTCAACCATTTTATTATTGAACAGAAAGGTGTTGAGTGAGTTAGAGCAACATCATGAAAATGTATTGATAGTTCATGCAGAATTTCCGCAACCAGCTAAATTGAATTTGAAAGAATCTTCAATTCGTCTATTCAAATAAAGAAGTTTATATTTTTAAAAAGGGTAGCGAAAGGTTTGTTGGTTTTATAGTGGTAGTTCAACGCAAGCAGACCCGTTAGATTGTTGTTTAGTTCACAGGTCATTTTCGTTATCCTTCTTTTTTGCAGTTTCTTGTTTCATATATCCAAGAGCCCAAATTAGAATTCCGGTCCAAAAAAACAGTTGATTATATTGGGTGATTTCAGGTATGGGATCCTCTCCAAAAAATCCCATTTCCATAAATTGAAATATAAGACCGATTATTACAATTACTAAAGCGATATAAACTGCTTTATTTGGTTTTTTCATGTGATGCTTTATTTTCTAGAAACAAAAAATAGAAAACCTCCAATCATAAGGGTAATCAAATACGGCAAATACTTAAATGGTGCAGGAACACTTTGTTTAATTGGCTCAATCCATTTTCCTTCTTCTAGAGTAATGTTTACTTCATGTTGGTTATTTTGCAGTAAGTTGAATCTTTCTTTTGGAAATCCATCCAATAAAAAAACAACGACAGATTGACTATTGTGTAGGTCTTTGAACACTTCATTTTTTAAATATATGTGATTTACTTCCTTAGGTAAACCAATGAGCTCAGAAACTATCTTCGTCTCATGACCCAAAAATACTTTAGTATTCTTAAACTGAAAGGGATTGTCTTGGTTGAGAACAATAGAGAATCTAGACTTAAAAAGCTGAAGTACTAAATCTTGAAATTCTTCTGGAGATGCATAGGCACCTTCCCCGTTTACATAATTTACCTCTTGTTGAAAAGCTGTTAAAGAGCTGTTTAATTGCATAACAATTTGCCCATTTTCCGTTTTAGAAATAATAATGCTCGAAAAATCTGGATTATGGGCGAAAAGCACATTGCTTACCAAGAGAAAAGCAGTAAGAAAAAGTGGTAAAAGAAGTTTTTTACATAGCATAGACACCACGTAAACCATCAATAAAATTGTTGCTTCCGGCTTTGTCTACATGATAGTGGTACCCTCTAATTTCGTCGTATTGACCTCTAAATTCATCTAAATCCGTAGCTTCGTTACCATCGGCATCAGTATTGGCATAAATCGGGTATCCGTCCATAGCATATCCTATCATTGGAGCATGATTATCATTCTGCGCTATTTTCTTAGAGACACCTGTTGCTGCATGATAATGATAACCTTCATGTAAATTTATATGTCCACCGGCATCATCAAAAGGAGCAATTGTATAAGCGGCTAGAATATTATCTACTGGCGCAGGTGCATTAAAAACAACACCGTTAAAAGCTATACCTCTATTTGAAGGACCAACCCCTGCTCCACCAGGTGGTGGTCCCTTTGGTTTTTCTCCATCTTTTGGGCGTTCTGGCCTTTCATGGTCATCTTCACCGCCGTTTGGGGGTCCAGATCTAAAGGCATATCCTTCAGGTGCTTTTTTAGGAGTAATCGGTATATAATATGTATGCGTCATACCAGTGATGTAAGATGGTAAGCATTCTACACAAAAGTTTTTATATTCTTCGCCAACATTTGGGTCTGCGGCATCATTACATTCTGCCTTGGTCTTTGTTTTAGTGATTTCACCTGTGGTTTTATCATAAAGCATCCAAGTATCATCATTAAAAAGTGTTCCTAAGTTTTTAATGAACTCGCCATCAATATCGTAAATTTCTCCTTCTACTGCCCAAACACCACCTTTTGATGCATCATCAGTAATATTATCTGGACACCAAGGTCCCATTTCATGCTCTGTAGGTGTGCCAGTGGTGACAATTTTATAACAATCTGCGGTAGTGCCATCAGACATTTCTTTACTAACAATAGATATAGGTTCTGCCAAACCGCCTGAAAGAAAATTATCTTTTTTTACTGAAATACTTACTTCTTCTGTGGCAGTGGTATTGGTCTTGTCAGATTTTTTGTTTTTACAACTGAAAGTAGTAACCAGTAACAAGGCTATTATTATACTTTTAAATTGAATTTTCATCATTTTCAATATTTGATTCTATAACTATAAAAGTAATCATTATAAGTCGTCTAGAATTAATATTGGTTGATTAAACAGTAGTCACATATTAATTTTAAGTAAACTAGTAGATTCAGTCGGTAAGTGTGCTGGCTGTCATATTTTAATAAAGCTTATTTTTTTGAATCCGTTTAACTCAGTAATTTCCTTTTTAGTTCCGAAATTATTTAGATTTATTTTCATAATGTTAATTTCCTTTTTTAGAAATTTTGTCTCATTATTTTCCAGTTTTTCTCTTATCTTAAAAAGTGGATAATAGAATTCATTTCTTATAAATTTTGGTTGTGACATTTCTGCAGGTGTAACACTAGCGAATCTTAGTTTAATTACATGTAAAATACACGAAACTTCTTCTTTGGTAAAATTAATTTGTTTCATACTTCTGATTTTTTAACAATCAATTTCACAAACTCAGCCTCTTTTAAGAGTTCAATTATAAAGTTAAAATCTTTCTTACCAAATATTTTCTCAAGCTTTTCCGTCCCTGTAATTTCAATAATACAATCACCAGGGTAACCCGGTCCTTTTGCTGTGATAGCATCATTGAAGGCATCAAGATTTTTTCCAAAATCCTTTTTTACAGAAAACTCCATGTCTTCAACATATTTGTTCCAGAAGTCCAATTTTGAATCGCAAAACTCTCCTCGGATAAATATTTTTCTTAGATGTTTAATATTCCCATTTTCGTCCTTCGTTATGCTCATAAAAGTGTCTTTCCCACATGCGAATCTGTCAAATACTTTGGAATAACCTTGATTCAGCCATCTTTTGTAAATTAATTTGTCATTAAAATACAGATAGAGTTCATTGTCATCTTTAATTTCCTTTCGAAGCATTGGTGTTTATTTAAATTACCTAGAACAATAGTATAAAGTAACAAGTTACTTTATACGCTATTTAAGACGAATAAGATAACAAGTAATCTTATTCCTATTTTTAGGCGTAAGTTAAACAAACAAAAAGAATTGGAATTAAAAAAGGGATAGCCAATGGCTGTCCCTTTTTAATATCTTGTTTCAAGCTGTTTTAAGCTCTTGAGGTCAATGATTTAAAGAATACAAACCCAAAGCCCAAGAACAGCATAAAATGAAACGGAAACAACCCGAAATCATTCAATGGTATTGCACTATACATACCAAACATGAAATAAACCATTAAGGCAAATTCCAAGATCATGTTAGGTGATAACTTTTTAGCTAGGTACTTATTGCCTTTCCAGCTTTGCTTTAAGGTACTGATGTTGAATTTTGGTGTACGTACAAATTCACTTCGTTTACCCATATGTCCTTCTAATACGGCAATGGTATTGTGTAAAGAGAAACCTAATGCTACAGAGAAAAAGGTAAAGAAAATACGTATATAATCTACAAAGTTGTTAAAGCCGCTGCCTTGTATACTCTTATAGGTAAACCAATAGCACACAAATAAAATAATGGTACTAACGGTAAACAAACTTAAAAGAGAGAATACCCAGTCTAAATGACCATAGGTGTTTTTAATATAAAGTGATGGTATACTCAATAAAGCAACTAAGAATACACATAAAAACATAGAACTGTTCAGTAGGTGCATTACCCCGTGAAACTTCGTTTTAAAAGGGATGTTTTTTGCGCTTACAACGCTCCAAACCGTTTTTCTAAAGTTCTCTGCTCCACCTTTGTTCCAACGAAATTGTTGAGAACGAGCTGCACTTATCACTACAGGTAGTTCAGCGGGAGTCTCCACATTCTCCAAATACTTAAATTTCCAGTTTTTCAGTTGTGCGCGGTAACTAAGGTCTAAATCTTCGGTAAGCGTATCGCCCTCCCAATTACCGGCATCAAGAATACATTCTTTACGCCAAATACCTGCGGTACCGTTAAAGTTGATGAAGTGACCTTTGCTGTTACGCCCAACCTGTTCTAAGGTAAAATGAGCATCAAGAGCAAAAGCCTGTATTTTTGTTAAGGTAGAATAGTCGCGGTTCAGGTGTCCCCAACGGGTCTGTACCACACCAATTTCTTCATCTTTGAAATAGATAACTGTTTTCTTTAACCAATCTGAAGCAGGTAAAAAATCCGCATCAAAAATGGCAATGAATTCACCCTTTGCTACTTCTAGTCCTTCTTTTAAGGCACCTGCCTTAAAACCAGAACGGTCTGTTCTTGTAATATGTTTAATATCTAAACCGGTTTCCTGTAATTTTGCAATACTGGCTGCGGTGGTTATAATGGTGTCGTCAGTAGAGTCGTCTAAAACCTGAATCTCTAATTTACTTTTAGGGTATTCTATTTTAGCGATGTTTTCCAATAAACGATCCATTACATATTCTTCGTTAAAAACAGGAAGTTGAATGGTTACGAACGGAATTTCCTTTGGGTCTAACAAATTAAACTTAGGTGCCGTTTGGTTTTGCCTTTTTTGGGATAAGTAATTGATTAACAGATTAAGCTGCGCCAAGCTATAAAAGAAAATCAACAGTAAAGAGAAACTGTAGATGATGATGATAAGATATGCAAGAGCTAAAGCCATATTATTTTATACTGTATTTGAAGATCCACCCCAAAATTTTTATGCCTGCAAATATACTACCTTTTACGGTACCAGATACCTTAGATATGCCAATTCTTCGTTTGTAACGTACTGGTACTTCGGTATATGTCATTTTTTTCTTAAGAATTTTCAGTTGCATTTCAACCGTCCACCCATAAGTCTTGTCTTCCATGTTCAATTCTTTGAGCTTTTCGTATTTAATTGCCCTAAAAGGACCTAAATCCGTAAATTTTGCACCAAAAAATAAATGCATTAAAAATGTTGCCAACCAGTTGCCAAAAACTTGTTGTGGGGTCATTGAACCTTCTTCTCGTAAAGCTTTTGTTCTAGCGCCAACCACAAAATCTATATTTTTTTCTAAAATAGGAGCAACTATCTTGTTCAGTTCCTCTGGATAATCAGAGTAGTCTCCATCAATAAATACGATAATATCTGGTTGTTTTGACAGATTTGCTACATAATCTAAGCCTTTAAGGCAGGCATAGCCATATCCTTTTCTAGTTTCGGTAAGTACTGTTGCACCAGCAGCTTCGGCATTTTTTACGGTATCATCTGTAGAGTTATTGTTCACAACGATTACCTCAGATACCGTTTTTGGTAGTTCGTTGATGACATGGGCAATAGAATTTGCTTCGTTAAAAGCTGGTATAATTACTTTAATGTCTGTCATTATTTTAAATCTGATAAACTATTTTCACTGGTAAAGTCACGAAAAGATGTCCATTCCTTGATCTTTTCACCTTTACTGTATTTCTCTGCGGATATTAATTTTGTGTCCTTGTACTTTAGGCAATACCCGTCTTTTATTCCTTTTGTTAGCTGGCACTTGTGGTTAATACGACCTTTTTTATCGTAAAAAAGCCACCAGCCAATTTCTTTATTATCGGCAAATTTGCCTTCTTTGATTCTAATACGGTCTTCACTATAAAAAAACCAATACTTTTCTCTTTTACCATAGGCGTAAAAACCTTGTTCAGATTTGTGACCGTTAGGGTGGTAGAAAGTCCAATAATCAGTTCTTGTACTATAACGCATCCATCCTTCACTTTCTAAGGTGCCGTCTTCATAATAGGTACGTTCATAACGTTTGTCTTCAGGATTGGTAAAAGCTAACAATCCTAAACAAATAAGAGCGGGTAAAAAAAGTTTAAATAGCTTCATTTTTTTAAAATATTAGATTAAAATATAGGTGCTTACCATACCGAAGATTACACTGTTACTTTCTACTTTTTATAGTATAGGTATTTTTTCCTTTTTTAAGAGGAATTACAGTTCCTTGCCAATTTAAGTTGCCTTTCATGGTATCAGGAATTGTTATTTCGGCGGATAATTTATTCTTGTTTCTCTTTAGTTCAAATACTATAGTTCCTTTTGATGTAGGCAGCAAACCTGCTATTTCATTTAGTTTCCCAAATGCAGGGGAAATTTCCATTTCTTCAAAATCATTTTGTACCGATCGGATGCCTGCCAGATAATTAAAATAAAAATATGCGGGCGACGCACTCCACGGATGCACTTCTGATCTTGTTGGTTTCTCAACACTTTCAAATCTTTCTAAAGTAGTGGTCATGTTGTCTTCGATCATTTCCTCCCAGGGTTGTTGGGCAACATCGAACAATTCTGGGGCATCTACTTTTTTAATCGCTTCAAAAAGATAAAAGCGGTAGTAGTATGTGGCTTGTAACAAATCTTCTTCGTTTAGAATTTTGTCTAATAGTGCTCTTTGTTCGGTTTCTGGAATAGCATCTGTCAATATTGCCATGATATTGGTATGCTGGTCATAAATAGTCTTATCAGGGCGCTCCGCAAATAGATTTCTTTCTTGGTCATAACAAAGCTCGTAAACAGATGTAATGATTTCTTGAGCTCTGTTCTTGTATTTCATTGATGTTTGTTCGTCTCCGATCTCAGTGAATAGGCGAGAGGCATTTTGTAATGCATGTACATAATGTAAACTGACCACTGCAGAATTGAGTCCGTCATTTTTGGTGGCCGTACCACTACCATTATTAGGTCCGGTATACCAGTCAACGAAATAGCGGTATGGCGTTTTGTTGACCAAGTTAAGGTCGTTCATGTTTTTTTCGAATCCGGCAAGGGTATTTGCAATACCATCTTTATAGGTTTCAATAAATGCTTTGTCGTTAGAGGTGTTATAGTAATCTGCAATCATATCTACCCAAACCAAAGAGTAGGTAGGGTAAATAAAGGTAGAGCGAAGCGGATAAGCACCTAAAATATTACCGTCAGAATCTCTGCTGTGGTCAAATTGGCGAATTGCATTTTTGGTATGTGCTGCATTGCCGCTCAAAGCTTGCCAGATTAAACCTTGTATTTTAGTATCGCCTACGTACTGCATAGTTTCATAATAGGCATCACTTAAAAAATAATCTTGGGTACAGATATCAATGGTACGCTTACAGATATCAAAAATATCATTGTACATGTCATTGTCTGTAGTAAACTTGGCAATAGATGGTATACTGGTTCTTGATCTATGGTTTACAAAATTCTCAAGAACAAGCTCCTGATCTTTGGTTTCAATTTCAAACTCAATAAAACGGAAGGTGCGCATCCAATTCGGTATAAATTTTTGCGCATTTTTTCCGTTAGAAATAATTTCATCGTAATAGCCTAAAAGCTTTTTGTTCTCTAAGTCGTTACGATCCCCTTTTTCATTGTTTGCACCAAAAAGGTTCTCAGCATATTTAATGTTAATGGTAGCTGATTTTCCCTTACTGAAAACTAATTCTGGAAATCCGTTAGTAACGTATTGTTGGTCTAATAGAAAAGTAGTGGTTGTATTAGGTTCAAGTGTTAAACTGCCTAACACTGGGAACTCAGTTTCAAGAGGTTTTGAAGAACGGACAATACTTGCAATTCTTTCCTCATCCCAAGAAAGTAAAGGTAAATTACGAGGTTCTAGTAAATAAGCAATAGAGCCGCCCATACTACTGGCGTTTTCAAAAAACGCTACTTTTTTCCAATCGGTATCATCAAAATTTAGGGTTTCCCAATGGGTTGGGTAGTTGTTCATGTCAACCATATCCGTAGGGTTGTTGGCATAGAATCCCCCTACAATAGCCTTTTCTCCATCACCTCTCCAAACTACTTCGTTAGCTTTGTAAGATTGATTAATGGTGCTTAGCCATGTATCATTAAAACCGGTAGTATTTATGATTTTGGCATTATCTGTAACACCGTTTACCATTACACTAGTGAATATAGACTGCATGCCTAAAAATCGTCTTTTACCAAAATTGATCACCTTAACGGCAATGACATTTTCTCCTTGCTTTAGGTAATCTTTCAGGTTTAAGGTTTCATATTTATAATGCTGAATATCGCTCAATTGAGGTCCGTGGGTAATAAACTCACCGTTTACATAAAGAAAGTAGTGGTTGTCTGCAGAAATATTGATGATAAAATCTGCCTTTGCATCAGCAACATTAAATGTATTACGAAACAAAACCGCTGTGTCTTCACCACCTTTTGTATCTGGGTGACTAACCCAGCTGGCACTGATGTTTTCTTTGCCATAAACAACCTCAGGGTAATTAAGTTCTGTCTGAGATTGTGTAGATAGTGATAGTAAAAAAAGTAAGTAAAAAAAGCGATTCATGTACTGTCTAAGTTGTTGTTAATAGGTTGTAAAGATCATGAAAGATTGGTGAAAACCAGTCTTTCATGATCTTTTTCCTGTTATAAAGTATAAGTGAACAAGATTAAAATTAGCACCGCGCTTAAAAGCACGGCGTTATTTTAAGAATAAAATCTATTTATTGTTCACTAAATCCATTAAATCAACATCATTACCTAATAAGACATCTTTAGAATTGATACGCCCTTTTTCAGGTCCGTTTTCTAATTTTAGAACTCCCCTTGGGCAAACCGCAGAACAAATACCACAGCCTACACAACTAGAACGTACAATGTTTTCTCCTTTTTGAGCATATGCTCTAACATCAATTCCTTGTTCACAATAGGTAGAACAGTTGCCACAAGAAATACATTGCCCTCCATTTGTTGTTATTCTGAATCGAGATTTAAATCGTTGTACAAACCCTAAATAAGCCGCCAATGGGCAACCAAACCTACACCATACCCTATTGCCAAATATGGGATAGAAACCAGTACCTATAACACCTGCAAAAACAGAACCTATTGCAAGGCTATAAACATTTTGTACACTTTGGGTCTTAATACCGAGAACAGTACCTGTTTCTGAAAAGAAGCTATAAAGCGTCATACCCGTCATTACTACGGCAAAAAGTAATACTCCGTGAATTAACCAGCGTTCAACTTTCCATGCAAATAGTGATTTATCCGAATGTTGTCTGTATGGGTCACCTAATGTTTCGGCTAAACCGCCACAACCGCAAACCCAAGAGCAATACCATCTTTTTCCAAAGAAATATACCATTACAGGTACAATAACCAAGGTTAGAATGACACCCCAGAAAAGAATAAATATTCCAATTCCACCACTATTTAAAAGCGTCTTTAAATTCCATTGAAAAAAGAAGTCATAATCTAAAGGGAAAGCATTTTTAAAATCATAGTAGGGCATTTGTAAACGCACCATAATTTCAGGTATAAGAAAGGCGAATACAATTTGAAAGAACAAAACAGATGTTGTTCTTACTACCTGGTATATATTATGGCGATATTTTATGTACATACGTACTGCCATTACTGACATTACAACACAATACATAAAGCCATACACAAACCAATGACCAGCAGGATTACCGCTTAAACTTACACTAATAGGATCTACAAGAAAAGTCCAATTGGTTGCATACTCTGGACGGAAATATAAAATCAAATAAAATGAAACTAAGAATATAAAGACTAGCCAAGCTATCCAACCTCTATTAGTTGAACTCTGATGATATATTCCGTCATTCTTAATTCCTTTTGGGCCCAAAAGAATTACTTGGGGAATAATAAATAAGAGGGCTCCGATAATACCTAATCCAAAGGTTAAAAACCACATTAACCCTTTGTTTTCTGCGATAAAACCTACTCCAGATTTTTTGGCGATAGCTCCTGCCATATCTCTACCTTTTGTATAAATAATTTTTTTATACTCCTTATTTTTTCTGTGCGTAGCATTCGCTTCATCTACAGAAGAAACAATTATTGGCGATAAGCTCTGAACACCTTTAAATTCTTTGCCTTGTATTTTGGTTTCTATATTTTCAATGAATAACTCACTTTTAATTGAATTATCTGAAACTATTTCTTGAACGATGGATTTATCTACCTTGAAGGTTCCAAGAAGTGGTAAGGCAGCAAATATACTTAGACCTACCAAAAAAATAATTATTCCTATATTTTGAAGTACTTTCATTTTTCTTGTTCTTTAAGCTTTGCTAAAAATTCGTTTCCAGCTTTTTTTCTTTGCACTGATATTCTTATTGAAATCGGTATTGTATTTGGCGACAATTTCATCCTCATAAAGTTTGTAGAACTCAGGGTCGAAATTGGCATCTTTTAAATAGGTCATTACATGGTCGATATCTTTGTTCTCTGTTAACCATTGGTCAAAAATTTCGTGTCGCATTCTAATTCCAAAGGTGTTGATGCCTAAAAATTGATGACTGTCTTTATCAAACGCAACGGTAATGCATATTTTTTCAGAAGCATGGCGCCAATGAAAGTGGTGTTCATTATCTTTTTTACTGCGTTCGCTAAATACCCAACCGTAGGTTTGGTATTCTACATCTAAAAATTTAGCTGAGTTAAACCAGTGACCAGGGTTGTATTCTCTTGGGTTTCCACAAATAGTTTGTGCAAGCGCTTCGCCCATCATTCTGCCCGTATACCAAACAGCTTCTATTGGTCTTCTGCTGCCAATACCTTCGTGTTGCTCTGCACAATCGCCTATTGCTAATATATCTTTAACGTTGGTCTCTAAAAAACGATTGACCTTTACGCCTCTGCCTAATTCAATACCAGAATCTTTTAAAAAATCGATATTTGGGGTAACACCGGCAGTTAAGCCAACTACATTACATTCAATGGTTTCGCCTTTGTCTGTGACTACTGCTTTTGCGCGTCCATTTTCATCAGAAATTATCTTTTCAAGATTGGTATCTAATTGTAAATCGATATGGTGTTCTAGAATATGTTCGTTAATCATTGCAGATTCCCCGGCAGGTAATACTCCGTTCCAAAAGCTCTTTTCACGAACTAGAAAAGTGACCGGTATTTCGCGAGAGCGCAGCATTTCTGCCATTTCAATACCAATTAGTCCGCCACCTACAATAACCGCACGATTACATACTTTATTATTGGGGGCATTCTTTTCAAGCATTTCTAGATCTTGTTTTGAATACAAGCCCTGTACACCTTTTAAATCTTGCCCTGGCCAGCCAAACTTATTAGGCTTAGAACCTGTTGCAATAATTAGTTTGTCATAAGAAATAGATAAACCACCTTTTAGAAGAAGCTTTTTAGCATCGGTTTCTACTTTTTCTACAAACCCGTTAACGAGGTCGATTCTGTTTTTCTTCCAAAACCAGTTTTCGTAAGGTTGTGTATGTTCAAATTTCATGTGACCCATGTAAACATACATTAATGCGGTACGGGAGAAGAAATAGTCACTTTCTGCGGAAATAATGGTGATTCTTTTGTCTGATAGCTTACGTATATGTCTAGCTAAAGTGACTCCGGAAATGCCATTACCAATAATTACAATATGATCCATAAAATGCTTTTGTTGATGGTTGTGTCGGTATTAAAGGTAATAACTTAACAGCTACCTTTTTATTTAGAAAGATTATAAACTTGTTATAACTCTGTGATACTTTTTATCGTAGTTTGCGTTTTAATCTTATTAAAACGGATTTGTAACATACAGTAAATCAGTGTTTAATTCGTTTGAAAATTGTAAAGAAAAAAAATTATTTTTTTTGAGAAGTGTATGTATTTGTAAATGACCACGACCTAAACAATCTCAAAAGTGATATTAAATTTAAAATTATGATGAATAGAATTGTTATACAGACTTTGTTTTTCCTTTTAATGGTTACTAGTGTTTCTGCACAAGATGTAGCTACCTTTTTTAGCAAGAGCGATAGTTTTTTTAAAGAGTACGTTGTTAATGGTAAAGTAAGATACGCAGCCATTAAAAATAACCCAGAAGCTTTAAACGAGGCATTGAATTCTGCTAAGGGTATATCGGTTTTAAAATCAGATGCAGCAACATATCAATCTTTTTGGATCAATGCATATAACCTTCTGGTTATAGATGGTATCGTAAAGAATTATCCTTTAAAATCTCCTTTAGACGTAGCTGGATTTTTTGATAAAACAAAACATGAAATAGCAGGTAAGTCTGTAACCTTAAACGGTATTGAGAATGATTTGTTAAGAGCGCAGTTTCCAGCAGAAGCAAGATTTCATTTTGTATTGGTATGCGCAGGTTTAGGATGCCCACCAATTATAAACACGGCTTACAAGCCTAACACAATAGATGGTCAATTGCAGAAGCAAACCGTTTTGGCTTTGAACAATCCTAATTTTATAAAAGTAAATAAGAATAAAGTACAGATTTCTCAATTATTTGAGTGGTACAAAGGAGACTTTGAACAAAAAGGAAGTACTGTAGATTTTATCAATACCTATAGAAAAGAACAATTACCAGAAAATGCGAAGGTTTCTTACTATCCTTACGACTGGTCTTTGAACGAAACTAAATAATCAACTAAGAATTTTAAAAACCTAAAAATGAAAATTTTAACTAGAAATTTATTTCTTGCAGTGTCTCTTTGCGCCTTTTTTACAGGCTACGGGCAAGATAGTTTGCAACAGAAAAGTAATATACAGCAATATACACCGTCAAAATTAATAGGTAAGGGGCAGTATGATTTAAAGTGGTTCAATAATTTATATACACAAACTGAAAGTACATTTTCAGAAGGTACGGAGCCTAGACAAACTTTTTTTACATCAACATTAGAGGCATACACTGGGGTTGGAACAAATAAAAGGTGGAATGTTGGTGCTATTTTAGAGTTTAGATCAAATGTTATTGGTGATAGAAGTGCATTGGATGTATTTAAATTTGACGGAGAAAACAATACGGCTAGATCCGGACTTACCTCAATAGCGCCATCAGTGAAATTTGTCCCTATTGCCTCTGTCAGTAATTTTTCAATTCAAAGTTCATTCTTTATCCCTTTGGTGGATAATGAAACGGAAAACGGTGTTTTTTTAGATCAAAAAGGATACATCTGGCAAAATAGATTCTTTTACGATTACACCTTTCCAGGAGATAAATGGCAACTTTTTAGTGAAATCAATTCAGAGTTAAGTTTTGGAGATAAGGAAGAGAGTTTTGCCAATAATAGTTTGAACCTAACGCCAGGTATTTTTCTTAGCTACTTCCCGTCAAGCAAGTTCACCGTTTTGGCATTGGCACAACATTCTCAACGGTTAGATTTGGGTAATGATTTTGCACAAGATTTTACAGCATTGGGTGGTGGTGCAAAGTATCAACTTACAAGTGCACTAAATCTAGAGTTATTGTACACAAACTTTGTTCGTGGCAGTAATACAGGGCTAGGACAAACTTTTAATTTAGGATTAAGAGGAATTTTTTAAAAAATAGTTTGAGTGTTCTTAAAAGAGCCTTTTGTTGAAAAACAAATAGGCTCTTTTTTGATGTTTATAGGTATGCTTTTGAACTATAATTGATTACACCCATATTTTGTTTTATATTGGAAACCTTAGAGCAAAATTCATGTTGGTCAGGATATGAGTACTTAAAAGAATGAATACAAAAACGCTACCATTTCTATTTATAATACTTGTCAGTTTCATAATGAATGGGCAAGATGTTACAGTAGTAGAATTACAGTTTTCTGGAACAAAACGCACCAAGGTATCATTCATTGAAAATCTTGTAGGTGTAAAGAAAGGTATGATCTTGGATTCTGTTCTTATGAATAGAGATATGCTTCGTTTAAAGAGATTGCCCTCTATATCTCATGCCTATTATAAGGTAAATGTATTGCAAAATGAAACTTGCAAGGTTGAATATATCATTGAAGAAAATTTCACGTTAATTCCGTTTGCAAATCTTTTCAGCTCATCCAATGACAATTTTGCATTTAGGGTGGGACTACAAGAGTTTAATTCTTTTGGTCGTAATATTACGTTAGGAGCTTTTTATCAGTATGATAATTATAGCTCTTTTGGGGTAAGTATAAGAGCACCTTATCTCTTTTCAAATAAGCTTGGTCTAGCTATTAATTATAACGATTTTACCACATTAGAACCTGTCTTTTTTCAAGATGATACAGCAGATTATAAGTATAGCAACACGGGGTTTGAGCTTTTAGGTCTGTATGAATTCAATTTCAAAAATAGAATGGAGTTGGGTTTTAGTTTTTTTACTGAAGATTATGCATACGTTGATGGCGCTACTAGTGCAGGTGTTCCACTGAATTTAAATGTAGATAAGCACTTGTTCAAGTTCATATATGATTATAATAGTTTGGATTATTTCTACCATTATTTAGAAGGATTTAGAAGTCAGCTGAATTTTCAATATGTAGGTAGTACCGATATAAGTTTGCCAGAATTCTTAATCGGATTTAATGATTTCACATACTTTAAGAGAATAGGAGATAGGGGTAATTGGGCAAATAGATTGCGTTTAGGTTTAGCCAGTAATGTTGATAGTCCGTTTGCACCGTTCACCGTAGATAATAATTTAAATATTAGAGGTGTTGGTAACTCAATAGATAGAGGAACGGGAATGATTGTTTTGAACACGGAATATCGTCAGACCTTTATTGATAAAAATAAATTTGTATTGCAGGGAAACATATTCATTGATGGAGGTACATGGCGTAACCCTGCTGGCGGATTTGATGACTTATGGAATAGTGAAAATATAAGAATCTACCCAGGTGTTGGTCTGCGTTTTATGCATAAGCGAATTTTCAATGCTATTTTTAGAATAGATTACGGCTACGGAATCACAAAAAACGGAGACAACGGTATTGTCTTTGGTATTGGTCAATATTTTTAGCAATCTTTGTATTGAATTAGAGCGTCATAAGAATATTATGGCATAGACCTTGTGTTTGGTAATAGAATGAGATACTGCAATTTTACGTTTGGCTTTTGTTTGTTTTTAAGTGCTTTTTGTTTTGCGCAAGATTCGCTAAAGACCGTTATGGCAGAACCTGGTGACGGCATTTTATCGCTGATAAGAAAGCAAGGGGTAGACCCGTACGAAGTATTCGATGAGTTTGTAACATTGAATATGGAAAACTTAAGAGATAGCGTTCATTTAATAGCAGGGAGAACTTATGTTATGCCAGATGTAAAATTAGATACGGTGGCTATTGTTGACTCATTACAGATTCAGGCAAAAGAAATAAAGGAGATAGAGAGTGCTACTTATGCTATTTTCGGGGAAAAATACAAAACTGTAATTGAAAAAAGTGAGCGTTTAAAAGGTAATGTGTACTATTTGGTAAGCGGTCATGGAGGTCCTGATCCCGGTGCCATGGGTATGTATGCCGGCAAGGCTATAGCAGAAGATGAATATGCTTATGATATTACGCTGCGCTTGGCAAAAGAATTAATGGCTCATGGTGCTGAGGTTTACATCATCATTCAAGATGAAAACGATGGCATTAGAGATGAACGAGTTTTAGAAATTGACCATGACGAAGTAGCGTATCCAGATAAAACAATTCCTTTAAATCAGTTGGCGCGGTTAAAACAACGTGTAGATATTATCAATGATTTATATAAAGATAACAGAGGTAAATATCAGCGCTTGATCGTAACTCATGTAGATAGTAGAAGCGAAAATCAAAATATAGATGTTTTCTTTTATCACCATGAAAAAAGTAAGAACGGAGAAAAACTAGCGGAAAGCATTCATAAAACGTTTGGATCCAAATACAAGAAATATCAGCCCAATAGAACGTACTCAGGTACTTTTGAAGATAGAACCTCGCTGTATTTGGTAAAGAAAACGCACCCAGCAATGGCATATATTGAGATTGGGAATATTAGAAATAAAAAAGATCAGGTCAGGATATTAGATCCAGATAATCGCCAAGCACTTGCTAAATGGATCAGTGAAGGAGTGTTGTTGGATTTTGAAGGGGAATAGTTTTAATTTTCGGAATAAAAAAACCTTTACCGATTTATAAAGCGGTAAAGGTTAGTACACAAGTTGCTTATAGGTATTGCCTAATTTAAATCTGCTACCAATACATCCCAATTTTGAAATTCTCCTTCTACCACTTCTTCTTGTTGACCGTAAAGAATATATATTTTTCCATTGATTACGGCCATAGAATGAATAGTCTCATTTTCAGGACTGTTTAAATTAGTGGTCAATTCGGTAAACTCATTATTTAAAGTGTTATATACGCCTAAATAGGGTTCATTATCATATTGCGTTAAAAAACCATCAGGATTACCATCACCATCAGCATCATCTGTAAATGATTTTATTTGACCGCTTACTATAATTAGGTTTTCATATTTTCCAGTATAAGTAAAGTGTAATGCTGAAGGCATCGTTTCAGTGCTCATTACACGAGATTCAAAATCATAGATATAAATTGTGTTTTTAGCATCTTGCCCATAAAACTCTTCGGTACCACCAAAAACATATAGTTTGTTTTGTACGGTTTCTGCACGGGCTCCACTTCTAGCTTCTGGCATTATGGTTTCAATTGTAAGTGATGAATTTAAATCATCCCATTTATAAATTTCATCACCAATATTTTGTGTGTCGCCAAGCGATCCACCAACAATAAAAATTTCATCGTCAATTACGGCAGAGCCATGTCTGGATAATGCAATTTGTCCATCATACGAAGCACTGGTTGGGTCTGTCTGTAAGTCAAGGTCATAGGTGTTTATATATTGACCGCCGACTACCTTTAGTTTATTGTCTATAATATGAAGTTGTTTTGATACGAAATCTGATTGAAAAAATAGTTTATCCGTTAGGGTGCCGGTTTCATTATCAAATCTAGTAATACGCTCGGGGTCAACAGCCTCAGACCCTCTCATTTCACCTTCTCTAGTCACTATAAAAATACTGTTACTACTGTTAGAGCCTATCATCCCCGGGGAGAAGCCACTAACGGCGTTAGAAGGGTATGAAAAAGCAGTGGAAAATGAAAGTGCTTCTGTAGGTGCCTGCACATAATCATTAGCTGTTTTAGGGGTAAGTGTAATTGCGATGGTTGATGATCCTTCGCCTAAAACAGTTCCCGTTATGGTACTTTCATCTATATAGGTAAATGTAAAACCTGGGCTTTCTAGATCTGAACTGCTTTCTCCAACAAAATCAAATGAAGTTGTAAACGGAGATTCATAATAATCGACCATGGTTTCTTCTAGTGTTGTGGCTTCTGTTTCTATAAAGTTTCCAGGTCTCCATTCTAATGTACCGTTAAAGTCTGTTTTTGAACTAACGAAAACTTCGTTGGTAAAAACAAGTTCATCATCGGTAACGTTAAAATTATTTGAAATGTCAAATGTGCCCGAATCGTTGGTTAGAACTGCTTCACTGATCTTCCATACTTTTTGGTCATTATTTGTTAATGAACTTAAAACAGACTCGCGTTCTTGCGCAAGTACAATGGAAGGGTCTTCCGTTACCTCCTCCTCTGGCTCTTCTATTTCTTCTTGTTCTTGCTGTTCAGTTTCGGTTTCTTTAGTTTCGTCCTTATCACAACTTATGATGAAAAATGTTAATGATGTTAATAAGAGGATTTGTAATACCTTAGTTTTCATTTTGGTTTGGTTTTAAAATTAACAGTGTTAAATGTAGTTTTGGGAATGGCGTGCGGCAATACCCGTTAATAGGTAATTTTAAAACTCCGTTAAGTTAATCAGTGGGGAGTAAAAGTTTAGGTTAAAAGATACTTGTTGGGATACTGGAAGAATACAATGGTGAAGGAGTGTTGTTAGATTTTGAAGGGGAATAGGTTAGGCAGCTATATATTTCAAGTAATATTGATAAAGTTCTATTGGGTTAGCGCCTAGATAATATTTTAAATGAATCATGCCAAAATGATATTGTAATTTAACCATGCCTCGTTCTTCATAACGTCGTGCGGAAGTGGTTACGGCAGAAGAAATAATCTTAAAAGGTTTTAGTTTATAAGCTCTTCTAATGAATTCATTGTCTTCGTAAATAACATAATTTTCATTGAAACCCTTAAGTTGTTGAAATAGTTTATTGGTGATGAAAAGCGACTGGTCACCGCCACGACAAATTTGATGGTTAATGCGTGTGCACCAACCAAAGAATTTTAAGAAAGGACTATTGCTATTAAATTGCATTTGAAAACAACCTACCTCAAAACCTTGGTCAATTTCGTTTAAAATAGCGCCGTCGAAATCTTTTGGAGGTAGCGTATCTACATGTATAAAATAAAGAACATCGCCAGTTGCATTTGCAGCACCAAGGTTCATTTGTGTAGCACGTCCCTTATTGCTATTAATTACTGTTGCTCCATATTTTTGAGCATTGGTTACGGTAAGGTCGGTACTGCCACCATCGATTACAAGAATTTCTTTGATACGATTTGTGCCGGCATTAGTAGAAATAGCAAAAAGTACATCTTTAATATATTTTTCTTCATTCAATACCGGAATGATAATACTAATGGTTGGTTGGTTGATACTCATAAAAACAATCTTTGCTCTCTTATGGTAGCCGAATACTGGTAATCCTTACAATTGCTTTATCAATTCTTGAAATAATTTCACCATTTTAGGTTCCGTTTTTTCAGCGATAGAAATTATATCGCTGATATTAACAGGTTTTAGATTGTCTGGATTGCATTCATCGGTTATTACAGAGACAGCGACTATGGGTAGCGATAAATGATTTGCAACGATAACTTCAGGTACGGTACTCATGCCCACGGCATCTGCGCCAATTAATTTAATCATTCTGTATTCCGCTTTGGTTTCTAATTGGGGACCGACAACAGATGCATATACTCCACTTTTTAAAATGATATTATGTTCTTTGGCAATTGCAGTCAGTTTATTTCGCATGTCCAAATCATAAGGCTCGGACATATCGGCAAAACGCTCCCCAAATTCGCTAACACCTTTAAATGCCAATGGCGACCCACCTTGTAGATTTATATGATCTTCTAGCAGCATCATATCACCTTTTTTATAATTTAGATTGACTGCGCCAGCAGCGTTAGAAATAAACAGTTTAGAGATCCCTAGCATGTGCATTACGCGAATTGGGTAGGTGATATCTAAAAAGTCATACCCTTCATATAGGTGAAAACGACCTTGCATCACAACTACTTTTTTGTCAGAAATGGTGCCATAGACTAATTTTCCAGTGTGAAACTCTACTGTGGCTAATGGGAAAAAAGGAATGTGGTTGTAGTGTGCGTCAATTGGATTTTCAATACTATCAACTAATTTGCCTAAGCCTGTACCAAGTACAATACCAATTTCTGGCTTATCAAATCCTTTATTTTGAAGGTATGCAACAGATTCTAAAAGTTCTTCTCTCATCATTTATTCATATGTTTTAAAAAAGGTTTAAAGGCTTCAATATCCTTTATATCCTCATAGTAATCTACATCATTTTTGGTTTCTAAAATTGCAGTGGTTTCGTTTTTAAGATTAGATAACGTATTCTTTAAAACGGTTTCTGTTCCCCATGTTTTATTTGAGAAAAGTTCTGGTAAGTATTTTTTCATACCAAGCAGGTAATATCCCCCATCTTCAGCAGGGCCAACGACAAAATCATTTTTTTCTAAAGACTTAAAGGCATTTTCTAAATCTTCTTGAGATAGGTCTAGCATATCACTTCCAATGATAATGATTTTTTGATATCCATTTTTAAATCCTTCTTGAAAGGCATTCGCCATACGAATTCCCAAATCATCGCCAACTTGAACTTTTTTTCCGAATTTTTGATTATTCCATATATCGTTTTCCCAAATTTCTTCAGAGTAATACACCAATTTTTCTGCATATAAATTTTTAGTGATACCTACTGTATGATTCAATAAAAATTTATAGATATCGAACGCAGCTTGGTCGCCTACTGTTGCGGCTAAGCGTCTTTTTCCTTTGCCTAATTCAGGATTTCTGGTAAAAATTAGTAAAAGATTATTTGAGTTTGCAAGTGTAAAATCTATGATTTTTTCGTCCTTTTCTGTTTTGTTATTTAATAGTATTCCCAAAGTATTTTTTATTTTTCTGACTAATACACTTTAATGCCTTCATGTAATAACTTGCTCCAGTGCTTGTTAAAAGTATGTACACTATCGGTAATGGCTTCTTTTTGGTTAAAAACTTGATTGCCCTTATTTTTCCATTCAAAAATACCACCATGTAAGTTGAGAATATTGGTGTATCCTAAATCTTTTAGTTTTTCTCCAATATTTTCTGAGCGAACACCAATAGAGCAGTATACGACAATAGGTTGTGTTTTATCGGTAATGGTATTGGTTACTTTTTCTTCGTCAAACTTTTTGTAGCCTACCCACATGGCATTTTTTAAGTGACTAACTTGAAACTCCTCTTTTTTTCTAGTATCTAAAAGTACAATAGAGTCATTTAATTGCAGGTCGTCTACATAAACATAGGGTATAGTTTCTTTATTTAAAGTAGTCAAAGTCTTAGAAATTTTATCTTGTCCGAAACTAATGGTTGGAAAAGATACTAATATGATCGCTGTTATAATTAACTTGTAAATTGTTATTTTCATTGCTGCAAAGGTACTATTAATACGTTATAAGAAATAAGGTTGTAAAAGTGAATTTATGGTTAAAACTATTAAAAATAGAGGCTTAGGTGTATTTATTCTTCTTTGTTTGGTGTGTGTTTTTGGTTGCAAACAAGACCTGAAACAAGAAGTAATTGAAGAAGAGGTAAATGCTACCGGATATTTTATAGAGCATTATAGGTCTCAGTTTCATTTTACACCAGAAGAAAAATGGATGAACGATCCAAATGGTTTGGTCTATAAAGATAGTTTGTATCATTTGTTTTATCAATATTACCCAGATAGTACTATTTGGGGACCTATGCATTGGGGGCATGCGGTAAGTAGGGACATGATGGATTGGAAGCATAAACCCGTAGCACTTTTTCCAGATGAGCATGGCTTTATCTTTTCTGGAAGTGCAGTTGTAGATTATGAAAACACCTCTGGTTTTGGCACCGATGATAACCCGGCAATGGTAGCAATTTTTACTTATCATGATGCTGAAAGCGAAATAGCCGGAAATAACAATTTTCAGACTCAAGGTATTGCCTATAGTTTAGATAATGGGGATAATTGGGTAAAATATCAAGCTAATCCCGTAATTGAAAACGCAGGGTTCAAAGATTTTCGAGACCCAAAAGTTTTTTGGAATAAAAAGGAGCAAAATTGGTCAATGCTTTTGGTCGCTGGTGATCATTTGCAGATATGGAAATCTGATAATCTTAAAGAATGGTACAAAGTAAGCGAATTTGGAAAGGATAAAGGAACTCATGGTGGAGTTTGGGAGTGTCCAGATTTGTTTCCTCTAAAGATTGAAGGAACAGAAGAGGTAAAGTGGGTGCTTCTGATAAGTATAAATCCTGGTGCACCTAACGGGGGTAGTGGTACGCAATATTTTATTGGTGATTTCGATGGTTCAACATTTACTACCGATCAAGAAGAAAGTAAATGGATAGATTTAGGAAGGGATAACTATGCAGGTGTAACCTATAATGGAACGCCAAATAATGAACGAGTTTTTATAGGTTGGATGAGTAATTGGGATTATGCTAGCGATACACCTACTGAAAAATGGAGAGGTTCCATGACAGTACCTAGAACATTGACATTACAAAAAGTTGGTAGAGATGTGTCTTTGTTCAATTATCCTTTAAAAAGTTTTGAAAAACATGTTGCATTAGCTTATCCAGAAAGTTTAATTGAGATATTACCTACTAGAAAAAGGATAATACCACTTAAATACAGTAATCAAAGCAAAATACAATTCACTTTAAAATCACCGAATGTTCAAGTGTATTTTAAAAATAAAAATGGGGATAGCTTAAGTATAGACCTTAATAGAAATAAGAAGTTAGTGACCTTTGATAGAAGAAAGTCTGGTAAAGTTGATTTTAACGAAAAATTTTCTAAAGGTGTACAGCAAATGAATATTTCTGATTTAACTGATGACCCTATAGAAATTGTAATGCTTTTAGATCATTCATCGATTGAATTATTTATCAATGGCGGACAGTATGTAATGACGAATCAAATATTCCCTACAGAATTTTTCAGGTCAATTTCAATAGTAAATACTTCAGAAGTAGAATTGAAAATTGATGATTTTACCGAGCATAAGGTAGAACGTGTTTGGGATTGATTTTTTTATTGAGATATTTCTTGAGCTAAGGTCACTAGATCTATGCCTAAATTTTCTTTGTTTACCTTTATGATTGTTTCCCGCAGGTCAGTGGGTAATTCTTTGAAACCCAATTTTGCTCCAAGTATCATACCTGCAACGGAGGCGACCGTATCGTTGTCGCGACCGTAATTGATTATGAATTGCATTGTTTTTTCAAAATCTCCTTTTCCAAATTCCAACGCAGTAACCAGAATTTGCCAAATTTCCGCTGAATGAAATGCGATATTTCGTTCATCTTTTTCTAAAACTCTGTATATCATTTCTTGACGAATCCAATCTTTTTTAGACCCGAGAAAACCGCGAGGTATTTTAAAAGCTATCGTATCGTTAATTAGTAAAGAATCAATAACAAGTTCATTGATTTTACGAATATTTATTTGAGCGTTATTTAAGATAGTTGTTGGTATTCGCCCTACTAACCTGCTATCTGCATATCCAATCGGATCTATAAATTTTGTTGAATTTATTATTGAATCTAGATTTTGTGATCTTGTCGCCATAAAAGTCATGGTAGAAGCTAAAGCAGTAATATCTTTAGCATAGCCAATGTCAAAAAGACTCAGGTTGTATGCGTTTTTATAAGCCTCTAATGGAGATTTAGAAATGAGTCCGATCATGGGGGAGTATAATTGTCCTGCACAAGACATCTCTCCGCCATAAAATCTATTCTGAGCTTGTAAATAACTGTTATTGTCCTTTTTGAATGCCATTGCCACGCGCGCCCATTCTTTGATCCAGTCTATTTTTTCAATTTTGGCATCTAACGCATCCGTATTGGATTGCATTTCTTTATTGGCAAGAGATTTCGTTAAAGTACTGTAGTAATCAATAATAAAATCTGCAAAATTTTCAGCGTTTATGTCGTTTTGGTTGGTTTTGAAATAATGGGTCATCAAGTTTTTCCATCGGGTGTCGTCGGTAGTGGCTCCTGCTAAAAGATTATGCTCCCACGTTCCTTCGGGTGATCGCTGACGTAATGCAGGTGTTAATCCAGTAATATAACCATAGTTTAATTGAATATCTTTTCTGTTCCACATTTCAGTAGATGCGCCCATGGCGTCACCAATTGCCGATCCGACCAAAGCGCCCAAAACCTTGTCATAGTAAACAGAATCTGCTAATTGTATTTCGTTTTCCAAGTAATTACCATTTGTAGGGGTTGGTATGTCAAATTTCTTGGAGTCATTTTTGCACCCCATTAGGCAAATTGAAATTAAGATGAATACGTATTTCATGATAAATTCAGCATTTAAAGAGCGTTTATATTTTTTTCAGTGCAGAGCTTGTAGTTGATTAAAACTAGCCTATGTAGCAATATAAAATTTTTAAAATTGAAATTTGATTAAGTAAGCCGCTATTACATTGAAAAATTTCGGGTAATTTTTATTTTTGTAGTAAGTCTTTAAAATAATTTATTGTAGTGGCTTGGCTAATTTGTAGTAGACGATATATTTTTGTACCATAATACAAGATAGGTGTTAAAACAAAAAAATCCCTACCGTAAAGTAAGGATTTATTGTGGTGCCTCCAGGAATCGAACCAGGGACACATGGATTTTCAGTCCATTGCTCTACCAACTGAGCTAAGGCACCATGTCGCTGTAAGCGGCTGCAAATATAATTTCAATTTTATGATTTACAAACAAAATCATGAAAAAAGAATAATGTTTTTTTAATTTTTAATCTTTGCAACATGAATTTAATAATTGATGCAGGTAATACTAACGTCAAATTAGCAATCTTCAAAAAGTCCGAAATAATTCATTTAGAGACTGTTGTTGTCGATTTGTTTGTTGAGGTGGTGAAGAAAATTTTTAAAGAATATTCAAAAGTTCAATATGCAATTATTTCTAGTGTTGGGTCACTTTCTGAAGAACAAATAAAGGTTGTGGCAATTTTTTGTGACTTACATGAGCTTTCTAACACTTCAAAAGTGCCATTTAAAAATTCATATGCCTCGCCTCAGACTTTAGGTGTTGATAGAATAGCACTGGTAACATCGGCGTATTATTTTAATCCCCATCAAAATAATTTGATTATTGATGCAGGTACATGTGTTACGTATGATATGATCAATGATTTTGACGAATACTTGGGTGGTGCAATTTCGCCAGGTGTACAAATGCGCTATAATGCAATGAACGAGCAAACTTCAAAATTACCTTTGCTAGAAAAAAAGGAGTTATTAGACTATATTGGTAACAATACGGAAAATTGTATGCATAGTGGGGTGATAAATGGTATTACTCTTGAAATCGACGGTGTCATTGACCTTTACAGAGCTCGGTTTAAAGATTTAACAATTATTTTAACAGGGGGCGATACACTATTTTTGTCTAAACGATTAAAAAATACCATATTTGCGGATTCCAAATTTCTCCTGAAAGGGCTTAATTATTTGCTGGAATACAACAAGCACTAAATGATCAGAAAAATTGTAATTGCAATTGTATACATAACTACCGTAGGTATGTACGCTCAAGATGGTACTGTTTCTCCTTATTCTTTCTTTGGAATAGGTGATTTGAAGAACAATAGTACGGTAGAAAATCAAATGATGGGAGGAATTGGTGTGTACGCTGATAGTATTCACATAAATTTAAAAAACCCTGCCGCATTTGGTAAATTAGGCTTGGAACTTATGGATAGGGAAGGTCTTGTGACCTATACTGCCGGTGTTTCTAATAAGCAATTTGCACTTAAAAGTTTTACTGAAGAACAAAATAGTTCCATTACTAGCTTAGATTATTTAGCACTTGGGTTTAGTGTTGGTAAAGGGTTAGGTATGGGGTTTGGTGTTATGCCATATTCATCAGTGGGGTATAATTTGGTTGATGAACGAACTGGTACAAGTGGCTCTTTAATCAATATATATACTGGCGAAGGTGGTTTGACACGAGCTTTTTATTCCATAGGATATGAAGTTATAAAAGATTTGAGTATTGGCGCCACCATAAATTTCAATTTTGGGACTTTAGATAGCGAGAGGCTACAGCAAATAGAAGAAATTCAATTTGGAACTTTCGATAGGCGAAGCTCTAGAGTTAATGGTTTCGATTTTAATTATGCTTTAAGCTATACTCCTTTAATTAAAGGTAGGCAAAGACTTCATACTTCTATACGAGTTAATACGCAAGGTAATTTGGTTTCTAAGAATGAGAGGCAAGTTGGCTCTTTTTCTGTAGCCAATGGTTTAACTATTGAAGAGGTAGAGGTTGATTTGGCATCTCAGAACTTAAGTAACACAGAATTAAAAATTCCAACGAACACTACACTAGGTTTGGGGTATGGGGAGGATTATAAATGGTTTGTCGGAGCTGAGTATAGTTTTCAGAAGATGAGTTCTTTTGAAAATTCTTTTTTAGGCGCTGATAATGTAACTTATGAAGATGCTAGTTCTTATGCTTTGGGTATGTTTTTTACACCTGACTATGATTCGTTCACAAGTTACTTAAAAAGAGTTACTTACCGTGCTGGTCTACGTTTAGATGAAACTGGTTTGTTAGTGAACGATGTTGATATAAATAACTTTGGCATAACTTTTGGATTAGGATTGCCACTGGGTAGAAGTTTCTCTAATCTTAACTTAGGATTTGAGTTTGGAAGAAGAGGAACTACAAGGGCTGATTTAGTCGAAGAGAGTTATTTTAAATTTAATATTGGTCTTTCGTTAAATGATCGTTGGTTCCAGAAGAGAAAAATAAATTAAAATTTAGTACATTAACCATTTTAAAAAGAGAAAAAATGAAATCGAAACTTTACTTCACGGCAATTATGTTCCTTGGAATGATGGGGGTGAGCAATGCGCAGGCGCAAAACCCTGAATGTATGACCAACTTGTCTATATTTTCTGAACATGCAAAAGTTAAAAATTACGAAGCGGCTTATGAGCCTTGGAAAATGGTTTATGAAACTTGTCCACAATTAAATAATGCTATCTATGTATATGGTGAACGTATACTTAAGGATAAGATAGATAAAGCGGCCGATGCTGATAAAACTAAATTTGCGAATGATCTTATGGGTCTTTATGATAATAAGTTAAAGCACTTTGCATCTAAAACAAGTCTAGGAGAAACAGAGGTAGATAAGGCATTGGTAATGTATGATAATAAAATGGCCGATGATGCTAAAATGTATAGCATGTTAAGTGATGCTTATACAAAAGATAAAGACAATTTTAAGAGTCCTAAAGCATTGTATATTTACTTTTCTAGTTTGGTTGATTTGCATAAAGCGGGGTCAAAGGACTTGCAAGAGGTTTTTGATGTGTACGATGAGGTAACTGAAAAAATAGAAAGCGAAAATGAGCAACTTACAGGTAAAATTGCTAAACTTTTACCTAAAGAAGAAGCTGGTACTTTGACTTCTAAAGAGAAATCTCGTTTAAAGGCTTATAATTCTTACTCTGGAGCTTATGGTAAAATTGCTGGTAGTATCGATTCTAAATTAGGTCCTTTAGCTGATTGTAGCAACCTTATTCCTTTATACGAAAAGAGTTTTGAAGAGAAAAAAGGTGATGTTGTTTGGGTGAAAAGAGCGGTAGGTTTGATGTTCAACAAAGAATGTACGGATGATCCTTTATTCCAAAAATTATTTGAAGCTCAGTTAGCTTTAGACCCATCTGCCGATGCTTATGTATATGGTGGTACTTTGAAAATGAAAAATGGGGATAGCTCAGGAGCACTTGCAGATTTTGATAAAGCATTGTCTTTAGAAACAAATAACGAGAAGAAATCTAAGATTGCTTACAAAGTAGCAGTTATTAATAAAAGAAAAGGTAGTAAGTCTACTGCTCGTAAATACGCTCAGAAAGCTATTGATGCTAACCCATCTAACGGTCGTGCATATTTATTGATCGCTAACTTATATGCTACAAGTGCAAACAGTTGTGGTACATCTGCTTTCGAGAAAAGAGCTATCTATTGGAAAGCTGCAGATATGGCAAGAAAAGCGGGTAGGGTAGATCCATCATTAAGTGGTTCATCAAGTCAAGCTGCAACTAGCTATAGTTCAAAAGCACCATCTAAAGAGATGATCTTTAGTTCAGGTATGGCTGGTAAAACTGTTACTTTCAACTGTTGGGTTGGTGGTAGTGTGAAAGTACCTTCTTTATAGAAAAAATGATACAGATTAAAAATTTTAAAGGCATTGCCGTGGTTTATACCATGGCAATGCTTTTTTTATCTTGTCAAGATGAATACAAGAGAGTTGGTGAAGAAGCGCAAAAAAAAGTATATCCGAGAGGTGTGGTAGAAGATTTTGTTCTTACATATACCGAATCTCCTATTGAATTAGGGTCTGAAGATGAAGGTTCTTCTAGGGTTATGGCGGTATTGTCTGGTCCTATTAGAAATGATTACGAACAATTGTCATTTCCTTATCAAACCTTTCCAGATGGTTTGTTAGTCGAAATTTTTAACGAGAAGAATGAAAAAACTACTATAGAGGCAGATTATGGTGTGTTGTATTCTGTAACTTCTATCGTAGATTTACGAGGTAATGTGCTAATAAAAGGTGATGATGGAAAAAAATTATCCACATCACAATTGTATTACGACCGGGGTAATGAATGGGCATTTACCCATGAAAAATTTACATTTACCAATCCTGAAGATGGCACGGTGATGGATGGTGAAGGAATGGATGTTCAAAAAGATCTTAAGTTTCTGAATGCTCATAAGACTTATGGTTTAATGCTGATCAAGGAAGAAAAAGAAGAAAAAGATGATTAATATTTTAAAGTATACAGAATACTTATATGTTTTTGTAGCGGGTTTTTCAATTTATAGAATATTTACAGACTGGAATACTGACAGAAGTATGGCATATTTTTTCATATTTTTTGCAGTAGTTTCTATAGGTATGTTCTTGTTTAGAAGAAACTACAGAAAAAAATTCGAACAACGTCAACGGAATAATCAAAACAAATAGTGGGTATAGCCGGTATTGTCATTATACTTTCTTTGTTTTTTTCGGCATTTTTCTCAGGAATGGAAATTGCTTTTATTTCTGCGAACAAAATTCATATAGAAATAGAGAAGAAACAAGAGGGTTTTTTAGCTAGAATTTTAACCAGGTTAACCAAAAAGCCATCGAAATTTATAGCAACCATGCTAATTGGAAACAATATAGCATTAGTGATTTATGGTCTTTTCATGGGAGAATTGCTCATGAATTGGTTTGCGGGTTTTGTGCCTGGTCATGCTTTTTTAAAGTTATTGATCACAGATTTTAGTCTATTGACCCAAACTTTGATTTCTACCTTCGTCATTTTAATAACAGCGGAATTTTTGCCCAAGGTCCTATTTCAAATTTATGCTAATAGTCTATTGAAATTATTGGCGATTCCAGCATTTTTATTCTACGTTTTATTCTCATTAATATCAGATTTTATCATTTGGATTTCTGATTTAATATTGAAATATGTATTTGGAACCTCTGGAGATGAGGTGCAATTGGCATTCAGTAAATTAGAATTGGGCGATTATATTACAGAGCAGATGGAAACTATTGAAGAGGAAGATGAGGTAGATACTGAGATTCAAATTTTTCAGAATGCATTGGAGTTTGCTGCTGTGAAAGCACGTGAGGTTATGGTTCCTAGAACAGAGATTGTTGCTGTTGAAATGCATGAGACCCCCAAAAATTTAGCTAAATTATTTACAGAGACCGGTTATTCTAAAATATTAGTATATAATGATACTGTAGATGATGTTATAGGTTACGTACATTCTTATGAACTGTTCAAAAAACCAAAGACAATTAAAAGTATCCTATTGCCGGTAGAGTTTGTGCCAGAAACAATGCTTATTCAAGATATGCTTAATGTGCTGATTAAAAAACGTAAGAGTATAGCTGTAGTGTTAGATGAATATGGTGGTACATCTGGATTGGTAACGGTGGAAGATATAGTGGAAGAACTTTTTGGAGAAATTGAAGATGAGCATGATACTACAGATTTAAGGGAAGAAGTTGTAGATGAACGTCACTTTTTATTTTCTGCAAGATTAGAAGTTGATGATATTAATGAAAATCACAAATTAAATCTTCCGGTATCGGATGAATATGAGACCTTAGGCGGTCTTTTGGTGCATACGCTAGGGGAGATTCCAGATAAAGAAGTAGAGCTTACCATAGACTCTTATAAGTTTACGGTGCTAGAAGTTTCCAATACCAAAATAGATTTGATTTCAATAGAAGTTTTGGAAGAGGAATAACAGTGCATCAATCAATAAATTAGGAGTCTTTTTAGTTTTTATTATTTCAATTAAAAATGGTAGTTTTGCCTCCCAATAACCACAAACGATTATTTTAAACGTTAATTAGAATGGCAGTATTAGAAAATATTAGGAAGCGTACAACAGTGTTGATCTTGATTATAGGTTTAGCACTTTTTGCATTTGTTATTTCTGGGGTTTTTACCAGTAGCAATTTTGGAGGAGAAAAAGTAGGCTCGTCAGTAGCTGAAATTAATGGAGAAGATATTTCTATTGATGAATTCAGACAAGAAGTTGAAGTAGCTTCTAACAGAGTTGGTCCAACGACATCATCAATGCAGGTGGTAAATCAGGTTTGGGAAAATAAGGTAAGACAAACCATATTAGGTGAGCAATTTGAAGATTTAGGAATAGGTATAGAGCAAGATCAGATTGTTGATTTTCTTAGAACTACAGGTTATGCTCAGAATCCTCAGTTTCAAGATCAAAATGGTCAGTTTGATGCAAACCTTTTCAAGCAAACTGTAGCAGATTGGAAAATAAACAACCCGGCACAGTACGAGGCATGGTTGCAAACAGAAGATGAAATCGTTCAATTGGCAAAAGAGCAAACATATTTTAATTTGGTTAAGGCCGGTGTTGGCGCTACATTGAAAGAAGGAGAGCTAGATTATAAACTGGCTAACGAAAAAATGGATATTAAGTATGTTAGAGTACCTTATACTTCAATACCAGATAGTACAATAACGGTTACTAAAAGCGAAATTGCTGATTACGTTAGTAAGCATAAAGAAGAATACAAGCAAGATCCTGCTAGAGATTTACAATATGTATATTTTCAAGAAAAGCCATCTGAGGCTGATCAAAATACAATTAAAGGTGAGATCACTAAGCTTTTAGATGATACTATTGAGTACAATTCTCAAACAGATCTTAACGATACTATTAGAGGGTTTAGAAATACCACAAATGTTGCTGCATTTTTAGATAGATATTCAGATACTAAATTTGATACAATATACAAGGCGAAGAAAAACTTGCCTTCTAGTGTTGCGGATACCTTAATGAGTTTAAACGTAGGTCAAATCTATGGTCCTTACAAAGACGGTGATTCATACAAGCTTTCTAAAATGATCGCTAGAAAGCCAAATGGTTCTGTGAAAGCGAGTCATATTCTTTTAGCTTATACAGGAGCAACTAGAGCTAACCCTGAAGTCACTAGAACTAAGGAAGAAGCTGAAGTTAAGGCAAAAGAATTATTGAGAGAGGCTAAAAAAT
Source organism: Maribacter sp. Asnod1-A12 (assembly GCF_045063735.1). Classification (NCBI taxonomy): domain Bacteria; kingdom Pseudomonadati; phylum Bacteroidota; class Flavobacteriia; order Flavobacteriales; family Flavobacteriaceae; genus Maribacter; species Maribacter sp. Asnod1-A12. The sequence goes on from NZ_JBEFNZ010000006.1 coordinate 1,998,614, forward strand.
CTGGAGTTGTATTTTCTACATTGGCTAGAGATAACTCAGACGGACCTTCTGCACCTAATGGTGGAGATTTAGGTTATTTTCAAAGAGGGGTGATGGTACCGGCATTTAATGACTTCGCATTCAATAATAATGAAGATTCAATTGGCTTAGTTGAAACTGATTTTGGTTTTCATGTTATAAAAATAGATGATAAAGAAGATGTAGTTCAAATAGCAACTGTATCTAGGGAAATCGTTGCATCAGAAGAAACGATAAACACATTGTTTACCAATGCTACCAAGTTTGAAATGGAGACTACAGAAGATGAGAGTGCATTTTCAACATTAGCGAAGAAAGATGAATACGTAGTGCGCCCAGTAAATAAGATAAAGGCATTAGATGAAAACCTTCCGGGTTTAACGAATCAAAGAAACATTGTTCAATGGGCATTTAATTCTGATACCGAAGTTGGTGATGTGAAGAGGTTCAACATTAACAACGGTTATGCTGTTGTTCAATTAACAGGTAGTTATGCTGAAGGTGTAATGAGTGCAGAGGATGCTTCTATACTTGTTTTGCCAAAAATACGTAAAGAACGTAAGGCGGCTAAAATTATAGCAGCTAACACGGGTAAGGATATGAGTGCTATTGCATCTGATAATGGTGTAAGTATCTCTAACGCTTCTGCTCTTACCGTAAAATCTCCGACAATTCCTGGGGCAGGTAGTGAGCCGGTTGTAGTGGGTACTGCTTATGGTATGTCTGCTGGAGCAACATCTGGTTTAATTGAAGGTAATACTGGAGTTTTTAAAATTGAGATTGTTAAGAAAACAGAAGCACCTAAATTAGATAACTACAGTGTATATGCTAATGCTTTGAAAACAGGAGCGGCTAGTCGTGTTAATACTGCGGTATACAATGCGTTGAAAGACGGTTCTGAAATTGAAGATAAAAGAGCTACGTTCTACTAGTAGTATCTTTGGATTTATATAAAAAAAAGAGCATCCATTTTGGAATGCTCTTTTTTTATAATATCATTTTTGAGTAGGGAAGTATCGTTTCGTAACCTTTATTCTTAAAGTATACCATGTCATCTTCTGTTCCTGTGGCAAGAACAAAATCTCCGCCCCAAGCTCCCAAACTTTTAATCGTTCTAGGGTAATCAGTGAAAAGCGAATCTTTGATAGTAGGAATTTGAAGTGTTTTTGATAAAATAGCCTCGTGCTTCTTCAATAAACCCTCAAACTCGGTTATGTCAGTACACTTTTGAATATTTTCGGTTATAGCGTCTACCTTAGTTATAAAAGCCTCTTTATCAAAATCTAAACTTCTGTAGCTATTAATGGCATCTCTACTGTTCTTTTTCTGGTTTAGATAAACAAAGAACAGCTCGTCTTTAAAAGTTGGGTTAAAATGAACTTCATCAACTATTGGCTCAAAGTTATTTCTTTTATAGGTAATAGCGGAGATATGCGTTGCGCATGCAATATCATATCCGCTACCGCCAAAAGTGGACTCTAATAATTGATACGGATTAACGCCTGCCCAAGTTGACATATTGGCTATTAAGGTAGAAGAGGTACCCAGTCCCCAGGCCATAGGGAAGGTAACTTTAGTCTCAATAATACTGTTTTCTGTAATCTTGGATAAGAATTCAGGATTAAGCTTGTTGGTTTCTGTCAATATTTGCTTCAATCGATCGGATGTAGCTTCGTCGGTGGTTGTAACGGTTTTGAAATCTGATTTAGAAAATTCGGCATAAAACCAAGTGTCGTCATTTTCATCAACGCCAAACCAGTGAATTGTCTCCGTATTCTTATTTCTAAGTTTTAAGGACTGTCCAAATTTCGTTGGTAATGCTAATCCTTTTGCGCCATCAAGAATGGCATATTCTCCTGTCAATAGTAATTTTCCGTTGCTGTAAAATTCCTTCGTCATAGCTTAAAGATTTACTTTCTAATAATACTTAATTGACTTTCCACGGCGTGGTGGCTAACCGGGTTGGTTTTAAAATGTTTCACCAAGGTGGCTTTTTCATTTTCATTGGCTCCAAGTTGGTTTAAGATATTTAAAAGATGCATTTTCATGTGTCCTTTTTGAATTCCTGTAGTAACCAAAGAGCTTACTGCGGCAAAGTTTTGTGCTAGTCCCGCAACGGCAACTATTTGCATGAGTTCTTTAGCCGATGGCCGCTGCAACAATTCTAAATTTAGCTTCACAAGAGGATGTAAATTCGTAAGTCCGCCAACGGTTCCTAGTGCTAATGGCAGCTCAATCCAAAATTTAAAAATTCCGTCTTCAATTTTCGCATTGGTTAAGCTTCTATACTGTCCGTCTTTACAAGCATATGCATGTACGCCAGCTTCAACGGCTCTAAAGTCGTTTCCCGTAGCAAGTACTACTGCGTCAATACCGTTCATGATACCTTTGTTGTGCGTCACCGCACGATAAGGTTCCACTTTAGCTATCTTGATGGCTTGTATTATTTTTTCTGCAGTGTGTTGCGGGGTTAATTCTGCCGATAGATTTAAATCTTCTACCGGGCAACTTACTTCTGCGCGAACTGTACAGTTGGGAACATAGTTAGAAAGTATGCTCATTACTATTTCTACATCTTTTTCTTTTGTAGAAAATGCATCAAACTGGGCGGCTTCTTTTTTTAAGGTTGTTGCAAATTGCTCCAAACAACTGTTGATGAAATTAGCGCCCATGGCATCTTTAGTTTCAAAAGTAGCGTGCAATTGAAAATAGTGATCTAGCTCATCGGTTTTATCCTTTAGAACGATGTTTGTAATGCCACCGCCTCTTTTTTTCATGCTAGTAGTCAAAGAAGCACTTTCTGCTAGTAAAAGAGGTTTTAAGTACGTAAAAAACGAGTCTAGTTTTTTAGTATCCCCTTTGAAGATGAAATGAACCTGACCTACTTTTTCAGTACCTAGTATTTCTGCTTTGAATCCGCCTCGTTTTAACCAGAATTTAGCAGCTTTACTTGCTGCTGCAATTACAGAACTCTCTTCTATGGCCATAGGTATGGCGTATAGCGTATCATTGATTAAAAAGTTGGGTGCAATTCCTTGTGGTACGTATAAGTTTGTGATGGTGTTTTCAATAAACTCATCATGCAATTGCTGAACACTTTTATCTTGGTTCCAATATGTTTGCAGAATTTTCTTTGATTGGGCTGCATTTTGCGTGAAACTCTCTGTAACCCAGTCTATTTTTTCCTCCTTCGTTAGTTTGGAAAAACCACTTATTGGTTTGGTCATTTAGGTATAACTTTCTACTAATATTCAATGTTGTGTACATGTGAAGATCATGAAAAATACAGCACATTGTAACAGCGGTAAAGATACACATATTGGCAATAATCTTTTTTAAGTGGTCAAAGCGTTAAAAGCACTTTCTTTTTTACTCTAAAGCGTGTTTTTTTGAGGAAATTGTGGTAAACTTGAGAGATTTAACAAAATTCACTTATATATGCGAAAAACACACTTAATTGCGTTGATTTTACTTTCATTCAGCGTATTTACTTGGGCACAGGACAATCAAATACAAGTTTCAGATATTTATCAAGGCGCTTTTAGAACAGAAGGGATGGATGCTCTTAGGTCCATGAAGAACGGCACCCAGTACACGGTTCTTAATACAAACAGATTCAGCCAAATCACCACGGTTGACAAATACGATTATAAAACATTAGAAAAAGTAGGTACCGTAGTTTCATCTGCAGATTTAGCTGATATTACTTCCTTCTCTTCATATGACTTTAGTTCAGATGAAAAACAGATGCTATTGTCTACGGAAGTAGAGCCAATATTCAGAAGATCGAAACTTGGGATATATTATGTCTACGATATTGCTACAAAAGAGGTGGTAAAAGTTAGTGATGACAAAATTCAAGAGCCATTGTTATCCCCAGATGGTAGCAAAGTAGCCTATGTAAAAAGTAACAACATTTATATTTTTGATCTTTCTACGGGCAAAACTAAACAGGTTACTGAAGATGGAGTAAAAAATAAAATAATCAACGGTGTTACCGATTGGGTGTACGAAGAAGAGTTTGCATTTGTTCGTGCTTTTGAATGGAATGCAGATGGTTCTAAAATAGCTTTTTTACGTTTTGATGAAACCAATGTTCCAGAATTTTCAATGGACGTATACGGCACAGGGTTGTATCAACAGCCACACGTTTTTAAATATCCAAAAGCAGGTGAGAACAATTCTATAGTTACATTGCATTTATTAGACGTTGCAAGTGGGTCAATTACGTCGGTTGACTTAAAAGATTCTTATTACGTACCAAGAATTAAATGGAAAAATCATAAAGATTATTTAAGTGTTCAGACCCTGAACAGACATCAAGATCAATTAACAATGTATTCAGTCAATGCTAAAAAAGGCGAAGTTTCTGTATTGTTGGTAGAAAAGGATGACGCTTATGTAGACGTTACCGACAACCTGACTTTTTTAGAAGATGATAGCTTTATCTGGACAAGTGAAAAAGATGGTTATAACCATATCTACTTATATGGGGAAGATGGTAGTTTAATGAACCAAATTACAAAAGGCGATTGGGAAGTAACCAAGTACTATGGTTACGACCAAAATGAAGATAAAATATACTACCAATCTACAGAGAACGGTTCTATTAACCGTGGGGTTTACAATATTAGCAGCGGAGGTGATGATAAAAAAGGCTTGGCAATAAGTAAAGGAACGAACAACGCTTCTTTTAGCACAGATTTTACCTATTTTATTAATACGTTTTCAAGCGCAGATACTCCTCCGGTATACACGTTGCATCAAGCAATTAACGGTAAGAAAGTAAAAGATATAAAAGACAATAGTCAATTATTGAAGAGGTTAGAAGGTTATGCTGTTAGCCCTAAAGAGTTCTCTACTATTTCTATAAATGGCAATGATCTTAATATGTACATGATCAAACCAAAAGATTTTGACCCTTCAAAAAAATATCCGTTGTTTATGTATCAGTACAGTGGTCCTGGTTCACAAAATGTGAGTAACAGCTGGATGGGTGCTAATGATTACTGGCATCAAGGTTTAGTAGCTGAAGGCTATATTGTTGCTTGTATAGATGGTAGAGGAACTGGATTTAAAGGAAGGGATTTCAAGAAAGTTACACAAAAAGAACTAGGTAAATATGAGGTAGAGGACCAAATAGCCGCTGCTAAAAAACTGAGTGAATTACCATATATAGATGCAGATAGAACAGGTATTTGGGGTTGGAGCTATGGTGGCTTTATGTCTACAAACTGTATTTTAAAAGGTAATGATACATTTGAAATGGCCATTGCGGTTGCTCCGGTAACTTCATGGGCTTTTTATGATACTATCTATACGGAACGTTACATGCAAACGCCGCAAGAAAACCCAAGTGGTTATGATGACAACTCGCCATTCAATTATCCGCAGTTATTAGAAGGCGATTATTTGTTGATACATGGCACAGGTGATGATAATGTACATGTACAGAATTCCATGAGAATGATCGAAGCATTAATTCAAGCGGACAAACAATTTGATTGGGGAATCTACCCAGACAAAAATCACGGCATTTATGGTGGAAATACAAGAATTCACCTTTTCAACAAAATGACCAATTTCATAAAAGAAAAACTATAATCAAACTAACATCTATATGACTGAAAGTACTGAATTTTCAGACCAAAAGCAGGTTTTTGGACACCCGCAGGGTTTATTTTATTTATTCTTTGCAGAGTTGTGGGAGCGTTTTAGCTTCTACGGTATGCGAGCGTTGCTGACGCTTTATATGATAGATGTAATCTTCAAGGCATTAGCAGAAAGAGATTACGCCACGGCAGCTGTATACTCCTCTTACGGGTCTTTGGTATATGCATCAACCGTAATCGGGGGAAAATTGTCCGATAAGATTTTAGGAATGCGAAATTCCATTTTTTTAGGGGGAATTTTAATGTCTATAGGGCATTTTGTACTTGCTATTGAAAATAACATGGCCTTCTTTTTGGCGCTATCATTGATTATTGTGGGTAACGGTTTTTTTAAGCCAAATATTTCCACGTTCGTTGGTACTTTGTATGAGAAAGGCGATCCTAAAAAAGATTCCGGATTCACCATTTTTTACATGGGTATTAATATAGGTGGTTGGGTAGCTCCTTTGTTGTGTGGATGGCTAGCGGCTACTTATGGATGGCACTATGGCTTTGGCTTAGCAGGTATTGGTATGTTAACCGGTTTGATCGTATTCTGGAGAGGTATTCAAACTAATGTTTTTGGAGATAGGGGATTACCACCTAATGAGCATGTATTGGAGAAAAAAGTACTTGGTGTAAAACAAGGTATTCTTGTGCCTGTACTTGCTGTATTGGCAGCGCCATTAATAGCACTGTTATTATCATCTTATAAAGCTATTGCTACAGATGGGTTGTTCGCTGATCAAAATATCGTTAATGTGATTTTTACAGGTATTGGTATTGCGGTATTGGCATATTTGGCATATGAGATGTTCAAGGCAAATGTTAAGGAGAGAAAAGAACTATTCGTAGCTGTATTGCTAACTTTTTTCATGACTATATTCTGGGGTTTCCATGAATTATCCGGTAGTGTTATTACTTTGTTTGCAGCTAGAAATATTGACTTGGATGGTATTATGTCTGCTGCACAAACCAATTCACTGAACTCCATGTTTATTATAATATTGGCTATTCCTATTTCAATGATGTGGACGTGGTTGAGCAAGAAAAATTGGAACCCAAGAACTCCGTATAAATTTGGGTTAGGCCTACTTTTTGCCGGTATCAGTTTTTACGTTTTAGCATTAAGTGGTGGTAGCGCCAATGAAAGCGGTTTTGTTCCTTTTACATATCTTTTATTAATGTATTTCCTATTGTCCGTTGGTGAGTTGTTTATGTCTCCTGTCGGTCTTTCTAAAATGACAGATTTGGCACCGGCGAGATTAATCGCCTTTATAATGGGTGTTTGGTTTTTATCATCTGCATTTGCATTTCAGATAGTTGGTTTTATTGGTAAACAATTAGCTATTGAAAGTACGGATGGCGATGTTAACGGTTTTGCAACTTTAACCGTTTATACAGATGGTTTTATGTTGATTGCAAAGTATGCTTTAGGTGCAGGTGCTATTGTTCTTTTAGCATCACCACTAATTAAAAAGTTAATGGGTAAAGTGCATTAGTCTAAAGTCACTCAAAATAATAAGCTCCCTTTTCACCAGTATAGTGAAAAGGGATTTTATTTTTTATACAGGTTGTTTCCCAACGTTCAATGTAGCTTTTGTAGTTACTGCCATCTGCAATAATTTCCTTGGGTTGAATACTGTCAATTAGCCTGTCTAAATTGATTTTTGGTGATTGAGTCAATAAGATTTTAAGGGATGATGACTTCGGATAAATTCTTGTGCTATCAATAATCAGTACCGATCCATCTTTGAAAGCATAGCTATTTTTTAAGGAATTATAACGAATAGAATCTATACGTTCTGCAGTGATATAATCTGAAATAAGATAATTAGGTGTATTGTCAGGGTTGGTTAGGATAGTTAGGTTATTTCCGCTTTTGTTGAAAATGAGGCTCTTTCTCGTTTGATGCATCACTAATACTTCCAAATTGTTATGAGCTTCATATTCTTGAAAGATGGTATATCCTTGAAAACATAGAATACTTAATAAAAAGAAAACTATTCGTTTGTAATTGAATTTCGTAAAAAGTTCTACGCTCATTATCAGGACAAATACACTTAATAATAGCTGAATAAAGTCAAAAGAAATAGCACTGAAAATAAAATTTTCTTGTTTTGCTACCCAAGCAATAATGCTGTTCATTAAACTGATGATTTCATTATAAAACCATACTAATTGAGTAGGGAGCCAATTTAATAGTGAGAGTGCAATCACTAAAATACCCATACCTAGAATCAATCCCAAAGCGGGCACAATTATTAAATTTGAAATAAAAAACAGTCCCGGAAACTGATGAAAATAAAATAAACTGATTGGCAGAACACCTAATTGTGCGGCGATACTAACACAGAGCAGTTGCCAAAAGTATCGTACCACTTTATTCTTCGGAAACCATAATTGTTTAAGTAAAGGGAAAATCCAAAGTATGGCAAAAACAGCGGCATAGCTCATCTGAAACCCCACTTGAAACAATAAATTCGGATTGATGAATAACAGAATAAATAATATGGAAAGCGCAAGTATATTAAAGGTGTTACTGGGTCTGTTTAAATACAATGCATAAGCTACAAAGGTGAACATCGTAGTAGCACGAATTATACTGGCAGACAACCCTGCGATAAAGGCAAAGCCCCATAAAAAGAGAACCGATAGAACTAGAATTAGAGTTCGCCCATTAGAGATGGTTTTTAGCGGACTCAATAAAAACTGGATAACTAAAAGTAGAATACCAATGTGTAAACCGGATACTGCTAAAATATGTACGGCACCCGCTTTCTGATAATTAGTGTATGTTTCTTCTGATATATCTGAACGCTGACCAAGTAATAGTGCTTTTATGACTCCCAATTCATCTGCTCCGAAATTCTCTTTATCAAGTTTTTCAATGATATGATTTCGTGCCCTTGCGGCGATTCCTAAAAGAGTTGTTTGTGAATTTTTAATTTTTACAAGTTGATCATGTTCTATTCGCATATTATGATACACACCTAGATTTTCTAGATATTTTTTATAATCAAATTGATGCGGATTTAAAGGAGAAGAAATAGCTTTAGCTTCGGTTTGGGTTACAAATTCATCATCTATAGCTAAATTTAAACTTGTTGAATCTTTGGGTATGGTGAGAACTATAGTGCCGCTTACTTGTTCATTGCCTATATTTTTTACTGTGGCAAAATAGCGGGTAGAAAACTGATTAGGTTTTAGAACCTCTTTGATTTTTAACGTCCACAATTCGTTATTGGTACTTTGATGATTGCTGTAGTGATTAGTATGGTTTATGGGTTGTGCGGCAGTGTAACTGTAGGTGCCTAATGATATAAATGTAAGTGCGGCAATGGCTCCGAATAAAACCGATTTTGTATTTTTTTCAAAAAAGAATATTGCGGCAAGTAGTAGAAAAAGAGATACTGTGAAGAGAAGCGTATGTAATAAGTTAAAGGAGAAATAATAACCTATTAAGATACCAACAATGAGTAAAAGCGTTAATCTAATAGGAATAAACGCTAAGAGCTTCATGCTATAATATTCTTGTAGCCTTTACGAATGCCTGGTTCCAGAATCCGTCTCTTAATGAGGAAACGGTAACACCACGAGATGTTGATGCGTGAATAAATGTAATTTCGTCATTATCGGTACCTACCACCATGCCAACATGGTTTATTCGTTTAGAGCCTCTAGAGGTTTTAAAGAATAACAAGTCGCCCTTTTCCACATTTTTAACGGTTACCCTACGACCTTCTTCTGCCATGTTGTAAGATACTCTGGGTAGTTGTACGTCATGTACACCAAAAGAAACATATAGTAGGCCAGAGCAGTCCATTCCTTTCTTGGTTGTTCCTCCAAATTTATACCGTGTACCTGAAAATGAAAGGGCTGTGTTAATAATCTCATCTGCCTTAGTATGCGTTGAAGAAACTGCCCTACGTTCTTCAGTTCTTGTAGCACCGGTAACATTACCTGTTCTGGCATTATTTGCAGCGGCAACAGAAATTTTGCGTTCCTTGTCAGAAGTAGTCGTTTTTTTGGCTCCGCAACTGGCTAAAAAGCAAATGATTATAAAGTATGGTAAAATGCGCATAAAATAGAGTGTACCCTGTAGTACGTGTAACTCCAAAATTATCGAATTATTTTTTAAAAAGAATATCGCTATGAAACTTTAGCATTTGCAATGATTAGAGAAGCGGCTTCGGCACTAGCTCCAGATCCACCCAATTTCGCAATTAACTCAACATAATCGGTCAATTGTTTGCGTCTAGCTTCACCATCTAAAATTAAAGTCAGTTCCTTTTTTAGGTTCTGTTTGGTAAAATCATCTTGTATTAATTCTTTAACTACTTCCTTTTTCATGATAAGGTTGACCAAAGAAATATATTCTAAAGTAATAATCCGTTTTGCAATTTGGTAAGAAATCCAATTTGCTTTGTAACAAACAACCTGTGGTACTTTGAATAAAGCAGTTTCTAAAGTAGCTGTACCGCTGGTAACTAAGGCGGCATTTGATATGGAAAGTAAATCGTAAGTTTTGTTTTGAATGAATTTCACATTCGCATTGGTGAGAAAAGCAGCATAAAATTCTTTATCTAAACTTGGAGCGCCTGCAATAACAAATTCATATTCAGAAAAGTCGTTAGTCAAAGAAAGCATAAGCGATAACATTTTCTGTACCTCTTGTTTACGACTGCCAGGCAGTAAAGCTATAATGGGTTTGTTCGGGTCTATACCATTATCTGATCTGAATAGAGTTTCGTTTAGTTCTGGTCTGTTATTAATGGCGTCTAGTAGAGGGTGCCCTACAAAGTTGACCGGGTAATTGTGTTTCTTTTCGTAAAATTCCTTTTCAAAAGGTAGGATCACGTACATATGGTCTACGGTAGCTTTTATCTTAGCTATTCTGCCTTCTCTAGATGCCCAAATCTGAGGTGAAATATAATAGTTGGTCAAGAAATTATGTTCTTTGGCCCATTTAGCAATACGTAAATTAAATCCGGAATAATCAATGAAAATAATAGCATCAGGATTAAATGCGGCAATATCTTGTTTGCAAAATTTTATATTTTTAAAAATGGCATTCAGGTTTAGAATTACTTCTATGAATCCCATGAAAGCCAATTCCTTGTAGTGTTTGGCTAAAGTTCCGCCAGCTTGCTGCATTAAATCGCCACCCCAACATCTAATGTCTGCATTGTTATCCTGTTGCTTCAGAGCCTTAATTAAATTAGAGCCATGAAGATCGCCAGAAGCTTCGCCTGCAATAATGTAGTACTTCATTTTAAAATACTTTGTAGTAAAGAATTACGAATGCGGTCAAAATGGTAGCAATCAAAACGCCTTTAGCTCTGTTGTCTCTTTTAATTTTTAGAAATCCGAAAAAAGCCACAAGGTTAAGAATGGCACCCAATGCCAAAAGACTGCCAACATGTTCTTGTCTAACGGCAGCATCAAAAGTTTCCATAATCCCCAAATCAGAGAATATTAAAATATATAATAATGTGCCAATGGCGTTTGCGATAATGCCTACAATAAAACCTATTAGAATTTCTTTTTTGGTATTCATTTATAATATTTGAGCGAAATAATTTAATCCTTTTTTTTGGGAAATAACTAAAGTTCCCAGGTGTTTAATTCTTGAATGACGTGGTGGGCGGTTAAATCGAATTGGGTGGGTACAACAGAAATATATCCATTGGAAAGTGCCCATTCGTCAGTATCTTCACCTTTATCCAATAACTCGAACTCACCGGTCAGCCAATAGTAATCTTTTCCCATAGGGTTGGTGCGTTTGTCAAATTTCTCTTTCCAATTGGCTTTAGCTTGTCTACAGATTTTAATCCCTTTAAGCTCTTCTTTTTTAAGCTTAGGTATATTGACATTCAAGACGGTTCCCTTAGGAATTCCATGATTTAAAGCTTGAATAACAATGTCCAGAATAAAATCTTGAGATTGGGAAAAATCAGCATTCCAACTATAATCACACAAAGAAAAACCAATAGCAGGTATTCCTTCTATACCAGCTTCTACCGCAGCACTCATGGTGCCAGAGTAAATTACGTTGATAGATGAGTTAGAACCATGGTTAATACCGCTAACGCAGATATCAGGTCTTTTGGGTAGTATTTCTTGAAGTGCCAGTTTTACACAGTCTGCAGGGGTGCCGCTACAGCTATATTCGTCAATACCGTCTTGGTCAAGGTCAATTTTCATTTTTTTTGAAAAAAGAGCGGTGTCCAATGTAATGGCATGTCCCATACCAGATTGTGGACTATCTGGCGCAACGACTACTACATCGCCAATTTTCTTCATTACGGAGATGAGCATACGCAGACCAGGTGCTGTAATACCGTCGTCATTTGTAACTAAAATCAATGGTTTTTCCATAACTTATACTTTCTGTAGTAAAAATACGTTTTTAAATATGATAAGTCCGAAATGCCGTTTAACAAAAAATTAGTCTTAAGCAGATTTAATTGGCATGGTTTTTTCTTTACCTTAGGGGTTTAAGTAGCTTTTATTGCTGCTTTAAACCCTCAAATTCGGAGATATTGAAAAGGAAAGTAAAAGATAATTTTATGAAAAGAAATTTAGCCTACGTACTGTTATTGATGCTCGCGGCTGTAGCATCGTGCAGTTTTACAAATAAGACTTTTGAAAATGACGACAAGGATAAATTGTTGTTAGATTTAATAACCTATGTGTTAGAAAAAGGACATTATGAGCCTAAAGCGCTTAACGATGATTTTTCGGTTCATGTATTCGAAGATTTTATTGACGTTATTGATCCTACCAAAAGATACTTTATAGCATCTGATATTGCTGAATTTGAAAAGTATAAATATCAGATAGATGATGAAATCAAAAATACAGATATCACTTTCTTTAATGTGGTATATGAAAGATTGATGGAGCGTATGGAAGATGCCAAAGGTATTTATAAAGAAGTGCTAGAAACTCCGTTTGATTATTCAGAGAATGAAAGCATCAGCATTAAGTATGACGAAGAACCTTTTGCTGCAAATCGTAAGGAATTAAAAGAACGTTGGAGAAAGCAGTTGAAATATGCAACCTTAGGTAACTATGATTCTAAGATTTCTCATATGGAGAATAAAGAAATCGAAAGTTCTGAAGATGATGATCATACAGCACATACACCTGAAGAGGCAGAACTGGAATCTAGAGAATCAACTGAAAAAACATTAGATGAATTCTTTGATTTTGTTCAAGATTTAGATCGTAAAGACTGGTTCGTGCAATATATTAATACTATTGTAGATGAATTTGATCCACATACATTTTATTTCGCTCCAGAAGAGAAAGAAAAGTTTGATACCAGTATGTCGGGTAAATTCGAGGGAATTGGAGCAAGACTTCAGAAAAAATCTGAAGGGGCAAAAATTGTAGAGATTATTTCTGGAGGACCGGTGTGGAGAGATCAAAGATTAGAAGTTGGTGATGAAATCATTAAAGTTGGTCAGAATGGAGAAGAGCCGATCAATATTGTAGGTATGCGTTTAGACGATGCCATTAAATTGATAAAAGGTGCCCAAGGTACTATTGTAGATTTGACTGTTAGAAAAGTAGATGGTTCTTTAGATGTTGTTTCTTTAACAAGAGACGTTGTTGAGTTAGAAGAGTCGTATGCGAAATCTGCAAACATTATAAAAGGAGAAGAAAAATTTGGAATTATTAATCTTCCAAAATTCTATGTCGATTTCAATGATTACAGTGAAAGAAATGCAGCAACGGATGTTGCTAAAGAAGTAGAGCGTTTAAAGGAAGAAGGCATAGAAGGTCTTATTCTAGATTTACGTGATAATGGTGGTGGGTCTTTAAAGACTGTTGTTGAAATGGCAGGTTTGTTTATCAAGGATGGTCCAATTGTACAAGTACAATCTAAGGATAAGGGCAAAGATGTATATGATGATAAGGATGAAAGAATTCAGTGGGATGGACCATTAGTGATTCTTGTAAACGAGTTGTCTGCTTCTGCTTCTGAAATTTTAGCAGCTGCAATGCAAGATTATAAAAGAGCTATTGTAATAGGTAGTAAACAAACCTTCGGTAAAGGAACGGTACAAAACGTTATTCCTTTGAACAACATGTTACGCAGTAATGAGCACGGAGATTTAGGAGCCATTAAAATTACTACTCAGAAGTTCTATAGAATTAATGGAGGTTCTACTCAGTTAGAGGGTGTTAAAAGTGATATCGTTGTACCAGATAGGTATAGTTATATTGACTTAGGAGAAAGAGATCAATCAAATCCGTTAGGATGGGATAAGATTACACCTGCAGATTATAAAGCTTGGGATGGTTATATTAATTATGAAAAAACAATTGCTGATAGTGAAAAGAGAATGGCAACAAGTCAACAAATTAAGTTGATAGAAGAAAATGCTAAGTGGTTAAAGGGTGAGCAAGATGAAACTGAAATTTCTTTGAATTATGATACTTACAAAGAAGAAAAGAATAAGGATAAAGAACAATCTGACTACTTTAAAAAGTTAACAAATTATGATTCTCAACTTACATTTAAGTCTTTAGGGTATGAAGAGCAGTTATTTACTAAAGACTCTGTATTGCGTGAAAAACGTAACAGATGGCATAAGAATTTAGCTAAAGATGTTTATGTTGAAGAAGCGGTAAATGTTTTAGAAGACTTAAAAATGAATAACATTAAGCATGGAAAACTGGCTAGTGTAAAGAATTAAATAGTTTTTTTAGATAAGTAAAAGCCGCTACATAAAACATGTAGCGGCTTTTTTATTCGTTTATTTTTTAGCGTTAAAAATAAACCAAAATTGTATCTATGATAAAAGTTTGTCTGAGTGTAATTGTCTAAGTTTAGCCAACTTTGGGTTGATTACAACTTGGCAATATCCTTGTTCAGAATTGTTCTTGTAATAATCTTGATGATACTCTTCTGCATCGTAGAAAATACCTAAAGGACTTAATTCAGTTACTATTGACTTCTCATATACTGCCTGCATTTCATTCAATACTACTTTTGCTTTTTGCTCTTGTTTGTCATTATGAAAATAAATAACAGAACGGTATTGAGTACCAGTATCAGCTCCCTGCCTGTTTAAAGAAGTAGGGTCATGTGTAGTCATGAATATAATTAAGATATCTTCATAGGAAATGATACTAGGGTCAAAAGTAACCTGAACTACTTCTGCATGACCGGTTAAGCCAGAGCAGATTTCTCTATAGGTAGGTCTTCCTGGTGCTTTACCTCCAGTATATCCAGAAATTACTTTGTGTATGCCCTTCACCTCTTGAAATACCGCTTCGGTACACCAAAAGCAACCACCACCAACCGTAGCGATTTCTAAATTTGAATTAACCATTCGATTCCTCCTTTTCTAATTGCATAGATTCCGAATTAATGCAGTAACGTAATCCACTAGGTTCTGGTCCGTCAGGGAATATATGGCCCAAATGCGCATCGCAAGTATTACACATCACTTCTACGCGTATCATACCAAAGGTTGTGTCCTTATGATATTTTATAGCATTATCTTTAATTGGTTGGGTGAAGCTAGGCCAGCCAGTACCAGATTCAAATTTAATAGTAGAATCAAATAATGGTGTGCCACAACAAACACATTCGTACTTGCCAGCTTCGTGAGCAGTACAAAGCGCACCGGAATGCGGGGCTTCAGTACCTTTTTTTCGAGTAACTCTAAACTGTTCAGGTGTCAATATCTCTTTCCATTCCTGTTCGGTTTTTTCAACTCGTCTGTCAGGTTCAGGGTTACCGTTCACTGAAAAATGAATTATATCTTTCCAAGTTAACATCATAATTTTCCTTTCGTTTAGACTTTGTTTACTAGGTTTATTGGTCGGTAATTTGCCTTATATCTTACAAAATTAGGTAATTTTGGCATATGGCATACCGTAAAAAAAAGGGATCTCTTTATAGTATTTTAATTCTTGTCTGTATTATAGGTTTTTGGCTGTTTGAAAACTTTTATACTCCCGCTACATATTCCAATAACAACGAAGAAGTTAATACCAATGATTTCCCCATAGAGCTCTTGCCATCGTCTACAACGGGCGAGATTGTAAATCATGAGTTTTTTACATTATCGTACAATGAACCTTATGAGCAAGCAGAGTGGGTAGCGTATACGCTAAGTAAAAGCCATCTAACTTATGATGATAGAAAGCGACCGTATTTTATTGAAGACCCCTTCGTTTCCTCTAAATCTGCCGATTGGCGAAATTATAAGGGATCAGGTTATGATCGTGGGCATTTAGTACCTGCCGGTGATCGTAGGTTTTCTTTACAAGCATACAATGAAACATTTTATACAAGTAATATAAGTCCGCAAGACAGAGAGTTCAATGCAGGTATTTGGAACGATTTAGAGCAGCAAACAAGACGCTGGGCGAAGCAATATGGGACTTTATATGTATTTACCGGCGGAGTTTTGGAAAGTGGATTAGAGGAGATCGGACAGGAAGATGTTGATGTGCCCGATACTTTCTACAAGATTATTGCACGTAAAAAGGGGGGTAAGATTTATACTTTATCTTTTTTAATGCCGAATAAACCTCAATTTACATCTTTACGCAATTTCGTAGTATCAATTGATGATATAGAAAAAGTAACAGGGATTGACTTTTTTGTCGAGCTACCAGAAATACAACAAAGGGCTTTTGAAGCGAGTAAGAATACCGTGGGGTGGAAGTTTTAGAAACTTTCCTTTAATCTATTCGTATCTAGCCTTAAAAAAATAAAGAGTAGAATAGTGAAAAATAGGAGTCCAGATCCGCCGTAACTAAAAAAGGGTAGTGGAATACCAATAGTGGGTAGAATACCGATTACCATACCTATGTTAATGAAATAATGGATGAGTAGAATTGAAATTACTCCATAGCCATACATTCTGGCAAAGGCATTTTTCTGTCGTTCTGCTAAAGAAATTAAACGCAGAAACAAGACGGTGAATAGAATAATTACTGTTGCCGTTCCTAAAAATCCCCATTCTTCACCAACGGTACTAAATATATAATCGGTGTGCTGTTCAGGTACAAAATCTCCTTTTGTTCGTGTTCCTTCTAAAAATCCTTTTCCGAAGAAACCGCCTGATTCAATTGCCTTTTCAGATTGATACGTGTTGTAACCAATCGACTTTCTTATCTGTTCCAGTTTTTTAGGATCTTTCTCTAAACGTAACCATAAACCAAAGCGATCCCTATGACGTTGCTCGAATACATTATTGAAAACGAAATTTACCGAAAGCGAGAACAAAATAACAGCTACACTAATTAGACTAAGCGGTATTACCGGAATTTTTAATGACTTACGTTTTAAAGTATATAATAGAATAATCATTAATGCCAAACCGATTATAAGCCATACGGTACCAAACATTAGGGTAATGACGAATATCAGTATAAGACTTAATAGAATAACCAAATAGTACAATGGTAGGCCTTCTCTAAAAATTACAAAAATCATGGCAAAGAATACTAGTGCACTACCGGGATCGGGTTGAGGTATAATAAGAATGGCAGGTACAAGTATAATTAGAAGCGCGTAGAACTGGTCTTTTCTTCGTTTGATATCTGTTTGAATGTCGCTAAGATATTTAGCAAGTGCAAGAGCAGTAGCTACTTTTGCAAGCTCGGAAGGTTGTAAATTAAAAAAGCCAAGGTCGTACCATGAAGTTGCACCGGCAATTGTTTTACCAAAAACAAAGAGCCCTAATAGCGAAAGCATGGATATGAGGTAAAGTAAACTAGAAAACCGTTCGTAAAAATTTACTTCTAATGCGAGTACTATGACTATGGTAACTAGGCTGACCCCAATAAAAAAGAGTTGTTTGCCGTATAAAGTACTAAAGTCAAAAATAGAGCTATGCTCGTCGGTAAATGTACTTGAGTATATATTGATCCAGCCAATAAGTACAAGTGCGAAATAGATAAAAACACTTAGCCAATCAATTCTTTTTAAAACACTTTTACCAGACACGCTCGTTAATTTTGAACTCCTCCCCACTGTAGGGTTTCGCGTATTCTGCTTCTAAAGTTTTTTCAAGCATTCTTTTTTCAAGTGTCTTTAAGGTAATTTCACCTTTCAGGTACTTTTCAATCATAAGTGTAGCTATATGCCCGGCATATCTAGATCCAAAATATCCATTTTCTATATATACCGCAATTGCAATCTTAGGATCGTCAACTGGTGCGAATGCTACAAATACCGAGTGGTCTGTCAATTGCGTACGTACGCCATCAATTTTTGTGAAATTTTCTGCGGTTCCTGTTTTTCCGGCCACTTCAATGCCTGGAATTTGTAACCATCTTGCAGTACCACTTACATAAACATCTGCCATACCTTGTACTACAGGTTCAAAGTGTTTTGGGTCAATTGTAGTATGTTTGGCTTCGGTAAATTTAGGTTCGGTGATATCCTTGCCTTCTATTTTCTTTAAGATATGCGGAGTAAAATAATGACCTCTATTGGCAATAGCTGCCGTCATATTCGCTAACTGCACCGGTGTAGCCAATATTTCGCCTTGTCCGATAGCATTAGAAATAATGTAAGAAGAACTCCATCTATTATCTCCGTACCATTTGTCGTAGTATTCTTTACTAGGTATACGTCCTTTTTGTCCAAATGGTAAATCGTAACCTAAATAATCACCTAGACCAAAGCTTCGCATGTGTTTTTCCCACACATCCATGCCTTCATCTGTAGTTTCAAATTTTTCATATATTTTTCTGAACGCTCCTGCAAAGTAAGCGTTACAGGATTGGGATATTCCTTTGTTCAAGTTTCTTAAGCCACCACCACAGTGACAACCTCTTTTTTTCTTGCCCACGTAAAATCCGTGGTAACATTGTATGGTTGTATTTTCATCTAGAACACCTTCTTGTAAAGCGATTAAAGCATTTAAGGTTTTAAATGGTGATCCAGGTGGTTGTTGTGCGTGAATAGAACGATCCCAAGTTGGGTTTGCTATGGTGTCGTTATAGAGTTTCGTGTAATTTTTAGAACGTTCACGACCTACAAGTAAAGCTGGGTCGTATGTTGGTCCCGAAATCATGGAAAGAATTTCGCCGGTTGCAGGCTCTATGGCTACAATGCCGCCTCGTTTTCCGTTCATCAATAATTCGCCATATTCCTGTAGCGTTTTATCTATGGTAATACTTATTTGTTTCCCTTGCTCAGGTAAGGTGTCTATGGTTCCGTTTTTATATGGTCCAATATCCCTGTTGAATCGATCTTTCTGAATATACTGAACACCTTTTCTGCCTCTTAATAGGTCTTCGTAATAGCGTTCAACTCCCGTTCTTCCTTTTAGTTCCCCTTGAACGTAGTATTTATTTACCGCTAAATCTCCTTCGTTAACTTCACTGATGTAACCTAGAACATTTGCCGCGCTAGGAGTGTCGTAATAGCGCAAAGATCGCTTTTGAATGTAAAAGCCTTTGTATTTACGCATTTTCTCTTGTAGCTTGGCGTAATCTTGTTTTGATAGTTGAGGTACCAGTACAGAAGGTAGTCTTGGGGAATATACCCTAGCTTTTTTAAGTTTTTTGACGAATTTTTCTTTGTCAATTCCCAATAACCCACAAAACTCTAAAGTATCTAAAGGTTTAACTTCTCTTGGGATTACCATGACATCATAAGCGGGATCATTACCAACTAAAAGATGACCGTTACGATCATAAATATAGCCGCGTTCAGGATAATCATAAATAGCTTTAATTGCCGGATCCTCTAAAACTTGCTCTGCAGAAAAACTAAAAATTTGCAAATAGGACAGCCTTCCCAAAAATGTAATGGCGATGACAATTATAATTGATGATAAAAGAATTTTTCTCATTCTTTTTTACTGCTGAATAATGTACTGAACAACATTCCTAAAATCAATGTGGCAATACCTACTATAATCGTTTTTTGTAAAATTAACAGGCTATTTGAAAAGCTGAAAATTTCTAACGTAAAGTATACCAAATGATGTATTATAATCAATAACGCTAAAAACGTGAATTGTTGTGCCTTGGTACTGTTGTTTAACTTAAAACTTTGAAATTCATAATTGACACCAAAGACAAAACGCATAATGGTTGGTCGAAGATAAGCTATGGTAACGGTAGCAGCTGCGTTTATGGCAAGTGTGTCAGAAAAAATATCTACGCATAATCCTAAGAAAAAGCATAGAATTATAAAGGTAGTTCTATTTTGTTTGATAGGATACCAATAAAGGAAAAGAATATAAATCAACGGATTTATATAGCCAAAGAAATTCAGTTTATTGAATACTAACACTTGCAGTAGTACCAATAAAATAAATCGGAGCACAATTAAAAATGAAGTGTTGTTAATCATTGGCTTCTGTTTCTGCTTCTAATTCTAAAACTTCTTTACGATTTAAATTTTTAATGATATAAATAGTACCAATATTGGTCATGTCATTAAAGAGTTCTACATCTATAAAATAAAAACTTTTTGAGTTGTCTAAATCAAATCTTTTAATAGTGCCAATAGGAATGTTTTCAGGGAATATGCTACTCATGGCTCCGGTTACAATGGTGTCACCAATAGTAAGAGGTACTAATCTTGGTATGTCAATTAATTGAACAACATTATAATCTGTGGTGTTTTCCCAAACTAAAGAACCAAAGTGATTAGAGTTTTTGATTTTTGCGTTAATGTTAGACTTATCGCTCAATATACTTTGTACTGTAGAAAAGTTGTCTGAGGTATTTTCTACGATACCAAGAATACCCTTATCTGTAATAACGCCCATATCTTGAGCAATACTATCACTTTTACCTTTATTGATAGTTATATAGTTACGCTGATCGGCATAGCTGTTATTGATTACACGCCCTCTTATAACTTCGTAGTCTACAGAAGTTGAATCAATTAGAGCCGGTGAAAGTACCAAGTTGTTAAATAACTTATCTCTAAGTCTTTTATTTTCTTCAACAAGCTTATTGTTTTCTTCTCTTAAGCCAAAATAGGAAGTAATATCATCAGAAAAGGTATAGATGCTTCCGGTGATGTAGTTAGATGAATTTAAAAATTTAGATTGGTGGTACGAATGCGACTGAAACGTAAAAATGCAGGAAATCAATAATAGAAAAAGGTAAAGTAAGAATATCTTATACCTAATTAAAAAATTTATGATCTGTTGCATTCACCCCTATATTTTTACTCGATAATAGTGTTTTAAACAAGACTGCCTTTAGATAAATTGTTTCTAGACTAGCCCAGAAGTTCTATCGATAATCATTAATAAATGGCTCTTGAATTTTATCCAAGGCTATCAATATTAAGTAAGAAGCTGTTCGTTAAAACAAGCTTCTTACTTAATTAGTATGCTCTTGTAGCGTTCTAAGTTTTTAAGTGCGATACCAGTACCACGTACTACGGCACGTAATGGATCTTCGGCAATGTAAACTGGTAAGTCGGTTTTTTGAGATAACCTTCTGTCCAATCCACGTAGCATAGAGCCACCACCTGCAAGGTAGATACCAGTATTGTAAATATCGGCAGCTAATTCTGGGGGAGTTTGAGATAATGTTTCCATAACCGCATCTTCAACACGCAGAATAGATTTATCTAAAGCCTTCGCTATTTCTCTATAAGATATTTGAACTTGTTTTGGTTTTCCTGTCAGTAGATCACGTCCCTGTACAGATTTCTCATCTGGTGGAGATTGTAAATCTTCTGTTGCAGAACCTATTTCAATCTTAATTGCTTCAGCCGTACTTTCACCAACATATAAGTTGTGCTGTGTACGCATGTAATAAATGATGTCGTTTGTGAAAACGTCACCTGCAATCTTTACGGATTTGTCACAAACGATACCGCCTAATGCAATAACCGCAATCTCGGTAGTACCACCACCTATATCAACAATCATATTTCCTTTTGGTTGCATAATGTCCAAACCGATACCAATAGCTGCAGCCATTGGTTCATGAATAAGATACACCTCTTTACCGTTTACACGTTCTGCGGATTCCTTTACGGCACGCATTTCAACTTCAGTAATACCAGAAGGTATACAGATGACCAAACGCAATGCTGGCGGAAACCATTTTTTCTTTAATGCAGGAATATTCTTGATGAACATCATCAACATCTTTTCAGATGCGTCAAAATCTGCAATTACACCATCTTTCAATGGTCTAATTGTTTTTATGTTCTCATGGGTTTTACCTTGCATCATGTTGGCTTCTTTACCAACTGCAATGATTTTTCCGCTAATTCTATCTCTGGCAACGATGGATGGGCTATCGACAACTACCTTGTCATTATGAATGATAAGAGTGTTAGCTGTACCTAAATCTATAGCTATTTCCTCGGTCAAGAAATCAAAAAATCCCATATGTGATGTTTAAATTTTAGATAAAAGGGTGTATTTCATCGACAAAAGTAATGAAATTAATGCTTGAAATGACGTGTGCCTGTCATCACCATTGAAATTTTGTGTTCGTTGCAATAATCAACACTTAATTGGTCTTTTATAGATCCGCCCGGTTGAATAACACTGGTGATACCCGCTTTGTCCGCAATCTCCACACAATCAGGGAAAGGGAAGAAAGCATCACTTGCCATAACCGCTCCTTTAAGGTCAAAATTAAAGGTTTGTGCTTTGTGTATTGCCTGGTTCAAGGCATCGACTCTACTAGTTTGCCCTGTACCACTTGCACAAAGTTGTTTGTTTTTAGCAAGAACAATAGTGTTAGACTTTGTGTGCTTACAAAGTTTAGATGCAAAAATTAAATCTTCTAATTCTTGATCTGTAGGGTTTGTGTTGGTCGCATTAGTAAGATCAGCGACTGTATCTGTTTTATGATCTTTTTCTTGAAGAAGCATACCGTTTAAACAAGTTCTAACTTGCATCTCTGGCATCTCAACTTCATTTTGAATAAGGATGATTCTATTTTTCTTTCCTTTTAAAATTTCAAGAGCTTCTGCGTTATAACTAGGTGCTATAACAACTTCGCAGAATAATTTATGTATCTCTTCTGCCGTAGCTTTATCAATTTCTTTATTGCTGATAAGAACTCCGCCAAAAGCAGAAACAGGGTCACCGGCTAAAGCGTCAACATAAGCTTGGTGTAACGTTTCTCTTTGTGCTAATCCGCATGCATTGTTATGCTTTAGAATAGCAAAGGTAGGAGCATCGTTTTTAAATTCCAGCATCAAATTAACGGCAGCGTCAACATCTAAAAGGTTGTTGTATGATAATTCTTTACCGTGTAATTTAGAGAACATAGCATCAAAATCCCCAAAGAAGAATCCTTTTTGGTGTGGGTTCTCGCCATAACGTAAAACCTTGCCTTCAGTCTCGCTTACTTTTAATGCTGCGATTTCATGGTTTTTATTGAAATAGTTAAATATAGCAGTATCGTAATTAGAAGAAACATTAAAAGACTTAGCGGCAAAACGCTTTCTGTCTTCTAGGCTAATGTTACCATTGTCAGCAGAAACAACTTCAAGAAACTCTGCATAATCTTCCATAGAAGAAACACAAGTAACATCTTTAAAGTTTTTTGCTGCAGCACGAATTAGTGAAATTCCACCTATATCTATCTTTTCAATGATATCTTGCTCAGAAGCACCACTAGCAACCGTTTTTTCAAAAGGATATAAATCAACAATAACAATATCTATTTGTGGAATTTCAAATTCAGCTAATTGGGCAACATCACTTTCGTTGTCCTGTCTGTTTAAAATACCGCCAAATACTTTTGGGTGTAAAGTTTTTACTCTTCCTCCTAGAATAGAAGGGTAGCTAGTTACATCTTCTACAGGAACCACGTCGATTCCTAAATCAGTTATGAATTTTTCGGTTCCTCCGGTGGAGTAAATAGTGATTCCTAATTCTTGAAATTTTCTTACTATTGGCTCTAATCCGTCTTTATGAAAAACTGAAATTAAGGCTGAAGACGCTTTTTTTACACTGCTCATTGTATGATGCTTAAATGTTTTTAATAAGCAAGCAAAAGTAATTTTTTTGCAGTTATAAAATGAGCTAGTTTATCAACAAAAAGCCTAAAGTTTTAAAGAATTTTGGCTACTTCAAAATTTACGAATTCTAAAAAGGTCTCATCTGCCTCTGTAAAAGGGTCAGGAGTGTTAGAATCGATATCTATTTGACCAATATTTTCGCCGTTAATGAATAGGGGAACAACAATCTCTGCTTTCACTGTAATGCTACATGCGATGTAGTTGTCTTGAGCTTGTACATCTGGTACTACAAAATTCTTGTTACTTTCAGCCACTTGACCACAAATACCTTTGCCGAATGGAATTATAGTATGATCCGTTGGCGCACCCGCATAAGAACCTAATTTTAGTTCGCGCTTATCGCCATTCTTAAAATAAAAACCTACCCAATCATAATGTGGTACGTTAGCTTTTAAAAGCTCGCATATATCCTGCATTTTTGCATCTGGGGCTTTATTAGAATCAATAATAGAACTTACTTGAGGTCGCAGCGCTTTGAACATAACTTTTTTTTGCAAAAATACATATTGTTGTCATGCAACAGTATGCGCTAAAACAAAAAAAGAGGATGTTTTTAAACATCCTCTTTTTAATACTACATATTATTTGTAATACTTATGGTTGAATCTTAACGTCGAATTCAATGAAATCGTTATTGTTGAAACCAGCTTCGATAGCGGTAATTTTAATTAAACCATTTTTACCGTAGTTGTCAACGAACTCTATAACATCACCTACGCTTAAGTTGGTTATGTTTTGTGAACTTGAACTTGTAATAAAATTCAATTCACTGTTTAGGGTTATCGCATCAAAAGCAGCAACGTCTAAGGTTGCAGAAGTTGCAAAGAACATTTGGTTCAATGTTTCCGTAGCAGCATTTTCCTCGTCTGCACCTGGCTCAAGTCCTTCTACATCAAATCCGAAAGAATCGTCATATTGTTCTGTAGAAGCAAAAGAAGCATTATCGCCGGCAGAATCACCAGAAGCACCGTAGTAGTAGCCAAAATCCCAAAAAGCTCTAAATTCAGGTCCTACATCAATTCTGTAAACGGTTTCGTTCAATAGAGAAAAGAAAGATTCTGTTGAGCCATCTCGTGCCGGAGCAAAAAGTTTAACATCTGTAAATTCCCTAACGGCAGCGGTAGGGTTGGTACCCGTACCAATAGTTACTGTAATTTGACCTACACCTAATGCCAATCTTTTTGAGCTATCTCTAAAGTCACCTTTACCTGTAGTTGTCCAAAAAGAATAAACAATTTCTCCGTTTTCAATATCTGGAACTGGAAGTGGAAACGAAAAGTCGATTTCTTTCTTAGTGGCGCCATCTAAATCTATTGAACCATCAGCTTTTAGAGCTTTGGTTAAGTCATCACTTACCAAATCAAAAGAACTGAAAGGCATTTCTCCTTGTCCTAAATAATTTTGAGTTATATACATTCTACGTTGTGTAGTAGCGTCAGAAGTAAAAATAACTCTACCGGTAACATTGGTTCCTACTTCTCCGCTCGCAGATGCCGTTTCAATATTGGAAGAAGGGACGGCTTCGTTGAAAACGATGGTGGCTACTTCTGGTTCATCGGTGTCTTCACCGTCTTCTCCGGTATTATCTTCGATAGGAGTATCGAAAATTGATCCGTCATCTGAACTGCAACTTCCTATGAATAGTGCTATAGAACATATTAAGAAAGCTTGCTTAAATTGTTTTTTCATAATTTTTAATTTTGATGATTAGTGTTAAAGTGGTTAATGATTATTAGTTAAAGTAATTAACTGAAAAACTATTGTAATCGTATACTTACAAACTTGTTTTTTATCGAATTTTAATTGTTGTTTGATTCGAAAGACAAAACTTCGTTAAAGAAATGAAGTGTAGAATTTTAGAAGTTGATTATTTAGTAACTTTGCATAGATGAAAAATTTACTTCATAAACTTTTTTCTGTTTCAATGGCTTTGCTGCTGCTGCTGTCTACCATTTCTTGGACGGTAGAGAAACATATGTGTATGGGGCGAGTTATGGATGTAGCTTTGTTCAATGAAGCAAAAGATTGTTGTATGGATTCTAATTCCGTAGTAAAAGGGAGTTTAGGTATCGAAAGCGCACATTGTTGTAATAATGAAGCTTTTACCATGCAAGGTCAAAATGATTTGACGCACGACTTCTCAAAATTCGATTTTTCACAACAAGTGTTTTTGGTTTCTTTTACAAGTACTTACTTAGGTTTGTTTGAAGATTACGTTGAAAAGAAAATTATTTTTAATTCATATCCACCGCTTATACTGGCTGAAGATTTGAATATTCTACACCAGGTTTTCTTGATTTGATATCAACTGATGATTAGCGTTAGTTCGCAAATGCAGTGTAATCAAGTACTATTTTTAATCTAGTCACCTTTTCTTTTATCAAGCTGTAAAGCAAGTCTACCTTAATTTATAGGTGTTTTTGTTTTTGTTTCGTTTTTATAAAAGGTTAGTGAATATGATTAGTTGAAATAGTAGAAACAGTTTTAACAACTGAAAGAAATCATAATCTCATTATGAAAAATACATATCAAATTCATGGAATGACCTGCAATGGCTGCAGAGGTCATGTTGAGCAAACCTTGGCAAAAATTAGCGGAGTATCCAATGCTGTGGTGAATTTAGAAAAGGCTGAAGCAGTTTTGGAAATGGATAATGAAATTCCCTTAAAAACTTTGCAGGCGGCTATGAAAGCTGACGGAGGGCATTATTCCATCCATGATCTGGGTGCTCATGTGCATGAGGCTACAAAACCCAAAGCTGTTGAGAATGGTAATGGTGTTTTTTACTGCCCAATGCATTGTGAAGGAGAAAAGACATATACAGAACCGGGTGACTGCCCGGTTTGTGGTATGGATTTGGTAGAGGAGGCAAGTGCTACATCTAATAACGGTCAAGAGTATACGTGTCCAATGCATCCAGAGGTTGTTAGTGATGAACCTGGCGATTGCCCAATTTGTGGTATGGACTTAGTACCGAAGCAAGCAGATATTTCCGCCGAAGAAAAGAGCTATCAAAAACTACTGAATAAGTTTAAAATAGCAGTAGGGTTTACGTTGCCGATCTTTCTTATTGCAATGTCAGAAATGATACCTAATAATCCGCTTCAGGATATTTTAAGCTTGAAGTATTGGAACTGGGTGCAATTTGCATTATCGATACCTGTGGTGTTTTATGCCACGTGGATGTTTTTTGAACGTGCTTATCGTTCTGTTAAAACATGGAATTTAAACATGTTCACATTAATAGGAATTGGAGCAGGGGTGGCGTGGTTGTTTAGTGTATTCGCTATTTTGGTGCCCGATTTTTTTCCGCCACAATTTAAAACAGTACAGGGTACAGTTCATGTTTATTTCGAAGCCGCTACGGTGATTTTGACTTTAGTGTTATTCGGTCAGTTGTTAGAAGCCCGCGCACATAGTAAAACGAATTCTGCGGTAAAAGAGCTGCTGAAATTAGCACCTAATAAAGCTGTTAAGATTGTTGACGGTAAAGAAGAGAGCATTTCTATTGACCAGATTTCAAAAGGAGATTTACTTCGTGTAAAACCAGGCGATAAAATACCTGTAGATGGAAGTATTTATGAAGGTAAAAGTACCGTGGATGAATCTATGATTACGGGTGAACCTGTTCCAGTTCAAAAAGTGGTTGGTGATGCAATAAGCTCAGGTACCATAAATGGTAAAGGCTCTTTTGTAATGACTGCAGAGAAAGTAGGGGCAGATACGTTATTGTCGCAAATTATAGATATGGTGAACAAGGCTAGTCGTAGTCAAGCGCCTATTCAAAAACTAGCAGATAAAATATCTAGTTATTTTGTACCGGCAGTTGTCTTTATTTCTATTGTAACTTTTTTGGTTTGGGTCACTTTTGGTCCAGAACCCGCTTATGTATATGCTTTGGTAAATGCCATTGCGGTGTTGATAATTGCTTGTCCGTGCGCATTAGGTTTGGCTACACCAATGTCCGTAATGGTAGGTGTAGGTAAAGGAGCTCAATCGGGAGTGTTGATTAAAAATGCTGAAGCTTTAGAGCGAATGGATAAAATTGATACCCTAGTCATAGATAAAACCGGAACCATCACAGAAGGTAAACCGTCTGTTGAGGAAGTAGGCAGTGTTGATGGCGTTAATGAAGATTTGGTGTTGCAATATATTGTTTCCTTAAATCAGCATAGTGAGCACCCGTTAGCAGATGCTACGGTGAATTATGGTAGAACAAAAAATGTGTCCATTTTAAAGGTAGATGATTTCAGTTCTGTTACAGGTATGGGGGTTTCTGGTAAAATTAATGGGGAATCTGTTGTTTTAGGAAATGATAAAATGATGGGAGAGGCTAAAGTGTTTATTCCTGAAAATTTGCAAGTAGTTATTGCAGGGCATCAAAAGAAGGGTAAAACAGTTTCTTATGTAGCGATCGATGGTAATGCTGTTGGTTTTGTTGCTATTGGTGATAAAATCAAGGAAACCAGTAAAAAGGCTATTGAAGCGCTTCAGAATTCTGGTATCTCGGTAATCATGTTAACAGGTGATAATCATGATACGGCAAAGGCTGTAGCGGATCATTTAAGTCTGACTGATTTTAAAGCAGGAATGCTTCCTCAAGACAAGCTTGCAGAAGTGGAGCGTTTACAGTCAGAGGGTAAGAAGGTTGCCGTAGCTGGCGATGGAATAAATGACGCACCTGCATTAGCAAAAAGTGATTTAGGTATTGCTATGGGTACTGGTACGGATGTTGCTATTGAGAGCGCCACGATTACGCTGGTTAAAGGTGATTTACATGGTATCGTTAAAGCACACAACTTAAGTAAAGCTGTGATGAAAAACATTAAGCAGAATTTATTTTTTGCACTGATATATAATACGGTCGGTATTCCTATTGCTGCAGGAGTGTTATATCCTTTTTTCGGATTGTTGCTTTCTCCTATGATTGCCGCTTTAGCAATGAGTTTCAGTTCTGTTTCCGTGATTGCAAATGCATTACGATTACGAGCAGCAAAAATTGATTAATAAAATTGAATAAAAAATTAAATGAATAAATATATAACACTAATAATAGCCATGTTGCCTTGGTTTGCTTTTTCTCAAGAAAAGGTAGAAGGTGTAGTGTTAGATTCTGAAGGGTCTAATGCATTGACACTTTCGGGTGCAAATGTCTATTGGCAAGATTCCCAAACGGGAGTAGTGACAGATTTTGACGGTAAATTTTCAATTCCGTACATAAAGGAATTTAATAGATTAATAATTAGTTATGTAGGTTTTGAGTCGGATACACTGACAGTAAACGAACCTAAAACTTTGAGAATAACTTTGAAACCATCTAATGAATTAGATGAGGTGGTGGTACAACAAGAACGCGACGCAATACAGAAGACATATTTCAGTCCGCAGAACGTCATCACCGTTAATAGTGCAGAGTTATTGAAAGCCGCTTGCTGTAATTTGGCGGAGAGTTTTGAAACCAATCCGGCAATAGATGTGAATTTATCCGATGGGTTAACGGGTACCAAACAAATACAAATGTTAGGATTGACGAGTCCGTATTTATTGATTACTCAAGAGAATATTCCTATGGTTCGTGGAGCGTCACAGGCATACGGATTAACATTTACGCCTGGTACATGGATAGAGAGTATTCAGATTACAAAAGGTGCGGGTAGTGTCGTAAATGGCTATGAAAGTATATCTGGTCAGATTAACACAGAGCTGGTAAAACCATTAACTGATAATGCTGTTTTTGTAAACGGGTATGCAAACCAAAACGGGCGCTATGAATTGAACACTCACTTCAATAGAAAGCTGACAGATAAGTGGAGTACAGGTTTATATATACATGGTAATAAACGAGTACAAAAAGAAGATGATAATAATGACGGATTCTTAGATGCACCATTAGGAGAGCAATTGAATGTGATGAACCGTTGGCAATATCAAGATGCAGAAAAAGGATGGGTCAGTTTCTTTAATGTTCGTTTTTTAAATGATGAAAAACAAGTGGGGCAAGTAGATTTTGACCCTAATACAGATAGAGTAGATGGAGTCAATAGGGCTCTGAGCGGAGCCGAAGTGTGGGGAAGTGAAATTAATACACGTAGGTTCGATACATCATTAAAGCTGGGATATGTTTTTCCGGAATTACCTTTTCAAAGTTTAGGTTTTCAAACATCGTATAGTTATCATAAACAAGATTCCTATTTCGGATTTAGAACTTATGATATCAACCACGAGAGTTTATATAGTAACCTTATATTTAATTCAATAATAGGCGATACTAGAAATAAGTTTAAAACGGGAATCACTTTTGCTTATGATGGTTATGATGAAATGGTGACGGCTACAGATTATTCTCGTGTAGATAATTCTGTTGGCGCCTTTTTTGAATACAGCTATGAAAATTTGGAAAAGGTAAGTCTAACTGCTGGTTTACGTGTAGATAATCATAACAGGTTAGGTACTTTTGTAACGCCTAGATTCCATATTAGGTATACCCCATGGGAAAAAGGGAGTCTAAGAGGGTCGTTTGGTAGGGGTAAAAGAGCAGCCAATATTTTTGCGGAAAATCAGCAGTTGTTTGCTTCGGCTAGAACAATTAATATTGCTGATACTGGTGGTAGTGTTTACGGTCTTGAGCCTGAAGATGCTTGGAACTACGGAGTCAGTTTTTTACAGGGATTCAATTTTTTGGGTAAAAAAGGAGATATTACTTTAGACTATTACATCACAGATTTTGAAAACCAAATCGTAGTAGACTGGGAGAGCCCTCAAGAAGTTTCTTTTTATAATTTAGAAGGAGATAGTAATGCTAAAAGTTTTCAGGTTGAGGTCAACTATGAGTTATTGCCTCGCTTAAACCTAAGAAGTTCTTATAAGTTTTATGACGTATCTACAGATTATGAAAGTGGTAACCTTCAAAAACCATTGTTGGCACAACATCGTTTTTTAGGTAATTTAGGGTATGAAACAAAAGCTAAAGAAAATGGAGCGCAATGGAAGTTTGATTATACCTTGCATTCGTACGGAGAAAAGAGACTTCCAGATACGAGCTCTAATATAAGCGAATATCAACTAGGAGAATATTCATTGCCATATAATCATATGAATGCTCAAATAACGAAAGTGTTCTCAAAAACATTTGAAGTATATGTAGGGGGCGAGAACTTATCCGATGTACAACAAAATACTCCTGTTTTAGGAGCAAATGACCCTTTTGGTTCCAATTTTGATACTACTATAGTGTTTGCTCCAATTATGGGAAGAATGTTCTATGGCGGATTCAGATTTAAAATTTAATATATAACAATTAATATACTAATTATGAAAACAACGATTTTATCATTAGCAATGATGCTAATTACGATAGTAACCTTTGCGCAAGACAAAAACAAGAAAGTAACTTTTGACGTTAATGGTAAATGTGCCATGTGTAAAGAGCGTATAGAAGAAGCTGCCTTAAATGTGAAAGGTGTAAAGTATGCAAATTGGGATATACCAACGCATCAATTGGCTATTATTATGGATGAGCGTAAAACCGATGCCATGAAGATAAAAACAGCAATTGTTGCTGTTGGACATGATACCAAAGAATTGAAAGCAACAGATGAAGCTTACAATAGTGTTCACCCTTGTTGTTTGTATAGAGAAGACAATTCCGATGATGGTATGCACCATGAAAATAAGTAGTAAATACTGTTTTAATTGGGTTTGATTTGGAGTCGAAAATTGGTTAAAAAGTTTTGGTTAATTTTTTGCCAATGGAATTATCACGAATCAAAATCTGAAATACATTAGCTATAGATTTATTTTAAAACTCTATACCAATGGCACAAGCAAAATCAGCAGGGAAACCAGCTGCAAAACCTTCTCCAGCAAAAGCTGGAAAAAAGGCTGCTCCGAAAGCTGCTCCTAAAAAGAAGTGGTTAAGTTATTGCCTTTAGAAGGCGATACCGTTTGGACGATAAAACCACCTTCAGTAAATAAAGAAGGTGGTTTTTTGTTGGTATAAGTATAAAAAAAAGCTGCACTTGAATTTTTCAAGTGCAGCTTTAAATTTTATGTATGTCCGCAAACAAGCTAATAATTGCCTGTCGACGAAGTCGAACTACATCATACCTGGCATTCCGCCACCACCACCCATAGGAGGCATAGCTGGAGCATCTTCTTTAATGTCAGTTAAAGCACATTCAGTAGTTAAGATCATACCGGCAACAGAGGCAGCGTTTTCCAATGCTACTCTTGTCACTTTCTTAGGATCGATAATACCTGCTTTCATCATTTCAACATACTGCTCAGATTTAGCATCGTATCCGAAATCACCTTTACCTTCAAGTATTTTAGCGATAACTACAGAACCTTCTCCACCAGCGTTAGAAACGATAGTTCTTAAAGGAGCTTCGATAGCACGGGCAACAATCTGTAAACCTGTAGCTTCATCTTCGTTTTCAGTAGAAACTTTGTTAAGAACAGATTTAGCTCTTACCAATGCAACACCACCACCAGCAACGATACCTTCTTCAACGGCAGCTCTTGTAGCGTGTAATGCATCATCAACACGGTCTTTTTTCTCTTTCATTTCAACTTCAGAAGCTGCACCTACGTAAAGTACTGCAACACCGCCAGCTAATTTAGCTAAACGTTCTTGAAGTTTTTCTTTATCGTAGTCAGATGTAGTTGTCTCGATTTGAGATTTAATCTGGTTAACTCTAGTTTTAATATCTTTTGCAACACCACCACCGTTAACGATAGTTGTATTGTCTTTATCAATCTGTACTTTTTCACAAGTACCTAACATATCAAGAGTAGTGTTGTCTAAGGAGAAACCTCTTTCTTCAGAAATAACAGTACCGCCAGTTAAGATTGCGATATCTTCTAACATTGCTTTTCTGCGGTCACCAAAACCAGGAGCTTTAACAGCAGCGATTTTTAAAGAACCTCTCAACTTGTTTACTACCAATGTAGCTAATGCTTCACCATCAACATCTTCAGCAATAATCAATAAAGGTTTACCGGACTGAGCAACTGGCTCCAATACAGGAAGTAAATCTTTCATTGAAGAGATTTTCTTATCGAACAACAAGATGTAAGGACTCTCTAATTCAGAAACCATCTTTTCAGAATCGGTAACGAAATAAGGAGAAAGATACCCTCTATCAAATTGCATACCTTCAACAACATCAACGTATGTATCTGTACCTTTTGCTTCTTCAACGGTTATAACTCCTTCTTTACCAACTTTGCCAAAAGCCTGTGCGATTAAATCACCAATAGTTTCATCGTTATTTGCAGAAATTGAAGCAACTTGCTTAATTTTCTCAGAAGAATCACCTACTTTTTTAGACTGCTTTGCTAAATCGGCAACGATTGCTTCTACAGCTTTGTCAATACCTCTTTTTAAATCCATTGGGTTTGCACCGGCAGCAACGTTTTTCAAGCCTTCTTTAACTATAGCTTGAGCTAAAACAGTTGCGGTAGTAGTACCGTCACCAGCTAAATCATTGGTTTTAGAAGCAACCTCTTTAACCATTTGAGCGCCCATATTTTCTAAAGGGTTCTCTAATTCAATTTCTTTTGCAACGGTAACACCATCTTTAGTTACTTGTGGAGCACCGAATGATTTGCTGATAATTACGTTTCTCCCTTTTGGTCCTAATGTTACTTTAACAGCGTTTGCCAATGCATCAACACCTCTTTTAAGACCGTCTCTTGCATCTATGTCAAACTTAATATCTTTTGCCATTTTTAATTTTGTTTAAATATTAACCTTCCATTTGTAATGGCAGGTCAATTGAGTTATTAATTTTTTAAATTGAAATTCAACAGCTGATGGTTAAGAGCCATAAGCTAATTGCTATTTAGATAATAGCAAGAATATCACTTTCTCTCATCATTAAGTAATCTGTACCTTCTAGCTTCAATTCAGTTCCGGCGTATTTTCCGTAAAGAACGGTATCACCAACTTTAACGGTAACACTGTCATCTTTTGTTCCAGGACCCACGGCTACAACTTTACCTTTTTGTGGTTTCTCTTTTGCAGTATCAGGAATGTAAAGTCCAGACGCAGTCTTAGTTTCAGCTGCCATTGGCTCGATAAGTACTCGGTCTGCCAATGGTTTGATATTAACTTTAGCCATAATTATTAATTTTAAAATTGATTTTTAGTTTCGTGGGTATACAAAGGCAGAAATTATGCCATTGCATTTTTCCTGACAAATTGTAAACAAAAAATGCCAGCTTGTCATAAGCTGGCATTTTAAATATATGGTTGTAAATTTTTATAAACTATCTGAAGGAGTAGCTTCATTTGTTACAGGAGGTGTAACTTCTTCAGGTAATGTTTCTGGTATTACCGTTTCAATATCATCACCTTGTAATAATTTAGAATCTGTATCGCCATAATTACCTTTCAGGGCAATGTTAGATGCTAGTATTAAAACTATTAATAAGCCGGCTAAAGTCCATGTACTTTTATCTAAAAAGTCACCTGTTTTTTTAACTCCACCAACTACTTGGTTTCCTCCTCCACCAAAAGAAGAAGAAAGTCCGCCACCTTTTGGGTTTTGTACCATGATCACTAATACTAACAATAAGCAAACAACAATGATAAGTATTAGGAAAATTGAAAATGTACTCATTCTAAATTATTTATTATCTTTTCGTAATTTTTCTACCGCTTTAATTCGGTCTGCAAAGAAACTACTTTTTTCTGGATATTTCAAACTTAAAATTTTGTAGGCTTGAATTGCATTTTTATACTTTTTTTGTTCGAGATAAACCCTTGCTAAAGTCTCTGTCATAAGCTCGTTATGGTCGATTTTAGAAGATTTTGAAATATCTATAACCGCACTTTGTTCAGTAGGGACTATTTTAGGGTTAGAAGCTATAAACTTGTCTATACGGTCGTATTTCTTTTTAATTGCTTCACTTTTGACCTTGGGTTTTCTAATAGGTTTAGGAGTAACTTTTTGTTCCTGTGCCTTTGAGATGGTCTTTTCAATCTTACTTTCTTTCACCTCAGCTTGGGGCTCAATGTTTTCTTCGTGAACTTTCTCAACAGCATTCTCTTCAGATTTTTCTAAAGGTTTTTTTGAAGCAAGACTAAGCCATTCAGAAAAAGAATATTTTTCTTTTGCGTCGAAAGATAATGGTTTGCCTATGTCGAGAGCATTTTCATCTTCAGTATTAGCAGGGTTTTTAGATTGAAATAATGCTGGGTCTAGAATTTTGTCAGCATCTTGTTCGTTTTGCGGTAATGGTTTGTCGTCTGATGGAGTAATTAAAGAAGCGGTAGTAGCAATAGCAATAATACCTGATTCATCAATTTCAATGGTCTCGCCTTCATTGATTTCTACTTCTTCTATAAACTCGTCTGGCGTAATATTATCTACTGTAGAAATAGATGCTTCCTCTTTTTCAATTGTTTCAAATTCATTTATTATAGATGTTACGTCGGTCTCATCAATAATTTCAACTTCTTTGTCTTCTTTTGCTTCAGCAAGCGTACCTTTTGAAGGTTCAAATTGTAAGAAATCTTTAGAGGTTATAAATTCAAAAAGAACATCTCGATCGGTAGTGTATGCTGCGGTAGTTTTAAGCGCTTTATTGTATTTGTAGCTATTTAGGTTTTTGAGACCTTTTAAATAAAGGGCACGTGCAGCTTGAAAATAAGGGTATTCTTCGATGATATCTTCTAGATGTTTTGTGTGTATGGGTTCTACCACTTTGGTAGGCTGCTCTAGAAAATATGTAAAGTCCTTAACATTCATGTTCTTACCAATCTGCCAATGAGGCGTTGAAAATATCTTGTGTTAATCTTTCGAATATAATGTCGTGTGCTTCACTTTTCACCGTTGCCAGTTGGGTATCGGCATCATAGTCATAGAAAAAAGAAAAACTCTGGTCAAATGCCGCATCTTCTTTTAGTTGATTATAAAAACGCACTTTTACTCTTATTGAAAGCCTATTTTGTGCGGCTGTTTGGTCAGCTGTTGCAGACATAGGTGAAATCTTGTATTCTGTTATTTCACCTTCATACAATAAATCTGGATTGCCTGTGCTGATTAAATCTAGGCTCGTTTGATTTTGAATTCTGTCTTGTAAAGCTAGTGTGAAATCTCTATCTACGCCTGGTTCAAAGGTAGAGCCCGGACTCTGCGTTGCGTAATTTTGAAAATAGCTAACTTTAAATGTTTTAGCTTCACCAACATTACCGCCAGTAAAGTTATAGATGCCACAGCTAAAAAGTAAGATTAGCGGTAATACAAATAATATAGACTTCTTTAGGTATCTCATTGAAATGGGGTTCGTTTTATGTTATAGGTCGTATTGTTTTATTTTTCGGTAAAGCGTTCGTTCAGAAATACCTAATTCTGTTGCCGCGGCTTTTCTTTTTCCTCTATTGCGTTCTAATGATTTCTTTATCAATTCGACCTCCTTCTCTTGTAAAGATAGGGTTTCTTCTTCTTGAATTTCTTCGGCAAAATGATATTTGTCCTCGTAAGAGTCTTGAATGATAGAAGCTTCTTCTCGTTTCGGTTCAGGTAAGTGCAATAGGTTCATTGAAGCTTCTTCTTGCGTATCGTGTTCGATATCTGCATCTTCTTCATCGTCATTGCCGTAAATTTTACGGATAAGATTTTCGTTGTCTTTTTGAACCTTTTCAGAATCGTTGTTTTTTAAAAGCTCCATGGTCAACTTTTTAAGGTCGTTGAGGTCGCCTTTCATATCAAAAAGTACTTTGTACAGTATTTCTCTTTCATTGCTAAAGTCGCTTTCAGATTTAGTGTTAGAAACTACTGCAGGTAGATTGCTTGTATTGTTATGCGGCAGGTAACCGTTTAAAGTGGCAGCGGTAATAGCTCTATTTTCTTCTAAGACCGAAACCTGTTCTGCGATATTCCTCAGTTGGCGAATGTTGCCAGGCCATCTGTATTTTGTCAATAATGATACGGCATGGTCATCTAGTCTGATAGTAGGCATTTTGTACTTCTGACTAAAATCGGATGCAAATTTTCGGAACAATAAATGAATATCACCTTGACGTTCACGTAATGGCGGAATGTTAATTTCTACAGTGCTTAAACGATAGTATAAATCTTCGCGAAAACGCTCTTTTTTAATGGCTTCGAACATATTTACATTCGTAGCGGCAACAATACGTACATCTGTCTTTTGTACTTGTGATGAACCTACTTTTAAAAACTCACCATTTTCAAGCACACGTAATAATCTTACTTGGGTAGTCAATGGTAGTTCGCCTACTTCATCTAAAAATATAGTACCACCATCCGCTACTTCAAAATAGCCGCTTCTTGTTTGTGTAGCGCCAGTAAAAGCGCCTTTTTCGTGTCCGAAAAGCTCACTGTCAATAGTACCTTCTGGTATGGCGCCGCAGTTTACGGCGATATACTTTGCGTGTTTTCTATGGGAAAGTGAATGAATGATTTTTGGAATAGATTCCTTTCCTACCCCACTTTCACCTGTAACCAGAACGGAAATGTCAGTTGCGGCAACTTGCATTGCTTTTTCAAGAGCACGATTTAATTTTGGGTCTTGCCCAATAATTTCAAAACGTTGTTTTATGCTTTGTATACTTTCCATATAAAATGGCTACTATAAAGTTAGTTATTGTCAGAATACCCAACTGCAACACCTTTTAAAGTGGCAGAAGTGCAATCGTTAATTTGTACGTTTACAAAGTCGCCCACCTTGTAATTTTCTTTCGGAAAGACCACAACGGTACTTTGGCTATTTCTACCCATCCATTCATGTTCCGATTTTTTAGAGGTCCCTTCAATTAAAACCTCTTGTATTTTACCTACATGTTTTTCGGTTCTGTATTGACAGTGGCTTCTCTGTAACGCTATAATTTCAGAAAGGCGTCTCTTTTTTGTAGCCTCTGGCACATCATCTTCCATTTTTCTGCCAGCCATAGTGCCCGGTCTTTCTGAATATGCGTACATATAACCGAAATCATACTTTACATGTTCCAATGCTCTTAGCGTGGCGGCATGGTCTTCTTCTGTTTCAGTGGGGAAGCCCGTAATAATATCTTGAGAAATAGAACAGCCAGGTAAAATTTTTCTAATTTCATCTGTTAGTTCAAAATACTCCTCAATGGTATGTAGCCGATTCATTTCCTTTAAAATGCGATTGCTACCACTTTGTACAGGTAAATGAATATGATTACAAATATTCTTGTGTTTGGCCATGGTTCTGATGACGTCCAAGGTCATGTCTTGCGGGTTGGATGTAGAGAACCGAATGCGCATTTTAGGGTTTGCCAATGCTACCATTTCCAATAATTTGGAAAAGTTGGTGGCAGTTGCTTTTTGCATATCCGTAGCATTAACGAAATTTTTCTTTAGTCCGCCGCCATACCATAAGTAGCTGTCTACATTCTGCCCTAGAAGTGTAATCTCTTTAAATCCTTTTTCAGAAAGTTCGCTGATCTCTGCTAAAATAGATTGTGGGTCTCTGCTACGTTCGCGACCTCTCGTGAACGGAACTACGCAAAACGTACACATATTATCACAACCTCTGGTGATAGATACAAAAGCTGTTACTCCGTTCGTATTTAATCTGACGGGAGCTATGTCGCCATAAGTTTCATCTTTGGAAAGAATTACGTTTACAGCATCTCTTCCAGAATCAACTTCTTTGATTAAGTTGGGTAAATCTTTATAGGCATCTGGCCCAACGACCATATCCACTATTTTTTCCTCATCTAAAAGCTTGTCTTTCAGGCGTTCTGCCATACAGCCAAGAACTCCAACTTTTAAATGTGGTCTAGATTTTTTTACCTTATTATATTCGGTTAATCTTTTACGAATGGTCTGCTCTGCTTTATCTCTAATAGAACACGTGTTTACAAGTACTAAATCCGCATCTTCTAACGTTTGGGTGGTGTTAAAACCTTCGGTCGCTAAGATAGATGCAACAATTTCACTATCGGCAAAGTTCATGGCACAACCATAACTCTCAATGTAGAGATTACGCTTGTTCATTTCTTTTCCTTCAACTACCAAAGTTGTGCCCTGCACATTTTCGTCTATGGTTTTCTCCATTTTTGTAATACGTTGCAATAAAATATTTTGGATGGCAAAGATACTATTATAATCAAAAATATGACAAGATGACATGATTATTTAGGGTTTGTTTATGCTTTACACTTTAAAATTATTTAGTTTTATCACCAATTATAACCACCAATACATATGAATTTAGAAAACTTAACACAGCAGATTAAAACGAAGCCAGATTTAGAATTTGGCACCATATTCAGTAGGTCTATTGAGCTTTTTAAGAAAGTCTGGTTACAGGGATTCATTATTTTGCTTTTGACCTTTGTTGTAATATTGCCCTTTTATATTATTCTCTATATACCTATGATCGCTTTGGGTATAACTGATCCAGAGTCGCTTCAGCATGATGCTTTACCACCAATGGCTGCTATTGCGATGGCAATTCTTGCACCTGTGTTTGCAATTGGCGTAACTACTTTTGCCTTGGCTTTGAATGCGGCATTTCTGAAAATATGTAGAGAAAAAGATCTGGGTAAAGAATCTAGTGATGACTACTTCTTTTTCTTTAAGGAAGGGCGTTTAGGTAAGGTGTTCATACTTGCGCTATATACTTTTGGGCTATCGATTGCTGGGGCACTTGCCTGCGGTGTGGGTATGTTCTATGTAATGGTTCCAGTTTCATTGATACCTGCTTTTTTGGCGTTTTCAAATCATTTATCTCCTTTAGAAATGGTGAAGGCAAGTTTTACTTTAGGCAATAAAAACTGGCTGGTTATATTTGGTTTGGTGATTGTTTCTGCATTTGTGGCTCAACTGGGCTTTATTCTGTGTTGTGTAGGAGTATTGTTTACTGCAATGTTAGGTAAGGTGCCAACGTATTATATGTATAAAGATGGTGTAGGTTTCAACGAGGTAGAAGCTAATTCAAACTTATTGTAACGCAACTATTACAGGTTTCTTCATCTTATTGTTGCAACCAGTTAATTTATAGACCATGAAGAATTTTCTTTTTCTTGTTTGTGCCATAGCTTTATCTGCATTTGTTTCTTGTGATGATGATGGACCTTATGAGGATTACCAAGTGGCAAGACCCATTTTGCAAGATGCAATTACTTTTAAGGCAGAAGCTGTTTCGGTTACTGAGCCGGTACCAATTGTATCATCAGGTAAAATATATGCCTATGGTAATTATATTTTTGTCAATGATGTGAATAAGGGTTTTCATGTAATCGATAATCAAAATCCTTCATCACCAGAAAGCATTGCATTTATCAAGCTAGAAGGTAATAATGATATTTCTATTAAAGATGATAAGATATATGCCGATAGTTATGGCGACTTGGTCATTTTTGATATTTCGGATATTAATAATATTACAGTAGATAGCCGTATTGTAAATGCTATCTATAATAATGGTGTTTGGGCTACGGATATAGCGTATCCACAAGCAGATTTTTATGAATACGGCGATATTGATTATGATAGGGATATTGTAATAGGCTGGGAAGTTGTGACCGAAAGAAGACCGGTAGAGGAGTATGAATCTAGGTATAATTGTGATGGTTGTGTGGTAGATACTCTTGAAAGTTCTAATGATAGTCCGCAGCCAAGTACAGGTCAAGGTGGTTCTTTAGCACGATTTAAAATTATTGGAGATTATCTTTATGTTGTCGATTATAGCGACATCAATATTTTCGACATAACAGATGTTGAAAATGTACAAGTGTTGGATGATGTACAAGTTGCCTGGGATATTGAAACTATTTACAGTCAAGGAGATATTTTATTTATAGGAGGGTCTCAAGGCATGTATATTTATGGGATAGAGAATCCTGAAAAACCAGAATTCATCTCAGAATTTAGACATGGTACGGCTTGTGATCCTGTCGTTGTTGATGGTGATTATGCGTATGTGACTTTAAAAGGAGGTAATTTCTATGGTAGTACGGAAAGTGGTCTTTATGTAGTTGATATATCTAATCTTGCAAATCCTGAATTAAAAGTGATTTATCCTATGGATGGTCCTAACGGATTAGGTATTAAAGAAAATACCCTTTTTGTGTGCGACGGAGATTCGGGCTTAAAAGTCTATGATAAAACAGATGCACCAAATGTTACTTTGATA
Source organism: Maribacter sp. Asnod1-A12 (assembly GCF_045063735.1). Lineage (NCBI taxonomy): Bacteria > Pseudomonadati > Bacteroidota > Flavobacteriia > Flavobacteriales > Flavobacteriaceae > Maribacter > Maribacter sp. Asnod1-A12. The sequence continues at coordinate 2,039,429 of NZ_JBEFNZ010000006.1, forward strand.
AATACTTTTGAAGATATTGTAGCTTACGATGTAATACCATTGGTCTCTTCCTTGTTAATGATCGGTGATCAAACATTATATCAATATGAATATGTAGATAATGATATTAGATTGTTAAGTACATTTCAATTGTAAAATTATTATTAGGTTAAAAAAAGGGAAGCTAGTTTAGCTTCCCTTTTTTTATTTGAGCCCCTAATTAGTTTATGTCTTGTGATATAGCGGCTAGAATAAGCATTAATTTCATGATTTAATAGGCTAAACTCTGTTGAAATATGGGGAAAAATAAATTCTTGAAATTCCAAAGTTTAATTTTTAGTATACATTTGTAAGTATAAACAAGGTTGATGGCGAAAAATTTAGTAATTGTTGAGTCTCCTGCAAAGGCCAAAACTATAGAGAAGTTTTTGGGAAAAGATTATAAGGTAGAATCGAGCTTTGGTCACATTGCAGATTTACCTTCAAAGGAGTTGGGAGTAGATGTTGAAGGCGATTTTACACCGAAATATATCGTTGATAAAGATAAGCAAGCTTTAGTGAAAAAGCTTAAGAGTCTGGCGGATAAAGCAGAAACTATATGGCTCGCGAGTGATGAGGATCGCGAGGGAGAGGCTATTTCTTGGCACTTAGCAGAAGAGCTAGGTTTAGACAAGAAGAAGACAAAACGTATTGTTTTTAACTCAGTTACAAAAGCAGCTATTCAAAAAGCGATTGAGAATCCAAGGGAAATCAATTTCAATCTTGTAAATGCACAACAGGCTAGACGAGTATTAGACCGTTTGGTTGGTTATCAACTATCACCTGTACTTTGGAAAAAAATTAAGCCGGGTCTTTCAGCCGGTCGTGTTCAGTCAGTAGCCGTAAGGTTAATCGTTGAGCGAGAAAGAGATATTGAAGGCTTTGAGCCACAAGCATCGTTTAAGATTGCAGCAGAGTTTCAAACCGAAGCAGGTAGTGTGTTTTCGGCAAAACTGAACAAAACGTTCGCTACCGAAGAAGATGCAAAGGCATTTTTAGAGAAAAACAAAGCAGCTGATTTTTCAGTAAGCAAATTAGATAAAAAACCGGCTAAGAAATCGCCATCTGCGCCGTTTACCACTTCTACTTTACAACAAGAAGCATCAAGAAAATTGTATTTTTCTGTAGGTAGAACCATGCAGGTAGCACAACGTTTGTATGAAGCGGGTTTAATAACCTACATGAGAACAGATAGTGTTAATCTTTCTAACGAAGCATTAGCATCTGCCAAAGAAGCTATTGAAAAAAACTACGGTAAAGAGTATAGCGAAACAAGAAACTTTAAAGGGAAGTCTAAAGGAGCTCAAGAAGCACACGAAGCCATTAGACCTACGGATATGGGGAATCAATCTCCTTCGTTGGAGCGTGATCAATCTAAATTATATGATTTAATATGGAAACGTACCGTTGCATCTCAAATGAGCGATGCGAAATTGGAACGTACCAATGTTAGAATAAAGGCCAACAAACATACAGAAGAGTTCACAGCTAATGGTGAAGTAATTAAGTTTGATGGTTTCTTAAAAGTTTACATGGAAGGTGTAGATGATGAAGATGTTGCTGAAGAACAAGAAGGTATGCTGCCGGCAATGAAGCAAGGTGAGCGTTTGTTGAACAACTTTATTTCAGCGACGGAACGTTTTACAAGAGCACCATATAGATTTACGGAAGCATCTTTGGTTAAGAAGTTAGAAGAGTTGGGTATTGGTAGACCGTCTACATATGCGCCAACAATATCTACTATTCTTAATAGAGGTTATGTTGAAAAAGGTACTATTGAAGGTAGTGAGCGTAAGTATCAACAATTGATATTGGCTTCAGATAGTATAGAAACAAAGAACCTTACTGAAAATGTTGGTTCTGATAAGGGTAAAATGGTGCCTACGGATATTGGTATGATCGTTACCGATTTCTTGGTGAGTAATTTTGCCAATATTTTAGATTATAATTTTACCGCTCAAGTTGAAGAAGATTTTGATGAGATAGCTTCTGGTGATGAGGATTGGAAGAAAATGATGAAAGATTTCTACAAGGATTTTCATCCTAATGTAGTAGATGTAGAAGAAAATGCAGACCGTGCCAGCGGAGAAAGAATATTGGGTAAAGACCCAAAAAGTGGAAAACAAGTATCTGTACGTTTAGGAAGGTTTGGACCAATGGTACAAATTGGTACTGTTGATGATGAAGAGAAGCCAACATTTGCAAGTTTATTACCAGAGCAATCTTTGAACACCATTTCATATGAAGAGGCAATGGATCTTTTTAAACTTCCTAGGAAATTAGGGGTTTATGAAGGGGAAGAAGTATTGGCTAACGTAGGTAGATTTGGACCTTATGTGAAATTTGGCGAGAAATTTATTTCTATGGATAAAGGCGAGAGTGCTTTTGAAATAGAGATGGATAGAGCAATAGAACTTATTGTTGCTAAGCAGAAGGCCGATGCGCCAATTGCTATGTACGAAGATCTAGAAGTTACAAAAGGTACAGGTAGGTTTGGACCGTTCATTAAATGGAACGGTATGTTTATTAACGTAAACAAAAAGTACGATTTTGATAACTTATCTAATGATGACATTATAGAGCTAATCGAAATCAAAAAACAAAAAGAGATCGATAAGGTTATTCATAACTGGGAAGAAGAAGGCATCCGTATAGAAAAAGCGAGATGGGGCCGTCATAATGTTATAAAAGGCAAGATCAAGGTGGAGTTGGCAAAAACTGTCGATGTTGTTAAGATGTCTTTAGAAGAAGCCAAAAAGTTGATTGAGGCGAAGACTCCAAAGAAAAAAGCTCCAAAGAAAAAGGCAAAAGCTAAACCTAAAACAAAAAAGTAATTTAATTTTAGGTCAAAAGATTAGTATAGTATTTTTATGATTTCTAAAAACCTTTAATAAATGGCCTTTGATTTTCTAGTTCCAGTATCGGATAAAGTTTTAGCCCATAATGAGTTACTGCCTAGTCAATCCATTGGTAAAAACACCCACATACATACTGAAAAAGATGGATTGCCTGTACTGGCTAATGCCACAGTAGCGATTATAGGGGTTAGAGAATCTAGAAATGCATACGAAAAGAAACACGAGAAATTAGATGTCTCTGCTATACGGTTACAATTCTATAAACTTCTTATAGGAAACTGGAATGCCACAATTGTAGATTTGGGTGATATTGAAGAAGGGGCTACTGTAAACGACACTTATTTTGTTGTAAAAGAAGTTGTGGCCGGTTTGTTAGAAGAACATGTTATTCCGATAATTTTAGGAGCAACGCAAGATATTACTTATCCCGCATATAGAGCTTTTGATGGTATTAGAGATATGATCAATCTTGTTGCAATAGACAGTAGATTTGATTTCGGAATTGAAGATGAGCTTATTTCATCACATTCCTATATGAGTAAAATAATTACAGATAAGCCAAATAATCTCTTTAACTTTTCAAATATTGGCTATCAGAGTTATTTTAATGCCCAAGAAGAAATAGATTTAATGGAGCGTTTATTTTTTGATGCCTATAGGCTTGGAGAGGTTGCAAATGATATTTCTTTGGCAGAACCGGTACTACGAAATGCACATATGGTGAGTTTAGACCTACGGTCGGTCAAGGCAAGTGAAATTTCTTTATCTGCTAATTTTTCTCCGAACGGATTTAATGGAAGAGAAATCTGTGCTATTTCTAGATATGCCGGTATCAGTGATAAAGTATCGGTATTCGGTTTATATGAAATGGAGAACACCGTACAGTCGCAACAGCTGATAGCGCAGATAATATGGTACTTTATAGAAGGTATCAATTTTAGAATCAAAGAATCTCCTTATACCAAAACAGATGACTTTGTTAAGTACAATGTACCGAGCGAAGATGAAGAATTGGTATTCTACAAAAGTTTATTAACAGAAAGATGGTGGACAGAAGTCCCATCTATTTTTACCTCACATACTAAAGGCCATACACCTGCGTTATTACCTTGCACTGAGAAGGATTATTTAGATGCATGTAATCAACAAATTCCTGAAAGGTGGTTTAAGGCCTATAAGAAAGGCTTTAATTAACATTATTTTTTTTAAAGCATAAAAAGACTTTAATACAATATTTTATATAAAACCTAGTTTTAGTTGTTAGAATAAATCATTGTATTCTGAGTTTAAACCATAATCGAAATTTAACCTAAAGTATGAAGAAGCTATTGTTATCCTCTATAGCGTTTGTTTTTTTACTCACAAGTTGTGGGTCTAAGCAGAAAGGTGAGCTAACTGGAGTCCAGGGAAAAAAATGGTATCCAGAAAAACCATATGGAATGGAACTTATCCCAAGGGGTTCTTTTATCATGGGTAAGAGTGAAGAAGACCAAGGAAAATTATTGAATGCACCTACTAAGACAGTTACGGTACGTTCTTTTTACATGGATGATACCGAAATCACGAATAGTGAGTATCGTCAGTTTGTAGAATGGGTAAAGGATTCTATAGTTAGAACCAAATTAGCCATTTTAGCTGATGAGTTAGGTATCGGCCCAGAAGAAGGCGGTATCGGCGACTATGCTTTTAAAGATGCAGATACTACAAGAGCGTCTGTATACGATAAGTATATGTTGGACAACTATTCAGGTATGGGTGAAACGGGCTACGAGGGTAGAGCGTTAAGCAAAGATGAAGACTTAGTTTGGAACACATCTGATTATCCAGATGAATATTATACCGAAATTATGGATTCTATCTACCTATCGGAAGAAGAGTCTTATAATGGTCAACGTACCATTGATGTTAAAAGTTTAAAGTATAAGTATAGCTGGATGGATATTGAGGCAGCTGCTCGTGCTTCTGTAAAAGGAAACCAAAGTCGTAAAGATTTTATCCGCACAGAAGAAGTTGAGATATACCCAGATACAACGGTTTGGATCAGAGACTTCTCTTATTCTTATAACGAACCAATGCACAACGATTATTTCTGGCATGATGCATATAGCGAATACCCAGTAGTAGGTATCAGCTGGCAACAAGCAAAGGCATTCTGTAACTGGAGAACTAAGTTTAAGAATGACGATAACAAAAGCAGAGGTAGACAGTTTGTAAATCAATTTAGATTACCAACGGAAGCTGAGTGGGAATATGCTGCAAGAGGTGGTATCGAAGGTGGTACGTACCCATGGGGTGGACCATATGTAATCAGTGATACTGGTTGTTTTATGGCAAACTTTAAGCCGCAACGAGGAGATTATGCTGCAGATGCTGCTTTATATACAGTGGAAGCAAAATCTTACGAGCCTAATGACTTTAATATGTACAACATGGCCGGTAACGTTTCTGAGTGGACAAATTCAAGTTATGATCCAAGTGCATACGATTATGTATCAACTATGAACCCTAACGGAGGCGATCAATCTAATACAAGAAAAGTGATTAGAGGTGGTTCTTGGAAAGATGTTGCATACTTCTTACAAGTAAGTACAAGAGATTACGAATACGCAGATTCAGCACGTAGTTACATCGGTTTCAGAACAGTACAAGATTATATGGGTGAGGAAGATTCCACACAATAAATAATAACATTAATAGTTTTATAATAAATTCAAATTCATTTTTAACCAAATCTTTTTTATTAAACCTTAAATTAAATTAAAACATGGCACAGTCAAAATCCACAAAAAAATTATTTAACATGGCCTACGGGCTAGGGGCATCAGTTGTAATTATTGGTGCATTATTTAAAATTCTTCACTGGGAGTTAGGTCCATTAAATGGTGGTATTCTTCTAGCGATAGGTCTTATTACAGAAGCATTAATTTTCGCGATCAGTGCATTCGAACCAGTAGATGACGATTTAGATTGGGCATTAGTATACCCAGAATTAGCTGGTGGTGAAAGCAAAGCACCTAAAAAAGCACAAGCTGCAACAGAAGTAAAAGAAGCTGAAGCATCTTTATCTAAGAAATTAGATGATTTATTGAAAGAAGCTGGTGTAGATGCAAGTCTTATGGAAAGCTTAGGTTCAAGCATTAAAAACTTTGAAGGTGCTGCCAAAGGTATCGCTCCAACAGTTGACGCAATGGAATCTACTAAGAAATATTCTAGTGAAATGGTTCAGGCTGCTTCTCAAATGGAGTCTTTGAACAGTCTTTATAAAGTACAATTAGAAAGCGCTAGCAAGCAAGCTTCAGTTAATGAAGAAGTTGTTCAAAATGCAAGTGCACTTAAAGATCAAATGGCATCTTTGTCTACAAACCTTTCTTCATTGAATGGTGTATATGGTGGTATGTTATCTGCAATGAGCAAAAACTAATTTGGATTTTTACCAACCCGAATCAATTATTAATAAAAATCTAAACTAAAATCCATGGCAGGAGGAAAACAATCACCACGTCAGAAGATGGTCAACTTAATGTATTTGATCTTCATCGCAATGTTGGCGTTAAACATGAGTAAAGAAGTATTGGCTGCATTCGGTATAATGAATGAAAAGCTAGAGACTTCGAATCAAAAGACAACAGCAAGTAACGATGCGTTCTTGGAAAGTCTTGGAACTAAAGCATCTGAAGATGCTGCAAAGTACGATAAGTTATATAAGAATGCTCAGCAGATCAAAGCAATGTCTCAAGAGTATTATGATTACTTAGAAGGACTTAAATCAGGTATGATGGAAGGGATCGAAGATCCTAAAGATTATGCTCGTATGGATATGGCTGATTATTTAGATCAGAAATTATTCCAAGGTGAAACTTTATCGGAAGACGGTAAAAAATTCATGAGTAACCTAACAGGTTATAGAGATCAAGTTGCTGCAATAGTACCAACTGCTTTAAAGCAATCTGTTATCGATCGTTTCCAAACAGGAGATGAAAACGGTAAAGTTGAAAAAAGAGACGGTACTAAACAAGATTGGATCAATTATCACTACGAAGGGTATCCTTTAGTAGCATCTTTGGCAAAATTAACTCAGTTACAAGCTGATGTTAAGATAACTGAAGAAGCAGCTTTGAAATCTATGTTAGCAGGTGAGTTAACAGAACAAGTTTCTTTAAAGAACTTCGCAACATCTCTTTCAGCTACAAAATCTGCATACTATGCAGGTGAGAAGTACGATGGTAAGATTATTATCAGTAAAACTGATAACTCTTCTACTCCGGTAAGAGCAGAGTTGACTTTAGATGGTAGAAAATTATCTGAAGGTTCTGATTACAAATTAGAAGCTGGTGGTGTTAAAATGTTGATTGGTTCTGGTTCTGCCGGTGATCATGAAGTAAAAGGTACTATCTATTTTAAGCAAGACGGTGAAGAGATTCCTGTTGAGGTTAAAAATTCATTCGCAACAATTTCTAAGCCAGGTGGTGCTTTAATAGCTGCTGATAAAATGAATGTTGTTTATAGAGGTGTTGCTAACCCAATGTCTATCTCTATACCAGGTATTGCCAATAATAAAGTAAATGCATCTGCGCCAGGTTTGAAATCTGTAGGCGGTAGCAAATATGTAATGACTCCTGGTACAGGTAGAACGGTTACTATAAAAGCTTCTGGTACATTGCCAGATGGTGAGCCTGTAGGTTCTTCATTAGAGTTTAGAATTAAAGATATTCCAAGACCAGAAGGTAGTGTAAGTAAGCAAACAGGTAGTCTTAAGCTTCCAAAAAGGAATGTTGAAATTGCTACTATCGGTGCTGGTTTAGAAGACTTCGATTTTGATTTAAACCTTGCGGTAAGCGGTTTCAAATTCAAAGTACCAGGTCAGCCAACAGTTTCTGTTAGAGGAAACAAAATGAATGCTAAGGCTAAACAAGCTTTAGGTCGTGCTAAAAGAGGAGATATCGTACAAATATTCGATATTGAAGCTTATATCACAAATAACAAGAGTTACAAGTTGAAGAAAGTGTCTCCAGTAGTTGTGGAGATTACAAACTAAATAAATAGAATGATACCGGGTAAGCCCATTGGTCTTGCCCGGTTAATTTTAAAGTGAAGCAAACATGAATTGGAAAAATGTTTTAGTAATGGGAGTGGTAACGATGTTACCTTTATCGATGATGGCCCAAGCAAACGTATTGAATGCAAAAAAACCAGATGAGGTTGGTGTTCGTACAGAAGCTCAAAAAGCTGTAGATAATGATGCTCCGTTAGAATACGGGTACGTAGATGATAGGGATATCCTTTGGTCTAAAACCTTATGGGAAACCATTGATTTAGATGAAAGAGTTAATTTCCCATTGTATTACCCAACGGATACTATGGATATCGGGCCAGATAGAAGGTCTTTATACCATGTACTGGTTAAAAATTTAAAAAGTGGAAAATTAGATACTTATACAGATTCTTATTTTACACAAAAAAGAACTTTTGGAGATTTAAAAGATGCATTGCAAATGGTTGATACCTTAGATTATGGGTATGAGCAAATGAATGCAGGTGAAACTGTTTCTGAAGAATATATTACACGTAGAACTATTTCTGCAGCTGATATTGAAGAGTATCATATTAAAGGAATCTGGTATTTTGATAAGAGACAAGGAGAGTTGAAATACCGTCTTTTAGGTATTGCTCCAGTTGCTCCAGATGTAAACTTTATGGATGATGAAAATCCAGATATGGTAGAACTTTTCTGGGTATGGTATCCAGATGCTCGTGCAATGTTACATGAGGCAAAAGTTTTCAACCAACAAAATTCTGCACAGCCTATCTCTTTTGACATGCTGTTGAATGCTAGAAGATTCGATGCCGTTATTTATAAAGAAGATAACGTACAAGGCGATAGAAAAGTAGACGACTATATTTCTGACAATGCTTTGTTCCAATTATTGGAAGCTAAACGAATTAAAGAAACAATTAGAGATAAGGAACAAGACATGTGGGCTTACTAAGAGCTTACTGAAAATCCAATTCACATAAAAAAGACCCAATCGAAAGATTGGGTCTTTTGTTTTATATCATGTTTTATGCAATTGTCATTACATTTGTGCTATGGTAGATTTTATAGTGGTAGGGTTAGGTTTGGCGGGTACTGCATTTTGCGAAAACTTGCGGAAAAACAATAAGACTTTCGTTGTTTTTAATGATCGAACGCAAACCTCTTCTCGTGTTGCTGGTGGCTTATATAATCCTGTTATTTTAAAACGATTTACCCTTTCTTGGAGGGCAGATGAGCAATTACCTTTAGCTGTAAAGTTTTATACCGAATTAGAACAATTTTTAAATGTTACGTTTGATCAAAAAATCAGTGTGCTACGCAAATTTGCGTCAATAGAAGAGCAAAATTTGTGGTTTGAAGCAGCCGATAAAGACAGGCTCAGACCGTATTTAGATATAAAATTGATAAATAATGACAATGCCGGACTCAAAATTCCTTTTCAATTCGGAAAAGTATTAGAAACAGGTAAGTTAGATACCAAGTTACTTTTCAATAGCTATGCAAACTGGTTAGAGCAAGAGAACAAATTGTATAAAGAAACGTTTGATTATGGTCAGCTTCAAGTTGAAGAAGATTTTGTGACCTACAAAGATATTAAAGCTAAAAACGTTGTTTTTACAGAGGGTTATGGTATGATGCAGAATCCTTATTTTAAATACTTGCCGATGCAAGGTTCTAAAGGAGAGTATATTATAATTAAATCAAAAGGTTTGAATGAGGCAAATATTATAAAGTCGTCAATATTTTTAATTCCACTTGGCAATGATTTATATAAAGTAGGGGCTACATATAATAGAGGTCAAAAAGACAATAGAACGACAGTAGAGGCTAAAAATGAGCTTGTTGTTAAACTAGATAGCCTTTTAACCTGTAATTATGAGATAGTTGGTCACGAAGCAGGGGTGCGACCTACGGTTAAAGATAGAAGGCCTTTGGTGGGTAGACACCCAAAATATAATAATTTGTGGTTATTGAACGGTTTTGGTTCTCATGGTATAACAATTGCGCCTTGGGCGGCAAGATCATTATATGATTATATTGAATTTAATGTATCACTATTGAAAGAAATGGATATAACTCGATTTACTTAGAATGAAGAATTCTTGAAGTTTGTTTTCGTGTTACGATCGTATTTCACGAACATATTGATCCAAATATTTCGAGATACACGCATAATTACCGGCATGAATATAACCAGTGTCGCAATAATTGCAATAAACGCTTCTAGTAAACTGGCACCCAGAAAAAGATTGGCAATAACAAATGCCGCCACGGCGAAGGCTATACCTACCCCATAACTAACATACATTGCTCCATAAAAGAAAGAAGGTTCTATTTTATATTTGAGATTGCAATTACTGCATCTCTCATGCATTTCATAGATTTTGCCCAAATGATATGGATTTTTGTCCAAATACATACTTTCTTCATGGCATCTGGGGCAACTTCCTGTTAAAATACTGTAGAGTTTGTTTCCTTTTTTTAACATTTGCAAAACTTTATACTAAGGTACGATTTTAAGACATTTTTCGTGTTAGAAATCTAAGGTTACAAAGATAAAATTAGCTTAAAAATTATCAGGTTTAAAATGACATTTTTAAGTAACCATAAGAAGAATTAAAATTTATGTTAAACGTTCACAACCTATCGGTCTCTTTTGGAGGAGAATATTTATTTGAAGAAATTTCATTTCGCCTAAATGCAGGTAATAGAGCAGGACTAGTTGGTAAAAACGGCGCTGGTAAATCAACCTTATTAAAGTTACTTAATAAGGACATGGCCTTAGATACCGGTGTTATAGCGATTGAAAAAGATATAAAGATTGGTTTTCTTAGACAGGATATCGACTTCGTAGAAGGGCGGTCAGTTTTAGAAGAGGCATATCAAGCATTTGAAGAAATTAAGGCATTAGAGCTTAAATTAGATGAAATCAACCATCAATTGGCAGAACGTACCGATTATGAGTCAGATTCGTATAGCCAGTTAATTGTTGACTTAAGTGATATAACCCAACATTATGAAATATTAGGAGGGTATAATTATCAGGGAGAAACAGAAAAAATTCTACAAGGTTTAGGCTTTAGAAGAGAAGATTTTGATAAAAAGACCGAAACTTTTTCAGGTGGTTGGCGTATGCGTATTGAGCTTGCCAAATTATTATTGCAAACTAATGACGTCTTGCTACTCGATGAACCAACCAATCATTTAGATATTGAATCTATCATTTGGTTCGAGCAATTTTTAAATAATTATACGGGTGCTGTGGTCATAGTATCTCATGATAAAATGTTCTTAGATAATGTTACCAACAGAACTATTGAAATCTCACTAGGCCGTATTTATGATTATAATAAGCCGTATACCGAATACTTGGTATTAAGAAATGAAATAAAGCAACAGCAGGTTAACGCTCAAAAGAACCAGGAAAAAGAAATTCAGCAAGCAGAGCGATTAATAGAAAAGTTTAGGGCGAAGTCGACCAAAGCATCAATGGCACAATCTTTAATTAAGAAATTAGATAAGATTGAGCGTATAGAGGTAGATGAAGATGATAATAGTGTAATGAGTCTTCGTTTTCCTATTTCTATTACACCAGGTAAAGTGGTAGTCGAAATAGAAGAGCTTTCAAAAGCTTATGGTGATAATTTGGTATTGAATAATATCAATCTACTTATTGAAAGAAATAGTAAGACAGCCTTCGTCGGTCAAAATGGTCAAGGTAAATCTACATTGGCGAAGATTATTGTAGGCGATCTTAAGCATGACGGACATTTAAAACTTGGGCATAATGTGCAAATAGGATATTTTGCTCAAAACCAGGCAGAATATCTAGATGGTAATAAGACTATTTTAGATACCATGATAGATGCTGCAAATGAAAAGAATAGAAGTAAAGTGCGAGATATTCTAGGCTCTTTTTTGTTTAGGGGAGATGAAGTAGATAAATACGTAAAAGTTTTGTCTGGTGGTGAGCGTAACCGTTTAGCACTGGCTAAAATGTTATTGCAGCCTTTTAATGTTTTGGTAATGGATGAACCAACCAACCACTTAGATATTAAATCTAAGAATGTACTAAAACAAGCGTGCTTAAATTTTGAAGGTACATTGATATTGGTTTCTCACGATAGAGATTTTTTACAGGGTTTGACCAATAAAGTATATGAGTTTAAAGATCAAAAGATTAGGGAGTATTTGGGCGATGTAGATTACTACCTAGAACAACGTAAAGTAGAAAATTTTAGGGCAATAGAGAAAAAACAAGCAGTAGTTGTCGAAAAGGCAAAACCTAAAGTTTCGAATTCTTTTCAGGATCAGAAAAAATTAAAGAGTCTCAAAAATCAATTGAGTTCAGTAGAAAGTAAAATAAGTAACCTCGAAAAAGAAATTAAAGACATAGATCATAATCTTCTGGTAGACTATGACGCTACTATAGCCAAGCCCAACTTTTTTGATGGTTATGAAGCAAAAAAGAAGAAACTAGAGACACTTATGCAGAACTGGGAAAACCTTACATTAGACATAGAATCGTTGAATTAAGAAGTATTTTCTTACATATGATAATAAGGGTTTCACAACATATTTTGATACTTTCACAACAAACAGAGGTCAGTCAACGATAAAATTTCAGTTTTTAGCGTTATTAGTTCAAATTTGTAGGATAATTCTGAGTTGATAGAATTTACCAAACCACCTTATTATGAAAAAATTATATTTTTTAAGTTTTAGTCTATTATTTCTAAGCACAGTTTGTTTAGCAGAAGTCTCTAAAAAGGAGAAGAAAGCTTTACTTGACCTTTATGAATCTACCAACGGTAATCACTGGGTAAAAAAATGGGATTTAAAAGCTCCGGTTTCTCAATGGCACGGTATTAAAGTAGAAGATGATAAAGTTGTAGAGATTAATTTATTCCACAACAATTTAATGGGATCAATTTCTTCAGAAATAGGAAATTTAGAAAATTTAAAAGTACTTAACCTTGCATTCAATTCTCTAACAGGTTCTTTACCGGCAGAAATTGTAAACCTTTCCAATTTAAGAGTGTTGAAATTAGAGATGAATAGGTTAAATGGTAATCTTCCAGAAGGCATTGGTAGTTTAATACAATTAGAGGAGCTTTCAGCTTTCAACAACTTTTTCACGGGTAAAATACCTACCTCTGTTGGTAACCTTAAAGGTTTAAAATTATTAAATCTTTCAAGCAATGAATTTTACGGAGACATACCAAGTTCGTTAGGAGAATTATCTCAATTAGAAACTTTGGGTCTATTTGAAAATAGACTTGAGGGTGCGATACCAAGAGATATGGGTAAACTAAGTAAATTGAAGGAGTTGGTTTTGGCAAATAACAGGCTTATTGGTGAAATTCCTAATGAGTTCGCAGATTTAGCAAGTTTAGAAGTTTTTCAAATACAAAATAATAATTTCAGTTCTTTTAAAGCATTAGAATTTTTAGAGACTAAAGAATATTTAGTATTTGATTATGATAAAGAAGATAGAAAATTAGAATTTAAAGACCTTAACTTCAGTAAGACCAGAATGGCAGATACGAAGTTTGAAGATATAGAAGAGTAAGAGTAGTTTACACTTTTAGTTAGTTTGGTGAAAGAAAGAGATGTTGAACAGCATCTCTTTCTTGTTTTAAGTGCTTTAATAACAGTAATGTATCATAAATTTATTTTTTAGACGTTATTATGAAAGTACTTTTTATGTCAGTACTGATTTCTAACAGTGTTGACAGGTAGATCGTAGTTGTAAATAGTCCCCCAAAAATCAATTTTTTCGATATGAAAAACCTTTTTAATTATCTTAGTTTAGTACTCTTCTTTACTTGTAGTATAATGGTAAATGCTCAAATACCAACCAATGAAAAACAGTTTTTAATTGACTTGCATAAAAGTACGGGTGGTGAAAAGTGGCAGAATAAGTGGAATTTACAAGCCGATCCTTCATCATGGTATGGTGTAGAAATAGCAGATGGTCATGTAACCGGCTTGAAGTTATACCGCAATAACTTAAAAGGAAAAATTCCGATGGGTGTAAGCAAACTATCCCATCTGAAAACTTTAAATCTTGCATTTAATATTTTAGAAGGTAATTTACCTAATGACTTCTTTCAATTAGAAGAATTGACCTCATTGCGTTTAGAGATGAATAAATTAACAGGTGCACTACCTAAAGATTATTCGCAAATGAAACACTTAGAAGAATTATCTATGTTCAATAATTTGTTTCAAGGAACAATTCCAGAAGGTATAGGTGAGATGTCTAATCTAAAAACCTTAAATCTGTCAAGTAATTACCTAGAAGGTAGTTTGCCAAAATCTATTGAGAAGTTAGGGAAATTAGAGCAGTTAGAATTGTTCGGCAATAAGTTGGCTGGTTCTATAGAGGTAGATTTAGGCCGTTTAGTGAATTTAAGGGAGTTGATTTTATCTTACAATCAATTTGAAGGCGATTTACCAAGTAGTATGGCTTCGTTAACTAATCTAGAATTTGTTCAATTACAAGGCAATGATTTTAGATCATTGAATTCTTTATTGAGAATGCCAAGTAGTAAATTAGCGGTTTTTGATAGCGATGATGAATTTTTGAATTTAAAATTTGGCACTACTGAAGCGAGTAGAACAAGAATTGTAGATACAAAATTTGAAGATACAAAGCGAAACTAAACCACGAATTTAAAATTTAAAAAAGGGATACGAGAGTATCCCTTTTTTAAATTAAGATACATTTAAAACTCAAAAATGTTCGATGATTGTTATAGCTATTATGGGGCATGATATCGGTATGGTATTTTTGCCGTTGATGAATTGATTTTCAAAATCTTCGAGTTAAAGTCAGTATAGTGTTGGGCTACTCATTTACTATTTTTTTAAAGTTTGATATAATAATAAACTGACTATTTTGATGATACAATTAAGGTTTTTTTGGCAAGGTCGTGCGCTAAATATAATTGATAATTAAACTGGTGTGGAGACAAAGTCGTTTCACAATTGAATTTAGTCGTTTCATTTAATTACCATAATCTCTAAAGGGTAATAAAAAGTATTTTTGTTCCTGTGTTTTTTAAAATACGCTTATAAATTATAAATAAAATGCGAAAAATTATTTTTACCGTACTAGGTATATTACTAATTGCTGTATCCTTTGTTCTTGCAGGGTATATTATTGATAGTAAGAAAACTTTTAAACCGAAATCTGTAAAAGTTGTTAAAACAGTTTTTACCGAGATAGTACAAAATGGTACAGTGCCAATTGTTGTTTCGGCTAATGGAAATTTAACTGCTAAGCAACGAGTTGAATTATATGCCGAAGTGCAGGGTCTTTTTAAAAAAGGTAGCAAGTTGTTTAAAGAAGGACAAGCTTTTCGTCAAGGAGAAACAATTATAAGTATAGATGCAGATGAATATGCGGCAAGCGTCCAATCTGCGAAAAGTAATCTGTTTAACCAATTAACTTCGGTAATGCCAGATTTGAGATTAGATTATCCAGATATATACGCGAAGTGGCAAAGTTACCTTTCTAATTTTGATATGTCGAAAACCACTCCACCGCTTCCAGAAATGGCAACAGAGAAAGAAAAGTTTTTTATATCTGGTAGAGGTATATTGACCAGCTACTATAATGTTAAGAATTTAGAACAAAGACTTTCTAAGTATCGTATATCGGCACCTTTCTCAGGGGTGCTTACAGAAACTTTGGTTACTGAAGGCACTTTAGTAAGGTCTGGGCAAAAACTTGGTGAATTTATAAATACAGAAGTGTATGAGTTAGAAGTTGCTATTAGTAAAAGATATACGGATCTTTTAAAAGTAGGTGAGTCTGTAGAGTTGACCAATTTAGATGATAATAGCAAGTATAAGGGTAAGGTAACCAGGATCAATGGTAGTATCGATCAAGCGACCCAAACGGTAAATGCTTATATAGAGGTACAAGGCGATAATTTAAGAGAAGGTATGTACTTAGAGGCAGATTTAGATGCTAAAAAGGAAGAAAACGCTATTGAAGTAGATAGAGGTTTATTATTAGAGGGTAATAAGATATTTGTCGTAAGAGATTCGATATTGGATATCATTGATGTAGATCCTGTATATTTTTCTGATAAGCGTGTAGTACTAAAGAATGTGCCAAATGGCTTAACTATAGTTTCAAAGCCCATAAGTGGAGCTTATTCAGGTATGGCCGTTAAAATTTATGCTGAACAACCAGAAAACACAGAAGAATAATGCGTAAACTGATAGAATATTTTATTCGGTATCATGTTGCCGTTAATGTCGTAGTAATATCTTTTGGCTTATTTGGTATTGTAGGGGCTAAAGCATTAAAATCTTCTTATTTTCCGTTAACGGATTCTAAGAATATTGCCATAACAATAACTTATCCTGGTGCTTCGCCACAAGAGGTAGAAGAAGGTATTGTACTAAAGATAGAAGATAACCTAAAAGGACTAGAAGGTGTAGATCGAGTAACGTCAACTTCTCGAGAAAATAGTGGTACTATTAATGTAGAAATCGAAAAGGGTGAGAATATCGATTTCATGCTCTTAGAGGTAAAAAATGCGGTAGATAGAGTACCTACTTTTCCTACCGGTATGGAACCTTTGATTGTTTCTATTCTGGAAACCGTTCGTCAAACCATATCATTTGCCATAAGTGGGGAGAACATACCGCTAGCAACCTTAAAAAGTGTTGGTAGAGAGATAGAGAATGATCTAAGAGCAATGGAAGGTATTTCTCAAATTGAGATTTCGGGTTTCCCAGATGAAGAAATTGAAATAGCGGTTAATGAGAACGATCTTTTGGCATATGGCTTATCCTTTTCAGAAGTAGCCAGTGCAGTAGGTAATGCAAATATTCTTGTAACCGGTGGTAATATTAAGACAGACGCAGAAGAATATTTAATACGTGCAAATAATCGTTCATATTATGGTAGCGAACTTGGTAATCTTGTAGTTCGTGCAGACCAATCTGGTAACGTAATTCGTTTAAAGGACGTAGCAATTGTTAGGGATCGATTTGCAGAAACACCAAACGCAACTTATTTCAATGGCAATTTATCTGTAAGCACTACTATTACGAGTACCAATAATGAAGATTTAATAGCGGCTGCAGATAAGGTAAATGAATTTATTGGAGAGTTCAATGAAAAATATAACAACATTAAATTAGATGTTGTATCCGATCAGTCTATTACTCTTAATCAAAGAACACAATTATTGACTGAAAATGCCATTATGGGTATGGTATTGGTGTTGATTTTCTTATCACTGTTCTTGAATACAAGACTGGCATTTTGGGTTGCCTTTGGTCTACCTGTAGCATTTTTAGGAATGTTCGTTTTTGCCGGGTTCTTTGATGTTACTATCAATGTACTATCATTGTTCGGTATGATTATCGTTATTGGCATTTTAGTAGATGATGGTATTGTAATTGCCGAGAATATCTACCAGCACTACGAAAAAGGTAAATCGCCGGTACAAGCAGCCGTAGATGGTACTATGGAGGTATTGCCTCCTATTATATCTGCTATTATAACTACGATATTGGCATTTTCTATATTCCTATTTTTAGATAGTAGAATTGGAGAGTTCTTTGGCGAGGTTTCGGTTATTGTAATTTTAACATTGGTAGTGTCCTTAGTAGAGGCATTGGTTATATTGCCTGCTCACTTGGCACATTCCAAAGCCTTACAGCCCATAGATAATAAACCTAAAAGCGGATTCGCAAATGCATTTGCGAAGCTCAGGGTTATCAATGAGTTTGGAGATAGGTTAATGGTTTGGATGCGTGATTACCTGTATACACCGGTATTGCGTTTTTCAATGAAATACAAAATATTTGTATTCTCTGTAATTGCGGCTAGTTTTATTTTGACTTTAGGCTCTGTTGGTGGCGGTATTATAAGAACTGCATTCTTTCCAAGAGTTGCGAGTGATCGTGTTGGTGTTGAGTTAGAGATGCCTAACGGTACCAATGAAAAAATAACCGATTCTATTATTTCCTTAATTGAGGAAAAAGCTAGGATTGTTAATCAAGAGTTGACTGAGAAATATTTACCTGGAGAAGATATAGAGGTTTTTGAAAATCTGATTAAAAAGTTAGGTCCTGGTTCATCATCAGCAGTATTGACCATTAATCTTTTGCCAGGTGAAGAGCGACCAAATGAAATTTCTGCAGATTTGGTGACAAGAAGGTTAGAAGAACTTGTTGGTCCGGTTTTGGGCGTTGAAAGTTTAATTTATGGTTCTGGTGGTAACTTCGGTGGTTCGCCGGTTTCGGTATCACTATTGGGTAATAATATAGAACAGCTAAAAGCAGCCAAAGTTGAGCTGAAAAGTATACTTACAAAAAACACCAGGCTGAAAGATATATCTGATAATGATCCTGCCGGTATTAAGGAGATTCGCTTAACATTAAAAGAGAATGCATATCTATTAGGTTTAGATCTTCAAGCATTAATGGATCAAGTTAGAGCAGGTTTCTTTGGTGTACAGGCACAACGTTTTCAGAGGTCACAAGATGAGATTAGGGTTTGGGTTCGGTATGATAGAGAAGAGCGATCTTCCATATCCAATTTAGATGATATGCGTATTGTTACACCAGCAGGCGACCGTGTTCCATTAAGTGAGGTTGCCGACTATATCATTGAACGTGGAGATGTAGCTATAAATCGTTTAGAAGGTAGACGAGAGATTCAAGTATCTGCCGATATGAAAGATGTTAAGGATAGTCCCACAGAAATCATGACTGAGATTCAAAATGTGCACATGCCAGAAATACAATCAAAGTATCCAACGGTTAGTGCATCGTATGAAGGTCAGAATAGGGAGCTTGAGAAACTAACGGGTTCATTGAAATTAGTAGGTTTTACAGTGATACTTTTAATATATATCACTATTGCTTTTACGTTTAGAAGTTTCAGTCAGCCATTAATGTTATTGCTTTTGGTACCATTTAGTTTTACTGCGGTCGCATGGGGGCATTGGATTCATGATTTCCCTATAAACGTACTTTCTATCTTAGGTATTATTGCATTGATAGGTATTATGGTTAACGATGGGCTAGTGCTTATAGGTAAGTTCAATTCTAACTTAAGAGAGGGTATGACTTTTGATAATGCTATTTTTGAAGCAGGTAAATCTAGGTTTAGAGCTATATTTTTAACCTCGATAACGACTATTGCTGGTTTGGCTCCTTTGTTATTAGAAACTAGTAGACAGGCGCAGTTTTTAATACCTATGGCTATTTCAATTGCGTATGGTATCGCTATAGCAACAGTACTTACGTTGATTATGTTGCCGTTATTTTTATCTTTTAGTAATAATCTAAAAGCACAGAATAGATCGTTTGCGTCTGGTCATAAGATTACAAAAGAAGAAGTAGAAAGAGCTATTAAAGAAAAGAAAGAAGCAGCCCATTTAGAAGGTCATACACAACCGGCTATTGAAGATGGTTCACATTCACATAAGAATATAGATAAGTTGTAATGAGTAGATTAAAATTAATTACATTATTAGTATTTCTCCCTGTTTGTGTAATTTTTGCACAAGAGAAAACCCTTTCTAAAGAAGAAGCTATTGTACGCGCTTTAGAAAATAATTTCGGAATAGAGATTGCTAAAAATGAGGTAGATATAGCTGATAATAATGCTAGTATATTAAATTCAGGATATTTACCTACATTAACTGGTACGGCTGGTGCTACATATAATAACAATGATACCACTACCGAATTTCCTGGGCAATTTAATGAGGATGGTAGCGTAAGGAGTAATATTGAGTTGAGTGATGCAGAAAGTCAACAGTACAGCGCAAGCTTAAGTCTAAACTATACTTTGTTCGATGGTCTAGGTAGGTTTTATAACTACCAGAGATTAAAAGAACAGTACAATTTAAGCACTTTGCAAGCGCGTGAGACTATCGAAAACACTATGATCCAAATGTTTAGTGTATATTTTGAAATTGCTCGTTTAACCGAAAATAGAAATGTGCAAAAGCAAGCTTTGGAGATTTCGACAGATAGAATACAACGGTCGGAATACTCATTTGAATATGGTCAAAATACCAAGCTAGATATTTTGAATGCACAAGTTGATATGACAAATGACAGCATTAATCTATTGAATACAGAACAACAATTGGCCAACGCGAAACGTGATTTAAATGTGGTGTTGAACCAAGATTTAAGTTATCAATACCAAGTTGATACTACAATTGTTTTTTTGCCGAAGTTTCAGATTGTAGAATATATGGATCAGGCAATGAAAAACAATGTTGCAATGCTTCAGACAGAGTCGAACTTAAGCATTAATGATTATGATATTAAAGTAAGTAAGTCAGGTTATCTACCGACTTTAGACCTAACTGGTTCTTATGGTTGGAACAGAAACCAAAATGCACCTTCCGCTTTTTTGACCGGTGCTGTTTTTCCTGGAACAAATTCGATAGCGAATAGTATATCATTAGGGGCAAGCCTTACTTGGAATCTTTTTGATGGTGGTAGTACAACAGTAGGTGTAAAGAATGCAAAAATCACCTATGCGAATCAAGACATATTGCGTAAGCAAGTAGAGATAGAGGTAAGTAGAGATATGCAAAATGCGATGGCATTGTACGAGAATTTATTGAAAATTTATCATATTCAAGAGCAGAACGTATACACCAATCAAAACAATTTTGAACGTTCTCAAGAACAATTTCAGTTAGGTAGTATTACCTCTATTGAATT
The DNA here is from genome assembly GCF_045063735.1 of Maribacter sp. Asnod1-A12. Lineage (NCBI taxonomy): Bacteria > Pseudomonadati > Bacteroidota > Flavobacteriia > Flavobacteriales > Flavobacteriaceae > Maribacter > Maribacter sp. Asnod1-A12. Next base: position 2,060,066 of record NZ_JBEFNZ010000006.1, read on the forward strand.
TAGACAGGCACAAATCAATTTGTTGAATGCCCAGACCAATAAGAATTTGGCTAAGTACGACGCAAAATTAGCAGAGCTTCAATTACTGCAGCTTACAGGTCAGTTATTGAATATAGAATTATAGGTAGTAGGTCTATTAGTGATAAGCCCACGGGGTATTCATAAGATGTCAACTTTAAAATATTAAGATATGCGTTAGTGCATTAGGTCTTGATAATGGATTAAATTAATTAGGGAATAACATGTATAGCGATAAAACAAATAGCGAACTTATAGAGATATTGGATCAACATTCATTACTCACCTTTGAAGCGCAATTAAGTTTGCAAGAAGAGCTGCAGAAACGTGCTGTTGTTGTAGATCTAAGTGGTTTAGAAACTACTATAGCCAATAGGTTAACTCAAATTAATAATTTAGAATATTTAAAGGATTTTGGCTTTCAGGCAAATAGAACGGTAGATGGTTTAACGGTAACAAGAACTAAAAAAGCTTTACTTACCGATGTATTAGCGATTATGGTTGGTCTGTTCGTATTTTTATTGGGTATTTATGGTTGTATAAACCTGGTGTTTGCTTTTATAAATGGAGAGGAATTAGACGTATTTACCTTGGCATATAAATTTGCCATGGCAGGTCTGGTTTTTATTGGTATAAGTTTTTTCAGCGGATTACAAAGGTTGTTTGATTTTTACGGATTTGAATTGAATAAGTCTAACGGTTCAGTATCCTTAAAAAAACGATTTGATGTAAAGTTAGAGGAACTTAGAATAAATCCTGCCGAAATTCATCTTGATGCAGAAGAAGATATACTTTCATTGAAATTGGGTCATCAGACCATATTTACTTCCAATTCGGGTAATTTAATACAGACGCTTACACTAAAGGAACTGGCAAAAGAATTGAAAGCATAATTTAATACTATGTTCGAACATTATTTTCAATGTCCGTATTGTTGGGAAGAAGTTTCGATGCTTTTAGATCCCTCTATTGTAAATCAAACCTATGTAGAAGATTGTGAAGTATGTTGTAACCCTATCGAGGTTGCTCCACATTTTCAAGATAATGAACTTGTAGGTTTTAATGTTCAAAGTATAGAACAGTAGTTACTCTGGTATTACTATTTTACCTCCAAAGGTATCGTCTTTGTCAATAGAATTTGGTTTGCCGTATACGGTAATTGTACCACCTGCCTTTACTTTGGCAATGACTTCTTCCCTGGCATAAACATCGGCAGAACCACCGGACAAAACAATAACAGTAGTATTTTTTGTTTTCAGTCCTTTATTAAAGAGTCTACCGCCTGTATTTATGGTTGCTTCTTGGTTGCCACTTGTGCCAGAGAGTTTAATTTCGCTGCCACTAATACTTTTTGCCTTAACATTATTATAAGCAATATTCAGGGTAATAGTACTGGCATCTTGTGCTTCAATAGATAATAAAGTTCCGATTACCAATCCTGATGATATGATTCTAGAATTTTTATTAGCATCAATTACTGCTAGGGCTTCGGTATAATACAGTTTTATGCTCAATATACTATTTAGAACAGAATCGCCAGAACACATTTTCAATCGTAACCGACCATCGTTCTCGGTAATGCTTAAATCCTTTTTATTTTCTAAAGCGATTTCAATTTTATTCTCTTCACCTTTTACTAGGGTAACACTGATTCTGTCATATACCCTTAGTTCAGTAAATTCTTGTAATGGTATTGTAGCGGTGTTTTGGGCAAAACAGCTTAGGGTAAAAATAAGAAAGGAAAATGTTAGTAATGATTTCATGTAGCGTTGGCTATTTGGTAGTGCAAAGTTAAGGTACAAAAGGGTTCGTACCACAACGGCTATTGTTTCAAAACCTTTTTCATTTAAAATGTCGGTTCGAGTGTTTTTGTAAAGAAGCCTAGCGAATTTTCAGAAATGTATAAAGAACAGGTTTGGAACACGCAATTGCACGAACCCTTTTAAAAAGTTAAATAAAGCCTTAAACAAACGTAGGTTTTGCACTTTTGTTATCTTAACAATAGTTCGCTTATAGTTGTATTTATGAAAAAGAAATATCTTTTAGTTGCTTTGTTTGTTATTGTCGGTATCGTTGGTTTTGCTGCTGTAGAATATTTTCCTTCCCCAGATAATGATTTAGTGCCAGAAGCTAAAGATTCTATCGCTTCACGCAGAGATTTACGTAGAAGTTTCTTCAATAAGAGAGAGATTTTAGTGGTATACGGTGCAAAAGATGTTGCATTGGCTCAGCGGTATAAAGAAATTTTAAATGAATTATCATTAATGGACGTGACTAGGTCTAGGCGTAGTGCTAAGGTTAGTTTTATGCATGTGGATGAGGTCACAGATAAATTATTGAACGGTTCGATAGTATTTTTAGTAGGCGCCATTGATGAAAATCCCTTGATTAGTGAATATATGGCCGAAACTCCTTTTCGGGTATCGCCAACAGAAATTGTAATAGGGCAGAAAGAAGTACCTAATAATAAATCTGTACTTGGGGTTTGTTTTTATCCAAATCCTACTGATCCAAAAGTGCCTTTTAGTTTTTTAACAGGTACAGATGCAAATGAGGTTTTTAATGTTTTTGCCGATAAAGTTGCCGAGTATGGTCTTTCTTTTTATCGTCAGAATTTAGAATATGAAGTGTACCAGAATAATGAAAGATTGGTTATGGGCGATTTTAATATCAACTGGGGCATAGAAGGGTCTACTTTTTTCAATTTTGCCAAAGGTACAAGGGTATTGTTAGATACCGATGAGTTCAGATTTATAGACCATCAAAAAGCTTTGGATACTTCAGAGATAAAGACGAAACAGGCACAGGTTATAGCGACTAAGGCAAAAATCATCGATTTCGTTAAGAACAAGAATGTACCTAAAATTACTTATAATTTTTATTCTAGTACAGAAGAAAAAGGTTTGATGACGGGTAATACGGATCACTCTACATTTTATCCTGCGACCAATTCAGTTCATACCATTGTAAATAAAATTTACGCCAATAACCATATTGGCAGGGATAATGCTTTACTGTTGCATAATCTTATTGGTGCCAGTAATAAAACAATATTCACTTTGGGTCTACCTATTTATTTTACTAAAACTTGGCAAATAAAAGGGTATAAATACTGGTCTGCCAGATTGCTAGAATCTGAAAATACGTTTACGGTATCAGAATTATTGGATGATGATTTTCTAGAAATGGAATCATCACTTATAAGAGATTGTATGGCAGGGGCTTTTGCAGATTTTCTAATAAACACTTTGGGAAAAGATACATATTTGCAACATTATAAAAATGTATCACTGTCTGAAAGGGAAATAGAGAATTTAGAGGTGAGGTGGCAGAGTTATTTAAGAGGATTAACAAAAACACATCCTAAGAAAAAAACAGAAAAGAAAAAATTACCTTACTTAAAAGGCTTCAATTTTGCGCACGAAGGGTATAGCATTTATAACGGTTACGGTTCACAAAAGGCAACAGAATCTTTGTTGAAACAAAAGAATATGGGTAGTAATGCGATGGCTATAGTACCGTATACGGGCATCAATGATATAAATACACCTACACCATTACATTTTAGTGATAATGCGGGTAGTGAGAATGATGACGCCGTTGTTCATGCTGTTTCTATGGCGAGCAATATGGGTATGTATACGTTACTTAAACCGCAAATTTACGTAGGTGGTAGTTGGCCTGGCGGCATAGATATGCCTACGGAAGAACAATGGAATAAATTTCATGATTATTACTATCGTTGGATTCGCCACTACGCATTTTTAGCTGAAATTCATGAGATGGATGCCTTATGTATAGGTGTGGAGTTCGCTACCGCAACCTTGGCACAGCCCGAAGCTTGGCGTAGTATGATTAAAAAAACACGCGCTTTATACTCTGGTCAATTAACTTATGCGGCCAATTGGGGCGAGGAATTTGAGAATATAGAGTTTTGGGACGATTTAGATTTTGTGGGGTTGAATTCGTATTATCCATTAAGTAAAAAAGATAATCCGACCGATGAAGAGCTGCGTTTACAATTTGATACCATAAAGACTAAAATTAAAAAGGTGTATGACCGCTTTAAAAAACCTATCGTTTTTACTGAAATTGGGTTTAGAAGTGTAGACACTCCATGGAAGAATCCGCATGCAGAGGCAGATGATTCCATTAATGAAGAGTCGCAACGCAGAGGCTACGAGATTATCTTTGAAGGAATACAAGATGAACCTTGGTGTCAAGGTATTCTATGGTGGAAATTTCCTAGCTATATAGAATACCGTGGAGAACACAATAATGCGTTTACCCCTAACAATAAATTAGCCGAAGAAACGGTTAGAGATTGGTTTACAAAGTAGTCTATATCTGGTATTAGATATAGCTCTAATCGGTTTGTTTACTGTTGGGTAAGAGGGTGTAACGTACTGTTTTTTTGAAATTTAGCTCGGCAATGTCTTTAACATGAAAATTTCATATTTAACTTAGGTTGTTTTAGACGGTAATATAGACGCTTGAGCCATTCAAATCTTTTTGCATGCGAATAACCTAATATCTTTATGATTCGGAAAAACAATATCATATGCTCAAACATTTTGAACTTAGGTTTGAAAAAACATGGTTGAAATAAATTTCCGTTTTAGATGTTTCTAGGCAAGCATCAATAGAAGATATTATATGGCAATAACTAAAGTTAAACAAGGGGAAGTAATAAAAACGGCCCTCTTATTAGGTATTCTGGTCTCGCTGCCAAAAACCATTTATTTATATAATGGTATTATGGAGGGTAACTTAAATTTCTCCATGTCTTGGGTAGCAGATTTCTTGTACCGTTATTTGTTTTTCTTTTGTTTTTCATGGTCTGTAATTCAAGTAAATACTAATATTGATTATGACGAATTTAAGTGGCGACCACTCTTAAAGTGGATTGTAATACTGGTAATAAATGTAATTTTATTGTTGGTAGTAGTCAAAGTGATCAAGCTATGCTATCCCTTAATTAATGGTAGGGTTTTAGAGCATCATGAAGAAGGTTGGATCAATTTTACGTTTATAAATCTTTCCATAGTACTTTTTTTTATTGCCAGGTTGTTACGTGTAAGTACCGATAAGCAAGAAAGCAGAATAGAAAACGAGCAGTTGAAACAGCAGAATTTAGAGAACGAGCTTGCTGCCCTTAAAAACCAGATCGACCCTCACTTTTTATTTAATTCTCTGAACTCTTTGTCGTCTTTGATTAGGGAAAATGAAAATGCGACTAAGTTTGTAAATAAGCTATCGTACATGTATCGGTATATTTTACAAAGTGGTGAAACCAATTTGGTACCTGCCAAAGAGGAATTAAAATTCTTGGACTGTTATATTTTTTTAATGAAAACCCGTTATCGTGACCGCATAAATATAGAGATTAATGTTGCCGATGATTTCTTGGATCGCGAGTTACCACCGTTGGCATTACAGTCGTTGGTAGAAAATTCTGTAAAACATAATGAAATTTCATCTACAAACCCTTTAACGGTAAAAGTATATTCTAGTGGAGAATCGTTAATCGTAGAAAACCCTATTCGCACGCGTAGCACCTTGGCAGAAGGTATGGGTACCGGACTTTATAATCTTAAGAAACGGTATTTGTTATTATTGAAAAAGGAGTTGTTGGTGAACACCGATAATGATATTTTTAAGGTAGAACTACCCTTAAATCAACAAGAATGAAGGTAATTATTGTAGAAGACGAATTTGCTGCTAGCGATAACCTATCATATCTATTGACAAAGATAAATACAGATATAGAGGTTATTGAAATATTAGATACAGTAAAGGCCAGCGTAGCTTATTTCGCAAAACCCCACGATGGTGTTTTGGTATTTATGGATATTCATTTGGCAGATGGTATTTCATTCGAAATTTTTGACCAAGTAGAAATCAACATTCCTATAGTATTCACCACCGCTTATGATCAATATGCCTTAAAAGCCTTTAAGGTAAATAGTATAGATTATTTACTGAAACCTATTGATAAAGAAGAACTAAAAGATGCTTTAGATCGGTTTGAAGCTCAAAACCAACAAAATGGAATAGATGAGCAACAAATGCAAAGTCTATTGCATCTAATACAGACCAAGCCAACTAATTTTAAACAGACCTTTTTGGTAGGTGTTGGGGATCAATTTATACCCGTTAAAACAGCAGATATCGCCTATTTTTATATAGATACCGGGGTTGTAAAAGCAGTTACGGTTCAAGAGCGTTCTTATGCGTTAGATGTAAAATTAGAAGAAGTAGAAGAAGCATTGGATCCTACCGTTTTCTATAGGGCGAACAGACAGTTTATTCTGCGTAGAGAGGCTATTGTAACTATTAAACTTCATTTTAATAGCAAATTATTGGTAGAGGTTCATCCTGCCTGTAGCGAGCGTATTATAGTTAGCAAGGCAAAAGCATCAGACTTCAAAAATTGGATGGGGAGATAAATTTTTGATGTTTTAAGGTATGGTGCTAATTTCATAAAGTTTCCAGTTGCCATCGGATGTTTTTTCAAATGAAAACATATGTTGGCCACCTTCAAAAAATGCAGTAGGTAGGGTAGTGGTAACCAGTATATGGGTGTATATTATTCCGTTTGTTTCTTCACTAGAAATAACTGTTTCATTTTCCTTAAGGATGTTTACAAATTTAGGATTGAATAGAATGTCATAATCATTGGCGATAAAACTATCTATAGGAATATAGATGAGGTCATCATAAATTTTATCGTACCAAAGCGAATCATTTTCTCGTAAGAAGTTCATTTGTTGCGCTTCGGATGGCGTATTCTCCAAACAATCATAACAACGAATGGTCTTCCCGGATGTATTCTTAAAAGCTTCTTTGTCCTCAGCCGCTAAATCAGATAAAAAGGATGTCCACATAACCGTTACATCATCACCTGATGCTTTCTTTTCTTGTTGGCATGATACGGAAGTGATAGTGAGTAGTAAGGCTACCAGAATATGAGTTAGTTTCATAAGATACTTTTTTTCTATTTTTTCATTAAAATATGTAACAATTTGCATAAAAATGCTACATATAGGTGTAAATAACCATCAATTTGGTCCAAAAGTGCCAAAACGTCTTAAAACATAAACAATGAAATTCTTAAAATATTTTATACTTGCGGTCGGCATTTTAGGCTTGGTAGCAACCCTATTAAATGTGTTTTATTTTAAAGATACATCTAGTAGTAATTTCGGGAGTTTTATTAGCTGCATATATCTAATTTTCATCTCTTTTAGATTTGAGAAAATGATCACTTGGCTAAATTCCAAACTAAATAAAGCTTAGCGCCCAACGCTAAACGTAATGCGCGGCACGCCTAGCGCATAATTTATTAAGGGCTTTGTGCATAGCGCAAAGTGAAATTCATTATTTTACCAACAACCAACAACCAACAACCAACAACCAACAACCAACAACCAACAACTAAAACTAATCGTCTATCTCCGCATCCGGTAAATCAAGAATGGTCGATGTGGATAACGCATTACCCGCAATCCCTTTAATAGAACCAAAGAGAACATTTATATTTTCTTGAACACCCCAAATTTGCTTCTCTCGCACGGCAAAATTCTTGTAAGCGGCTTTCTTTTCGTAGTTCAATTGTTTGATCATAGAATCGTAGTTTTCTATAATTCTATTAATGTTTTGTACAAACTCGTTACTAGTGAGGTAAGAATATAGCAGTTCCATCTTATCACCTTTGTTTTCGTCAGATGATTTTATGGATTGTGTTTTTAACAGCAATTCTCTTAATACGAGAGATACACTTTTTACTTCGTTGAATCCGCAGATCCAAACACCATTTTTCTCACCAAAACGGTCCATATCGGGCGGAAAGGTTTCTGTAACAATTACTGCGATATCAGCCTTGCAATTAATTTGATCTTGCTTAAGTTTATTGATCCAATCATTACTGAAATTTTTGGTACGTTTGCTTTCATAGACAATAGAACCACAGGTCTGTTGCAGCGAGTTAATGACGGTCTGTATGCAATCTGCACCACGAATACCTTTACCAACTTCGTCTATATTATCAAAAGGGTAGGTGCTGCGCAATAATTCTTCTAATGCCAGTTCTTGTATTTCGCCTTGCATTTGCATAGAACCTTGCTCTGCCTTGCGCTTCATTTCATCAATAAGCTTCTTTTGGTCGTCTAGCTGTTTCTGGTATTCTTTCTCTTTTAGCGCCATTGCCTCGCGCTCTTTTGCCTTTGCTTTTTCTTCGATGACCGACTGTTTCTCCAGCAATTCTTTCTGCACGTTCATCTTAAGCTCTTCGGCTTTTTCCTTTAATTCGTTCTCACGTTTTAAAAGGTCGATCTCTTGTGCACGTAGCGCTCTGTTCTCTTCTTTCTTTTTCTCGTTCTCTTGTTGCAGGGCTTTTAACTTTTGCTCAAAAGTTTCGTTGGTCTGTAGCTGTATTTTTTCAGATTCTTTGGCAAGGCGTTGTGCCAGCTTCTCTTTAAAAAGCTCGTTTTCCTTCTCTTTCTTCTTCTCGAATTCTTCTACTTCAATTTCAAGTTTTCTACGTTCTTTATTGAATTTTTCTGCCTGCTCCGCAACTTTACGTTCATATTCAGCCTTAAAATGAGCCTGCATTTTGCCGGAAAGCGCCTCTTCAACATCAAACTCATGTCCACAATTGGGACATTTAATTTTATCTACCATTTTCTAAAAACCATTTTCAACTATAAAAATACTGAACCCATACCAAGCCTACAACGTTTGGCGGCACTCAAATGAAATGAAAATTTATTTGTTGCGTAGTATTTTGATTTCCTGACAATTGTCATAGAACATCTTGCAACTACATTCTATTTTTGTGTTAATAAAATTACCGACTATGACCTCATTACATCTACCCTTGGTAAACTGGAGCTACGGCGTTATTATGATCGCTGTATTTGCAGCCGTGTGTTTAACCCTTGTTGGCATTGTACTAATGCTAATGAACGGCGATAAGAAAAAAGAAGAATAACTTTCTCTTACACTGCTATTGATATAATACGTACCGTGGCGGCGTAAGTCCGTTTAGGCGCATGTAAACCAACATTTGCCCTCTGTGGTGCGTAATATGGTCTGCCAGCAGCATATAAATTTGTCGTTTAGAGCGTGTAAGTCCAAAATAATCCAACTCGGTATCTAACTGTTCAGGAGATACATCTTGTAAAAGCGCAATGGCTTCGGTAAACGATTGGTCTATGCGAGCCATCATTTCAGCCTTTGTTTTGTTGGCAGGTTTAAAAACGGTGTCCGTTTGGTATACACGCGCTTCTCGGTCGCCAATGAGTGACTGGCTGTGCCAATCTAGCGCAAAACCAATATGCATTAAATTTTCGGTAAAGCTCAAGGACTCCTCTGTTGCTTTGTACCCATACTTCTCCTCCGGCATCATATCGGCAACTAGTAACAAGTACTTACGTGAGTTTTCTAATCGCTCTATGGCGTCTTCAATGAATTTGTCTTGTTGGGCTAGAAGACAAGTTGTTGTAAAAAAGAGGAAGGTGATAAGTGTGATTGTTGTTTTCATGATGATTGATGATGAGATGAACAACTAATTTACTTCATTTGGGACAATGCACAGCCATTTTCACGTTCTTCTTGAGTTAATGTCCAAACATTGATGACTTTTTCAGTTAAGTTATTTTCATTATTTGGGACTACCAGTTCCATTTCTGTAATACTTTCTGTAGCAATGGTATACGTGTCATGTTCCAATAAATAACCGTTTAAAAATACAGGATTGTTTTCATCCAAATCCAGAAAGGTATTCAGCTCAGCTTGTGTTTTATTAGGTATTTCCTTTTTTAGTTTAGCAAACAGAATACCGTTTGCCGTAAGATTATAAAAATGCGTTTCTCGTCTAGGTTTACCTTTTATTACTGCTATTTCTTCAATATCTTCCTTTGAAGTGATGATATTTATATTGGCGATGATATGCTCGTCAATCAATAGCATTGGGCAGCTGATTTTTACTGCCTGTGGGAGTTTGTTGAAACTGTCTTGGGCATAAGCGCTTAATTAGAATAGGGTAAATACTTAGAAGATAAAGTTTCTTTTCATAACGAAATTGGATTGAGATGCTCCACTAATGTACTCTATTTTTCAAATGCGACTGCTCGTTAAACTAATTCACTTTATATGCTCTGAAATTCACAATATCTAGAAAAAAGAGGCTGCCTAATTATTTAGAAAGACCAAGATTTACCACCCTTCAGGCAATGGGTCTAATAACTGCACTATGGGCGATGGTAATTGGTCTCCCGGCAACTTATGCAGAATATTGGCAAATTCACGTTCCTGAAATCCAAGGGCTGCATTCCAATATAACTCGTTGGCTCTTCCGGTACGCAGCGGTCTAATTTGACTGCCAGGCCATTCTTCTTCACCCAGAATAAAAGGTGTAATGTAATCTATGGCAAGTCGTATACTTCTGCCCTCTGTGCTGCGATAGGCAAAAAGGTCAAAATCAAGATGGCGACCAAGGCGGGCAACACCTACTAGCGCACGTGCACCGTAAATACTATAGCTTAATGCATTTGTACGAATAAGTTCTTGCGGTTGGCGACCATCTATAAAAACCTGTCCAAAAATTCGTGCAGGCATGCGTTCAAGAAAAGTACGTGCAATCTCAGGTTTTTCACCGTAGAGCGAAAAGAGAATAAGATGTTGATTATACCACGCACCATGGTTATTAGGTTGCATAGCTTCTTCAACACCTTCCGGACTTTCCACCATCCAGGTAGCGAGTTCGCCGAACCACTTACGCAGGTCGGTTTGGTCTTTAGCTGTCCAGCCAGAAAAGTACTCTAGCAGAATGGCACAATCAACCACCCAATCCATTCGGTTAGATTCTAGTATGCCACCACTACTATTATATTCATGACCACGGCGTTTTTGACCATAGCGAAAATTAGGGTTCATTCTAGTTTCAGAATTTAAATACCAAGCACGAATTTGCTGCACGGCACGTTCGGCATATTTTTCCTCGCCCGTGAAATACCAAGCAGGAACAAGAGATGTTACCGCCTTGTTCATCGCCTCAAGCCTAGAGACATCAGAGGTGCGGCGATCAGGGTTGGTAACTCCGTCGCGTCAAATGTAAGGTCCATCGGGGTTTTTAGCATCTGGCCACCAATACGGGCTATAGCTAAAGTAATCGTGAGCGTCTCCACTTGGTGGTAAAGCACCTTCTGCAACTACATTTACAATCGGTTGCTCAAGTGCAGCATCAGCTTCTTCGACGATTTTTTTCAAGGCTGCCACCAAATCTGTATTACCCGCTGCAAGCTCTTTTTTTATTCTTGGGAGTTGATCGCCTTGACCAAGTAATAAAGAGGGTGTTGTACTAGGTTCGCTGTTTTGGGCGAAAGTGAATGTTGTCAATAGAAAGCATACCAATGAAAGAGTTAGGTAATGCAACCGTTGCTTTTGCAGAGTATTCATGATGTAATTTTTATAACAAGTTTAAAATGAAAATTCTGGTCAATAATCTAATTACCATTTCATTGAAACTGGATGTTTATAGTGTATACTAAATATGCTGATAATGTATAGGAATAGCTATTTTCTATATGATGTTATTGAAAATAGTGATAATTGCTATCATATTGCTAGAAAATGGAGTAAAATTGTATGTTGCGGTTAACAGGTTTTACGGAGAGATTTGAAATTTGTTGTTATGCTCTTAACTGAATTTTGAACTTGACATAACGGTCTAGTATAAGAAATCGTAGGGCATGAGGTAAGCACTAACATTTTGGTTTATTACTTAGCTAAATATTAATATTTTGCTTTTATCTTTTCTACTATAAACGCCAAATTTTATATTTAGCGGACTTTATTAAAACTCACAAACCTTTCGGTTTAGCACAAATGCCTTATGTTTTTTTATACATTGTTATAGCCAGTGTTTATTTACATTACATTTATGTATTTTTCGCAATCCTCAATAATAAAATCAGGAATTATATCATATTCACTTGGGTCAAGTTGGCATATTAGTTCATTCTCTATATGAAATGTTTCGTTAATAAACTTTCTTAGAACACTTGGTATTTTCTCAAGTTTTTCATCATAAATCAATCTAAATATACTCAGCTTGGTATAATTATTTTCTGCATTTAAAAATAAATTCTTTAAGAATCCTATGTCATTTAATGAATTCAATAATACTTCATAGTCAAAATCGAGGATATAAGATTTTATGTTTTTTACACCTGAATTATAATCTTCTTCTGACAGTAAATTATTCTCTATTTCTTTTCTGTGGTCAGTACATTCGACTACTTTCCTTTTATGAAATAAATTTGAGAGCACTTCATATTCATTTCCTAAATCATCTAATATTTCATAATGTCGTCTTAGATATATTAATTTAATTATGTTATCAATTTCAGAATTTAAAGTTTTTTTGCAAATTTGAGCAAATGACAATATGTTATTCTTTTTTATTTCTATCTCTGATAGAATTCCATTTTTAGTGCATATAAAATTTGATTCAGATAGGTTGTTAAACTCTTTAAGGACTTTCACGGTGTCAATTACAGGGTCAAGGTCGTGAGTTAACATCAATACTGTTTTATTCAAAAGACAGTCTATGCTTTTACCTCTAAAAAGCATATGCATAATTGCATATTTTTTGCTTTTATCAAATGAAGATATTGGGTCATCAAGAACTATTAAGTCAGGGTTTTTATGCAAAGCTTGATACATAAATAGTACGAGTGCAAATGCATTTTTTTCTCCAAAACTTAGATATTGTTTTCCTCCCGAAATAATATCGGTAGACTCAATATGTTTTAGAAGTAGTTTGTAGTCACTTGTGCCTACATTTTCAATTTCAACTGTATATTTATATCCCGCATTAGTTAAAAACGAATTGATACTTTTTCTATGTTTTTCAATTAATTTTTTAACTAAACTTTTTTGCTTATTTATTTCGCCCTCTAAAACCCCCACTTTTTCAAGAACGGTGTCTAATGAAGAATTTAAAGAGTCTATTATCTCAACAGTTTTATCAGATTTCAACCTATCAAATAAGTCTACATTAATTTTTAATCCTTTTAATTTTTCCTCTGCTTTCTCATCTTCACTAAAGCTTAAAGGCGAAATGTCTTTTAATGACTTTAATTTTAAGAGTAAATCATCAATTTGTTGTTTAACAACAACTATGTAGTTCATTTCAGATTCTTCTAAACCTGTTTGTTTTTCTGTTATATTTTTAAGTGTAGTATTGGCTGATTCAGAAAAATATTCTCCAAGATTTTGCAATGCTTCAATTATTACATTGAAATTTTTGATAACATTTTTGTTATAAAATGTAGAAACGGATTTAATGGTGTCTTTTTTTTCAATTGTTGGAGAGGTACAATATGGACAATCGTCTGAAATATCGAGATATTGTTCTCCTTTATTTTGCCAGTCTAACCAACTAACACAGCTTTTGTCTTTAATTAATTTACTATAACCCTTTAAAGATTCTGGAATATGTTCAATTTGGTTTCCATTTTCAAGTCCTTTATATAGTGCTGAAGTTTTCGAGAGACCAGTTTGAGTGGCTTTAAAGCTTTTTGATAAATTATCAAAGTCTGATATTATTTTATCGAGTTCTACATTTTCCGAAAACACTTTTTTTATTTCTGAAAGAAGTTGCTCAATTTGAGTAGTGTAGTTTTTGAATTCAGGAGTCTCAATGAATATTTCGTAACTGTTTGAAATTAATTCATCTTCCTTGAATAAAAATTGATTTAAGTACTCTTCATTAAAAATGAGTACACTTTCAATTTCTTCACTTGTCTCTACTTTTGGAATAATTTCAACTTCCCCACCTCTGTGTTTAAATGGTATTAATTCTTTTAATTTTTCAGGCGTTTCTGTATTATATTTTATAGCTCTTGTAATCGTACTTTTTCCTGTACCATTAATTCCAAACTTAATATTCAGTTTATTATTGGAAATCTTTATTTCTCCTGTTTCAATATTGTTGCAATGTGTTATTTTGATTTCCATTTATTGACTTAAGTAGTTTGGTTTTGTAATGTTGTTTTTTGCATTGCCTATAACGGTCTAGTATAAGAAAAGTAGGTCAGTTGTAAGCGATACTTTTCGGATTAAGCTAAAGCCGAATTTTCATATTTTGTTAATTATTTTTTCTCTTCTTAATTATACCAAATTAAAAAATTTGGCGACTTAGCAAATACACACAGACCTTTCGATTAAGCACTTTTTGCCCTATTTTTATACATTGTTAGGCGTAGTATCTATCAGTTCCATAATATAGTTTGGTTTTTGTGCAATCTGTTTAAGCTCATTCCTTCCAATAACATTATAGTCAGACAAAGAGAAGTTCACTTTATCTAAATCCGAATTAGTCACTAAATAGAACTTTCGATTTGGAAGTCTATTTTGATACACACTTAATTGTTCTATCACATTTCGTGAAAGTTTTTTATTTCGTGAAAGTTTGAATTCAAAGAAGTATTGAACACCTTGTAAATATGCTGACAAATCAATTCTTAAATTATTATCTAAACGTTCCTCCTGGAAATTTTCAAAACCATTTTTTTCTAGAATGAAAACAAAATATTTACGAAATGAAATCTCTGTCATAGCATCAATATCACTTATTGTTATTTTATCTTGAATATTTTGAATTCTTGAAACTTCAATAACATCCGAAAAATAAGATATGTTCTTAATTTCAATTATTAGAACACCATCTTGAAACAGTAAATAATGATTTTCATTTTGAGTTTCATCTAATTCAGTTTGGTATTCCTCAAAAGTCAAAAACCCTCGATATGAGAGAAGTCTTTTATCTACACCAACGAATAAAAAGTTATCGTTTTCTACTTTGTAAAAGCTACCTGCAAATTCTTTGTTCTTGTAAGACACTCTTGGTTTATTGGAATATAAATCTCGGAAAGTACTGTCTTTAATCTCTTGTTCTATTGGTGTAATTAAACCTTGAAGCCGCTTTCTCATTTGGGAATAATAACGACTCAATTTACTGTTTCCTAAAAAACTAAACACAGATGCATAGTGACCAGCCCTTAAAATGTGATTTTCCATAATTGGGGAATTATCATTGTTTTCAATTGGTGGGTCGAGAAATCGGTTAGACGATATTTCATCTTCATTTAAGAGAGTTAATGAAGCAACTCTAATATCTCCTACAACCATCATTTTTTGCTGCAATGCATTAACTTGTTGTTGATTGGACGTGTTGATATTTGTAGAACCTTTACATTCTACCACTAGTATTCTATCATCCTTAGTTTGACATTTCCAGTCAGGACGTCTACCGCCTCCATATATCCTTTGAATTGTAGAAAAGTTTAAATTGAATAATTGTTCCGCAATAAGTACAGATATACCAACACCAAAATCTTCTGAAATTGTAGTTAGAACTTCTGAACCATTTTCAATTCTAATTTGGTTAGTTTTAATTCTAAACTCCTCGGTTCCATTATATATTTTTTCTATTAAATCGGATTTGTCTTGAAACTTATTTCTATTTGATGGCGCCCATCGTCTTGATTGAACAGTACCAATATGATATATAAGTCGATATAAATTAAATCTTATAATTCTATTTGTTGAAACTTTATCTGCTGTATCCAAATGAGGCAAGAGCAAACTATCAATTTCAACTGATATTGTCCTATTAGTCATTCGAAGTGTAATATTTCTTATAAAACTCATTGTTTTTTCATATTACGCCTAACAATTGTGTATGTGCACAATTACATATATTGGTGAATTTTTAGGTTTATGTGCAATAGTTTATATAATAGTTTCAGCTAAAGTGGTAGAGGGAGTATACTTTACTTGGAACTGCAATATAAAGAAGTTTACGGTATATTTTCTTACGGGTTTCCGTAAAACTGTAAGAAAAATAAAAGAGGTGTAAAGAGATTATAACGAGCTGCGTTTGTATTTAAAACGAGTACACCGTAGCACCCACCCCTCAATCCCCTCCCAAGAGGGGAGGTTTTCGTTTTTGGTTGCGGGTTTTATGGTAGTTGGGGTGTTGCGTTTTTATAAGAGTTACTTCGTCTGTTTTATCTACAAAGTTTATTAAAAGTCAGAAACTGTTCCCCTCCTTGGAGGGGCTAGGGGTGGGTTCTTTTGAGTTAGAATGTTTAATCTAATCTTCATCACCTAATCACCCACCCCTCAATCCCCTCCCGAGAGGGGAAGTTTTTGTTTTTGGTTGCGGGTTTATTGGTTGTTTGTGAGTTGGGTTTTTGTAAGAGTTACTTCGTCTGTTTTATCTAAAAAGTTTATTCAAAGTCAGAAACTGTTCCCCTCCTTGGAGGGGCTAGGGGTGGGTATTTTGAGTTAGAATGTTCAATGCAATCATCGTCTCCGTAGCACCCACCCCTCAATCCCCTCCCAAGAGGGGAGGTTTTCGTTGTTGGTTGCGGGTTTTTTGTTGGTTGGGGAGTTGCGTTTTTAAAAGAGTTACTTGGTCTGTTTTATCTAAAAAGTTTATTCAAAGTCAGAAACTGTTCCCCTCCTTGGAGGGGCTAGGGGTGGGTTCTTGTTTGTTCTAATTTCTCAATTATTACTTTAATCTCTTCTAAAACAAAACCCAAATTATTCTTCACATCAGTGTCTGAAAATCTGAGCATGTGTACTCCTAGAGACTCTAAGCGTGCTTGCCGTTTCTTATCTTTTTCTTCATGTCCTTCTTCAAAATGAATACTGCCATCTACTTCTATTGCGAGCTGAAGATCTTTGCAATAAAAATCAACTATATATTGATCGATTGGAATTTGTCTGTTAAATTTTTGACCTAGCTTTTTACCTTTGATTTCTCGCCATAGCGCGATTTCACCAAGGGTCATGTTGTTTCTTAATGTTCTGGCGAGCTCAACTAAATTTGGGTTATATGGAATAATCTTTCTCATAGTAGTACCCACCCCTTAATCCCCTCCCAAGAGGGGAGAAGTACGTTATTAATTGTGAAATTGGAGTTAGTTGAAACTACTGTTTTCATAAGAATTATTGTCAGAATATATTCTAATTAAATACGCTGGTTATTCCCTC
Organism: Maribacter sp. Asnod1-A12; assembly: GCF_045063735.1. Lineage (NCBI taxonomy): Bacteria > Pseudomonadati > Bacteroidota > Flavobacteriia > Flavobacteriales > Flavobacteriaceae > Maribacter > Maribacter sp. Asnod1-A12. Next base: position 2,077,154 of record NZ_JBEFNZ010000006.1, read on the forward strand.
CTTGGAAGGGCTAGGGGTGGGTATTTTATTCTATAATTTCATAGTCAATACTAAGCTTTCGCAAAGCACGTAATGCAGAACCGGTATTTTTATCATCCAATTCTATGTCAACGGCATCACCTTCTAAAAGTATATCGGTAAGTTCATTTGCTAACGATGGACTACAGTTAGTCGATATTTCTACAATACTATTGGCAATCGCCCTTCTATCTGGTCTTGGAGCATCACAAGACAATAAATTGATTTTCATAATTGTAATTTATACATGCAAGATACCAGTGTTGGGTGAGGAAATGGGTATTGGTATGCAATTATTCAATTTTAATCAACTACTGTTCCCCTCCTTGGAGGGGCTAGGGGTGGGTCTTTTTGAGTTAGTATGTTTAATGAAATCTTCATCACCCGTTCACCCGTTCACCCACCCCTCAATCCCCTCCCAAGAGGGGAGGTTTTCGTTTTTGGTTGCGGGTTTGTTGGTGGTTGGGAGTTGCGTTTTTATAAGAGTTACTTCGTCTGTTTTTATCTAAAAAGTTTATTCAAAGTCAGAAACTGTTCCCCTCCTGGGAGGGGTTAGGGGTGGATTCTTCTGGTTACAGTGTTTATCAAAACCAAAAAATCCGTTTTAAAGACCTTTCTTTAAAACGGATTAAATATCAATTTAACTTATGTATTATACGAACAGCAAAATAATGGTCAAAACGATACCACCAAGAGAAAAGTACAGTCCTTTTTTAAATACAGTAGTTTTGGGCATGAACATCCAAAAGGACGACACCACGAAAAATAGTAAAGAGAGTCCGAAAAATATGTTTAGAAAATATACAGGGCTATTTGTGGTTGCCTTGTGCAGATGTTCCATCTTATCTAAAATGAATGGAAGTTCCATTTTTTTAATGATAGCCATACCTGTTGCCGTATTGTATTCACCTTGCTTAAAGTAAACAACATCACCTTCTGTTTTTTGAGGTTTTACACCGCCTTTAATTCTTAACGCACCACTAAGTTCTGTGGCTTTTAAATTTGGTTTTAGTTGTTGTTCTATAATCTTTTCACTTTTTAGAAAGTCTGTATTTCTAAAAATCATAATAATACCGCTAATGGAGTACATTGCCATTATACCGGCTAAAAAGAAGCCTAAATATCTATGTATGATTCTCATGCGTAAACTGGTGGTCATTCTCATGCTATACCTTTTAAAAGTTGGTTTTCAGCGTGCAAAAATAGGCACATAATTTTATAAGTGATTAAGACAATGTTAAATGTAAAAGGTTTAATGGGGAATTCATTAAAAAAGAAAACCCCAAAGAGAAAAATCTCTTCGGGGCCATCTCCGTTGTTTGATAATACTAATTATTTGAAACCTATTTCTTTTATGCCTTCGTGACTGATTTTAATAGCGTCTAAAGGTTTTAATCCATCAAAGGTCATATCCTGTTCAACCATATAATATTTCATACCAGCAAGCTCTTTATTGGCTAAAATATTTTCAAAACCTATAGAGCCTTTACCAACTGGTGCGAATCTACCTTGCTCATCCATATCTTTTACGTGCCAAATTTTAAAACGACCTGGGTATTTGTTGAAATAAGCAATAGGGTTGGCACCTGCTTTGGTTACCCAAAATAAATCCATCTGGAAGTTCAATAATTTAGGGTCTATATTTTCTAATAAATAATCTATTGGAACAATACCCGCAGCATTTTTCTTGAATTCAAAATCGTGGTTATGGTACAACAATTTTAGTCCTGCTTTATTTGCCTTCTCTCCAAGAGAGGTTAAAATTTTTGCTAAATCTTCTACAGTGCCTGTCATACCCATTGTTCGATCTTCTTGGTTGAAAGTGAACATGCCCATTGGTGGAATCGGCACTACAAAATATTTAAAACCTGCAGCTTTGGCATCTACCATCATTTTATCGGCATTGTCAAGAGTAACCGCACTTTGGTGTGTGCTAATCGGTTTCAGTTTTAAAGATTGTAATAAGTCTTTAAAATCTGTCGGAGTCATACCATAATATTTGCCGTCTTCGTAACCTGCAGCTTCTATATTTTTATAACCTGCATCTGATACTGCTTGTAAAGTTGCTTTAGCATCGGCACCCATATCTTCTCTAACGGTATACAGTGCAAGGCCACCAAATTTCTTTTGGGCATAGGTGGTTAATGTACCGAGCATAAAAGCAGCTATAACGGTACATTTTAAAAAGTTGTTCATTGTTGAATTGTTCATTGTTGTTGTTTTAAGTATCTAATGTTTATTTAAAGCTATATAAGTATGGGGCTTTATGTGCCTTGCCCTCAAAAAGTTTTTCATGCCGTTCTAACACATCTAGAGATAGCATTTTGCGTTGAAAACTAGTACGTCTTAATTTTTGATCTAAAATAGCTTCGAATACCTGCTGTAGTTGTTTCATTGTAAATTTTGAAGGAAGCAGGTTCATACCGATCAACTTTTCACTGATATTATTACGAAGTACTTCTAAAGCTTTATCTACTATTTCATTATGGTCCATCATTAATCTAGGAACATCTTCTATAGCGTACCAACCTATACTATCTGAAAGGTGGTCTGGCTTAGGGTCAACATCTTCATAATTTATCAATGCATAATGACCGACCGTTACAAAACGTTCCATCATCCATTTGTTTTTTTCAAGATCTTTATTATTTGCTTCTAAGATGCGTTTCATCGCAAAAGGGTCTGCTCTATCTATAGCGCCAAAAACTTGAAATTGGTCTAGATATACATTTTTTAAACCTGTACGCTCTTCCACACCTTTATCTACAGCCTCCTTTAAACTTTGATTTTTTCTAATGAACCCTCCTGGAAGAGCGAAAAAACCGGTGTTTTGATATTCAAGTATAAGTATTTTTAATGTTTTGCCATTAAAACCAAAAATGACACAATCGTATGAAAGGTTAGGAATGAATTTCATATTTTTAGCACCTTTCATTGATGAATTTGATAAATTTTAGTTGTGTATTTCAAATAAAGCACAAATAATTGTGTAATCAAAGGATTATTGTAATTAAATGAGACAATAGATAGTATGGGCTGAAAATGAATAGTTTCCTATTTATTTTCAGCCCATACTTATGCTTCGATATTTCTTAAGATTGCAATTTATTTAAAGAGTTTTTTTCAAATACCATACATTCATGCTTTCGATAGTGTTTAGTACCATACAATTGTTTTTCAGTGTGCCCGCAAGAAGAAATCCATGCTTACTAAATGTAATATTCAGTCCGTAGGAGGTAGCTCTAACCATTGTATAGAGTGTTTTACATTTGTAATCACCCATTTGCCGTATAATTTCTTGTACTAAGAAATAAGAAAGATTTTGACCTCTGTAATTTGGGTGGGTAATAAAATCAACGATTTCCATATTTGATTCCGCTTCATTTATGCATAAAATAGTAGAAACTAGTAACTCTCCGTTTTGAAACAAGCCATAAAATCGATGATTCAGCTCTTTAAGTTTTGAAAAATAGGTATCATCTTTTATTTGATGAGGATGGTATTTATATGCTTTATGATATAAATCTTCTAAGCTCTTAAAATCTGCTGCGGTTAGCTTTTTAATATTAAAGTCGATCGGCATTTCGAAATGCGAGTCTGAATGCGAATTATTGGCTGCCTTGGCAATCGTTTTTACCGTTGCGATGGTTTTTAAACTTTTCTCGTCATTGGTATAGCGTTTCTTATTAGGATATTCTGCTAAAAAATAACCATCTATTTTACCATTATAGAGACCGGGAATTTTAGCTTCTACAGAAAAGCCCTTTGCTTGTAAAGCATTGACTTCTTGTTCAGGAGCCTTTCCTAAAATCTTCTCATACTGTTGTCGCTTAGCAAGGTCATGCATTTTTGGCAGTAAAATATCCAAGTCGATATTATCAGCTTCGGTAAAATAAATTCGTTTATGCATATTGCCGTGATAGACCAATGCACCGTCTATCTTTTCAATTGTTTCGAACATAGATTTCGATTTTCTGGTAGTGAACTCCGTTAACTATTCGCGAATTTGACCATCACCGAATACATAATATTTGTTGGTGACCAATTGTTTTAGGCCTAGTGGGCCACGGTGGTGCAATTTATCTGTGCTAATAGCTAATTCTGCGCCTACACCCATTTGCCCACCATCGGTAAAACGGGTAGATGCGTTTTGATACACTGCGGCACAATCTACCTCTTCCATAAACTGCAATGCTGTATCTTTATTCGCTGTCATAATGGTAGCAGAATGCCCCCCGGAATTATCATTGATTTTTTCGACTGCTTGGTCAAGAGACTCAACTGAACCTAAGCAACATTTCATAGCAAGAAATTCTTCTTTCCAAACAGCATCATCTTTAATACGTTGCGCGTTTTTAAGAACTGAATTTACATGGGCATCAACCAAAATTTCCACCCCTTTTGATTTCAATAGTTGATGTAAATCTTCTAGTTTTTGTTCGTAGTTTTCAATAGCAGTGCTAATTAAGATTTTATCTAGCGCATTACAAGCCGAAATTTTTTCTGTTTTAGCATTCATGATCACTTTAATGCTTTTGTCCCAATCGGCTTCTTTGTCTACAAACAAAAAGTTGTTACCTCTACCACTTACAAGAACCGCACATTTGGCATGTTCTTTTACAAAATTAATCAAACGTTCGCCACCTCTAGGTACAATAAGATCTAATTTCTCGGTAGGGGTTTTTAAGAACTCTTGTGTTTCTTCCCTATTCATGGTCAACTGTTGAATATAATTGTTCGGTAGTCCGTTTTCGGTTAAAGCGCTATGCCAAAGTTCTACGAGAATGGTGTTACTATGTAAGGCCTCTTTACCACCTTTCAAAAGAATTTTATTGCTCGCTTTAAAGGCAAGTACAGCTGCTTCAATAGTTACATCGGGTCTAGATTCATAGATGATCATAATAGTACCGAAAGGGGCCGTTTTGTTGGTAATGTCTAATCCGTTTTCTAATCGTTGCGTAGAAATAGTTTTGCCTACAGGGTCTTTTTGTGACATGACTTCTTTAATAGAGTTGATCATACCATCGATTTTACCATTGGTTACGATTAATCTATCATACATTGCTTGATCATCTTTTTTGAAAAGATCTAAGTCTTTCTTGTTGGCTTCAAGAATGCTACCTCGGTTTTCGTCCAAAAGTCTCATCATGCTATTTAAAACCTTATTTTTTATTTCCGTTGAAATTATCTTCATTATGCTTCTGCTTTTTCTTCCATGGTTACTTTCGTACCCACATTTTTTCCTTCTATAATATCAATTATCGTTCGGTCTTTTTTTCCGTTAGCGATATATGTAGGTATGTTTTTTGCTGCTGCCTGTTGGGCGTAATCTAATTTAGAACCCATACCACCACGACCTTCGCCTGCTTTTTTAGTATTGTCTTGTATGAATTTATCTAGATTTTCTTCAGGATTTACATGTTCGATAAGATCACTGCTTTCTTCATTTGGATGACCAGTATAGAGTCCGTCAATATCCGTTAGAATAATCAATTTGTCAGCATCTATAAGTTGGGCAATTAAACTGGCAAGTTCATCATTATCTGAGAACATGCTCATGGTCACCGAAACGGCATCATCTTCATTGGCTATCGGTATAACCCCTTCAGACAAAAGCCCTTCTACACAACTAATCATATTTTGGCGATGTACACCAGGGGTGAAATCTCGCTTTGTAGGAAGCACTTGTGCGCATTTCATACCATAATCGTGAAAAATATTATAATATAATCGCATCATACGTGGTTGCCCAATGGCAGAATACACTTGTCTGCGCTGTGTGTCATTTTCAATTGATGACGCCCCTAAAACCTCACGACCTGCAATTACAGAACCTGAAGAAACGAGTACGGTTAAAATATCTTGTTCATATAATTCAGCGATTTGTTGGACCAAATTTCGCAATACCGGTCTCACGATACGATTGTCCTTATTGGTCATTACGTTGGTGCCTACCTTAATTACAATTTTCTGTTTATACATTTACCTTTTCTTTACCTAATTCAACTGCACGCTCAAAAGCTGCGAAAGCGGCTTCTTTAATCAATTCCCCTACATTATTGTTTTCCATTGAATCTAGTGCCGCACGGGTAGTACCACCTTTACTTGCAACTTTATCCATCCAAGAATTCGGTGAAAGCTCATTCTGGTTAAACAGCTCGATGGCACCTGTAAATGTTTGTGCTACCAATACCTTAGATACATTAGGTGAAAAGCCCATTTTTAAAGCGGCCTCCATCATACTTTGCATAAAGTAAAAAACGTACGCCGGTCCACTACCAGAAATTCCGGTAGATGCATCGATAAAATTCTCGTTGCTTACTTGAATTGATTTACCAGTGGTGTCTAACAAACTTTCAATAGTCAACAATTCAATTCTAGTTACTTCATTCGATGCTACGAATGATGTAAGCCCTCTACCTATCGATGCAGGTAGATTTGGCATAGCCCGTACTATTTTTGTGAGTCCCGTTAAGTTTTGAATGGTTTCTATAGTTACCCCGGCCATTATAGATATTACAATTTGACCTGATTTTACAAGCGGATTCAATTTTAGAAATACACTCTCTGCATGATATGGTTTTACCGCTATAAAAATAATATCTGCCTGTGGAGCACAATTTTTTAAATCATCAAAAGCATCGAATTGCGGATTCTCGCGCAGTTCCTCCAACTTCTCTTCAGAAGTGTCAAGCACCATTATATTTCTCTTCTTAAGTAATTTTGATTTGGACATTCCTTCAGCATACGTCAACCCCATGTTGCCGGCTCCTATTACTAATATTTTCATGAATTCAATTTAAATTATTGGATAATATATGTGTGATTGTATAATTATATAAATAACATTTTTTCAATAGCGTTGTTCTTACGCCTATAGTAAATTTGTCTGTAAGTGTGTAAGTTTTTAATGGGTATGCCCATGAAGTATTTTGTAATGGACGTCACCTTTGCTTTTTTGAGTCCGTTGCGTGTTCTGTATAATTCTTTAATATCGCTTTCTCTTTTAATGTAGATAAATTTCATGTGATGGTATTTCAAATAGTAACATAACATATGCTTTGCCAACTCCAAATTAGAGGTGTTAAGCTTGTGTTATACTATTCTAAAGGTTGTTAATAATGAGCTCTATATGAGTCTTTTATATTTAGAAATAACTCAAATTTTATAGGTATGCTCGTAAGATTTCAGTGTTAGAGGTACGACGTAAAGATTTTAAACCCTTATCCTTGATTTGTCGAACACGTTCTCTGGTAACGTCAAAAATTTCACCAATTTCTACCAAGCTCATAGCGGGTTGCTTCCCTAGACCAAAATATAGACGCAAGACATCACCTTGCCTTTCTGGTATTTTATTCAATACCTGATTAATATCTGTCTCCAAAGATTCCGCCATTACTTCCTTGTCCGGGCTATTTAAAGTCGTTGATTCAAGAACATTGTATAGAGAAGAAGATTCACCTTCTTTAAAAGGAGCGTCTAATGAAATGGACTTGACTGAGTTTTTTATGGAGTTTTTTACTTTAGAAACACTCATATCCAATTCTTTTGCGATTTCAGAAGGACTTGGCGGGCGTTCATTTTCTTGTTCTAAATTAGAATACACTTGGTATATTTTAGAATTGACGGCTATTTTGTTTTGTGGTATGCGTATCATTCTTGAAGAGTTGGATAATGCCTGAAGAATAGATTGACGAATCCACCAAACGGCGTATGATATAAACTTGAACCCTCTAGTTTCATCAAAACGTTTGGCAGCTTTAACCAAACCTAAATTACCTTCGTTGATCAAGTCTGTAAGGCGTAAACCTCTATTTTGATATTGTTTAGCCGCAGATACGACAAACCTTAAATTGGCACTTACCAATTTATCTAATGCCTGCTGATCACCCTCACGAATTTTTCGAGCCAATTCTACTTCTTCATCTGCAGTAATTAAATCTATTTTACTGATTTCTTGAAAGTATTTTTCTAATGATTTGGCATCTCTGTTCGTAATTTGTTTGGTGATCTTCAGTTGTCGCATAGAATAAATTTTAGATTAAAATATAACATAGCAAAATTTCGTTAAAATGCAAGAAATTGAAGTGTTTTATGATTTATTTGACTATTTTAAAGAGTTTTTTGCATGTTTTGAGTCAAAAGTGGGTGTTTTTTAGAATTTTTAAAATGGTGATTTTATGTTTTGGGTTTCAAAATTTATGATACAATTTTTATAGAGTTAAGATTATCTTCTGAAATTGCTTTAATTGTACTTGCAAAAAATAATTTTTGAAGAATTTGATTATTCTCGAATTACGGTTTGTAAATTGTTTAATACATTTTTCAGCGAAAGTAACTTATGAATAAAAAATTTCATTTTCTTGATGATGGTGGTGAGATGGGTAACCTCATGCGAGAGAAAGATTGGTCGCTTACGCCATTAGGTCCGCCAGACGGATGGCCGCAGAGTTTACGTACTACGATCAATATTTTATTGAACAGCCCTTTTCCCATGTTTTTATTTTGGGGTACGACTTTAAAAGGGTTTTATAATGATGCATACAGACCTATTCTAGGTACTGATGGAAAACATCCTACAATTTTAGGTTTGAACGGTGCAGAAGCTTGGGCGGAAATCTGGGATGAAATAGAGCCCATGCTTAGGGTAGTTAAAGATAAGGGAGAGTCTATTTGGCGAGAAAACTTATTGATTCCTATTTTTAGGAACGGTCAAATGGAAGATGTTTATTGGACATTTAGCTACAGTCCTATTAAAGATGAATCTGGCAACGTCGCAGGGGTCTTGGTTATTGTAACCGAAACTACAGAGGCAATATTGGCCGAGAGAAAATTACGAGAAAGCGAGCGCAGGTTTAGAGAGGTGGCAAACCTATCGCCAGTGTGGATTTGGATTACAGATAATGAAATTAATATACAATATTCTAATCGTGCCTTGTTAGACTATGTAGGTGTAGAAAATGAGGCTGATTTTACTGGTCAGGTATGGGTAGATGTAGTACACCCAGATGATCTTGATGTTGTTTTCAAAGGTTTTGGTAAAGCGGTTAAAGATAAATCTGATTTTACGCTTGAATACCGGGTTAAAAGAAAGAAAACCGGTAATTATGAATGGTTTAAGGTTTTAGGTGTTCCCAAATTCGAAGAAGGTGAAATGGTCGGTTTTATTGGTACGGGTATGAATATCGATAAGCAAAAATCATTTGCCGATGAACTAAAAAGAGAAGTGGATATTCGTACTAAAGAACTTGCGGATAGTAATGATAAGCTAGAGGCAATGAATAAAGAGCTTCAATCCTTCGCCTATATTTCTAGTCATGATTTGCAAGAGCCGTTGCGTAAAATTCAGATGTTCGCAGAGGTGTTGATGGACAATGAGTTCGATAAGCTATCAACATCTGGTAAGGCAAAATTTGAAAAAATACAATCTGCTGCCAATAGAATGCAGTCCCTAATTAATGATCTACTTTCCTATTCACGTACAGATACCGAAAAGAGAGTTTTTGAAGTCATAGATTTAAAAGAACTTGTAGATGATGTTAAAAATGATCTAGCGGAGGAACTAAAAAAGAAAAATGGTAAAATTACGTTACTACAATCATGTGAAATTGAAGTAGTGCCATTTCAATTTAGACAGTTAATTTATAATCTGTTATCCAATTCGGTAAAGTATACCAAAAGCGATGTTGAACCAAATGTAACTATAGCAACAGAAATAATAACGAATGCAAAATCTACAGATAGTAGTTTAATTAATAAAAAAGAATACGTTAAAATTACTATTACCGATAATGGTATTGGTTTTGAAGAACAGTTTGCCGAAAAGATTTTTGAAGTATTTCAACGTTTACACTCCAAGCAAGAATATGTAGGTACCGGCATAGGCTTGGCAATTGTTAAAAAAATTGTACAGAATCATAATGGTGTCATTAGTGCAAAGGGCAAATTAAATGAAGGTTCCGTTTTTGAAATTGTAATTCCAAAAGCGCAATAGAACTCTTTTAAGTGCTATCTATTTTTTTCATCTTTCAATACTATTAATTTACGTATACCTTATTCATTCATAGAATTATAAACTTTTATAAAAAATGTTTTAGAGTTAAAGCATCTTTTTTTGAGGATATTACTTACGCCATTTGCAGTCTACTTTTGGTTTATGAATGCTACAATAACAAAATCGGCAGGTATGGGCGCTGTTTTAAATGATGGTGCGGTAACCTTTAGAGTGTGGGCTCCGCATGCGGAAAAAGTTTTCGTTGGCGGAAGCTTTAACAACTGGTCTAAGAATGAAATTTCCCTTGAAATAGAGGATAATGGATATTGGTACATAATTACCGAAAATGCATCTGAAGGAGATGAATATAAATTCTTTATTGAATATGAAGGAGAAGTTTTGGCCAGAAATGATCCTTATGCTTTTGAAGTGACCAATAGCAATGGTAATTCTATCATAAGAACATTAGATTTTAAGTGGGATGATGAAGACTTTAAAATGCCAAGTTGGAACGAGTTGGTTATTTATGAACTACATGTAGGTACTTTTAATCGTTCTACTCCAGATACCGTTGGTACATTTGAAGATGTTATTGCCAAACTAGATTATTTAAAAGAACTGGGTATTAATTGTATAGAGTTGTTACCTGTGGCTGAGTTTGCAGGAGGAATTTCTTGGGGCTATAACCCAGCACATCCTTTTGCTATTGAACAAGATTATGGCGGTCCAGATGCTTTTGCAAAATTGGTCAATGAAGCACATAAAAAGGGTATTGCCGTGATTATGGATGTAGTATATAATCACTTTGGACCTTCAGATGTTGATTTATGGCGATTTGATGGTTGGAGTGAAAACGATAAAGGAGGAATCTATTTTTATAATGACCATAGAAGCGATACTCCATGGGGAGATACCAGACCAGATTATGGACGGGAAGAAGTGCGTCAATATTTGCGAGACAATGCATTGATGTGGATAGAGAAATACCATTGCGATGGTTTACGCATGGATGCTACCTCGTATATACGTTATGAAGGCGGCGGTTTAGGTTATGATACCGAAATAGAGGAAGGAAATATATTGATGCGCGATATCAATAGTGAGATAAGGGAGAAATATCCGCATGTATTAACAATAGCTGAAGATTTAAAAGGCGATAGTAGGGTTACCGATGCCATAGAACATGATGGGCTGGCATATGGATCTCAATGGGATATGAATTTTGTACACCCGGTTAGAGAGGTAATAGAAGACACACATGATGATGGTAGAGACTTACAAAAAGTGGTTGATGCCCTTGAGTTTACATATAGCAATGATGCATTTAGCCGAATTGTATATACAGAGTCTCATGATGAGGTAGCCAATGGCAAGGCACGAGTTCCTGAAGAAATACAGCCCGGAGATGCAGAAAGTGATTTTGCTAAAAAGAGAGCATTGTTGGGCATTGTTTTGACATTGACCGCACCAGGTATACCTATGCTTTTTCAGGGACAGGAATTTATTGAAGATGAATATTTTCAAGATACCGAGGCTTTGGATTGGGATAAGGAAAAGAAGCATAGAGGCATTAAAAAGCTGGTAAGTGATATCATTAAATTAAGAACAGGGGTTACAGAGGGCGGAAAAGGTTTAAGAAGTCAACATATTGAAATTTTACACGTAAATCACCAAACTAAAATACTAGCCTATAAAAGGTTTGATTCAGATGATACTACACAACCGGTGTTGATTGTTTTAAATTTTAGTAATCAAGATTTTGAAGACTACGGTATTGGTTTAAATGAAAACGAGCCTTTTGATCTTAGAATAAATGCAGGAAATAAAATATACGATCCGGCATTTTCGCAATTACCAGTTGATGATTTAGAGGTTGTTGAAGCCAATACTGATGAAAAGAAGTGGACAGGTAAGGTAAATATACCTGCTTACGGTGCGTTGGTATTTACCAAACCTTAAGAATATACCTGTAATTTACTGCTGCAGAGAACATTATTGTAGGTTTAAACTTACAATAATGTTGTTTTTTTTACTAAGGTTCAAAAGTGGTAATATTTTATTGTATTTTGTTATATAATGTATAGTTAAAATAATAATTTTACACGTTAAATGTGGCGAACTAATATTGATTTATTGAATGGAATATAGTTTCATATATAGCCCTGAAAAAATGGTTAATGAAGTATTTCAAAGAACAATGGTCGCTGCAGGTGTTGATTTTGAGATTTTGCAAGATAACACAGTTAAGTTGCCAGATGATTTAAGTGATGATAAGCTTCAAGCTACAATTAAGGAACTTAGGTGTTTTGGTATAAAAGTTCAGACAAAGGAAAATCGTGATATCGTTGAGGAGATCAAGATTTATATTAAGAAAATGGTTTATGAAGGCGATATTAGAAATGTAAAAATATCAGAATTGCTATCTGATCAATTGGGTTTTAGTTATCCATATCTTTCTAATTTATTTTCAAGTAAAACATTCACCTCAATAGAGAATTTTTATATTTTAGTGCGCATAGAAAAAGTGAAAGAATTAGTGCTATTGGAGAATGCAAGTTTAGGGGAGATTGCCCATAACTTAAATTTTAGCAGTGTTCCTCATTTATCGAATCAATTCAAAAAAGTAACTGGGTTAACCATCACCCAATATTTGAAGTTTAGAAAAAAGTAAGAAGAAAGGTTCTTCTTTTCAATACATGAATAGTGAAAATGGATAAATTAAAAATACTTCTCGTTGACGACGATGAAGACGACAGACAATTTTTTGCAGATGCATTGGAAGGAGTTGAACTCAATACAGAGTTACGTCAGTTAGAGAACGGTAAAAGTTGTATGGAATTTTTACTTAGCGACACGGACAATACGCCAGATTTGGTTTTTCTAGATTTGAACATGCCTATCATGAATGGGTTTGAGTGTTTAGAAGCTATTAGACGTACACCTCATTTGAAAGATTTGTTAGTAGCAATCTACTCTACATCTTCTGCGGAAAGAGATATAGAAGAAACCTTTGAAAAAGGAGCCAATATCTATATTAAGAAGCCGTCTAGTTTTAATGAGCTTAAAAAGTCGTTGAAGCAAGTCGTAAAAATGAACTGGGCGTACCACTTAAATGATTTTAAGAAAGAGAATTTTTTATTGAAAATTTAAGCAGTTGTAAAAGCATATATAATTAAAGTTGTTTCGTTAGGAACAACTTTTTTTGTTTTAGCACCAAGCTAATAACATTTTAATTGGTTATTTCGCTGTATCTTAACTTAAGATGGTTAATACAAAATAGTATGAAGAATAATTTAGCGGATGATTTTTTTAAAACAATGATAGATGATGCCGATACTGCTATTTTATATGCCGAACCATCAGCTTCTAATTCTGTAAACGTCAAAGGATATAGACCTAAATATGCGAACAAAAAAGGGCAACGCTTTTTTGGGATTACTCTAGATAATTGTGAAAGTGAAACCTTAGATGAGCTTGTTCATTATGATGAGGTACTAATTTTGGCAAATAAGGTATTGGAAACTGGCGAAGATGAAAATTTTAATATTATAGTAAGGGAAGTAGCTAGTATTCTAAATTATCATATAAGAATTAGAATTTTTAATAAGGGGCTGTTGTTCGCACTAACCTTGGTCAAGCCAAAGTTTATTTCAGATAAAGATTCTAAACTTCCGTTAGGTAATCTAGAATCAAGAAATAGGGAACTAGAAATTTCCAATCTTTTTGGAATAAGAGTTTTAGATAGTAACGATAGTATTATTTCATATTTAAAACCCGTGTTTGACAATAAAGGAAAGATAGAAGATTTTCGTATTGTCTATATTAACAATAGAATGGGTGAAATTGCCAATCAAGAAACGGCATTTATCGAAGGTAAAACCATTCTAGAATATTACCCTAAAAATGATGAGAATGGAGTTTTAGAGATTCTGACTGATAGTTATGTTTCTGGTGAAAATAAAGAATATACCAAAGAATTCATTTTTAATGAAGAGTCGGTTTGGTTGACCACCAAAGCGGTGAAAATGAACGATGGTCTTATATTATTTTCTAAAGATGTTACACAAGAGAAAAAGTATGAAGCTCAATTATTTATTCAGAATAGGTTGTTGTCAGAAGCTGAGCGTGTGGCTAATATTGGTAGCTTTCGGTGGAATTTGAATGAGAATCACATCAAATATTCTGATAATGTTTATAGATTGTTTGGTTACGATCCAAATGAGTTCGATAATAAGTATGATCGTCTACTCACTTTTTTACACCCAAATGATTTTGAGAAAGTAAAATCTAGTTTTAAGGAGGCAAGAAAAAACAAATCAAAATCAGACCTTGTGTTTCGTATTTATACGAAATCTCAAGAATTACGCTATATGAATACCATAGGTGAATGCTACCAGAAAGAGGGTAATTGGTATATGGTTGGTGTTATTAGAGATGTTACCAAGCAGATAGAGGCTGAATCTATTTTACAAATAAAAAATACGGAGCTAAAACGAACCAATGCAGATTTGGAGGCATTTAATCGTGTTGCAAGTCATGATTTGCAAGAACCATTGCGTAAAATTCAAATGTTTGTAAGTCGTTTGGATGAAGAAGAGGAGGGGCGACTTAGTAACAGGTCCCAAGGTTATCTGTCTAAAATAAAGTACTCGTCGGACAGAATGCGTAAACTAATCAATAATCTACTTTCATATTCTAAAATAGATGAAGTTGGTGAGCAACCAAAACGGGTAGATTTAAATGATGTATTAAAAAATGTTCTTGAAGATTTAGGGGAACGTATTAATGATTTAGATGCCCAGATAGATTCAGTAAGCTTATCGGTAGTAAACGGAATTCAATTTCAGTTAGAACAATTGTTCGCCAATCTTATAGGTAACTCCCTTAAATATATTAAAGAAGGTGTACAGCCTAATATTAAAATAGTAGGTAGTATAGTAAGCGGCGATAAATCATCGGTAGATAACTTGTTACCAAGTATAAATTATGTAAAACTACAATTCATAGATAACGGTATTGGGTTTGAAAAAAAGTACGAGGAGAAAATTTTTGAAATCTTTCAGCGCTTACATGGCAAAACAGAATTTTCTGGAACCGGGTTAGGGTTATCTATCTGTAAAAAAATAGTTCAATCACATAATGGAACCATCATGGCTAAGGGTGAAAAGAACAAAGGAGCTGAATTTACTGTTTACCTTCCTACCTTACTATAAATTAAACTGTATTATAGTATTTTACTATCGCTTCTTAAAATTGTGTAACAGCTTCTAAAAATGTTGTAACACATTTACATGATGTAGGTCGCACCTTTGTATCAACAAGAAATGTATGCCTTTATGAATAATCTTCAATATGCTAGAGTAGGTGCTGTAAGAAGCAAAGACGCTCATAGTCAATCTTCAAATGTAGAAGCAATTACTTCTGGTTCATCAGATGCTATAGTAGCACTAGAGGATACATTAAACAATAACCATTTAAACAATATATCATGCAAGTAGTTCATAATCAGTTAAGTTATTTCAATAGTGTTTTAGGAGGTAGTATCTCAAGTTTTCAAGGAGATCGTATTCTTCAATATGATAATGAAAAAGGAACAGGTAGAATTCAAACAGTTTCTTTAGGATCAGGAATTTCTTATACGGAATATGATTTGGATTTAAATGAAGATTTTAATTTCGATTTAAAATTGGATGAAAACCCTAGTTTATACTTTATTTATTGTTTAGAAGGTAGTTTTAGATTTTCAAAAGGAAAAGAAAATAACAAGGTAGAAGCACTACAGACAGTAGTAGTAGGTGGTTTAAATGAAACTATCAATATAAAATTAAGAGAGGCGACTAAGTCTAACTTGTCTATTATTAAAGTAACACAAGATAGTGAAGCGCTAACTAAGAATTCTAACAACAATGAGTTGTACGAGAAATTATTTACTCAGTTCTTAAATGAAGATGGGAGTGCTCATATTGGTACCTTCAACCTTAAAATTAAAGAGCAGTTATTACAGATAAGATCAATAACCCAGGTAGGATTAGTTAGAAAATTGCTTATTGAAGGTATTGTGAACTTTACTTTGGCATTAGAGATTTTACACTGTAAGCAAGATATTGAGAATAGTGGTCAGGTTTCCACAATGTTGACCAAAAAAGAGCTTTTAAGAATAGAGGAAGCGGTTAACGCAATAAAGAGAAAGCCAGAGTTTCCTTATACGGTTACAGATTTAAGTAAAGAATATGGTCTTTCACCAACAAAATTACAAGAAGGATTTAAAGTGATGGAAGGTACTACGGTAACCAACTTCATTAGAAATGAAAGATTGATACTTGCAGAAGAATTGATACAAACTTCTGACATGAATATATCGGAAATTGTATACTCTATAGGATTTACAAGTAGAAGTTATTTCTCTAAGATCTTTAGAAATAAATTTAAATGTACACCAAAAGCATATTTAATGAATATTAGAAACGTATCGCTTTCAGCTTAAGATAATTGTTATGAAAATGGTTGAGCCGGCTCTTTGAGCTGGCTTTTTTGTTTTGTATAATTAGGGTAATAGTATTTTAAGATGGATGGTGTGTAATAAATGAAGAAGAAACGGATAGTCAACTATAATAACTAGTTAATAGCCTGGTAAAAAATAAGTTAGTAAATGATTGTTTAGATAGATATAACGAACTCTCTTTCTGGCTTATTATATTCAGAATTGTCAACATAGCGTAAGCACTTATGCAAAAGTGTTTTTAGCTGATTGTATGAAGAAGGTTTTTGTAAATATAAAGAAGCGCCCATTTCGTTTAAACGTGTAATTTCTTTAGGGTGATACGATGTAGAATAGATAATTACCGGCGTGTCTGCATATTTTTCAAGATCACGAATATCCGCTAAACATTCAAACCCGTCCATCATAGGCATTTTCAAATCCAAAAAGATAACATCTGGTTTTTGGGTATCATTTGCTAGCAAACTTGCCATAAGGTCTACGCCATTGTTAAATTCAGATATTTTGGTTTGTATTGGGATTTCTCTCAATGCATCAGAAAAGAATGTTCTGTCATCACTATCATCATCTGCTAGAAAGACATTAAGTACAGTTTTGCTCATGGCAATTAAATAATTTAAAACTCTAAATTTGTTTGTTCAAGATTATTTCAATTAAAAATTAAATGAAAATCTAAAAGCAAGGTAAATATTATGGAACCTATCCTGTAGTTTTATTCATTTAAAAAATAGCTCAATACCTAAATGTTAACGCATTAATGTGAGCACTTGGTATAATAAAAAGAAAAAAATGAATGGTAAAACTACATAGGTGGCTCGGCAATCATGGTTTTAATTTTCTTCCAAAACTGTTTTGACGTAACATTTGTAGGTTCAATAAGGTCCGCCATTAAAATTAGGTTTCTCTTAAATTGCTCGTACTCATACTTATTGGTGTTGTTTTCGTCAATTGGGTAATAAGCCATGCCCCAATTAGGGAAAGTTCTCTTACTAATTTCATCATCGGAAAATAGCGTAACATTTTTATGGCGAGGGTCCTTTTTAATCTTATCGTAAAGGGTTTCAATTTTTTCTTTACTACCCTCGAGTAATTGAACAAAGCCACCTTTGTAATAGATTAAGCAACCAGTTATATCATCACGTAAATTGTTAGCACGTGCCTTTTCAAGTAGCTCTTCCATTTCTGTGCCCGATATTTTATTGGTAGCAACAGATTCATAAGTTAATGTATACATCTAAAATGAAATTGGTCTTAATCGGCAAAATTAATAAAAATGTCAAAAAACGAAAAAGACATTAGAAATTTTTGAAAGGACGTAGAAATGAAAAATGTATATAAAACAAAAAAGCCCCTAAAAGGGGCTTTTGAGTGATCGCAGGAGGATTCGAACCTCCGACCGTCTGCTTAGAAGGCAGATGCTCTATCCAGCTGAGCTATGCGACCGACACCATTTTTTCAAATGTGGGTGCAAACTTAGTGATTTTTATAGACTGGTAAAACCAAAATCAATAAAATTTTAATTATTTCTTTTATATGCTAAAATACAACTATGAACGACCTTCATATTGGTCAAAGTTTTCCCATAACTGATCAAGAACTTTATAAAAAATTTCAAACTCTTCTTCAGTGATACCCAGTGTACTAACTTTTCTTAAATCGGTAATAAAGGGCATTACTTGTTTTATGAGGGAAGAACCTTCTTCTGTAATAACAAGTTTGTATCTTTTTTGATCATCTCTAAATCTAGACTTTCGTAAGAAGCCTTTTTTGCATAATCCGCTAATAACTCTAGAAGTTGTTGCCCTATTTCTAAAGTTAGATTTGGCAATATCTGCCTGTGAGGCTTCTTTACCTTCTAAATGTACGCGTTGTAAAATTACCCATTGCTCAATGGTTAGATCAATATTATTCTCTGCAAAAACTTGTAAAAAAGTACTTTGAACCTTTTTAAGGGTGCGATCAATGTATACTCCAAATCCTTCCGTCCTGTCCATAATCCAATTGTTATTCCTCCAAAAGTAACAGAGTTTATCGTTAATATTGTTGTTAGTGCAACAATAATTAAAAAAAAGTGTATATTTACTACGGATAAATTGGTTAAAAGAAGTGGAAATATGCAACTAGGTTTCAAGAAATATATATTAGAGGATAGTACTTATAAAGGTGGCGGAAAGAAAATTATAATGCCTGATGGTGTTACGGTACACAAGCTTTCTTCTAATGAAAATCCGTTAGGGTATTCCCCAAAAGTAAAAGAAGCATTAGCAAATACCTTAGATGATTTAAGTTTCTATCCAGATAATACGGATATAAGGTTACGTGAAGCTTTAGTAAAGGACTTTGATGGCGCTTTAGTTGCTGATAACTTTATCTCAGCAAATAGTGGTTCAGAAATTATAGATATGATTTCTAAGGCATTTTTAAATGAAAACGATGAGGTAATTGTTAGTCAACCATGTTTTTTGCCCTATACTGCTTTTACCCGTTGGATGGGCGCAAAGGCGATTAATGTGCCAATGACCGATAATTATGACTATAATTTAGATGGAATTCTAGCGGCTATTACAGATAAAACGAAGCTGGTATTTCTTGCATCCCCTAATAATCCGTCAGGAAATTATATTCCAATGGCCGATTTAAGAAGCTTCATTGAAAAATTACCTGAGCATGTAGTTTTGGTATTAGATGAGGTGTATAGGCATTTTGCCGAAGCTGAAGATTATACGTCTGGCTTACCATTTGTAGTGGAAGGTAAGAATGTAATAGCAATCAATAGCTTTTCAAAAACATATGGTCTGGCCGGTTTACGAGTTGGGTATTGCTATGCTCCTTTAGAACTTAGTAATTACATGCGCAGAATTTGTAAGCCTTTTTTGTTGTCTACCATGGCTTTAGAAGGGGCGATTGCTGCATTGGAAGATGTTGATTTTGTGAATAAGACCGTGGCGTTGGTAAAAGAAGAAAGAAGGTTTGTTTTGAACGGATTTGATGCATTACAGATTAAATACTGGCCTGCACAAGGTAATTTTGTACTAATAGATCCACCTATCAATGATATGGGATTCACGGCCTTCTTAGAACAGCGAGGTATTATGGTGCGCCCAGTAGGCAATTTTGGAGCTCCGGGAAAAGTTAGAATTTCATTTGGAGTAAGAGAAGCAAATAAAGCACTTTTGGCATCACTAGAAGTATTGATGAAATCCAAAGCCACAACAGCATAAAAAAATTTAATATATATATGTTGCAGAAGCAACAATAAACGAAATAAAAATATAAAACCCAGAACTATGTCAACAACAACATTAGCACAAAACGATCACAAAGAGGCACAAGATTTTATGCCTATCAACGGTACGGATTATTTAGAGCTTTACGTAAGTAATTCTAAACAAGCGGCACACTATTACAAAACAGCATTTGGTTTTAAATCTTTGGCATATAAAGGTTTGGAAACCGGTAGTAGAGATTATGAATCTTATGTGGTAGAGCAAGATAAAATTAGATTGGTATTGACCTCCCCTTTAAAAAGTGGTACTGATGTAGGTAGGCATATAGATAAGCATGGTGACGGAGTAAAAGTTACGGCGCTATGGGTTGATGATGCTACCTATGCTTATGAAGAGGCTATGAAAAGAGGTGCCAAAAGTTATATGGAGCCAAAGACAGAGAAAGATGATGACGGCGAAGTGGTAACATCTGGTATCTATTCTTACGGTGAGGTAGTTCACATTTTTGTGGAGCGTAAAAACTACAACGGTACATTTTTGCCAGGGTATAAAAAATGGGAAAGTGAGTACCAACCAACATCTACAGGATTAAAATTTGTAGATCATATGGTAGGTAATGTTGAAGAAGGTAGAATGAATTTTTGGGTAGATTTTTATGCCAATGTTATGGGCTTTAAGCAGATCATGTCCTTTGACGATAAAGATATTTCTACGGATTATACTGCTTTAATGAGTAAAGTGATGAGTAATGGTAATGGTCGTATTAAGTTTCCGATCAATGAGCCGGCACCAGGTATGAAAAAATCTCAAGTAGACGAGTATCTGGAGTTCTATGAAGGTGAAGGAGTACAGCATATTGCAGTTGCTACCGATGATATTGTAAAAACGGTATCTGACCTTAAAAGTAGAGGGGTTGAGTTCTTGACCATACCTACAACATATTATGATGTATTGACCGAAAGAGTGGGAGAGATAGAGGAAGATATTGAGTCATTAAGAAAACTAGGTATTTTGGTAGATCGTGATGATGAAGGGTACTTATTACAGATTTTTACAAAAACCGTACAGGCAAGACCAACCATGTTCTTTGAAATCATTCAACGTAAAGGAGCGACTTCTTTTGGAAAAGGAAATTTCAAAGCTTTGTTTGAAGCGATTGAGCGTGAGCAAGAATTAAGAGGAACTTTATAAGTTCAACAAATTTCTTGAGCATTTAAGAATTACGTATTTTTAAAAGTAGAGTATTAACTAGAATAACGAACGTATATGCCTATATATCATAAACAGGGAGCGTTGCCACCTAAAAGGCATACGCAATTTAGAAAACCAGATGGCGAATTGTACTCAGAGCAATTGTTCGGTACTATTGGCTTTGACGGTATGTCCTCTTTACTATATCACCATAACCGACCAACAATGGTTAAGGAGATACTGAAAAGTACGGATGTTTCACCAAAAATAGCCTTGGAGAAGAATATACGTTCGTTAAAACTAGTGAGTTTTAATACGGCACCAAAAGACGATTTTTTAGATGCTCGAGAACCACTTTTGGTCAATAGTGATATTATTATTGGGGTAGCTGCACCAAGAAAATCTCTACGCGAGTATTTTTATAAGAATACCGACGCAGATGAAATGCTCTTTATACATAAAGGTACAGGGGTATTAAGAACCATTTTTGGGCAGATTAAGTTTGAGTATGGCGATTATCTAATCATTCCAAGGGGAACAATTTATCAGATAGATTTTGATGGTGAAGACAATCGTATTTTGTTTGCAGAATCGTACTCGCCTATATATACCCCGAAAAGATATCGTAATTGCTTCGGGCAATTATTGGAGCATTCTCCTTTTTGTGAGCGTGATTATAAATTACCAGAGAATTTAGAAACGTTTACAGATACCGATGAGCACTTGATAAAAGTGAAGAAACAAGGGGTTATACATGAAATGGTCTACATTGGGCATCCTTTTGATGTTGTAGGTTGGGATGGGTATAACTTTCCGTACGGATTCTCCATTTACAATTTTGAACCGATTACCGGTAGAGTTCATCAACCGCCACCAGTACACCAAACATTTGAGACGAATGCCTTTGTAATTTGCTCTTTTGTACCAAGGTTGTACGACTATCATCCACTTTCGATACCAGCACCATACAATCATTCTAATATTGATTCTGACGAAATGCTGTATTATGTTGACGGAGATTTCATGAGTAGAAACGGAGTGCAGCCAGGTAATATATCGTTGCATCCCGCAGGCATACCTCACGGACCGCACCCAGGGGCTGCAGAACGTAGCATTGGTCAAAAAGGATCAGAAGAATTAGCGGTAATGATAGACACTTTTAAGCCATTGATGGTTACTGAAAATGCCATGAAATTAGATGATGGTGATTATTACAAATCTTGGTTGGATAAATAAAGAAATACAAACTTGACAACACTACATACATGGGTCTCTGTGCCTGAAAAATCTGATTTTTCTATCTATAATCTTCCTTTTGGCATCTTCTCCGTAAATGATGAAGAAGCAAAAGCAGGAATAGCTATTGGGGAACAGATACTTGATTTGGCAGCAATTTCAGAGCTGGGTCTAATAGAGGTAGGTGCTGCTTATTTTAGACAGAAAACGTTAAATGAGTTTATCTCGTTAGGAAAAAAAATCACCAATAAGGTACGTTTAGATATTCAGAACTTGTTGGTTATTGAGAATTCTCCCTTGAAGAATCATCCAGAAGTTTTTGTGTTGCAGAAAGATGTCCAAATGCATTTACCGGTACATGTAGGCGATTATACAGATTTCTATTCTAGTATAGAACACGCTACCAATGTAGGTAAAATGTTTCGTGATCCAGAGAATGCTTTGTTGCCTAATTGGCGACATATTCCGGTAGGGTATCATGGTCGTGCATCATCAATTGTAGTCAGTGGTACACCTATTCACAGACCTATGGGGCAAGTGAAAACTAACGAAATGGAAACTCCTGTTTTCAAAGCCTCTGGTAACTTGGATTTTGAATTAGAAATGGGATTTGTAGTTGGTAAAAGTACAGCACTAGGCGAACGCGTTTCCACTAAAGACGCAGCTGAGCATATTTTTGGTTTGGTATTGTTAAATGACTGGTCGGCAAGAGACATTCAGAAGTGGGAGTATGTGCCTTTAGGTCCGTTTTTGGGGAAAAGTTTTGCATCATCTATGTCACCTTGGATTGTAACCTTAGAAGCTTTAGAACCATTTAAGGTTCAAGGTCCCGAGCAATCACCAGAAGTACTATCGTATTTAGAGTACGACGGAGAAAAAAATTATGATATACAGTTAGAAGTGGGGATGTCTTCTGCAACTTCAGAAGAAACAACCATCAGCAAATCTAACTTCAAATATATGTATTGGAATATGATGCAGCAATTGGCGCACCATACTGTAAACGGTTGTAATATAAATGTAGGTGATATCATGGCATCGGGTACCATTTCCGGAAAAGATGAAAGTTCATATGGCTCTTTGTTAGAAATCTCTTGGGGCGGTAAAAAACCGTTTGAATTAAAAGATGGTAGCAAACGTACTTTTATAGAAGATAATGATACAGTGACAATGAGAGGGTTCGCAGAAAAAGATGGTAAACGAGTAGGATTCGGACAAGTAACCGGAACCATTTTACCAAGTAAATAAAATAAATTTTTAAATAGCTTAATAGTAGCACAATGTCAAAGAACGAAGAAATCAATTCTATAGATCCAAACAGTATTTCTCAACAAGAATTACATGGGTATTTATTATCGGCCGTAGCACCAAGACCAATATGTTTTGCCAGTACGATCGATAAAGATGGCAATGTTAATTTGAGTCCGTTCAGCTACTTTAATTTATTCAGTGTAAATCCGCCAATCATGATTTTCTCACCTTCTAGACGAGGTCGTGATAATACCACCAAGCATACTTTAGAAAATGTTTTGGAAGTAAAAGAAACGGTAATCAATATCGTTAATTATGATATGGTAGAGCAAATGTCATTGTCAAGCACGGAGTATGGTGACGGAGTAAATGAATTTGTAAAAGCAGGTTTTACGCAAGTACCTAGTGATAAAGTTCAGCCTCCAAGAGTGGGAGAGGCACCCGTAGCATTTGAGTGCGTTGTTGATCAAGTAATAGCCTTGGGTGACGGACCGGGAGCAGGTAATTTGGTACTGGCCAAAGTAGTTCAGATTCACGTAAAAAAAGCATTTTTAGATGCGGAAGGAAAACTGGATACTCCAAAGTTAGATTTAGTGGCACGCATGGGTGGCAATTGGTATTGCAGAGCCAATGGCGATGCGCTATTTGAAATACCTAAACCAATACGCACTAAAGGTATTGGCGTAGATATGCTACCGGAAGCTGTTCAGAACAGCACTGTATTAACAGGTAATAATTTAGGAAGGTTAGGGAATTTAGAACAGTTGCCAACTAAAGAAGCTATCGCGAAAATTACAGAACACGCTGAGGTGAAATCTATTCTTAATGGCGATGAAAGTATAACTGCATTACACAAACTAGCACAACAATGGTTGGCAGATGGTAAAACTGAAGATGCACTGGCTTTGTTGCATTTAGGGGTTTAGTATTATTGGGCTTTCTCATAAGCTTCTTTCAACCAGTCTATTAATTCACTATCAACCTGGCTGGCATCAGTGAGTTGAACTCTATGTGTGCACATGCTACCAAATGGCCCAGATGATTCTAGTCGGTCTGTAGTTGGTTTATCTTTTATTTTCAGTCCTAGGTCTATTCTTGTTTTGGTAGCGGGTTTAATAAGTGCAAATTGTTTTTTTCGAATAATACTTACTGTAGTTTTCTTTGGGGTAATGGTAACATCGTCACCAAATGTTTTTACTGTTTTTAAAAGCGCTTCGTAAGTAGGGGTCAAATTTTCCTTCCCTTTATATTGCTGGGCTACTAAATCGGCAGGAGAATTATTTTCTTCTTTTGATAAAGAGACAATAGTATTTGCAAATCCGTGGGTAACGCCATGTTCTTTCTTTAGAAAACTAACTCCTTCAGAATGTTTAGCAAAAGATTTTGTTTTCAAAATGGACTTCCATTCGCTTAAAGATTTCCCAGTTTTCTCGGGCATATTATCGATCATGGTTTGTATTGCCTTTTCCACTTTCTTAAGGTTTGGTATTGAAACCAATTTACGAATAATAAATAGGTTCAACGTATCTGTGCTACTAGATCATCAGCATTTATCATTTATTCTATCCAAAGAAAAAACAACAATTCTAAGATTACATTAGGAATCTATCAATAAAAGTGGCTGCAACTCTTTAATGTATAAAAATTTAACGATTAAGCAATTGTGTGTTCTTTTTACTGTTATTAGTGCTTATATTAGTTAGTACTGAAATCCCACTGAATTATGGCATTAAAAGTTGCAATTAAACACAAAACAAAGTATATCTATGATAGAAGTATAAATCTATCGCCTCATATATTTAGGTTACGACCTGCCCCGCATAGTAGAACCCCCATCGAGGCGTACTCTATAAAAATCAAACCAGAAAACCATTTTTTCAATTGGCAACAAGATCCTTTTGGAAACTATATGGCACGTATTGTGTTTCCAGATAAGACAACAGAACTTTCTGTAGATGTAGAGATTATAGCAGATTTAAAAACGATAAATCCGTTCGATTTTTTTGTAGAAGAAGCGTGTGAGGAATTTCCTTTTAAGTATTCTGAAGAAGCTAAAAAAGAGCTTTTGCCATATTTAGAAAAAATAGAAAGCGGTCCGCTTTTAAAAGAGTACCTATCTAAAATCGATCTTACGCCACAACGAAGTATCGACTTTTTAATTGGTCTAAATAGCGATTTGTACAATTACCTTAACTATACCTTGCGTTTGGAACCAGGGGTGCAAACTTGCGAAGAAACCTTAGAAGGTAAATTAGGTTCGTGTAGAGATTTTGCCTGGCTACTGGTACAGACACTTCGACATTTAGGTTTGGCGGCACGTTTTGTATCGGGTTATTTGGTACAATTGAAGTCTGATGAAAAATCATTAGATGGTCCTTCAGGGCCTGAAGAAGATTTTACCGATTTACATGCATGGGCGGAAGTGTATTTGCCAGGTGCGGGATGGATAGGGTTAGATGCTACATCTGGACTTTTTACTGGTGAAGGTCATATTCCGTTGGCTTGTACACCGTCATATGAGAGTGCTGCCCCCGTTAGCGGATTTACAGATTTTGCTGAAACAACATTCGAATTCGATAATTCAGTTACTAGAATATTTGAATCGCCTCGTGTTACAAAACCGTACACCGATGATCAATGGAATGCTATTTATGATTTAGGCTTTAAAGTTGAAGAAGAATTGCAAGCAAATGATGTGCGCTTGACTATGGGAGGTGAACCTACCTTTGTTTCTATAGACGATATGGAATCTGAAGAATGGAATACCGCTGCCGACGGAAAACATAAGCGCGAATTGGCTAGTAAACTATCTATAAGATTGCTAGAGGTTTTTGGTAAAGGTGGCTTGTTACATCATGCACAAGGTAAATGGTATCCTGGTGAAGCTTTGCCACGTTGGCTAATAGGAATTCACTGGCGAAAGGATGGAAAACCAATATGGAAAGATCCAAGTTTGTTGGCATCATTCTCTGAGGAATATAAAATGCCTCGAAATATTACAAAACGATTTTTAAAGACATTAGGTGGTTATTTAGGTTGTAAAACAAATAGCGTAATACCCGCCTATGAAGATGCTTTTTATTTTTTATGGGAAGAGGGAAAGTTACCTGTAGATGTAAATCCTAAAAAATATAATAAAGATGATAGTCACTTGCGTAGAAAGTTGGGTGAGATACTGGAACAAGGAATTGGAAAAGCGGTAGGTCATGTGTATCCGTTAACTAAAAAGAATAATAAATGGCTTACAAATAGGTGGAAGTTTAGAAATAAGAATCTGTTACTTACTCCAGGAAATTCTGCAATTGGTTTGCGTTTACCTTTGGCGGCATTACCAAAAGATCCGCCAATTCCGTCAGAACCAACTGCTGAAGTAGAATTGTTTGAGAGTACTCCAGATTTACCTCAAACAGATGACGAACTGAAGAAAAGATTGAAGTTGAAATCTACTTCTCATCCAAGAAAACATCCATATGTACGTACGGCTATTTGTGCTGAGGTTCGTGAGAATAAATTATTTTTATATCTACCTCCATTAGACAGTGCAGAAGACTTTTTGGACTTGGTGGCAAGTATTGAGGCTACTGCTAAAGAACTGAATGTACCTGTAATTCTAGAAGGTTATGAACCACCGCGCGACAATAGATTAGAAGTTTTAAAAGTAACACCTGATCCAGGGGTAATTGAGGTAAATGTACATCCGGCAAATAACTGGCAAGAGTTGACCGATAATACTTTAACTCTTTATGATGAAGCAAAACAAGCTCGTTTAGGTACCGAAAAGTTTATGTTAGATGGTAAGCACACCGGTACAGGTGGCGGTAACCATGTAACATTAGGTGGTATTACGCCTGCAGATAGTCCGTTATTACGTAACCCACAATTGCTAAGAAGTCTATTGACCTTTTGGCAGCATCACCCAGGCTTATCCTACTTGTTTTCAGGTGCATTTATTGGTCCAACAAGTCAGGCGCCAAGAGTTGATGAAGCAAGGTTAGAAAACTTGTACGAACTTGAAATTGCGTTTTCTCAAATACCAGACGATAAAGAAGTTCCTTTTTGGTTAACCGATAGATTGTTTCGCCATTTATTAACAGATATTACGGGTAATACGCATAGAGCAGAATTTTGTATAGATAAACTTTATTCGCCAGATTCCTCTTCTGGTCGTTTGGGTATATTAGAGTTGCGAGCTTTCGATATGCCCCCTCATGCGCAGATGAGTTTGATGCAAATGTTATTGGTACGTACGTTGGTGTCTTGGTTTTGGAAAAAGCCTTATAAACATGATTTAGTGCGTTGGGGCACAGAATTACATGATAAGTATCTGTTAGAGCATTATGTAAAAGAAGATATAAAGGATATTGTAGAGCAATTGAATGAAGCAGGCTATCCGTTTAAGTTAGATTGGTTTGATCCGTTTTTTGAATTTAGATTCCCATTATATGGAATGGTTGAGATAAACGCGATACAATTAGAGTTGCGAATGGCTATTGAGCCTTGGAATGTTCTTGGAGAAGAAATGACAGGTGGTGGTACGTCTCGTTATGTTGATTCCTCATTAGAACGTGTGCAGGTTAAGGTGAACGATTTTAATAATAAAAGATATTCATTGACCTGTAACGGAGTAAAAATAGAGCTAAGTTCTACCGGCACAAAAGGAGAATATGTAGCAGGAGTTCGTTTTAAGGCTTGGGAGCCTTGGTCGGCATTACACCCAACTATAGGGGTCGACACTCCTTTAGTTTTTGATATAGTAGATGATTGGAACGATAAATCTATTGGAGGATGTACTTATTTTGTAGCACATCCGGGTGGGCGTTCATACGATACGTACCCTGTAAACAGTCTTGAGGCAGAATCTCGTAGAATTAATAGATTTTGGGATATTGGCTTAACACAAGATGCGATAAGTCCTACAGAATTGGTTGCTTCAACAAATTTTACGGGTAGAATGGTTGAACCTAAGGCTGGTTCAAATACATTTGTATACAAAGAGATGCCGGTTAACCCTGAGTATCCACATGTAACAGATTTACGTAAGAAGTAATGCCAACAACAAAAACTACCTGGTTGAATAATTATGATACCCATCAAGGCAATGATGAAATGTATTCGTTGAATAACGGAATGAAGCCTTATTGGAAAGAATTATTTACTAGTTTTGATACATTAGGAGTAACCGGATTGACCGCTCGTCAAAAAGATATTGACTGGTTGTTATCTGAAAATGGGGTTACCTATAACGTTTATAATGACCCTAAAGGAATGCATCGCCCATGGAACCTGAATGTGGTTCCGTTTATATTGCATCAAGAAGAATGGACAGAGGTTGAAGCAGGGCTAAAGCAAAGGGCGGAATTACTCAATTTAGTTTTGAAAGATGTTTACGGTGAAGGCAAATTGATAAAAAACGGAATAGTACCATTTGAGGTTATTTATGGTCACAGAGGTTTTCTGAGACAATGTTCAGGTATGGAACTTGAGCTGGAAAAGTATCTGTCTATTTATGCGGCAGATCTATGCAGAGGAACAGATGGTCGTTTGTGGGTTGTCAATGATCGCACAGAAGCACCTTCTGGTATGGGTTATGCTTTAGAAAATAGATCTACTACTAGTAGAGTTCTATCCGATATGTATGCACAAATGAAGGTCAAGCGTTTGTCGGGTTTCTTTCGAAAATTCAATCAAATGCTAATCGATGCCGCTCCTGGTAAAAAGGAGAATCCTAATATTGTTATTCTAACACCTGGTTCACATAACGAAACTTATTTTGAACATGCGTATATGGCTTCGTTTTTAGGGTATCCATTAGTGCAGGGTAACGATTTGGTGGTACGAGATGGTTTTCTTTGGATGAAATCATTGCAAGGTCTAAAACAGATAGATGTAGTATTACGTAGAGTAGATGATGCCTTTACTGATCCTTTAGAATTACGTGAAGATTCTCATTTAGGTGTCGCGGGATTGTTAGATGTTGTTAGAAGAAAAAATGTATCCATAATTAATCCAGTCGGAAGTGGAGTTATAGAAAATCCGGGTTTAATACCTTTTATGCCTGCAATTGCGAAATATTTTTTAGAAGAGGAATTAAAAATACCACAAATTGCCTCATGGTGGTGTGGTCAAGAAAAGGAGAGGAATTATGTACTTGAGAATTTATCGGAATTAGTTATAAAAAGAATAGATCGAACCAATAGGGAAAGTATTTACTTTGGTGAACAAATGAGCACTAAAGAATTAGACGAACTTCAAAGGGTAATTTTAGAACGCCCATATCGATTTGTTGCTCAAGAGCGTATTAATTTTTCAACAGCGCCCAATCTTTCCAAAGAAAAATTAGAGCCTAGAAATGTAGTTGCAAGAGCATTTTGTATAGCCTCAAAAAATCAATATTCTGTAATGCCAGGTGGTTTGGTAAGAGTAGCGCCAGATGGTGAAACCGTTAGGGTTTCTAATCAAAGAGGAGGTACTAGTAAAGATTTTTGGATTTTAGATGACACCCCTATAAGTGAAGATAAGAACAGACACTGGCATCAAAAATCATCCATAGCCATTTCTGGATTAAATGATTTACCCAGTTTAACTGCAGAGAACCTATATTGGGCTGGTCGTTATGTAGGTCGTACTTTGGTCAATGCTCGCTTTTTACGTACTGTAATGCGACAAATGGCAATTGTACAAAACAGAAATGAAAAGCCAGATTCTGAAAAATTGAAAGTTTTGTTCAAAGCAGTTACCCATTTAACTGGAACTTATCCTGGATTTGTAGATAAGGACAAAGAAGGGAAATTGGCAATGGACAATCCGTATGAAGAAATGTTGTCGGTCATATTAGATAAAAATAGAATAGGTAGTTTGGCACACACCATAAGTATGTTCGGTAATTCTTATTATTCGATCCGTAATTTATGGTCATCAGATATGTGGCGTGTATTTGAAAATATTCAGAAATTATGGACATCTCTAGTAGAAGGCGAGGATCACTCTATAAATAAAATTTTAAAAGTCTTGAATCAATTAATTACCCGTTTAATTGCGTTTATGGGACTAATTGAGGAAAGTATTATGGTGCAGCAAGGTTTGTTGTTATATTTTATTGGCTTACAATTAGAACAAAGTACCTTGAATATTACAAAATGCAGAGCCTTATTAACCATAAAATATGATGAGCAAGTAGAGTACGACCTTTTAGAATATTTATTGACCAGTCATGAAAGTCTTAACATTTATAGGTATAGCTATCGCTCTCACATAGAATTGGCTCATGTACTAGAATTGATAGTTTTAGATTTGGATTATGCTCGTTCATTGACCTTTATGATCAATCGCATTCAAAAAGATATAGCTAGGTTGCCACATTCTAAATATGATCATCAATTAAGTAATTATCAAAAATATGTGTTTGAAGCATTTTCAAAATTACGTTTAGCAGAATCTTCTAAGTTGGTATTGACGAAGTCTGAAACAGATTTTAAACGTGAGGAATTGGATATTCTTCTAAAAGAACTATCAGGGTTGTTATATAAAGCATCGCAATCTATTTCTAATACTTATTTCAATCATACAGACAAGCAGACCCAATTATTTACACAGTCTTTTCCTATTTGATTATGATATTTAACGTTACACATATTACCAAGTACGAATATAATGCACCTGTTAGCTATTGTCATAATATTGCAACGCTACGACCTAGAGAGTCTAAAGGTCAAGAGCTATTGTCATATACTATTGACATATCTCCAGAGCCAGCAGAGATAAGTGAGCGTGTAGATTTCTTTGGTAATTACATAACACGTTTTTCCATACAGACAGAGCATAATATATTAAAGGTTACAACAAAAAGTAAAATTAATAGGGAATATGCCAAATTTCATGATTCGTTTAATAGCGATGCTTGTAAGGGGATAACCCTTAACGATGCCTTAAAGGCTTTACAAAGTATGCAAGCAGAAATATTAGATGCAAAGCAATATATACTTGAATCTATTTTTATAAGAAGAACAGATAAGGCGATTCGAGATTATGCTGAATTATCTTTTAAAGGAGGGCGCTCTGTATTTGAAGCAGCATACGAGCTAATGCAACGAATATATACCGATTTTGATTTTGATTCTGAATTCTCTACCATTTCAACACCTATTGAAGAGGTAATGAAGGAGAAAAAAGGGGTATGTCAAGATTTTGCTCAAATAGCCATAGCATGTATACGTTCTGTTGGTTTGCCTGCAAGATATATTAGTGGGTACATAGAAACATTGCCAGCCCCGGGTAAAGAGAAGTTGATTGGAGCAGATGCATCCCACGCATGGTTTGCTATTTATATACCTGGTTTTGGGTGGGTAGATTTTGATCCAACGAATAATCAAATACCAAAAGACCAGCATATTATAGTCGGTTGGGGTAGAGATTATTATGATGTGCCACCATTAAAGGGAGTAGTTTATGGTAGTGGTCAAAGTAAATTGAAAGTTGCTGTAGATATAGCGGCAGTATTGTAACTAATCTTCAAAAAAGAATTCGTGTAGTTCGATTAAACTACCTCTTTTTATTTGTACTAAATCCCTGGTCTCTTTTAAAAAAACACCCAACGATTTTTCATTATAAATAAATTTCATTTCATTAGAATAATCTGTGACAACATACATATCTCCAGAAAGTTGATAAAATGGGATAGTCATTTTATTTTTAAGCTTTACACCTTTATTTACGATTTTTCCATTAGTTATAGTAGACTCGACTTTTGAATTATTTGATTCGCCCGATGCTACTTTCACATAAGATACCATCATGTTTGTCCATTCTTCTCGGTCAATCAAAAACCATTTTATTTTATTGAAATCAATGCCATATTCATTTATCCAACCATGACTTGTAAAACCAAGTAATACTTGTTTTTTTCCATCTAACGTTGGTTTGTCAGTCGGTACAAATTCTTGAATTTTAAAAGTTATGACCGAGGCAGATGACATATCTTTAAGTTTCTTACCTTCAAAATCAATTGTTTTTAACGAGAAGCTTGTAATATTAGGGTTATTCGCTAGCAACCATTCTGTCGCCGTAAGTTCAGCCCGTTCTTTCATTTGTTCAACAGCAGCTACGCCAACCCCAATTGCAGCTAAAGTTCCTACCGCGCCAGCCACTATAGCACCGTTATCTTGAGCATTATTTTGATTGGGAGTGAACAATGATAGTATAATTAAGAATATAAAATTTTTTTTCATAGTTAAATCAAATATGTCGAGTTTATATTAAATAGGCCATACCTGCCAAATCGGTTAGTTCCCCCGAATTACCTTTTCAGCAGGATGGCCATAGCATTAAATGTTATAGGTTAGTGTTTATACCTTCATCTATGCTTGGCAAACCTAACTCCATTTTATAAATAAGTATTACGGTTTTCCGTAAGAGAAGTATAATATTAGATTTTAAATAAGACCTAAATCCTTTACGATTGCGACAAGGTGTATAGCATTATTGGCATTGAATTGAATACGTAATTTATTCAGTCGTTTTTCAATTGAACTTAAGCTAGCAGGTGTAATATTCTGTTTTCTATATAAAGCACTGATTTCATCTTGAGATAGTCCTTTACTAAGGTGATCTAACAAAGAAATATCATAGTCGTCTACTTCCAATTCGTTCTCGGCACTGAAAGCATTGGATACTTCAGGAGATAAATATATTTTTCCATTACTGATTTCATTTATAGCAGTCGTTAAATTTTTGAGTCCGTTCCTGCTCTTACACACATATGCGTCTATATGGTATTGATTAATAAGTGTTCGTACTGCTTGCAATCTATCTTCTACAGAATAGACTATTACTTTTAACTCAGGAAATTCTTCTTTTAATTTTCCTGCTAAAGCCTTGCCAGAAGGGTAAGTTTGTGATCGGTGGTCTGCTTTAAATGATAGGTCGGAAATAACTAAATCAAAAGAATCATGATCGAGATTAGCTCTTTTGACCTTTAAATATGCGTCATCACAATATTGAACTTGATCTATATTTGAAACTCCTAATTCTGTCAGTAGAGTATGTACACCTTTGTTGATGTCTTCCATATCTTCTGCAATTAAAACTTTTTTGAACATGCTTAAATTATTATTGATGCCTTAAAGCCATCACCTTGCTTAGATTCAAAATTAATAGTTCCTTTTAAAGAAGCGATACGGGATTCCGTATGTTGCAGTCCATTTTTTTTAAAAAGATCACAACCAACTCCATTATCACGATATTTTATATGAATTTTAGACCCTTCTTTTTGAAAGATTAAAGTTACGAAGGTTGCTTGACTATGTTTTCGCATATTTGTCATAAGTTCCTGCAATACCCTATAAACAGTAGTTTTTTTAAGTTCAGGAACAGAACTCCATGGTATTTTGGATAGATTTCGAGTTATGATTTTCACCTCGTTGTTCTTATAACCTAATAATAAATCATTTAATTGAATACCAAAATCTTCTTTGAGGTCAATTACACTACTTTCTCTTGAAATATCTCGAGTTTTATTATAAATTTTTTCCATTTCATCAATAATACGACTATCGATTATAGAATTATTTTCAATTGAAGTCATCACTTTATAGATGTCATTGGCTACTTCATCATGTACTTTTTTTGAAATTCTAGTTTCTGTTTTATAGATTTCTTCAATTTTTGCTTTTCTATATCTATTTCTGTAAATAAAGTAAGATCCAATAAGAATTAAAAAAATGATTAGAGCAAGAGCTTGGTAAGCTAAGCGTTTACGAGATTCTATTTCTTGAAGAAGGATACTCGCTTGAGTTTTCTTTTGTTCTTCAGCTACATTATATTTTAGAAAAGCATTTTTATTTTCTGCCGCCTGTTTGGCACCATTTATACTGTCGTTTAATCTTTTATATTCATGAACAAGTGAATCGTTACTTAAGTTCATAAGGTTGGATATAGAGTTAAGCCTAAAAGAACTACTGTTAATTTGATTTGATAAGCTTAATGCCTTTTCTGCATAAAATAGGGCTGTAACAGTATCTTTTCGGTCTAGATAATACTCTGATAAATGCGAATTACTTGAGTGAAGACCAGTAAGGTCATGTTTAGTCTCACGTAGATGTAGTGCTTTTTTTAAATTTTGCAATCCTGCTGATAGATTCAGTTTAGATTGTACGTAACCTAAATTATCAATTACCATTGCTAATTGTTGGTCATCTTTCAGTTGTTTTCGTTTGTCATAAAGAATAGTATAAATATCTAATGCATTTTTAAAATCTAATTGATCTTTATAAACGTTAGCTTTATTGTTAAGAACAACCACACTATCTCTTATTTTATTGGCGATTAGAAGTGCTTTTTTAAAAGCTTTTATAGCTTCTTTAGGATTGCTTGATGCTCGATAAATTCGCCCTAATTGATTGTAGATACCAACTCTGGAGTTGATTAAAGTGTCTTTCGTAGCCATAGATTGAATAAGATTCAAAGCTTCGACAATATGGTTTTCACTATTGAAGTTGTTTCCTATTTTAAATTCGGCAATAGATAGTAGACGTAAATCATAAATAGCATTTAGAGTATCTTTCGATTTGAGATCATTTTCCTTTTTTTTAGTAAAAAAATAAATTCCAGATGGGAGATCTTGTTGGTTCACAGGATTGATAATTACTTTTCTGTAATAACGCGAACTATCAGAAGGTGTTTGGGCTAATGAATTTAGGACCACGCAAAATATAAGGACAATAAAAATTTGAATGTTCAAATTAAATGAAATTCTGCGGTTATTCATTCCTCTAAAGTAAAGACATTTCATGTAATTAGATTTCTGAATTCATTTATGATTTATTTGGAAAACAGATTTGTAAATGGATATTAGTGTATCAATTTGATTATTAAGTTATATTGTAGACTTATACGGTCTTCATCTGCTATTTTATATTGTGCTAAAACATACTATTAAATAAAAACAAAAAGAGCACAAAACCTGGCGAAATGCCAAGATTTTAATGCTCTTTTCCAACTAACAACTTAAATATGCACTTTTAAAAGGCTACACAGTATGAGTGTCTAATTCATGTTGTGTGGTACCCTTATACTTTATGAACGCAGTTTTTTAATTGTAGCTAAGGTGTTTTTTACCAAAGCTTCTAAACCTGCGTAATCTTTATTCGCTAAAATATCTTTACTAATTAATTTTGATCCCATACCAACACAAGTAACTCCAGCGTCGAACCAACCCTTAAGGTTTGCTTCATCTGTACTTACACCACCTGTAGGCATAATACTTGTCCAAGGTTGAGGTCCTTTGATACCTTTTACAAAACCAGGTCCGTAAAGATCACCAGGGAATAATTTTACTATCTCACAGCCCATTTCTTCTGCTTTGTTTATTTCGGTCAAAGAACCACAACCAGGAGACCATAAAACTTTTCTACGATTACAAACAATGGCAATATCTTCTCTTAAAGAAGGTGTTACGATAAAGTTTGCACCTAAAGACATGTAATATGAAGCAGCACCGGCATCTGTTATAGATCCAACTCCCATAATCATACCAGGTAAGTTTTTAATAGCATATTTGTTTAGTTCAGAAAATACCTCGAAAGCGAAATCGCCACGAGCAGTAAATTCCATTAAACGCGCGCCACCGTCATAACAAGCTTGTAGAATCTTTTTGCCTAACTCTACATCTGGGTGATAAAACAAAGGAACCATACCATTTTCCTTCATTACATTTGCTACTTCTATTCTTGAATATTGTGCCATTTGTTTTTATTTCTCAGTTAAAATTTTGTTGAAATCGTAGTTTGAAGGATTGTCTACATATTTTTTAGCATCCTCATAATCATCTTCACCTACATAAAATAAATTTT
Organism: Maribacter sp. Asnod1-A12; assembly: GCF_045063735.1. Lineage (NCBI taxonomy): Bacteria > Pseudomonadati > Bacteroidota > Flavobacteriia > Flavobacteriales > Flavobacteriaceae > Maribacter > Maribacter sp. Asnod1-A12. The sequence goes on from NZ_JBEFNZ010000006.1 coordinate 2,113,415, forward strand.
GAAAGCATAATTCTGCCAATTCTGAATTTATATTGACCAAACGAGGAGCGATTTTACCATTCTCATCTTGAATTTCAGATAAGAATAGGGGTGTTATTTCACCTCTAGAATTCGCCGTGACCATACAGCCACTTTTGCCTTCATCAAATAATTTTTTTACGCCTAGACCTAAAACCGTACATAATGTTAGGTCAAAACCAATAGGTCTACAACAGCGCAGTTCGTAGCCCAGTTCAACCGGTCTACTTTTTATATCGATACCTAATTCCTTTAATTTCTTTTGAACGAGCATATTAAAAATATGCGCTTTACTAACATTTCCCAGTTCTGGGTGACCGTGGTCGTCATACGTAAATGTAATTCCGCATTTATCTAATTCAGATTCTGGCATGTTATGAAATACACCTTCGCTAATTAAAGCTACACCATAATTTATATTTTCGATTTTACGTTTGATCATTGAAGAAATGACCATGCGTACTACCTTATCAAAAGTGATCGAGGTACGATCAAACATTTCAGGTATAATCATCATTGGAAAATGGCAACTAGCGGCAATACCGAAAGCTAAATGCCCTGCAGACCGACCCATTGTAGACATAACGAACCAATTTTGACTTGTACGGGCATCTTCATACGTGGTATTACCTATACGTACACCTTCGTCTTTTGCAGAATGGAAACCGAAAGTTGGGTTTCTATCTGGCAATGGTAAATCATTATCTATGGTTTTCGGTACATGAATATTTGAAATAGATATTCCTTCTTTTTTTAGAAAACCTGTAATTCTGTTGGCAGTAGAGGCAGTGTCATCACCACCTATACTTACCAACAGTTTTACATTATTATCAATAAACAGGTTAGTGTTTAGTTTTTCGTTTTTAGGTTTAAAACGACTCATTATTAAAGTTGAGCCACCCCTACTAAAAATCCTATCGGCATGGAAGAAATCAAACTCCTTGATTTGAGGATTCTTATCGAATATGCCCTTAAAACCTTCATGAAGCCCTAAAACTCTGTAACCATCTTTTAAGAAGGTTTTGGCTACGGTACTGATAACGGTATTTATACCGGGAGCAGGTCCACCACCACAAAGAATTAAAACTGATTTTTGAGACATCTTAATGTTTTAAGAATATTTTATTTATTATCTTTTTTAACGAGCAACTCTACCAGAAGCATCACCGCCCATAAGTTTCTCTACTTCAGAAACTGTTACAAGGTTGGCATCACCTTTAATGGTATGTTTCAAACAAGAAGCTGCAACAGCAAAGTCCAATGCATTTTGATCATCTTCTGGGTATTTCAATAATCCGTAGATTAAACCACCCATGAATGAATCTCCACCACCAACACGGTCAACGATATCGGTAATTTGGTATTGACGAGTTTCGTACATTTTAGTACCGTCCCAAAGAACACCGGCCCATGTATTATGAGATGCAGAAATAGAACCTCTTAATGTGGTAATTACCTTTTTAGCTTTAGGGAATTTCTTCATCATCTGCTTACATACAGATAAGAACGCTTCTGCTTTAACGTCGGCACCATCTTTATGTACATCAAGTCCTTCAGGGTGAATTCCAAAATGCTTTTCAGCATCTTCTTCGTTCCCTAAAATAATATCGCAATATTCGGTTAAACCAGCCATTACTTTTTCTCTGTGCGCATCATCACAGTATGTCCAAAGTTTAGCTCTATAATTTAAGTCTGTAGAAATAGTGATTCCTTTTGCACTTGCAGCTTTTACAGCTTCTAAACAAACATCTGCCGCACCTTGAGAAATTGCAGGGGTAATACCTGTCCAATGAAACCATTCAACATCTTCGAAAACAGTGTCCCAATCGATCATTCCAGATTCGATTTCTGAAATAGCTGAATGAGCTCTGTCGTAAACTACTTTACTACCTCTAGATACAGCACCGGTTTCAAGAAAATATATTCCTAAGCGATCACCACCGTAAACAATTTTATCTACTCCAACGCCTCTTTTACGCATTTCCATCATTGCGCATTCGCCAATGTCGTTTTTTGGTAAACGAGTAACGAAATCTACAGGAACACCATAGTTTGCTAAAGAAACAGCAACGTTAGATTCGCCTCCTCCATATACTACATCAAAATTATTAGCTTGAGAAAATCTCAAAAATCCTTGTGGTGCCAAACGAAGCATGATTTCACCGAATGTTACTACTTTTTTCATGTTGTTTTATAAGTTTAATATGTACTAATTTGTAATTTGTTTAATCGATTAACCAATCAGGGTAAAAAATAACCTAAACAGACAATTTTTGTTTAAGTTAATTAAAGTCTTACTTTTGGTTAATCGATTAAACAAATATATACAAAGTAATTGAATAAAAAAAGAACAACTTTAAAAGACATTGCAAATGTTTTAAGTATTTCAACTGCTGCCGTTTCTAAAGCTTTAAATGATGATGCGCGTATTAGTGTAAAAACTAAGAAAGCTGTTAAACAGGTTGCAAAGGAGTTGAAGTATCAACCTAACCATTTGGCAAGTGCCTTAAGAAAAGGAAAAAGTAAATTGGTGGGTGTTATTGTACCCAGAACCAATAGTAATTTCTTTTCTTCTGTGGTTGAAAATATGGAAGGAGTTCTTAATAAAGCGGGTTATAACATTATAATTACTCAGTCGAACGAATCATTTAAAAAAGAATGTGATAATATAGATACGTTACTTTACCTACAAGTCGATGGCATAATTGCATCTATGGCAAATGAGACGGTAGATCTTTCTTACTACGAAAAAGTAAAATCTAACGGAATTCCATTGATTCTATTCGATAGGGGAGAGAATGATTTGAATGTTGATTATGTAGGTATTAATGACTACGAAAGCAGCCATATGATCATAGAGCATTTAGTTGCTCAAGGTTGTAAACGTATTGCTCATATAGGCGGATATCGAAGAACAAGAATATTTAATAATAGAATACGTGGCTATATTGATGCGATTAAAAAGCATAATTTACCACATGATGATGAATTGTTAATTGAAAGTGGTTTGACCTTAGAGGATGGTAGAAGGCAAATCGAGAAATTATTGGCTTTAAAAAAGAGACCTGATGCCATTTATGTAGCAAGTGATTATGCAGCGTTGGGTGCATTGCAGGTTTTGAATGAGAAAAATATTAAAGTACCTGAAGATATTAAACTTGTAGGTTTTGGTAATGAGCCGTTTACTTCTCTAGTTACCCCTTCTATTACCAGCATAAGCCAGCATAGCCAGCAAATTGGGAAATTAGCGGCACAGACTTTTTTAGGGTATACCGAAAAAGAAACGATTGTTCAGTCGTTGAATAAAATTATTTTAGATTCAGAATTGATTATCAGAAGTTCATCAAAATAAAAAAGCGTTATCGTAATTAACGATAACGCTTTTTTAAAATAGTATAGAAGTTGTTGTACTAGATACCTAAAGCTTGACCACCTCCGATTTGAATAGTTTCAGCAGTTATAAAAGAAGCATCTTTACTAGCTAAGAAAGAAACTACACCGGCTACATCTTCTGGTTGACCTAATCTACCTAACATAATATTGTTTGCCCAAGAAGCGAAAACTTCTGGTTTGGTTGCTTTGATTTGTGCATGAAAAGGTGTGTCGATAGTACCTGGCGATACTGCATTTGCTCTAATGCCATATTCAGCTAAATCTTTAGCTAAAGCTCTAGTTAATGCATGAACTCCTGCTTTAGAAGTACCATAGATACCAGCGCCTGGTCCACCAGCTGTCCATCCTGCGTTAGATGTATAGTTGATAATTGATGGGTGCTCACCTTTTTTCAAGTAAGGAATTGCAGCTCTAGAAGCAAAAAAAGCTGAATCAAGGTTCAAGGCCATTACGCCTCTATAAAATTCAGTAGTCATTTCTTCAAATCTTGATCTACCTCCTAAACCACCTGCGTTGTTAATCAAGGTGTCGATTTTACCATATTTTTCACCAATAGCTTTGATGTTTTTCGTAACTGCTTCTTCATTAGTTACGTCAAAACCTAAGTACTCTGCAGTGATACCTTCTGCTGTAAGTTCTTTAATTCTTTGTGCTCCAGCTTCGTCGTCTATCCCGTTTAAGATAACTGTATAACCGTCTTGACCTAATCTTTTAGCAACTTCAAAACCGATTCCTCCAGTTGCTCCTGTAATTACTGCTACTTTTCCTTCTGTACTCATGATATATTTAATTTTAATCTATTCTTAATTTTATTTTTTAGTACTGTGAACATATTTTTTTACGGGCTCAATTTTTTTAATTAAAATCAAAATTGAAAGAACACCTAAAACGACTGCTATGCAAATTGCGATAAATGCTGGAGTATATGAGTTTGCTGTTATTTTACCAACAAACCAGTTCATAATCATTGGAGATACTGCTGCTACTGTACCTGCCATACCTGCCAATGTTCCTACTGACGGACCGCTAAACATATCACTGGAGAGTGTTTGTATATTTCCAATTGCAAATTGGAAACCAAATAATGCTAGACCAGCAAGGTAAATAAAGGTCATAAAATTGTCTTGTTTGACAAACATTATAATTCCAATAAAACCAATTAGTATAAGAATGGCTCCAAAAACAATAGTTGCTTTTCTTGAGATATCTACAGAATATTTTTTCATTAAATTTCCACAAACCATACCTCCGACAATACTTCCAATTGCAGCCATTAAATATGTAATCCACATTGTGTTGGCTATTTCTTCAATACTTAACCCAAATTTATTGTTAAGGTATATAGGCATCCAAGCTGCAAAAAACCACCATATTGGCTCGATAAAGAATCTACATAATAAAATACCCCAAGATTGCTTATAGCTAAGAATTGCACCTACACTTAAGCTTTTTCGTTTAACACCTGTGTCTTCATCTTCAATTCTATCAGAAAGGATTAATTTTCTTTCTTCATCGGTAACCCAAGGATGTTTTTCTGGAGTAGATTTATTTAGAAACAACCATGGAATAACCCATAACAAACCAACGGCACCTAAAATGATGTAGGTTGTTTTCCATCCAAACTGGGCATATAGAAAGACAATTATAAATGGGGCTATTACATTACCAATAGATGCACCTGCATTGAAAATACCTTGTGCAATGGCTCTTTCTTTTACAGGAAACCATTCTCCATTACTTTTTACTGCGCCAGGCCAGTTACCGGCTTCACCTAAACCAAGTGCACCTCTAAAAATAGAAAGAGAAACGATACCTCCGGCAAAGGCGTGTAGTACGGATGCAACAGACCAAACAATTATGGATACTGTAAATCCAAGTCTTGTGCCAATTTGGTCATATAGTTTTCCTGATGCGAATTTACCTATGGCATATGCGGCAAGAAATATATTGAACATAAATGCATAGTCGGCTTTATCCATACCTAAGTCCTTACCCATTTCTGGCCAGAGTAATGCAAAAGCGGTTCTGTCTATGTAGTTAATTACGGTCGCTATAAAAATAAGCACAATAATCCACCATCTTAATCCTTTAATTTTCATAAATCTGTGCTTTTTTGGTTATATATTGTTTTTGGTGAAAACCATTCTACTTTTCTTAAAATAGCAGTAAGGTTAAAATAATTTCACTTGGTTTATAAATAAATAAAAGTGTTCTAAATTTTATATGTTATAACAATATTGATAAAGTGCATTAAAATGAACTTTCATCATTGCCTTAGCTTCTTGTGTATTTTGTTCTTTTATGGCATCAAAAATATCTTGATGTTCTTTTATTCCTTTTAAACTTTGATCTTTATCACATACATGATATTTTTCAAAATTGTTTATGATTTCCGGTGTTATGATTAGCATCATTCTATTAATAGTGCTATTTCTACAAGCTTGAGCTATAGCTAAATGAAAGAGTAGGTCTTCTTGGACTGCATCTTCATTGTTCATTACCTTGTTTTTATATGCTTCTAATGCCGTTTCCATTTTTTTTAAATCGGCATTTGTTCTTCTTTGTGCAGCTAATCGAACTGTTTTAAGTTCTAATAGTATTCTAGTTTCAACCAAGGATTTAAAATCAGGGTCTTCTAAACCAAGAATATCGTCCATCATTCCATTCATTGCTACTTGACCAATATCTGCAACGAAGGTGCCACTTTGTGGCTTTGATTTTAGAATTCCGTAAAATTCTAGTTTTTGAATAGCTTCGCGAACATTTCCTCTACTTACTTCAAAACGTTCTGATAACATGCGCTCTGAAGGTAATTTATCTCCAGGTTCTAGATTCTTGTTGATGATAAGTTCTCTAATCTTAGCTATGATATCATTATGAAGGTCTTTATTTTCATTTTTCGTAAGGATTTCGAGCTTCATAGATCAGATTGTTTAATTATAAAATTGGTTAACCAGATTGGTTTATCAAATTTATAAAAATAACCGTGTTATCAAATATTATATGCGTTTAATGTTCAATACTTCGTTTAAATAATGAAATTTAAAAGAATTGCTGGTCCGTTTAGCGGACCAGCAATCTTAAAAAAACTAACTCAAACAACTTTCTTTAATGATCTTTTAATTTTTAATGGTTACTTATTCTAAAGCTAATTCGTAAATAAGAGGTCTATAAAAATTAGAAGTTATTTTTTAGTACCCTGGGTTTTGTGTTAGGTTAGGGTTTCTTTCTAATTCGTCTTCAGGTAATGGTAGTAAATAATCATCTTCAGTGAAAAATGCTTTTTCACCTTCTAAACCTGCTGCGTTAAAAACTTCTGACCCTATTTCTCTTCTAGCTATATCGTACCATCTCACTCCTTCAAAAGCAAATTCCAATCTTCTTTCTTCTAAGATGTCGTCAACTGTAACGGTACCTGTTAAATCTGCAGGTACTGCACTTGGTTCAACTGTTATCGTAACACCTGCGCCAGTCTGAGTTTCTCCACCCATTCTTGCTCTTGCTCTAACTTGGTTGATGTAATTTAGAGCAGTTGCATTGTCTCCTAATTCTACTGCTGCTTCAGCTGCGATTAATAATACTTCTGCATAACGTATCATAGAATAGTTGTGGCTAGTTGCTCTAGCGTTCGCACGAGCAAATGGACCAGGAAAACGAGTGTATTTTGCAACGTATGGGTTGTTTTTGGCAAATTCATGACCACTAATATCGAATTGGGTGTAATCTACAACAGTACCTCCAATTGAAACTTCGTCATCCATACTTACAGCCCTTCTGTAATCATCGGCGTCCCAGGTTGTATATACCTCTAATGTAGGCACGGCTACTGACCAACCTCCACCTAAGTTTCTATCATCTCCTCTAATGCCGGTCATTGGAGCTGTTTGGTCATAAGCATTATCATCTGCTTCGAAATTATTGTAGTCCAATGCAAAAATTGGCTCAAGAGATGCGTCTATAGCATCTGCATTAAATAGATTTTGAAAATTAGTTTCTAATGCTAAATTATAAGTACCTGCATTATCAATTACTTCTTGTGATTCATCATAAGCATTTTGCCATTCTCCCATAGTTAAATAAACTAGAGATAAATAAGAACTAGCAGCGGCTTTTGACGGTATTGCTCTTGATGTTACTGTAGTTGGCAACCATGTTTTAGCGTACTCTAAATCTGAAATTATATTTTCATATACTTCTGCGGCAGGAGTTCTACTTATAGAAGTAGCGGCATCAAAATCTGTTACAGGAGCATCAATATAAGGTACATCTCCAAAAAGCCTTACTAAGTGAAAATAGTAAAATGCTCTAGCAAAATAAGCTTGCGCTGTTATCGGGTTTTTGATATCATCATCCACATCTACATCTTCAGCTCCGGCAATTGCCGCATTTGCTGCTGCAATACCTTGATATGTTCTTGGCCAGAATTCACTGATCATACCATTACTGGCTAAAGTAGTAAATTCGTTCATTTCAACTCTTCTAGTTTCATTAGAGGCAAGACTAACCATGTCTGAACGCAACATTAAGGCAATCGATAATTTTCTGCCCCAAAATTTCTCATTGATAGCGTGTGTTAACGAACCATCTACTGCTGTTTGTATATTTGCAGGAGTTTCAAAGAAACCTTCAGCAGACAATATACCAACAGGCTCTTCTTCTAGATCTGAACATCCCATTATTGACAGACCTACCAATAATAGTAATAATTTATATATTTTCATTTTTCTTATTTTAAATTAATTCTTTATTAAAACTTTAAATTAAGGCTCATAGTTACAGTTCTAACCGTTGGGTAGTTACCGAAGTCAAAACCCTGTGCGGTGTTAGATGAAGTGTTGTTGTCACCACCAGATCCGTAGTAACTAACTTCAGGATCTAGACCAGAATAATCTGTAAAAGTTAATAGGTTTTGCCCACTTAAAGATATTCTTAGGTTATCAAGACCTAATTTCTCTGAAACATCAGAAGGAACTGTATAACCTAAAGAAATATTTTTCAGTCTAATGTAGCTACCGTCTTCTATAAAACGAGAAGAAATTTCTCTATTACTGTTGTTACCAACACGTGGTGCATTTGTGTCTGTGTTTGTTGGAGTCCAAGCACTATTGTAGTAAGCTCTGGTTGTATTTGCATCTCCGTTTGTTAACTGAACATTGGTCAAGTTAAAAATATCTCCACCTTGAGAACCTTGAAAAAATATACTTAAATCTAAGTTTTTATAGCTGAAGTTGTTAGTGAAACCCCATGTAAAATCTGGATTAGGATTACCTATTGTTGTTCTATCTGCTTCAGTAATATCACCACTTCCATCAATATCAGCGAATAATGGGTCACCTGCTACACCACCTGAAAGGGTTTGTGTACCTGCAGGTACTGTACCGCCTTGATAAACACCGGCATATTCATAACCCCAGAATAGTCCAACTTCTTCACCAACTCTTAAAACATAACTTCTGTCATGACTAAAATAACTTGGTGTAGCATCGAAAAACAAATCTGCATCGTTTACTAAACTAACCACTTCGTTTTTATTAAAAGCGATATTAAAATCAGTTGTCCATCTAAAATCTTCTTTAAGAATGTTTTTCGTACTTAAAGCGATTTCAAGACCTCTATTGTTTATTTCTCCAACATTGGCTAAAATATCGTCACCAGAGAAACCTAAGTATTCTGTAATACTGTTATCCGTTAATATCAAATCTTTAGTATCAATGTTGTAGTAATCTAATGATACAGATATTCTATTGTTAACAAGACCTAAATCGATACCGAAGTTTGTTTGATATGACGATTCCCATTTTAAATTAGGATTTTCAGGCTGTTCTGGAGTTACTGCGCTAACAGTCTGTCCGTTACTAGAAGCATAAAGAGTCTCTAGTCTTGATAAAGATTCGTAAGCACCAATTGATGGGTTACCAGTTACACCATAACTAGCTCTGAATTTTAAATTAGAAATAGCTTTACTATCTTTTAAGAAATTTTCATTAGAAACTTTCCATCCTAAAGCTGCAGAAGGGAAAAGAGCATATTTTTCATTAGCTGAAAAGTTCGATGCACCATCTCTTCTTATAGTAGCAGTTAATAAGTATTTATCATCATAATCATAATTGAATCTACCAAATTGAGATTGTATTTCCACTTCTGATTTTGAAGAATCTGGCTGTAAGATGTTCGTTGCAGAACCTAAACCATAATAAGAAAAACCATCTGATATGAAGCCTGTAGCTTCAGAGAAAAAGTTTTCTGAAACTGTTTTTTGATAAGAATACCCTCCTAATAAGGTTAAATTACTTTTGCCAAATTCCTTTGTATAAGTCAAATAGTTTTCACTTAAAAGACTTGTTTCTCTATCAGTATCTACTATTGCTCTTCCACTTTCGCCACCAGCAGTTTGTGTTAGTAATGAAGGTAAGTATATACCTCTGGTCTGATTTTCTGTACTTAAACCAAATGTAGTTTTAAAACTAAGACCTTCTAAAATTTCATAATTAGCATATAAATTTGCTCTGAAATTATCTGTTTTTGTTTCGTCAATTCTTTCTGTTGCAACAGCAAAAGGGTTATCGACAGGGTCACCTACGGTATTACCAAATGTATACGTTCCATCTGCATTGTAAACAGGTTGATCTGGTGCATATCTTAAAGCTAAGGTAATTACATCATCTCCACCGGCAGAAACAGAACCGTCTGATTGAGTAGCAGAACCATTTTTAATACCTCTACTTCCGAAAAGGTTCATTCCTAACTTTAATTTGTCAGTTACCTGAGCATCAATGTTAGAAAGGAAAGTTAATCTTTCAAAGTCAGAACCAATGATAATACCTTCTTGTTTAAAGTAGTTTGCAGAAGCGTAAAAATTAATTTTATCACTACCACCTGAAAATGAAACTTGGTTGTTAGATGTACTGCCAGATCTATAAATCAAGTCTTGCCAATCTGTATTTGCAGGCCCTTGAGAATAAGGAGTAGTAACACCATTATTAGTTCTGATCTGATTTTGATAATCAGCAAATTCACTAGCATTCAATAAATCTAATCTGTTAGAAATATTTTGAATGGCGTAAGTAGTATTAGCTTCAATAGATAATTTTCCGCTTCTACCTTTCTTTGTAGTTACTAATATAACACCATTAGAACCTCTTGAACCATATATAGCGGTTGCCGATGCATCTTTTAAAACCTCCATCGACTCAATGTCATTAGCTTGTGGCATAGAAGCGCCAACAAAGCCATCTACAACAATAAGTGGAGAGCTACTTGCATTAATAGAAGTATTACCTCTAATTTTTATACTGATAGGAGCGCCTGGTTCACCACCATTATTTGATTGTACTACAACTCCTGCTGCACGTCCTTGTAATGCTTGTTCTGCATTTAAAACAGGATATGCATTTAACTCCTCAGACTTTACAGAAGAAACAGACCCTGTAATATCACTTTTTTTCTGAGAACCGTAACCAACAACAACAACTTCTTCAAGTTGGCTGGCGTCTTCCGCAAGCACAACATCTAAAGTTTGTTGACCATTAATGGTTACTGATTTCTTGGCATACCCGATAGAAGAAAATTCTAAAACATCTCCATTAGATACTGTAATGGTGTAATTACCATCAAAATCGGTAGAGGTTCCTGTTGTTGTGTTCTGAATAACAACATTGGCTCCTGGTACAGGCATATCTGTTTCATCGGTTACTGTACCGGTCAAGTCGTAGCCGTCTTGTGCGAATAATGATATGTTGAGTAACAATATCATTGTTAATACTAATTTCGTTTTTAAATTCATTTGTAGTCTTGTTATGTTAATTTAAGTTCAACTTTTTAAAGTTTGATTAAAGCATTCTATAATTGAATTTTGAGTAAAATATCAATTTTAATTTCTGTTTTTTCATTCAAGATTTTAAAATCTTATTTTGAAGTAGTCAAAAACAGTACTTTTTGTCGTTAATCTAATTTCTTGTCATTGAGTTTAAGTTCGAATTTAATTGAAGTTATGTTGAATCATTTTTTGGTTTTCCAAACTGGTTATCCAATTTGGTTGACCAAATATATGTTATTTATTCGTTAAAAAAAGGGAATTTTGCATTTTAACAACTTTTCAGGTGTCAAATTTTTTCAATTTTGCTTTTAAGCCTTGTTAATATTGAGGATATGGTATTTTATTAACAAATGAGATTTATTTTGAAATTATGGTTTTCATGGTTAAATAGGTCTTATTTTTACTTATGCTTAACATATAAATTCCTAAATTTGAGCGGTTTTCCTCTCTAGATTTTCAATAAAATTTGAATTAGAAATAATTATCAATAGGTTCTTTTTAAGAATTTTATTGATTTTATGTGATATTTACTAAACAAGAAACGTAGTGATATGAATAACGATTTTGAGCAATATGCATACATGCCACTTAAACAATTTTCAAACAGAGTTTGGCGTACTTATGAGGGTGGGGCATTAATAGATAAATGGAAAAAAGATAGCCCTGAAGTTGATGGTAGCATGCCAGAAGAATGGATAATGTCTACAGTAACGGCAAGAGGAAACGGTAGGCCTGAAAATGAAGGCTTGTCTTTAGTAGAAACTCCAACAGGGACTCATTCTTTAAAAGAATTGGTTGCATCTAATAAAGAACTGTATTTGGGTAAAGCGTTAGCAGATAAATTCGGAACTACTGGAGTTCTGATTAAAATGTTAGACTCGAAAGAAAGGTTGACCATACAGGTTCATCCAGATAAAGATTATGCGCGTACTATGCTCGATTCTGCTTTTGGCAAGACAGAATCGTGGTATGTATTGAATAAAAGAGAGATTGATGGTGAAAAAAGTGTCATTTACATGGGCTTTAAGGAAGGGGTTACTAAAACTCAATGGGAAACCCTATTTGTAAATCAAGATATTGAAGGAATGTTAGGGTGTTTGCATAAAATTGAGGTAAACCCTGGTGATGCCTATATGATATATGGTGGAGTACCACATGCTATTGGTAGTGGTTGCTTTTTGATGGAAGTTCAAGAACCAACAGATTATACAATGCGTGTTGAAAAAATTACACCTGCAGGCTTAGAAATCTCTGATGAGTTAATACATCAAGGGGTTGGTGAGCAAAATATGTTAGATTGTTTTCATTATGATGGTTGTTCTTATGAAGAGGTATTAAAAAGATGGAAGGTTTCCCCTAAAACAATTGATTCATCTGAAACTCATACCTTAAATTCTATTTTTAATGAAACGCACACAGATTGTTTCGGATTAAGTGAACTGGATTTAAATGGAGAACACTCAATTAAAGCAAACGGTAGTTTCTTTGTAGCAGTTATTTATTTTGGGGAAGGAACTATTATAAGCGGAGGTCAAGAATATGATTTTACACAAGGTGACGAAATATTCTTTTCAGCGGCAATAAATGAAGTTGTTTTTAAATCTAAGATAGAGTCGAAAATTCTATTATGTTACCCTCCTAAATAACATAGATTTTCCTAAAAAAAATGATGGGCAGCACAAGCTTTTGGTATCCTAATAAAGGATTTTTAGTTTTTGCTGCTCTTCTACTTTTATTTTGCCTGAATTTATCAAAATGTTGTTTTTATGGTGGTTGTTCTTTTCTCCCCATAAAAGAGCTACATAATCAATAGCGTTGTTCTTAAATGTATTATCTGATAGATAAACGTTGATTATGCCTTTGGTGTTTAATAATATTTTAGTTTTTTCATATTGTCCACAGTTATTGAAACTACTATTAAAAATGCTTAAATGACCTCCAATAGTAGATTCGTCATAGCCTCCTCTATAGAAATTGACAACATTTTTTTCGATATTTTCAAATTCACAATATTCAACTTGTATCATTTCGGCATTATAGTCACCTTTCTCATCAGCTGCAAGCACAATACCATTAATACAATTTTTAAAAGTGGAGTTCTTGAGTGTAATAGTATTTGCAAAAGAGCCTTTATAAGCTTTTAATATAAAGCCAAAATTATTTAATTCACAATTTTGTAGATTAAGATTATACGCTGCCGACATATTCTCCTGCAGCGGAGAAAATGCGATTTTGTTAGTTGCGCCGTTAATTTTTATGCCTTCTAATGTAATCGTACCATATGGGTTCATTTGAAAAGCTACACTATCATTTTTGCCTGTAAATGTTAGTTGCGATTTAGTAGTTGCGTTTTTTGAACGTAATGTGATGTTCTTATTTATAATTAAAGGTTTTTTAATCTGGTATAATACATCTGTTAGTTCAATAATATCTCCTGAATGTGCTTGTTTAATTTTATCAGCAAGTTCTCCTTTAGCAGACGTAGCCTTTATTATTTTAGATTCATAATCTGTCTCTTCTACAGAAAACCAATTTGGACCATATGTTTTCTTGTCAATAATAAAGTTTTTGGCTTTAGATATACTATTAATAGCTCCAATGCTATTTTTATTGTTTCGCATTGCGCCAAATACATCTTTATCAATTTTTTCAAAATCAAATCCGTTATAGACCTGGTTGATCATTCCTTCTTTTGAATCTATGGGCGCATACAACCAATCGTTGATTTTTTCCATGTTCAAATCTGCGTTCTGCAGTACATCGTATTCAGAATAAGCACTACCATTATTATCAATAATATTATTCTTAAATAATATGCCATCAATTTCGCTATGGTTAATGAAAGGGGTGTTGTCGACTTCTGTATTATAAATAATGTTATTTGCTAGAATTGATCTAATAGGCGGTGCTGAACGTATTTCACTTATAGGTAGCACGCTAGCACTTTCTATGTTTTGGCCAATTCCTATTTGCCATGGGGATGTACAGTCTATCCAAGTATTAAATGCTACTACAATATCTGATACTTGCAAATATCTATTTAACGGTGTCATCGGTATTCCGTTCATTATTGCAAGTGGTGATCTGAATTCTTTACCTTTTATTTTGTAGAAATAATTATTGGTAATCAAATGCCCTGCATTTACAACCCTAATGCCACCATAAAATTCAGATTCATCACCTCCAATAAAAATATTGCCATTAACGGTAGCATAACTACTATGTCTTAATACCAATGAACCTTCAGATTTATAAAAGATATTATTTTTAAAAGAGTTAAAATTTGTCTTGTCGGAAATGATTTCTACTTCGCCGTTGCATGCGTCAAAATAATTATCGGATACATTTACATAGCCAGGGGAGAAACGGGTTTTACTATCACCAATACGAATAGTTTCTCCTCTTGGTCCGCCTTTTCTTGGGCGCGGGCCAAAATAATTATTTGTTATTTGGTGGTGATTGTTGATATGCTGGTTGCCTGTAAAGAAAACCCTCAAGGTTTCACCGTCATTTGATTTTCCTGAGATATAGTTATGGTCAAAACTATTATTTTTTCCATATAGTTCTATCCAACGGTCATTATTGTATCTATTAGGTTTGTTGAAGTTTTTTATTACCGTATTTGAAATTTTGCAATTATTGGCTACAGTATCTTCAGAAATCATAAAACGAATTATAGAAGAGTTAGGAGAGTGTCCATTTCTAAAATATAGACCACTTACGCTCAAATATTCACCACCTAAATGTAAAAATGAATTACCTTCAAGAAATACTTTTCCTGGCGTTTCTGCGGTAATTGTGATGGGTTTTTCTTTTGTTCCGAGTGCGTAGAAGTTAATTGCGGCATCTTTCCAAATACCGTTTGATAAAATTATATTGTCTCCTGGCGTTGCTTTGGTAATAGCAGAATTCAATTCCAGAATATCGTTTACTCTTATACTTTTTTTAGAGATATTTTCTTTACAAGAAGCCAGTAAAATGAGAATTGTGAAAATTAGAAAGATATTCTTCATAAAAGTTTCTCATTATTTGAATTAATAACTAAACTATAGTTTACTGGATGAAATCTATAAATCCGTTTAAGGCTACGTATAACATATAACAATTAAAAACAAACGTTGCACCTAGAGCAAGGTTCATCCATAATTTTATTTTGTGTTCTTTCATTACGCTCTCTTTGTTTAATAGAATAATTAGAAAGAGTGTAATCAAAGGCATTACGAAGGGGCTTAATGCTTGAGAAGCAATTAAGATCCAAACTGGCTTTCCTCCAAGTATAGGGACAATTAGACCAGACAGAGCAACTAATACAACAATAAGTTTGTATAAGGGTTTTTTCATGTTACGTTCGGTACCTGTATAATCTGCAACCAACCAAGGAAATAATAATAGGTTAGGGAATATAGATGAAAGCCCGGCTCCGATAATACCTAATGTGAACAATGTAAGGGCAAAATCTCCTGCCCAAGGCCCAAGTGCATGCATCATGTCTGTAGCGTCATCTACCGGGGCTCCTTTAAAATAAAGGGTTCCAGTTGCACTTATCATTATGGCAAGGCTAATAAAAAAAGTCATAATCATAGAAGACATGGCGTCTTTATTTTCTGTCTTTAAATCTGTTAATCCCCAATTTTGTTCTTGTACAAGAATACTTCTAGACGCTAAACAAACGCCTGCCATTGTGGTACCTACTATACCTGCAATTACTAAACCGTTATTTTCGCCTTTAGGTAATTCTGGAAAGAATTCTGTAATTGAAGTACCCGCCTCATTTACGACCATAAAGCTGGTGACTATAAAGGCTAGTGCCATAAAGCCAACCATAATACTCATTGCCTTAATGAAGTTCTCGTGTTTACCAGTCCAGAATAAACCTATGAGAAGAGCTATGAAAAATACAGAAACAATCGGACCATTTAAAAACGAAATAGAAGTTTTTACAGAAATCCACTCCATCGTTACTTCTGCAACAACACCCATTACGCCAATACAAGATGATACAATTGAAACTAATAGTGCGGTAATGATAAATATAGTAAGTGGTTTGCCAAATGTATTTTTAAAATTAAACATTAAGGTATTACCAGAAACTATGGTCAACTTGCTAATAGATACAAGAAGAAAATATGTAAAAAAACAAGATAGTAATAAAGCCCAAGAAAGACTAAGACCATACTTGGCACCAGAAACTACCATAGAGGTAACACTACCCGTACCTACTACGTAACCAATTATGAAAAAAGCTGGACCAAAATCTTTAAGACTTTTTTTAAACCTACTTAATTTAGACGTATTGTTTGATTCCATATTTTTAAGGATAAGCTTATTTTAAAATAATGATGGTCTGTTGTTACAGAGCTATAATCTATTTACGGCAAATGTAAACTAAGAATATAAGGAGACCTTACTTTTTAGTTAAGCCACTATAATAATATGGTCCTACCCATTGATAAGTCTTATCTCCAATTTTTAATTTATGTTCTTTTGTTGTATTGTTATCTAAGTTGCAAAGTATAAATACCTCTTGATCATTATTGATGTCTTCAATAATTACAGCTGTGTATTCATCTTGATCGTATATAACTTTTACGGCTAGAACATTACTTTTAGAATTTAAGGCTGATTCTGTAACTGGGCTATAGCTGCCATGTGATTCAATTACAGAAACGAAAGTTGTATTTTTCGAATCTTTTCTGCGAATCATTAGTGCTGCATCTCGTCTTAAATTAAAGTTAGGGTCATTTGCACCAATTCTTGTAAACATAAGTTCATCGGTGTCGTTAACGGATGATGTTAAAGAGTAGAATTTACCTTCGTTGAGCCACAATAACTTTGCATTTTCAGAGTTCGATGTTCCTTTGCCTTCCACCCATAAATGTTGGTAACCATTATCGTTTCCTAAAACATTCATTGTAGAAGCTGGTTCAAAATCGAAGTTAGCTTCAATCATTTGCCCTAAGAAATAAAATGGAAGATCATATTGGTTTTCAGTTTTTGACTTCACTTTTAGGATGTCAAGAACAAAAGGCTTTTCAAAATTAGGTGATTTGATCATAGCCATTGTTCGGTGCATATCTGTGCCAGGATAGGCATTGGTTTCGGTAGCGCTTATAGCTTGAATTTTTTTGTTAGATATGTCGAAAAAGAAAAGTTCAGAATGATATTGACTACCTATGTCATATTTTCCTGAAAAATGAGAACCTTCGTTTTGTATTAGTGTATTGTGTGCAATGGTTTGCTTTGCCCAAGTTTTGTTCTCTTTTAAATAATTACCACCACCTTTTTGTCCAATATTCACAAAACGTGCCAAACCATAATCTTGTAGTAATTCATCGCCTTTTTCAAACATAGAAAAGGATAACTTGTCATAATGGCCATGGCTTGATCCTTGAGAAGCATATTTAAAAACAAGTTCTAAATCTTCACTTCGTAAAATACCTACGCCTCCCTGTTTTCCATCTGGTCCATCAGATAGATTTATTGATTGTTTGTTGAAAGGTTTAGCCTTTCCATTTTTAATACCAAGTGCAACTGCTAATCCAGAGTCGTCTAATAACACTTTATTTTGCTCAGCAGCGATACTTAATAAACCAGGATCTTGGTTTCCAAAGTAATAAGAAATGTCTACAGCGGTAACTAAGGCATCATTATAATAAGACATCCCTTTTTGACCATCGTTTAGTGCGAAGAAATCTCCATCAGAATCAGATAAATTTAAAAGAGCAGTGATTGATTTTAATAAAACACCTTCTTTATATTCAAAAATTTTCAATTCTGGTTTTACATTGTGTAATCCTTCTGCAAAAATCAAAAATGGATACATTGCATAACGTTGGTAGTATGGTCCTTCATTATAATAGCCATCTGGTGAAAAAGGCTCTTCTATATTGGCTAAAAAACCTGCTTTTCCATCCTTATTTAAAAACCCACCATCATCATCTTTAGCAGTTTTATCTAAATTAACGCCCTTGATACCATATAAGGCACGATCAATTAATTCTTGGTCGTTCATTACTAAGCCAATCATACCAACGGCTGCATTGCCCCAAGTACTGTGATTGTGGACTCTTTGGTAAAATTGCGGACTGTCTACTGAAATATGATCTGCAAAAGGTCTAAATAGATTTTTTTCTAATTTTTTTCTTTCAGCTTTACTTAAATAATTGAATATGCAATCATAAGCTTGACTCACATAGACCAGCCAATTAGAATCATTCAAACACTGCCAAAACAGTTTGCCTCTAGCATAAGATCTTGTTTTTGGGTGCAGTGGTAATGTTTTGTACATACCTTCATATTGCATTAACATGTCTTTTACATATTGTGCATATTTGTCGTCTTCTAGTATTTGATATAAAACACCAGCTTGTTGCATAACAATCATGTTACGCTTATGGCGAGCATGTGTATAACCGCCAGAATAATCCTTTGGTATAGGTGTATCAATGCCCAATGCAATTTCGGCGTCTACTTCTTCTTTTAATTTTTGTAGGGAAGAATCAAACAAAGGTACATTACCAAGTTCTGCTCTAATTTTTTCAACACCGGTTTTAGTTAAAATTAGGTTTGGATGTTCCTGACCAATATTAATGTTTGGGGTTAAGCTTAAAAATAAGCAAATTACCACTTTAATAGCCCAGTTAATTTTATATGTAATCATTCTTTTGTTTTGCTGTTCGAAAGTTATTTGAAAACTGTTTTACACCAATAATGTAAATAATACTGGTTTCATTAGTACATTAATTTAAGCTTCAAATTCTCTTCAATTTTGATTTCTCCAGAGTTTAAAAGTTTGTTTTCAACTGGTTTTTGCCCTTTCTCTCCCCAAAGAACAGCAGTGTATTTTACAGGATTGTCTTCAAAGACATTGTTCGAGAACTCAACATTGACAATTCCGCGAGTTTCAATTAAAATATTACTTTCTTCTTGTTCTCCGCAATCTGTAAAGTTATTGCCCTCAAGCCATAAATTTCCGCCAATTGTAGATTCGTCATAACCTCCTCTGTAATATGAAACGACATTGCTTTGCACATTTTCAAATGTTGAATTTTTTATAATTAAGAATTCAGCATTGTAATCACCTTTATCGTTGGTTTCTTTATTTAGCTGTATACCGTTCAAACAATTCTTGATTTTTGAGTTAATGACAGAGACTGTGTCTGCAAACGAACCCTTTGAAACTTCTAAAACATTTTTAAAATTAGAAATTTCAACTTTGTCTATCCGCAAATCATATGCTTTTGACATATTTTTTTCTAAAGTGGCGAAAGCGTTAATGGTTTCTGTACCATTTATTTGAACATTAGAGATATTTAAATTTGCTTTAGGAAGTAAACGAAATGCAGCGGCTTCTTTGCTATTTTTGAAATTAAGTTTTGCTGGTTTTTTCGAATTTTTTGAAGTTATTGAAATTGTCTTATCTATAGGTAATTGTTGTGTTAGATCATAAGTGCCAGACGCTAAAATAATATGGTCTCCTGAAATTGAATTTTCAAGGGCAGCTACCAATTCATTATTAGTTTTTACCTGTATCTTTCTTTCTTTTATTTTAACATTTTCAGTAGAAAACCAGTCTGTACCATATTTTTTCTTGTCAATTAGCAAAATTCCATTTTCAACAGGTACGGTTATTGAACCAACGTTATTTTGTACTGTGCGATCTGCTCCGAACATATCAGTTTTAATTGTTTCGAAATCGAAGCCATTATATACTTCGTCAATATTTGAATTTGGAATAAAAAGGTATTCAGATGATGATTTTTGAACTAAATCGGTTGTTATAAAACCTTTAGTTTGTGTTTCACTTTTGTTAATTGAGTTACTATAATTATTTTTAAAGTTTACCCCATCTACTGTATCATAAGCGACAATAGGAAAATTATCGGGAGTTTGATTGTATATTAAATTATTCGCTACAATTGTTCTTACTGGTCTAGCCGATCTTATTTCTGAAGGAGGTAAAACTTCACTTTGATCTACGTTGGCTCCAACACTAAATTGGAAAGGAGATTTACAATCTACGTATGAATTGTAGGCAACAACTACATCTGTAACTTGATTATATCTATTTAAAGGAGATTTAGGTATACCGTTCATAACTGCTAACGGACTTCTAAAGGAAGAACCTTTAAGCTTGTAAAAATAATTGTTTGTAATCCAATGCCCTGTATTTATGACACGAATACCACCGATAAATTCTGAGTTGTCGTTTCCTATAAAAATGTTACCGTCAATTTTGGCGTAATTACCATGTCTTAAAACCAAAGAGCCTTCGCATTCAAAAAACACATTTTTAGAAAATTGGTTAAAATTAGACTTGCTTGAAATAATTTCAATTTCCCCATTACAACGGTCAAAAAAGTTATTTGCTACGTTAGCGTAAGAAGGTGTCATAGAAGTGTAACTATCACCAATTTGTAATGTTTCACCATGAGGTCCACCTTTTCGAGGTCTAGGTCCAAAATGATTTTCGGTAATTTGATGGTGATTGTTTATATGTTGATTGCCTTTTAGGTAAACACGAACAGTCGGTCCAAAATTTGATTTACCTGTAATATAATTATGGTCCAACTTATTATTTCTTCCCCATAATTCAACCCAATGATCACTAACATCGCGATCAGGTTGGGTAAAAGATTCAATTACACAATTGGTAACACGACAATTGTTAGCTATAGTATTGTTGTCAATTTTAAATTGAATAACCGTATTACTAGGTGTATGGCCATTTTTAAAATATAAGTCTTTTACAATTAAATATTGACCACCTATTTTTAAATTAGAAGCCCCTTCAATACTGACTTCGCCTTTAGCCTCTACCGTGAGTGTAATTGGTTTTTCTTTTGTTCCATTCCCTTTAAAGATAAATTCTACATCTTTCCATATACCTTTTGCCAAGACAATTACAGTACCGGGTTCTGCAGTTGAGACTGCTTTATCAAATTCACTAAGATTATGAACTAGAACGTTGCTTGATTCATTATTTCCCCAAGAAAATGTTGAGACTAGAATTAGCAATAAAACTACTTTGTTTAAAAATATATTTTTCATTGGAATTTGATGATATTGGTTAACCAATTTGGTTGACCAAAAATACATATATTTGTAAGACCTCCAAATTTTTAACATTAAATCTACCTATCAATCAATTGTAGGGTGGTTAAAATGAGAAAAAATAACAATATGATATCAAGACGAGAATTTGCAAAAAAAACTGCTACCGTATTGACAGCTATACCATTACTTCAGGTTAATAACCCTCTATTGGCATTTACTGGTAACGCTAAGGATAAATTGGAGATAAACTTATTTTCAAAGCATCTACAGTTTCTTGATTATAATGAAATGTCTGCCGCTGCCGCTGAAATAGGATTCAATGGTTTGGATTTAACAGTGCGACCTAAAGGGCATGTACTACCAGAAAGAGTTGAAGATGATTTGCCAATGGCGGTTCATGCCATGAAAAAATATGGGTTAAATATGCAGCTGTTTACTACCAACGTATGGGATGTTTCAAACGAAATTGATAAAAAAATTTTAGAAGCAGCAAGTAAAGAAGGTTTTAGTCACTATCGAACTGGGTGGTTGACGTACCCAAAAGACGTTTCAATTGTAGAAAGTCAGGCTAAATATGCTGGTGAAGCAGTTGAATTGTCGACTGTAAATAAAAACTTGGGCTTAGTGGGGTGTTATCAAAACCATGCAGGCAATCATGTTGGTGCACCGATTTGGGATTTGCCAGCAATTTTTTCCCAAACGGATAATCAATTTTTAGGATGTCAATATGATATTCGGCATGCAGTTGTAGAAGGTGGAAAAAGTTGGGAGTTAGATTTAAGAAGAATTCAGTCGTATATTAAATCTATCGTTGTTAAAGATTTTAAATGGGGAAAGAAAAATGGTAGTTGGGAACCTATTAACACACCTTTAGGTGAAGGTATGATAGATTTTAATCGATACTTTTCTTTACTTAAAAAATACAGAATTAATGTGCCGATATCTTTACATTTAGAATATGACCTTGGCGGCGCAGAACATGGTGCGACAAAAATTACAATGAGTAAAAAAGAAGTATTTGCAAGAATGAAAAAAGATTTGACTTTTATTGAAGATGCATGGCAAAGAGCTGAATAAAATAAATTAGAGAATAAATAATGACTAAAATAGCTATAGGAACAATAAACAAGTTAAGAAAGGTAAGTACTGCAACCGTTGCAACCTGTTTATTTAAAAAAGGACTAAAAAATCAGTTCATTCAAAATGTAAAACCTTTGAAATTCGGGAGGCCAACAATGGTAGGTGAGGCGTATACTTTACGTTATATACCTGCTCGCGAAGATTTAAATCCTATTTCGGTATTTAGGAATCCTAAGCATTTACAAAGAGTAGCTGTAGAAGAATGTCCAGAAGGTGCTGTTATGGTTATTGATAGCAGGCAAAATGCTAGAGCGGCATCTGCAGGTTCTATTCTGGTAACAAGACTAATGATTAGAAAAGCAGAAGGTATCATTACCGATGGTGGATTTAGAGATTCTGCTGAGATTGCGGACCTAGATTTTTCATCATACCATAATAGACCAACTGCACCTACCAACCTAACATTACATCAGGCAATTGCTATAAACGATCCTATTGGTTGTGGTGATGTTGCTGTTTTTCCGGGCGATATTATACTAGGAGATGATGATGGGGTTATGGTAATACCGGCTAACCTCGCTGATGAGGTTGCTGATGAATGCTTACAAATGACATTATACGAAGAATTTGTTTTGGAACAAGTTCAAGATGGTAAGCCTGTTATTGGTTTGTACCCAATGGTTGACGAAGGTATTAAGGTAATTTTTGAGAAATGGAAGTTAGAAAGAGGTTAATTAATAGTACTTGTGAAAAAGGCGGTCAATTTTTCTGAAGAATTGACCGCCTTTTTTATCTCTATATTAAAATGTAAGCTTTATTATTCGCCACCTCTAGCCGGATAATCGTTTTTGTTTACATAATCTATTGCATTCAAAATATCGTCCCAATGAGGTCTTGCAAATGGCATCGTTTGTATGGCGCTGGCATATAAAGTATTGTCAGGTCGTATTAAAAATAAACCTGGTTCTGAAAATATGTCGGGTTCTTTTTCAGATGTTTTTTTAGAAATATAAAGACCCCATTCGCGCGCAGTCTTAATAGGCAAATTATATCCAACGGGTAATTCTGGTATTTTCCACTCCTTGCCAGATTTCTTTGCACGTTCTTCACTATCGCAACTTATGGCAATCAAGTGAACGCCTCTGTTACTAAAATCTTTTAATCTAGTCGTAAGTTCTTCCAAATAATTTTTGCACACTGGGCAGTGTAAACCTCTGTAGAAAACCACCATTGTAAATGATCTGCTGTCTTGATCGTGTAAACTCCACTGTGCGTCATTAATCAAAGATATTTTTAATTCAGGTACTTCTAATGTGGGTTTTATCATTGTATTTTTTTATAATTAGTATTCTATAAAAATATAAGTGTTTCGGGCAAAAGCTTTGTTGCAAAACTTTTAGAATTGATTCAATAGGTGATATAGCTATTGATTATTCATTATCGGCTACCCATTGCTCATATTTAGCATATTGGCTAGTAGATAGAATACTTTCCATTTGACGATTACGTTCACTATCTAGACTACCTAACATTTCGCCACTTGCGGTATTGGCTTGTTTAGTTTTAAAACGATTCATTGCATTGGTAAATGTGCTAATTTGATTATCGCTCATATTAAGTTTGTTAAACATTTCTAAATCATCGGTACCTAAAATTTTTGAACTATTTTGGGTCATGCTATTGTTTATAGCTCCCGTTGACCCATTCACTTGTTTAACTGTGTCTTCTTGAATTTTTTTAGAATCAATATCTGTGGTTGTCATTTGCCCAAATTCGACTTCCGTTTTATTTGAAATAGTTTTCTTAGAGCTAGAACATGCGGTTAAAATAGTGGTTAATACTAAAGTAATTATGATTTTATTTTTCATCATTTTTATTTTAAAACTCTAAACGAAAATTATGTCTTTAAATAGATCTTGGTAGTCGTTATTAAGTTTAAAATTGACTTTGAAAGAAAATGAAGCACCAAGATATTTATCTCCTTTTATTAAGCTAAATTTATGTTGAAATGCACTACGTTCATCGCAATTTTTTTTATAGATTTAAAATGCACTCCTTATAAAGAAAGAGTCAGTTATACGTTTTAAGTGTTAATGGTTAGTGTTAGAAGCATATAGCTGGTACAGGGTCTCCATTTAATAGAGGCCTTTTTTTAAAACAAGACTTCATATTTTTAAGTGAAACAATTTTAAATGATTATACGGTATATTAATAGGTAGGAAATAGAAGTTGTAAAGAACGTAATATATTAAAGTGTATATTTATATTAGGTATAGTATGGTAACTAGGTTAATTTTAAAAGCTAATAAATGAGCTCAGTGTTTTTGGTAATAGATGATGATATGGTTTCGCAATTTACTGCGAGGTATGCGGTAGAACAGTGTAGTGGTGAGAGTCAAATTTATGTATGCGAAAGTGCACTAGAGGGTTTAGATTTGTTGACCAATCTTAAAATAACCAATAAACCTATACCTGATTATATATTAGTAGATTTAGTAATGCCTGAAATGAATGGTTGGGAGTTCATTGATAAACTGCAAAATTATAATAACAGTTCAAGAAAAATAAAGGTTTTTATAATGTCTGCTTTTACGAATTCTAAGGATAGGGAGAAAGCCAAAAATCATCAATTAATAGAAGGCTATTATGAAAAGCCAATATCTAAAAGTATGATTCAAAATATGATTAAAAGTTATTAAATCACTTAGATTTTATCCTATAAAAAGGACTTTATTGTTATCACATTTTTATTTACTGGTAGCATGAAGCTAATTTATCTTGTTATTTTTTCCTTTTGAGTTATCATTCAATTTTATTGGTCAAATTTTTTATATGATTTTCTCATATTTTTGGAGGAAACGCCATTATTACTTGGGAAAAATGAAAAATTTGAGAATTTACATTGCGGATGACGATTTAGATGATCGTGATTTTTTTATTGAGGCTCTAGAAAGCATCCCAATAAAAACCGAAGTAACTGAATACAATAATGGAGTAGACCTTATGGATAGGTTGTTCACAGATGTTAACTTGCCTCATGTTATTTTTTTGGATTTATATATGCCTATTATGGATGGTTTTGAGTGTCTTATTGATATCAGAAATTTCAAAAAATTTAAGGATATATACATCATTGCCTATTCTTCAATTTACAGAGATAGAGAAGTGAATCAGCTTAAAGAAGATGGTGCTAATCAATTCTTGAAAAAATCATCTTCCTTGAAAGAGTTAAGAGAGCTGTTGTCGAAGTCTTTGAGAAAGGTACCGTTCAAGAATGATGAAGTAGTACATAAAGATGAATTCGTTGTTCTATTGTAAATGAAGTGAACTTTGCTATAATTTTTATAATCGATTGATGGTGTTATGTAATGCAAATAAACGATTCCTTTTTTATCATCCCTAAATTAATATTTAGAACTATTTTTCTGTATTTTTAAATAACAAATACATCCATCAAAATAGAAATTATGAATAATATTTTACGAACACTTTTAGTAGTTATTGTAATGATTGCTAGTGGCACACAAGCATATGGACAAAAAAAATTAGACGAACAAGCTGTTGCCGATTTACAGAAAACACCTAAATATGGTTTTATACTTACTACAGAAAGACATTTTAAGGGTGTGCTAAGTATGTATGACCTTCTTATTGAGAACGGCGTTAAAATAGAGGATTATGAAATTGTGGTAAAAGGTAAAGTGGTGACCCAATTGGTAAAAGGTTCAGAGCTTGAAGAGTTCTTTAAAAAATATAAGGGAAAGGTGAAAGTAAGTGTATGCAGTGTTGCTATGGAGAAACTAGGGGTAGCAGAAGAAACACTTTTTGATGGTCTTGATGTTACGCCGACCGCATCGGTACGTGTACTGCAACTACAAGCAAACGGTTATAATACGTTAACCTATTAAGAGAATACATAAAAATTAAAATTAGCCTATATCTTTTTGATAGGAATTTTTTTTGAACACTCTGGGTAATTGGCATCATTTTTATGGTAGCTAAATAACTAGAATTAAAAAGCTTCTAAAACTCAGTTTTAGAAGCTTTTTATATACTATTACCTATAACAAACTATTTATATATTTGTCCAAATAAAAATGCCCGACGGTTGTGAATTTTAGTTTCATAAATAATATGACTGCTTAGACTAAAATCAATGCCTAAATCTTTAAATTTTCAATTCATAAAATGAAAGTCTGTATTGCCGAAAAACCATCTGTAGCTCGAGAAATCGCTTCTGTTCTTGGGGCAAATACCAAACATGACGGTTATTACGAAGGCAATGGCTATGCAGTAACCTACACCTTCGGACACCTTTGCACGCTCAAAGAGCCAAATGATTATAAACCACATTGGAAAAGTTGGGATTTGAATAATCTACCAATGTTACCCGAACATTTTGAAACCAAAGTGACTAAAGATTCTGGTATTCAAAAACAGTTTAAAATTATAAAGCAATTATTCGATAAGGCAGATGTTGTTATAAACTGTGGTGATGCCGGGCAAGAGGGAGAATTGATACAACGTTGGGTATTAAATCAAGCGAACTATAAAGGCAAAGTTGAAAGACTTTGGATTTCTTCACTTACCACAGAAGCGATAAAAGAAGGATTCAATAATTTAAAATCATCTACAGATTACGATAATTTATATTATGCAGGTTTTTCTCGTGCGATTGGCGATTGGCTTTTGGGTATGAATGCCACCCGTTTATACACTTTAAAACATGGTGGCTACAAACAAGTATTGTCTGTTGGGCGTGTACAAACACCAACCTTGGCTATGCTGGTAGACCGGTTTAAGGAGATAGAAAATTTTAAACCACAACCCTATTGGGAGCTACAAACATTATATCGCGAGACGTTGTTCAGTTATGAAGAAGGTCGTTTTTTGAAAGTAGAAGATGGCGAAAAACTTGCCAATATTGTAAAAGAACATGATTTCGAAATTGTTTCCACTACTAAAAAAGCGGGGAATGAATATGCACCAAAACTTTTTGATTTAACAGGGTTGCAAGTGTATTGTAACACCAAATTTGGATTTAGTGCAGACGAGACATTAAAGATTGTTCAGAAATTATACGAGCAAAAAGTAGTAACCTACCCAAGAGTAGATACCACATTTTTGCCTAATGATGTGTACCCTAAAGTTCCGGGAATACTTAAGAACCTTACGAAGTATGATACGCTAACGAAGCCTCTTGATGGTAAAAAAATAAAGAAAACCAAAAAGGTTTTTGACGATAGTAAGGTTACAGATCACCACGCTATTATTCCTACCGGTCAACAAATGAACTTGCAATACAACCAGCAGCAGGTTTATGATATCATTGTTCGTCGTTTTATAGCCGTATTCTATCCAGATTGTAAAGTTTCCAATACTACCGTAATCGGTAAAGCGGAAAAAGTACAATTTAAAACCACGGGAAAAGAGATTATAGAAAAAGGATGGCGTGTAGTTTTTGAAACACCTAATTCCGGCGCTAAAGAATCAGGAATATTACCGACATTTAAAAAAGGGGAAAAAGGACCTCATGAACCTTCGTTTCTTGAAAAGCAGACAAAACCACCAAAGCAGTATACAGAAGCATCGCTATTGCGTGCGATGGAAACTGCAGGTAAAAAGGTAGATGACGATGAACTTCGTGAGCTAATGAAAGAAAACGGAATTGGTAGACCTTCAACACGTGCCAATATAATAGAAACATTGTTTCGTAGAAAATATATAAAAAGGAATAAAAAACAAGTTATACCTACTGTTACAGGTATTCAATTAATAGATACCATTCAAAATGAAATGCTGAAGTCTGCCGAACTTACCGGTAAATGGGAAAAGCAATTAAAAGATATAGAGAAAGGTACTTTTAGTGCAGGTAGTTTTATCAAACAGATGAAACAAATGGTGGATCAATTGGTTTACGACGTTCGAAGTGAAACTAGAAAGGCTAATATTTCGGCTGTAAATAATAAGCCGGCAGCAGCGACTTCTAAGAAAATAGCAATTAAAAAGGCTACAGAAATAACATCAGAAGTTTGTCCTAAATGTAAGAAAGGAACCATACGAAAAGGGAAATCAGCCTATGGCTGTTCTGAGTTTAATAAGACTTGCGATTTTGTGATTCCTTTTAAATTTGAAGGAAAAACTATTTCAGAAAAACAATACATTAGGCTGTTTCAAAAAGGTTCGACAGTAAATTTAAAAGGCTTTAAAGTAAACAATGCTTCCGTTGAAGGTTTGGTTAGATTTGATGAAAGTTATAAGCTAAAGTTAGAACCTAAGAAGGTTAAAGTTCAGGCAAAGAATACTTCTGAAGAAAATAGTTGTCCTAAATGTAAAAAAGGTAATATCATAAAAGGAAAAACTGCTTACGGCTGTAGTGAACACAAAACCGGTTGCGACTTTCGATGTAGTTACGATACTATTCGTGAAAAAGCAAAAGGACGTCCATTAAGTAGAGAATTGGTATTTGAAATTTTTAGAGAAAATTAGATATAAAAAAAGCTTGTGAAACACAAGCCTTTAAACTTAGTAGCGGGGACTGGACTCGAACCAGCGACCTTCGGGTTATGAGCCCGACGAGCTACCTACTGCTCTACCCCGCGATATGGGTTTTTATTTCACTTATCTTGCGACTTCAGGTCATTAAGCTGACGAAATAAAGGTGCGCTACTATTTGTAACGGGCTGCAAATATACAATACATTTTCTCTTAATTCCAAACTTATTTAATAATATTTTTCAAGAGCATTATCTTTTAAAAAACATTAAATCCATAACTTCGGTTTTTTACAATTCTATGGATACAATTAATGACTTTATAGCAAGCGCATTGCCATATACTGAGTGGCCAATGTTTCTTTTATTAATAGGGGGTGGACTCTTTCTTGTCTTTTATTCAAAACTAATGCCTTATCGTTTTTTTGGTCATGCAATCGCAATTACTGCGGGTAAATATGATAATAAAGACTCAAAAGGAGATGTAAGTTCTTTTCAAGCCTTATCGGCAGCTGTTGCGGCAACAGTTGGTTTAGGAAATATTTCAGGAGTTGCTATTGCCATACATGATGGAGGTCCGGGTGTAGTTTTTTGGATATGGATGACTGCATTGATCGGTATGTGTATTAAATTTTACTCCTGTAGCTTGGCAATTATGTATCGCGGTACGGATTCGGATGGTAAGTTGCAAGGTGGACCTATGTATTATATCACTAAAGGATTAGGTAAAAAGGCTAGACCTTTAGCTATATTTTTCGCAGTTTGTGGACTGTTTGGGTTTTTAGGTGTGTTCACTGCTAACCAGTTTACGGAAACATTCATGAGCGTAGTTGATCCTGGAGCAAACATAATGGATATTAGCGACGAGAATTGGAAATGGACTATAGGTCTTATATTGGCCGTCATAACCTCATTTGTAATCTTCGGCGGATTAACCAAGATAGCGAAAGTTGCATCTGCAATAGTTCCATTCATGGTAGCTGTATATTTAGTTGCTGTAATAGCTGTAATGGCTATGAATTCAAGTCAAATAATGCCAGCTTTGAAAATGATATTTACAGAAGCTTGGAATTTTAAATCTTTAGCAACTGGAGGATTCTGGGGCTTGGTCATCATTGGTGTCCGTAGGGCGATGTTTTCAAATGAAGCAGGTTTGGGTAGTGCGCCAATGTACCATGGGCAATCTAAGAATGATGAACCAATTCGAGAGGGGTTGGTTGCCATGTTAGGTCCGTTTATAGATACTATTCTAGTATGTACTTTTACTGCAATTGTTATCATATTAAGCGGTGCATATTTAGAAGATTCTAGCGGAATAGTAATGACGTTATCGGCTTTTGAAAGAACCTTATTTGGTTGGGGAGATGTATTATTAATGGTCATTGTAACTGCCTTTGCATTGTCTACCTTATTTACTTATTCGTATTACGGCGTTAAATCTTTGTCTTTCTTGACCAATGCTAAAATCGGTAAGTTTTACAATTGGTATTTTGTAATAATGATTGTCTTCGCTGCAGTGGCATCATTAGAGTTAGTAAAGAATTTAATTGATTTGTCGTACGCACTAATGGTGATACCTAATATGATTGCCGTACTTTTGTTGGCTCCAAAGGTAAATGTGGAATTGAAGAAATATATATTAAAGTATAGAGATGGCAGATCATAAGGCGGGCTTCGTAAATATTATTGGTAATCCTAATGTTGGTAAATCAACTTTGATGAATGCTTTTGTGGGTGAAAAATTATCCATAATTACATCTAAGGCACAAACAACAAGGCACCGTATTTTAGGTATTGTAAACGGAGATGATTTTCAGATGATTTTGTCTGATACTCCAGGTATCATAAAACCTGCATATCAACTTCAAAGTAGTATGATGGATTTTGTGAAATCTGCTTTCGAAGATGCCGATGTACTTCTTTACATGGTTGAAATAGGAGAGAAGGCGTTAAAAGATGAAGCTTTCTTTGAGAAAATTAAAAATAGTAAAATTCCTGTTTTATTGTTGTTGAACAAAGTAGATACCGCTACGCAAGAATTGTTGGAAGAGCAGGTTCAGTATTGGCAAGAAATGTTGCCGAGTGTTGAGTTGCATCCTATATCTGCATTATCTAATTTTAATGTTAAAGGTGTTTTTGAGCGTATTATAGAATTATTGCCAATGTCACCGGCGTATTATCCAAAAGACCAATTAACGGATAAGCCAGAACGTTTTTTTGTAAATGAAACTATACGCGAGAAAATCTTATTGAACTACAAAAAGGAAATTCCTTATGCAGTTGAAATAGAAACCGAGGAATTTTTTGAAGATGAAGATATTATTCGCATGCGTGCCGTAATTATGGTAGAGCGCGATTCTCAAAAAGGTATTATTATTGGTCATAAAGGCTCAGCTTTAAAACGTGTAGGTGTAGAAGCAAGAAAAGACTTGGAGAAATTCTTCGGCAAACAAGTCCATATAGAATTATATGTAAAAGTGAATAAAAACTGGCGTAGCAATGCACGTCAATTGAAGCGTTTCGGTTACAATAAGTAATAATTGGTTATCTTAAATATAAGAGAAGATATTCAATTGAATATTATTAGAATACTTAATTTTTTTTGATGTTCTGATTGTTAGATGATTGGCTTATATTATCTATGCTTATTAACCTATTAAAGAAAATTTTTATCTCAAATTCATTTTTAAGCCTTCCTTCTGAAAAGAATAGACTATTTTTGCTTCATCGACAAAATGCTATAAAACCCCGATGAAATGCAGAATATAATTATTTTTGGTGCCTCCGGCCATGGTAGTGTAGTTTTGGATTGTTTGGAAAAAGAGGCTAAATATAATATAATTGGTTTTATAGATTCGTTTAAGCCTAAGGGATTTAGAATTAACGGTTATCAAGTATTAGGTAGTGAGTCAAATCTACCATTTCTAATCAATAGGTTTAATATTGTCGGTGGTATCGTTGCAATTGGTGATAATTGGACAAGAAAATTAATCGTTGATAAAATTCTCAAGATTTCACCTAATTTTAGTTTTATAAATACAGTTCATCCTAAGGCTATTATTGGTAAGGATATTCGATTGGGTTGTGGCAATGTATTTATGCCTGGTGCAATTGTCAATGCTAATTCTATAATTCATGACTTTTGCATTATAAATACAAATTCATCTTTAGGTCATGATGGAGTAATGGATTCATATTCTAGCTTAGCACCATCTGTATGCACAGGGGGGAGTTTAAAACTAGGTAGATTTTCTGCAGTTAGTTTGGGGGTAAATATAGTTAATGGTATAGAAATTGGTCAGCATTCTGTAATAGGAGCCGGTTCTCTTGTTGTTGATCATTTTGGAGATAACATAGTCGCTTATGGTTCTCCTGCAAGAATAGTACGTGAAAGAGCAATAGGTGAAGCATATCTTAGCACACCTAAAAAGCAACAAATTCCAAATTTTGCTTCTTTATAAGGTATTCGGTTTATATCTCTATTTAATAACTTATATTGTAATTGGAGCTATAAGTACTACCTTTGCCCCAAATTTAAGCTATGGGTGCTATTGTTGCCATTGTAGGGAGACCTAATGTAGGAAAATCAACATTTTTTAATAGATTAATTCAAAGACGCGAGGCTATTGTTGATGCCGTTAGCGGTGTTACTCGTGATCGCCATTATGGTAAGAGTGATTGGAACGGTAAAGAGTTTTCAATTATCGATACCGGCGGATATGTTGTTGGTAGTGACGATGTCTTTGAAAAGGAAATCGATAGGCAAGTTGAACTGGCGATAGAAGAAGCAGATGCTATAATTTTTATGGTGGACGTGGAGACTGGTGTAACCGGTATGGATGAAGATGTGGCTAAATTATTGAGACGAGTTAAAAAGCCAGTTTTTCTGGCAGTGAATAAAGTGGACAATGCCAAAAGAGCAGAAGATGCCGTTGAATTTTATTCTTTAGGTCTTGGCGAATATTTTACATTATCTAGTATAAATGGTGGTGGATCTGGGGAATTGCTAGATGCTTTGGTAGAAAAATTGCCAGATGTAGTTGAGGAAGAAAGTGACTTACCTAGGTTTGCTGTTGTTGGTAGACCCAACGCTGGAAAGTCTTCATTTATAAATGCTTTGATTGGTGAGGATAGATATATAGTTACGGATATAGCCGGTACTACAAGAGATAGTATCGATACAAAATATAATAGATTCGGATTTGAATTTAATCTGGTAGATACGGCAGGTATTCGTCGTAAGGCAAAGGTGAAGGAAGATTTAGAATTTTATTCTGTAATGCGTTCCGTAAGAGCTATTGAGCATTGCGATGTTTGTATTTTAATGTTAGATGCAACAAGGGGCTTTGATGGTCAGGTAGAAAATATATTTTGGCTTGCTCAGCGTAACCATAAGGGAATAGTAATTCTTGTGAATAAATGGGATTTGGTCGAGGATAAAGAGACCAATACCATAAAACACTATACCGATAAAATTAAAAAAGCCATTGAGCCATTTACTGATGTGCCAATTCTTTTTGTTTCTGTATTGACAAAGCAACGTATTTTTAAGGCAATAGAAACGGCGGTTGAGGTGTATAATAATCGTAATAAGAAGATTATTACCCGTAAGTTCAATGAAACGATGTTGCCAATAATTGAAAACTATCCGCCACCGGCATACAAAGGGAAGTTCGTTAAGATTAAATTTTGTACGCAATTACCGACTCCGTATCCGCAGTTTGCATTCTTTTGTAACCTGCCCCAATATGTGCGTGAGCCATATAAGCGTTATTTAGAGAATAAAATTCGTGAAGAATATGATTTCTCTGGTGTGCCAATTACGGTATTTATGCGAAAGAAGTAAGTTGCTTTAGAATTCAGGTGCTAGAGTTGAAAAATAAACTCTGATTATCAGATAGAGAAATAAGAAATGGTCAAGTATTTTGCGCAGCGGAATTATTTGATCATTTTTTTTAGTGTTAAGTCCAACTAACAGGAACCCATCCCTAGCCCCTCCCAGGAGGGGAACAGCTTCTGGCTTGTATTAAAAATTTTAGATAAAGCAGGTTAAGTGATACTTGTTGAAACATTGCTCCCAGCACTCAACAATCTCAAAACAAAAAAACGTAATCTTCCCCTCATGGGAGGGGGTAAAGGGGTGGGTGCTACTATGATGAAGATTGTAATAAACTCACAAACAAGAACCCGTCTATAATTCCTCCATAGAGAGTAACAGTTTTTCTGGCTTGAATTAAAAAATTTTGATAAAACTAGACTTAGTGATTGTTTGGTAACAAAACTACCACCCTCCAGAAGCGCCGCCGCCGCCAAAGCCGCCGCCGCCGAAACCTCCTCCGAATCCGCCACCACCAAAGCTTCCACCTCCGCCGCTACCGAATCCGCCACTAGAGCCGCTTGAGCGACCCATGTTGCTGAGAATAATCATATCCCACGGACTTAAACCTCCACGTCTTCGTCCCCCATTACTATCATTGTCGTCATTTTTTCGACTCCAAAGAATGAAGAGGATTACCACGAATATGATAAATGGTAAAAGAGATGAAAATGGAGTGCCGCTATTATTTCCAAAAGTTCTGTCTTCCTGAAATTCACCGGTTAAAACTTGAAAAATAACATCTGACCCTTTGTCGAGACCTCCGTAATAATCTCCGACTCTAAATTCTGGGAGAATTACATTTTCAATAATTCGTTTAGAAAGTGCATCAGTTAAAGAACCTTCAACGCCGTAACCAGTGCTAATAGCGACTTTTCTGTCGTTTTCAGCTAGAATAATGAGAATACCATTGTCTTTGCCTTCCTGGCCAATACCCCATTTTTGACCCCAGTTTGCACCAAGGTAATTGATGTTTTCACCGTTAGTACTCGCAATGATGGTAATTACAATCTGTGTTGAGGTGCTATCTGAATAACGAACCAGTTTTTGGCTTAAAGCTACTTTTTGCTGATCGGTAAGAAGGTTGGTGTAATCATAGACACTTGTTGGTAATGCCGGTTTTTCGGGTATCTCAAATTGGCTCCATGACGGAGTGCACCAAAGAAAAAGAATTACAAGGCTAACCTTTAGATATCTCATTGCTTAATTCGTTGGTGTCATCTGATAGCCAAGGAAAATGACTTCTTAGTTCTTCGCCAGCTTTTAAAACTCCGGCAACGAGTCCGTCTTTAAAAGCTCCCTTTTCAAATTGTGTTTGAATACTATTTTTAGTAGTTTGCCAAAAATCTTTGGGTACAACCTTATCTATACCTTTGTCACCACATATAACAAACTTCTTGTCGGTTACAGCAACATATATCAATACTCCGTTTTCTTGCTTAGTGTTATCCATTTTCAATAAATGAAAAACCTCTTTAGCGCGATCGTAGTGGTCTTTTCGGGTATGACCCTCAATATGTACCCTAATTTCGCCAGAAGTATTCTTTTCGGCCTTAAGAATAGCCTCTACTACCTCTTGCTCTTCAGTTGCCGATAAAAAATCTTCTACTTTAGACATAGGCCTGTTATTCAAAATCAAAATCTACATCAGGCGCATCTTCTGAACCAGCATCTGCTTTGTAATAAGCTAGTTCATCAAAATTTAGAAAACCTGCCAATATAGAATTAGGGAATTTTTTAATGTGTAGGTTGTAAGGTTCTACAGTTGCGTTGAATCTATCTCTTGCTACGTTAATTCTATTTTCAGTACCTTCTAATTGTGATTGTAGCTCTAGAAAGTTTTGATTTGCTTTTAAGTCAGGATAGCGTTCTACCGTTACCAATAGTTTGCTTAATGCTCCACTTAGCCCACTTTGTGCTTGGTTGAATTGTGCCAGTTGCTCAGGTGTAATATTAGTAGGGTCAATATTGACCGATGTTGCTTTTGCTCTAGCTTCGATAACATCTGTCAAAGTACCTCTTTCAAAATCTGCAGCGCCTTGTACTGTTTTTACAAGATTACCAATTAAGTCATTTCTACGTTGGTAGGCACTTTCTACATTTGCCCAAGTTTTGGTAGATGTCTCTTTTAATGCAACGGCAGTGTTGTTGAAGCCAACGCCCCACTGGTATAGTCCAAATGCTAAAACAGCGATGACAATTAATGCAATTAGTCCTTTTTTCATAATGGTTGTGTTATAACTGGTCTTTAATTTTATTTAGTTCTGCTTTAACGCGTTCTAATTTTTGAATAATATCAAAATTAGAAAGTGTTTTCTGCTTTTCTTCTTTTAAATGAGTTTTGGCGCCATCGAGAGTAAAACCTCTTTCTTTTACCAAATGATATATTAATTGAAGATTTTTAATGTCTTGGGGAGTGAATTTTCTATTTCCCTTCGCATTTTTTTTAGGTTGAAGCACGTCGAATTCTTTCTCCCAAAAACGAATTAGTGAAGCGTTTACGCCAAAGGCACGGGCGACCTCTCCAATACCATAATATCTTTTTTCAGGGAGTTCTATCTGCATTAATCCAGAGATTGGTTTTCTTGATTAGCGAATTTCAACATATTTTCGAATTCTTCTGGCGATAAACTGCCATAGTAGAAATTCATAGGGTTGATTCTATCATTGTCTTTCCATACTTCATAATGAAGGTGTGGAGCTTCTGAGCGACCTGTGCTTCCTACGAAACCTATTAAATCGCCTCTTTTTACTTTTTGTCCTTTCTTAACATTGTACTGGCTTAAGTGAGCATATAGACTCAAATATCCATATCCATGTTCAATACGAATATGTTTTCCGTAGCCAGATGAGTTATTGTCAGCTCTAGTGATTTTACCGTCCCCTGCTGCATATATAGGTGTACCTTTTGGAGCGGTAAAATCCATACCATAATGCATTTTTCTAGCCTTGGTAAAAGGGTCTGAGCGCCAACCATAACCAGAAGCCATACGTTTTAGGTCTTCATTGTTGATAGGTTGAATAGCTGGTATCGACATTAATAATTTTTCTTTTTCCTCTGCTAGCTTGGTAATTTCATCCAATGATTTAGATTGAATGGCCATTTGCTTTTTAATGATATCTAGTCTTTTTGTAGTAGAAACGATCATTTCAGAATTATTAAAACCTTCTAATGATTTATATCGGTTTATACCACCAAATCCAGCTTTACGCTGCTCGTCAGGTATTGGGTTGGCTTCAAAATATAGACGGTAAATATTGTTGTCACGGTCTTCGATATTACCTAGAACCTCTTCAATTTGTTCCATTTTCTTGTTCAAAAGCTCGTACTGAAGTTCATAATTTTTGACTTCACGAGATAAAGAAAGCTCCCTTGGTGTATTGACTAAGTTGGTGTTAAGCAGAAGAATAAGTGCCAAAAAACCAAAAAGGCATGAGCCCAAAATAAAGAAGGCTATATTTCTATAACGTTTAGATTTTTCGGGTTCTATTTTACGGTACGACAGCGTGTCTGGGTCGTAATAGTATTTTACCTTAGACATGAATGTTATTTATCCTATTTTTGTTTTTTCAATTATTAGGGAACAAACAAATATAAAGATAGTTTTATATAAACCGTTAAAATTTGTAAAAGCTTAGCATTTTAGATGAATTCCAAAGATACAAGAACTCAATTTCTGAATTTTTTCAAAGGTAAAGAACACAAAATCGTGCCTTCTGCACCAATGGTCATTAAAGATGATCCGACCCTGCTTTTTACAAATGCGGGTATGAATCAGTTTAAAGAATACTTTTTAGGTATAAGTCAGCCAAAAAGTTCTAGAGTGGTAGATACCCAAAAATGTTTACGTGTAAGCGGTAAACATAATGATTTAGAGGAGGTTGGTAAAGATACCTATCACCATACCATGTTCGAGATGTTAGGTAATTGGAGTTTTGGCGATTATTTTAAGGAAGAAGCCATTACCTGGGCTTGGGAGTTATTGACGGAAGTTCTTAAAATTGATAAGGACAGTTTATATGTGTCGGTTTTTGAAGGAAGTGATGATGCTGACCAATTAAAGTTGGATACTGAAGCTTTTGATCTTTGGAAAGGTATTGTGCCTGAAGATAGAATTATCATGGGCAACAAGAAAGATAACTTCTGGGAAATGGGCGATCAAGGTCCTTGTGGACCATGTTCAGAGATTCATGTAGATATTCGTTCAAAAGAAGAAAAGGCAAAAGTTTCTGGAGCAAGTTTGGTCAATCAAGATCATCCGCAGGTAGTGGAGATTTGGAATCTTGTATTCATGCAATACAACCGTAAGGCAGATGGCTCTTTAGAAAATTTACCGGCGAAACATGTAGATACGGGTATGGGTTTTGAGCGTCTTTGTATGGTGTTACAGGGAGTTCAAAGTAATTACGACACCGATATTTTTACCCCGTTAATTAGAGAAATAGAAACGATTACAGATTCTGATTACGGTAAAAATGAAGAAATTGATATAGCCATTCGCGTAATTAGTGATCACATACGTGCTGTTGCGTTTTCAATTGCAGATGGTCAGTTACCAAGCAATACAGGTGCAGGTTATGTAATAAGAAGAATATTAAGAAGGGCAGTAAGGTACGGATTCACATTTTTAGATATCAAAGAGCCTTTTATGTTTCGTTTGGTAAGTGTACTTATTAAATCTTTGGGTGATGCATATCCTGAATTGAAAGAACAAAAGCAACTGATTGAAAACGTAATTAAGGAAGAAGAGCACTCTTTCTTGAAAACCCTTGATCAAGGATTATTGCTATTAGATACGATTATAAAAAATACCAAAGGCAAAACAGTTGATGGCGGTAAAGCTTTTGAATTGTATGATACTTTCGGATTTCCTATAGATTTAACTGCTCTAATTCTAAGTGAAAAAGGATATAAATTAGATGAAGCGGGGTTTGATGCGGCTATGCAACAGCAGAAAAATAGATCAAAATCCGCATCAACAATATCTAAAGAAGATTGGGAAGTTTTACAGGACGATAACGAACAGGAGTTTGTTGGTTATGATATGCTAGATGTTGAAGTGAAAATTACAAAATACCGTAAAGTAGTTTCAAAAAAAGACGGAACACAGTTTCAGTTGGTATTTAATCTAACTCCATTTTACGCAGAAGGTGGTGGTCAAGTCGGTGATAAAGGATATTTAGAGGATACTCATGGAGATGTAGTGTATATTACGGATACCAAGAAAGAGAATAACGAAATCATTCATTTTACTAAAAATCTGCCAAAACATTTAAGAGAGAATTTTAAAGCGGTAGTCGATAAAAAACAGCGTAATAGAACAGAGGCAAACCATACGGCAACGCATTTGTTGCATCAGGCTTTACGCGAAATTTTAGGAAAACACGTAGAACAAAAAGGATCTTCTGTACATTCAAAATATTTACGATTCGATTTTTCTCACTTCTCTAAAATGACACAGGAAGAATTGCAAGATGTAGAGAATTTTGTGAATGCTCGTATAGACGGACATTTACAACTTCAAGAAGAAAGAAATGTACCAATGAAAGCTGCAATTGCAGATGGTGCAATGGCATTGTTTGGAGAAAAATACGGAGACGCCGTTAGAACAATTCGTTTTGGTCAGTCCATAGAATTATGTGGTGGTACGCATGTGAAAAACACAGCGGATATCTGGCAGTTTAAAATTAAATCTGAAGGTGCTGTAGCTGCAGGAATAAGAAGAATTGAAGCAATTACAGGTGATGCGGTTAAGGATGTACATGTATATAACGATAAATTGTTATCTAAGATAAAAGTGGTTTTGGGTAATACTCAAGATCCTGTGAAGTCGGTTTCTAGTCTTCAGGAAGAGAATAGTAGTCTTAAAAAGCAGGTAGCCGAATTGTTGAAAGACAAAGCGAAAAACTTAAAAGGTGATTTGCTTTCTGAACTTGAAGAAGTAAACGGAGTTCAATTTCTAGCAAAGAAAATTGACTTGGATGCCGCCGGTATAAAGGACTTAAGTTTTGAAATGGGAAGTAATAAGAATAATTTGTTTTTACTTTTTGGTACGGAGCAAAATGGTAAAGCTTTATTGTCTTGTTATATATCTAAAGAATTGGTTGCTTCTAAGAATTTGAATGCTGGAACCATTGTTCGTGAGCTTGGTAAGTATATTCAAGGTGGTGGTGGTGGTCAACCCTTCTTTGCAACAGCAGGTGGTAAAAACCCGGCAGGTATAGCAGATGCTTTGGCACAGGCTAAAAGTTATTTGAATTAAACGGTTTTTGATGTTTAAGAAGTTCAATGGTTAATAAACTTTAATAGTATGAATCTCTTAACTCAAATACCTTTATCGAAATCTGAAAGCCCAATTGATTATTCAAGTCAGTTGTTACTTTTGGGTTCTTGTTTTTCAGAGAATATTGGGGCTAAACTAGAATACTTTAAATTCCAGGGATTACAGAATCCGTTTGGGATATTGTTTCATCCTCTGGCAATTGAAAAACTCATTCAAAAGTCTGTGCATCAAGAGTTAGTTACTGAGAAAGATGTGTTTAATAAGAATGAGCAATGGCATAGTTTCGATGCACATTCTTGCTTAAGTAATCCATCCAAAGAAAAAATTATTGACGATTTAAATGAAGCAGTACAAAACACTACTACGCAACTAAAAAAAGCAAGTCACATCATTATCACTTTGGGTACCACATGGGTATATCGTAATAGTGCGAGTGAAAAAGTTGTTGCTAACTGTCATAAAGTACCTCAGGCAAATTTCACAAAAGAGTTATTGAATGTTGATGATGTTAAAGAGAGTTTAGAGCGTACTATTGAAATGGTGCGTTCAGTAAATCCGGCTGCACAATTTATATTTACGGTATCACCTGTTAGGCATTTAAAAGACGGCTTTTTAGAAAATCAATTAAGTAAGGCGCATCTAATTGCTGCGGTACATAAGGTGCTGAATGATGGTATTTCCTATTTCCCTAGTTATGAAATTATGATGGATGAACTTCGAGATTATCGTTTTTATGCTAAGGATATGATTCACCCTAACGAAGTGGCAATAGATTATATATGGGAGAAGTTTTGCGAAGTATGTATTGCTTCTAATGTTTATCCTACGATGAAAAAGATTGAAAAAATACAAAGAGGGATTCTTCATAAGCCGTTCAATGAAAAATCAGAACAGCACCAGAAATTTCTTGTAAAACTAAATATGTTGAAATCTGAAATTCATAAAGAGTATCCAGACCTTGTTTTCTAGACTAATTAGGAACTTTGTCGAATTTTTTTAGGCTTGGATATTAATACTATAGTTTTTTCAGTACTTTCCAGTTTTACGTCTAATATGATTAAAAAATTAAGCTGTTTTATTTTATTAATGTTTAGTGTAATTACTGCTAGCGCTCAGCTTCCATTAGTTGAGTTAGAGGCATTACAAGCGTTATATAATGACACCGGAGGTCCTAACTGGGTTAGTGAGACAGATGTAGATCCTACCAATGATTGGGTGTTTGCCACACCGTTATCTGCTACCGTTGTATCCAATGATTGGTATGGTATAACCTTTGATGGTAAAAATGTTTTATCTATTGATTTGGATAATAATTCGAATACCGGAAACAATTTAATAGGAACAATACCGATTGAAATCGGTAATTTCCAGAACTTAATCTTTCTAGACCTTTCCGATCAAACTAACCTCACTGGTCCTATTCCAGATAGTATAGGTAATCTTTTAAACCTTGAAAATTTATTTTTAAATGGCAATGAGTTATCAGGGGTCATACCTTCGGTTTTAGGAGATTTAAGTAATTTGGTGACATTATGGTTAGGTTCAAACAATTTAAGTGGAAATATACCGACCGAACTTGGTAACTTAAGTAATTTAGAGACTTTACTGCTTTCAGGGAATCAACTTACTGGAACTATACCTATTGAGTTAGGAAACCTAAATAACTTAGTATCTCTTTGGCTTTCTATAAATGAACTTACTGGTGAAATTCCCGCTGAATTAGGATTGCTTTCAAATTTGAGGCAATTACTTTTAAGCAATAATAATCTTACAGGAGAAATTCCTGAAACTATTTATGATTTAAGTAATTTAGTGACTTTGCAATTGGAATCAAATCAGTTAGAAGGCGCTATTTCTCCATTGGTTGA
This sequence comes from Maribacter sp. Asnod1-A12, assembly GCF_045063735.1. Taxonomy (NCBI): domain Bacteria; kingdom Pseudomonadati; phylum Bacteroidota; class Flavobacteriia; order Flavobacteriales; family Flavobacteriaceae; genus Maribacter; species Maribacter sp. Asnod1-A12. Next base: position 2,155,300 of record NZ_JBEFNZ010000006.1, read on the forward strand.
AAACTTAATTTCCTTAGAGTCTTTAATACTTCGATTTAATCAATTTGAGGGTGATTTGCCAGAGGAAATTGGAAATATTACTACATTACTTACATTATGGCTAGGTCAAAATAATTTTACGGGAACTATACCCGATTCTTTCTCAGGTCTAATAAATTTAGGGTCATTTGAAATTAATGATAATAACATAGAAGGTGTTTTACCTGCCGGTTTGGTAAACTGGACCAATCTAAGTTCTTTTGATATTTACAATAATAATATTGAGGGAGATGTGCCAAATTTTGTTTTTTTAAATGAGGGTTCATTTAGAATTTATGGTAACCGTTTTCAATTTGGTGATTTTGAAGATGAATTTAATTATTATAATGGTTTTAATAATTTTGTTGATACTCCACAGGCATTAGTAGATAATATTGAAAATATAACAGGATGTGTTGGTGGTTCTTTGACCTTGACCACTTCGGTTAGCGGCAGTGCAAACGTATATGAGTGGTTTAAAGATGGTGTTGCTATACCTAGTTCAAATACTCCAGATTTAGTATTGACAAACCTTCAATTAGAAGATACTGGCGTTTATACATGCGAAATTAGGAGCACTATCGTAACAGATTTGGTGTTGGAGAGAAACCCAATTACGTTAACAGTGAATAACGACGGACCTACGGCAAACGATATTGATGATATAGTACTATGTGATATCGATACCGACGGATTTGCAACATTTAATTTAGATTTGACGGCTATAGAATCTCAAGTAGTAGGTAGTCAAACAGGATTAACGGTTTCCTATTTTGACGCCACGGGAAGTCAAATAACATTAACAAGTTCATTTGATAATACTACAGCAAATCAACAAGATATTACAGTTAGGGTGGAAGCATCTGAAACCTGTTTTGATGAGACTGTTTTTAGTCTTATTGTAAATCCTTTGACCGTGGCAGATGTGTTCTCTGATGTCGAAGTTTGCAACGCTTATATTCTACCGGCATTGAGTGCAGGGAATAACTATTATACAACTACAGGGGGTACAGGAACGATATTGAATGCAGGTGAAGAGATTACCGAATCGCAAACAATATACGTGTATGCATGGAGTGCTACGGGAGCGGAAGATTGTTTTGATGAAAGTAGTTTTTTCGTTGATATCACTGAGGTCTCAGTTGCAGAGTTCGATGATGTAACGGCTTGTCTTACGTATACACTACCAACATTACCAGATGGACAGGATTACTATAGTGAAGCAGATGGTAATGGAGTTATTTTATTGGCTGGTGATGAAATTTCAACGTCCATGACTATTTATGTATTTGCAGAAGAGAATGGTTGTTTTAGTCAATCTAGATTTACGATAAATATAGATGCTGTTGCTTGCCAAGGTGTAGAGTCTTTGGCGTTGCCTAAGTTTTTTACTCCTAATAATGATTCATATCATGATGTTTGGGATACTTCAAAACTATCTGGTACAGGTGATATAGGTATATTTATTTATGATCGTTATGGTAAGCTCTTAAAGCAGCTTGATCCTAACGCTTCTAATAGTGCTTGGGATGGTATGTATGATGGCAAGCAAATGCCTTCAACTGATTATTGGTTCAAATATCTGAATTACGATACCAGAATACATCTTTCGGGTCATTTTTCGTTAAAACGATAGGCTTATATATTCGTTTGTTCCTTAATTTCAAATACATTGTTTTTTTATGAAGAAAATACTTTTAGGCTTAGTAATAGGAGCGACATTATTGTTTGCCTTCCAAACTTGTCAAGATGACAAAGAAGATAAATCTATTTTAGAGGAAAATTCTATGCTCATTCAACAGGAAATAAACAATGTTTCTAAATTAGTAGTAACAGAGGGTCATTTTGCTGAGGTCTATAATTATAAAGATTCAAAAGAACTTTTTGGTCCGTTATTACGAGCGGAAAAAAAAGCTTTAGTAGTGGTAAATGCAGATGTAACCGTCGCCTATGATTTAAGTAAGATTGATTTTGAAATTGACCAGGCAACCAAAACGGTAAAAATCAATAGCATACCAGAAGCAGAAATTAACCTGAATCCTGATTTTGAATATTACGATGTCACTGCAGATTACTTGAACCAGTTTGATGCTGCCGACTATAATAAAATAAAGAAAACGGTAAATTCTTCTTTAATGAAAAAGGTAGAAGCTTCAGCATTGCGTACCAATGCTGAAAACAGGCTGATTAGCGAATTGCAGAAATTCTATATACTCACCAACTCTATGGGGTGGCGATTAACGTATCAAGAACAGACCATTGATTCTTTAGATGGCTTGCAAGTTATTAAACCTTAGATTTTATAGCCGCCAATTCTAATCCGTCATCAATTAATTGTCCAAGGTTAGGTTGATCTCGCTTAATGTTTTCAAGATGTGCTTTTATTTTCTCCGGTAGTATTTTTTCGTCACTTAAAATTGCCAGTTCATAAATTTCAATGGGCAGTAGCCAGTCTTTCGGGTATTTTTCTTGTATTACTTCAAAAATCTTTGTTCTGGAGATGATGGTATTATTTCCCTCCCTAAAATCACGAATTAATTTATAGTAAGATTCCAGTTCGTTTAAACCTACTTGATCGTAATTTTGGCTGCCGGAACTTAACGAATGGTCCAAAAGGTCAAAACTCTTTAAATCTGCAGGACCATGGTAGGCAGAAACAATTTCTTCACCAATAGCCATGTTGTACAATTCTTCGTTAGATTCGAAAAGTGTAATGCCTTTATGTGTCACTTTACAATTCTCAAAAGTGATTAGTATAATGCGACCCTGAATATTTCGTGTGCCGGTTATAATTTTACCGGTAACATTAATACCACCAACAAAATCTAATGAAACAATTTCTCCTTCATAGATTTTATACGCTTTAAGATCTCTAGGACTCATATCTTCAATAGGAATATTGATTCCTTTGAGTCTACCAATAGGAGAGCCAAAACCGGTTTCATGCTGATTGATATCTTGCCCCACCAATTCTTTTTCTCGAAATGCCAACGCAGATTTACCTTTTGTTTGAAAGTAAATAGGTTTGCCATCATGAGAAATCAAAGATTCAAAATTACCAGATACTTGTAAGCCCGTACTTAGTTCAATTGTGCCTAATTCTTTAGAGTCTATAAGTTTCTGTAAACCTGTAAGTCCGCCTTTTCGTAATGCCATTGTATTGGCAAAATCTTCTAACACCTGACTTAAAAATGCAAAATCGGGAGTAACGAATAGTTGCGGTTGCTTTTTGGTGATATCAAAAGATGTTTTAGCCGCTTCAATAGAGTATGGCAGTTTTTTAACGTTGTCGGTCGTGCACCACTGACTTTCACCAATAGAAGATAACAATCCAGCACCATAAATCTTTGGGTCTTCTAAAGTACCTATAAGTCCATATTCAACGGTCCACCAATGTAAATTTCTAATAAGCGCCATTTCGCTGGGTTCTCCCATATTCTCTTGAAGAAATTCAATATGTTTTTCTGCCTTTTCAATATCCTCTGCGGGAGTGCCTTTAGCCTCTTTAATAATTGATAGGTGACGAACAGCTTCATAAAGTTCAAAATCTTTAGCGCTTGATATTGCCTTGCATCCAATTTCACCAAAACGTCTTAAATAAGCGGCATATTCTGGATTGGCAATTATTGGTGCATGACCGGCACCTTCATGAATAATATCTGGAGCGGGAGTGTAGGCGATGTTTTCTAACTGTCGAATGTCTGACGCGATTACCAGTACGTTGTATGCTTGAAATTCCATAAATGCAGCAGGTGGTATAAATCCGTCTACGGCAACAGCAGCCCAACCTAAATCCTTGAGAATACGGTTCATGCCGTACATGTTGGGAATATTGTCAATTGAAATACCTGTTTTTCGTAATCCTTCAGAATAAGATTTATGTGCAACCTTACTTAGATAATCTACATTCTTTCGCATAACATAGCGCCACACAGCTTGATTGATAGGCGTATAGTCCTCATAATTTTGAGGTTTAATGTATTGTCTTAAATGCTTAGGAAGCTTATCTAAAATAGGATTGCTTTCATATTCGGAAGTACTCATGCCCTTAATTATTTTACGCTAGATTCGCATTGTTTCTTTTAAATATATGATTTAAAGACTAATTAATTGTTAATATTGTTTAAATTAGGAAATAATACTTTTAAGTATAAATTAAAAAGGAATAAGGTCTTTTTAAGTGCGGATAGCAATCATAAAACAGGAAAAAGTAATGACAGAAAAATTAGATGATATAGATCGTGAAATCTTAAAAATTTTACAGAAAGATGCTAAGACGGTTGCTAAATCTATTGCAGAACAATTGGGGCTTACCAAAACTCCGGTTTATGAGCGTATTAAAAGGTTGGAGCAAGAAGGTTACATTAAAAACTATGTAGCCATTTTAGACAAAGATAAAATTGAAGAAAGTATTACCGTTTTCAGTTTTGTTTCATTAGAAGCACAGAAAGGAGCCATGATGGATGATTTTTTTGAACAGGTGATGAAATATCCAGAGGTGGTAGAGTGCTTTGTGGTAGGTGGGGAGTTTGATTTTTTGTTGAAAGTTATCGTCAAAAATCTAGATGCCTATTATAATTTTGCGAAATTTAAGATTGCCTCTTTACCTAGTATAGGAGGTGTTAAGAGTGCTTTTGTTTTAAATGAGGTAAAGAACGATACCCATTTTCCTTTGCTATAAATAACAAGGGCTTGCAGATGATTTCATCTACAAGCCCTTTTTTTAGGTTGTACTTTTATTATTTCATTGCAACCGCATTAGGTGGGTATTGCTCTAAAATTTGAGAAACGAATTCTCTAATACGTTCTTCTTTTTTAGCGATATTTTTAGTGTTTGAAAGTGTACCTACACCTTTGCCTTGCCAAACCAATTCGCTGGTTTTATTATCGATAAGGTCAATGTAAAGAGATCCTTGCGTGCTTGCGCTAACACTAGTTCCTCCCCAGCCAAAACCAGGTCCCCATGCCCATGGGTTATAACCCCATCCCCAGGCGCCGCCCCAGCCATAGTTGTTATTGTAAACATCGACTCTTTCTTGTTCTTTAGTGAAAATGCTAACTAAAATATCTGGTGTTTCAGACTTTACAAAGCCTCTAGAGCTCATTTCGGTTTCAATAGCTCGTAAAATACGCTTCTTGTCCAAATCTGATATCTGAGCTTTATCTATGCCTGTTTTGTAAAAGGCGTAAGATTTATAACCGTTAAAATCTACTTTTTGATCATAATCGGAAAGTACGCTGACTGATGAGCAAGAAGTAATAAAAACTAAAAGGAGTAGAGGTAAACCAAGGAATTTGATGCTTTTCATAACGTTATATGTTTTAAGTACTTATTTTTTCTAATAAAAACATTTGCAAATATCATGCCGAGCTATGTTAAAATTTATTGCGTATTCGTTTTAGGATCATATCCATATGGGCAATGTCGGCAACCACTTTCGCAGCAATACCCTCGTTTAAGGTGATATTGTTTGGTGAATACCCTAAAGCCGTTTTCAGACCAGTAAAAATCACCTTCTTCAATAGGTATTATTTCTTTCATATGATCAACGCTTTTTTGAGGTATAAAGTTACTTCTTTCTGTTGATAACCCAGAAGTAAGAAGTTATGAAGGTAGTTGTTAAAGCGCTTAAACCGTATTTTCACCATTAAACGGTTTTGTTGGCAACAAAAACCGGTAATTTTCTTACGGTGTAATTTTGGCTTTATCTTTGTTATAACATTATCAAATTAAATCTATGATATTGGTTTTTAGACATTTCTTCTATAAAAATTATGTGGGGCTCTCACTATGGCCTTTTATATTTTTAAAAAATGGAAGTTTAAAAAATGATGATGTACTTATAAATCATGAGAAAATTCATTTGCGCCAGCAGCAAGAATTATTGATTCTACCTTTTTATGTTTTGTATTTGTCTGAATGGGTAATTCGTGCAATTTGCTATTTGGATACGTATAAGGCATACCAAAATTTAAGTTTTGAGCGTGAAGCTTACATTCATGAAAATGACATGGATTATCTTACAAATCGCAGAGCGTTCAGCTTTATTAAATATCTTTGGCGTTAAATTCGCCCTTCTTGCAAAGCATAAATCAACTTGTTGAACATCCGTTATTAGCAGAAAAGCAAGTTACCCTTGTTATTAAACGAGAAGATCTTCTGCATCCTTTCATTTCTGGTAATAAGTATAGAAAGCTCAAATACAATTTATTGGCTGCAAAGGCAGAAAATCAGCATACCATATTAACCTTTGGCGGGGCATATTCTAATCATATAGCCGCCACTGCTTATGCGGCAAAGGAAAAGGGGTTCAAGGCAATAGGGATTATACGTGGAGAAGAGCTAGAAAATTCTTGGAAAACGAATGCCACGTTAAAGAGGGCATATGATGATGGTATGCGTTTTAAATTTATAAGTAGAAGCGACTATAGAGAAAAGGAATCCCAAGTATTTATTGATACATTACATAATGACTTCGGTCCATTTTATCTGGTGCCTGAGGGTGGTACAAATGATTTGGCAATAAAAGGATGTGAAGAGATTATCACAAATGATGATGAGGAATTTGATGTTGTGTGTAGTAGCGTAGGTACAGGAGGTACAGTATCCGGATTAATAAAATCATCTTTTCCAAATCAGAAAGTTTTGGGGTTTTCAGCGTTGAAAGGCGATTTTTTAAAAGATGAAATTAATAAAATGGTTAACAATAAACGTTGGCAACTATTGACCGATTATCATTTTGGGGGTTACGCAAAAACATCCGAAGAGCTAATTCTATTTATAAATGAGTTTAAAGAAAAAACAGGTATTCCTTTAGATCCAATTTATACCGGAAAAATGATTTTTGGGTTGTTCGATATGGTTAAGCGTGATACTTTTGCCGTAGGAACCAAAATTATGGCAGTACATACAGGTGGTTTACAAGGTATTGCTGGCATGAATAGTGTACTGAAAAAGAAAAATTTACCTTTGTTACATATATGAAAAAGATAATTTTATTGGTATTGTTGATGGGTATCGGGTTGTCATCTTGTAAATCCAAGAAAAAATACTCAGACCAATTACGAACCAAAAATGTACAGGCAGAACGTAGAAAATCAACTTTAGATATTTCACGGAAAGAAGAAAAAGCAATTCTACCTGCGGAGCCATCTAAATTTATTCGTTTCCGTATAGATTCACCTTCAGATTACATTAGCACATTCGCCGAGACGGCACAATTAGAGATGATGGGCTATGGTATACCGGCAAGTATTACCTTGGCACAAGGACTTTTGGAGAGTGGAAACGGAAAAGGGGAATTGGCGATGAAAACCAATAATCACTTTGGTATAAAATGTCATAAAGGTTGGGAAGGTGATTATGATTTTCATGATGATGACGAAAAAGGAGAGTGTTTTAGAAAATATAACCATCCCATGTATTCTTTTAGAGACCATAGTATTTTCTTGACTACAAGGTCTAGATATGCCTTTCTTTTCAATTTAAGACATACGGACTATAAAGGATGGGCAAGAGGCTTAAGAAAGGCAGGTTATGCAACCGACCCAAAATACCCGCAAAAACTCATCTATTTAATAGAAAAGTATGATTTGCATAAATATGACAGACAATCTAGAAAAAACAATTATAAAAATACAACAGTAGTTACAAACGATGCGAGTAACATACACACCGTACAAAAGGGTGATACTTTGTATTCATTATCTAGAAAGTATTATATGAGCGTAGATGAATTAATGAAGTTGAATAATTTACGTAGTGCAGACTTGTCTATTGGTCAGCCAATTAAAGTCAAATAATAGTAAAATTTAGTAAGAGCATGATTTATCAAAGAAGTAGCGCCCTGTTTGCAGAGGCGAAAAAATATATACCGGGCGGAGTAAATTCACCTGTAAGAGCATTTAAAGCAGTTGGTGGAGATCCAATATTTGTAAAGAAAGCCAAAGGCGCATATCTGTATGATGAAGATGGTAACAAGTTAATTGACTATATAGCATCTTGGGGTCCGTTAATATTGGGTCATGCCCATGAGCCTGTAATTAATGCAGTTGTAGAAAAGGCACAGAACGGTACTTCATTTGGTATGCCTACTGAAATAGAAACAGAGCTTGCGAAACTGGCTATTTCTATGGTTCCTAATATGGATAAAATCAGGTTTGTGAACAGCGGAACAGAAGCTTGCATGAGTGCAGTTCGTTTGGCAAGGGGATTTACAGGCAAAGACAAAATTATTAAATTCGCCGGATGCTATCATGGTCATTCAGATTCGTTTTTGATTCAAGCGGGTAGTGGTGCGGTTACTTTTGGTAGTCCCAATAGCCCTGGTGTTACCCAAGGTACTGCAAAAGATACTTTATTGGCAGATTACAATGATTTAGCCGGTGTTAAAGAATTGGTACAAGCGAACAAAGGAGAATTGGCTGCTATCATCATTGAACCAATTGCCGGTAATATGGGTTGTATTGTACCTTCGGATGCTTTTATGAAAGGGCTACGTGACATTTGTACCCAAGAGGGAATTCTATTGATTTTCGATGAGGTAATGACCGGATTTCGTTTAGCGAAAGGTGGAGCCCAAGAAGTACTGAATATAAAGGCTGATATTGTTACTTACGGTAAAGTTATAGGTGGCGGATTGCCAGTAGGTGCTTTCGCTGCGCGAACAGAAATCATGGACTTTTTAGCTCCAGATGGTCCAGTTTATCAAGCAGGTACCTTAAGTGGAAATCCGTTGGCTATGAGTGCAGGTTTGGCTATGTTGACAGAATTGAACAACAACCCTGAGGTATTTAAAAGTCTGGCTGATAAGGCAGAATACCTACATAAAGGCATTGCAGCAGTGTTGATCGAGAAAAAGGTAGCTCATCAAATTAACCGTTATGGTAGTATGATATCTGTACATTTTACTGATGAGCCTGTTGTTGATTTTGCTTCTTCTGCTAAGGGTAATAATGAAACGTTTAAGAAATACTTTCATGGTATGTTAGAACGCGGAGTTTACTTACCACCAAGTGCTTTTGAAAGTTATTTTCTAAATGATGCTTTGAGTTATGAAGATTTAGATGTTACTATAAATGCATTGAAAGAAATAGATTTATAGTGTAAGTTTGTTGATATAAAATATAAAAAGAGCCCTCATATGAGGGCTCTTTTTATTTGAGTTAGTTATTTTTTTATTTAAAGTTATACTGAATACCTAACTGAACAGTATTCGAGAAAAACTGGTCAATAGTAAAGTAAGAGTAGTTTAAATTAATAGTGGTGAAGTTTTTAATTCTATATGATAGTTCACCTTCATAGCGTTGAAAGCTATCTTCATCTTGTTCTGCAAAAAGAGAGAAATCGCTCTTCAGGTTAAAATCAGAATCATCATTACCAAGTTGAAATTGCAATCCACCGCCAGCAAAAAGTCTATTTTCGGTTAACCAGTAGGGAAAACCATTTCTTCTTTCCTCAGAACCAACACCGTAAGCTCCTTCAACTAACGGACCTAGTTTAAATTTATCTAAATTCAATAGGTTGTATTCTACTCGCGTACCACCAATGGCATAATATTGACTATCGGTATAATAATCGGCTTTTATATAAAACTCATGGTTTAAATTAGATGAGTATTCAAACTCTTGTGCCGCTTTCACTTGTATGTCGTAAATGTTTAAATCATACCCAGGTCCTGTTGTAACAGGATGAGCTTTTACGCCTAAAGAAGATGTACTGGTGTCGCCAATAAAATCTATTCCAGATTTAAAATGGAAGAATACTTTATTAAAATTGTCCATCTCAACTCTTGCTCCAACATAAAACGGGCTTTTTTGATCAGATTCTTTTTTATAGACATATTCTAAACCTAATAAATCTCTACCAATATCATTAGGTACAATCGTATCTTTTAAAACGGTATATGCCGTACCTTGAACAATAGAAAATTTGTGAAAATCTAAATTCTTATTATAAAAACCAAAGTGAAATGCATTATTGAAAAGTGTAGGATTAAACTCATCTGCTATAGCCGTTGAGGTAAGCCCAATGGAATGTCCTTTCTTTTTTCGAGATTCAATTTCTGATTTTTTAATGATTGCATCGTCCATTAATATTTCGAACTTGTTGATGTATAGCGATTGTTTTTCGTCAGATTCAGCTTTAACCTCATTATTGAATGCTATTTTAAAATCTGGATCAATTTTGGTAGGAGGTATTGTTACTGCTATTTCGCCTGCCTCGTTTACATCGCCTTTTAACAATAACAATTTCACCATATGATTCATAGTATTATAATCTCTTGGATTTTTTTCTATATGGTTGGTATATACTTGTTTTAAATATCTGCCATTTTCATATTCTAAATTCCAATCCAATATATTTCTAATAGATACGGTATTGTTACATGTACTCCAGTCTAATGCTTTTTCGTATTGGGTATACTGTGCAAATAATAAGGCTATGTTTTTAGATAATCTATTAAGATCTGACCTACATGTTTCAATATCCTGCATTTCTTCAATGGCTTTGTCAGGATCGTTAACCAAAAGATATCTTAAATAATATTCAAAATTGGTGAATTTAGTATTTTCTATCGTATTCACTTTTTCTTTCCATTCTTGAACGGTAACTTCAGAAATATTAGTACCGCATTTTTGCCACAATTCAGCTTTATTAAAATTCAAGTTATTGGCATAGACTTTGCTTATTGAGGTTGCCAATTCTTTATCTGAAACACTACAAGGTTCAATAGCATCAAGTCTTATTAAGAGGTTTTCATGATTAGATTCTACTAGAAATTTGTAATATTTCATCTCATTTTCTTCAGTAGGTTCTAAAGTATGTAACACTTCTAAAACTTGTTCTATAACTTCTGAGTTGTCAACAGTATTAAAATTGTCGTAGTATTCTTTTAAAATGGTTACATCATTTTGACCCCATTCCATCTGTCTTTCCATCCACATTTTTTTAATTTCAGGAGAAGGGTAGTTGCTAACAGTATTAATGTCTTGTGAAAAAGCAGCATAAGAACCTGAAGGGTTTTTCAAGTACAAACTATTCAATTGAGACCAAAGCTGATCGGTTTTTCCTTGAGACTCCATGCCTTCTGCATATGTGACAATCTGTTGGCTATTGATAAACTTATTGTTTTCAAATAGTTTTTCCATTAAGTTGGTTGCCTGTTCGTTTTTCTCTTCAACTACAAGCCTATCAATTTTTTGCTTTAACGGAACCATTGTCTGCTTACTATGATTGTAAGATTTGTATTCGCTACCCGTCTCTGTAATAAGTGTTGAGGTTCTACCAACAAGAGTTCTGATTTCTGGTCTTATGTCTGGTACGCTAATATTGGGAGATTTTGTTTTAATGCTATAAAGAAAACCGTTCAACAAAGGAACAGAGGTAAATTCTGTTTCGTCGAAAAATAATTTTTCATGGACCTTCACATTATTTTTTTCTTCGACATACATTAACCAATAAGAATCTTTTTTTTCATCAGTATTTAAGGAACTTGAAACTTCGTATTGCCCTTCGTAACTTAAATGACGAATACTTTGGTAGCGCCAGTCCATCGCAGCCTCTGTAGACTGTTTGGCAGTTATAAACTGCATGTATGGGTGTCTGTTTTTGTAATCAATAATGTACTTCTTAAGTTCACCAATAGCATTTGAGCTGCTACCTATCTTTAAAAGATCATTAGTATTTAAAGCATGTGACCAAATACCGGTATATAAATATGTAGATTCTACCGCCCATTGTTCTTTTTTTGAAATGCTATAGCCGCTACTTAAACGAGGGTAATCAAAAAATCTGTTATTTAATGGATCTGGGTCGAATTCTCTGTTTCCGCCTTCATATACATCTCCTAAAAAAGATGTGTGTAGAAAGTTTAAACTGGGAAAACCTTTCTTTAGTGCGATAAGACCAAGGCTATCTATTTGATTGTCTGGAGCAACGTAAGACCTAGGCAATGTTTTTGAAACATTATCTTCCCATTTATTCGCAGAAGCTTTGACATTGTCTAAAATATGATCATTGTCTTTCCATAATTTTTTAGAAAGTGGTAAATCGTTATAACCACGAAAACCAAGTTCATGACCTCTATTGGTAAATTCATTTCTAAGCCACTTGTTGGTGCCGTTATCATTTTTACCGTCTAATAACCCAGTTTGATCCCAGCTTTTAAAATTGGGTTCGCCATTATTATTTTCATTCGCATTAAAAGTTACATAGGCAGAGTATTTAATGTCTTCTTCTTGTGCAAGTGCTTTCATTTTTGGCCACCAGTCCGCCTTTAACATTTCAGATTTACTAATGCCATTTTGAATATAAATTGCCTTGCCTTTATCATCATACATAGAAGTTGGAAAATCATCAAGAAATAAAGTTCCAATATTCGCAATAGGATAAGGAATGCCTTCTAACCCCAATAAACTTGCAGAAAATAGAAGACCTCTCATTTCTTTTTTAAGAATTTGAGATGAGTTGTACAGAACCACTTTTCCGTTACCTATTCTATTTTCAATCAATACCGGATATTCTTGATTGTTATTAGCGGAAACCAAAACATTGATATTGCTCGAAAAATTCTTGCCATCAAAACCTAAATGGACTATTTTGTTGTCAAAACCACGCCCTTGCATACCAGGAAAAAGAGCTTTGTTGAAAAATAAACCTGAAGCTTCTTTGTTGGTACTCCAATCTGCGTCGGGTGTCATGCCAAAGAAGTATGACATTCGCTCATCTTTAGTTGCTTTGGTAACAAGCAAGGTCCCTCCTTTTGAGACGAATTTTAAAAGACTGTCAATTGCAATTGTACTTAGACCTGCCGTTTCATGTACTGTTACAATTCTTGTAGTTGGAGATATTATTAGTTTTTCATTAAATTGATTTACCCATAAGGTTTTATGAGCAATTTTAGAATAGTCAAATGCTTTTGCTAAATTTTCTGTTTCTAATATTGCACTGTAGTTTGTGGGCTCAATTAAAAACTGTACAAGAGGTTCTTCGGTACTCTTTTCAGGTATGTGAAATTTGTTATTAGACTTGTATAGTTCTTGTTGACAACTGGTTAGTAGGCTTATGAGAATAAGTAACGATAAGTAACCTAATTTTTTTGCTATCATGGTTTAGTATCTTAATTTCTAATTGGAGACTAGCGGTTGAATAATTAAACGGTCTCGAATTCGAACAAACTAAGTACTTCTAATATAGTTGCACTTTAAAATATTTTGGTTAAGTATGCAAATTCATCCGTGAATGAATCATTTAAGTGTTTTTTCCTGTGTTATAAGGTTTTTTGAAAGAAATTAGAAATCGATTAAAGGCAAAAAAGACCTGCTAAAAGCAAGTCTTTTTTTATTCTATTATGCGTAATATTTATCTTTGAGACGAACGTTTTTCTTTATTATCACTTTTACCGCGATTTTTATTTTTATGATCCATCTTCACCCATTTTTCATATTGATCGGTGTTAAGTATAGATTTCATTTGTTCTTTACGCGCAATTTGATGATCTAAACGTTCATTTTGCATAGCATATTTTTCATCTGCACTCAAAACCTTTTTACCATCTTCTTTATTACTTTTTCTCTCCTCCATTTTGGCCTTTCTAGCTGCAGCATCTTCGGTAAGAATAGTTTTGATTTTTGATTGTTGAGATTCATCTAAATCTAGAGCCAAGGTCATTTTTTTGGTTTGTAAAGTAGCTACTTGTTCAGGGGTGAAATCTTTCATGCTATCTCTTTTACCTTTCATGTTGTGATCTTGTGCTGTTGCCGATATTCCTGCCATTACTAAAATGGCCATTATTAATTTTTTCATGTTTTTTGTTTTATGTATTTGCTTCTTTGACATGAACTTTTTAGATAGGTTTAATGCTAATATCCATTTTAATAAAAGTTTAACGGCTGCTTAAAGTGTTTAAAATTAAAAAGCGCGGCTGTAGGTGGCCGCGCTTTTAAGTAGGTAAATTTTGTGATTTTCTAATTAGCTGTTGTTCTACCTTCCATTGTTTTGTAAGGGTTGATAACAATATCAGCTTCTTGTTCATAGGTGTTAATTACAATCTCTTCTTGTGTGTTTTCACTTGTGCTTTGATGATATACAACAGAAGCGCAGATGAAACAAGCTAGGTAAATAAGACTTTTTAATTTACTGGTCATGATTTGGGGGTTTAAATTCGTTGCTAATCTAAAAAACAATAACGCATGAAAAAGCCCATTGTTGTGTAATGGGCTTTTTATGATGTCTAGAATATTTAAAATGTGGTTAATACAATCCATTTATCGATGATATTGGTTGTTCATCGACAAGTGTATTTTATCGATCATAAAACATGCTCTTACTTAGGGTCTAAAATGACGTTAATCCGCTCAGAAACATCGTCGTAATGATATTTTGTCATCATATCAGAGGTTCTATTGCGTGCATTTCTAATATCTCGCTTTAAAATGTTCAGTTCAGCTCTTGCTATCGTTCTAATATCAGATTGGCTTGTGTTGACAACTGTTGATTTTCTGTAGCCACCGAAATCAGAAGCTTTGGCTTGATTGTCTGCTGTCAATAAATATGCTAAACGATCTATATGAGCTTTTTGTAAGTTTCTTCTGTAGGTATCTACGGCTTTGCCATTTTTAGCTTCAGACCATATTCCTTTTCTTAATTCGCTCATCATTTGAGCAAGAGAATATGCTTCTGACTTATCTATGGTCTCATTTTCAATTAACCTCGCCATCTTTCCTAAGCTTAATACATTGTTCAATGTACGTACTTGCATTGAGCGCATTTGCTCTAAGAAGCCGGAGTACTCTGTGCGTTCTAAAATATCTTGGTCCAGCATCCACATTGGGGTATTGAATAGCTGCTCTTGAAGAAAGGTCATTGCTCTTTGTTGTTTCTCTCTTGCTACAGCTGTGTAAACAGCACCATCTTGATCATATGTCTTATGGTTTTCATATACTCCACCAATGTTATTAGAGACATGCCCCATGTATCTGTTGAACTGAGAGAATACCTGTCCGTATAATTTATCTAGGTCTTCATAAGTCTTTCCGTCTTCCGCTGTCCACTCAATTAACTTTGGAACAATCCTTTTAAGGTTGGCAATACCGTATTCGCCAGCTTTCATGGCATCATCTCCTAAATCTTCGGTTTGTGAACTTGGATCTACGATGTCACCTACTTGTTGGTGTCCAAATCGATAAAGAGGGTCACCGGCATGAGCCATAATCCATTTATCTAGAATAGATTTTTCTTCTTCTGCATTAGTGTTTAAAATAGGCTTGTATCCCCATTTAATAGCATATTTGTCATAAACACCAATATCTGGCATTAAGGCAACGCCTTCATCACCAGGTTGGGCTATATAGTTGAAACGCGCATAATCCATAATTGATGGAGCGGTGCCGAATTTCTTTGTAAAGGTTTTAGAACGAAGCGAATCTACAGGATAAGCAACACTACTACCCATGTTATGTGGTAAACCTAAGGTGTGCCCAACTTCATGAGACGATACAAAACGAATTAGGCGACCCATTACATCATCATCAAAAGAAACGCCTCTAGCCGCCGGGTTAATAGCTGCTGTTTGTACAAAGTACCAGTTTCTCAATAACGTCATTACATTATGGTACCAGTTAATGTCGGACTCTAATATTTCGCCACTACGTGGATCGCTAACGTGTGGACCGTTTGCATTTGGTATTGGTGAAGCTAAATAACGCACTACGGAATAACGAATATCTTCTGGAGACCATTCTGGATCCTCCTCTTCTGAAGGTGGCTCTTTAGCAATAATTGCATTTTTAAAACCTGAAGCTTCAAAGGCAACTTGCCAATCTTCAATACCTTGTTTAATAAATGGAACCCATTTTTTAGGTGTAGCTCTATCTACATAATAGACAATTTGTTTTTTAGGCTCTACCAGTTCCCCGTTCTTATATTTTTCAAGATCTTCATCTTTCACTTCTAAACGCCATCGATCAAGAAATTTAACGGTCTTACTCTCTTGAGCTTCTAAACCATAATCAACCTGACCTCGAGAGAACCAGCCAACACGTTCGTCAAAATATCTGCGTTTCATTTGTTCTTCAGGTAACAACACCATTGAGTTGTTGATTTCAACAGAAATAGAACCAAGAGTTTGATTACTAGGTGCTGCATTTGCTAAATACGTCTTTACATGGCGTACTTCAACATTTAAAGGGTAACTTTTGATTGATTCAATATAGCCTCTGCCTTCATCTAAACGTGATACCTTGTATCTTTTTCTAAATCTTTCAGGCATACCTAGAGCTTTGGTATCCTTTGAGAAAATATCGTTTACTTCTATGACGGTAGTTGGGTTAAGTGAATCTTTCTGAACAGCCTTTATATCGAATGAGTATAAAACTGGTTCAAAATTTGAATTTACAACGGCTTCATGTACAGGTAAAGAATCTGCAGCCACAACATCATGGGATACTACGCGAAGCAATACTTTTTTATCTTTCTTTTCCCATCGTAAAACTTGAGTGTTTATTTTTCCACCACCAAAACCAATACCTGAGGCAGTTTTAGAAATACGGCTTACCATCAACATTTCTTTATTGAATAGTGAATCTGGAATTTCAAAAAAGTGATTCTCGTCAACTACGTGGGTAGTAAAAAGTCCCGCATCACTTACGGCATCTTTAGTGATCACCTTATTGTAAGGTTGAATTTTATCTTTTGAAGGTTTTTTAGATTCTTGCTCCGTATTTTTTTTCTTTTTCTTAAAAATTTGGGCTTCGGCATTTTGATAACCGAAAACACATACAAACAGCAATAATTTTACTAGTAATTTTCTTTTCATTTGTGAGTTAGTTTGGTAATCTTTCAAAGATTGAAATAATATCTAGAACAAATAGTTAATAATTTCTTAAGCCTATTTGTAACAATGCTGAATGAAAGGCGTCTATTAAGTAGGAATAAACATTTTTTCATTTCTGAATTAGTCGATTATAAAGCCTTTGCAACTGCAAGGGCTTTATTTTTTGTGGAAGATTACTAGAATAATAATGGCAGCACAAATTGAAATAATCCAATTAATAAGAGCACTGCAATGAGATTAAGAATTACTCCTGCACGTGCCATTTCGTGGACTTTTATATAACCGCTAGCAAAGACTATTGCGTTTGGTGGTGTTGCCATAGGTAGCATAAAAGCACAGCTGCTGGCAATGGTTATTGGTATCAAAAGATAAGTAATAGGTAAGCCTAGACCAATAGCGATACCTGCCACTACTGGAGCAAGAACTGCTACAAGTGCTACGTTACTCATAAGCTCTGTCATAAATAACATTAGTAGAATCAATAATGAAGCTGTTAGTAAGATGCTCAGATCACTCTGTCCAATAACTGCTGCCACCAAATCTACAATACCCGAAACCGACATACCTTTTGCCAATGAGAGTCCGCCACCGAATAGAATAAGAATTCCCCATGCGAGCTTTTGGGTATCTTTCCATTCTAAAATAAAATCGCCTTTTTTGAGATTAAATGGTAATGTAAACAACGCAATAGCGGCAAACATGCTGATAAGTGTATCTGATAATCCCAAACTCGGGAATATCGAATTAATCAAAGTTCTAAACACCCATAAGAAAATAGTAACTCCGAAAATGATAAGCACCATTTTTTCTTTCCCAGAAGTAGGACCTAGTTTGTCTAGCTCCTCATGAATAATAGTTTTTGAAGCTTTAAATTTTAAACCCTGAGTAGGAAAAAACACTTTTACCAGAACAAAATAGCAAATGGAAATCATGATAAGGGAGAATGGTAGCCCAATAATCATCCATTTAAGAAATGATATTTCAATATTGTATTCGTTTTCTAATAAACCAATGAGAACTGAATTTGGGGGAGTACCAATAACAGTTGCAATACCACCCGCGTTGGCAGCAAAGGCAATACCTAGCATAACACTTAAGGCAAAGTTTCGGTCTCGTTTTGTGAATCCGTCTTCATCTTGGATCAGTAAGTTGATAACCGACATGGCAATGGGTAACATGACTACGGTACTCGCCGTATTACTGATCCACATACTTAAAACAGCTGTGGCAAACATAAAACCGAGAACTACTTTATTCGCTGTCGTACCCGTAAGTCTAATGATGTTTAAGGCAATACGTTTATGAAGATTGACTTTTTCTAACGCTAATGCCATGACAAAACCCCCAAAGAATAGAAAAACTATAGGACTACCATAATTAGCTCCAACATCACCAATGGGCATCACTTTCAAAATAGGAAATAGTAACAAGGGCAGCAATGCGGTTACAGAAATAGAAACCGCTTCGGTAACCCACCAAATAACCATCCAAAGTGCAACAGCTATGACGGCATCCGCATTTTCAGAAATTAATACATTGGGTAAAGAAATAAGAATGAAAAATATGATAGGACCTGTAAACAGACCTATTTTACTACTTAGATTCATGCTGGTTGGTTTTGCCAGCTTCTAAGCTACTATTTTTTACCGTTCCTTGAAATGACTATTATAAAATTTCCACTAAAAGTACGTCCTCTTCTTTGTAGATTTTAGCCAACTGTTGCTTCGTAATCCCTTTTATCCCTTTGTCCCAAGCTTTGTTACTTAAATCCGCTTTTGTTTTAAGGGAGTCCAGTTCCATTTTCTTTTCGCCTTTTAGAATATCAAAAATCACCTTTTCATTGTCAGACAATTGTAAAGGTTTCTTCTCAGGTCTCATTTGAGGGAAGAATAATACTTCTTGTATAGATGCATTATTGGTCATCAACATCACCAAACGGTCAATACCGATACCGATACCGGAAGTTGGGGGCATACCATATTCCAAAGCTCTAAGAAAATCTTGATCAATGAACATTGCCTCGTCATCTCCTTTTTCAGACAGCTTTAATTGATCCTCAAAACGCTCTCTTTGGTCTATAGGGTCATTAAGCTCAGAGTAAGCGTTAGCCAACTCTTTACCATTTACCATCAGCTCAAAACGCTCTGTCAAAGCCGGGTTGTCTCTATGTTCTTTGGTTAGCGGACTCATTTCTTTTGGGTAGTCCGTAATAAATGTTGGTTGCACGTAGAAGTGCTCACATTTTTCACCAAATATTTCATCGATTAATTTACCGATACCCATTGTTTCGTCAACTTCAAGACCTAGTTTCTTGGCAGTTTCACGAAGTTCGTCTTCAGGCATACCTGCAACATCGTAACCAGTATGTATTTTTATAGCTTCAAGAATTGGCACACGAGCGTACGGAGCTTTAAATTCAATTTCGTTTTCACCAACGGTAACTTTCGTGGTACCGTTAGAATCCATCGCAATTTTCTCCAATAGTTTCTCTGTGGTATCCATCATCCAGTTGTAATCTTTGTATGCAACATACAATTCCATTACGGTAAATTCTGGGTTATGGGTACGATCCATTCCTTCGTTTCTAAAATCCTTTGAGAATTCATAAACACCATCAAAACCACCAACTATTAGCCTTTTAAGGTAAAGTTCATTGGCAATTCTTAAATATAAAGGAATGTTCAATGCATTATGATGCGTTAAAAACGGACGTGCAGTTGCACCACCAGGTATAGGCTGTAAAATAGGGGTCTCAACTTCTAAATACCCGGCTGCGTTATAAAATTCACGAATACTATTGGTGATTTTCGTTCTTTTAATAAAATTTTCTTTCACCTTTGGGTTTACTACTAAATCAACATAACGTTGACGGTAACGTAGTTCAGGGTCATTGAATTCGTCATATACTTTGCCTTCGGCATCTTTTTTAGGCAATGGTAAAGGTCTTAGCGATTTGCTTAGCATGGTAAATTTCTTCACCATAATCGTTTTTTCACCTACCTGTGTCGTAAAAAGATCACCTTCAATACCAATGATATCACCAATATCCAGCAACTTCTTATAAACATCGTTATACAAGGTTTTGTCTTCGCCAGAGCATATTTCATCTCTATTGAAATATACCTGAATTCTACCGGTACTATCTTGAAGCTCGGCAAAAGAGGCCTTACCTTGAATACGACGAGACATAAGTCTACCGGCAACAATTACCTGCTTGCCTTCTTCATAGTCAGATTTTATACTTTCTGATGTGGAATTTACAGGATATAAAGCAGCAGGATAAGGATTAATGCCCAATGCTCTTAATTTGTCTAATTTCTCTCTTCTGATAAGCTCTTGCTCCGATAATTGCATGCCGTCGTTTATTTAGCTGGCAAATATAATCGATATGTCTTAATCTTTCAATCTTGTGGACACTAAAGGATAGAGTCTTTCAACAAATTTTTCATATGCTAGTGCCGATGGGTGCAAACCGTCATTGGCAACCAATTCTTTTTCGTCTAATCCTCTTCGGGTAACATCCGTAATATCAAGAAAAGTAACTCCTTTTGCTTTCGCTGTAGATTTTGCAAAATTGTTGTATCCGTCAAGTTCAATTGAGATTAGTTCATTACCATTACTTTGTCCGTATGGTGTAAAATAGTAATCAGGAATTGAAAGAACGATTACCTTGTTGGAATCATTGCCAGCTAGGCTGATAGCTTTATTTAATAATACTTCAAATTCGGCTTCATATTGAGAAAATGGTCTAGACTGAAACTGGTTGTTTACACCGATCAACAACGTTACCAAATTATAATTCGCAGATACTCGATTGCCAATAGAGGCGATAAGTTGGTCTGTTCTCCATCCCGTTTGGGCAATAACGGTTGTGTTGACCACAAGACCTTTGTTTTTCTCTATTTCTGTACTTAATTGAGCAGGGAAACTATCTTCAAAAGCAACGCTCTCCCCAACGGTATAACTATCACCAAGAGCCAAATAGGTAATAATTTCTTGATCAATTGTAGTATTCTCTAATTGTTCAGGTCTTATTTCTTCGGTTTGACTGCATGATGTTAAAAAGCTAAATAGAAAAGCAACTAAGGTCAAATTATAAAGCATGTGTGAGTATTTCATGTTTACTTAACGTAATGACTATTGTAAAGGTTCTAAAAGTTAGCATAAATACTTAATTAAATGAAGGCTGTAGAAGGGATAAGAGAATAAGAATAAAGAATATTGTTCTGAGCATTGGTAGCGTTCTGGTCAATAAAATTTGCGGATTTTGTAACAAAGCGTTTGCAATTGCGACTTATAAGGTACATCAATCAATCAAAATAATAATCAAATGAGTTTAATTAGAGTATTACTAGCCATATTTTTTCCACCTTTAGCAGTTCTAGGTAAAGGTTGCGGTTCTTTTGTAATTGTTCTACTTTTGACTTTTTGCGGCTGGGTACCAGGGGTAATTGCTGCATTGGTCATACTGAACAATCCTAACTAGAACCAAAATACATGAGACTTTTTAAAATATTAGCTGTTGTTGTTATAACAGTATGTATTGCTGCCTGTAACTTTACAGAAGAGATTTATTTCAATGAGGACGGGTCAGGTAAAATGAGTATACTTTTCGATGGTGATGAAATGATGCAAATGATACCAGAAACCGATTCAACAGAATTGGATAAGGCAATAGATTCTACTTTGGTTTTTAAAGACTTATTACGGGAGAAAAAGGATAGTATAGCGCAGTTGTCGCCAGAAGAGCAAGCTAAGCTTAAAAGATTAGAGCCTTTCAGCTTACGTATGATAGTAGATCCAGAAGGCGGAGTCATGAATTTTAATATGTTTACAGACTTTAAGAAAGTGTCTGAAGTTAATGATGCGTTCAACGCTTTCCAAAATGCAAGTTCAGTTGGTCCTATTGCAGGTGGTAAAACGATGCCAGGTGGAGCTACAGAAGAAACGACAACAGTCAATTATAGTTTTAAAAAGAACACATTCAAGCGTGAGACCGTTATTTTAAATCAAGAATTGTTTGAACAAAGTATAGACAGCTTGGCAAGTGCCGAAATGTTTTTATCTGGGTCTACATATACATTTAAGTATCATTTTCCAAGAAGGGTAAAATCTACTAATATTGAAGAAGCCACATTTTCAATGGATGGTAAAACCATGATACATGAAGTCAATTTCTTGACCATGATGAAAGACCCAGAATCTATGGTCATCGAAGTAGAGTTAGAAAAATAGGTTTTTGCTTTTCATATCTTTGTAAGATGAATAAGAAGGTGCGCATACAAGATTTAGGTCTTAAAGATTATAAAGAAACTTGGAACTACCAAGAACAACTGTTTCAAGAAACTCTTGACCTTAAAATAAGGAATAGAAGAGAGGAGCTGAATTTAGAGACTCCAAATCATTTTCTTTTTGTGGAACACCCACATGTTTATACACTAGGTAAAAGTGGGGATATTTCTAATCTGCTGGTAGATGAAAAAGTATTGGCATCTAAAGGCGCAACTTTTTACAAGATAAATAGGGGAGGAGATATTACCTATCATGGTCCTGGGCAAATAGTGGGTTACCCTATATTGGATTTAGATAACTTCTTTACTGATATTCATAAATACCTTCGTTTTTTGGAGGAAATGGTTATTTTAACTTTAGCGGAGTACGGAATGAAATCTGAACGATCACCAGGAGAAACCGGAGTGTGGTTAGATGTTGGTACTCCGTTTGCACGTAAAATATGTGCTATGGGTGTACGGGCCAGCAGATGGGTGACCATGCATGGTTTTGCATTGAACGTAAATGCAGATTTGGGTTATTTTGATATGATGATCCCATGCGGAATAAAAGGTAAAGCAGTTACTTCCTTGAATGTGGAATTGGGCAAGAAGGAAGTGGATATGGATGAAGTGAAGCAGAAATTGCTTAAACATTTTCTTATACTGTTTGAAGCTGAAATAAATGAAAAAACCGAGGTGTAAGCCTCGGGTTTTTTTATACTTTTATTGGTTTAATATTCTAGCCCGTAATAATCCATAACTTCGTAGTAACTCATTTCTAAAATACTTGTACTGTTTTTCGAAGTTAACCCAGCAGGAACAACAATATATCTGATAGATGTAAAATAAGGATCTCCTACTCCAGTGGTGCCATCGTTACTATCGCATAGGATTCTTAATGAACCCATTGAAATCCATGAAAAATTCTGATTTAAAAATGGGAAACTCGAAGGGATGCCCCAAATTTCATCACCTTTTTTTCCATAAAAGATAATAAGACCTGTATCAAGAATTTCAGGTGTTATTTCTGGAGCTGTAATTTCGAAACTTCTTCTAACATCGTCTACTGTGCCATCATAAGTAGCATTTAACCATTCTGAAGCGATAACATTGGCATTGCCATCCTCTCCGTCTTCGCCATCAGTTCCATTTGTACCATTAGTTCCGTCTTCGCCAGCAGGTCCGGTTGCACCGGTCTCTCCCTGTTCTCCTTGCGGGCCGGGTACGCCTAGTGCTTCTCCATCTTCACCTGCGGGTCCTTGTTCACCATCTTCGCCCTGTATACCCTGTTCACCTTGTGGACCAATAGGACCAATGTCCCCATCTTTAGAGCATGAGGTAAATGAGATGGCGAATACTAAAATTGCGCATTTGATAAAATTTGTTGTAGTCTTCATTATTAAATTTTTAAAGGTTATTTCTTATTAATGAAGCTTTGGAATAAAGGTTAACATACACGCATAAAAAAAACCGAGGTATAAGCCTCGGTTTTTTCTTTTAATTAAAATAGCGTATGTTAATTCAGCCCTAGGTAATCCATAACTTCATGGTAGTTAGAAAGATTTACGCCGTTCTCTTTCATTCCGCTTATAGTATACCTGTTACTTTCTCCTGATTTAAGTGAAAGGTAAGCAGGGGCTATTAATAAATAGCGAACAAAACCATCGGTAGGGTCAATAGTGTCTACTGTATCTGGGTTGCCCATTTCAGTAATTTTATATTCGCCAATAGACATTCTTTGTTCCATGGTAAAAGACCTGAATAAAGGCTCTGTAAAAGGAATAGCATAGACTTCAGAAAAAGTATCGGAAAATGAGAAATAACCTAGAACAGTATAATTATTTAATACATCTTGTGTAATTCTAGAATCACTTATAGTGACGGTTGCAGCAGAGTAAGAATAGTTGTCAGGAAAGTCTGCAACTAACCAACTTGACGCTACAACATTGGCATTGCCATCCTCTCCGTCTTCACCGTTAGTTCCATCTTCACCCGCAGGTCCGGTTGCACCGGTCTCTCCTTGTTCTCCCTGCGGACCGGGCACTCCTAGCGCTTCCCCGTCTTCCCCGGCAGGTCCTTGTTCACCATCTTCACCCTGTATTCCCTGTTCACCTTGTGGACCAATAGGACCAATATCTCCATCCTTAGAGCATGATGTAAATGAAATGGCGAATATTAAAACTGCGCATTTAATAAAATTTGATGTAGTCTTCATTATTAAAATTTTTAAGGTTATTTTCTTTTAATGAAGCTTGAGAATAAAGGTTAACATCAGCGCATAAAAAAAGCAAAGTATACACCTCACTTTCTTTTTGTTTAATTAAAAGTTCGAAATATATACGCACTATTTATTAGGGTCATTTTTTGTTTTCTCTAGTGCATTTTCTAACATTTTTCCGACCGCAATTTTTAATGAATCTTTTTTCTTTGGATCTGCGCTAAGATTATAAATGTTATACTGTTCAATTAATGATTTTTTTTGTTCCTCGGGTAAGTCCATTTTAAGAATTAAATCTTTATAATTTGTTGCGCCTTTGGTTGGGTTATTTTGACCTGCATTACCTAAATCAAATATTTGACCATATATTTTGGTTTGCTGATCCAACATGTTTGTTTGTTTCTTATCGGTATTGGTCTTTACAGATTTTTGCTTGCTAACTTCAGTTTCCACTTGTCCTTGACAAGAGGTAATAAACCCTAATAGGCAAATACTTACTACTAATTTTTTCATGATCAACTTTTGTTATGGTTTCTATTTAATGAATTGTTGTAAACAAGGTTAACATAACTGCCTTAGTTTTTAAACTGATATTCGTATTATGGTTTTACAACTTAATAGGTGTTTCTTTTGATTATTAGGTATTGGGTGAATAATAGAATAGTCATTTTAAAAAATGCTAAATTCGCTAAGTAGATGTTAACCTCTTAGAATACTGAACATTAAAGTGAAAGAAAAGCAAGAAAAAATAACACTGGAAGATTTAAAGCTAGGATCTGATATACTATTAAAAAGAGTATATGAAGAGAATCGTTCTAAGTTTTTAAACTTTGCTCGTCGTTATAATTTGACGGAAGAAGAAAATATTGATATTTATCAAGATGCATATGTCATTTTCTATGATAACATAATGAGTGGAAAAGTAGAAAGTTTTACCAGTAGTATTTCAACTTATCTTTTTGGTATTGGCAAATATTTAATTTTTGACAAGATGAGAAAGAATAAAAAAACGGTAGGTTCAAATTACGAATTAGATCTTGTTAAGGGCGACTCGCAGGCAATTGAAGAAATAGAATTAGAAGAGCAATCGCTTTCAAAAGAACAAGAATTATTGAAAAGACATTTTAATTCGTTAGGTGATAAATGTAAAGAGTTGTTAACCTTATTTTATTATCGTGGATTCACAATAGAAGAGATTATGCAACATGAAAATTATAAAAGTGAAAATGTAGTTAAGGCAACAAAATCTCGCTGTATGAAAACATTAAGAGAACGAATTCAAGCTAATAACCCCAATAGAATATGAATAAAGAACTTTTATTATATCAATATTTTGCAAATCAACTTTCTGAAAGTGAGCAAAAGCTTTTTAATGATTTGTTAGAGAGTGATATGGATTTTAAGGCACAGTTTAAATTCGAATCGGATTTAAAACGAGTTATTTCAAAAAATGAAAATGACAACTTAAAGAAAAAATTGGTTGGTTTTGAAAATGAAATAAAGAGTGCTAATCCTAATTCAAAAACCAATGTTGGTTTATGGTCAATGGCGGCGTCTTTTGCCTTGTTGATTGCTTTAGGCTATTTAGCTTACACCACTTTTGCTGGTCCGAATTATGATTCGTTATATGCCTCTAATTTTGAAACATATCCAAATACTGTATATACAATAACTAGAAGTGATAACGTCGAAACAATTGCAAGAAATGCTTTTGCAGCGTATGAAGCAAATAACCATGAAATCGCCGTTGTTGCATTTTTAAGTTTAAAGAAACAAGAAGAAACAGCCCAAATCGACTTTTATTTAGCACAATCTTACCTCAACTTAGGTAAAGAAAAAGAGGCTATTGAGACGTTAAAAAATGTTATAGATAATGACATAGAGTTTAAGGCAGAAGCGCATTGGTATTTAGCTTTAGCTTATCTTAAAGAAGAAGATAGAGTGAATGCAATAGCAACATTAAAAAATCTTATCGAAGATTTTGATTACAAAAAGGATAAGGCACAAGAGTTACTCATAGAACTGAATTAAGTATTTTTCGATTTTAGCTTAAAATATAAAACCATGCCGGTAAGTATAAAGAAAGCACAAATAATTACCCAGACCCAATTTGAAGTAACTGCCAAAGGCATGGTGTTCCCGGAGATTACGAAACCTGACCAATAATAAGGGTGCGATAAACCGTTATCACGATTATGGTTTACAAATTTTATTTGAGATTTTTGGAGCGCTAAATCTTTTGTGTCTCCATTAGATAAATTATGGTAGAAATCCCCCATTAAGTTAGCGGTGCTTGCATCATTAATTTTCCATAATGTACTGGAAATGCTTGCCGCTCCACTATAGAAGAAGCCTCTTGCTAAACTCAAAAAACCTTCTCCTTTTTTTAAATTACCTAAGCCAGTTTCACAGGCACTTAAAGTAACTAAGTCGGCATTAATTTGAAGATTATATAGGTCGGCTACATAAAGTAAATCTTCTTCTTTATCTGTATTTTGAGAAAAGGCTAGATAAGAAAATTCTGGAACCGTATCGTTAAATATGGCATGTGTGGCCAAGTGAATTATTCCATAATTAGATAATTGTGACTTAAAATTAAAAAGAGAAGCTTCTTTATCAATGAAAGAATTACCATTGAAATTAGACAATATTTGCGCCACCTCTCTTTTATTATTAAGTAAAGGGAGAAGTTTACCACGGTCTACATTAGTAATATCAATAGTACCATCAAAACTAGGGGCGAAAGCTAATATTTTATCATATTTTGGTTGTCGTTGGCTTAATTCTAAAAGTAAGGTAGCTGAATTGGTGTAACTAATAGAATGATTTTCGGTCAAGTAGGTCACCTCTTTAGAATTAGTATTTAAGGCTGCAAATGAGATGTAATTTAAAAGTCCGTCAGAGGTGATAATTAGTTTTTTATGGCTTTTATTTTTTATAATGGGTTCTAATAAATGCGTGTATATTTTATAACTTTCTTGATTTAAAACCGCTATATCCGATTTTGGGTCAGATAGCATGCGATACACATTCGATATTTTTGTTTCAAGTTTTGTGTCTATAGGAAATTGGAATATTTTTTTAGAAGTATTATCTATGCTAATCGCGTAAATTGAGGTGTCACCATAGAAAAACGAAATTAATAGTTCATCTGTTTTTAAAAAATCTTGTGTTTTTGTAAGCGATATGACGTCGGTGCCATACTTTAAATTGTAATATGACGGATATTTAGATTCTATATTTTGAATAAGCTTAAGATGCTTGTTTTTTAGTGCTAATAACTGCCCTTCCAATAAATAGTTATCAGTTTTTGAATTATTTATTTTTTTTTCGGCATACGTGATTTTCGCTTTCAATTGACTTTCATGTTCTAATACTTCATGAGGAATATTTGCGAATTCTGTCGCTTTTGCGTTGAGTAAAGCTTCTAATAATAGTACCGATTTGCTTTTCTCTAAGTAATAAAAAGCTTTATCGATTAAGGCGGTATCCTTATTTTTTTCATTCAAATTATATATGGCATCTAGGCCAGATTCGAATAGCGGAAAAGTGTTTTCTATTAATAGTAATTTATCATTATGACTTTTAAACGAGGGTTTTAAGCTGTCAAGTATTGTAATAGCATGGTCGGTAGATGCTATAGTCGTATCATAAGAGTTTATGGCATTTAAAGCAGAATTTTTGTTTTTAAGGGTTTTCAAAATTGAGGTGCTATTGGCATAACGGCCAGATAACTGATGAATAGCGAGCTCATACATTTCTAAAGCCATATTAGGCTTATCTGCCGCCATTGAGGCAACTCCTATTTTATTATAAACCGTTGCAAACTCATCATGTTTTTTTTCTCCCCATTTATGTTTAAGCTCTAAAGCTGCTTTTTTATATTCAGTAATAGCTAAATCGTGTTCACCATTTTTTTGATACACTCCTGCTTTTGCCTGATAATACTTATGTCTGAAAGGGTGTTCTTGGGGAAGTCTGCTTTCAATTAGATTCAAATAGTGGTTTGCACTATCTAATTGTGACAGTTGAACATAATTTTCCACAAGATGAAAGCCATCTGTTATTAAGCTGTTTAGACTACCACCTTCATCAATATCTAATTTTAATGATTTTAAAAGATAATCATTTGAAATTTCATATTTCTTTTCCCTTTTATAGACTTCAGCTAATAAACTGTAATTTCTATGAAGGGTACGTTCATCTTCTGGTATGCTTGATTTTAAGAATCTTATATTTCTAAGATAAAATTGTTTGGCTAATTCGTATTTACCTTCATTACTATACATTTTCGCTATAAAACTATAGGAAGTTGAAAGTAAGTATTTGTCGTTAGTACTGATGTTGGTGTCATTTAACTTTTCTGTTGAACTTACGATTTTGTTAAATGATTTTCTAGCGTTTAAAAATTCGTCTAGTTTAAAATAATAATTGCCTTTATCATATAAAAGTGAGTTTTCAAAAAGACGCTTTTGCGGTAAATCTTCTATTGTTTTTTTGTTGTTAAGCCATAAAGTGTCCAAAAGTGAAAGATTACTACTCATTTTTTCTAAATCATAAAAATAACCAGCCTGCCTATTCCAATTAATCAAAGTAAAGAATTCATCTTCCCATTGATTATGTGTTTTAGTTAATTGGCGAGTTTTATGTAAATAGAAATAAACAGAATCTTTATTACTATAACTAAAACTTGATAATTTTTGTGAGTATTCATCTATTTTAAAATCATAAGAATCTTCAACCTGGGCATTTAGTTGAAGAATAGGTAGAATAAGTATGAGTAAATAGTTTTTCATAATAAAAGTTGGTTTCCATAATAATGGAAACCAACATTGTAATTTTTCTAAATGCAATAATCCTTAAAAAGCAAAGATTAAAATATATAGCCGCTAAAACTATAATCTATTAAGTCGCCATAGTTATCTATTTTGCTAATTTGTATAACAACTTCTCCTTTAATATTTTGTAAATCTTTATAAGTGGCGTAAAGTAACTGATTGTTATATTCCGGTAAAGGTGAAAATTCCGGAATCGAAGAGGATAATATCTTACCATTGATATCAAAAACACTAATGTTTTTAATGTTATCGCCTTTTAAAATTAATACATACTCTAAAGAATTTTGTAGACTAAAACAATTACATGGTGGTCTTGGAATTACTGGACCAATTTTTAAACCGACTTCGTCTATATCTATAATGGCTGCAACTTGTTCGTTATATGTAACTTGTTGTGCTTTAGCTTCTAAAAGTTCTTTTTGAGCTTGGTCATAACCAGCGTCATTTGGAGAAATTGTTTTTAGTTTAGAAATTACTTCATTTAAATTTTCAATTTCTAATTCTAAATAGAATTTAAACATATCGCCTTCATAACTAAAATTAGTTTTAGTCAATATTTCATCTGTTGAATCTTTAATAGTTCCTGTGTAATCTTTTATACAAGAGCTGATTAAGAGTAAGGTAAAAGTGGTAATTAAAAATAGTTTTGTTTTCATAATGTTTTATTATTAGGTTCTTTGTTAATTAATGAACATAAACAGATAAGGTTAACATAGTGGCTAGACTATATTTCCTTTATAATAAAAGGGGAACAAAACTTTAAGGGGAATTTTAAATTGAAAATACAAAAGGTAGGATTTAAAATTTGTAAAAACCCGTCCTATTTATTGATTGGCATTTTAATTTTTGATAAATATCGGGTTGTTGACGAATGCTTCCTTTATAAATTTAAATTTATCTAAATGAAATTGTTTTGGTGATTCTCCACAATACTTTTTAAAATCTTTACTAAAATGAGCTAAGTCGTAGTAATTGAATAATGCCAGAAGTGTTTGGTGGTTGTTTTTATCTTCAATATTATATTGGGAAAATAAATTGTTAAAACGAACTATTCTATTGTATACCGATGGCGATATACCTGTTATTTCTTTAAACTTTTTTTGAAAATATCGCTCACTTACATTGAGCTTTTTTACGATTTCAGTAATGCGATAGCAACCTAAAGATTGGTCCATAATATCTATTGCAATGTCTATAAAATTTGGTACGAATCGTTTGTTATCTAATTGCTCAACAAGAAGCTGTTCGACCATTTTAATTTTTTTAATCGAATCATTTTCATTTTTATATAAGCCTTCAAAGTCTTTTAGGTCTGCACCTAAGATGATTTGCGAATCCTTAGGGTTGTTTGTGAATTTTGAAATATCCATTCCAAAAAAATGGTATAGTCCTGTTGGTTTAAAAGCCACGCCGATTAAGGCCGTAGTCTCACTATCGGAAAAAAGAATGTAGTTTTTTGTTTGTTGACCAATAGTATAAAATTTGGGTACAAACCTTTCTTCATTGTTTATGCTGCCTCTAAACCTTCCCTTGTATTGAAATACCATAAAGCCTTTTCCACTTGGTAAAACAGTTTCATGAATATTATTTTTATAGTCTTTTTGTTCCCACAATATTTCATAAAAAAAAGATATATAGGGTTGTAGTTTCTTGGTTACAGCGTGGGTAGTTAACATGTGATAGTTATTTATTGCATTTATGTGATGTAACCTGTTTACATAAATTTAGAGTAAAAAGTTTAATAAGTTGAAAATTAATGGATTAAACTTTTATAAATTCTACTCGCCTGTTGTTGGTTTTACCTTCCATGGTGTTGTTATTGTCAATAGGTTCAGTTTCCCCTTTTCCTTCGGTAAACAATCTTTTATTATCAATATTGAATTGATTAATTAAAGCTTCTTTTACTGAAGATGCCCTATTTTTTGATAATGTTAGATTTAAGGCATCATCACCATCAGCATCTGTGTGACCAATAATTTTTAGGTTAAGGTTAGTTTCTTGTTGTAAGGTATTTGCTATCTCTTTTAATACTCCGTAAGATTCTGGCTTTATTTTATCTGAACCAGAATTGAATAAAATGCCAGTTGTAGAAAATTTTCCATGTTCTAATAATTGATTTCTTAAATCTATCCCGCCCTCGGCAATTTTTAAATTAGTTATATAAATTTCATCGGTACCATCACGAATGTCTCTAGGATGAATTTTAAATGAAACTATATTTTCAGGAACTAATCTTGGTACGTCGACAACCTTGTTTTCATTGATCCACATTCTAAATCTTTTACCGTTAACAGCAATGGCTACATGGTTTTCTTGTGAAAGTATATTTCTTATATCCTTTTCAACCTCATTTCTTATAACACGTTCGCCTTCAATTCTATTTTCAATAATAAAACCAATGTCGATAAACATACATAATGGTATTTCTACCTTAGCCATGTTATTAGCTTTGTTGAACATATTATTGTCTTCTAGCCATATTTCTAATTTTGCTTGTGAGCTTGTTTTTTTATCAACTACGGTAAGCATGTCAAACTCTACAGTGTATTCTTCGGGCAGGTTAGATGGTAAGTCTGGGATATATACAGATTTACCGGCCAATTTAAACCATTTTGTATCATTGATCATTGTCAATTCTCCGGTGCCATTAGTATTCCATTTAGAAGGAAAATCTCCTAAATGGTCTAACGAAAAATCGTCTGTAATTAAGAGTTTGTTTCCTGGTACAAAATCATATTTGCTATAAATCTCTAATTCTGTAATAGCGCTTACTTCTTTGTCCGAAATGGGTTTTTGGGCATTCCTATCATTATGTGAAATTTCATTTTCTGTAGTTTCCTTATCATTTTTCTTTTTCTCCGATAATATTTTTTTAGCTGTTTTTACGCTATATTTTAAAGCTTTCTTTGCACGATTCATTTGCAAAGTGGCCTTGCCTTGTTTTAAAATATTGGCTCCTTTAATATCTGAAATAGCATCGGGAGCTGTGGTTAGTACATTTTCAGAGTCTTCAACAGTATCAATTAATACCTCATAGTCGTCTTCATCTAAAGGTTGGTCTTCTTGTGCATAATTGTCATATGCATATACCTTATCGTATAGGTCAAACGATTCATTTACAAAAGAATCTACATTTGGTATTCCGACTCTTCCAGAGGGGCGCTTTAGTCTTTTTTCCTGTGCAAACGAAAATTGAGTAATTAAAAGAACTCCAAATAGAATTACAGCTATTTTTAATTTAATTGAATGTAACATGAGTTTATGGTATTTAATTAGTTAGTGAAACTTTAAAGCCTTTCGTATTCTGATGTGTTAATTTGAAAACTTTCTCTCTCAAATTTTGTACAAGTCATAGTAGTTATTTTCTCTTTTCGTCCCCTTTTTTTTCTCGTTACAATTCTTAAGGGTAACCCAGAGTATACTGCTTTAAGTGAGTCATCGTCTAGGGTTAAACTTCTAGCTAAAATGTAGGAGAACATTGGTGATGTCATTGAGTTTTCTCCAAATGACCCTTCAATTAAACCTTCTGCAATCCATACTTCGCTTGTAAGGTTGTCGCTGGTCATTCTAAATAATGTACAATCATGACCTAATAACCTACCATAACCTGCGGACTCATGAACTTCAGGGTTTTCTAAATCGTTAGACTCTTTTAATAAACCTTGGAAACTAAAAGGCATTGTCATCAAAACTTTTTTGTCGTCGCGACCCATATAGCTGTACATTTTATTGCTAACATTGTCAAAGACAGTTATCATATCGCCTTCTGTTTTTGTACAGAAATAACCACCATTGGCAGGTAAATAATAATCAATAACAGTGCTATTCCCTCTAGGGTTTACGATTTCTAATTGATAGATGTAGTCAAAAGTATATATGTCATTTTGCGCTTTTGTGTTAGTGTAGAAAAGTAGGGTAAGCAGTACGAGAAAAAATGTAGCTCGTGAATGATTTTTAAAAACAATGCTTGAAGTTTGGTTTGTATAGGTCATAATTTTCATTTTTTAGATTACCATTTTGTTTGTTATAATGTTTTTAAATATTTATAAAGGCTATTGGATATTTGTATTCATTGAGATATAAAATCTTAAGCTCTTTATAGTTTGATGTTTTAGGTTGGTAAAGGTTAACATCTAAATGGCTTTAAATTGTTTTAATAAGTATAGTGGGCTGATTCTAGTTAAACCTTACTCTTGGAATTATTATTAAAAGAGGGTTTTAAGCTATTTGGGAATGTTACTGAGGTATAGCAGCTTGATGGTGAACGCTTAAAAAAGCACAGCGATTACCAAGAGAAACAGAAGTTTAATTTGATGTTGGTACTACGTTTGCACGCAAAATTTGTGTGATGAGAGTAAGAGCGTCACGCTGGGTGACGATGCATGGCTTTGCATTGAATGTGAATGCCGATATAGGATACTTCGATATGATGATCCCATGCGGAATAAAAGGTAAGGCTATAACTTCTTTAAATGTAGAATTAGGAAAAAAGAGATTGATCTAGATGAGGTAAGGCAAAAGTCACTAAAATATTTTCAAGCGCTTTTTAAATCGAAAATAAAGTATAAAAAACCGAGGTGTAAGCCTCGGTTCAAAATTGGTACTTGGTTAAGTTATTATTTGCTGTATGCAGTAAGTAAAGAACTGCTCATAACATCTCCATTTTTCTTGTAAGTTTCTTGTTTTACCATGCCAACACCTTCTGCAAGCCACACTCTAGATGGGTAGACTTGGTCTGCCATCATCATTTTAGAACGGTTTTCACTATATAAAACAAAACAGATATAAGTGCCGGCAGCTGTATTTATACTTTCTTTTTTCTCTACCTTTCTGTTTGTCATATCAACGTTCATATTCATGTTTATACCACTCATACTTATTGTCATGGCAACGTTGGCATCTTTCAAGTTTTGACCTACACTAAGGGAATTGGGAATTTCAATATCATTGCCAGAAATCTCAATATCCATGTCGCCGTACTGCTCCATCATTTCAGTAGGTAGTAAAGATTCGTAATCTAAAGTAACCATGTTGCCTTTACAAGTTAGATTGTAGCTTGTACTATAGATGTCTTTGCCTTTGTTGTCTTTTAAGTTTATAGACATGGTGGCAGTAGTGGTATCGCCTGTATGGTTTGCTTCTGTAACTTTATAATTACTAATACCTTCAACTTTTCCCTTTTTATTGTAATTGGTATATTCCAATGAAACACCTTTGTTCATAGGGTAAAACTTACTGCAATTGTCTTGAGCATAAAGTGAAGTTATTACGATTAAGAAAAACAGTGTAAAAATTAATTTCATTCTCATTTTGTAAATAGTTAAAATTCTGATCAACAGCTATTTAAAAATATAAAATTTAGGTGGTCTTTTAAGATTTAATGTGTAGTCGGTAAATAAAGATTTATGAATTCAATTTTCAAGTGTATTAACGTATTTTAAAAACCTTAATACTGTTATCCTGATCTTTAAATACAAACTCTGGTTTTTTATTTGAATTTATATCAGCCATATCAATTGCCGAGCTTCCAAATATTGGAAAATTAGGAATCGGCTCAGACTGACTATCGAACAGATATATTTTTTGATTTTGTATATCGGTTACCGAAACATAAATTTTATCATTAAGATAAAAAATGGTGGGTTTGGAGTATACCCCTAGTTCAAGCTCGATTTTCTTATCACGAATTTGTAACGTATTATCATTCATGAGAGCCAATGTTCTCGAAGTAGCATCCATACCATGGTCTTTAGTCAAATATAAATTACTTGAGGTTATCTTTCCTTGAGAATCAACTTGATATAGAATACCATCAATAGAAGTGAAAGTGAACTTGTTTTGATAAAGCCTTATTTCATTGTCAGAGAAAGAGAATTTATCTTTTACGTTAACTCGTGTTTTGCCAACCCTATTCGTAATTTTTAATTGACCATTGTCAAGTTTAAAAACCAGGTAATCTCTTTTTCCAATTCTAAAGTGTTGTGGGGCATCAAGAATATTGGCTTCTGCAGAATTGTAGGTAAAGCCTTTGACAATGTCACCTTTACTGTTATACATGTAAACCTTTTTACCTTGGGTGACCACTAATCTGTAGTTTTTACGTCCTTCATAGTCAAACACAGCTAAAGGATTTAAATTGCCACCAGAATATTTTTTAGTAAATGGGTCTACTTCCATGCCATTTCTATCCAAAATCAAGAATTCATTATTTGTAGTAAAAGCAAACTGTAGTTTCCCGTTTTTAAAGAGGTCAACCTGTTGAATTTTACCTTGAACAGTTCCGTTTAGTTGTTTTTTCCATAGAATTTTACCGCTAGTAGAAATTAAATACAGAATATTTTCTTGGTCTTGTACTATGATTTCTTTTTTACCTGAACTATGGTTGGTTACAAACTGGGGCAAGGTCACCAACTCAGAATCAAATTCTACTTTAAAAGCAGACGAGACGGAATTTTCTTCCTCTTCTTTTGTGTTTTTTTTGATTAAATAATTCACGTGAAAGAATCCTGCATCAGCAATTATTTGAGAACCGAAAACATAATCGTCTAGTTTACTATTTTCAAATGAGTTACTTAAAGTATTATATGCTGATTCTTTCAAAATGGAGACAAAGCCTTTTAAATTTGAAATAGATAATATACTTGAAGATGAGGTAAGTTTGTTTTTAGCATTTTTAAATAAAGTAGTTTTTTCAAAAGTATCTCCGGTTTTAATTTTGGTGATGACAGATTCTAGTGTGCTCTTAGATTTAGAAAAGAGAAAAGTGTTTTCAATAATACTGGCATATTCAAACGAATGATTTCCGATTAAAGGGGTTAACGGAGCAAAAATTTCAATATTAGGTTTTAGGGTCCAAATTTCATTACTGCTAAATTCTTCAGATGATATTTTTTCTTCGTTAATATAGTCAAGGAGGGTGGCGGTGCCATATGTTCTCAATAACAAAACATTTTCATTCTTATACTCGCTTATCCCAATTTCCTCTACGGTATTAAGTAATGAATCTAAGTTGGTGGCAGGGTAATTTCCGAGCGTTTTATTATTAGTGTATTTTTTGTAATCATCAAATCCAAAGGAAGTTATATTGTTTGCATCGCTTGGGGTCATGCTCCATATTTTGTTTACAATTGGTTTTGTTTTTTTGAAGAGGTTGAGAAAAAGATGTTTATCTAAATTTGATGTAGCCACACCGTTTAATAAAATTTCGGTATCGTTTAAAGTTAAGTCTAAGGATACCCAACTTGCTAAATTTGAAATACCTTGGTTATCAGAAAGCAATTCTTTAAAAAGAAATTCAGTATCCTCTACATTTAACCATATATTGACAACTTTATCATTGTTTGAAACGTCGTAAAATTGTTGTAGGGATTCATTTTTGATAGGATTTTCAATAGTATAGATTACATCTTGTAATAAAGTTTGGGAGGAACTTAAAAGCCAATATTTCTTTAGATAAGTGGTATAAAAAATATCTTTTTCAATTTCATATTTTTTGATGATAACATCATTATAATTAATGGTCTCTATACTTTTGTTGTTAACACTATCCAAATTGCGAATAAGTATGCTATCGCTTGATATGTAAGTGTACTGTATTTGAGTGCTATCTGTGGATAGGGCTAATAGTCCTTTTGACTTGTTGGAAAGCTTATTGAGAGGATTCAAAATCTTTTTTATATCGGCAAATGGTTTTTGCGATTCAAGAGAGCTAAAAATCTCATTAGAGGAAAGCTCGTTGTTAAGAGTTTCAAAATCGTTTATTTTAAAAACTAAGCTGGCATTAGTGGGAACTAAATCCAAGATAGAATTTTCGGATTGTTTTTTAGATGTACAAGATATGCTGACAAAAATTATTACTGCATATATTAAAGTATGCCTCATGCGAAAAGTTTGTGCAAAGTTATACTATTTGTAAAATAAACTTTAGCTGTCTGCCAAAAGCTTAAAACTCATTCTATGATATTTGGTAGGTCCGTATTTTTTAATGGCTGCTCTGTGCTCTTTAGTTGGATACCCTTTATTCTTTTTCCAGTTGTACATTGGGTATTCTTCATGTAATTTAAGCATATAGGCATCACGGGCCGTTTTTGCCAAAACGGATGCTGCTGCAATGCTTAAGTATTTTGAATCTCCCTTTATAATGCATGAATGAGGTACGTTTTTATATGGTTTAAACCTGTTTCCGTCAACAATAATATAACTAGGTATTTGAGATAATGATTTTATAGCATGATGCATACCTAAAATAGAGGCATTTAAAATATTGATTTCATCTATAATATTCGGTTGAATGTGTGCTATGGAAAAACAAACACATTCGTTCTTTAATATAGGCTCTAGTAATTCTCTTTTTTTTTCAGACAATAACTTAGAATCTGTTAAAATGGAGTTTTCGAAAGATTCTGGCAAAATGATAGCTGCTGCGGTTACAGGACCGGCTAAACAGCCTCTGCCGGCCTCATCAGTACCAGTTTCGTTAATGTTTTTGTAAAATTTAAGAAGCATTATGTTTTTTTTAACTTAAAATTTTGAATTTTAAATATTGAATTTTTGTTAAAAAATTATTTTTTATTCAGCATTATCTAATTTATTTAAAGAAAAAAATAATATTAAACGTTTTTTTAACATATTGGACGATAGAGTTAAGATAGCTTTTGGAATACTAAGCAAATTTTTGGACTTTTGGCGCAAGCTAATTCAAAAACAAATTTTATGAAACAGAAGTTGACGTGGATGTTGACACCTTTGTTGGTGCTCTTCATGACATTTTCCTTTGCACAGGAAAAAACAGTGACCGGTGTTGTAACCGATCAAAGCGGTTTACCTTTACCGGGAGTGTCCGTAGTGGTTGTTGGAACAACGAACGGATCTCAAACAGATTTTGATGGTAACTTTGCCATTAATGTAAATTCAGGTGAAAAATTAAGATTTTCTTACCTAGGTCAAAAAACAGTGACAATGAGTGTTGGTGCGTCCAATACCATAAACGTACAATTGGAAGAAGATGCAGAGGCATTAGAAGAGGTTGTTGTTGTGGGTTATGGTTCTAGGTCAAAAGAGCTTTCTACATCTGCGGTATCTACGGTATCTGCTGAAAAGATTGAAGCATTTGTACCTTCAACGAGTATCGATAACATTTTACAAGGTCAAGCGGCAGGTGTACAAGTTACTGCTGCCAATGGTAGGCCGGGTAATACTGCTTTCGTACAAATTAGAGGTGTAGGTTCTATTAACGCACAAACAACTCCTTTGTATGTAATCGATGGTGTTCCAATTCCAATCGATACAGAAAGAGATTTTAACCCAATTAGTAATTTGAATCCAAGTGATATTGAGACATTTTCAATATTAAAAGATGCGGCGACAGTTTCTAAATATGGATCTCGTGGTGCCAATGGTGTAGTTTTGATTACTACTAAAAAGGGTAAAGCTGGTGAAGCTCAAATTAAGTTTTCTTCATCTTATGGTTTTGGTGAAAAAATTCCTGATAATTTTGATGTAATGAATGCAACTCAAAAATTAGAGTTGGAGCGTCAATATGCTTCTTTAGGTGTTCCGTCGGCTGCTACTTTGCCTGGTGCGGTTTCTACTCCTGCAGAACTTGCAAGTTTAATAGCTTTAGATACAGATTGGCAAGAAGCACTTTTGAGAAATTCTGTAATTCAGTCTAACAATCTTTCGATTTCTGGTGGAGACGAAAAATTAACTTATTTCTTGTCTTTAGGTTATGATAAGAATTCGGGTATTATTGAGAATATTGATGGTTTTGAAAGAATTTCTACACGTTTAAATACCAATTATCAAGCAAAAGATTGGTTGAATATAGGTGCTAATGTGTCAGTTTCTCGTAGTACTACTGATTTACCTAGGGATAGAAACAATGTTCAGAATCCATTTAGAGCAATGTATAGTTATAACCCTTATGAGCCTTTATTTTTGACGAACGATGATGGGTCATTGGTTACAGATAGTCAAGGTGATAATGTGTACAATCCTACAAGATCAGGTTTTTCAGTTGCAAATGCCTTAATTACTGAACCAGAAGATACAAGAAATCTATTATTGATTGGTAACCTAAGTGCAGGTATGACTTTTAGTGATAAATTCTCAAACAACTTTAGTGTAGGTTTAATTAGCAACAGATATAATAGAACTAGTCGTTCTATTTCTGGTGGTGTTTTGAATTCAATAGTAGGTTCAGCTGCTTTCCCAGGAACACAGACAGATGAATTAAATGTTGATTTTGAATATAACGTGAATAACGTTTTTACTTATGCCGACACATTTAATGGTGTTCACAATTTTTCTGCAAGTTTCTTATTAGAATACAATGAGAATATTGCTACCGAATTATTGACTGCGGGTAGAGGTTTTCCTTCGCCAGACATCCCTTATTTGGCTGTTGCGGCAGAACCAACTGATGCATTTAGTACAGAGTCTAGAAGAATTTTATTTTCTCAAGGTTTATTTGCCGATTATGATTATGATGGTAAGTATATTGTTTCTGGTTCTTTAAGAAGAGATGGTTCTTCTAGGTTTGGATCTGATAATAAATTCGGATATTTCTACAGTGGTAGTGCAGCATGGAATATTGCTAATGAAAGCTTTATGGAAAATTCAATTTTCAATACTTTAAAGCTTAGAGCTTCTTACGGTACTTCTGGTAACCAAAACATAGATGATTTTCAATATTTGAACTTATTAGACTTCGAAAACACATACAACGGGCAAACAACAGCATTACCTGTAGGTGTAGGTAACCCACAGATACAATGGGAATCTCAAGCGATATTTGATATTGGTGTTGAATTTGGATTGTTTAACAATCGTTTAAACGGTGTTGTTGATTATTTTAAGAAAAACTCTAAAGACCTATTGTTAGACCGACCTATTTCTTATACCGTTGGTGATGAAGACAATTCTATTGCGTCGAACATTGGTGAGGTTCAAAATTCTGGTATTGAAATTTCTTTAAGTGGAGATGTTATTAGAACTCAGAATTTTAAATGGACACTTGGTGGTAATATTACCTTTATAGATAACGAAGTAGTTGAATTGGTTGATGATGAAGATATCATTACAGGTACTTTTGGTGATAATATTTTACGTGTTGGCGAAGAAATCAACTCTTATTACGCAGTAGAGTATGCAGGTGTTAATCCAGCAAATGGTGCACCGTTGTATTATGACTTAGATGGTAATGTGACAGAAGAATTTAGTGATAGCTTTCAGCAGATACAAGAGGGTAAATCTCCTATAGCTGATTTCGAAGGTGGTTTTTATACTGCATTCTCTTACAAAGGTTTCGGTCTTAGAGGTGATTTTGTTTATAAGGGAGGAAATTACATTTACAACTTTCAACGTTCTTCAGGTATTTCAATCGGTAATATAGCTAGTAACCAAAGAGTGGAAGCTTTCAATTACTGGAAACAACCTGGTGATACAGATGTTTTGCCTAGCCCATTATTTGAAAGTACGGCTGATCAGACTTCAACAAGATTCTTGGAAAAAGGTGATTATTTAAGATTACGTACTCTTTCATTAGATTATAATATGCCTAGAAATTTAATTGATGGTATAGGTTTGAATTCGTTAAGATTCTTCGTGTCAGGTCAAAATTTATTTACTATTACTGATTTTAATGGTGACCCTGAAGTTGGTTTAGGTTCTGCAGAATCAGGTGAACCGGGTGATAATGGTTTCGTAGCAGGTTCGTTCAACCTATTTAGCTATCCAAACACAAGGTCTTATACTTTTGGAGTAGAAGTAGGGTTTTAAAAATAAAAAAAAGATAGAAATGAAAAATAACATAAAATTATTAGTTCTTTTATTTTCGTTCGGGTTCTTTATGTCCTGCGATGATGAGTTGAATGAATTACAACCTTTTGTAGAAGGTAATCCAGAAACATTTTTTACTAGTGTTTCAGCATTTCAAAATGGTGTTGATGGCGCGTATAGACAATTATGGAACTATTATTCTGCTACCGCATCTGGTATGCAGGGTATTCCAGATATTCTTTCAGATAATGTAGTTCAAGTACAAACTGGTAGATTGTCGAATAGCACGTATTATGATTATAGATATGTTGCAAGTACTGCCGGTGTAATTGATTTGTATTGGAGTGAAGGTTACGAAGCAGTAAATGTTGCTAACCTAATTATTGATCAAATAGATAATTTAGCCGATGGTGATGATAAGAATAATATCTTAGGTCAAGCATTAGCTATTAGAGCTTGGGCTCATTTTGATTTGGTTAGGGTTTATGGAAAAATACCTACTCAATCAACAGATGCAAATACTTCTTTAGGTGTGGTTTATCTTAAAGTTGAAGATGGTGACACAGAAGATCCATTTGCAGAACCTGTAAGGGAAACTGTTGCTAGTAATTTTGCTGAAATAATCGGCGATTTAGAAAGAGCAAGTCTTTTAATTGGTGAAAATGGAGAAGGAAAATTAAATGCAGATGGTGTTTATGGTCTTCTTTCTAGAGTTTACCTTTATAATGGTGATTATCAATTAGCTATAGATGCTGCTGATCAAGTAAGTACTGCTTTAGCAACAGCCGATGATTTAGAAGATGTTTATACTGATGTTAGTGAAGCTGGTTTAGTAATTAAATTAGCAATTAACACATCTGTAGAAAGTACAGGTAATAATGTTGGGGTTTTATATAGCCAAACAACTGCTTCTGATGTATTGGAATTTGCTTTTGATTTTGATTTGTTTAATTCTTATGATGAAAACGATTTGAGATTGGATAAGATTTCTTACATCGGTGAAAACAGTGGTAACCAGTATAATGCGATTTCTAAGTTCTTAGGTGAAGTAGGTGAAGTTAATGGTCGTGTTGATATTAAGGTAATGAGAGCTGCCGAAGTTTTGTTAAACAAGGCCGAAGCACAGTTTGAGTTAGGTCAAGATGCATTATCGACGCTAAATGAATTAAGAGATTTAAGATATGTTTCTTATGATGGTGGCGAAACCGGTACAGCACTAGAAGATGCCATTCAATTCGAAAGAAGAGTTGAACTTGCTTTTGAAGGTCATAGATTTTTTGATTTAAAGCGTCGTGGAGAACCGGTTATGCGTTCTACTATGGGAGATATTATTGATGGTACTGGTACACCACCTGAGTTCCCTGTATTGGATGCTGACAATTTTAGATTTCAGTTACCTATTCCAATTGCAGAAATCAATGCTAATCAAAATATGGTTCAGAACCCTGGTTACTAAAAAAAATAAATTATGAAAAAATATATATTAATTATAGCTGTACTATTTGCTTTTGTCTCTTGTGAAGAGGAGTCAATAGTATTTGATAAAGAAAATGGCCAAACAGCTATTTCTTTTGCAACAACAGAATACAATGTATCAGTACCTACAGAAGGTTTAGATATAGAAGTACCTGTAAATGTAACCACGGTTTCTACATCAGATAGAACATTTGATGTAACCGTTAATGAAGCTACAGTAGGTGATTCTTCTAACTATGCATTAGGAAGTATAACCATACCTGCTGGTGAATATAGTGGTGTTCTAAACGTTGCTTTAAATTTCGATCCTTTAGAAGATGGTATTGTTTATACTCTTTTGGTAGATTTAACAGCACCTGCAGACGGTGTTACATATTTTGATAGTTTAGAGGTTGAATACTTCAAAGAGATTATTTGTAATGACGTTGTTGTTACTGTTGTAACCGATACTTGGGGAGCTGAAACTACTTGGGAAATTACAGACGCAGATGGTAATGTTGTAGCATCAGATGGTCCTTTTGTAAATCTTACTGGAGGTGATACTTATACGCAAGATGTATTTTTAGAAGATGGCTGTTATACATTTACTATTTTCGATGCATACGGTGATGGTCAAAGCGATGGTACTATTGTCGGTGGTTATACAATTACATGTTCTATATTAAACGTTCTTGAAGGCGGTGGAGCATTTGGTGAATCTGAAGCTAAAGAATTTTGTATAAATCAATAATGATATAGGGTTTATCATTATTTTGTTTATGAAAATCAGGC
This sequence comes from Maribacter sp. Asnod1-A12, assembly GCF_045063735.1. Classification (NCBI taxonomy): domain Bacteria; kingdom Pseudomonadati; phylum Bacteroidota; class Flavobacteriia; order Flavobacteriales; family Flavobacteriaceae; genus Maribacter; species Maribacter sp. Asnod1-A12. Next base: position 2,198,507 of record NZ_JBEFNZ010000006.1, read on the forward strand.
TGAAGTAATTTAGCCTGATTTTTTTTTGAACTTAATTTACTTTTAACTACTAATAATTTAAATATGAAAGACACATTTTTAATGAGATTTATCGGTCTATTTTGTATGTTGTTTTTAGTAGCTTGTTCTTCAGATGATGCTACAATTATTGAAGAAGAAAAAGATTTGGAAGAGGAGGTCGTTGAAGAAGAAATATTACCTAATGTGCCGATTGACATACTATATCCTATAGAAGGAGAAACAGGTCAAATCTTATTGCGTGAAAGTCAACTTTCAAAAGAAGGCCTTGTTTTAGTAAACGAATCTGCTGATGATCGTGTTTATTTAATGGAGAAAGATTCGGCATTGATAATACACGAATGGCAATTGCAATATGGTCTTGGTAATGATGTTGAGCTATTGTCTAATGGAAAATTATTGGCGTCATTGGGTATTGATTCTCCAGATTTTAGTTTTGGCGGTTTCGGCGGAATTATTCAACTTATTGATCCGGATAGTACTGTGGATTGGGAGTTTATTTATGCTAATGATGAGCATATAATACACCATGATGTTGAAATGTTGCCAAATGGAAATGTTTTAGCAATTGTATGGAATTTGAGAAGTGGACAAGAGTTAGATTCCATAGGTTATTTAGGTGAAGAGGAAATTATTTATACAGAGTCAATAATAGAAATAGATCCAAACACTAATGAAATAGTTTGGCTTTGGGACTCTTGGGATCACATCATACAAGATTCCGATGATTCTAAGTTGCATTTTGGCGTTGTTAGTAATCATCCAGAATTAATTGATATTAACTATATAGATGTTCTTAGGGAGACAGCAATACCAGACGGCGATATAATGCATGCTAATGGGTTTGACTATGATGAGGAGAATGATCTGATTTATTTGTCAATAAATTACTTTAGCGAAGTATGGGTTATTGATCATAGCACAACAACAGAGCAAGCAAAATCTAGTACTGGAGGAACTTACGGAAAGGGAGGAGATCTTGTATATAGATTCGGTAATCCGGCAGCTTATCAAAACACAGCGGGTGAGCGGCTGTTTTACAATAATCACTTTCCTAATATTTTAGAAAACGATGTTCCGGGTAATGGTAATATTTTAATTTTTGTAAATGGCAATGGCGAATCAGAGCAGTCTATTGTCTATGAATTAAGTATACCGACCAGTTTCAATTTAGCGGCAAATGCAAACAACGAATTAAATGTGGTATGGAGTTATACTAGAGACAATCTGTATGCGCCAAGAGTGTCTGGTGCGGTGCGTTTAGATAATGGAAATACATTAATAACCTCTGGGTCATCTGGTTTTATAGAAGTAACTAATGATGGTGAGGTAGTTTGGGAATTTACAGGTAATGGTTTTTATTGGAGATCTTATCATTATAATTTCGATAATGCTGCATTAAATTTTCTTGATAATGGAATACCTTAATCTAAATCATTTTAAGTTTTTAATAACACTATTTTAAAGCTTATTATAGAAATAAACAATTAAATTGAAAATAAAATTCATGATTAATATTTTTAGAACTTTTACAATATTATCCATTATAAGTTTTGCTTATAATAACTTAAATGCACAAAATGCATATTCGCCAATACCAGAAGAGGGTATTGTAAATTTTGTTACTAGTAGCACAGAAATCGCACCTACTAAAGCTAAGGGTTCGCCTTATTTAAATGAAGAGTTTATACATGGTGAAGTTATAGTTAACGGTAAAGTAGAAGAGATTGGAAAAATGCGCTACAATGCATATAGAAATGAGGTAGAGATTTTAGATGACATTTCTGAAGATTCTTATTATTCCCTTTTAAAGCGTGTTTATATACATGTTGAAATAGGGGGTAAGAGGTATAAGATATTTACTTATATCGATACTGATAAATCTATAAAAACTAGTTATTTTACAGATTTGAACGAAGGTAAATTAAAGTTGTTATTTAAACCAGAGGCTTTGCTGAAACAGGCTCGTAGTCCTAGTACCTCATACGAAAAATATTCCCCGCCAACATATGTATGGAATAGTTCTTATTATTTATTGGATGAGACTAACCCTGATGGTGAAAATCATGCAGTGAAGGTTCGATTGACTAAGAACCAGATTTTAGAATTTACCGGTTCAAAAAAAGAAGAAATGAAAATTTATATAAAAAATAATAAATTAAACCTTAGGCAAGAGAAAGATGTAATAAGCTTTTTGAATTATTTTAATTCGTTATAATGTATAATAAGTTATAGGTTAAAGCCAAAGGAGCAATTGCATCTTTGGCTTTTTTAATTTTTATATATTACTCTACACGAAATTCGAACAGCTCTGAATTTGAAGTGTTGTCAAAAGAATCTTTAGTTATCACTTTCCAATAATATGTACTACCTGTGGTGATATTAGCTTCTATAAAAGATTCAGTTGTGTCGCCTAAAGATATTAAGGGTATTTCTGTAGTATCAAAAAATACTTCATAAGAAACAATATCGTCATCTACATCTGATGTAGACCATTCTAAAATTATGGTATTTGAGCTCGTTATTGTTGAGCCTCTTTGCGGACTAATCGCTACAGCAGGAAAAGGTGCGTAATTTTCTATTCCTGGTCCTTGGTTGTAAAATGTCCAAGTTTCGCTAGTTGCTGTAATTGTCGTACCATTTGCAAGAGAAATTATATACCATTCATATGGTGTGCCTCTATTAATTTTAATATCACTTTGATTCGTATTAGAGGTAGCGGTAGTTATACTGCCCGTTTCAAGATTTTTAACTTTAATTTCATAAGAATCTGTATTGTCAGATATTGACCATTGAAAGGTTACAGTACTTTTGGTTTCGTCATTAGCATCTATAGCCCCTTCATTACACTCTGTATTATTTTCTGGGAAAATTAAATTTGTAGCATCTGGAGCTGTAACTTCCGGTGTCACAGGATCAACAGGTGATTCGTTATCTGAACCACCACACGAAATAAGCAATGTGTGCACGAAAGCTATAAATATGGTATACTTAATTAATTTCATTTTCTTATAATTTTATAATTGGAAAGAGTATTTCCTGACTTTATATTTAGTAAATAAACGCCGGTAGCCAGACCATCAACACCTAATTTAATTTCATTGTTAATAGGTTTTATTTTTTTTGATAAAACACTGATGCCATTAACATTAAATAATGAAATCGTAACTTCAGGCAATGTGTCGGATCCAAGGTAAATAGTTAAATCACCACCCTCAATAGGGTTAGGGTAAATGAATAACTCATCGCTTAGCATAACTTTCTTATTGAAAACACCTTGACAATCTAAACCTGTTTTAACGGAAATCAGTGTTGATGTATCTTCTAATGGTAACGTAATTTCTTTAGCTGTGGTAGAATACATTTTGTCATTTAAGAAAATGGTATATAACTCCCCTCCAGACATGTTTAAAGTAACTTCATTATTCAATGAATTTATTTTAGCAGATACCGTTAACGCTTCTGGTTCAGAAATTATTAAATCAAAGCATGACTCATAACCAGGTTGTTCTTCTACGGTAATACATAAATGATAGCTGCCTGCAGATAAATCAGAAAAAGTGGTCGCTTCGGTAAAGTTGGCACTAAAATTATTATCTACTGTCGAAAGTGTTGCATTATAAATAAATGTGGTATTTGCGGCTGTAATAGATATACTTCCATTATTACTTGAGCTGCATGACTCACCGGTGGTTTGAATTTGGAAATTGGTATTGGGTAAAGAAAAAACTTCACAACCTTCTGTATTAACAATAGTGCCACTAGGGGTGTCATTACATAAATCTATATCATTTGGTACACCATCATTATCACTGTCATTGTCGCAAAGGTTCCCAATACCATCATTATCATCATCTTCCTGATTTGCATTTGCGATTAAAGGGCAATTGTCTTCAGTGTCTATAATACCATCATTATCGTCATCGATGTCACAAACATCTCCTTCACCATCATTATCGGTGTCTAATTGGTCTGCGTTAGCGATAGAAGGACAGTTGTCAACAGTGTCTAAAACACCATCATTATCGTCATCATCATCATCAGGTAGCCCATCAACTACTAAATCATCTATTATAACTCCCTCTTCGGTTACGGCAGGGTCTGATTGAAATACGATTCTAAAAATTACATTAGTTTCTCCTGTAAGATTTTGTTCTCCATTGGCGGCATTTATATTGAAATCATATGAGTATTCGGTCATTTCTGTATTTTCACCTGTCCATTGTGCACCAGGGCAATTTTGACAATCGTCAGCTTCTTCAGATAGTGCATTGGTTCTATTGCTATTGTACCAATTAGGTTCGCTGTCAATACTACCTAAAATTTCCCAGCTAGTACCACCATCAATTGAATATTCAACGTAAACAATGTCAAAATTCAATTCAAGTTCGTAAGCCATATTGAATTTTAGAACCGGAGCTATTATGTTAGTCATATCATAGCAGTTACTTAATAAAATGGCTTTTGTACTATTTGGATGGTCACCGCTTAGATTAGTTCCGTAAACATTGGATCCAGAAGTTGTGGTGTTCAATTTTGAACCTGTTGGTATGCCTTTCTGCCATACACTTTCGTCATTGCCATCGTTATATGAGATTAGAGATTCTTCTTCTGTTTCAAAGGTGTTAACTGCTCCTCCTGTACCCGATTCATTTTGAAAGAATCTGTTTTCTAAGGTATTATTATCATTATAGGTGTCATTTTCTGAACTAGCCGACAATGCAATGGAAGAAGTTCCAAAATTAATAGAAGTCTCTATTGGTAGCTCAATTGTGATAACCTCGTTACTTAATAAATTTCCTGTCCATGTAAAGGTTTGTGTGGAATTTTCATTTATAGAGTATTCAATGTCTACGCTTGTTATAGGATTTATTCCTTGATTTTCTATAGTTGCGGTTGGTATGAAATCATTACAAAGTACCTCATTTGAATTTGGCGTTATCGAAACTAGTCTAATTTCTTCATCAGGAATTTGTACTGGTATAGAAGATTCCCAAACACCTCTACCATATGTAGAAGCTATAATTTTTTCTCCATCCAAGTTTATTTCAATATCACTAATGGCAACATTTGGTAAGTTGGTATAATATTCTTCCCATTCCGTTAATGAATCATCTAATCTGTAAACACCTAAACTTGTACCGACATAAATTGGGTTATCTGTATGTCTGCCTTGGTGGGCGATTGAGAAAAACGCTTGATTTGTGGGTATATTAGATGTTAAGTTTTCAGAAATTGTTTCTGTTTCTCCAATAGTAACCTTGAAAACTCCTCTTTCAGAAGGTTGGTCGGTCTGTGCGATCCCTACTCTATCAGAAGTGGTGACATATATAATGTTACTGTCATTAGAATTTATAGCCAAGTCAGAAATTTCAGAATCCATTATTTGGATCAAACTAAAAGTTACACCACCATTTCTACTTCTATATAGAATGTTACTTTCTGCAGCAAAAATAGTTTCAGGATTTTGTGGGTCTATCTCTAAATCATCGATATTACCTGTGCCAATCGAAGAAGAAATTTTAGACCATTGGTTGTTTTCTAATTTGTATAATGCATCAAAACCGGCATAAACCGAACCGTCAGAGCTTATAGCTAAAGGTGTTATCCAGTTTCCTTGTACTGTGTTTCCATTAGAGTCGGTAGGGGCTCCCACTACGCCGACAGACTGGCCGGAATCTGAGGAAATAAAAAGACTACTGCCAAATTGAACAAAGCCATAAACGAGACTACTGTTGTTTGGGTCAATCTCATAATCCATGCCATCACCACCAGTGAATACATTCCATTGTTCTTGGTCACGAATAAATCCAGCATTGTCTTGTAAACCACCTGTAATTTTCCCTGAATCATTTTTAGCAACAGATATTCTGTAAAATTGACTTATAGAAATACCAGCAGTGAAATCAGTAAAAGTACTTCCGCTATTTTCTGACATATAGATACCGCCATCACTACCTACGTATACTTTGTTGTTAAATATTTTAATAGTGTGTATATCAGCGTGGGTATATCCTTGATCACTAACATTCCATCTGTTGATTCTTACAAAAGAATCTCCACCATTAGTACTTCTCCAAACGTTTAAACACCCAGTATATATTTCATTGAAATTGGTAGGAGAAACTTCAATAGCAAGGTCGAACCAAGCTTGGTTCGATTCAAAAATATCTTGTTCACTTGCTGTTTTTGTAAATGATTCACCACTGTCTAAAGATTTGTATACCCCTCCAAATGCAAAACTATTACCTCCTGTTAATGCCCGAAGAAGATATACCCCGGCAGGATTAGCTTCACTTGTTCCAATAACTAATCTACCTGAACTTTCAGGTATGCCATCATTTATTTCTACAAAGGTGTTTCCACCATCAGTTGATTTCAGAAAAGTATCAGATGTTACTGCGTAAATAGTATTGGGGTCATTAGGTTTAAGTTTAAAATCTTGAATATTGCCATTTCTTTTTATGTCCCAAGTTGTACCGCCATCTGTAGATTTTTGGAGACCAACGCTAGTGCCAACCCAAATAGTATTAGAGTCAGAAGGGTCAATGGTAATTTCGTTCATCAATAAATTAATATTCGAAGTGCTTGGGTTCAAACCTGTTTCATTCCAGCTGTTTCCGCCGTCTGTAGATTTAAAAACCCCAACGCTATAAGAATCGGCAGCATCATCATCTCCTGTTGCTATATAAATAACTTGAGAATTGTTAGGGTCTATGGCGATACCAGAAACTCCTATTTGAGGAAAATCATCGAATAAATTAACCCATGATGAGCCACCATCTGTTGACTTCCAGATACCCCCTGCAGGTGCCCCTATGTACCAAATATTTTCATTGTTAGGGTCGACGGAAATAGCATTTACACGACCTTGCCCAGAAAGTGCGCCAGAGTATGTATCGTGAGTAAATGGACCAATTGCGTTCCAATTTGCAGTTGGGTTTATTTCTTTACCAATAGGGTCTTGTTTGTCTCTCCAAGATTGCCATAGTTGGTTCGAGGTCGGTAAATTTCCGTTTTTATCAATATAATAGCTCCAATAATTCTCCCATCTTTTATAAGGTTTGAAGCCACTACCTTTTTTAGAATAATCTTTATCGCTCCAATATTCATTAAAAGCTTTAGAAATTTCATATAAAGAATATGAGTCTACAGAGGATTTAGAGGTTTGTTGCCTGTCATTTAATTCCTCCATCCAAGGCGCATTCTCATTGAATTGCGCATTGGTTGATGTGATCATTAAAAAAGCAAATACAATAAAAAATAGTACTTTCATTAACATTTTTTTATAAAAATCTGAAAAATATTTCTTTAATATATAATGACTACAGTTAAAATTTAAGATTATTTTGTCAAATGTTTATCTAAGTGCTGTCAAAGTCAACTAAACTTTCACATTTACTTAGCAACAAAAAAATTAACTTTGCAAGGGTAACGAAGCTTCATGAAATATATAACTCTAGTTTTATTGTGTCTAACTACTTCCATAATCTTAGGGCAAGATGTAAAAGGGAAACCTGAAAAAAGAAGTGATTCTCTTTTGGTAGATAAGAAAACAAAGCCGTTAGATCCAACAGATAAGTTGAAAAATGATTCTATTGTATTAACTGTTGAAGATTATAAAATCATTTCTTTTGAAAGAGACACCACTTTTTTAGATACTACCCTTACTATAGAGAAAGAGTATAAGTACAACTATCTGCGAAAAGATGATTTCGAATTGATTTCATTTTCAAATATTGGTCAGGCCTATAATGCATTAGGTGTCGATTTCGAAAGGGTAACGGGTTACCCTAGTTTAGGTGCGACAGCAAAAGACCTTAAATATTTAGAAAAGGAGCAGATTAATTATTATAATGTAGCTACACCATTAACAGAATTGTTCTTTAAAACTACTTTAGAAGAAGGTCAGCTTTTAGATGCAAACTTGGCATTCAATACCTCTAGAAGGTTGAATTTTTCTATAGGTTATACCGGTTTTAGATCATTAGGTAAGTACAATGATACTCAAATAGAATCTGGAAATTTTATAACTACAACAAATTATTTGTCAAAAAATGGCAGGTACGCTTTAAGAGCTCATATTGCTGCACAGAATATTTTTTCAGAAGAAAACGGAGGATTGTCTGAAAAAGAAATACAGTTCGAAAGTGGTGATGAGGATTTTACTAATAGACCAACGGTAGATGTTTATTTAGATGATGCAGATAATAGAATTTTAGGTAAAAGATATTACTTGGATCATGTCTATAAATTAGTTCGAAAACAATTAGATTCTACTCGTTTTGAAAAAACCTCTTTGGCAATAGGTCATACTTTTGAATATGAAACTAAGTATTATCAGTTTATAGAAACAGCTAGTGATACTTTATTTGGTGATGCTATTTTGAGTACTATTGATGACAAGGCAGTTTTAAAAACATTTTACAATGGAGTAAATGCTGAATTTTATAATAGAACCTTAGGTAAGCTTACAGGTGGTGTAAATGTGTATAATTATGATTATTACTTTGATAGTAGGTTTATAGATGAAGATGGTACTGTTATTCCTAATAGGTTAAATGGAACTGAAATTGGTATTGGAGGTAAGTATGAAAAGCGAATTGGCGGTTTTGATTTCAGTGCGAATTTGAAATATAATCTTTCGGGCCAATTGGCGGGTAATCTTTTCAATGCTTATGCTTCATATATTATTAATGAGAATAATAAGTTGAGATTCTCGTTGCATACATCTAGTAGGTTGCCGAATTTTAATTATTTATTATATCAAAGTGAATATCTTAATTATAATTGGGACAATAGCGATGTTTTTGAAAAAGAACGAGCCAGTAGTTTAAAGGGGGAGTTACTCTCTAAGACATGGGGTAATCTTATGGTGAAGTATAGCAATCTAGATAACTATACCTATTTCGCACCGGTTTCAAATGCTACTATAGGCAATGATATGGAAAATGCATTCATAAAACCTTTACAAGAGGGCAATACCGTTTCTCATTTAAAAATTAAATATGAGAAAGAATTCAGGGTGGGTAAGTTTGCATTGAACAATACCGTTATGTATCAGAATGTAACTCAAGATACCCAAGTATTAAATGTGCCTCAGTTGGTAACAAGAAATACCCTGTATTTTTCCTCAGATGTATTTAAAAAAGCAATGTACCTGCAAACTGGCATTACATTTAAGTATTTCTCCAGTTATAATATGAATGGTTACAATCCTATACTTGGTGAGTTCTATGTACAGAATAAAGAAGAGTTAGGTGGGTATCCTTTATTGGATTTCTTTATTAATGCCCGTATAAAACAAACCAGGGTTTATTTGAAAGCGGAACACTTTAATGCCGCTTTTTCTGGGTATGACTATTATGCGGCACCAAATTATCCATACCGCGATTTTGTTATACGCTTTGGTTTAGTGTGGAATTTCTTTTCTTAATCTTTTTACTGTAGTCTGTAATGCATTGAAAATAGGGGTGTTGAAAGAGTGCTTTTGATTAACTTATTGGTTGTCAAAATCTTAACTTTTAATGATTTTATTGGCATAGTAACCCTATCAAAACCATGCAGTTATGTTTTGGCGAAAAAACTTTCGTTTTTTATTTTAAAAAATGGTTGTGTAATTAATAATAGTGTGTACATTTGCACCCCGCAAACGAGGAAGATGATTTTGGAATCGGGAGTAGGAAATAGGTTCTTATGTATGTTGTTTTGGTTTGGTGAATTTTATTTTAAAAAATGGTTGTGTAATTAATAATAGTGTGTACATTTGCACCCCGCAAACGAGGAAGATGATTTTGGAATCGGGAGTAGGAAATAGGTTCTTATGTATGTTGTTTTGGTTTGGTGAAAAAAAGAAAATAATTTTTTTCGATAAAAGTTGTCAGGTTAAAAAACAGTTGTATATTTGCAGCCGCTTAGGGAAACACCTAAGGGAAACGAGGCTAGGAAATCGAGAGATTCGGAGCTGAGTGGATAGAAGTTCATTGAAATATTGTGGAGATAAGAATCGAGTTCAGGTGAGGACCTGTTCGAGAGGAACAAGAATTAAGGAAACATACAATTTGGTATATCGCAAGGTATATATAAGGAATTGAATCGAGAGTCGGGGCCGGGATTGATTTAGACTTCGTTGGGACGAATATTTACAAAACAACGATGAAGAGTTTGATCCTGGCTCAGGATGAACGCTAGCGGCAGGCCTAACACATGCAAGTCGAGGGGTAACATTTGTGCTTGCACAAGATGACGACCGGCGCACGGGTGCGCACCGCGTATGGAACCTACCTTGTACAGGGGAATAGCCCAGGGAAACTTGGATTAATGCCCCGTAGTACCGTGACCCGGCATCGGGATACGGTTAAAGCCTTCGGGCGGTATAAGATGGCCATGCGTCCCATTAGTTTGTTGGTAAGGTAACGGCTTACCAAGACTACGATGGGTAGGGGCCCTGAGAGGGGGATCCCCCACACTGGTACTGAGACACGGACCAGACTCCTACGGGAGGCAGCAGTGAGGAATATTGGACAATGGAGGAGACTCTGATCCAGCCATGCCGCGTGCAGGAAGAATGCCCTATGGGTAGTAAACTGCTTTTATACGGGAAGAAAAAAGAGTACGTGTACTCTACTGACGGTACCGTAAGAATAAGGACCGGCTAACTCCGTGCCAGCAGCCGCGGTAATACGGAGGGTCCGAGCGTTATCCGGAATTATTGGGTTTAAAGGGTCCGTAGGCGGGCTGATAAGTCAGGGGTGAAAGTTTGCAGCTCAACTGTAAAATTGCCTTTGATACTGTTGGTCTTGAGTTATGGTGAAGTTGCCGGAATATGTAGTGTAGCGGTGAAATGCATAGATATTACATAGAACACCGATTGCGAAGGCAGGTGACTAACCATATACTGACGCTGATGGACGAAAGCGTGGGGAGCGAACAGGATTAGATACCCTGGTAGTCCACGCCGTAAACGATGGATACTAGCTGTCCGAGGCCTTGAGTCTTGGGCGGCCAAGCGAAAGTGATAAGTATCCCACCTGGGGAGTACGTTCGCAAGAATGAAACTCAAAGGAATTGACGGGGGCCCGCACAAGCGGTGGAGCATGTGGTTTAATTCGATGATACGCGAGGAACCTTACCAGGGCTTAAATGCATATTGACAGGTCTAGAGATAGATTTTCCTTCGGGCAATTTGCAAGGTGCTGCATGGTTGTCGTCAGCTCGTGCCGTGAGGTGTCAGGTTAAGTCCTATAACGAGCGCAACCCCTACCGTTAGTTGCCAGCATGTCATGATGGGGACTCTAACGGGACTGCCGGTGCAAACCGTGAGGAAGGTGGGGATGACGTCAAATCATCACGGCCCTTACGTCCTGGGCCACACACGTGCTACAATGGTAGGTACAGAGAGCAGCCACGTCGCAAGGCGGAGCGAATCTATAAAACCTATCACAGTTCGGATCGGGGTCTGCAACTCGACCCCGTGAAGCTGGAATCGCTAGTAATCGGATATCAGCCATGATCCGGTGAATACGTTCCCGGGCCTTGTACACACCGCCCGTCAAGCCATGGAAGCCGGGAGTGCCTGAAGTCCGTCACCGTAAGGAGCGGCCTAGGGCAAGATCGGTAACTAGGGCTAAGTCGTAACAAGGTAGCCGTACCGGAAGGTGCGGCTGGAACACCTCCTTTCTAGAGATTGTCCTTTAAGGACGGTCCCTGACGAAGTAAAGAATCGGAATAACGGTCCCGGTCTTTTGATTTAATAATGTTTTTCCCTTAAGAATTGTTCGAAAAAAATAATCTCCATAATTATGATATATAAGTAATTGCTTTTTCCGAAAAGGTATTTATACTAAAAGGAAGGAGTAGGGACAGTCCCATAGCTCAGCTGGTTAGAGCGCTACACTGATAATGTAGAGGTCGGCAGTTCGAGTCTGCCTGGGACTACAAACAAGAAATTCGTTTAGAGATAGGCGATACGTTCATATATTGAAATATTGAAGGAAATTTTAGAAGTTGTGCTACCTGTCAACTGTAAAGTGGCAACTGCCGACTTATACAATGGGGGATTAGCTCAGCTGGCTAGAGCGCCTGCCTTGCACGCAGGAGGTCATCGGTTCGACTCCGATATTCTCCACTGGGCGATGCCCAGGGATGATTTGTTTTATCTCTAAGTATCGCAGATGAGAAAGATAGGTATTTAATTGCCTGTCGTGGCTCACGACAAAGTTCATTGACATATTGGAACAGGAGGTAATACGTTTTTAATGTATTATCGACTAAAAAAGAAAGAAACACGAATCTTTATTAAGTAAAGAGTACGAATAAGATAGAATAGATTAAAGATCTAGCGACAAGCTGGAAAAGGGCGTATGGGGAATGCCTAGGCTCTCAGAGGCGATGAAGGACGTGATAAGCTGCGAAAAGCTACGGGGATCGGCACACACGATATGATCCGTAGATATCCGAATGGGGCAACCCAGCATATTGAAGATATGTTATCTCGTAAGAGAAGTAAACCCGGGGAACTGAAACATCTAAGTACCCGGAGGAGGAGAAAACAAAAGTGATTCCGATAGTAGCGGCGAGCGAAATCGGATTAGTCCAAACCGTACATGTTCCGGCATGTGCGGGGTTGTAGGACCACGACATTCGAGGTGTAATGAACTAGAACGCTTTGGAAATAGCGACCATAGAGGGTGATAGTCCCGTATAGGTAAAGAACATTTAGATAGTGGTATCCTGAGTAGTGCGGGGCACGTGAAACCCTGTATGAATCCGGCGGGACCATCCGCCAAGACTAAATACTCCTGAGAGACCGATAGTGAACCAGTACCGTGAGGGAAAGGTGAAAAGAACCGTGAATAACGGAGTGAAATAGATCCTGAAACCATACGCTTACAAGCGGTCGGAGCCCATATGGGTGACGGCGTGCCTTTTGCATAATGAGCCTACGAGTTACTTTTACTAGCAAGGTTAAGGACTTCAGGTCCGGAGCCGTAGCGAAAGCGAGTCTGAATAGGGCGACCATAGTTAGTAGTAGTAGACGCGAAACCGTGCGATCTACCCATGGGCAGGTTGAAGCTGTGGTAACACATAGTGGAGGACCGAACCCGTTGACGTTGAAAAGTCTTGGGATGACCTGTGGGTAGGGGTGAAAGGCCAATCAAGCTCGGAAATAGCTCGTACTCCCCGAAATGCATTTAGGTGCAGCGTGTAGATAGTTTTATAGAGGTAGAGCTACTGATTGGATGCGGGGGCTTCACCGCCTACCAATTCCTGACAAACTCCGAATGCTATAAAATGTTTCTGCGCAGTGAGGGCATGGGTGCTAAGGTCCATGTCCGAGAGGGAAAGAACCCAGATCACCGGCTAAGGTCCCAAAGTATATACTAAGTTGATATAACGCGGTGGAATTGCATTGACAGCCAGGATGTTGGCTTGGAAGCAGCCATTCATTTAAAGAGTGCGTAACAGCTCACTGGTCGAGCGATTCCGCATGGATAATAATCGGGCATAAGTATATCACCGAAGCTGTGACTTCATATTTATATGAGGGGTAGGGGAGCATTGTAATTGCGTCGAAGGTGTACCTGCGAGGGATGCTGGAGCGATTACAAACGAAAATGTAGGCATAAGTAACGATAATGCGGGCGAGAAACCCGCACGCCGAAAGACCAAGGTTTCCCCAGCTATGCTAATCAGCTGGGGGTCAGTCGGGACCTAACGCGAACCCGAAGGGGATAGTGGATGGACAACAGATTAATATTTCTGTACCTGCTCACGCTAAAAGTGACGGAGGCGAGAAGTTGGTGCGTACAGACGGAATTGTACGTTGAAGGGAGTAGTAATACCCCGATAGTACACCGAGACCACGGTCAAGGTGATAATCCAGCATATCGACTTCCAAGAAAAGCGAGTGAAGCAGCCCGTACCGTAAACCGACACAGGTGGTTGGGATGAGTATTCTAAGGCGCTCGAGAGAT